>NZ_CP016474.1:0-2400000 GCF_001693255.1 Picosynechococcus sp. PCC 7003
GTGACTCAAAATCCCCAATGGCTTTGGCAAGAAGTCCTGACAAAACTTGAACAACAACTGAGTCGCCCCACCTACGAAACCTGGATTCAGCCGACGGCGATCCAACAGTGGCGGGAGGATGAAATCGTACTCTGTGCCCCCAATGCTTTTGTCCTGAACCATATCCAGAAATACTATGGTGCATTGATCACCGAAACCATTGCCGAATTGTTGCAACAGCCCGTTAAGGTACGCCTTACTTCTCCAGAGGGAAATACCCTGGCGGCCACCCAAAGTTTTTATAGTTCCCGCAGTGGTCAATCGACTCGCCCCGGCAAAAAGACCCCAGAACTCAACTCGAAATATACGTTTTCGCGGTTTGTGGTTGGCCCCACCAATCGCATGGCCCATGCGGCGGCCTTGGCGGTGGCAGAATCACCGGGGCGGGATTTTAATCCTCTGGTGCTCTGTGGGGGCGTGGGTCTGGGGAAAACGCACCTGATGCAGGCGATCGGTCATTACCGTTTGGATACCCAGCCGGACGCGAAGATTTTCTATGTTTCCACGGAGCAATTTACCAATGATTTAATTGTTGCGATTCGCAAGGATAGTCTGCAAACCTTTCGGGAACATTACCGCACCGCTGATATTTTGCTGGTGGATGATATTCAGTTTATCGAAGGGAAAGAATATACCCAGGAAGAATTTTTCTACACGTTTAATACCCTCCATGAAGCGGGTAAACAAATTGTTTTAGCCAGCGATCGCCCTCCCCACCAAATCCCAGGCTTGCAACAACGGCTGTCTTCGCGTTTTTCCATGGGTCTAATTGCGGATATCCAACCCCCCGACCTAGAAACCCGGATGGCGATTCTCCAGAAAAAAGCCGAGGCGGAAAATTTAAACCTATCCCGCTCGGTGATTGAATATATCGCTACCCACTACACGGCGAATATTCGCGAATTGGAGGGGGCGCTCCTGCGGGCAGTGACGCACATTGCCATTTCTGGCCTACCGATGACCGTCGAAAACCTCGCACCCATTTTGAACCCGACGGTGGAATATGCCCCGGCGGCCCCGGACGTGATCTTGCAAATTGCCGCAGAAGCCACGGGGGTGAGCATTGAGGATTTAAAGGGGGCTTCCCGGCGGCGGGAAATTAGTACAGCCCGGCAAATTGCGATGTATTTGATGCGCCAACACACTGATCTCAGTTTGCCCCGCATTGGGGAGATGTTCGGCGGCAAAGACCACACTACGGTGATGTATAGTTGCGACAAAATTGGTCAGTTACTCACAAAAAATCAAAAAATCTCCCAACTGGTGAGCCAAATTAGCGATCGCATTAACCATCACCACCAGAACCTCTAGGGAATCAAAATAAAGACGCCGTTACAATAACGAACAGTGTTATTTTCCCGTTAAACTATGGTCGTTCCCTACCGGATTGTTTCCCTTCTGCCCAGTGCCACAGAAATTTTAGATTGTCTGGGTTTAACCCCGAACGTGGTGGGCCGGAGCCATGAATGTGACTATCCACCGGAGATTGGCGATCGCCCCGTTTGTACTGCGGCTCGCCTCGACTCAGAGCGCCCCAGCGGTGAAATTGACCAAGAAGTCTTGGCCTTGCTCCAGGAAACCTTGGGAATCTACGAAGTGAAGCTGGATGTACTCCAAGCCTTGCAGCCGACCCACATTGTCACCCAAGACCAGTGCGATGTCTGTGCCGTTACCCTGGCTGATGTCCAGGCGGCGATCGCCCAACTGAGTGATCACCCACCACAGCTAATTTCCCTCCAGCCCAATACCCTAGCGGATGTTTACCAGGATATTCGCCGCGTAGCCCAGCAGTTTAACCGTGATCCCCAACCTGTTTTGCAAGATCTACAACGGCGGGTGCAAGCCTGTCAGAAACGAGGCAAAACTTTGCCCAAACGTCCCCGGGTGGCGGCCATTGAATGGATTGATCCCCTCATGGGTGGCGGTAATTGGCTCCCAGAACTGATTGAGCTCGCAGGCGGCGAAAATATTTTGGGAAAATCGGGTAAACATTCTCCTTACATTAGCTGGGAAACTCTCCGCGCCAGTGATCCCGATGTGGTGGTGGTGATGCCCTGTGGTTTCGATCTAGAGCGCACCCGCCAGGAAATGCTCGCCGATTTGGAGCTGCATCCTGAGTGGAAACAATTACGAGCTGTGCAAAATGATCAGCTATTTATCTGTGATGGCAACGCCTATTTCAACCGACCAGGGCCACGCCTCGTGGATTCCCTAGAAATTCTCACGGAAATTTTGCAACCTGTCGGCGATCGCCTTTATCCAGAAACCGCTTGGCAAAAACTTTCCTTACCTTTGTGAGCAAAATCTCAACAAATAGTAACTATCCAAAGAAATATTACATCCCAGCCTAGTTTTACAACATTTTCTATCAAGTTTATGTTGGTGAAAAAAGGATTATTCAGACAAATTAGGGGATATTGCCGCAAAAATTAGCATCCTCCCCAAAAAAGCATCCCTTTGGCTTCTTCTGGGAATTTGGCACATTAAAGACATAGCAAGATTTTGAGGGCAGGCGTTTCGTGATGTACCGCCGCTTTTCGATTCAAAAAATATTATCTAAGGTGAGGATGCTGTCTATGTGGCTCAAAATCAGGCACCTAGTCGATCCTGTATTGCAATATCTCAATCAACCCGTGGGACACACAGATCGGCATACGGTATGGAACCCCAATCGTTTTTGGTATCTCTATAAAATCAACCTGTTAGAAAAATGCTGGCAAAAAGAGGCTGCCAATAAAGGCCAGCATACCTACTAGGGGTTGCTAGGGGGCAATTTTTTCAACTTTTTCAGCGCCTGTGCGAGAGGTTTCGAGGTGAGATTCTATTCGTAATTGGCTAGCCAGTTGACCATGGATATTCACGCAATAGGGAACACAGTAGCTCAAAAGTACCGAAACCCAACGACCATTGGTCATGGTACCGTCGAGGACGGCGTTGCCATGGTTAATAAAAAAGTAAAGGCTGCCCACGAAAAGGGCGACTCGGAGGGCTGTGGGTCTGAGGCGGCGATCGCCTAGGGCAGACAGGTAGGTTTTAAGGGTCATGGATCTTTCCCCGAGTAGAAGCTTTATCTCCCGATGCTGCAATTAGTCCGGTTGTAGGGTTTTGGCTTTTGTTTTTTGGCGTACGCGGCTAGTCATTTGGCCATGGGTACTCACGCAGTAGGGTACAAAATAGGTCACAACGGCAGAAATCCAGCGGGTGCGTGTCATCGTACCGTTGACGACGGCGAGGCTGTGGTTGATGCAAAAGAGCACAGTCCCTACGGTTAGTGCCACCCGCAGTGCTGTGGAATGAATCGCGCGATCGCCGAGGAGTTTTAGATAGGTTTTCATGGAAGCCATCGGTCAAGCTGGGGGATTTAGCAATAATTGTAGTCAGTTCTGATTGTTGTTGGGAAAGGCGATCGCCAAAGTATTGAGTGTATCCATTTCGATCAAATCTGCCTATTATCAATGGGAACCGCTTTTCTCCGATGCAAGGTCTATGACAGCAACCAGTCAAATCAATTTTCTTCGCAACCTTTGGTATTATGCGATGCCTAGCGATCGCCTCAAACCGAAGCAAACCGTCACCAAATTTCTCCTCAATGAACCCATTCTTTTCGGACGCGATCGCCAAGGAAAAGCTTTTGCCATCCAAGATGCTTGTCCCCACCGGGCGGTGCCCCTCAGCGACGGTCGATTTAACGGCGAAGAAATTGAATGTTGCTACCACGGCTGGCGTTTTAACCCCCAGGGTCAATGTACGGCGATTCCCTGTCTAACAGAGGAGCAAACCCTAGATATTAGTCGCTTTAGCGTGAAATCGTATCCCCTCTCAGAAAGTCAGGGCAATATTTGGATTTATATGTCTGACAAAAAAAATACGGTGCCCCAATTACCAGCCCCCACCATTCCTTTGTTTTCAGAAGGGCGATACCAAATGAAAACGACAATGCTCTTTCCCTGTGAATATGATCAGGCGGTGGTGGGTCTGATGGATCCGGCCCATGTGCCCTTTGTCCATCGGGCCTGGTGGTGGCGAGCAGATCCGACCTTGAGTGAGGAGATAAAAGCCTTTGATCCAAGTTTTTATGGTTTTACGATGCGCCGCCATAAACTTGAAAAAACAACCCTCATGTACGACTTGGCAGGGAAAGATCCAGAAGTGGAAATTTCCTTTCAGCTGCCGGGCATCCGCATCGAACAATTACTGACCCAGCAAAATAAAATTTGTAATTTGACGGTGATCACCCCCCTAACAGCGGCAGAAACGGAGGTGACGACAATGTTTTATACGACTTTACCCTGGCTGAAGTGGTTTAAACCGATTCTGATTCCTTTAACACGCACTTTTTTGGATCAAGATCGACAGATGGTGATCAAGCAAAAAACCCGTTTGCCCTACAATCCGCCGATGATGCTCATCAAGGATGCTGATACTCAAGCTCGCTGGTATTTCCGTCTAAAAAAGGAGTTTCAGGAGAGCCAAACAGCCATGCGCCCCTTTGTGAATCCAGTCAAAGAAGCGGTTTTACGTTGGCGGAGTTAAGCTTGGGCGATCGCCTGGGATGCCTGACAAAATTTCTGGGCCAACAAATCAACCCCGGTGATTGCAGTTCCGACAACGACACTATCAGCCCCCAGTTGGAAGGCTTTTTGCAGCATTTCTGGAGTGTGGATGCCCCCTTCACAGATGACTGGCAACTCGAAATCCTGGGTTAATTTTTCGAGCAGCTCAAAACCAGGGGGCGTTAAATGCTGGGTTTCTCCCGTGTAGCCATAGAGGGTCGTCCCCAAAATATCGGCACCAGCCTGGGCGGCTCGTTGAGCATTGTCGTAGGTATCGAGATCTGCCATCACCAATTTTCCTGTTTTCTGGTGAATCCCGGCGATCAGATCCGCGAGACTTTCTCCGTTCGGTCGGGGGCGGGCCGTGGCATCAATGGCAACGATGTCGGCTCCCGCTTTGACCACTGCTAGGGCATCTTCTAACCGGGGCGTAATGTAAACGTCTGATTCTGGAAAAGTCCGTTTCCACAACCCAATAATCGGGATCTGGGGTAATTTGGCCCGCACAGCGCGGATGTGGTCAGGGCTATCGATGCGCACCCCAACGCCTCCTTGGTTAACACAGGCTTGGGCGATCGCCGCAATCATTTCAGGGGCATGGAGAGGGGAATCAGCGGGGGCTTGGCAGGAAATAATCAGGCGATTTTTAAACTGGGCAATTAGATCAGACATGGGCTTGATGGGAAATTTCTAGGAATATTGGGACACAGCTAAGGCGATCGCCGCTGGAAAAATACGATGTTCTTGGACTTGAATTCTGGCATGGAGCGTTTCAGGAGTGTCATCGGCCAAAATGGGCACTACCGCCTGCATAATAATGTCGCCACTATCGACTTCTGGGCTGGCAAAATGTACCGAACAGCCCGTCACTTTTACGCCAGCCGCTAAAGCCTGTTCTACAGCGCGAATCCCTTTAAAGCTGGGTAACAAACTGGGGTGAATATTCAGGATACGATTTTCGTAGCCAGTGAGCAAAACCTCGGTGACAATGCGCATCCAGCCCGCCATAATCACCCATTCCACCCCATGCGATCGCAAGACATCTAAAATGGCTTGGTCACAGGCTTCCCGTGAGGCAAACTCCCGGTGGTTAATCAGTTGGGTTTTCGTGCCAAATGTTGCGGCCCGTTCTAAAACCTTGGCCTTGGGGTTGTTGTAGATCAGAATCGGGATTTCCGCCTTGAGTTGATTTTCGGCAATGGCTTTGGCGATCGCCCCGTAGTTACTGCCGCTACCGGAGGCCAACACCCCTAGTTTTACCGGACGGGATAAGGGCACATCCGTCAGGGTCACAGGGGGAGAAATTAAAGCAGAATTTAGCGCAACATTACCCATCAATCGCGGCCAACCTCGGAAGTACAACCACTAAGCATATCGGTTCCCTGGCCGAAAGTCAGATATTTTTGCTCGGTAGCGTGGGGGTTTGGGGATTAAACTAGGCAGAATCTCGATCCTCAAAACGAATAATATCTTCGTCTCCCAAAAATTCACCATTCTGAATCTCGATCATCACCAGATCAATCACCCCCGGATTTTCGACCCGATGACGGGTATTCATGGGGACATATGTGGATTGGCGGGCCGTGAGGATCTTTTCTTGGTCGTTACAAATGACTTTGGCGGTGCCAGAAACCACAACCCAATGCTCGCTACGGTGGTAGTGCATTTGGGTACTGATGTGGTGGCCGGGTTTGATTTCGATGCGATTGATGCGGTAGCGATCGCCTTCTTCGAGGATTGTGACTTTGCCCCAGGGGGGTGTACGGATTTCGGTCATACTTGCAGGTTAAATTGATTTGCTGTCATTGTAAAAGCTCAATTGTCACCCAGGCGATCGCGCAACTCCGTTTCACTGACTCGAAACCCCACCAAGACTGCCTTGTTATCCTGCACAAATAGAGGTCGCTTCAACAGCATCGCATCTTGAGCAAATGCTTCGATCCACTGGTTATCATCCCAGGTTTTCTTTTCTTCCCCCAAGGCTCGGTAGGCTTGTCCGGAAGTATTGCGCATTGGTTTGCTGCCGAGTGCTTTAACCCATTGGGCGATCGCCTCTCTGCCGGGAGGTTGCTCTTTGGTATTGATAAATTCGTAGGGAATTCCGGCTGTTTCTAGCCATTTCAAGGCTTTTTTACAGGTGTTGCAGGTGGGAATGCCGTAAACTTGCAGCGTCATTTTTTTATCAAACTAAAGTTAACTTAAAATTTATTATCTAATACTGGGTAACTGTCTCCCAGGGTGGAAGTGTTATAACGGTGGATATCCTGATCAAAAGAAAGACCCCATGGTCATCGCCGAAGATAAATTCCCCCAACTTACCCCTGACGAATATTTGCGTTGGGAGGAACAGCAATCTGAAAAATATGAATATATCGATGGTCAAATTTATGCCATGGGGGGAGGCAACAAAAACCATAGTCTAATTGCCGTGAGGCTTGCGAGTTTATTTTTCAATCATCTGAATGGTAGCGGTTGTGAAACCGGAAATTCTGATCTCAAAATCAAAATTCCCAACAGCCATAACTATACCTATCCAGATATCAACATCACCTGTGATGAACGAGATCAGTCCACCACCCAATTTATTACATATCCTTGTCTGGTTGTCGAAGTATTATCAAAAAGTACAGAGGCTTATGATCGGGGTGGCAAATTTAGACTTTATCGCCAAAATCCAGTCTTAAAAGATTATTTACTGGTGAGTTCTACCGCCATCGAGATGGATTTATATCATAAAAATAAATCAGGAGAATGGCTGATTATCAACTACCAATCTGGAGACTTTATTTTCCTAGAAAGCATTGGTCTCACCTTTATTATTGAGCAAGCCTACCAAGGACTAAATATCAACAGCTTTGAACTTTTGTAAAAAAAACAATCGTTTAGTGTTGTTTGTTGTTATTTGGTTTATGATTAACGAGAGATCTACAAACGTCATTCCGTAACTCACTGAAATCAAATACTTTGTGCAAAAAAATCAATGGATCCAATTACGATATTTGGCTTAATAGTAGGGGGCAGTATTGCACGTGGTATTGCGCGCAAAAGTATTTCTATTTTCCAAAGAAAAAACTCAAGTGATCAAAAGCAAAAAACGATACAAAAAAACAACAATACGTATCAGTACACTCCTCCTCAAACTGCTACATTCACTAATATAGACTGCCAAAACTTTACAAATTATGGGGTGAATTATTTTTACCACATGACCCACCACACAAATATTACATCAATTTTTAACTATGGTCTTCTAAGTCACAAGAAAGCATCTCATGATTTTATTAATAAAAAGGATATTTCAAATCAAAATGTCCAAGAGATAAGGAATTCAAAGAAAATTGTTTGTGGAGATAATACTTATGACATAAGACTCCATGATTGTGTTCCTTTTTATTTCAATCCCAGAAATGCGATGCTTTATTCGCGTAAAGAAATGCAGAGAGATATTATATTTTTAGGGGTAAACACAAGTGTTTTTGCAAAAACAACCTCTTTTTTTACTGATGGCAATGCCGCATCTGCCGACACATTGTTTTACTATCAAACAAAAGACTTGGATAAACTACCGTGGGATGTATTAAAGAGTTCGCGTTGGAATAATAAGATTGATGGAAGAAGAAAAATGTGTTCAGAAGTCTTAATCAAAGATCAAGTTGAAGTTGATTATATCTCCACTATAATTTGTAACAATGAAATTATAAGGCAAAAAATCATTGGCAAAATTCCTTTTGCATTTCGCCACCATGTTAAAGTTGTAGTCGATCACAGTTTTTATTTTTAAGTGAAATTTTCAAATGATCCACTATTCACAAAACACGGTGTTTGATATAAAAGCACAAACTATCGTTAATACGATCAACTGTGTGGGTGTTATGGGGGGAGGTCTGGCTCTTGAATTTAAACTCAGATTCCCTGAAATGCACCAAGATTACTTACTTAAATGTCAACGACAACAATTTGTCACTGGTGAACCACAAATTTATAAAGAGTCTAAACCGTGGATCTTGAATTTTCCTACTAAAAGACATTGGAAATTTCCTTCAAAATTATCTTGGATTAAAGAAGGCTTACAATATTTTCAAAACGAATACAAAGACATGGGCATAAAATCGATCGCATTTCCTAGGTTAGGATGTGATCGAGGCGGTCTGTCTTGGGATATAGTCCATGAAGTGATGCTTGATTATTTGAGTCTTGTTGATATTGACGTTTTTATTTGTCTAGATAAAGAACCAGCATCTTCTGGTGTTGAAGCTCAAATGATAGAAAGCGTAAAAAATACTAAGTTTCTTAGAGATGTTGTCAGTCTTAATGAGAAATCAATCGAGAACATTCGCGGAAATATAGAGTTCAAACGATTTAGAGATATTGCAAAAATCAGAGGAATAGGCAAAAAAACTTATGAAAAAATTTTTATACATGCTTATTCCTACGCGATGAAAGAACAGCAAAACAATGTTCCAGAGATGGAACAACTCTCACTATTCCAATAGACTGATATTGACCTCTGTCGATGAGTTTCATCTGCAAAACTTTGACGAGACTGATAAAAACATTTGATAATAAGTCGATGTTGAAGTTGTGCGTCGGTGAACCATGTCCAATCTGCCCCAATCCTTTGAAGAAACCCTCGAACAAGCGAAAGCCGCAACCCTAAACAGTTTAGAAGCAGGCTGTGGGCGGATTTTAATTGAATTATGCTTTCCTGAGATTGCTCTACAGGCCCAGGCCTTGGCGTGGAATTGGGCGCAACTTTTTGTGGAGGAGTATGGTTCGGGGTTGAAAATTTTCTTTCCGGATACGGGGGCGGCGGCTCTGGCCCGGCGGGATTGGGGTGAAATTCCCTTTAAGGTGACGGACATTGGCACCTCGCGATCGCCTATCGAAAATAAAATCGGCGATGATGACCAGATTTTTATCATTGTCTGCCCGTCGGCGGTGGAAGTTGCTCAGGTCGAAAAGCTCTGTAACTTTGCTGGCGATCGCCCGGTGATTATGTTGATTCCCCAACTAGAGGATGTGTCCATTGTGGGGATTGGCTATGCGGCGCGGCAACTGCGGGAACGGTTCATTAGCACCCTCGAAACCGCCTATTACATTCGACCCTACGAAGGAGCTATGGTTTGGCGTTCTTACCCCTCGACTTGGGAAGTGTATCTCGAAAAAGAAGAAGACCAATATGAACTCATCGCCAGCGAAACCACTAAACCCCTCGGCGAATATTTAGAGCGGCTGTTGTTGGCGGCAGTGGAACCCGAAGCTGGGGAAGCGGCAAATCCCAACGCACCAAAAATCAAAAAAACAGGACTGCTTGGGGGTCTACAAAACTTCCTAAAAGCCCTCAGCAACTAAGTTTGAGACCGAATAACCAATGATTGATAACCGTTCACTAACCATTGCAGTGGTGGGAGATGTCCACGACCAATGGGATGCCGTTGGCGATCGCCAAGCCCTGGAGATTCTCGGCGTCGATCTTGTGTTGTTTGTTGGGGATTTTGGCAACGAAGCGGTGAAATTAGTGCAACAAGTCGCCGATCTTCCCTTCCCAAAAGCCGTGATTTTTGGGAACCATGACGCCTGGTACACCGCCTCCGATTGGGGCCGCAAAAAAGCCCCCTATGACCATGCCATCGAAGATCGCGTCCAGGCCCAGTTAGACATTCTGGGGGAAACCCATGTGGGCTACGGTCATTTGGATTTACCAGAGTTTGAGCTTTCGGTGGTCGGGGCACGGCCCTTTAGTTGGGGGGGCGAGAAGTGGAAAAATGAAAAATTCTATGGCGATCGCTACGGTGTTCATGACTTTACAGAATCCACCGCCTTAATCGAGAAAAATATTGCGGCTTGTCAGTACGAAACCTTAATCTTTCTCGGTCACAATGGCCCCATCGGATTAGGTTCTGAACCGGAGGATATGTGTGGCCGCGATTGGAATCCCCTGGGGGGGGATTTTGGCGATCCGGATTTTGCCCAGGCTTTGGCGATCGCCCGCCGTCAAAACAAGAGAATTCCCCTAGTCACCTTTGGCCACATGCACCACAGCCTCCGCCACCGCAAAGATCGTCTGCGTACCCAATGCCAATTTTCAGACGAAACCCTCTATTTCAATGCCGCCCGCGTCCCCCGCATCCAAACCTATAAAAACGGCGATCGCCTCCATAGTTTTTCTGTGATTACCCTCACCCAAGGCCGCCCAAGCAAAGCCGAACTGGTGTGGGTCAATCCAATCAGCCAGCAGCAAACGAGGGAAACCATCTGGTCACAGCCCCTCAGCTCTCTTCCGTAATCTCGACCACGTTGCCGTCTGGATCTTGCAAAAATAAGGCCCGTCGTCCCGATGCGCTCATCTCATAGGGATAATTTTCGCTATCCAACTGCGATCGCACTGCATCAAGGTCTTTTACGCCGAAAGCAATGTGGGGATTTCTGCCCAACTTCTCTGGATTGGGTAATTTCGCCTGGAACGTCGGGTCTTCAATCAGATGAACTTGCATCTGTGGTAGCTGGTACCAAACGCCACCATATTTAAAAGGTCGTTCTACCTTGGGCAGCCCCAGCAGTCGATCATAAAAGGCCACCGCCTGTTGCACATCTGCCACCAAGATAGCTGTGTGTAAACAACGGGTCACTTGAATCTGAGGCGTTACCATACTGACTTTTTGCTCGATGCTTGGTTTGATTTGTCGTGCTTCCTAAATCCAAATGGAGAAAATCCCCTAGGAATCCGTGGTTGCAAAATTAATCCAGCCTTCAATTTTAGGGCCGAGGCGAAACAACAGAGATTGGGCTAGCCCTAAATGATCAGCCCCTAACAACAGCATCATCGCCTGGGCTTTTACGATCAGCAGTTGTGTGGGGCAGGCTGCAAAATCTAGGGTCAAGACTGTTGATTCCCCCCAAACTTCTCGATAAATTTCGCACTGACTGGGGAGCAGGGCCGTAAGCTGACGAAAACGTTCTAAAGCTTCTTTTTCAAAGGCAGCACTGCTACCTTGGGTCGAAAAAGGTTGGTGGTTCATAGTGGGATTGTCGTTGGTGACAAAACGCTGGCTTCTTCTTTTACCTTAAAGGGTTGTTTTGGGGCTGTGGGGGCAGGCGTTAGAATTTTTATCTTTGTGAATCGAGCATGACAATATATGAAGAAATATCCCGGTCTTTCTGCTGGGCCTGGAGAAAAATCTTAAATTTGGAGGGGGTTTGGGAAAATAACGTAAGATCGAAATACCGTTTTATTACTACGGTCAATATTTTTCTGGGGAACCTCAATGGTTGAGTTTAATCGACTGGTCAAAAAGGGAATTGATCGCAGTGTGCGGCGGGGTGTCCTCAATCAAATCCGCCACGGCCTAGACATCAAATTTCCCCAGGATGCGGATCGCATTTTTGCCGATATTCAACAAATTCCCAGTCTGCACGGCCTCAAAATGATCGAAAATCAACTCTACCACCTCCAGACAATCGAGGAACTGCGTTTGCTCTATCGCAATTTGCTCTGAGTTGGGCGAGGAGTTTGGGGAGAACCATGGGTTTTTTGGATAACATTCACAGTTTAAAAACCTTCATCTGTGCGTTTCATCCGATCATCGTCATTGAGACCGTCGAAGAGGAACGGGTCGAGGCGCTCCTGCGGGAAGTGGTCAAGGATTTACACATGCCCTTGTTTGAATGGACGGTGAATTTGGGGCTAGCGCCGACACCGGGGACGAAATATGCGCCCCGCACCAATGAATATGCCCGACCCGGAGCGAACAAACCGATCGCCTTTGAGAATACGGCGGATCCCCTCGATGTGCTGAAATATATCGGCGAGATAGAGCGTAATGGGATTTTTTGGCTCAAGGATTTTGCGCCCCACCTGGAGGATCCCAAAGTCATCCGGGAAGTACGGGAGTTGGCAGATATTTACGGGGTTGTGAATTCGGCGATGGTGCTGACGGGGGAATCGATCACTTTACCAAAGGCGATCGCCCATGATGCAGTGTATTTTGAGCTGACTTTACCGGATGGGGACGAGCTATACCAGACCCTTTCGGAGGTGATGCGGGAACTCAAGGTGCGCCATAAGTTAACGATTACCCTCCAGGGGGAGGAACTGAATCAATTTGTCCATGCTCTCAGCGGGATGACCCTCAAGCAGGCCCGCCAGGCGATCGCCTATGCTGCCCTGGTAGATGGGGAGTTAAACGGGGCCGACATCCTTAAGGTGATCCACCGCAAGGCCCAGATCCTCCGGGAAGAATCCCTCCTCGAACTTTTTCCTGTGGAAGAAAATACCGCAAAATTAGGGGGCTTTGTGGGCCTCAAACAATGGTTAAAACGGGCTCAAGTGGGTTTTAGCACGGCGGCGAAACGGGTGAATCTTCCGGCCCCGAAGGGCATTTTAATCGTGGGGGTGCAGGGTTGCGGTAAATCCCTTGCGGCGAAGACCATTGCCCGGGAATGGCAACTGCCGTTGTTAAAACTAGATGCGGGCCGCCTGTACAACAAATTTATCGGTGAATCGGAGAAAAATTTCCGCCAGGCGATCAAACTGGCCGAATCCATGGCCCCGGCGGTGTTGTGGATCGACGAAATTGAAAAAAGCTTTGGTAATCCCAGCGGCGATGGCGATGGGGGACTGAGCTTGCGCTTATTTGGTTCGTTTTTGACCTGGCTCCAGGAAAAATCCCAGGAAGTTTTTGTCGTCGCAACAGCCAACGATCTATTGCAACTGCCGCCGGAACTGTTGCGGAAGGGACGCTTCGATGAAATTTTCTTTGTGGATTTGCCCAATGCCCAGGAGCGGGCGGCGATCTTTTCGATTCACCTGACCCGCCATCGACAAAATGTTCAGGAGTTTGATCTGCGCATCCTGGTGACGGCGGCGGCGGGTTATAGTGGCGCAGAAATTGAGCAGGCGATTATTGCCGGACTTTACCAAGCTCTTTATGCCCAAACCCCCTTGACGACGGAGGCTTTGGTGGCCCAGATGAAAAGTACGGTGCCCCTGTCGGTATCGCGGCGGGAAGATGTGGAAAAATTACGGGCGATCGCCTCGGAACGTTTTGTGTCAGCGCGGTAGAATACCGGGATGCGCATCTACGGCAATCGACAAATCAAAACTCTCCCTGGCGAACTAACGCGGCCTACCCTGGCAAAGGTGCGGGAGGCAATTTTTAATATTTGGCAAGGGCAGGTGCTTGGCTGTCGCTGGTTGGATCTTTGTGCGGGTTCGGGTTCCATGGGGGCTGAAGCATTATGTCGTGGCGCTGTGAAAGTTGTTGGCATCGAGAAAAATCCCCAGGCTTGCCGCATTATTCAAGAAAATTGGCAGAAAGTGGCGAAAGCTGAGCAAGAATACCAAATTTTAAAGGGCGATCTCCTCAGACGTCTGGAGAATTTGGGGGGCGAAACCTTTGATTTAATTTATTTCGACCCGCCCTACGCCGCGAAACTCTACGACCGAGTTTTAACCAAAATTGTTGACCTAGAATTACTCGCCCCCACCGGGGAATTGGCCGTGGAGTACGACCCGAAACTCTGGCAACCGATTGAGTTGTCTGGTCTAGCGCTATTCAAAGAAAAAAACTACGGCAAAACGGCGATCGCCTTTTACTGCCTCGCCGAATGACACTCCCCTAGCCCTTCTCAAGCTCACACTCCCCTAACCCCTCTCAGGAGGGGAATTAATTGGTGGGGGGGCAGAAAAGTCCTAAATTTCTCCCCTGGAGGGGAGTTAGAGGGGTGTCACCCCAAACGTTGTAACCAATCAAGGATTAAAGAATTGACCAAACTGGGATTTTCGTCGTGGGGACAGTGGCCCGCTCCCGGAATGGGATGAAACTCGACCCCGGCATTTTGCGCTGCAAGATCCTGGTAAATCTGCGAGCCTTTAATCGGTGTCCAGGGATCGCGATCGCCCCAAAGCACGAGTAAAGGATGTTGCCGTTTGGGCAGAAGTTCCGTCGGACTTTCCCCAGGGGGAGCCGTAATCACCGAGGCGAAGACCTGTTGTGCCCCCGGATCACAGGAAGGTTCGTAGAGCATCTCTACTAATTCATCGGTCACGGCTTGGCGATCGCCATAGACTTGATAAAGGGTGTTTTTAATGCGTGATTTTTGGCGTACCTGATTAAAAATCAACGGCCCCGTTAACCGCGAGCTGACTAATTTCGCAAAGGTACCCATCACCACCCGCAGCGGTAAAGCCAATTCATCGGGGCGATGGTTGAGACCGCCAGCGCAGTTAATCAAGACGCCTCCAGTACAGAGATCAGGGTGATTGGCTAACATTGCCAAGCTGAGTAGACCACCGATGGAATTCCCCACAAATACCGTGGGCTGTTGGATTTTAGCCTGCCAAAAATCGTAAAGTAATGCCTGCCAGAGATCGAGGCTGTAGTCCCAGGCCGGTTTTGCCGAGGCCCCAAACCCCAATAAATCTAAAGCAAAAACTTGATAACCCTGGGCTGCGAGGGCGGGAATGTTGTGTTTCCAGTGACCGATCGAAGCGCCAAACCCATGGATCAGCAGGAGGGGTTGTCCTTCCCCCTGGACGGTGTAGCGGATTTGTTGGTCACGCCAAGTCCAATCGAGGGGCGTTAGGGCGGAGGTGGGGGTGACGGCCTGGGTCATGGTTTTTGCGGAATGGAATCGGTGTAATGGGTTTGATGACTTACTTTTGTGAGTATAACGTGCTACTCCGGTGGAAGGTTGAGGAGGGTCGTACACAATTGGCGATCGCCTTGGCGTTGATCGGCAGGAATCCCTAAATCGCCATAGATTAGCAGCCGGCAACTTTTTTGGAGTAATTCGTCGAGATCCAGATTCCAGAGGATGAGTTGATTATTTTGATCCAAGGTGGCGATCGCCTTTCCTTGGGGGTGCCAGTGGAGTTGCGTGACGGGAGCTTGGTGCCCCGCGAGGCTGCCGAGATAGGTGCCATCCAGTTGCCAAAATTGCAGATGGTGGTTTTCTGTATTGGTGATTAGTAAAGGTAAAGCACCATAAAAACCGATGCGGTCGGGGCCATTGCTTTGGTGGTTGATCGGCAGTGCTTCCCCAAAGACGGGATTATTGTTTTCGTAGGTCATCGGGTAAACGATCACCTGATGGTCTTGCCCCATTAAGCCGAGGTGACGACTATCGGCCCCAAACTGGAGATCTATAATTTCTGTAGTAAAGGGGGGAAATTGGGTCACAAGAAAGAAAGAATTATTCCGTCGCCGCTGCCAAATTTGTACGGTGCGATCGCCTGCCGCCGTCGCTAATAATTTCCCGTCGGGGCTAAACTGCAGGGCGGTAATTGGCCCCCGGTGTTCCGTCAAGATCTGCAAAAGTTCCCCAGTTTCCGTCCAGAGGCGCACCGTCTGATCCTGGCTACCCGCCGCGAACATTTTCCCATCACGACTCCAGGCAACGACGTTGATTTTTTTCCGGAAGCCTCCCAGGGTTTGCACAACTTGTCCATTCCTTTGGTGGAGCGTAACCCGGCGATTTTCCCCTCCAGTAACGAAAAAGTGACCACGGGGTTGCCAGGCGAGACTGGTAATCGACTCATTGCTAAGACTCAACGCTGGATCCTGGTTGGGCCACTGCCTTAGGGGCTGGTTTGGCTGGGCGAGCAGAAGCTGGAAACTATTTCCCACAAAGGCAAAGTCCGTAATTGGCACGTCTGGAGTAATGGTTTGGCGATCGCCAGGGGGCCGAAAAGCGGTGGGGATAAAATTTTGGCCAAAGTCTCGCACTGTTGTCGAAGTGGTCGCTGCAGCGAGGGTACTGAAATTTTGTTCTAGGGCAAGGAGCACCTTGAGTCTGGTTGCAGGAGTGACAACCTCATCATCCTTTTCATTCAGTCGTCGTAAGACCGTCGCTGCCCGGATACTTTCTCGCAGGGCCTCAACGGGTTGGGCACCGTCCTGGAGCACCTTGGTGGCCTCGGCCAATTTCATCAAAATGGTGTTTTGCGCCCCCTGCCAGCGTTGGTACCGTTGCAGTTCCACCCAGCGCAGACCAAACCCCAAGGCGATCGCCACCAGCCCCAAGCGCCAAACGGTGCCTACAGAAACCTTCCACCAACGCCGCCAGAGCATTTCCCGTTCCCGGCCAGTGATGCGCTGGAGCCATTGTTGGGACTGAAAGGCTTGGTAGTGGTGCCGGATGGGTTCAACGAGATCAGGTCGAGCTAGTTGGTAGGACTCTTGGCCGCCATAGAGTTGGTAGCGAATTAGCCCCGTTGTTTTAAAAATATGCAAAATGAGTTCTGCTTTTTCTTCCCCAAGGCGGCGATCGCCGAGGAATTGACGACCCAGTTGGAGAATATCCGCCTTAGTGAGCACCAGTTGACTGTGGCGCAGATCCGTAAAGTAATGGAGAAATTGCCAGGCCAAATCACGATTTTCATCACCGCAGTACCGAATAATCCCCAGCAGCGATCGCTCCAACAGCAGCAATTTAGGCGGAAAACCCAACCCTAAATATTCCTCCCGGGTATAGAGATGATCCTGGTGCAGTTGGGCGCCAATGACCTGGAGTTCGAGGGGGCGAATTTCTCCGTGGCTATCCTGCAAATCTTCGATCAGTTGCTGCATTAATGCTGTTTCTAAAGGGAGTTTGGCCCAGGTTGCCACCTGTTCTAAAAGGGCGATCGCCGCATCAGGCCGAAGATTTCCCAGGCGATGGCGCAGACGATGGTCAAAAAGATTGTGGTTTGCCTCTCCTAGATCCGCCTCGATTTCCCAATCCAACAGGGGCGCAAGGGCCTCGTTACGACAGGACAAGATCACTTTCACCGTTGGTAGTTGGAGACTCTGGGCCAAAAAGCGCAGAAAATCCTGACGTTCTTCGGGGTGGGGATATTGCAAGAAAAACTGCTCAAATTGATCAAAGATCAAAACTGTTAGGGATTCAGAATCTTGCTGCTGCTGGAGGTGAACGAGGGGATCTAAGCTGGGGGGATTTGGCCAGGGACAAAAAGGGCGATCGCCATGGAGTTGTTGTACCAGGCGGCGGCCCCACTGGCCATAATTTTTAAAATAAATAACCCGCACCGGCCGCCCATTTAGAGGCTGGCTTTGGAGCCTAGGAATCAGACCCGCCCGGAGGAGAGATGTTTTTCCCACAGCGGTAGCCCCGTGGAGCAAAATCAGGTTGGACTGGGGGCGCTGCAAGCGGTCGATTAATGCCTGGAGATCCCGATCCCGTTGGGAACCCCGGAGTATCACTAGACTAAGGGGCTCAGGGGGCGAATACAGGTTATGTCGCCACTGATCTGGTAGGGATTGAGTCCCCACAAAGGGCCGCCAACCCCAGTTGTGTTCGTACTGCTGGCGTTCCCAGGTGAGATCAAAGGCTTGACGGTAATCCTTCGTTTGTCGGTAAAGATCACCCAAGCAAGCAAAAATCTGATCATAGAGCCGTTGTTGCCAGTGGCCCCAGGGGATAGGGGCTGTCTCGGGCGTTGTGAGTTGGCTGCGGATGGGGATCAAGATTTCTTCGAGGGTGGCGATCGCCTGGGCAACTTGACCAAGGGATTGGCTGGCCCGGGCGAAAATGAGCGTACTCCAGGCCCTGACAACCACCGGAGGCGGTTCATCCAAGGTTTGAAAATGTTCTAGGGCTGTTTGAGCAAGGGTTTGGGCCTTATGCCACTGTTGTTCCTGAAGGGCGATCGCCGCCATCAGACCATAATGTTGGGCCAGAAGATCGGGTGGCCAAGGTTCCTGAACCCCCTTGAGGAGTGACCAAGCCAAATCCCCTAGGGCTGACCCACGCTGCCACTGCTGTAAAAATACGCCAATCAATAAACTCAGTTGACTGACCCAGGCCCATTGTTCTTGTCGTTCCCAGAGGCAACGGCTCAGGCGGAGATATTGGAGAGCCTGTTCTCCTTCCGGACTGGGGGCTTGGTAATGCTGGGGGCGATCGCCTAGGAGTAAACCCAAATGAAACAAGATCAAGGCCATTCGTTGCCCCTGGGAAGGCGGTAATTGCTCTAACAAAGGGGAATTTGGGTTGTCCCGCAGCACCTTGAGCCAATCCATCCCCTGCTCCCCACGGCAATAGTGGCGCAAACTCTCCTGATAGGCTTGCTGGGCTGTTTGCCATTGCTGATTGTGGTGGGCTTGTCGGCCGCGGATAAAACAGAGCAAGCCAGCGCCGTTGCCCAATGTTTTAGTGGCTAAGTCTAATTCTTGAGAACGGCGTTGACCGGGCGCTAAATTCCAGCAGTGATGATCGGGAAAAGTGAGGGGGCCAGCAACCGTTAGTTTTTGAAAGTAGTCCTGTTCTGTACGTTGCCAAAAATCATTGAGGGCCTGGGGAGACCACGTTATTTCCCCTAAATCCGTTGCGGTTGTCAGCCCATCAGGCATTTGCCGCTGTTGATCATCTGCCGTCGGTAACACCACAATCCAGGGGGCAATTTGGCGTTGAAAGGTCGCCGCAGTTAATTTAACGGCTGGGGTTAACCCAAAAACCATCGCTCCATTGATGTGGAGCGGCTGGATACCAAGATTAATTAGGGTTGCTGCCAACAGGTTCAGAATGTCCTCTAGATCCTGAGCCTGGGGTGCTAGCCAAAGACAAAGTAGCCCCTTCGCTTTTCCGTTTAAATCTGCCAACGCCAGGTCACTATAATATGCCGCCGTAAATTGAGAAAAGACCTGGTGCCATCGCAATTTTAGGTTGCCCTGGAGTTGCGCCAGAAGCTCCTGTTCCTGGGCTTGGTAGTCGCAGCGAACGCAATAAAGTCCTGGCTGATCATCATCACGACGGGGGGAAGACCACAATCGGTCGGTCAACCGCTGCACAATGGGGCGTAACGTGGGAAATGACGGGCCAGGGCGATTGATCATGGCAAATCCAAGGGTAATTTCAAGGAAAGAGAACTAACTTCAGTAAGATAGTCATACATTGTGTCGGTTTTAGCGCCACCCATGACAGAAACAACCATGGCAACACGGGAGCAGCTCCGGGAGCAACGGAAGCAAAAACAACGACAGCGTACCCTCCGCTGGTTTCAAGGTCTATGGCGATCGCTGGCCCTGATGGGTTTAGCCTATGGCGCATTTTGGGTACTCGACCGACCCGATTGGATTATTAAAAGTGCCGCCCAAATCACCATTGAAGGCAATCAAGTCCTTCCGGCAGAGCGGATTCGTCCCCTAATTCCCCTCACCTATCCCCAACCGATCCTAACCCTCAAACCCCAGGAACTAGAGCAGGCCATTGAAGCCCAAGGGGCGATCGCCGAAGCCCTGGTTTCCCGTCGTCTAGTGCCCCCCAGCCTAGCGATCCAAGTCCAAGAGCGCTACCCTGTCGCCCGTTCCCAAACTCCCATATCGAGTCAAGGACAATCCCCCCTCGAATCGGGATACCTGGATGCCGAAGGACAGTGGTTTCCCGCCGCCGTTTATGAACCCCTCAGTGAATATCAGCCCTTACCGACCCTAGAAGTGACCGGAATTCGGGAATTGCAACTTCCCCTCTGGCCCGAACTCTATCAAACCTTGGGGCGATCGCCCGTCAAAATTTTGAGCATCAACTGGCGAGACTCTAACAATTTGATTTTGAACACCGAACTTGGTAGTTTTCACCTGGGGCCAGATCTCACGCAGCTCGAAGCACAATTAGCGGCGATCGCCAAGCTCCAACAAACCCTCGGCACAACCATTCCCGCCCAGGATATCCAATACATCGATCTACAAAATCCCGACGAGCCCATTATCCAAAGCAATAAACCCATCGTCCCCCCCGTTCCCAAGCCCGAAACACCCTAAACCCAAAAATGACGCCCCTGTAACAGCAACATCTCCCAAAATCTGGCAGTCTAAAAAAGCTTGAAGGTCTTATGATCTGAGAAATTTCTCCCAAAAGATACTTAATAAATTCCGTTAAACGACTAAACTTAAATATCCATATCCATCACACTTCTCTTTGTGACCGTGAGCCAAAACCATCTATTCCAACCCCATAATGCTTCCTTTGATGCGACTGGAAACCATGCCGCCAGCGCCGAAGAAACCGCGTCGCAATTTCCGATCATGCCCAGCAGCGTTGCTCAGATTAAAGTCATCGGTGTGGGTGGTGGTGGCTGTAATGCGGTGAATCGGATGATTGAAGGGGGCATGTCGAGTATCGACTTTTGGGCGATTAATACCGATGCCCAGGCCCTGACCAACTCCAAAGCCAAAAAGCGCCTGCAAATTGGTCAAAAAATCACCCGGGGCCTTGGTGCTGGTGGTAATTCAGCCATTGGTCGCAAAGCTGCCGAAGAATCTCGTGATGAAATTGCCCAAGCCCTCGAAGGCGCGGATCTCGTCTTTATTACCGCTGGCATGGGAGGCGGTACCGGCACTGGCGCTGCCCCCATCGTTGCCGAAGTGGCCAAGGATTTAGGTTGTCTCACCGTTGCTGTGGTGACCCGACCCTTTAAATTTGAAGGACGCCGCCGCTCGAACCAGGCCGAAGAAGGCATCAAAGAACTCCAGAGCCGCGTCGATACCCTCTTGGTCATCCCCAATACAAAGCTCCTGGATATGATCCCCCAGGAAACCTCGATGTCCGAAGCCCTGCGCGCTGCCGATGAAGTGCTTCGCCAAGGGGTGCAGGGGATTTCCGATATTATTACCATCTCTGGTCTGGTGAATGTGGACTTTGCCGACGTGCGGGCGGTGATGGCCGATGCGGGTTCTGCCCTGATGGGGATTGGTATCGGTTCCGGTAAATCTAGGGCACGGGAAGCCGCCTTAATGGCTATTTCTTCGCCATTGATGGAGTCGTCCATTGAGGGAGCCCAAGGGGTTGTCCTAAATATTACTGGAGGCCACGATCTGACCCTGCATGAAGTCAATGATGCCGCAGAGGCCGTTTATGAAGTGGTCGATCCCAATGCCAATATTATTTTTGGGGCGGTGATCGATGAACATCTCCAAGGGGAAATCAAAATTACGGTTATTGCCACTGGGTTTGCCGCGGAGTCCCAGCCCGCAGAAACGCCCCAGCCTTTACCCCAACAGCGCCGGATGCAGGCGGTTCCCCAGCCGGATCTTTCCCAGGCTCCACCGGTGCCGGAGGCCCCTAGACCCCGTCCGGCTGCCCCACCCCAGGCCCAGCAGCCCCCCGCGCCCCGGACAGGCTTTCCTGATATTCCCGATTTTTTGATGCGCCGTTCTAATCGTTCTAAGCAGTAGGTCGATGGTGATAACTCCGGCGATCGCCTTAACCATCGCAGGCTCCGATAGTGGCGGTGGGGCAGGTATCCAAGCAGATCTCAAAACCTTTGCCTTCCATGGCGTCCACGGTACCAATGCGATCACCTGTGTCACGGCCCAAAATACCATTGGCGTCACCGATGTGGTGGCCCTAAATTCGGCCATGGTGACCGCTCAAATTGAGGCGGTGGTCGGGGATATCGGTGTCCAGGCAGTGAAAACGGGGATGCTCCTGAACGAAAACATCATGGAGGCGGTTTTGGCGGCCGCAGCAATCGGTAGACTCCCCAACTGGGTTTTAGATCCGGTAATGGTTTCTCGCACAGGGGTACAGCTCATCGACGATGGGGCGATCGCCTTTTTACAAAAGCAATTAATCCCCCTCGCCCAGATCCTCACGCCAAACCGCTACGAGGCGGAGATTCTCAGCGGTCTGACAATTACAAATCTCGCCACCATGGAACAGGCGGCTCAGAAAATTCATCAGCTTGGTTGTGGGGCAGTGCTCGTCAAGGGGGGAGCGATGACCGGGACATTGCAAGGGGTGGATGTGTGGTTTGATGGCGAACGGCTCGAAGTTTTAAAAACAGAATGTATCCAGACCCCCCACACCCACGGCACGGGTTGTACCCTTTCGGCCGCGATCGCCGCTCGGTTAGCCCTGGGAGATGCGCCATTCCAAGCTGTCAACAAGGCAAAAACCTACGTTACAGAAGCCCTCAAGCATAGCCTAGCCATTGGTCAGGGGACGGGGCCAGTGGGCCATTTTTACCCCTTGTTGTCCTAGGCGACGCGGGGCATCTCCGTTTGCAGTCGGTACAGCAGGGTTTGGCGATCGCACTGGGCCAAGATTTCTTTAATGGTGGTACTCGCCCCCAGATTCCCCCAACTGCACCCATTTTGGAGATAAGTCTGGGTCACTTTCCCGATCACATAGCTACCATAGGCGGCAATTCCCCCCTGGGCGAGGGCGGCGGTGCCATAGAGACCAAGGGTGCTCGGATTGGTTAAAGATTCAAAACTGAGGGCCGTTTTTCCTAGACCCAAAAAGACGCCACTACCCAGTTCCGCCACAAACAAAATTCCCGCACTGATCAAAATATTGCGCCAGAGTTTGGCCGCCTCGTAGCTCGTCATGGGTAATCCATATAAGCGGGCCAGGGCACGGATCAAAGCTAAATCAGCAAAGGTTCCCCCAAGGATATCCAAAAAACCAATGGGATTCAGGGCGATCGCCGCACCTTTAGATTTGGCATAGTTCCAGATCAATTCTTCGGCTTCGGCTTGGCGATGGGACAGGGTTTTTTGGGCGATCGCCGTTTGTAGTTGACGTGCCTGGACAAGGGCATGGACGGCCATCAAAGATTTTCCTTCGCGGCTGAGGATCGTAAAAATTGTTTCCCGCAGGGGATCAATCTGGGCGTCGGGGGTTTCCCAGGCTTCTTCAATGCGGCCATCGGGATGTTCGATGCGGACGGCGAGGGGTTGGGGTTCAGCGGCAACCATGACAATTTCTTCGGGACTGAGGGGAAACTGGGTGCCCGTTGATTCTTGGCTCAGTTGTTGGAGTTGCTGGAAAATGCTTTGGCGATCGCAGTCGGGATAGAGATCAATTTTGTTAAATACCACCAGCAGCGGTTTGTGCTGTTGGCGCAGTTCGTAGAGAGATTCGTACTCGGTGCGGGTAATATCTCCAGCAATGATAAACAGAATCAAATCAGAGTTTGCCGCGACTTCTGCCGCCATTTTTGTGCGGGCTTCCCCGGCAATTTCATCAAGGCCTGGGGTATCAACTAATTCAATTTTTAGTTTTTCCGTTGTGAGGGGCCAACGCACCGCCCTTGGATATTGGGTCACCCCATGGAGGGGGCCAGTTTCGAGCATTTTTTCGCCAATGAGGGCATTGATTACCGCTGATTTGCCACGACTAACCAGGCCAAAGGTGGCAATACGCAATAGATTTTGATCCAGTTTGGCGATCGCCGTTTGGAGTTGTTGCAATTCGGGCCGCACGGCTGCTTTTAATGCCGGGTCGGGGGGATAGTGCCAATGGCGGCGGGTGTTGCCATACCAAGCGAGGGCTTGCTGGAGACTGGCCCGCGCCAGGGTGAAGTGCCTTTCCTGTTGTTGACTATCCATCGGCAGCAAAAAAATTTGTAGAACCCATTTTCTATGATATCGAGTTGTCGTGGGGCGATCATCATAGAATTATTTGGCGATCGCTGAACTAGATTGCCGCAAGTTAAAATTAAAATAGCTTGAAATCATAACAAAAAGTATGGAAAAAGTCATCAAAAAAGTATCTTTACATAAAAGAAAAAATGATCGGCAATTTTGGCTGAAAACATCTTATTTAGAACGATTAGCAGCCCTAGAAAATATCCGCCGAGAGTACCATCAATGGCAATACAATGCTGAACCAAGATTTCAAAGAGTTTATACAGTTTCTCGACATTGACAATACTTGCAAATTAATATTTATTTTGGACATTTTTGCACAGAAGTAATCCAAGGTAAGTAACCTAGAGTTTTAAGTTTGAGATTTTCATTGCTTGCACTTGGTTTGTCTCAAAAAAGCCGAAATATTATTTTAAAGTTGTTCTTGGAAAGGTTGCTCACAAAGGTTTGTTTCACTACATGATTTGCCTATAGGCTCCGTTAAAACTGATGTTGCATCATCCATACAAAAGCTCCCGTCATTCCAACCTGCAACAGTTTCTTCTATGAGATCAAAATCTACAGATATATAGCTACAGTTTGGCTTATCATTCCGCCAATTAAAGGTGATTAAATCGAACCCTTGAACTGGCTCCCCAATTTCTTGTCTGATATCGTCATTAAGAACCGTATCTGGCTGACCACCTAATAACTCTAAAACTTCTTCATACGTCATGCCAAGAGACAGAGAGGTTGCTTTATCAGAAATGGAGAGTGTGTTGTTTTCCTGATCGCTGGCAGTATTAGATGTAGATGTGCTGACTTCTTGCTCATTTACAGGTTCAGAAGTACATGACTGTAGTAATAAAAAACATCCGAATAGAGTACAGAGAAAAACATTCTTCATTTTAATTATAAAAATAGATTTTAGAATTTTAGATTTGATTTTTGTCAATTATTACAAACACGAAAGTAGAAGATGAACTCTAATTTTTAAGATTTGCATTTAAGCTAAGAGTAAAAATTTATAAAGCAATGAGTATATTCTAAAGTATGCAACTAGAAACGATCTTAAATAATTGGCTTACGGCACAGAAACCCCAAGCGGCAGACTTTCCCTACTTGCTGACACAAGCCCAAGCAGATCCAATCCAAGCTGAAGCCCTCGACTATGATCTGAGTCTGGCAGGCATTACCCACCGGGCTAAGGATTTTTTGGCGATCGCCCCGGACATTCTTCAGCTCTGTGAGACTCTCCAATTTCACGATCAAGGTGCAATTTTCAAAACCCTCTGGGAACTGTGGCTACCCCTGGCCCAACAAATTCGTACCGCCTGCCAACAGCAGGATCAGCCGCTAATTTATGGCATCCTCGGTGGCCAAGGCACCGGCAAAACGACCCTCTGTCGGGTGTTACAGACGATTCTGACGCGCTGGCAATATCCCTGTGTGGCGATTTCCATTGATGATCTTTACAAAACCTATGCCGCCCGCCAGGATTTACTGAAAACTCAACCGGAATTGATTTGGCGTGGCCCCCCCGGTACCCACGATGTAGACCTCGGCCTAGGGGTTTTAACACAACTACAACGGGCCAACCTAGGGGATAAAATCGCCGTTCCCCGCTTCGATAAGTCTTTGCACCAGGGCGCAGGCGATCGCCAACAGCCAGAGTGGATTGATCCGGCAGAAATTGTTCTTTTTGAGGGGTGGTTTGTGGGTTGTCGGCCCGTTGCCCCGGAAGTTTTCGAAACAGCCCCAGAACCGATTTCAACTGAAGGCGATCGCCTTTTTGCGCGAAGTATTAACGAAGCTTTAGCAGAATATATCCCCCTGTGGAAAAAGCTGGATCGGCTGTTGGTGCTGTCCCCGGAAGATTATCGCCTGAGCAAACAATGGCGCAAGGATGCAGAACACCAGATGATCGCCCAGGGTAAAACGGGCATGAGTGATGCAGAAATTGATCAGTTTGTGGATTATTTTTGGCGATCGCTCCACCCAGAACTTTTTATTCAGCCCCTCACCCAAAATCCCCATTGGACAGATCTCGTCATTGAAATTGATGCTTCCCATCGCCCTAGTAAAATTTATCGCCCCCAGAATCCGGCATAATAGGCTTGTTTTTTGCGGATTGCACGATGCCAAACGTTGTTCTTTGTGGCTATTACGGCCAGGGCAATGCGGGGGATGAAGCCCTACTATTAACCCTCTTGCAGATGTTGCCCTCAGGGGTGAAACCCATTGTCCTCTCCCATAATCCCACCGCCACGACCCAAGCCTACGGTGTGACGGCAATTCCCCACAAATCTTGGGCGACCCTCAAGGCGATCGCCAAAGCAGATGGTTTTATCTTTGGGGGAGGCAGTTTATTGCAGGATGTCACGAGTCTTGGCAGCTTGTTGTATTACGCTGGTTTGATGAAATGGGCGCAACTCCTAGGCAAGAAAACCGTCGCCTGGGCCCAGGGTATCGGCCCGTTGCAGTCTAGTTTGGCGAATCACATCACTCGCTTTGTCCTGAGGAGTTGTACAGGAATCACCGTGCGGGATGAAGCCTCAGCAAACTTGTTAAAAAATTGGCAAATTCCCCACATTCTCGCCCCGGATCCCGTGTGGGCCTTAGCCGCACAGCCTTTTGGGGAAATGCCTGATCTGCCCCAGCCTAGAATCGCCGTTAATCTGCGTTCCCACCGCAC
This sequence comes from Picosynechococcus sp. PCC 7003, assembly GCF_001693255.1. Classification (NCBI taxonomy): domain Bacteria; kingdom Bacillati; phylum Cyanobacteriota; class Cyanophyceae; order Chroococcales; family Geminocystaceae; genus Picosynechococcus; species Picosynechococcus sp. PCC 7003. The sequence continues at coordinate 26,637 of NZ_CP016474.1, forward strand.
TTTAACTCCCCCCAAAATTGCCGTTCTCCTAGAAGCCCTGAAACAATTCCAGCAGCAAAACCAGGCAAGTGTTATTCTTGTGCCGTTTCAAGAAAGTCAGGACGCGGCGATCGCCCAGCAACTTTATGACGAATTAGCAGAACCCAAGGCGATTATTACCCCGATTCAGCCCCAGCAGTACAAAAGCCTCTTTGCCCAGGTGGATTTTTTGATTGGGATGCGTCTCCATAGCCTGATCCTTGCCGCCGCAGATTGTCCCTGCTTTGCCCTTAGCTACGATCCCAAGGTTACCCAGTTGCAACAACAATGCGGCATTCCTGGCCTCGATCTCGAACAGTTCCCCCGTGATGCCGCTGCAATTACGGCGCAATGGACAACGGCTTTCCAGGACCAACGGCCGCTGACTCCAGCCCAGCAGCAAAGCATCCAGTCCCAAGTCCAGACCCATCAGGAAATATTGAAAACATTTCTTTAAAAATATGTTTGGTTTTGACGCTTAAGGTGCGATCGCCAGAAAAATTGTTGATAATGGGCGTAAAAGCACTCTAACTGGAAAATCTTCACATAATGGGTAGTAAATCCAAAACTAAGACCAAAGCAAAAGAAGAAGTCGCCATGACCACTGTCTCTGGCCCCATGCCCATCAATACCGGCATTAGCGAAGCAGATCGAGAGGCGATCGCCAAAGGACTAAGTCACCTCCTCGCCGACACCTACACCCTCTATCTCAAAACCCACAATTTCCACTGGAACGTTACTGGGCCGATGTTCCAGACCCTCCATTTACTTTTTGAAACCCAGTACAACGAACTCGCCCTCGCCGTGGATCTCATCGCTGAACGGATCCGCGCCCTCGGTGTACCTGCCCCCGGCACTTACCAAGAATTTGCCGAACTCTCCGCTATTCCCGAAGGCACAGGGGTACCCACTGCCGAAGAAATGATTCGTCTTTTGGTAGAAGGCCAAGAAACCGTCGTCCGCACTGCCCGCTCCATCTTCCCCACCGTGGACAAGGCGAACGATGAACCCACCGCCGATCTGCTCACCCAGCGGATGCAGGTGCATGAAAAAAATGCCTGGATGCTCCGGAGCTTGCTCGGCTAAAGTGCTGAGAAAAAATAAGGGAGGCGATCGCCCCAAAATCCACTGCGCAACACACTCATGTTTTGTAGGGTTTTCCCCCACTGAGAACCGTAGCCCAATGCTATACTAAATACATTGCACGGGGCCGCAACGGTTTCGACAGGTTGGCGAAAGCTTCCACTGTGATGCAGGTCGAGAGTGGGTCTCCTCTCGCAAATCAAAGATCCAAACAAAATGTAACTGCGAACAACATCGTTCCTTTCGCTCGCAAAGCTGCTGCTGTAGCTTAATAAGACAACCTTAACTTAGGTTCGAGCATTCATAATTCGACTCCGTTAAGGATTATGACTAAACCCCCAACGGATGCACTTTAGGGATACATCTGGTTTGAACTAAAGTTAAGCAAAGACCAGAGATTCTTGGTGACTCGGAACAAGTAGTCATTCCCGTTCTGAGGATTAGAAGAACTAAACCTGTGAATGAGCTAGGGGTGAATACCCAGTTTGGACAGCAGTTCGACTCTGCTCGGCTCCATTTCCATCAATCAGTTACAACAAAAAGCCCCCCTAAATTAACCTAGGGGGTTTTGTTTTGCGTTGAAATTTATCGCATTTTAGGCTTGGTCAAGTTCTTTGAGAATGGCGATCGCCTGCTTACAAAGTGCTTCATGACATGGCCCATTAGACGCCATAATGCCGCCCCATTTCACCACATCCCCTTGGTTATAGAGCACTTCATTTCCTTCAAAATAACTGAACTTGCCCCCTGCTTCCGTGAGGATTAATTCTGGTGCAGCAAAATCCCAATCCTTTGCCGCCGATTTCCCCGACAAGGAAATATAAACGTCGGATTTTTGTTCAAGGATATGGGCGATTTTACAGCCGACACTACCGACATAATTTCTGTCTTTGAAGGGTAGCCGATCTAACAAATCTTGGAAGCGTTGATCCCGGTGGGTACGGCTGGCGACTAAATATAAATCTTCCGGTTGATTGCGCTCAGAAACCCTGATGGGGGCAATTGTGCCATCGCGGGTTTCCACAAACGTACCATGACCTTTAAGGGCAAAATAAAGTTTTTCCATTTCCGGCACAACCACCACAGAAATGATGGGACGACCCTCATTGGTCAGACAAATATGAACGGCATATTCTCCGGTTTGATCAATAAAATCTCGCGTACCATCGAGGGGATCAATAATCCACACCCAAGGATGCTCAATCTTATTGCCATCGTAGGTTTCTTCGCTGAGATAAGCAAAATCTTCGCTGCCCAACTTTTCCTGAAACGCTTCCAGAATATAGTGGTTTGCTGCTAAATCTGCCTTGGTAACGGGGCCATCTTTTTTATCAGAAATATTTTTGATATCGCCTTTGTAATAGCTCCGGAGGACATCCCCTGCGCCCCAACCGATTTGTCGGGCGATCGCCAAAACTTCCCTTAACCGTTGTTGATCCATAATGCTTGATCCAAATAATTAATAAACTAGGTGATTAGGACAGGCGATCGCAGCCATATTTATCTCGAATAAACTGATTAAAATACTGACCCGCCGAGGGAGCCGATTTGAAATTTTCAAAAACTTCCTCTGGAATATCGTGGTAGAGATAGACACCGCCCGCTTGAAATTCAACCTTCAGGATCTTTTTTTCGGCATCGTAATCGAAACTTTTAACCGCTTTACTCTGACTTTTGAGCAGCGGAAAGGCAATCACATCGCGGATACTCTCGGAATTTGTTAGCAACATCACTAGGCGATCGATGCCAATCCCCAAACCAACAGTGGGAGGCATCCCGTATTCCAGCGCTGTGACAAAATCCTCATCCACATCACAGGCTTCCACATCTCCTGCCGCTTTCTTCGCCGCCTGTTCCTCTAGCCGTTCCCGTTGATCCACCGGATCTGTTAGCTCCGAGAAGCCATTGGCGAGTTCTCGACCCACAATGAATAGCTCAAACCGTTCCGTTAAACCGGGTTTATCGCGGTGGGGTTTGGCAAGGGGGGAGACTTCAACGGGGTAATCGGTGACAAAGGTCGGCTGAATCAAGGTTTCCTCAACCTTTTGCTCAAAGGCTTCATTCAACAAATGTCCAACGCTGGTGCATTTTTCGGGGATATGCATCCCAATCGACTCAGCGGCTTGTTTCGCAGCGGCAAAATCAGTCAATTGCGCAAAATCGATGCCCGTCACCTCTTTCACGACATTATGCATGGTCTCTCTGCGCCACGGCGAACCCACATCGACCATTGCATCCCCATAGGGAAGTTCGGTCGTGCCCACGATGTCGCGAGCAAGGGTACGGATTAAATCTTCCGTGAGATCCATCATGTCGAAATAGTCACCATAGGCTTGGTAGACTTCGATGGAGGTAAATTCGGGGTTGTGTTTGGTGGAAACACCCTCATTACGGAAGATGCGCCCCAGTTCAAAGACCCGCTCAAAACCACCGACGATCAAGCGTTTCAGGTGTAATTCGGTGGCAATCCGCAGATAGAGCGGCATATCGAGGGTGTTGTGGTGGGTGATAAAGGGACGGGCTTCGGCACCACCAGCTTCAGCCTGGAGGACGGGGGTTTCAATTTCGAGAAAATCTCTATCTTCTAAATATCGACGAATGGCGGCAGTGATTTTGGCGCGGCGACGGAATGTTTTTTTGACTTCAGGATTGATGATTAGATCAACGTAACGCTGACGGTAACGTTTTTCGATGTCGGTTAAGCCATGCCATTTGTCGGGGAGGGGGAGTAGAGATTTGGTGAGCATGGCGAATTGGCTCACTTTCACGGAGAGTTCCCCTTTTTCGGTGCGTTTGATAATGCCTTTGACGCCGATAATATCGCCGACATCAGTGAGTTTTTTGAGGTGATTAAATGCGCCTTCGAGGTCGGGCATTCCGGCATTAATCAGTTTTTTGTCGAGGTAGAGCTGAATGGTTCCGGTTTCGTCTTGGAGACTAAAAAAGGCAAGTTTCCCGAAGACGCGGCGGGCGAGAATTCTTCCGGCAATGGATACGGTTTCTTCGACTTCTTCCCCTGCTTCAATGTCTTTGTATTTTTCCTGTAGTTCGGCGGTGTGGTGGCTGATCTCCCATTTGTAGGCGTAGGGATTCATGGCGATCGCCTTGAGTTGATCGACCTTTTCTAATCGGGTCGCGCGAATGTCATCGAGGGAGGAATGGCTAGACTCAGACATGGGAAAATTAAAAACTGTGAAGGCTCGTCGCAGAACTCGGCTATTATAACGGCTTCGTTCTCAAAACAGAACCGCCACGGCCTTTAACTCATGGGGAACGAGGACAGGTCAGGGGGATTTGGGGCATGAGGTGCCGGAGGAAGCCCAGGAAAAATTGAGCGGCCGCTTCGGTAGCATAGGCACGGAAAGGCAGGGGCTGTTGAGGATTGCCGTAGCTTTGCACTGCCTTGATCACGATGGCAGGACAGTCCATTTGAGTGGCCAGGGTCGTGGCGGCAGCACTGCCGATATCTAAACCAAATAGGTGGGTCTGGGTTTCAAAAGGATCATCATCGTTCGGGAAATCAGTATTAGTCATATCGGCGATCGCCCCTAGGTGGACTGCCGGAACTGCCGGATCGTGAGGGAAACCCGTCGCTAAATGGAGTGCGTGATTCTCACGGATCAAATCGATGGCCTGGGCCGTCAGGCGAATTGGGTCGGCAGTGAGTAATTTTTCTGTGAGCAATTGCTCGAAAATCAAAGGCCAGTCGGGGCAGTGGTGGCGGCGCTCAGGGTGTGCTTGGGGTGGTGGGCAATGGTCGGGCTTAAGTTCGTAGTCGTAGAGGGTGTGGAGTAACCAGCCCCGCTGGTGCAACATCGATTTGGGACGGGGCGTTTGAATTTGCTGTTGCCAAGCACTAGATTGTCCTAGGAGTCGCCCTTGCCAAGGTTGGGGGAGGGTATAGGTGGAGTCAGTAAAACTATCTGTCGGTAGCGTGAAAATTTTCTGGGCAACAATAATATCCCCTAAAACAACTTTGGCTGGGTTGCCACGACAGATGCCGACCATCACAATCAACTGCGGACTGAGATAATCTCCCACGGAAACAAGGCGCTGGGGATTAGCCAGGGATTTCGCAGAAAGATGCACAATGGCGAGTTGTAACCCGTCGTAGTCGGTGGCGAGGTAGGGAGTGCCACTGGGGGTTACGGTTTCTTGCCAGGGGTGGTGGATCGCCCTTTGGAGAGCAAGAAACTCATCGGGAAAAACCGTAAGACAGAGAATCTTCATGGCATGGGCCGCAAGACAATGCTGGCGCAAATCACCGCAGGAAATCTAAAAAAATTGCTGCCTTAAACTTAACGGGAGAAAAGAGGGCAAATTTTAGGATCCTGTATCTCTATTGTAATCTGGCCCACTGGTGCTATGCCCAAGCAAAAGCAGGCGATCGCCCCTAGGCTTCGTCAGGCAACTTTACAGTCTGAAACATTTGGCCGATAATCATTGGGGCATTCCACACCGTAGCGATCCATGGCGAAACAGCGCATTCTCTCTGGGGTACAACCCACCGGTAATCTCCACCTCGGCAACTATCTCGGGGCGATCCAAAACTGGGTGGAAATCCAACAGGACTATGACAGTTTTTTCTGTGTGGTGGATCTCCACGCGATTACGGTGCCCCACGATCCGAAAGTTCTCGCGGCCAATACCAAGGCGATCGCCGCACTGTATTTAGCCTGTGGCATTGATTTAGCGCACTCCACGATTTTTGTTCAATCCCATGTTAAGGCCCATAGCGAACTCGCCTGGTTGCTGAATTGCGTGACGCCTCTAAACTGGTTAGAGCGGATGATTCAGTTCAAGGAAAAAGCCCAAAAACAAGGAGAAAACGTCAGCGTAGGCTTGCTCGATTATCCAGTGCTGATGGCCGCTGATATTCTTTTGTATGACGCCGATAAAGTGCCCGTGGGTGAAGACCAAAAACAACATTTAGAGCTGACCCGCGACATTGTGATCCGCATTAACGACAAATTTGGCACGAAGAAAAATCCCGTGCTGAAAATGCCTGATCCGCTGATTCGGACGACGGGGGCGAGGGTGATGAGCCTCACCGATGGCACCAAGAAAATGTCCAAGTCTGATCCCTCAGAACTCAGCCGCATTAACCTCTTAGATCCCCCCGATGTGCTGACCAAAAAAATCAAAAAGTGCAAAACCGATCCCGAACGGGGCCTCGAGTTTGACAATCCGAACCGCCCAGAATGCAATAATTTGCTGGGATTGTATGCTCTGATCAGTGGCAAAACCAAAGAAACCGTAGCCGCCGAATGTGCCGATATGGGCTGGGGTCAATTTAAACCCCTCCTCACAGAGACCGTTATTGCCGCCCTAGAGCCAATCCAAACGAAATACCATGACATTATGGCGAACCCCGACTACCTCGATCAGGTGTTGCGGGAAGGCCGTGAAAAAGCCGACACTGTTGCCAATGCGACCCTCAAGCAGGTAAAAGACGCCCTTGGTTTTCTGCCGTCCCTGTAGAATGGTTCATTACCTGTGATTTTTTTAACCCTAAAACTGCTTCCATGACCACCCGTCTGCGTCGTGCCATCGAAAATCGAGATTTTGTCGTTACGGCTGAGGTTGCGCCTCCGAAGGGGGGTGACCCAACGAAAATGTTGCGGATGGCAAAATTGCTTGGCGATCGCGTCCATGGGGTGAATGTGACCGACGGGAGCCGGGCTGTGATGCGGATGTCCTCCATTGCCGCCTCCACTGTCCTCTTGCAAAATGGCATCGAACCGATTTTCCAGGTGGCCTGCCGCGATCGCAATGTCATTGGTCTCCAAGCAGATTTAATGGGTGCCCATGCCCTCGGTTTACGGAATGTGTTGGCCCTCACGGGGGATCCAGTCAAAGCAGGTGATCACCCTAAAGCCAAGGCAGTTTTTGATCTTGAGTCGGTACGTTTGTTAAAGCTCATCAGCAAATTAAATAATGGTCAGGACTTTAACGACAAAAAAATGCCCGATGGCCCCCTGGATTTATTCCCTGGGGCAGCCGTCGATCCCCAGCTGAAAAGTTGGTACACCATCGAATCTCGCTTTGCCCGAAAAGTAGAATCCGGGGCGCAGTTTTTCCAGTCACAAATGATCACGGATTTTCAGCGGCTCGAAGAATTTATGCACCGGGTGGCGAGTCAATATGATGTGCCTGTATTTGCAGGAATTTTTCTGTTGAAGTCGGCGAAAAATGCTCAATTTATCAACCGTTGTGTACCGGGGGCACAAATTCCCGACGCCATTATTGAGCGTTTAGCCCAGGCCGAAAATCCCCTCGAAGAAGGTCTCAAAATTGCGGCGGAGCAAGTAAAAATCGCCAAGAACCTCTGCCACGGTGTGCATATGATGGCCGTCAAAAAAGAAGATTTGATTCCGCAAATTCTTGATTTAGCGGATGTTTCGATTTCAGTCCCCACAGCACCGGCCTTAGTTTAAGTTTATTTTTAAGCCTACATGTCACAAACCTATACTTTCCACACCCTCGATGTGTTTACAGAGCAAATTTTCGGGGGTAATCCCCTGGCGGTGTTCCCCCAGGCCCAAGGGTTAAGCTCAAACCAAATGCAGGCGATCGCCAAAGAGCTGAACCTCTCAGAAACTGTCTTTGTGCTCCCCACAAAAGATCCCGATACGGACTTTCAATTGCGGATCTTTACGCCCGCCGCCGAAATTCCCTTTGCTGGCCATCCCACCGTGGGAACCGCCTACCTCTTGGCCCACCTCGGTTATCTACCTGAGAATTGTCAACTTGTGCGCTTCCAGGAAGCAGTGGGGGTTGTCCCCGTCTCTATCTATTGGGAACAGGATCAAGTCCGCACCACCGCCTTGAGTGCCGCCCAGTTGCCCCAGTTTATTGAGCCATCTCAGCCCATTGATTACGCTTCTTTGGTGAATCTCCAGACCCACGACTTACACCCGGTGCTAAAACCGGCGGTAATTTCCTGCGGACTGCCCTTTTTATATCTGCCCCTCAAGGATCTCGATGCCCTGAGCCGTTGCGCCCTCAACCGTACCCTCTGGGAAGAAAAATTCCAACATCAATTTGCGGCCCATATCTATCCCTTTGTGGTGACCGAAGACAATCAAATTTATGCGCGGATGTTTGCCCCCGGCCTAGGCATTGCTGAAGATCCAGCAACGGGTTCAGCGGCCACGAGTTTAGCTGGTTATCTACATCGCTACCTACCCAGCCAGGCGACATTACAAACTTGGCAAATTTACCAAGGCATTCAAATGGGGCGGCCCAGTCAGCTCATGCTGACCATGCAACAGCAAAAAGGGGAATTAACGGAGATTGCCGTGGGCGGATCTTCGGTGTTGGTCAGTGTCGGCCACATCAATGTGCCCACGTTTTAAACAAAAAAAAGATCCCTATTTTGATTAGGGATCTCGTTTCTCACCGTAGTGATTGGAGATGATTCAATTTTCCGAGTAGCTTAGGCTGCGGTACTAGAGAAAGCGGCCATTTGTACGTCACTTTCCATCAGTAGGGTTTGCAACTCTTCAGCATCGACGGTTTCTTTTTCGACGAGCATTGTCGCTAATTTGTCGAGGACGCTGCGGTTACCGACGAGCACATCTTTCGCGCGCTTGTAGGCTTCCTCTACGAGGCCCCGGACTTCTTCGTCAATGACTGCGGCGGTCTCATCGGAGAAGTCCCGATCAGAAGCAATATCACGACCCATGAAGACGTTGCCGTTCTGGCGACCTAAGGCCACAGGCCCCAGGCGATCGCTCATCCCGAAGCGGGTAATCATTTGTCGGGCAACATTAGCGACCTGCTGCAGGTCATTGGAAGCTCCTGTAGTTACTTCTTCTTCACCAAAGATAATTTCTTCAGCGATGCGGCCACCGAGGGCAACGGCCATCTGGTTTTGCAAATAAGCACGGGAGTATAGACCAGAATCCATGCGATCTTCACTGGGGGTGAACCAAGTCAAACCGCCAGCACGACCCCGGGGGATAATGCTGATTTTTTGGACTGGGTCATAGTCAGGCATCAACGCACCAACGAGGGCATGGCCCGCTTCGTGATAAGCAACAAGAGTTTTGCGCTTTTCACTCATCACGCGGTTTTTCTTCTCAGGGCCAGCGAGGACGCGATCAATGGCATCGTTCACTTCGTCCATGGAAATTTCCGTCAAATTGCGACGGGCTGCCAGAATTGCCGCTTCATTCAAGAGGTTCGACAAGTCTGCTCCTGTGAAGCCGGGAGTCCGACGGGCAATTTTTTCGAGATCCACATCCTTCGAGAGGGTTTTACCCCGGGCATGGACATTGAGAATTTCTAAACGACCGGAATAGTCGGGGCGATCAACCACCACTTGGCGATCAAAGCGACCGGGACGCATTAACGCAGCATCCAATACATCGGGACGGTTGGTTGCGGCGATGATGATGATGCCAGTATTGCCTTCAAAACCATCCATTTCTGTCAGGAGTTGGTTAAGGGTTTGTTCCCGCTCATCGTTACCACCACCGAGGCCAGCACCCCGAGAGCGACCCACGGCATCGATCTCATCGATGAAGACGATACAGGGGGCATTTTGTTTGGCCTGTTCAAAGAGATCGCGGACTCGGGAAGCACCGACCCCGACAAACATTTCGACGAATTCAGAACCAGAGATGGAGAAGAAAGGGACACCTGCTTCGCCAGCAACGGCTTTGGCCAGGAGCGTTTTACCGGTTCCAGGCGGGCCGACGAGGAGCACCCCTTTGGGAATTTTGGCACCGATTGCAGTGAACCGATCAGCGTTTTTCAAGAAGTCAACAACTTCGGTTAACTCAAGTTTGGCCTGCTCAATCCCTGCCACATCACCAAAGGTGACTTGGGTTTGGGGTTCCATTTGTACCCGTGCCTTTGATTTGCCAAAGTTCATTGCCTGGGAACCGGGGCCGCTTTGGGCGCGCCGGAGCAAAAAGAATAACCCCACAAGCAATAGGATTGGGAAAATAAGTGTGCTGAGGGCGCGGAAAATCCAGTTATCGTCACTCTGGGGCAACACGGCAATATCGACATTGTTTTCGCTGAGGATGTCGATTAGCTCTGTATCACCGGGGGGGAGGTTGACGAGAATGGGAGTTCCATCTTGGGCCGGGACGAAAGCCTTGGTGCGATCGCCACTGATTTTGACACTTTCGATATTGCCCTGCTGGACTTCTTGGAGGAACTGACTATAGCGCCAGGTCTCTCGACTTTGGGGTTGCTGATCCAAGAAAGACACAGCCAAGGAGATCACGACGATCGCCAATAGGGCATAAAGCCCGGTACTGCGCCATTTTTTGTTATTTTTGTTCACTACTGAGAGCCTCCTAGGATTTGAGGATAAGCAGAATAATTATGCGATTCTTAAAAGAGCGTCTTATCCTGTGTTTCAGGTTGGTTATTAAATAATGTTAACGTTTCTCAGGAAAGATTGTTAAATTTTCTCCTTTTATGTCTAAAATCGCAGGTCATATTCGACAGAAAAGCGATTATCATCATTGAGATCCGTGGAGCCCCGCACAAAAATCTCATCGTTGACCCGATACCGGAGACCAAACTGAGCGGGCTGGCTGCTATTCAGAATCTGCAGCACCGACAGGGACAAATCTGGGCTAATGTTGGCACTGAGTTCAGCCCCAAGCCCCAAGGTCGAACTGCTCTCATCTTCGTCTTCTGTAATCACCGTCGGGAAGAGACGAAGCTCACTCAAGCCAAGGGCATTACCAATGACATCTTGGATGTTACTCAAAAGGGCCGACCCAGCTAAGTTGGCCAAGGCTAGAGTTTCGTTGGTGCTACCGCCAGCAAAGTTTTCTAAGAACGATCCTCCTAAGAGAGAAATTAGCTCTGTTTCACTACGGGGCGGACTACTGGTCAATTCGATATTTTCATCTAAGTTGCTTGCCCGGCCTCGCACATTCGCTTGGATACGGATGGTTTCGACGGTACCGATCTGACTGGGGCCAAAGACGCTATTATCACGAATTTCGGCAGAAAGGGGATCGGTGGTGGCGAGGAATGACCGGGAATTTTCCAATAGGGAAGTCTCTAGGGTGAGGTCAAGTTCTGGGTCAAGCCCAAAGTTGGGGGTAAAGGTTGCGGTATTGCGATTACCCGCCAGCCGGAGTTGGGTGGCAAACAAATTCACTTGACCTCGATCTAACTGAATCACCCCCGTAGGACGCAGATCGTTGAGGGTGCCATTGATGGTTAAATCCCCCGTCGCCAAGAAGTTTAGGATCGGTTGCCGGGTAATTTGTATGCGATCGCCAAGGGTGATTTTGAGGTCTTTAAACTCTGTGATCGCCCGCAGATCGACATTGGAAACGCGTTTCGGCGCAGATGATGCCTCTGAATCAAGCTGTTTATTCCCGGCGGTAGTTTGTTGATCTGTCGCTCCGGTTGAGTTGCCATTGTTGCCATTTTCTTGGTTCCCCACTAGCAAAATACGTCCCTCTCGGAGGGTTAGATCGCCCCCAATGGTCGGCTCTAGGCTGGTGCCAGCAATGATCAGGTTACCCGCAACGCCCCCTTGGTAGAGATTAGGGAGCTCAAAGTTGAGATCTTCTAGGCGAACATCGAGGGTTTGACTCCCGGTCGTCGGCTTGGCGAGGGGGAGTTGTCCGGCGATCGCCACCTGACCACCACTAAAATCACCGGTGAGTTCTTGGATCGTCAGGGTATCTAAATTGAAATCAATTTGTCCATGGACATTGGTCAGGGGGGCATCAGGTAGAACCTTGGCCTGGATTTCCGCTGCGGTGATCGCCACCTGACCATCGGCAACCAGATCCACTGGTCGCCCCGTATCAGGATCAATTTCTCCGTCAATGGATAGATCCACTTTCCCTTCACCCCCAAGCCAAGCTATTTGACCCCGCGTCAAGATATTTAAGAGGGCAAATCCTTCGTTCTCAAGGTTAAACGTGAGATTGAGGGCGTTACTCTCCGGGACAATCGTGGCATTGGGCAGTTGGTAAGGAATACTGCCTGTAATTTTCAGAGGGTCAGCATCGGCTACCAGTTCACTATCGACGATAAAGTTGAGGCGGGCATCATCGTAGGTGAAGTTCCCCTTAACGCTATTGATCGGCGTGTCATTGATGCTGGCATTGACCATGGTCATTTCACCCCGGGCCGAAGGATCATCAGGGGTACCCGCGAGGGCGGCATTGGCATTAATAAAGCCGTCGATCGCCACCGCTTCCGGTAAGTCCACAAATTTTTCTAAAAAAGCTACAGGGACTTCTGTCAGACGCAATTGTCCCGTTTGGGTATCCCCCCCAAAGCTACCGATGAAGCTGAGGCGTCCCCCACCATCTTGTTCCGAGAGACGGATGCCCACGGGCCGAAGCGTTAAGACCCGGTCTCGCAGCACACCCCGCGCGATGATCTGGGGCATGGTGATCTCACCCCACTGCCAAGGAGCACCGACAATCTGCGATTCGCCAAACACGTCTACTTCGCGGTATCCCCCGGTGAGATCAAAATCTGCCTGGAGACCAGTATCGGCATTGTAGGCAATGGTTAGATCGCCGTTAAATTCCCCCCGGAGGTCGGCTAATTCTGCGGGCAGGAGCGGTTTGCTCTCGGCGACATCCAAATTTAATTGGCTTTGGACGCAACTGAGGAGAGCGATTCTTTCGGCAAAGGACTGTTGGCGATCGCCGCGACTGTAGAGGGCTGGATTTTCGCCATTATTTTCAGGCGGATTCGCTTCAGCCATGCCGTTGAGGAGAGTCTCACAACGATATTTTTCCCGTTTGGGGGGCGAAGCATCGGCCAATTCCAGGGTAGGTTGGGCTGGTACTGCTATGGACTCAATTTCGGTGGTAATGGGAGGCAGATCCTGGGGACGGTTGGCGTAGAGATCGGCGCTCTGATCAAAGCGACTAGAACGGCCAAAATAATCAGGTAGGGATAAACTACCGAGGCTTTGGAAATCGCCGTAATCGAAAATCTGCAGGGCCGCTAAAACATCTTCAATCCGGCCTTGCTCAATGGTGCCCGTGGTTTGAATGGTTGGGCTAGGCCGATTTTCGTTGGCCAGGGCAATGGTGCTATCGACGCTGTAGAGTCCGCCATTTTGGGCCCACTGGAAATCCTGGAGTCTGAGGGTGTCGTTGGCGAAGTAAAAGTTGCCGCTGAGGCGATCGCCTTCGAGATAACCCAGCATCGGTTGAGCGATCGCCACTTGACCAGACACCGAATTTGCCCGGAGATCCGCCCGCAGTTCACTGGAGAGTCGTCCCCCCAAGACCATCGTTTCTAGGGGAAAATCAAGCCGTTGCAAGGCAGGTTGTCCCTGGGCCACCTGTTGGATCAAAGTGACGGGGAGGTTGCCACTGCTCAGTTCAAGTCTAATGGGTTCGAGGCCTGCGGGGTTGTACTCCAGGGCGAGGTCTAGGGTCGAGCCGTCAAGCTTGAACTGGGCCTGTTCTGGGCGGAGACGGGAATTCAGACGGGCAAAAATCTGGTCTTCTTCCCCTTCGATAGCGATAATGGTGCGGCGATCGCTGCGGGTTTGAATGGTGCCCTGGAGGGTCGGATCGAGGATTAATTCGGCTAGCTGCACATTATTAAGGGCCACTTGACCGTTGATCCGGGGCTGCTGGAGCGTCCCTTGGATCGTGCCTCGAAAATCCCCTTGACCAGAGATATCGAGGGACTGGGCCACCTCCGGTAAAGGTAGTTGCTGGAGATCTAAACCCTCGACTTCTAGGTTGAGAGCTAACTCTGTAATCGCTTGGCTTGCATTGCGACCGAGGCGATCGCTATCAAGGGTTAAAACCCCATCGGCCCGGAAATTTTCGGCGATCGCCCTTTGGATTTGCAGTTGTCGCCCGTTCCAAGCCCATTGACTGGTTAACGGAGAATTGATCAAGGCGACCCCTTCACTGAGGCGCAGATCCCCTTCGGCCCGCACGTTTTTCAGATCTGGCTGGGTTACATCCGCCGTCAATTGCACAGCACCACTACCAATTCCATCGAGACTGCTGTTGAGGCGATTGAGATCCAAATTTTGAGCGGTAAAATCTCCCTGGAGTTGGCCATTCTGGAGCGTTAACAGTCCGCCGTCAATAACACCGCCTGCTAGTTGGGCGCTCAGGGAACCCTGGGCCAAAATCCCTTCTACGGAGAGATCCTCTAAATTACCCCGCACCTCAAACTGACCTTGGCTGGGAACTGCATTCGCCACATTAGCCAATTGGGGCGCAAAGTCCACCAAATCAACATTATTGAGGACAGTGCGACTGTACCATTCCCCGCTGGCGATGGTGACCCCCTCGGTGCGAATCTCACCAGCACCTACCGTGAGACGCCCTGAACCTACCGCTTCAACGGTATTTAAGTTCACCTCGGCCAAGGTTCCCCCAGTCTGAAACTGGCCGGAGTAGTTTGCTACCAGGGTACGGGGAACAGCGGGGAGGATGTCTTTGAGATCGAGACTATTTAGGGCCAGGTCAGCGCGCCACCGACCATCCCCGACGCGAATATTGCGGGCGATCGCCTGACCATTGGCAAAACTGGTACGGGCCTGACCGGTAATCTCGAGGGAACCACTTTGCTCCTGGGGTTCTGACTGGCCAAAGGTGCCCGCAACTTGAAAATCACCATTGACGATACTGCGCTGGAGAAAAGGAGGCAGTTCCTGTTCCGTGAGTTGTGCGAGGCGCAGCCCCTGGGCACGTGCCGGGGTTTGGAATTGGGTTTGGGTGATGCGCAGGTTGGGCATCGTCACCAGGCCCCCAGCCACGGGTACCACAGCGGTACCTGAAACCACAAATTCTGAGACTTGGTTCAAGGGCGCTTCAAACACCAGATTCGTTCGCCCTGGCCCGGCAGTGACCGGTAAATCAAGTTCGTAAAGTTGGGCCAACGCATTAGTCGGCAGTTGATCGCCCTGGGCAGTAATGGCGATCGCCCCAGGCGAAGACGTACTTTCATCGGCCAATTGAATCACCCCCTGGCCTGTAATCATGCCCCCCAGGGTGGGTTGAGCGGTGAACTGATCAAGCAAAAAACGATTCTCTACAATAGTCAGATCGCCCTGAAAACGCTCAAGGGTCAGGCGATCTACTTTTAATTGGCTAGCATTCGTCGCGGCAACGGCCAACTGAATTTCCTCCAATGGCCCCCCAAAGGTCACCGTCGTTGCTAATTTTCCCTCCACCGGAAAGGCTGGGGATTCTAATTCAAATGTGTCCAGGATCTGGGCAATTTCTGTGGGGGCAGTCTCAATTTGTCCCGCAAAACCTGTTTCAAAATCGATATTCAGATCGCCACTGAACGGCAGTGCCCCCAGTTGGCCCGTAATCTGCTGGAGTTGAATTTCTTGATCCTGAAAGCCAATTCTGCCGGCAAAATCTTCCACGGGTTTGGCGAGGGCTGGCACGATCAGGGTTGTCCCCTCGGCCATTAACTCCCCATTCCAATTGCTGAGGTCGCCTTCCTCGAGGAATAGCTCGATGGCCCCATCTACTAAGCCTCCGGAAAAAGTGACCGGCGGAACCACCAGGTTAGAAATGGCGACGGGGTCTAATTTTTTCGCGCGAATCTTGAGATGGCTTGTTTCTTGGTCAAAATCGAGGACCCCTTGGATGTCTAATTCTCCTCCCAGGGCCAACTTGCCTTGAATATCAAAATCGATAACTTTGTTTTCGTTCGTGAGGCGGCCTTTCCCAGAGGCGATCGCCAATTGCACGGGAGGGCTTAGGGTGCCGGAACGTTGGCGGGCAATGAGAGTCAGTTGGCCCCGGCGGAGTCGGATATGGTTGATATTGACCTCGAGACCCTCGCTGTCCGAGTCATCTGGTGTAATCGTCAAATCTAGCCATTTGCGGGCTTGGTTTTGCTCGACGGTCACCTGGGGATTAATCAAGGTGAGGTTTAGGTCTAAGCGCCGTCGGGTGAGCAATGTCCACAGGTTAAAGTCAACGGCGATCGCCTCAACCAAAAGCTGATCATTAGAATCCGTCGTCGGCGGCAGTTCAGAAGGGCCGAACCGTAGCCCCCCCAAAGAAAACCCTTGCACTGACCCCAGGTTAATGGGGCGATCAATTTGTTTATTCAGCTGCTGCTCAATTTGTGGCGATAGGCGCTGGTAAATGTAGTAACGCCCATAGCCCAATCCCGCTCCCACAGCCAGCACAAGGCCCACCGCCGCCCCCGTAATGAGACGTTTACGCCGACGAGATGGTGGAACTTGCACTGAGTTTTCGGAGGAAGGGGGGAGGTTTTGGCTCATGGTGGCAACAGGTTGCAAGTGTTGCGATCATTATAGATAGGATGACCCTATCGCAATGGCTTTTGTCGCTTTTTAATTACTATAGATTCTGGATCTGCCCCAAAAGGTCAGCCTGAAAAGTTTTGAATCAATCCCATATAGAAGCGATTCCCAGTAGCCCAAGCATCAAAGATTCGTTGTTTGACCGTTGCCACATTGATAAATTTGCCACAAAAAAAGAGAAGTAATTACTTCCCTTGCTAAACCCTAAATCCATAAATGGCTGTCGTTATCTCTGACAGAAATTTTTTTGACGCAAACCTTTTTCTAGAATTTGATGTTTTGGGCCATGGATTTAAAAGCAGCCATGTTTGCCCCTGGACGGCGACGGCTAGAACGATTGCCGGGGTTGAGGAGATAGTTTTCGGCAAAGGCACCTGCTTCTACTGTCTGTGCAAGAACGTCTTCTCGGCTTGCAGCTTGGATCGCCGCAACAATCACATCGGTGGGGTCATTAACATTGGGGGCAGGGGCACTGGCGGCGGGAGCAGGCGCCTCTTGGGATGCAGCAGCAGCGGGGGCTTCTACCTCAGTTGTTTCCTGTACCCGCACTTCGGGCGCAACGGACGCTTCAGCGATTGTGTCGTTACCTTGGGAAGGTAATTCCATGAAAAAGTTATCTTTCTTCTTTCCTAAAATTTTTCCTAGCACGGGCAAGCTCCTGATTATTAAAAATGGATTAAAACAGTACTCAACGCACCAAATGATTAAGCACGAATATTTTGGCGAGATTAAGTTACGCTGATTCTATTGATTAAGTTTTATGAAGTCAAGGCAATCCCGGAAATTCGAGATTTTTTAAGTATTTATGACCATTGCTTCCGGGGAAAATGATAAAAAATAGCCACAGTGTGCAGAAAAATGAGAGGCGATCGCCATGGGTCAGGTAGAAACAATTTTGGGTGCCATGCCGGGGAATCCCCTCCAGGGATTACGGGCGGCCGATCAACGGTGGCAAAATTGGCGACAGGGTAAAATCGGTGCTCCGACGATGGTTCAAATTGGTACGGAGGATGGCCCTGATTACGATTGCGATGTACTGGTCTGTGGGGGCACGTTAGGTTTGCTCCTTGCGGCGGCCTTACAACGTCGAGGCTGGCGGGTGATTATCCTGGAACGGGGGCCATTACAAGGGCGCGTCCAGGAATGGAACATTTCCCGGAGTGAGTTACAAACGCTCCTGGATCTCGATCTCCTTAGTGAGACAGAACTGCGCGAAGTCATCATGACGGAATTTAACCCCCTGCGGATCCAGTTCCATGGGGGAGATCCCCTCTGGGTGAAAGATATTTTAAATATTGGTGTCAGTCCCCGACGGTTGCTGGCAATTTTGAAGGAAAAATTCCTCACTTGGGGCGGCAAAATTTTTGAAAATCACCCTTGCACAGGCATTACGGTTTCGCCGCAGGGGGCGATCGCCAAGACCGAAAAGTTTACGTTTCACACCCGCTTAATTTTGGATGGGATGGGGCATTTTTCTCCCCTTGCCCAACAGGTGCGCCAAGGCCAAAAGCCCGACGGTGTCTGTCTGGTGGTGGGAAGTTGTGCCCAGGGGTTTGCGGCGAATAGTAAGGGAGATTTAATCTATTCGTTCACGCCGATTCGCAATCAATGCCAATATTTTTGGGAAGCCTTTCCCGCCCACGATGGCCGCACCACCTATTTATTTACCTATCTTGATGCCCATCCCCAACGGTTTGACCTGGCTTTTCTTCTGGAGGAATACCTCAAACTACTCCCTGACTACCAACAGGTGGATTTAGCGGCCCTAGATTTTCAACGGTTTCTGTTTGGTTTTTTTCCGAGCTATCGTCGTAGTCCCCTCCGTTATCCTTGGGACCGTATTTTGCCCATTGGTGATAGTAGTGGCAGCCAATCTCCCGTGAGTTTTGGTGGCTTTGGGGCAATGCTGAGACATCTAGAGCGACTCACCAACGGTTTAGATGACGTCCTCACCCAGGACTGTTGCGATCGCCAATCCCTCGCTCTGTTACAACCCTACCAACCGAACCTTTCGGTCACCTGGCTGTTTCAAAAGGCCATGAGCGTTGGGGTAAAGCAAACTTGCCCACCAAACCAGATTAATGATCTGTTAAATGCGGTCTTTGGGGTGATGGCCCAGTTGGGGGAAGACACCCTTAATCCTTTCTTACAGGATGTGGTGCAATTCCAGGGACTGACGAAGACGTTACCCAGGGTGAACTTTAAAACGGTGTTGCCCCTGTTGCCCCATTTAGGGGTGGGAGCCTTGGCCGATTGGTTGCGCCACTACCTTGCCCTGGGTCTTTATACCTCAGGCTATGCCCTCAGTCAGCGTCTGCCCATGGGGGATAGTTACCAGACTAAGCGACGGCGTGAGGCCTGGCAGTATGGGTCAGGTCAAGATTTTCATCCGGCTGGCTTACTAGAGCAGTCCCAGGAGTAGCTCAAAAAACTCAATGGTTAAACCTCATCAAAAGGCGATCGCCCCCAAACGATTTTGCAACATCTGAGGAAACTGGGCATAGTAGCGTTGATTTAGGGGGGATGGGTGGGGCAGAGGCGATAAAGTAACGATCTTTTGGTGTTCCAGTCCCAGATCGTCCACGGCCCGGAGGGTCACTTGTAATGAAGTTTCAAAGCGATCGCCCCGCCGAAAAAATCCATTTACTTCTCCCCGTCGCCCATAGGGGTCAAACCATTTAAAGGCCTCTGTGCCGAGGGTGATGATTTGATTCCCCTGCCAATGTAAGACCAAAAGCCGCTCCACAAAGGGACGAAATCGTTCTTTGACCGACACCGGATAGGCTTTGTTGCCTGGCGGTTTGTAGGGCACTGTATTGGTCAACAAGAGGCGATCGCAAACCGTTGCTAGTTGTGCTTTGTCATGAACCTTTTGCTGGTGGATTGCGTAATAAAATCCCTGGCGAACCAGGGTGCCCGCAGCGCCATACAGGGGTTGACGGGCGTGCACCTCATCCCGTCCCAAATCCCGCCCAAAAAAACATAGGGAAGCTTTGAGATTTCCTGCATAGAGCACTGGCTCCGTGGGGGCAAGGTGTGCCGCTTGATACACAGGCACATCAATGGGAAATGGTTCCCGTTCTGCCTCCGTTTTTACTTGGGCGATTAACGTCGCAATATCCGTCATGGTCTCAACTGGAGAGGGCTAGAAATCTATGTCATTGTTGGCGATCGCCACCGCCCTTTGTCAACCCAAACCATGGCTGACGGCGTCTTTTTCTATCCTAGGACACCGAAAGCTATATCAAATCTTCACAAAATTGTTTAGAAAAAATCCTTATAATTTTTTTTTTAATAACTGCTTTGAAACAGCTAACAATTAACATGTTCTTGGACTTAATAAAAATCAAAATAAATTCAGTGTTTATACGTAGAAAGTGCCAAGAAAATTAAAGATCGTTTGGATGTCTTCGCGGTAAAAAATCAAAAGAAAGCCAGCAAGCCCCAATGCCAAGAAAAAATATTGGGGACTGTTTTGCTATTTATGTTTAAATTCATAAAATTCAGAATGATTTGTCAATTTGTATATTGTTGCAAAGCTTTTGTTAGGCTATCTAGAGGTTATGGGTATATTTAAGATCGAGAAATGCTCTAGACACAGAATATGACTGCTGCAGGCAATACACTCAATCTCATCGCCGATCAACTCAACCAACTGTGCCAAACACGGGCTACGGGTGAGTTGGTTGTGGGGAATAGTCAATACCAGGGGCATATTCATCTCCTGTCCGGGCGTCTTCTCCATGCCACAGCCGGCATCCACTCGACCCGTCGTTGGAACCGCATTACCCAACGGCTCGCCCCCCAGTGGACGCCAAATCCCCAAGAACTGATGAGCCCGCAAATGTGGGAATATCAGCTCCTCTATCAAGGGATTACAACGAAGCAACTTACGGTCATGCAAGCGAAGGCCATTATTCGGGCGATCGCCCAGGAAGTCTTCTTTGATCTTGGTTGCTATGCCGATGCCACCATCGAATGGCATGAAACCCAAAAAAATGCCACAGAAATTGCCCTCAGTTTGTCCTTGTCCTATCTAGAAGTTGAACCCGACCTCAATCGGGTCACGCAACTCCAGCAACAATGGCAAGGTGCAGGTCTGGGCAACCTAAGTCCAACCCTCGCCCCGGTGCTAAAAGCGGGTATTGATGCCAGTGCCCTGGGTGGTCTGGGCCAGTATCTCAATGGGCAATTCACCATGTGGGACATTTCTGTGCATCTCGGTAAATCAGTCAATAGCGTTGCCAATGCCCTAATTCCCCTACTCAAAAAGCGCATTGTTCAACTGAAAAAAATTGCAGATTTACCCCATCCCCTGGCCAATCTTGTTGAACCCACCGATGCCGATGCCCCCACCTCCGGCAGTCTGAGATCCCCTGAAAAGCGTGATGCCCTCATTGCCTGTATCGATGATAGCCCCGTGATTCTCCAAACCCTGCGGAAAATCCTCGAAGGAGCTGGCTATCGCACCATTGGCATCAGTGAACCCATGCGGGGCGTTGCCAAGCTCATCGAGAGTCAACCCGACATTATCATTCTTGACCTCGTGATGCCCAATGCCAGTGGTTATACCGTGTGTAAATTTCTCAGACAAACCTCTGTGTTTGAAAAAACGCCGATTATTGTCTTGACTAGCCGCGATACCTTAATTGACCGTAACCGAGCCAAGCTTGTGGGGGCCTCTGATTTTCTGGGAAAACCACCAGATCCAGAGAAAACCATTGCCTTAATTGAAAAATATTTAGATGAAGTTGCCGAACAAGGTAATGAAATAGAAAATGCCACCTTGAAAGTCTCTAGTTCTGCCCGATAAAATTTGATTTTTCAAAGTTTACTTAAGGGTTGCTCTCAAACAAAAATTGTTATTTAATTTGAATTTTGAATTTTTCCTCAGAGGTTTGTAATGGCAACTTTATTATTAGTTGAAGATAGTCCGACAGAAGCACAAATTATTACAAGTTGTCTAGAAAATGCTGGGTTTAGTTTACTAAAAGTCACAACGGCAGAGGCGGCGCGGGCCATCCTGGATAGCAAAATGATTGATGGCATTGTCCTGGATGTCGTGCTGCCGGGCCAAAGCGGCTTTGGATTTTGTCGTGAGGTCAAAAATAATCCAAAAACCCAAAATATTCCTGTCATCATGTGCTCCAGTAAAGCCGAAAAAATGGATAAAAAATGGGCCAGTAAACAGGGGGCGAATGACTATGTCACCAAACCCATTGACCAAAACGAACTGTTAAATGCGGTACGGCGTTGGATTAATTAAGCTTGGCTCTGCGTGATTTGCTGCCCCGTCTTGCGCAACTTTTGTTGATTGAAGTTTGATTTGGAGGGTTGTTTATGGCCACTGTGACCTCTGTCCCGGAAAGTAGCACAACACAATACATTAGTATTCTTTTGTCCGATGGTTTTCGGGCCATGGTGCCCACGGCTCAATTGGTCGAAACAATCAATGTCGAGTTAGGACATATTGTGCAAATGCCAGATTTGCCACCTGCAGTGGTAGGGGTCTGTGGTTGGCGCGGCGATGTGCTGTGGCTGGTGGATTTAGCCTATGCCCTCCGTTTGTCTCCTTTATTGGATGGTGATTATTCGCGATCGCAATGTCATGTTTTACGGGTTACGGTTAACCAGCAGACGTTCGGCATTCTTGTCGCCGAGGTGCAGCATTTAATGCGCGGCGATCGCCTGGAATTATTACCGGGCCCTCCAGGGCAAATTCCCAGTGATGTTTCGGCTTTGGTGGCAGGTGAGTTTCGTCTGGCTTCAGGGGAAACCATCTGGAGCATCAACCTCGAAGCCTTGTTAGACCACCTCAAATCCCCAGGCTGACCTTGCCAGACTGAATAGATTAGCCCAATGTCGGCCTCTCATTCTTTCCCTTCTTGCGTTTACCCAAATTGAAATTCCCTGAAACTGCCATGACTCAAGCTCCCTTTCGCCCCAACAGCTCCCAGGACAACCATCTCAATCCCCAATCCCTTAGCCATGACCGCAAAGAACGGCCCATTGAAGAAACAGTAACCATTGTGCCGGTTCAGGCCACCAACGCCGACACCAACGGGAAGCATTCTACCCTCACCTCGAAGGCGGGCACCCTCGTTAGTGAACTCAGTAATCTCCGTTCTAACATCGACATGATGACGGAAGAACTCCAGTCTCTACTGGCCACGGAACGGGCGGCGGTGGAGCGGGCTGAACTTCTCAACGCGATGACTTCCCACATTCGCGAGTCCTTAAGTTTTGAATATATTCTCAATGCAACGGTCTCGGATGCGCGCAATGCCCTGGATGTGGATCGGGTGGTGGTGTATTTGTTTGATGACCCAGATTGGCTCGGCAAGGTCATGTACGAGTCCGTTGAACGGCGGTGGCCCAGTGCTTTGGGGATGCCCTATTCCCTGGTAGGTTTGTCAGACCATGCCATTCGGCTCTTTCAACAGGGTCGAGTTGAAGCCTTTAACAATCTCGGCCATGGGACGACGGCGGACGGTACCCAACTGGATCAATGGCAACAATTGGAAGTACAGGCGAGCTTAACGGCACCATTGCTTTTGGGGGGCGATTTGTATGGGTTATTAGTAGCCCACCAATGTGAGATCGCCAGGGAATGGTCAGAGTCGGAGATCGAATTTTTCCGGCAGTTAGCAGTACAAGTAGGCTACGCCCTCGACCAAGCACAATTGTTAGATCAACAGCGGGCGGCGGCGGAACAGGCCCAATGGTTAAACCAAATTAGTGCGCGGATCCGGGAGTCCCTCACGCCAGCGGATATTTTTGCGGCGGTGGTTCAGGAAGTCCAAACTGCCCTCCGGGGCGATCGCACGGTGGTCTATCACCTTGGTGAAAATGCCCTTGGGGGTCAAGTGATTGCCGAGGCCGTAGAACGGCCGTTTCCGGCAATTATGGGTCTGGAGCTTAATCTTCCCTGGCTAGAGGCCAGCCACCAAGATGCTTATCTCCGGGGCCAGGTGAATGCCATTGAGGACACCTACGATGTCGACCTCGATGAAACAGTGCTCAATCACCTCAAAGCCAAAGGCATTCGCGCTAGTGCGATCGCCCCAATTATCGCCCGCCAAAAGCTCGTGGGTTTTTTGATGGTGCACCAATGCTCGCTGCCCCGCCGCTGGGCCGATAGTGAGCTAGAGATTTTGCGCCAGGCAGCCACCCAAGTCAGCACGGCCTTAGATCAAGCCTTTGCCCTCCAACAACAAGAAACCGCCGCCCTCCAGGCCCAAATTCTTAATGAATTGTCGTCCCGCCTCGGCAGTTTTAACGACACCGCAGAGATCCTTGAAACGGTAGTGGACGATGCCCGCGAAGCTCTCCAGGCTGACCGAGTCCTCATTTTCCGGGTCGATGGCCAACAAAAAACAATGGCGATCGCCGAATCTGCAGATCCTCGGTGGAGAAGCCTCATGGGGAAAACCCTCCAGGACTGCGGCCTTGACGAACGCTATGTAAAGCAAGCCCAACGGGGCAAACTCACCGTACTCAATCGCCTCAGCGATATCGGTTTGAGCAACTCCCAACTAGAAGCCCTTGACACCGCCCAGGTGCGGGCGATGATGATTGCCCCCATCACCATTGAACGAAATCTCTTTGGTTTGATGGTAGTTCACAGTTGTCAAGGTTCACGGCAATGGCAGGACGTAGACAGCAACTTGATGCGACAAATCAGCAACCAGGTTAACTTTGCCCTGGAGCGGATCAGTCTCATTGAACAGCGGCAAATGACCGCCGAGCGGGCCCAGCGCCTCAGTGATATCAGTGCCCGTCTCCAGGAATCCCTCGAAGTTAAGGAGATCCTCGCCGCCGCCGTTGAAGAAACCAGAGAAATCCTCGGGGCAGACCGGGCGATCGTTTATCGCTTTGACCGCAACTGGCGTGGGTTGATCAATGCTGAATCCGTGGTGCCTGGCTTTGAATCGATCCTGGGTCTTAAGACCAATGAACCCCGAGTCACCGAAAAATTTGCCAAAGCCTATATCCGTGGAAAAGTCACTGCCTATGACAACATCTACGAAGCTGACTTTATCGATTGCCACATCAAAGAATTTGAATCCCATGCGGTGAAGGGCTACATGGCCATTGGCATTGTGGCAAATCAAAAACTCTATGGTCTGCTGATCGTCCACCAATGTTCTGGCCCTCGTCAATGGAATGACACGGAGATCAATACCCTCAAACAAATTGCTCAACAAATTGGTTATGTGCTAGAGCAAGCTTTTCTGAAGGAAGAACAGGAACGGGCTAAGCGCCTAAATGAAACCCGTATCCGTCTCCAGGAAGCCTCAGAGGTAGAGGCGATCCTCAATGTGGCAGTGGAAGAAGCGCGGAACCTTTTGGGCACAGACCGGGCGATCGTGTATGAATTCGACTCCTCCTGGAAAGGGCTGATCACGGCTGAGTCAGTGGAGCAAGGCTACCCTGCGACCCTCGGCGTTCGTACCGACGAACCCCACGTAACGGAAAAATTGTCCAAAGGCTACATGAAGGGGAAGATTCTCGCAGTCACTGACATTTTCAATTCCGATTTCGCCGATTGCCATATCAACGAGTTTTCCCCCTACGGTGTGAAAGGTTACATGGCGGCGGGAATTAACGCGAACCAACGGCTTTATGGGCTCCTCATTGTTCACCAGTGTTCCAGTACCCGTGCTTGGACGGAGGCGGAAATTGATACTATCCGCCAACTCTCTGAGCAGGTGGGGTATGCCCTTGACCAGGCTCTCCTCCGCCGAGAACAGGAGCAGGCGATCACCCGGACACGCCAAGTGAACCTCATTAGTTTCCGGATCCGTGAATCCCTCGACCTAGAACGAATCTTCCGGACTGGCGTCGAAGAAGCCCTCAAACTCATGAAGTGCGATCGGGTCGTGGTTTACCGCTTTGACGACAACTGGGATGGCCGGATTAAATACGAAGCGGTTAAAAGCGGTTGGCGCAAACTCAGTGAAGATATGATGACCTCCGGCGATGCCCCCTGTTTCCCCGAAGATTACGTTGAACCCTACCGCCAAGGCCGGGTGCAAGTGACCCCTGACGTTTCCCAAGCTGGCCTCACCGCCTGTCATGAAGAACAACTTGGTAAATGGCAGGTGAAAGCCAACGTGGTGGTCCCCATTCTGGTTAACCAAAAGCTTTATGGCCTTTTGGGGGCGCACCAATGTGCAAGCACTAGAGAATGGGAAGCCCCCCTGGTAGAATCCTTCCGTCAGGTGGCGATTCAATTGGGCTATGCCCTCGACCAAGCGCTCCTCCTCGAAGAAGTCGAAACGTCCCGCCGTCAAGCGGAGATGGTTTCCGAAGAACAGCGCCAACAGCGGGAGCAACTCCAAGGGCAAATTGAAAACTTCCTCGAAGAAATTGAAGAGTCCTTTGAAGGGGATTTGACCGTGCGGGCTGGGGTCACCGAAGGGGAAATGGGCACCGTAGCCGACTTTTTCAATGCCACCCTCGAAAATCTCCAACTGCTGGTACAGCGGGTACAGGAATCGACCACCATTGTGTCGGACACCGCCCAAGAGAGTGAATCCCTCGTCCAAAACCTCTCTGGGGAAGCGTTGCGCCAAGCTGAGAGCGTTAATGTGGCCCTCGATAAGCTCTTTAAGATGACTGCATCCATCCAAGAGGTCGCCAGCAACGCCCAGGAAGCCCAAGCCAAAGTCCAATTGGCAAACAAAACGCTCCAATCAGGGGATATGGCCATGAACCGTACTGTGCAGGGGATTGTGGCGATTCAACAAACCGTTGACGCAACGGCCCGTAAGGTTAAAAATCTGGCGGATTCTTCCCAGAAGATCTCCCGGGTCTTGAACCTGATCCGCGAACTGGCCAACCAAACCAATCTGCTAGCCCTGAATGCTTCTGTGGAGGCAACCCGCGCCGGGGAAGAAGAACAGGGCTTTGCTGTCGCCAATGAAGTGCGTACCCTGGCGGAACAATCGGCCAACGCCACCAAGGAGATTGAGGCGATCATCGAAGAAATCCAAGCGGAAACCAACGAGGTGATCAAAGCCATGGATGTGGGCCGGAAGCGGGTTTTGATCGGGACAAAATTGGTGAAAGGAACACGCCAGGCTCTCACGGATCTTGCCAAGGTCAGTATGAGCATCAACCAAACCGTCGAAAAAATTGCGGATTCGGCATCTACCCAGGTGGATATTTCCAATGAGTTGAACCAAACGATGCAGGATGTGGCCAATGTTTCCAATCAAACCTCTGTTCAATCGGTGAAGGTGGCGGAATCATTCACCAAGCTTCTGGGAGTCGCTGGAGAACTGCAACAGAGTGTGTCTCGCTTTAAGGTGCAGTAAGTTGAATGTCGGGGTACGGGGGAGAGGCGATCGCCCTTTCCCCACCCTATCTAGAAATATCGCATCGCAACATTATTTACTTTCATCATCACATCGGTTGAGTAGGGGATCACAATCCAATCATGGCCAAGGAAACAGTTGATACAAACGATCAAGCCTATGAATTCTTTGTCCAGGAATCACAGGCGCTTTTGCAGCACCTCGAAACGGGTTTGATGAGCCTCTGCCAAGACCACGAAACACCAACAATCCACGGATTGATGCGGGCAGCCCATTCCATTAAAGGGGGAGCAGCCTGTGTGGGCTTGATGGCCATCCAAGCGATCGCCCATGATTTAGAAAACGGAATCCGGGCTTTATACAAAGAAGATACCGTGTTTGATGTGGAGCTAGAAAATCTCTTGCTCAAAGCCTATGACGCCCTCCAAGATCCCATCAATCAGCAAATCCACCAGGGAGAATATGACCCCGACCAAGCTTTGGGGCGGGCGAAGCCGATCTTTAGCCAGTTAGAACAAAAGTTAGGCCATGCCCTGGATGAAGCGGCAGAACTGCCAGAAATGCAAATGGAGGGGGATATTACCGAGTTTATTTTCAAAGAAGAAGTTCCCCAGGCCCTTGGTCGCCTCGAAAATTACGTCAAAAAACCGCCAACGAAAAATCCCCATGGGGAACTCGTTTCCCAAATGGAAGTTTTGGCAACCCTAGGCGATATGTTGAACCTTGAAGGATTTGCGGCGATCGCCCAGGTGGCCCAAGCCGCCCTCGAAACCAATACCGAACAATACCTAGAGATTGCCCGTTGCGCCCTTGCTGATTTTCAAGCGGGCCAAGCCGCAGTCCTCGAAGGCGATCGCACCCAGGGGGGAGAACCCAGCGCCGCCCTCCGCCAACTTAGCCAAATCCAGACTGCGCCCCCGTCACAGGAACCAGAAATCCCCCCCCAGGAGACAGTCAGTGACAGCGTGAGTGGTGACAATGGCGAAGATTTAGGGAACGGTCTTTCCCTCGATGCCGATGAACTGGCGGCCCTGCAATTTTTGACCCAAAATGCCCGACCAGAAGCCGAAATTCGACCTGTCCTGAGTGACACGGATCTGGCTGAACTGATCCTTGAAGCCGATGATGTCCTCGCAGAGGTCGATGTGGACCTCACGAGCCTTGTACTCATGGATGAACCGGAACCCAGCGAACCCATCACCCAGAATGATGATGTCGTCTCCACCGAGGACAAGACCTCCCCCAGCACGCCTCAGGCCACTGTACTAGAACCAAGTTTGCGCCCAAATGCCGATGTGGCTCCGGTTCCAGAGAAGACCCCAGTCACAGAAAAGGCGATCGCCCCCCCTCCTAATCCAGTTCTCCCCACCATCGACACCAATAACCTCAGCGTGCGCCTCGACATGGGTCGCCTCAATCACCTCAACAATTTGGTGGGAGAATTAGTCACCCAGGACAACAGTGCCCTGCTCCGCAACAAGCAAAGTAGCGACGCCCTTAATTCCCTCAAACGCTGGTACGGCCGCTTAGACAAAATTACTACTCAATTGCAAGAATATGCCAAAGAACTGGTGGCCAAAAATCCCCAGGCCCGGACTCAGTTGGCACAATTCGTAATTTTCGCCTCAACAATGGCTGAAGAAATGGCCCAGCTCAGTGAAACCATTGAAGATACCACCCTCATCGCCCAGCAGGATCAACAGGCCCTCAAACAACGACAACAAACCCTCAAACAATTAGAAAATAATCTGATTCAAGCCCGAATGTTGCCCATTGGGGAGCTCCTCAACCGTTTTCCCCGTACCGTGCGCGATCTCTCCGTTAAAGACAATAAACCCGTCACCCTGAACCTAGAAGGAACAGATACCCTTGTGGATCGCGCCATTTTATCGAAGCTCTATGATCCTCTAGTTCACTTAGTCCGTAATGCCTTTGACCATGGCATCGACTCCCCTGAAGAGCGGGCCGCCCACAATAAATCGGAGGCGGGCACCATTACAATCAAGGCCTACAACCGGGGCAACTCTACCTACCTTGAAATCCAAGACGACGGTCGCGGCATTGACATCGAGAAAGTCCGCACTAAAGCAGTGCGCAAAGGCTTAGTCAGTGCCACTGAAGCGACAGAATTATCTCGGTCACAACTGTATGAATTACTCTTTGTTCCGGGTTTTTCGACAGCAGAACAAGTCAGTCATTTGTCCGGTCGCGGGGTGGGTCTTGATGCGGTACGACTACAAATTCGTGCCCTCAAGGGGAATATTACCTTGACTTCCGAGCTGGGCCAAGGGACAACATTTACCCTCCGGCTTCCCTGGAGTATGACCATTACAAAATTGTTGATTTTCCGTTGTCAAGAGAGTTTCTTTGCGGTGCCCATCAATAGTTTGTCGGCGATCGCCGCTGCTAAAAAAGCAGATTTCACACAGGATGGTCACCAGGAACAGTTCCACTGGCAAGGGAAAACAGTGCCCCTCGTTCAAACTCTACTGAGTGGCTTTAATTATCCCGCTGCAGCCATTGCCAGTCGGCAACAAATTGGCTCTTTAGCCCAGGGCAATATCAGCAATATTTGGAATCAAGTGGGCCAACAGATGGTTTTGGTCATGGCCCAGGCCAATGAAGTGATTGGTTTGCGGGTTGATCAAATTCTCCTCGAACAAGACCTCGTGATTAAACCCTTTGGGACGGCGATCGCCTCGCCTCAGTATATTTCTGGTTGCACCATTCTAGGGGATGGTCGCCTGGTGCCCGTCCTGGATAGTGCCGCCCTCATCGAACGGGTCTGCCAAAAAGACAACCAGAACACAGCTATCATTGATCCCCAATTCCGGGCCCGCCAGCCGAAATTGACCTTGCCCACTGTCCTCGCCATTGATGATTCGCTGACGACACGACAAACCCTTTCCACCACCCTGCAAAAGGCCGGTTATCGCGTCATCCAGGCTCAAGATGGTGCTGACGGCCTCAATCAACTGGAGCTTCACCCTGAAGTGGTTGGGATCATCTGTGACGTGGAAATGCCCAATATGAATGGCTTTGAATTTCTTGGCCGCTGTCGCAAAAAACACCCGAAAACAGAACTGCCGGTGTTGATGCTGACGTCCCGGGGCAGTAAACGTTATCGTCAGTTGGCCCAGCAGTTAGGGGCGAGTGGCTATCTAACAAAGCCTTATTTGGATCAAGAGTTGGTCGAAACCCTCCAAGGGGCGATCGCCGAAACAAAGGCAAAACCAACGGCGATCGCCACCGTTTAACCGTTATGGGGACTAGCTCATTTTCGGACGGCGCACCTGTTGGTCTTCCATCTGGGCCTTCGCCTTAGCGGCACTCTTGCGTAAAAACTGGAGGCGCGTTTCGTAATCCTTGCGTTTGCGACGGTTGGGGGTTTGTTCAATCAGGGTTTTGAGGGCACTCCCCAAACTCTTGTAAGCATTCGGCAGGGTATAACCAAACCGGGTGGCGAGGCGGATCGCCTGTTCATCGGCATCAATGGCAATAGTCATCCGTTTTTCACCGCTATTTTTTTGCCACAGTCGGTAGCCCGAAAAACCACAAAGGGCGATCGCCAAAACCAAAAGTAGGCCATCTTGCACCCAAAGCTCACCCACAGCACCCCCAAGACCAATGGCGAGGGCTGCCATTTCCCAACCTTCCCGGGGAATTGTATCGTTCTGGATCTTCGCTACTTCATGCCAAAACAAGAGGTTGCGCTGGTCAATGGCAAGATTTTCCCATTTCGCCAAATCAATTTGGATTTCAACTTCGTCTTTACCCAATTCTTCGCAGCGTACTAGGGGTGGATTGACCTCTGTGGTGCCCTCAACCATCACCCAACTTTGCAACTCAGGGGGTAACAACGTCTTGAGGCGACGCAGCTCACTCATTTCGGCTCTGGCAGAAAAAGTGGAATAGGAAGTCATAGGATCGGCAATCTGTAGGTGGGCTAGGAGATAAATTCTGGCTTCGTTATAAAATAATTGTAAACTTTCGTGACCTAATCCTTTTGTTAACCTTGGACAGCATCAAAAAAGGCGATCGCCTAGGAAGTCAAAGAGGCATTCCGGAATTTCTTCGCCTGTTCTTCAATGCGCTCAGCTAAGCGATTACAAACCAGATTACACAGGTCATAGATTAGTTCGTCGCTGACCCGATAGTAGGCAGAAGTCCCTTCACTCCGCCGCTGTAGGATTCCTGCTTGGAGCATCACCTTGAGGTGTTTAGATACATTCGCTTGGCTTGTATCCGTTGCCTGAACTAAATCCTGGACACAGCGTTCTCCGTCCTGCAAGAGACTTAAAATCCTTAATCGCATCGGCTCTCCCAGAACACTAAAGTACGAAGCTACCTGTTGGAGCACTTCTGGGGGCATCTGATGGTCGTCAGGCATTGGTTTTCTCAGAAAAAAGAATAGATAGTTTAAGACTATTGTATCAATTGATTATTGGAGCGCTTAGGTTGGGTTGACCCACATGAGCGTTTGACCAAATTCAATGGGCTCACCGTCTTCAACGGCAATTTTAACAACTTCACCGCTGACTTCTGCATCAATCTCATTCATTAATTTCATCGCTTCAATGATGCAAACGGTTTGGCCATTGCCAACGCGATCGCCGACGGCCACAAAGGGATCTTCACCAGGGGCCGGCGCACGGTAGAACGTTCCCACCATGGGGGAGGTAATCGGCACCCACTTATCATCAATGCTTGCACTGGGAGCTGGGGTCTCAGCGGGAGGTGTTTCTGGGGTTGCAGTCGGTTGAGAAACAACGGGAGTGGACGTCGCTGGTTGGGCGATCGCCTCAGGCATCACCATCATCTGGGGAGCCGCCACAACGGTACCTTTGCTCACACGGAGTTCAAAATCATCGGTTTTGAGTTCAAACTCAGTGACATTGGTTTGGCCGATGGTGGATAGAAGTTCTTGGATTTCTTGTAAATTAATAGCCACAGAACAGGTTATTCCTCACAACTGCATGGGTAGGGGGAGATCCAGATCAAGATTAGTGCAGATCTCCCAAAAAGCTTTGGTGCTCTATTCGCGACCGAGATAGGTATCGGTGCGGGTGTCGATCTTGATGCGCTCACCAATCGAAATAAAGAGAGGCACATTGACCTGGGCCCCTGTGGAAACGATGGCGGGCTTGGTGCCCCCTGTGGCCGTATCTCCCTTGACCCCAGGATCTGTTTCGGTGACTTCGAGGACAACGGTATTGGGGAGTTCAACGTCAATGACTTGGCTGTTCCAGAAGAGGACATTGACTTCCATTTCTTCCATGAGGTATTTAACGCGATCGCCAATTTGTGCTTCGGTGAGGCGGACTTCCTCGTAGGTCTCCATATCCATAAAGACAAACTGCTCGCCCTCTTTATAGGTATGTTGCATCGTGCGTTTGTCGAGGATCGCTTGGGGAACAGTTTCACCAGCGCGGAACGTTTTTTCAACGACACTTCCCGTTTGGGCATTTTTTAGTTTTGTCCGGACGAAGGCGGAACCTTTACCGGGTTTAACGTGGAGAAATTCGACGACGCGCCACACTGAACCGTCTAATTCGATGGATGTACCAGTACGAAAGTCATTACTTGAAATCATGGAGCTTTAGCAACATTACGGGCTTGCATAATCAAACCATATTCTACCGTTGATAGGGAAATTTCCAGCTAAATTCCTCGACTGCCTTCGGGGGGCGGATTTTTTCCAGTTTTCGGAGTGGCGATCGCCGCCATGCCATAGACTTTTAGCCCCGCCTTCCTCAGGGTTTGTTGGGCTTCGGTGGCTGTTGTTCCCGTTGTGTAGATGTCGTCGATCAGTAAAATGGGCTGTCGAAACCCTTGGGAAAATGCCTTGGGATTGAGGGAAAAAGCTTGCTGGAGTTCCCGTTGCCGTTGGGGTACCGTCAGTTCAAAGAGGGCTTGGGTCGCTTTTGTGCGTTGCAGCAGCTGGGCTTCGTGGCGTAAGCCGGTGACTTGGGCAAATTGGCGGGCGATAATCTCGGCTTGGTTAAAACCCCGTTGTTTTTGCTTATCGGGATGCATTGGAATGGGGATGACAGTTAATGTTTGCGGGCCGGGAAAGGATTTTCGCCATTGCAAACCCAATTGAGCACCGAGCCACCGCCCCAGTTGGGGGGATTTGTTGTACTTCATGGTGGCGATCGCCCGTTTGAGGATGCCGTCGTACTGGCCCCAGACAAATAGCGGCAGATCGCCTTGCCAGTGGCGTTTGGGATTGATGAGTTTTGTTTTTTGCAATTGGCGATCGCAGTCCCGACAGACGATATTTTCTCCAGGGCGATCGCAGAGGGGACATTTATCCTGAAGAAATAGGGAGAGGAAATCTTGAAAAAGTTTCATGATTGCCAAGGATTAACAACATCAATTCCACAATGATGAAAATCGTCAATATTGCGAGTCGCGATAATACCTTGGTTGATCAAACAAATCGCTGCAATCTGAGCATCAAATTGAGATATTGGTCTTCCTTGTCTTCGCCGCGCCGATGAAATATCTGCAAAAGCAATGGCGGCCTCATCATCAAAAGAGAGGATCTTATGGCGAAACTCCATTTGAAACATCTTCCGAGCCGCTTGAGTGAGCTGCTCCCGTCGCTGTCCCCCTGGCAAAGTAGCAATACCATAAAGAATTTCTGCTTGAGTGATCGCCGTAATAAAAAGTTCTGCACGGTTTTTTTTGGCAATCCATGTTTTCACCAGATGGGAGCCTTGGGGCTTCATTAGTTCAGAGAGAACATTTGTATCTAAAATAATCACCGTGCTTCAAGCTAGAAAAACATCACGAATTTTTTCCCGAGGGGGTAAGGGGATTTCAAATTCATCGAATTCTTGAAAATGTTGGGCGATCGCCTCCGCTAAATTTTGTGGTGATTCCTCTGCAACTAAAGCTTTTTGCAATATATCAATAATTTCTGCTTCGAGGGTGCGTCCATGTTTCTGGGCGCGTGCTTGTAAACGCTCGCTGAGATGCCGATCTAAATCGTGAATTGAGATGCTGGCCATATTTTTTTAGGCGTAATTGTCTAAGAGGATGTCTGAGAAGGGTATGGCGGATAAAAAAATAGAGATTTAGCCTGTAGAAGTACATAAATCTCTAATCTCAAAAATCATGTCTACATCCTATCCGACAGACCTCACCGATGACCAATGGTCTCTCCTTAAACCCCTACTTCCCTCAGCTAAATCGGGTGGTCGTCCCCGCTCCACTGACCTGCGTCAAGTCGTTAATGCTCTCCTCTATATCCTCATGGGTGGTATCGCCTGGCGCTTACTGCCCCATGATTTCCCCAAATGGCAAACCGTCTATCACTACTTCCGCCAATGGCGTGACGATGGCACCCTCGAACGTATTAACCAAACTCTCCATCAGTGGGAACGCACCACAGGTCATGACCACCCTCCTCACCGAGCTATGGGGTGGTGGATTCTCAATCGGTGGATACAGCAACAATGATTCATCAGGATGTTGGAGTTGATGGAAATAAGAAAGTTAAAGGTCGCAAACGACACATCATGGTGGATAGCTTGGGCATTTTGATGGCCGTAGTGGTAACTGCCGCCAACACCGCGGAAGGTCAAGGATTAAAGCTATTGTTGGCACGAATCCAAAGGATGGGACTGAATCTAGAGTGTTTTTACCTGTTGTATGTGGATGGGGGGTATCACGGAGAAAGTCTTGTGCGCTGGGTAATGGACAAGTTTGGCTGGATATTGGAGAAAGTATTACGTCCGGAGGAGTGCAAAGGATTCACAGCATTACCAAGGCGATGGGTAGTGGAGAGAACCTTTGGCTGGTTTTACTGGTGCCGCCGTTTGAGTCGAGACTATGAATGTAATACGAGGAGTGCGGAAGCGTGGATATATCTAGCATCCATTCGCATCCTTCTGAGGCGCTTGGCGTAATCTTTACAATATTTTCTCAGACATCCTCTAACTTCGATTGTAATGTGTCATAAAAAAACTCCCTCAGATAGAAGGAGTGATCTGCACTAACGAGTGTTTTTCATTACTTGGCGAATTGGATATCGAGGGTACGCATATAAATTTGCATCCCTGCATCCTGCACCGGAAACACAAATGCATCTTCATCCGACTCATTATGGTGGGAATGCCAAAGGCCTGGCGGCGTCACAAACACGCTATTGGGCTGCCACATCACCTTGACAGGGTTGATAATGTTGCCGTCATTATCGAGGGATTTACCGATGAGGGTATAGGTATTTTCCTTCGCAGAAACCGCTAAATCTAAAGCAATGGAATTGTGGCGGTGGGGCTTTTGGGAGGAGTGGGGCGGCACCAGATTATACAAAGACCACATGGTGTGGGTGGCGGTGCGGGTGGCTTCGCTCTCAGGATTGCCGAGAATCACGCCATTGCGGTTGAGGTTGCGACGGATGCCTTCTTCCCGAATGCGCTCAATTTCATTGTTGAGATATTCGCTGGCGTAGAAAGCCGGTTCAAAGCGGGGGGCAGTGGGTCGAACGCCGAGATAAGCCAACATTGGGGCGTCGTGAACCCAATATAAAGCACTGTCTGCGTCGGCATAGTGGGTAACGCCCGCATTCATCGGCAGGGTAAAAGAATCCCCTTTTTTCCATTCCAGGGTGCCATATTCGGTTTCAGTGCGCCCAGCGCCGCGCATCACATAAAAAACTTCGGAACTGGAAGCGGCGATCGCCTGAATCTGTTCCCCAGCATTAATTCGAATATAATTTGCCAATAAATTTGGGGTCGTGGCAGGGTATTTTGTTCCTAGTTCCACCGCCAGGTCGAGGGGGATGATCCGTGTTTCACCGGATTCATGGAGACTGGCCGGAAATGCGCGAATAGGCACATCTGCTAAACGTGGATTGGCTGCCTTGTGATATTCCCAGCTGAGTGCTGTCTTTTGCCAAGTCTGATTCATGACATTTTCCATATCCCGACTCCCGCTCAACCTAAATTGATTGCCTAAAGAAAAATGTCTCTTCGCGACGCCTGATCACTACATTGTTCGGGCTGAGGCAAAGAGATGTTTAACCAAAGTTAACATAAATGCCAGTAATAACAGTACATTTAGCAACAAAATCCCTAAAGGGTACCATTGTCTAGGCTAATCACTCCAATGTACTTTTTCCCATCAATTTCCTTACTTATAAAAGTCGTTGGTCGAAGTTGATGCAATGGGCTCGTAAACTTTTTCTTTTTCCACGTGGGGGTCTAATTGTAGCTCCGGCAAAATGGGGTGAAAGGGCTGATGCAGACTGATCATCTGGGCGAGGGTCTTTTTCAATTCGGTGCGGGGCACAATCGCATCTACAAATCCGTGTTGGAGTAGATATTCAGAGGTTTGAAAATCGTCAGGGAGTTTTTCTCGTAATGTCTGTTCAATGACGCGGCGTCCCGCAAAACCGATGGTTGCTTTAGGTTCGGCGATGATTAAATCTCCCAACATCGCAAAGCTAGCAGTGACGCCCCCGGTGGTGGGATTGGTGAGGACGGGGATGTAGAGTAATTTTTTGGTGCGGTGACGTTCGAGGGCACCAGAGATTTTCGCCATCTGCATCAGACTAAGCATTCCCTCTTGCATTCTCGCCCCACCAGAAGCGCAGACGACTACCACGGGTAAACCTTCGGCGGTGCCATGTTCTACGAGGCGGCAAATTTTTTCACCGACAACAGATCCCATACTGCCCCCCATAAAGCCAAAGTCCATCACGGCGAGGGCCAGGGGCAGACCGTCAATAAGTCCTGTGCCAGTGATTACAGCATCAGTGAGGCTGGTTTTTTCTTGGTAATCTTTGAGGCGATCGCTATAGGCTTTTTTGTCACGGAATTTCAGGGGGTCGGTCGGCGCGACATTCTGACCAATTTCTGTCCAGGTGCCTTCGTCAATGAGTTGGCGTACCCGTTCCCGACTGCCGACTCGGTTATGGAAGCCACACTCTTTACAGACCATTTGATTGTTGCGGAGGTCTTTGGTGTAGGTTAGGGCATCGCAGGATTTGCATTTCGTCCAGAGGCCATCGGCAATCTCTCGCTCCTGTTGGGGCTGGAGCTGGGTTTCAGAATTTTGGCGATTTGCGGCAAACCAATCAAAAAGAGACATAGGCGGTTAGGGCGAAACACAAGGGTTTAGGGGTCATTTTCGGGGGGACTGAGCAGCAGTAAGGCGGTCCATTGATCAGGCGATCGCACCTGGAGAGCAGCTTGACTACCCTGCCCAAAATAAATGCCCAGTCCAATATCTAAAACACGATTGGGGATGCTGTGGGCTTCTAGGATCTGTCCCATCATTTCAGCTTCCCAACGGGCTTTTGTGGTTTTAATTGTAATCCAAGTCACAGTTTAGAAAAAGACAAAGGGTTGAGGGGCTTTTAGCACAAGGATAATTTTAAGGGGTTTATTTGGGCAAAGATCTACGATGGCGTTGGTCAGATTCAGCCGGAACCATCTTCTATAATGATCGGGTTTATCGTGTGTGGAGCTAAAAAATGTCGTCTTTGCCCCATAAGCAGATCGGTGTCGCCGTTATTCGCGATCGCCAGGGAAAAATTTTAATTGATCGCCGTTTAGACAAAGGGGAAATGGCGGGCCTGTGGGAATTTCCTGGGGGGAAGATTGAACCAGGGGAAACCGTAGAAGCCTGTATTGCGCGGGAAATCCAAGAAGAAATTAATCTCCAAGTCGAAGTGGGCGATCGCCTTATTTTGATCGAACATGATTACCCGAAATTCAAAGTTTCGCTCCATGTGCATTGGTGCAGCGTCCTGGCCGGCGACCCTAAACCTATTGAATGTGCGGAGATTCTGTGGGTCAACCCCAATGAACTAGGGCAATACCAGTTCCCGGAGGCCAATCAATCGATCATCGAGGCAATCCAAAGTAGCTAAATCATGGTGGAACCTCGAATCTGAATCAAGCGTCTAGGACGCTAGTTTGGGTGTGAGGAAAATAGAAGGGCGTCGGGGGATCGCAACTCAGGCAAGATCTCCGGGCGCTTTTCTATGGTTGGGGGCTGAAATTTTCGAGGGGGGCGATCGCCTCAAAGGCCATGCGGGCAGCGGCTTGTTCGGCGGCTTTTTTAGAACGGCCTACCCCTTTCCCGAGCAAGGTGTCTCCTAGCTTCACTTCGGCCAAAAATCGCTCTTCTTCGTGGCGAAATTCTGGATTTTCGGTCACTTGGTAGGTGGGGAGTTTTTGGTATTCCCCTTGGCTCCAGGTTTGCAGGGCATCTTTATAATTTTCCCGGGCGGGATCTTGTTTGATCTCAGCGGCTTTGTGGCGGAGATGTTCGTCGAGCCAAGGGTGCACCAGGCTTAAATCGTTAGTGGTGAGAAATAATGCCCCCAACATCGCCTCAAAGGCATCGGCCAACAGGGAAATTTCCCCAGCACCGTGATAATGGCCGTGATAAGCCAAATATTTTTTGAGGTTGTAGCGGTGGGCAAATTCTGCCAGGGTGCGATCGCTCACCAGGATTGACCGGATGGCGGCAAATTCCCCCACGGGTTCGTCGGGATATTCGGCGTAGAGCACTTCAGAAGCGGCCAGACGCACCACCGCATCGCCGATAAATTCTAACTGTTCATAATTCTTGTCGGGGGAAATGCTGGGGTGGGTGAGGGCCAGATCCAGTAAATCCCAACGTATACCATGGTCATCGGGGAGGCCGAGGCGATCCATGAGGCGACGGAGGCTTTTTTGACGTTGGGGAGGAACCATGGAGATACTCAATGGCAAAAACAGGGAACTTTGTTTGGTAATTTTCGTCTATCCTCTACACCATAACAATTTGAGGCAACATTAGCGGAGAATTATGGGCTTTTTTGGGCAACGGATCATTCAGTTCACCCTGGGATCAGCCTTGGTGGCGGGGGGCTTGTTTCCCTCCCATGGGGCGATCGCCAAACCAGATCGCCAACCCAAACCGACAAGCGTGCAGCAATCTTTGGGGTCTAATCAGGGGATGCCTGGCCGCCAAACCTGGCAAGCTATCCTGGCTGATATTCGCAATCAATATCAAAGCATTCCGGACAACCGCTTTATCCAGTTACGGGGGGATGATGCTTTCCGAAATCAGCTTTTTTCGCTGTTTTGGGGGCAAACGGGCGATCGCCTCACAATCCAAGAAATCCTCGTCGATCTGCTGCTCAATGGTTCCCGTTCCCAAAATTCCCAAGGCCATTACTTTTACGACGTGGATCGCCGCTGCCTCCCCCCCGGCCAACAGCAACGCCTTGCCAGCGGTAAACCAATTCCTCCAGGCATCTTACAAAAGTGCGGCCGACCAATTTTCCGGAATTATTAATCGCGCGTGATTTTTGGGCCAGCAAGTCGATACAATCGGCACCATGGATAAAAAATGGTCACTAATCATCTATCTATGCTGTGCGATCGCCGCCGGCTGGGGTCTATTTGAATTAGTCTCCCGCTTCCTCGTAGAACAATTTTGGTTTGCCGAGCTGGGATACCGTTCTGTTTTTTTTAAGCAGGTTGCCCTACGCATCGGCCTGTGGAGTCTCGGTTTTTGTGGCTCCTTTGTGTTCCTTTGGGTTAATTACCGGGTGGTTGATCGCCAGGAATGGCAGCTAATCCCGGATCAATCGGGGGGCGATCGCCAAACCAATGTGCCCCGTGCCCCACTGCGGTGGTGGCAGAAATTTTTTCTAGAGCCAATTCCCTATCACACGAAAATTCCCGAATCGCCGGCGATCAACTTTCGGGGGCTGTTGCTGTTAATGGCTGGGTTCAGCTTGCTGATTGTCCTGATTTTGTTCCATTACGGCTCGGTGGTGTGGGAAATGGGACAGCGAGACATGAGCCTACCTCTCATTACTCCCGCCTTACCCGATCCCCTGGCGTTTAAGTCATTACATAGTCTTTGGCAATTTACCCAACAGCAAATTTGGCGTTTGGGGTTAGCTGCGGTGGTGCTGGGGGGGATTCTCTGGCGACGGTGGTTTTCTTTGCGGGCGATCGCCGTGGTTTTAAGTCTCTGCTTCGGGACGATCCTCGCGAATAATTGGGTGCGGGTGTTCCAGGGCTGGTTTGGGGTGCCCTTTGGCCAAATCGATCCGATCTATAACCACGATGCCGGCTTCTATGTTTTTACCCTGCCCCTGTGGCAAATCCTCGATTTTTGGTTTGAGGGTTTATTTCTCTATGGTTTGGTGAGTGTCACCCTGTACTATCTGCTGTCTGGCGATAGTTTTTCCCAGGGGCAGTTTCCGGGGTTTAGTCCGGCCCAGTTGCGACATCTCAATCTCTTGACAGGCCTCCTTTTTCTCGCCGTGGCCGGACGCCATTGGTTAGTACGCTATGAACTGCTCTACTCCAAGCTGGGGGTGGTTTACGGGGTGAGCTACACCAATATCAACATCGATCAACGTGTAGAAATTCTCCTCACCGTTTTGGCCTTGGCGATCGCCGTCTGGTGTTTGGGGCAATTCTGGCATTATCCCTACCGCCGTACCGTTTCCATCCGTCGCCAACAGCCCCAGGTCTTAAAGGGCATTATTTTGTATATTGGCGTGATGGCGATCGGTGCCATTCTCTCCATTGGAACCCAGCGCCTCATCGTGCAACCGAACGAATTGGCCCGGGAGCGTCCCTATTTGGAATACAGCATCGCCTCAACCCGCAGGGCCTTTGGGCTAGATGCCATCGAATCACGGGTGTTTAATCCAGAGGGGGAACTGACCGCCGCTGACATTAGCAATAATCCCCTCACGATCAACAATATCCGCCTTTGGGATAGTCGTCCGATCTTGCAAACGAACCGCCAACTCCAGCAAATTCGTCTGTATTACCGTTTTCCCGACGCGGACATTGACCGCTAT
This sequence comes from Picosynechococcus sp. PCC 7003, assembly GCF_001693255.1. Classification (NCBI taxonomy): domain Bacteria; kingdom Bacillati; phylum Cyanobacteriota; class Cyanophyceae; order Chroococcales; family Geminocystaceae; genus Picosynechococcus; species Picosynechococcus sp. PCC 7003. The sequence continues at coordinate 67,171 of NZ_CP016474.1, forward strand.
ACCCTCCGCCTCGAACCAGACCAGGATTCTACTCAACAACAGGTGATTATTGCCCCCCGGGAACTCGATTACGAAGCAGTACCTGATCAGGCAAAAACTTGGGTTAACAAGCACCTCATCTATACCCATGGCTATGGCTTCACCGTTAGCCCCGTGAATCGAGCCGAAGAAACAGGCTTGCCCCAGTATTATGTGCAAGATATCGGTGTGGGGGAAACGGCGGCAGATGGCAATTTAACGACCTTAACTCCCGGAGTGCGGGAAGCGATTCCCATCGGTCAACCGCGTATTTATTATGGTGAGCTGACCAATAACTACGTGATGACGGATACGAAGGAGCAGGAGCTGGACTATCCCAGTGGGGAAGATAACCGCTACAACACCTATGACGGCACGGGAGGCATTGCCTTCGGGAATCCTTTGAAACGTTTGTTTTTTGCGCAGTATCTCCGGGATTGGCGAATTTTGCTATCCAATGATCTCACCGGTGATACCCGCTTGTTGATGCGACGCAATATTAATCAACGGGTGCGGGCGATCGCCCCATTCTTGCGCTTTGATCGCGATCCTTACCTCGTATCAGCAGACATTGGCGAGACCAACCGCCTTGGTGAAAAAAATTACCTCTACTGGATTTTGGATGCCTACACCACCAGTGACCATTATCCCTACGCCGATCCGGGGGAACATCCTTTCAACTACATCCGCAACTCCGTCAAGGTGGTGATTAATGCCTACAATGGCACAGTGCGTTTTTACATCGCCGATGCGGCAGACCCGATGATCCAAACCTGGGAAAGGGCCTTTCCAGAACTGTTCCGCTCCTTTGCTGCACTGCCCGACAACTTAAAAGACCACCTGCGCTATCCCACTGATTTTTTTAATGTGCAGTCCGAACGCCTCCTGAGCTACCACATGCAGGATCCCCAGGTTTTCTATAATCGCGAAGACCAGTGGGACATTCCCCAGGAAGTTTATGGAAATGAACCCCAGGCGATCGCCCCCTACTATCTGATTATGCGGCTGCCCACGGCTACCTCAGAGGAATTTATTCTGCTCCATCCCTACACCCCCACCAGTCGGCCCAACCTCATTGCCTGGTTAGCGGGACGTGCTGACGGGGAACATTACGGCAAGCTGTTGCTGTATCAGTTCCCAAAACAGAAGTTGATCTATGGTCCAGATCAAATTGAAGCGCTGATTCAACAGGATCCAGTTATTTCCCAGCAAATTTCCCTTTGGGATCGCGAAGGCTCCCGGGCAGTGCAGGGGAATTTATTGGTGATTCCCATTGAGCAATCACTGTTGTATGTGGAACCCCTCTATCTAGAGGCCGATGAAAATAGTGTCCCAACCTTGGCCCGGGTGATCGTGGTCTATAACAACCAAATCGTGATGTCCCGCACCCTAGAAACAGCTCTGAATACGATTTTTCGCCCAGAGCTAGAGTCGCCTGAACCGGATACGATTTTCCGGGATCTGGAAACGGGAGAAATTGTGTCCCCCACTTAAATTCACCAGGGAAACAGCGTGTTTATCAAAATTTGTGAGCGATCGCCTTTCTCTGGCGCTGACCTAAACCATCATGAAGGGATGATTGATGGATTTTGGTAATGACCCATGTTTTTTGATTGCTTTGGGAAGGTTGTTCGGTCTACGGCGCTTGTTGTGTCTGGGGCAGTGGTTGGCTTGGCGATCGCCCCCCTATCCCTCTGGGCCGAAACTGTAGAATTGCAACTGCTGCACCTCAATGATGTCTATGAAATTACGCCCCTGGGTGGTGGAGCAACGGGAGGCCTGGCGCGGCTGGCGACCCTACGCAAGGAACTGCTCACAGAAAATCCCCACACCTTCACCGTTTTAGCTGGGGATCTCTTTAGTCCGTCGGCCCTGGGCACTGCAGTGGTTGATGGCGATCGCCTGGCAGGCAAACAAATCGTGGCGGTGATGAACCAGGTGGGCCTCGATCTCGCCACCTTCGGCAACCATGAATTTGACATCAGTGAATCCCAGTTCAGACAACGATTAGCAGAATCAGAGTTCCAATGGTTTTCGGGTAATGTCCTCACTACGGCAGGGGAACCCTGGGAGAATGTGCCTCCCTATGTGATTGAAACCATTTATGGTGAGGCAGGCACCCCGGTGCGAGTTGGTTTTGTGGGGGTGGTGATTCCCAGCAATCCCGTTGATTATGTCACCTATCTCGACCCGCTAGAACAGATGGAAACCCTCGTCGCCGAACTAGATGCGCAGACAGATATTATTGTGGCGGTCACCCACCTGGCGATGCAGGATGACCATTACCTCGCCGAAAATATCCCGGAAATTGACCTAATCCTGGGGGGCCATGACCATGAGAATATTCAGCAGTGGCGCGGTGCGGATTTTACGCCGATTTTTAAGGCTGATGCCAATGCCCGCACGGTTTATCTCCACAATCTCAGCTATGACACGGAAACAGATCAGCTTACGGTTCAATCGCACTTGCAACCGATCACAGCGGCGATCGCCTCGGATCCGGAAACGGAACAGGTCGTGAATTACTGGCAGGAACTGGCCTTTGATGGGTTTCGGGCCAATGGCTTTGAACCAGAGCAGATTATTACCGAAAGCCCAATTGCCCTAGATGGTTTAGAAAGTTCCGTGCGTAATCAAGCCACGGCCTTAACGGAGATCATTGCCCAGTCGATGTTGACGGTGACGCCCAGTGCCGAATTAGCCTTTTTCAATGGCGGCTCGATCCGTGTCGATGACGTGCTGCCCCCCGGCCCGTTGTCCCAATATGATGTGATTCGGATTTTGCCCTTTGGGGGAAATTTGGCCACCGTAGAGATTAAAGGAGCTACCCTAGAACGAATTCTCAATCAAGGTTTAGCCAATCGCGGCACAGGGGGATATTTGCAAACGGCAGGGGTGACCTTTGTCCCAGAAAGTCAAACCTGGCAAATTGGCGATCGCCCTTTAGATTCCCAACGGATTTATCGGGTCGCGGCAACGGAATTTCTCATCTCTGGGCGAGAAACGGGCCTCGATTTCTTCACGCCTGACCATCCCGACGTGACTTTGATCGAAACGGGAGAAGATGTGCGTTTTGCCTTTATTCAACAACTCCAACAGGAATGGGCCGATTAGAACCCTCCCCTAACCCAGTTCTTCAAGTCTCCCTTACGAAGGGAGATTTAGAGGGATGTGGGGGATGCCCTATTTTTTAAAGCGCACCGCATACCACTGCAAAAAACCGTCCTCAATTTCCAGTTCACAATAATCTGCGAGGAGTTGATCTATTTGCGCCTCCTGGGAAGGAAGGTTCGTTAACTCTGGGGGCAGTAGATCCGGCTGGGTACTGAGAAGCGTTTCAAAAAAGGTGCGGATCTCGTCGGGCTCCATCAATTGTTCTGGGTGGTCGTGGCGCAACACCACATAACCATCCACTTGGTACATAATCGGATCTGCCATAATACGTCTTAATGCTTTTTGGTTTAACGGCAAAGGGTTGAAATCCCCGCCCCTTGGGGCGTAATGCTCTATAATCATATCGTTGACACGGCAACGGATAGCGAAAACCAAGCTAGACACATACAAAGTATTTTTTGTGACCGTGATTTTTGTCCTCGGGAACCGGGGAGTCCGCCTATCGCCAGAATATAAGACTCGCTATTCCTCGGAATAGAAAGCTGTTCTTTGGGTAGGAAGCCCCGCCGCTTGCGGCGGGTTAGTTCACTTGTACGCCCATGCCCCCCATCAGTGAGTTCACCCAAAATCCCTTCGTTTGTCTGCCCTATGAACAGGTGTTTGCAAGCCTAGGCGATCGCTTTTCTGATGCAGTGACGGCGGCGGACTTTTCTCAATACGAGCTACGGTTCCGTAATGACGCTGTTTTAGAAAAATTCGGCCTCGAACCCAAACAAGTAGACGATCAAGATTTCATCGAAGCCTTTGGTCAGTTCCAAGCGCCCCATCCCCTGCGGGCTATGTGTTACCACGGCTATCAATTTGGCCAATACAATCCCCAACTGGGCGACGGGCGCGGTTTTCTTTATGGACAGGTGCGCGCCCAGGATGGCTTACTCTATGACCTCGGCACCAAAGGCTCTGGCCAAACCCCCTATTCCCGCAATGGGGATGGGCGTCTAACGCTCAAGGGTGGCGTTCGGGAAGTTTTAGCGGCGGAAGCGTTGCATCAACTGGGAGTGAATACATCCCGTTGTTTGAGCTTGATCGAAACGGGGGAATCCCTCTGGCGGGGTGATGAACCTTCTCCAACGCGGTCTTCGGTGATGGTGCGGTTCCAGCGATCGCATATTCGGTTTGGCACCTTTGAACGGCTTTATTACCTGCAACGGCGGGATCTCTTACAGCAACTCCTCGACCATGTGGTGACCCATTACTACAGCGACTATGCCGGGGACGAAAATTCCTACGCCCTGTTTTATGCTGATCTGGTGAAACGGGTGGCGCGATTGGCGGCCCAGTGGATGGCGGCGGGTTTTTGTCATGGGGTTTTAAATACGGATAATATGGCGATTACAGGGGAAAGCTTTGATTATGGCCCCTATGCGTTTATTCCCAGCTACGACCGCAAGTTTACGGCGGCTTACTTCGACTACAGTGGTCGGTATAGCTATGGCAACCAGCCGATGATCTGCCGTCTGAATTTAGAAATGTTGCAAATGCCTTTAGGGATGGTGATGGATAAGCGAGATTTGGCGACGGGCCTTGTGAACTACGACATTGAATATGAGCAAAGCTATCGCCAGTTAATGCTCGAAAAATTGGGGCTGCGAGATTTCCCCGAAGATCTAGGGGCAGATCTCCTCGCTGCAACTTTGGCACTCCTAGAAGAAACCCAAACGGGCTACCACGAATTTTTCTATCAGTTGGGAATTCAGTTTAACCATGCTTGGCGATCGCACGCTGAAACCATCCTCGAAAATAGCGATTTATCGGGGCCGCTGTTTGAAAAGTGGCAAGGACTTTACCAGCAAGCCTTACAGGAAATTCCTGAACCTGAGTTGGATCAGATTGGCGATCGCCTCCAGCAGACCAACCCGAAAACGGCGCTCTTACGTCCGGTGATCGAATCTATTTGGGAACCGATCACCACAGAAAACAACTGGCAACCTTTTTATGATCTGCTCGCCGCAATTCAGCAACGCCAATAGTGCTAAAGTACAACGTCGAACCAGTGACATGGTCATATTTTTGATTTTTTAAGGATGAAGCCCGATGGAATGGACAGACGAAGCCAAAACCCTTTTTAAGCAAATTCCCTTTTTTGTGCGTCCCTTTGCCAAGGGGAAAATTGAAAAACTCGCCGAAGAAATGGGGGCAACAATCATCGATAAGGACATTTATATCCAGGCCAAAGCTAAATTTAACGACCCGAAAAAATCAGGGGAAGCTTAACTTTATCGTCGGTGACTGGGAAAGGTAAGAATATCAACAGCCGCCACATCACAGGCTTTGCCGTCGCCCATAACTTGCCGCATTTCTTGATAATCTTGCTGGAGTTGGGCTTGGCGATCGCCATCCTGGAGTAAAGCTAAAGATTCCTGGACAATGCGGGGGGCGGTCGCTTCTGTTTGCAACAATTCAGGGACGATCCGGCGCATCAGGGTCAAATTCACCGGACACATGAAAGGGATCGAAAATTTCAGCAGATGTTTCGCAATCCAAGCGGTAATGGGATGCACTCTATAAAGCACCACCTGGGGTACGTCCAACAGGGCAATTTCGAGGTTTACGGTGCCTGATTTTGTGATCGCCAGATCCGCAGCGGCGATCGCCAAGGGGGTTTGGGCCGAATCATCGATGAGAATCGCATTTAAACCCGCCTCATTGACCGCCGTTTCTAGGATGTTGCGGTAGTGGGGCAGGGCGACGGGAATTAAAAACTTTACCTCCGGCACCTGACGCTGGAGAATTTGGGCGGCTTCTATCATCACAGGCAAAAGGTACTTTAATTCCTGACGACGAGACGCTGGCAATAGTGTGATCAGGGAATGCTCTGGGTGTAAGCCTAATTGTTCCCGGGCAGCAGCACGCCGGGGGTAGGTGGCCATTTTCGCCACGAGGGGATGGCCCACAAATTTCACATCAATGCCATATTCGGCAAAGTAACGGGCTTCTTCGGGGAAAATCGCGAGGATGCGGTCGGTAATGCGGGCGATCGCCTTGGTATTGTTGTCATTAAATGACCAAACCCAAGCCTGGGGGGCAATGTAGTAAATGATCGGCACCTGGGGCAACTGACGACGGACAAAATTACCGATGCCAATATTCGGGCCAATGTAATCGATCAGTACCACCAGATCCGGCGGCTTTTCCTTGAGGTAGCGTTTTGCCTGTCGTTGAATACGGAGGGTGGGAATGATGTAGGGCAGGGATTCGATCAGACCAATGGAGCCAATTTTTGTGGTGTTCCCCAGGAGAGTGGCTCCCGCTGCGGCCATGCGATCGCCTCCCAAGGCTGTAATTTTCAGGTCAATGTTGAGGGCTTCGGCCTGACGAAAAAGCGCTTCTACCAGGAGGCTCCCCTGGAGATCGCCGGACACTTCCCCCGTACTGATGAAAATATGCATTATCGCCTAACTCCGTTTCCCCGGAATTAAACCGCGACGGCTGGGGTCAAGGGCTTTTTCGAGAAATTGTTGTAGATGACGTAAATGTTCGTGGTCGCCAATGTGTGAGAGTTGGGCGATCGCCTCAGATGTTTTTAAATCAGAACGGTAAAGTAAGCGAAATGCCTGTTTGAGTAACCCCATTTCAGCCGGGGTTAAACCACTGCGCTTCAGACCGACTAAATTTAAAGAGCGCACCTTCGATGGGTTGCCTTCGACCAGCATAAACGGCGGCACATCCCGGTCAATGCGACTCATGCCGCCTAGCATCGCCATCTTCCCAATATGGACAAACTGGTGAATCCCCAACATCCCACCAATCACCGCCCGGGATTCGATTTCCACATGGCCGGCGATCGCCACATTATTCGCAATGATGATGTTATTTTCCAGAACGCAATTGTGGGCCACATGGACATAGGCCATCAAAAGATTGTCGTTCCCAATGATCGTTTTTTCTCCTGCCGCCGTCGCCCGATTCACCGTCACATATTCGCGGATCGTATTGCGATCGCCAATTTCAACTAAACTGGCCGCCCCTTGATACTTAAGATCCTGCGGTTCTAAGCCGATAGCCGCCCCTGGGTAAATCCGATTCCCCTGACCAATGCGTGTATAACCATCCAAAATTGCATGGGCACCAATAACCGTACCTTCCCCGACCGTGACATACTCACCAATCACTGCATAGGGGCCAATCTGAACCGTTGGATGAATTTGAGCGTTGGGGTGAACCACCGCCGTCGGATGAATCAGAGTACTCAAAAGAATTCTCCAGTTTGCTCCATAGTAGTTTTAGCGGGCCTTAGGGCCAATTATTCAAAATTTAGACGGGAAAAGAGCATCTCCCCTTCCACCGCCACTTGACCATCCACGGTGCCACAGCCCTTCATTTTCGCGATACGCTTCGCCTTTACCGTGATCACTTCCACCGTCATAATCAGTTGGTCTCCAGGGACTACCGGTCGCCGGAACCGGACTTTATCAATCCCAGCAAACGCAAAAAAGCTATCTTCCATGCCCGGCATTTGGGTCAAAATAAACCCACCGACCTGGGCCATCGCTTCTACCATCAGCACCCCCGGCATAATTGGGTGATTCGGGATATGACCTTGGAAATGGGGTTCATTAAAGGTGATATTTTTTAGGCCCACAGCCTTTTCACCAGGTATGTATTCGAGGATGCGGTCTACCAGCGAAAAAGGATAGCGGTGGGGCAGTAATTTTTGAATTTCTTCGACGGGGATCGGCTGGGCCAAAGTTCCAGGATGTTCTGTGGTCATAGACGGTGATCAATCAATAACAGTCTGTGCGGCTAGTTTAGATTACTACAAAATGTTAACTCTGCAGCGCTTCTCCATGGGGGATCTATACCCGTGCCCCATTTTGGTTAAAATCAAGTCTGTTCGTAGCTCGATTAGGAACCCTTTTGGTTCGCAGAACGGAACCGCCCTGATACAAAATCACGCTTTTGGAGATGTTTTGTGCTCCGCCCTGTCACTCGCTTGCGCCACATCTTAAAGCTAGAGCGTTTCATATAGCGCCGCATAATTTGAATCACTTCCTTTTCCTGGAGCCCAAATTGCAACTCAATGGCCTCAAAGGTGGTGCGGTCTTCCCAGGCCATTTCGATCACCCGGTCAATGGTGGCCTCATCTAGCGCCTCAAAATTCATCGTTGTTTAACGTTCTATCTAAAAATCAGTTTCACGCTGTACTGTAGCGCAAATCTTTAAGTCGGTAATTCGAGGGGGATTTGTCCCAAAATACCCTTGCGAAATTCGTGTAGTAGAGTCACTGCACTGCGTTCTTTATCGCCTTGGAAGCGGTGTTCTCCTAGGGCAATGACATAATCTTCGCCGGACATATCGAGGGGGTCGAGGTCATAGCGCTCGATGAGATGCTGCTCTAAATTCAGTTCTACGAGTAAATCCACCATTGCTGCGGCGACCAGTTGGTTGTCATAGGAGGCCGCACCAATATCCTCGCAAATGGCTAGTTTTACTGCATTGTGTTGATCATCGAGCTTCCAGGGAATCACCCCCGGAGCATCGAGCATTTCAATTTGGTCAGAGATTCTCACCCAGCGCAATTGTTTTGTCACTCCCGCTTTGCGGGCACTTTCGACGACTTTTTTGCCGACTAAACGGTTGATCAGGGCTGATTTCCCAACGTTAGGCAAACCCATGACCACTGCCCGCACGGGACGGGGCCGCATCCCCCGGGAAATACGACGGTCATTCATCGCTTTTCCGGCTAATTGGGCGGCTTTAATCACGCCTTTAACCCCGGTTCCTTTTTTTGCATCGGTAAAGACAGGCTGAATCTTCTGGGCTTGATACCAATCACGCCATTGACTGAGAATCTCGCTCGGAATCATATCCCGCCGATTAACCACCACGACCCTGGGCTTTTCGCCGATCCATTCATCGACCTGGGGGTGATGGGACGCGAAGGGGATGCGAGCATCAAGGACTTCTAACACCACATCAACGCGGTTGAGTTGTTCTTTGAGTTGGCGTTCGGCCTTGGCAATGTGGCCGGGATACCATTGGATCGGTTGGGGCATGGGAAGGAAGTCAAAACGGTGTTTTTTATCATACTGCCTTGGGTTCGGTCGAAAATTGCTTAGGGGCAAATTAGCAGCGCTTTTGGCGATCGCCTTTTGACGACTCACCACAAAAAAGACCACAGCGATAGAACACTGTGATCTGGATGGGAGTATGAAAAAGTTAAAGTTGAATGTCTGTTAGACGAGAACTCTTAAAATTGGGGGCCGAGACCAACTTTGGGGGCATAGACCGCGCGATCGCCAAGTTCATCCTCAATGCGGAGTAAACGATTGTATTTCGCTACCCGTTCACTGCGGCAGAGGGAACCGGTTTTGATTTGGCCAGCACGGGTTGCCACAGCCAGATCGGCGATGGTGGTATCTTCTGTTTCCCCAGAGCGGTGACTGATCACAGACTGATAGCCATTGCGGGTCGCCAAATCGATCGTCTCGAGGGTTTCGGTGAGGGTGCCAATTTGGTTGAGCTTAATCAACACTGCATTCCCGGCCTGCTTCTCGATACCCTGTTGGAGACGCACTTTATTCGTCACAAACAAGTCGTCACCAACGAGTTGTACCTTATGGCCAATTTTTGTGGTTAAAGCAGCCCAGTTATCCCAATCGTCTTCGTGAAGACCATCCTCAATGGAAACAATTGGGTACTTCTCGACCATCGCCGTCAGGTAATCGATAAATTCTGCCGGACTGTGGGCCGCACCATCGTAGGTGTACTGACCATCAGCGTAAAATTCACTGGCGGCAATGTCGAGGGCGAGGGCGACCTGCTTACCCGGTTCATAACCCGCCGCTTTAATAGAATCCACGAGAATTTCGAGGGCTTCTTCGTTGGAGCCGAGGTTGGGGGCAAATCCCCCTTCATCACCGACACCGGTTAACAAACCCTTACTGTCGAGGACTTTGCTCAGGGCAGTGAAGACTTCCGCCCCCCAACGCAGGGCTTCTTTAAAGGAACTTGCCCCCACCGGCACGATCATAAATTCTTGGAAATCAACGTTATTAGCGGCGTGGGCTCCCCCATTGATCACGTTCATCAAAGGCACAGGGAGTACATTCGCTAAGGGGCCACCGAGGTAACGGTAGAGGGGCAGGGCTAATTCAGCGGCGGCGGCTTTTGCGGTGGCTAAGGAAACTGCCAGAATCGCATTTGCACCAAGGTTTTTCTTGTTCTCGGAGCCATCCCGGGCAATCATGGCGTAGTCGACCGTCGTTTGGTCGAGGGCATCTTGGCCAATCAGGGTTGGGGCGATTTTTTCTTTGGCATTACGGACGGCCTTGAGTACCCCTTTGCCGCCATAACGGGCTTTGTCTTCGTCCCGCAGTTCATGGGCTTCGAAACTACCGGTAGAGGCTCCACTGGGCACTTGGGCGAGACCCACTGCACCGCTCTCTAAAAGAACTTCTGCCTCGACGGTGGGGCGACCTCTGGAATCTAAAATTTCTCTAGCATCTATTGCTTCGATGATTGCTTCGGATTTGTCCAGCATTTGGGATTACTCACTGACCATTGATATTCAGGTATAAACATACCCTGTTCTGGAGGATTTGTTGCTTTTTTTAGCGGGGATTTTGGGGACAATGGCCCGTTGTCAAGGTTCAGGGATATATCTTGATATTTTCTTTAGGTTTGCGGCGATCGCCAACGGGAGGATGACCGGGGAGTTGAAGGGTTGGGTTTTTTCAAGATACACTGAGGGCGTTGTCACACCGCCAAACCGACTTCGAGTCACAGCAAGCCGCCGCCGCGATCGCCACATTTTTTTGCAGCTTTATGAATTAATAAAAGACTCAAGGAAATGAGAAGAAGTGGTTGGGGTTACGGGTGCCTAGAACGCGGTACAGGATTTTAGGAGGCGAATAGAGTCATGGCAAATAGTCGACGGGTATCGAAGGTTTCTTCGCTCATTAAGCGGGAAGTGAGTTTGATGCTCATGCAAGATATTAAAGATGACCGGGTTGGGGCGGGCATGGTGAGCATTACTGAAGTGGAAGTGTCTGGGGATCTGCAGCACGCGAAGATTTTTGTGAGCATCTATGGTTCAGCAGAAGCCAGAGCCGAAACGATGGAAGGGCTGAAGGCTAGCCAAGGGTTTGTGCGTCGTACCCTAGGTCAACGGATTCGCCTGCGGCGATCGCCAGAGGTTTCATTCATTGAAGACCGCTCCCTCGAAGAAGGAGACCGGATGATCCATCTCATTAACCAATTAGAAATTAAGGATCCAGAGGAATTAGAAGCCCAAGAATCCGAGGAAATGGTGTAACGCCCTTGGTGATGGCTCCTCTCCCCCCGATTGAATCTTTGTCTCTGCGCCAGGCGATCGCCCAGATGATCGTCGTGCGGGGGGCCGGCTATTTATTCGACCACGAACGACCCTACCCCCAATGGGAAGCCGACGAGGCAACCCTGAAGCGGTGGATCGAAGCCGGTATCGGCGGCGTAATTCTCCTGGGGGGCAGTGCTGCCGAAGTGGCCCAAAAAACCAAGCAATTGCAACATTGGGCTAAAATGCCCCTTCTGATTGCCGCAGATATCGAAGAAGGGGTCGGTCAACGGTTTAGCGGTGCCACAGAATTTCCGCCCCCCATGGCCCTTGGTGAGATTTGGCGTACAGATCCCCACCAGGCGATCGCCCTGGCAGAAACCATGGGCGCGATTACGGCCCAGGAAGCCCTCAGTATCGGGATCAATTGGGTCTTGGCTCCCGTGCTGGATGTAAATAACAATCCCCATAACCCGGTGATCAACATCCGCGCCTTCGGAGAAACGCCGGATCAAGTTAGTGCCTTGGGTACCGCTTTTATCCGTGGGGCGCAACAATACGCTGTTTTAACCACAGCGAAACATTTCCCTGGCCATGGGGACACGGCGACCGATTCTCACCTCGCTCTCCCCACCATTTCCCACAACGAAACGCGCTTAAATACCGTCGAACTCCCTCCTTTTGAAGCTGCCATTCAAACGGGAGTCGATGCCGTGATGAGTGCTCACCTGATGATCCCCGCCTGGGATCAGCACTATCCAGCGACCCTTTCTCCGGCAATTCTGACAACTCAACTGCGGCAAAATCTGGGGTTTGGGGGGTTAATTGTCACCGATGCGTTGGTCATGGGGGGAATGACCCAGTTTGCAGACCCCAATACTGTTGCTGTCCAGGCGATCGCCGCTGGGGCCGATATTCTCTTGATGCCCCCCGATGTGGACGGAGCGATTACGGCCATCGAAACGGCAGTTAAAACAGGCCAACTCCCAGAAAGTCGCATCTACGCATCTGTGGCCCGCATTTGGCAAGCGAAGCAGAAAATTCTCACGGCGAAACCATTAATCTTTCCCCAGGGGATCAACGGGGATCACCCAGAAACGCAAAAAACCGTTGCGATGATGCTGCAAAAGGCCGCTAAAAATAAAAAAGCCTCCATAAAAATATCAAGTTTTCCTGACAATTTTGCGCGCAATTTAATTGTGGTGGATTCAGTTTTAAAAAGCCCTTTTTTGCGTCCCAATTGTCCGGTGATCGCCATTCCCCAACGTCACGGTTATACGGCAGAAATTATCGAATTAAAAACCCTCCCTCGCCTGCAGTTAGAAGCGATCCCTACCCTTGTACAGTGTTTTCTTCGGGGGAATCCCTTTACCGCAAAACTCGCGGATCCAATTGACTCTCTTAAAGAAATTGCCGCGCAAATACCGTTACAGGGCGTTATCTTTTACGGCAGTCCCTACTTCCTCGAAGCTTTACAAGCGGCTTTGCCAGAAATTCCCTGGTGGTTTAGCTATGGTCAAATGGCGATCGCCCAAGCACAAATCTGTACATCCCTCTGGGAATCAGTACCCCAACCGGATCACACCGCTGCCGAGTTTATCTAAAAATTCCCCCCCGACGTTGGACAACGGATAATCCAACCTTAATGATCTTTGATTACATTACTTAAAGTTTCGCTAAAAACGTTATTGATAAGTATTGAAATATACAGCGTTTTCTGTATAGCAATGCCTTGCATAATCCAATAGAATAGGCATGGAACAAACATCAGCCACCCAAGAGGTAAATCCTATGACCACCACGACAATGCCTCCGGCGTCTCCTACCCCAAAACATTTTTCTATTGAAATGCTTAAGGACGAAGCCCGTCAGTTGGTCGAATCAGGAACAGTAGACTGCAGTCAACCTATTTATGTCCTCTGTCAGTTCATTCCGGCCCGGGAATGGGTTTGTGTAGAATGCGAACTCGAACGCAATGGCTTTCTCCTCCGGGATCAAATTGCCGATCTAAATCCAGCCCAATGCTGGTCTGATGACTAAATCAATTCACTGTTGTCGGTACCTGGGTGCACTGCCCAACGCCGACCATTCTCCTGGATGACTTTCCATGACTCAATCAGTCTTTGCATTGCGATCGCCTTTCTTTTTTTCATTGGGACAAATTCGCGATGAAGTAAAACAATTAGTCGAACAAAATCGTGTCAGTCGTCAACAGCCGATCTATAGCCTTTGTGAATATATTCCCCCCCGCGAGTGGCACTGCATCGAAGTCGAGCTAGAACGCTGCGGCTTTCTCCTCCGGGACTGCATCGGTGATTTGCTGGGGGCAGAGCGATGGGATAACGATTAGTTGATCTCTTTCGTTATTACTCCAAGCAATAGGCACAAAAAAATAGGGCAGAAGTTTTTTTAACTGCCCCAAATGGTTGAACTCATATCAAATTTACTGACAGATCCGAACTTGATGCCTAGTTTGGTTCGTTTTCTTGTTTATCCTGACGGAGAGCCGCAAGTTCGCTTTTGAGGGTGACAATTTGATCCGTTAAGTTCTTGAGTTCGTTTTGCAGATCACTATCTTTCACTTCCGTCGCCGTGGTCACGATTTCTTGGGTACCGGGTTCCCTGGCGGCTTTGTCTTGCTGGAAGATTTTTTCGAGGAATTTGCGGGCTTCTTGTTCGGTCATTTCACCTTTTTCTGACCATTGTTCCGCGCGATTTTGGAGCTCTGTACGAAATTCAGAAATTGTCACTTCGCGCTTGTTTGGATCTTGGATCGTTTCGACGAAAGTGGCAGCGGCCCCAACGGTGACATGGAAGCCCTTTTGAAACAGTTCAAAGAAGTTTGTGGATGTACTCATGGCAACAGTTTTCTCGCTTGAGGGATTGAGATGGGACTAGAAAATTGCATCATTTACGTTTAGCCTAGCGCACCGCCACAAAAATCGCTGTTATCTTTCACACTAATCGGCTTGGGCTAGATAATTCTCTAAATCTTCGATTAAGCGGGGTAATTCTGCTTCGCTGGTGAGCCGAATCCGGTCGTCCCGGAGGGTGATCAATACCTTTGCGGCGAAGGGGCTAGGGTAAATATTCGGATTGCAAAAAATCTCTAAGAAAATGTCCCCGGTGTATTGATAGTTCATTGATTCTTGGGGTTGGGGGCGGCCTTTTAGGTTAGTATTGCCGGCGATCGCCTTCATACTGTCCATAAGTTGAGCGATTTCTGCCTTGAGGGTTTGGGCGGCAGTGCTGGTAAACCGAAAGGTCACAGAACCTTGTAATAAATTGAGGGTGAGGGGCATTGACATTCTGTTAGTTTAAACTCGAAAAAATAACGATGTTTTTATCATAGGAATTCCTGGGGCGATCGCCAATTTTTTGTGATCTTTTATTGAGCAATGTCGCCGAATGCTAATTTAATTAATTTTGCCGCAGGGCTGTGCCACATCGTTTACAAAATTGAGCATCTTGATCGTGGAAGGCTAAACCACATTTTGTGCAGTCGATTTCCTGTTGGTTTGCACTTTTGAGAAACTGCCGCACTAAATCCCCCAATTGCCAAGGAATCACGGCAATTCCTGTGAGGATCATGCTTAAAGTCACGACTTTACCAACATCTGAAATAGGGGTTTTATCACCGAAACCTACTGTGGTCATGGTCACCACGGCAAAATATAAAGCATCTAAAAAGTTGCCAAAAACGCCGGGGTTGATGTCATGTTCAACTTGATAAATTAGCCCAGAATAAACAAAGATTATGGTAAATAAGGTCAGGAGGATTCGGCTGAGAATAATGCTGTCTTCGGCCTTGATTTTAAAAATAGAAATTTCTAATCGAAAAAATCTGATCAAGCGCAGCAACCGAAACCAGCGGAACAGCCGCACAAAACGAATGTCGAGGAAGCCGAAAAATAACGGGGCGATCGCCAACAGATCGAGATAGGAAAAGAAGCTAAAAATAAATTTTCGCGGTTCTGCAGCCCCCACACAGCGACAGCAGTATTCCACCGCAAATAAAATCAAAATGCCCGTATCTAAATAATCCAACCATTGGGCCCAAACCGTTGGTAAAGGATAGGTCTGCGCCACAAAAATCCCCGACGAAATAAAAATTAACCCACACAAAACCAAATTGAGCAGGCGACCTGTGCCACTGTCAAAATCATCGAGGTAACGGCCTAATCTTAATCGCCAAGGTAATTGGCTTTCCATCGGCGGTGCTGTCCTAGGCGGGAGTATGGCCTGCTTCAGTGATGATATTTTTTAAGGCAGTTTCAGAAAGTGTCGTCTGAATTGAAACTACTTTACTAGGAATATCGACAGCAACTTGGGCATTTTGATCTTGATTTTGGATGGCTTTTGTAATGGTTTGACCGCAGACTTCACAGGCAATAGTCGGCACAGTAATTGTAAATTCCATAAATACTAAAAAATAATGGTTGGCAGTGGGGATTTAGCCGATTGTAAGACTTTTAGTTTGAGATTAGTAATAAATTTAGTTTAGTAATTTACGCCATGTTTGAGCACCAACAATCCCATCTCCATCTAACTTCAAGGCAGTTTGGGCAGCAATGACGGCAGTGCGAGTATTGGGGCCAAAAATACCATCAATATTGCCTGTGTAATAGCCCAATGCCTGCAGGCGAGTTTGCAAGAGTTTTACCGAATCCCCTTCCATGCCTTCCTTTAAAAGAGGCAGTGTATCTGGATCTGTGCTGGCGGCGGTTTGATTTGCGCTGGTACTGGGAGTTTCGTTGGAATCTGTCGTTTCCTGGGCTGGGGTTGTAGCTGTTTCGTTCTGGGCTGCTGTTGTTGGGCTACTGGTCGCGGGGGTCGGGGTTTGGCCCTCAGCAACGGGAAAGTTTGCCGCAGAAATCGGAAATAAGGTTTCCCAAGTGGTGCTATCCATAACGCCAGTCTGGGGAATTTGGGCAGCCTTTTGAAATTGGTAAACTGCGATCACGGTCGCTTCGTCGTAGGTACCGGTGGTTTCGCCGCTGTAGTAGCCCAGCAGTCGGAGGGTGGTTTGCAACTCTTGAACTACAGTTCCTGTGCTGCCGATGCGCAATTCTGGTCGGGGAGCTTGGGCGCTTGCCAGTGGATTGAGGCCGAGGCTACTGGCTAAAATCAGGGCCGTCGATAGACCTAAATTAAAAATGGTTTGACGCGCAGACATGACGATTTTCTTCATGATGTTTAGGGGGCGATCGCCTTTTACGATAGCTGAAGATCTTCGATCAGGGAAAGGGCCGCTTGGGAGCCCACCACCGACACATAGGGATGTTGAAAATGACGTTGGGCTGCCTGGTGGGTTTCCGCCGTTGTGATCTTTTCGATGTGGTGCTGAAAGGCTTGATCAAAGTCGATGCCAAGGCCAATGCTCTCATACCAACCAAAAATTTGTGCCAATTCGGCGTTGGTCTGTTTTCCCAGGGCATACTGACCAAGGAGCTTGTTTTTGGCAATTTGCAAATCCGCTTCCGTGAGGGGGGCTGCCACTAGCCGTTGAATTTCTTGGTGCAATCCGTTGAGGGCGATCGCCGTATTTTGAGGGGCCGTACCGATGTAGGTAATAAATTGAGATTGACTCAAGCGCGTGGGAAAAAACGCCGACACATCATAGGCGAGCCCTTGCTTTTCTCGCAATTCCACAAACAGCCGACTAGATAGCCCATTACCCAAATAAGTGCTGAGGAGTTTCAAGACAAAAAAATCATCATCGGCCACTGTTCCCGTCAGATAGCCCAAGATAATAATCGCCTGTTGACTATCTTTTTCCTTCGTCCAAACGCCTCCCTGGGGTTGCAATGGCGCGATCTCTAGGGTGGGTAGCGGCGTTGTCGGGTTTTGCCAATCCCCTAGGGTCTGTTCCACAATTGCCTCTGCCTGTTCTAGGGTCAGCCGACCGGAGAGACTAATTACTAAATTATCGGGACGGAAATGGGTTTGGTGGGCCTGGCGTAAATCTGCAGCCGTAAACCGCGCCACCGTTGCCGCTGTCCCTAAAATGGATTGGCCGTAGGGATGCTGGGGGTACATCTGGCTCCGGAGGAGGTCATAGGCCACATTAAAGGGCTGCTCCATTTGGGAACGGATATTTTGTAGGGTAATTTTCCGCTCTAGCTCCACCTCTTCGGGGGGAAAAGTCGGTTCTCGGAGAATTTCTGCTGCCAGCTTAAAAATAGTGTAGAAATCCTTTGTGACGGTTTTGAGACTGAGGGCCACATAATCGTTGGACGCACTCGCGCCGAGGCTCGCCCCGATGGATTCTATTTGTTCCGCGATTTCGACGGCACTATAACGGTCGGTGCCTTTTGTGATCACCGCTGCTAGAAGATGAAATAAACCCGCTTGGTCGAGGGATTCCCACCGTCCGCCCGCCTGGGGGAAAAATAAACGCGCTGCCACCAAATCCGCCACAGGATTTTCCGTCACAATCAGGGTAATCCCATTTTTGAGGACGGTGCGGTGGGTCGTTTGGGGAGACACAGGGCTAGCAACCATGGGCAGAGGAGACTTTCCGAAAAAGAACACTGGCGTTTCACTTTAGCAAATTCCTGGGGTGAGGGGCGGTGCAAGGTACGCTATTTGAGAAAAGCGATAGAAATATTTACCGACTGTGTTCGATCCTGATGCGATTCAAGGGGCTTTAACTGCTCTTCTTGCTTGTGAAACGACGATACCCATCGAAATTTTCCCGGAGCTTGACTCTACCAATGCACTCCTGTGGCAACGGTATCAAGGGCAATGCACGATGCCGAGGGTGGCGATCGCCTTAGCCCAGACCGCAGGACGGGGCCAATGGGGACGCACCTGGATTTCAGCGCCGGGGGGATTATATCTGTCGGTCTTGGTGCCCGTAGAATTAGACCCTCAATTTGCCTATAGCCTAACCCTGGCTAGCGTTTGGGGCATTGTCGAGAGGTTACAAGAGCAAGGGATTCCCGTACAAATTAAATGGCCCAATGATCTTCTTTTGCAAGGCAAGAAACTGGGGGGGATTAAAACCGAAACAAAAGTCTCCCAGGGCAAAATTAGCGCCGCAGTGGTTGGCGTTGGTCTTAACTACCAAAATCCCGTTCCGCCAACAGGGATTAACCTCGAACAGTTCTGGCAAGGGACGCTAAAAATCGAAGGCGATCGCCTTGCTGCTTTAGTCATTGCCGGAATTTTGCAGGGGACGCAAAAATTAGCTCACAGTTCCATTGAAAATATATTGCCGGATTATTTCAAGCACCTCAAAAATTTAGGTGAAACCATTACCTATGAAGGTCATCAAGGAATAATTACTGGCGTGAATAAAAAAGGTGAACTCCTGGTTAAACTCACTGCTCCAGGGGCCAGTAGCATTGTTAAAATTCCCCCTGGCCAGATTTCCCTTGGCTATGAATAATGCTCTAAATTTGACTTTCTTATTGAAGCTTGCCACACTGCGAATCATGGCCTTGAAATAAGCATAAAGAGCAAGATGAAAACCTATCTGATTACCGGAGCAAATCGGGGCATTGTTCTGGAATACTGCCGCCAACTTAAAGCCCAAGGCGATCGCGTTATTGCGGCTTGTCGCACACCCTCCGAGGAACTGTTGCAACTGGGCGTAACAGTAAAAGCAGACGTGGATCTGACGAATCCCGATGTAGTCAAACAGCTTGCCCAAGATCTCCAGGCAGAAACCATCGACGTTTTAATTAACAATGCCGGCATTATAGAACGAGTCAATTTAGATAATTTAGATTTTGAGAGTATTCGGCGTCAATTTGAAGTCAATGCCCTTGGCCCGCTGCGTTTCACCCAAGCCCTTTTGCCAAATTTCAAATCTGGTTCAAAAGTGATTCTGATGACCAGCCGTATGGGTTCCATTGAGGACAACACCTCTGGCGGTTCCTATGGCTATCGGATGTCAAAGGTGGCCCTTTCCATGGCCGGGAAATCCTTGGCGATCGATCTCAAACCCCAGGGCATCGCAGTGGGCATTTTGCACCCCGGCCTTGTGAAAACCCGCATGATTAATTTTCGGGAAGATGGCATTAGTCCCGCCGTGGCAGTGAAAGGGTTACTAGCCCGTGTTGAGGAACTGAATCTCGATAATACAGGCACCTTTTGGCACGCCAATGGAGAAATTTTGCCCTGGTAAATATTTAATTAGTCCTAACTGTAGAGGCTGGCAACATATTCGCCGTAGCCGTTGTAGGGGAGCGTTTCCTTCATCTCCCAGCTAAATTCTGGGGTATTACCGATAAATTTTTCGGTGGCTTGAGACCAGCGGGGATGGGGGACATTGGGCTCGACGTTGGCTTCAAATTTATATTCATGGCCGTCGATGGTGTTCCAATAGGTAGCTGGTTGCTCCGCGAGGAATTCAATCTTGACGATGGATTTTGCCCCCTTGAAGCCGTATTTCCAGGGAATCACCGTCCGCAAGGGGGCACCGTGTTGCTTCGGCAGATCGTGGCCATAGATTCCTAGGGCAAAGAAGGCGAGTTCGTTATTCATTTCTTCGATGCGCAGTCCCTCGGTGTAGGGCCAGGGTAAATTCCCCAGGTGGAAACTGGGGCCGTAGGTGACATTCTCGTCGTAATAGCTGGTGAAGCGGACAAATCTTGCTTGGGCTGTAGGTTCGACGGCTTTGATCAGTTCACGCATGGGGAAACCAATCCAGGGCAGCACCATTGACCAGGCCTCTACACAACGGAAGCGATAAATGCGCTCTTCGAGGGGGAATTTCGTTTTGAGGTCGTCGATATCGTAGGTTTGGGGATTGTTCACGAGGCCGCCCACTTCCACTTGCCAAGGTTTGGTCGGGAGATTTTGGGCGTTTTGCCAGATGCCTTTGGTGCCGCCAAATTCGTAGAAATTATTGTACTGACCCGCAAAGAGTTCTTTGGTGATCGGGCGATCGCCAATTTTTTGGAAGTTAGGATTTTTAATCGCGTCTAGTTTGGGCAAATCTAAAGTTTCACGGAGGGCGCTGTACTGCTGATCTTGGGACTGACAACTTGCCAAGCCAATGCCCACCCCGGCTCCCAGAAGGGTTTTGATAAATTTGCGGCGATTCCAATAGACGCTTTCGGTGGTGACGAGGTTTTCGGAAAGAGTATAGCTGGGGGGGACTTTAAACAGCACCATGACGGGTTTTACAGGAGACGAATAGGATTGTGTGCTTTAAAAATCTAACGTATTTTGCCGAGGGCCTCTGTCCCCAACTTTGTTAACATCCCTTTACAATCTGTAAAGATGTGCCATCTATACAAGCAATTGTTGGGGAAATTTAGGTGAAGGTTTTTTTGCAGCTCCAGCCGGAAATGCGCTGGAATTTGGGCTTGTTATTTTTAGCGGCCCTGGGATTTTGGTTGAGTATGACCAGTTTATTGCCGGTGCTCCCGGCTTATATCCAAGATCTGGGGGCAACGGATCAGCAGGTGGGCTTTGTGATGGGTTGCTTTGCCATCGGTCTGCTGTTGGCCCGCACCCGCCTCGGCAAAATGGTCGATGAGCAAGGCCGCAAACGGGTGATTCTCATTGGGGCTGTGGTGGTGGCGATCGCCCCTTGGGGATATATTTTCTTAAATTCGATTCCCCAGATGATGGTGTGGCGGGCGTTCCATGGCATTAGTATTGCGGCTTTTACGACGGGTTACAGTGCCCTAGTCGTAGATTTGGCCCCAGAACGAAACCGGGGTGAAGTAATTAGTTACATGAGTTTGGCGATTCCGGTGGGAATGTCCATTGGGCCAGTTTTGGGGGGCTATCTCTTGGGTGTCGTCGATTACCCGTGGATCTTTGCGGCGTCGGGTCTGTGCGGGGTGGGGGCTTTGCTCCTTGCCAGTCAGACTAAAGAATCTAATCCCCAGGCGATCGCCATTAATAAAAATTCTCTGGTGCCCAACCAAGGGGAAACTAACCGTGATTACCCGGAACTGTTTCGCCATAAGGGACTCTATATTCCGTCGCTAATTATGCTCTGCATTGGCTTGGTGTTTGGCGTTTTAGTGACGTTTCTTCCCCTCTACATCCGGGAACTGGGCTTAAATTTTAATGTCGGTCTGTTCTATGGAGCAGCGGCAATTTCTAGTTTTAGCAGTCGTATCCTAGTGGGAAAAGCGTCCGATACCCTGGGGCGTGGTCTGTTTATTAGCGGGAGTCTGCTTTGTTACGCGGCGACAATGCTGATCCTCAACCACGCTATCAGTACTCCCTGGTTTGTTGTGGCGGGGGCAGTGGAAGGTTTGGGGGCGGGTACGCTGGTACCGATGATGATTGCCCTGATGTCGGATCGTTCCTCCAGTGCGGAGCGGGGAAAGGTTTATTCTATTTGTATTGGCGGCTTTGATGTGGGGATTGCCCTGGCGGGTTTGTTGCTTGGCACCGTCACCCAGACCGTCGGTTATCAAGGGATTTTTGCGATCGCCGCTGGGTTAGCTCTGTTTTCTTTGTTTATTTTCCTTACCCAGGGCAATGCCAAAATTAGTACCTCCCTCAAATTTGCCCTTGGGCGCACCGGCGATCGCTATGCCCAAAAATTTTTAAATCAGCCATAGTTTAGTCACTTTTAAGATGAAACATCCCGAACCTTTTTCCCTGCCTCCCCTTGCCCCCTACGAAGATCGTTTGCTCCATGCCCTTGCTTTTTTTCGGACGGGCCGCGCCGTGGAAACCCAAGCCCACCATTGCCTATCCATGTACCTACGCCAGGGGGAAGCGCGCGTGATGGGAGAGGTGGGTTTCTATGCCAAGTTGCTTAAGATGAGCCCCGATGAATTATTGGAATTGATCTATTGCAATCCGAGCCAAGCCCAAACGTTGTTAGCCGAATTTGGGGCGATCGCCCCCGTCGCAGAGGAAAATCATTCGGCATAATGGAAGAAAACCATTCCGTTGCGATGCATTGATGAGCGCACCCCAAGGGCCCGACACCTATCAAGTTGAAGATATCCAAGCCATTCTCCAATTGGCGATCGCCCGCCGGGATACCGATGGCGAACTGACCCGCAGCCAACTCGAAGAAATTGCCGCTGATCTCGGGATCCCCCAAACCGACCTCGTCGCCGCCGAACAGACTTGGCTCGACCTCAAGGTTGAAACTAGCAAAAAGCAAGAATTCAATTTATATCGCCGTCAACGCCTCAAGAATCGGGCGATCCGCTTCAGCATCATCAACAGCTTCCTCGTTGGCCTGGATACCCTCGATACCGGACATCCCTCCTGGTCTCTGTATGTGCTGCTGTTGTGGGGTCTCTTTTTTACTTTGCGGAGTTGGCGACTCTGGCAAACCAGCGGCACCGATTACGAAACCGAGTTTCAAAAATGGGACCGCAAAATGCAGCTCAAAGAATCTGTCCAAACCCTTTGGCAAAAAACCCAGGAATTCCTCAAGGGCATTTCTTAGATTCGCAAACTTGATCCAGTCATCATTGCCGACCCAAGCCCATGACCCAGATTCCTAAACCCATAGCGACTGAATTAGACGATTTTTTACGCCAGAAAAATATTGAAGCTTCGCCTGCTTGGGAATTTCTGTTTGGTGCTGCGAAACAAAAACCGATGCCATCTCTGTTCCACTCCCGTCTCCAGCGCAATTTGGTCAACGCCATTAACCAGCAAACCACCGAATATGAAGCGATTCAGGAATTGCGTTGCCTTGTGCCGCCCCTATCGCCGGTGCCGGATATTGTGGTTGTTAGAGCAGAAAGATTAATAGAAGATGGCCCACTACAGGGAGCACCGGACTGGCTGATTGAAATTCGCTCCCTCGATCAGAGCACCCTCGATCTCCAAAATAAAATCCTGCATTGCTTGGGACAAGGCACAGCATTAGCTTGGTTGATCGATATTCAGCGGGAACGGGTTTGGGTTTGGGAGCAGGATGAGCTACCCATTATTTACGCTGGCGATAACGTTTTACCGACTTTAGGGGACATCAAAAAACTGACGGTAGAAACCGTGATCGCCATGACCCAGCAGCATTAAGCTAAAAATTCTCCGTCAATAGCCGAGCATCGCGATCCATTCCCTAGAGGATGACCGTGCCCCGTTGGTCAATTTCTAAAACGTGGGCGATCGCCTTGACGCCAATCCCTTCCCAAGCGGTTTGCATCGCCGTTGCGACTTGGGATGCATTTTCTGGTGTAGCAAGGGCTAATAACGTCGGGCCAGCGCCACTAATCACCATGCCATAGGCCCCAGCGGCGATCGCTGCTTGCTGAACCTGCTCATAGCCTTTAATCAGATTTTTTCGGTAGGGCTGATGAATTTGATCATCCAATGCCGCCGTTAAATATTCAGGATTATTTTGCGCTAAACCGTGGGGCAACAAACCCAACCGCGACGCATTAAAAATTGCTTGGGCGCGGGCGTACTGTTGGGGCAAGACAGCGCGCGCTTCTTCTGTAGATAGCTCAAAATCAGGAATTGCCACCACCGGCACAACATTTTCGTGCCAGGCCCACGGACAAATGACCCAATCCTGCCGATGGTTCACCGACAGTTGACAACCCCCCAACAGGGCAGGCACCACATTATCGGGGTGGCCTTCCATCTCGATGGCAAGGTTCATAATTTCCCGCTGGCCCAAGGGAGATCTGGCCAGGGCATTGGCGCCCACTAAGCCACCCACAATTGCCGTCGCTGAACTGCCCAGCCCACGGGACAAAGGCACCTTGAGATCAATGGCAATATTCACATGGGGGACAGGCTGACCAAGGGTTTCAAACACCTTGGCAAAGGCCCGGTAGAGCAGATTGTCGGCTGTGGCTTCGAGCTTCTGGGTTTCCACATCTGCGCCGACGAGTTCAAGGCTGAAAAATGGCTCACTTTCCCCAGTGAGACGAAATTGGAACTGGTTATGGAGACTCAGGGCAGCGCCTAAACAGTCAAACCCAGCGCCGATATTCGCAGTGGTAGCAGGGACTTGGACGTGGATGGTGGTCATAAACTTTTTCAAAAAAACAAATCAAAGGCGAATGTCGGCCTTCAGGAGAATGACTTGATCGGCAGGAACGGCGATCGCCCCGAGGCCATTTTGATTGAGACGATTTAACAATTCGGTGATTCGGGCCGAGTCTGCGGTGTGGGCCGCCAGCAGATAACCGCGTCCCCCATAGGCGACCAAGCCAATATTTTGACCCATTAAACGCTGCAACTGATTGGCGATCGCCAAATTACCGCCGTATTCTACCAGCACCCCGAATCCGCCCCGGAGTCCTTGGGGTTGGAAGCTGGCTGGCCCTTGGGTCACGATGGGAGGTGTAGATTTTGCTGCCGCCTGGGGCTGGGCTGGGGGTAGAGAAACATTACGGGTTGACGTCTGGGTGGTTTCGACTACCATATCCGGGGCGATCGCCGTTGCCATGGGAGGAATGGTCGGCGCTTGGCTGGTTTCGAGGGCCAAATCACTATCTACTGGGGTGATCACCATCAAGGGTAAACCCACCGCTTCCCCAAAATATTCAGCCCATTGAGTTGCCTTTTCGAGGCCTGTAAAGCCTCCGACCCGACTGAGAACGTTGCCATCATATTCACAAACCACCGCCTGTTGATTTTCCGGCAGGGTCTGGCTCACTTGACTGCGTACTTCTGCCTGGAGGGGTTGGGACGGGGTAAAGACCAAGACCAAAAACTCTGCGCCCTGGGGCGGCTGGCATTGGGATAAGCTCCGCTGGGCAATACTGGGGGGGCCAAAGGCGATCGCCGCGATACTGCCGATGCAAGCAGCACGACCAAGCCCAATCAACGGTTTCCAGAAATTGCCCATCATAAGTTCACTCGCCAGAAAGAATAGGGGAGTCTAGGCGGCTAGGGACTTGAGGGGCTCTGGAATTTCCTCAGAGGGAGCCTCAAATTCGCCGACATAGATGTACTCCAACCGTAATTTTAACCAAGTAATAAATTGCTTCTTCGTTGAGATGATCGCCACACAGGGTTTGGGGGTTTTTTCACTGGCTTCTTTGAGGCTGGGAGCATTAATAAAGGCGGGCTCTTTCACGACCCAAAAATCCCGTTCTTTGCCCTGTTCTTCGTAGTGGCGGATGCGTTCTTTGATTACTTCTTCGAAGGGTTCTTCTTCAAAGAGAAATTTTTGGCTGGCAAGGGCGAAATGATAGGTCGTCATCACTTGTTCAATATAGAAAGATTTATAAATGTTTTTGTTCCAGTAAAGATACCCTACAACTGTCCCCACATGGCAAGCTTCATCTCCCGAACGGCCCGTTCTAAGCCCACCAAAACGGCGCGGCTGATGATGGTATGCCCAATGTTTAACTCTTCCATGCCCTCAATACAAGCCACTGGGTAAACATTACGATAGGTTAAGCCATGGCCAGCGTTGACCCGCAACCCCAGGGCGATCGCCTGTTTTGCACCGGTTTTGAGGTTGGCCAGTTCTGCCTGTTGCTGCTCTGAATCCTGGGCTTCAGCATATTTCCCCGTGTGCAACTCAATAAATTGCGCTCCAGTTTTCTGGGCTGCTTCGATTTGGTCGAGCTCGGCATCAATAAACCAACTGACGGGAATCCCGGCCCCCTGGAGTTGTGCGACTACTTCTTCAAATCGGGCAAAATTACCGACGATGTCAATGCCTCCTTCGGTGGTGATTTCCTCGCGTTTTTCAGGGACGAGGGTCACATAGTCAGGCTGAATGTCTAGGGCGATCGCCACCATTTCCGCCGTTGGGGCCATCTCTAAATTCAGGTGGGACTGCACCGTTTGCCGCAGGATTTTGACATCCCGGTCTTGGATGTGGCGCCGGTCTTCCCGCAGGTGTACCGTAATGCCGTCGGCCCCCCCCAGTTCTGCTAAGGTTGCCGCCGCCACCGGGTCTGGTTCTACTGTGCGTCGCGCTTGACGAATCGTCGCAACATGGTCAATATTCACACCGAGGGTCAGGCGAGGATTTGGGGAAACCATTAGGGAAAATAAGCTTAGAGGATAAGTTAAGAAAACCAAAGCCCTATTTTATCAGGGTTGCCAAAGGAGATGGAAGGGACATTGCGCGGAATTTGCAGCAGGTTACTGCGATCCCCCGCTGAATTTCTAGAGGCGGCGATCGCCCTTAAATAAACGATTCCCAAATCTTAAAATGACGTCGGTGAAAATCAGACCTATGATGGATTCTGGGGAAAAAATCCCGAAAAAGTTTGAATTGTTACTTTTCGAGATCCCCCCTCCAGTCATACACTTGACACAGAGGTCAAAGGCAGTCGTGAGGTCTTTTTTGTGAAACGAGTCCTAGGAATCATACTTGGCGGCGGCGCAGGTACTCGCCTATATCCGCTAACAAAACTCAGAGCTAAGCCCGCAGTACCTCTAGCAGGCAAATATCGTCTAATTGATATTCCTGTTAGCAATTGCATTAATTCTGAAATTCATAAAATCTACGTTTTAACCCAATTTAATTCAGCATCTTTAAATCGTCACATTAGTCGAACCTACAACTTTACCGGGTTCACCGAAGGCTTTACCGAAGTACTCGCAGCCCAACAAACCAAAGAAAATCCCGATTGGTTCCAAGGCACCGCTGATGCTGTCCGACAGTACAGTTGGCTTCTAGAAGACTGGGATGTCGATGAATACATCATCCTTTCCGGTGATCATCTCTACCGCATGGATTACCGCGAATTTATCCAGCGCCACCGTGACACAGGGGCAGACATTACCCTGTCTGTAGTTCCCGTGGGCGAAAAAGTAGCCCCTGCTTTTGGGTTGATGAAAATTGACGCCAATGGTCGTGTGGTGGACTTTAGCGAAAAACCCACCGGTGAAGCCCTCAGGGCAATGCAGGTCGATACCCAGTCCTTGGGTCTTGATCCAGAACAAGCGAAAGAAAAACCCTACATCGCGTCGATGGGGATCTACGTCTTTAAGAAACAGGTGCTCCTCGATCTCCTCAGAGAAGGTCAAGATAAAACCGACTTCGGGAAAGAAATTATTCCTGATGCGGCGAAAGACTACAACGTCCAAGCCTATCTTTTTGATGATTATTGGGCAGACATTGGTACCATCGAAGCTTTCTATGAAGCAAACCTTGGCTTGACGAAGCAGCCGATCCCGCCCTTTAGTTTCTATGACGAAAAGGCACCGATCTATACCCGCGCCCGCTATCTACCACCGACGAAGGTTCTCAACGCTGACGTGACAGAATCGATGATCAGCGAAGGTTGCATTATTAAAAACTGCCGCATTCATCACTCAGTTCTCGGCATTCGCACCCGCGTCGAAGCGGACTGCACCATCGAAGATACGATGATTATGGGTGCTGATTATTACCAGCCCTATGAAAAGCGTCAGGATTGTCTTCGTCGTGGCAAGCCTCCCATTGGGATTGGGGAAGGTTCGACAATTCGCCGGGCGATCGTGGATAAAAACGCGCGCATTGGTAAAAACGTGATGATCGTCAATAAGGAAAATGTGGAGGAGTCAAACCGCGAGGAACTTGGCTACTACATTCGCAGCGGCATTACGGTAGTCCTGAAAAATGCCATTATTCCTGATGGCACGGTCATTTAGGATTGGTTGCGACTTTTGTTTTAAAAATTCTTTTTAAATCACATTTTTTTGTCTAGGCAATGTGCCCTGTCTCTCGGTGAGGCGGGGTTTTTTTGTTGCCAGAGGCGATCGCCTTTTTCGCCTTTAACTATCGAGGGCCCAAGACCAGTGGTGTTGTTGGAGTCGTTGGGAAACGGTAGTTCCCCAGGCTTCTAATTGGATGGCAAATTCGGGCTGCTCTAAACCCTTACGCCACATAATCAGGGCATCTTCTCCGGTGTCTTGGTAGTATCCTTTACGTCGTCCGGCTAGTGTGAAACCAAATTTTTCGTAGAGGGCGATCGCCCGCTGATTTGATTCTTTGACTTCGAGGGTGGCCCGCTCTAAACCCCGCAGCCAAGCATCCCGGAGTAAGCCCAATAAAATGAGCTGCCCTAAACCCTGCCGTTGCACTTCTGGATGAACCGCCATGAGGGTGATATGGGCTTCCTCGACAATTGCCCAGAGACAACCCAACCCCAATAATTTATTTGGATCATGGGGCGCCGGCACAATCAGCAAGGTGCTATTCGGACTTTCCAGTTCCCGCAGGTAGCCATCCTTAGACCAAAGGCCACCAAAACAGAGTTGATCTAAAACCAAGGCTTGGGGTAGCGTTTGTTCCGTCAAAAGCTGCACCGATAAAGCAACTGCACTCACAAATCTCACCACCATTAACAAAACACTTGAAAAGTGTATCAAACCTGAACAACAAAAGAATTGGAGGACACTCGGTTCAATTATCAAAATTTTAGGGTGGCGCGAAAAATCATCTGCCAGCAACAAGGACAATTAATTTTTGACACTCCCCTGCCTAAAGGTGAGGGGATTCTTGGTTCAGCGAGTCCACTTACCTAGGATTCCTTGCGAAGCCCTAACCAGAGGTGGTTCTCTCCCCAAGCGTTACTTCCCCAGTGCCCCTGGGTAGTTGAATTTCTCCAATGTTTGTTTGACTTGAAACCCTTTGTTTCAAATGCTGGTCGTCTAGTTCCTGCAAGGATTTTACCTATCCACAGGGGGAACCTAGAACAATTGGATAGAACCCGATATCTTTGATTGTCAAGGTTCAGCGTAGTGCCGTGAGGCTACTGGGTTTTTAAAGCGGTTGATTACCCTCCCCGCTAGAATGCAGTGTAACAAAATGCCACTCGATATTGGCATGCTTCTTCCCTTTGGTCAGTCGCTCGGCTTATATCCCCGCTCTAAAAGAGGCAGGGTTTTACGCCGACTTTCCGATAAAAATTTTTAAACAGTTTTTTGATTCATCCGTACAATGGCAGTAGATTTCACGCACAAACGATGCAAAAACAAAACAAAACTCTCGAAGCAATTGCTTTAAAAAGTATGGCCGTTGTCGCTCTGTGCGGCGGTTCCCTTTTTGGGTTTAGTCACAATGCCATGGCCCAGGAATTTAACGGTGGCTCTATGACCGTGTCTGAGGGCAGAAATGGTACAGAAATTATCATCAAAGCCGATAACGGCAGCACCATTCGTGTTCGTCTCAGTAAAGACGGTGGTAATAACGTGGATAATACTTCGAGCAGCGGCGAAAATACAAACACGACGACGAGTCGGGATGGTGATCAAACGACAACGACCAACGCCAATGAAAATTTAGGCAAATAGCCGACATTACCATAGCAAGGGTGATTATTTTTTCGGTATCCTTATTTACCTGTGATTCTATTGAATCTAGTTAAAGATAACCACAAAGTAATTGCTTATGTTAACCGCAGCCTCCACTGACAATACAGGTCGGCAATATCTGCCCCAAAGTCCAGATGTTTTGTCTCCCAACCAAGCATTAATGCCCTTGAGCAGCACCGTAAATGGCCAGGATCACTTGGTGGTGGGAGGCTGCGATGTAATTGAGTTGGTGAAACAATATGGTTCTCCGCTGTATATCCTCGATGAGCAGACCCTAAGAACTACCTGCCGCCAATACCGTGATAGCTTCCAGAAATACTATGGTGGCGAATCCCTCGTGATTTACGCATCCAAGGCCTGGAGTTGCATGGCCATCTGCGCTATTGTCGACAGTGAAGGGTTAGGCTTTGATGTGGTCTCTGGAGGAGAACTCTACACAACTCTCAAAGCTGGAGTAAGCCCGCAAAAGATTTACTTCCATGGCAACAACAAATCCCGCGAGGAGTTAAATTTTGCCCTCGATGAAGGGGTGACGATTATTGTTGATAATTTCTTTGAGTTGGAATTGCTCAAGGGCTTAACGGGCGATCGCCAAACAACAGCCAAGATTATTTTGCGCCTCACCCCCGGCATCGAATGCCACACCCACGAATATATCCGCACCGGGCATTTAGATAGCAAATTTGGCTTTGACCCGAACCAAATCGAAGCGGCCTTTGAATTAGTGAGCCAGGCTGAATTTTTAAACTGCATTGGTCTCCATGCCCACATTGGGTCGCAAATCTTTGAACAACAACCCCACAAAGATCTCGGAGATGTCCTTGCGGGTTGGTACAAAAAAGCTGCTGACTATGGTTTAAACCCTGAAATTCTCAATCTTGGGGGCGGTTTAGGAATCCGTTATACTGAGTCCGATGATCCCCCCAGCATTGAAGCTTGGTCACAAAATGTCGCCCAATCCCTCGAAGCAGCCTGCCGGAGCCATGGGATTCCGCTACCGAAATTGATCGTAGAGCCGGGGCGCTCCCTCGTCGGTAGTGCCTGTGTTACCGCCTACACCGTCGGGAGTCGTAAGGTTGTGCCAGAAATTCGTACCTATGTTTCTGTAGATGGCGGCATGTCTGATAATCCCCGCCCCATTACCTACCAATCTCTGTACCGAGCCGTTATTGCTAATCGCCTGTCTGCCCCCTGTGAAGAAACTATCACGGTGGCGGGTAAACATTGTGAGTCGGGGGATGTGGTAATCAAGGATGCCCAACTGCCCATGCCTCAACCGGGGGATATCCTCGTAGTGCTGGCGACGGGGGCCTATAACTACAGTATGGCCTCGAATTACAATCGCATCGGTCGCCCGGCAGCAGTGCTGGTGAATGACGGGGAGGCTCAATTGATCATCCGTCGAGAAACCCTGGAGGATTTGGTGCGTCAGGATTGTTTACCGGAGCGGCTACGTCAAGGCTAATCGGTTTTCATTGGTTGAACAATTTTGGGGAAACGGGGTAGGTGGGGAAGCCCAATTGAGGCGATCGCCCACCCCGTTTTTCTTTGCCCAAGGTTATCCTCGCCATGACATGATAGAGTCTGATGGAAGTTATTGGTTGTGCTGGAGTAGCGGTAATAGAGGATGCCAGATTGGCTGTTAAACATTGCGGATATTGCGCTGACAGTGCTGTTAATTTATGCGGCAATTTTTACTCGGGATCAACCGACACTCCGGGTTATTCGGGGTTTTTTGGTGCTGATTATTGCTGACAAATTAGCAAGCTATTATCAGTTAAAGTATCTAGCGGCTGTTTTAGATCAACTGGTACGCATCGCAGCGGTAGCGATCGCCGTTGCTTATCAGTCCCAATTGCGTCAACTCCTAGAAAAGCTTGGTCAGGGAAATATTAAAGGCCTTCTCAAGACTGTCAAATCCCACAGTATGGATCCAGAAAATGAAGTCTTAGATCGAATTGTGGATGCGGTTAAAGAACTTTCTCGTTCCCGTACCGGTGCTTTAATCCTCATTGAGACTTCTCCAACTCCCATTGATACCACGGATAAGAAGGACTTTGCTCAGCCAGGAATTCCGGTTTATGCTGAAGTTTCACGGGAACTGATCCAGGCGATTTTTTATGACAAAAATCCTCTCCATGATGGCTCTATCCTGATTCGTGATTCCCGGATTATTGCGGCTAAAGTTTTCTTTAAACTCTCCGATAAATTTACTTCTCGCCAGTTGGGAAGTCGGCACTTAGCCGCGAGAAGCATTACCGAACGTATTGAATACTGTGTCTGTGTCGTAGTCTCTGAAGAAACAGGCTCCATTTCCCTAGCCCAAGGAGGTGAGCTGAATCGCCCTCTGACGAGTAGTGAACTCAAAGACTTACTTCTAGAGTATTTTGGTTCAGGCGATCGCGAATCTGTAACGCCGTCCCTAGGTGACCTGGGTCGTCAGCTAAAATCTCAAGGGGAAGATTTACTCAAGTTTCTCCGGCAACTGAATCTCCCTTTCACCAACAAAGATTAACCTTTGACTGTAACTATGGTTCATCCTTTGCCCGCTGACCTCGATCCCCAAAAACTTCCCAAACACATCGCTGTCATTATGGATGGGAATGGTCGCTGGGGCCAACAGCGTGGTTTACCCAGAATTATGGGGCACCAAAAAGGGGTAGACACGATCCGCAATATGCTCACCTACTGCCAAGACTGGGGGATCCATGCCCTCACGGTCTATGCGTTCTCCACCGAAAATTGGCGGCGTCCCCCCACTGAGGTGGAATTTTTGATGACCCTGTTTGAAAAGGTGCTGCGGCGGGAAATTAAAATTTGGGCGGCAAAAGGAATTCAAATTCGCTTTGTGGGCGATCTGACCTCCCTACCTTATTCTCTCCAGGCCGAAATTCAACGCTCTGTCATTCAAACCGAGCATAATGACGGTATTCAATTTACCGTCGCCACCAACTACGGCGGACGCCAAGAATTAGTCCAAGCCTGTCGGGCGATCGCCACTAAAGTTGCCGCCGGGGAACTCCGACCCAGCGATATCAATGAAACCTTGATTAACGATCACCTTTATACCCACGGCATCCCGGATCCCGATCTTTTGATTCGCACCAGTGGTGAAATGCGCCTGAGCAATTTCCTGCTGTGGCAGATGGCCTATAGCGAAATTTATGTCACTCCCACCCTCTGGCCTGATTTTGACAAAACCGAACTCCATCGCGCTCTCCTAGCCTTTCAGAAACGGGAACGCCGCTTTGGCAAAGCCACCGTTTAAGCCCCCCGGAAAATGCAGGAAAATCGCCTAAAGTCCTCCTTGGGGGTTGCTTGAAAAAAAAATGGAAAAAGGAGTTGACATCTATAATTTTTGACTTTATATTATTGAAAGTGACCTAAACCACTTGGGACTGTAGTTCAGCTGGTTAGAATGCCTGCCTGTCACGCAGGAGGTCGCGGGTTCGAGTCCCGTCAGTCCCGTACAACAAAGAACGATTCAATCGGCTTATGGCCATTGGTATGGATATTGCGATGCAATGCGATAAACAGCTCTAGCCAGGAATAGTGATGTACTGGTAGGCTGATATCAGAATTTCAAAGGCAGTGAACTAGGATGGCATGGCGTCGGCGTGATTTTTTACAAGCTTTGGGGTTGACCTGTGGTGCCCTAGGGTTTTCTTCGTATTTACAGCCATCTACTCTTAACCAATCTGCCCAGGCTCTCAGTCAATTTCGCGGCCGCAAGATCGCGCTACTCATCGGCATTGACCACTATGGTCAAGACCATAATCTGGGGGGTTGTCAGCAGGATCTAAAAATCCAGAAACATTTGCTAGAGTCTCGTTTTGGTTTTGCGGCAACGGATATTATCACCCTCCGTAATGAGCAAGCCAGTGGCAATGGTATTTTTACAACGTTTCAAACAGACCTCAAGACCAGGGTGAAACCGGAGGATCTGGTTTTTGTACATTTCAGCGGCTATGGTACTCGGCTAGTCACAGACCCAGCGGCTCCGGAACCGATGCCGGCCCTTGTGCTCCCCGGAAAATCTGGCCCGGAGGCGATCGCCCTGAGCACTTTCCAGGCATTAATCGAAGATCTCAATCCAGCCCAGGGGATTCTCGTCTTAGATACTAGTTTTGACCCCGGCTCCCGGCCTCCGGCTGCCTATTGGCGACCCCGCACTTATCCTGAGGGAACAGCGATCGCCCCCGCCGTTGTCCCCGAAACCAGCACCGTTAAACCAAGTTCTAGTTTTGCGTTGGGGCGATCGCCTGTAATCCAACTCTGGGCTGCCACCGAGGGCATTACCGCAGAAGTACAAATTAACGGCGTGATGACGGGGCTTTTTACAGCAGCCCTTGGGCAATACCTCTCCGCCTATGACCCAATGGTGACAGTAGCCACGGCCCAGGCGAACCTCACTGTTCGTCTACCTAAGGATGAGACTCAGCCGGCGACAATGACATTTTTGGGCGCCAAAACCGCCCCCCTCTATGGCACGCTTCCCACTGATACGTTGCCCGCAACAGGGAAGATTTTCAGCCAAAATCCCACAGGATTAGAAGTCTATTTGGGGGGCTTTGAACCGGAGATTTTGCAGGCGATCGCCCCTGGTAGTGAATTAACAATCCGCACCGAAACCGCACCGATTTTCCAACTCAGCGGGAAAGCAGGGGTCTTCGGCCAAGGGAAAGCCTCTACTCCGAATGTCACCGTTGGCACAGCGCTCCAAGAAACCAAACGTCACCTGCCCCGCAACCTCGCTTTAAAAATTGCCCTTGCTGAGGATCTCAGTCGCATCGAACGGGTAGATGCTACCAGTGCTTTTGCAAGTCTGACCAATGTCGCCAGTGTGAGCAACCCCCAAGATTGGGTAGATTATGTTTTTGATGGCGCCTATCAGTTGACCACAAACTCCGGCAAAATTGTCCCCGGTGTGGTGCCAGCCAGTGATAATGAAGCGATCAAATCTTCAGTGAGTCGACTCCTGCCCCGCCTAGAGCAATTATTAGCCCTGAAATGGCTCCGGCTATTGGTGAACGAGACCAGTACTCAACTACCCTTAAAACTGAGTGTCCAACGTCTAGATCGTTTTTCAACCCTGCTGACAGCAAAAACGACGCCCTTCAGCCTGGGGCAATCGAAGAGCAATCCCAATCCTCAGCCGATGTTTACGGTGGGAGAAAAGGGGCAATATCAGTTGGAAAATACCGGGACGCAACCCCTCTTTTGTCTGGGTTTTGCCCAAAGTCCGAAACAGGAATTGTTGTTGCTGACCTCAAAGGAAAGCCTAAAACTCCCTTCGGCAACAGCGGTCAGCCCCCTCGAATTTACAGCTTTACGTCCCCCCGGGCTCTGGACAACCTATTGGATCATTGGCGATCGCCCCTTTGAAAATTTCCAAGACCAGGCCACCCAACTTTTTGGAGATTTAGAAACCATTCCCCAGAGACTCGAAAAACCTCTACCCCTGATTCAAGCTCTCCTCAGCGATTTGCAAGCAATTCCTCCGGAAGGCACAGAACCCAATAAAGAAAATTACGTTTTCTCGACAACCCAGTGGGCGGGTTTGCGCTTTACCTATACCGTTGTAGAAGCGGATGCATCATCATAATCTTGGGGCTTGGCACAATTTTAAAAAATATAGTTAATTCGAATAAGTTCTAGAGGATTAAGGGTCATCGCAATAATCTCTAATAAGCTGGTCAAGACTGGTTCCCTCCGGCAAATATTCCCTTCTCTTCTTGAGAGCAGCAAAATCATGTTCTATTTTGTTGAAATCTGGGGAGTACTTTGGCAGAAACTTGACGATGTGACCCTTCTGGTCGGCGAGTTCCCTTATCCTGCTTTTGCGGTGAATTGGAGCATTATCCATGACTAATATTGAGTTCTCCTTCAGCTGCGGCATCAACCAATGGGATAACCATGTCTCAAAACAGATGGCATTCACGCTTCCTGTGACCAACATCGGGGCAATCATCTTGCCCTCTTGTCGAGCGGCCAACAGATTCTCTCGCTTTTCGCGTTTTCCTGTCCTCTCTCCAAATAATTTCTGACCTCTGGGTGCCCATCCATGTCTTCGATGCACGCGGTTATCGAAACCTGATTCATCGATAAAGGCTAATTTCTCTGCTCCTACCCTTTGGAGTAACTCTCGTAGTTCTCTGAGATATTGTTGCCGTTCTCGATGGTTACGCTCTCGATATTTTTGCTGTTTTTTTTCTCGTTATCTTCATCTGTTTGAGGGCATAATGCATTGAACTTGTGGTCACCCCAAAGTGCTTGGCTCTATCGAGCAGTCTTGCTTCTGGATACTGCCTGACATGCTCGGCGACTGCTTGCCAGTCGAGCTTACGACGACGACGATTCACTACTGTTGGTTTCAGGTCGGGACGCTTGAGCCAACTATAGACTGTCGCTTCTGAAACTTCATAGCGTCTTGCAGCCTCTGCTTTGCTGCCGCCAGAGCGGACAAAGTTCACCACTCTTGTTCTGAGGTCTAAGCTATACATCTTTTTCCTCCATTCTTTATTCGAATTTACTATAAAATCAAACAAGAAAAAACCCCCGAGACGAAACCCTGGGGTCAAAAACTACTAGTTTTTTAAGCTAAAGGATTAGGGCTTGGTATGGTTGTTTTCAGCAGCCCAAACTCGCCAGATTCATGATTTTTTAAATCCTAGAGACCAGGAAGGTTGAGGCCACTGGTCAGCTCTTCCATCCGGGTGCGCATGGTTTCGGTGGATTTGGTATAGGCATCAGTCAGAGCTTCGGAAACAGCAGCCGAGAGTTCCTCTGCACCCTTGGCGATCGCCTCTGGGGAAATTTTGACACCCCGTGGTTCCTGGTTACCGCTGAGGACGACCTTTACAGAACCGTCGGCGTTGGTGCCTTCAATGTTCATCGCTTCCAGTTCTTCTTGGAGTTTTTTCGCCCCTTCCTGTACCTTTTGGGCTTGCTGGAATGCGGCGGCCAGCTCTTTCATTTTCCCGAGTCCAAATCCTTGTGCCATAGTCCTTACAAAATAATGATGTTAGTGATTGTCTCGTCTAGATCAGACCCCCAGGGCATCTAATCCGTAACCTATCTTAATACCTCTTGGCACTATTTGACGCCACCGAGGGATTTTCTGCCGGGGGTTAGGAAAAATCTCCCAGAATTTTGACTTCGGGTTTGAGTAAAACCTGCCAGCTCTGCTCCACCTGTTCTTGAACATGTTGAATTAGCTGGAAAATGTCCATGGCCTTAGCGCCACCACAATTGACAATAAAATTGGCATGGCGTTCGGCCACCTGGGCACCGCCAATTTGATATCCTTTCAGCCCCGTTTGTTCGATTAAATGACCCGCTGCCTGGGGATAGGGATTGCGGAAAACACTGCCACAACTGGGTAAATGGTAGGGCTGGGTAGATTTGCGCATCCGGAGATTCCGATTGGTTTCCGTCCGTACCGCTGCTTTATCAAAACCGGGTTCCAGTTGAAAGGCTGCTTCTAAAACCAGGCGATCGCCCCCCTGGAGATTAGAGGTGCGGTAGCGGTAATCGAGATCTGCCGGTTGGAGCTGGTGAATGGTACCGTCGGGGTTAAGAACTTTGAGCCACAGCAGTTGATTGGCAACACAGCCCTGGTGGGCGCCCGCATTCATCACTACACTCCCGCCGACACTTCCCGGAATGCCCACGGCCCACTCCAGACCTTTCCAACCCCGTTTCGCCGCATTCCAAGCAAGGCGGGCAATGGGTTCCCCTGCACTGGCTACGAGAATGCCATCGTCCTCTTGGGCATGGTAATAGCGTAATTTTTTCGTGTTGATGGTGAGGCCAGGAATACCTTTATCACTGATCAAAAGGTTAGAGCCTGCCCCCAGAATCGTTAGGGGAAACCCCGATAAATGCTTGAGATACCATTCAAAACAGGCTTCTGTTTCCAGCAAAGTGCTGGGTTCTGCATAAAATTCCGCCTTTCCTCCAACCCGAAAGGAGGTGTAGTGGGCCAAGGGGACTTGAGCTTGAATCAGGCTCTTGCCGTCGCCTGGGGTTGTCACATTAGTAGCAATCTGGGAACGGGAAGGGGAGCAAACCATGGCGTATTTCCGGGTCTAGGGGGCAAAGGTTAAAAGCGCTTAGTCTGGGACAGAACATTGGGTCAACGGCACTTGGTGCAACTCAGGATCGCCATTGGCAGACAGTTGAGCCAAGAGAATCGGGATACTTTGGTTAAGATTCCCAGCTCCCAGGAACAGAACCAGATCCCCTGTTTGTAGTTGTGGTGCTAACCATGTGGGTAGGCTTTGGAGATCTGGGTAATAGGCAACGTCACCATCCTGTTGATGGGCGATCGCCTGCTGTAGGGCTTCACCTGTAAGGCTATCTACATTTTTCTCCCCTGCACCATAAATATCAGTAATTATGGTCACATCTGCGTTTTTAAAAGCTTTTGCAAATTCATCGAAGAAAGCTTGGGTACGACTGTACCGATGGGGTTGAAAAATGGCCACAACCCGTCGCCCTTGACCGGCCCGGAGCCGAGCTGCCTGGAGGGTAACTTCGATTTCACTCGGGTGGTGGGCATAGTCATCAATGAGGGTAATACCCTGGTATTGACCGCGAATTTCAAACCGTCGTTTTGCCCCTTGAAAAGAAGCTAAAGCTTCAGCAATCGGCTCAAAGGGAATGCCATAGGAACGGGCTACGGCGATCGCCCCTAGGGCATTACTGAGGTTATGGGCACCCAGCAGGGCTAAATCAATTTCCCCCAGGCGATCGCCCCGTTCCCAAATCGTTGCCCGGGTCGATGTTGATCCGTAGTGAATATCCGTCGCCCAATAATCAGCTTGTTCAATATTCTGTAACCCATAGCCCACCTGATAGGGCACGGCCCCCGTAGCGATGGTGGGACAGTCCACGCAGGCAATCAGGCGATCGCACTGCTGAGCAAAGGTTTGAAAAATTGCTACCACCTGATCCAGCGATTGATAATGATCCGGGTGATCTAATTCAATGTTCGTGACAACCCCCAGCTGGGGACGGAGCTTTACCAAGGTACCGTCCGATTCGTCAGCCTCCGCCACCAAATAATTGCTTTGGCCGAGGCGAGCATTGCCATCCCAAGCATCCACTTCGCCCCCAACAATGATTGTCGGATCAACCCCTGCAACCAGAAAAATATAGCCAATCAAACTACTGGTCGTTGTCTTTCCGTGGGTTCCCCCCACCGCCACACTGTCATATTCCGCGACTAGGGCAGACAAAACATCAGACCGATGGAAAATGTGACAGCCTAAGGATTGGGCCGCTTGAAATTCTGGATTTTCTTGGCCAATGGCCGTTGAGCAAATAACCTGGGGCAAACCGTTAGATTCAATGGCATCGGGTTCCCCACGAAAAGCCTGTAAATTTTCTTTGATTTGTTGACTGAAAATATGGGCACCCACTGCCGCTAAGCGTTCTGTAATGTGACTAGCGCGTTGGTCAGAACCGGAGACGGGTAATTTTTTTTGGGCCAGGACATAAGCGAGAGCAGACATCCCAATCCCGCCAATGCCAATGAAATGGAATGGTTTTCCGTTTAGATCTACTGTTTTCAAAGATCCCTCCCCTCACACGTTCTATCGCTAGTATGGGTAACGATAGATAACAGAACACATTTAAGTATGCAATATTACCGGACATTTACAAGTAAATAATTCTGCGGAAAGGTTTCTTTTGGCGATCGCCTTTTTGGGTCTAGCCAATCGATCTAGAGGCATAGCACCGAAGTCTTAATTCCCAAATCAATTCAGCAGTTTCCCGAAATTCGGGGATCGAATTGTGCAGTCTTTGATATGATTGGGGTCATCAAATGAAAACTTTTATTGCAATTTAATCTTTAATAGAGGGCAAGACGCGGTGATTAGAGTAGCGATTAATGGATTTGGACGTATTGGACGCAACTTCTTGAGATGTTGGGCTGGTCGTGAAAACAGCCAACTCCAAGTCGTTGGGATCAATGCGACCACCGATACCAAAAGTAATGCCCACATGCTTCGTTACGACACGATGCTGGGTAAATTTGATGGCGAAATCGATTATGACACCAACTCTCTGACTGTCAACGGTAACGTGATCAAATGCTGTTCTGACAGAAACCCCCTCAACCTTCCTTGGAAAGAGTGGGGCGTCGATTTGGTGATCGAATCTACCGGTGTATTCAACACCGAAGAAGGATCTTCTAAGCACATTACAGCTGGTGCACAGAAAGTACTGATTACAGCCCCTGGTAAAGGCGGTCATATCGGCACCTATGTGGTTGGTGTAAATTCCGATCAGTATGGCCATGACAAACAAAATGTAATTAGTAATGCCAGCTGTACCACCAACTGCCTCGCCCCCATTGTTAAAGTACTCAATGATCGTTTTGGAATCGTCAAAGGGACGATGACCACCGTCCACAGTTACACTGGCGACCAACGTATCCTCGACAATAGCCACCGGGATCTCCGTCGGGCGCGGGCCGCTGCAGAAAATATTGTGCCGACTTCTACCGGTGCCGCAAAAGCTGTTGCCTTGGTTATTCCTGAAATGAAGGGTAAGCTCAACGGGATTGCAATGCGGGTACCGACCCCCAACGTCTCTGTGGTTGACCTGGTTGCGCAAGTAGCCAAGCCCACCATTGCTGAGGAAGTTAACCAGGTACTCAAAGAAGCTTCTGAAACCTACATGAAAGGGATTTTAGCTTACACCGAAGAACCCCTCGTCTCCTGTGATTTCCGGGGGACTGATGTCTCTTCTACGATTGACGGTAGCCTCACCCTCGCCATGGATGGTGACCTGATTAAGGTTGTGGCTTGGTACGACAACGAGTGGGGTT
Organism: Picosynechococcus sp. PCC 7003; assembly: GCF_001693255.1. Classification (NCBI taxonomy): domain Bacteria; kingdom Bacillati; phylum Cyanobacteriota; class Cyanophyceae; order Chroococcales; family Geminocystaceae; genus Picosynechococcus; species Picosynechococcus sp. PCC 7003. The sequence goes on from NZ_CP016474.1 coordinate 107,625, forward strand.
ATTCTCAACGGGTTGTTGACCTTGCAGAAATCGTTGCCCAAAACTGGCAAGGGTAATTTCTCAAAACTAGATGTACCATGTCTGGCATTAGTGTTGAGCACAGGTTAGACATCTAATCAGACAGGGAAAGTTAGTAGTTGAAAAAAGGTGGCTTTGTACCACCTCTTTTTTTTGCTGGCTAAACTTCAAACAGGCTCTCGAATTCATGGCGTAGGGCCTGAAGATTGGCAATGCGAGCTACCACCAGATAGGGTTCTTGGGGGTCGTCGGGGAATTCCTGTTCACAGCGGCGCACCACTGCTTCTTGTTTAAGCCAAAAGTGAACCATGGTTTCGACGACTTCATCCCAGTTCCAATGGGGCTTTTTCGGAATGGTGTCTAGGGCGTGGATAAAGCTATCTAAGGTACAGCGATAGGCCGCTAAATAGGCTTTTGGACGCTGGGGATCTAGTTCGTATTGCTGTTGATAGTTAAAGAAAGTGAGGAGGGGCGTCACCCCAAGAAGATCGAAAGAATAGGTCATTTTTTGCACACTCCAAACGCATGACAAGGGGAAAAATCAGTCCACGGCATCCTTGGGCTGGGACTGTCCCATTGATCAAAGGCGATCGCCACAGGATAGGACAGTGGGAGGGAGAGCGCTCGTCCCTACGGTTGAGATATAGGGACTGTTATTTTTCTAGTTTAAGGAAAATTCCTCTTCAAAGGGTTATCTGCAAACTTTTTGCAATATTTAGCAGTTTCTAAGCGAGAGTGCTAATTTTGGACTGATTTACAAGTATTTGTTGAGCAATAGGGCGAGTTTTTCCTTCGTGCTGGCTGGGACTTGGTCGAGGGGAGTGAGAATCGCGTATTTAAGAGCATCATGGGCGGCGGACTGGGGAGGATTGGTTGCTAGTTTTTCAACGACAGCCTGGATCACTTTTTGGGCATTGGTGGCATTTTTATGGAGATTGCCGATGACCATTTCAACGGTGACGCTGTCATGGTCGGGGTGCCAACAGTCGTAATCGGTCACGAGGGCGAGGGTCGCATAGGCGATTTCTGCTTCCCGGGCCAGTTTGGCTTCCTGGAGATTGGTCATACCAATGATGCTGGCATCCCAACTGCGGTAGAGATTAGACTCGGCTTTGGTGGAAAAGGCCGGGCCTTCCATGCAGATATAGGTGCCGCCCCGGTGGAGATCAACGCCTTCTAGGTTTAAGGAGTCCACTGCATCGCCTAAAATGGCCGCCAATTGAGGACAGATAGGATCGCCGAAGGCAATGTGGGCAACAATCCCGTCTCCAAAAAATGTGTCGGTGCGGTGGCGGGTGCGGTCAATGAATTGATCGGGAATGACCATGTCCACAGGTTTGATGGGGGCCTGGAGCGAACCCACAGCCGAGGCAGAAATAATGTATTCGACGCCGAGGGATTTGAGGGCGTAGATATTCGCTTGAAACGGAAGCTCTGTGGGGAGGAGATGGTGATGACGGCCATGGCGGGGGAGAAAGACAACGGGGGTGCCGTCGAGGGTGCCGCTGATGAGGCGATCGCTTGGGGCACCGAAGGGAGTTTCAATGGTAATTTCTTCGATGTTTTGGAGGGCGTCCATTTTGTAGAGACCGCTACCGCCGATGATGCCAATTTTGATGTCTGCCATGGTGACTCGCTGTTAGATTTGCCTTGATTTGCTACAACATTATCTTGTATCAAAACCTGCTTTAAATCCCATGTTGCAATTTTTTCGGACGATTTTAATTACGGTGGCGGCGATCGCCTTTATGTGGTTTCCCAGTGAAGCGGCGATCGCCCTGGGTGGCCCCCAACCCGAACTCAACCAACTCGCCCCAGAATTCACCCTCCTGGGCAATGACGGCGAAGGAGAAATTCAAGAATTCTCCCTCCAAGACTACCGGGGTCAATGGGTCGTACTCTACTTTTATCCCCAGGATTTCACCCCTGGCTGTACCCTCGAAGCCCGCCGTTTCCAACAGGATCTCCCCAAATACCTTGAACGTAATGTACAAGTCCTGGGGGTCAGCGTTGACGATGTCGATTCCCACGAAGCGTTCTGTGATGCCGAAGGCTTAAAGTTTCCTCTCCTGGCCGATAGCACCGGGGACGTGAGTAAACAATATGGCTCCTACCTGACGGGCTATTCCCTGCGCCATACCTACCTCATTGATCCAGAAGGTATTTTGCGCAAAATTTATCTGGGAGTAAATCCCGCGATCCATAGCCAAGAAGTCCTTACAGACCTTGATTCTCTGATGGCAAATTCCTCAGCCCAGCTTCCCCCGATGGGTTAAAATCGACAACGATTGTAAAGTTTGTCCACACCGTTGTTTTAAAAGAAGATTCCTCCATGATTCACGATATTTTCATGCCCGCCCTCAGCTCTACGATGACCGAAGGTAAAATCGTCTCTTGGACTAAGTCCCCGGGGGATAAAGTCGCTAAAGGTGAAACCGTTGTCGTGGTGGAATCTGACAAAGCCGATATGGACGTTGAGTCTTTTAACGAAGGGTTTCTTGCAGCGATTATTGTTGATGCGGGAGAAGAAGCACCAGTGGGTTCGGCGATCGCCCTCATTGCCGAAACCGAAGCAGAAATCCCAGAGGCTAAACAAAAAGCCGCTGACCTAAAAGGAGGGGGTAGTAGTGCTCCTGCCGCTGCACCAGCACCTGCGCCTGCCGCACCTAGTCCAGAGCCGACCCCCACACCTGCGGCACCGACCCCCACACCTGCGGCACCGACCCCTGCCCCCGTGGTCAATGATGGCAGAATTATTGCTTCTCCGAGGGCGAAAAAACTCGCCAAAGAATTTGGCGTTGATCTCAAAACAGTTCCTGGCTCTGGCCCCCACGGTCGCATCGTCGCCGAAGATATCGAAAAAGCAGCCGGTAAAGCGCCCACTATCGTCCCAGCCGCCGTCTCAACTCCCGCCCCGACAACCACTAAACCTGCAGCCCCCACACCGGCCCCTGTCGCCGTTGCGCCTGGTGAAGTCGTCCCGATGAATACGTTGCAACAGGCGGTTGTGCGTAACATGAATGCCAGCCTGAATGTGCCTACCTTCCATGTATCCTATGACATCACAACCGATGCCCTAGATGCTCTCTACAAGCAAATTAAGAGTAAGGGCGTCACCATGACAGGTCTTCTAGCCAAGGCGGTGGCTGTGACTCTCCAGAAACACCCAGTGGTCAATGCCAGCTTCGGGGATAACGCAATCCAATACAGCAGTGGCATTAATGTGGCGGTGGCCGTCGCCATGCCGGATGGTGGTCTGATTACCCCTGTGCTCCAAAATGCCGATCAAATGGATATCTATTCCCTTTCCCGCAAGTGGAAAGATTTGGTAGACCGGGCGCGCCTCAAGCAATTGCAGCCCGATGAGTACAGCACTGGTACCTTTACCCTCTCTAACTTAGGGATGTTTGGGGTCAATAGTTTTGATGCGATTTTACCCCCCGGCCAAGGTTCAATCCTCGCGATTGGTGGTGCCCAGCCCAAAGTGGTTGCGACGCCCGATGGCTTGTTTGGTGTGAAAAAGCAAATGACCGTCAATATTACCTGCGACCACCGCATTATTTACGGTGCTGATGCAGCGGCATTCCTCAAGGATCTAGCTGACTTGATCGAAAACAATACCCACAGCTTGACCCTTTAGGTTAATCTCGTTGATCCTTGGGATTTTCCTCAAATATGCAATAAACCATGATCTGTGACTCCCCGCCCTGGGGAGTTTTTTGTAGCTATGATTGTGGCCGTTTTTAAGGACAATAAAAAAGACAACCATCATTAGGGTTGTCTTCTGTACTTCATTTTGCGAATTTTAGATAAAAAAGACGATTTAAATAAAGTCGATCAATCGTGTTTTAGTTAACGGTTTTACCACCGCCCCAAGCAACACCACGCACCTGGGCTTGAACGAGGACATAACCGGAAACATTTTGCAGATCTTCTTCATTGAGATTGCGCATGCTACTCCAGATGTCGGCGCGGACGGTGTTGGGGTGCAACTGAGACAGGTCTAATTCACCATCGTAGGAGGTGGGATTTTTCAGATAGTCCACCATGGCCAGGATATTATCGCGGCGGGGTTCTGCCCCTTCTAGATCCACCGAAGAAAGGGTTACGTTGGGGTTACTCTTTGTCCGGCCGCTGTTGTGGCAGGTGGAGCAAGTGTTGATAAAGATCCGCTCTCCCTTGGCAACCTGCTGGTCACTGAGGACGACCGTTTCGGTTTCATTGAGGTTGACGGTGCGGTCTACTTCCCGGAGAGCCGTAGCATTGGCAGCGCCGACATTGAGTTGCCAAAATAGTAAAACGAATGCGCTAATCCCGAAAATAAATTTTTTGAGTGGGTCGATCCCCAGAATTTTATTCATGTTTTTCCTCAATACAGCAATAACGTAAATAAATCTATCTCCACCTATTTAACTGTGAAGGCAGACCTACAGGCAAGAATTTATCAAGGCTGTAAGTAAATGTGCTTATCTTTGTTTGTTTAAATTTGCGTTGCCAACGGCACCAGTCAGCCAGGGCAACTAACCATACATATCATGCCATTGGGGTGAATTTTTCTTATAAATCCGTAAAGAACAGCAATATTTCGCGCGATGTTGTGCTGTTTTCTAGGGTTCACCCTGGAGAATGTGGGCGATCGCCGTTGCACATTGGGGATCGCTGCCAAAGGGTTGACCAAGGTAAACGGTGATGTCGGGGTGAGTTTGGGAAAAGGTGCTGATCTGTTCGGCGATCGCCCCTGGGATTTTGCCGGAAAAAAGGAAATAGGGAACCAAGTGAATCGTTTTTGCTGTTGCCTCCTGGAGTTGGGTAAGCCTTTGGTCAAGAGACGGTTCTGTGGCCCAGTAGGCGGTACTGGCGTTGAGGGTTTGGGCCAGCTTTTCGATTTCGGGATTGGCCCCGGTGCGACGGCTACCATGGGCGATCAACAGGCGTTGGGCGGCAGGATTTTGGGCAAATTGCCGCTCTAGGAAAGGGGCAAGGCGGGCATCTTTACCGAGGTAATCGAGCAGTTTAAAGCACACCTGGGGAAATTGGGTTTGCAGTTGGGCGATCGCCTCTGGCAGATCTTCTCGGACATGAACACCGGGCAAGAGGAACAAAGGGAGAATTTGCACTTCAGCGGGTTCTGGGGCGTGATCTTGGAGGAACTGGGCGATCGCCGTGGTTAGAGTCACCTCGCTACATTCTAAATAGGCCCCAAGTACCGAATGATCCACCTGGGCTTTCACCTGGGCGATCAGGGTTTGAAATTCCCGTTGATAACTGTCACTAAAACTGCCATGGACGACCACCACCGATAACCGCTGCATGAATTTTTTGTCCCATCTACTGTTTCTGTTTCGTGATTATAGAAAAGTTATCGCCAAATTTCTGGGCCATAGTTGTGGCGGGATTGGCTTCGGCGTAGGATAAAACGAGAAAAAACTGTGGGAGTCATTAAACTGTGCAATGTCCTAAATGTCGCGATGTTGAGCTTGGGAATCAGCTTCTCTCCGGGGCGCTAACCAGTTGCCATTGTGAAAAATGTGAAGGAGATTGGCTCCCTGGCGATCGCTACCAAACCTGGCAAAATAGCCAACAGAAACCACAGCGCCTCAATACCCAACTGTCCCTCTCAGAGACTGTGATCCCCGGTGAAACGGACAATAAAGCCGCCCTCTGTCCCGAATGTCGCCGCTATTTATCGCGGGTAAAAATCCCCGTTGATCAACCCTTTTACTTGGAACGTTGCCCCGAATGTAATGGTTTTTGGTGCGATCGCCAAGAATGGGAAATTTTAGAAAAACTCCAACTCCATACCAGCCTCGAATATATTTTTACCGCCGAATGGCAGCACAAAGTCCGGGAACAACAGCACAACATCAGCGAACGGCAGGCGCTCATCCAAAAACTGGGGCCGACCCTGGCCACCGCTGTTTTTGACCTGGGCGAAAAACTCGCGGCCCACAACAATGGCGATTTTGCCGTGGCCTATCTCGCCCGTCAAGTCACCGAAAACCAGACGAATCAAGGTCAACCATAGCAACATCGGCTAAATGTCACAGCCCCATCGCATCCTTGCAATTCATTAAGGCCGCCCAGGATAACGGAAAGGCGATCGCTATGATTTAAAGAGAAAGCCAAACTTACCCAAGGCTTTTTGAGACTCCACAGCGGCAAATATTTCCATTTATATGTCTTATCCCCTCTACATCGCGTTTATTTGGCATCAGCATCAACCCCTCTACAAAGCACCGGACGGTCAATATCATCTCCCCTGGGTGCGGCTCCACGGCACCAAAGATTATTTAGATTTGATTCTGCTGCTCGAAAAATATCCGCGCCTCCACCAAACTGTAAATTTGGTACCTTCCTTGATGATGCAGTTGGAAGATTATGCCGAAGGCAAGGCCCTTGACCCCTATCTAAAGCTTGCCCTCACCCCCGTCATAGACCTCAACAGCGACCAAAAATGGTACATTCTAGAACATTTCTTTGATGGCAATCACCGCACCCTAGTGGATCCCCACCCCCGCTACCGGGAGCTTTATACCGAACGTCAGGACAAAGGCAAAGCCTGGTGCCTAGAAAATTGGGACGAACAAAAATTTAGTGATCTGCTGGCTTGGCACAATTTAGCCTGGATTGATCCCCTCTTTTGGGATGATCCGGAGATCGCCGCCTGGCTCGAAAAGGATCGCGGTTTTACTTTAGGCGATCGCCAACGCATCTATTCCAAACAACGGGAGATCATCAAGCGGATTATCCCAAAACACAAACAGATGCAGGACAACGGGCAACTGGAGGTGACTACCACTCCCTACACCCACCCGATTTTGCCCCTGCTCGCAGATACAGATTCCGGTCGGGTCGCCGTCCCCGGGATGGAATTACCCAAGGAGCGCTTCCAGTGGTCAGAGGATATTCCCCGCCACCTCAACCGCGCTAAGGAAATGTACCGCGAGCGCTTTGGCCGGGAAGTGCGAGGCCTATGGCCATCGGAGCAATCTGTCAGCCCGGAAGTACTAAATCCCATCGCCGCTGCTGGCTTTAAGTGGATCTGTTCCGATGAAGCGGTGCTGGGTTGGAGCCTAAAGCATTTCTTCCACCGAGATGAAGTGGGCAATGTCTACGAACCCGAAAAAATGTACCGCCCCTATCGCCTCGAAACAGACCATGGAGATCTCGCCATTGTCTTCCGGGATCACCGTCTGTCGGATCTCGTCGGCTTTACCTACAGCGGTATGGACTCAGAACAAGCTGCTAGCGATTTAGTCGGTCACCTAGAGGCGATCGCCCGTAGTTTGCGCCACCACCAAAAAGAAGGCCAAACCACTCTCCAAGAACCGCACCTCGTCACCATTGCCCTCGACGGCGAAAACTGCTGGGAATTCTACGAAAAAGACGGCATTCCCTTCCTAACATCCCTCTATGAAAAACTGAGTGCCAATCGCCAACTAGAACTCGTCACTGTCTCTGAATTTATTGAGCAATTTCCCCCCACCGAAACGATCCCCAGCCACAAACTCCATAGTGGTTCCTGGGTTGACGGCAGCTTTACCACCTGGATTGGGGATCCCGCTAAAAATCGCGCCTGGGATATGCTCACCAAAGCCCGCCATCTGCTTGCGGCCCACCCTGAAGCGACGGAAATCACCAACCCCGAAGCCTGGGAGTCCCTCTATGCCGCCGAAGGCTCAGACTGGTTCTGGTGGTTTGGGGAAGGTCACTCCTCCAACCAAGACGCCATGTTTGACCAACTCTTTCGGGAGCATGTCGCCGGGATTTATAAAGCCTTAAACGAACCGGTTCCCCCGGAAGTGCTGCAACCCATTGAAGACCACACCCGCCACCGGGAGCACCTCCCCGAAAGCTTTATTCACCCAGTAATTGATGGTGTCGGCGACGAACAGGATTGGGATAAGGCCGGTTGCATCGAAATTGGCGGTGCCCGGGGAACTATGCACCAAAGTAGCGCCCTGCAACGGCTCTTTTACGGTTGGGATCACCTCAATTTTTACCTACGCTTTGACCTCAAACGGGGCATCAAATGGGGTGAGGAACTCCCGGCAGAACTCCACCTGCTCTGGTTTTATCCAGGGGTAAATTGCGCCATTAGCCCGGCTCCCATTGCCAGTATGCCCGACCAAGCTCCCCTAAATTATCTCTTCCGGCACCACATCGGCATTAACCTCCTCACCCAATCCATCTGGTTTGAAGAAGCTAGTGATTATGGCCAATGGCGGCCCCGGGGCGCCCATGCAACAATGGCTTACCGAGAATGTTTAGAACTGTCTGTGCCGTGGGATGTGTTGCAGATTAAACCGGACTATACGCTCAATTTAGTGGCGATTTTGGCCGATGATGGTGAGTACCATAGCTTTGTGCCGGAAAATCGCTTTGTCACCCTCCAAGTGCCTTAAGCAGTCTCCTGAGGATAATGTCTAGCTCGTCGATAATCGTTGCACCGCTGCTCCTCCGAGTAAATCATGGGTTTCCTGGAGGTACTGGAGAATTTGCTTACGGTGGGGACTGAGACGTAATACATTGCGCAGATCGACTTCCGTTAAGTGGTCAGCTTTTTGGCCGGGGAACCAGTGGCCGCCGTTGCCCATCAGATTGTAGCGGGCCTTGCCGTATTCAATCATGTCGTAGGCGATCGCCAAATTTCTGAGCCAGAGAATGACGGGAATATTAATGTTGTTCGGGGTTTGATCATAGGTTGGCAGGCCCACTTGCCAGGTCTTTGCCCAATCTTCCCCTAGGGAGGCGATCGCCTGATTTTCCAGTCGCGCGAGAATATCTGGCAAAATTTCATCAGCTCGCCCTAGTAGAGGGAGGGTCTCTAGATGCTGATCAAAATCCGAGGGACGCGCCGCCCCCACGCTCAAAGTATGGATCTGGGGATGGGATAAGCAAAATAAATCGTTAAACACCATTGGATGCAATGGCTTGCAGAGATCGACTAATTTTTGAGGCGGATTATAAAGATGTCCTCCCTTATCCGATGGACTGATAATAAATACCCCCATATCCTGCTTCGTTGCTGCTTCGATGGCCCGCCAATTGTCCTGATTAATCCAATACCAGTGCAAATTCACATAATCCATCGCCCCCGTTTCAATGGTTTTTACAATGAGATCCGTCGCGCCATGGGTCGAAAAACCGATGTGACGAATGCGTCCTGCTTGCTGGAGTTCCTGGGCAACTTCTAAACAACCCTGCTCAAAGGTGAACCGAAATATTTCCTCATTATTAATGCCATGGATGCCGAATAAATCAACATAATCCAATTGCAAATAATTGAGGGATTTTTCGATCTCGCGTCGAAATTCCTGGGGATCTGCCTTTGGGGAAACCTTCGTTTGGATAATCAGATCTTCTCGTTTAAATTGCGATAACACCCAGCCCAACTGCATTTCTGACGTGCCGTAACCCCGCGCCGTTTCGATGTGGTTAATGCCAAGGTCAAGCGATCGCCGAATTGTTTCTGTTAGATTTTTTTGGTTATCCGCAGGAATTTTCGCTGGATCTTGATCCTGCCACTTGAACTGATAGCGCATCCCTCCACAGGAAAAAACAGGCATTTGCAGTTCGGTGCGACCAAAACGACGATATTGCATAGATCTCAAGCGGGTTGATAACTTCTATCGGGAGACATTCAAGAAAGATATTATAACGAAGAAAAAATCTGGCCCTTAAGCAGTCAAGGCTCCTCAACCTCTGGGAAAACAAAATGCACCCATCTAAACCCAACTGACTCGAGCGGCAACCCATCGATTCTCAGGCAACCACTGATCCTTGATCTCAAATCCACAGACAAAGCCCACAGTATTGTTGGTCTTTGTTATACTGTTGCTGCTGTTTCAGCATCATGGGGAGAGTCGCAGTAAAAATTGTGCAGAGATCTTGTATCTGGTACTTATTGACACTCTGCTGAAATAATCCATATAGTGCTTGCGATATTGTTTTAAACAGCTTCTACAAATATTTTTTCGAGTTTATGACTACCCAAACGCCTACTTCTATTTATGATTTTTCGGCCACAGCTATTGATGGCACATCGGTTGATCTCAGTACCTACAAAGACCAGGTTTTATTGATTGTTAATACAGCCAGTCAATGCGGATTTACTCCTCAATACAAAGGTTTGCAGGCACTCCATGAACAATATGGCGGCAAAGGCTTAGTCGTTCTTGGTTTTCCCTGTAACCAATTTGGCCAACAAGAACCCGGCAACGAAACGCAAATTCAATCATTTTGTAAAACAACGTTTGGGGTTTCTTTTCCGATGTTTCAAAAAATCGATGTTAATGGCAGCAATGCCCATCCGTTATATCAATATTTAACCAAAGAAGCACCCGGTATTTTGGGGACAAAAAATGTGAAATGGAATTTTACGAAGTTTCTCATTAATCGCCAGGGTCAAGTGGTAAAACGTTATGCACCCACGGCAACACCAGAGGCGATCGCCAAAGACATCCAAGAATTACTTTAAAGACGATCTTTTCTAGAAAATATTCTGTTTTCTGAAGCCGATCAACCCCCAGGCTTGCATTAGACTTGGGGGCTTTTTTTATTTCAAGGACAATTCATTAATCGATTTCGATGGTTGTGGGGGCGCCATCTTCAGTCTTGGTCTCACGATTGCCCCCTGTTTCTTGGCGGAAATCTCGATAAAGGCGATCGCGCCACTCAAAAAACGGCGCATATTCCGCATTGTCTCCCAAGCCTGGAATACCCTTGCCTTTGAGGTAGTCGGGCATCTCAAAATAGTTCCCCTCAGGGAATTTCAGCAAAATACTCAGGGCGGCCACGGAGAAATCCGCTAAGGTGGGCTGGTCGCCGATTAAATAGGGCTGCTGCTGTACGAGCAAGGTTAAGGCTTCGAGATCTTGCTTCAGACCCCGCTGGGCTTCTTTCACCGCGTCACCACCAAGACCAACGCCCGCCCCAAAGAAATCTAAAACATCCCCCGGCACTGCCCCCAAAAGATTTTTAAAGAGATCAGGCACCTGCTTCGGCACAATGGAGGTACGGAAGTTGGGGTTTTGATTGAGGGCACCAATAAAAGCTTTGCGGCCTTTTAAACCAATGGATTCATCGGCCCATTCTTCCATAATCAAACACTGGGCCCGTTGCACTGGGGCCGTGGGAATAATCGGTTTTTCGGGATATTTGCGGTCAAGGTAAAAAGCAATTTCTGTGGAGTCGCTGATTACCGTATCGCCATCTTTGAGGACAGGCACTTGACGCTGACCCGACATTTTATATACGTCCAGTTGACCGATACCGGGGGTCACTTCGATTTTTTTGTACTCTAAACCCTTGTAATCGAGGATTAAGCGGACTTTTTCCGAAAACTGGGATAGTTCAAATTGGTATAACGCCAACATAGGGGTTCGCCTTGATGATTGAGTAGGGAAATCACTCACACCTTACAAAACTTCACAACAAATTGCCATCGGAACTTGTGGCACAATAAAGCAGAACAGTTGTATGGACAGTCAACGATGACCATTAACCTCGTAAATCTTGTGGGCCGGGCCGGCGGGGATCCGGAAGTGCGCTATTTCGAGTCGGGTAGTGTGCTGTGTAACTTGACTTTAGCGGTAAATCGTCCCACCAGCCGGACAGACCAGCCGGATTGGTTTAATTTAGAAATTTGGGGCAAAACAGCAGAGGTGGCCGCTAATTATGTGAAAAAAGGTAGTCTGCTCGGCATCCAAGGCACCTTAAAGATTGAGACTTTCACGAACCGTAATGGCCATGAATCGTCTAAGCCGGTAATTCGGGTTAATCGATTGGATTTATTGGGTTCCAAGCGGGATGTAGACCCCAATGCAGTGGATAGTTATAACAACTACGGGTAAACACCCCCTAACTTTTTTAGGCACTCCCCTCAAGGGAGGCACCCCTCCAACTCCCCTTAAGGGGAGATTTTTTAGAGGCCTTGGGGGATCGCGGCGATGAGTTGTTTGGTGTAGTCCTGTTGGGGATTGCGGTAAATCTGGTCAGCCGTACCCACTTCCTCGATTTTGCCTTTATTCATCACAATGATGCGATCGCCCATAAATTTCACAACGCTGAGATCGTGGGAAATAAAAATGTAGGTCAGTTGAAATTCCGCTTGCAGTTCCTTCAGCAGATTTAACACTTGGGCCTGGACAGACACATCCAAGGCCGACACTGATTCGTCACAGATAATAAACTGAGGTTCAATGGCCAAGGCCCGTGCAATACAAACCCGTTGCCGTTGGCCGCCCGACAGTTCGTGGGGATAGCGGTTCACCCAACCGGGATTGAGGCCCACCCGTTCTAACAGGTATTGCACCCGTTCGAGGCGTTTTTTCTTGTCCCGCTTGATATTGTGAATGATTAACGGTTCGGCGATCGCCTGGCCAATGGTCATGCGGGGGTTGAGGGAATTGTAAGGATTTTGGAAAACAATTTGCATCTCCCGGCGCAGTTGTCGGAGGCGTTTGCTGCGGGCGGGGAGTTGGGCAATATTTTCACCCCGAAACCAAATGTCGCCGCTGAGGGGTTGGATAAGTCGCAAAATGGCCCGGGCCAGGGTGGATTTGCCGCACCCAGATTCGCCCACTAGACCCAGGGTTTCCCCCGGATAGAGATCAAAAGAAACGTTATTAACGGCCATGAAATACCGTTGTCCCGTCAAAAGAAAATTACGACTGGGGTAACCCACCTGGAGCTTTTGCACAGATAGGAGGGGTTTTTGTTTAATGAGAGCTTCGAGACGTTTTTTATCAGCCTCTAGGGATACTTCCGCCAGTAAATTCAGATCCGGTTGTCGCTCTTGAATCACAATACTTTGGGTGTCGGGATCAGTTTCAACGCTCATGTAGTCGGCAACGGTCGGCAGCAGCACCAACTTTTGATCAAGGCGGGGCCGACAGGCCAGTAACCCTTTGGTGTAGGGGTGTAGGGGCGCTTTAAAAATTCGTTCGATGGGGCCTTGCTCAACGATTTTCCCCCGGTACATCACCGCCACCTCGTCAACGAGTTCCGCAATCACCCCCAAATCGTGGGTAATGAAAATCAAAGACATTTGCCGGGCCTGACACAAATCCCGCAACAGTTGCAAAATCGTTGCTTGCACGGTGACATCCAAGGCGGTGGTGGGTTCATCCGCAATTAATAGCGTCGGATTGGAGGCGATCGCCATCGCAATCATCACCCGTTGCAGTTGGCCCCCGGACAGTTCGTGGGGATAGCGTTTCATTACTTCGGCGGGCAGTTGCACTTCCTGGAGCCGGGCGATCGCCTGTTGTCGGGCCTGGGCTGGGGTGACATTCTGGTGCAATAAAATCGCTTCGGTGAGCTGAAATTCCACGTTATAAACAGGATTGAGGGAACTCATCGGTTCCTGGAAAATCATCGCAATCTCGCCACCGCGATAGGTGCGCCGTTCCCATTCCGGCAAACTTTGCAGATCAAGGGGTTCTGTGTCTGGGGTCGCCTTAAAGAAAATTTTGCCCCCGGTGACGCGGCCTGGCTTTTGGATCAGCCCCATCAGCGCGAGGGAAGTGACCGATTTGCCGGAGCCGGATTCCCCCACAATGCCGAGGGTCTGGCCCCGTTCGATCTGAAAGCTAATTTGATCAACCGCGAGATTGGTTTGATTTTCGCTGGTGAAGGCCACCTGCAGTTGACGGACATCGAGAACCAGATCACTCATGGGGGCAGTTTTTTTACTAGACTCAGGCAGAGAAATTTATGTTGATTGTAGCGTTAGGCGTTTTTTTGGCGGCGATCGCCGAGGGCTTTGCGGGCTTCTTCCCGGTCATCGAAGTGAATTTTTTCAGTGCCCAGAATTTGATAATCTTCGTGACCTTTGCCAGCGATGAGCACCCCATCCCCCGGTTGCGCCTCGACAATTGCCCGCTGGATCGCTGTGGCTCGGTCTGCTTCTACGAGAAATTGAATATTTTCGGGAATGCCTTCCACCACATCGGCCAAAATTTGCTTGGGATCTTCCGTGCGCGGATTATCGGAGGTCACCACAGCCCAATCGGATTGTGTCGCAGCGATTTTCCCCATCAAGGGTCTTTTGGTGCGATCGCGATCGCCACCGCAACCAAACACACAGATCATTTTTTTGGCGATAAAAGGCCGGGATGCTTTCAGGAGATTTTCTAAACTGTCGGGGGTGTGGGCATAATCAACGATCACACTAATGTCTTGATCCTCCGCCACAATCACCCGTTCCATGCGACCGGGCACCCCTTGGAACTGCGGCAGACAGGTAATCATCTGGTCTAAATCCAAGCCCAAAGCCAGACCCGCACCGATGGCGGCCATCACATTTTCGAGGTTGAACTGACCAACTAAGGGCGACGTGAATTCCACTGTGCCCATGGGTGTTTTTAAGCGGCCTTGAACACCCGTAGCAGTGTAGATCAGGCGATCCATGTAAAGATCCGCAGCGGCATCTTGGAGACTGTAACCCCAGGCTTTTTCTCCAAGTTTGTGGGCGAGGCGATCGCCATAGGGATTATCCAAATTCACCACCGCTCGGCCGTGGCAATATTCCTCATTAAAGAGCAAGGCCTTTGCCTGGAAATAATCCTCCATGGTGGGATGATAATCCAGGTGATCCTGAGTCAAATTTGTGAATACCGCCACATCAAACTGACAGCCCTTAACACGATTTTGGTGTAGCGCGTGGGAACTCACTTCCATAACGGCGTGGGTATTGCCTGCTTCGAGGGCCGCCGCAAAGTTTTTCTGGAGATCAATGGCGAAAGGAGTGGTGTGGGTGGCAATTTTTTCGTAGCCAGGCCAGCGGGTGTAGAGGGTGCCAATCAGGGCCGTGGGCTGTTGGGCGGCTTGGAGGAAATATTCAATTAGGTGGCTGGTGGTCGTTTTGCCGTTCGTCCCCGTCACCCCGACCAGTTTTAAACTTGCAGTGGGTTTGTTGTAAAAGAGGTTGGCAATTTCAGCACAGGCAATTATGGGGTCGGCAACGGGAATGACACATTCGCCCTTGGTTGCGGGGAATTTTTCGAGGGCCTCTGGACTGACCACAGCGGCGATCGCCCCGGCTTCGATGGCCCCTTGCCAAAACTCACCTCCATCGACGCGGGTGCCGGGCAAGCCAACAAACAGATCCCCAGGCATCACGGCTTGGGAGTTGCTCGCCAATCCTTTAACGACTTGCTGTAGCATCGGGTGATCCGGCAGGGATTCAATGGCCGATACCTGTTTTAAAAGTGCGCCTAGCTGCATCATTTGCCTCCAAATCCTGGGATTTTCCCGATTTTAGTCTGTGCTCAGGGAAATTTTGTCATCTCAGTAGCAGTTTAGCTCAATTTTTCGGTGGGATTACCGCAGTATTAGAGGGTCAAAAAAGGTTTAGCGAGATAGTAGCTGGCAATGGTTTTTGCATCGAGGCGATCGCCATTGTGGATTTTGGCTTCCAACTCTTCTGGACTCAGCAAGAGCACCTCAATATCTTCGTCGGCATCCTGGGCTGGAGGGACGGCTAATTTTTCTAAATCCGTCGCCAAAAAACTATAAATCCACTCGTCAGAGTAGCCCGGACAAAGGGGGAATTTCCCTAGCGATCGCCAATTTTTCGCCACGTAACCCGCTTCCTCTGGCAGTTCCCGTTGCACCGTGCTGAGGGGATCTTCATCGGTTTCGATGGTTCCTGCCGGAAATTCAATAATCCTTCCCTGGAGGGCAAAGCGATACTGACGCACCACCACTAACTGCCCTTCATTGGTCACGGGCACCACCAACGCCCCCCCCGGATGGCGGATCGCCCCATAGTCACCAACGGCCCCATTGGGTAACCGCAGGCGATTCACTTCGTAGGCAAATTTCGAGCCACTATACATCAAGAGAGGTTTGATCACCTCAGGCAGTTCATTGTGGGAAGCCATGGGAAAAATTACAGGGTAAAAGACTAAGAAAAGGAGAACCAGAATCGGGGCGATCGCCTTAAAAATTGGTATGATTAAATATTCTGAGTTTTGATGTTGGCGTTTATATCATAATTTTTTGAAGCAAACCAGACCGCTTGTACTAAAGTTTAGCGAGTCCCCCCGTCATTATCCAGTCTTTTCCCCCTGATTCAAGCAGAGTCCCTATGAAACTCCCCATTATTGCCGTGATCGGTCGTCCCAACGTGGGCAAATCCACCCTCGTCAACCGCATTGCTGGCGATCAACAGGCGATCGTCCATGATCAGCCCGGCATTACCCGCGATCGCACCTATCGCCCTGGTTTTTGGCAAGACCGCAACTTTCAGATTGTCGATACGGGTGGGATCGTTTTCGATGACCGCGAAGAATTTATCCCCCTAATCCGCGAACAAGCGGCGATCGCCCTTGCCGAAGCCGCCGTTGCCCTTTTTGTGGTGGATGGCCAGGCCGGATTAAACGCCGCCGACCAAGAAATTGCCGACTGGTTGCGCCAACAAAATGTCCCCGTTGTCCTTGCTGTCAACAAGTGCGAATCCCTCGAACAAGGTTATACCCAAGCAGCCGAATTCTGGGAACTGGGCATGGGAGAACCTTTCCCCATCTCAGCGATCCATGGCAGTGGTACCGGTGATCTTTTAGACAAAGTCATTGAATATCTCCCGACGATCACCGACGTGGAAGAAGATACCACTATTAATGTCGCGATTATTGGTCGCCCCAATGTCGGTAAATCGAGTCTGCTAAATGCTCTTACCGGGGAACAACGGGCGATCGTCAGCCCAATTTCTGGTACAACCCGCGATGCCATTGACACAATCATCGCGCGCAACGGCCAACAATATCGCCTCATTGATACCGCTGGCATCCGCCGGAAAAAAAATGTGGATTATGGGGCCGAATTTTTTAGCATTAACCGTGCCTTTAAAGCAATCCGCCGCGCCGATGTGGTGCTTTTTGTAATTGATGTTTTGGATGGGGTGACTGAACAGGATCTCAAACTGGCGGGTCGGATCATTGACGAAGGTCGAGCCGTAATTATCATCGCTAATAAGTGGGATGCCGTCGAAAAAGATACCTACACCATCAACCAATACCGCAAAGAGTTGCAGGCGCGTCTATTTTTCATGGAATGGGCCGATATGCTCTTTATCAGTGCCCAAACTGGTCAGCGGGTAAATAAAATCCTCGATTTAGTCGATCAAGCTGCTGAATCTCACCGTCGCCGCGTTTCTACCTCCGTCATTAATGAGGTGATCCAAGAAGCGGTTTCCTGGCATTCTCCCCCCACCAGTCGCCAAGGGAAACAGGGCCGGATTTACTATGGCACCCAGGTGCGTAGTCAGCCACCAACGATTTCTCTATTTGTCAATGACCCCAAACGTTTTAATGACAGCTATCGCCGCTATATCGAGAAGCAATTTCGCCAGGATCTTGGTTTCCATGGCACACCGATTAAATTGGTTTGGCGGGGTAAGCGAGTCCGGGATGCAGAGCGGGGCACTCCCAACCGAGCCACAAAGGTTTAAAGCAGGCGATACACTGAAGGGCATATTTGTCTTGGGCACCAGGCTTTATGTCTTCTGAAAAAATGTCTTCGTCACCCACCTATGATCTGATTGTGGTGGGGGCCACTGGCTTTGTGGGCCAAATTATTTGCCGCTATCTTTGTGACCATGCGGAACGTGAATCATTTACTTGGGCGATCGCCGGTCGTTCAGCCGAAAAATTAGCCCAACTGAAGCGTTCCTTAGGTGTCCCTGGGAAGACCTTAGCAAGTCATGTCGTTGATGTTTTTGATCAAGGGGCAGTGATGGCTCTCTGTGCGCAAACGAAGGTGATCGTCACCACGGTCGGCCCCTACAGCCTCTACGGCGAAACCCTGGTACGGGCCTGCGCCACGACGGGGACTGATTATTGCGATCTGACTGGGGAAGTCCAGTGGATCAAAAAAATGGTGAGCAAATATGAGGCGATCGCCCAACAAGCGGGAGCGCGGATTATCCATTGTTGCGGCTTTGATTCGGTACCGTCTGACCTTGGGGTGTATTTTTTGCAGCAGCAAGCCCGAAAACAATTTGGGGAACCCTGTCATCAGATAAAAATGCGCGTGAAGGCCGCCCAGGGGGGAATTTCCGGGGGAACAGCGGCCAGTGGTGTGAATCTGATCAAAGAGGCGATCGCCGACCCAGAGATCAAAGCACTGTTGGGAAATCCCTATGCCCTCTGTTCCGAAGCCCCCAATCCACAGCATCCAGCTCCCCTAATTCCCGTACAAATCGATCACGCCTTTGGTGAATGGGTGACACCCTTTATCATGGCGGCAGTGAATACCCCCATCGTGCTGCGCTCCAATGCCTTAGAAAATTGGGCCTATGGTGAACAATTCCAGTACGACGAAGGATTGCTTACGGGGGTCAGTGTTGGCGGTTGGCTCAAAGCCCAGGGTCTAAGCCTGTTACTCAAGATTCTGGGAGGAGCAGCGGCGATCGCCCCTGGCATCCTCGAAAAAATTGTCCCAGCTCCCGGTGAAGGGCCTTCCCCCGGCCAACAGCAAGCAGGGTTTTACGATCTACGCTTTTGGGGAACCACTGCCTCCGGCGAAACCCTCATGGCCAAAGTCACTGGCGATCGCGATCCCGGCTATGGCTCCACCGCAAAAATTATTGCCCAAGCAGGACTCTGTTTAGCCAAAGATCATTTATCCCGACCAGGTGGCTTCTGGACGCCAGCCACAGGGATGGGCGAACCTCTCATCGAACGTCTCACTACCTACAGTGGTTTAACCTTCAGCATTCTTTGAGTTAATTCCCCAGGCGATCGCCCTTCCTTAATATCCAAAATATGAAAAAGGAGCGACCTGAGTCACTCCCTTTATTTCCCTAATTATTTTTATTTTGGCAATCAGTGGATTAAGCCCAATTTTTTAGCGCAGTACGGGATTTTTCATGGATTCTTCCATTGCCATTTGGGGAAGCCCTTGGGATTTCGTGTAGTGGGTTGAGTACAACAGAGCGCCGATGAAAATACCACCGCCAATGATGTTACCGATCGTCACAGGCAAGAAATCCCAGAAGACCATATCCATACCAGAGATCGGTGCGCCGAGAACCATACCAGTCAAGATAAAGAACATATTAACGACGATGTGCTCCAGACCAAGGGTGACAAACGCGAAGATCGGGAACCAACAGCCCATAAACTTACCAGGGACAGACTTGCTCACCATACCCATCATCACGGCCAGGCAAACCAGGAAGTTACAAAAAATGCCACGGACGATAAAAAGGAAGAAACCATTGGTGCCCATTTCCTTGACGGCCACAGTTTTGGAGAGGGCAATTTCCATGATTTTTTCGCCCACAGGACTCGGGTCAGCCGTGCCACCATTGGTGAGGGAGAAACCCATCAGTAGTGCAACAAACAAACAGCCTAAAAAGTTGCCGATATAAACCCAAAGCCAGTTATTTAGAGCTTTGCCAAACCTCACTCGCCCAGCCAACATTGCCGATGTCATCAAAGCGAAGTTTCCGGTCACCAATTCCATCCCAAAAAGCACGATGGAGGCAAATCCCCAAGGGAAGAGGAGCGCTCCGAGGAAGGGTAAACCACTTTGCACAGCGACGGTAACAGCGAGAGTTGTGGCAACACCAAGAGCCAAACCAGAGTAGAAGCCACGGATGAGCAGATCTTTGACGGAAAGCCGTGCTTTTGTTTCGCCTGCTTTGATACTGGCATCTACTAGTTCTTTGGGGATTACGTAGTCCATTATTTTCTCCTAATTTAAAACCGATTGGGAAACAAAAGGGTGATTGGTTTTTATCGCGTTAATGCGCTTTGAGATTGACTTTTAAACCACAGGTAAATTGTTCATCAAGAACTTAATTTTACTTTTTGTGAATTTAATTGCAAAAGTTTAGCTCTAGATTTTTATTCTGCTTTGATATTGATCTAAAAAAAACTCTTGAACTACGTCAAGGCAGAATATCATAGCATTTTTGAGCAATTTGCCCAAAAGGCAATTCTCTTAAAAGAAATCATCTTCCAGTCACAATTAAAGCTCTACTTTTTTGCAGGTAGCAACAAAATATGGCGCATTTATATTGCTTAGAAGGAGATGATCAAGGTGTGATTTGCAGTGGCTTTTGCAAAGACAGTAATAATCCTTGATAAAAGATAAATTGATTTACAAAAAATCTTCTTTTAAAGAGATTTTTTACATTCAACAGTTCATAAGTTAAACAAGGAAATCCTGAAAATTTGTAACCGAAGCTACGATTTTTGATGGCACTTGAGCTCTATGCATGAATTGAATTACGTTTTTACATGAAAAACACCCAAGCAGGCATGATTGCAGCCATGGGTGTATTGAAATGGGGGGGATTAAGGCTAGCTGGGCTTAGGTTTGAATGATTTGACCTTCTGAATCTAAAGGGGGATAGGGTAATTGGCGATCGCGGTAATGGGCAACAAGTTCGGGGTAGCCCCACTCAAAGACTTTCTGACGGTAGAACTCTGGATCGAGGCGGGGTTGGTCATAAAACCCGGCCTGGAGGCGTTGACGTTGCGCTTCAAAGAGAATCACCGCTGCAGCCACGGAAACATTGAGGGACTGCACCATCCCTAGCATCGGAATAATAATGTGACCATCCACCCGCTCGGCTGCTGTGTCACTGACCCCCCACCGTTCGGCACCCATCAAAATTGCCGTGGGTTGCGTATAGTCAATGGTGCGATAATCAACGGCGCGATCGCTTAAATGGGCCGCATAGATCTTGAAGTTTTGCTGGTGGAGCTGATCGATGGCCGTGGTGATATCAGGGTGACGGTTTAAATCAACCCATTTTTCACTACCTTGGGCCACCTGGGAATAAGTATCGAGGACATCACCATCTGCGACCCGATTCATACCATGGACAGCCATCACCCCTACTGCATCACAGGTGCGAATAATCGCAGAAATATTGTGGGGTTTGTGGACATCCTCCATGAGGACAGTGAGGTCGGGTTGACGACGGTTTAGGGTTTCGCAAATGCGTTGATATCTTCTCGATAGCACAATCTTATTTTTTAGCTAACAGCACAGGATCCAGATTTTAGGTGATTTAGGAGAGATTGTCTTCCCAATTTTCCCCGTCAAAAAATATAATCTCAAAGACATCTAATAGATTTTCATCTAAACAGCGCAGATTCACATCGATACTATCGGGATGGGAGCGGGGGATATAAAAAGAATGGACGCCACAACGCCGACAAAAAAGGTGAGTTGCTTGGTGGGTATTAAAGTGGTGAGCCGTTAGTAGATCTTTTCCTTGGTGTAAATGGAAATCTACCTGGGAAACAAGGATATGGAGAAATCCTTTTTTGCGACAAATGGAACAGTTGCAGTCAAGGGCTTTAACGTTTCTCAGAATGACTTGGAAGCGAACACCGCCACAATGACAGCCACCCCCATAGCGTTTCGGTTCAGAAAAATCAGACATTGTGAAACCTTTAAATAACAAAACTTGTGGCTTCCCCCTGGGCCGCTTTCCAACTGCGGGCGTCGTAATATAAATCAGCAAGGGTAATGTTATAAAGGGCTTCTTGGAGTTTTTGGTGGAGTCGTTGCCAGAGACTAAAGGTCACCCAATCTTCGGCTTGGTCGGGATGGGGTTCATGGTGGGGTAGCGGTTCAATGGTTTCACCGATGGCCTGGAGAATTTGACCTAGGGAAATATCTTCGGGTTTCGATAGTAATTGATATCCCCCTTGGGCACCCCGGACTGAGCGAAGAATTCCGGCTCGACGCATCTCAATCAACAGCTTCTCAAGGTATGGGGCTGGGAGGTTTTGGCGTTTGGCGATCGCCTTTACGGAGGTGGGGCCATAACCGGGTTGTAAACTAATATCAAGTAAAGCTTTAACGCTGTAATGACCTCTGGTGGTTAGCTTCATGGCTACCTTTTTTGAAAAAATTTTGGCATGTTAGGAAAGAATGCGATTATTTTTGCCAAAAAAAATCGTCTTAACCTCTATTTTAAGGGAGAATAATGTAAGATAAACGTGAGAAACAGCTAATTTAAAAGTTTAAGGTGCGCAGCGAAGTGAAAATTAATTCGCAGGCTTCATCCCATAACTCTCATTTATCGTCATTCATTCGTAATAAGTAAATGGCTACAAAGAAAAAGATTGAAACATTGACCGGTGATGCACTGCTCGCGAAAGTGAAGGAGCTTGAAACCCACAGTAAAGAAGAAAAAGCTAGAGCTTGCGGCTATTACACGATCACCAAGAATGGGGTTGAACGTGTCAATATGATGAAGTTCTATAACGCCCTCATCGAAGCAGAAGGGGTGCAGTTAGATAGCAATACAAACGCCCAGGGCCGGGGTGGTCGTGCTGCCACCTATCGTATTAGTGTCCAGTCCAATGGGAATCTTTTGATTGGGTCTGCCTACACAAAAAAGATGGGTCTTCAGCCTGGTGATGAATTTGAAATTTCTTTAGGTCGCAAGCACATTCATCTCAAACAACTAGGTGCTGATGATGAGGCTTAAATTTTCCTAAGAATTAATCCGTACAAATCGGTATTGCGATCGCCATTATGGGGGTCGTTTTTTATTTTGTATAGTGATTACCATTGACTAGGGTGATGTTGCTGGAAGCGTTGGCTCAGGTGTTGCCATTCCCGTTGCCCTAGCATTACCGGCGGAAAAAGATCACTCGACAGGCCAACGGCGATCGCCCCGGCTTGGATCAATTCGGGGCCATTAGTCAGGGTGACGCCCCCGGTGGGAATCAGAGGAATTTGAGGGAAAGGCGCTTGGAGACAACGGATAAAACTAGCGCCACCGACGGCTTTAATGGGAAAGACCTTGACGCCATCACTACCCCAACGCCAAGCTTGATAGATTTCGCTGGGAGTCATCGCTCCAAGAACCATGGGAATATCTTGGTGGTGGGCAATTTTAATCAGAGCCTGGTCACTGTGGGGGCTAAAGGCAAAGGTTGCGCCACTGGCGATCGCCTCTTTTAATTCCGTAGAGGTGAGGATTGTGCCCGTGCCAATAATTGTCTGGGGAAACTTTTCCCGTAGGGTAGTAATGATGCGGCCGGCTTGGTCACTATTCCAGGTAATTTCGATGAGTTGCAATCCCCCAGCAATGGCGGTTTCAGCCATAGTTATGCCCTGTTGCCAATCCGTAGCCCGAATGACGGCGATCGCCCGGTGTTCTTGGAGTTGTGCAAACCAGCGTTGTTGGAGGGGGGTCATTGCAAATTTGGACAAATGGTCGATGGGGGCTGGGGCTGATCAGAAAAATCTTGCCAACCAGACAGAATACCTTGTAATTCCCCCTTTAGGATCGTCAGGGCAGCCATTTGCTGATTAATTTCTTGGAGTTGCGCTTCTAATAATTCTTTAATCACCCCACAGGGCAAAGTTCCTTGGTCGCGCACCGATAGGATTTTGCCAATGTCTTCGAGGCTTAAACCGAGGGACTGGGCCCGTTTAATAAAGGCTAACCGAGCAAACACTGCCGCCGAAAAGAGTCGATAACCCTTTGGCGATCGCCCCATCACCGTGGTCAACAAACCCAGATCTGCATAGTAGCGAATCGTCTTTACCGGTAAACCGCTCTGCTGGGCCACGGTCCCAATTTTGAGGCCATAATCTGCCGTTGCCATTAGCGTTGTCTTTCGTTCATCAACTGGGGAAGCGGGACATTCACTTCTGTGGGGGGTAAATAACGACGTGGTAAAACCCGGTTGAGATCCCGTTGATCGCGGCGAATGCGAGACCAACGAATGGCGATCGCCCCTAATACAAATCCCAAACCGATGGTAAATAGACCCCAATGCTCATCGACGCCCCCAATCACCACCTCAATTAAACCCATCACAATCAAGAAGCTAGACACTGGCTCCTTACGATATAAACGCTTAACAGTTCGTCGATTGAAACGGGCCATAGAATTTTCCAGGGAAATTTTCCACAGGGGCTGAAAAATAATGAATAACGATCACCTTTAGCTTAACAAATTGGCGCTTCTCCTTGGTTCGAGGGACGATCCTAAATTGCAGTCTAGGCCAGGCAAGCTTGGATTTTTGCCTTAAGATACATTTTGATTCTGCGCCCCAGTATTCCCCATGAAACTTTCAACTAAGTTCCTGACGCCATATCTGTTTTTGTTACCGGCCCTTGCCATTTTGGGCTTAGCGGTAGCCCTCCCGGCCCTCCAAGCGTTTTACCTCAGTTTTACCGAGTATCAATATGATCTGACCCAAACCCCCCGCTGGATCGGGTTTAAAAATTTTGCTCTGCTGTTCCAGGATGATTTGTTTTGGAAAACCTTGGGTAATACGGTGTTGTACTTAATTGGAGTCGTGCCGATCTTGGTAAGTTTTTCCTTAGCCTTGGCCATTTTGGTGAACCAGAGTCTCCGGGGGATTACTTGGTTTCGGGCAGCCTTTTATACGCCAGTGATCGTTTCTCTGGTGGTGGCGGGAATTGCCTGGCGCGCCTTGTATGCGTCCAATGGTTTTTTTAATCAACTCCTGAAACAAGTCGGTTTAGGGGACGGAATTCCTTGGCTCACGGATCCGAAACTCGCCCTCTGGAGTGTGATGTTGGTGACCATTTGGAAAGGACTGGGCTATTACATGGTGATCTATCTGGCCGGATTGCAGGCGATTTCCCCGGAACTGTATGAAGCAGCTTCCTTGGACGGTTCGGACGGCTGGCGCAAACATCTAGATATTACGGTGCCCTTGATGCGTCCCTATATTTTGCTGGTATCGGTGATTTCGGCAATTTCGGCAACGAAGGTTTTCGAAGAAATTTATGTAATGACCCAGGGGGGACCGTTAAACGCTTCAAAAACGGTGGTCTATTATCTCTATGAGCAGGCGTTTCAAAATCTGGAGATTAGCTATGCTTGCACCATTGGGCTGGTGTTGTTCCTGGTAATTTTTGTTCTCTCCATTTTTAACCTTTATCTGTCTCGCCAAACAAACCAGGGGTTTTAAACCAAATCCCTTCAAACTTTTGCTCCTAACCCCGTTTGAGCTTACCTTTGATGCGCTGCCAAAAAATTTCTAGTTCTGGTAGTTTCAACAAACTCGCGAGGCCAAAGAAAATGGCTAAGGAAAAGGCGATCGCCACGAATAATTCCAAGCCCTGCACATAGAGGTTTTGGCCGAAACTCAAGGATTCTACCCCCAGAGAAATTCCCCAGCTCACAAATCCAGCGGCGATCGCTGCCCCCGTTAGGCCCAGTAAATTCAAGCCCCATTCCCCCAAGGGCAATCCGCCCAGGCGGCGATTTAAGATTCCAAGCATCATAATGATCGAAAAGACATTGACCCCAATCGTCGCAAAGACCAAACCCGGCGTCTGGAACTGATTCACCAAAATAAAATCTAAAAACGCATTCAAAAAGATATTAAAAACACTAATCCGTGACGGCGTGACTCCATCTCCCAAGCCATAGAAAACCCGCACCAACACATCCCGCCCCAGGTAGAAAAACATCCCCATCCCATAGGCCATCAAAACCGGGGCGACAATGGCCGTCGCTTCCGCCGCAAAGGCATTGTATTCATAAATAATCCGGATAATCGTCCGCGCCTGGGACACAAAAATTGCACTCAGGGGCAACATCGAAAGGGCCGTGAGCAACAAACCCTGGCGGATACGGATCTTTAACTCATCCCAATTTTCTGGGGCCGCCAACCGCGAAAACACAGGCAACAACGGTACCAAAATCATGTTGGAAATAATCCCCAGGGGCGTGAGGACGATGAAATTGGCGTAGCGCATCGCCGCCGCCGCACTCTCAATGTAGGAGGCAAAATACATATCGGTATAAACATTGATATGCAGCATCCCCGAAGACAAGGTGGCAGGCAACATTACCCGCATCACATCTTTTACCCCTGGAATATTCAGATCCAACCGGGGCCGCAGGGTACCTAAGCCCGATTTCCACTGGGCAAACACCTGGGCGAGCCACTGCCAAACCGCACCAACGAGGGTCGTTCCCGCTAGGACAATACAACCCAACTGCATATATTCGGGGGCGCTGGCCTGTTCTCCTAAAATCCAGATTAAGCTGCCGACCCCAATCACCACACTGAGGCTTGAAAATAACGGGCTAATCCCTGGTAGCCAATATTGATCTGAAGCATTTAATACCCCAAAACCAATACCAATGAGACCCGCAAAAACCGCCAACGGGGCCATAATTTGCAACTGCAAAATCGCTAGCTCCCGCACGGTTCCCTCTAAACCTGGGGCCACCAAGTCAATGAAAAATCCCGCAAAGACCACCAGCAGAATGGTGATCAACAGGAGTCCTCCCGTCACCAGGGTAGAAACCGTTTCAACGAGGGGCGCCGCATCTTTTTGATCCCGCTTGGCCAAGATACTCACCAGGGCACTGTGGAACGGCCCGTTGATTCCCCCCAACAAAATGAGCAAAAAGCCCGGGATAATGTAGGCATAGGCATAGGCGTCGACCACTGGCCCCACCCCAAACGCCCGGGCGATCGCCTGCTCTCGCACTAGACCGAATACCTTACTAATCAGGGTGGCGATCGCCACAACCCCCGCAATACCAGCCAGCGAACGAGACTTTCGAGGAGAATCAGTCACAATCTTTAGGAATTAAAAAAACACAATAAAAAGCAAAAAGCTTTCCCATTCTCACCGAGAATGCCTTCTTTGAGAATCACTTGCGGCCCCATCTACCAGAGAAGGCCAATTTTCTGGTAGCTTACTATAAACAATAAAAACTTTAGGATTTTCAAAACCCTATTTGGCATCCTAAGCCCATAAACCCCATTTGCTTGCTGTCTTGGGAGAATTTTAAAAAATGACTATTTTATTCCAACTTGCCCTTGCTGCCCTCGTGGCCCTCTCGTTCTTGATGGTAATTGGCGTCCCCGTTGCCTATGCCTCCCCTACCAACTGGGAACAGTCCAAATCCTTGATTTTTGTCGGCTCCATTGCTTGGACTGTGCTGGTCATTGCCGTCGGCGTCCTGAATTTTTTCGTGATTTAACCAAGCACATTTTTATGTCTGGCGATCAGGACGATCCTGATCTTCCCCAAGGTGCAATCCCCTGCGTTGGCAACTTCAACGTGATTGCACCTTAATTTTTTTATTGATTGCACCCTTTACACCTTTTCTCTACAAATCCACTATGGCTACCTTTGAAGGAACCTATAACGACAACACCCAAGCACTCAAATTGGCGATCGTCATTGGTCGTTTTAATGACCTTGTAACGAGCAAGCTCCTCGCAGGCTGCCAAGATTGTCTTCGTCGCCATGGGGTCGATACCGATCCAGAAGGGACACAGATTGATTACATTTGGGTGCCCGGCTGCTTTGAAATTTCCCTAGTTGCCAAAAAACTGGCCGATTCCGGTAAATACAATGCCATCATTTGCCTCGGGGCGGTAATTCGTGGCGATACCCCCCACTTTGATTACGTTGCGGCTGAAGTATCTAAGGGCGTTGCGGCGGCGGCGTTCCAAACGGGAGTGCCTGTTATTTTTGGCGTCCTCACCACAGACACCATGCAGCAAGCCCTCGAACGGGCCGGGATTAAGAATAACCTCGGCTGGGGCTACGCTCTCAGTGCCCTAGAAATGGCGAGTCTCATGGGGAAAATTTAAGCCTTTGTGCCACCGTCAACAGTGGGTCAAAAAAAATCACCGAGACCCTTGACATCTTTGTTTTTTCTTGGCATAGTTGTATACATGCTCAGCACGCAAGCGGGTATAGCTCAGTGGTAGAGCGTCACCTTGCCAAGGTGAATGTCGCGCGTTCGAATCGCGTTACCCGCTTAATTGAAAAACTAATCAAACAATAAAATAACCTCATCGTTGGTCTGTTGAAATCGCCACGATTTGCTATAGACTGTCTGGAATATTCAAGCGCATTTATTGAACTGGCCCAGAATCAAGGATTACGATGGACCATAGTGCTTAGTTTAAGCCATGCTTAGAGGATTTCGGCGTGTTTAATTTTGTCAGAAAGTCAGTGTCCCAACCCCTAGAAGACAACACCAACCAATTACAGAGTGGGTCACAACCTGGGACTAGCTCTGAACATGATTTACAAAGTGTTGAAATGAAAGCTATGGACGAGGGAGAATTAACACAAACTGCTGTAGATAAAGACTCATCGCCACAAAAGCCGAAACGAAGCTCGAAAAGACGACGTTGGCGGCTTTGGCTGTTGGCAGGACTCGTACTTGGGGTTGGCAGTGGCGGCGTTCTCATGTACCGAGGCTGGCAAGAACTAGAGGCACTGGTACCGGAAAATGTTGATGAAATCTTAATTTATACTCGTCCTGGCACCTTAACGATTCAAGCAGCAGACGGCAGCGTCATTGAAGAGGTTGGGCCGGTTTCCCATGACAGAGTCAAAATTTGGGCTGTTCCGACGACTTTAACAGAGGCATTTATTGCCAGTGAAGATCGACGCTTCTATGAGCATTTTGGGGTGGATTTGCAAGGGGTAGCCCGGGCTGCCTACATGAACTTTCGGGTGGGGAGAGTCGTAGAAGGGGGCAGCAGTATTACGCAGCAAGTGGCGCGGATTGTCTTTTTGAATCAGGACATGACTTTGGCGCGTAAGGTCAAGGAAATGCGCTTGGCAACGAAATTAGAAGAGCAGTTCTCCAAGGAGCAGATCCTAGAAAGTTATCTAAATTTGGTTTATTTGGGCTCTGGGGCCTATGGTGTCTCGGATGCGGCTTGGGTTTATTTTGGTAAAAGTTTAGACGAGTTGACCCTAGGAGAAACGGCGATGCTTGCGGGTTTAGCCCCAGCCCCTAGTTTATATTCGCCGTTTGTGAATCTCCAGGCGGCGACAGTGCGGCGGGATCAGGTGCTAGAGCGGATGTGGGAAGAGGGTTATATTTCCCAAACGGAGTATGAAGCGGCGATCGCCACCCCCATTGAAACGAATCGGCAAACGCCCCAACGCCTGCTGCGCAAATACCCCTATTTTGCTGATTATGTGAAGGCAGAACTAAAGCAATATCTTTCGCCGGAACAACTGGAAATGGGCAGTTTTGTCATTGAAACGACCTTGAATCCCCAGTGGCAGGAGTGGTCAGAGGCCGCTGTGGCCAAGGGGATTACGAATTACGGGCGCTACCAACGCTTTGAACAGGCTGCAATGGTGAGCATCGACCCCCGCAGTGGCCAGATTAAAACGATGGTCGGGGGTTTAGATTTTGAAAATAATCAATATAACCGCGTCACCCAAGCCCAACGGCAACCGGGTTCGACGTTTAAAATGTTTGTCTACGCGGCGGCGATCGCCTCTGGAATGTCTCCAAGTACAGCCTACGTCGATCAAGAATTTAGCATTGACGGTTATCGTCCGAAAAATGCATCAGGAACATTCAGTAACCAGGCTATTCCTCTGACAACAGCCTTAACCCAATCAGTGAATACCGTTGCCCTAAATCTCATGCTTGATGTGGGTTGGGATCCCGTGATTAGCCTCGCCCACCGCATGGGTATTGAGTCGGAGATGCAGCCAACCTATTCCCTTGCTCTAGGTGCTTGGGAAGTTAATCTATTGGAACTGACTTCCGCCTATGGCACCCTAGCTAATCGGGGAGTTCATCAGCCGGTGTATGGGATTAGTCGAATCCTTGATCGCAATGGCAAAGTTATTTACCAAGCAAAGCAAAAACCGATCCAAGCCATTGATCCTGATAGTGCTGCCATCATGACCTATATGCTAAGAAATGTCGTCAGTAGTGGCACAGGCAGCCAAGCCAATATTGGTCGTCCTGTTGCGGGCAAGACGGGAACCACTGACAGATCAAGGGATCTGTGGTTCATTGGTTATATCCCCCAAATGGTGACAGGGGTTTGGCTCGGCAATGATGATAATAAACCCACCTGGGGGGCGAGTAGTACGGCAGCACGCCTATGGGGTGATGCAATGCGCCAGATTGCTGCTTCCATGGCAGTAGAGGATTTTCCCCCATTACCTAATTTAAATAATCGCGTGGGTTCTATTGCCGCAGAACCCATTCAAGGGGGCGCGAAAAAAACAAAGGCGATCGCCACCGAAAGCAGCAAAAAACCTACGGCTGCATCTGGAAACACAACAAGCCAAGCTTCCTCCCCAAGCACTGAAAATCGGAAACAACCAACAAGCACGACAACTGCTACAGGTACAACTACGACCAATACGGCAACAACTGAGACAATCACCAAGAAAGCCGTTGCTAATAACGACAAAATTCAACCCACAGCACCAGCCTTTGACTTTAGTAATCCAGGAGATACTGTGCCTCCTTTAGCACCATTGCCCAGTAATAATCGACCGGCGGCACCAACCGCAACACCACCGAGCCCGCCTGCGGCCCCAAGACCAGCACCTACGAATGTCGAGGTGCCGGCTCCCCCTGTTATTCAGAAGAAGGAAGCGACTCCCTAGGTATTGTGCTCACCAAAGTAATATCCTTTCCCGTAAATGGTGTGGATTAAGGGGCGATCACCTTTCGCTTCCACCTTACGCCGTAGCAAGCGCACCAGGGCCGCCAGCACATTACTACTGGGAGATTCATCGCCATCTAGCCAGAGATGTTGGTAAATTTGATCGTGGGTCAGGAGTTGGGCTGGGTGCTCCATAAAATAGCTCAGGAGTTGTAACTCCCGATCCGAGAGGCGGATGGCCCGGCCCGCACGGTAGGCCATTTGATTAGCCACATCGAGTTCGAGATCGGCAATTTTTAAACGATTAGGTGGCTCTCCCCCCGGCGATCGCCTTAATAAAGCCCGCACCCGGGCCAGTAGCTCCCGTAACTCAAAGGGCTTGACTAAATAATCATCAGCTCCGGCATCTAGACCAGAGACCCGGTCATCCACCGTATCCTTGGCTGTTAGAAATAAAATAGGTGTTGTGCGCCCCAGCGATCGCACCCGTTGGCAAATTTCAACCCCTGAATATTGCGGCAACATCCAATCCAAAATCAGCAGATCATACTCCTGATCACAGGCCAGTTCTAGCCCCTGTTGGCCAGTTTCTGCCAATTCAACGGTATGTCCTTCCCGCTGTAGCACTTGGCTGAGGGCTTCCCGTAATTCCCGTTCATCGTCCACCAACAAAATGCGCATGGTCATGTCCAAAACACCTTGATTTCCATTATTCCTGAAGAAGGAAACCTAACCCAAGGCGATCGCCGACCATTTTCTCAATAAAAAAGGGAGCAGCTTAAACCCACTCCCAATCAATGCTCATTATTCTTACTGTTACTGTTACGATTACTGGGGAGATTTACCTTGTTTCATCACCAGAGTCAGAAAGAGATGAACTACTCCAGCCTAAGAGGCATGGAGTTTCCGACGCTTCATCGCTCCTAGTTGCCTCATGCTTCCGCAATCGGTAGAGCTAGGCAGCTCTGCGTCTAAAGAGGCCAGTTCCTGACCCCTTGCCCAGGCTAAATTAACCTAAGCTGCATTGATTCTCTTTAAGTGATCAATGTGGCTACTGTCATAGCATATTATTTCCACACTGGTTGGTGATTCCGCTTTGCTACATCACCGCGCTATCCTTCCCTACCCTAATACCCTAAAGAGAGATAGGGACTGCCGCGCTAAAGTTCAAATCAAAATCACCGTTTAAACCGAAGATAAAGCATGAGATTCCTGTTGTAAAAGGGTAATCAGTTGCTCATCTCCCTGGGCTTGGGCCGTGCGGATCCGCCGTTCCAAACTGCGACGCATATTTTCCAGGTGCACGCGCCGGGCGTCTTGACCCATTAACTTAGAGAGCTGTGGCACCCGTACCGGACAAGCTGCGGCTGCCGCTTCCTGTTGCTGTTGGGCTGTTGCTTTAACCACAGGTTGCTGAATCGCGTAGGTGCCGCCCCGATAATGGAGAAGTACGGACTCGACATCTGGACGATCAACTGTTTGTGTTACACAGTGTCGCCGCACCACTTGTCCACGATAACGACCTAAAATATCTCCTTCCGTCACTTCTAAGGTTGCGGGAAGAGAATCATAGGAAACACCACGATATGTTAATTTCATAGAAATTTCCTCACTGTGTTTTAAAACATTTGCTGTAACCATTGTTACATTGCATCCTGAATTTTCTCGAAAAAATCAGGAAAACTTAAGGATTCTTCCTGGATGTGTAAACAATAAAAAAGGAGCTTGCAAGCTCCTCTTGGCATTTTATGTTTAATCAAAGTTAGGGTTGCTGACAGGCAATGGATCGGTCAGTATCAACCAGGCTGTTTTGCCAATTCCAAAGGTTTCGCAGCTTTACTGACGGCCACTTTACCTTCTTCATTGATGTCAACGATCGCCGTATCGCCAGAACCAACGCGGCCAGAAAGAATTTCCTCAGCGAGGACATCTTCTAACAGGCGCATAATTGCTCGACGTAACGGACGGGCACCATAGGATGGGTTGTAGCCTTCTTCCACGAGCCGCTCTTTAAACTTGTCGGTGACTTGCAACTCAATTTCCTGTTCAGTAAGGCGCTTAAAGACATCCTTAAGGAGAATTTCGGAGATTTCTTTAACCTCTTCTTTGTTGAGCTGACGGAAGACAATAATTTCATCAAGACGGTTGAGGAACTCTGGGCGGAAGTATTGCTTCAGTTCTTCGTTGACCAGAGAGCGAATCCGGTTGTACTGGGATTCTGCTGCATCTTCGCCGAATTCAAAGCCGAGGCCACCGCCACCTTTTTCAATCACCTTAGAGCCAATGTTGGAGGTCAAAATAATCAAGGTATTCTTAAAGTCTACTGTGCGCCCTTTCGCGTCAGTTAAACGACCATCCTCAAGGATTTGCAGCAGCATGTTGAAGATGTCAGGGTGCGCCTTTTCGATTTCGTCAAAGAGAATCACGGTATACGGACGACGGCGGACTGCTTCTGTTAACTGACCGCCTTCGTTGTAGCCGACATAGCCGGGAGGGGAACCGATCAATTTAGAAACGGTATGCCGCTCCATGAATTCAGACATATCCAAACGGATCATGGCATCTTCAGAACCGAAGAAGTAGGCGGCGAGGGCTTTGGTTAACTCGGTTTTACCAACTCCAGTGGGGCCAGAGAAGACAAAGCTGGCGATGGGACGGTTGGGGTTTTTCAAGCCAACGCGGGCCCGACGAATGGCGCGGGATACTGCTTTAACGGCATCCTCTTGACCAATGAGCCGCTGGTGCAGGGTATCTTCCATGTTGAGCAGTTTGGTGGATTCGCTCTCGGTGAGTTTGTTGAGCGGTACTCCAGTCCAAGACGCAACGATGTGGGCGATTTCTTCGGCATCAACAACGGCATCGATATCGCTGTTTTTCTCTTTTTGGCTGGCGGCGATCGCCCGAATTTCGGTCTTGATTTCCATTTCGCGATCACGCAGTTCACCCGCCTTGTCAAAGTCTTGGGAACGAACCGCTTCATCCTTTTGCTTCAGGACATCGCGCAATTCTTTGTCTAGTTCCTTCGCTTCGGGGGGCAGTTGAGAATTGATTAACCGGACACGGGAACCCGCTTCGTCGATCAAGTCAATGGCTTTGTCGGGCAAGAAGCGATCGCTAATATAACGGTCTGCCAATTTTGCGGCTGCATCAAGGGCTTCATCAAGGATTTTGAGCTTGTGGTGCTGTTCATAGCGTTCCCGCAGCCCAAAGAGAATCTCGATGGTTTCTTCGACGGAAGGTTCCCCGACCATCACAGGCTGGAAACGCCGTTCTAGGGCTGCATCCCGTTCAATGTGTTTACGATATTCGTCGAGGGTGGTCGCACCGATACATTGCAACTCGCCACGGGCAAGGGCTGGTTTGAGGATGTTTGCTGCATCGATCGCCCCTTCCGCAGCACCTGCACCAATCAGGGTATGGACTTCATCAATCACCAGGATCACATTCCCAGCTTGACGAATCTCATCCATGATTTTTTTGAGGCGTTCTTCAAATTCACCCCGGTATTTCGTGCCAGCGACGAGTAACCCAATATCGAGAGTAACAACGCGCTTTTCTTCGAGGATATCGGGCACATCCCCATTGGAAATTCTTTGGGCAAGACCTTCGGCGATCGCCGTTTTACCGACCCCTGGTTCACCAATTAGCACCGGATTGTTTTTCGTGCGGCGACCGAGAATTTGAATCACTCGTTCAATTTCATTTTGGCGACCAACTACGGGATCAAGCTTGCCATCCTTGGCTAGTTGGGTCAGATTCGAGCCAAACTCATCAAGAGTCGGGGTCTTATTACTCCGAGAGGAACCGCCACCCGCTGCGACTTCTGCGGTCTCACCGAGCATCCGGATCACCTGGGTGCGTACCTTGGAGAGGTCAACCCCTAAATTTTCGAGGACTCTGGCAGCAACTCCTTCCCCTTCACGGATTAAGCCTAGTAACAAATGCTCCGTGCCAATATAGTTATGACCCAATTGGCGAGCCTCTTCGAGGGAGAGTTCTAAAACCCGTTTTGCCCTGGGAGTGAACGGAATTTCAACGGCCACAAAGCCGGAACCCCGCCCGATGATTTTCTCTACCTCAATGCGGGCATCCTTGAGATTAACTCCCATAGACCGGAGTACCTTAGCGGCAACGCCAGTCCCCTCACCAATGAGACCGAGGAGGATTTGCTCCGTACCAACGAAGTTGTGACCAAGGCGACGCGCTTCCTCTTGGGCAAGCATAATCACCTTAATAGCTTTTTCTGTGAAGCGTTCAAACATGACCTGTTTTTTACCTGCTGCTAGTCCCTATGTAGAGTTGATTCTAGCACAGGGGAAATTTTTGGTTGATGCCTAGAACAATTGATTCTGATACGGTTTCTCCCCCTTGGCAAGCCCTGGTAACATTCGCTACGAACCGACGTTAATGGCGGAGACAGTGAGGCCATACAGAAGCCCAATTTTAAAAACATGCACCAGTTGAAAAAAGAGTCGGTTTTGGGATGCAGCGGTGTTTGTGGCAGCTTTTTGGGAAACGATTTGGCGATCGCCCTTTTTGTAGTAGAGAAAATTGACTACTTCAGCCAGAAAAATAATCCCAGCGGCGACCATGGGATCCCAAGTGGTCGTTTGGCCGATGGCCGGCGGAAAAACCACAGCAACAAAGTTTCCAAACAGTAGAAAAATGACAAGTAAGGCCATTTTGCGCCATGGATTTTGGAAGAAACTGGTAAATTGACCCAGGGTTTCCCCCAGGAGGAGATTGAGTCGGGTACGTTGCATGGGTCACGTTGGGAGCGGTGAGGACATTATTACTTGTTCAAGCGATCGAGAAGCCAGAGGGCAATGACAATCCCGGTGAAGTGGGAGGCGATGGTGTGGGTATTCGCCAAGATGATAAATAAATCTTTCGGTTGAATCAGCTGGGATGTATTGGAAAAAACCGCCCCCTGGGGAATGGTCAAGGATTTACCCAGGACAAGCCCCACAAAGGCTTCGGCACCAATGATCGCAAACATCATGCCCAGGAGGTTGGCCAAGAGACCAAATTTAATCGTTTGAATGGTGTAGGATTTTTTGGGCCGGAGGGAGCTATCACCCGCGAGCATCAATCGGGCAATGGTTTTGTAGCGGAAAAAGAAAAAGATACTCACGATGAGGGCAATAATCCCGCCGGCAGCACAGAATAGACCAAAGCTGCTGCCCTGGCTAAAGCGAATATCTTGGGTCGCGTTGGTGGCATCACTACCGACTAGGCTTGCACTGGCAAAGAGGAGGATGAGCGCCGCAACAACACCGAGGATAATCTGCACCCAGAAGCCAATATTACCGGCGAGTTTGAGAGTAGCCGAGGCTCGGAGGATGGCGGCGGGGATCGATGCGCCCGCTAAAGCACCGTAGGAATCGCGTTTCATAGGAGTTTGTGGTGATGGGGTTATGTCTGCAGGGTCAGAATTTTCTTTTGCTCCATTCTCTTATACCAACTGCTGGGTTGCCAAAAGGGAAAAGGCGATCGCCCCTAACGCCAACCAGCACTCCCTTGTCTAGAATTTGATGCCTATAACCGAGATCAATAGTGACCAAACAACCGGAAACGAACAATGGGAGTCAGGTGAACTAAGGGTTACAGCAGCCTCGGCGAAAGGGGACAGGCTATGATGGTCATCAGGTTTTTTTAAAGAGTTTGCGCCTTAATGCACCCGATTCGCCTCACCTTATTTTTCATTGGCCTGAGTATTATTCTGGGGCTAATGTTGTGGTTGGTGAATTCCCTCTATCGTCTCTATCTCCAGGTGTCCTTTACGGCGCCGTTTCTGGCAAATCTGCTGATTTTAGTGCTTATTGCCCTAATTGGCCTCATTCTCTGGACATTTTGGCGTTATTTCAATCTTTTTGGCCGCAAACAAAAGGGGCGATCGCCCCGGAAAGTTGTCAATTATCAGCCCCAACTGCCCACGGAAAAAACAGAGGTGGCGGCGGCAAATCTGCGTACCATTCAACAGCAAGTCAACCAAATCCAAGATAAAGTCGCCCAGAAAGTGCTCCTGAATCGTTCCCAAGAAATTCAGGCGAATTTTGAGCGCCAAGAGCTACAGGTAGCTGTATTTGGTACGGGATCAGCGGGGAAAACATCTTTGGTGAATGCGCTAATTGGGCAAATGGTGGGCAATGTCGAAGCGACCATGGGTACCACCCAAACGGGGCAGACCTATCGCCTGAAGCTAAAGGGGGTGAATCGGCAAATTTTGATCACAGATACACCGGGGATTTTAGAAGCAGGGGAAGCGGGCATTCAACGCGATCGCCTAGCGCGGCAGTTGGCGACCAATGCGGATCTGCTGATTTTCGTGGTGGATAACGATCTGCGGCAATCGGAATATGATCCCCTCTGTGAGCTGGCTGAAATTGGTAAGCGATCGCTGTTGGTATTTAACAAAATCGATGTGTATCCAGACGCCGATCAACAACTGATTGGCGATCGCCTCAAGGAAAAAGTGCAACACCTGATCAATCCCCAGGATGTGGTTTTAGTCTGTGCCAATCCCCAACCTGTTGAACTAGAAGATGGTGAAATATTTACCCCAGAGCCGGACGTGATGCCTTTGGTGAAACGTTTAGCGGTGGTGCTGCGAGCCGAAGGAGATGATCTCCTCGCCGATAATCTCTTATTGCAATCCCAACGCCTAGGGGAAGAAGCCCGCAAAATCATCGAACACCAACGGAAAAAACAAGCTGAACAGGTGATCGAACGCTACCAGTGGATCGGCGCTGGGGTGATCGCCGTAACTCCTTTGCCCGTGGTGGATATGCTGGCAACGGCGGCAGTGAATGCCCAGATGGTGATGGAAATTGGTCGGGTTTATGGCTGCGAAATTGATGGCGATCGCGGTAAAGAATTGGCCGTTTCTCTTGGGAAAACCCTCGTCAGCTTGGGGGTCGTCAAA
This sequence comes from Picosynechococcus sp. PCC 7003, assembly GCF_001693255.1. Classification (NCBI taxonomy): domain Bacteria; kingdom Bacillati; phylum Cyanobacteriota; class Cyanophyceae; order Chroococcales; family Geminocystaceae; genus Picosynechococcus; species Picosynechococcus sp. PCC 7003. The sequence continues at coordinate 144,954 of NZ_CP016474.1, forward strand.
GGCGCGGTAGAAATCCTCGCGAAGATTCTCCAAACCAACATCGCCACTTACCTTGTGGGAAAAGCGATTCAAGGGGTAACGGCGGCCTACCTCACACGCATTGCGGGCAAGAGTTTCATTGAATATTTCCGCCATGACCAGGATTGGGGCGATGGAGGGATTACAGAAGTGGTGCAAGAGCAATTTAAGCTCAGTAAAAAGGATGAGTTTGTCAAAGATTTCGTCGGCGATGCGATCCTCAAAGTTGTCAATCCCTTTAAGGAAGTATGGCAAATTGAACTGGAAGAAGACCCAGAATTGGCGGAGTTGGAATGGACGGCACCCCAACGGCGACGGCGGGATGATTGGTAGATTTTGAGCAGGAATTTTAGGCATGGTCATGACACCACAGCGACAGATTGACTGGCAAAAATTAGCGGAGATTTACGAACTCAAAGAATTTTTCGAGACGGATTTTGCTGGTTTCCAGGCCGAAATTGAACAGCAGTTGCAAGATCTTGATCGCTTCCCGACGGCAACCCTGGAGAAATTGGCAAAACTGCGCGCCCTCGAAGTGACCAATGGCATCACCCAATGGGCCTATCGGCGCGGCGCAGACCAAGCTCTTTCCATCGAGCAGACCCGGCAATGTATGAACATGGTGATGGGCTTTATGAAAAATGTAGAACTGACCTTTCCCAGCATCGGCACAGTTGAATTTAGCGATTGGGAAACCGACTATGTGCGGCGCGTGCGGGGACTTTATATTGATGCGTTTAAAAATAATGTGCCAGGGGCAGAGTCGCAGTTCCATGCCATTTCTACGGCGCAGTTTATCGCCTGTGGTCATCAACGTTTAAATGAAGCGATCGCCCTCGTGGAAGCGGACTATGGAGAACTGTTTTCGGCCTATTTCATCGAGCGGATGAAAAAATATATCGGCGCTTACCTAGATAGTTTTAGCGAAAGCCCCTAAGATCCAAGACTGCGCATCGGTGACATCGGCATTGGAGAGATTGGAGCAATAATGAAAATTCAGGCAGTCGACTACACAACCTTGGTGGCCCTGGTCACGGAATTGCAACGGGACTGGGTGCCGGCGCGCCTCGAACAGGTTTATCAGTACGACCGCCAAACCCTCTGTTTAGCCCTGCGTACCATCGAAAAACGGGAATGGCTCTGGCTGTCGTGGCACCCCCAGGCCGCAAGAATCCATTTAGGCGATCGCCCCCCCAGGGATCCTGATACCTTCACCTTTAGCGACCAACTGCGCCATTTGATTAAAGGTTCAGCCTTGCTGGGGATTGAATTGATCCAGCCCTGGGAACGGGTCGTAGATTTTCAGTTTGGTCGTCGCCCCGGTGATCCACCCCAATGGCATTTGTACGTTGAAATTATGGGGAAACACAGCAACGTAATCCTCGCCAATGCCGACCAGCAAATTGTCACCACCGCCCAACAAATCAGTGGCGATCGCTCCACCGTCCGCCCCGTCCAAACCGGCCAACCCTACGAATTTCCCCCGGCTTTGACAAAAACAGCGCCCAGCACCACAGAATCCTTGGAACGCTGGCAAGAAAGAATCGCCTTATTACCCAAATCCCTAAAAAAACAACTGCTTGAAAATTACCGGGGTGTGAGCCCTATTCTCCTAGAAGGAATAGTTCGCGCGGCCCAATTAACTCCTGAGCAAACGACGGATAGCCTCACCGCTCACGATTGGGAAAATCTTTTTCAGCAGTGGCAACGGTGGCTCACTTGCCTAGAACAGCGACAGTTTTGTTTAACGCTCCAGGACAACCAATATCAAGTAGTACCTTGGCAGCCGAATGACCCTTGTTTGCCCTTACAGCCAACTCTCAATCACTATTACCAAAGTCGTCTTAATCAACAACAATTCCAGCAACTGCACCACCAACTAAACCAGAAAATTAGTCTCCTGTTGGCAAAATTGCAGCAAAAAGCCCAACTTTTTCGAACGCGTCTCACAGAATCCACCGAAGCGGATCAATACCGTCAATACGGCGATTTACTCATGGCCTATCTACATGAATGGCAACCGGGCTTGACTGAAATTGTCTTAACGGATTTTGCCTCAGGCGATCGCGTTAAAATCCCCCTTCAGCCCGATAAAAATGCCGTCCAAAATGCCCAGGCTTTTTATAAACAACATCAAAAACTAAAGCGAGCAAATCACATTGTGCAACCGCTTTTAGAGGAAGTAGAAACAGAGATCCATTACCTCGAACACATTGAAGCCAGCTTGGGACAAATCGCCCATTACGAAAATGCCACTGATTTGGAAGCCTTGCAAGAAATTCAGACAGAACTTATCCACGAAGGTTACCTCAAAACTAATCGGGAACCCACTGCTAAACAAGAAGTTTCTAAACCCCACATTTACAGCACCCCAGGGGGAGCCGAACTGTGGATCGGTCGCAACAACCAACAAAATGACCATCTAACATTTCGGATTGCCAACGATTATGATCTTTGGTTCCATAGCCAAGAAATCCCCGGTAGCCATGTGCTGCTGCGGCTCCAACCTGGCGCAGTTCCCGATGAGGCGGAATTGCAGTGGGCGGCGGATTTTGCAGCCTATTACAGTCGCGCCAGTCAAAGTGATCAGGTGCCCATTATTTATACAAAACCCAAGCACGTCTATAAGCCCAAGGGGGCTAAACCAGGGATGTGCATCTATAAACAGGAAACGATTCTCTGGGGTCAACCCCAACGGGCCAAGGCGGCGATCGCCAAATTTACCCAATCAACAGATCAGCCCGAGAAAAAGTAGGGGTAGGGTTTCGGTTCATTGGGGGGAAAGGTATGAGATCCCTCACTTGATTTTTTTAGAAAAATATGTATGCACAGAAGACAAATTGCTTGAAAAGCCTTTTTTAAAAGCTTTTGGTCCGTTTGCGTCGCCGAAACCAGAAAACATTAGCAGTCGCCCCCTAGGAGTGCTAAATTTGCTAGTGACGTAAAACTTTATAACGCAAACTCCTATGGCTAAGATTGTCTCTTTCAAGGATGACTCTAGACGCGCCCTCGAAGCAGGGATTAATGCCCTTGCCGATGCGGTAAAAATCACCCTCGGCCCCAAGGGTCGGAATGTACTCCTCGAAAAGCAGTATGGTGCGCCCCAAATTGTGAATGATGGGATCACCGTTGCGAAGGATATCGAACTCAGTGATCCGCTCCAAAATACGGGGGCACGGTTAATCCGGGAAGTGGCAGCGAAAACCAATGACAGTGCTGGGGATGGCACGACCACTGCCACCGTCATGGCCCAAGCTTTGATCCGCGAAGGTTTAAAAAATGTGACTGCTGGGGCAAACCCTGTGGCCCTACGCCGGGGTATCGATGCGGCGGTGAAGTTCCTCGTGAAGGAAGTGGCCGCGATCGCCAAGCCCGTTGAAGGAGATGCGATCGCCCAGGTTGCCGCTGTGTCCGCTGGGAACGACGAAGAAGTGGGCCGGATGATCTCCGAAGCCATGGCTAAGGTCACCAAGGATGGTGTCATTACCGTCGAAGAGTCCAAGTCCCTCGCCACCGAACTGGATGTGGTCGAAGGGATGCAACTGGATCGCGGTTACATCTCCCCCTATTTCGTCACCGATCAGGAACGGCAAATCGTTGAATTTGAAAATCCCTACATCCTGATCACCGATAAGAAAATTTCGGCGATCGCCGACCTTGTGCCCGCCCTCGAACAGGTGGCTCGTTCCGGTCGCCCTTTGCTAATTGTTGCTGAAGACCTCGAAGGGGAAGCCCTCGCTACTCTTGTTGTGAACAAAGCCCGTGGTGTGCTCAATGCCGCTGCAATCAAGGCTCCCAGCTTTGGCGATCGCCGTAAGCAAATGCTCCAGGACATTGCTGTCCTCACTGGGGGGCGCGTCATCTCCGAAGAAGTGGGCCTCAGCCTCGAAGCCATTGACCTTGATATGCTCGGTAATGCCGAAAAAATCACCATCGACAAAGAAAGCACCACCATTGTTTCCGGTGGCGGCAGCAAGGCTGACATTGACGCCCGCGTTAGTCAAATCCGTAAGCAACTGGCTGAAACCGACTCCGAATATGACATGGAAAAACTCCAGGAGCGGATCGCTAAGCTCGCTGGTGGTGTGGCCGTGATTAAAGTTGGTGCAGCGACGGAAACCGAACTCAAAGACCGCAAACTTCGCATTGAAGACGCCCTCAACGCCACCAAAGCCGCTGTCGATGAAGGGATTGTTCCCGGTGGTGGCACAACCCTAATTCACCTTGCTGAAAAAGTTGCTGAAGTGAAAGCAAGCCTCAGTAGCGACGAAGAGAAGCTTGGTGTCGATATTGTTGCCCGCGCCCTAGAAGCGCCTCTGCGCCAATTGGCTGATAACGCTGGTGCCGAAGGTTCTGTAGTTGTGGAACGGGTGCGTACCAGTGACTTCAACGTTGGTTACAATGCCGCTACTGGCGAGTATGTCGATATGATTGCTGCTGGGATTATTGATCCGGCGAAGGTCGTCCGCTCTGTTTTGCAAAATGCCGCATCCATTGCCGGGATGGTGATTACGACTGAAGCCCTCGTCGTTGAAAAGCCCGAACCTGAAGCTCCTGCCCCTGACATGGGTGGTGGTATGCCCGGTATGGGTGGCATGGGCGGCATGGGAATGCCTGGCATGGGAATGATGTAATTTTCTCTAAACCCCTTTAAAGATTCATCATCTGAATTGGGCACCCTCCGGGGTGCTTTTTTGTTTTTTGGGCCAGAAATTAGTCGGTTATCAGGGACTGTTCCTGTAACCAGTGATTAAGGGTTTCCCGGAGGGTTTGGGGATTGAGGGGTTTACTGAGATAGTCATTCATGCCCGCTGCCAAATACTGCTCTTGGCTGGCTTCTCCTAGGGTGGAAGTGAGGGCAATGATCGGTATTTGTCGGTGGCGATCGCCGCCTTCACCCTGGCGAATATATTGGCTCGTTTGAAAGCCATTCATCTTGGGCATGAGGCAATCCATCAAAATTAAACGGTAAGGCTGATTTTCTGGAGCCGCCTGGAGCATCCGTAGGGCTTCTGTGCCGCCCATGGCAACATCGATAGAAAAACCAAACTGCTGACAGAGGCCCCGAATAATAATTTGATTGACGGGGTTATCTTCCACGAGGAGGAGACGGGCTGGGATTTTTTGCTTTGGATGAATTGCGGTGGGTTGAGAGATGGAGTCTAGGACTTTCGGTTTTGGCGGGGCGAAGTTTTCACAGAAACGCCGACAGGCCTGCCATAGGGGACGGGATAAAATCGGCTTGATGAGGTGGTGGGTGGCCGTGAGTTGGGGGAAGCTTTGGGGATCGGTGGGACTGTAAGGAAACGTGGTGAGCAGTAATAATTGGCAGTTTTTATGGGGATAAAGCCGTTGGAGATTTTGGGCGAGGGTGAGGGCGTCCATATCCCTCAGGGAATGATCCAGGATCAGGAGGGGCGTTTCGGTGGTGGGGGGCTGGGTTTGCCAGAGGGCGATCGCCTCCTGGGCATTCGCTGCTACCTGGACAGTGGCACCCCAGGCTTTGAGTTCGTCGGACAAAATTTCCCGTTGGTTTTGCTGCTCCTCTACGACGAGGATTTCTAGCCCCTGCAAGCTATTGGCTGTCATCCGCGACATTTGGGAACGTCCCGCCCCACACCCCAGGGTAAAGGTAAAACAGCTCCCCTCCCCTGGGGTACTAACCACTTCAACAGTGCCCCCCATCACTTGGCAAAGACGCTGGGTAATGGCCAAACCGAGCCCTGTGCCACCATAACGGCGGGTGGTTCCCGCATCCAACTGGGTAAAAGGCTCAAAAAGATCATTGAGTTTTTCGGCGGCGATGCCAATGCCAGTATCCATCACTGAGCAGGTAAAATCGAGGCGATCGCCAACCCGCTCCGTTTGACAGCGAACAATCACCTCCCCTTGATCGGTAAATTTAATGGCATTACTCACCAGATTCGTCAGGATTTGTCGTAAACGCCCAGGATCCCCTTGGATAGCACTATGTTGCAAACCCCGCAAATCAAAAATTAGCTGTAGACCTTTCTCTTGGGCCGCAAAGGCCATCAACTTCGCGAAATTTTCAAAGAACTGATGGAGATCAAAATCCACCACTTCTAGTTGCAACTTCCCGGCTTCCATCTTCGAGAAGTCTAAAATATCGTTCAGCAGGATCAGTAAAGATTCGGCACTAGAAAGGGCAATGTGGGCGTGTTCTTGTTGTTCTGCGTTGAGATCTTCGCTGTAGAGTAATAAATTCAGCATGCCAATAATGCCATTCATGGGCGTCCGAATTTCGTGGCTCATGGTGGCTAAAAACATACTTTTGGCATGGGCGGCTGCTTCTGCGGCTTCTTTGGCATCAATCAACGCCCGCTCTGCCTGTTTGCGATCGCCAATATCACTGTGGGTGCCAATAATCCGCAAGGGCTCTCCTTCCGGCGTCCACTCGATCACCTTACCCCGGTCTAAAATCCACTTATAGGATCCATCTTTACACCGCACCCGATGTTCACTGCGATAGGCTTCTGTCTGACCATCAAGGTGAGCCTGGATTGCTCGATAAGTCATTGCCAAATCATCTGGGTGGATACGACTTTCCCATTCCATCAGGGTGTCACCAATTTCCGCGTCGCTGTAGCCCAACATCGCTTTCCACTGCCGCGAGAAAAAGACATGGTTCGTTTGGGCATTCCAATCCCAGACCCCGTCCCCAGAACCTTCTAGGGCAAATTGCCAGCGGAGTTCACTTTCCCGGAGGGCTTGTTCTGCGAGGACTCGCTCAGTAATATCGAGGGCTGTTCCAAAAAAACGAATGGTTTTACCAGAGGCATCTTTTCGACTACTGCCCCTCGCTTCATGGTAGAAAATTTGTCCATTGGCGAGTTGGGCACGGTATTGAACCACATAGCTTTCGCCCGTGCGCATCGCCGTTTCAACGCAGCGCTTGAGACGTTCTTGGTCATCGGGGTGAATTAATGCCCAATGTTCATCGTAGGAGGGCGGCCCTTGGGTCGTGTTTAGGCCAAACATCCGCAATAGTTCCGGCGACCAGGAGAGATTACCGGTGGTGAGATCGACTTCCCAGCTACCGATATGGGCCAGGCGTTGGGCTTCCTGGAGGGAGGCTTCACTGCGTTTGAGGCGTTCTTCAAAGCGTTTGTAAGGCGTGAGATCGATGTGGGAGCCAATCATGCGCAGCGGTTGACCTTGGTCATCCCATTCAATAACCTTGCCAGAGCAAAGCACCCAGACAGTGGAGCCATCCCGGTGGCGATAACGGACTTCGTTACAGAAGGGAATTTCGCCATGGCTCCCAATGTGCTGTTGCAAGTTTTGGTTAACTTTCTGGAGATCTTCGGGAAAAATCAGTTTTTGCCAGGATTCTGGGCGGTTGGGCAATTCGTGATCTGCATAGCCAAACATCCGCTTAAAACTGGGGCTGAGATACTCTCTATTGCTGACAAGATCCCAGTCCCAATAGCCCGCAAAGGCATTTTCAAGAATTTCTTCAAAAAATTTCAGTTCATGGTGACTGTATTCTGGGGCGGCGGCTGGTTCTGGGTTGAGGTGTTGGCGTAATTCGGCAAGGCGATCGCCAGATAAGATCCCCACGGGTTTCCCCTGGTGATCAACAAGGGTTAACCAAGCAAGTTGTTGTTGAGCGAAGTATTGGCACAGCGGTTCGATTTGGTTGAGGGCGGCCACGGGATAGGTCGGTGCGGGCCGTTGCATAATCTCTGCGGCGGTGGCCGTTTGGGGATTTTTTCCTTGGGCGATCGCCCTTAAAATATCCCCTGGGCAGACGGTACCAAGGAGCTGTTCGTCGGCCATAACCAGTACACCGACAAGCTGAGGATCGGCACAGAAGCGATCGCTCAAGGCTGGGAGGGAGAGATCAGGCCCAACAATGACTGGCGGATAGAGCAAACTGGCGATAATTTCGGGCACTGGAAACCGTGGTGGAAGTGCTGTTGACATGGCACACAAGCTGAAAGATGGCAGCGGCAGGGAGCGACACAAACCAACTTTGATGTATCAAGTCTTCGGGATATAATTTTTATCTTATCAAGCGATGTTTCTTGCTGTTTGGTTTATGAAGGGAAAAGAAATATTTTTTTCATCTAAATTAAAACGACAGTTTCATGATGTAGAAATAACGCCTTTAAATCTTGTGGTAATTGATAGTAACTGTCAATTCAGTCTCAGCCTAAAAGCATTACTAGGCAGATTTAACTGACATCAAATTGCGATGAAATTTCTCCATCTTGAAATGCATAAATTATCTTTTTAGTTTTATTGAAATTTTCAGTATTAGGAGCGCCTCAAGCCTGGACTATTGGACAATCAGATAACCGTCCCGATACCAGTTTTCAAGCTGTTCAAGGGTAATATTTTCGGCGATCGCCGCTTGTTGGGTAAAGCCCTCAGGATATTGATTGAGCAATGATTGTAGGGCAGGAATCGTTTGGTGTTTGGCGAGAAAATCATGGTAAATCCCCCCTTCCCAGAGGTAACACCACGACGGTAAACGGTAGCAGCTTTCCTCCGTGATCGGCGTATAACGATAGGTGAGGGGTTCACGACATTTCGCATTTAAAATTGCTTGGGCATAGCCTTCGAGTTGACTTTGTACGCCATAATTTTCGTGGAGATAGGCGAGGGTTTCGGGGGAAGGTTTGCGTTTTTCCGTAATAATTTGATGGGCGATCGCCGCAGCGGTTTCGGCATCGCCAAAATGAACTTTATCAATTAAATGATCCGGCAATAATTCCCGATGGGTAGACACACGGGACACAATCGCGGGCGTACCACAACCTAAGGATTCATAGGGGGAATTACCAAAGGATTCAACGAAATTGCCTAAGCCTAACGTGACCGCACCTAAGCTGTAATATTGTGGCATTAAAGACTGGGGAATCCATTCATGAAAAATGAAATGTTGCGTTAAATTGCGGGTTTTAATCTCCGTTTCCATCTCTTGATAAAAAGCGGCTACTTCCGGCGAAATACCCACCTCTAACCAACGGGGCACTAATACTTTTAAATTGCTAATACCGTATTTATGAACCAGTAAATCCGCGACGGCGATCGCCTGAGGTAAACCCTTCGTGGGTTCGGGGCGGTGGGGATGAATGACAATCGCATCTTTTGCTGGATCAACTGACACAATTTCTAAAATTTCTTGGGGCATGGTAGGTTTAAAAATATCCCAATCAATACCCGTTGAAACCACCAATAACCGCTCATTTAATTCCGGTAAAAATCGCCCCATTGTCTCCGCATAAAATCGCCGCGAATATTCCGACACCGCAATCAGGCGATCGCCCTGAAAGAGAAATCCCCCTAAAATCGTTTCTGGATAGACGTTATCCCGCAGGGCTACCACCGTCGGAATGTGCTGGTAGGCATAGGGAAACAGAAATTCCCCATCGTGCATATAGAAGCGATCTGCCCCGTCGAGGTGTGCTGCTACATCCTGCATCATGTTCGCAATGTCATAGGCAGGGATGGCGTAGGGCTGCGGAAAGGGTTGATGGAACCGCAAAATCGGTTTGACCAGCACCTTTTCATGCCAGCGAAATTCAACGCAACTATCAGCGCAACGGGTCGAGAGAATCACCACCTCATGCCCCATTTCCCCCAGATACACCGAGATATTTTTAATTTGTTTCGGTGCGCCTCCGGTCACATGGTCACGGAACAGAGGATTAATGGAGAACATGACAATTTTCATCGGTGGCAACCCAAACGCGACGGCAAAAAAACACTACTCATTTAACGGGAACCAGGTGAAGTTTAGTTTAAGGTTTCACTAGGAAATAGCTTCACTGCATTGCTGAGCTCTGTATCTTGATCCTCACGTGACCTAGAAGATACAAACCCATACTAAGTAAATCCGTTTGGTGTCGATTTAGCAGCGCTAAAATTATCTAAGGTATTCTCGTTTTCCGATTGGGAGATCATCGCTTTACGGAACCTTATGTACGGAAAACTCGAACCAGTCGCGGCTGCCAAGTACCACAGATATATTTCGTGCTGCTGCTATGTAGTAAAGATCTCCATCAATGACTTGTAGGCTACAACCGAATCGACAACTTGGTCGCATTAAAAAAGATTCAAATTGGGTTCGTCCTAGATTTATGCCTGTTCTCGCATCCCTCGGAAAAACATCTGAAGCTCTAAAATCAAAGATGTCCACTTCCACAATTTCAGGGCGTTGATAAGTGCTTCTACTAATTACGCCTGGTCGGCCTCGCGGATCTCTATCTTGGTTTCTCGGATCGCGTGTAGTTACAGTGTCAGTTACTAGACGAATGGTCGGGATACTTGTAACGTTATTATCTAAAATAATTTCATGCAGAACAATATAATCGATTTCTCCTCGGTTAAACATACTCGCTAAAACCAATCGATCAGTTTGCTGGATCAAGCTCATACCAGACGACGATGACCAAACATCATCAAAAGTCTTAATTAGTCGCCATTTACAACCTGGTTGATCTAAGTCATCACACTTTACTGATTTGAAAGACCGTGGCACCCATGGATCAAGATTCTCTTGACCAGGAGATGAATATATTTCACGCTCAGCGCGGTAAATTTCCAATTGCGAAGGTGCATATTCAGCGACATCTGAGCGAACGAGAAAAATACCATGATCACCAAACTCTGTAATCCCTACCGAATTAGTCTTTTTTTCGATGCGGAGACCTGGTAACTCTCTTAATTGATTATTGGCTAAATTGTATACGCTAATATTGCCTATCCCTTTTTTATCGTCGTTATCTGTAGCAACGATATAATTCCCATGGGCTTGCAAAACACTGGGGTGGTAATTATTAAAGATACATTCGGTCTTCCAGGTAAGATTTTTAGCATCCATGCCTTCAGACCATGGCGTCGAATAGGAGATCGTTCCACAAGCTTGACCGTTTTCACCTCTATTCTCTAGTGAATGGCTGATCACAATCCGGCGATCGCCGGTCATAGTGATGCCTTGAACATGATCACTCCATCCCCGCTGATCGTTGAACCGGTCGTAGAAGCCCTGAATTTCCGTAGTATAAGTTGTAGAACGATCTGACCACCTCCTATTAGGGCTTGAATTCGACAAGAGGTCGAGCACACTTCTGTTAAAGGTTGAGTCCCCAGCATGTGCTACACTCTGCAGAAATGTTCCGAAAACAATGATTTGACAGGCAAACAATAGCAACTTCAGGGTGCGCATTTTCTCGACCTAATTATGTTCTTTTATCATGTTATCTGTGATTTTAAAGCGGGTTATAAAAGTTCACAAAAAGAGATAAGAGAAAGAGAAAATATTGCCTGTTATTGAGCCAATCTTGATGTATGCCAAGAGTTATTAAATATCATCAATCTGTAATCGTCCATCCCGCACCACTCCGCCTGCTTTCGTTACACCGCCATCGATTTTGATGTGACTAATCAACGCCTCTCGCAACAGAATCTCCGTATCTTTGCTCGGTTGTTGGTCGAGATCAAACAGGGCGATCGCCGGATATTGTTGTTGAAATTGCCGTTCCCAGTGGCAAGCCGCTTGGCGAATAAAACTATGAGTGACAAAAGTAAAAGTTTGCGCCAGTTGCTCTTTTAACGGGATGCCCTGCACAAAAATCTCCGTTGCCCGTGCCGCCGCCCGATTTTCACCGAGCCGAATCTGGTAACGAATTTGTCCGCTAAACTGCACAAAACCCCGTTCTAGGTGGGGTTCCCCGCAGCGATTTGCCCGCCGTGCATTGTCCTGCAACAAAGCCCAGAGCTGTTCCCCGGTGAGTTGAAACAACCGCAACGTATCGGCATGGGGCATCACCGCAAACCAATCACCATAGACTAAATTGTCCGTTGGCAGTCCCGTCCGTACCACCGCCGCATCGGTCAGGGCAAAATCCACGGCATAACCTTTTTTTCTTGCCTGAGCCACCATCCCTGCGGTAATGAAATTGGCAAAGGCAGATTCATGGCTGGCGAAATCATTTAAAACGGCATCGGTTTCCAAATCGGGATGATTCGCAACAATGCCCAAGGGCTGATTTAATTTCTGATGCAGCGACGCAACAATGGGCGTAATTTGGATTTGTTCAAAGGCTTGATCCACAGGGAGATCCGCCGTTACAGACAGTTTGGCATTGGTGACGGTGGCTGGTTGCTGCTGATCCCTGAGGGTAATGGTCACTTCCCCCAAAAACCGCCCCAAGGTTCCCGCCTGCACAATGGGAATGCCGTTAACAATATTGCCTTGATCCAGACAGGTTTCATTCAAAATGTGGTGGGTATGGCCGCCGATAATCAGATCCACTGCGCCACGGGGTAACTGTGCCGCCAGTTGGCGATCGCCATAACCTTCGACGGTGGCACTGGTCGAGTGCAAATCATAGCCCAGATGACTGAGGACAATCAGCACATGGCAATAGGGACGCAGCACAGGCAGCAAATTTTTAACAACCCGCACCGGATCGACAAAGGTTAAATTCCGCGCATCGGAACCCTTCATTTGTGCCGAGGTGGTTAGCCCGATTATGCCGACCCGCACCCCTTTTACATCTAGTAATGCCGCCGGATAAACACACTTTTTTAACTGGGCTGGTGGCATCAGATTAGCTGACAACACCGGAAACGCCCCCGACCGCTGAATCATTTTGGCGAGGGCATGGGTTCCCAAATCGAGATCATGGTTCCCTAGAGCGGCGGCATCGACCCCCAAGGCTTGGTAGAGATCGTAGGGGTGGTTGCCTTCGGAAACCAGTGCATCAAAAGGCGTTCCCACCATGTCATCCCCCGCCGAAAGCAGTAACACCCCCGCCTGGGGATTATCGGCATACTTGCGTTGTTGCTGGTGATAACGGAACACAAGGCGCGAAAAAACGGGAATATTTCCCTCTGGGGCAAGGTGGGCGATCCGTCCATGCAGATCATTAAAATGCAAAATTTTTAACCGAAAGGGGGTCACCACGGGCAGGTCGGCGGCACGGGGAATTTGGTAGCGACTGGAAAGATTCGGCGTAATCTCAATTTCGGTGACGGGTTGGGTCGCATCGCCGATCCATAAAAAGCGCGATCGCCGTTGATTTTTGGCAAGATAGGGAGCCGCCACCAAACGCAACGGATTCGGGACAAACGCAGGTTCGGATCGGGCAGCAGGCTTTGGGACTGGAAGGTTTGGCTGACTGTTCACAGGACTTCCCAAAAAATATGACGGCACAGGGAGAGGCGATCGCCAAAATGACGAAATTTAGTTCTAAGGGAAGCGTGGCACAGTTGCTTAATCGACGCGTTAAGGTTCCGTTAGTGGGCTGTAAAGTTCTGCCAAAGTGACCGAAAAAAAAGACATGGCCGCAACCATGTCCAAATTGATTAAGTTTTTAAGGGCATTTAGTCGTCTTTCATCGAATCAAGCCAATTTCTGACCTGTTCTGCGGCGATATCTTTACCACCGAGACCAAAGGCAATGGCGATCGCCACGGCGATTCCACCGACGAGCAACCCAAAGGCAAGATTGACAATATTGGTCGCAATGCCCATTTGTTCCAGGGCCATCGCCCCAACGAGGACGAGGATAATGATCCGCGCCGCTTGACCGAGGATCTTCGATTGCCTAGAACCAGATGCAGCCAGAGCTTTGTAGGAAATGTTGGAGAAATACAAACCCAACGCAAAGATTAGGAGTGCGACTAATACCTGTCCGGCGATCGCTAAAATGACGCCTACAACGCTGGTAAGAGCCTCAATTTGCAGTACATCAACGGCAGTAAGAGCCGCCACCAACATAATGACCACCAGGGAAATTGTCCCCATTACCTGGGAAGGGGTTTTACCTGGTTTCGTGGTTTCGCCTTCGCCTTCCCTAGGGGCAGCACTGACCATCCCATCGAGGCCGAGCCAAGTTAAGACATTATCAAAGCCAAAACCCGTCAGCACATTACTCACAAACTCAGACACATATTCACCCACTACATAGGCAAAGGTGAGAATAATCGCCGCCGCGAGAAGCTTGGGCAAGAGCATCAATACTTGATCCAACATGGCGATCGCCGGGAGAGAAATCGCCTCAATTTGGGCCACCTCTAGGGCAGAAATCGCCACAGGGATCAAGATCAAAATATAAGCAACAGTACCGAGTACCCAAGACAAAGACTGTCGCCCAGCACTACTAGATAGACCAAATTTTTCGCCAATCTGATCCACGCCCGTTGCCTTCAGGAGATTGGTCACCAAACGGCGTACCACCTGGGCAATGAACCAACCCACAACCCCAATTAGGGCCGCTGCAAAGAGATCCGGCAGGATGAGTAGCACCTCGTCTACCAAATCCCGGAGGGGCGCAAGGGTATTTTCTAGACCCAGGGTTTCGAGGATCGGTGTGAGGAAAAAGAAGAAAATGAACCAATACAGCGCATTGCCGATGGTTTCACTGATATTGGTGGTCTGGGATTGCGGAGCAGCTTCTGTCTCCTCGGTCTCAGCTTCGAGGCTAGCGGGATTGAGGCGCTCATCAAGTCGAAAGGTATTGAGGCCTTTGACGACAATTAATTTGGCAATGGTGGCCACCAACCAAGCGACCCCTAACCACAGACCTGCCGCAAACAGTTGGGGCAAGAAGTTTGTCACTTGACTGAGTAGTTCATTCAGTGGCGTGTAAACCCCATCAAGCTGGAGGGTTTCTAAAACAGCCACCACCGTAAAGAGGATGACAAACCAGTAGACGATATTTGCGGCCCAAATTTCAATGGGCAGATCACTTTTACCGTCTTGACCGGTGATCCAAGCGGCAATTTTATTATCAACTTCGGTTTTATTCAGGAGCCCTTTGACGATCGCTTTGACCACTAGGGCCACGATCCAACCGATGATTAAGATGGCGATCGCTTTAATAATATTGGCGACATCTTCCCCAACGAGGGTTTGTAGAGACTCCGGCAGTTGGAGTGCTAAAACAGGATAGGAATCTACCATGGGAGGCCCCAGGGTATGGATTAAAGGTGACATTTTTCAGAAGTAAATTAAATAACAACATCGCTAATCACGGCCATAATGGGCGTTTTTGCGCTAATTTGTGGCAAGCATTTGCCTCTTAATACCCTACAGAGATCCCCTAAATTTTTCACCCGTCAAATAGACAAATTCGCTATATTTCTTTTCATAACTTTGGGAAAATCCACCTTTAGACGGAATTTTGATGGAAATTTTTGAACAATCAATTCAAGTGCGAGCCAGCGCCACCTGTGTCGAGCAGTGTTTTACGGATCTAGAAACCATGCACCGCTGGCTAAATCCCCTCCTACAGTGTGAACCCCTGGGCGATCGCTGGAGTACAGCCCTCGAAAGTCAAAGTCGCTTTTGGTTAAAAATTCCCTTGGTTAACCTGGTGTTGAATAATCGTGTCGTGGAACGGGAACCGGGTTTAATTGTCTGGCAATTTACCGGATTTTTCCGGGGACGAGACCGTTGGGAATGTATCCCCAATGCCACAGGAACCCAGTTAGTGAACCGCTTTCAGTTTGACATTCCCAATCCTTTGGTACGTTGGGGGTTTAAAACCTTTGCCGCCCGCTGGACGCAGAAAGACATGCAAGCCCAACTGCGCCGGATCAAGGCGATCGCCGAAGCCGCCCAACCGTGATCTCCCAAACCGTTTAAGATAAATAACAGGAAAAATAACCCGTAAACCTGCATGTATAGTCTGGATTTGACCCTCAAATATAGCCCGATCCCCGTTTCTATCCAACGGAAAGAGGCAGATGCTGCCCAAGCGCTGTATCAATCTGTCCTCGAGGCCATGAAAGGAGACCACGCCACCCTCCTCGAACTCACCTGCGAAAAGGATGAGGATAAAAAAATTGCCCTCCTCAGTGATCAAATCAGTGCCGTTGTCCTCAACAAGAAAAGTGGTGCGGCTGCCGGCGGACGGGTACCAGGCTTTTTTGCCACCCAAGCTGCCGAATAACCAAGGTCTCTGGCCTCAAACCCACGGGGGGCGATCGCTCCCCTCTTTTTTGTTATGTTTACTTACTGTGTCGTTGTGATTGTGGCCCCAAGTGACCCCTCCCAAAGCCATGTCTAGTCCTGCCATAGCCGTCGAAAACCTGAATTTTAGTTGGCAACCGGACAAAAAAATCCTCAGTCACTGCAATTTAGCCGTCCCCCAGGGGGAATTTTGGATGCTCTTGGGCACCAATGGCAGTGGAAAATCGACCCTACTACGCATTTTGGCGGGACTCTTGACGGCCGATTCGGGTACCGTTGAATTGATCCAGCCCGTCGGCTTTGTCTTCCAAAACCCCGACCACCAATTGGTCATGCCCACCGTGGGGGCGGATGTGGCCTTTGGCTTGGTTTCCGAACGCTTACCGACCCCCATCATTCAACAACGGGTGGCCGAAGCCTTGGGCGCAGTGGGTCTCAGTAATTTAGCGCGTCGGCCGATCTATGCCCTCAGTGGTGGCCAAAAACAACGGGTCGCCATTGCCGGGGCGATCGCCAGACATTGTGAAGTCCTCCTCCTCGATGAACCCACGGCCCTTTTGGATGGCGATACCCAGCTTGATCTCGTCAAACAGGTACAACATTTAGTAAAAAGCCGGGGGATGACGGCCCTTTGGGTGACCCATCGCCTCGATGAATTAGACTTTTGTGATGGGGCTTTCCTTTTGGAAAATGGCCGAGTCGTTGACCAAGGTGATCCCCAAATCCTCAAACATCGTTTACAAACCACCACCGTCTAGCTTTCTATGCACCTCCGCCTCCTCAAGCTCCATCCCAACGCAATTATTCCCAAATATCAACACGATGGGGATTCTGGCGTTGATCTCCATGCCATCGAACCCGTGGCGATCGCCCCCCACAAAACGGCCCTGATCAAAACAGGTCTCGCGGCGGAGATTCCCATTGGCACAGAACTCCAGATCCGCCCCCGCAGTGGCCTAGCCCTCAAACAAAGCGTCACTGTCCTCAACAGCCCTGGCACCATCGACGCCAACTATCGCGGTGAAATCGGCGTGATTTTAATCAACCACAGCGATACGGTCTTTGAGGTTAAAGCCGGGATGCGCATTGCCCAAATGGTGATGGTGCCAGTGATGCATTTGGATATTACAGTGGTCGACAAAGTCAGTAGTACGAGTCGAGGTACGGGCGGGTTCGGCTCTACGGGCACCTAAATCCCAAGTGCCTTACGCTAAATTGGAAGAAAGGTAACTACAGTAGGCAACATCCGTGGCTATGGACTTTTCTTTTTTTTGGGGCTTAGGGTTAGGGGGCATCGGCCTGTTTTTTACGATGCGCACCTTCCAAAAGCAAGAGATCTTAAAACTCAAAAAAAACTTTGCCACCCAACAGGAAGCCTACGAATCCCAACTCCAGCTCCAGGCGGAAAATTACAGTTTAGAAATAGCGAATCAGGCCCAAGATTTTCACCAGGCGATCGCCGATCTCGAACAACGTATTGCCAGCCAAACCCAAGCCAAGGAACGCCTCGAACAAAAACTACAACGGGAAAAAGAATTAAGCCTCGCTAGCCAAAAAAAACTCCGTGAAAATAACCGCGACATTGACGAAATTCTTGAATCCTTAGAAAAATCACAACAGGATGTCTTGCATCACAAAGAAGCAGAAATCAGCCAACTGAAAGCCCAATTGCAAGAGTACGCCGTTAACTTAGAACAGCAAAGGGTTGATTTATTTAATCTCCAACAGCAGTCATCCTCTCGACAACCGACCCAAGGCGATCGCCTCAACGCCGAGCAAATACAAATCCTCGTGAGTACTCTACTGCCAGAAATCACCCTCTTGCGGGATTCTCTGAATGTATTAGTAGACCAGCCTGAAAACCTCGCCGCCCTCATCAAAGCTCTGAAAGATATCCTCGAAGGCCAAGCCTACGCCGCCAAAAAAGTCCGCGCCACCGACAACAAATGGACAGAATGCCGGGTGCCCCATATCAATTTGATGCGCCTTTATTATCAAAAGTGCAAAAAAACACCGGGTTATCAAGTCTTAATTTCACCCAAAAAAAATCAAAAAAGCCAAGATCAAGATTACGAATGGCTCAAAAATCAAACTAGCTGTTAATGCTTTAACCAAGCAGATTTTTTTTATTTTTTGTCTTCACGCTACCGACAGAAAAGAATTCCCGGAAATCGCCCAAAAAAAAGCAAGCAAAAACCCCCACCATCTCTGGTAGGGGCCTTCGCCAATCATTACTTATTCAGTTTTACTGTCAAAGCAATCATCTTTTTTTCAACTAAGCCCTAAGACTCAATCCGGTATTAACCGTTGATTGCAGGTGCTTGCAGTGCTACAGGAGCTTGCTCGCCAGCTGCTAAGTCTAAGGGGAAGTTGTGAGCATTACGCTCGTGCATTACTTCAAAACCGAGGTTGGCACGGTTCAGAATGTCAGCCCAGGTGTTGATTACACGACCTTGAGAATCAAGGATGGACTGGTTGAAGTTGAAACCGTTCAGGTTGAATGCCATGGTAGATACACCAAGGGCAGTGAACCAGATACCTACTACAGGCCATGCACCCAAGAAGAAGTGCAAGGAACGAGAGTTGTTGAAAGATGCATATTGGAAGATCAAACGACCGAAGTAGCCGTGAGCTGCAACGATGTTGTAGGTTTCTTCCTCTTGACCGAACTTGTAACCGTAGTTTTGAGATTCGGTTTCAGTAGTCTCACGTACCAAAGAAGAGGTTACGAGAGAACCGTGCATTGCGGAGAACAAAGAACCACCGAATACACCAGCCACACCAAGCATGTGGAAGGGGTGCATCAGGATGTTGTGCTCTGCCTGGAATACGATCATGAAGTTGAACGTACCAGAGATACCCAAAGGCATACCATCAGAGAAGGAACCTTGACCGATGGGGTAGATGAGGAATACTGCAGTTGCTGCTGCTACGGGAGCAGAGAATGCAACACAGATCCAGGGACGCATACCGAGGCGGTAAGAAAGTTCCCACTCACGACCCATGTAGCAGAATACGCCAATGAGGAAGTGGAAAATTACCAACTGGTAAGGGCCACCGTTGTACAACCACTCATCGAGGGAAGCTGCTTCCCAGATGGGATAGAAGTGGAGACCAATTGCGTTAGAAGAAGGTACAACTGCGCCAGAGACGATGTTGTTACCGTAAAGGAGAGAACCTGCTACGGGCTCACGGATACCGTCGATGTCAACGGGAGGAGCAGCGATGAACGCAATGATGAAGCAGGTGGTTGCAGTGAGAAGGGTAGGAATCATCAGGACGCCGAACCAACCGACATAGATGCGGTTCTCGGTGCTGGTGATCCACTGACAGAACTTCTCCCACAAGGAAGCGCTGCCGCGCTGTTGTAGTGTAGTAGTCATGTGTTTATGATTGCTATGAGATTATCAAGGTGCGTTCTAAAGCAATTTAGAACTGGTTTTTTTATGTATGTGTCCATACTAACAGAGAAATAAAGTTTTGTAAAGTATTCTCAGATATTTTTTACATTTACTGTGGTGTTGGCAAAGTGAAAGCCGGATAAAAAGGGGACTTAGAGAGTTTGGAGTTTTCGGTTTAGCTCAGGATTGTAAAGGCGTTCGTAGTTCCAATAATTCGCAAAGACAGATTCGACGTAGTTTTTCGTTTCATTGAACGGAATCTGTTCGATAAAGGTGTCGGGGTCATCGAGGCCGTAACGTTGTAGCCATTGGGCCACGTTGCCGGGGCCAGCATTGTAACTGGCGATCGCCAACATAGAATTGTCATCATATTCCCGGTGGGTATAGCGCAGATACCAGGTACCGAGCTGAATATTGCTTTCTGGGTCACTGAGATCATAGGTGCCACTATCGGTCTGCTGGGCAATCCATTCGGCGGTACTGGGCATCACCTGCATTAACCCCTTTGCTCCCACCGGGGATTCAATATTTTTCTCAAAGCGAGATTCTTGGCGCATTAAAGAAACGACCAATAGGGGATTGAGGTCATTTTCGGCGGCCCAACGCTGGATCGGCTCTGCATAGGGGAACGGGAAAAGGGAGTGCCAATAGGTTTCGTTTTCCCGGAGTGCTAACCAAGCTTGGCGATCGCCGGGGTTATCCCGTTGGCTGAGATTCCAAATGGTATTGATCCCCTGGAGATAGCGACCTTGGGCAAGTTTCAACAAACCCTGGGTAAAGGTTTCGGGGACAGTAAGATCTGTTTTACTCGCGAGTTCGAGTTGGAGGGTATTCCAAGCGTCAAAATCCTGGCCGAGGCGATAAAGCTCCTGAAACGTTTCGGAACCTGCCGGGGGGACAGGGCGAGTTTCGGGAATATCTAATACTGGTTGGAGGCTGCGCACAGAGTTAAAATCTCCCACATCCCAACCAAGTTGCACTGCCGATCGCCAAGCATAGTAGGATTCGGGGTAGTCGCGGAGGACTTGTTGATAGGCTTGTTTCGCCGCTTGGGTTTCACCGAGTTGTTGTTGCCATTTTCCCGTCCAAAAAATAGATTCAGGGGTGAGGGAATGGTCGGGGGTCAGGGAGGCGATCGCCTTGGCCCATTCAATGGCCTTGGTGTAATTTTCTTCTGCGGCATAACGTTCGGCCTGTTGCCAGCGATATTCTGTGGTGGCGGCTCCGTCTTTATAGGAACTGAGGGCTTTTTCGCGGGTTTGGCTGGCGGAACTGTTACTCCCCAACTTTTCTAAAAGGTTGGCCTTGGCAAAAAGAGCGTCGGGGGCTTCCTCTGGAAATTTTTGGGTGGCTTGATCTAAATAAGTTAGCGCCGTAGTGTCATTGACTAAAGTTGCGAGACGACGTAAACCAAGGCCCGTTTCTGGGGCATCGGGGAAAGTTTTGATCAAAGCTTCGTAGGCAGGTCGGGCTTGCTCCGGTTGGTCACTGACCTGGAAGCTGCGGGCGAGGCGGTACAAATTCTGGGGCGTTCGGGGTGCTTTTTGGTAGGCGGTGGCGGCGTCGGCATACTGCCATTGATCCCAAAAGCTATCGGCGATCGCCTGCCAGGTTTCTGGGGATAACTGCTCGGCAAAATTATCGATTAAAGCTTGACGGACTGCGGCAATATCCGGGGCATCGGCGTCATATTTGAGGCGTAGTTCCAACAGATCCCGTTGCTTGGGGTTATCGGCAAGACGCTGTTGAATTAAGCTTTGGGTGCGCGGGTGGGCGGGATATTCGGCGATCGCCTGGTCGGCATACTTCCCATCGTAGGCACTGAGGCGAAAAAGGGCTTCGGCGGCGGCACCATCCTCCGGGTAATTTTGCACCACATCAAACCAAATTACCTGGGCCTGTTCAGGATTGTTGACTAATTCATAGGCACGCCCCCGTTTGATCAAAATATGGGGCGTGAGTACGGGATAGTCCTGCTCTAGGTTCTCGAAGGCGGCTAGGGCAGCGGCACCATCCTGTTCGACGAGATAATCCATCCCTAACAAGTAACGGGCGCGACTGCGGTCAAGACTCTTTTTCTTCCCGTTGGCGATCGCCTCAAGCTGTTCCCGACGTTCCTCTGGTGTTTGTTCTACCAGGGTCAACACCTCAGAATCGCTTGCTTCAGAGGATTCCACTTGGCTGGCATTCTGGGATAACAACGGGATCTGCTGCCGGGCGGCGATTGCCCCCAGACCCAAAACCCCCGTTAAACCAAGGCCAATCCAAAAGGTTGGCGAACTGTACTTGACCCGAACCCGCTTCATGGTGGTGCCGTCATTAATTCAACGGTCTTGATCATAGGCGATCTCTCAAAAATCCGGTGCTTTACCCAGGCGATCGCCGCAAAAAAAACCTAACTTCCAGGGGAAATTAGGGCAAAAAAGAGAGATTGTGACAGTAATAATACCGCTACTTTTTCGGCTGATAGTAGAGGTTAGACCCTTGATCGGCGATGTAATGGCAGGCCTTTTGGGATCTAAAGAAACTGCGCCAAATGGGAGCATGGCTCACCCGGTAATAATCGCCCAGGAGAGGCTTGATCGCTTCCGTCGCATCCTTGAGATAGTAGTGGGGAATGGTATGGAAAATGTGGTGGGCGACGTGGGTGCCAATATTATGGTGAATTTCGTTGAAAATGCCATAATCCCGGTCAATGGTGGAGAGGGCGCCCTTGAGGTAGTACCAGTCATCACCCCGATACCAGGGAATATCCGCTTCGGTATGGTGCAGATAAGTCACTAAATCGAGCCAAACTACAAAGATGACGTAGGGCACGAAATAGAATTTCACAAAGGCAAGAAGCCCGAACTGCACTGTAAACCACGCGAGAAAACCGACCATGGCGATAATCGCGGCGGTGCTGACGATGATATCGTTGCGCTCGGCAGGCTTAAACAAAGGGCTTTTTGGCGAAAAATGGGAACCAGGCCCCCGACCCGGCGATCGCTTAAACAAATAAATTGGATAGGCAATCAGGGGCGCATAGAAACGGACAAGCTTTTCAGCGAAACCCATTTGGTCATATTTCGACTCTGGGATCGGGTACCAACTCTCATCGGTATCAATGTTGCCCGTATTGGAGTGGTGGGTGCGGTGGGAAATGCGCCAACCATGGAAGGGCACCAAAATCGGCGTGTGGCTCAAATGGCCGATTAAGTTATTGAGCCATTTGGATTTAGAAAAAGAGCCGTGGCCGCAATCATGGCCGACCACAAATAAAGCCCAAAACATCGTGCCCTGGGCAAACCAAAAGATGGGATAGAAAAACCAAGAATCTAAATAAGCGGCGATCGCATAGAGACCGGCAATGATCCCAATATCAAGAAAGAAATAAGCGAGGGAACGGAAGACAGAAGGCTGAAAACAGTAGTCTGGGATGGCTGCTTTCACATCCTTCAGGGTGAAGGGCAGATCCTGCCGTAGAGACTCGCGACTCCCTGGGGAGCGGACTGTGCTTTGCATTCAGTTTCAAAAAGAGGTTAACAAATGTTTACGATTTTACTGCCTTTTGTCGGGATGCAGGGGAAATCACCGCAAAATTCCTTAATTTCGTTTAATTTTTCCCATTGTCTGGCCCTGGCGATCGCCCCAAAACTTCTTGAACTTGGGCGCGGCAGTCCCTATCTCTCTTTAGGGTAGGGAAGGATAGCGCGGCTACTGAAGAGAAACGGAAGTAGCCAAATCAATCAGGCTTAGGCAATCGCCTTATGTACTCTCTGATAATTTGAGCCATGCTGACATCCTTGTTGGACGCGAACGCCTTGAGTCTTGCCAGATCCTCTGATGTTAGCCTTATTTTTAGTATTTCTGACTTGTTCATTGTGGGCACAATAGACTACCATAGGAGCATGGTAACACGCCGAATCACTTACAGGCTCTATCCAAGTCGCCAACAGCAAAAAAAGCTGCACTATTGGCGGCGTTTACATTGCAGTTTGTATAACGCAGCGATTGCTAACCGTAAAACCCAGTACCAAAAGTTCAACCATGCAGTCGATTACTTTGAGCAGCAAAATAGTCTGCCAGGGTTCAAGCAAGTATGGCCAGAATTTAAGGAACTGGGTTCCCATGCCCTACAGGCAACGTTAAAGCGAGTGGACTTTGCCTTCAACCGATTTTTTAAGGGATTGGGGGGATATCCAAAGTTCAAGGCATCTCGACGCTATGGAGGGTGGACATATCCCTGCGGGGCAGGTTGGCAGGTAGAAACAGACGGTCAGCATGGCTTTCTCAAGTTGAGCCACTTAGGCAGAATGCAAATGAGAGGGAAAGCTCGCACCTGGGGAAAACCAACAACTTGCACAATTTTCTTCCGCCAGGGCAAGTGGTATGCCTCAATCACCGTCAAATGTGAACCCAAGCGGGAAACCGAGGGTGGGTCTGTGGGGATTGATTTAGGTTGCAAGGAAGCGATTACCCTTTCTACAGGGGAGCAACTATCAAAGCCTGGCTTTATCAAAGTCGGTGAGGTTGCTGTAAGGCAAGCATCCAAGCAACTCAGACGAAAGCGTGCACCAAACCGAAATAAGCGAGTTAAAGCATCGCGGCGGTGGCAAAAAGCGAGACGGCAGGTATCAATGCGGCAACGCAAAATTACCCGTCAGCGCGAAGATTGGCTGCATCAAATCACAAGCAACATAGTCAGCGGTAATAGCCTAGTTGCAGGTGAGCAGTTAAACGTCAAAAACATGACCCGCAAAGCCAAAAAAGGCAGCAAACGGAAAGCTCAAAAAACAGGGCTTAACCGCTCCATTCTCTCGGTTGGCTTCGGCATGATTGGTTCAATGCTGGAATACAAGCTGGCAGAGGCAGGAGGATTTTATGTGGAGTCCCCGACAAGGACGCTTAAGCCCTCTCAGCGTTGCGCTAAATGTTGGGAGCTAACGCCAAAGACATTGGCAGACAGGGTACATATTTGCTCAAACCCAAACTGTGGCCACAGGGAGGATAGAGATATCAATGCAGCTCAGGTTAATTTAGCCTGGGCAAGGGGTCAGGAACTGGCCTCTTCAGTCGCGGAGCCGCCAAGCTCTACCGATTGCGGAAGCATGAGGCAACTTGGGGCGATGAAACGACGGAAACTCCATGCCTCTTAGGCTGGAGTAGTTCATGAGTTCTTTGTAGAATAGAAACTAGTCCATTGCACAAAAATTTTATGTCCACTACCACTGAACCCACGGATCGTTTATTTGGCGCCTTACCCTACCTTCTACCCCTCGTTTATGCCTTGCCCCTGGGGATTCCATTTTTGAGGCAATTCCCGATTCTCTCGATTATCTATGTACCCCTACAGCCATTAATCCGCCTTTATTCTTTTCCCTTTGCGGGGCTGATTATTTTCTTCGTCCTCTACAGCGCGGTGGTACGGAACAGCCGGATTAGTCACTTCATCCGCTTCAACACCCTACAAGCGATTCTCATCGATATTGCCTTGATTTTATTGAGCATTGTGATTCAATTATTCGGCTTTGGGAGTGGGGGCATTCTCATCGAAACCCTTTCTAATGTAGCTTTCCTCGGCACTCTAGTCGCCTGTGGTTATGCCATGGTGCAATCAATTCTCGGCAAATATGCGGAGTTGCCGACCATCTCCCAGGCCGCCTATTCCCAATTACCCTACTAATTTGGGAGAAATGGGCAAAATTTTAGCAATTTAGGGTCTAATCGAGAAACTTTTTTGCGGTTACCCCAGACAAATAATCATGGTGAAGTATTAGGGAAACACAATGGCGAAATTGATGATGTTAGAGCCTTATCAATTATTGTTGGGCGGCGTAGTGGCGATCGCCTTTTTGACGGTGGGCCTCACGGTGGGGGTGAGTAATGCCCTGGGGCGTAATATTCTCAAACCACGGCAGTTTAGCTGTCAGCCCGTCATAGAACCCCAAACAGGAGAGTTGATGTGGACAGTCTTCCATCAAGGCCAGGGACAACCACAACCTTGGCTACAAATGGTGCCGGGCATGGAAGGGGATGTGTCCCTCAAAAGTCGTTGTGAACAGGTGGCCCAGCGGCTCGATTCACTGGCATCACAAGAGCTCCGCGCCCTTACCTATCAGCCCAATCCGGCCACCCCAGAACGGGAAGTGATCTGTGCCCTAACCCAGGTTAAAAGTGCCCCTTGTACAACGCTCTTGATTTTGAAGCCCGATACAGACCCAACGCAGTTTTTTGCAGATTTGACCCTGCCCCTGCGCCAATGGGGGGAGAGGATGCAATTAGAGACCGCAAACCAAGTGCCCCTCGATCTGCAACCCTATCTTCTGGGGCCCGCGTCTCCCTAGAGCCTGGGCAGCCTAAATTTTACCAGGGCGATCGCCGAGACAAATCCCTAATCCCCGCGCGGTTTTGACCAAAGTTCCCTCCGGATTAACGACCCGATTGATCTCGATGGCCTCACGAATCGGCACACTAGACACCTGGCCATTTTGCCACGTCACCATGCGATCAAACTTGCCCTGGGCGATCAAGTCCACCGCCGCGACCCCAAAGGCTGAGGCTAACAAACGGTCTAGGGGTGAGGCGATGCCCCCCCGCTGGATGTGGCCCAATACCGTTACCCGCGTTTCTGCGCCCGTCTTTTTGGCGACTTCATCGCCCATGTATTGGCCGATGCCCCCCAGGCGACATTCCCCAAATTGCAATTCGTGTTTAAGGGTTTCTCCAGAGGTCGTACAGACAGCCTCGGAAACAACGACGAGGGTATGATCTTTACCGGAATTTTGGCGATCGCAAATAAACTCACACACCGTCTGTAAATCGTAGGCGATCTCTGGAATCAAGATCACATGGGCACCGCCTGCAATCCCGGCATTCAAGGCAATGTGGCCGGCATCACGGCCCATTACTTCCACAATCATCACCCGGTTGTGGCTCGCCGCCGTAAAATGTAGCCGGTCTAAAGCTTCCGTGGCAATATTCACCGCCGTTTCAAAGCCAATGGAACGCTCTGTGATGCCCACATCATTATCAATGGTCTTGGGGATGCCCACGAGGTTCATGCCCCCCAGGTGCGCCAATTTCTGGAGAATGGCCAAGCTCCCGTCGCCACCAATCCCGACCAGGGCATCTAGCCCTAGACGGTGGTAGGCTTCGCCGATTTCCTGGGAACGATCTTTGAGGGAACCATCTTCCATGGGAAAAGCAAAGGGATTCCCTTTATTGGTTGTCCCCAACATGGTGCCTCCCATGGTCAACCAAGTATCCACCCGATCTTCGGTGAGGACAATGGTTTCTGGCGGATCCTGGAGCAGGCCGAGGGTCGCCCGACAAATACCAATGACTTCCCAGCCGTATCGATGCCGGGCACAGCGGGTTACAGCTCGAATAGCGGCATTCAGGCCAGAGCAGTCGCCGCCACTGGTGAGTACACCGATTTTTTTTACGTTTCCCATAACTGATGCTATTTACCGTTGTCCTAAAGCGTTTATGGATTGAAGCCATTGGGCCTATTGTTAATCAGGAAACGGCGATCACCACAGCCTCTGAGATGATTCGTTTAATTTTTTGACAGTTATTTACTGATATGCGCGATAAGTCAGCAATCGCTCACATCCTACCGGGAACTTTCGGGGGAAGCTTTAGTTGATCGCGGAGAAGCCCCGCGCTGTAATTTTAATTCAGCGTCGGGATGAGGAGCGGTGAGTCGGAGCGAAGCAGAGACGAACAACTCTAGGGAGATCCTGATTTCCTCCTAAGATTCTGATATGATCGAAAAATGCTTAACCTGACTTACGAATACAGGCTCTATCCGACGGTCAATCAATCTTCCAAAATGGAGGAATGGCTGGAAACTTGCAAGCGCGTCTATAACTACGCCTTGGCAGAACGTCGTGACTGGATTCAGTCCCGTAAGTGCCCAGTTAATGCTTGTAGTATTCAGCGGGAATTTATTTACCCAATGGATTCAGAAAAACCGACCTATTACAGTCAGAAGCGAAATTTGACCGCAGCGCGGAAAGAGAATCCTTTTCTGCAAAATGTTCATTCTCAAGTGCTTCAGGACGTAATGGGTCGGCTGGAAAAGGCGTTTAATGCCCTGTGGAATAGTGGGTTTGGATTCCCACGGTTTAAGAAGCGTTTTCGCAGCTTTAACTTTCCGCAGTTGGGGAAAAATCCCATTGACAGCAATCGAATCAAGCTGCCGGTATTTGGCTGGGTTAAGACCGTGATGCACCGTCCGATCCCTGATGGGTTTGAGGCGAAGCAAGCACGGGTCGTTAAACGCGCTTCTGGTTGGTATATCCAGCTAGTTATCCAAAGCGACGTTAAAATCCCAGATCCTGTTATCGGTGGTCACGCCATTGGGATTGATGTGGGGTTAAATCATTTTGTTGCGACATCAGACAACGAGTTAATTGCAAGGCCCAGATTCTTTGTGGAGGCACAACACAGGCTGAAAGTGCTGAACCGTGCCGTTGCCAGAAAGCAGAAAGGGTCAAAGAACCAGCAAAAAGCTCGTCAACGAGTCGCAAGATTCTATGAACGAATTGCGAACCGACGCAAGGATTTTCACCGCAAGCTCGCCCATCATCTCTGTGATCAAGCAGGGATGATATTTGCGGAGGAATTAAACCTAAAAGGACTGGCTAAAGGAATGCTGGGGAAGCATTGTCTGGATGCTGGGTGGGGTCAATTCCTCGATACGCTTAAATGGGTCTGCTTCAAGCGGGGTGTGCATTTCCAAAAGGTTAAAGCCGCTGGCACAAGCCAAGAATGCCCAGCCTGTGGAGTAGCGGTGAGGAAAGATTTGTCTGTGCGTCGGCATGAATGCCCGGAATGTGGCTACACCACTCATCGCGATGTAGCCAGCGGACAAGTGATTCGTAATCGTGGACTAATAGCGGTTGGACAGACCGTTCAATCCTGTGGAGCTACGCCCAGTGGGGAGGCTTTGAAGCAGGAATTTCTTAAGGCGACTTAAGAAGCCCGCGCTGTACCGTTAGGTCAGCGTCGGGAGTATGTCACGATGCGAGGTAATGGGGAATAATCACATCGGGAATACTTTGGCCCGTCAGACATTGCCAATGACAGGTAAATAGGTCTGGTTGTTGGCACCGCAAAGAGGCGATCGCCGGCGCTGCCGGGAACGGCCAGAGTCGATCAAAAATCAGTCGTTTTTCTGGTGAAAAAGAAAACTGTAGCAGGTAAACCCCAGGGGTCGCCCCAATGGAATCGAGGAGTTGATAGCCCAGATAATATAAGCTTTGGCGTTGATCATCCCGGAGATCGATGGGCTGATGGTAGGAGTTGGGCATTACTCCTTCGCCGATCACTTCGCCGTACAAAGGCCCCTTCGCGGTATAGATAATCGGTAACCAATGATCGCCCAGATAATTATGACTACAGACCCGGTGGGTTGTATGTTTCTGTACCCACTGACGCCGTTCTTCAATTCTGCGACAGGCCTGAAATACTTTTTGGTGTGCGAAGGAAAAGGGTTCTGGTAAATCAATCGTCAAAGGACAAACGAGGACGTCGCGACTCTGGGATTGCCCACCATGTCGAACCATCGCTGGCGTGAGCACTTCTACTTCTGTGCCTTCGGCCTGCTGCACAATTGCCGTTTTAAATGCCTTAATCATCCGCTCCGTAACGGGGGAAGCAGAGATAAATTTGCCAGAATGCTTTAATTCAGCATTGACTAAGATGATGACCTTAGAGGGTACTGAACGTCGGGATGGGGCTGCCACCTTTGGGGTTAAATGTGGGTAATTCAATCTCAGACAGGCTATGACGACGATTTTTTACTGCAAGACGGTAACTCACACTTTGTAAGTCGGCGTGGAGTTGACGATTTTCCCTTTGCAGCTTCTCTACTTTATCGCGAACTGTTGCCATTCTCTCAGCGAATTTTTGCCGATACATTTGCGGTAGTTCCTGAACCACCTGTTCTAAGCGCCGACTGCGATCGCCTAATTCTTTAACGGATTGGCGCAATTGGGAAATTTCTTGATCTTTCTGGGTCAGGCGCTCTTGGTAAAAAATAACCTGTTGTTCAACCTCTTGGAACTGCTCCCGGAGACGTTGGAGTTCTTCTTGGTGCTGTGCCTCTAGGGCCGGAGCCGGGTCATCATTGCCCTTTACGAGACGAAATAGCTCCTGGGACAATTGCTGCACCAGTTGATCCCGCAGTTGGAGTTCCTGCTGGAGTTGGGCGACATCGATGGGTTGGGGTTGGCGGGATTCGGTTGTTGCCACGGTTATGTATCACTCCATTGATCAAGGGTTTGGGGTTAAATCGTCCGATATGTACATCAATCTAGACAAAATTTGCACCGCCCGAAGGATAGAAAAGACAGTCTTTCGCCTATGACTTTTTACTGGAATTGGCCAGTATAGACCTAATAATATCTAATGCTTTGGAAAAATGCCTGTCTGCGGGGAAATTTTGTAAAAAAATCGCCATTCGTGGTTTCCCCCTTGCGGATAAGATAAAGGGGATTTTTAATAAGCCCTGTTTTTCTTCCATGAGTATTGCAAGCAATCCCCCGATTAAGTTTGGCACTGACGGTTGGCGTGGCATTATCGCCGATGATTTTACCTTCGCTAATGTTTGTAAAGTGACCCGGGCGATCGCCAGCTACCTAGAGACGGCCTATGGGAAGGATCGTCCGGTGCTGGTGGCCTACGACACCCGTTTTTTTGCAGACGAATTTGCCCAGACTGCGGCGGAAGTGCTCGCGGATCTCGGTTGGACGGTGAAGGTGGTAGAACGGGATTGCCCGACCCCGGTGATTGCCTACAATGCGAAGTTTCTCAATTCTGCTGGGGCGTTGATGTTTACGGCCAGCCACAACCCCGCCCCCTACTGTGGGATTAAATATATTCCCGATTATGCAGGGCCAGCAACCCCAGAGATTACCGATACGATTGTGGCGAATATTGCCAGTGCTTCGGCGGAGATGCCCACAGGCAAAAATGGCGACAAGATTTCTCGGTTCGACCCGAAACCTGACTATCTAAAATTCATCTACACTCTTCTGGATGTGGATAAGATTCGCTCAGCGGGCCTGAAGGTCAAGTATGATGCGCTGTATTCCACCTCACGCGGTTATTTAGACGAAGTGTTGGCCCACTGCGGTTGCGAAACGGAGTCGTTTAATACCAGCCGTGATGTGTTGTTTGGCGGTGGGATGCCAGAACCGAAAGGCTCTCAGTTGGTGGGCCTCGTGGATGCGGTAAAAGCCGATCAAGCGGATCTGGGCTTGGCTACCGATGGTGACAGCGATCGCTTTGGGGTTGTGGATGAATTGGGGAATGTTTTAACGCCCAACACAATTCTGCTGTTGCTCGCGCGACACCTGCTGAAAAACAAAGGTCAAAAAGGGGCGATCGTCCGCACGGTAGCCACGACCCACTTACTGGATAATTTGGCTGCGAAATATGGCTTAGAAATTTTTGAAACGGCCGTTGGTTTTAAATACATCGGCGAAAAAATGCGGGAAACCGCTGTCCTTATTGGTGGCGAAGAATCCGGTGGTTTGAGTGTGCTCGGTCATATCCCGGAAAAGGATGGCATTTTGGCCGATATGCTCGTGGCCGAGGCGATCGCCTACGAAGGCAAGCCCCTGTCCCAGTTAGTCAAAGAAGCCCTGGAAGATGCCGATGGGCCGCTCTTTAACAAACGCTTGGATCTCCACCTCGAAGAACCCCACAAAAAGGCTGTTTTGGACTTCTATAAGGCGACCCCCCCGGAAACGGTGGCTGGTTTAGCAGTCAAGGAAGTGGGCTTAAAGGATGGCGTGAAACTGTACCTCGAAAATGGCAGTTGGGTGCTCCTGCGTCCTTCTGGCACGGAACCGCTGATGCGGGTTTACATGGAAACAGATTCTGCGGCCCTTGAAGCGAAAATTGCCTCGGAAATGGAAGCGGCGATCGCCAAACTGGATCCCGCGAAATAAACATCTTTGAAATTTTGCAGGAGGGGACGTTACTAATCGGTAGCGTCCCTTTTTTAGTGCTTTTTTAAGAGATAAAAATTAGGCGATCGCCTTGAGATTTTCCTCGATGTGCGCCTGGGGGTCATGGTTTCGGATTTGGCGAATAAAGAAATCTTCTAAGGAAACCCGCGCCAATTTTAAATCCAGTAATCGCGCCTTCATCAAGCTCAGGGACGCAATAAACTTTTGGGGATCTCCCTCCAAATGGCCAATCCAATGGTGATCCTTGCGGCTCAAATCCGGCACCCAAGACCGTAACGCTGCCTCGGTGCCCCCTTCGATGACCACTTGATAGCGATCCGCCGCCCCCAAAAGCTCATCTAAAGTACCTTGGCAGATAATTTCCCCCTTCGACAAAATCGCCAGGCGATCGCAAATCAGTTCCACATCCGCCAGAATATGCGAATTAAAGAAAATCGTTTTCCCCTGGGCCTTGAGGGACAAAATAATTTCTCGCACCTGGTAGCGACCGAGGGGATCGAGACCCGACATCGGCTCATCGAGGAACACCAAATCCGGATCATTGATTAATGCCTGGGCCATGCCAACCCGCTGGAGCATCCCCTTGGAATATTTGCGGAGTTGCCGCTTTTTCGCCACTTCCTGGGCCAGACCCACCGTATCCAGCAATCGTTTAATTCGCTTTTGTCGTTTGCCGCGCGGAATCTGAAATAAACCCGCCGTAAAATCCAGAAATTCCCAGGCCGTTAAAAAGTCATAAAAATAAGCATTTTCCGGAAGATAGCCAATACGCTGGCGGGTGGGGCGATCGCCAAACGGTTTTCCCAACAGCGTCGCATTTCCCCCAGTTGGTCGAATAATCCCCAACAGAATCTTCAAAAGGGTCGTTTTTCCTGCCCCATTCGGCCCCAGTAGCCCAAAGGTTTCCCCACCCAAGACTTCTAAAGAACAACTCTTGAGGGATTCACTGGTTTTGTTGAGCCAAAAGCCGGTACGGTAAGTCTTGCAAAGGTCCCAGGTCTTGACCACTGGCATACCATCGGAGGAAGGAGATGCGGACTGCATAGGGCGATTTTGTGACAAATTGAAACAATTTAAGGAATTTTAGGCCAGGCGTTTGAACCAAACGACAAGATCGATAAAATATAGTCTGGTTGATTATATTAAACTTTTAACCAAATTCTTTTTCTGTTGAGAGCATTGAGAGGAAAACTCCTTTGAAAAAATTACTTGCTATTGCTTTAACCGTCCTTGCGACTGTGTTTGCCTTTGGTACCCCTGCATTTGCCGCTGATGCTGCTGCCGGTGCTCAGGTATTCTCCGCGAACTGCGCCGCCTGTCATGCTGGCGGGAACAACGCTGTAATGCCAAATAAAACCCTGAAGGCTGATGCCCTCAAGACCTACCTTGCTGGCTACAATGACGGCAGCAAGTCCCTTGAAGAGGCGATCATCTACCAAGCAAAAAATGGTCAAGGGGCAATGCCTGCTTTTATCGGTCGCTTGAGCGATGACGATATTGCTAATGTTGCTGCTTACGTTGCTGATCAAGCAGAAAACAACAAATGGTAAACGGCTGATTGCATCAAAATCAGTTGCAACCCATTTCCCGATAACCAGTTATTTGCATAGAAATAACTGGTTTTTTTATGGTGATCAAGTCTCTTGGTAGATAAACTTCAGAACAAAAAACCTCCCCAAATGGAGAGGTCAAGAAATAAAGTGAGCAAATCAAAATATTCGTTTTTGAGATTTACCGCAACAGTCGCTTAGACAAACCACTCGTCCATCGCTTGTTCTTTGGTGTTGGTATTCCGGGAGGGAGTCGCCCGATCAAAGGTCATGTGAATTGAACGGGTTTGTTCCCCATCAGCGGCTACGGCCACAATCGGATAATCGATATTGCCGTCCTGGAAAGACATCTGGAAGCGGAAAGTGCCATCAGGATTCAGTTTGATCTGCTGGCCGCCAATGGTGACGGTCGCATCAGGTTCCGTCGCACCGTAAACGATTAACTCCGCGTCTGCCACGAGCCAGAATTTCCGGGGACGGGCTGGTGGCATCGAGGCAAAGCCAGCACCGGACATATTCAAACCGGACATGTTGAGACCAGAAACGTTGGGAGCGGCCCATAGCCCAGCTCCAGAGGGGAAGACGTAGGAACTGATCGATTCTTGGGGCGGTACTGAGCCAGCCACATGCTGCATCGAACCGAACAGAGACCCGGCGATGCGTTGGGCTTCGAGGGATTGAAGATCGCCAAAGATTTCGTCGTAAATGGGGCTGGAGGTACTTTCGGCAGCGGCGGCAGCGGCAGCAGCTTCTGCTTGTTTTTTGGCTGGGGGAACCAGAGTGTAGACGGTTTTGCCTTTTAGCTCTTCATCCCACTGGACGGTCACAAAAATGTCTTCTACCCAGTCGCTAGGATAAACGGGAGGAACACGAATCGCGGTAGAACGGGCCAAGCTTAACCAACGGCCATCGGCGCAACGGTAGCCAATTTCCACAACATAATCGCGATCGCTAACGGGTACGGGGAAATACCATTCCCGCGCCATTTCGTCACATAAATATTCTTGGACGTTGTGGGGAGTTTGATAGTCGAGGTTGATATCTGTTACGTCATAGAGACGGAGGGCAATTTGCTGTCCCCCTTGGTTGCGCAGATATTGCTTGTGGTCGTTGGGAATATCCCAGTAGGCGTAGGCCCATTGGGGATCGCGGGGTAAGAGGACGATGCGACTTTGACCGTAGCCGCCGGGGAGGTCACCGAGGTCTTCATCGACGCTGGCGAGATCGAGCTCGATGGGATCATCTTGACCAACTTCAAATTTTGCTGCTTCCACTTGAGTTTCCTCCTCTTGGCTGTTGACTGGGGTGATGGATTCAGTTTTGTCGGGGGTGACTGAGGCTTTGGGATTGTCGTAGTTTGAGCGTTTTTTGACCTCAGCGAGGAGTTGATCTTTGCGCATCCGACTATAGCGACTGATGCCGAGTTTGCTGGCTAGTTTCCGTAGTTGCCTCAGGGTCATATCTTCCAGATTGTCTTCGAATCCATTGCCTACTGTAGTGGTCATGGGATGGGCTCCTCCGTTGCGCGAATTTTGGACTGATACAGGGTAGGCGCTTGCATCGGTTTTTTGGCGATCGCCTGTTGTTTCATGTTTTAGCAGAGAATCCAGAACTTCGTGATCCCAGAAGTTATAAAACCTTGACATTTAACGAATTCAATGACTTTCGGGCGTTTTTTATGTCAAGAAATAATGACTTTTGTGTTCGGGATAAGTATTTATACTTGCTCAAAAAGACGAATTTGATTGATTCTGCCCCGGGCCATAGGCAAGGGATTTGGAAATCCGCTAAGATGACATCGCCCATTTGTAACATCCCGACATTATGATTCGTCTCGAAACGGTTTCTCCCCACCAGCAACTTGTGATTACGCCGCCTGCATCGGGCCTCAGCTTGCAGGGAAAGGTGCGGATTCCGGGGGACAAGTCTATTTCCCACCGGGCGCTGATGTTGGGGGCGATCGCCGAAGGGGAAACGATCATCGAAGGCTTGCTATTGGGGGAAGATCCCCGCAGTACGGCAGCTTGTTTTACGGCGATGGGGGCCAATATTTCAGAATTAAATGAAACGGAAGTCCGGGTGCAGGGGGTGGGTCTCGGTAATTTGCAGGAACCGGATAATGTCCTCGATGCAGGCAACTCCGGCACTACGATGCGCCTCATGTTAGGTCTGTTGGCCTCTTCGGCGGATCGCTTTTTTGCCGTGACGGGGGATGGTTCTTTGCGATCGCGGCCCATGTCCCGTGTCGTTAACCCTCTCAAGGAAATGGGGGCGCAAATTTGGGGCAAAAAAGGGAATACCCTTGCACCGCTAGCGATTCGAGGACAACACCTAAAAGGCATTCATTACCACTCCCCCATTGCGTCAGCCCAGGTGAAATCCTGTGTATTGTTGGCAGGACTCTTGGCGGAGGGTCAAACCACCGTTACCGAACCCGCCCTCTCACGGGATCATAGTGAACGAATGCTCCGGGCCTTTGGGGCAAATCTCACCATCGATCCAGAAACCCACAGCGTCACCATTGACCCTTACCCGACGTTACGGGGCCAAAAAGTTGTGGTACCGGGAGATATTAGTTCGGCAGCTTTTTGGATGGTGGCGGCGGCGATTGTGCCGGATTCTGATTTGACCATTGAAAATGTCGGTATTAACCCGACCCGCACCGGGATTATTGAAGCAATGCAGATGATGGGGGCGGACATGACCCTCGACAATGCGCGGGAAGTGGCTGGGGAACCGGTGGCGGATCTGCGGGTGCAATATTCTCCTCTCAAAGGCTGCACCATCGGCGGCGAGATTATCCCTCGGCTCATTGATGAAATTCCGATCCTGGCGGTGGCGGCCTGTTTCGCAGAAGGCACAACAATCATTAAAGATGCTGAGGAATTGCGCGTTAAAGAAAGCGATCGCCTTGCCGTGATGGCCGCAGAACTAACGAAAATGGGCGCAAATATCATCGAGCATCCCGATGGCCTAGAGATTATTGGGGGGGCCACCTTAAACGGCGCAGAAATGGATAGCTACACTGACCATCGCATTGCCATGAGTTTGGCGATCGCCGCTTTAAATGCCAAGGACGAAACCCGCATCCACCGGGCCGAGGCTGCCTCCATTTCCTATCCG
This sequence comes from Picosynechococcus sp. PCC 7003, assembly GCF_001693255.1. Classification (NCBI taxonomy): domain Bacteria; kingdom Bacillati; phylum Cyanobacteriota; class Cyanophyceae; order Chroococcales; family Geminocystaceae; genus Picosynechococcus; species Picosynechococcus sp. PCC 7003. Next base: position 180,963 of record NZ_CP016474.1, read on the forward strand.
ACGTTTGTGGAAACCCTCACCAACGTTTGTCAGGTTGAATAAAGGCACAGGCTAGATTTTCATTCCGTTAAAGCGCATTTTTACTCCCGTGGCGGGGGACAGGACTAACCCCTTGCGTTTGGCCGCGACGGGCATCTGATCCAACAGGGTTAAATCAGCTTGGGTGGCGATCGCCGCCAGACCTAGGCGCAACTCCACCATCGCTAAAGCTTCCCCGGCACAACGGCGCACACCGTCCCCAAAGGGCATAAATTCATAGGGCGTAAACTGCCGTTCCAGGAACCGTTCAGGGCGAAATTCTCTAGGGTTGGGATAGAGATCCGGGCGTTGGTGGAGCAGGTAAATTGACCCCATCAACACCGTGCCAGCCTCGATGGAATAATCGAGCAACTGGGTGGTGCTAACGGCTTGGCGAGCAAAGGTAAACATTGCCACGGGGTTAATGCGTAGGGTTTCATTACAAACCGCCGCCAGATAAGGTAAACGGTAAATATCCATCGGGTCAGGATTTTCACCCAAGGCTGTAATTTCGGCGCGGACTTTCGCCATTACCTCCGGGTGGGTCTGGAGCCAATAGGTCCCCCAGGCCATGGCGATCGCCGTGGTTTCGTGGCCCGCAAACAAGAGCAACATCAGCTCATCCCGCAATTGTTGATCGTCCATGGTGTTGCCTGCTTCGTCGGTGGCGGCCATTAGCAGGGACAAAATGTCAGTCCGCTCCGGGTCGGGATGGGCGCGGCGTTCCTGCAATTCGGCGTAGATCAACTCATCTAGGGCTTGGCGATCGCGGATGAAACTGCCCCAGGGACTCCAGGCCCCAAAGTCCTTTTGCAGCGATGTAAAAAAGAGAAAACTATTGGCGATGGGCGAGGTAAACCGATTCAAAATCTTGCGGGTCATCGCCATAATCGGTGCGTAGCGATCGCCCCCCTGCACCCCAAAGACCACTTCAATAATGGTGCGCAGGGTAATTTTTTGGGTGATATCCTGCATCTGGAAGGCTTGACCTGGCTTTAACTGGGACAACTCCTCCTTAATAATCTGGGTAATGAGCGCCCCATAGTTGTGCATCCGCGCCCCGTGAAACGCAGGCATGATCAGCTTTCTTTCTTGCCGATGGCGATCGCCACTCAAACTCACCAAAGACTGTTGGCCCACCAAGGGTTCAATAATGCCATTCAACTCCCCAGGGGCCGCGAAAGCTTGACTACTATTACTTAATAATTGCCGCATCGCCTCAGGGTGATAGGCCAAAACCAGGGGTTCGCTATAGCCCGCCGCTGGCATATAGGCGAGATCCGGCGCCAGGGCCGCCAAGCGGGTCAAATACCCCACAGGATTCAACAACGATTGTAATTTTTGCTGGAATTTGCCCGTAGATAAACGCGGAATAGACTTGAATTCAGTGGCGATCGCCATAGGTTTGACTCGATAGGGTTAAATACCTTGTTCCTTTATTGTTGCACTTTTAATCGGGGAACTAAACTTGCCCAAACCTCGCCTAGGCCAGAAATGATCAGAGTTTGACGGGATGCCACCGAAAATTTTTATAAAATTTCCTTATATAGAACCGAAACTATGACGATATTTCCTTGTATTGACTCTAGTCTATGGTGTTGCTAAACTCAGGCATAACAGCACAAGTTCAGGAGTAAACCCTTGATCCCTGCGACTCTCCACCAACTCAAGGTGTTTGAAACCACGGCTCGCCACGGTAGTTTTACCAAGGCAGCAGAGGAGTTATCAATCACCCAACCGACGGTTTCTGGACAAGTGAAACAACTGACCCAGACCATCGGTATGCCACTGTTTGAACATATTGGCCGCAAGCTATATCTCACAGAAGCAGGTGAGGAACTCCTAGCAACCTGCCAAGAAATCTTTGAACGGTTGGATAACTTTGAGATGAAGTTGGCAGCGCTGCAGGGAGCGAAACGGGGTCAACTCCGCCTTGGTGTGATCACGACAACTAAATATTTTGTGCCGCGTATCCTGGGGGAATTTTGCCAAGATTACCCAGATATCGATGTGTCTTTGCAGGTGATCAATCACCAACAACTCCATGATCGGATGGCGGATAATTTGGATGATCTCTATATCCTGAGTAATTTGCCCGATGATCTCGATGTCCATGCGAAGGCGTTTTTGGACAATCCGTTGGTGGTAGTAGCCCGCGCCGATCATCCCCTGGCACGCCAGAAAAATCTCCCTCTGTCTGTGTTGGACGGGGCAGATTTTGTCACGCGGGAAATGGGGTCGGGGACACGGCTCGCGGTCGAAAAGCTCCTGGCAGAACATGATGTATCGGTACAGGTGCGCCTGGAACTGGGGTCAAATGAGGCGATTAAACAGGCGATCGCCGGTGGCCTAGGGATTTCTGTCTTGTCCCGCCATACTTTGATCACGGAGCCTCCCCACGGCGAATTAACGGTCTTGGATGTGGAGCATTTTCCGATCCAGCGCCAGTGGTATGTCGCCTACCTCGCCGGGAAACAACTGTCGGTGATTGCCCAAGCCTTTTTGGAGTTTATGGTCCGGTCTAGCCAGAAAACTCTCGAAAATTCAGGGCGGCGATCGCTCGCTCTGCAACCCTAAAAGCTCAAGATTGTTGGGCCATTTCCCGTGCCTTTGGTAGGTCGAAGTTGGAAATTGCTCAACCAGTAACAAAGATGGGTCACCATCCCTCTTTACACTAAGCCAATTATTTCAGCGTCATCGTCATATGAATACTTTTTTCAGTCAGAGTGTCTGGCTTGTTCCCTGCTATCCTTTGCTGGGAATCGGTCTATCGGCACTATGGATGCCTAGCATCAGCCGAAAAACGGGGCCGCGGCCCGCAGGCTACGTCAATATGTTGCTTACTTTTATGGCCTTAGTCCATAGTTGCCTTGCCTTTATTGAAAGGTGGCAACAACCCGCCCTCAAACCATCACTGACTTGGCTCCAGGCGGCGGACTTGACCCTCAGCATCGACCTCGATATTTCCAGCATTACTATCGGGGCGCTGATTCTGATTGCTGGGATTAATTTACTCGCCCAACTCTATGCCGTGGCCTATTTAGAAATGGATTGGGGCTGGGCGAGATTTTTCGCGACCATGAGCTTGTTCGAAGCAGGGATGTGTGCCTTGGTGCTCTGCAACTCCCTCTTCTTCAGCTATGTGGTGCTCGAAATTCTGACCCTCGGTACCTATCTGTTGATTGGCTATTGGTTTAACCAGTCCCTCGTGGTAACGGGAGCCCGGGATGCGTTTTTGACAAAACGGGTCGGGGATCTTTTCCTACTGATGGGTGTGGTGGCCCTGTTGCCCCTCGCCGGAACTTGGAATTTTGATGGTCTGGCTGAATGGGCGGCGACGGCAGACCTTGATCCAACTTTGGCGACGCTGCTTTGTCTAACGTTAATTGCTGGGCCTTTAGGGAAATGTGCCCAATTTCCGCTGCACCTCTGGCTCGACGAAGCGATGGAAAGCCCTGTCCCCGCAACAGTGGTGCGGAATAGTCTCGTGGTCGGCACGGGGGCCTGGGTGCTAATTAAGTTGCAGCCGATTTTTGCCCTCTCGGATTTTGCCTCGACATTCATGATCGCGATTGGGGCAACGACGGCATTGGGGGCGGCCATGGTGGCGATCGCCCAGATTGATATCAAACGTTCTTTGTCCTATTCCGTCAGTGCCTACATGGGCATGGTCTTCATGGCGGTAGGTTCTCAACAGGATCAAACGACATTGGTATTGCTACTCACCTATGGCGTGGCGATGGCAATTTTGGTGATGGCCATTGGCGGTGTTGTGTTGATTAATATCAGCCAAGATTTAACCCAATATGGTGGTCTCTGGTCGCGGCGGCCGATTACGGGGATTTGTTACCTCGTCGGCGCGGCTTCCCTTGTTGCCTTACCGCCGTTTGGTGGATTTTGGAGCCTAGCCCAACTGACAACGAATTTTTGGAAAACGAGTCCGATTCTAGCGGTGATTCTGATTACGGTAAATGCTTTAACTTCCTTTAGCATCATGCGGGAGTTCGGCCTGATTTTTGGCGGTAAGCCGAAGCAGATGACTGTGCGATCGCCAGAAGGATTGTGGGCTTTGGTCTTACCGATGGTCATTTTGGCAGGTTTTGCCCTCCATAGTCCTCTGATTCTGGCCAAGCTAGACTTTCTTCCCGATTGGCAACAGTTAAATCTCCCCCTAACGGCGGCATTGGTGTTATCCACGGTCACCGGGGCTGGTCTCTCAATGTATCTCTATTTGAGTGATCAAGTTAGTAAGCCCATTCACTTGGTGCCGGAGCCGATTCGAGAACTGCTTGCTAAGGATTTATACACTGCGGAATTGTATAAAAATACCGTTATTCTCGCGGTGGCTTTTGTTTCAAAAATCATTGACTGGCTAGACCGCTATTTTGTCGATGGTGTAATTAATTTTCTCGGTTTAGCAACTCTCTTTGGGGGGCAAACCTTGAAATATAACAACTCTGGTCAAAGTCAATCCTATGCCCTCTCGATTGTGGCCGGTATTCTCCTCTTTATTGCCGCTTTATCGTATCCTTTGCTGAAGCATTGGCAATTCTAAACGGTAATACGTTAACGATTTTCGCTGAAATATTTATGACCTTCTTCGAAAGATTATGCTGAGTTTCTTATTGTTCTTACCGCTCGTTGGAATTGGGGCGATCGCCCTTTTTCCCAGACCGCTGACCCGGATTGTGGCGACGGTGTTTACGGTTGTCACCCTGGCGATCAGTAGTGGGTTATTGATTAACCTCAACCTCCAAGATGCCGGTATGCAATATACCGAATTCCATAATTGGTTAAGCATTCTGGGCCTTAACTACAACCTCGGTGTGGACGGTTTATCGTTACCGCTGATTGTCTTAAATAGTTTGCTGACGCTAGTGGCGATCTACAGCATTGGTGAAAACAACCACCGCCCGAAGCTTTATTACTCTCTCATTTTGTTAATTAATAGTGGGATTACTGGGGCCTTGATTGCCAATAATCTGTTGCTCTTTTTCCTCTTTTATGAAATTGAGTTGATTCCTTTCTATTTACTAATTGCCATTTGGGGCGGCGAGAAAAAGGGCTATGCTTCGACTAAATTTTTGATCTACACTGCCATTTCTGGACTCTGTGTGCTGGCGGCATTTTTAGGGATTGTGTGGCTCAGTCAATCTTCTAATTTTGACTTTGAGAATTTAACCCTAGAAAATCTTGAATTTAATACCAAGGTAATCCTACTCACGATTTTATTAATTGGCTTTGGGATCAAAATTCCCCTCGTTCCCCTACATACCTGGCTGCCAGACGCCTATGTGGAAGCAAATCCAGCAGTAACAGTTCTATTAGGCGGTGTTTTCGCCAAGTTAGGCACCTACGGTTTGGTGCGCTTCGGTTTGCAACTGTTCCCGGATGTCTGGTCTACGGTTTCCCCTGCCCTCGCGGTTATTGGTACGGTGAGTGTGATGTATGGTTCTCTCGCGGCGATCGCCCAACGGGATCTCAAGCGGATGGTGGCCTACAGTTCCATCGGTCACATGGGCTATATCTTGGTTTCGACCGCAGCCGGGACAGAGTTAAGCTTGCTCGGTGCGGTGGCGCAAATGATTAGCCATAGTTTGATTTTGGCGCTGTTGTTCCACCTCGTTGGCATTATCGAGCGCAAAGTTGGCACCCGGGATCTGGATGTGTTGAATGGCTTGATGAATCCGGTGCGTGGGTTGCCCCTCACCAGTAGCCTCCTGATTTTGGCGGGGATGGCCAGTGCGGGAATTCCTGGCTTAGTCGGTTTCGTGGCAGAATTTCTCGTGTTCCAAGGCAGCTTTAGCCGTTTCCCGATTCCGACGCTGTTCTGCATTATTGCGTCTGGTTTAACGGCGGTTTACTTCGTGATTTTGCTCAACCGCACCTGTTTTGGTCGCCTCGACAGTCACACCGCCTACTACCCCAAAGTTTTTGCCAGTGAAAAAATTCCGGCGATCGCCCTAACGGTTATTATCCTTTTCCTCGGCTTACAACCCGCCTGGCTCACCCGTTGGATTGAACCGACAACCAGTCAATTCATTGCTGCTATTCCCACGGTTCAGACCATTGCCTTAAACCCGGCTGAATTGTCGAAAGCACCCTAGTAAATCGGCGTTTTTTGACCCATTCGTCCAGCATTTTCTTAAGGAACAAAGCACTATGATCACCACGAAAATTCCCCCCTCAACCCATCCCCATGCCGATGTGATCCATCGCCTCGAAGCCGGGGGGTCGATGTTGCCCGACACTCCCGAAAATCTGATGCAAATTATCGGCATCTATAAAGCCTATGCCGTGCCGATGGATTTCTACTGGCGGGATCTTCTCTACATTGCCGAACAGGTCTTTCTTGAACCCTTCCGCTTCTTTAAATACTTCATTTCCGATGAATATTTAGAGCGGCAAAACCATTACGCGGGCGACCAAGCTGATCTCCGCATTTGGCGCGGCACCGGTTCGGCCCACCCGGAACTTTTGGAATTTATGAAAAAAGGGGAAACCTTCAAAGCCCCCAAACTATTCCACCATCTTTTCCATGACCGGATTAACATGGAATTCGCCGAAGCCTGTATGCAGGCGATGTTGTGGCACGGGCGGGACATGGGTATGGGGCAGTTCGACGCTTACCTCGATTCCGACGAATACAAAGCCAACGCCGACCGCGCGATCAAAGCCTACTTCAAGAAAAATCCGGTCATGTTGGGTCTCTATAAACTCTTCCCCGATATGTTCCTGGAGCAGGTGCGCGAACTCTCCTACTACGCTAACCTCGGCCTTTTTTGGGAGGTGATGGCGCCCGTCTTCTTTGAAATGTCTGATATCTACGATGAAGGCGGATTTAAAGGCGTACCCGATGCGATGAATTTCTTGGTGAATGGGATTTTTGCGATCGCCGGCCGACCCATTTACCACCACGTCTATATCGACGGCGAATGTTTTGAAATTATTCCCAAATCCAAAGGGTTTACCTGGCTCTATGAAGCCGCTTTACCCTACGTCGAAGCCGTGTTTTATCGCACCGCCCCTTTCCGGGGCACCAAATCCTACAATGCCCAGGCCCATGAAGTGCCCGACGCACAAAAGGATTTCCATTACGGCATTCTGTACGCGGATGTGTTTCCCGTAGGGACGGCCGGAATTCCGCCGACATTGCTCATGGATGATATGTATCACTTCCTGCCCCAATATCTGAAGGATTACTACAAAGAACACTGCCGGGGCGAGGATGATGAACTGATTCAATTGGGGATTACGTTCCAACGGTCGATGTATAACGTCACCTCTGCGGTGATTCAAGCCTTACGGACGGCATTGTTGTATCCCCTTGATGATCCCAATCCGAAACATTTACAGAAAAACCGCGAATTTTTTGAAGCCCAAATGGATCGGTTTCTCCGGCCAGAAGCCCGCTTACGGGACATTCAAAACGCAGAATATCGTTAATCTATTTGAAATTTCTTTTATTCATTCAATCGGAGCTTAAGTAATGGCAAGTATTGTGGATATTGCGGTTAATAATGAGGGTTTTTCGACCCTCGTTGCTGCTGTACAAGCCGCAGGTTTAGTGGAAACCTTAGCCGGAGAAGGGGACTTTACGGTGTTTGCGCCCAATGATGATGCGTTTGCGAAGCTACCGCCCGGCACGGTGCAAACCCTGGTGCAAAATCCGCCCCAGTTAGCGCGCATTCTCACTTACCATGTCGCTGCGGGACGATTGACCAAGGACGATTTAATCAAACTTGGGGAAGTAAAATCCATCGAAGGTTCTCCCATTCCAATTAATGGCGAGGATAATTTTGAGGTCAAAAATGCGACGGTTTTAGCGGCGGATATCGAAGCTGACAACGGCATTATTCATGTGATTGATAATGTCATTTTGATGGGCTGATTTTTGTCTCATTATTCCCAACAGTAGAGGTTTCCCATGGGAAACCCCTACAAATTTTTTGCTTGAATTGAACAATCTATGGCGTGGTAATTGCAGCCAATTTCTCTTCGTATTGTTGCAGGTCTAACGCCCCAGAGAAGGTTTCAAATTTCCCAGTTTCGGTCGAAGCTAAAACAAAGAAGGGAGTGCCATTGAGACCAAGCTGTTGAGCCAGTTCTAAATCTTTTTGGATGGCAGGTTGGGCATTTTGGCGATCGCCTTCAAACTTTGCCATATCTAAGCCCAGATTTTCCGCAATTTCTTGGTAAAGTTCCTCCCCAAGGCGGTCTTGATTCTCAAAAAGCTGATCATGGTATTCCCAGAATTTCCCCTGTTGTTGGGCCGCCCAGGATGCCTCTGCTGCGGCGATCGCTTGGGGATGAATTTGGGCGAGGGGTAGATGCTTATAAGCGAGGGTGACCGTATCGCTATTTTGGGCCATGAATGTTTTTAAGGTGTCGTGGGCGCGGGCACAGAACGGACATTCAAAGTCAGAAAACTCGATCAGCACCACTTTTAAATCCTCAGCACCCAAGGTCGGCGCATCACCGATTACCGTCTGTGGCTCCGTCAAGACCTGCTGTTTAAAATCCTCAGCCGCCTTTTGTTGTTCTTCCTGTTGGGCCTGTTGCTGGGAGAGTTGGTAGTTTTGTACCGCATCAATCAATACTTGCGGGTTATCCCGAATCACTTGGAGGATTTGCGCTTCTAGTTCCGGATCGACATTGACATCCGCCTGGGCTGTCTCTTGATCACCATTGCAACCCCAAAGACTTAAACCAAGGCAAAGGGCAGAAAAAAGGGCAAGCATTTTTCGGGAAAAACCTTGCCGCACAGATAACGAAAGAATCATTAGATCTTCAATGAAAATTGCGCTTCTAGTCTAGCTAAAAGAGAACCTGTTTTAGGGCAGCCAACAGGAGTGTGACATTTTCCTTGCGGGCGTTATAACCCATCAAGCCAACGCGCCAAACCTTACCCGCCAGATCACCGAGACCACCAGCGATTTCGATGTTGTACTCCTTCATCAACTGGGCAGCGACGGCGACACCATCAACTCCATCGGGAATGCGTACCGTGGTGAGGGTCGGCAGACGAATTTCACGATCCACGTGGCACTGGAGCCCCATATCTTCGAGGCCAGCCCAGAGGAGATCTGCTGCGTCCTGGTGCCGTTGCCAACGGGCTTCTAAGCCTTCCTCGGCGACGAGCATTAAGGCCTCCCGGAGCGCATAGTTCATATTCACCGGGGCCGTATGGTGATAAACCCGTTTGCCGGTACCCCAATATTTGCTGACCATGGACATATCCAAATACCAGTTTTTCACCGGCGTTTTGCGATTGGTGAGAATATCCAAAGCTCTGGGGCTGAGGGTCAGGGGGCCAAGGCCAGGGGGGCAAGCAAGGGCTTTTTGAGTGCCGCTGTAGGCCAGATCAACGCCCCATTCATCGAGGAATAAGGGCACACCGCTTAAGCTGGTGACGGTATCGATCAAGAGCATGGTGCCGTGCTTTTCACAGACTTCCTTTACGCCTTCGAGGGGTTGTCTCGCGCCTGTGGAGGTTTCGGCGTGGACGAGGGCCAGAATTTTGGGTTCGTGTTGGGCGACGGCGGCAGAGATTTCCTCTAGGGTGAAAGCGTTACCCCAAGCGGTGGAAAAAGTATGCACCTCGGCGTCGTAGCGGCTAGCCATATCCACGAGGCGATGGCCGAAGTAACCATTGATGCCGATCAGGACTTTGTCGCCGGGTTCGACCATGTTGGCGAGGGTGGCTTCCATGGCGGCACTGCCAGTACCACTAACGGAAATTGTAAAGGGGTTTGCCGTCTGCCAGGTATAGCGGAGGAGATCCTTCACATCCTCCATAATTTCGAGGTATTTGGGATCGAGGTGACCGATGGGGGGCATCGCCAGGGCGGCTAAAACCCTGGGGTGGGCATTGGAGGGGCCAGGGCCAAGGAGCAGTCGGGGCGGTAGATCGAGTTGTTTTGCGGGTTTACGGTAGGTCTCTTGGATGGTGGGGCGATCGCTCATGGATAATTAAGCTCTAAGGACTGTATTTAATCAGATTTTTATCAGGTTCAATTTTCCCATATTGTCGGGGCCATCCAGCGAGGGGAGCCTAATTTTTAAGGAACTTAAACTTTAAAAATATTTAATTGTTCCGACACCCTTTGGGGATCTTCTGGCGTGGTAGTGGTTATTTTCTTGGGGATGCCTTTGCGTAGACCGACGGCAATTTTACTGTGCTTTTCGATTTGGGTCATGACTTGCTTGGCGCGCTGGATCACACTCTTGGGTAAACCAGCTAAACGACCAGCTTCAATCCCGTAGGAACGGTCCGCACCACCGGGTCTGACTTGATGTAAAAAGATGATTTCTTCGGGCATTTCTTGAACCGTCACTTGATAATTAGCGACATTTTCTAACAATGAAGCTAATTCATTTAATTCGTGATAGTGGGTGGCAAAAATTGTTTTTGCTTTGATTTCTGTAGCGAGATATTCTGATACCGACCAGGCGATGGAAAGCCCGTCAAATGTGGCGGTTCCCCGGCCAATTTCATCGATTAAAACGAGGGATTTTTCAGTGGCATGGTTCAAGATATTGGCGGTTTCATTCATTTCCACCATAAAAGTCGATTGGCCCGTAGCCAGATCATCGACAGCGCCGACCCGGGTAAAAATGCGATCACAAATAGGAATCACGGCAGTTTGGGCGGGGACAAAGCTGCCGACCTGGGCCATCAGTTGAATGAGGCCCGTTTGCCGCAGGTAACAACTTTTGCCGCTGGCGTTGGGGCCGGTAAGAATAATTAAATCGGGATAGGAATTTTGGGTGCGACCGAGGTAGGTGGAGTTGGGCACAAACAGACCCATCCCCAGGGATTTTTCCACAACAGGGTGGCGACCCGCTTCGATTTCTAGGGTTTTCTCGGTGGTAATTTCGGGACGGCAATAGCCTTGGTAGACAGCGGTTTCCGCGAAGCTCGTCAGGACATCCAGGGCGGCGATCGCCTTGGCAGTAGTGCGAATTTGGTCGGTATGTTCGGCCACCTTGGCGCGGAGGGTGGTAAAGATTTCGTATTCCAGGCTGCAAATGTCGTCCTTGGCGGTGAGGATACGGCTTTCTCGTTCCTTTAGCTCCGGCGTGATGTAGCGTTCTTCGTTGGCGAGGGTTTGTTTGCGCAGGTATTCGTCGGGGGCTTTGTCCGCCTGGGAGCGAGGCAAACTAATGTAGTAGCCGAAGGTCTTGTTATAACCCACCTTGAGCTTACTCACCCCGGTGCGTTCCCGTTCAGTAACTTCCAAATTCGCTAGCCATTCCCGGTCTTCTACCTGGGAGCGCCGCAGAAAATCGAGGTTTTCGTCCATCCCATCCCGGATTAAACCTCCTTCCTTTATATGAATCGGCGGCGAATCCACCAGATATTGCAAAACGTGTTTGCCTAGGGCTTCCAATTCTGGCGGGAATTTCTTCACGGCCTGGAGGTAAGGCGATCGCCCCTCGGCGGCCAATTCTGCAAGGTAAGTTAATTTCGTTAAGGATTCCGCTAAAGCGTATAAATCGCGGGCATTGGCACTACCGGAGCCAATTCTCCCGGCGATGCGCTCTAAATCGTAGATTTGCTTCAGGAGTTGTCGGATATCTTGGCGGAGGTTTGTATTTTCTACCAGTTCCGCCACGGAATCTAACCGTTTGGCGATCGCCTTAGGATCGAGCAAAGGTTGCAGCAACCAACGGCGCAGGGCGCGGCCTCCCATATTCGTACAGGTCACATCCAGCGCCCAGAGTAGAGAACCGTAAAAGCTCCCATCCCGCACCGTTTGGGTAATTTCCAGGTTTCGTCTCGTCTGGTGATCCAGTTGTAAAAAGGCGTCGATGCTGTAGGTTTTTAGGCTTTCAAAGGGGACTTTGTAGGCCTGCTGGGTTTCCTCCACATAGGCCAAGAGTCCCCCCGCCGCCCGCACCGCTAAGGGTAAATGTTCACAGCCGACCCCCTCCAGGGAACGCCATTGGAAGGTCATCAAGAGCTTGGGTTTCGCCTCGTTGAGGTCAAATTCCCTGGGCGATCGCAACGCATAGCAAAACTCCGATGGCAGACATTCGGGCAGGTGGGTTTGTAATAATTTTTGGCGATCGCCGGGGCGCATCAAACGGTTTAAATCCGGTGCGTCAGTGGGATAGAGCACTTCCGAAGGTTGCAAACGCAGGAGTTCCAGGTTCAAGGCCGCTAAATCCTGGGCTTGGGTCGTACAAAATTCCCCGGTGGAGATGTCCGCATAGGCCAAACCCCAATGGTTACCAGCGATCACCACCGCTGCGAGGTAATTATTTTGCCGCGCCCGCAACATCCCGTCATCGGTGAGGGTGCCGGGGGTGAGAACCTTTTGCACTTCCCGTCGCACCATTCGTTTTTCCGCGTGGGCGGTGGCGGCGTCTTCTACTTGGTCACAAATGACGACCCCATAGCCTTTTTCTAAAAGCTGGGTGCTGTAACGTTCCAGGGCATGGTGGGGCACCCCTGTCATCGGCACGCGGCCAATGCCTTTACCGGATTCTTTACTGGTGCAGACCAACTCTAATTCACGGGAAACGGTGATCGCATCCATAAAAAAGCACTCGAAAAAGTCCCCCACCCGGTAGAGCAAAATATTGTTGGGATACTTATCCTTAAGATCTGCATAGTGCTGCATCATCGGTGTGAGAAGTTCCCGATTGAGCTGGCGATAATCTGCGTTGGGAATTTCTTCGGCGCTGGGGTTACGGTTGGCAGCAGGCATGAAACTTGGCTTCAGTCACGGACAAGTATTCTATCTTAGCGGCGATCGCCTTTTTCCTCGGCGAGCCTTCTCAAAGATCACGGTAAAACAGCCTGGGCCATGGATTTTAGGCAAGATATTCGGCTAATTTTTCTTCGAGTTTGGCGATCGCCATGCGGGGAGAGAAACGGGGTAGTTCCCTTTCTTTGTTATTTTCCAGCACACACAAAACCGGAATTTCATATTGGTAGCGCGCAAACCATTGGGGATTTGTCGTAATGTCGCGCATTTCGAGCTGGAACTGGACTTTAGTTACCTGGGCTAACTTTTCTTCAAGACCTTCGCAGAGGTGGCAACCGGGCTTACTGTAAAAAATGATCTGCTTCACCATGCTGTTTGCAACAAAAATGTTTAAGAATTAAGAATATTTAAGAAGGATAAAGATCCAATGAGAAATGTAGAGAATTTCCAAGGTTATCCCATTATTTTCTCTGTCTGTCCTTGATAATTATTTCAGCATTTAAAGCGGATTGATAGCCTAAATCCAGATTGCATCAAATTGCATCATCAGGAAATTGCTGCTAAGTTACCGATTTTGTAGGGAATAGGGTAGCAAATTCAATCAAGAAGCATGGAGAACTAACACATGAATCCCCTATTAGAAACCATTGAACGTGTCTTTTCTTCGGGCACCCTAACCATGCAGGATGCCATGGTGATCAATCAATGGCTCTGGCAAACCCCCATGAACGACGCCCTGTACCAGGCTCTAGACAAACTCCTTCAAGGAATCGAAAGTGGTTATATTGCAGTACTCGGCACTTAAACTTCAGTCGCATATTTGAACATCAGGCGATCGCCCCTAAATCTAAAAGGCAAAGATAAGGCCCCATCTAGGCAGCGATCTATCGTTCCCTCTGAATTTTTTAGAAAGTAGGTCGGGTGAATTCCCGGTTCACAAAGCCAATTTCTAAAAGTTGTTGGTAAGCTTTTTCGCCGAGGTCACTGGCAGGACTTTGGGAGCGGATCACTTGGATGAGGAGGGGCACTGCCAATTCTGGTTTTTCTTGCACACGGTGAACGAGGGCCAAACGGTAGGTTGCGGTGTCGCGCATTTCCCCGGCGGTGATCGCCGAACGGCGTTCTGCATCATACACAGCATTGTCTAAACCTTGGAAACTGTTAGCCAGGTCTAGGTGAAAATTAGAAAGCTGATTATAAACTTGGCGTGCTTCCTGGAGCTTGGCGACGGCCACTTCGTAATCTTTGGCAGAAATGGCGGCGATCGCCTCATCCATCACCTGGGAAGCCCCGGACATACTGAGGATGCTGCTCTGGAGGGGACGGAGTTCGCTGCTACTCCCTTGGACGGCCTCAGGCTGCGCCGAAACAGAGGGCATAATGGCCAAGGAACACCCCATTGCCAAACTAGCGAGTGGAATCAAACGGTCGATAAAATTCATAATGTTCGTCAAGTCTTGTTTTGACACAGTAACAGTATTGATTATGTTGTATATCTTGATCCCACAATGGGAACAGACAAGGAGAGTTTAGGCCTATGGCAAGCCCAGGGGGGACACCACAGCAACAAGGTCTTATTTTACAACGGGGACATACGGAACTTTTACTTCATCAGTTAGAGGATCGTCTCCTGGTGGCATTTCGCAGTTCTGATGTGGATCTTCTCGATATTGTTCCAGGATTAATGTATCGTCCCTTACCATCGGGCCAGCCCAATACGTTATTCGAAGAAATTCTGGTACCGCCGGAAGATTTTTCCGCCTCCCTCAGAGCCGCGCGCCAACATCCCGACATTCTCTTTGCTTACCCGGTTTATCAGTTGGCAGATTCGGTAGAAGGGTTTGTTTATCTCACCCAGCAAATCACCCTCCAATTTGCTCCGGATATTTCCCCAGCAGCCCAAAAAGCCATTGGCGATCGCCACCACCTCAAACAACTTCGTCCGCTTTTGGGCGCCGATCAAACCTTTGTTTATGAACTAACGGCGCACACCGACCACAATCCCCTCCAACTCACCCAGGATCTACAACAGGATCTAGCCATCACCCTGGCTGAACCAAATGTCTTGCTTCCCCTCGCGGTGCGGGAAATGCCCTTTGCGCCGAATCCCCAAGGCCGCCACTGGTACCTAGACGCCATTCAAGCCCCCCAAGCTTGGCAAATGACCAAAGGCGATCGCCAAACAACCATTGCCGTGTTGGCCCCTGACCTTGATTTAGAAAATTCTGCCGAGCCAACCGCTGCAACAAGCGAAACTCCCTATGGTGCTATTCCAGAAATTCGACCCACGACCTGGGGAAATACCATCGCCCAGTTGGCCATTGATGTCGCCCCAGAATGCACCCTGCTGCTCCTGCAACTGCCCCAGTATTTAGATGACGAACTCCTCGAAAAAGTCCTAGACGCGGCGATCGCCCAGGGGGCAGCCGTGATTCTCTTGGCTTGGCAACTGGCGGCGATTAATACGCCCCTCTCCCTGCGGCAAAGTTTAGCCCTACAGCGGGCCGCTACCCAGGGAAACCGGGGTCAAGGTTGTCTCTTGGTCACTGGGGCCGGGGATGCCAATCGACCCTTAGCCGGAATCATTTATGAACGTCACTGGCCGAACCAACTGTTCCAGGGGCCGACCGCTTGGCTCGATGGGCAGGGCAATCATCCAGCGGTACTGACAGCTAGTGCTTGTACTGGGACAAATAAAAAGGCGAGCTATAGCAGTTGGGGAGAAGCAGTTAGCCTTTGTGGGCCAACAAATCCAGGCACACCAACCCTCTGGCTGCCAGAACAAGGCATGGTCGCCGTCCCCCCAGAGATTACTGATGATTTTGGGGCAGAAGTGGATTTGGTTGAGGCGTTAAATCAGCAGGGCTGTACCTTGGAAGCCGCTGCTTTGGTGGCGGGAGTCGCGGCGTTGGTCTGGTCAGTGAATCCGAAGCTAACGGGGTGGGCCGTGCGGGATATTTTACAAACCACAGCAGAAAAAATTGTCGATTTAAGCGGCGATCGCCAATTGCAGTTAACCTTGGGCACCTACGACGCCCAGGGCCATTCCCAATGGTTTGGTTACGGTCGTGTGAATGCCTTGGCAGCGGTTGCCCTAGCCAGCGGCAATCAGCCGGCTTAACGGGATAAAGAATGCTGCCCTTTCTTGTGAAATTGAGCTAGAAGCCAACAATGGGACTTGAACCCACGACCTACGCATTACGAATGCGTTGCTCTACCGACTGAGCTATGTTGGCGCTTTTGCGAGAATTTATTGTACTACATTTTTCTGCTGCGCTTGGGGAAAATTTTACGGTGATTGGTGCATGAGTTGAGCTAGTTTTTGCTTAAGGCGTCTGGCTTCGGCGGGATTTTGGGTTTCGTGGAGGGCGATCGCCTGTTTAAAGAATTTTTGGCTCTCGGCGGTTTGGCCAATGCGGAACAGAAGCGCGGCGAGATTTTGGTGCGCCCAAGGATTGAGGGGATTTAATTTTAAAGATTTTTCGTAGGCCTCAATGGCTTTACCCACCTGACCCAGGGTTTTGTAGGCTAGACCGAGGTTGTAGTAACCAGGAGCAAAGGTCGGATCGATTTTTAAGGTGAGCTGATGTTGGGCGATCGCCGCGTCGGGTTTGCCGAGGGTCTGCAAAAGAGCGCCTAGGTTATGGTAGGCTCCGATTTTTAACTTGTCTTGGAGGGGCTGCTCTCCGGCCAGTTGATAATGCTTGATTGCTTTTTCGGGTTCGTGGTTCTGGCGAAAGGCATTGCCCAGGTGGTAATGCAACTCATAGCGGAGGTTGGCACTTTCGTTGGCGCTATATTTTAAACCCTGCTTGAGAATCTTGAGGGCCTGTTTTGGTAAACCTTCTCCCAGGTAAATGCCCCCTAATTTACTGCACACATAGGGGTCATTGGGATGGTCTTTGTAATAGGTCTCCATCGCCAATTTTGCCCGGGTACTCTTTTCTAATTTGGCGATCGCCGCCCGTTGATAGCCCGTATGGAAAATGGCCACCTGGGGCAACTCTGTGATCTGCCATTGGGGTTCTGTGGCCAACAAAGTTTGCACGCTGTCATCGATCATCGCGTGGTAGGGCCGCGAAAATCCGAGGGAGGGGTGGCGACGAAATAACCGGGACACCAGGGAATAGGGGGATTGACTCGCACCAATTTCATAGCGAAGTAAGTTGACCACCAAAGTATCTGGCTTGGCGATCGCCGCTTCGATGGCCGGAATAACTTTCGGATTTAGGGTCTCATCGGCATCTAAAACCAAGACCCATTCTTTCGTTACCAGCTTGAGGGCTTCGTTCCGGGCCGCTGCAAAATCTTGATTCCAGTCAAAGTGGCCCACCGTCGCGCCAAATTCTTTGGCGATCGCCACCGTTTCATCCGTTGAACCCGTATCAAGGATCGCGATTTCCCCCACGAAATCCCGCACACTCTTAAGACAATCTCCCAGGGCGTCCGCTTCATTCTTTACGATCATGCACAAACTCAAGCGATCTTTCATGGCGGCCACTGGTTTACGTCCCAAACTCAATACAACATTCAGGCAAATTGTACCGGAAAGTGCTTCACCCTCTCTCCCCATTTCCAGGCAAAAAAATAAGGGAGTTACCTCCCCTTGGTGAATCTTAAAATTATTCAGTAGAAGCTAGTTAGTCAATCCACAACTCAGCTCTACATCTCCCAAATTTTTCAGGCAAAATCCTTAAGCTAAAAGATTCACCGTAATGGCCGCGCCGATTAATAGAATTCCCACAGCTAAGGCAACTACCCCTAGCATTGTGTAATCCCGTCGCTTTTGCACCGAGGACTTTTGTTCTTCGTAAACCTCAGGTGTTACGGCATAGTTATTGACCAAACCCTGTTCACTGACTGTGTAACCAGCCGTTGTATCAACGCTTTTATCTTTTCCTTGTTTGGGGTCTGGGGTGAACTCACCTTCCCGCGCTTTCCTTGCTGCGACTTCTGCCGGCACAAGCTCTTCACCACTACTAATATCTTCGGGTTTTAGGTTTTCAGGAACAGAAATATTTTGGGTATCCTTATCCATAAATGAAATACCTCGCTTTCTTGCAACAAAGATTAAAATTGACGATTTCCTAAAGTTTTAGCGTCTGTTTCAATTTTAATCCACATATTAATTCTAACAATTCAATCGCAAGCCATCATCTATCGAACGTAAGAGATTAAGGCCAATCAATAATATTTATTATTCTACTTTTTTCTTTAAAGGGAGCTTTTCTTCGCTTTTTTTAGTGATTGTTGAATTTTATTTAAATAACTCAAATGGCTGATTCCCGCTAATTTTAATCCTGCCGTTATCGCCGTGGAATCAAGCTACAAACAAACTTTCGTCGATCATTTGCCAGATCGAGGTCGTGGAGACAGTCAAACTTTTGTACCGGCATTTTTTTGCCATTAAGGCGTAGTACCGCGCGATATTCCCAGTAATATTTTGCACTGCGCTTCAGAGAAACCAAACAAATTTGTTGTTCCCCATAGACTCGGCACACTTCACCGTAAGCAGGCGCGGCCCAGCAACAAAGCCCGATTAAAATGACGAAACAAATAACACGCCCCATGATGCCTTAAACAAAAAAAAGCCGAATACCAATTGTAGTATCCAGCCCTCGGAGATTGACAATGAAAATTGAAGAGGTTAGTGCAAAGACTTAGAGGAGACCGAAGAAGTGGAGTACCCCTTGACCTGTTGCTACTTCGAGAATGATCGCTGCGACGAAACCGATCATTGCCATGCGGCCATTGAGATTTTCAGCAGAAGCGGTGAAACCAAATTTCTTGTCGTCCATGATGGGTACCTATGTGAAGAAAATAAAATTGCTTGCTGGTATCAGCTTAACAAACTGTTACGTTGATCCGCCACAACTCTGGGGCCATGATTGTTTGATTTAAGTTCTGAATCTCATAAGTAAAAATTATGTTTTATGGCTGTTTGGCGTCGGACAGTCAGGATCGGCAGACAAAAAAGTAGCCGTAGGGTTGAAGCTACGGCCTTCTACATAAAGGGACAATCATGTTTGGCGTTAGTAGCCAGATTCCTCTTCGTATTCGTATTCTTTCTTTTTCTCCGGAATGTTGACCGCCGGTGGTTGGTAAGGAGTTTCGTCGCGGGTGTCGTCGTCCCAAACATCGCCGGCTACATCTTCGGGGTAGCTAGGGGCTGGCTCTTCATATTCGTAGGCGGTGTCGTCGCCCCAGTTGCTACTTTCATCGTAGTCGTCATAGCTCATGGCGCGGGCCTGTTGCCGTTGGGGTGGTGGTGGGGCGATCGCCTCTTCTTCCCATTCGTCTTCCCAGGTGTTAATGGGTTGGCGCGTTTCGACAGGGCGGGAAATTGGTTGCTGGAGGGGCACCCCGGTACCCAATTGATTCTCTGGGCGGGCAGTAGGCGCATAGTAGATATCTTCCTGCTCCCGTTCCCAAGGGGGACGACCAATACCTAAGCGTTCAAGGAAGCCCACGCTAATCTGACTGAGGCGCTCTTCGGCCCCTTCAAAGACAATGAGACGGTTGGGGCCGCTGCTAACCACTTCTTCAATGGGTAATTCATAGGTGCTGATCACCTGTTCCGGAATTTGGGGCAAGCCAATGGAAGCAATAATGATCGAAGAGACGGTGCCACTCTCTAGGTCAAACTGAAAATCACGCACCCGACCTAGGGGTTCACCCGCTTCCGTAATCACTTCACTGTTGATCAGGGGACTGTAGGCTTCGACATCCACATCAGCCAGTACATCCTCATCCTCGACGAGAATCACATCTCCAGTTTTGGTGATCGCCTCTAGATACATATACTTAGGCATTCCAGAGACCGAGAAAATACTATCCCGTAGCCCCAAGGAAACAACTTCGCGACGGTCAATGTCCACTAATACATCCTTAACGACCCCTAAGCGAGTGCCTCGATTGCGAGTGATCACCTGGGTGTTAATGAATTCGTTGCGTAGGCGGATAGAATCAATGCTCATATTGTCTAAATTAATGGCGATGCGTTAGTGGAAACAGGAAAAATCAGCTTAAAGGTAACGGGGACATGTGAAGGTTCAGGGGAAACAGCACCGGAAAGTTCCGTACAATAGCAAAATGTTGAGAGGGTTGATCTCGACTGTGCACCGTAGCCTAGGGGCAATTATTCAGCAGACTCTATCATTTCGGGGTATTCTTGACAACTTTTCCATTGCGTGGGTGGTTTTATTTTAGCGAATCACGCCGGAAATTTGAGCTGATCATTTTTTCCGAGCAAGGGATTTCGTTATAATTGACTGCCGATATTGCCGGCTGTCCCTACTATTTTTTGAGTATTTGCAACAACCCCTAAGGATCTATGGTGGAATTAACCGATTTAAAGCGTTCCCTTGAAACTGTCCAAGCGCACCTGGGGAAAACCCAGGACTATCTTTGACCTAAAAACCTTAGACGCAAAGATTTTTGACCTCGAACAACAGGCAGCCCAGCCAGAATTTTGGGAGAATCAGCAAGGAGCCCAGGACATTCTCCAGGAGCTAACCGAACTGAAGGGCACCGTCGCCCAGTATCAACAGTGGCAAGGTCAGCTTGAAGATGCAGCGGCGATCGCCGAATTATTGACCGAGGCAGAAGACCCCGCCCTCCTCACGGAAGCAATGGAAAACCTGGATGATCTCCAGAAAGAACTAAACCGCTGGGAACTGCAACAAATGCTCTCGGGGGAATATGACAACCTCGGTGCGGTGTTGACGATTAATGCCGGAGCTGGGGGCACCGATGCCCAGGACTGGGCGGAAATGCTGTTGCGGATGTACACCCGCTGGAGCGAAAAACAAGGCTATAAAGTGCGGTTGGCGGAAATTTCTGAAGGGGATGAAGCAGGCTTAAAATCAGCCACCCTCGAAGTGAGCGGGCGTTATGCCTTCGGTTATCTCAAACATGAAAAAGGCACCCACCGCCTGGTACGGATCTCGCCGTTCAACGCCAATGGCAAGCGCCAGACCAGCTTTGCCGGGGTGGAAGTGATGCCCATCCTCGGGGACGACGCTGTGAAGGTCGAGATTCCCGAAAAAGATTTGGAAATTACCACGTCCCGGGCGGGCGGCAAGGGCGGACAAAACGTCAATAAAGTTGAAACGGCGGTACGGATCGTCCATCTGCCCACGGGGGTGGCCGTGCGCTGTACCCAAGAGCGATCGCAGTTACAAAACAAAGAAAAAGCCCTAGCAATCCTCAAGGCAAAGTTATTAATCATTGCCCAGGAGCAACGGGCCCAGGAAATTGCTGAGATTCGCGGGGACATGGTGGAGGCCGCCTGGGGGAATCAGATCCGGAACTATGTTTTTCACCCTTACCAAATGGTCAAGGATCTGCGCACCAACCACGAAACCACCGATGTGGATGGGGTCATGGATGGCGACCTCGATGCTTTTATTGAAGCCTCCCTACGCCAGGACACTTGGGTCGGAGAGTAGCACCGGGGAATGAGGGCAGTGAGCTAAAATGCAAGGTGGCAAAATTTCGTGGCTTCTTCAGTTTTGAATATTTTTCGCCTCAAACGCTTCGATCAAGTCGTCCTCGCTGCCCTTTTTAGCCTCACATTATCGGTGGCACTGCTGTGGGGATTTGGCGATCGCACCCTCACCCAAGTGCAAGCCTTTAGTTGGGAGGGGCAGCAAATTGGGGTCAAGGATCAACAGTTTCAACTGTCCTTTAACCAAGCCCTCGACCCAGCCCTTGTCACAGAGAATTTCACCATCGAACCACCCTTGGCGGGCCGCTGGAGTTGGGTCGGCAAACGTTTCTTTTATAGCCTCGATGAACGCCCCATCTATGGCCAGGATTATCAATTCAAACTGGCTATCCCCACCCCAGAAGCGGAAGAGAAGCCCAGTAGTGTGCCTTTTTTGAGTCGGGTGAAAAGTCGAGACCGCGCCTTTGCTTACATTGGCACTGACGGCACTGACCGGGGGCGATTAATTTTGTATAACCTGACCCGCCAAGAAAAAAGCGTCCTCACCCCAGCGGATCTCATTGTTCTGAACTTTGATGTGTATCCTGAAGGCGATCGCCTCTTATTTTCTGCCATTCCCCGGGGCTCGGCCCAGGCTGAGATTGGTGACCAACAACTCTATACAGTGAGCACAGGTTTAAATTTCCAAGGCTCCACCGCTAGCCCCCCACCCGCCGGGCGCATTCAACCTGTTTTAGCCGCCCAGGATTACCGTAATGGAGCCTTTCAACTCGCGGACAATGGAGAACGGATCATTATCCAGCGCACCAATCGAGAAAACCCCCGCGATCGCAGTTTGTGGGTTATCGAAGGTCAAGCCGAGCCCCGTGCCCTGGGGATTCCCGCCAATGACTTCCTCCTCGCCCCCAACGCCGAAGTCGTCGCCATTTCCCAACAAAATAAACTCTCCCTGGTGCCCCTAAATCGCAATGGTGGTGCCATCCAAGCCAGGGAAGAATTTACTAAACTCCTCGCTTTTTCCCCCGATCAAACCCAGCAAATCGCCCTCCAACAGGCCAATGGCGTTTACTCCCTTCACCGCATCGACGCCGAGGGAAAAGCCACAGAAATTTTACGGACCCTTACGCCGATTATTGATTGTCGCTTTGAACCCCGCGCAGCGGAACTGTTGTATTGCCTCAAGCTGGATCAAACTGAAGCCTCAGGCCAAGTGGTTGAGGAACCTTTTCTCAGTGCCTTGAATCTCAACACAGGGGAAGAAACCGCCCTCCTCGCTTTACCGAATTATCAGGATGTGGGCTTGAGCATTGCCGCCGATGGGGTTGCCCTCCTCTTTGATCAGGTGGTCACGACTCCACCAACACCCACGAGTGATCTGTTTACTGCCACGGGCTTGGCGGTGGAAGGGGGCCGCCTCTGGTTGTTGGCACTTCCGGAGTTGGGGACGGATACAGAAATTCAGCCTGTCCCACCGGAATCCCTGCTGCCGGGCTATCAACCCCAGTGGATTCCCTAAAATTCTTCTTAATGCACTTTTCCTGAACGGGGCCATCAGTCCCCGCAAATCCTATGACCGTTTTGAAAACCATGACCCGCATTGATCGTCTTGCCTTCCTGTTGATCGTGATTTTTAGCTTGATGATCGGCATCGGCGTCGGCGGTGAGCAACTGTGTGGTGTGGATTGTCCGATTAATACCGGGCCAAGGGTGCGGGAATTTTCCTGGCAGGAGCAACGCATTGGCGGTGATGATACGGCGTTTATTTTGACCTTCGACCGACCGATGGATGCGGTGGGTGTTGAGGAAAATTTAGTGATTGACCCACCGCTCCCCGGCAAGACCAGTTGGGCGGGGAAGCGTTTGGCCTATACGCTACTGGCTCCGGCTCCCTATGGCCAGGATTATCAACTGACATTGCGGGGGGCGCGGGAAAAATTTGCGGCTTCTGGGAAATTAGGAAAAACAATGCAGCCATTTTCCAGTAGTTTTCGCACTCGCGATCGCGCCCTGGCCTATGTGGGCACCGATGAGACCCAAGAAGAAAAAGGGCGATTAATTTTATATAACTGGACGAAGGATGAGAAGCGCATTTTAACGCCGCCGAACTTGGTGGTGCTGGACTTCCAGGTGTATCCAGAGGGGAAAGCCATTTTGTTTAGTGCAGTAGACCGGACGCGCCCAGCAGAAGGAATTCAGGATAGTCAGCTTTATCGAGTGAGTACAGGCTTGGGAGAAGATGATGTGTCCTCGGACTTGGAACTGGTTTTAGATAATCGCACCTACCAAAATTTACAATTTCAGCTTGCAGCAGATGGGGAGGCGATCGCCGTGCAACGGGTCAAGCGGGATGATCCGGCGGACTTTGGGCTGTGGTTAGTGGTTCCTGGGGAAGAGCCGCAACCTTTGGGATTGTCAGGGGGAGATTTTGCGATCGCCCCGGACGGGAAAACCATTGCCCTACCCCAGGGGAAAGGGATTGGTATTTTTTCCCTAGAAGATATCCAGGAAGAACCCCTCGACTTTTTGCCCCGCTTTGGTCAGGTGGTGACGTTTTCGCCCGATGGAACAACAGCGGTGCTGGTAGATTTCAACAGTGATAATCCAGAATTGCGCTACCGGCGATCGCTGTACTTGGTTAATAGCCGCGACCAGGAACAGAAATTGCTCGATACGGATGGATCGGTGTTAGATTGCGACTTTAACCCCACTGAAACCCAGCTTTATTGTTTGCTAACGGAATTAATCCCTGGGGACGAATACCGGGAGCAACCCTATTTTGCTCAAATTGATCTCGAAACCCAGACGGTCTATCGCCTCGCCCAGTTGACCCAATACCAAGATATTGCCCTCAGCATGGCCCCCGATGGTCTGGGGTTGCTGTTTAGCCAAGTGGTGACGGATATTACCGACGTGGAAGAGCCTTTTTTCCGCACAGCTTCCGGGGAGGCGATCGCCGGAGGGCAACTCTGGCTCATCGTTCCCGGTGAAACCCCTGACCAAACTCAATTGGAGGCCCTGCCCTTTGCGGGAGTTTATCCCCGTTGGCTGCCCTAGGATGAGTTCTTACAGCAGGATTGAGGCCCGTTCTGCTAATGGCGATCGCTCGCCCTTGAGTAGGGTAATGTGACCGGCGATCGCCTCCTGTTTGAATTTTTCCACCACATAGGTCAAGCCATTACTGGACGCATCCACATAGGGATTATCAATCTGCTCCACATCCCCGGTGAGGATAATCTTGGTGCCTTCTCCGGCCCGGGTCAAAATGGTTTTTACTTCGTGGGGCGTTAAATTTTGGGCCTCATCAACGATCAAGATTTGTCGGGGAATCGTGCGGCCCCGGATATAGGTCAAGGGTTCAATTTGCAATAACCCCAATTCCATCAGTTCCTCATAGCCGTGCCGCCAGTGACGCGGTTTGTCTTTGAGATCTTGGGTATTGAAAATCAGATCTAAATTGTCATAGAGCGGTTGCATCCAGGGAGTCAGTTTCTCTTTGATTTCCCCCGGTAGGTAGCCCAAATCTTTCCCCATGGGCACAATGGGCCGCGAAATTAGCAGTTGATTATAAAGCCGTTCCCCGGCCACCTTCGCTACCCCAGCAGCGAGGGCCAGGAGAGTTTTCCCCGTACCCGCTTTCCCGACTAAAGTTACCAGTTGAATCTCATCCCGCAGCAGCAATTCCAGAGCAAATTTCTGTTCACGGTTGCGCGCTTGAATATTAGAAACCGGGGCTTTTGTTGCTTTATTGAGAGGCACCACCTGATGCTCGTCGTCACGACAAATGCCCAGGCCGGTATGGGTCGGCTTCAGGCGATCCACGAGGGTGACCGCTTGATTGAGGAAAAAAGTTTCTGGCAGGGTGATGGTGCCATTTTGATAAAATTCGGCGATCGCCTCGGAATCAACGAGAACTTCCGTCGTCCCCCCATAAAACTCATCGAGGTTGACCTTGCCCGTTTCATAATCCTCTGTGGTCAGACCCAAGACCCCGGCTTTAATGCGCAGATTGGTGTCTTTGCTGACAAGAACAACCGGACATTGACAACTATTTTGTTCTGTCAGGGCCACCGCCAAAATTTCATTATCACCAGAATTCCCTGCCAATTCCGTTGGTAAGGTTTTGAGAATTTCTGGTTTACAGAGGGCCACCCGGAGCAACCCTCCCTGATCGAGGGCGATGCCCTGCACCAAAGACCCTCCTTGGCTGAGGGCATCAAGGGTACGGGAAACTTGCCGCGCATTACGACCAATGGAATCAACTTGTTTTTTGAAGCGGTCTAATTCTTCAATGATCGTAATCGGCAAGACCACTTCGTTATCCACAAAGGACAGCATCGCTTTGGGATCATGGAGCAAGACATTCGTATCCAGGACAAAGACTTTTTTCATAGAGACCTGCCAGGGAATCAATAGCTCATAGTTCTATCGTCCTCTGTTTGATCCCGTCAGTGTTAACTTTGCAATAAAAATTCTTTTAGGGAGAACTGAGCTTATGGGTTAATAAAGTATTTATGTAGTTAATTTTCGACAAAGTTAACCCGTTGATACAATTCTGAAAGTTTAATTTCTAGCGCAGCAAACTTGAATTTGATGACAGCATTTTCTCCCATTAATTCGGTTAATAGCCATTGGCGATCGCCTACCTTTTGATAAAGTTCTACCCGTGGGCAAGTCTGATCGATTAACAAATACTCCTGTAACTGAGGAATTGTGCGATAAAGGGCAAATTTTTGATTTTTATCAAATCCTTCGGTGGAGTTAGAAAGTACCTCAGCGATCATAGAGGGATTTGTCACCGCCATTTGGCTCTCGTCTAGAAAAACTGGTGCACCTTCAATCATCATCACATCAGGATAAAGATAACTAGCCACATCTGGTAACCAAAGACGCATATCACTGACGAAGATTTCATATTGGCGATCGCTGATCTCAAACGGCAATAAGCGACTTAGATTTAAAGTCAAACGATTGTGATTTGCTGAAGCCCCTGCCATGGGAATAATTTTTCCTTGAATAAATTCATGTCTTAAGGCTGATCTCGCTTCCTGTTCGAGATAATCTTCTACCGTAAAAAGTTGAGGGACTGTAGAAATCATTATTGATCTCCGATTTCATTGAGCCGATAGACAATTAACGTTGCTTTGAAGCCAATATCAAGAGTCTTTATTCTGTTGAATGAGATGATTTTTAAAACAAAAAGTACCGTTGGGCCATGGGTAAAACAGTGGCAGGTTCGCAGACGAGCATTTCTCCATCTGCTCGCACATGGTAGGTTTCTGGATCTACTTCCATTCTAGGCAGATAATCATTTAACTTCAGATCGCGTTTCGTTAAGTTGCGGCAGTTGGCAACGGGTAAAACGGTTCTCTGGAGGCCCAATCGTGTCGCCACATCCGCTTCCATGGCCGCTTGGGAAACAAAGGTCAAAGCCGTGGACTGCATTGCTTTGCCGAAATTGGCAAACATTGGCCGCATGTGGACGGGTTGAGGCGTTGGGATGCTGGCATTGGCATCTCCCATCTGGGCGTAGGCGATCGCCCCACCTTTGATCACCAGTTCCGGCTTTACCCCAAAGAAGGCCGGCTTCCAGAGACAAAGATCCGCATATTTTCCTTCCTCAATGGAACCGACGTAATTAGAAATGCCGTGGGTAATTGCTGGGTTGATCGTGTATTTGGCGACGTAGCGTTTAATGCGGAAATTATCGTTATCCCCAACGTCCTCGGCTAGAGCGCCCCGTTGGACTTTCATTTTGTGGGCTGTTTGCCAGGTGCGAATGATCGTTTCCCCGACGCGCCCCATGGCCTGGGAATCGGAAGAAATCATGCTAAAGGCTCCCAGGTCATGCAAAATATCTTCAGCGGCGATGGTTTCCCGGCGGATGCGTGATTCCGCAAAGGCGACATCTTCGGGGATGCTGCGGTCTAGGTGGTGACAAACCATCAACATATCCAGGTGTTCTTCCAGGGTGTTGAGGGTATAGGGACGGGTGGGATTGGTTGAAGAGGGCAACACGTTCGCTTCACCACAGACTTTAATGATGTCCGGCGCGTGGCCGCCCCCAGCCCCCTCGGTGTGATAGGTGTGGATGACGCGATTTTTAAAGGCGGCGATCGTATCTTCCACAAAGCCCGCTTCGTTGAGGGTGTCGGTGTGGATCGCGACCTGGACATCAAACTGATCGGCGACGCTTAGGCAGTTGTCGATGGCGGCGGGAGTTGTGCCCCAGTCTTCGTGGAGTTTCAGGCCGATCACCCCAGCACGAACCTGTTCGATTAGTCCTTCCGGTTTGGCGCTATTACCTTTCCCCGTAAAGCCGAGATTGATCGGAAACCCTTCCGCCGCTTCGAGCATTCGGGAAATATGCCATTCGCCTGGGGTGCAAGTGGTGGCATTGGTGCCTGTGGCTGGGCCGGTACCACCACCGATCATAGTGGTAATGCCAGAAGCTAAAGCCGTTTCAATTTGTTGGGGACAGATAAAGTGCACATGGCTATCGATGGCCCCAGCGGTGAGGATGTGTCCTTCGCCAGCGATCGCCTCAGTGCCGGGGCCAATAATGATGTCGATATTGTCTTGAATATCAGGGTTGCCAGCTTTGCCGATTTTGTAAATTTTGCCGTCTTTGATGCCGACATCAGCCTTGACGATGCCCCACCAGTCCACGATCAGTGCATTGGTAATCACCGTATCCACAGCCCCGTCAGCACGGGTAACAGCAGATTGCCCCATGCCATCGCGGATCACTTTGCCGCCCCCAAATTTCACCTCATCCCCATAAGTCGTGAAATCCTGTTCTACTTCCAGCCATAGTTCCGTATCTGCCAAACGCAGGCGATCGCCCACCGTGGGGCCATAGGTTTCTGCATAGGCGCGGCGTGACATCCGGTAACTCATGGGGACTCCTTCTTGCGTTGAGGCTCAATTCTCAGTCCAGATTACCCCATCTCCCAAGCCCTGAACCGTAGCTGAGACAACTTGTTAGATCGGCGATATTTCATCCAGGCGACTCAGGATTTTAACTTTCATTGCCGGAGTGATGGCGGGGTTCTTTTTCCCTTGGAGAGACGCTACCTTAAACGAAAAAACAAGCAATGCACCCTCCATGGATTTAACCTGTCCGATTCCCTTACAAAATACGTCCCACGTGCTGTTGGCCCATGGCGGTGGCGGCAAACTAATGCAGGATCTCATCGACAAAATGTTTGCCATGGCCTTTGGGAAATCCTGCACGAGCCATGATGCGGCCCAGTTAACCATGCCAACCGGAGAATTGGCCTTGACGACGGATTCCTATGTGGTGCAGCCCCTCTTTTTTCCGGGGGGAGACATTGGCAAATTGGCAGTTTATGGCACGGTAAACGATTTGACGATGGCGGGGGCGCGACCCTTGTATCTGAGTGTGGGTTTTATTTTGGAAGAAGGTTTACCCTTAGAAACCCTCTGGCGGATTGTGATTTCGATGCAACAGGCGGCCCAGGCAGTTGGGATACAGATCGTCACGGGGGATACGAAGGTGGTGGAACGGGGAAAAGGGGACGGCATTTTTATTAATACGTCGGGTGTTGGGGTGATTGGATCGGGGCTTAAGATTCAACCAAAGGCGATCGCCCCTGGGGATGCGATTTTAGTCAGTGGGGACTTGGGCCGCCATGGGATTGCGATCATGGCCCAGCGGGAGGGTTTAGCCTTTGAAACGACCATTGAAAGTGATTGTGCGCCCTTGGTGAATCCGGTGCAGGATTTATTATCTGCGGGGATTGGGGTGCATTGTCTGCGGGATGTGACGCGGGGCGGACTGGCGGCGGTGTTGAATGAGTTGGCGATCGCCTCTGGTTTCAACATGGAAGTGATCGAGCGGGACATTCCGGTGCGGGAGGATGTGCGGGGGGCCTGTGAAATTTTGGGATTTGATCCGTTGTACGTGGCGAATGAGGGGCGATTTGTGGCGTTTGTGCCGCCCGATCAAGCGGACAAAAGTTTAGAAATTTTGCGATCGCACCAAGCCAACGCCCAGATCATCGGTCAAGTCACCACCCCCCTCTCGCCTGACGATATTGCCCCCGTCACCTTAAAAAACGCCTTTGGCATCGCGCGGATTTTAGACCGTTTAAGCGGTGAACAGTTGCCCCGTATTTGTTAGAAAATCATTAATAAAATGCGTCATATTCTTAATCTTAAATTAAGCAACAAAAAAATTGTTTTTCTAGGACATGGAAGCTCAACATTCAAGAATTGTTACATGATTTTTGGGAGAGAAAATTTCACCACTTAGGATGTAACTGTAAGCCAATGAATTTTTTGTAAAAATCTGTTGGGGTCAAGGGCAAAATCTTAAGATTTTCTATAAAAAAAGACCTCTTTGTCGTTTCATAAAAGGTTAGATTAGATTAATTTTGAGGCTTGTTTGCCTCTCCCTAGGCTGTTATTTCAACTATTTCAACGGGCGATCGCCCCCATTGTTTCTGCCGTAGTTTCAGGAAGTTACCATGCCCACAACCCATGCTGTCCCTGTCGATAAACGTTTTCGGGTGCTAGAAGTCACCATGAAGCGGAATCAGTATCGCCAAGATACGCTGATCGAGGTGTTGCATAAGGCGCAGGAGGTGTTTGGCTATCTCGAAGATGAGGTGCTGGAGTACGTGGCGCGGGGATTGAAACTGCCCCTCAGTCGGGTGTACGGGGTGGCGACGTTTTACCATTTGTTTTCGCTGAAACCGAAGGGGAAACATACTTGTGTCGTCTGTTTGGGGACGGCGTGCTACGTGAAAGGCTCCCAACAACTCCTCGACAAAATCGATGAAACCCTCCACATTAAGCCGGGGGAAACAACGCCGGATGATCAAATTTCGCTGGTAACGGCACGGTGTATTGGGGCCTGTGGCATTGCGCCAGCGGTGGTTTATGACGATGAGGTGTGCGGGAAACAGAACGCCGATCAGGTGATGGCAAGGCTGAAGCAGTTATCTGAGGGAAGTTGACAGATACCAGTGATCAGGTGTCAGACATCAAAGTTTTATTTGTAGTCAGGATTTGCGGGAAAGATGACGGATTTAGCGGAATTATTTGAAATTGCGGAAGCGGAACAGGACAGCCACACAAAAATTCAGATTCGCTGTTGTACGGCGGCGGGTTGTATGTCCTCTGGCAGTTTGGCGGTAAAAGAGGAGCTGGAAAAACGGATTCAGGAAAAAAATTTGGGCGATCGCCTGGAGGTGGTTCCCGTCGGTTGTATGAAACTCTGTGGCTTTGCGCCCTTGGTGGATGTGAGCGATGAGACTTGTTTTCAGCAGGTTTTGCCGGAGGTGGCCGGGGATATTGTGGCGGCAGCCATCGGGGAAACCCCCTCGGATAAGCTAGAAATCTGCGATCGCCAAGCCCCATTTTTCACGTTACAAAAACCCGTGGTGCTGGAAAATAGCGGCAAAATTGACCCCGAACGGATTGAAGCCTACATTGCGCGGGGCGGCTATCGGTCATTGCACCAAGTGCTCGAAGATATGACCCCGATGGAGGTGGTCGAGGAAATTACCAAAAGTGGGCTACGGGGGCGCGGCGGCGGTGGCTATCCCACGGGCTTGAAATGGGCGACCGTCGCCAAAATGCCGGGGGATCAAAAATATATTGTCTGTAATGCCGACGAAGGGGATCCGGGGGCATTTATGGATCGCGCGGTCTTAGAAAGTGATCCCCACCGAGTCCTCGAAGGGATGGCGATCGCCGGCTATGCCGTAGGCGCAAACCACGGGTATATCTACATCCGCGCCGAATATCCCCTCGCGATCCAACGGCTCGAAAAAGCGATCAAACAAGCCAAGAGCAAAGGCTTACTCGGCAGCCAGATCTTTAATTCCCCCTTCAATTTCACCATCGATATCCGTATTGGTGCGGGCGCATTCGTTTGTGGCGAAGAAACCGCCCTGATTGCCTCCATCGAAGGCGGACGGGGAACCCCCAGACCCAGACCCCCCTACCCCGCCCAGTCTGGACTATGGGGGCATCCCACCCTAATCAACAACGTCGAAACCTACGCCAACATCGTCCCAATCATCCGCGAAGGCGCAGACTGGTTTAGCAGCATCGGCACCGAAAAAAGCAAAGGCACAAAGGTTTTTGCCCTCACCGGAAAAGTTGCCAAAAATGGCTTGATTGAAGTACCGATGGGAACCCCCGTCCGGCAAATTGTCGAGCAAATGGGCGGTGGCATCCCCGACGGCGGCACAGTCAAATCCGTCCAAACCGGAGGCCCCTCCGGTGGCTGCATTCCCGCTGAATATCTTGATACCCCCATCGAATACGATTCGCTCATTAAACTCGGTACGATGATGGGTTCCGGCGGCATGATCGTCATGGACGAAGCCACCAGCATGGTCGATGTGGCGAAATTTTATATGGAATTTTGCCAGTGCGAATCCTGCGGCAAATGTATCCCCTGCCGTGCCGGAACGGTGCAAATGTCGGGGCTACTCAGCAAAATGCTCAAGGGACAGGCTGAACCCAAGGACATTGAACTGCTCGAACAGCTTTGTTACATGGTCAAGGAAGCCAGCTTGTGTGGGTTGGGACAGAGTGCGCCCAATCCTATTTTGAGTACCCTGCGCTATTTCCGCGCGGAATATGATGCCCTCGTGGGGAGTAACGCCGATTAAATTTCCTCTAAAAATTCAAAAAATTCTATGCAGTCCTTAAAACAAGCACCCTAAGCAGCAACGCAAAACTATGGCAGTCAACACTTTAACGATAAATGATCAGCTAATCAGTGCCCGCGCGGGGGAAACGATCCTCGAAGCCGCCCGTGATGCGGGGATTCACATTCCGACCCTGTGCCATCTGGAGGGGGTCGCCGATGTGGGGGCGTGTCGCCTCTGCCTCGTGGAAATTGAGGGGAGCAATAAACTCCAACCCGCCTGTGTGACGGAGGTGATGGAGGGGATGGTCGTCCAGACCCACACAGAAAAATTGGCTGAATATCGCCGGATGACGGTGGAATTGCTCTTCGCGGAAGGGAACCATGTCTGCGCGGTTTGTGTGGCGAACGGTCACTGTGAGTTGCAGGATATGGCGGTGGAGGTGGGGATGGATCATTCGCGCTTTCCGTACCAATATCCGCAGCGGGAGGTGGATATTTCCCACAAACAATTTGGCATTGACCATAACCGCTGTATCCTCTGTACCCGCTGTGTGCGGGTCTGTGATGAAATCGAGGGGGCGCACGTCTGGGATGTGGCGAATCGGGGGGGAGAATCAAAAATTATCTCCGGTTTAAATCAGCCCTGGGGCGAGGTGGATGCCTGTACGAGTTGCGGCAAATGTGTGGATGCTTGTCCGACGGGATCCATTTTCCGCAAGGGGGCAACGGTGGGCAGTAAACTCGGCGATCGCCAAAAACTCGAATTTTTAATTACCGCACGCACAAAAGGGGAGTGGACAAGATAATGGCAGATCAAAAGCTTCGGTTTGCAACAATTTGGTTGGCGGGTTGTTCCGGTTGCCATATGTCTTTTTTAGACCTTGATGAGTTTCTGATTGAGTTAACCAAACATATAGATGTGGTGTTTAGCCCCGTCGGCTCTGATGTCAAAGATTACCCAGAAAATGTCGATGTCTGTCTCATTGAAGGCGCAGTCGCCAATCAAGAAAATTTGGAATTGTTAGAAAAAGTTCGTCAAAATACAAAGCTATTAATTGCCTTTGGGGATTGTGCCGTAACGACGAATGTTACAGGCATTCGCAATCAAAAGGGAGATGCCCAAACAATTTTAGAACGGGGTTATCAAGAACTCACCGAAGAACACCAATTACCCCAACAAATTACCGGGGGAATTTTGCCGCCCCTTTTACCCAGAGTTTTGCCAATTCATGAAGTTGTCAATATCGATTTATTCCTCCCTGGATGCCCTCCCGATGCCGATAGAATTAAAGCGGCGATCGCCCCATTATTAGAAGGGAAATTACCGGAGATGGTCGGGCGCGACATGATTAAATTCGGCTAGATTTTATGTCCCAAACATTTGCCATGCTGACTGCCGCCGATATTATGAACCCCAACGTGGTGACCATCAAAGGTTTAGCGACCATTGCCAGTGCTACCCAATGTATGCGCGTGAATAAAACCCGCGTCCTGATTGTGGATCGTCGCCATGACCACGATGCCTACGGCATTTTGACCGCCACCGATATCGTCAGTAAAGTGATTGCCTATGGTCGTGATCCAAGGGCAATCCGCGCCTATGAAATTATGACCAAACCCTGTATTTCTGTGAGTCCTGATCTGGCGGTGGAATATGTTGCCCGTCTGTTTAGTCAGTGGAATTTGCACAGTGCCCCCGTCATGACTGACAAACTTTTAGGGATAATTACCGTCGAAGATTTAATTAGTAAAAGTGACTTTTTAGAGCGTCCCAAAGAGCTATTATTTGCCGCAGAAATGCAAGCCGCTATTCAACAAGCAAAATTAATCTGTCAAGAAAAAGGACATGATTCTAGTGACTGTATTCAGGCGTGGGCGATGGTGGAAGAATTGCAAGCTGAAACCGCCTATCAACAATCCCAAAAATTAGATAAAACCGCCCTTGAAGAATATTTAGAAAAAAATCCAGAAGCCATCAATCATTTGATGGTTGATAATTGGTGTAGTGGTTGAAAATAATTCGTCAAAATCAGGCATCAATTCATTCTAAAAAATAATTAATAAAAACATTTCAAGTATTCGTTAAAAAAATCATCTAGGAGTTAAAAATGTCTAAAACAATTATCATTGATCCCGTAACTCGCATCGAAGGACATGCCAAAATTTCCATTTACCTAGATGATCAAGGGGAAGTGAATGAAGCCCGTTTCCATGTGGGGGAATTTCGCGGTTTTGAGAAATTTTGTGAGGGTCGTCCCTTTTGGGAAATGCCCGCCTTAACGTCCCGAATCTGTGGCATTTGTCCTGTCAGTCACCTGATTGCTTCGTCCAAAACAGGGGATCAATTATTAGCTGTAAAAATTCCCGCAGCGGCAGAAAAATTGCGACGGATGATCAATCTTGCTCAGATTACCCAATCCCATGCCCTCAGTTTTTTCCACCTCAGTAGTCCCGATTTAATTTTCGGTTGGGACGGCGATCCAAAAACAAGAAATGTGTTTGGTTTAATTGCTGCCGATCCAGATTTAGCACGGGGGGGAATCCGCCTGAGAAAGTTTGGACAGGACATTATTAAAATCCTTGGCAGCCAAAAAGTTCACCCCGCCTGGTCAATCCCCGGTGGTGTGCGATCGCCTTTGACTAAAGAAGGAAAAATCTACATTAAAAGGGGCTTGCCGGAGGCAAAAAATACCGTTAGAAATGCCCTGAGTTTGTTTAAAAAAATCCTTGATTCCCATCAGGAAGAAGTGGAAGTCTTTGGCAATTTTCCGAGTCTTTATCTGGGCTTAGTGGGGGAGTCCGGTGCATGGGAACATTACAATGGCATTTTGCGAATGATCGATAGCCGCGGCAATA
Organism: Picosynechococcus sp. PCC 7003; assembly: GCF_001693255.1. NCBI lineage: Bacteria > Bacillati > Cyanobacteriota > Cyanophyceae > Chroococcales > Geminocystaceae > Picosynechococcus > Picosynechococcus sp. PCC 7003. The sequence goes on from NZ_CP016474.1 coordinate 215,632, forward strand.
TTGTTGGCGATCGCCTTGATCCGAACAATTACCGTGAATTCCTTGGGGAAAAATTACAGGCAGATTCTTATTTAAAATCCCCTTACTATAAGCTTTTTGGGGAGACGGGGGTTTACCGCGTTGGACCTTTGGCACGGTTAAATATTTGCGAACATTTTGGCACACCATTAGCCGATCAAGAACTCATTGAATATCGGCAACGGCACGGCAGAATCGTGCAGGCTTCCTTCGTTTATCATCATGCTAGATTAATTGAAATCCTTGGTTCCCTCGAAAGAATTGAGCGGATGATTGATGATCCAGATTTGTTTTCTAGCCGTTTACAAGCAGAGGCGGGAGTCAATCAAACCGAAGCCGTTGGCGTGAGTGAAGCACCACGAGGAACCCTATTTCACCATTATCAAGTGGATGAAAATGGACTACTTCAAAAAATCAATTTAGTGATTGCTACGGGACAAAACAATTTTGCGATTAACCGCACTGTAACCCAAATTGCCAAGCATTATATTCATGGTGAAAATGTCGCCGAAGGTATTTTAAATCGGGTGGAAGCTGGGGTAAGAAATTACGATCCTTGCTTGAGTTGTTCAACCCATGCTGCCGGACAAATGCCGATGATTTTGCAGCTAATTTCCCCCGATGGTTCAATTGTTAAAGAAATTCGTCGTGATAGTTAATGAAACAGACTTTAATTATTGGCTATGGAAATACCTTACGTTCTGATGATGGGGCGGGACAAACCGTTGCTAAAGCTTTTTTTGATCAAGAAAATATAATGGCGATCGCCACCCATCAACTCACCCCAGAATTAGTGGAAGATTTAATCCAAGTGGAGCGCGTTTATTTTGTCGATGCTGCTCCCATTGATACCGTCACCATTCAGTTGATTCAACTCAGAGATGATGAGCACAATTTTGGACATTTTATTGACCCCCAAAGTCTCTTAAATTTAGCAAAAAAAATCTATCATTATGCCCCTGATGCCTACTTCGTTTTAATTCCGGCTCAAAATTTTGAATTGGGAGAAAGCTATTCTGAAATTACCCAAAATGCCATCCAAACAGCAATTCAGCTTTTACAGGAACAAGTCACACCATGCATGAAGTCGCAATTATGACAGAAACCGTGGCGATCGCCTTTCTATTTTTGATTTTATAATAGATAAAAAGCCTAAACTAAAAGTCATGTTATTAGAACTCAAACGTATTCAAGTCCCCCCCGGTCAGCATATTATTTTACGGGATATTAGCTGGCAGGAATTCGAGCAAATTTTAACAGACTTAGGCGAACATCGTGCGGCTCGGATTGCATATAAAGATCAATGTTTAGAGATTATGACTCCATTAGCTGAACATGAAGATAATAAAGAAATTATTAGTGATTTAATCAAAGTATTGCTGGAAGAACTCGACATGGAATTTCGTTGCTTAGGTTCTACCACATTTAGAAAAGAAACATCCCAAGGGCTAGAACCTGATCAATGTTTTTACATTAAGAATGAAGCAAAAATACGAGGTAAAAGTCGCATTGATTTAAGCATTGATCCTCCACCTGATCTTGCCCTTGAAATTGACATCACATCTCGCACCTATCCTGATATTTATGCCGCATTAGGTGTCCCTGAATTATGGCGATTTGAGCGAAATACTTTACAAATTAATGTTTTAATTAATGGTCAGTATCAAAGCATTAGTGATAGTCAAATTTTTGCGGGTTGGAATCTCATTCAAGTCATACCTCAATTTTTGGCAGATAGTAAAGTTGAAGGACGCACCACTATTCTGCGAAAATTCCGTCGATGGGTACAACAGCAGAGGTCATAGTTGCCATGCATGAAGTCGCAATCATGACAGAAACCGTGGCGATCGCCTGTGCCTCAGCCAAACAACAAAACGCCACAAAAATTGTGGGTTTAACAATGCGAATTGGGGCAATGAGTGGGGTGGTGCCGGAAGCCCTGAGTTTTGCCTTTGAAGCGGTGGCGGGCGGAACCCTTGCCGAACAGGCTAAACTAATCATTGAAATGGTTCCTGTGACCTGTTATTGTGCCCAATGTGATCGCCCTTTTACGCCACTTGATTTGTTTGATGAATGCCCTTTATGTGGCAATTTAAGTCAACAAATTCTGAGTGGCAAAGAAGTCGAATTAAAATCCTTAGAGGTGATTTAAATTATGTGTGGAAATTGCGGTTGTAACGCTGTTGAAAAACCTGTAGAAATTCATACCCATGCCCATGATCACTCCCACGGGGATCATGACCATCATCATCCCCATGATCACGACCACCACCACGGGCACAATGGCAGTCATCACCATAGCCATTCTATCGATATTAATCAATCCATTTTTGCAAAAAATGATCGTCTCGCAGAGCGTAATCGCGGCTATTTTCTGGCGAAAGATTTATTTGTCATCAATGTCGTTTCTAGTCCGGGTTCGGGAAAAACGGCATTACTAGAACGAACGATTGATCAATTAAAAAATAAACTAAATTCCGCCGTTATTGTCGGTGATTTAGAAACCGATAATGATGCCCAACGACTCCGCAAAAATGATGTTCCCGTTGCCCAAATTACCACAGGAACCCTCTGTCATCTCGATGCCGAAATGGTCTTAAATGCGGCAAGAAAAATCTCCCTTGATGATGCTAATCTATTAATCATTGAAAATGTGGGTAATTTAGTTTGTCCCGCTGCCTATGATCTGGGTGAACACAAAAGAATTGTGTTACTTTCCACGACAGAAGGGGAGGATAAACCATTAAAATACCCGACAATGTTTAAGTCTGCTGATGTTGTCATTGTTAATAAAATTGATATTGCTGAAGTGGTGGGTTTTGACCGTAATTTGGCATTAGAAAATATCCAAAAAATGTGTCCCCAAGCAGAAATTTTTGAACTATCGGCGCGCACAGGGGAAGGAATGGATAACTGGTTAAACTATCTTCAAAGTCAGTATCAAATGATTGTTGGGCAACCTGTATTAATTCCTTAGATTTCTTGTGAAACAACGGTTACATCTAGAGATTCAAGGTACGGTGCAGGGGGTTGGTTTTCGTCCCTTTGTTTATCAATTAGCCACAGCACTCAATTTATGCGGTTGGGTGAATAACTCCGCTGCGGGGGTGACAATTGAGGTGGAAGGAGGGCGATCGCCACTTCATTTATTTCTCGAAAAACTACAAACAGAGTTGCCATCCAATGCAAAAATTGATGCTTTAAAATATCAATATTTAGAGCCAGTTAATTTTAAAAATTTTCAAATTCGTGCCAGTCAAACTGGAGAAAAAATTGCCGTTGTTTTACCTGATTTAGCTACCTGTTCTGAATGCATTGCAGAAATTTTCAATCCTCAAAATCGCCGTTATCAATACCCTTTTACGAACTGCACCCATTGCGGCCCCCGCTACAGCATTATTGAAACCCTGCCCTACGATCGCCCCTTAACCTCAATGGCGGATTTTTCGATGTGCACAGACTGTCAACGGGAATATGAAGACCCCGGCGATCGCCGTTTCCATGCCCAACCGAATGCCTGCCCAAACTGTGGGCCTCAATTAAACTTTTTGACGGCTTTTAAAACTAATTTTGAGCACCAAAATCCGTTAACATTGGCGATTCAATATCTCTGTGATGGCAAAATTCTGGCATTAAAAGGTTTAGGGGGATTTCAATTATTAACGGATGCTAGAAATTTTCAGGCGGTGCAACAACTGCGCGATCGCAAACAACGACCCGACAAACCGTTAGCAGTAATGTATCCCGATTTGATTTCCGTCAAAAACGATTGCTTGCTTTCAAAATTAGAAGAAAAATGCCTGAATTCACAAGCCAGTCCCATTGTTTTATTACAGAAAAGAGAAACCTTTAAATTAGCTAAAAATGTTGCGCCAAATAATCCTCATTTAGGGGTAATGTTGCCCTATACGCCATTACATCATTTGCTATTAAATGCGCTTAATTTTCCGGTGGTGGCAACCAGTGGCAACCTCAGTGATGAACCCATTTGCATTGATGAAACGGAAGCATTAGCAAGGCTTAAAAATATTGCGGATGGATTCTTAATTCATAATCGCCGCATTCTTCGTCCTGTGGATGATTCAGTAGTGCGAGTGATGCATAATACACCTGTGATCTTGCGGCGGGCAAGGGGCTATGCACCGGAACCCATTACCTTAAAACAACCCCTCTCAAAAAATATTTTGGCAATGGGGGGACATCTAAAAAATACGGTGGCGATCGCCCAAAGAGATCGTATTTTTTTAAGTCAACATATTGGCGATTTGTCTAATCAATTAACGCTGCAAGCGATGGAACAAACCTTGCAAAAATTAAGCCAAATTTATGACTTTGAACCTGATATTCTTACCTGTGATTTACATCCTGACTATCTCTCTAGCCAATACGCTAAAAATCTTGCCCAAACACTCAATATTCCTCTAGTGCCAGTGCAACATCACCATGCTCACATCTATGCCTGCATGGCTGAACATCAGCTTGAATTTCCAGTGTTAGGGGTGGCTTGGGATGGTACGGGTTATGGTGCAGATGGCACAATTTGGGGCGGTGAATTTTTCTTTGTTGATAAGGGAAAAAATCAGCGGATTGCTTACCTTAAACCCTTCCCTCTCATTGGTGGCGATCAAGCGAATAAAGAGCCGCGTCGCAGTGCCTTAGGCTTATTATCCCAATGGTGGACATTAGAGGAATTAAGCTATTTAAATGTCCTAGGGTTAAAGGCTTTTTCGGAGCAGGAATTACAGTTAATTAAAATAATGTTAAAACGGAAAATTAATACGCCTTTAACGTCTAGTGTAGGACGGCTATTTGATGCGATCGCCTCTATTTTAGGGTTATACCAAAGGGTAACGTTTGAAGGGCAGGGGGCAATGGCACTAGAATTTTTAATTGGTGATCTAAAAACAAATGAATTCTATGGTGTTGACTGGGAAGAAAAAGATGATATTTCAACGATTAATGTACAGCCAATGGTGAAAGCTATCCTTGAGGATTTAGCATTAAATATGGGTGGTGATTTAATTGCAGCAAAATTTCACAACTCGCTTGTTGAACTGATTGTAACAGTGGCTAAAAAATCGAAACTAAAACAGGTTATTTTGGCGGGGGGCTGTTTTCAAAATAAATATCTGTTGGAAAGGGCAATTCAACGCTTAACGATGGAGGATTTCCAGGTGTTTTATCCCCAAAAGTTTCCGCCCAATGATGGGGCGATCGCCTTAGGTCAAGTCGTGGCAGTAGCACAACAATTTTTTTAAATTTTTGCCTTGTTAAAAATCTCATCCATTGTGAACCTAAGCTGGGGAAACAGATCATCCTCAATGACTTGGTTCCCGCGATAGGTCATGGGAGGAGTATTGGGGGCGAAAACAGTTAAGCTTCGTTCTTGGTCACTCACGAGCCAGACCCGCTTGATCTCTGCCGCTAGGTAATCAAGGGCTTTTTGGGTCATCTCTTCAAAGGACTGACCGGGGGACAAAATTTCGACCACTAACTCTGGAGGCACTGGACAAGGGCCATTACTAAGATCGAGGTCAGATAGTTTAGCATCGGAAATATAAGTCACATCAGGCACCGGACACCAATCTACGCCACGGCGCTGTAAGGCGATCGCCCATTCAGGATAGGCATCTCCCACTAGGAGTGAATCATCATTATTACCCCAAGCCGACAACATTATGAGAAAAGTACGTTGTAAACAGGAATGAATTCGTTTTGGTGACATTTTCGGAATAGCTTGGCCGTCTTGTAGCTCATAGGTAATATCCCCTTCTGGTAAATTCAAAAACTCCTGAAGGGTTAGGCTTTGGAGAGAATTAGTCAGGATTGTACTCATGGCCATTTGAGAACTTTGTTCCAGCTTATCGGATTATTTTCGCGATAGGGACGAGCAATAAATAATACAAAACTTGAATATACCTACAGAGATTACAGCCATTCGCTAGGATCAAAGCGGAAAAATTTAGATAAAAAGCTCAGAAATATGTGCCTTGCGGTGCCGGGAAAAATTTTAGAGATTACTGGAGACGATCCCCTCTTTAAAATGGGTCGCGTCAGTTTTGGGGGTGTGGTGCGGGAAGTGAGCCTCGCCTACGTGCCGGAAGCCCAAGTGGGGGATTATGCTGTTGTCCATGCGGGGTTTGCCCTGAGTTTGCTAGATGAGGCGGCGGCAACGGAAACCCTCGCTAATTTGGCAGAAATGGAAGCCTTTGCAGGAGTGGAGCCTTAATGAAATTTGTCGATGAATTTCGCGATCCGGCGGCGGTGCAAGGGTATATCAAGGCGATCGCCAATATTGTTACCCGTCCTTGGCAGATCATGGAAATTTGTGGCGGACAAACCCACAGCATCGTGAAATATGGCATCGATCAACTGCTGCCCCCAGAGATTACGTTGATCCATGGCCCCGGTTGTCCGGTCTGCGTCACCCCTGCTGAATTGATTGATCAGGCGATCGCCCTGGCCCAGTTGCCCGATGTGGTGCTTTGTTCCTTCGGTGATATGTTGCGCGTGCCGGGGACGAGTCTCGATTTGCTTGCGGTGAAGGCGCGGGGGGCAGCCGTAAAAATGGTTTATTCTCCCCTCGATGCCCTGAAAATGGCGCAGGAAAATCCCGATAAACAGGTGATTTTTTTTGCGGTGGGCTTTGAAACGACAGCACCAACCACGGCGATGGCAGTCTACCAAGCTGAAAAATTGGGCTTAAAAAATTTCTCCCTCTTGGTCGCCCACGTGTTGGTTCCGCCAGCGATGGCAGCGATTTTGTCTGCTCCCAATTGCCAAATTCAGGGCTTTTTACTGGCGGGTCATGTTTGTACTGTGATGGGTTATCAGGAATACGAGGCGATCGCCGAAAATTACCAAATCCCCCTGATCGTGACGGGCTTTGAACCATTGGACATTGTGCAAGGCATTTACCTGTGCGTGAAACAGTTGGAAGAAGGGCGATCGCACATCGAAAATCAATACCATCGCGTCGTGCAAGCCGCAGGCAATCCAACCGCCCAGCAATTAGTGACAGAAATTTTTGAAACTGTACCGCGAATTTGGCGTGGCATCGGAGAAATTCCCCAGAGTGGTTTCGGATTGCGCGAAAAATACGCCGCCTTTGATGCCTCTCGCAAATTTAAGCTAGATTACGCCGCTGTCACGCCACCGCAAACCTCCCCCTGTATCAGCGGCGAAATTCTCCAGGGTCAAAAAAAACCCAAGCAATGTCCCGCCTTTGGCACAAGCTGCACCCCGGAACATCCCCTTGGTGCGCCGATGGTTTCCTCTGAAGGGGCCTGCGCTGCTTATTATCGCTACGGTGGATCAATTTCCCCTAGAAACGAGGTCGTAAACAAAAGCAATTAACGACGTCGCCTGGATTTTTTGCGGGGCGATCGCCAAAACGTTTGCCAAGCCGTCTGGAATCCCGTCCAAGTGCTGCGTCCCCCCCGTTGCACTTGTTGAATTTGGCGCTGGGTTTGCTTCAGTCCTTTTTCTGTCTGTTGGAGAATCCCCCGGGCACTCTTAAAACTGGCTTCGAGTTCATCGGTTAATTCGGTAATATCTCCCCCGGTACGCCGGAGAGCATCGAGGGTGCGCGGCAGCTCTCGGTTGAGGGTATCGAGTAATTTCTCAGCGCTACGGGCCGCCCGTCCCAGTTCCAAAAAAGCCGGGAAAGCAGCGGCAAGGACAGCAGTGAGACTGAGGGCAACGAGCAAAAAAGACAGGAGTAACCAAAAAAGGGGATCTTGCACTGTAAATGAAACGGTTTAATTTTGGGACGGGTCAATCTCTTGGGCAGGAAGGAGTTCATCTTCTTCGGTATCGAGGCGTTGGGCTTCGGTTTGGCTCGCTTCAATCCCAGCGGCGATCGCCTCCTGTAACCGCTGCAGCGTCTCGTCCCAATTGCGGCGGGCCGTTTCCGAGAGCTGATCGGCGTGGAGTTGTAGACTATCCGAGAGATCCTCCGCCAGTTCTGGCAGTGCTTCGAGGGATTTTTTGAGAATTTTTCGGGTATCTTTACCGGAGCGCGGTGCGAGTAATAAACCGGCGATCGCCCCCACAGCGCCCCCAATGAGCATACCGCCCACAAAGGCCCCACCATTTCGCTCAGCCATACTGAAGTTCTCCCATTACACAAATCGCCTCCATTGTAGTATTCAACCCGGCTTCTACTAAAACCGATGAAAATTGTTCTCCAACGGGTACAACGTTCCCAGGTCAGCGTCAATCAGCAAATTGTCGGCCAAATTAACCGCGGCTTAACGCTCCTCGTTGGCATTTCCCCCACCGACACCGACGCCGAATTACAGTGGCTTACCCGCAAGTGCCTTGATCTACGCCTCTTTCCGGATCCTGAGGGCAATCCCTGGCAAGCCTCGATCCAGGACATCCAAGGAGAAATCCTCGTAGTCAGTCAATTTACCCTCTATGGCGACTGTCGCAAGGGGCGGCGGCCATCCTTTAGTGGTTCTGCGAAACCAGATCAAGCCGAACCACTCTACGAAAAATTTGTGGCCTGCCTCCGCCAAAGCGGACTGAAGATTGAAACCGGACAGTTTGGCGCCATGATGCAGGTGGAAATCATCAACGATGGCCCCGTAACCCTCATCCTAGAGCGCGAGGCCCAACCCTCCTGAATTGGCCCCAAATTTCAGTAAAGTTTTCCCCCAGGTTTTTACGAGAAATATGGCTTTGTAAAGCAGTGGGCAATATTGAGATACAAATATTAAAAGTTGGGCGATCGCCGCTTCAGTCCCCCCGATCAAAAGGCGATCGCCCCATGGCATAAGCATTTGCTCAATTTTGCTCTTGAGTACTTCTCGCCCAATTACCAAGACAAATTCCCTTCGACGAATTCCCCCGAAATTAAGAGAAAAGAAGGATAGTAAGATTTTCAACAAGCAGTTAACGTGATGAACTTCCGCCAAAGCATAGAATCATGACAGATCAACAAAAAACCGCGATCATTACTGGTGCCTCGTCCGGGGTCGGACTCTATGGGGCCAAAGCCCTCGCCGAGAAAGGCTGGCATGTGGTCATGGCCTGCCGCAACCTCGAAAAAACCGAACGAGTCGCCAAAGAAGTCGGTATCCCCGAAGCCAGTCGGACGATCATGCACCTTGATCTCGCTGATTTCGATAGCGTCCGTAAATTCGTCGCCGATTTTCGGGCCACAGGTAAAACCCTAAACTCCCTTGTTTGTAATGCGGCGGTGTATCTGCCCCTCGCCAAGGAACCCCAACGCAACAAAGATGGTTATGAACTCTGCGTTGCCACCAACCACTTGGGTCATTTCCTGCTCTGCAATTTAATGCTGGAAGACCTCAAAAATTCTCCCGCCGCGGACAAACGCCTTGTGATTCTCGGTACCGTCACCGCCAACCCGAAAGAAGTGGGTGGAAAAATTCCCATTCCGGCGCCCCCCGACCTTGGGGATCTCCAGGGGATGGCCGCTGGCTTTAAGCCCCCTGTCGCGATGATCGACGGCAAAATCTTTAAACCCGGTAAAGCTTACAAAGACAGCAAACTCTGTAATATCCTCACCATGCGGGAACTCCACAACCGCTATCACAAAGACACGGGGATTATCTTCAACTCCTTTTATCCGGGCTGTGTTGCCGAAACGGGCCTCTTTAGAAATCACTATGGTCTGTTCCGGAAGATCTTCCCTTGGTTCCAAAAAAATATTACCGGGGGCTATGTCACCGAAGAAGTCGCAGGAGAACGTCTGGCCAAAGTTGTCGCCGATCCTGGCTTCGATGTCTCTGGCGTTTACTGGAGTTGGGGGAACCGCCAACAGCAAGGACGGGAAGCTTTTATGCAGGAAGTTTCTGATGAGGCCCTTGATGATAACAAAGCAGATGTCCTTTGGGATCTCAGCGCCAAGTTAGTCGGCATGCCGGCTTAATTTCTATTGAGAACCTGATTCCTTTAGAGAGCAATTTTATTCTTATTGTCTCCCATCAAGGGAGATTTTTTTATTATCGGAAAGTCGGCGTAAAACCCTGCCTCTTTTAGAGCGGGGATATAAGCCGAGCGACTGACCAAAGGGAAGAAGCATGCCAATATCGAGTGGCATTTTGTTACACTGAATTCTAGCGGATAGGGTAATCAACCGCTCTAAAAACCCAGTAGCCTCACGGCACTACGCTGAACCTTGACAATCAAAGATATCGGGTTCTATCCAATTGTTCTAGGTTCCCCCTGTGGATAGGTAAAATCTTTGCAGGAACTAGACGAGCAGCATTTGAAACAAAGGGTTTCAAGTCAAACAAACATTGGAGAAATTCAACTACCCAGGGGCACTGGGGAAGTAACGCTTGGGGAGAGAACCACCTCTGGTTAGGGCTTCGCAAGGAATCCTAGGTAAGTGGACTCGCTGAACCAAGAATCCCCTCGCCTTTAGGCAGGGGAGTGTCAACTCACAAAATTTCTGCATTGCCTATATTTCTAGGGTTTAAAGTCGCATATTAGAGTCAGCATCAAGAGCTAAGGCGATCGCCTTGGGAAATCTCTGCCGAAAGGGGCACGGATTCCTGGTTTCCCGTCTATATTGGACACTAGCGCAACCCTTACGTCTTTATGCTGAACAAAAACACCTTTTTCCTAGCCCTACTCGCTTTTATCCCAATTTCCCTGGCCGGCCACTTCCTCGAATGGAGTCCCGTTACTGTGTTCTGTACAGCGGCGATCGCCATTGTGCCCCTAGCCGCTTTCATGGGAGAAGCCACCGAAGAAATTGCCGTTGTTGTCGGCCCCAACCTTGGTGGTCTGTTAAATGCCACCTTTGGCAATGCCACTGAATTAATTTTGGCTTTTATTGCCCTCAAGTCCGGCTTAGTCGATGTCGTCAAAGCCACGATCACCGGATCGATCATTAGTAACCTGCTACTGGTGATGGGTTTTGCGATGCTCCTGGGTGGCCTCAAATTCAAAGAACAGGACTTTCAACCCACCGCCGCCCGCCTTAATGCCTCATCCATGAACTTGGCGGTGATTGCGATCCTAATTCCCACCGCCGTAGAATACACCTCCACTGGCATTGGCGAAGCAACCCTCCAAAATCTCTCCGTTGCCGTCGCAATTGTCCTCATTCTGGTCTATGGCTTAACTTTATTGTTTTCGATGAAAACCCACTCCTACCTGTACGATGTGGGGGTCGCAGAAGTCGAAGAAGAAGGAGAAACAGAAGAAGAAGCCAAGGCAAAAGTTAACCTTTGGCTCTGGGTTGGGGTTCTACTTGTCGTTACCCTTGCCGTTGCCATTGAATCGGAACTCTTAGTCGGTTCCCTCGAAGCAGCCACCGAAAGTCTCGGCCTCAGTCCTCTCTTTACAGGGGTAATTCTCCTGCCCATCATTGGTAATGCCGCAGAACATGCCACCGCTGTTACCGTCGCCCTAAAAAATAAAATGGATCTATCCGTATCCGTTGCCGTTGGCTCTAGTTTGCAAATTGCCCTGTTTGTCGCCCCGGTCTTAGTCATCGCTGGGTGGGTTATTGGTCAACCGATGGATCTTGATTTCAATCCCTTTGAACTGGTAGCCGTGGCCGTAGCTGTCCTGATTGCCAATTCCATTAGTTCTGATGGTAATTCCAATTGGCTCGAAGGAAGCCTATTACTAGCGACCTATACAGTGCTTGGGTTGGCCTTTTTCTTCCATCCGGCTGTACCTGGACTGGCCTAGATCATCACACCACAAAACATCAAACTGCTAATTTCTTTGGGCGAACCTTGGTTCGTCTTTATTTTTGGTCGCAAGGGTGGCGATCGCCTTACCGAGAAATCTGAGTTGCCCTTCCCGATTTTAAGTTTGCTGCATTAGCATAGGTATAGTGGCTGTCGTGCAAACTATTGATGGGGGCAGTCCCAATTTACCAACTATCTGAAGCCTTCCATGTCAAACTCTAAACCCTTTGTACTCGGTGCAACAGCTCTAGTGTTAACCACTGTGGCGGTTACAGGGGCAGGACTGCACTACTCCAAAAGCGAAGCCTACCTCAAAGACAGCCCGAAGGAAATTGTGGACGAGGTTTGGTATGTCATCAACAAAGAATACGTTGATGCGACCTTTAACCAAAATGACTGGCGTCAGGTACGGCAAGAGTTCCTCAGCAAAGATTATGCCAATACGGACGAAGCCTACGATGCAATTCGGGAAATGTTGGATCTTTTAGGGGATCCCTATACCCGGTTTATGCCCCCCCAAGATTTTGAAAATTTACAGGTTGATACGTCCGGTGAGCTAACCGGAGTCGGAATTCAGATCACGAAGGACAAAGATACTGAAGAAGTGGTCGTTATTGCGCCCATTGAAGAGACGCCAGCCTTTGAAGCGGGCATTATGGCCCAAGATGTGATCGTTGCCGTGGATGATCAACCCACCGAAGGGATGGAACTCAATGATGTGGTGAATCTAATTCGCGGTCGACGAGGCACAGAGGTTATCCTCACCATTCGTCGGGGTGAACGGGTACTAGAGTTTCCCATTGTTCGAGAAATAATTCAGATTCATCCGGTAAAGGCACGGATTAATGAAAGTCCCATCGGTGATGTGGGCTATATTCGTCTGACACAATTTAGTGCCCAGGCCACCTCAGAGATGCGAGAGGCGATCGCCGATTTAGAATCCCAGAATGTCGATGGCTATGTCTTGGATTTACGTTCGAATCCTGGGGGCCTGCTCTATGCCAGCATCGACATTGCCCAAATGTGGCTCGATGGCGGTGGTATTGTTTCGACGGTAAACCGTGTCGGTGAAGTAGATCGCCAGGAAGCCAGTAACCGCGCCCTAACCGATAAACCCCTGATCGTTTTAGTGGACGGGGGCTCCGCCAGTGCCAGCGAAATTCTTTCCGGGGCGCTCCAAGACAATCACCGGGCAGTGCTTGTGGGGACGCAAACCTTTGGGAAAGGGTTGGTGCAGTCTGTCCGTCGCCTGGGAGATGATTCTGGGGTTGCTGTAACAGTCGCGAAATATTTGACGCCCTCTGGTCGGGATATCAATAAAGAAGGCATTGCGCCGGACTTTGTCGTAGAACTCGATGAAACAGACCAAGAAGCGTTGCAAGAAGATCGCACAAAAATTGGTACAATAGCTGACCCACAATATGCCAAAGCGATCCAACTGCTCGACGAACAGCTCCGTACTGGGACGATTGTGATCCCCGAAAAACAAGCCAGTTCTGAGCGCCCGAATCGTTCGGGCCAGGATAGCTAAATTTTCCCAGTCCTCGGTGTAGGCGATCGCCCCTTAAAAGGCCGTTACAAATCTTGTTGCGGTGGCGATCGCCCCCCGAATCCCAGGCCCAACTTCCCTGGGTTTACGGCCTTAAGACTTGCTTAAGATTTTTCTAAAAATAAAGTTGCGCACTAGATATAGAGTGGAGTATGCTTAGTTACCCTACATCTAGCGTCTGAGGTGCAACCCATGGATTATGTTCAAGAATGGCAGCAAAGCTGTGTTGATCCTGAACTCATCCAACTGAATGTTATTTCCCTAGAGGGCGATCGCCCTTTGGATTACTTGCTCTATTCAGAGGCGTTGCCCCGACGAAATGATGGTCGTTTAGGAGACAGTTATCTCCAGCGCTATCAACACACCGAGGCCGGAGGGTGGTGGTGTTCTGGCGTCGATATTTTGACGGGAAAGGCTGATCTTTGGGGCTGTTTCAAACCGGAGCAACCCCGCGTGAATCCGGAAAAAGGCAAACCCATCAAGTACGAACACCCCCCAAAAACGAGTACGGGTCTATTTGCGTTACGATTACCGCCCCATGTGTGGGAGCGGGTCGCCCGTCGCCATCAATTAGAATTTAGCCAAGACGATTGGGACGACACCCAGCCCGATGGGGGGTTTTGGCAATGGTTAAAGGAACATCCCCAAATTCCCCTGATTATTACTGAAGGGGCAAAAAAAGCAGGCTCCCTATTGAGTGCCGGCTATGGGGCGATCGCCTTACCGGGAATTTATGGCGCAATCCGGACGCCCAAGGATGAATTTGGTCATCGCATCGGCCAATCCAGACTTATTCCCCAACTGAAAAAACTCATTCACGGGCAACGCCCCATTTACATTGCCTTTGACCAGGACGAAAAACCAACAACAGTCCGGGCCGTGCGCAGTGCCATCCGAAAAACGGGTTATTTACTCAAGCAAGCCGGTTGCCCGGTAAAAGTGATCACCTGGGACCGTCGCGCGGGTAAAGGGGTGGATGATCTCATTGCCAATCAAGGCCAGGCCGCCTTTGAAGCCGCTTTTCAAAATGCCCCCAGCCTCGATCTCTGGAAAGCCCAAGATCTCGAACAACTCACCTATCCCCGTCACCAAACCCTAGACCAACGGTATCTCCCAGAGCAGTTGACCATTCCCCCGGCAGCCAAATTAATTGCGCTCAAATCCCCGAAAGGAACGGGCAAAACCCGTTGGCTAGAATCAGTTGTCGCTGGGGCGATCGCCCGTCAACAGCCTGTCCTTGTGATTGGCCACCGCATTCGTCTGGTTGAAGAGCTTTGTCAGCGGTTTGGCCTCGATTACATCCGTGATTTACCCAAGGGGAAAGACCGTTCTAAGGAGCCTAACTTAAAAATTAATGGCTATGGCCTCTGTATTGATTCCTTGCATGGCAAATCCCAGGCCCGATTTAATCCACATCACTGGGGTGATGCCCTGATTATTTTTGACGAAGTAGAACAAGTGCTATGGCACGGGTTAAATTCCAGCACCTGTCGCGATAACCGGGTCAATATTCTCCAGAGTCTCAAGCACCTGTTGCAAAATGTTTTTGTCGGCGAAGGTCAAATTTATATCAGTGACGCCGACTTGAGCGATGTTTCCATTGACTACCTCCTCACCCTGGGGGGCCAAAAGCTCCAGCCCTATCTCATTGAAAATACTTGGCAAGCGGATACCAGCACCCATTACACCCTCAATCATTATCCCGATGGCACACCGAAGCGTTTAGTCAAGGACTTGGTGCAACATATCCAAGGGGGCGGGCGACCTTTTATCTGTCTGTCGGCCCAAAAACTGAAGAGCCAGTGGAGCACTTCAACCCTCGAAATCTATCTCAAAAATCAATTCCCTGACCGCAAAATTCTCCGCCTTGATGCAGAATCCCTCGCCGATCCGAAGCATCCCGCCTACGGTGCCATGGGCCAAATTAACCAAACCCTCGCCCAATATGATGTGGTTTTAGCCAGCCCCGCCGTGGAAACGGGGATTAGTCTTGATTTGCAGGGACATTTCACCTCGGTGTGGGCGATCGCCCAGGGGGTACAAACAGTCAATTCCATCTGCCAGGCCCTGAGTCGGGTGCGTGAAAATATTCCGCGTCATCTCTGGGTGGCAAAATACGGCTTCAATACCGTCGGCAATGGGGCCACTTCCATCCCGGCACTGCTCACCTCCAGTCAGCGGCTCACCCAAACGAATATTCGTCTGCTGCAACAGTCTGACTTTATTGCCCTTGATGATTTAGATACTGCTTTTCAGGCTGAATCCTTGTTGTGTTGGGCCAAATTTGCGGTACGGATTAATGCGGGTATGGTGAACTACCGCGAGGCCGTGCTCGCCCATCTCCAGCGGGAAGGCCATCAACTGGCGGCGGTGCCAAAACGCCGTAAAACAACGACAACCCAAACCCAGCCCGATAATCAATTGGCCACGGCGATCAATGCCATTCGCGATACCAACTATCAAGCAGAATGTTTGGCGATCGCCCAGGCAACCCCCTTGAGTACCAGAGACTACCAACGCCTGAAAAAGAGCCTCCTGAAAAGCCCTGCTGAACGACAACAGCTCCGTAAGTACGAACTCCAGAAACGCTACAATCTGCCCGTCACCGCTTCTCTAGTGGCTAAAGATGACGACCACTGGTACCAAAAGCTGCGACGCCACTATTTCCTGACCCTGGGTCGCCCTTACCTGGCGGATCGAGATGCCCTCATCGCAAGTCACCTGATGCAGCAGGGCGGCGGGCAAATTTTCCAGCCTGATTTTAACCACTCCCAAATGGGGGCAATCATCGGCACCATGGAAATTTTAGGGATCACGACCCTCCTCGCCCAAACAAATCGCCCCCTCCATAACCTCGATCCAGAGATGCAACGACTCGCGGCGATCGCCCTCGAAAATCGAGATGCCATCAAGACCACCGTTGGCATTGGCCTCGCGAAAAATTCCACGCCGATCATGATTCTGCGTCGCTTCCTCGAACTACTCGGCCTCGAACTGAAATACCTCAAAATCACCACCATTCAGAAAAAACGCACCCGCATCTACCAAATCAGTCAGCCCCAGGATCAACGCCAAACGGTCTTTCAACATTGGCTACAAAGCGATCAAAATTGCCCAGGCACCTCCGCTTTTTGGCAAGAAGACTGCCAAAAGTACCTCGCCAAACTCCAGGCAACCCGGCACCAAACCGAATCGAACTATGTTCAACTAACTTTTGAGCTACCGACCCCGGAAGCTTCCTAAGCCTGACCGAAAAGATGGGATACAAGCCCCGTCTTTCTAAGACGGCTTTATAGTAAAATTTAAGGATAGTCGCCATAGGGCATTGGGAGACTTTAAACGGACATGGAGGGAAGATAAGACCACTTGTGGCGCATCCCAGCGAAGTGTCAAGGAATCCTCGATCCTTTAGGACGGGGAGGTATGTCAATGATGAAAGCCAATAAATAAATAAAAAAAGGGGCCACTTTCTCTGAAGCCCTCCTTTTTCCGAAAATATTACTTTTGACAGCGATTAGGATTTCACTTCGAGGCCAACGGGACAGCCGACTCCTGTACCACCGAGGCCACAGTAGCCCCCTGGGTTTTTCGCCAGATACTGCTGGTGATATTCTTCCGCGTAATAAAATTCCGGTGCATCCAAAATTTCCGTCGTGATCGCGCCGTAACCCTTCGCTTTCAACGCATCTTGGTAAGCTTTTCGCGATGCCTGTGCAAGCTGTTTCTGGGCCTCGGAGTAAGTGTAAATGCCAGAACGGTACTGGGTGCCCACATCATTCCCTTGGCGCATGCCTTGGGTGGGATCATGGCTTTCCCAAAAAACCTTGAGGAGGGTTTCATAGGACACTTGAGTCGGATCGTAGGTAACCAGCACCACCTCATTGTGACCTGTCATCCCGGAGCAAACTTCCTGGTAGGTGGGGTTTGGGGTGTAACCTGCCGCATACCCCACTGCTGTACTAAAAACACCGGGGGTTTGCCAAAATTTGCGTTCTGCTCCCCAAAAACAGCCCAGGCCAAAAATTGCCAATTCAATACCCGCAGGGAAGGGGGGGGCAATGGGATTGCCATTAACGAAATGATGGTCGGGGATGGGCATCGTTTGGGAACGACCGGGTAAAGCCTCCTGGGGGGTAGGCATTTGGGTCTTTTTACCGAGCAAACCAAAAAACATAGGACTTAATTTTCAACCATGGTGACTGCCTTGATTGTAGACAAAAAGCTCTGGCGGATGGGGCGGCCTTTTTCTGGGAACGGGGGGAGGGGGCGATCGCTTTCTGATAAAATTCTATAGAATCTTAAAAAAACGTTACTTAACCGGAATTTAAATGAATTTACTGGTGGTCGGTGCTACTGGCACATTAGGCAGGCAAGTCGCGCGACGGGCATTAGATGAAGGGCATCAAGTCCGTTGTCTCGTCCGTAATCCCCGTAAAGCTTCCTTTTTGAAGGAGTGGGGCGCAGAATTAATCGGCGGAAATTTATGCCAGCCCGAGTCTTTGATCCCAGCCCTAGAAGGGGTTGATGCCGTCATTGATGCTGCCACGGCCCGGGCAACGGATTCCATCGGTGTTAAGGAAGTTGACTGGGAAGGGCAAATAAACTTGATCCAAGCGGCAAAGGAAGCTGGGGTCGAGCGATTTATTTTCTTTTCAATTCTTAATGCAGAGCAGCACCGTGATGTGCCCTTGATGGATGCAAAATATTGCGTCGAGGAATATCTCAAAGAAGCGGGCCTGAACTATACAATCCTGCGCCTGAGCGGGTTTATGCAGGGGTTGATCGCCCAATACGCGATTCCTATCCTTGAAAATCAAGCGGTCTGGATCACTGGCGAGAGTTCGCCAATCGCCTACATGAACACCCAGGATATTGCGAAGTTTGCGGTACAGGCGGTGAAAATTCCGGCCACGGAAAAGCAAACCTTTCCAGTAGTAGGCACCCGGGCTTGGAAAGGGGAAGAAATTATCGCCATTTGTGAGCGTTATTCTGGCCAAACCGCCAGTATCGCCCGGTTGTCCTTGAGTTTTCTGCGGTTAATGCGCCGGTTCAGCCGTTTTTTCCAATGGGGACAAAATGCATCGGATCGCTTGGCCTTTGCAGAGGTGATGGCCACGGGTAAGCCTTTGGATGCGCCCATGGAAGACGTCTACAAAACATTTGAGCTTGATCCCGCCGAAACAACGACCCTAGAAAGTTATTTGCAGGAATACTTCAGTCGCATCATGCAGAAGCTGAAGGAAATTGACTACGAGAAAAATAAGGGCAAAAAGAAAAACGGTAAGAAAAAGCCGAATATTCGGACACCATTTTAAGGACGTTCCTCTGCGGTTGTATTCCCCTAGAGTGGTGCCTGGGGGATGCAGCTGAGAGAGTAAGAAGCTTGACGTTTTCTTGGTGGCGATCGCCAACCGTATCGGTATTAAGGGAAACGGTTTGAGTGATACCCTATTGTTTATATCCTTAAGTTTTTAGGACACTTCTACTTGTGCCCAAAGCCGGCATTATCTATAACGACATCAAACCCATTGCCTGCCAAGTCGCTCAGGAATTAGCCAAAACCTTGAGGAATAAAGGGTGGGAAGTGTTTACGGCCACTGGATTTGGCGGTCTACTTGGTTATGCAGAATGTCCGCCAACCCAAGAAACCGGCCATCAACGGCCCGTGTGCCACACCAAAATTGAGCAATTGGTGCCCCCCAACTTTGATGAAAATATGCAATTTGCCGTGGTTCTGGGGGGAGATGGTACGGTATTGTCGGCGGCGCGCCAGGTTGCCCCAAAGGGAATCCCCCTGCTAACGGTCAACACAGGACATCTCGGGTTTTTGACGGAAATGTATCTCCAGCACCTCGATGAGGCGATCGCCCAGTTGCTGGCCGGAGAATACGAAATCGAAGACCGTTCGATGATTACAGTGCAGCTTTTCCGCGATGAGGAACTCCTTTGGGAAGCCCTGAGTCTTAATGAAATGGTGCTCCACCGGGAACCCCTAGCCGGGATGTGTCACTTTGAAATCCAGATTGGTCGCCATGCCCCCGTTGACATTGCCGCCGACGGCATTATGATTTCAACCCCCACCGGCTCCACGGCTTACTCCCTCAGCGCGGGCGGCCCCGTCGTCACCCCTGATGTGCCCGTTTTTCAGCTTGCCCCCATCTGTCCCCATTCCCTTGCGTCCCGGGCCCTCGTCTTTTCCGACACAGAACCGGTGAATATTTTTCCGGCCACGTCCCATCGTTTGGTGATGGTTGTTGATGGTAACGGTGGGGCCTATGTCTTGCCAGATGATCAAGTCCATTTAGAGAGATCGCCTTATAATGCCCGCTTTGTGCGCCTCCACCGACCCGAATTTTTCCGCATTCTCCGGGAGAAGCTGGGCTGGGGACTCCCCCATGTGGCGAAACCCACATCCCGCAAAGTTTTGTAGGGGAGGCGCTGGGAAGCAAAGATTCGTGAAAATTTGTCTTTACCCAAATTGAGCCTTTCTAGAATCAAAAAGACCAACCTCTTCACTTTCATTTATCCACATCCATTTTTCTTTGTTCGGACGATTTCGATAGCTTGATATGCCCCAAAGCCAATATGCCGCCGATGGTTTAGCCTATGTTCTCCTCGTTGGGACGGATCAAGAGTTTACACAACGGGCCACCCTAGATCTCGCTGATCTCGGTTACCAAACCATTACCGTTGAAACGGTAGAACAAGCCCAACAACGACTCCGACAGTTACCAGCAGGCATGGTGATTGTGGATTATCCTCTCTTAGGACAACGGGGGATCGACTTTTGCCGTAGCCTCCGCAAAGCCCAATTTGTGCGGCCCATTTTATTTCTGGTGACCCAAGATCGTGTAGAAGAGCGGGTGATCTGCCTCGAGGCCGGAGCCGATGATTATGTGCTGCAACCCTACCAGCAGGAGCGGTTTTTACGGCTGCTTGAAATTTATCTCCAGCCCCAAACGGGCCAGCGGGAGCAACTTTTTTTTGGGGATTTAATCTTAGATCTCAATACCCGGCAGGTGTGGCGATCGCCAGGTCAAAGTAGCGACTCTCCCCGTCCCATCGAACTAACGGTCAAAGAATTTGAACTGTTGAAATATTTGATGTCCCATCCCCAACAGGTTTTAACGCGGGAGCAAATCCTGGAAAATGTCTGGGGGAATGAATTTCAAGGGGAATCTAACGTGATTGAAGTCTATATTCGTTATTTGCGCCTTAAAATTGAAGCAAAAGGCCAGAAACGCCTGATCCAAACTGTGCGGGGAGTCGGCTATGTCCTCAAAAAAGATCCCTAGGTTTTAAAATACCTGGCAGCGGCTCCTCTTCGATCTCCACCATCTAACATAAATCACCATGTCTTTTCCTTCCCGTCTCTGTCTGGCTCTCTGTGGCACTGTCTTGGTTGGCTGTGTTCCGTTCCCGGTTGACGATGCTGGCCTCAATGCACCCCCCAGTGAGACCCCGATGAGTCAGTCCACCCCCAGACCCCAGGGGCAAATGCTCCCGATTACGGCAACGGCCCAGATTGTGGGATCGGAGCAACGGTTTGGGTTAGAGGTGGCAGAAACCGCAGAACAGCAGCGCTTAGGGTTGATGTACCGGGAGTTTTTACCGGACAATCGAGGGATGTTATTTGAATTTGAACCCGCCCGCCCCGTTAGTTTCTGGATGAAAAATTGCTTGATTAATTTGGATATGATTTTCCTGCGAGAAGGCGTGGTGCAGGCGATCGCCCATGATGTCCCCCCTTGTGAAAGTGATCCTTGTCCCACCTATGGGCCACCAGCAACCGTCAATATTGACCAAGTGATTGAAATTCGGGGCGGTTTAGCGAAGGAAATTAATCTGCAAGCCGGCGATCGCATCGAGGTCACCAAAACTACGAATAATTAAATCCCCATCGTGAAGTTGTGTGCATTGATCTGTTGAGAATTGGATGAACTACAGCCCCCGGATCCAAGATATCCCTGCTAGTGAACGGCCACGCGAGCGCCTGGTGGCAGTGGGGGCCAAATATTTATCCAATGCAGAATTAATTGCCATCTTGATCAGCACTGGCGATCGCCACCGCAACCTCTCCGCCGTCGGCCTTGCCCAATTTATTTTGCACACCTGCAGCCAAGGCAAGCGGGATCCTTTCGATGTGTTGCGCCACACGACCCCCCAAGAACTGACCAGCATCCCCGGAGTAGGCCTTGCCAAAGCCGCCCAGATCCTCGCCGGGATCGAACTTGGTAAGCGGATTTTCCAAGCGAAACCCAGCGAAAAAATCATCGTTGACAGTCCCGAAGCAGCGGCGATCGCCCTCAGTAACGATCTCATGTGGCAAGACCAAGAACGCTTTGCCGTCCTCTGCCTCGATGTTAAAAATACGCTGATTGCCACGAGGGTTGTCACCATTGGCCTTGCCACCGAAACCCTCGCCCACCCCAGGGAAATTTTCCGCGAAGTCATTAAACATGGGGCCACCCGCTTGATCATTGCCCACAACCACCCCTCTGGCAACGTTGATCCCAGCCCCGAAGATTTACAACTCACCGAACGCTTACTTCAATCAGCTCAAATTCTCGGCATTCCCCTCCTTGATCATTTAATCCTTGGCCGCGATAACTTCGGCAGCCTACGCCAAAAAACAGACCTCTGGGATTGTTACCCCCAACCAGAATGAAAAATATTTTTCAATAAACTTTTCCAATAAAAATTGTTTCAACTGAAAACAATAATGTATAGAATCTGTCAACTTTATCAGCCTTTTGGTGACATTTATTTCCGTATTTTCTGTCATTGATCTTGGCCGCGACGATAAAATAAAAATCGGGCAAACATAACCTGAAGCATTGAAAAATAGAAGTTTTCGTCGTTTTGAAAAAGAAAAAGCCATCATAGTTAAGTCTTAAATCAACCTTAAACCGTCACGAACTCACAATAATTTGAAGAACTTTTCACAGATCATTGATCGATGTTTAAGAAACACGACAAATGATGACCGAATTCTGAGCAAGATCAGACCCACACGCTAACGTAAAAGAAAAGAAAACCTCGCACTTTTAGAAAAACAACTCAACACTCAATATGACTAAACGAACCTTTGGCGTCATCGGCCTCGCAGTGATGGGCGAAAACCTAGCCCTTAACGTTGAGCGCAATGGCTTCCCGATTGCCGTGTATAACCGCACCGCCAGCAAAACCGAAGAATTCATGGCGACCCGCGCCGTCGGCAAAGATATCAAAGCCGCCTATAGCCTTGAAGAATTTGTCCAACTCCTCGAACGCCCCCGCAAAATCTTGGTAATGGTCAAAGCCGGTGCCCCCGTTGATTATGTAATTAATGACCTGAAACCCCTTCTTGAACCGGGGGATATGATTATCGATGGTGGAAACTCCCTCTACGAAGACACCGAACGCCGCACCAAGGATCTCGAAGCCACAGGCTTAGGTTTTGTCGGCATGGGAGTCAGTGGTGGCGAAGAAGGTGCCCTCAATGGCCCTAGTCTGATGCCCGGTGGGACAGAAGCCGCTTACAGGGAACTTGAACCAATCCTGACAAAAGTTGCCGCCCAGGTGGACGATGGCCCCTGCGTTACCTTCATTGGGCCAGGCGGTGCGGGTCACTACGTCAAAATGGTGCACAACGGCATTGAGTACGGTGATATGCAGTTGATCGCCGAAGCCTATGATCTCCTGGCAAATGCCGCAAAGCTAAATCATACGGAACTCCATAAGGTCTTTACGGAATGGAATCAAACCGATGAGCTCAACTCGTTTCTCATTGAAATTACCGCTGATATTTTCAAGAAAATTGACCCGGAAACCAATCAGCCCCTGGTAGAACTGATCCTCGACAGCGCAGGACAAAAGGGCACCGGACGCTGGACAGTGGTGAGTTCCCTGGAGTTGGGTGTGCCAATTCCAACGATCTATGCCGCTGTGAATGCCCGGGTGATGTCGGCCTATAAGGATGAACGGCAAGCCGCCTCCCTGGAGTTACCGTCACCGGAGCGGGTTTATCGGGGTGATATTAAAACCTTTATTAACCAAGTGCGGGATGCGTTGTATTGCTCCAAGATGTGTTCCTATGCTCAAGGGATGGCCCTACTGGGCAAGGCTTCGGCGGAGTATGGCTATAACCTAGACCTCGGTGAAACAGCGCGGATCTGGAAGGGGGGCTGCATTATCCGAGCAGGCTTCCTTGACAAGATTAAGGCGGCCTATGGAGAAAACCCCAATCTACCTAATTTGTTGCTAGCACCGGAGTTTAAACAGTCGATTATTGATCGCCAAACGGCGTGGCGGACAGTGATCCTTGCCGCGAATGAGCTGGGGATTGCGGTGCCGGCCTTTAGTGCGTCGTTGGATTATTTTGATAGCTATCGTCGGGCGCGGTTACCCCAAAATCTGACCCAAGCCCAGCGGGATTACTTTGGTGCTCACACCTACGAACGAACCGATAAATCTCGGGGTGAGTTTTTCCACACGGCCTGGGCAGAGTAAGTCCTGTATTGGGCCAATAGATTCAATGAGCGGCTATTCATTGAGATGATGTAGACAGTTTCTGTCAAGCCCGTTCCCTTCTATCTTCTGCGGTGGAAGGGTTTTTGTTGTTTTAATGGAAAGAGTTTCAATGGACAGCACTCGATATGGTAGCGACGGCATCGCAATTAATTTCCCAAGCCCAGGCCTTTGACTGGATTGAAAAAATTATTGGAGCAGCGGAATCGGATGGGGTCGTGGTGGCGATCGCCGAACGGGAATCTACTTTAGGGCGATTTGGAGAGAACCAAATTCGGCAAAATTTACAAAAAAATCAGTTTGAAATAACGATCACAAGTTCCTTTGGCTCCCGTAGCGCCAGTGTAACCACCGTCGAACAAGACTGGGAACAGATTCAGGTCGCGTTACGGCGGAGTGAAGATTTAGCGAGGCTTGCCCCAGAAGACCCTGAATGGGTACCGCTTTTGGCCAAACAAGTGTATGAAGAGCGGGCGGCAAAATTTGATGCAGCAACGTTGCAGCGATCGCCTTTGCAGCGGGGGGAATTAATTCAGCAGGTGTGCCAGTGGAGCGAGGCGGCAGGGGTGAATGGATCGGGCATTTTAAGTACCAGTGCCAAGGTTTATGCCCTGGGGAATTCGGCGGGATTGCGGGCAGGCGATCGCCAAACCCAAGCAGAATTTAGCTACACGGCCAAAATTGGTAATGGCTCCAGTTGGCAGAGTCGGACAGCCTGGGGGATTGACGAGTTGCCCATCAAGCAAATGGTACTGACGGCCATGGAGCGGGCAAAACTATCGCAAAATCCCCGCAGGGTTGAACCAGATACTTACCCAGTGATCCTGGGAGCCGGAGCAGTGGCCAACCTAATTCCCCGCCTGGTATGGTACATGTCGGCCCGAGCCGCCGCAGAAGGACGCAGTTATTTTGCCAAGCATCCCCTCGGCGAACAACTGTTTAATCCGTTGGTGAATTTGTACCGCGATCCTGCTCATCCCCTATTACAGACCGGGGCCTTTGATAATCAGGGTTTGCCTTGTAATCAATTGGCGATCACCACTGAGGGGATTCCCAGAACCTTGAGCTATGATCGCTACTGGGCACGACAAACTGGGCACGAACCCACCGGGAGTCTTTTTCCCTTGGTGATGGCGGGCAGTGACCAGACCCTCGCTGATTTAATCGCCCAAACGGAACGGGGCATTTTTATCAATCGCGCTTGGTATGTGCAGGCGGTAAATCCCCAAACCCTCGAATTTACAGGCATGACCCGCGACGGCACTTTCTGGATTGAAAACGGAAAACTCGCTTATCCGATCTACAATCTGCGTTTCAATCAATCTTTACCCGATTTACTCCGGGATGTGGAGGCGATCGCCACCCCAGAACGCCATGGCAGTACGGTCGTTCCCGCCCTCAAGGTGAAAAATTTTCACTTCAGCAGCATTACAGACAGTATTTAGATGCTTTCAAGCATTTTTTAGATGGGCAGAGGGGGACTTGAACCCCCATGACCGAAGTCGCCACATTTTGAGTGTGGTGCGTCTACCAATTTCGCCATCCGCCCTTGGATGAACCTTTGTGATTATAAACTGAATCTTTACTTTGAAGCAAGAGGGAATATTCCTGGGAGCTGGCCCATCGCCAGATTTCCTGGGCGCGTACCACCGGCAGGGGATGGGTGAGTTGGGCGGTCTGATTTTCCTGCAACAGTTGACCCAACTGATTTTGACTCAAATGTTCGTAGGTTTTGGCCTGTTCCATGAAAGCGTCCAGGTTCAACAACGGGGCCAAACTCGGTGAACCTCCTGCTAATTTCATCAGCACCGACATCATAATTTTCGGATCCTGACTCACCAAAAAAGCAGCGCGATCGCAACTCAGTTCCGCACAACGCAACCAAGCCAACATCTGATTTTGCAAAGACTGGGAAAACAAGCTCCCCCACACCGGGAGGGCATTGGTGGCCAGCATTAGGAGATTTGCCAGGGTTAGATACACGCCATGCTCACACTTGAGGTGCCCCAGCTCGTGGGCCATGACGGCCTGGAGTTCTGCTTCTGTGAGGATTTCGACTAGGGCTGTGTGGATCACCATAAAGGGTTTTTGGCCCCGCATGGCAAAGGTGTAGGCATTGGGTACAGGATTCTGCTGGATGTAGAGATCCGGTGCTGTCAAATCCAGTACCTGGGCGGCTTCCTGGAGGAGGTGATGGAGGTGGGGCAGTTGGCGATCGCCCACCAAAATGCTCGACGCTAGATTATTGAACTGAAAAATCTGCTCTGCCGTTGACCCCAAAAAAGAACGCACCAACAGATCCAAACCAGGGAGGCGGCGGAGGGCGGCAGTGGCTTCTTTATCTAGGGGATGGCGAAACTGATCCGCCGTTAGGCCGGTAAAATAATGCTTCACGCCAGTAATCACCTCTACTGTTGTTTACTCAGACAGCCAGTTTTTCACCTTGGCCAGCTCTTTCCAATCCGGTTTTCGCTGGAGGCCATCCTCAATATTTTCAAAAATATCTTGGCGCACCTCTTCACTGAAATCCATCACCTTTTGCACCAATTCGATATGTTTGCGCACCCCTTTTCCCCCGGTACCGAGGAGTGCTAAGGCAAGGTTTACATGGGCTTGGGGGTTACGATGGTCAATTTTGACACTGCGCTGGGCGGCCGGTAAGGCGAGATCTGCTTTGCCCCGGAGCAAATGTAACCAAGCCACACAACTCCAGGCGGCGGCATTTTTCGGATCTAACCGACAGATTTCGATAAATTCTGGCAGCAGGGCATCCGGGGACTCGCCGGCATCGTAACGCTTAAAACCAGCTTCAAACCGCTGTTCAATGGTTAATTCGGTCATAGTTGTCATTCGGGCTCATAAAAAACAGGCACCTTGCCGACCAAATGGGGGCGGGCGAAGACGCGATTTCCTATTAAACCCCAAAAGATTTCCCACAACCACAGGTTTGGTTGGCATTGGGGTTGGTGAACTGGAACCCACCACCAATCATTGCGTTGCTGTAATCCAGGACGAGGCCATAGAGGTAGAGCATACTTTTGCGATCGCAAATGATCTTAAAACCGCCTTCGTACTCAAATACCTCATCATGTTCACTGACATTGTCGGGGCGATCAAAGTCCATCATATAAGACATTCCCGAACATCCTCCCTGGCGCACACCCACCCGTAACCAGAGGTCTTGGCCCTGTTGTTCGCGGAGCATCAGGACATGCTTGAGGGCAGTTTCGGTGAGTTGGATGCCGGGGGCAGTAGTTGTTTGTGTCATGGCTGCTCGATGATTTCCACACAATCTATGGGCTGAACATGACCCCATTTTAACTGTTCTTTGGGATCTCAGGCAGGGCGGTTGGGGCGATCGCCTGGGGGGAGCGGGGTAAATTTTCCACTTCCGGCAATGTTTCTAGGAGGAGACGCGGCGCTTGCATTCCCCCCGAAAGCCGTTTTAACAGTTGGGGACGGGGGTCATGGAGTAAATAAATCAGTTCGTCTTCGGCCTTGAGATCCTCTAGCGATCGCACAATCATCAGGGTTTCTTGGCGACGAATGAGCAGGGGCAAAAATTCACCGGCATCAATGAGGGTTTGGAAGGGCAAGGTCTGATTCTTTTCCCTAGGGCCGATGGTTGTTTTTCCTAATTTGACCTGTTGGTCGAGGATATATTGATTCCAAACTTTGACGGAAAAGCCTCCCCCAAAGACCTGACTAATTTTGCCTTTGTTGGCGATTGTATTATCTGGCTCCCCCTGTTCAAAAAACGCCGCCACCCTTGGTGGATGAAACTCCTCCATAATCCGCTGGGCTAAAACCAAGTTGACTTCCCCGTTGTTCGTTAGAGATACAAACGCTCCCATGGAACTAATGCCAATTTCCTCTAGCACATCCACATCTAGGGCGCTGCTTTGGTACACTTCCAGTTGCTCAGCGCGGGCCGCTTCGCAGGCTTTGGCGTCTGTATCGATGATCACCACTGACTCCCCCTGCTGCTGAAACAGTTGAGCCAATAGACGACTGAGGGGACTAGAGCCAACAATTACCGCCCCCCGCGCTTCAATGGAGGTGATTTTTAATTGTCGCGCAATCCACTTGGCCGACAAGCCTTGGATAAACACCGTCATCAAAATTGTTAAAAAAACCAAGGCCTTGATGGAAGCGCCACCGTTAAAGCCTTTTTCCGTCAGAATAATCGCAAATAGGGAGGCTACCGAGGCCGAGACAATCCCCCGTGGTGCAACCCAAGCAACAAAAAATTTTTGTTTCCAGTCGAGATCGCTATTGGCCGTACAAAGGGCAACGCTAATGGGGCGCACCACAAACATCAGCACCGCCACCGTAAAGAAACTGCCCCAACCCAGGGCGAAGATACTGGCAATGGATAGATCTGCCGCCAACAGAATGAACAGAACAGAAACACAAAGAACTGTAAGTTGACTTTTAAACCGCCGCAGCAACCGCTCTTCTGGAATGGAAAAGGCCCGGAGCACGATCCCTGCTACCACCGCCGTCATTAAGCCTGATTCGCCCCGCACCGACTGGGCAAAGCCAAAAAGACCCCAGATTCCTGCCAGCACCAACAAATTTTTTAAATCTTCAGAAAGAAAGGTTGCCACGCGCAAAAATTGACCCATTAGCCAACCACCTGCTGCCCCAATGATCGCCCCGATCCCTAGGCGGAGGGCTAAACCACTGGCCACTTCCCCTAGGCCTGCATCAACGTTCAAAATCGTATCGAGTACCACCACCGCCAGAATCGCCCCCACGGGATCGATCAGGACACCTTCCCCCTCCAGGAGGGTTGCCACCTTACGATCAACGGCCACTTGCTTGAGGAGCGGCCCCACCACCGTCGGCCCTGTCACCACCACTAGCGAGGCATATAAAAAGGCGATCGCCCAGGGAAATTCAGCGAGGTAATGGGCGGCAATGCCACCGCCTACTAAAGTGATTAAAGTGCCGATGGTGACCAGGTTACGGAGACTCCCAGAAACTTCATTCAATTCTTTGAGTTTGAGATTGAGACCCCCTTCAAAGAGAATGACGGCCACCGCTAGGGCAACCAAGACCTCTAGGCCGATGCCAAATTCACTTGGATGCAAGATCCCAAAGCCATCTCCCCCCAGGGCAATGCCAAAAATCAGGAGAAGCACAATGCTCGGAATTTTTAAAAACTCACCACATACCTGGGCGCTGATGCCCGCAAAGACGGTGATGATAATTTGCAACGTAAGCTCAAAGGAATCTGTCATGCGGACGTTCTAGCTTGCCCCGGAGGGATCTGCAGCAATGCCATAAAATTAATCAAAGTATAGCTTCTCCCCTAATTTGTCCCTAGGGCGATCGCCTTTCCCCGTGGTGATTGCTCAGAATTTATCGCCGCAAACGGAAAAGCCAACTTTGTATTTTGTGCCGCTGGCCGGACTTATCCAGACTCATAAATTAAAGAAAGTTTACGGATTATGTCATAATTTTTCATAATTACTTCCTTGGTTTGCTAGTCAAATACCCTCTGAACGATGAGCGATCGCCCCATAGAAAAAACCCTCGCCGAACAGGCCCCCGCCAGTTACGAATGCCCCAGCTGCGGCTACATTTACACCCCTGCCAAAGGCGAAAGCCGCACCAACACGCCACCGGGCACAGCCTTTGAAGATTTACCCCTCATTTGGAACTGTCCTGTTTGTAGCGTGGATCGTGGCCAATTTCGCAATATCGGTGCTGCAGATGCCCCCTCAGGTTTTGAAGAAAATCTGAAATATGGTTTCGGCGTAAATAACCTCAGTTCCAACCAAAAAAACCTACTCATTTTTGGGGCCATGGGCTTGGCAATACTTTTCTTCCTGAGCCTCTACGGTCTGGACTAAAAACACCGGCAAAAAAGCCTTGGCTTAACCCTCAAATTTTTACTTTTATTGCTTTTATACTGCGCTATGACTTCAGTTTTAGGTCTATTAAAACCCTTAAAAAAAGCCATTGCGGCGATCGCCGTTTTGGTATTGTGTATCGGCTGTGTCCAAGCACCAACCATTAGCGAAAACCCCTGGCAAGAAATCGACTTAAACACCGATTCTACCTTTGCCAATATTGCCTTTACCGATGACCTCCAGCATGGTTGGCTTGTCGGCACCAAAGAAACCCTCTTTGAAACCACCGATGGTGGCGAAACCTGGGCCGAGCGAGTCATTGATCTCGGAGACGAAAAAGAAAGTTTTACCGGTGTTAGTTTCTCGGGCCAAGAAGGCTGGATTACCGGACGGCCTTCGATCCTGCTCCACACTGACGATGGTGGTGAGCACTGGAGTCGCATCGCCCTCAGCAGCCAACTGCCCGGTGCCCCTTACAATATCACTGCCCTAGGGCCAAACACCGCCGAAATGGTCACTGACCTTGGCGCAATCTACAAAACCACCGACGGTGGTAAAAACTGGAAGGCCCTCGTCGAAGGTGCCGTTGGCGTTGCCCGTACCATTGAACGTTCTGCCGATGGTAAATATGTCGCCGTTTCTGCCCGGGGTAATTTTTATTCCACCTGGTCGCCTGGGGACACTGAATGGACACCCCATAACCGTAATTCTTCCCGTCGCCTCCAGAGCATGGGCTTTAACGGCGAAGATAAACTCTGGTTGTTAGCCCGTGGGGGTGTTGTGCAATTTAGCGACGATACAAACCCGGATAATGCTGAAGCCTGGAGCGAACCGGTGACACCGCAGTACCGCAACAGTGTTGGTTTGTTGCACATTGGCTATCGTACCCCCGCAGAACTATGGGCCGCCGGCGGCAGTGGTAGCGTCGTTGTGAGTAAGGATGGTGGCGACACTTGGTTCCGGGATGCTGCCCTAGAGGAGATCCCGACAAACTTCTATCGAGTCGTTTTCTTAAATGAGGACAAAGGCTTCATCCTTGGACAACAGGGGGTGATTTTACGGTACGATACATCCACGGAAGCGGCCTAAGGACAACCCATTCTATTGTGGGAGTGTCTGTCAATTCCGTATGATATAGGCTAATTTGTTTAATAAGTTTTTTTTCATTAACAATTGAGAGGAGAATAGTCGCATGGCAGGTTCTACCGGAGAACGCCCGTTTTCTGACATTGTGACCAGTATTCGCTACTGGGTTATCCACAGCATCACCATTCCGATGTTATTTATTGCTGGCTGGCTCTTTGTAAGTACTGGCTTGGCTTACGATACTTTCGGGACCCCCCGTCCTGACCAATACTTTACTGAAACTCGTCAAGAGATTCCCATTGTGACTGATCGTTACAAAGCGATTGATCAGATCAATGAGTTTAACAATTAAGTAACGCCTGTTTTTCTTTAGCTGTATTCACTAAAAGGTTTTGTATTATGACAAGCGGTCCTAACCAACCTGTTTCTTATCCGATTTTTACCGTCCGTTGGTTGGCGGTTCACACCCTGGCTGTACCCTCGGTTTTCTTCCTAGGGGCGATCGCCGCTATGCAGTTTATTCAACGTTAGGAGCTTCCGATGGACAGAAATCAAAATCCCAACAGACAGCCTGTGGAACTAAACCGGACTTCTCTATATCTGGGTTTACTCCTGATCGCTGTGCTCGGTATTCTATTTTCCAGCTACTTCTTTAACTAAGCTGGCAGCCCTTTAATTTCAGCCCTTTAATTTATTTTTTTCGGAGGTTGTTCTCATGTCTGAAGGCGGAAAAATCCCACTTTGGATCGTTGCAGTTGTCGCTGGTATGGGCGTCATTGCGGTTGTCGGTATCTTTTTCTACGGTGCATATGCAGGGGTAGGCTCTGCGGTTTAGATGCACAATTCGCTCTAATTAATTGTTGAGACACCACCTGCTCTAATTGAGGGGTGGTTTTGTTTTAGGAACTTCTGGGGCAATGGGGAGTCCAAAAAAGTTTGGGGATAATCGTCAACGGTGCAGTATGACTATGAAAAGACAGTTGCGGGATTTGAAAGTATGGGTGATGGTGGGTCTGTTGAGTTTAGGTGGGGCCTGGAGTCAAAGGGCGATCGCCGCTGAAACCCTCCGATTAAAATTAGGGCCACTTCAACAAACTTTACAATTAGAAGATTTAGAAACCTTTGCCGAAACGGGTCAAGTACCCCGCAACCTCCGACCCTATGGGGTATTTTTGGATGGTAATTTGCAGAAATTTCTCCAACGACGCCTGCAGATCGAGCCAGAGATGGCGGATCAGTTTTTTAATCAGTTGTGGCGATCTCCCACGGGGAAACAGATTTTGGCGCAAATCCAAACGGCCTTACCGGGGACTTCTGTCCAGGATCTCCAGGCGACGGTGAATCTAGTGTTAGGTCAGGGGGTAGAAATCAGCGCCCTGAATTTGTTGCAAGCCTACCCCAAGCGGGAACTGACTATTGATCTCACGGCGGTGGCCGGCCTCTTGTTGCAACTGAATTTACCGAATATTCAGAATCAATTGCTTGCCCCCAGGGTAACTGAAGCCCTCGAAAGTACAGAACCGCAGATTTTTCAACGCTCGAACCTCAACCCCACAGCCCCCGGCCCCCAAACTGTGCGTCGCCAGAGTTTAATTTTGCAAGATGCAAAGCGCGATCGCACCATTCCCATTGATATTTTTGATAGTCCCCAATCCCAGTCTCAGCTAGTGGTTTTGTCCCATGGGTTTGCGGCCAACCGTCATTTTCTCGATTATCTGGCGGTGCATCTGGCCTCCCATGGTTACACCGTCGTTACCCTCGACCACCCCGGCAGTAATATTCAGTCTCTGTTTAATCCGGGCTTAAATCTCGACACCCTGCTCCCGGCGACAGAATTTGTCGATCGCCCCAAGGATATTCAATTTGTCCTGGATCAACTGGAACGCCTCAACCAAGACCAAACCCTCACGACCCGCTTTGCCACGGACAATGTGACAGTGATTGGTCACTCCTTTGGGGGCTATACGGCCTTGGCGATCGCCGGCGGAATTGTCGATCCCATTGCTATCCGCGCCCACTGCCAACGGGCAACCCCTTTAACCAGAGCACCGGGGGACTGGCTCCAATGTGCAGCGGCAAAGCTCCCCTATGACCAGTTAAATTTACGGGATGAACGGGTGAAGCAGTCGATCGCCCTCAATCCCCTCAGCGATCAAATTTTTGGGGAGCAGGGTTTAGAAAAAATTAAAATTCCGACCCTGATCGTTGCCAGCACAAAAGATACCGTCACCCCAAGCTTGGCTCACCAGTTGAAACCATTCCAGCAGTTGGGCGGCGAAAAATATCTCGTCGTCGCCGACGGTGCAACCCACATGAGCGTCACTGATGTTAGCAATCGCGATAGCGCCTTGGCCCAAAGTACCCTTGTCCCAGAAGTGATGGGCAACGCGGCAGAACCAGTCCGACAAATGGTACGAGGGGTAAGCTTAAGCTTTCTGGCGCGCCACCAAACCGGAGGACAAAATTACCAGCAATTTCTCACGGGGGCCTATGTGCAATCCCTCTCCCAGGGGGCGATTAAGCTACGCCTCACGGAAACGATTTCTCCAGAGTTAGAACGATTCCTGAGTCGCTTACCCCAGGCTCCCAATTCTGCCGAAGCAGCGACGCCAACTCAACAGGCTGCTTTTTTGAATATGGGGCGATCGCCAAACTCAACCCCCAACCGCACCTATCCCCAGGGCGTTCTCACGGAAAGCCTTAAGCCCTTGATGACAAACTTGGAATCGGAAACTTTTCTCGCAATAAAGCCGGACAATTTTGATGTCTTGTATCAAAAACCCTGAAGAATTTCAGAGAAACGGTAAGATGAAAAAGTTCAATTTTCAGGCCACTTAAATAACAATGTCTCAGGCACCTCTGTTATCGAAATTTGGGACGCAGATGTCGCGTTTAACCGGCGTGCGGGCGATCATGAAAGACATCATCGATACCCTAAAAGCAGGGGCAGGCCAAGATTTTATTAACCTCAGTGCGGGCAATCCGGTAATTATTCCGGAAGTGGAACAGCTCTGGCGCGATTGCACCAACGATCTTCTTAATAGTCCGGAATACGGGGAAGTGGTTTGTCGCTACGGCTCGTCCCAGGGCTATGAACCTCTCATTGAGGCGATCGCCACAGATTTTAACCAGCGTTATGGTCTGAATCTCACCAGCGAAAATATTCTCATTACCCCTGGTTCCCAATCGCTTTATTTCCTCGCCGCCAATGCTTTTGGAGGTTACGACAATGCCGGCCAACTAAAATCCATTGTGCTGCCCCTCAGCCCCGATTACACCGGCTATGGAGGGGTCAGTTTATACCCAGAGGCAATCCGTGCCTTTAAGCCGAGCCTTGATATTGACCGGGCGAACCACCGTTTTAAATATCGCCCTGATTTTAGCCAGCTTAATATCGATGAAAATACGGGCTGTGTCATCTTCTCACGCCCCTGCAATCCGACGGGGAATGTCCTCAGCGATGAAGAAGCGGAAAAAATCGCTGATCTTGCCGCTGTCCATGATGTGCCAGTATTCATTGATTCGGCCTATGCCCCCCCTTTTCCGGCCCTGAATTTCACAGAGATGAAGCCCCTCTTTGGCGGCAATGTGATCCACTGTATGAGCCTCTCTAAAGCTGGGCTGCCGGGAGAACGGGTGGGCATTGCCATTGGAGAACCGCGCTTTATTGGCGTATTACAGGCATTTTTAACCAATGCTTGCATTCATTCGTCGCGCTATGGTCAGGCGATCGCCGCCCGGGCGATTCAATCAGGGGCCTTGGCTAATATTGCGGAAACGGTGATCCGGCCCTACTACCAAAACAAAATTCAAACCCTCGAAGCCGCTTTAGATCGGGTGATGCCTAAGGATGTACCTTGGTATCTCCATCGAGGCGAGGGGGCGATTTTTGGTTGGCTCTGGTTCGATGAACTACCCATGACCGATTGGGAACTGTACCAAGAATTAAAAGCAGTGGGCGTGATTGTGGTGCCGGGCAGTCCCTTTTTCCCAGGTCTGCGGGAAGATTGGCCCCACAAGCAACAATGTCTCCGTATTAGTTTGACGGCTACCGACAGCGAAATTGAAACCGCGATGCAACGGTTAGCCGAGGTAGTCAAAAAAGTTTATACGAATTAAAACAATGCAAGATCAGATCATAAACCTTCAGAAATTTGTTGCCAATAACTACGATTTAGAAAAATTAGAAGCCAAACTCAATGAATTCAATCCCCTTAAAGTTCTTAAAGTCGATCAATATGAAATTCGGCACTCGAACATTCTTGCATGGCTTTTGACGCCAAATGAAAACCATAAATTAGGTCATGCTTTCTTAAAGAAAATCTTAGCTGAAATCATTATCAACAATGAAAATATCGATACTTCATTATCTGTTTTTGATATCGAAAAATTATTTTACACAGATTTTGAAATCCGACGTGAGTGGAAAAATATTGACATTTTAATTATTAGCAAAGTAAACAAGGTTTGTGTGCTAATAGAAAATAAAGTTCATAGTGGACATTCACAAAGACAACTAAAAAAATATCTTGAGATTGTAGAAAAAGAATATACTAATTATCGAATTATTCCTATCCTTCTAACAATAGATGGGGAAGAAGCTCTCCATGAAAAATATGGAGTCTTATCCCATCACCAAATACTGACAACCCTCAAGTTTGTCGTTTCACTGCAGAAAGAAAATATCAGTGATAAGGTTTATGATTTTATCAATTACTACCTCAATACTTTGGAATTGCTGACTATGGAAAATCCGGAAGTAAAGGCTTTGTGTAAGCAGATCTACAAGGATCACAAAGAAGCTTTGGATTTGATTTATGAATACAAAGAAGACACCGAATTTGAAGATTCCGCACGTGAATTTATCCAAAAAATTGATGAGGAAGAAATCTTTATCAACGGAAAAAGTGCCTGGTTTATCCCCAAAAAACTCAATGATTCTTTGAGAGAACCGTTAAAAGAAGCGGGCGGAGAACAATGGTGTAATAATTTACCTTTCGCTTTTTGGTTTCCTGCAAAGAAGGATAGAATTGGAATTATCATTGAAGTTAGACCCTTCAATATTTCATCTTTCAGAAAAGCTTTCCTGGAACATTTAAGAAATCATGGGTTCAATAAAATTTCTGATAAATCCTTGAATCCTGACGCAAAATTTACAAGAATTTTTTCTAAGTATTTAAAGTTCGAAGACTGGGATAATAAGGAAAGTATTATTCAAAAAATGGATGAGCTGTATCAAAAAGCAGAGTTTCGTCAAGCAGCAGAAAATTTACTAGAAGCCTGTAAGACTTTTAATTGGTCCCCAGAGTCTCACGAAGGGTGAAAATAATCGTAAATTTCCTCGGCAAGGCGCGGCCCGATTCCTTTCACTTCAGCAATTTGTGCGGGTTTGGCCTCCCGGAGATAGTCGAGGGAATGGAAATGGGCGAGGAGTTGTTTTTTGCGGTGGTGCCCTAAACCAGGGATGTCGTCCAGTTGCGATCGCCTGCTGGATTTAAGACGTTGTTGTCGGTGGAAGCCAACAGCAAAGCGGTGAGCTTCGTCCCTTACCCGGCGCAGGAGCTGGATCCCCGGCTGTTCTTTTTCACTGTGAATGGGATCAGACTCATAGGGGAGATAGACCTGCTCCTGTTTTTTAGCCAGGCTAATCACGTTTAACTTATCGGCCAGGTTGAGTTCCTCTAAAACCCCCATCACTGCCGACAACTGAC
The DNA here is from genome assembly GCF_001693255.1 of Picosynechococcus sp. PCC 7003. Lineage (NCBI taxonomy): Bacteria > Bacillati > Cyanobacteriota > Cyanophyceae > Chroococcales > Geminocystaceae > Picosynechococcus > Picosynechococcus sp. PCC 7003. The sequence continues at coordinate 252,047 of NZ_CP016474.1, forward strand.
CTTTACCCCCGTCAATCATGATCAGATCGGGACAATCTGTTGCTAAACCTTTCTTAAAGCGCCGCCGCATAATTTCGGCCATGCTGGCAAAGTCATCGGAGCGGCCAATGTGAATGTCGGGATTTTTAATTTTGTAGTGGCGATAATCTTGTTTTGCAGGAATCCCATCGATAAAAACCACCTGGGAGGCCACCGCATTGGAGCCTTGGATGTGGGAAATGTCGTAACCTTCGATGCGCTTGGGGAGTTCGGGTAAATCCAAGAGACTGGCTAAATCTTCGAGGGCGGCTAAATTCTTGGTGGCGGTGCGTTGGGTGCGGCCCAGTTCATATTGAGCGTTACGTTCTACCATCGCAATCAGTTCTGCTTTGAGTTGCCGTTGCGGTTGGAGAATTTGTACTTTACTGCCCCGGCGATCGCCTAAAAATTGCCCTAACCATTCCTGATCCCGGAGGGGATATTGCACCAAGATTTCCGCTGGAATTTCCACCCCATCCACGTTGGCATAGTGGGTTTCTAAAACGTGTTGAAGAATTTTGCCGTACTCCACCGTTAAATCTGGCCCCAAATTTTCTGGCAGGGAGGTGAAAAAACCTAACCTTCCCACCAGTCGTCCCGCCCGCACTTGAAAGAGTTGAATCGCACAATGACGTTCATCGGCAGCCAAGGCGATCGCATCCCGGGAAATTCGATCATCGGGTAAACTCACCTTTTGATCCGCATTGAGGGCACCAATCGCTTTGATTTGGTCGCGGATTTGGGCTGCTTTTTCAAACTGGAGATTCTCCGCAGCCTGATTCATTTGATCCATCAAGCTTTCAATTAATTCCCCACTGCGCCCCTGGAAGACCATCGCCACCTTTTGCACCGTCTGTCGATATTCCTGGGGGGAAATCAACTGCTGACAAACCCCCGGACAGCGGCCAATATCGTAGTTCAAACAGGGCCGATGTTTAAAAAGCGGTTGTCGCCGTTGCCGGAGCGGAAAAATCCGTTTCATCAGTCCCAAGGTGTGCCGCAGTAATCTTGTGTCTACATAGGGGCCATAGTAGCGATCGCCTTTATTGCCGACGTGGCGTTTGCGGGTAATGAAAAAACGCGGATAATCCTCCGACCAAGTAATGCACACATAGGGATATTTTTTATCATCCTTGAGCAGCACATTGTAATAGGGTTGATGCTGTTTGATGAGGTTTGCTTCTAGGGCCAGGGCTTCCGCTTCTGTATCCGTGACGATAAATTCAATGTCTGCCACCTGCTGCACCATCATTTCGATGCGAGGCGAATGCAACCGGGCATCGCGGAAATAAGACCGCACCCGATTCCGCAGGGTTTTGGACTTGCCAATGTAGAGAATATCTCCCTGGCGACTGTGCATAAAATAAACCCCCGGTTCTGCCGGAATTTCCCGGAGACGTTGTTGCAATTGCCCAGGATCTTGCAACAGAGGCATTGAGTTTAAAGTAGCCATGGCCAAGACAAGACGTTGTTGAAGGGAGTTTAAAAATTGTAAGCAATTTTCTCTAAAGGCAGCCCCGACACAAAAAAACGAGGCCTCCCAGGGAAGGTCTCGCCGTTCATTGTCTCCAAGTGAAATGAGCCGTTTACAGACCCGTGTTGGAATTAATGGTTACGGTACCATCGGGAGTAACAGTCACAACGCTTTCGATGGTGTAGTCAACGGAGCCGGGTCTACGGCCTTCAAAGGTGAACGTGTAGCTTCCATCAGCATTCAGCACATAGGGCGACTCGTTGGGATTGCCGTGCATTGCTGGTTCAGCGCGGTAGTTATTCAAACCGCCATTTTCCTGTTCTGCGGCTTGGCGGGCGAGGTTCTTTGCCTGATTTAGGTCAACAATAGTCGCGCCCGAGTCCACGGTACCGTCGCTGGTACGCAGGTCGCCATTGTAAAGAATCTGGGTACTTCCATCGGTCAACACCTTGACCTCTGTTTCGTAGGTGTAGTCAAGGGATTCGGGACGGCGGCCCTGGAAGGTAAAGGTATAACTCCCATCACTGTTGCTCACGTAAGGAGACTGCTCTGCCAGACCGTGCATGGAGGGTTCAGCCCGATATTGACTCAAACCACCATTCTCCCGTTCTGCAGCTTGACGGGCGAGGTTTTTGGCTTGGTTGAGGTCGAGGCTCGCCGCCGCAATATTGGTACTGTTAAAATTATCGGAGCGAATTGGCCCATTGTAGTCAATGGTTGCGGTGCCATCGTCAGTGACAGTCACGACGGTTTCGTAAATATAATCCGTTGATGCTGGCTGCCGCCCCCGGAAGGTAAAGGTATAGCTGCCATCGCCATTGTCCACATAGGGGGACGCCAGGGGATCGCCATGCATGGAGGGTTCGGCCCGATATTGACTCAGGCCACCGTTGGCATCCTCTGCGGCTTGGCGAGCAAGGTTTTTTGCTTGGTTGAGGCCAAAGGCAAGGGTGAGGTTTCCTTGGGCCAGGAGGGTTTGGGCTTGGTTGGGGGCGGGAATAAGCAGGATGCCACCACTACTGAACAAACCAAGTAGCAGCATCGATCGTAAAGCAGTGATTTTCATAGTCAATAACCGAAAACTCCAAAGGGCGATCGCCTTGCCTTTCATGCTACCTAAAGAAGCGATCGCCGGGAAAAAAGTTTCCGTCAAGGGGGAAGCAAGGGGGATAATGGAAGCGTTTTCTTGTTTTCGGGAAAAAATGAGCCGATCTTTACCCCTCTCAGCCCATTATCACCAACGCACCAAATACGATCCCCAAACCCTTTCCAAGCGGGGCAAATCCCTAGATTGGTCCCAACAGCCGAGTCCCTTCAAAGGCTACAAAATTGGCACCAGCTACGATCTCAAGCCCTATTTAGAACTTGACCGCAATGAACCCCCGTGGGAAAACCTGTCCTATTTGCTATTGTTAAGCTACGGGCTAACCGCCAAAATTCCGACCTTTGGGGGAGATTTCGTGTACCTCAGAACTGCTCCTTCGGCGGGGGGCCTGTATCCAGCGGAACTATATCTCATCTCCCGGGGTACCGAACTGCTCCCGGCGGGCCTTTATCACTATCAGCCCCAAACCCATACCCTACTGCGCTTTTGGGATAACCACTGTTGGGTCGATCTCCAAGAAGCTTGCTTTCGCCATCCCGCCCTCGAAAAGACCCAACTGGCCCTCGTGACTACGGCAATTTTTTATCGCTCGGCTTGGCGTTACGAAGCTCGGGCCTACCGTCGCATTTTCCTCGATACAGGCCATTTGCTGGGTAATGTGAACTTGGCAGCCACAGCCCATGGGTTTCGTCCCCATCTCATCGGTGGGTTTAGCGATCGCCTGATGAATCAACTCCTCTATCTCGACGGGGAAACAGAGGCAGTGACCAGTATTATTGCCCTCAATCCGCAACCCCAAGCAACCAGTTACGGTAAAACCGCCTTACCTTCCCCTGTGGCCCTCGATTACCCTGATTTAACGGATGAAGCGCTCCTCAAGGCCCTCCATGAAGCTTCGATGATTCAGGCAAAAGCTTCCGTCCCCCCCCGTCAACCGAATCTGTTGGAAGACAAATACAATTTTCCGTTCTGCCTCAAGGTTTCCCTCGCGAATACAGATGCTGAAAATCGATATAGTCAGCGCATTGACTGGGGTGAAGACCAAGAGGATTTAGAAGAAACAATCTTAAAGCGGCGCTCGACCCGTGCCTACACCGGAGAAGACCTCACCCTCGAAGAGTTGCAATTAATGCTGCACTTTACCTATCATCCCGAAGACTATGGGGAACAGGGATTACTGAGCGATCCGGACTATTTTGACTTGAGTTTGATCGAGACCTTTGTGGCGGTTTCTGGGGTAGAGGGCTTAGAGGCCGGATGCTACTACTATGCGCCTAAGGCCCAGGCATTACGGCAAATACGCTTTAAAAATTTCCGCGAAGAGTTGCATTACCTTTGTTTGGGTCAAGATTTAGGGCGAGATGCGGCGGCTTTGGTTTTCCACACAGCAGATTTGGGGGCCGCAGTCAGCCGCTATGGCGATCGCGCCTATCGTTACCTACATATGGATGCAGGCCAATTGGGGCAACGCTTAAACCTCGCCGCAATCCAGCTAGACTTGGGAGTCAGCGGCATTGGGGGCTTCTTCGATGATCAAGTCAACGAGGTTCTCGGCATTCCTGATGATGAGGCGGTGCTCTATGTCACGACCCTCGGTGTACCAGAGCAGGGCTAAACTGAACTACAGCATTAGGATTGGGAAAAAAGGCGATCGCCCATGTTAAAAATTCGCAACCTCACAAAAGCCTATGGCCAGCGTTCGGTACTCCAGGGCCTGAATTTGCACATCGACGCTGGGGAAATTTATGGTCTCCTGGGGCCAAATGGTGCCGGAAAAACCACAACCATCAATATCCTGTGCAATTTACTCCAGGCCGATGGTGGTGCCATTGAAATTGCCGCCTCTCCCCTTTCTGAAGCAACGAAAAAAATCATTGGGGTCGCCCCCCAGGAAAATTTGCTCTACAAAACCCTCACCTGCGCCGAAAATCTCCGGTTTTATGGTCGCATCTACGGGCTGTCGAAACAGGATTGTCAAACTCAAATCGGCGCTTGTTTAGAGGCAGTGGGACTGGGCGATCGCCACGGTGCCCCCGTCGAAACCCTCAGCGGGGGAATGCAACGGCGGATGAACATTGCCATTGCCCTGATGCACCGACCCCAATTGCTGATTTTAGACGAGCCGACCACGGGCCTAGATATCGAAACCCGCTATGAAATTTGGCAACTGATCCAGCGGCTCCGGGATGAAGGCATGACGATTTTGCTGACAACCCATCTTTTAGATGAAGCTCAGCGGCTCTGTCAGCGCATTGGCATTCTGAAAGGGGGACAAATTATCGCCGAGGGAACACTCCCGGAACTACGCCAACGGATTCCCGCCAAGGAAGTTGTCCTGTTACAAACGACGGATAGAGAAGGGGCGATCACCAAGGGCACAGCCGCCGGCTTTACCCAACGCAACTATGGTGGTGATCTCGCTTTTTGGCTACCGGAGGCCCTAGAGCTTTCCGAAATCCTCGACATTTTCCAGGGTGTTCCCATCGATTCCATTGCCCGCCAAAGCATTCAGCTCGAACATATCTACGTCGAAATCACCCAAAATCACCCCCAAACCGTCCCCGAGGCCCAAATTATCTAGGGCAAGCCAAAACTTTTTCCCCCAAAGCTTGACAAGCCTAAAATAGTTAGGGCAATATATTATCCGTGCCTAAGGGGGTATAGCTCAGTTGGTAGAGCACTTGCATGGCATGCAAGGGGTCACCGGTTCGAGTCCGGTTATCTCCATAAAAAAATCAGTTTTAAAAAATCAAAGACCTCCGGTGTCGAACGACCCAGGGGTCTTTTGTCGTGGTTCATTGTGCCAAACTGTCATGGCCAAAAATCGGGTTTTGGCGATCGCCTTGCTGGGGAATCAGGGTGCGGATGTCTCTACCCAGGGGGGGGAAATGTTCATGCTAAGATCTCAACCAGTACGTTCTACGAACAACTCTCACTTCAGAATCTTCCTGAGATAGGAAATTTCTGGAGCATCCTGCAAACTCCAACGAGGAAAACACCACCATGGGATACGAACTACCTGCATTACCCTACGATTACACTGCCCTCGAACCCCACATCTCGAAGAGCACCTTAGAATTTCACCATGACAAGCACCATGCGGGCTATGTCTCTAAGTACAACGATGCCGTAGCTGGCACCGACATGGATAGCAAAAGTATCGAAGACGTAATCAAAGCTGTAGCCGCAGATCCCGCCAAAGCAGGTTTGTTTAATAATGCTGCCCAAGCGTGGAACCACAGCTTCTACTGGAACTGCATGAAGCCCGGTGGCGGTGGTCAACCCACTGGTGCCCTTGCCGACAAAATCAACGCCGACTTCGGTAGTTTCGATAAGTTTGTTGAGGCTTTTAAGACCGCTGGTGCCACCCAGTTCGGTAGTGGTTGGGCTTGGCTCGTCCTCGATAATGGCACCCTCAAGGTCACCAAAACTGGCAATGCTGGCAACCCCATGACCGAAGGCCAAACGCCCCTCCTCACCATGGACGTTTGGGAACATGCCTACTACCTCGACTACCAAAACCGTCGCCCCGACTACATCAGTACCTTCCTCACCAGTCTTGTGAACTGGGACTTCGTGGCGGCTAACCTCGCAGCGGCCTAATGCCCGTTTGAATCCAAAAATTCATTTGGTTTTTCACAACATCTAACTGAACCGACAAGGGACTTACTCAGAGTAAGTCTCTTTTTTTATGGAGATCGAGAAGCTCGTTCAGAAGAAGGATCGCAAAAATACAAACGATAGCGATATCCTGTTACTTTTTGCCCTGATTCCGGTTGCAACGGACAGATTGATTCTGGGGGCGCAAAATGGGTATTAAACATCAAGATTTGAGTTGGTTCCGTGAGCTGGGTCGCAGTTTCAGCAAGAACTTCGGCCGCTGTATCTTGTTTGAAAAAATTATCGAGAATTAAAAACCGGGGTTGCAGGCTGGGATCGAGATGATGCAAAGCCCAAGCTAAACCCATCTGGGTGCGAACAACGCCCAATTCATAGTAGTGGGTGGCGAAAATCGGAGGAATATTCCAGTCTAAATTTTGTTGGAGGGCTTGGGCGATCGCCTGATTATTTTCGGGCTTCCGGTAGGCCAGGTCTACATTGACGCACAAACTACTCAAGCCCATTAAACCCACAATCATTAAGGCACTGAGGCGGCAATTTTTAGGCCAAAATCGTTGAGAGCATGAAATATTTTTTCCCATTTGCGCCAGGAAAAATCCTAATAGAATAATTAACGCTGGAAAATAAATGAAATGGTAACGAGGAGCCAGGGTAATATCCAATTTCAGTACATAGGTAATGCCAAGAATCGTGATCAGATTTGCGAGAACGAGGCCTGTGAAAATTTTGACTTCTAATTGCGCCCAGCCCTGTTTGAAGGCCGCCGTCAGATTAGGAATAAGCCACAAAAGAATCAACAAAAGGGCGATCGCCGAAGTCACCACTAGCCAAGTTTGATCTGCTTCGATGGGTAACATAAAAATCATCCCCAAGGCCCAGCCCAAAGAACGGAGCGGCGGCAACAGATTTTCTAACCCCCAACCGTAATCTTGATTGAGCCAGGAAGTCAGTTCGTCATTGTTTTGGCTCTGCCAGTGGTTGAGCAACAAAAAAACCACAATTGCCGAGGCGATCGCCCCGCAAAAAATCCGTCGCCAATAGCCTGGGAAAAAGATTTTTGAGGAAGATTTTTTGGGCCAATTTTTTCTGAAATCCTGACCATAACAAAAGAGTAAAACGAGTCCTTCTACAAACAGAGACAACACCATAAAATAATGGCTTGCCACCCCTAAAGTATTCACAATTAGCCAACCCGATAACACCTGAAATGAAATTTTTTGCGACTGTTGTTGGGCTTGAATGATTTTTGTAACGCATCCATAAGAAAGAGTCATCCAAATCATGGCCAGGGTATAGTGACGGGCCTCCTGGGAAAGATAAACGGCGTAGGGAGACAATGCCATGGCGATCGCCCCACCATGGGCTGCCCATTTATTTTTGAAAATCCAGGCGCTCACGCCAAACACTACTAGAATCAGCAAAACCCCAAAAAAAGCAGCAGGCGATCGCCCCACAAAGATACTAATGAGTTCCCCATCTGTACTCCACAAATCAAACCAGAGGTGGGTCAGCCAGTAGTACAAAGGCGGATGGTTACTCTCACTGAGGAGCACGTCGCTGACCGTTGCAAGATTCGTGCCAGCTTCATAGCGCAGTGGGGCTAGGAGAATATCGGGAGAAATCAACTGATCTAAAGGAATTTCCCGAAAGCCATGGCCCAAGCTAAATACTAAAGTGGCCCATTCGTCTCCCCACACAGACTTAAGGGTGAGGTTCCAGAAGCGCAATAACGTTCCTAACCCCACCCAAATGCTGAGTAGATAAAAATCTTTTTTAGAAAATATTCGGGAGCTTGCCATTGTGCCTTTTACTGATCAGTCTTGAAAGGACAATAGCAGATTACTCTTTCGTATTGTTCGAGTTAGTATTGTTCGAGCAATTCAACGTCTTCGTAGCTACCACCAACGCTGATATCGGTATTAAATAATTCCGCATCGGTTAAGGTTAAATCTTCCATCACAGCGCCGAAGACATGGGTATCATACATCCGGGCAGCGGTGAAATTTACCCGGTTCATTCGGGCATAGTTTAAGACCGCGTTAGTCAGAAAAACGTCGGTAAAGTCGGCCCCGGAAAGGTTCGCACCCGTTAAATCAGCTCCTTCGAGGTTGGCCCCTTCGAGGTTGGCATAACTGAGGTTGGCATCTCGCAGGTCGGCCCCGATTAGGTGAGTATCCCGAAGATCTGCACCGATGAGGTTACAGCCTTGGCAGGCACCTGTTTCCAACAGACGTTTGACGTGGTCTGGGTTTTCGCCTCTAGCTGGCTTGGCGATCGCCAAGAGCATGGTGAGGGTTGCGAGGGCTAATAATAGGCGTTTCATATTTACTTCCTCCTGCCAATTCTGAACAAAACCGAGCCAGTTTTCGACGGTCTTTCTTTTCTAGGTCATCGGCTTTCGGTGGGTACTTGTTCACATCATGGGAGTTGACGTCTCAGTCGATTATTGCCCCAAAAAAATCAGCGAAAACTTAATTTTTGATGTAGAGTACGAAGTCCCTTTGCTTTTATTATTTCACAACTTCTACAGACTGCTTGACCCTCGCCAAAAGCCGTTACATTTTGTTTTATTACTATCGAAAAATGACTGCTAATAACAGTATAACAAAAATTCATAATTTTCGCCAATTTAAAGCAACATTCGAGCGATAACCTTTATGATTACGGATAATATTGGAGCGATATTTTTTTTGGATTGTGATTGTGAGTGATCTCCACGAAAAGACTTCTTTACCAGACCCAGCGTCCCCTTGGCACCATCAGGCGATCGCCCATGTCCTTAAAGCATTTCAAGCAGATGAACACCAAGGCTTAGAGATGGCAGAGGTTGAACGACGTCAACAGCTTTATGGCCCCAATGAAATTGAAGCGAGTCGGGGGCGTAATACCTGGGATATTTTCCTCGATCAGTTTAAAAATGTGATGCTAATCATGCTGATTGTGGTGGCTTTAATTTCTGGGCTGATTGACTTTACAGAATTACAAACCAGCCAATTTTCCCAAGGCACAGTGCCCTTCAAAGATACGATTGCCATCCTTGCCATTGTGGTGCTGAACGGCTTTTTGGGCTTTATGCAGGAAAGCCGTGCGGAAAAAGCCCTGGCTGCCCTAAAAAAAATGTCTTCTCCCCAGGTGCGAGTGCGTCGTGGTGGTCAAATTTTTGAAGTCAAAGCAGCCCAGTTAGTCCCTGGGGATCTGATGTTCATCGAAGCTGGTTCCCAACTCAGTGCCGATGGTCTCGTCCTCGAAGCGGCCCAGCTCCAAGTGCGCGAGTCAGCCTTAACCGGAGAAGCGAACCCCGTCACCAAAAGGATTTGTCCCGATGGATTAGCCACGGATACCCCCCTAGGCGATCGCCAAAACATGGTTTTTTCAGGCACGGAAGTCCTCCAAGGCCGGGGCAAGATTTTAATTACAGCTACTGGAATGACCACCGAGCTCGGCAAGATTGCCCAAATGCTCCAAAGCGTTGAGACTAGCCAAACGCCCCTTCAAAAACGGATGACCCACCTCGGCAAAATTCTGGTCACCGGCTCGATTATTCTCGTAATCTTAGTGGTGATTTTCGGCAGCTTCCAGGTAGGGAATTTCAGCCGCATCAAAGAATTAATCGAAGTTTCCCTGAGTATGGCCGTGGCCGTTGTCCCAGAAGGATTACCTGCTGTGATTACTGTAACCCTTGCCATTGGCACCCAGCGCATGGTGAAACGCCAAGCCCTCATTCGGAAACTACCCGCCGTCGAAACCCTCGGTTCCGTCGATACCATTTGCTCCGACAAAACCGGCACCCTCACCCAAAATAAAATGGTGGTACAGCGCCTAGAAACCCAGAGCCAATCCTTACGAATTACCGGGGAAGGGTACACGCCGATTGGCGAATTTTTGCATCAAGATAAAAGCTTTGACCTTACTCAGGATTCTGAATTGCAACAATTATTGCGGGCTTGTGTCCTCTGTAATGATGCTGTTTTAAAGCAAGATGGGCAAGATTGGCTGATTATTGGCGACCCCACAGAAGGAGCTTTACTGAGCCTCGCTGGAAAAGGAGGTTTATTTACCGAAGCTCTCCAGGCAGAATGGCCCCGGTTGGAAGAGTTTCCTTTTTCTTCGGAGCGCAAACGCATGAGCGTTATTTGCGCCATGCCACGCTCTGTCCAAGCTAAATTAGGCGCCAGCTATTTGCTCTGCTGTAAGGGTTCACCGGAGTTGGTGCTGGAGCGCTGTCAGACGTACCAAACTGCTACAGATATTTTTCCTCTTCGAGCAGAAGATCGGGCTGCGATTCTCCAGCGCAACAACGAAATGGCCCAGGCGGGTTTGCGGGTTTTGGGGTTTGCCCAACGCTGGCTGACGGAGCTTCCTGGGGCTCAAGCAGAGGCGAATGCAGAACAGAAGATGACTTGGCTGGGTCTGGTGGGGATGATGGATGCGCCCCGCCCGGAAGTCAAAGAGGCAGTGGCCAGATGTCGTGCTGCAGGGATTCGTCCAGTGATGATCACCGGCGATCACCAACTCACCGCTAAGGCGATCGCCCAACAATTGGGAATTGCGGCCCCAGACGCCAAGGCCCTCACAGGAGTAGAACTCAGTAAACTTTCCCAGGCCGATCTTGAAGCCATGGTCGAAACCGTGAGTATCTATGCACGGGTAGCCCCAGAACATAAACTACGCATTGTCCAAGCCCTCCAAAGTCGCGGTAAATTCGTTGCGATGACCGGAGATGGCGTCAACGATGCTCCCGCCCTCAAGCAAGCGGATATCGGCATTGCCATGGGCATTACCGGTACTGATGTCAGTAAAGAAGCCAGTGATATGGTGCTCCTCGACGATAACTTTGCCACCATTGTCGCCGCCACCGAAGAAGGCCGGGTCGTCTACACTAATATTCGCCACTTTATCCAATACATTCTTGGTAGCAACATTGGCGAAGTGATTACCATTGCTGCGGCTCCCCTGATCGGGCTTTCAGAAGTCCCCCTAATTCCCCTGCAAATCCTCTGGATGAACCTCGTCACCGATGGATTACCAGCCTTGGCCCTTGCCCTCGAGCCCGCTGAAGCCGACGTGATGCAACGCCGTCCCTTTAATCCCCAAGAAAGTATTTTTGCGCGGGGTTTAGGCTCTTATATTATTCGCATTGGCTTGATTTTCTCTGTAATTAGCATTGCCCTCATGGCCTATAGCTACAATGCCTACCCCGACAGTTGGAAAACCATGGTCTTTACCACCCTTTGTCTGTCTCAAATGGGCCATGCGATCGCCGTCCGTTCCCGTACCCAACTGACCCTAACCAGTAACCCGCTGCGAAATCCCTACCTAATCATTGCCGTTGCCGCCACAACAATCCTCCAACTGATGCTGATTTATGTCGAACCCCTACGGCTGTTTTTCGACACCCAACGCCTTTCTGGACAGCAACTTCTTCTCTGTTTAGGGGTTAGTACCTTACTCTTCGTTTGGGTGGAATTAGAAAAACTTGTGATTCAATGGTATTGGGTTTGGAAAAATCCCCCAAAAAGCAGATGAAAAAAACAAAAGTGAATTCGATTTCTGTATAGATCTTATCTGTTTTTAGGATTAGTCTTGGGTAGTATGGTGCGGTTAGATCTACGGAAAAACCTATGACTGGAAACGCCGCCCGTGTTCAAGCGATTCAGCAAATTACCAATCGTACCCCCATCAAGTGTGAACCGCCCATCAAGCTCGAAGAAGCTTGGGCTACTAATGTTTTTGATCTGAGTAAGATGCAGGCCAGTCTCCCAAAGGCCGTCTTTAAATCTATCAAAAACACCATCACTTCCGGTGAAAAACTAGACCCTTCAGTGGCCGATGCTGTGGCAACAGCGATGCGTGATTGGGCCATGTCTAAGGGGGCACTCTACTATGCCCACGTCTTCTATCCGATGACTAACCTAACGGCAGAGAAACATGATGGTTTCGTATCTGTCCAAGGCGATGGCAAAGTCATCTCCGAATTTTCCGGTAAGGTGCTAGTACAAGGGGAACCCGACGGTTCTTCTTTCCCCAACGGTGGTATCCGGGATACCTTTGAAGCACGGGGTTATACGGCTTGGGATGTGACCAGTCCGGCCTATATCATGGAAACCGAAAATGGTTCTACCCTCTGTATTCCCACGGTTTTTGTGTCTTGGACTGGGGAAGCACTCGATAAAAAAGTGCCCCTGTTGCGTTCCATTGATGCGATGAATAAGGCGGCCCAGAAAGTCTTGAAACTGTTGGGTCACACAGAAGTTGCTCGGGTCAATTCCAGTTGTGGGGCAGAACAGGAATATTTCCTCGTTGACTCTAACTTCGCCCACCAGCGCCCGGATCTCTTACTAGCAGGTCGTACCCTCTTTGGAAAGTCTCCGGCGAAGGGCCAAGAATTTGATGATCACTACTTCGGGGCGATCCCTGAGCGGGTACAAATCTTTATGCAGGATGTGGAAGCGCAACTGTATAAGCTCGGTATCCCCGCAAAAACCCGTCACAATGAAGTGGCACCGGGTCAGTTTGAAATTGCCCCTGTCTTTGAAGCGGCTAACGTGGCCAGCGATCACCAGCAATTGATCATGACCACCCTCAAGACCACGGCGAAAAAGCACGGCTTTATGTGCTTACTCCACGAAAAACCCTTTGCCGGGATCAATGGTTCTGGTAAGCACGTGAACTGGTCTGTGGGCAATGCCACCCAGGGTAATCTGTTGGATCCGGGTGATTCTCCCCATGAAAATGCCCAGTTCCTCGTCTTCTGTGGGGCGGTGATTCGGGGTGTCCATAAGTTTGGGCCTTTGATGCGGGCGGTAATCGCTAATGCCAGCAATGACCACCGTCTCGGTGCTAATGAGGCTCCTCCGGCCATTATGTCGGTGTATCTCGGTTCTCAGTTGGAGGAAGTTTTTGAGCAAATCAAAAATGGTACTGTTTCTGAGTCGAAGAAGAAAGGCGTTATGGATCTCGGTGTGGCGGTACTGCCTGAACTGACCAAAGATGCGGGCGATCGCAACCGGACTTCTCCCTTTGCCTTTACCGGGAATCGTTTTGAGTTCCGGGCTGTGGGTTCTAGCCAGTCTGTGTCTGGGCCTTTGGTGGCGTTGAATACGATCCTCGCGGATTCTCTCGGTTGGATTGGCGATCGCCTCGAAAGTGAATTGGCGAAGGGCTTAGAAATCAGCGAAGCCATTCTCACGGTTCTCAAAGAAATCATGAACGACCATGGTTCTGTGATCTTTGGTGGTAATGGCTACTCCGAAGAATGGCACCGAATGGCCGTTGAAGAACGCGGTTTGCGTAACCTACCCACCACTGCTGACGCCCTACCTGTGCTCAAGGAAGATGAAGTAGTCGCCTTATTTGACCAGCTTAAGGTTCTGACTCCCATAGAACTCGAAAGCCGCTTTGAAGTTTACGCCGAGCAGTACATCAAATCCATTGAAGTGGAAGCCAAACTGGTGATGAACATGGCAAAAACCATGGTTTATCCAGCCGCTGTGGAATACCTGGCCAAGTTGTCAGGCACGATCACTGCCCTCGTGAATCTCGGCATTTCCCTCGAGAAGAAAAGTGCAGAAACGGTTTCTAGCCTCACCAATGGCTTGATGGCTGCCACCGAAAAGCTCAGTGCTGCCTTTGAGAAAGAAGATTTTGCTTCCACAGAGGAGCACATGCACTATTGCGCGAGCACCATTCGTCCTTTGATGGATGAGGTTCGTAGCTACGCAGATCTGCTAGAAAATGAACTACCAGACAGCTTCTGGCCCCTACCCACCTACCAGGAAATGCTGTTTATCAAGTAGATGATTCGCCTCGATTGAGTCAATCATTCAATAAAATTCAAAATCCCTCTATGTTCTCTGGCAATGTAGAGGGTTTTTTATGGCATGGAAAAATGGGTTCAAACCGAATGGATCACGTTGGCAGGGAGATCCTGATAGAGGGGGGTACTCAGGTATCGTTCCCCATAGCTTGGTTGAATGACAACAATGAGCTTGCCGCTGTTTTCTGCACGTTGGGCCACTTTGATCGCGGCACAGAGGGCTGCCCCTGTCGAAATGCCCGATAAAATGCCTTCTTCCCTAGCCAGGCGACGCCCAAAATTAATTGCAGCTTCGTCGGTCACCGTCACAACTTCATCAATGATGCTCTGATTGAGCACACTGGGGACAAAACCTGCCCCAATGCCTTGGATTTTGTGAGGGCCGGGCTTGCCACCAGAAAGCACGGGACTATTGGCTGGTTCAACGGCGATCGCCTGGCATTCAGGCTTATATTTTTTCAGCACCTCGGCGATCCCGGTAATTGTGCCGCCGGTACCGACTCCCGCCACGATCAGATCGACTTTCCCCTCCGTATCTTCCCAGATTTCGAGGGCCGTAGTTTGGCGGTGGGCATCGGGGTTCGCCAAATTATTAAACTGCTGCAACATGTAAGCATTAGGCAGCGTATCGACGATTTCCTGGGCCTTGGTGATACAGGCGCTCATGCCCGCATCCCCAGAGGTCAGTTCGAGTTGTGCCCCATAGGCGAGGAGCATCGCCCGTCGCTCCATGCTCATGGTCTCTGGCATGGTCAAAATTAACTGATAACCCTTAGCGGCAGCGGCCATGGCTAGGGCAATGCCTGTGTTCCCAGAGGTGGGTTCTACCAAAATCGTTTTTCCGGGGGTAATTTCTCCGGCGGCTTCGGCGGCTTCGATCATGTTGACGCCAATGCGGTCCTTAACCGAGGCAGCCGGATTCATCCCTTCTAATTTAATCACCACCTGGGCAACGCAATTTTCCTGCTCAGGAATACGATTTAACTGCACAAGGGGCGTTTTTCCTACTAATTCGGTAATGTTCTTGGCAATTTTCATGGTAGGTGAGATGGTGCCGGCTAGGGGTGAAACAGAATGGTGAACCGATGTTCATTATAGATGCCGACTCCCCTGAAAATATGTTCCTTCAACTGTTTGAGAAAATTGGGGATAATCGACCCCTGTTGTGGGGAGAGGGCGGCATTAATCGAGGCCAACAACCCAAGCCCCATCAGAAAACCAAAGCATGGTGCTGTAGATCTTCGAGGCGCACAATTTCAAGGGCTTTGGCATGGGTGGCTTCGAGGTGGACAGGGGGCGCAACCCCGACCTCAAAGGCTTCTTGCCAGCGGGCAGCACAGAGACACCAGCGATCGCCGGGTTTGAGACCAGGGAAATGGTATTGGGGCACGGGGGTACTCAAATCATTGCCTTGGTTTTTGGTAAATTCCAAGAAAGCTGGCGTCATTTGCGCACAGACCACATGGCGGCCAAAATCATTCGCGCCAGTGGTGCAACAGCCATCCCGATAAAAGCCAGTTAAGGGGTCGGTACTGCAAGGCTGGAGGGCGGTTCCTAAAACGTTTTTTGCATCTGTCATTGGGGTTTTAAAAAATCCTCGTTTCAAGGGTGGACAATTTCAATGATAACGACCGACAGGACTGGCAATGTAGATTGAGCCATCGCATTGGGCCGTAGGAAAATCCCCTCCCCAAGACGGTGGTTGGAGAAGGGAAATGAATACGGGATAAAAAGATTCAACCGATAACTCTATCGACCGAGTTTTTGTTCTAAAGCGGCGATCGCCAATTTAGTTTTGAGTAAAGAATCAGGGTTCAAACTGATGGAATCAATGCCTAACTCAACGAGGAATTCAGCAAATTCTGGATAATCCGAGGGAGCTTGACCACAAATACCAATCTTGCGTTGATATTTCTTCGCCCCTTCAATTGCCATCCGCACCATGCGTTTTACCCCTTCATTCCGCTCATCGAAAATGTGGGCAACCAGCGCAGAATCGCGATCCAAACCTAACGTTAATTGGGTGAGATCGTTCGAGCCAATGGAGAAACCATCAAACACTTCGCTGTATTCGTCAACGAGGATGACGTTGGAGGGCAATTCGCACATGACGTAAACTTGCAGCCCATTTTCCCCACGGCGGAGGTCATGTTTTGCCATTTCAGCTAACACTTTGCGACCTTCTTCTGGGGTGCGGCAAAACGGAATCATCGGAATAATATTCGTCAGACCCATTTCATTGCGGGCAATCTTAAAGGCTTCGCATTCCAAACCAAACGCTTCAGAATAATTGGGATCGTAGTAGCGGGATGCCCCACGCCAGCCAATCATTGGGTTTTCTTCTGTCGGTTCAAATTGACGACCACCGAGTAAATTTGCATACTCATTGGATTTGAAATCAGACATCCGAACAACCACGGGATTCGGATAGAATGCGGCGGCGATCATGGCAATGCCACTGGCGAGTTTATCCACGAAGAAATCAGCCTTGTTTTCATAGAGATGGGTCAATTCCGCAATCTCTTTTTTCACCATCAAGTCTTCCAATTCATCAAAGTGAATCAGGGCTTTGGGGTGGGCTTTAATGTGGTTGGCAATAATGAACTCAAGGCGAGCTAAACCAACCCCATCGGCGGGTAAAGGAGACAGCGAGAAAGCTTGCTCTGGATTACCCACATTCATCAAAATTTTGGTCTTGGTAGTGGGCAGATTTTCAAGGGAGGTTTCTTCCACTTCAAACTTCAGTAAACCTTCGTAGATCTTGCCATCTTCCCCTTCGCAACAGGAAACCGTTACGTCTTGACCGGATTTCACGAGGGTTGTGGCATCACCGCAACCAACCACCGCCGGAATGCCCATTTCTCTGGCAATAATCGCCGCGTGACAGGTTCTCCCGCCTTGGTCGGTGACGATCGCCGAGGCTTTTTTCATGATCGGTTCCCAATCGGGATCGGTGCGGCGGGTGACTAGCACTTGACCGGGTTTGAAGAGTTTAATTTGGTCAACGTCGAGGATCACATTCGCTTCCCCTTGACCGACCATTTCCCCAACGCTGCGACCGTGGGCAATGACATTCCCCGTTTCTTTGAGCTTGTAGCTGCGGATGACGTTGGCGGCTTTCTGGGACTGGACGGTTTCGGGACGGGCTTGGACGATAAATAATTCATCTGTTAAGCCATCTTTTGCCCATTCAATATCCATCGGCGTGTATTGACCACGGACGTTGGAGTAATGCTCCTCGATGGTGGTTGCCCAACGGGCGAGGGTTAAAACGTCTTCGTCACTGACACAGAATTTGTTTTGTAATTCTTCGGGGACGGCAACATTTTCGGTGAGTTTTGCGCCGCCGGCGTAGACCATTTTGATCTTTTTGCTGCCGAGTCGCCGTTCGAGAATCGGTTTGTAGCCATCCTTGAGGGTCGGTTTAAAGACCACAAATTCATCGGGATTGACTGCGCCTTGGACAACGTTTTCCCCCAAGCCATAGGCTCCGGTAATAAACGCGGCATCTTTAAAACCGCTTTCGGTGTCGATGGAGAACATCACGCCGGAGGTGGCGAGATCAGAGCGCACCATTTTTTGCACACCGACGGACAGGGCGACTTCAAAGTGATCGAAGCCGTTGTGCTGACGGTAGGCGATCGCCCGATCCGTAAACAGAGACGCAAAACATTTGTGGCAGGATTCCAGAACCCCCTTCACGCCGTGGACATTCAGATAAGTTTCCTGTTGCCCCGCAAAACTCGCCTCCGGTAAATCCTCCGCCGTGGCACTAGAGCGCACCGCTACATCGACGTTGTGGGCACTGTCTTCACAGGCTTCCTTTGCTTCCCCTTCAAAGCGATCGCAGACATCGGATTTGGCTCCATATCGCTCACACATTTTTTTGTAAGCAGAGGCGATCGCCACCTGGAGATCATTCGGGAAAGGCGTATTCAAAATCAAAGCCCGCGCCTGCCGACCCCGCGCCTGGAGATTCGCCACATCATCCGTATCCAAGTCTGCGAAAAGCGTCCGTAACTTTTCTTCTAAGCCTGCAGATTTAACAAAATAACGATAAGCATAGGCCGTCGTGGCAAACCCGCCTGGAACGTTGACTCCCTTAGGCTGTAACTGCTGAATCATTTCCCCAAGGGAAGAATTTTTGCCCCCAACCAGACCCACATCCTGGGAACCAACCTCCTCAAACCACAAAACGAGTGCTTCGGTTCTCGCATCAGAGGCTGTAGCCGTGTTAAAAGTGCTGACCATAACTATAAAAACTCCTTAGTCATCCCTCTCCGTACACCTTGATCCTAAAAGACTTGAAATAGGGTCTTTACAGAAATGAAATATATCCTTACCTTTCACTTCTGTTTAATGAAAAAACGTCAAGAAAAACAAGCTTGATGTTGCCTAAACAGATCATATTTTCCTTATCTTTATTTAAGATATTTTTAACATTTTTAGGATATGGCAGGAAACTTAAAAAAAAGAAAAAGACTAGGTTTTTCCCAGTCTCACAGCACAAGCACATTGGTTTTTGTCAATATTGATTAGAGCCGCCATTAAGCACTGACGACGGTATCCCCCTGGCCCCAGAAACCATCGTATTTTTTGACGGCAATATCCCCTTCTACACTCACTTGACAGGCTAGACGCCTTTGCTTGTCTGGGTTGTGAGGCGGTAGGGAGAGACGTGTTTTTTCTTTCCAGCTCTGGGCTGAAACGGGGCCAGTAATTTCGACGGCACAGGTGCCACAGGTACCAAGACCATGACAATTAATGGTTGTTGCATTGCCATTGTAGAGATTAATTTTGTTGGCCAGGAGAACTTTGCGTAAATTATCGCCTTGATTACAGGTAATAGTTTGACTTCCGAAGGTGATAGTTGGCATGGTTGGTATTTTTCCGATTATCTCAATGATGATTGCTTCCATGGTGCCATACTTTTTAAAAAAGGTCGGTTAAGGATGCGGCAAAACCAATTTTTTGCAGGGGAAGTCATTACCACAAGTCACTGAGATCTAAAACAAAATTCTGAAGAATATCTTCTCCGGCAAGCTGTTTGGGGGTCGTTAAAATTTCAACGGTTTGACCAGGGCGATAAATTTCTACTTGGCGATCGCCTTGGTTGATCAGCCAGCCCAACCGACAACCATTATCTAAATATTCCTGCATTTTCTGGCGGGTTTGTTGTACCACATCGCTGGGCGAAAGGAGTTCGGCGACAAAATCAGGGCAGAGGGGGACAAATTTCTGCTGTTGTTCTGGGGTGAGGCTGTCCCAGCGGGATTTTTCGACCCAACACATATCCGGCGATCGCGTCGCGCCATCGGGCAAAATAAAACCTGTCGAGGAATCGAAGCACTTCCCAAAACCATGACATTTATTCCAGTACCAGAGTTGGCCATTGAGTTCAAAATTGACTCTGCCAGTTTCACCACCTGTGGGGGCCATGATCACAAGTTCTCCTTGGGCTGTGCGTTCTAATTTGGCATCGGGATTCGCCTGACAGAGCTGGGCAAATTGGCCTTGGGTCAGGGTCAAAACGGGCTGGAGATCAAGGGTTACGGTAGCCATTTTCACGACCTCTCGCGGCGGAATGATCCCATTGTAGGCAAGTTTTTTGGGGATGGAGAATAGGGGATTCGAACCCCTGACCTCTGCGGTGCGATCGCAGCACTCTACCAACTGAGCTAATTCCCCAGAACGAAAAATTATTTTAGCACCTCTGCGGGGGGCGCAAGGCTGGGATCGATACGTTCGAGTTCTAAATCATTGAGGTAGTCCACACACCAGTTACTGCAGCGTTGCAACATATGAAATGGATAGGTATGGGCCACGCCGACAACGGGAATCCCGACGGATTTGGCGGCCTGGATACCGTGGAAATTATCTTCAATGGCGAGGCAATTTTCCGGTTGAATTTGGGCCTCAGGAAATTTCTGGTTTAGTTGGGCGATCGCCAGGCGATAACCATCTCCGTTGGGTTTAAATGTTTTCACCTCATCGGCGGTGACAATCACATCAAAAGCTTGGTCAAGGTGCGCTTGCTGGAGGATAAACTCAGCATCGGCACGGCAATAGCCCGTCACAATTCCCACGGGGATATTTTTGAGTTTAATCGCAGAAATTAGGGGGATTACGTCTTCATAAAGGGGGAACGGCTCAATTTCTCGTAATTTGCTTTGATAAAGTGCGGATTTCTGTTGAATGAGGCTGTCAAGTTGTGCCTCTGAGAACACCCGCCCCCGGAGTGCAAGATTTTCCTTGAGGCAACGGCGATCGCTTTTCCCCAGACTGCTATCCCGATAGAGGCGATCCGTCGGTCGGAGATTTTCGGCCAGCAAAATATCATCGATCAGCTCAAATTGGAGGGCCGCATCGTTAAGAAAGACTCCATTTATTTCAAATAAAACGGCTTTGAGCAGGGTCATAATGGGACGATGAACGATAAAAGTTTACGTTTTTTGACCAAGGGTCAGGTTTTTGCCTGATAATTCTCATCTTAGAATAAGCGTTGATATTTGCGGGCGATCGCCATGGCTTTGACGACGGATATTCCCCAGCGGCACATTCTAAAAACAAGGGTGCATTGTTTAGATTATCAACGGGCTTGGGCTGAAATTGCGGCGGCCATTCGCGATGGAACATTCGGGTATGGGGCGATCGCCAATGTACATATGGTGATGACGGGTTATTGGCAGCCAGAGTTTCAGCACATCATTAATCAAGCCCTGGTGACGACCCCGGACGGAATGCCCCTAGTTTGGGGATTGCGGTGGTTGGGTTATCCCCAGGCGACCCGGGTTTATGGGCCGGATCTGATGCTCCATTGTTGCGCCATGGCCGCCCAAGAAAAAATTCCGGTCTATCTCTATGGTAGTCGCCCAGAAACCCTCGAAAAATTGCAGCAAACTCTTTTAGAAAAATTTCCCAATTTGCAAATTGCCGGAGTAGAAGCGCCCCCTTTCCGATCCCCAACCCCTGCTGAGGCGATCGCCACAAGACAGCGCATTGAACAATCGGGCGCAAAACTGGTTTTTGTCGGTTTGGGTTGCCCGAAGCAAGAAAAATGGATGGCCGAAAATAGTCCCCACCTGGCGGCTGTTTTGTTGGGGGTGGGGGCGGCCTTTGATTTCCATGCTGGTACCGTCTCCCAAGCCCCCCGCTGGTTGATGACCCTGGGGTTGGAGTGGCTGTACCGGCTGATCCAAGAACCCCGTCGCCTTTGGAAACGTTATCTCGTCCACAATGGGGCATTTATTTTTCTGTTTGGTTGGCAACTGCTCCGGCGGCGATCGCCCTAGTTTTTGAGGAATTTTGCCCACCTCTGGACGATTTTATTGATTTTTCTTTGTGTTGCAAGTTGATTGCCTTGATCCATGCCCAAATCTCCTTTTCCCCTTCCTACCCAGGATATTCGTGCGATTAGTCCTCTCCACTGGCTAAAAACTGCCCGAGGCCGCTGGAAAAGAGGTTTATTGCTAGTGGGCAGTGATCTCTTGGGGTTGGCGATCGCCTGGCAACTGGCCGACTACATCAACAACTTTTATTCGCCTATTCCGGCGGATCTGGTCTGGTGGGTCTGGCTTGATATTCCGAGCTTGTTCTGGATTTTTGCCTTTGTCACCCTGGTCTTCTTCTTTGGCAATCACCTCTATCGTTCGCCCCCAGCTCCTCAAAACTACACCCGTGCCGCCTGGATCATTACTCTGGTCTATGGCCTGTTTTTGGTTGGTAGTTATTTCCATAACCCCATGCTCGATCCACCCCGTTCCCTGTTTATTGCGGCTTGGTTTTTGAGTGTTGTCCTAGTCTTAGGCTTGCGGTTTTTGTTGACCTTAATCCTGCGCCAGTTTGATCGCCAAGCACCACCGATTAATGTGTTTCTCGTCGCCCCGGCCGAGCAATTAGAAAGTCTTGCCCAGATTTTAAAAAAACGCCCCCATTATCGGATTGTCGGTGCCACCCTTGCCTCCATGGTCAGTACCCAAATCACGGTGGCGCAAATTAAACAGTCAGGGGCCCACGAAGTACTGGTCAAAGATCTCCCTGAAACAGACTTGGCCTCCCATTTATTTTGGCATTTGCGCAGCGCGGGGATTGCCATTCGTCTTATGCCGTCGAGTCGGGAGATGCTTTATCGTCGAGGCTTGCCGGAAATGTTCGCCGGAATTCCCACCCTCCGAGTTGAAACGCCACTGCTGCTGTGCTGGGATTACCGCTTAAAACGGTGGTTTGATTTTCTGGGGGCTGGGCTGGGTCTTTTGCTAATTTCGCCGCTGTTGGTCGGCGTGGCGATCGCCATTCGCCTAGATTCACCGGGGCCAATTTTCTTCCGGCAACCGAGGGCGGGTTTAAATGGCAAACCGTTCAAGATGTGGAAATTTCGGACGATGGTCATTAATGCGCCCCAGTTACAGGCCCAACTAGAAGCGCAAAATCAAATGAAGGATGGGGTATTGTTCAAGATTAAAGATGATCCGCGCATTACAAAATTGGGTAAATTTCTTCGCCGCACCAGTATCGATGAGTTGCCCCAATTGCTCAATGTGGTGCTGGGTCAGATGAGTTTGGTGGGGCCGCGCCCATTGCCGCTGCGGGATGTGGCACGGTTTGACGAATGGCACCATATCCGCCACCAAGTTTTACCGGGGATTACGGGTCTGTGGCAAATTTCGGGTCGTTCTGATCTGAGTGATTTTAATGATGCGGCGCGACTAGATTTGTACTACATCGACAATTGGTCTTTGAACCTCGATCTCGACATTTTGTTGGAAACGGTGCGAATTGTCTTTTTTGGCAAAGGAGCCTACTAGGCCGGCAAACCGTTAGTTTCGAGATAGGCACGGATATCATCAAAGGTTTCCCAGGGGACATAGGATTTTCCTTCGGCGTCGAGATATTGCTGGAGGCGATCGCGGGCAAAAACCAAATCTGCTTTCAGGGCCATGTTGATATCCGTTAGAGAATCCCCAATGGCGATCGCCTTTTGGTATTTATACTTTCCCATCACTTGCACTTTTTCCACCATCTCCGTCCCTCCTTCGAAGGGCGCAATGATTTTAAAGTAAGGATCAAGGGTATCAATATTCATTGCCGCCACGGTTTCAATGTGATCGCGCAGAGGTTTTCCATCGGTGCCAGGACGCGCTAAAACTCTTTCCACCATTGGCACAAGGCCACCGGATACCACCACAATCGGCACTTGGCGATCGCCTAAAAACTGGAGAAAATCACTGAAGCCCTGGCGCACAGGTTTATCGTCCACCTCACCGACAAAGGCATCAAACTGCTCAGAAGGAATCGCTTCGAGGATTTTGCGTACTCCTTCCCGGAGTGTAATCTTGCGGTCATACAATCCCGGTAGAATGTCGGCGGCCACCTCCGGCGCGTATTTGCCGAGGGCATCCCCAAAGGTATCGACGGTCGTGATTGTGCCGTCAAAGTCGCAAAATACAATCGTTTGGGCGTCCATTAACTTTTGTAACGTAACAGGTTCCCCAGGATTATAGTCCGCTTTGAGATCATTTTCGATCTTGTACTTTCCCTTACGAAGCAAGAAGTGTCTGTTTCCGGGGATCGAATTCAAAAACGGCCCCTTGGAAATTCGTCTGATTTAGTTTAGCGCCCTGAAACTTTGCTCCCCGGAGGTCAGCGCGGGCAAAATTGGCTCCCCGGAGGTTTGCACCCCGAAAATCGGCTCTTTGGAGTTGGGCATTCCGGAAGTCCGTCGCAACTAATTCTGCTTTCTGAAAATTACTGGCGATCGCCTCTACAGATTGACAGTTAGCGAAGCTTAAATTTCCCTGTTGGAAATCCGCCTGGTGCAAGGATGCCCGCGAGAAATTGGCCCGCACAAAACTCGTAAAGCGTAGCCTAGCCCCAGTCAAATTAGTGCCGACTAAGTTCATCTCATGGCCTTTGCCGCCGCAGAAAAAAATCCCAATACAATTGAGGCCACTAAAATCCTGTCGCCGAAAATCAACGCCATTGAGATAGGCATCCTGTAACTGTACCCCTTGTAAATTCGTTTCATGCAAAATCGCACCACTGAGCTTCGCTTCAGTCAAATTACTCCAACTGAGATTCGCCCCCGTTAAATTGGCCCCCCGAAAATTTACCCCCGTTAAATTGGCCCCACAGAGGTTCACGTTTTGTAGATCGGCCATAAAAAAAGTGACCCAACGCATAATCGCCCCACTTAGCTGGGCGTGGTTTAGGGTTGCTTGGGTTAAGGTCGCCCCCTGGAGATTAACTTTCGTGAGATCCGCCCCCGTCAAATTGGCCTGGTCTAATTTGGCATAGCTAAGATTGGCGCCATACAAAAAAGCTTGCTCTAGATTCGCCTTACGCAGGTGACAATGTTGCAAATTCGTCCGTGCGAGGGAGGCAGAAACAAAATTCCCCCCTGTAAAATCGCAATAGGCTAGGTCTAACCCAGTTAAATTCGCGGCAGCAAACCGTTCTCTGGGAAATAACCTCTGTCCCAAGGCATAGTCATTGAGAAGCGCTTCAATATTCATAAGGCCAGCTTTATGTAACCGAGCACAAAAAGCGAGCAGCATCATCAAAAAATGCTACCTGCTGGCGTCGGCTTCTTCCTTTATTAGAGAAGCAAACATACTCTATTTACTGAAGCAGCATTTGATTCTTAATGTTTCGATAATCTTCTTTGTGAATTGTTAATCTTGGCAACAGCGATTCATCAAGGCCAGGACATTTTCTACTGCATAGATGGGCGTATCTAAGGCGATCGCCACTTCCGCCACCGTTTTATCGTCGAGGAACTTGGCTTCATCATGCTTGAGCATCACCGTCGGGAGCAAAATACCATCCCCAAAATCCCGCCCAGCCAGTTTTTTAACCAAGTCTTCCCCCGTCAGCAATCCGGTAACGGTAATGGCTTGGCCCCAGTAGTCACTGTTTAAGGCTGCCAGGGTAATCGTTAAATTTTCCACCTGGTTGAGGCGTGCGACAAGAGGTTCAAAGGCTTGTTCGACGGCGTTGCCTACCACCCAAGTGAAATGTTTCGGCTTGGCGATCGCCGCCGGTAAAGTTTCATCGGCGGTGTTGAGAAAATCCCGGATAAACTGACGAATCGAACCCACCCCATTCCCTAGTTGGGGATAGTCTTCGTAATGGGATTCCGGTGGCAGTTCTTCCCGTCCAATCAGAAACCACTCATCGGCCAACCAAGCAAAATTTGTCTGAAACCGTTCCCGAAACTCTGCCTGGAGCGCCGTCACCTGGGCGATCACCTCCTGGGCTTTGGCTTGATCAACAGGGCTAAGTTCCGCCAAATTAGGCCGAAAACGCGTTAAACCCACGGGCACCACCGCCGCCGAAATCACAGCGGGCAAGTCTCCTCCGTGAAATTCAGCCAGATCCCGCAATGTTCTTTCTAAATGCGGCCCGTCATTAATCCCCGGACAAACGACGACTTGGGCATGGATTTGTAAGCGATGATCCGCAAACCATTGGAGTTGCTTGAGGATTTCTCCGGCGCGGTCATTTTTGAGGAGTTGCCGACGAATCTCCGGCTCGGTGGCATGGACGGACACAAACAGAGGCGAGAGGCGCATTTGGTTAATACGTTGCCATTCCCGCTCGGTCAGGTTGGTCAGGGTGAGATAACTGCCGTAGAGGAAGCTGAGGCGATAGTCATCATCTTTTAAGTAAAGGCTTTGGCGCTTGCCGGGGGGCTGCTGGTCGATGAAACAAAAAGGACAGCGGTTATTGCACTGGATCAGACCGTCAAAGAGGGCATTGTCAAATTCCAAACCCAGATCTTCGTCGTAGTCTTTTTCGATTTCGAGGTGATGGGATTTTCCCTTGGCATCGAGGACTTCTAATTCGAGGTATTCGTCGGCGCAGAGAAATTGATAATCGATGAGATCCCTCGGCTTCATCCCATTAATGGAAACGATGGCATCACCAGCTTCAAAGCCAACTTCAGCGGCAATGGAATCGGGGACAACATGGCAAATTTGGGCGGGCTTGATAGTGGAGACGCTCATGGGTTAACGCAGCAGGGTTAATGCCAAGATGATCATACCAAAGCCCAATCGATACCAGACGAAAACCCAGGTTTGGTGTTTTTGGAGAAATTGAATCAGCCAGGCGATCGCCAAGTAAGAAAATACCGTCGAAGAAATAAGACTGACAATCAGGGTGAGGGGCGGCACCGTCGTTAAACCATTGCTCATTAGCCCTTGGAATTCCACGAGTCCCGCGATAGTAATGGCCGGAATCCCCAGCAGAAACGAGAAACGGGCCGCCGTAGCCCGGTCTAAATTCATAAATAGACCTGCTGTGATCGTTGAGCCAGACCGCGACACCCCAGGAATTACGGCGAGGGCTTGGGCGCAACCCATGAGAATGCCATCCTTGAGGCTGAGTTGGTCAAAGGTCCGTTGGTGCTGCGGATAACGTTCGGCGAGGGCCAACAAAATCGCCATCACAATGGAGGCGATCGCAATAGCCGGTAAACTGCGTAGGGGAGATTCGTCATAGTCAGGGACAAAAGCTTTAATTAACAAGCCCACACCGAGGATGGGGAAAGTGCCCCAGAAAATCCCCCAAAATATCCGCCATTCTTGTTTTTGCCAATCCTTGTGTTGCCAAGCTTGCCAGGCTCCACCAATGACCTGCCGTAAATCCTGCCAGAAATAGCCCACCACAGCGACGATGCTTCCCAGTTGGATCACGGCAGTGAGAGCCACCCCTGGATCGGGCCAGCCGAGGGCCACGGGAATTACCTTGAGGTGGGCGGTGCTGCTGATGGGGATAAACTCGGTCAAGCCTTGCACTAGTCCCAAAATAATCCCTTGGAACCAATTGAACTGTTCCGGGGCGATCGCCGACATATTTTTGGGCGTTGCCGCATTGAGCCGCAGGTGCCAGAAGCTAATCAACAGAAACAGGGCCAAGCCTAAGGCCACCATACTGCTGAACTCAAACCAGTGCCGTTGTTGCTTTTTTTTGAGCATTAATGTTGCTTCCCTTGGGCGTCGGGTAAATCTGCCTCAACTACTCTAGTCAATCTGGTTGACCTTGACTAGTTTTTAGAAAAATCCTGTCCAACGATTTCTGATCTAGGAGGGAAATACTCGGCGATCGCCCCGAGGAAATGGCAAAATCAGGCAAATTTCTAGTTCTCTTTATGAGAAAACCGGAAGTCATAAGTTAAAATTCATTAATAAATATTTACAAGTTATTGTTACAAACCCCTTTGTTTTGCTGAACCATCCTCTTTTCTCCGTCGGTGCAGTGTATGTTCTCAAGCGACAACAGGATCTCCGCCGCAATGTTCCCCTCCTAATTTGCCTCGCGTCGGGCTTCCTAGTTTCTGTGCCCGTTTTTTTTCAAGCGCCCCTGGTTAGGACAGCCCCCTGGCTGAGTTTAGCCTTGACTCTCCTCTGGGTGGCGATCGCCTTTGGCCTCCGACAACGAGAAAATACCGAAATTTGGGGAGATCTCCTCTGGGGCTTTAGCTGGAGTTGGTTGGCCGGAGCAATCTATTGGGGCTGGTTGCGCTACGAACCCTTCTTACATCTCCCGGTGGAAGCTATTGGTCTACCCTTTGCCCTATGGGGCCTGTGGCAAAAACGCGGCTTAGTCGGGCATTTGTTTTACCTGGGTTCTCTCCTTGGGACGGCGATCACCGACATTTACTTTTACCTCACGGATTTGATCCCCTACTGGCGAAAACTGATGTACGCCGAGCCAGATTTCGTCATGCCCATTTTTCAAGCGGCCCTGGCTCAAATGCAGACCCTTTGGGGCATTAGTTGGGCAGTTGTTTTGGTGAATTTATTGATCGGCATTAGTTGGTGGGCCTTCCGTCAGCCCCAAATCCCCTATTGGAGTTTCGCGGGGGCTGTGGTCAGTACGCTCCTCGTCGATGGTTTATTTTGGATTGCCGCTTGCTTCGCCTAGGAGATTTTGTTGCGCGATCATCTCCAACTGAAAAACTTCGCCAAAAATTTTCGGTAACTCTTCACGCACCTGGGCCAAAGAGATATCCGGTAAAAACTGCTGCAAACTCCCCACGGGGCGATCGCCAATGCCGCAGGGCACAATCCGTTTAAATCCTGTTAAATCTGGGCAAACATTCAGGGCAAACCCGTGCATCGTAATCCAGCGCTTCACCTTGATGCCAATGGCTGCCACCTTGTGACCCTCGACCCAGACCCCAGTCAGTCCAGGAATGCGTTCCCCTTTCAAGCCATAGCCCGCCAAAAGACGAATTAAGACCTCTTCTAATTGCCGCAGATACCAATGCAGATCCTGTTGGTGACGACGTAAATTCAAAATCGGATAGCCCACTAACTGCCCCGGACAATGGTAAGTTACCTCTCCACCCCGCTCCGTCCGATGCAACTCAACGTCTGCGGCTTCCGGGGAAAATTTCACAAAATCCAACTTCGACCCTGTCCCCAGGGTATAGACCGGAAAGTGTTCCAGGAGCAGTAAAACATCACTCAACTGCTCGTCCTGTAAACGCGCCTCCACCAGTTGCCGTTGCTGCTCCCAAGCCTCGGTGTAAGGCCAGATTCCCCCTTGATAAAATAGACAAAAGGGCAAAGGATGTGAATTGATATGACGCAATGTCAAGGGATCCGACGAAACATTAAAAGTCATCAAGGGGCGATCGCCTTTTGGCAAAATAATGTTAGATATTGTCTTCACCATAGCAAAGAGTTAAGAACTGTAAAAGCTTCCAGGCTTTCTTAATGTTTCAAAAAAGATAAATTGACAAGGCCCAAAGGCAAAACCTACAATTAAAAGTGTAGAGAGAAAGAGATAAATCCCCCAAAATCCCAGTCAATAAGTTGTCAGTAACTAATTTTCTCTAAAAGGACTAAATATCACTTGATTTTCAATTTGTTTATCTCACCAAAAAAAGTTGTCCTGACATTCAACCAGATGCTAGTACTTCTAGAAGTATTGCGTAATATTAAACGGACGGATCTATATATGACGCCACCACAATAGTTTTCGCCTTAAAAAAATCCTGCTAGAATAACCAAACACTTCACCAACAAGTTCTTTTTACACCAGTCATTTCATTACGAATTTTCCTAGGCTGTAAATCCACCTCTTATTCGTAAATCGTGTACAAAGCAGACTTGTTTTATCCATTCAGATGGAGTAACCAGAGACTATGAAGCTATTGATCCAAGGCAACAATATTGCAGTAACTGAATCGATCCATGACTATGTTGAAAGCAAGCTTGAAAAAGCAACCAAGCACTTTCAAACCTTCGCTACAAAAGTAGATGTACACTTGTCTGTTGCTAATAATGCTCGCATTACCGACAAGCATAAAGCTGAAGTTACTGTTTACGCCAATGGCACAGTGATTCGCGCCCAGGAAGGCAGCGAAAATCTCTACGCCAGCATTGACCTTGTTTCTGATAAGATTGCCCGTCAACTCCGCAAATATAAAGAGAAAAACTTCGGCAAAAAAACCCACGTTCAGGAAAAAACCAGTGAAGTGTTGCCTGACGAATCGGTGCCAGATAATCTCATTGGCGATCGCGCCCCAGAACTTCCCTCTGAAGTGGTACGGATGAAGTATTTCGCGATGCCCCCCATGACCATTGATGAGGCTTTAGAACAGCTCCAGTTGGTAGACCACGACTTTTACATGTTCTTGAACAAAGACACAAATGCCATCAATGTGATCTATATCCGCAACCACGGTGGTTATGGTGTGATCCAACCGCGCCTTGGCAAAGAATAGTTGATTTTTTCAAGGTTCATTAAATGACTTTTAGACGATAGTTATTATCTGAACCGTTGTTAAATCTAATCCCTAATGTAAAGGAAAGTTTTCTAATAAGAAGCTTTCCTTTTTTCTTGCTTTTTCTCTATTGGTTATTTAAGAAATTTGGTATTGAACTATTGCCCCCCGTTGCACCTGAAAAAAATGCTGGGCATTGCCGTAATTTACACTAATTTCTAACCAACCGTGGCTTCCCATCAAGGCACAGGGATGATTTTTGGGCACGTCTCCATAGGTAGAAACCAGAGGAATTTTTTGGCTTGCTAATGTTACTTTGCCCTGATAATTTGTGCAAATGGTGTTGGGAATGGTGGTAATTAAGTTACCAAAGTGATCAATGTGCTGGATTATCCCAGTATAGGTTTCGCCATTGTTCTGATATGGAGGAATGTCTAAACGAATGATTTCTGTTGGTGTGAGGGCATGGCCTAGCTTTGACAAAGGAACGCCCAGGGAAAGATGGGCTGCCACCGGGGCAAAAATGTCCCGGCCATGGAAAGTGTGACTCAGGTTTTCCCTAAGAGGCGATCGCCAATATTGGGGATTATCGAGCTCTACCGCTGCAACAATGGAATCATCTGCAAACAAGCCACTCCCTAGACCATTATTTGGCCCCACAAAATAACCTTGTTTCAATTTAACGGCGATCGCCTGACGTTTAGTGCCCACACCCGGATCCACAACGCCGACGAAAATTGTTTCAGATGGGAAATAGGGGGCTGCACTCAGCAAACAAAAACGACCAGCCCATAGATCCTGGGGCGGAATATTGTGGTTGAGATCAATCACCAGGGCTTGGGGGGCGATCGCCGCAATTACCCCCTTCATTGTCCCCACATAGCCGTCCTGCAAACCGAAATCTGTCACTAAGGCGATCGCCATGATGTTTAAGTATTTTGTAGTATTTGATACAGTTTAATCCGAAGCCTGTTACCCTAAAAATAGCCAATTATCCCCAGTGAGAAAATCATGTTTAGAAACGTTCAACAGCAAATCGTTAAGCAAATTAAACGTACCCACCGCGAAAACCTCAAGAAAAATTTACAACATCGTCTCGAAGCCGCCCGAAATTCTGGCAATGACCACCTCGTTCAGCAGCTAGAAGCGGAGGCTCAGTATCTTGGGATTGGTTAAACAATATTTACTCAGCCGAATAACTCTTACCAAAAAACAAGAAAAAAGGGAGTGTTGAAAAACATTCCCTTTTCTTTCGGTTAATTTTTTAATGACAACGAAGGTTCACTTTTTAGATAGCTAAACCTTCAGCACAACAATAATCAATCGTGGTCGGCTCTATTTACCCATGCCCAGTTTTTGGGCTTTTTGGTAAACCTTCCCTTCCGTCAACAAAGAAGGAGCAATTACCACTTCTACCTGTTGCATTTCCTTGATATTTTTAGCACCGAGAGTTCCCATACTTGTTTTGAGCGCCCCCAAGAGATTATGGGTACCATCATCGAGTTTGGCAGGCCCCGTCATAATCTGAGTAATCGTGCCAGTTGTTCCCACATTAATTCGAGTTCCTCGGGGTAGCACAGGGCTGGGCGTAGCCATACCCCAGTGGAAACCGCGACCCGGTGCTTCAGCGGCGCGAGCAATGGGAGAACCAATCATCACCGCATCAGCTCCAGAAGCAATACATTTACAAATATCACCACCGGTAACGATCCCACCGTCCGCAATGATCGGCACATAGCGGCCAGATTCCTTTTCGTAGTCATCGCGGGCTGCAGAACAATCAGCCACTGCTGTAGCCTGGGGCACACCAACTCCAAGTACACCACGGGAGGTACAAGCGGCACCGGGGCCAATCCCGACGAGCACAGCCGCCGCCCCTGCACGCATCAGTTCCAACGCAGCATCATAGGTCACACAGTTACCCAGGACAACCGGGATGGGCAGTTCAGAACAAAGTTTGTGCAAGTTTAGGGGGACAATCCCTTCAGGAGATAGGTGAGAAGTAGAAACCACCGTTGCTTGAATAAAAAGAATATCGGCCCCAGCATCAGCGGCAATTTTGCCGTATTTGGTGGCACCGACAGGGGTAAGACTCACTGCCGCCAAGCCGTTTTGAGCCTTGATCTCTTGGATACGTTTCTGGATTAGCTCCGGTTGGATCGGCTTGGAATAGAGCTCTTGCATTAAGCCGACGAACTCAGTTTTATCGACTGCAGCAATCCGATCAAGGACTGGGTTCGGGTCTTCATAACGGGTTTGGAGTCCCTCAAGGTTCAATACGCCCATTGCGCCCAAATCAGAAAGCAACGCTGCCATTTTTACATCGACAACGCCATCCATGGCACTGGCTAAAATCGGGATATTTAGCTTAATTCCACCAAGTTCGAGACTGGTATCTGCCAGTTCAGGGTCTAGGGTACGACCGCCCGGAACGAGGGCAATCTCATCGAATCCGTAAGCACGACGAGCTGTTTTGCCACGACCAATTTGAATGTCCACTCTTACTCCTTAATGATTGCCAAAACTTAAATGTGTCAGTCTAGGATAACTGATTGCTTGCATTTTCTTACAAAAAAGCGACCACCAGACGTCAATCTTTCTGGAGGCTGAATTTTGGGTTGGGTGCTGGTTGCTTAGTTCGTGTGTAGGTTCACCTAAAATCAACTCGCTGGGCTCGCCTCATTTGAATGAAAGCAAACAATCATCTCTCCTAAGTTAAAGATCACTTTGTTTCGGAAGAATTGACAGGCAAGAGCGATAATTAGGGGAAAAAATGACGAGGATTTCGGTTATCGGATCCAAAGAAGGGGTAGAGAATATTCTGGTTCAGAGGCTCCCAATGTGTTAAGGCTTGAGAGGTCGCTAAAGGGTTTTAAAGTTTTTCCTGAGGAAAGGTTTTGTCTTTAAAAAGGATTGATGGGTAATTGGCGATCGCCTGGGGACTGTCGACAATTAAGCGGCCTAGAAACGATAAATACCAGGGGCATAGGATTCGACAACATTACCAGTTTCTTCACAGCTCACCATCAAATAATCGCAGGTTTCACAGGTGGTTTCCCGCAAACTGGAGTTGTGTAAATAACGACGCAGGGCTGGTGCTCCACAGTTAGGACAGGGAAGCGAATATGAGCAATCCATGGCTTTATCCTGAATTCTAAAGAAATTAAGATCTGTGATTTTGAGGGTCGTTTGAAGTTTCATTAAAAAGTTTTTAAATGCAATTGAGTTGATCCCAGGAATATTCTCTTCCCTTTTTCTTTGATCCTGAACATACTTAAGACTAATTTAAGTTTTTATCGAAAAATAGTCAAAAAGCAGTTTCGAGTTTTCCGTACTTTTAAGTAAGGGTTAACAAAAAAATATTAAGCTTGTCGGCGCTTTAAAGGATTGTTCATGGCCCTCAGGACACACCTTTGACAAGGCTGGTGAACCTTAGCGGTGGGGGAATGGGATAAGATGACGGGCAGTCATTGTCTATGAAAAATTATGGAATCTCTTGCTTGGCAAGCCGTCAAAGCTTACGAAGATATTTTGTATCAAAAGTTAGATGGGATTGCAAAAATCACGATTAATCGTCCCCACAAACGCAATGCCTTTCGACCCCAGACAATCTTTGAAATGTATGAGGCTTTCTGTGACGCCCGGGAAGATCAAGACATCGGTGTCATTCTCCTCACGGGTGCTGGCCCCCACACGGACGGGAAATATGCGTTCTGTTCCGGTGGCGATCAATCAGTACGGGGTGAAGGGGGCTATGTCGATCAAGCCGGGGTGCCGCGCCTGAATGTGCTGGATTTGCAGAAGCTGATTCGCTCGATGCCCAAGGTTGTAATCGCTTTGGTGGCGGGCTATGCGATCGGGGGTGGCCATGTACTACATCTGCTTTGTGACCTAACCATTGCCGCAGATAATGCGATTTTTGGGCAAACGGGGCCAAAAGTGGGTAGTTTTGATGGTGGGTTTGGTGCTAGTTACATGGCGCGTATCGTGGGACAAAAAAAAGCCCGAGAAATTTGGTTTCTTTGTCGCCAGTATGACGCCCAACAAGCTCTACAAATGGGTCTGGTGAATCAAGTGGTTCCCGTCGCCCAACTAGAGGCCGAGGGGGTGCAGTGGGCCAGGGAAGTGTTGAGTAAAAGCCCCATTGCGATTCGCTGTCTTAAGGCGGCGCTGAATGCTGACTGTGATGGGCAAGCAGGCCTCCAGGAGCTAGCGGGGAATGCCACCATGCTCTACTACATGACAGAGGAGGGTAGAGAAGGGAAGCAGGCTTTTTTGGAAAAGCGATCGCCAAATTTCCGCCAATACCCCTGGTTGCCCTAAAAAACCCCAGGCGATCGCCCAGGGAAGATGAGGATTCATTACCACTAAAGGATCCCAATTTGGTAGAGTAGATACCGATATAAAACCGGATAGCTTGTCCCTATTAGATCCCAGACTTTTAAAAAATTAAGTGGAACGGACAAGATTAGTTCCGCCCTGAGATTGACAAAAAGAGGTTAATCATGAAGTTACGTTCGTTATTAGCAGCCATTCTGGCTCTGTGTATCGGCGTGCTAACTGCTTGTAGTGAAGCACCCGATGCTGCGACCGTCGATGTGAAGCAACTAACATACGACGAAATTCTCAATACAGGACTCGCGAACTCCTGCCCCCAAATCGCGAACTTTACCCGGGGAACGATTCCCATTGGCCCCAACGAAACCATCGAATTCTCTGATCTCTGCTTAGAGCCCCAAAGCTACTTCGTCAAAGAAGAGCCCCTCAATAAGCGTCGTGAAGCCGAATTCATCGAAGGTAAGCCCCTTACCCGCTACACCTCTTCCCTCGAACAAATGACCGGGAAGATCAAAGCGGATAGCGAAGGGCGCCTCACCCTGGTAGAAGAAGACGGTATCGATTTCCAACCGATTACAGTTCAGTTACCCGGTGGTGACCAAGTACCTTTCCTCTTCACGATTAAAAACCTAGTGGCCCAGACCTCTACCCCGTCTGACTCCATCAATACTTCCACTGACTTTGTCGGTGAATTCCGGGTTCCCCCCTATCGTGGTGCTGTATTCCTTGATCCTAAGGCCCGTGGTACTGCGAGCGGTTATGACAATGCCGTTGCTCTACCTTCCCAAGCCGATGAAGAAGAGCTAACCCGTGCCAACATCAAGCAGTACGAATCTCGCACTGGTGAAATTTCCTTACAAATTGCCAAAATCGATGAGAAAACTGGTGAAATTGCCGGCACCTTCGAAAGTGAGCAAACTTCATCCACCGACATGGGTGCAGAAGATCCCGAAGAAGTCAGAATTCGCGGTATTTTCTATGCACGTCTAAAGACGGCTGCTTAATTTCAACTTCTCAAATACTGTTCAATCGAGGGGCGGCCATGCCCCTTTTTTATTGTTCTTTTTTTGTCGCTCACTGAGTTCGTCTACTTCTCTTTTAATCTTTTGGGGAAGAGGCTTTTAAGAAGAAAAATCTAGAGTTTGGGCTGGTCGTAAAAAGTTAAACAAAAAGAAGATCTAGAGTTCAGTAAACCCTAGACCACCGCCCCACCCTCTTGGAATGGCATACTTTTAGGACAACGTATCTAAGTAATCCCGCATGATGTTACGACGTTTGGGCTGGCGGAGTTTTTGGAGAGCCTTGGCCTCAATTTGGCGCACCCGTTCCCGGGAAAGCTCTAGCATTCGGCCAATCTCTGCCAGGGAGTAGGTTTTACCATCGCCAAGACCATAGCGCAACTGAATCACTTCCCGTTCTCGGTCGGTGAGCTCCGTGAGTAAATTGTGCAAATCACGCTGCAGGGACTCCCGGACAAGGTTTTCTTCGGGGGAAGCATCTTGGGTTTCGAGGAGATCACCTAGCTCTGTGTCTCGATCTTTGCCGACGCGAATCTCTAGGGAGACGGAACGGGGAACTTTTTGTAAGACTTCCCGCACTTGCTCAGGAGTCATTTCCAGGGCCTGAGCCACGTCATCTAAGCTGGGAGTGCAACCTTGGGTTTGGGAAATTTGCCGCTGGGCTTTTTTGATTTTATTGAGCTTTTCGGTGACATGAACCGGGAGGCGGATGGTGCGGCTTTGGGTGGCGATCGCCCGGGTAATGCCCTGACGAATCCACCAATAGGCATAGGTCGAGAAGCGATAACCCTTTGTCGGGTCGAACTTATCTACGGCCCGCTCTAAACCGAGGGTTCCCTCCTGGATGAGATCTAAAAGTTCGAGGCCGCGATTTTGATATTTTTTGGCCACAGAAACCACCAGCCGGAGGTTGGCCTGGATCATGTGCTCCTTAGCCTTGGCCCCAGCCTTGAGGATAGAGTCGAGTTCTTTAACGCTCAAGCCCACTTGTTCGGCCCAACGTTGTTTCCCCTGGCGAATGATGTCCCGTAGGACGGCCCGCTCTAGGTTCATTTCCTGGGCCCAGCGATTCAGGGAAGGGCGGCACCCCAATTCGATGGCTAGGCGGTCATGGACATTGATACAACTCAAGAATTCTGCCAAAATTTCGTCGCCTGCTTCTGCCCCCTCTTGTCGTTTTTCCAAAAGCTGGATATAATTTTGAACCTTGCGGGCTTCCGTTAGCTCCTCATCTCTTTCGAGTAACGGTACGCGCCCAATGTCCTGCAGATACAGCCTCACTAAATCTGTAGTCTGACCATTCCGGAGAGTTGTTTCATCCGGATCAAACACAGCAAACTCATCATTGCTGGCGGTCTCGGTTAGGGAGTCAAAGGAACCTTGGCTCTTGGACTGCTTGGCGGTGGTCATAATGGCGACTCTCCTGAAAATATTAGGGGGGTGCTTACCCTTAAATTTCCCTGAATAAAAGTCCTTTTCAAGGTTTTGATATATAAATTAACATCTCGGCCCTAGTCCAAAGGCGATCGCCGCTACAGTTTCTTGTCAAACTTTCATGACAAAATAACCCTTTTAAAGCACACAAAATCGTCAAATATGGGCAGTATTCAAGGCGTTTTTGTCAGCATTTACCAATATAAAAACAAGGCGATCGCCCCCAAAGCCTAAAAACTCGAAAAACTGAATTTGCGGTGGTTCTAGCGACCCCATAGAATTAAGACCGCGCCACAGAAAACAGGGTTTTGTACCGTACCGATCAATACAATTCGCCCGCTTTTCCCGTTGCATGATTAGTCCTAAACCATTCAGCTTTTAAATTGACCATGACCAACCCAACCCGCATTTTGATGTGTGCCCCTGACTATTACGAGGTGGACTATGTCATTAACCCTTGGATGGAAGGAAACGTCCACAAATCTTCCCAAGCGACGGCCATTGAACAGTGGCAGGCCCTCCATCAAATCATCAAAGAATATGCCACTGTTGATCTCGTGCCCCCCGCCCAGGGATGGCCAGATATGGTTTTTACCGCCAATGCCGGTCTGGTCTTAGGCCAAAAAGCGATCCTCAGTCGTTTTTATCATCCAGAGCGCCAAGGGGAAGAGCCTTACTTCAAGCAATGGTTTGCGGAGAATGGTTTCCAGGTCTATGAGCTTCCCCAGGATTTACCCTTTGAAGGGGCAGGGGATGCCCTCTTCGACCGGGATTCTGGGGCACTATGGGCGGGTTATGGTTTTCGCTCTGAACTCGACTCCCACGCCTACATTGCCCAGTGGCTCGATGTGGAGGTTTTATCCCTACGCCTGATCGATCCTCGCTTTTATCACCTCGATACTTGCTTCTGTCCCCTCAGCGGCGGCTATCTCCTCTACTATCCCCCTGCCTTTGATACGTATTCTAATGCCCTGATTGAACGACGAATTCCGGCGGAAAAACGCATTATTGTACCGGAGCCGGATGCGGTGAATTTTGCCTGCAATGCAGTCAATGTCGATGATGTGATCATCATGAATAAAATTAGCCCAGAGCTGGAAACGGCGATCGCCACCAAGGGCTTTCAGGTGCGGCAAACCTCCCTCACAGAATTTCTTAAGGCAGGGGGGGCCGCGAAGTGCTTAACCCTGAAAACGACAGAACCGATTCAAGAAACGGCCCAGGCCAATGCTCCAGTGGATAGTCGGATCATTCACCTCGAAGGACACCTCCTCGATGCGGGAATTTTGAACCAAGCCTTGGATTTAATTAATGAACAGGGCGGCAGCGCCAAAGTATTAAATTTCAACCTCGGTATCGAGCGAAAAAACACCTCATCGGCCAATGTACGGGTATCCGCACCCTCTCCCACCACCATGGAGGACATTATGTCCGCCCTCATTGAAATGGGCGCGATCAGTGCTTCGGCAGAGGATGTCCAGGATGCTCACCTAGAAACCGTTAAGCAAATGGGAGTCGCGCCTGATGATTTTTATGTGACGAATATCTATCCTACGGAAGTCAGAATCAAAGGCCAATGGATTCAGGTGATGCACCAACGCATGGACGGGGCGATCGCCATCAGTGAAATCAACGGCACCATTCATGCCCGCTGTCGTTTGTTGCGGGATCTTCAGGTAGGAGAAAAGGTCGTTGTGGGCATTGACGGCATTCGCACCAACCACAAAACCACCGCTCGCCCCAGCGCCGAAAAACAAGAATTTAGTTTCATGGGAGCCGGGGTTTCCAGTGAGCGCCGTGTGGAATTAGTCGTTGAGCAAATTGCCTGGGAACTGCATAAAATCCGCGCCCAAGGCGGAAAAGTTGCTGTCACGGCGGGGCCAGTGGTGATCCATACCGGGGGGGCACAACATCTCGCCAGTTTAATTCGCCAGGGCTATGTCCATACCTTGCTCGGTGGCAATGCGATCGCCGTCCACGACATTGAACAATCAATGATGGGCACTTCCCTCGGCGTTGACATGAACAAAGGCGTTCCCGTGCGTGGGGGTCACCGCCACCACCTCAAGGTGATCAATACCATTCGCCGCTGTGGCAGTATCGCCAATGCCGTGGCCCAGGGGCTAATTACCAAGGGGGTGATGTATGAATGCGTTCAAAATAACGTGCCTTTCTGTTTAGCCGGGTCCATTCGTGATGATGGCCCTCTGCCGGACACAGAAATGGATTTGATTCGCGCCCAAGAAGAATATGCGCGTCTGTTAGAAGGCACCAATATGGTTTTGATGCTCTCGACAATGCTCCACTCCATTGGCGTCGGGAATATGACCCCCGCTGGCGTGAAGATGGTCTGTGTTGATATTAATCCTGCGGTGGTCACAAAACTAAGCGATCGCGGCTCGGTAGAATCCGTCGGCGTCGTCACCGATGTAGGACTGTTCCTCAGTCTTTTGATGCGACAACTTGATCGACTCAACCAGAAGGCTGCGATGACTGTGTAATTTCTAGAACAGTCCAGGCGATCGCCAGAAAACTCCCCGGAATTAATTTCCCAGGGAGTTTTTTTGTTGCAAGCTTCTGAGTCGTGGCGATCGCCCAAAAAAACCACTAGCTAGATATAAAACTAGTGGCCTCAGCGAAATTAATTCATGTTGTTTGGAAGCATGGGTCGTCTCTTAGAAGTTAGCTCCCATGCCAACGTATCGATGATATTTAGCGACTGTTAGTACGGGGTCTTGCTTTATTGACCTTCATATCGCGGCCCATCCAGCTAGCGCCATCGAGGGCTTCAATCGCCTTATCTTCTTCATCATCGTTAGACATTTCCACAAAGCCAAAGCCACGCTTTCTTTGGGTTTCACGATCTACCGGAAGATAAACACGCTTTACTTTACCGTAGTCATTAAAGACTTCACGAAGATCGTCTTCTTCTACGGCGTAGTCCAGGTTTCCAACATAAATTGACATAAAAATTGTCTCCTTAAAGATGACTTAATCTGTGCATCGGGGAAGGAGAGTTCGTAGTCGTATCGGGCGGGGAGATTTTCTGTCAATACTGTCGTAACCAAACACAATACCAAACGAGACAAAACCGTAACCGAGTACTTTCGAATTCTTTTGATTCCCAACAATACTAGGCTAGCACAGTCAAAAAAATAAACACAAGTTTTGAGGGGCAGTTGTTTTGTAGAATAAATAAAGTTTTATGAAGCACTTTCCCCTTTTTTTGATAGCCTGAGCACTTTTACTTAGATAATCGCAGAGTCACCCTTCCTTTAAGCTTTGTTCTGGGTACCCAGGCTGTTGTTGGCCGCACATTCCGAGGCAAAACGATCCATCAAGATGACTACATCCGCTAAACATACTGAGCTACGCCAGTTGGTCCGAAGCCAATTATTGCTTTTGCTGGAATCGAATAATTTGCAAGGGGCTAAATCGTTACTTGTGCCAGTGCAACCGGTTGACATTGCCGAGGCGATTGAAGATTTACCAGAGTCGATGCAGGTTATTGCTTTTCGCCTGCTCTCAAAAGCAGAGGCCATTGAAGTCTATGAATATTTAGATTCGTCGGTGCAGCAGGCCCTCATTCAAAAATTCAAGCGCCAAGAAGTGCGGGAAGTTGTTGATCAAATGTCCCCCGATGACCGGGTGCGTCTTTTCGATGAATTGCCCGCGAAGGTGGTCCGGCAGCTCCTGGAGCAGCTCAGCCCCGAAGAAAGACAGGCGACAAATCTTTTGCTCGGTTACGAGGAAGACACCGCTGGCCGGGTGATGACCCCGGAGTATATTTCTCTCAAAGAAACATTCACAGTTTCAGAAACCATTGAGCGGATTCGGCAGCAGGCCAGTAAATCAGAAATCATCTATTACCTTTACGTCACCAATGCTTCCCGGCAACTGGTAGGCATTGTTTCCCTACGGGATTTGGTTGTCTCTGAGCCGGATTTACCGTTGTCAGAGATTATGACCCGGGATGTGGTCTCGATTCATACGGATACGGATCAAGAGGAAGTGGCACGGACGATTCAACGGTATGACTTGCTTGCGTTGCCTGTGGTGGATCGCGAGGATCGCCTAGTGGGGGTCGTCACGGTGGACGATGTGATCGACATTATTGAACGGGAAGCCACGGAAGATATCTATGCGTTGGGGGGTTTGCAAACGGATGGGG
This sequence comes from Picosynechococcus sp. PCC 7003, assembly GCF_001693255.1. NCBI lineage: Bacteria > Bacillati > Cyanobacteriota > Cyanophyceae > Chroococcales > Geminocystaceae > Picosynechococcus > Picosynechococcus sp. PCC 7003. Next base: position 292,779 of record NZ_CP016474.1, read on the forward strand.
ATAATTATTTCCAGATGAATTTGTGGACAGTGGCCAGGCAGCGGGTTGTGTGGTTATTTGTGCTGCTGATTACCAATACTTTTACGGGCTGGATTATTAGCTCCCAGCAGTCACTCTTGGAGCAGGTAGTGATTTTGGCGGCGTTTATTCCGCTCCTGACGGGGACTGGGGGGAATGTGGGGGCTCAATCTTCAACGGTGGTGATTCGGGGTCTGAATACGGATGATTTGAACGATCTAGGGCCAGCGAAAGTGGTCGGACGGGAGGCGATCGCCGGGGCGCTATTAGGGGCAATTCTGGGAATTGTGGTGATTGTCTGGGCCTACTTTCTCCAGGGAAATCTGGCGGTGGCCATTTCGGTTGGCATCAGTTTGGTGGCGATCGCCGTACTGGCGTCGGTGGCTGGCTCCTCACTACCATTTTTGTTCCGGTACTTAGGGTTAGACCCAGCCCTGATGTCGGCACCCTTTATTACGACGGCGGTGGACGTGATCGGGGTTTTGATTTACTTTAATATCGCCCGCGTGATGTTGAGGTTATGATAAGGCGAACGCATTTGTGAGGAGGGTCAGATTCTGATGGGAAAAAAGCAGCAATGGTTGGAAATTGCAGAATTGGGTTTGCTGCTGCTGGTTTTCTTGGCCTGGCTCTGGAATGTGATTCAAGGCGACGGTAACTTGACAATTTCATTGGTCACATTCCTGCTCTGGGTCACCCTAGGGCTAAATTTTTTTAACCGCATCGCCCATCAACGCCAACAACGGCGACAAATCCTGGGCACGGTGCGGAGCCTTGAGCAGCGTTTACAAGGTCAGTTTCAAGGGCAACTTCAACCCCTCACCGAACAGATCCGTCAAGCGAGTCAAATTAACGCCAGTCTGGCCCAAATCGAGACGGATGGAGAAATGCAAACCTATCTGCGCAGCTTAGAAAAAGCTTTGACCAATGTGGTGCAATATCTCAATGAAGCAGTCCTAGATGAACGGCTCACGAATTTAGAACAGGAATTTTTACGGCAGCAACCTAACCCAATAGGAAAAGTCCCTTCCACAGCCCAAATAGCTACCGACGATCTAGAACCAGAGGCGATCGCCGATCCTTGGACTACGGAAACACTCCCCGCTTCAGAACCACCCGCAGCACCGCAACCCAAGCAGCAATGGCAGTTAGTCGCAACTCTCACGGCTCACCGAGATTGTGTGAGTGCTTTAGCCTTTAGTGCCGATCAAAAATTCCTCGCAAGCGGCAGTTGGGATCATCAATTGAAACTCTGGCGCGTAGAGGATCAAAAGCAAATTTCCCAGGTGACCGCCCACGAACAGGGTCTTTTAAATCTAGCATTCATCCCCCCTGTGCCCGGAACCAAGACGGAGACAGATCCAATAGAAATAGTGGCGATCGCCAGCAGTAGTTTTTCGCCGGAGGTCAAGCTTTGGCACCTCGATCAAAGCCAAGCAGTGCCCCAACTCGCGCTCCAAAACTCCCTGGAGGGACATCAAGGGGCCGTGTATGCCATGGCTTTGACAGGCCAACAAACCCTCATTACCGGGAGTCACGATCAGACCCTGCGCCAGTGGCAACTTAGGGATGGCAGTGTCTATCAAAAAACCCTCGATCTCAATGATCAGATCCAGGCGATCGCCCTTGCCCCCCAAGGAAACCTCTTCATCAGCGGCGGCACAGAGGGAGTCCTCAAGTTTTGGCGCACGACGGATCATCGGTTACTTGGCAGCTTGAAAAATGATCCCCCCGCAGCCATTGCGGCGATCGCCATTCGCACCGACGGTAAACTGTTTGCTTCTGCCGGGGAACATGGCCTGATCCATCTGTGGCAAGTGGATCTCAATCATTTAGAGGTTTTACCGGAAACCGTGCCTTGTTTCACCCTAGAAGCCCACGAAAAGCCTGTTACCCAACTTCTCTTTAGCCGCCAAGGTCATTTTCTCCTGAGCAGTAGCGTCGATGGCACGATCAAGATTTGGCAGTTGGGGATCCCTGAGCCTTTGACGACGTTGAATTTCAACACTCCCGACCAAGAAGATCATGTGCGTTTGCTGTCCCTAGCCCTCACTGCTGACGGGCGTACCCTCGCGGCGGGCGGTTCCGATGGCACGATCAAAATTTGGCAGCAAATTTAATCAAATTTCATTCACGATAGCCAGCCAGGGAAATTATCCACCGTTAAATATTGATTCCGTGAGAAGCAACAGGCTAGGCTAGATCCACTGTTTTTGTGCGGGTAGCTAACGTGAAGCGTGTCATTTTAATTCTGTTGACGATTATTACCCTGGTGCCGCTCCTGTCTTCGTTGTGGGCCAGTTTCCAGGAACCGCAGATCCAGGGCCGCCTCGAACTCTATCAAACCAACTTGGTGCTTCAGGCCGCAGAGTATGATCCCAATTCCACGGCCAATACTTCCCCGGAGGCGATCGCCACCCTTGTTACCCAACTGACGGGTCAAGATCCCTATAGCAGTGCGATCACCCAGTACGAAAAGGTGCTCAGTAGCAGTGAAGCTCGCCAAAAACTCCTCACAGACCCTACAGAAACAACCGCTGCTAAATCCCAGGCAACCAAAAAGGCGATCGCCGAAACCGCTACTTTTATCGATGAACTCCAGCTCAGACTCGGAATCTTGTATGCCAGTCGCGGCAAGCTCGATCAAGCAAAACAGCGGTGGGAAGCCATTTCCGGAGAAGAATCCGATGTCCTAGCCCAAACTTTAGCGCCCCTCTGGCTCAACTCCCAAGCTCCCACCGACCCAAACGCTTTAACTCAAACAGAACTTGAAACCTGGTTCCAGCAACAAAATCTCCAAAAGCTATACCAAATTCAAGACAATCGTCCAGCACAGCAGCAACTCCAGCAACAAATTCAACAGAATGCGCAACGGGCGTTTTTAAAATTAACGGTGATTACCATCTTGCCCTTTAGTGTGGGTCTTTTTGGCTTGGGTTTTCTTATCTTTCTGGGGATTCAAGCTTTCCGGAAGCAGGATGACGCTCTTTTACACATTGACGCCCAGGCCACTTGGAATACTCCCTGGAATGGAGAAATTATCTGGCAAGTTTTTATCGTCGGCTTTTTTCTCGTGGGTCAAATTATTTTGCCCCTTGTTTTACCGATTGCGCTCCAGGCGTTCAGCATCGATGCCACCGCTTGGACAGTGCGCGAAAAGGCAGTTTATACCCTCATCACCTATTCACTGATGGCGATCGCCGGCTTAATGGTGCTGGCAGCCTCTGTGTGGGAATTTCGGCCCCTCCCTCAGGATTGGTTTCAGGTGAAATGGCTAGATAACTGGACAGTATGGGGATTTGGGGGCTATATGGTGGCATTGCCGCTGGTGTTACTCGTTTCCCTACTCAACCAGCAAATTTGGCAGGGCCAGGGGGGCAGTAACCCAATCCTATTTCTCGCCCTCAAAGCCCAAGATCAGGTGGCCTTAACCATTTTCTTTTTAACAGCTTCGGTGATGGCTCCCCTCTTTGAGGAAATTATGTTCCGGGGTTTCCTATTGCCTTCCTTAACCCGCTATATTCCCGTTTGGGGCAGCATTATTCTCAGTGCTTTTCTGTTTGCGATCGCCCACATGAGTTTGTCGGAAGTCTTACCTTTGATGACTCTGGGGATCATTTTAGGGTTTGTCTATGTTAAATCCCGCAACCTGTTGGCACCGATGCTCCTCCATAGTTTGTGGAACAGCGGTACTCTATTGAGTCTGTTTATCCTCGGTAGTTAGGTCGGATTCGCCTCGGTTGGATTTTCCCGCAGCCAAGTTTCTAACTCTGCGGCTGACTCGAATCCAAATAGGCGATCGCTCAGGGCATCCAGTTGAGCTAGATTAAGGGCTTGAATTTGTGGTTTAAATCCTGAAACCTGATCAGGAAAACGTTGCTGGATAAAGCGTAGGATTATTTTACAGGCTTCTTCTTGGCGTCCTTGCTGTAGACCTTCTTCCATCCAAGAGGTGACAATTTGCAGCACCTGGGCTTCTTCCTGGGGCTGGATTCGGTGTAGTTCCTGCTCAAAGACCTGCTGTTCTGCCATATTTAACCTCAGATAGGTATCCACAAAACCCGATAACAAATGAATTCTGGCCGAATCTAAACGAAGCGTCACAATCATCCGTAAACATTCTAACTTGACCTTTGGGCGTTCCTCTGATTTGAAGTTCATCTTTGCCATGAGAGCAGCCGCAACGGGGTTCGGTTGACGGAGAAAATCACGCCACGGCAAGCGGTTCAATTGAATGCTTTGGAAGGAGAAACTAAGAATTTGCTTCGCAGGAAACGCCACCGAAAAAGTTTCCGGTTCCAGCCTTTGGGGAGAACGGTAAGAAAATAAGGCAATAGGGTAAATGGGTAAGCGATATTTTTCGTACAACCGCGCAAAATAGAGAAACATACGTTCCGCAAACTCGGCTTGGGAAGTCGCCTGATTTTCGATGTGTACTAGAAAACAAGTCTCTTGGCCTCGGAAACGGAGTTTGGCCACAATGTCCACATTGCGACGCGTTTGGCCAGGCAGGTCATTAAAAACTTCTTGGGTCAGAAAAATTAAGGAGTCCTGTTCGGCTGTTTCGAGGATTTCCGGGGCAAAAAGGGCGAGAAAATCCCAGAAAAAGGTTGTCAGCAACTCCTTAAACAACAAATCATGGTCGATGCTTCGGGTCATGGTTGAACCAAAAAACCAAGGTGAAAGTCGTTTAAATTTCGTCGGGGATTACCCATTGGGGGGGGGCCATCATTTTTTTCAGGCGGGCTGCCTCAGCAATTTCGTGCATTTTGTCGATGGAGACTGTTTGCACAAATTCACTGGCTTTTTGGGCATATTCTTTATGGGGGCAGTCCTCCCCCAGGATGCAACCATTGATGCACTCAACGGCACAGTTTACGGTTTGACTCATTGTTTTTTGAAGGATCTTTTCTCAGGGTATTTTGGTGTAGTTTAACGGTTTCAGTCTCAGCCACCACCGACAATGGTGACAATTTCGAGGCGATCGCCTGGCTGGATTAAGGTATGCTCCCACCGCTGACGGTGGATAATTTCGCCGTTATACTCCACTGCCACGAGGCGCGGGTTCATGCCTAATTGTTCAAGGCAGCGGGGTAAAGAGAGTTCACTCGCAATGGTTTTTAGTTCACCATTCACCCAAACGTCAATCATCTATGCACTGGCCTCCTCAAGGTTTTGTAGGGTTTGTTGACGGTGTAATTGGGCCGCAAAAAACTGGGCCGTTAGGGTCGGGTCTTCACTCTGCATCAGTGCCCGCACCACCGCAACCCGTTCGGCTCCAGCCGCGAGAACCTCGCCGAGATTTTCGGTGTCAATGCTCCCGATGGCGAACCAAGGCACGGGACAGTTCTCTTGGGCATAGCTGACATAACGGTGGCCTGCTGCGGCTTTCCCCGGTTTGGTGGGGGTTTCGTACACAGGGCCAACACCCACATAATCCGCCCCTTCACTCAACGCTTTTTCTAATTCCGTGGGATTGGTGGTGGAGCGGCCAATAATTTTATCGGGACCGAGGAGTTGGCGGGCAGTGGCGATGGGTAAATCCGTTTGGCCCAGGTGAACGCCGTCAGCATCTACGGCTAGGGCCAGATCCACACGGTCGTTCACCAAAAATAGGGCATGGTAGCGATCGCACAATTTTTTCAAGACGATCGCATTGGCAAAACGCTGTTCGTCGGGGGTTTCTTTGTCGCGGTATTGCACGATTTCTACGCCTCCCTGGAGGGCCGCTTCGGTTACTTCTAGGAGTTTTTCATGGGGAGAAGTGACCAGATAGAGTCGTGCCGTTTCCAAACGCTGTTTTAGTTGGGGGCTAAAGAGTTGACTTTCGAGGGTATAGACCTGATAGCGCATCTGTTTGCAGGCGATCGCCATGTCCGTTTTGTAGAGTTTGGCGTATTCTTCTAGCACCCGGAGCGCTTCTTCGACCCGGCAGAGATTGGCCCGGAGTAAATGATTAAGATCCGTGCGAGTTTCTTCCTGGGGATGGCTGAGATTCGTCCCTACATCATTGGGCGTATCCCGGGCGGCGCGTAGTTCGTCGTGGTGCCATTGGGCCAGGGTTTGGCGCATTTCTTTGCACCGGGCCGCGAGATCGGCGTGGTTCAAGCCAAATCGGAACCATTCTTCAACAATGCGCAGTCCCTCCCTGGCTCGATCGAGGTTGGCATCGAGGATGCGAAAAACAGCGGTGGTATCGGTGGATGCAGGTTTAACCATGGTGACGGCGCACAAAACAGAATCGATAGGCCAATGCTTACTCTATCGTATCTCCTAGGGGATCTCTGGATTTTGCCCCGGAGACAGGCGATCGCCTTTTAGAATACAGTAATCAATCTGTATTCTTTTTTGTTTCCGAGGCCATGGTCATTCGCACCACATCCCGATCTTTGATCCATCCAGCCCATTCTTTAGACATTGTGGCCGTAACCTACCCCATTGTAGAAACATTCCATTCCATCCAGGGGGAAGGATATTGGTTTGGCACAGCGGCTTTTTTTATTCGCCTCGCTGGTTGTGATGTAGGTTGTCCCTGGTGTGATACAAAAATTTCCTGGAATCCGAAACGTCATCCCCAAGTTTCCGTCGCCCAACTCCAACAACAGGTGACCGCAGCCCAACCGAAGATCATTGTGATTACGGGGGGTGAACCCTTAATGCATGATCTCAACCCTTTGACGGCTGGTTTGCAAGAAACGGGTTTACCGCTCCACCTAGAAACCTCCGGCGCCCATCCCCTCAGTGGTGATTTTGACTGGATTACCCTTTCTCCGAAACCCTTTAAAGCGCCATTACCGGAAATTTACGCCCATGCTAGTGAATTAAAGGTTGTGATCGATCAGGCCCCAGATTTCCAGTGGGCTGAATCCCAGGCCCAAAAAATTGCCGCAAATATGCCCCAATATCTCCAGCCCCAATGGGAAAATCCCGCCAGCCAGAGCCTTATTTTTGACTATATTCTGGCTCACCCGGAATGGCGTCTCGGCCTGCAAACCCATAAGTTCCTGGGGGTGCGCTAGATGAAACGGGCTGTGGTTTTGCTCTCCGGTGGATTGGATTCGGCCACCAGTGCCGCCCAGGCGATCGCCGATGGCTATGAAGTGATTGCTCTGTCCTTCCGCTATGGCCAGAAACATAGTCGAGAACTGAGTGCTGCCCAAAAAATTGCCGAACACCTGGGGATCACAGAACATTTTGTGATGGATGTAAGTTTGTCCCAGTGGGGCGGCTCTTCCCTGACTGACGTTAACCAAGCGATTCCCCAAAGCGGTGTCCAGACGGGGGATATTCCCTCGACCTATGTCCCCGGTCGCAATACCGTGTTTTTGGCGATCGCCCTTTCCCTAGCCGAAGCGAAACAGGCCGAAGCGATTTATCTGGGGATTAATGCCGTGGACTATTCCGGTTATCCCGACTGTCGCCCTGAATACCTGGCCGCCTACCAAAAGTTAGCGGATCTCTCTTCCAAAGTTGGCATCGAAGGCCATGCGCCCCAACTGGTTGCCCCCCTCGTGCTCGACACCAAGGTGGAAATCATCCAAAAGGCCGTGAAATTAGGCGTTCCCATCGCGGCAACCTGGTCTTGCTACCAAGGGGGAGAACGTCCCTGCGGCTTATGTGACTCCTGCCGCATCCGAGATGAAGCCCTGATCAAGGCCGGTTATCCAGAGCTCACAAGCCAAAATGTCTAAAAATAGCCAAACAAAAACCCCCAGGCCACAGCTGAGGGTTTGGGAAATCAGTATTGGTCAAATCTAAGCCGCCTGCATCAGGAGATCATCGAGTTTGCCTTGGTACTCTAGTTCATGGAGGTCATCGCAACCGCCCACATGCTGGTCATTAATAAAAACCTGGGGGAGGCTACTGCGGCCATTGGCCCGGTCTGTCATTGCCTCCCGCGCTTGGCGATCGCCATCAATGCAATACTCTGTATATTCCACCTGCTTACGATCGAGGAGATGCTTGGCGCGGACGCAAAAAGGACAAGTGCTCCAAGTGTAAATTTCAACGGTTGCAACCATAATTTGGATTTTCCTGAAATGTAACGATTTATTTCAAGTTTAACGTTTCCTGCGCCCAAGAGCGGCAGTGACTTTTTCTCTCTATGGAGACGTTCGAGCAAGCTGAAGCGCCGAAATCCTCTGTTTTTGCCATAAAATCGACAGTTTATTTTCGTTATAAACTTCTTCCGCTACACTGGGAGGCTAGCCTTTTTCTAGGACTACTATGGTTGCCGAATCGATCCAATACATCACAGAAAATCCGATTTTTACGTTTATTCTGCTGCTGTTAGTGTCCCTGACCATTCCCCCTATTTTTGAGCGGCTTAATTTACCTGGCTTGGTGGGTTTACTCTTTGCAGGAATTATCCTCGGTGAAAATGCCCTAGGCCTCCTCAACTCAGAGAGTGAAACCATGGTTTTGTTCTCGGAAGTGGGCAAAATTTACCTGATGTTTGTGGCCGGATTAGAAATTAATTTGGCAGAGTTTCGGAAAACCCAAGATCGCTCCATTGGTTTTGGTTTTTTGACATTTATTGTGCCGTTGACAATGGGGACGGTAGTCGGCCTCAGCTTTGATTTTGGTTGGAATGCGGCGATTCTCATTGGTTCTTTATTGGCTTCCCATACGTTGTTGGGTTACCCAATTCTTAATCGGTTGGGGATTTTAAATAATGAGAGTGTAACGGTCACGATTGGGGCGACAATTTTTACGGACATTGCCGCTCTCTTGGTGCTGGCGATCTGTGTGTCGATTCACCAGGGCGATTTTTCAACGGCTTCTTTGGTATTGCAATTGGCGTTATTGGTGGGCTATGGGGCCTTGGTGCTCTTTGGTTTGTCCTGGCTTGGTCGAGAATTTTTCCAGCGCAACGGGGATGAAGAAGGTAATCAATTTTTATTTATTTTGCTGGCTGTATTTCTCGCTTCAATGGGCGCCCAGGTGATCAATGTGGATAAGATTGTGGGGGCTTTTTTGGCGGGTTTGGCGGTCAATGATGTGGTCGGCAAAAGCCCGGTAGAGGAAAAAATCGAATTTGTCGGCAGTACGCTATTTATTCCGTTCTTCTTTGTGGGGATGGGGTTACTGCTCGATATTCCGGCGTTTATTAATAATTTGCTCTATGAGTTTCCCCTCACGTTTTCGATTGTGGGTGGGTTGTTATTGTCTAAATTTATCGCGGCGGCGATCGCCAAACAAATTTATCGCTATAGCTGGGCCGAAACCCTAACCATGTGGTCGTTGTCGATTCCCCAAGTGGCGGCAACCCTGGCAGCGGCCTTGGTCGGCTTCCGGGTGGGACTAATCAGCGAATCGGTATTCAATGCGGTGATCGTCTTGATGCTGGTGACTTCGATGCTGGGGCCGGTATTGACCCGTCGTTTTGGTCGCTTGTTACCCAGTAGTGGCAAAGATGTCGCCCTGGCAGCGGTTAATGTGTCGCCATCGACGGACAGCTTTAAGATTGTTGTGCCCATTGCCAATCCCAGTACCAAGGATTATTTGCTCGAAGCGGCAGGACTTTTAACCCGTATTCGTCAAGGGATTGTGATGCCTGTGTCGATTGTGACGGGCCATGCTCACATGGACGATCCGGCGGTGATGAAGGGGATCGACCGCAGTCAAAAGTTGCTCCAAGAGGCGATCGCCCAGGGGGAGCACCTGCAAATTACAATGCAACCGAAAATTCGCATCGATGACGATGTGGCTGCTGGGATCAGCCGAGTTGCCCGGGAAGAAAATGCCAACTTAATTTTGATGGGCTGGGGGAAAACCGAGGGGCTCAAAGCCAGGCTCCTGGGGACTTTAGTTTACAACGTCTGTTGGTCGGCCCATTGTCCGGTGGCGGTGGTGCGTCTCTTGGATGATCCGAAAAATTTGCGGCGGATTATGGTGCCCTTTAAAGGGATCTCGGCTCAAAATTTACAGATAGTACAATTTGCCGAACTTTTGGCGATCGCCAACCAGGCCGAAGTCACCGTATTTCATGTGTGCGAAACCTGGATGACCAAAGACCAACGCAATCTACTCAAGGCTGACCTAGAAAATGCCCTGCAAAATGCCGGTATCACCACTAAAATGCAGATTCGCATTATCCGGTACCATGACGTTGCCAGAGCCGTCCTGCACGATGCTAAAGATTTTGATCTTGTAATCTTACATTCCACCCGCTACCGTACCGCTGGGGGCCTAGCCGTTGGTGACGTCACCACAAAAATTTCGAGCCAAATCCAAACATCCGTCGTTATTTTCAACGAACTCTAGCCCTAATTTCTCTAACAAAAAAAAGCATTTCTAAGCAGCATTTAAAAAGTTAAAGCCAATGCTTTGGATAGGAGCGTCCCGGAACTATACGGCTAAAAATCACCGTCAACCACACAATCAGTACAGAACCGCATAAAGCAGGCGTCAAAATAAATTGCCAGGAGGCATGGCTCAAAATACCAATTAAGGCCACGGCCCCCGAAGGCGGATGCACTGTTCGGGTTAATTGCATCAACTTAATCGTTACCGCAACCGCCAAACCCATAACCCAGGGAGCATCCCCAAACAAATGAAATAACACCACACAACTGCAGGCCCCAATCATGTTACCCACGATCACATTGCGGGGCTGGGCCAAAGGACTATCCGGTACCCCAAATACCAGCACTGCCGTTGCCCCAAAAGGAGCCGCAATCAAAGGATAAGAACTATAAAGCGAGATATAAGCAAGGGTCGAAATACCAATAAAACTGCCTAAAAAAGAAAGACCAATCTGTTGTCGAGAAAAGCTGGGCTGATGTCTGCGACTCTGTTGCAGCGTATAAAATTTGCGTCGCCACCGCCTCAAAATTGCTGTATTAGAACGTTTTTTTAATCGAATAGATGCCCGCCGAGGAGATGATGACATAGAAATTTCAATTGATATCGATAGAATTGATGGATTTCATTCGCTTAATGTAATAAATTAAATTTATCATGATGTTTTCGCATCGGTGGCTTTCCTGTGAGATCTATTTGTAATTCCAAGGGCAATATTTACTTATGAAAAGACAAAAAATTCTGGCTAAAAATCACTGCTATTGAGTCATCTCCATAGGCTGTTTTAAGCAAAAAAACAAAAAAACGAGGGAAGTATTCTTCCCCCGTACAAAAGCATTCATGGTTATTACTCGAAACTCTAGCCCCCTGCTACAGCAGGCACAATGCTGACCTCATCACCGTCATTTAGAGCAGTATCGACACCGTTCAGAAAACGGATATCTTCTTCATTGACGTAGAGGTTTAAAAAGCGTCGAGGATTGCCCTGTTCATCACAGAGGCGCGCCTTAATGCCGGGGCAGTTTGCTTCTAGAGAGTCGAGCAATTCTTTAATAGAAGAACCAGCACATTCAACGGTGGGTTGATCCTTCGTAAACTTTTGGAGGGGAGTTGGAACTAAAACTTTAATTGCCATTTTGAGTCAGACAAATTTTTCTAATAACTAAACGATAATGGACAGATATTGGGTCGGATCTACTGTGCAGTGACAATGAGAACAGACCCAATTTAGAACAGCAACTATACCAAAGTTTGCTGCCACTCTAGACGCTCAAGGGTGCGGGCTCTTTCTAGCGCTTGCTCGAAGGCTTCAAGGTTTGCCTCAATGGTGAGGGGTTCACCAGCCGCATTTTGTACGGCTTCTTGGGTTTTGAGTCCGTTCCCAGTGATGTAGACAACGGTCTTTTCATCGGGGTTAATTTTGCCTGCTTCTACCAGTTTCTTCAGGACAGCAATGGTGGTGCCGCCAGCGGTTTCGGTGAAGATCCCTTCTGTTTCGGCGAGGAGCTTGATGCCTTCAACGATCTCTGTGTCATTGACATCTTCGATGTTGCCGTTGGTCTTATTCGCAATTTCCACAGCGTAGACACCGTCGGCGGGATTCCCAATCGCAATGGATTTAGCAATCGTATTGGGCTTAACGGGGGTAATAAAATCACGGCCTTCTTTGTAGGCTTGGGAAATGGGGGAGCAACCTTCGGCTTGGGCACCACTGAAGCGGACGGCTTTATCTTCTACCAAACCGACTTTGACGAATTCATTAAAGCCTTTGTAGATCTTCGTAAACAGGGAACCGGAAGCCAGGGGGGCAACCACGTGGTCGGGGAGTTCCCAACCAAGTTGTTCGATGACTTCGTAGCCGAGGGTTTTGGAGCCTTCGGAGTAGTAGGGGCGGAGGTTGATATTTACAAAGCCCCAACCGTGGGAGTTGGCCACTTCAGAACAAAGGCGATTCACCTGGTCGTAGTTACCGTGAACAGCCATCAGGATGGGGTTGTAGATCAGCGTGCCGAGGACTTTGCCGGCTTCAAGATCAGAAGGGATAAAGACACAACAGTCTAATCCAGCATGGGCGGCGATCGCCGCTGTGGAGTTTGCCAGATTTCCGGTACTGGCACAGGAAACGGTAGAGAACCCCAATTCGCGGGCGCGGGTTAGGGCCACGGATACCACCCGGTCCTTGAAGCTCAAGGTGGGCATATTCACCGCATCGTTTTTAATGTAAAGCTCCTTGATGCCGAGACGACGAGCCAAACGGTTCGCCTTGAGAAGAGGGGTAAAGCCAGTGCCCACATCAATGGGATCCCCAGCAACGGGCAAAAATTCTTTGTACCGCCAAATCGACTTGGGGCCAGCTTCGATGCTTTCGCGGCTTACTTTGCTGGCAATTTTGTCGTAGTCATACTTCACTTCGAGGGGGCCAAAGCAAAATTCACATACGTGGAGGGCTTTGGGTTCGTACTCAGCGCCACATTCCTTACAGGCAAGGGCGGTGAAGTTGGCGGTGTCGAGGGAGGCGACGGCGGTATCAAGGGTTACTTGAGTCATTAGGGTTTTCTCCGTTTCCATGAATGCTGAATGCTTAATTGAAAGTCATCTTAAACAGTTCCAAAACCGTCGTCAATCATACCCGATAAAAATAGTCGGGATTGAAGCTTTGTCGACCATGCACAAAAAAGAGGCCTACCAAAAAAGAGATGAGGGCTTAGTTTTAACCCAAACTCACGTTAAAAAACTAAAATTTGCCCACACGATTTCTCTTTAGACAGGTCAAGAAACCTGACTCCAGGATTAAATTGTCTTTAAATATCAAGATGAACAGCTATAGTGCGACACGCCACCAGTATTAAAAAATGCGTTGGGTTTTAGGCGATAGTATTTATCTTCTACTTCCTTTGATTGCTCGTCATAGGGATGGCTAAACACTTCTTGCAATTCTCTAACTAATGCATAGTCACCCTGCATGGCTTGTTGATAGGCGGGAACAACTAACCACTCTCGCCATGTGTATTTTGGGTTAGTCTGTTTCATTTTTGTTGATATCTCAGCCAAATCCCCATCCTGAAGGACGAGGTTACGCCAGCTTGTGAGCCACAATTGCCATTGCCCATCGAGTTGTGGTGAAGTTGGAACGTAGAAGCCCTTTTTCAAGGCTGAAATATCGTCTGGTATGTGGGACAACTCACGGAAGAAAATGGTGTAATCTACGACTGAGTCGGTCATCAACTGCATTAACTGTTGGACTAGCTCTGGGTTGTAGTCCGGTAAACCAAGTTTGGCAGCCCACATTTTTTGGATTTGTTTTTGCATGGCTTCGGCAAAGCCACGGCGTACTTGGTCGAACTGTTCTAAGGCTTCAGCATCCTGTTCCAGTAATAGTCTGACAGCTGCCCAGAACATATGAAAATTGGCTTCTGCGGCGACGGGTTGATTGAAAAATGAAAAGTGTTGACCGCCGCCAGTCCAAGGTTGAAACTCAGGGTCAAAAACTTCACAAAATCCGAAAGGGCCATAATCGAGGGTAAAGCCACCGGCAGCGCAGTTATCACTGTTGAAATTCCCTTGACAATAACCAACCCGTAGCCAATTGGCTACTAGGGTCGTGAGACGCTGGCGAAATAGCTTGATCAGTTCAACCAATTGATCCGCAAATGCCAGGTTTTGATTAATTTCGTTTTTGTATTCTCGCTCAATTAAATGGGAAACAATCATTGCCAACTCTTCTCGTGCTTTTGGATGGGCACAACTACGGGTGCGGCGAGCAAATAACTCCAGCTGGCCAACGCGCAAGAAGGATGGTGCCACGCGAGTGGAAATAGCAACAGGATTGTCCACCAAAATATCAGGGTTAAAGGAGTCGGAGCCTGGGGCATACCAAGGACGAGTGACAGTTTCGGATTTGGAAACGTACAGGGTCAAAGAGCGTGATGTGGGAACCCCTAAAGCGTACATATATTCTTGGGCGAGAAATTCTCGCACACTTGAGCGTAAAACGGCGCGACCATCGGCACCACGGCAATAAGGTGTTGGCCCACCGCCTTTTAATTGCATTTCCCAGCGATCGCCATTGATGATCCCTTCAAATACGGAGATCGCTCGACCATCACCATAACCATTCCCCGTACCAAAGGGGCATTGTTGAGTATATTCAGTGCCATAAATGGACAGGGCATAACCCGTTGCCCAACCAAAGGGTTGCATGGGCTCCTGGGCAGCGGAGATATCACCGGAAAATAGCTGGCGAAATTTTTCGTCAAAAACTAACCCATCACTCAACCCAAGTTCCTTAAAAAAAGTGCTGCTATGGGCGACATAGTCTGGCTCTGCCAGGGGTGTTGGTTTTACAGGGACGAAATGACCCGAAAAAACTTGCCGGGGACGGCGATCTTCGCCATCGACCGTAGCATCGGGATCAGCATTTAAGGTGTCCATCAAGGAGTAATCCACCAAGCGTGCAAACTCATCGAAAGTCGTGACATAGGGTTCAGCAGAAAGTTGAGAGGGATATGACATTGTTGTTCGTAACCCGTATTTGTGGGAGAAATCGATGGTTAGTTGGGGATTTTACGGAAACTATTTGTAGAGGCTAGCACATTCAATATGTAACAGATCGGCTCTCCCATGGATAACCCCACCGCAAAGGCGACAGGGAGTTCAGCACCATTGCGGCAAGAACGGGAAAAGGCTCACCGATAGGCGATAGATTCACTGTTTGTTCGGCATATCAAGTAGCCCAGAGAGCTTACGGTAAATGGTTTCATGTCGTTCCCGGAGTTGTTTATGCTGCTGGGCAACGTCGCCGTGAGCTTGATGGTGCGCTACATGTTCGGCATGGACTGCTTTGTTTTTATGGGCGTCGCTCGTGAGCCCATGGGCATGGATTTGACTCTCATGTTTAGCGATCTGGGTTTCGTGGGCGGCGATCGCCCGTCTTAATGCCCTAGGACGTTCCCAGTCCTGGCCGACCAAAACAGGCTCATTCAGGAAGTACCAAAACTCAATGGATCCATTGTTGATTCTTCTGTTCCGCAAAAAGTCACAGCTCAAGTTTTAAACGAGTAGTGTAAAATATTCGAGAATGATTATCGTTCTTACTAAATCAATGTCATCATCTCGCCCAGAGCCTCCATGGGCTTCCACTTTAGACATGCCTGCTGAATCCACACCCCCTGTTGAGCCGGCAACATATCGGCTGCGTCGATTGCGTCGGACACCGGCCTTACGCCGCATGGTGTGTGAAACAACCTTGACGGTGAATGATTTTATTTATCCGCTGTTTGTCATGGAGGGTGAAGGGAAAAAAGAGGAAATCCCTTCGATGCCTGGTTGTTTTCGTTATTCCTTGGATTTGCTATTAGCCGAAGTAATGACGGTTCATGGCCTTGGCATTGGGGCGATCGCCCTTTTCCCACTCATTCCTGATCCCCAAAAAGACAACGCAGGAACCGAAAGCTATAATCCAGCCGGGTTAATTCCTCGAACTGTCCGGGCGATCAAAGAAGCCTTGCCCGACATGGTCGTCATCACAGATGTCGCCCTTGATCCCTATAGCAGTGAAGGCCATGACGGTATTGTCAAAGACGGAGAAATCCTCAACGATGAAACGGTGGCCGTACTGGTCAAGCAAGCCCTAGTGCATGCAGAGGCAGGGGCTGATTTTGTGGCACCATCAGACATGATGGATGGTCGAGTCGGCGAGATTCGTCGCGCCCTCGATGCCGCAGGCTGGATTCATGTAGGTATTCTCGCCTATGCCGCTAAATATGCATCCGCCTACTATGGGCCATTTCGGGATGCCCTAGATTCAGCCCCTAAATTTGGGGACAAAAAAACCTACCAAATGGATCCGGCTAACGCTCAAGAAGCTCTCAAGGAAGTGGAATTAGACATTCTCGAAGGGGCTGACATTGTGATGGTCAAGCCAGCTTTGGCCTATCTGGATATTATTTGTCGCATCAAACAACGGACAAATTTACCCGTCGCCGCCTACAACGTCAGTGGGGAATATGCCATGGTCAAAGCGGCAGCCCAACGGGGTTGGCTGGATGAACAAACCGTCATGCTAGAAACCTTGACCAGCATGAAACGGGCCGGGGCTGACTTGATTTTGACCTATTTCGCTAAGGAAGCAGCCATTGCTCTACGGCAAATGTAATTGCTGATCTTTCCCCTTCCTAGAACCGTTAATCATTCAGCACATTGCAGCATAAAACTTGCAGGGCGATCGCCTTTCCTAAACCTGTCAACAATTAAGCAATAGAACTTGATTCCATGAATTTACCCACTGCATTAACCGATATTCGCCAACAAGCCATTAGTACCGAAATTAAACCGCCGGTTTCAGAGGCTGAGATGCAAGCAGCCGTACGCACTTTGTTGCTGGGATTAGGCGAAGATCCAGATCGTGAAGGATTACGCGATACGCCGAAACGATTGGTCAAAGCCCTTAAATTTTTGACATCTGGCTACCATCAATCCCTTGATGAACTCCTCAATGGGGCCGTGTTTCATGAAAATACCAATGAAATGGTCTTAGTGCGAGATATTGATCTATTTAGCTCTTGCGAACACCATATTTTGCCAATTCTAGGCCGCGCCCACGTGGCTTATATTCCGAATGGCAAGGTGATTGGTCTATCCAAAATTGCCCGTATTTGTGAAATGTATGCCCGCCGTTTACAGGTACAAGAACGCTTAACCCAACAAATTGCCGATGCCCTACACGGATTATTACAACCCCAGGGAGTCGCCGTTGTGGTTGAGGCAACCCACATGTGCATGGTGATGCGTGGGGTCGAGAAACCAGGCTCTTGGACAGTAACCAGTTCAATGCAGGGCATATTTGCCGACAATGACGCCACTCGCCAAGAATTCATGGAATTAATTCGCCATCGTCCTTCGTTCCATTAGAAAATATTGATTCCCCTGAGAATCTAAAAAAATCCCCCTAAATCGTCAAAATAAGGAAATTAAGGGGGAAATTTTGCTATTAGAGGGCAAAAAATCAACCAAATCCCGCTCTACCATAACGCACTGTCCGAAAGGTGACTTGGTCTGTATTGGGATTGTAGAGGGTGTAGGTGGCTTGCTTTGGGATTCGACCCACATTGCCAACGCCAACAATCAAACGGGCGGCAGTGCCAGCAGGGTCACCAATGGTGTAATCCTGATTGACAGCAGCCTGGTCAATGGTGGTAACTGTGGCCGCTAATTTTCCTTGGCTCACTTGATACTGAAAGGTTTGACCCGATCGCCCACAAAAAAGACGATTGCTCCCGGTGCGGGACAGGCGATCCAACAAAACCAAAGGGGAGATATCCGGTGTGAGGGCTTCAAACACCGTCAGACTACTGCCATGGAGTAAAAGACAATCTAGTTCTGCAAAGCCGAAATGGAGCTGCCGAAACCATTCCACCGTTTCTAGGGGGATATGATCCCAAAGTTGCTTGAGAATGGCACCGCCTTTTTCTGTGAGAAAAGGATTTGCTTCGGGTTCCGCCGCGAGCCCCCGCACAATTAAACATTGTTCTTCCCAGGCGCCTTTACAGACCTGGGGAATCAGTTCTCCTTTTTTGGGGTTGCGAATGCGGTCTACAACCGCATTGCCTTCAGGGGTTCCATCAATCAGGTCGCCTAAAATATATAGCTCCGTAACTTTGGGGGTTTGCCGCCGAATATCTTGCAGCACCGCTTCATAGGCCGTTAAATTCCCTTCGATACCGCTTAAAATGGCCCATTGCACCATGGTCTTATACCCCCCGTTCACAAAGGTGACTTGGATCGTCGGCCCGTTCGGCAAATTCCATGCCCTGGGCTAGGCGCCAGGCAAAAATCGGTGGTAATCCTTTCTCGACAATGGCAGTGCAGGTTTTGTGGTAGTCGTATTCTACTTCCTGTAACGTCACCTGCTCGCGATCGCCATCGTAGATGACATAGGTGGCATTGGGACGGCCATGGCGTGGCTCACCAACAGATCCGGCATTGACAATGCGCTTGACGGGGGCAGTAAATTCCTGCTCCGGGGCGATCGCCTTTCCAGAATTAGTGCGCACAGAAAATGTTAGCGAATGCTGCTTAAGGGTGCGCACATAGGGAACATGGGTATGGCCACAAAATAGAATATCGGCCCCCGTGCTCAAAACCCGCTCTAGGGCTAGGAAACCATCCAGTTCTGGCAGTAAATATTCATGCTGACTTTGGGGACTGCCGTGGGTAAAGGCCAGTTGATCTTGCTTGAGCACTTTGGGTAATTGGGCTAGATAAGCACGGGTTTCCGGGTGAATTTCTTGATCTGTCCATTGGTGGGCAACCTTACCCCGCTTTTCTGCGAGCAATGATGGATAACTACACTCACAGGCATTTAAACCATCAACAATATCTTCATCCCAGCAGCCTTGGACGGTGGGAATATCTAGCGATCGCACGAGGGTCACCACCTCATTGGGGTAGGGGCCATAGCCGACCAAATCTCCTAAACAATAGATCTGGTCTACATTTTGGCTGTCAATGTCCTTGAGCACCGTAGTCAGGGCTTCATAATTCCCGTGAATACAGGAAATAACGGCTATTTTCATAGTTTTTAGAGATTTATGCTAATTTTCTAGGCAACTAAATTAGGTGAGAGCTTGATTTTAGGTATAGGCATATTGCTGTTCTAGGTCAGATTGCTGCCGTTGTTGCCGTATTTGCCCTTGGTAATAAGCCAATAATTCATCGTTGAGACAACAGTCCAAGATAGTATCTGCTATTTGTTTCTCATTCAGTTGAGTGCCGATCACTTCTAGGCCGCTGAATCGTTCGGGTCTACCCTCCAGCCAAGGTTCACAGGGCAGCTCACGGTAGAGACTGTCCGCCATCCCTGCCACATAGTCGAGATAAAAAGCCCGGCCATCCACAATTTCAACAATGCCCTTCGCCCGCTGGATCTGGCCATAGGCGCCGGTGGTGAGTTCATCCCAAAAAATATTCAGACTCGCCGGATCAAAGACTTGACCCCTCAGAGGCGATCGCCACACCTGAATTTCATGGGTCGGTAGCGGTAGGGGCACTTCAATCACTTGATCCGCCCAATCATGCCAAGGGGAACTGGCGATCTGCTCAGACACAAAAGCCAAGCGCTGACAGGGAAAACCAGCTGCTTCTAACGCTTTTAACAACTCTTCCCCGGACGCTAAGGCCACATAGAAACCAAGCTCTAAAATGGCGATCGCCCCCTGCTCTACGGCGCGGATCAGTTCAATTTCCTGTCCTTCTTCTAAAAACTGCCAATGGGGAAACTCAAGGGCAAGACAATGGCGATCAATGGCACAGTCCACTGTCCGGGGTGAGAAATAGGTGACAGGCACTGTTTTTCCCTGGAATTGCTGCCGGAGCCACTGGGTTTTTCCGGAGCCCGCCAGACCGGCGATCGCCACGATAGCTGTTTTTGTCCAATCGATCATTGTGTTTTCTTCCTGCTAGCGGACAGGCCAGCGCTTGTTTCGGTGATTTGCTATCATCACTATTTTGATAATAATTATCATTCTTGTTTAAGATCGTGAAAATGTCTATCCCCCCAGTAATTTCCGTCAAGACCGTACAGCAATGTGATATCGCAATTGTTGGTGCAGGTATCCAGGCCCTGACCCTAGTGCTGCACCTTTTGAAAAAGCGTCCCCAGTGGCGCAAGCGCATCGTTGTTTTTGATCCCCATGGTCGTTGGCTGGCCCGCTGGTCTCACCAGTTTGCCGCTCAGGAGATTCCCCATTTGCGATCGCCTGCGGTGCACCATCCCCACCCAAATCCTTTTGCATTACGCAGATTTGCCGAGGGACGCCCCAACGAGCTTTTTCCGCCCTACGATTTGCCGGGTACCCAGCTGTTTGCAGATTTTTGCCAAAAGGCGATCGCCGAATTTCAATTAGACCAAAGACTAATTGCCGCCACAGTCACCGATTTGATGCCGCCCCAACAGGGCCAACACAAATTTTGTTTAAGCCTCGATAATGGTCAACAATGGCAAGCGAAGCGGGTTGTTTTAGCAACAAATCAAACCCAACGGCAGTTACCCAATTGGCTGGAACAGCTCGAAGAGACCTACCCATCTGATCGTCTTTGTCATAGTGATCATGTTGATTTACGGGGATTACAGCTTAAAGATGAAAAAATTGTCATTGTCGGCGGTGGTCTCTCCACAGGTCATCTCGCATTGGGGGCGATCGCCCGCCAGGCCCAAGTGACGATCATTGCCCGTCGTCCTTTCCAGGAAAAACTGTTTGATGCCGATGCGGGTTGGTTAGGGCCAAAATATCTCAAGGGATTTCACGCCGAGACCGATTGGCAAAAACGCCACCAAATGATTCTGGCAGCCCGCAATGGTGGTTCCCTCACACCTGCAGTAATGACCCAGCTCCGCCGCGCCGAACGCCAAGGCACCATTATCCTCAAGCCAAACTGTCAAATTCAAGCGGCCCATTGGCAAGGCAATCATTGGCAACTGCACTGTGACAATGGCGAAATTCTTCAGGGCGATCGCCTCTGGTTGGCAACGGGAAGTCGTTTTGATGTCACCGCCGAACCCCTGCTCACACCGGTGATGGAGCACTATCCCCAACCGATCATGAACGGTCTGCCGATTTTAGATGAATATTTACGCTGGCAAGGCTGTGATCTGTTCCTCATGGGAGGATTGGCCGCCCTCCAACTTGGCCCCACGGCCCGTAATATTTCTGGGGCGCGCCTGGCTTGCGATCGCCTCGTCCCCGCCCTAACCAAATCCAGTCTGCAGCGAATTTATCACATGAATGCCTGCTCTGGGATCAGCGCCTAAAATCTCTCCAAGTCCGATGTTATCAAGTATGGAGATTGTGGCTGTACCTAAAAGGCGATCGCCCCTTTTTCTCCCCAAAACATTCTCCCCTGGGGGAGATGCCGTCAGGCAGAGGGGGTTACTCCGGCAAAGTTTTATCCTGTACACCCCGCATAATCCGCGACAGTTCCGACTTTTCATCCACCGCAATCCGCGTCGGCGAACCACTGATGATCCGTTCATAGTTCCGGAAAGAGTCCTTAATCATTGCACCACCTTCGCTGATGGTGTATTCTCGAATCCCCTTATCGTGCCAGGAACCCCGCATCTTAAAGACGTTGATCGCCCGAGACATCTCGCCGCGAATTTCTACGTACTGCAACATCAAAATCGTGTCTGTGATCGTTGAGATATGGGATTCCGTAATCGAGTGGGCGCCCATAAATTGGTCGGTCGTATTGGTGAAAAAGCCCGTAATCTCTTCCTGTTTCGCGTAACCTGTCACCCCAATCACAAATTGCCGGAAGGCATTATTGGTCACCCCCCGCGCTAAAGCTGACAAAGAATCGATCGCAATCCGCGAAGGCTTAAACTCAGAAATTTCTGACTTAATCATCTGTAGGTGATCCTCAAGGCCCGCCGACTCTGGGTAGGAACAGAGCAATTTCAATAATCCTTGCCGTTCCATCTCTTCAAAATCGATCCCCCAGGAAGAGGCATTCCGCGATAACTGCGCCCGGGATTCTTCATAGGCAAACAGAATCGCCCGTTCACCACGCCGACAACCTTCTTCAAGGAACTTACTCACCAATAACGTCTTGCCTGTGCCGGTAGCGCCTGTGGCCAGGATGATCGAATCCTTAAAGAAGCCGCCGCCACACATCTTATCGAGGGTTTCCACCCCAGACGAAATCCGTGCATTGGAAGACCGCTGGGTGAGACGCATTGCTCCCAGTGGGAAAATATTGATCCCATCGTTGGTGATCGTGAAAGGATATTCTCCCTTCATGTGGGTTGTCCCCCGTAGCTTGAGGATTTCGATGGTGCGTCGCCGCCGTTCCCCTTCTAGGACATTCCGCAGGATTATCACGTTATCCGACACAAATTCTTCTACCCCAAAGCGAGCCACGGGGCCATATTCATCTAATCTCTCCGTGGTCATGATCGAAGTGACAGCAAGATACTTTAACCGCGCGACCAGACGGAAAATTTCCCGACGGACAACGGGGGCTGCATCATATTGTTGAAATACTGCCGTTACCGAGTCAATAGAAACGAGCTTGGCATTGTATTTACGAATTGCGTATTGAATCCGTTCAATCAAAGCAGAGAGATCAAAGTTTCCCACTACTTCTTGACCATCGGGATCGGGGGAAGCATCAAGAATAAACAACTTGCCTTCATCCACTAGGCTTTGGAGATCCCAGCCGAAACTATGGGCGTTTTGGATAATATCCCGGGGGGATTCTTCAAAGGTGACAAAAAGCCCTGGATAGTCGAAGTGCTTGATGCCGTGGTAGAGAAACTGAATCGCCAGTAATGTTTTCCCAGTTCCCGAAGTCCCACTCACTAGGGTTGTTCTGCCGGAGGGTAAACCACCATGACTAATCTCATCAAGACCTTCGATGAGGGTGCGGATTTTTTGGACGCCTTTGATGGCACCGTTATTAGAGGAGGTGGGCTGGTTCATTACGACTTAGGGACTGGAAATGTAAAAGTGAAGAGATCAACTAAGGTTGTCCTAATGGAGGGCTAGCAGGTGCTTAAAGTGCCATCTTTTTGGACAGCATGGCCTGGTACCCCAATGAGACGAAGAAATATACTAAATCAAATGGCTTTATCCTACCAGAATCCGTCGCAGTGCTCCGCCCATAGCCAAAGGCTTGGGGAGTGGTGAAGTGACGGGCGACCAGAGGGAGCAACCTGGTACGCTCGACAAAGCACAGGGTTGGCGACCCATGCGGGATATCCATAACCGGACTCCGAGGGCAGAAACGCACCAAGGGAGTTGTGCCCCTTTTGAACCTTGACAACAAAGTATCGGGTTCCAGAACTGAAGCGTGTTCTGGGTGAAACTTTGTGCGTAAGAGGTTGAACATACAGTTTTTGTACTTGTTCATCGTCTGCGGTGGGGCGCATCGTGGATGTTAAATTAAAATGCCTGCGGAGACGGTCTGGCGGGGGTTGGGGCAACTCAATCTAGTTAGGAGTCTTTGAAACAGGAATCTCCGACCATACCCGCTAGGGTTGGGGGGAGAGCGTCAATAGAAAGTGCTCCTGTTCTTAAAGCTCTTCTTCCCGTTCTAAAAACTCTTCATAAAGGAGATCGAGACCAATCAATACTTTTTCTCGGTCGGAGAGATCACCGATGATCTTGCGGACGGGAGGCGGAAGCACTTTAGAGAGGGTTGGTGTCGCCAAAATCTTATCTTCTTCGGCTAGCTGGGGGTTTTGGAGGACATCAATTACTTTTAGGGCATACACCCCTTTAAAGTCAGTTTCTAAAATATTTTTTAAGGTTTTGAGGGCACGGACAGAGTTGGGAGTATTGCCAGCCACATAAAGCTTTAAAACATATGTTTTCTTTAGGAGGTTCATAGACAAGGCTGATGTGGGGAGAAATAGGGTTGGGTTCTAGGCGTCGCGGAGGGGAATGATTTCATCCTAGTCTATCCGAAATAGAAGTTCAAAAGGTAGATCTTCACGGGGGATCGAACGACGGTACATTTCGCATAAGTGGGCGACGATATCAATGAGGGTGAGGCGGTAGTCAAGGAGAATTTCTTCACTTCTCCCTTCGAGTTTGAGCTGTTGAGCGAATTCGTCCATTAACTTCATGTGAGTTTCGAGAATATAGGAGACAGAAACATCAGCAAAAAAGGCTTGATTGACGAATTGATCAATGGCTTGATTTGTGGGGAGATCGCCACTGAAGTAGCTTAGGACAATATTGCGATAATCGGCGACAAATTGTTCGCGAAATTCTTGTTGTTCTTCGGGGGAAAGACTGCGATAAAAATATTTGGGATTACGTTTGTAATAAACGCCAAGGTAACCCAATCGCTCCCGTAATTTTTCGGCGAGACGACGCTGTTGTAGCAGTAAAAAAGCTTGGTGAGTTTTGTCGGGATCGCTGTGCTGGGGATCTTGGGGTTTGTCGCTCAGGGCGCAGCTAGGAGCGAGGTGCAGAAATTGGGCGATCGCCTGGTCAATGGTCAGAGATAAGTTCTCGAGATTAGCAAAATCTAGGTATTTTTCAGCACTATGATAGAGTTGCGCGGGGATGACCTGTTGGGAGATTTCACAGGCGGTGGTTGGCCCAAGAAAAACACAGGGAAGTAAAATCCCCCCCTGAGTTAAGTGCTCAAAATAGTCTTGATTTTCCTGTGCTTGAACAGCCACAAGACAATCAGTTTGTTCTTTGTTTGCTTCAAGAAATGGCAGGAATTCTTGGTCATACTCAAGGAGCTTGATCTGGTAGCGATCGCCTGTCAATTGAGCTTCAATTTTTCCAGGTTGAAAACCAGAAGGCGTAACTAGACAAAGGGAGAGTTTAGAAACCAAAGTAGACCGACCAACATCGAAATAAGCTTAAGTTAAAGGATAGCTTTCTTTTAATAATGGGACAATTATAAAGATAAGCTTAATTTTTTGCCTGCTTGGGGCTACGATAACATCTCTTGCCAGAATGCGCTGGGATTTTACCGAAGATTTGGCGCAAGCATTATTCCTGTACCCGCAACAATTGGTAAGGGGATCTTTCCAGGAGGAGATCAAGGGTTTTGTCCTCCAGCGGAAGTTCTGGGCGAGTAGATGCCCGCACCACCAGTAGGTAGGAAGGATTGACCTGGGTTAAGGTGTGATTGATGGCGGCGAGTTTTTCTTCTTTTTCATTGTCAATAAAAAGAATATCCTGGCCTGTGTAGAAGACGAGACTTGGCTTTTCAAAACCCACCATCATCACTGTTTCACCAGGCCGCTGCTGGGCTGTAATGGCCTCGGCAATCTCCCGGAGGCCGGCTTGGCGAGCTTGATCTAACAGGGTACTGGCAGGGAATAGGATAAGGACAATAAAAGCGACCATAATTGCTCCATTGGCAAGCCAAATCCCTAGGCGCGATCGCCACACACAGATCGACAGCACGATGGCCCCTAGGAGCCAAATCCCGAAGCCCCACCATTCGAGATTGGATTGGGCGTAGGTTGTGGCTAGATCAGGGGCTGCAGGATCGTAGCCAATCACTTGGGGGCTATAGATCATAAAGCCACTGAGAATTAACAACAGTCCCACATTGGCGATCGCACTCCAACGAAATCCGGCCGAGAGTTGCCGGGGCGTTTCGATGACATGGCTGAGAAACAACGCCACTAAGATCGCGGCAGCGGGCAAGAGGGGAATGGTGTAACTCGGCAATTTGGTGACGGCGATGGTAAAGAAGCCAAAAATCACCCCAAACCAAATACTCGCAAAGACGGCAAGGTGGGCAGATCGCGCTTCCTGACGCCAGCGGCCCGGACGGTGTAACTTGAGTCGGGCGATCGCCGCTGGCAGATACACAGACCAGGGCAAAAACCCCACCAACACCACCGGAAAATAAAAATACCACGGGGCATCATGGCCATTTACAACCCCCGTGAATCGCTCAAAATTGTGGTAACCAAAAAAACTATCAATGTACGCTTGGCCATTGCGGAGGGTCACAAGGACAAACCAAGGCAAGGCGATCGCCGTAAAGATCAATGCCCCAGTCAAAGGTTTAGCTTCTCCCAGCAGTACCTCGCGAAACTTGCCGACATAAAGCAAAAAGAGCATGATCACCAGTCCCGGCACCACGATCCCCACCGGCCCCTTGGTCAGCACCGCACAGGCAAACAAAGCGTAAGCAGCAATGTACCAGCCATTGGGAAACCAGCGATTGATGGGCTGCCCGCCGCTGCCATAGCCATAGAAAAAACAAATCAGGCCCCCACTAAAGCAGCCATTGAGGAGCATATCGGAGACCCCCTGCCGCGCCCAGACAATGGTTTGGAAGTTTAGAGCAATTAAACTGCTGCCGATCCAAGCCGCCAGCCAGAGTTTGCGTTGGGTATTCGGGGCTTCAGGACTTTGGGCTGCCGTCGCTGTGCCAAAACCAAATTTACGCAGCAGCACAAAGACTAAGGCCATTAAACCGAGGGCCGCAAAGGCCGAGGGCAACCTGGCCCCCCAGGCATTCACCCCAACAATTTTGTAGGCGATCGCCATCAGCCAATACACCAGGGGCGGCTTATCGAAGCGGGTGGCATCGTTGTAATAGGGCGTAATCCAATCTCCGGTAGCTAGCATCCGGCGAGCAGCATCCGCAAACATTGGCTCTGTTTCATCCACAAGGCCCACTGCACCGAGATGCCAAAAAAAGGCGAGTCCCCCCAGGAGACCCAAGGCGATCGCCGAGATGATCCCTGTAGTTTTCGGGAATTTCTCATAGCTTTGGTAACAACGACGAACAGAATCAAGGGGCGACATGGGCGAATTGGAAGATGTTAAGTAAAAAACTTCAGCGATTGTAACCTGCCGAGTGGGCAACTAATTCGCATCCGTAGACAGGGCTTCTGGATCTAAAAGTTCCACCTGACCCAGGCGACCGTCGAGGCGGACCCATTGACCCGGTTGGAGCAACTCAAGGGCCATGGCGACATTGGCAACCATCGGAATTTGGTGTTGGCGGGCCAGACTCGCCCCCTGGGATAGCATTCCCCCCTGGGTTGTGATAATGCCACTCACCTCCCGGAGGCGCTCCAGAAAATGTTCATCAATATAGGTGGTCACCAAAATATCATTGGGACTCCAGGACGAAACCCTTTCCCCTGGCAGGCAGCGATGGACACGGCCAATCACCGAGCCACTACTCACCGCTTGCCCCTGGAGTTTTTGCAAAAAACAACTGCTAGAGACATCTTCTTTCGTGGTCAGCTGACCGTAGATAATCTCTGGGGGAGGCCCCTGCTCTTGGTTCAAATTCATTTGCGATCGCCGATATTGAATTTTGAGCTGGAGACGGGAGAATTCCTGGGATTGGGGCGCATTGATCAGGGCTTTTACCTCCGGGAGATTGAGCCAAAAAATATCCTGGGGCTGTTCTAAATAGCCTTGGTTTTGCCAAATCTGGGCGATCGCCAAAAAATTCCACCGCAATTGGGCTAAAAAGGTTTCACAGAGACCCGTGACCGCTTCCTGTTGCCCGTAGATCTGCTGCAGTTGACGTTGGGCTGAGTTAAGGCTAGGGGGCGAAATAGCAGTGCGCGGCTGATTTACTAAACCCGTCAACTGCTGGCGGATCGTTCCTGAATCTTCTCGCCAACGGCGCTGGGCCAACTCCCAAGGGAAATCTGCCCCGTCCCCATACTCCTTAAGCCACTGATCTAAGCGAGCAAATAGATGTTCCCCATCGGGCAGTTCGGCCAACTGAGCAAACAAAACCGCCCGTGTAAAGGGTTCGACGTCTCCCTGGCGCGATTCCCCTGTGGTGCGGAGGGTACCCCGAATATCCACGGCCAGTTGATTGAGGGTTTGAAATTTGGGCGGGAGCGGCGGCAGGAAATAGGCCAGTCCCGTGGTCAAACGGCGCCGCCAAAGGATCACTTCACCCCGGAGCCAATAGCCGAGCAAGAGTTCTAGAATCTCTGTAATTTGCTCGACATTCTGCACCAAGTCCGCCAGGCTGAGGGTCGAAAGATCATTGCGGCTGATCATTTTGATCGTTTTTAGCAGGGGGTAACAAAGGCGATCCGCTTCCTGCTGAAACTCTGAATACCATTGCCAATCCCAACGTAAATAGCGGTAACAGAACAAAGGATGGCGCAGGCCAAACAGCAGACAGCCCAGCCGGGATTGGAGGTCGCTAAATTCAAAATTTTCCCGGCGACAGACCCGCTCCCAAAAGCTGCGATTGAGATAGCTATACCCCCGATGGTGGGAAATTAACGCGATGTTCTGGAGATTTTCACGCCCTTCCCACAGGGCATCGTAGATACTGGCGATCGCCCCTGGGGCCGTGACCTCTAATAAGGAGGCGCTCAAAGGCGACAAGGGTTTTGGGAAATGGCTTGCAATCTCTTCCCTCGTCCAGACCGGATGGAGGTGATAGATGGGCCGCACCCGCAAAATCCAAATATCCTGGCCCGTAAAACACCATTCCAAAGCCTGGGGACTACCCTGTTGATGTTCCAATTGGCGACTAAGGTGGGCCACTTCCTGCAAAATATCCAGGGGAGGATGGTGGGTATAGGGTTTACCGCCCAGGGGCTGGGGGGAATCCAGACCGTAGTACAGCAAAAATTGGCCTTCACCAATCACGAGCGGCGTAATAAAATCCTGGGCAACTTCCGTGAGCGGATCCTGGCGCGTGTAGGGCAGCGGCGGGCGACTGTAGGTAATGCCAGACCATTGCACAGACGGTTGGGCTTGTACTAGCAGGGCTTGTTTTCCCACTGCCGTTTGACTAAAGCCATTCACCAGGGCAACTTCTAAGGCTTCTGGGGTGGTGAGTTGCTCCGTGGGAATTTGGAAGGATGGGGGAATTTTTTCGCTGGAGAGACGCACCATATAGGGGCGATCGCCACTGGGCTTGAGTAAATCAACCAGTCGTTTAAAATCATCCCCTGGTTTGAGCACCCACCCCGGCAAAACGGGATAACCCAAATATTTTAATTGACTGAGGGTCGCCGCATCCTGACCCACTTGGGGGCTACTGAGGCGTTGGTCGAGGGAGAGAAAGCCATATTCAGGCCGAAAGATTTGCCAAACTTGTCGACTACTCGGTGCCCGTTGACTTAACCAGCCCAGGAGTCCCCCCAGGGCGATCGCCGTCACCCAATAGCCCGGCACCGCACCGTGGCGGATCGTCAGGGCCACAAAAATCAAGGTCAAAACGGCCCAGATGCCCAGGCGAATTTGTCGAAATACCGTCAGGCCTACCAGCCCAATAAAACTAACAATGGGCGTAATCTGCCAATCGTGGAGTAACAAACCGCCCCACACCGCCGCAAAAGCTAGGTCTTGGGTGCGCCAATAGCGGCCCATCATCAAGGCCAACAGACTAATGAGTTCCCAGGGGGACTGGTATGGGAAAAAATACCGAGTAAAGAGCACCACAATCATCCCCAGGAGACAATCCCCCGACAGTTGTCTAAAGGGATGGCGATCGCCCCAGGGCAAAATACAAAATGCACCGAGGATTGGGATTAAAGTAAAAATGAGTAGACAACCCCAGACCTGCGTCAATGTCATGGTTGTGGAGAAAGGAAAGTTTGGATCCGGCGCACGGCTTCCCGCAGTACCGTTGGTTCCTGAACGAGGGCAAAACGAACATACCCCTCCCCTGTTTTACCAAACCCTGATCCTGGCGACAGGGCAATTCCGGTTTGGGCGACCAATTGGGTACAAAATTCCAAAGAAGTCCCCGACCAAGACTCTGGCAACTTGGCCCACACATAGAGGGTAGCTGCAGGCTTGGGCACAGACCAACCGTGGTCATTAAGGGCTTCGACAAGGGCATCGCGACGGGCTTGGTAAACGCGCACATTCTCCGTTACGGTGGCTTGATCCCGTTGCAGAGCGGCGATCGCCCCGCTGAGAATGCCTTGGTATTGGTTAAAATCAACCACCGCCTTAATTTGGCGTAGGGCCGCGATCAGTTGGGCATTTCCCACCGCAAAGGCAATGCGAAAGCCCCCCATGTTAAAGGACTTCGAAAAGGTAAAAAATTCAATGCTACAGGTTTTTTCTCGATCCGCCTGTAATACCGATGATGGCGCCGTTTCCCCAGCAAAATAGATGTCGTTGTAGGGAAAATCATGAATCAACGCCAGATCATGGGCCTGACAAAACGCCACCGCTTCCCGGAAAAAATCAAGGGTTGCCGTGGCTGTGGTGGGATTATGGGGATAGCTCAGAATCATCAAGCGACTTTGCGCCAAGATATCCTGGGGGATCGCTGTAAATTTTGGCAGAAAATGATGCTCGGCGGTGAGGGGCATAAAGTAGCTTTGGCCACCCGCTAGTGCCACCCCACCGGCATAGGAAGGATAGCCCGGATCCGGAAGTAGGGCGTAGTCTCCAGGGTCGAGCAAGGCCAGGGGCAGGTGGGCCGTCCCCTCCTGGGAACCGATCAACGCCAAGACTTCGGTGTCGGGATCAACGGCAACCCCATAACGCTCGGTGTACCAAGTGGCGATCGCCTCCCGAAAAGCCTGGGTATTGCGGTGGAGGACATACCCATGGGTTTTGGGATCCGTTAATGCCTGAGCAATGGTTTCCATGGCGATCGCCGAAGCGGGCAGATCAGAAGAGCCGAGGGACAGATCAATTAAGTCCTGACCCGCCGCCACCGCCTTGGCTTTGGCCCGGTCCATATCTGCAAACACATTTGCCGAAAGCCGTGATAACCGCTGGGAAAAATGCATAGGGGCAAATTAAATCGCTGAGGAATATTACAGTTGAGCTTCAACAAAATCTTTGAGACCCTGCTTTGTGATTGCCCCTTCATGGCTTGCCACAACCTTCTGGGCCTTAAAAAAGCGCAGGGCAGGCACCCCCTCTACTTGGCATTGGGCAACGGCTTCTGGGTTAGGGTCAACTTCGAGCTTGACGACTTTTAGGCGATCGCCATATTCCTGAGCGGCCCAACTGACTGAGGGCGAAACTAACCGACAAGGCCCACACCAACTAGCCCAAAAATAGACCAAGATATCTTGATTGACGTTGAGGACTTCCTGCTCAAACTGGGAATCGGTGATTTCCAAAACGCTGCCACTCACAGGGGGTGAACTCCTTGATTACTTACAAAATGAAGACAGTTCTTTACGTTAACAGTTTTCGGCGATCGCTGGATCAATGGATTTACGAACAGCCACAAAACTCCACAACACAAACCGGGTAGAAGCCCGAAGAACGGCTACCCGGTCGAGTAATCTGCTTGTAAGTTTTGTCTGTCGGTTATAGGCAATCAAAGATCAGGACGCAATAGTTCCTGAGGGCCAGCGCCTAGAGATTTTTCATTTGGGTGCGTAAAGCCTCCAACTCGGCATCCACTGCTGCAAAATCCGCATCCGTTGGTTCGTGCGTTTCGACGGGGGTATCGGCAATTTCCTCCATCTCATCCACCATTTTGGCTGCTTCTAGGGCCGGTGTTTCTTGGGAAGCCGCTTTTAACATGGCCAACTCATCATCAATGGAATTGGAAGCCTCGAGTTGGGCAAATTCTTGATCCAAACTGGCACTGCCCAAGACGTTGGTTGCTTCGGATTGAGCTTCGAGTTCCATGATTTTGTCCTCCATCCGCTCGAAGGCACTCATCGCACTGCTGGTGTCGATGTTGTTCATGGTGCTCTGGAGTTGGGCATTCGCCTTCGCAGCATTGGCCCGGGCCTTGAGCATGTCTTTTTTGGTCTTGGCCTCTTGGATTTTGCTTTCTAGGGCAAGGAGGTTTTCCTTGAGGGTTTTCACCTGGGCGTTTTGTTGGGTCAGTTGCTGTTGGAGCACCGCTGCGGTATCAGCAAAGGTTTTTTTCCGTACCAGAGCTTCCCGGGCGAGATCTTCTCTACCATTTTTGATGGCTAATTCTGCTTTCTTTTGCCAAGTGGTCGCTTCGGTTTGGTTTTTGATCAGTTGTTGCTCAGTTTTTTTCTGGGCGGCGATCGCCCGGGCCACCGACTGGCGTAATTGCACCAAACTTTCCCCCATATCGGCAACGGCCTGTTCCAATATTTTTTCGGGGTCTTCGGCCTTACTGACCATATCATTGAGGTTGGCTTTGACAACACGACCAAGACGATCTAAAAATCCCATGATGCTTTATCTCTATACGTGATTGAGTGCAATTTAAACTGTGACTTACTCTGGCAAAGGGGTAAGCATACTCCTTTACATTTTAATCACTCCTTTGGTTTCCTATGGTAATCGCTTCTACCACTTGGGTCATTGACTGAGAACTTCGTCTGGGGTGAATCCCCAAAGCCGAGCTATTCTTTCCCATAGAAGTTGCGTCTTCGTGTAGTTGGCAGCCGATGTAAGTTTAATTTTTAAGACTACACCGCGATCTTGGCTGGTTTTCGTATTATTTTGAGATTAGCAAAATAAAAACAAAATATTAACGATATCCAGAAACGGCGTGAAGCTCGAACAGGTTATTGTAAAATAGTGACTTTCCTGGAAAAATCATCCTAGTAAAAACGCAGTACCCGTTGTAAATCGCAGGAATATAGATTCCTAATCTTGATGCAAACGGGCAAATGTCAGCCATGTTGCAAGGGATAAGCCTGGGGTGAGAAAAAGCGAGATTGCCAGTGAACTTGGCCTAACTTCCCTAACCGTCGCGACTAAAACTATGCACTTAGATGATCTGCACATTCTGCTAATTGAAGATAATTTGGCGGAAGCTGAATTGTTAGGGGATCTACTGGCAGACATTGAGATGGTGCAGTGCAACATTGTGCATTTTGCCCACCTCGAAAAGGCGATCGCCTGTCTCGAAGACCAGTCCTTTGACGTGATTTTGCTGGATTTGAGCTTGCCCGACAGCCAAGGCCTGAGCTCCCTACCGATTCTGATGGGGATTGCCCCAGACGTTCCCATTGTGGTGCTGACCAATACCAATGATGCGGAATTGGCCCTCGAAGCGGTGCACCAAGGGGCCCAGGATTATCTAATCAAAAAAAATATCGCCTTTGACCAAGAGACATTACTCCGCTCAATTCTCTACGCCATCGAACGTAAGCGCAATCAACAGGCCCTTAAGTTAGCCAATGAGCGACTCCGCCAGGAAATGAAGGCCCGCGAAGCGACGCAACTCAAGCTCAAACAATCCAACCAGGAGCTTGAACAATTTGCTTACATTGCCTCCCACGATTTAAAGCAACCCTTAGCGAGTATTTACTCTTGGTCTCAACTGCTCCAGGTGCGCTATGGGAATTGCTTTGATGAAAAAGGGAGCAGCTACATCCGCGCAATCCAAGATTCCGTGCGCCAGATGACCCAGCTTATCGAGGACCTTTTAACCTATTCGCGGGTCGATCAGGTAGAAAATACGGCGGTGGACGTGGATTGTAACTTGATTGTCCATCAGGTTTGTAATCGACTCAGTTCGGCGATCGCCCAACAAAGCGCCAAACTCACTATTGATCCCTTACCTACTATCCAAGGAAATCCTCTACAAATCAGTCAAATTTTCCAAAATTTAATCGAAAATGCCCTCAAGTATTGCCGCGAAGATGTTCCTCCCCAGATTACAATTAGCGCCGTCCAGAACGATAACCACTGGGTTTTTAGCTGCCACGACAATGGCATTGGCATCGAACCCGACTACTTTGAACAAATTTTCTACGCCTTTAAACGTCTCCATTCCCAGAGTCAATACTCAGGCACTGGCATTGGCCTCGCCGTCTGTAAAAAAATTGTGCGCCGCTATGGTGGCGAGATTTGGGTAACATCTACCTTCGGCGAAGGTTCTACTTTTTTCTTCTCTTTTCCGAGGCAGTCTTCCCCCAAGGATCAAGCCTAGGAAGCAACCCCAGGGTCTCTGCACAGGAGTTTGATCAAGTTACAATAAAGTTTGCCCAGACCTAGTTGATTTCACCTGATACAGACACCGTGACTATTTCTCCCATTTCTCCCCAAGACACCACCTTTAACCCCAATCAACCCGATGCCTTTGGGCGTTTTGGGAAATATGGTGGTAAGTATGTGCCTGAAACCTTGATGCCCGCCCTGGCTGAATTAGAAGCGGCCTATGCCCAATATCGTAATGATCCGACTTTTCAAGCAGAATTGGCTGGGCTATTAAAAGATTATGTTGGTCGCCCCAGCCCCCTCTATTTCGCGGAACGGCTGACGACTCGCTACGCCCGCCCCGATAGTTCTGGCCCCCAAATTTACCTAAAACGGGAAGATCTCAACCACACAGGTGCCCACAAGATCAATAATGCGATCGCCCAGGCCCTCCTCGCCAAACGCATGGGCAAACAACGAATCATCGCCGAAACTGGTGCGGGTCAGCATGGTGTTGCCACGGCGACCGTCTGTGCCCGGTTTGGAATGGAATGCATTATCTATATGGGGGTGCAGGACATGGAACGCCAAGCCCTCAACGTCTTCCGCATGAAATTATTAGGGGCGACTGTCCAACCTGTAGAAGCGGGCACCGGCACCCTCAAAGATGCCACCTCCGAAGCCATTCGTGACTGGGTCACAAATGTAGAGACAACCCACTATATCCTCGGTTCCGTGGCTGGCCCCCACCCCTACCCGATGATGGTGCGGGATTTCCATGCGGTGATTGGGTCAGAAACTCGGTTACAGTGCAAAGAAAAATGGGGCGGCCTCCCGGATATTCTTATTGCCTGTGTGGGGGGAGGCTCCAATGCCATGGGCCTTTTCCATGAATTTGTGAAAGACTCCACCGTGCGCCTGATTGGTGTTGAAGCCGAAGGGTCTGGGATCACCAGTGGCCACCACGCCGCCACCCTCACCCAAGGGAAACCAGGGGTCCTACATGGGGCCATGAGCTACCTATTGCAAGACACTGAAGGTCAAGTCGTCGAGGCCCATTCCATCAGTGCCGGCCTAGATTACCCTGGCGTCGGCCCCGAACACAGCTATCTCAAAGATACTTGTCGGGCTGAATATTACAGTGTTACTGACCAAGATGCGGTGGCCGCCTTCCGTCGGGTGTCTGAGTTAGAAGGGATTATTCCGGCCCTGGAAACGTCCCATGCCTTCGCGTATCTAGAAACCCTTTGTCCTCAGTTGCCGGGTAGTCCGCGCATTGTGATCAACAGTTCTGGCCGGGGCGATAAGGATGTGCAAACGGTGGCCAAATATCTCGATCGCCATGGCTGGGACTAGAGAAATTCGAGATCAAAGTTTAAATTGCTGTAAATAACGAGGGGGGTTTAAGGTAATCCCTCTTTTTTTTGTGGCTACCAGTGGATCTGACTCAGGATGTAGCGGAGTCGGTCGTAGTCATCTTTGAGGAGGGTGCTGATCATGCGACCTACATCGATTAACCATTGGCGATCGCCTTTTCGGAGTCGATAAACTTCCCGCACTGCCGCGGCCATCAGGGATTCAGGGGGAACCCAATTCACCTGCAAGAGAATCCGGAGAAATTCTAATCTATCTGTGAAGTGAATAATTTCGTTCGGCTCGCAATGGTAGACCGATTGGTGAATTTGGGGGGGGCGGGGCGGTAAATATTGAAACACTTCCCCCCGCCGACCATTCCGGCGATTACTGGGCATTTCGAAGCCGACGATGGCCGCCCGGAATTCCGTTTTGAGCATTGCAAAAATTTGCGGCTGCTGTTCCCGTAACTCTTCGAGGCTCATCCCCAAGGCCCTGGCTCGATGGACTGAATCAATGGGGGCGGTGGTGACGTAGGTAACCACCCCGTAGACGATATTGCCCGATTCTTCGTCATAGGATTTTACCCAACTGCCAAAGGGAGGCATTACCGGAAAACTGAGGTCTTCTGGCTCCAAACATTGGGCGGTGAACTCAGTGGTGGTGGTTTCAATGACCTCGGCAATGTGATCGGGGTGGCGATCGCCAGGGGAAAATTGGGGCAAGGGCAGACGCATAGGATGAGCCAAAGGGGCTTATTTTGTGACTTCAAGCTCCGCGAGGTTAAAGGTAATCAGTTTATCCCAGTTACCCCCTTCAAACAGAACTGCCGCCCGACCATCGCTGACCCGTTGGACGAGGCCCTTGAACCGATAAAAGGTGTCATCGGGGTTGATTACGCGCACCATGCTACCAGGGAGAATCATCGCTTCCAAACCTTTTACTGAAATGACTAAGAAATTTTACCTATCATAGCGCGTTCAATTGGTGTTGCTCGCTGAATCTGTCAGGCGATCGCCTTCATTGTTTGGCTGGGGTAGGGACTCTGGTAGATAAATCGTGCGAATATCCGCTGGCAATTCCTCTAAAACCAATTGACGTCCTTGGTTGAGCCAATCTTCTACATCCTCAACGGTTAAATACTCCCCCTCGGCCTGGAGGTGGGCAGAAATGCGGGTCGAGCTCCAGTGAAAATAATCCGCGAGCACCACAATCAACCGGGGCAGTGGCGGGACTAAATCCAAGGCTTGTTCCAGGTAACACCACAGGGGCGGCGTTGTCCGTTTAATGTCGTAGTTGATGCTGGCCACCGGCGGAATCTCAAACTGATTTTGGTAGGCCGTCACCACTTCCAGGAGCCACTGCTGTAGGGATTGAAACCCCTGGGCTTCTAAATCGAGGGTGCGCAGTTCGTGGAAAATTTGCCGCCAGGTCAGGGCAAAAAGATAATCCGTTTGCACAGGCGATCGCCCCCCATGGCCAACGAGGGTGTAGACCAACGGCGCATATCGACAAAAAATCCCCGTAAAATACTTCCCTTGATCCAAATAGCGTTGACAAAAAGTCAGCAGATCCGAATCGCTATAATGGTTGAGGGCCAAAATCAGTGGATGATTGGTTTCAGAAAAACTCGGAATCTGAATCATGTCCTGCAATAATGCCTAAAAAGTGCCTGTGCGGCGTCACTTGATTTTAATCATAAGCGATTCACCTCCAAACGTTTGTTCCATGATCGTTGCTCTTTCTGCATTTTTCCCTCCCTCAATGGCGGCATTTTTCCCCGCCTTCGATAGCCTGTTTTCTACCCAAGGCATCATGGTGATGTTGCTCTGTGCCTATGGGGTCGCCATGTGGATGTTTCTGACCACCGCCCCCAAAGTCCACACGATTATGGTTTCGGATCTAGAAGTCGCCCGGGGATTTTATGAAGGGATTTTGCAACTCCCCGTCGCCGATGTCCCCCTCCATTACTACTACAACTATGAACAAACCCTAGGGGCTGCGAGCCTTGACCCGATGTATATGGGAGCCAGTCCCATGGCGATGGGCCGCACTGAAACCTTGGGAGGCGCAGATGGGTTGTGGTACCAACTGAAAAAAAATACCCAACTCCATGTGGTGTCCGGGGCGAGCCTCGGGAAAAAAAATCGCCACCGCCACGTTTGTTTCGATAAAGATTGTTTAGAGGCGATCCTGCTCCGTATCCAGGCCCGCCGCCTCAAATATAAAATTCGCCAGGAGAAACCCTTAAACTTCCTGGTCAAAGACTGGGATGAACGGGTGATCGAACTCGCAGAAGTTATTAATTAATTCGCCAGGGGTTTATCAGGGCAACTGCTCCAGGCGCGACGATATGGAACGTTGTAACGTTTCTCCTTCAATTAACGTATGCACTTGCCAAGCGACCTCGGGGTTGGGATAGTCAGTGCGATAGTGACCGCCACGGCTTTCAGTACGCCAGAGGGCACTTTTGAGGATCAAGAGGGCAACATCGGTGAGGTTACAGGTTTCTGCGTAGAGGCGAATTTGCGGCTCGGCATCGGGATGGCTTAGGTGGATCTGCTGTGGGGGATGGCCCTGTAAAAATTGCGCCAGGGGCATTTGCTGGAGTTGCTTTTGCCAGGTGCTTACTTGGGCGATCGCCTCCTGTAAAATTTTCTGTTCTCGACAAATACCGGCGCTTTGCCAGAGCAATAGGGGCAGATCGGCCCGGATTGTTTGGACTTTGACAGATAATTTGTTCCAGCTGGCGGCAATGGTCTGAAGCTCAGGATTTTGCACTACCAAGGTTGATGGTTTTGGTTTGAGATCCCGCAGTTGCGCCGCAAACACCAGACATTCGAGTAAGGAGTTGCTCGCAAGGCGGTTTGCGCCATGGACGCCCGTACTCGCAGTTTCACCAATGGCATACAGCCCTGGAATCGAGGTTTCACAGTCTGTATTGGTGGTGATGCCTCCCATCCAATAGTGGGCGGCGGGGGCCACAGGAATTGGCTCCGTAAAGACATCCACTCCCCACTCAGCACACATCCGAATAATATTGGGAAAACGACGGCGGATTTTTTCAGCGGGG
Organism: Picosynechococcus sp. PCC 7003; assembly: GCF_001693255.1. Classification (NCBI taxonomy): domain Bacteria; kingdom Bacillati; phylum Cyanobacteriota; class Cyanophyceae; order Chroococcales; family Geminocystaceae; genus Picosynechococcus; species Picosynechococcus sp. PCC 7003. The sequence goes on from NZ_CP016474.1 coordinate 330,840, forward strand.
ATCACACTCAGGTCGAGGTAAACATGGGCATTGGCCGGATCGCCGGCATTTTCGGCTAGGTAGCTAAAAATAGCGCGACTGACCACATCACGGGGAGCCAGTTCACCGTCGGGATGGTAGTCAAAGGCAAAGCGATCGCCATTGAATCCCAACAGATGTGCCCCTTCGCCCCGCACTGCTTCACTAATCAAAAAATGGGGGGCATTTGGTTTCGTTAAGGCTGTGGGATGAAACTGAAAAAATTCGAGATCCCGTAACTGAGCCCCCGCCCGCCAAGCCAGGGCCACCCCATCCCCGGTACTAACGGTGGGATTTGTGGTTTGGGCGAAAATTTGCCCGCCGCCCCCCGTGGCTAAAATCACGGCCCCCGCTGCAATCCACCGAATGTGATGATCAAATAAAACGCTGACCCCTTGGCATTGCCCCGTTTCATTGCGCCAGAGTTGGAGAGCAAAGGCCTGGGCGACAATATGAATATTCGAACGTTCAACCACCTGCTCGATCAAAGTGGTAATAATCGCCTTGCCAGTGGTGTCGGCAGAATGCAACACCCGGGGGCGAGAATGGGCCGCCTCCAGGGTCATCGCCAGCTCCCCATCCCGGCGGTCAAAGGCGACGCCCATGGCCACCAGATGATCAATGGCTTCTTTGGCGTGGTTAACTAAAAATTCAACGGCTTCAGGATCACACAGGCCCGCCCCAGCTTTCAGGGTGTCTTGGAAATGCAATTCTGGGGAATCCAAGGGGGCGATCGCCGCCGCAATCCCTCCCTGGGCCCACTTACTCGATCCGGTGCGTAGCTTTGCTTTGGTGATGAGACCCACCTGTAAATGACTCGGTAAGGACAACGCCGCATACAAGCCCGCTGCGCCACTCCCAATGACAACAACATCAAACTGAGTCGGCAAATTGGTCACACTGGTCATTCCTTTGGGGCAGAGGGTGGGCAATAAATTCTAATCACTATAGCTTTAAACTGCAGCGAACTGTGAGTTGTCACTAGCCAGCAATGGCGAATGGTTGATTTCACAACTATGGTGCAAAAGAAAAACATTTCTGCAACTGAATGAACAAAAAAAATCCCCCCAGAATGGAGGGACTTACTTTTTTTTCGGGGTGTTGGAAAATTTTCCTGGCTGAGATTAACGAGAAGTCAGCCATTGGGAAAATAACTTGAAACTATAGCCGCAGTAGATGAACATCATGGGCAAAATTGACCGAAATCAACAAATTTTCAGGAAATAATTGATTTATCGCACAATGCTACTAAGCATCCAGGCTTGTTTTTCATGATCACGGATCCGGCCACTGAGGAGTTCTACCGTAGAAACATCATGGTTTTGTTCTGCCTGTTGCAGGACACCCTTCAGCTTCTCGGTGAGGGTGATGTGGTCATTGGAGAGCTCAGCGATCATTTCTTCGGCGCTGGCTAGGCCACTGGCTTCCTTGAGGGAGCTCAATTCTAGGAACTGATGGAAAGAACCAGGAGCGGATAGTCCTAAGACCCGGATGCGCTCGGCAATGTCATCTACGGCGATCGCCAATGCTTGATACTGCTCTTCAAGTAGGTTGTGGATACCGTAGAACAGATTCCCTTGGACGTTCCAGTGGAAATTCTGGGTCTTGAGGTACAGCAGATAGGTATCTGCCAGAATGTGAGACAAAGATTGGGCGATCGTTAAGGATGCCTCTTGGTTTTGGGTCGTTGTACCATTGATCGGTGCTTGTAAAGTCGTAGCCATAAAGTATTTTCCTCCTAAATGTTATTAAATGGGTTTGGTAAATGTGTTTAAAAAGCCCTGTGTAAGTAGGGTGAAGTCATTTGCTTCGACCCCTGGGCCAAACAGAGTTGCGCTTTAGGACAGCCTGAGAAAATAGAACTCAAGTCCTGCGGACAAACTCCGTTTTAAGGTTTGGAATTCACGGTTTTAAGATGATTCGGTGTTTCCAATGGAAGTCGAGGTTCGACCTAGGCCTGTTGTAGGGTTTTGGGTTTTGCCCAAATGCCTTGGCTGTTCTGCTTGTATTCGTCCTCGACCCGCATCCAGGCACGGTAAGCAGCAACGTGTTGATTTTGCTTTTCTTTGTAGACCTGGTTGTAGACTTCGACAAAGGTTTCTTGGGCCGCGTCAGAGAGGCGTGAGCGCACAGACTCCGGTAGATCTTCAGTCGAGTTGACTCGTCCCGTATCAAAGCGGGAGATCAAGAAGTCTTTACAGGAGAGGATGTCTGTTCCCCCTTCTGCCTGGAAGAGACTTTCTAATTTCGTCGCAGTACCTTGACTCGTTTCAGCGGTCAGCATCAGACCACCGGCTTTAATCTTTGTTTCGTAAATGGCTGCCTTTTCTTTGGGCATTCCGAGGCTGACCAGGGCAGAAATAAGTCCGACACCTGCGCCACCGGCGATCGCCCCGCTAGTTGCGCCGAGCAGTGCCGCACCGATGGGGCCACCAGCGACCACTGTACCAATGAAGGGCACAAATAGGACACCGAAGCCACTCAGGGCACTGAATAGGGTTCCGAAGAGGGCGCCATAGATTGCGCCGGACTGCAGACCTTCTTTAATGAAATCTGCCCGACCGAAGAAACCGGTGATTTGGGTTTCTGACTGCAAATTCTTACCGATGATGGAGATGTCTTCTCGCTTGACTCCCATATCGAGCAACTGCCGCAGTACCTTGTTCGCCTGCTGGCGATCCTCAAAGATCGCAGAAACAGTACAGGGTACTTTTGTCTGGAGATCAGTCGTTTGTTGATTGTTTTGATTCTGATCAAGCGTTGCCGTAGTCATGGATTATCCTCTTATTGTCTCGTTTGCGTTTCGTCGTGAGACAGAGGATTAGAAGTTGTTGACGGCTTTTTGGAAGGATTGATCTAATTCTTGCCAGGCGCTTTCAAAGCCTTTCTGCAACTCATCCCAAGCCGATTCGCTGGCATTCTGGAGTTCGTCGAATTTCTCTTGGGCAGCATCCCGCTTGGCGGTCAGCTCTTCTAGCATATTGTTGTATTTGAGCTTACCGTCTGCCTCCGCTTGGTCGACTTTGGCGCGAAACTCATCAATGCGGGCGTCGATTTTATCAATCTGTGCCTTGACTTTCTCTTTATAGAGTTTTTGATTTTCTGCGTTTTGTTCTAAGTTCTTATCTAGTTGGTTAGCCATAAAGTAAGGCTTAAACCTCCTTGTCTGCGTATTTTTCAAAAATCAAGCACTGGTCAGATTCAATATTCAAAATATTACTTTGAAATCAAATTTGTTTTTGCTTGGCTACAGTTTTAATATTACGAAATATTCCAATTAAACACATCTATCGATAGGCATAGATCGCCTCTGAAAGCTTTGTTTTTCAAGGGTTTCAAATTTAAGAGCATTACTTTTGTGATATTTATTCGGTTTCCCGAACCTTAACCGAACTATATTTTTGCGGTGTTTATTTTCGTTTAAAAGATACTTCAGCTAAAAGCTTTTGTCGCTGATTCTACAGCAGAATAATATTAACAAGTTCTCATCGGTGATTCAGAACGATGGGACAAAAAAAGAGGCCGCCTGGATGACGACCCCCAAGAGAAAACTTTTTTTGAGCAAGAAATCTCGAATTTTTAATTAAAAGGATAAACCGAGATTAACGCCAAGGGCGGCATGGACAACGAGTAAGGCGATCGCCGCTGACCCTACATAGGCATGTACCGTGCGGAGGGAATCTTTGCCAAGGAATTTTGTGATCGATAGCGCACCGTTGGCCATCAACAGCCCAATGGCGATCGTGCCCGTCCAGAAGTGAGGACTTTCAAAAATTGGCTCTCCTTGCATGACCAAAGAAAGAACGCCCCCTGTCCAACCCAGGCTGATAAAGGTTGTGAGCCAGAGCGCTGCTTTCTTGTGCCAGTAGGCACTTTCGTTTTTTGTGCTGACATCCTCACTGCGGCGAATCTGCCAACCTTTAACGGCGGCGGAACCGCCAACGGCGACAATGACAATGCCCATCATCAAGGGGTGCCCCCAGTGGGTAACGATTTCTGGGATCGGTAAAGTGTTGAACCAAGCGGCAATTGGTTCTAGATAGGGACGAATGAACTCACCCATGTTATTTCTAAAAATTTTCTTAAAAAGTTTGCGTCCTCTATCTTAGAGGATTCGTTAAACCGCCCACGACTTTAGGCCCAAAGAAATATGGCCAATGGATCACAAATGGCTGGGTGTGGTGATGGTTAGGCAACAGTTAGGCGATCGCCAAAATTTTTTCCCGGAGCGTTTGGTCTTCGGTAAAGGTCTGGTTGGTGGCCGCTAAATTATCCAGGAGAGGCTGCAGATAAACCTGGAGCGGCTGCACATCATCGGGTAGGGAAAGGTCTGGGGTGATATCGAGAATCCCCTGGGCGAGGAACCAACGCTTTTTAATATCAGGATCCGGAATGACTACATTTTCCGCCTGGATCACCGCATCATTAAAGAGCAAAATATCGAGATCCAAGGTGCGGGGGGCATACTTATCGGCGGTGCGGACTCGACCAAGCTTTGTTTCGAGCGATCGCAGCACATCGAACTTAAATGATGTCGCCTCATACTCCGTTTCAACTAAGACGACACAGTTAATGTAATAGGGCAGATCCTTGGTCGGCGGTTGGCCTGGAGCCGGAATCGCGTCCGTCACAAAACATCGCGATACCGCTTTGAGCTGACAGAACGGCTTTAATTCCGTCATGGCTCTCAAGATATTGGCTTCCGGTTGAATATTAGAGGCGACGCTGAGGTAGACACGATTCTGGGCCATGGTTTCTAACGCTCCCGGTAGATCGTCACTGCCGAAGCTTTTGCGAAACGCAGGGCACCGGGTTTATCAATGGTGACTTCTACCTTTTCCACAAGGGGATCGGTAAAGCAAATATCGGCGACGACCTGGGCCATTTTTTCGATCAAATTGTAGCTAGAAGGTTCAATGGCCGCCAAAATCGCCTTAGTGATTCGTTTGTAATCAACGGTGTCATCGATACTATCGGTTTGGCCCGCTTTGGTGAGATCCGCGTACATCACCACATTGATCACCACATCCTGTTTTTTGGTGCGTTCTTCCGGAAAAATGCCGATAATGCAGCGCAATAGCAGGTCACGAATATAAATTTTATCGAGGCTTTTAGACATAGAAATTTTCTCCTAGGTGAAACCCACCATCAACACAAATGACTTGGCCAGTGATGAAGTCATTTTTTAAATAAAACAGTACCGTTTGGGTAATATTGCGTGGATCACCAAACCGTCCCAGGGGGGTTTTCGCAATTACGGCTTGCACCCGCTCATCGCCCTCAGCATTGACTGGTGGCAAAATGGGGCCTGGGGCGATCGCATTGACACGAACATTGGGGGCAAGCTCAAATGCTAGCATCTTCGTGAAACTATGGAGCATCTTTTTGCTGAGGTGATAGGGCACATGCTCATGGTCGTAGCCGTAGATGCGGGTATCGAGGAAATTAATCACATTGCCGTGGCTGGATTCTTTAGAAAAGAACGCTTTCGTCAACAGAAAAGGGTGGAGGGCATGAACCTGAATGTTGTCCCAGAGATTTTCTGGACTTAGGGCAAACAGACTTTCTTTATTAAACATCGAAGCATTATTGATCAAGATGTCTAGTTGAGGTGTTTTCGTTTTCACTGTCTCGATCATCGCTTCCACACTGTCCCGTTGGAGCAGATCCGCCGCTACGGCATCGACGGTTATGGGAAAGGCAGAAAGTTCTTCGGCCAGTTGTTCTACCTCGGCCTGGGAAGAGCGGTAATGGAGGATGAGATTGATTCCTTCCTGGGCGAGGGTCCGGGCGATCGCCGCACCGATGCGTTTTGCCCCCCCTGTGATTAAAGCGGTTTGTTGACTCATGGTTCCCGTTCGGCAATTAAAACCCATAGAAGTTAACCTATTCTTTCCGGAGAAAGCAACCATCACCCTCATGACGCATGCCAATCAATAAATTCCCCCCCAGCGCCCGGAGATGTAACAGATGTACAGAGAACCTTTAAGGCAGGGAAACGGGAATGATAAAATTTGGAATACTTTTTTAGTGAAAGAGAGAGAAGGTCAACGTGGTTCAAGTACCGATCAAGCCCACCCCGCAAACCCCCGCCCCCACCACTGCAATTCCCAATGGCCCAGCCCTCGAAGCTTGGTTAAATGACTGGGCGCAGCGGATTATTAATGGCGATCGCCTTACCCGTACCGAAGCCCTCCGCCTCACCGAAATCACTGGCCCAGAAAATATCCTCAAACTCTGTGCCGCTGCAGATCTGATCCGGCACGAATGCTGTGGCAATACCGTTGACCTCTGCAGCATTGTGAACGTGAAATCCGGGAGTTGCTCCGAAAACTGTAGTTTCTGTTCCCAGTCCGCTCACCATCCCGGTACGGATTCCCCCGTTTATGGCCTCAAAACCGCCGAAGAAATTATTGAACAGGCCAAAGCCGCCGAAGCCGCTGGGGCAAAACGTTTTTGTCTCGTCAGTCAAGGTCGGGGCATTAAATACAACAGCCCCAAAGATAATGAATTTGAGCAAATTTTAGAAACGGTACGCCGCATCCAAGCAGAGACAGCGATTAAACCCTGCTGTGCCCTCGGTGAAGTCACCCCAGAACAAGCCCAACAGCTCCGGGAGGCCGGCGTTACTCGCTACAACCACAACCTGGAAGCTTCGGAAAATTTCTTCCCCGATATCGTCACCACCCACAGTTGGCAAGACCGGGTCGAAACCATTAAAAACCTCAAAGCAGCAGGCATTCAAGCTTGCAGTGGCGGCATCATGGGCCTCGGCGAAAGTTGGGCAGACCGGGTTGATTTGGCGATCGCCCTGCGGGATCTCGAAGTCGAATCTGTTCCTTTGAATCTTCTCAATCCCCGTCAAGGAACGCCCCTGGGAGATAATGGCCGCCTTGATGTCTACGAAGCCCTCAAATGTATGGCGATCTTCCGGTTTATCTTGCCTGAACAAATTATTCGCTATGCTGGCGGTCGAGAAGCGGTGATGGGTGAACTCCAACACCTCGGTCTGAAAGCAGGCATCAATGCGATGCTCATCGGCCACTACCTCACTACCATGGGTCAACCCCCCGAACAAGACCAAGCGATGCTCGAATCCCTCGGTTTACAAGGGGGTGAAGCACCGATCCCTGGCCAATATTCCGCCGCCCAATAACCCTTGAAAGCGAAAGCCATCCCCAGATCCTTGTCCCCAAAGCAAACCGCCACTACTGGCCCGAACTGGTTTAACCAACTCCTGTGGGCATTGATCGGTGTATCCCTGACCATTGGGGGCACCTTCATCGAGGCCCATCGGCTCAATCTCCCGTGGGACTGGTCAGTGGCGGGACTGCAAACCCAATCTTTGGGGATTTACTGTCAAGTGGCGGCGGTTCTCCTCACGGGCTGTTTGGGGGGTAAAAATGCGGGCATTATCGCCCAGATCGCCTATATTCTGATCGGGTTGTTTTGGTTGCCGGTGTTCTCCCAAGGGGGGAAATTAGGATATCTGACAGAACCCACCTTTGGTTATATCCTCGGCTTCATCCCAGCGGCGGGCATTTGTGGTTGGCTTGCCTTTCGGTATGTGCTGAGTTTAGAAGCCCTCGCCCTCAGTGCTTTTTGCGGCCTCATCGCTCTCCATAGTTGCGGCATTCTTTATCTAGTGGGGTTGACCCTCTTAGAAAAATTACAGGCGACGGAACTGAGTTTGCTCCAGGCGATCGCCCTCTATACTGTGACTCCCTTTCCAAGTCAGTTAATGCTAGTCTGTGGTGTGGCTGTGTTGGCCTATGGGGTACGACGGATTTTGTTCTATTAGGCCAAAGGCCAAAGCATTGGGCTTGATATTTTTTCTCTTTAGCGAAACGGAAAATCTCCATGGATCTGCGCCAAGATTTACTTAAAAATCGCTGGTTTTGGCTTGTTGCCTTCCTCGGATTAGTCCTTGATCAACTCACAAAAACCATTGTGCTCCAGACCTTGCCGGAGGTTGGTGATACCTTTGCCCTCTGGCCGAATGTCTTCCATTTCACCTATGTGCAAAACACTGGGGCCGCCTTCAGTATCTTTACCGATGGGGTACATTGGCTCCGGTGGTTGTCCTTGGGGGTCAGTGTCGGTTTGATGGCCTTGGCTTGGTTTGGCGATCGCCAAACCCTCTGGGAACAAGGCGGCTATGGATTTATCCTTGCGGGGGCGATGGGCAATGGCGTAGACCGCTTTTTATTTGGCTATGTGGTCGATTTTCTCGACTTTCGCCTGATTAATTTTCCTGTATTTAACATTGCCGATGTCTGTATCAACATTGGCATCGCCTGTTTATTGCTTAATTTATGGTTTTCTTACCGCCTCGCCCAAGCAGAATCCCCCCCTCACTCTAAATAATCTGGCTGGAGGGCTAGCTGAGGGCCATTATGAATTTCCAAAAAATGTCAAGAATAAATATATTCGCTGCCATTGTGCTCATTTTGCCGCGAGAGCAACTGCTCCTCTAATTGGGCAATGCGCTTGTAGGCCACTGTCAACTGGGCTGTCAGTCGCTTGATCTGCAATTCCGGGCTCATTTGCTTTTCGTCCATGGGATGCCCCTCTAAGCCAAGGGTTTCATCAAATAAAACATCTTTATGGTGAAAGGATTCTCCGCCGACCCGAAAATCTAAGCCAAAGGCCGCTGGATCAATTTTGGGAACCATCGCCATCAAATCTGTTTCTGACAAGGATTGTCCCGTTGGGCCTAGCCCCTGCTGCATTTGTTCGACGGTTTGATACAACAGATCAAGCTGATGTTTCAACTCGTTGATATAGCCTTGAACACTCATATTTTGTCAGCCTAAAGTCGGGTCTTTGTCCCATGCTAGTACCAACCCCAAGGCTGTGAATATTTATCCTGATATATTTAAGATTCTCTTAGAAAACCTTAAGAAAACCTTGCGTCTCTAAGGATCAAGTTGCAATTGTCCTGGACAAGGTTGAAGTTGATTAAAGGCTAAATTTGCTATTTTTTGAAAAGATATTTCCCAGGGGAAACGACATTTAGATTTATGCCCAATCGCCGCCATTTTTTGACTATTTCCGCACTCTATGCCCTTGCTGGGTGTTTGGGAGGGTGTCAACGAACCTCGGAGACAACTTTACAAATCAACACATTACGGGGGTCAATTTCGCCACAACTGTTGACATTGTTTCGGCAAAACCAAGGGCAAACGGTCACCTTAGATCTCAAACCCCTAGAGCAGCTCCAGGAATTATTTGAGGTGTTGCAGGATGCGGCGATGAAGATGCCGGAGACTTCTGAAAATTTTTTCAATCGCTCGGCAACAGTACCGGATCTGTTGACCCTAGGCCATGGCTGGTATCGACAGGCGATCGCCTTGGGATTTATTCAACCGTTATCTCTAGAAGAACTAACGCGTTGGGAAGAGTTGGGGGAACCTTGGCAACGATTTTTGCGCCGCAATATCCAAGGAGAGATCGACCCCCAAGGACAACTGTGGGGACAGCCCTACCGCTGGGGCACAACGATGTTGGTCTACCGCAAAGATAAGTTGAAAAAATTGGGGTGGACACCAACGGATTGGGCGGATCTGTGGCGGCCCGAATTACAGGGAAAAATTTCTCTGCTAAACCAATCGCGGGAAGTGTTGGGGCTTTTACTCAAAAAACAGGGCAAATCCTACAACGAAACAAATCCAGCGGCGATCGCCGATTTGGAGAGCGATTTCCAAGCCCTCCACCGCCAGGTTAAATTCTATAGTTCTACCCACTACCTCCAGCCCCTTGAGATGGGGGATACTTGGGTTGCCCAGGGGTGGTCCCAGGATATTTTGCCCCTCCTGCAACGATACCGCAATTTAGGGGCGGTGATTCCCGCCAGTGGCACGGCCCTCTGGTGTGATCTGTGGGTACAGCCCCAGCGCAGTCAAACCTCTTTTGAGACCCTAAAAACTTGGTTAGAGTTTTGTTGGGAACCGGCGGCGATTCAACAGATTTCCCGTAGTAGTCACGGTGCCTCCCCACTGATTTATACTGCGACCAATTTAGAGCCTGCCATCACTGATAATCCGTTAATTTATCTCGATCAAAACACTTTCGATGCCAGTGAAATCATTGAGGTGTTAGACCCGGACACGACGGCTGAATATCAAAAGGTTTGGCAGAGGGTACGCCAGGGCTAGGCCGGAAAAATTTTGATTTTGCCCACCGCTGTTCTGGATAATGCGGAGGAAGATCATCGATTTAGGAGTTCCCATGACCCACGACACCATTGGGGTGGCGATCGCCGGCACCGGTTTTGGCCAAAAAATTCATATTCCCGGCCTCCAACACCACCACCGTACCGAAGTGGTCTCGGTTTACCATCGCGATCCTGACAAGGCCCAGGCGATCGCTGCCGCCCATCAAATTCCAGAGAGTGCCAGCGATTTTACTGCTCTCCTGGATAATCCTGCCGTTGCCGCCGTGGCCATTTCGACGCCACCTTTTTTGCATTATGAAATGGCCAAACAAGCTCTCCTGGCGGGGAAACACGTCCTCCTAGAAAAACCCATGACCCTCAACGCGGCTGAGGTGCGGCAGCTTTACCATCTAGCAGCCCAAAAGAATCTAGTTGTGACCCCGGACTTTGAATTTCGTTTCGTTCCCGCTTGGCAATGTCTCGCGGAATATCTGGAACGGGGTTTTGTCGGTGAAAAACGCCTAATTACGATCAACTGGCTAGTGACCAGTCGGGCTAACCCAGATCGACCTTGGAATTGGTATGCCCGTAAGGATCAAGGGGGTGGCGCTTTGGGGGCCGTGGGTTCCCATGCTTTTGATTATGTCTATTGGTTGTTTGGCCCGGTGAAGCGTCTATCCGGTCACCTCAGTTGCGCCATCAAAGAGCGACCCGACCCCCGCGATGGCGATCGCCTTAAACCCGTAGATGCCGATGACACCTGCTTGATCATGTTAGAACTGGCCGATGGGACGCCGTGCCAAATGAATATTACCTCCGTCAGTCACCACGGTCGGGGTCACTGGCTCGAAGTCTATGGCGATCGCGGTTCCCTGGTTTTGGGGAGCAGTAACCTCAAGGATTATGTCCATGGTTTTACCCTCCAGGCGGGCCAAGCGGGCGAAGACCTGCAATCTGTGACGATTCCAGAGCGCCTCGAATTTCCCCAAACCTTTGCTGATGGCCGCCTCGCGCCCTTTATCCGGGTCGTCGATCATTGGGTCAAAGCCATTGAACGCTGCCAACAAAATCAAAGTCTTGCAGAAGATCCAGCGGCGATCGCCCCAACACTCCGGGAAGGGGTTTACTCTCAATTGCTTATGGATTTAACCCACCAGGCCCATAACCAAGGCCGTTGGCTAACAGTGCCGGATCTTGATACCTATCTCGATCTAGGCTGACGCGGTTGGGATGTGTTGCGTCGTCCCTGGGGATTTTGGGCGGCTGCCTGGGGCGTTAAACCATTGTGCGGCGATGGTGGCGGCTGGAGTTGCCGCCGCCCGTTTTGGACAATCTCCAGTTGCTCCCGGAGGTTCACCTCAAGGCCACCAAGGAGATTGTGGGCATATTGATCCGCATCTTGTTGGATGGTCTGGGCTTCGGCGATCGCCTGGTTTTTCATTTGCTGCACCTCCTGGGACACCTGCTGCCGAAAAGCTTCTAAATCGGCGAGGGTATTTTGGCGGAGAGCTTGGCATTCTTGCTCTGTGGTGTAGCGCAATTGGGCGGCCTGTTGCTCTGCCTGCCGGGTTAGGGCCATCTCATCTAGGTATTGGGCGGCCTGCTGTTTGGCGCTGGTGACAATGCGATCTGCGTCGGCTTCGGCCTGTTCGACGAGGTGTTGCTGATACTGGAGCACTTCGACGGCCCGCTCAATAATCTCAGGGATACTCGCGCGCACCACATCGAGCTGGTCTAAAACATCGTTGTCTTTAACGAGGGTTAGTCCTGTGAGGGGAATTTGAAATCCTTCGAAAATGACTTCTTCTAAATGGGTGAGCTGTTCCTGCACATTTAAATCTACCCCTCGATAAAGGGTTGGGGAGTTGACATTGTTGTCGGCGGGCTTATCTGGGGAGGATGAACTTTGTACCATTGATAAAGATCTTCAGCGACATTGTCAGGAACGAGGTGATCAACGGAACCACCAAATTTAGCAATTTCTTTGACGACGCTGCTGCTGAGAAAACTATATTCGTTGGAGGTCGCCAGGAATACTGTCTCGATATTATCCCAAAGCGTCTTATTTGTATGCGCCATCTGTAGCTCCTTCTCGAAGTCGGACAGCACCCGTAGTCCCCGGAGTAATACACCAGCATTACGTTGTCGGGCGTAGTCAGTGGTTAAACCGGTGAAACTCGCCACTTCCACATTGGGTAAATGTTGGGTACAGCGGCTAATTTGGGCCACGCGCTTTTCGAGGCTAAAAATCGGCGATTTACTGGGATTGCACAGCACCGCCACGATTACTTTTTCAAAAAGGCGATCGCCCCGTTCAATAATATCGAGATGACCCAGGGTAATCGGATCAAAGCTTCCAGGATAAATAGCAATCACAAAATACAGCACCACACAGAAGAGATCGGCTTTATTGTGACATATTGTTTCCCCAAGCCCCTAGGCAAACCCAGGGACATCAGCCCCTACAATGGAAAATGATTTTAGCAATGATTTTAACCAGCTTATGAGCGAGCACCACCCGGAAAAAAAATACGAAGGTAAGGCGAAAATTCTCTACAGTACCGCCGATCCTGATGTTCTCCTCACCTATTTCAAAGATGACGCCACCGCCTTCAATGCCCAGAAAAAAGGCACTATCCAGGGCAAAGGAGAAATGAATTGCACCATTGCTGCCGCCCTCCTCCAATGGCTGGGAACCCAGGGAATCCCAACTCACTTTATCGAACAAACCAAAGCCGATGAAATGCTCGTAAAAGCAGTCAAGATTCTGCCCGTAGAAGTGGTGGTGCGAAATATCGCAGCGGGTAGTCTTTGTAAACAAACAGGTTTAGCCCAGGGCACGGTGCTTCCCCAGCCCCTTGTGGAGTTTTATCTCAAGGATGATGCCCTTGGGGATCCCCTCCTGACCCGCGATCGCCTCATGCTGCTCAAGATCGTAACCACCGAGCAATTGGCCCAACTCCAGGACTATGCCCTCCGGATCAATGGTCTAATGCAAGGCTTTTTTGAGCGCTGTCAGATTACCCTGGTGGATTTTAAAATCGAGTTTGGCACCGACAAAACAGGCACAATTCTTTTGGCCGACGAAATTAGCCCCGACACCTGCCGTCTGTGGGATCAAACCGAAACAGACCCCAACCTGCGGGTAATGGATAAAGACCGCTTCCGTCAAGACCTCGGTAACATCGAAAACGCTTATCAAACTGTCCAGGCCAGGGTCTTGGCCCAGGTGCAGCAATTGCAATCCCTCACCTAAATTTCCCTTGCCCAAGGCTAAATTACGAGGCCCAGATGTGGAAACATAAGCAACGCTTCCCCGTCTTCGACTCTGGTACAATCCAGCAGAGTAAATTACTCATGTTGGCCAATTTACAGAAAAAGCACTTATAAATAGAGTGCTGATAACTTTCGTTTGATCTGGTGTTTGGACGTGCAGAAACAACAAAATTTAGACTATTTTTCCCCCCAGGCCCTAGCACTTTGGGCGGCGATCGCCTCTTTGGGTATCATGTCTCCGGCCCATGCCGAACCCCGATCAGAAGGGAGTAATCTCGATCCCCTGATGCCAACGGTGACCCAAGTTGTCGTGCCGGCTCTGCCAGTAGAAGTCACAGACACAGCGCCCACAGAACAGGCTTCCCCGACGCCAGCGCCCCAAACCCAAACCCTGGCCCAGGCGCCGACCCAAGCTGTCACCCCTCCCGCTACCCAGGCTCAACCAACTTCCCAAGACAGTAATCTGCCGCAGCTCTACGCCCAGCAGCAGGGAAACCCCAATACCCAGGCCAACCCCAACGAACCCAGGGTATTGGTTGCAGAAATTCAGATTAATGGTGTGGGCGACAATGTCGAACTAGAACAAGAAATTATCCAGGCCATTGAAACCCGGGCTGGACGACCCACAACCGTTTCACAAATTCGGAATGATGTGAACCGCGTCTACGCGACGGGTTTGTTTGCCAATGTCGTGGCGACCCCAGAAGATACGCCCCTAGGGGTGCGGGTAACGTTCGATGTGGTACCCAACCCCGTTTTAAGCGATATCGTCGTGCAGGCGTTGCCCCTAGAAGGCAGTCAAAATATTACGCCCCCTGAAGTTGTCGATAATATTTTCCGCGATCGCTATGGCGAAATTATCAACCTCAATGATTTCCAAGAGGGCAGTAATAAACTCCAACAACTCCAGCAGTGGTACCAAGACAACGGTTACGATCTGGCCAAGGTAATCGGTATTGATGAACCCAGTGCCGATGGGGTTGTGACCCTCGTTGTCGTTGAAGGGGTGATCGAAGACATCCAAGTCAATTTCATCAATGCTGACAATGAACCCGTCGATGGCAAAACCCGGGACTTTATCATTACGCGGGAAATGGAACTCAAACCAGGGGACGTTTTCCGGCGGGATGTCGCCCAACGGGATCTCCAGCGGGTGTTTGGTCTGGGACTATTTGAAGATGTTCAGTTAGATTTCACCACCGGTACCGAAGATCCAACCCAGGCTGTTCTAAATTTGAATGTCATTGAAGGGAATACAGGTTCCATCGCCGCTGGTGGGGGGATCAGCTCGGCCAGTGGCTTCTTTGGGAGTGTGAGCTACCAGCAACAAAACCTGGGTGGTAATAACCAACGTCTAGCGGCAGAATTCCAACTGGGGCAACGGGATGCCCTGTTTGACCTCTCCTTTACGGATCCTTGGATTGCTGGCGATCCCTACCGGACATCCTATTCGGTCAATGCCTTCCGCCGTCGTTCTATCTCACTGATCTTTGATGGAGGTGAGACAGATGTCGATCTCGACCCCAGTGGCGATCGCCCCCGGATTAACCGCATTGGTGGTGGGGTGACCTTTAGCCGTCCCCTATCGAAAAATGTTTTTGGCCCCTCTGAATGGCGTGCCTCCCTGGGCTTTGATTACAACCGCGTCCGGATTACCAATGCCGATGGCGATACAGAGTTTATCGACCAAGCTGGGAATCAACTCAGTTTCTCGGACAGTGGCGTTGACGATATCTTTTCCCTGAGCCTGAACGTTGTACGGGATAAACGCACGAGCTTTGATGGGGCGACCCGGGGTTCCATTACCCGTTTCGGTACCGATCAGACTATTCCCATTGGCAGCGGCAGCATTCTCTTTAACCGACTCCGGGCCAGCCACAGTATCTACATGGATTCACCGATTAAACTTCCTAGCTTTGGCAGTGAAGAGAAACCCCATACTTTGGCCTTCAACATCCAAGGGGGCGCTATTCTCGGTGACTTACCGCCCTATGAAGCTTTCTCCCTTGGGGGCAGCAACTCTGTGCGGGGCTTTGAAGAAGGGGATCTCGGCAGTGGCCGTAACTACGTCCAAGCGACGGCAGAATATCGCTTCCCGATTTTCTCGGCAGTGGGTGGAGCGCTATTTGCTGACTATGCCACCGACCTCGGTTCCGGGGATGATGTACCGGGCGATCCGGCTGGAACCCGTGGCAAGCCTGGCAATGGTTTTGGTTATGGTATCGGTGTTCGGGTGAATTCTCCCCTGGGGCCAATCCGGGTGGATTATGGGCTCAATGACCAAGGGGACAGCCGCATTCACTTTGGTATTGGTGAGCGCTTCTAGGGCGTTATCGGTCTGATTTCGTGGGGGGGCAACCCCCTTTTTTGTGATGGTTAAAACGTTAAAAACAACCGTTGAATGTTCCGGGGTCGGTCTCCATTCGGGGCAACGAGTCACCCTAAAGCTGATGCCTGGCGATCGCCACCAGGGTCGTTATTTTGTGCGCACAGATTTACCAGGGGAACCCCAGATCCCGGCCCGCATTGAGGCTGTCAATCAAACACTCTTGTCTACGGAATTGGCAGTAGGCGAAGCCAAGGTTAGAACCACAGAGCATTTGCTAGCGGCATTAGTAGGTCTGGGGATTGATGTGGTGCGTATCGAAATTGATGGGCCAGAGTTACCCCTGTTGGATGGCTCGGCGGTGCAGTGGGTAGAGGCGATCGCCAAGGCCGGTACCCAGACCCTCACAGATGAGGCGATCGCCACCCCTGTGGTCATAGAACCCATTTGGCTCCAGGAAGATGAGGCCTTTGTGGCGGCCTTGCCCGCTGCGGAATTGCGGTTTACCTATGGCATCGATTTCACCTACAAGCCCATTGGTAACCAGTGGCACAGTTGGAGCCCCGCAGCAGAACCCTTTGCCCAGGCGATCGCCCCGGCTCGGACTTTTGGCTTTGCTGACCAAATTGAGCAACTGAAAAAAGCTGGATTAATTCAGGGAGGGAGTTTAGATAATGCCCTCGTTTGCGACCAAGAAAAATGGCTCAATCCGCCACTCCGATTTGAGAATGAGCCTGCTCGCCATAAATTACTTGACTTAATCGGTGATTTAAGTTTGCTTGGCACGATTCCCACGGGCCATTACCTGGCCTACAAAGCGAGCCATAAACTCCATACCCAACTCGCCAAAACTTTACAGGCAACTCTTTTCTAAAATTCTAATCAAGCTGCTACTTGGTAAAGGATGATGCAAACAATGTGACCTATATTGCTAGTTTTTGGGGCTGGCGATCGCTTTTTTCAGAGATTGCCAACCCCTAGGAGCCGAAGCTCTACTTATTCGGTTGAGGAGTCATGCGCAGATAGGGCTTGATTTCCTTGACGCCTTTGGGAAACTTGACTTTCGCATCCTCAGTGGAAATTGCTGGAGAAACAACAACATCCTCGCCGTCTTGCCAATTGACGGGAGTCGCCACGCTGTAGTTGTCCGTGAGTTGTAGCGAATCCAAAACCCGCAAAATTTCTTGGAAGTTCCGGCCAGTGCTGGGGGGATAGGTGAGGGTTAAACGCACCTTCCGCTCAGGATCAATCACAAAAACAGTCCGCACCGTCACTTTCGGGTTGGCGTTGGGGTGGATCATGTTGTAGAGGGTGGCAACTTTTTGATCCGCGTCGGACAAAATCGGGTAATTGACAGCACATCCCTGGGTTTCATCGATATCACCGACCCAGTTGTTGTGGGAGGCCGTGTCATCAACGCTGAGGGCAATCACCTTCGCATTGCGCTTTTCAAACTCTCCCTTTAACCGGGCTACTTCGCCTAATTCGGTGGTGCACACGGGGGTAAAATCAGCGGGATGGGAAAACAAAACCACCCAACTGTCGCCAGCCCAATCATAAAAATCAATTTCCCCAATGGTGGAATCTTGGGTGAAGTTGGGGGCCACATCGCCTAACCGGAGGGACATAAACTAAACTCCTGATGTTAAATAAACTACCAAAGGATCATTATGGCCCATCTACCTGGGAAGATGCCAAGGGGGGCGATCGCCACTGGAAAATGATAAGCTGCCGTCACAGAGCGCAATATTTATTAACTTTTGTTGCCATTCTTCAGAATCAAAAAAGCCAAAGGTGACAACCAAGCCGGAAAAATGAAATAATAAGCCAGAATTTTTTACGTTAGTAGTTTCAGGCCGCCTGAAGCTTGGTATTTTACATAAATCTAAGAATTCATCAAAAAAAAGCTGGGAAAAGCCTAGGAGGAATCAATCATAATGAGTAGAGTTGTGAGTGCATTAATGGGGCTCGTCCTCATGTTCGGTTGCGCGTTCTTTAGCGTTCAACCCCAAGCCCAAGCCCTCGATTTAAGCAATGGCTTTGTTTCTGCAGCCGTGCTCGGTGAGCGTGTTAATCCCGCTGACAAGGTGCTTGAGTCAGAATATGGCAAGAAAATTGACCTAAACAACGCCAGCGTCCGTCTTTTCCGCGAGCTCCGTGGATTTTATCCCATATTAGCCAAACGCATCATCGAAAATGCCCCCTATGACAGCGTTGAAGATGTATTAAATATCCCCGACCTCAGCGAGAAGCAACTGGCACGATTAGAGGAAAATTTAGAGCGTTTCACCGTCACCCCCCCTGCTGATGTGTTTATTGATGGTGACCAACGTCTAAACACCGGTGACTATTAAGGATACAAACGAAATCTTTCCTTGCTGAGGAAAATTTTTGTGAGTCAAACCTAAACTTTAAGATACAAGTGACCTATTCCCCAGGGATAGGTTTTTTTGTGGCGATTTTTAAGATTTAGGACTCGGTTGGCACAGTCGATAAAACCGAGGCACCCACAGGGATTCCCAATGAAAGGCTCCAAAGGCCAGTACGGGAGCCAGGAGAGTCAGGAGCAAAAAACAGCCCGCCAGGGTTGACAGGGACATGGAGAAAAAATCTTGGGTCAAGCGCACCAAATCATGATCTAAAAGGCCTCCTTTCCCGACCCGGTAGGCAATGCGGAAGGTTTCGCTAGTCATGAGCTGCCCGAAAAAGGCACTATTTTCTAGAAAGCTAAAACTGGCCAACAGGGCATAGAGGGTTTGTTCGCCAGAGACATGGCAAAAGTATTTACCAAGGGCAAAGTACAGGCAAATAAAAACGGCGGCAATTTCTAAGAGGTGGCCCATGGCGATAATGGCGATTTGATCCCAACCTGTCAAGATCAGAAGGATTTGCAGGAGAGTCAGACCGGCCAAGGTAATCAGGGTGCCGCGATTGCGACGGTATTGCCAAGCGAGATAGGCGATCGCCCCGTAGAGCAGCCACAAAATAATGCTGGCGCGGCCGAGGGCGAGGGTAATGCCGCCCCCAAAGATAAAATCAAAACTCGGCACAGCGGGATAGCCAAACAGCCAATAGGCGATCGCATGGCCAATTTCGTGGACGAGGGTGAGAAAGGTATTCAGAATAAAGCGACTGGGGGGCAGCAAAAAGAGAATTAGGCCCAAGCCGCCACCAATGAGGAGTGCCTGGGGCGTATCCGGAGGCAGTGGCCGTGACCGAGGGCGCTGATAAGAGATTTGAGACGGCAAGGCACCATGGAGGGGAAAACAGGTTTTGAGGAGATATTTCTGTTGCTGGCGATGGTAGACATTGAGGTAAACTTTTTCGACGTCATCCAGGGAAAAATGCTGTAAAGCCTCCTGGATAATCTGGCAATAGTCTTGGCGATCGCGTTGGTCAATCACCGTTAACTTGATCACCAAGGCCCCAGCGGAGGGCGTAACTTTGATACTCCACAGGTAAGCCGCTAGCAGTTGCCGGAGTTTCAAGGTGAGCGCATCGTTTTTGAGGGCAGTCTTTTGGGGCGGTTCTTGGGCGCTGAGTGCTTCCGGAGAGGGTTCCCGTTCGGCTGGGGAGAGTAAGCCCGCAACGATTGTCCATTCCCAGTCGGGGGTGACTTCCCCAAAACGAAGGCCTTCAACGGTAAAGGTTTCCGTGATCGTGCGTTCCCAAATTTTTTGCCAAGGGGCGAGGATTTGTTTGGCGATCGCCTGGTCAGGGGTTGTAAAGCCTTCGAGTTGAATTTTAAGGTGTTTATCAGCCACCCGCTTGAGCATCACCCGGATCTGGTGGGGTTGAAATGCTTGCCTTAACACTTGGGCGATCGCCTGGGGATTTCCCTGTTCCGCCAACTGACGCAAATCCGACTCTTTCACAGCATCACTTATCTCAGGAGATCACTTCGATTATGCCACCAGACTCCCCTCACCACAAAAATAGGGAAAGGCAGTCTCGTCTTTCCCTATTTGTTGATGATGCAATGATTTGAAACTTCAGTCTGAAGTCCCCCTTTGAAGGGGGATTTAGGGGGATGTCCTAGGCCGCAACTGCTTTTGGCTTCTTGCTGTTACGAATCCCTTCGATCGCCTCAGCATAACTAGGTGCCTTGAAAACCGCAGAACCCGCAACAATCGCATTGGCTCCCGCATCAATGACTTGCCACGCATTCGCAGGCTTGATGCCACCATCGACTTCAATCCAAGGATCGAGGCCGCGCTCATCACACATTGCCCGCAATTTTTCGATCTTGCTAACCATTGAAGGAATGAAGCTTTGGCCACCGAACCCAGGGTTCACACTCATGATCAAAATCAGGTCACAGACATCAAGGACGTGCTCAATGATGTTGAGGGGTGTAGAAGGATTCAGTACAACCCCAGATTTTTTACCCAGCTCGCGAATTTGGCAGAGGGTGCGGTGGAGGTGGGGAGACGCATTGTGTTCTGCATGGACAGAAATAATGTCAGCACCAGCTTTGGCAAAATTTGCCACGTATTTTTCTGGCTCAACAATCATCAAATGCACATCCAAAGGCTTTTTGGTGTAGGGACGAATAGCCTCAACAATTAACGGCCCAATGGTGATATTCGGGACAAAACGACCATCCATGACATCGACGTGAATCCAATCAGCGCCAGCTTCATCGACTGCTTTAATTTCTTCACCAAGGCGGCTAAAGTCCGCGGAAAGAATGGACGGGGAAACTACAATTTTCTTGTCGGTCATGGTGGGTGGATTCCTCTTATTTATCTCAAGAATTCTAAGTTGGTATCAATATTAACAAAAGTTTGTATCAATATTTTTTGTGGCCTGACCTTGGTGGGGCCATTGTATGAACTACTCCAGCCTAAGAGGCATGGAGTTTCCGTCGTTTCATCGCCCCAAGTTGCCTCATGCTTCCGCAATCGGTAGAGCTTGGCGGCTCCGCGACTGAAGAGGCCAGTTCTTGACCCCTTGCCCAGGCTAAATTAACCTGAGCTGCATTGATATCTCTATCCTCCCTGTGGCCACAGTTTGGGTTTGAGCAAATATGTACCCTGTCTGCCAATGTCTTTGGCGTTAGCTCCCAACATTTAGCGCAACGCTGAGAGGGCTTAAGCGTCCTTGTCGGGGACTCCACATAAAATCCTCCTGCCTCTGCCAGCTTGTATTCCAGCATTGAACCAATCATGCCGAAGCCAACCGAGAGAATGGAGCGGTTAAGCCCTGTTTTTTGAGCTTTCCGTTTGCTGCCTTTTTTGGCTTTGCGGGTCATGTTTTTGACGTTTAACTGCTCACCTGCAACTAGGCTATTACCGCTGACTATGTTGCTTGTGATTTGATGCAGCCAATCTTCGCGCTGACGGGTAATTTTGCGTTGCCGCATTGATACCTGCCGTCTCGCTTTTTGCCACCGCCGCGATGCTTTAACTCGCTTATTTCGGTTTGGTGCACGCTTTCGTCTGAGTTGCTTGGATGCTTGCCTTACAGCAACCTCACCGACTTTGATAAAGCCAGGCTTTGATAGTTGCTCCCCTGTAGAAAGGGTAATCGCTTCCTTGCAACCTAAATCAATCCCCACAGACCCACCCTCGGTTTCCCGCTTGGGTTCACATTTGACGGTGATTGAGGCATACCACTTGCCCTGGCGGAAGAAAATTGTGCAAGTTGTTGGTTTTCCCCAGGTGCGAGCTTTCCCTCTCATTTGCATTCTGCCTAAGTGGCTCAACTTGAGAAAGCCATGCTGACCGTCTGTTTCTACCTGCCAACCTGCCCCGCAGGGATATGTCCACCCTCCATAGCGTCGAGATGCCTTGAACTTTGGATATCCCCCCAATCCCTTAAAAAATCGGTTGAAGGCAAAGTCCACTCGCTTTAACGTTGCCTGTAGGGCATGGGAACCCAGTTCCTTAAATTCTGGCCATACTTGCTTGAACCCTGGCAGACTATTTTGCTGCTCAAAGTAATCGACTGCATGGTTGAACTTTTGGTACTGGGTTTTACGGTTAGCAATCGCTGCGTTATACAAACTGCAATGTAAACGCCGCCAATAGTGCAGCTTTTTTTGCTGTTGGCGACTTGGATAGAGCCTGTAAGTGATTCGGCGTGTTACCATGCTCCTATGGTAGTCTATTGTGCCCACAATGAACAAGTCAGAAATACTAAAAATAAGGCTAACATCAGAGGATCTGGCAAGACTCAAGGCGTTCGCGTCCAACAAGGATGTCAGCATGGCTCAAATTATCAGAGAGTACATAAGGCGATTGCCTAAGCCTGATTGATTTGGCTACTTCCGTTTCTCTTCAGTAGCCGCGCTATCCTTCCCTACCCTAAAGAGGGATAGGGACTGCCGCGCCCAAGTTCAGGAAACACTGACCTAGCGTTGGGGGGGACGCAGAGGCCCATCGGTTTGTACAGGGATCAAGATACTGTTTAGTTTGCGCAGCTGCTCTGCGGTGCCCATACAAATAAAAAGTCCCCAGATAGGAGTAGCGTCTCTCCCGTTGGCCCAGGAATGAGACTGCCATCTTGACGACGAATAGCGAGGACGAGGGCACCGGACTGCACCCTAAGTCGGGCTTCGCTGAGGCTTTTGCCAATATAATCGCCACAATTGCTATCGACACGGATTTCTTCGAGGTAGTAAGAGCGTTCTGTTCCGGTGAGAATGCCATCAACAAAGTCCATGACTTGGGGTCTGAGGGCCGCAGCGGCCAGGCGACGCCCCCCGGTAATGTAGGGGGACACAACGGCATCGGCCCCGGCACGGCGTAATTTTTCGACGGCTTCTTCGGTACTGGCCCTGGCGATCGCCCGAATTTTTGGGTTTAATGTTTTCGCCGAAAGCACTGTGTAGAGATTTTCTGCGTCGGAACTGAGGGCTGCCACCAAACAAGTTGCCCGGTCAATTTTCGCTTCATGGAGATATTGATCGAGGGTGGCATCCCCTTGAATGCAGATATAACCTTGGTCGCGGGCGGCTTCAATAATTTCCGGTTCGAGATCGACAACTACAAAAGGAATCCCCTCGGCGACAAATTCCCGGGCGACCTGCTGTCCGGTACGACCGAGGCCACAGACAATGTAGTGGTTATTAAGACGACTGATTTGCTGCTGGTACTGCTTCAATTTTTTTACCTCCTGGAAATAGCCGCTAATCATTGCTTCGATAAAGCGGTTCACGATATAACCGACTGCGATTAAACCCAAAAAAATCAGAATGATCGTAAACACACGGGAGCGATCGCCGAGGGGATAGGTTTCCCCAAAGCCAACGGTCGAGAGGGTGATCATCGTCATATAGGCTGCATCCACCCATGACCACTGCTCCACGACAATAAACCAACTCGTCCCCAGCAGAAACAGCGCCACCAGCATCAGCAAGCCTAGTTGCAGCTGCCCCCTGAGGCGCCTATATTTTTGCTCAATGCTATACACCGATGATCCTCAAAATAAGTCTGATGTTTGTAGGGAAAGTTGCAGACAATTCAAATCGACCTGTAGGAAGCTAAAAAAACACAGAATTTCTTTAGCTCATTCCCCCCTTGTATTTAGCAAAAAAGATTACCCATTGGCTAAACTGAAATTTAACTTTGAGTCTCGCCATCGCAGAGGAGTAACCCGTGAGTCCCCAAACGCTACTAAACCATTCTCCAGCCCAAAGCTTTAACTCAGACCAGTTCGATCAGTATGTGATGCATACCTATGGGCGCTTTCCGGTGGCGATCGCCAAGGGGGAAGGTTGCCGTTTGTGGGATACGGAAGGGAAAAGTTACCTAGATTTTGTCGCGGGCATTGCCACCTGCACCCTCGGCCATGCTCACCCCGCCCTGATCCAAGCCGTCAGCGCGCAAATTCAAAAACTGCACCATGTTTCTAATCTCTACTACATCCCAGAGCAAGGCGCTTTAGCCCAGTGGATCGTCGAACACTCCTGCGCCGATAAAGTCTTTTTCTGCAACTCCGGGGCCGAAGCCAACGAAGCAGCCATTAAATTAGTCCGCAAATATGCCCACACCGTCTCAGACTTCCTCGAGCAACCCGTGATCCTCTCGGCGAAATCGAGCTTCCATGGGCGTACCCTCGCCACCATCACCGCCACCGGACAACCCAAATATCAAAAACATTTTGACCCGCTCCCTGATGGATTTGCCTATGTACCCTACAACGACGTTCGCGCCCTCGAAGAAGCGATCACCGATATCGATGAAGGGAATCGCCGCGTCGCCGCCATTATGCTCGAAGCTCTCCAGGGGGAAGGAGGTGTCCGGCCTGGTGAGGTGGAATATTTCAAAGCAGTGCGGCGCATTTGTGACGAAAATGGGATTCTCCTCGTCCTCGATGAAGTGCAAGTTGGCGTTGGGAGAACCGGCAAATACTGGGGCTACGAAAACCTCGGCATTGAACCAGATATTTTCACCAGTGCGAAAGGTTTAGCGGGAGGGATCCCCATTGGTGCCATGATGTGCAAGGATTCCTGCGCTGTCTTTAACCCTGGGGAACATGCCAGCACCTTTGGTGGGAACCCCTTCTCTTGTGCAGCGGCCCTAGCGGTGGTTGAAACCCTCGAACAGGAAAACTTACTAGAAAATGTCAACGCCCGTGGGGAACAGCTCCGGGCGGGTTTAAAGACCCTGGCCGAAAAATATCCCTACTTCAGTGATGTCAGGGGTTGGGGTTTGATCAATGGCATGGAAATTAAAGCAGACCTCGAACTCACCTCCATTGAAGTGGTCAAAGCGGCCATGGAAAATGGTTTACTATTGGCCCCCGCTGGCCCGAAGGTGCTCCGGTTTGTGCCGCCCCTGATTGTCTCCGCCGCAGAAATTGATGAGGCGATCGCCCTTCTCGATCAAACCCTCGCGGCCATGGCCCTCTAAATTTCCTCATCCTGCACAAAGCAATAAAAAGCTCCCCCATTGTTAAAAATCGGGGAGTTTTGTTTTTATGGCGCTTACCTAACTGTGACTACACCGTAACGGGGGTCGGAGTCGGCGTTTCTTCCTGTTCCAAAAATTCCGCTAACTGGGTTTCAATGCTGTCCTTCACGATCTGGCGGTACTCCAGGAAATGCTCGTTGTGGGCACAGAGGGTGAGGTAATGCTCAAACACCGCCGGATTGTGGCGCAAAATACCGAATAAATGGTGCCAAAAGCGCCAACGGGTATCCCGCTTGATGCCTTGCCGCCAAATAACGATCGCCAATGCCTTGAGATCGACCAAACTGGGCAACTTGGCCGGGGGATGACATTTCGGCGCGCCCAGTTTTAGGAAACAACGGTAAATGCGGTCTAAATAAAGGTGCGGATCGTAGAGTTGCCAAAAGGCGTGGACATACTCATTGGCAATGTCTTCGAGGGGACGGGTGGGGATGAAGTTCATCAGGGTTGTTTGGTTGATGTTGCCGTCCTTTTTCGCCCGGAGTCGCCCTTCCGCTTCGAGGCGGTGCCAGAGTGCCGTATTCGGCAAGGCCTGGAGCATCGCAAAGGTGGTGGTGGGGATCGCCGTCAGTTCCGCAAATTTGATAATGCGATCGCCTGCCCCTTTTTTCTCCCCATCGAAGCCGATGATAAAGCCTGCCATGGGCCGCAAACCTGCTTGAATAATTTTGTCAATGGATTCAGCGAGGGAGCTGCGGGTATTTTGAAATTTTTTGGTGAGTTGTAGACTCTCTTCATCGGGGGTTTCAATGCCGAGGAAAACCGCATCAAAGAAACATTCCACCATCAGATCCATGAGCTCTAGATCATCGGCAAGATCCACCGAAGCTTCGGTATTGAAGCGGAAGGGGTATTGATGCTCCCGTTGCCATTCC
Source organism: Picosynechococcus sp. PCC 7003 (assembly GCF_001693255.1). Taxonomy (NCBI): domain Bacteria; kingdom Bacillati; phylum Cyanobacteriota; class Cyanophyceae; order Chroococcales; family Geminocystaceae; genus Picosynechococcus; species Picosynechococcus sp. PCC 7003. The sequence goes on from NZ_CP016474.1 coordinate 356,409, forward strand.
TTGAGGGCCTTGAGGAGGAGTTTAACGTTCCGCTTGTTGCCGATGAAATTATCATCCACCATGAAAATGCTGCGCCGCCAACCCAATTCGTAGAGGCAATCCAATTCCTTTAAAAGCTGCTCTGGGGTTTTGGTGCGGGGTTTACGCCCGTAGAGCACGATAATGTCACAAAATTCACATTGGAAGGGACAGCCCCGGGAGAACTGTACCGACATCGAATCATATTGATCCAATTCCAACAGATCATAACGGGGTACTGGCGTAGTGGTGACATCGGGTTTTTCGGTGGCGCGAAAAGTTCCAGAAGTGGCCCCGTTGTTAACGGCTTCCACAAACATCGGCAGGGTAAGTTCTCCTTCATCGAGGATCAAAAAGTCCGCCCCTACATCCTGGACTTCTTCGGGTACTGACGTCGGGTAGGGGCCGCCAACCGCCACCAATTTATCCCGTTTTTTCGCTTCCTTAATTTGGTCAAGGAGGTCATCTTTTTGGACGATCATCGCCGACATCAAGACCAGATCGGCCCATTCCCATTCCGCCTCCGTCACAGCGCGAATATTGCGGTCAACCAGTTTAAACTCCCACGCCTGGGGCAAAATCGCCGCCACGGTAATTAAGCCCAAAGGAGGCAACAGCACCTTGCGGTTGACCAGTTCAAGGATTTTTTCGTAGGACCAAAAAGTGGGAGGAAAAACCGGATAGATGAGGAGGACACGCATGGTATTTAAGGGTTTTATGATGAAAGGGTTTTAAAAAGGCTGATTTTTAGAAGGCGATCGCCAACCATCATCAAAACTGACGTCAGGTAAGCGCACGAGTGCCTTCAGTGTAGCGCTAAAGTTTTGTAACGGTACCCACGGCGAAAATGGGCCCCACCATGGCAATAGAAACCGCATCGGTGAGGACTTCCCCCGTTACAGCGACCTGTAGACCTTGCTGTTGATAGCCCTGGGGCAAATCTCGCAGTTCATAGTTAACCCCCGCTGTCGTTTCGAGGACCCATACCCCAGCACCTAGGGATTGATGGACAATGCGCCCCGTTAGTTCTTGCATTCGGCTCACCTCATAGTTGTCGATCAGGTTTCTGCAATATCCTTATAAATCTTTAAAATAAAATTTTTTAAACGCCGATGGTTTCCTGTTCTGCCTCGTGGATGAACGATTCAACCAATTCCACATTTTCTACACTACCGAGGATCGTCGGGGTGCGTTGGTGGAGATAGGTCGGCACAAAATCTAAGAGCGGCATGGTGCCTGTACTGGCTTTCCCCCCTGCCTGTTCAATGAGCCAAGCTAACGGTGCGGTTTCATAAAGAAGACGCAATTTCCCCTCTGGCTTTTTCTTCGTGCCTGGATAAAGGAAGACGCCCCCCTGCATCAGGATGCGGTGTAAATCCCCTACAAGGGCACCACTGTAGCGAGCTGTGTAACCTTCATGGCGGTGCATGTAGCGAATGTAATCCCGGATCGAATCTTCCCACTGCCAAAAATTACCTTCATTGACGCTGTAGATCGAGCCATGGTTCGGCATCGTGATGTTTTCTTCAGCGAGGATAAATTCCCCTAAACTCGGATCAAGGATAAATGAGTGTACCCCCGTGCCAATGGAGTAAACCAACATGGTTGAAGGGCCGTAAAGAATATAACCGGCCGCAATTTGCTTGTGACCATTTTGGAGCAGGTCTGCGGCATCTCCATCGAGATCCATGCCTTCTTGTTGGCGGATGGAAAAAATGGAACCAACGTTGAGATTAATATCGACATTGGAGGAGCCATCAATCGGATCGTAGAGCAGCGTATAACGACCAATGGGGCAGTTTTCAGGAATGTAGTAGGGTTTTTCCATTTCCTCGGAGGCGAGGCGACAAACGAGGCCACTTTGTTTAAAAACAGAAATAAAAACATCGTTGGCATAGAGATCCATCCGTTTGACGGATTCTCCTTGGACATTTTCTTCGCCCGTGAAGCCGAGTACCCCTTCCATCAGGCCAGCGCGACTGAGGCGACGGGCAACGAGTTTGCCGGCCAGGGCAATGCGGTTCATGATGGCACTGATGTCTTGGGCCGCAGTATCGAAGCTCTGGAGCTGTTGTAGAACGTGACGGGAGAGAGTGGTGCAATCGCGGTCGAGACTCGGACTTTGGGTAATGTCGTGGCTGTGATCTGGCATAGGCTTTTTCCTGCATGGGTCTGTCTGCTCCAATGGTAACGACTGTGTCTGGAGGATGCGCTCTTGCTAAAGGATTACTTAATGGAAAAGCCAGGAAAAAAGGCAAGCATTTGGGCAGAATAGGCGGGATATAGGCAAACCTTGACCTTTAGCTGTCAAAAATCGTCACAATCTCCGGCTGTACGGGAAACGGTTGCTAGGATGGCCAGTAGAGAAAAATTGTGAGCTTGTAATCTGCGTATGTTTCAACGTCGTGCTAGTGGTGTTCTGTTGCATCCTACGTCTTTGCCGGGTCGATTTGGAATCGGCGATCTGGGGCCAGAAGCCTATCGATTTATTGATTTTCTTGCCGATAGTGGACAGCAGGTTTGGCAAGTTCTGCCCCTGGGGCCAACGGGGTTTGGGAATTCTCCTTATCTGTGTTATTCGGCCTTTGCGGGCAATCCGATGTTGCTGAATTTGGAATGGCTGGCTTCGGAGGATCTGTTGGAAGAGGAAGATTTAGCGGCCTGTCCGAGTTGCCCTGGGGATCAGGTGGACTATGATCAGGCGATCGCCTTTAAGATGCCGCTCCTCAGAAAAGCTTGTAAACGCTTCCAAGCAGTGGCGACCCCAGAAAGAAAACGAGAATTTCAAACCTTTTGCGAAGAGCAGGCCTATTGGCTCAATGACTATGCTCTCTTTATGGCCCTCAAGGAAGCCCACGACGGCAAAAGTTGGTATGACTGGGATGCGGCCCTCGCTTGGCGTGATCCAAAGGCGATCGCCCAACAGACAGAAGTCCTCGCCGATCAGATTTTTTTCCATAAGTACGCCCAATCGGAATTTTTCCGCCAGTGGTCAACCCTAAAGAGCTATGCCAATGAAAAGGGCATCCAAATCTTTGGGGATTTGCCGATTTATGTGGCCCATGACAGTGCCGATGTGTGGGGGCACCCGAAAATTTTCCGCCTCGATTACGAAACCGGGGCCGCAAAGTGGATGGCGGGGGTCCCACCGGATTATTTCAGTGAAACAGGCCAACTCTGGGGCAACCCGGTCTACAACTGGCGTAACCTTTCGCGCCGTCATTATTCCTGGTGGATCGAGCGCATTAAAACCATGCTGGAGTATGTCGATATTGTCCGCATCGATCACTTCCGGGGTTTTGAGGCCTTTTGGGCGGTTCCCCAAGGGGAGAAAACAGCGATGAATGGCCGCTGGATCAAAGCCAAGGGTGACGAATTTTTTGCGTTACTCAAAGATAAGCTCGGTGAACTGCCCATCGTCGCTGAGGATCTGGGGGTAATCACGCCGGATGTGGAGGCCCTGCGGGACAAATATCGCTTACCAGGCATGAAGATTTTGCACTTTGCCTTTGATAGCGATCGCGCCAATCCGTTTTTACCGTTTAATTACACCAATCGCAATTGCATTGTCTACACGGGCACCCATGATAATGACACCACCGTGGGCTGGTTTGACAAACGTAGTGATGAAGAAAAGGCACGGGTTACGGATTACCTTGGTTGCCTCTGCGATGAGGGAATCCATTGGGGTCTGATTCGTCTGGCGTTGGGTTCCGTGGCAAATCTGGCAGTTTTCCCCCTCCAGGATCTTTTGGGTTTAGGGTCTGAAGCAAAGATGAATACCCCTGGGGTGGCCGCCGGGAACTGGACTTGGCGCTACCAGCCGGAAATGCTGAGTGATGACCTCATTGGCAAATTGCGCTACCTCGTCTATCTTTACGGGCGTGAACCGGAGTATCGAGGCGAATAAATGGGGCGATCGCTCAAAAAAGGAACGGGTTGGCGGTTAGGCTGGAATCCTGACCCCACCCGGACTTTTCAAGGCTTAGTTGGAGCCGACGATTGGGCCGTGGAATTAACTACCGCAGAATTTAAAGATTTTTGTCGTTTGTTGGTGCAGTTAGCCGATACCGTCGAAAGTATTGCTTCGGAATTGATGCCAGAGGAACGGATCGCTATCGAAGCAGAAAGTGATTTGGTTTGGCTGGAGATTGAGGGGTTTCCGGCTAGCTATAGTCTGCGTTTGTTAGTTCTAACCCAGCGAAATATTGAGGGCAATTGGCAACCGGAAGCTGTGCAGCAGTTGGTGCAATTAAGTCATATTTTTCATAAAAGTCATGAATTGCCGCTGTGATGCTCCGGAAGATCAAGAGTCAGGAAATTATCGAAAGTGGCGATCGCCCCGAAAGCCATTAAAAACTCGAAAAATATAACATTTATGTTATGTTGAACCTATGTCTTGGAGCATTGAATACCCTTACTCTGATGTCGAAGAGTTTGTCCTTGAACTCCCACCGAGTTTAGCAGCCAAGTATTTTCGCCTTACAGATCTAATGCTAGAGTTTGGTGCTCATCTCGGTATGCCCCATACCCGATCTATGTCAGGCGGCTTATTTGAACTTCGCGTTAAAGGTAGAGAGGGGATTGCACGAGTATTCTACTGCACGCTAGTAGGACAACGGATCGTCATGCTCCATGGCTTTGTGAAAAAATCCCAAAAGACTCCATCGAAGGAACTCAAAATCGCTAAATACCGTATGTCGGAGGTCAAGAGTAAATGAATCATGCTGAATTGAAAAAAAAGGTATTGACTAATCCTGAAACATGCATTATGTACGACAACATGGAAGCTGAGTTTTCCTTGTTGAGACAAATGCTCAAAGCGAGACAAGAAGCTGGTCTTTCTCAAGCGGAGGTTGCTGCTCGCATGGGAACTAAAGCCCCTGCTGTCACACGGCTAGAATCATCTCTTAGTAGTGGCAAGCATTCACCTTCTTTGGCAACCCTACGTCGTTATGCTCAGGCCGTAGGTTGTGAGCTTCAAATAACACTAGTCAAGTCCGAAAATATTTAGAACACAACACAATTTTTCTAGTGAAATAACACCTAACTAATTGTTTAAAAATCCTGTGGTCTCGTTATAATCTGATTTAAAAATAACGGCTTTGTTATGACTGAACTCCTAGAACAAGCAATTAAACATTTACAATCTTTGGATACGGAAAGACAAGATGCGATCGCGGCTTTAATCATGGAAGAGCTTGAGGACGAAGCCAAGTGGGATACAGCTTTCGCTCAATCCCAGGAACTTTTAGCAGATTTAGCGGCTGAGGCAATGACTGAATATAAGGCAGGCCAAACACAAGTGCTAAAACCTGAAGAACTGTGAAGTCGAGAACAACAACTAAATTTCGTAAGGCACTTGCAAGCTTGCCTGATGCTATTCAAAAACAGGCACGTAGCGCGTATCGTCAATTTCAAAAAGATTCTGCCCATCCCAGCTTAAGATTTAAACAGGTTCATCCCAATTTGCCAATTTACTCGGCTCGCATCAGTAAAAACTATAGAGCAGTTGGCCAACGAGATGGCGACACAATCATTTGGTTTTGGATTGGCTCCCACGCAGAATATGACAAACTTTTATCACAAATCTAGCTATCACAATATTTTTTTAATTCGGATATTTTATAAAGTAATCAACATGATCATCAAAGAAAAAGATTCTATTAATGCAAACATAGAGCAATTGAAAACGATTATTAATTTACCTGACTTATCCGAAGCAAAAGTTTTGCAGGCAAAAACAGAGCTTAAAAAACTCACCTCTGGTAATCAAGGGGAAAAAGATTCTGCTTATTTTATTGATTTCTATTATAAAAATTCGCCGAACTGGGCAATTATTCACGATCTTAGAATTGAACATGGTGGTTTGGTAGCTCAGATTGATCACATTTTAATTAACAGATTTCTTGATTTTTATATCTTGGAAACCAAGCATTATGCCCATGGTATCAAAATCACAGAGCATGGCGAGTTTTTGGTGTCATATCAGAAAAGCTATAGAGCAATAGAGTCTCCCATTGAGCAAAATAAAAGACATATCAAAGTTTTGAAGAATCTTCTTCAGAGCGAAGAAATACTACCTAAAAGATTAGGCATACCGTTACAGCCTCATTTTCTTGCCTATGTTTTAGTTTCACCAAAGTCTCGCGTGATCCGCCCCAAGGCAAAAGATTTCAAAACAGATGCTGTTATTAAATCAGACGAATTTTACAAGCAAACACGAGACAATCTAAATAATGAAAGTATATTGACAACCCTCGGTTCACTGACAAAAATGATTTCATCTGAATCATTGCAACAAATAGCTGAAAACCTAGTCAATTATCATCAGCCTGCTCAACTTGATTACTACAAAAAATTTTCGATTTCCAAAGAAGAAGATAATCGCCACCCCGTTGTAATAGAACAGCCAAAGAAAACAAAGTACTATTGCTATTGCTGTAAGCAGCCTATTTCCAAAAAAGTTGCAATGTTTTGTTTCAATAATAAAATTCGCTTTGACGGTAAAGCATACTGTTTCGATTGCCAGAAACAATTCCCTTTAAAGTCGCCTTAACAAAAGCGTTAGGACAATTCCCCAGGAGAGGCCCAGCAAATGGCTATAAAAACTGACATTAGGGGAACTGAGATCCACCGCAAATTGGATCACAATAATTAAGCAAATCAAGCGAAATTGCCTGCCTGCGGCTTCGAGGTGAAACCGTCGCCACCCCTGCCACAACACTACGGCGATCGCCCCGATCATGCCCATAATCGATCCAGAAGCCCCGACCCATACTTGATAGCTATAGCGGATTTCATTGGTGAGATAGGCCAACCAAGCCGGAAACGTCTCATAGTCAAAGCCCTGGGCCAACAGCACCAATCCAAACAAGGTGACCGTCGCCCCGAAACCACTGCCCAGATAAACGAGGAGGTAACGCGATCGCCCTAAGTGTTTTTCGGCAAAGGGACCTAATAGGGCCAAGGTCGCCATATTCATCAAGAGATGGGCTAGCCCCACGTGGATAAAATTCGCCGTAAACAAACGCCACCATTCCCCCCGCAAAACTTGGTTGGGAATGAAACCGCCGCCCTGGAGAATTGCTTCCGGATTTTCAGGACTGCTAACGGCGATCGCCCCCAGGAATACCAGACAATTGACGGCAACTAAAACAGAATTCACCGAAAGTTGCTTGTGTCCCGCAGGCTGTTGGCCCACGAGGGATTGATAAAGTTGCTCCTGGGTTTCCTGCTGTACCAGGCGGCTGAGGCGGGCCAAGTCAGGATAAGCGTCTGTGGAAAGGAGCGATTGGGCCGGTCGGGGGGGATGTTGGCGGCGCATTTGGACGGCATTACGGAAACGCTTATGGGAGTCCTCCTGGAGGGTCTGTAAAATAGCATTTCCTTGGGAGGTACTTCCGGCTCCATAGTGGGCGATCGCCAACCAAAACCCCTTAATCTCTTTGGCATAATCCCTGAGGGGACCTGTTAATAGCCGTTGCACCGTTTTGATTTCGCCACAAAAGGCCGCCGTAAATAACAACACCAGATGCCACTGACGGCGATCGTTTCCTCGCAACAGTTGCACTTTGGTCTCCGGTTTGAGCACAAGCCGCAAGAGTTCAGACAGTTGACCCGTTTCCCCTAGAGCACGGCAATAGTAAACCAAAAGCAAGGGTTCTTGGGGCGTTTGCGACATTCCCCGGAGCCAAGTCAGCAGCCCAGCCCAATCAAACCGCATCGCATAATCCATGGCGATCACCTGACGGGCCAAAAAACTGGGGTGATCTTGGTATTTTTCTAAAAGATTTAAACCTGGGGTGAGTTGGCCCCGTTGGCTCATGATCAAAGCGCGAATGATGTGTGGCTGTTCCCACCAACCATCAAAGGGATGGAGATATCGCAAATACAAAGCCCATTGGTAGGCACGCGGAAAATCTTGGCGGGACAAGAGACTCTGGATCTGCCGCAGCCCCAAGGATGGCACGAGGATCAACAGCAACCAAGCGATACCACCCCACCAAGCGGCCCAGGCCATCGAAATAAGATTCATCCCCCAGGTGAGGGCCAGAACAAACCCCGCCACCCATAGCCACCCCAGAGGACGGGGTCGCGGCGATCGCCAAGTACGGAGCATCAAGACCCCACAGGAAAAAGAAACAGCGTAAAACCAAATCAGGGGCCACAAAGCAGATGCCATCACAGAAGCCATTAGGGGGGAGAAAACATTAATTGCTATCTTAAGTTGGGAATAAATCTTTTTCTTTCCCTTGAGAAATTACCCATGAAAAAACGGCTCCTGTCTGCCCTCTGTCTGCTTTCCCTCAGTGTCTTTGGCTGTACTGCGCCATCGACTACGGATGTCACTAGCCCCACCGAAAATGAGACGCCGACAACGGCAGTGCAACCCTTGGTCACGGGGGCGATTCCCGACCAAGATCCTGAAAAATTGCAGCGACTCTATGGCCTATTGGCGGATTATCTCAGTGCTGAACTGGGAGTCCCCGTGGAATATAAACCCGTCACCGATTATCTTGCGGCAGTCACAGCCTTTAAGGTGGGTGATTTAGATTTAGTTTGGTTTGGTGGGTTAACGGGTGTCCAAGCGAGGTTGCAAGTCCCTGGTGCCGAGGCGATCGCCCAACGGGATATTGATGCCGAATTTCACTCGGTACTCATTGCCAATGTCAATAGCGGTCTAGGGGAATTAGCCAGTGATGCCGATTTAACCCAAGTAAAAGGCAAAACTCTCACTTTTGGTAGTGAATCCTCCACTTCTGGCCGCCTGATGCCCCAATACTACCTAGAACAAGCCGGAGTTTCCCTCGAAGACTTTCAAGGGGAAGTGGGTTTTTCTGCCTCCCACGATGCCACCATTCAATTGGTCGAAGCTGGCACCTACGACCTGGGAATGCTCAACGAACAGGTGTGGAATAGTCGCGTCGAAGCCGGGGAAGTGGACACCAATAAAGTAAAAGTGATTTGGCGATCGCCTGCTTACTACGATTACCACTGGGTTATTTCCCCCGACGTGGATGAGCGCTATGGGGAAGGCTTCCGGGATAAAGTCCAACAGGCTTTGCTCCAACTCGATCCCAACAACCCTGAGCACAAAGAAATTCTTGATTTATTTGGGGCGACCCAGTTTATTCAGACCAGCAACGAAAACTACGCTGAAATCGAAGCCGTGGGCCGCCAGATTGGCAAGATTCAATAAACGGAGATTTAGGCTAAGAAATCTCTTGATTGGCCCCCTAAATTTCCCTCAAACTGGGAGCCGGGGGGCCTTATAAATCAGCTCTAAGCGGCTGCCTTTTTCATTTCGATCAGTTCAATCTTGTAGCCGTTGGGATCTTCGACAAAGGCAATTACCGTGGTGCCATGCTTCATGGGGCCGGGTTCCCGGGAAATTTTACCGCCCAGCTCGCGGATTTTTTCGCAGGTGCCATAGATATCATCCACACCCAGGGCAATATGACCAAAGCCATTGCCGAGGTCATAGCTATCGGTGTCCCAGTTGTGGGTTAGCTCGATCACGGTATTGTCTTTTTCGTCGCCATAACCAACAAAGGCCAAGGTGAATTTGCCGCCGGGGTAATCTTTTTGGCGCAGGAGCTTCATCCCCAGCACATCACAATAAAATTTGAGGGATTCTTCTAAATTGCCGACCCGAATCATGGTGTGAAGCATTTTCATAGGGGGTGTTTTTCTCCTTTGGTAACGAACTATCTCTAGTGTCTATTCTAAATTGAGTTCCCCTTGGAGCCAGTCTTGGGCGGTGCGGACGAGGGTGCCATCTTCTTCGAGGGCGACGATACTTACATCAAGGGGAACAGCCAGGGGACTGTCGTAGGGCAACACAAAGCCCAGATTTTCAGTATTCAGGTTAAAGTCGGCAACTCGCAAGGGTAAGTCAGGGTTTTGGCTCAGGTAATATTCCAGGGTTGGCCGATCAAAAATTACCCCGTCTACTTTGTTGGCCTCCATTAAGGCGATCGCCTCCTCTAAGCTGGGACGCTGCACAACTTTGGCGCGATATTCAGCCGCCCAAGCTTCCCCTGTCGTGCCTTGGACAACGGCCATGCGGGTTCCGCGTAAATCCCCAGGATCACGGATTGCATCCTCTGGCAATTTAGCGAGGGCGAGGGTAAAGGCCGAGGCTAATCCCCCAATCAAAGAAGAAACCGCAACCAAAGAGATCAACATCCAAACTCCGGCGATAAATCGGCCCCAAGGGGTTTTGGGTGAGCGATCGCCATAGCCAACCGTGGTCAAAGTCACCAGGGCAAACCACATCCCATTGCCCACACCATGCAGATAATGGTTAGGAAACTCCTCTGGGTTATGGCGTCTCTCCACGAGCCACATGCCATTGCCCACTAAAAATAAACAAACCAGCAAAACCCCCACCGAAGAGAGAGCTGTGCGGGTGAAAAAAGGACGCACCCGTTCCCAAATGGGAGGCGACTCTTCGGGCAGCAAAACCCCTAGTCCTGAGACGAAGAAAGGCTGGGTAAAATCCACCGTTTCTAAACGCTCGGCGGTAATACTAAACGGCCCCACCAGGAGATCTAATTCCCCAGTGGCCACGGCATCCAGGGCAGCCTGCGTCTCCGTTTGCAAAATCAACTCATATTCCCAGCCATTTACGAAGGCAATGGTTTCCCAGATATCCGGCACAATCCCTTGAAAGTCACCATTGACCGACTCCACTAAAAAAGGAGGAGTACCACCGATGCCAACCTGGAGAACCTCTGCGGCCTCATCGTCTGGCAAGTTATTGAGACTTTGGGCCAACCCAACTTGGATTTGTGCTTCGGCCAAGATGGATAAGCCAATTAAGCCGAGAATTTGCAGGCCCTTCTGCCTAAGTTTTTTGATCGAAGGACAATCACTGACTTTTTTTACATTAACCATTCCTGAGATTATTCAAATAACGACAGTGCCATTGTAGTCACTAGCAACATTTTATCAATGGGCCGATTTTTAGATAGAAATTCAGCACTTCGTAAAACAAATCCCTGTTTAAAATTCAATTCTTCTTTCGCCAACACACTCACGACCGCAGTTGCATATTCTGTAACGACGGCTTTTTCTTCTCCTGACTTGTTTACAATGAATTTAATGTTTCTTCCCACACATGATTAAATGCTCAAGCTGGTTATTGAGATCACCAAAACTTGAGTAATCTTAAGGCTTACAGATTTATTTTCTGGAGCCTTTTTTATATTCAAACATGATCAAATACCATCCTTGGCATAGTGATCTGCCGTATTTTTAGAGTGATAGACGATGATCTTTTAGGATGCGAAATGCTGTGGATCAAAAAATAAGTGTTTGCGTTATTGTGTGATTTTCTTTAAAGGCAATTTAAAAAACAAAACAGTCAGTAAAGCCTTGAGCTAATTCTTTGAAAATTACCTAACTTGCAAATTCAGGATCTCTTTCCTGGTAAAAGATCAGCGTTTAATTAACTGAAAATCCCCGTTTCGTGGTTTGGGGTGGGGCAACTTCTACGGAAAAGTTAACTTGATCTTGGCGATCGCCTTGGCGAATTTCTAAGGTCTGGGGGCCAGGGGTTAGGCGTAACTTCGGGTTTTGGGGATCGGCGGGCTGCCACGGTTTGCCATTGAGCTGCCATTGCACAGGCTCTTGGTTCGTGGTTTGAAATTGGATCGTCAGTTGCCCGGGATTGTTGGGGTCGCTCAGGAGGCGATCGCCATCTTGGGGAAACAGAATTTTTAAGCCGCTTTGGGGCGTAGCGAGGGTCGTTTGGGTCGCCAACCAGCGGTCATATTCCGGGGGCAACACTAGACGAATTTCGCCATTAATTTCCTGGTAAAAATTATCTAAATCTGTTTCATACTTGCTTAAATCCCCCGGAAAAAAATATTCCTGAACGATAACAGGACAAAGGCCCGTTGATTTTTTGCCAGACAGGGCACAAATAGGCCGTTTAACCATGGCTGCTGGTTCCGGGAATACTGAGGGTTCCCGCTGCTGGTGCAGGTACAACATGATATCTCGCCAGAGTGGTGCGGCTCCCGTCACCCCTGAAACTTGTTGCATGGGCGTGCCATCGAAGTTACCAATCCAGGTGGCGACGGTATAGTTTTCGCTAAACCCCACCGCCCAGGTATCACGATAATTTGAAGATGTCCCTGTTTTAACTGCCGCTGGAAACGGTAAATTCAATGCGGAATCGACCCCAAAGGCGATCGCCCTGGCCTGTTTATCACTCAACATCTGGGTAATGAGTTGCCAAGTTTGGGGATCACTGAGGGGCGTTGTGGCAGCTTCAGGGCGAGTGAAATGGCTGACTAAATCACTTTTTTCGCCGCCATTGGCCAGGGTACGGTAGGCATTGGCCAACTCCATCAGGGTCACTTCACCGCTACCCAGGGTGAGACCCAAGCCATAGTAGTCTGGGTCTTCGGTTAAATGCTGAAAACCTAATTGGTGCAAGCGCGTTAAAAATGTCTCAACACCCACTTGTTCTAAAACTCGCACCGCCGGAATATTGAGGGAATTGCCTAAAGCTAGGCGTACTCGCACCGGGCCTAAAAATTTTTCATCGTAGTCCGTAGGTTCATAGAGTTTGGCGTCGGGAATGGCATAGTAGGTGGGAATATCCGCCAAAATCGTATTGGGACGAATGGTTCGGGTCTCTAGGGCCAATTGGTACAGAAAGGGCTTGAGGGTGGAACCTGGTTGCCGGAGGGCTTGTACGCCATCATTTTCCCCTTGGGGCGTAAAGTAATCCGTAGACCCCACATAGGCTAAGATTTCGCCGGTTTGATTATCAATGGCGATCGCCGCCCCTTGGTGGACATTATTTTGGTCTAAATTTAAAACGGTCTGGCGCACCTGTGCCGCGACAAAATCCTGGAGATTTTTATCTAGGGTGGTACGAATCACGGGGTTTTGGCTGGTATCCAACTGCTCTGTTAGCCAAAAAACAAAATGGGGGGCGCTGAGAATTCCCTGATGACGTGGTTGCAGGGTGATGGCTTCTTGGAAAACCCGATCCGCCTGTTCTGGAGAAAGTTCACCCTCAGCGACGAGGCGCGCCAGCACGTACTGTTGCCGTTGTTTGAGGTTGTCCCAATAATCGTAGGGGTTGAGATAAGTGGGACTGTTGGGAATGGCCGCAAGGAGGGTCGCCTGGGCCACATTGAGATCCGCCGCTGCTACACCAAAATAAATCTGGGCTGCCGCTTCAACACCGTAGATATTTCCCCCCATGGGTAAACGGTTAATGTAAGCCGTTAAAATTTCTTGGCGATTCATGCCCGCCGCTAACCGCCAGGCGACCCAAATCTCCTGGAGTTTCGCGTTCAAAGTCCGGGGGCGATCGCCTAACATCCGGGCGAGCTGCATCGTAATCGTCGAAGCCCCGCTGACAATTTTTTGGTGCTTGATTGCTTGGTAGGTGGCCCTGGCGATCGCCTGGAGATCTAGGGGGCCATGGGCGTAAAAATCACCATCCTCCGCCGCAATAATCGCCTGCTGAAAATAGGGTGAAACTTCATCGAGGCTAACAACGGAGGTATTTTCTTGGTCGGCACTGAGCACTGTCCCCAAAAACAAACCATGGCGGTCATAAAAGCGGAAGGCCTGGTCGGTCTGGACAATATCTGCGGCTTGCACAGGCATCAGTAGAGGCGTTAAACGCACAGCCAAGGCGATCGCCCCCAGGACACTGATAATTTTTAGGGGAAGGGACGATCGTTGCCAAATTTTTAGGAGCCAGTCACGCAGCAACACAAGTAGCTTGGGCCTCATCTCTTTTCGTAGTTGTAGCCCTTTTCTGGGGCGATCGCCCAAAGGCTTAATATTTTGCAGGTTTACCGAATAAAGCGAATCTTTAAGACTCGTCACCAAAGCGATATCATCCCTGGGATTGTTCACTAGAATTGGAATGTTTCAAAGGAGCGACACCATGGGTCAGCGTCACATTCGGCACAGTTTGTTATTTCTCGGAGCAATGCTTTGCGTTTCTCTACCATCGGCGGCGATCGCCCACGTCGGCGGCCACGAAACCGCTGGATTTTTGCATGGATTTCAACATCCCCTTGGGGGACTCGATCACCTCGTGGCCATGTTAGCGGTGGGGATTTGGGCGGTTCAGGTCGAAGAAAAGCAAGGGCGTTTTTTACTCCCCCTGAGCTTTCTGGGTTTGATGTTGGTGGGTGGTTTACTCGGCATGGTCGGCATGAACGTACCAGGGATCGAGGTCGGGATTATTTTTTCCGATCTCCTGTTAGGTTGCTTTGTTTTCTTTGGCACCCGTCTCCCCTTGCTGTGGAGTAGTCTCATTATTGGTGCGCTGGCTGTTTTCCATGGCTATGCCCACGGCGCAGAGATGCCCACCAATGCCCAGGGTCTTCAATATGCCCTCGGTTTCCTAGCAGGAACTGCGAGCTTACACCTTATCGGCATGGGAACGGCTTTGCTGGCCTTACGTCGCCAACAGATCCAATTTTTCCGCATTGCTGGGGTAATGATGGTGGTGGCTGGTTTGACAGTCTTTGCCCAGAGCATCTAAGCGGCAATACTGCCAGGTTTGATATTAGCTCAAAGAACTCTCCAGGTTTTAGTGGGGAGTTTTTTTCATGGACTGATGATGGCCAAAGAAAAAACCGACTGGCGTCTTCACCAATCGGTTCTTTTGTTGTGATCTCACCGGGTGGGAAATCGTCACTTAACGGTTAGTTATTTCGCTTCAGCCCGTTCTTTAGCTTCTTTAATCACTTCATCCGCAACATTCTTCGGACAAGGATCATAGTGAGAGAACTCCATGGAGAACTGACCACGGCCGGAGGTCATGGTACGGAGGTCACCGATGTAACCAAACATCTCGCTGAGGGGCACTTTGGCTTTGATGCGGATCCCGGTGGCACCGGATTCTTGACCTTCAATCATGCCACGACGACGGTTGAGGTCACCGATCACATCCCCAACGTAATCATCGGGGGTAAATACATCCACCTTCATGATCGGTTCGAGGATTTGGGGGCCAGCCTTGGGTAGGGTTTGACGGTAGCCACTCTTAGCAGCGATTTCAAAGGCGATCGCCGAAGAGTCAACCGGGTGGAAACTACCATCTGTCAAAGTCACCTTCAGGTCAACACAGGGGAAACCTGCCAGTACACCTTTTTCGATGGATTGCTCGAAACCTTTCTGGACTGCGGGCCAAAATTCACGGGGTACGTTACCGCCAGTAACCTTGGACTCGAACTGGAAGCCGCTACCCGCTTCACCCGGTTCGATGGTGTAGTCGATCTTCCCGAACTGACCGGAACCACCGGACTGCTTCTTGTGGGTGTAGCTATCGTTGATGACCTTGGTGATGGACTCACGGTAGGCAACCTGGGGTTTGCCCACTTCTACTTCCACGCCATAGGTACGCTTGAGGATGTCGACTTTAATATCGAGGTGAAGTTCACCCATCCCTTTAATAATGGTTTCACCGCTTTCCTGGTCGGTTTCCACTTGGAAGGAGGGATCCTCTTGCACCATTTTGCTGAGGGCAACACCCATTTTCTCATTGCCACCTTTGGTCTTGGGGGCGATCGCAATGGAGATTACTGGATCAGGGAAAACCATCGGTTCGAGGGTCGCCGGATTGTCTTTGTCACAGAGGGTATGGCCAGTTTGGACATTCTTCATCCCGACAATGGCAATGATGTCACCCGCTTGGGCTTCATCGATTTCCTCACGGGAGTTGGCGTGCATCTCTACCATCCGCCCGATCCGCTCAGTCTTGCCAGTAGCAGTATTGAGTACGGTATCTCCTTTCTTCAGGGTGCCAGAATAAATCCGGGTAAAGGTCAAGGCCCCAAAGCGGTCATCCATAATCTTGAACGCCAAAGCACGGAGGGGCTTTTCGGGGTCAACAATGGCAAAACTGCCTGTTTCGTTCCCTTCAATGTCCGTTTCCGGCTGGGGATTTACTTCCATCGGGTTGGGGAGATAGTCCACAACTGCATCGAGTACCAGTTGTACCCCTTTGTTCTTAAAGGAAGAACCACAGTAGGTGGGGAAGAAAGCTAGTTCGCGGGTGCCTTTGCGAATACAGGCTTTGATTTCATCAATGCTGACCTCTTCGCCTTCGAGGTATTTTTCCATGATCTCGTCGTCTTGTTCAACGGCGAGTTCTACGAGGGCTTCGCGGTATTCTGCCACTTGCTCCTTCATGTCTTCGGGGACATCGGTGATCTCGTAGTTCATCGGATCGCCAGATTCATCCCAAATCCAAGCTTTTTCGGTGAGGAGATCCACAACACCCTTAAATTCGCTCTCTGTGCCGATCGGCAAGGTCATCACCAGGGGGGTTGCCGCCAAGATATTTTCAACCTGCTTCACCACGTTATAAAAGTTAGCGCCGATCCGGTCTAATTTGTTGACGTAGATCAACCGCGCAACCTTAGAGTCGTTGGCATAGCGCCAGTTGGTTTCGGACTGGGGTTCTACACCACCGGAACCACAAAATACACCGACACCACCGTCGAGTACCTTGAGGGAACGATAAACTTCAATGGTGAAATCGACGTGACCGGGAGTATCGATAATATTGAGCTGGTGATCTTTCCAGAAACAGCTTGTGGCGGCGGACTGAATGGTAATCCCGCGCTCCTGCTCCTGCTCCATGAAGTCGGTGGTGGCTGCACCGTCGTGCACTTCACCTAATTTGTGAATTTTTCCGGTTAACTTCAGGATACGTTCGGTGGTGGTGGTTTTACCCGCATCGACGTGAGCGAAGATACCGATATTACGATATTTGGTCAGGTCTTTCATAGGTTTATGTTCGCTCGATAAAATTTAAGTACTACTATTTTTACTAGGGTGATCACTCGGTGCAATTAGACGTACAACTGAAAACGTCTCGGTCTTGTTTGAGCCAATCTAAAACCGATGTGGTTTATGGTGAGTCGTTAAGGGACTAATTTGTATTGTAAGTGTCACATGCTTAGTTCGTATAAGCTGCCGCTCCAGTCTTGGGAAAACTGAATATTTTGCTACAGCAAAGAATATTAAAATCCTTGCGGGGCACGATGGCAACATTACAGATTGTAAATTATCTTGCGGTCAACTTAAAAGGATCTTGGGGGGCGATCGCCGATGGATGAGGTAATAACCATGATCCAAATATTGAGCTGATGAGATTAGATCAGACTTGGCGATCGCCCGGGATTTTTTTCAGGTCACGTCCACGGCACAATGGAGAGTTGCACGGCGACGGAGAAAATAGCTTGGCGAGTTTGACGCATATTCGGATTGTGGTTGTAGAACCTGCAGGGGCACTAAATCTTGGCTCCATTGCCCGGGTGATGAAAAATATGGGCCTGAGGCAATTGTTTTTAGTCAATCCCCATTGTAACCATTTGGGCCAGGATGCCTACCTGATGGCAGTCCATGGGCGGGAATTTCTCGAACAGGCGGTGGTTGTGCCTGATTTGGCAACGGCATTGACGGGTTGCAAAAAGGCGATCGCCACCACTGGACTCCAGCGCAGTTTGTCGATGCCTGTGGAAACGCCGAAAGAAGCTCTGCCCTGGTTTTTAGAAGATGATCAGCCCAGCGCGTTGATTTTCGGACGAGAAGACCACGGCCTGAGTAATAGCGAATTAAACCAAGCCCAAAAACTGGTTTGCATTCCCACGGGCGATGAATATACGTCCATGAATTTGGCCCAGGCGGTCGCCGTTTGTAGTTACGAATTGCGCAGTTTAGCCACCGAGCAACAGGGTTTCCCTCCTAAGGAAAAAGCTCCACCAATGCCTGATTTGGCGGAGCTCAATGAATTAGAGGGCTATTATCAGCACCTAGAGCGGGTGTTGTTGCAGGTAGGATTTCTCTATCCCCACACCAGCGCCTCACGGATGGAAACCTTTCGTAATTTGTACCACCGAGCCAGTCCCAGTAGTCGAGAAGTGGCAATGTTACGCGGAATTTTACGGCAGGTGGAATGGGCGATCGCCAATGCGGCTGCACCGGAACCATAATATTTAAATCTGGTTTATACCTTTATATAAATGAATAATTTTAGCGACCACCGCTTCAATGCTGAGGTCATCGGTAATTAACTCCACCGCATCAGGAGCCTTGGTCAAAGGGGCAATGGCACGGGTACTATCGAGGCGATCGCGTTCGGTAATTTCTGCCTCTAGTTGTTTTAGGTCAATATTGGTTTCTCCCTGGGCTTTGAGATCCTTGGCGCGGCGTCTGGCCCGTTCGGCGGGGGTAGCTGTCAAAAAAATCTTGAGTTCGGCATCGGGAAACACATGGGTGCCGATGTCGCGCCCTTCTGCCACCAGACCCCCATTTTCGCCGAGGCGTTGCTGCTGCTTAACCAGAGCTTGGCGGACAGCGGCTTGGGCGGCGATAACGGATACTTGTTTGGTTACGGCAGGCGTGCGGATCGCCTGGGTCACATCAAGATTGTTCGCCAATACCGTAATGGGTTCTGTGGGAGCCTTGGGGGGCACCAAGGTGATGGTTGCGCTACTGACGAGTTCGGCGACGGCCACTTCATCCTGGGGATTAATATTGTTTTCTAAAACGAGGTAGGCGATCGCCCGGTACATCGCCCCGGTATCTAAAAAGAGGAGATTAAGCTGCTCGGCCACCTGGCGGGTAACGGTGGATTTGCCGGCTCCGGCGGGGCCATCAATGGCAATAATCGGCTGACGGGTTTTTAGCATGGTGTTATCAATCAAACGGGTTTGACCGACATAGGCGGCGATCGCCAGTAAACCAGATTTTTGCACCTGTGGCAGGGGCGTCAGAGTTTCTGGATCGACTAATTCTATATATTGCAGTTGTACCCCCGGAAATTTGGCTAGGGTTTCCTTGGCCGCCGCAATTAATAAATCCGCATGCCGTTCCCCCGCTTGAAATCGCTTTTGGGCGGTTTGAAGGGCTTGGGAAAGGGCGATCGCCTCGGTTGTTTCTGCCGTAGATAAATATTGATTGCGGGAACTCAGGGCTAACCCCGATGACTCCCGGACGATGGGACAACCCCGGACGGTGACGGGTAGATGTAAATCTTGCACCAGCCGTTTAATAATTGCCAGTTGTTGGGCATCCTTTTCGCCGAAATAGGCGATCGCCGGCCGCACCAATTGCAACAATTTCACCACCACCGTCGCCATCCCCGTAAAATGACCCGGTCGAAAGCGGCCACAAAGCCCGGTGGTCATCGATGGGGGCGGCAAAATCTGCACCGGTTCTGGCCCCGGATACATTTCAGCCAGCGTGGGGGCAAAGATCAGGTTTACCCCTAATTTTTCGCAAAAAAGGCGATCGCCTTCTAATTGGCGGGGATAGTGATCAAGATCTTCATTGGCCCCAAATTGCAGCGGGTTGACGAAGATACTCACCACCACAAAGTCTGTTTCCACCCTTGCCCGTTGGATTAAGCTGCCATGGCCTTGGTGGAGTGCCCCCATGGTGGGGACAAAACCAATTTTTTGCCTGGGGGCAACCTGGGCGATCGCCGCTTGTAATCCAGCAAGGGTGCGTACAACTTTCATCAGCTAAGGGATCGAGACGTTAGTTCAGAACCTCTAACTTTACCGTAGCCACGCCGGAACTGACTAAACCAATCTGCTGGGCCGAACCCTTAGACAAATCGATAATGCGACCAGGGGTGAAGGGGCCACGATCATTGATGCGCACCACCACAGAGCGACCATTACGCACATTTGTCACCCGAACTTTTGTCCCAAAGGGGAGGGTCTTGTGGGCGGCGGTCATCGCATATTGATTGAACCGTTCGCCGTTCGCCGTGCGGCGGCCATGGAACCCAGGCCCATACCAAGAGGCCCGGCCTTGCATCGTGCTTTGTACCTTCAGGCCAGCCCCAGCCACATTTTTTGCCTTGGGGGCATTGGCGATCGCCGCTACGGGTTCTGCACCACCGAGGATGCGTCGGAAGCGATTGACCGCAATTAGAGCATCCTGTTCATCATTGCCAGTGCGATCCGCGAGAAAAACCGAATCATCCAGGGTGATCAAGGGAGCATTGCCATAGAGCAAGTCATATTTGCCGGCGGCCTGCCAACTTACAGAAAACTTCGTGGCATCAAAGTCCGCTTGGGCAACGAGGGTATTTAATTCTTGGGAAACTTTTTGGGCGATCGCCTGGGCCTCATCATTGGCGGCATCACCGGAATCGAGAAACGTGAGAACGGGAAGTTGATTGACGTAGAGGGTGGTAGCTGTCCGTTCTTCGTGGGGATAAGAAAACAACGTAGCGATTGGTTTTAAGCGTTCTGCCGCAGTGGTCACTTGAGTACGGGCCAGAATGCGAGTAGACGTATCCGTATTTGCTAGGGTTGGTGCTGCGGTCAGGCTCAAGGGAGCAAAGGTCGTAAAAACAGCAGACAAAGCGAGCAAATGTTTACGTTTTAAGGTCATGAAAAAAAATTGAATTCAACTACCGCCGAAAACCATGCCTCACCAAAAACAATTGAAAGTAGAGGGTTTCCTTTGGTCAAAGGGGCCGTTGCATCCAAAAATGCGCCCACCCATACCTAAGTCAGAACGTTGTGATCACGTTACATTTCTTAAGCCGACATACAGTAACACAGGCTTTTTCAGCTTCACATCCGTATACACAGAGTTAAAAATGGGGTTTCACGTCAAAATAAATGGCAACGAATAAAGTTAAAGCAAGGTAAAATCTGCTTTTCGAGTTTTGTCAGACTCGACAATTTCCCTTGACCAATTCATAAAGAATTTTTATCGCATGGACTACCAACAAGCAGGAGTAGATATCGAAGCAGGGCGTTCCTTCGTCAAAACCATCAAGGATAACGTCGAAAGCACATACCGACCGGGGGTACTGGGTGGCCTCGGTGGGTTTGGTGGCTGCTTTGAAATTCCCGCTGGCTATCGTCAACCGGTGCTAATTTCCGGTACGGATGGGGTGGGCACAAAGCTCAAAATCGCCCACCAGACCGATCAACACCACACCGTCGGCATTGATTTGGTGGCAATGTGTGTCAACGATATCCTCACCTCTGGGGCCGAACCGCTGTTTTTCCTCGATTATTTAGCGACGGGTAAGCTCGAACCAGAACAACTGGCGCAAGTGGTCGCGGGCATTGTGACAGGGTGCAAGCAAAGTGGCTGTGCGCTCCTGGGGGGCGAAACGGCGGAAATGCCGGGATTTTATCAAGCAGGAGAATATGATCTTGCGGGCTTCTGTGTAGGAATCGTCGAAAAGAGCGAGATTTTAGATGGCTCCCAAGTGCAGGTCGGTGATGTGGCGATCGCCTTACCCAGTAGCGGTGTCCATAGCAATGGTTTTTCGCTGGTGCGGAAAATTATCGAAATGAATCAGTTGTCCTGGGGCGACAAACCCGCAGCATTTCAAGGCAAAACCCTCGGTGAAGTCTTCCTCACCCCTACCCAAATCTATGTCCAGGCGATCCAAGGTGCCCTCAAGGCCAAGATGGAAATCCACGGCATGGCCCATATCACCGGGGGCGGTCTCCCCGAAAATCTCCCCCGGTGTCTCCAAGCCAATCAGTCCATGGCCATTGATCCGAACACCTGGGAAATCCCCACCCTCTTCCAGTGGCTCCAAACCATGGGCGACGTGCCCCAAGCTGCCATGTGGGACACCTTCAATATGGGAGTGGGTTATGTGGTGATTGTGCCAGCCCCCAAAGCGGCGGAAAATGTGGCTTGGTTTCAGGCCCAGGGGATCGCGGCTTGGCAAGTGGGTACGGTGGTCGAAGGTCAAGGGGAAGTCCTCGGGCTACAATAGCAACGGTCACCCTTGCCAATGACTAACAATTACTGATATTGGGTTTGAGTTCATGTTTTCCTCCTTTGATAATCAAGGCCCGCAACCCAGGGAAAAATGGCGATCGCATGTGGATTGGTTTGTCCAGGATTACCGATCCCAACTGACGGCCCTTGCCTGGGGTCTCCAGCAGGAATGGGACCATGACGGCACCATCCTTGGCATTGATCTCAAACCCCAGCCTCATTTTGTCCCCTGTTCCCCAGAAACCCTCCAGACCCTCAATCGACGGGTAGGGGGTCGTCTCCAGGAAATTCTGGGGATCATTGCCGGGGCAGACTTTGAGCAGGAAGTGCTTATCCTCTGCATTGGTGACGGGCAGGTGAAACTGGTGTATTACCAAGCTGATCCCAGCCCCGAAACCTGTTGGCAAACCCATGGCCCTGACTTGGATCAGTTGATTGCTGATCTAGAAGCGGCCATGGCGGAATCTATTCAGCTTGAATCGGCCTCGAAGTAACGATCTACTACGAGAACCCCACAATAAAGCGAGATTTTCCTAAAATAAAGACAGAAAATCCTAAAAATCCCCTAAGCTGGCATCATGATTACCAAAACCGTGGCTGAAGTCATGACCCCCGATCCCGCCGTGGTCAAGGCAGATGATTCACTTCAAACGGCGATCGCCCTCCTGGTTGAGAAAAAAATTAGCGCCCTCCCCGTTGTGGATGGTCAGGGTAAATTGGTGGGGATCATCTCTGACAGTGACCTCACCTGGCAAGAAACGGGAGTTGATACACCCCCCTACATCATGTTGTTGGATAGTGTGATTTATCTCCAAAATCCCGCCAAACACGACGCCGAAATTCACAAGGCCCTCGGCCAAACGGTGGGAGAAGTGATGAGCAAAAAAGTTTACACAATTCACCCCGAAAAAATTGTCCGGGAAGCAGCCCATTTGATGCACGAAAAACACGTGGGTCGTTTACCAGTCATTGCCCAGGACAGCGAAAAAGTCATTGGGATCATTACCCAAGGTGATATTATTCGAGCAATGGCCCAGGCCTCTTAAGTTCCATTGTTTCATTTGGTAAAACATCTTCATGGCTTCCCTTGAATCCGTCCAACAATTGCTTTCTTCCGATAGCTTTGGCGATCGCATTTCCGGCTTAAATCAGCTCCGGGCCTTTTCGCCCCAGGAAGCATTTCCTCTGATCCAGCCCCTTCTGAGCGATCCCGAGGCGCGGGTGCGTTATGCGGCGGTGAGTCAAATGGATGCGGTGGGCCAAGGCTTTGAAACAGAGGCTTTAGCATTGCTTCGTCATGCCCTATTTAATGATTCGGAATTGGACGTCAAGGCGGCAGCAGCCGATGCGATCGCCGGCTTAAAAATTGCTGAAGCCTACGACGATCTCGCCCAGGTGTACCATTCCACTTCGGAGTGGTTATTGCAATTCAGCATTGTGGCGGCCCTCGGCGAATTGGGCAATCCCAACGCCTTTGATTTACTCAAAGAAGCCCTTAAATCAGAAACAGAATTGGTGCGCACCAGTGCCATTAGTGCCCTCGGTGATCTAGGCGATCGCCGTGCCATCGCGCTGTTGACGCCATTTATCGCCGATGAAGATTGGCAAGTGCGCTATCGTTTAGCCCAATCCCTGGGGCGACTTGGGGGTGAGGAAGTCAAACCTTTCTTAGAAACCCTGGCCCAGGATGAGCAAGCAGCAGTGGCCGATGAAGCAAAACATCACCTTAACTAGGTTGTGTTCTAAGTTTTTTCTACTTAAGCGCAGCATTCGTTTTGAACGAAATAGACAACAAAAAACTGCCTAGGATTTTTCATGTAAATGATCTCCCTGAAGCAGTTTTTTAGAATGAATTTCTAACGAGACATCACGCTAAAAATAAATTCCCTAGATAATGTTTGCGCCCCGTAAACCGAAAAAGCCAACTAGGGCAAGGCCAGTGAAAACAATGATATAACCAGCAAAAGGAATAATGGCAGCCATCTGATGTAGTCCCAGTAAAAACATTGCCACTCATTATAAAGGAAAGGGCGATCGCCGTCAGTAGTCCCCGGAACAGGGTTAGTTTTGCCAATGACTACCCATAAACAGCCACGGGAATCCGTTTAAAGGCAGGAATACCGCTTTTCGGATCAATGTTGGCACTAAACAAACAATTAGATTCGGGGTAAAACATAAAGGCGGCCCCTTCTCGAATTGCCCCCAGAATAATTGCAATATTTTCTAAGACTTGGTGATCGCCAAAGCTATTTCCCATTTGCCGAATCATCCCCAAGCACGACAGGCTATGTCCCCAAAAGCGCAGCAGTTGATCGACGGCAGAGGTAGCCAAAGGATAGTTGAGAAAATACAGGTTCTTTGTTTGAGGTAATAGACACAAGTCAAGGGGATGAGAAAAAGGTGCTCGCCAGCGATGAACCGACTTCTTTAAACACTTTCATTTCAAGGGCAGTGGAATCTGGAGACTCTGTTCGTCATGGATGTAGTCTTCTACAGTCAGTCCAATGTACAGAAAGTCTCTTCATTGAAATGGTTATCACGGGTGCCCCAGACTATTGGTATGGCAAAGAAGCTAATTCAGGAGTCAACGGAGATTTGGACGACAGTAGAGTATCATCTACCAGTCTATCAAATGTGGAAGACTAAACAAAATTATAGAAGAGAAGAACAGCAGTGATTATTGATTGAGAGTGACCAGCGTCAGGGGAACTCAGACCTGTGGGAAAAAGAACTCCAGAAATGTGAGCAGGGTCTGAAAAAAGAATGGAAACGGTAGCCCCAAAGAGGTAAGAGGATGTCTGAGAAAATATTCTAAGGATTACGCCAAGCGCCTCGGAAGGATGCGAATGGATGCTAGATATATCGGGAGTGTCAAGAATTTTGTGTAAGCAAGAAAATTTAGTCATCGCCCAGGAGACAGTGCTAGACCAACGCAAGAGACCGACATTCCATTGGACTTTACAAAAGTTTCAGGGCATTTATCTAATTTGATTCAATAAAGTACAGCAAATTACTAATCTCAGTGATGAACGTCGATGCATTATCCAACTTCTGGGCCCTCCCACCTGCCACTATTACTTATTTCCTCCCCCTGAGCCTACCTGCAGAATGTAAGTTAATTCTTTTGGAGGATATATTTTTCTTCAATCATTAAATCTTTCTATTGATCCCCAAAAATATCAGCTAAATTTTAATATAAAAGGCTATCGTAGTGATGTAAAGAGCTTGATTTGTCATTTATTTTGACGAGCAGTTCTAATTTTATTCCTAAAAAATGAGAGAGTATTATGAGCTTAAAAGATAGAGCAAAAGCAACTGCAAAAAATATTGAAGGCAAGCTGCAAGAAGGGCTCGGCGATCTCACAGGTGACTCTAAATCTAAAACAGAAGGACAGGCCAAACAGGTGCAGGCAAAAGTGGGTCATGCCGTAGAAGATCTGAAAGACGCAACGAAAAAGGCAATTGATTAACTGAAATTTTTAGCCGCGATTGCCATCTTTTCCCGAAAGTGAGTGGTCTCTGCATCAGGGGCTACGCATCTAATTTGCGAAAAGCAGGCTATACAAGCTTTTCAGAGATGGTCGTAATTTTCACTAAATTCTCAAACCTTTATCTGGTAAAGGTTTGAGAATTTAGATGCGTTTACCCTGGTCTCTGCATCACCAGTTTTTCTTTGAATTTAATGGAAGGGCAATAATATGTTTAATCTCATGTGGGGTGTTGTCGGTGTCCTCATTATTCTTTGGTTATTAGGATTTTCGATCAATGTTGGTGGAAGCTTAATTCACTTGCTTTTAGTCCTAGCATTGATTGGCATTGTTTATAACCTATTTATTGGAAACCGCTAAAAGACATAAAAAATCATTGGTCACTTCATTCTGAGGCTTTATTTATGAATATTCTTAAGCAACTCCGTAATTTTTTTCTAACCACCATAATAGCTTTTGTGATGACGCTTTCAATGTTTGGCTTTGGCTATACTCACAATTCAGCTTTGGCTAATCCTGGAGGAACAAGTGATTTTTCTTCGGCCCAATCAATTTCAATGAATCGCGCTGAGATTATGGGAAAAGATCTCGAGGGTAAAACCCAAGAGACGATTGGCAATATCACTGGGGACACGAAAGATCAATTCATGGGAAAAGCCAAACAAGTGGAAAGTCAAGTCCGCAACACTATGGAGAATGTGAAAGATGATCTAGCTCCCAGCGGCCGCATGAAAGCAGTGCAAAAAAACATTGAAGGAAAAGCACAAGAAGAAATTGGCAACGTAACTGGCAATCGCCAAGATCAGTTTTCTGGGAAAGCTAAGCAACTAGAAAGCAACATACGTAATGCTGTAGAAGATGTTAAAAATACAGTTGATGATGTCTTCCAGCACTAAATTTAATTGCTTCGTAATTCAGTGTGCTTGAATTTCTTTGGCAAGCGTGAATCTTTGATAATTCAATGCATCATCCAATGTACAAAAATTGGTGATCGCCCCAAAATCTTGAGGCCATAGCCCGGTCTAGACCAATGACAGATTCCGAATATGTAAAGAAGATTAGAAATTATGAACGCTAACAATACTCCGAGGGTTGGACGCATCGCCCATGCTGAATATCAAGATGTCTTGGGTCAAACCCACACTGAATACAAAGATGCCAAAGGAAATATTTACACCGAATATATCGATGCCCAAGGCAAGGTTCACACCTATGACAGTAGCTACGGCAATGGCCATTTTGCCGCTGCCGGACGAGAATCTCGAGCCGGTGCCAATGGCCTCCTCGTGGGTCTCCTCGTCTCCTGCATTGGGATTGTCGCCCTGGGTACCTTTTATGTCGTGACCCGGCCTGAAAAAATAGAACCTTTGCCCCCGGTGGTGAATGTGGAAACCCCTGAAACAGAGCCGGCCCCAGTGGAAAGAGTGGTTGAAAAACCTTCCGTTACCATTGTGCCGATCACCCAACCCGCGGTTCAGCCCACACCGCAACCTGCTGCCAATCCTGTGGCTCCTCAACAGCCTACAGACGTCAATGTGACGGTGAAAAACTCCCAACCGAACCCTGCAGTTACAACTCCACAAACACCGACAATTACAGATAGCTCTCTGAAAACGGCCATTACGAAGAAGTTCCAAGAGAGTCTGCCCAATAATCAGCTCAATGTCACGGTGGATAGTGGTGAAGTGAAGGTGACTGGTACGGTGGTGAGCCAAGAGCAATTGCAGCGAATTTCACCCTTATTGAATTCGATCACGGGCATCACCAAGGTCACAAATAATGCCACTGTCGCGCCGTGAAAGCAATAAATTACTGCGTCGCTGTGATTAGAGTGCAACTCAGCATTTCCTAAACCAAGTAAAAACTTCAGGAGGCTAAATTTCAGGCCTCTTTTTTGTATCATTTCAGAAAATGAGAATCCGGGGCGATCGCCGTCAGTAGTCTCCGGTAACAGGGTTAGTTTTGGAAGTGACTACCCATAAACAGCGACAGGAATCCGCTTAAAGGCAGGAATACCGCTTTTCGGATCAATGTTGGCACTAAACAAACAATTAGATTCGGGGTAAAACATAAAGGCGGCCCCTTTTCGAATTGCCCCAGGGATAATTTCGATATTTTCTAAGGTTTGGCGATCACCTCTGACGGCTACTCTTTGGTGGGGGACAAAACCCGCCTTTTTAATATCATGCATATTCATTAAAATGCAATAGCGGTGGGGCATTTCCCGATATTTATCTCCCTCTTGGTACACGACAGTATTATGCTGACCGTAGCTTCTGCCCGACCCTAAAATTAGGGCGATCGCCTGGCTTTTTTGAGGTAAATTAAATTCGGCTAAACTGGGTTCTTTTAACTCAGGTAACGCAATCACTGCCATCTGCGCTCGACCAGATTTTGTCGCAAATTTTGGCTCTTTGAAAATACGATTTTCGATGAGAAATTCCGTGCTCGCTTGATTCGCTTTTTTGAGGGGTTGATAATCCGAGATCGTTTGGGCAATTAATTCCCGCACATATTCTGTATCCTTTAACCGCCGCCAAGCAATGCGCCCTTCCCCGTGGATTCGCTGGGCAATTTCTGTAATTAAATCCACCTCTGCAATCAAATCCCCCTTGAGGTGGGTTTTCCCAACATCATTAATTCGGACAAAATTATTTCCCGATTCCGTTGTCGTTTTATGGGGATTTTCAAGGCGATTAAACACGGGCAAAATTAACGTTTGTTTTCTGCCTAAACCATGAAAGTGTCCAAGATTTGCCTTGGTTGAAACGTAGAATATAGTTTCTATTTGTCCCAAAGCTCTTTTTGCTTGAAAATGGTCTGGATTCGCACCATAAAAATTTCCTCCGAGGCAAAATAAGGTCTCTATTTCCCCTCGATCGGCAGCTTCCATTAAGCCCCGCGCATCATAGCCTTCATTTAAATTCAAAGGATGATCGAGTAATTTTTCGAGGGCCGTTTTTAACTCTTGACTGAGGCGAATAGTTACCCCCATAGACCCAAAACCCTGCACATTAGAATGACCCCGCACAGGCATCAACCCCGCCCCTTCTCGTCCAGCATTGCCTGTCATTAAAGCGGTATTGGCGATCGCCTTTACATTATCCGTCCCATTTTTCTGTTGGGTAATGCCCATCGCCCAAGCAAAAACAACATTATTAGATGTGCCAATAGTATAGGCCACTTCTTCAATTTCTTCACGGGCTAAACCACACAAATTCGTAAGGGTTTCCCAAGGCGCATTGCGGGCAAAATCAAGTACTTCCTGCCAACCCTCTGTATATTTTTCCAAATAGTCTAACTTGACTAAATTCTGCTCAATTAAAGATTTTTGAATGGCAATAAATAATGCCGCATCACTCCCCGGAATCGGTTGTAGATAGAGATTAGAAATTTCTGAACCTTTTTTCAGCAAAGATTTAATTGGAAAAGCAGGAGAGGCAAATTTAACTAAACCAATTTCAATCTGGGGATTGATAATAATGACCCGTCCACCCCGCGCCCGAATTTCAATCAGTTCATTCATTAACCGGGGATGATTTGCAGGGGCATTGGAACCCACTAAAACCACACAATCACTCTGTTTTAAGGACTCTAAACTCACCATCGATGTGCCCGTCCCAAAAACTTGTTTTAACGCCACACTCGATGGCACATGGCAGAGATCTGAACAGTCAGCTAAATTGTTACTCCCTAGCGATCGCAGTAACAATTGCAATAGGTAAGCTGCTTCATTAGAAGAGCGACCAGAACTATAGCTGGCAACGCGTTCAGGTGTTTTTTTAAAGGCAGTTTCCGCGATTTGAAAGACCTCTTCCCAAGAAATTCTTTCATAATGTTGGGAGTCTTCTCGAAGGATCAGTGGATATTGCAACCGACCCAATTGATCACATTCTTTAGAGCTTAATTGCTGTAGCTCAGTAATAGTTTTTTGCTGAAAAATACTTTCTTCAATGCCTGCTTGTAATTCTGCGGCGATCGCCTCAACACTTTTAGCACACCGTTGTAAATATTCCCCCGCTTCATTAACAAAGCCCCCTTTCTGGCCGCCAGTTCCCCAAGCACAGGATAAACAGGCACTTTTATGGTTTAAAGTTTGCCAAAGTTTTAATCCTTTCGGAGAAAGACTTTGCTTTGCCCAGTATTCAATGATTGGCAAACCGCCGCCAGACTCAGGCAAATTCGACTCGGAAGAAAATTGTGCCATGGATTGATTGGGGTTAAAGGAACTTGCTTAAATTGTAGTGGCATTTTATTTAGGCTTGGGTTTGAAATTTAGATGATACCCATAAAAAAGAGTGGGCGATCGCCGTCAAAATTGCCATAAAAAAAGAGGGAACAAGTCATTGACTGCTCCCTCTCATCCTTAGATTGATCTCAAATTATGGGTTTAGAGTTGTGGTACAAACTGCTCCTTTTCCGGAACCGTTGTGTATTCAGCCACAATCTGTCGGAACTCTTCCCCATCGATGGTTTCTCTTTCGATCAGTAGATCTACGAGACGATCGATTACTTCCCGGTTATCGCGCACCAATTGGCGGGCGAGACGGTGAGCTTCTTCGGCAATGATCCGAATTTGTTCATCAATGCGGGACGCAACCACTTCAGAATATTCTGAGCGATTCATAAAGCCACCACCAAGGAAGACTTCACCCTGTTGGCTTTCTAGGGACAACGGCCCCAAATCACTCATCCCGAAGCGAGTCACCATTTGGCGAGCCATACCGCTGACCTGTTGGAGATCGCCCCCAGCACCAGTGGTTACTTCGTCGTGACCAAAGATTTCTTCTTCTGCAGCCCGGCCACCGAGGGCACCGGCAATGCGGGCCATTAATTGGGACTTCGTGGTTAAACCTTGTTCTTCGTTGGGGGTGAACCAGGTTAAACCTTGAGCTTGACCACGGGGAATGAGGGTAACCTTCTGTACCGGATCGTGATCCTTGAGCAGGGTGCCGACGATAGCGTGGCCCACTTCGTGATAGGCGATCAGACGCTTACTCTTACTGTCTACCAGGGGAGTACCTTCCATCCCGGCGATTACCCGATCCACTGCGTCATCAATTTCCGCCATGGTGATTGCTTCTTTGCGACGACGCGCCGTAAGAATTGCTGCTTCGTTCAAAAGGTTAGCGAGGTCGGCACCACTAAAACCGGGAGTGCGGCGGGCAATAACGTCGAGGGAAATTTCGTCGGCAAGTTTTTTGTTGCGGGCATGAACTTCGAGAATGCTCAAGCGGCCTTTGATGTCGGGGGTATCTACAGTCACCTGACGGTCAAAGCGGCCCGGACGCATTAAGGCAGAGTCCAGCACATCGGGACGGTTGGTGGCGGCGATAATGATGATGCCGGTGTTGCCTTCGAAACCATCCATTTCGGTGAGCAACTGGTTGAGGGTTTGTTCCCGCTCATCGTTACCACCACCGATACCAGCACCCCGTTGACGACCTACAGCGTCAATTTCGTCGATAAAGATTAGACAAGGTGCATTTTCTTTGGCTTTTTTGAAGAGGTCACGTACCCGGGACGCACCAACCCCAACGAACATTTCCACAAACTCAGAACCAGAAATACTGAAGAAAGGTACCCCAGCTTCACCGGCGATCGCCTTCGCGAGGAGGGTTTTACCAGTTCCGGGAGGGCCAACGAGGAGAACCCCTTTGGGGATTCGGGCACCCACTGCTGTGAATTTTTCTGGCTGCTTCAGGAAGGTAACAACTTCTTGGAGTTCTTCTTTTGCTTCTTCGATGCCAGCAACATCATCGAACATGATTCCCGTTTGCGCTTCCATCATGAACTTCGCCTTAGACTTGCCGAAGTTCATCGCCTGGCCAGGGCCACCGGGCATATTGCTAGAGCGACGGAAGAGGAAAAATAATGCCGAAATCAAGAGAATTGGGAAGATTAGATTTCCGAGAATGCCCCACACAGCACCATTGTTGCTTACGGGGTGGGAATCGAAGTCTACCTTGGCGTCCCGGAGTTTGCTAATCAGTTCAGGAGAATTACCAGGCAAATCAACGCGGATTTGTTGCACACGGTTGTCTAGTTCTGGGTCAACCGCTTCAATGATCGCTGTGCGGCCCCCTTCGTATAGATCAACGCTTGTTACCCGGCCAGCATCTAAATATTCAAGGAAGCGGCCATAACTCATGCGGATGTTGGCGCTATTACCAACGAGGTTGGAAGGATTTGCCGAAAAGGCTCCCTGCCAAACAAAAAAGCCGATCACGAGTAGGGGAAGTGCCCAGAGGACAGCGGTTTTCCAAGATGGTTTCATGGGTTAATCTTTGTTATGTTTGATTCAATAAGTGGATGCGAAGAGAAGCAGCGAAGGGCCACCGATCTTTGCAATCCCGAAGGGCGCACCACGAAGCAAAGGTTTTCGCGCTTACTAGCAGTATAAAAAGAAAGCGTTGCTTAGGGGCTTTGCCTATAAATTGGCATTTTTATGACGATGTCTTAACTAAATTTAACTTAATTCTCATTTTGATAGCAACTTTCTGGGATTTTCTGGGTGTGGATTGATGCTTTTCGTTGGGTGGGTGGTCTGCGTTTTCCAAGCAAAGGGAAGATCGATCACCGCCTGCGCTAGATTCAGTTAAGGTTAAATGTTTAATTAAATTTTTTAGATTTTCAAAGTGATGGTGCTGTGATCTCTCCTTCCCCTAGCCCGAAACAAGCTGTTCCCTCTGATGCGGCGACTTCCCATAGATCGGTTTCTCTTGATCTGTCAACCCAGTCGCCCTTGCAGTGGACTTTATTTTTACTCATTTTGGCCTTGCTGGCGGTATCGTTTGCGGCGATTTTTATCCGTTGGTGCAGTACGGAGCTAGGGGCTGGGGCAACGGTTTTTAATCGGTTGTGGCTGGCGACGGTGGTTTTGGGCTTGTGGGAACTGCTGAAACCCAGAAAAAATGATGATAACGTTATGGCGATCGCCCCCCGGATCACCGGCAAAGATTATGCTCTATTGCTGTTGGTGGGGGCTGTTTCCTCGAGTTCAGTGGTGTTGTGGGCGCTCTCCCTGGCGGAGACGAGTGTGGCGAATTCGACGGTGCTGCGAAATCTAACGCCGCTGTTCACGACCCTGGGGGCTTGGTTGTGGTTCCGCCAAAGCTTTGACCGACGTTTTCTCTGGGGTCTGGTGGTGGCCATCGGCGGGGCGATCGCCATTGGGGTAACGGATTTCCAGTTGGCTTGGCAGCATTTAACTGGGGATCTGCTGGCCCTGCTGTCTGCCCTTTGTTATGGGGTGAATTTACTCTTGGTGGAAAATCTGCGCGATCGCCTGGGGGCAAGCCAAATTCTGCTCTGGCGCTGTGGTTTTGGTTGCCTATTGCTGTTGCCTTTTGTGTGGCTCACCGAAGACCACTTATTTCCCCAGTCCTTACCAGTTTGGGGAGCCGCCATTGGTTTGGCCATTTTATGTCAATGCTTTGGCCAGGGATTAGTGGTCTATAGTCTCAAAACGTTTTCGTCTGGCTTTGTGGCGATTTTTCTTCTCTTAGAGCCAATTATTACGGCGGTGTTTGCCTGGGGTCTCTTGGGTGAAACTTTAACGCCGACCAATGCGATCGCCTTCTGCGGGGTGCTTGGGGGGATCTACCTGGCAAAATCAGCCCAGACCCAAAAGCCCCAAACCCAAGCTTCAACAAAATCTTATTCTTCGCCTGCCACCTGAAGCCGGTATTCTTCGGCGGTCATCGTTTCTGCGAGCATTTCATCGTCGAGATTATCGACCCGCACCTTGATAAACCACCCCTCTTCGTAGGGGTCTTCGGAAACCATTTCT
Organism: Picosynechococcus sp. PCC 7003; assembly: GCF_001693255.1. Lineage (NCBI taxonomy): Bacteria > Bacillati > Cyanobacteriota > Cyanophyceae > Chroococcales > Geminocystaceae > Picosynechococcus > Picosynechococcus sp. PCC 7003. The sequence continues at coordinate 389,478 of NZ_CP016474.1, forward strand.
GGCGATTGAATTAGCGTCTCATTGCGGTCAATGACGGTGCCGGAAATCGGTGCGTAAAGATCCTCTACAGCTTTGACGGATTCGATGCTGCCAAAGGTTTCGCCCACGACAATTGCATCCCCTTCCTCCGGTAGCTCTAGGAAAACAATATCCCCCAACTCATCGATGGCATGGGCACTCAAGCCAATGGTGGCAATTTCCCCATCGAGGCGAATGTATTCGTGGCTATCTAAATAGCGGAGGTCATCTGGATATTCGAGTTCCATAGTCAATTTCTCTAGGCTGGAAGGTCGCAGGGCACAGACAAGGAGGCACCATGGATGTGTCGAGTCTGTACAACCCTTGGGCTACTTTATTCTGGAATTTTGGCAAGATCAAGGCTTCAACAGAAATTTGTTACGATTCCTGGCCCGGGGCAACAATGACCGAAACTTGTCAGGGTTCATTAGCGGCGATCGCCTTTTGTTTTCTGACCAATTTTGGTGCCCATTTCCGTTTTTGCCGACCAAAAAAGATAGAGGGTTAAGCCCAGAAAAAATAGCCCAAAACCGAGCCAATCACGCTGCATCTCGAAAATGCCTCCCTACTGCTCTAGATCTTTAATTTCCTTCGGGACAGCCGCCGTCAAAACCTCATGGCCCGTTTCTGTGACCAACACATCATCTTCAATGCGAATGCCAATGCCCTTCCAGTGGTCGGGAATTTCCGGCTGACCTTCGGCTGGTTCAATGTAGGGGGAAATGTAAATACCCGGTTCCACGGTGACAATATTACCCGCCGCAAAATTCGTCCAAGCATCCTTTTCCGGGCCGATCTTGTAGATCCCTGCGTCATGGACATCTAGCCCTAACCAGTGGCCCGTGCCATGCATAAAGAAAGGCTTATATTTTTCCCCTTCGATCAGTTCTTCGAGATCGCCCCGGAGTAACCCCAAATCCAGCAGTCCCTGGGTGATCACTCGCACGGCCGCCGCGTGGGAACCTTGGTAGGAATGCCCCGGCTGGACAGCTGCAATGGCTTGTTTCTGCGCTTCGAGGACAATTTCGTAGAGGGTTTTTTGTTCCGGGGTAAATCGGCCACCAATGGGGAAGGTACGGGTAATATCGCCGTTGTAGTAGTCATAGCAAGCCCCCGCATCGATCAGGAGTAATTCGTTGTCCTGGAGTTGGGCACTATTTTCAACGTAGTGCAGGATACAGGCATTGGCGCCCCCGGCAACAATGGAAGGGTAAGCAAAGCCAGCAGCTCCCTCGAGGCGGAAAAGGTGTTCGATCTCGGCTTGGACTTGGTATTCGTAGAGTCCGGGTCTGGCATATTCCAGCGCCCAGAGGTGGGCTTTAGCCGAAATGGCCGTGGCCCGACGCATGAGGTCTAGTTCCGCCGAGCTTTTGACCATGCGCATCGCGTGTAAAATCGACCCCGGATCTTCAAGGGCAGTGGGGCCTGTACCACGCTTCGAGCGGGTTGCCAGGAGACGTTGGTAATGTTGCAGAATCGTTTGGTTAAATTTTTCGTCCCGGCCTAGGTGATAAAAAAGGCGATCGCCACCCTTGAGATATTCGGGCAGTTTTTCGTCTAATTCCTGGATTGAGTAGGTGATATCAGCACCGAATTTTTCCTTAGCTCCTTCTACCCCAGCCCGGTAGCCGACCCAAATTTCCTGGGCAAGATCCTTGGGTTGCACGAACAGAATAAATTGATGTTCCGGGTGGTGGGGGGCAAACACAGCCACCGCATTGGGTTCATTGAAACCCGTCAGGTAATAAAAATCGCTATCTTGGCGGAAATTATATTCCACATCGTTATGCATCACCGCGTGGGGCGCACTGCGTAGGATGGCGGTTCCCTGGCCAATTTTAGCCATGAATGCTTGGCGACGCTGTTGGTATTCCTGCGGTGTAATGCCCATTGATTTCTATCGATCTGCGCTTGTTTTGAGTGAATAAAATGGTAGCAAACTTTTTTGCCTCCAAATTTGCCCCCTAAATATTGACCCATAAAAAAAGCTGGCGACTTCACCCAAAAGGCGATCGCCAACCTTAATTTTGAGGGATCTTATAAAGATCCGTTTTAGCTTTCGGCAAAAATGTATTTGCGCAACTCTGCCGGATTCGGTTCGGGACTACTTTCAGCGAAGGTCACAGACTCATTCACCACTTCTTGAATTTTCTTCTCAATCGCCTTCAGTTCCTCGGCGGTAGCCAAGCCCCGATTAGTGACAAATTTTTCAAAGCGTTTCAGCGGATCCCGCTGGGCCCAGAACTCTTTTTCTTCGGCAGAGCGCAATTCATCGGGATCGGCGAGGGAGTGACCCCGGAAGCGGTAGGTGAGTGCTTCGATCAAAGTTGGCCCTTCCCCAGCTCTTGCTCTGGCGATCGCCTTTTGGGCCACATCCCGCATTGCTAGCACATCCATCCCGTCCACTTCATAACCGGGCATCCCAAACACACTCGCTTTCTTATAAATTTCCGGCTGGGACGTTGCCCGTTCGTGAGCCATACCGATCGCCCACTTATTATTTTCCACCACAAATAAAATCGGCAATTTCCAGAGGGCCGCCATATTTAGGGTTTCAAAAAACTGGCCATTGTTCGTTGTCCCGTCCCCAAAGAAACAAGCCGTCACATTATCAGCATTTTTATTGCCCATCACTTCCTGGCGGTATTTACTTTGGAGGGCCGCCCCTGCCGCCACCGGAATCCCTTCCCCGATAAACGCGTAGCCCCCCAGGAGACCATGCTCTTTTGAAAACATGTGCATCGAGCCACCTCGACCCTTGCTGCAGCCCGTTTCTTTACCAAACAGTTCCGCCATCACTTCCCGCGCGGGCACCCCAGCACTGAGGGCATGGACGTGGTCACGGTAGGTACTACAAACAAAATCTTCCCCCTGCCGCATGGAGCGAATCACCCCAGTGGAAACCGCTTCCTGACCGTTGTAGAGGTGAACAAAGCCAAACATCTTGCCTCGGTAGTACATCTCAGCACACTTATCCTCGAACAAGCGTCCTAAGGTCATATCTTCGTAGAGCATGAGGGCTTCTTCTTTGGTGATCTCTACCGAAGAACTATCAAATTCTGGGGCTGTCCGTTCTTTATGCATCATTAACATTCAGGATTTTTCGGTTAGTCTTATGAGTCGATCACGCGGCGCAAGGGCTGTGTGAAACTTGAAATAACAGTTTAGAATCAAATGGACTTCCATAGAAAGAAGAAGCAAAGCTTTATTGGTTAAGCAACTTCGCAATGCCATTATCTAAGTGGGTTAAGTGGGTATAGTCAATATGCTGACCGCCACCGCAACAGAGGGGCCGACAGCGCATTCGTTATGGGGAGTAAAACTCTTTGGTTAATTTGACACTCTCCGTTGGTCAACACAGAGATTCTTGATTCAGTGAGTCCACTTGCCCAGGATTCCTTGCGAAGCCCTAGACAGAGGTGGGTCTCTCCCCAAGCGTTACTTTCCCAGTGCCCCTGGGTAGTTGGATTTGTCCAATGTTTGTTTGACTTGAAACGGTTGTTTCAAATGCTGGTCGTCTAGTTCCTGCAAAGATTTTACCTATCCACAGGGGGAAACTAGAACGATTGGATAGAACCCGATATCTCTGATTGTCAAGGTTCAGCGTCGTGCCGTGAGGCGACTGGGTTTTTAGAGCGGTTGATTACCCTATCCGCTAAAATTCAGTGTAGCAGCTTAGCAGATCTTGAATTTGCTTCTTCCCGACATCAGTCACTCGCTTTGGATCACCCCCTAGTACAGTGGGGTCTTACCGCGAATTTTTGATAACGTTAATTGACCCGACTTTTGCTGATAGGAAAGTAAACTGTGCGCATCCCGCTCGACTATTACCGCATCCTATGCGTCCCCGCCAAGGCAACCACTGCCCAAATTACCCAAGCCTATCGCGATCGCCTATCCCAGTTCCCCCGTCGCGAACATAATGCCTTGGCCATTGAAGCCCGCAACCGGATTATCGAGCAAGCCTTTGAGGTGTTATCCCAAACAGAAACCCGCGCCGTCTACGACCATGAGCTGTCGGGGAATATGTTTCGCCCCCTTGTTCCCAGTCGGCCGAAACTGCCTTTCCCCGGTCGTAGCGCCAGTGACACGGAGTTAGAGGAACTCACAGCTCATCAACCGACCATTGACATTGCGGAAAAAGATTTACTGGGGGGACTGCTGTTGCTCCTCGACCTGGGGGAGTATGAATTGGTGCTGAAGTGGGCTATCCCCTACCTCAAGGGCAAAGGCAAGCTGGTCAAAGAAGGAAAATTTGGGGCCGTAGAAATCGTTGAGCAAGAACTACGGCTTTGTCTGGCCCTAGCCCATTGGGAATTAAGCCGGGAACAGTGGCTCCAACAACATTACGAACAGGCCGCCATATCAGGTCAGAAGAGTCAAGAATTATTGGTAGATGCGGCGCAATTTGAAGACCTCCAGCAGGAAATCCAAGCAGATCTCCATCGACTCAGACCTTATCAAGTCTTAGAACTTCTAGCCCGACCAGAATCGGAAACCCAAGAGCGACAACGGGGTTTACAACTGCTCCAGGAAATGTTGAGCGCCCGCGCAGGGATTGATGGCCAAGGAGATGATCAGTCGGGTCTCAGCATTGATGATTTTTTACGGTTCATCCAGCAGTTGCGCAGTTATCTGACGGTTCAAGAACAGTTGGATTTGTTTGTTGCAGAATCAAAGCGACCTTCAGCGGCAGCAGCCTATCTCGCGGTATATGCCCTTTTAGCGGCAGGGTTTTCGCGACGGCAACCGGATTTAGTCGTCCAAGCCCAAACTTTATTAAAACGGCTTGGCAAACGTCAGGATGTCTATTTAGAGCAATCGATCTGTGCGTTACTTTTGGGGCAGCCAACGGAAGCCAATCAACTGCTAGAACAAAGCCAGGAACAGGAGGCGATCGCCTACATTCGCGAGCAATCTGAGGGGGCACCGGATCTACTGCCAGGCCTGTGTCTCTATGGGGAACAGTGGCTGAAGACGGAGGTCTTTTCCCATTTTCGCGATCTCCGGCAACGGCGCGAGGATGGCTCTGTTTCTTTGACGGCTTATTTCGCTGACCCTGAGGTACAGCAGTATCTCGACGATCTCCTCACGGAGGCTGTCCCCACGCCCATGCCTTCCCCAGAAACAGAAAGTACAGCAGCCCCAGCAGAAAAACCACCAGAAGAACTCAAATCAGAGAACAACGTTGTTGCGCCCCACCCAAGTCGCCCAGCCAAAGTCAATTCCTTTGAGGATCTTGTCACGCAAACTCCCTCCACCGTCGCCCCAGCGCCGCCCTCTCCCGATTTAGCACCTGTTACTGCAGCGTTAGACCCAGGCCCAGAAGCGTCCCCAGCTCATCCGAAAAAGTCCATGGGGCCTTTAGGAGCGATCGCCGCCATCGTCGGGAGTATTTTGGTGGTTGTGGGTCTCGTGCGAATTTTGTCTGGCCTAACCACCCAGGAACCTCTACAGGTCACTCTCAATGGGGAACCGCCTCTGACGATCCCCAGCCTAGACACTGCCGAACCGAGCAATAATCCTGATAACGGGACAACGACGGAAACAACACCTGTGATCAATGAGGCGATCGCCGCCGAAGTAATTCAAACTTGGTTTGAAAGTAAAGCTAAAGCTTTTGGCCAAAACCATGATTTAGCTGCCCTAGAAAATATTCTGGTAGAACCCTCCTTGTCCCGCTGGCGTAGTAGTGCCCAAGCCGTCCGTAGCGCTGGCACCTACCGCACCTATGACCATAATTTGACCGTTGAGACAGTCAACTTTAACCCAGACCAACCCAATGTGGCGACCGTGGAGGCCCAGGTGCAGGAAAAGGCAGACTATTACCGGGCCAATGGGGAACGTGATGCCAGCCAGTCCTATGACTCCAGCTTGCGAGTGCGCTATGGTTTGGTGCGCCAAGGCGATCGCTGGTTGATCCAATCTTCCCAAACCTTGTAATGCCTTCCGGACGCACCCACGATCAGATCACGTTCTGGGGGCTGCCCGTGGTGGTGGGCCTCGGTTTTCTTTTGCTACGGCGGTGGGAATTGGCCCTTATTTTGAGTTTGGCCTATCTGTTTAGCGGCTTGATGTTTGGCCCGGACTTGGATATTCATTCGGTGCAGTTTAAACGTTGGGGAATTTTTCGCTGGATTTGGCTCCCCTACCAAAAAAATCTCCGCCATCGTTCGGCCCTCTCCCACGGATTTTTGATCGGGACAATTGTTCGCCTGCTCTATCTGGGGGCAATTCTGCTGTTTGTCGCAATTATCGGCGTGGCGATCGCCCAACTGATGCTTGATTTTTCTTGGAATTGGCGCACGGCCTTTCTCAATATCCAGCGACAGTGGCAACAACACTACTGGGCAGAAAGTTTAGCGCTCTTTATAGGGCTGGAAATTGGAGCAATGAGCCATTCTGTAAGTGATTGGCTGGGCTCGGCGGTTAAACGATCTCAGAAACAAGGCTTATTTTCTTCCTTTCCTCGGAAAAAACGCAAAAAACGTCGTAAATCCCCCCGTTCCTCCCGAAGATGACCATGGCAGACCTCAAGATCAGTTGGGCCGAATACCACGCTTTAATTGAACAATTGGCCACTACAATTCAAAAATCCCAGTGGGAATTCAACCAAATTCTCTGTTTGGCGAAAGGTGGCTTAAGGATTGGTGACATTTTGGCGCGCATTTTCGATCAACCCTTGGCAATTCTCAATGTGGCTAGCTACGGTGGCATCGGCAACCGAGAACGGGGAAAACTCTTGTTTGCGGAACATTTTACGAACTTTGGGCCTCTGGGCGATCGCCTTTTGCTGGTAGATGATTTAGTCGATTCGGGCCTGAGTCTCCAGCAAATCCAGACCTGGCTCAAAACCCAAGCCCCTCAAATTACAGAAATTCGCACCGCTGTCCTCTGGTACAAAGGCCATTCCCAAGTGCAGCCGGATTATTATGTCCAGCATTTGCCCGATAATCCTTGGATTCAGCAGCCCTTTGAACATTACGAAAAAGGGTGAGCCGCGCCCAGGGAGAGCGATGCAAAATCAAGCGAGATCCATTAAGGTATAAAAAATTCTTAAATTTTGCCCAAATCAATGGTTGCCCCGTCGCAAATTACCGTTACTTGGCACAGTGAAATCGCTGCAATCCCCAAAGCTGCCTGGGATGCGATCGCCGCGCCATTGAAAACCCCTTTTCTAGAATGGGATTGGCTCCATAATATTGAATGCTCCGGTAGTGTCGGCCCCCGAACCGGCTGGCAACCCTGCCATCTATCGGTGCAGCGGGAGGGAGAATTTATTGCCATGGCCCCCCTCTACATCAAAGGCCATAGCTACGGCGAATTTGTTTTTGACCACCAATGGGCCGATTTGTCCTACCGCTTGGGCCACGAATACTACCCAAAACTCGTGGGGATGACACCCTTTACGCCGGCTGTGGGATACCGCTTTTTGATTGCCCCCGGTGAAGATGAACTGGCCCTTTCCCAGGTCATGGTTGCCGCCATTGATCAATTTTGCGATCGCCAGCAACTCTCTGGTTGTAATTTTCTGTTTGTCGATCCCACCTGGCAAAAAACCATGGAACAACTCGGTTTCCGGGCTTGGCTCCACCATGGCTATATCTGGAGCAACCAGAATTTTGACAACTTCGACGACTATCTCGGTGCTTTTACCTCTAACCAACGCAAAAACATTAAACGCGAACGCAAAGCCGTTGATAAAGCAGGTTTATCCCTCAAAATGATGACGGGCGACGAAATTCCCGCCCATTACTTTCCCTTGATTTATCGTTTTTATAGCAGCACCTGTGACAAGTTTTTTTGGGGCAGTAAATATCTCCGTAAACCCTTTTTTGAAACCTTAGAATCAACCTACCGCCACCGAGTTGTCCTGGCCGCTGCCTACACGCCAGAAGACGATAAACATCCCGTCGGTTTATCTTTTTGTATCCGCAAAGATGATTATCTTTATGGCCGCTATTGGGGCGCCTTTGATGAGTATGACTGCCTCCATTTCGAAGCCTGTTATTACAAACCGATCCAATGGGCCATTGAGCAAGGCATCACGATGTACGATCCGGGCGCTGGGGGTAAACATAAACGACGGCGTGGTTTTCCGGCAACCCCAAACTACAGCCTCCACCGTTTTTATCAACCCCGCATGGGCCAAGTTTTAGACGCTTATATTGATGAAATTAATGCGATGGAGCAACAGGAAATCGAAGCAATTAATGCTGATATTCCTTTTAAACGGCAGGAAGTTCAATTGAAAATTTCCTAGCTTCACTAGCCAAAAGCGCAATCGCCGCCCTATCTGTCTCCCTTAGATCCCCGACTTCTACGAGAAGTCGGGGATCTGAAGTTCTTGGTGTTTAAAGTATGATCAAAGGGCGATCGCCACAGGATACGACTAAGCAGATGACGGATTTTATTGAGAAGTGGAAAGGCTCGGAAGGGAATGAACGGGCAAATTACCAGAGCTTTTTAAATGATTTTTGTGAGTTTCTGGGGGTGGAGAAGTCGCCGCCGAAGGGTGAAGGGAATAACAGCTATTGTTTTGATCGGGATGTAAAAATCATTGCGCCGAGTGGGGCAGCAACAACGAATTTTATTGATTTTTATAAGGAAGGCTGCTTTGTTCTGGAGACGAAGCAGGGCAGCAACTCCAGCAATAAGGGGCACGGGAAACGGGGGACGGCTGCCTACCGGAAGGAGATGAAAAAGGCGTTTGGGCAGGCGCTCAAGTATGCGCGGTTTGTGGAGCCAAAGCCTCCTTTTTTGATTACTTGCGATATCGGCGATCATTTTCGGGTTTGGCAGGATTTTAGTGAGTCTTGGCTCAGTGCGAATGGAAATTACGGAACCTATGACAGTGTGCCGAAGATTCCGTTTACGGATCTGAAAAAGCCAGAAGTTCAGGATTTTTTCTATAAGGTTTTCACGGATCCGCAGTCGTTAAACCCCGAAAAGATCGCAGCGCAGGTGACGCGGGAAGTGGCGGCGGATTTGGCGGAATTGTCAAAGACCCTAGAGGAAACGGCGAGTCCTCAAATGGTGGCGCATTTTTTGATGTGCTGTATTTTTACGATGTTTGCGGAGGATGTGGGGTTACTGAAGGAACATCTGTTTACGGAGGCGCTGCGGGAACGGTGGATCCCCAAACCGCAGGATTTTAAGCCCCAAGTGGAAGCGTTATGGCAGGCAATGAATGATGGGACAAGTTTTGGGTTCCACGGGCAGTTGCTCCGGTTTAATGGGGGATTGTTAACAGATTAGCTATCGAGTATTCTTCTGCTTCTGTGAGAATACTTGACAACTTCCACACTAGTCTTGGATACTTATAGTCATCAAAAAGAGTTCGGGATATGATAGAAACTAATACTCAAGATCTCACGAAATATACTTGGGATTTTCAACATCTTTTCAATCAGCCAGTCCAACCAATCTTTCAAACAGACAAGGGTGCTTTATTTGAAGAAGACTGTTTGAATATCTTGCATTCGATGAATTCAAGTAGTGTGAATCTGATTTTTGCAGATCCACCTTTCAATCTCGGAAAAAAATACGGTGCAAAAGTCAATGATCAGCGTTCAGAGAATGAATATCTTTTATGGATGAAATCTTGGATTACTGAATGCACAAGAATATTAAATGACGGAGGATCTATCTTTATATACAACTTGCCAAAATGGAATATTTTTGCTGGTAATTATCTTAATGATTTAGGTCTGAACTTTCGACATTGGATTACTGTCGATATTAAGATGAGCATGCCAATTAAGGGACGTTTGTATCCATCTCACTACAGCCTCCTTTACTATTGTAAGGGTGATTCTCCTACAATATTTAAAAGAATTCGCACGCCGATTCAACTTTGCAGACATTGTGGAGGAGAAATCAAGGACTATGGCGGACATAGAAAATCTATGAACCCAAACGGTGTTACATTAAGCGATGTATGGTGTGATATCACTCCTGTTCGACATTGGAAATATAAAAGCAAAAAGAGAAAAACTAATCAGTTATCAACAAAATTACTCTCAAGGGTTATTGAGATGGCAACTAATCCTGGTGACATCGTTTTTGATCCTTTTGGTGGATCTGGAACTACGTTTTCTGTGTGTGAAGCGAAACATCGTCACTGGTTAGGATCAGAAATTGAAAGTTGTGATGTTATCATCGAACGTCTAACAGCGGGTGAAGTTTATCATCACCAGAATGATGACTATATAGAAGAAGAGTAATATTATCTTTTCGCCATTCCATCAAAACCCTTGGGAATAAAGTCAACTTCAGGGTCGAGTGCATCGTATTCAACGGATACTATTCGGAGTAGAGCAGAGCCTATTTGTAATTTGTTCCAAAGGAAAAAATATTCGCGAAGTTCGTTTATGTTACCGATACGATCAGTAATGTAAGGACGCATGGATTCTGATGGAACGACTAACACCCCAGCAATCAATCCTTTTTTGAGAAGTGCTAAAAGCATTTTATTAATTGCTCTATGACTCGACGAAATATTCCCTGTTTCCCACTCAAAGCCAATATTCCCAAGCTTAGGATTTTCATATAAAGCATCTAGGTTTCCCATTTTTGCTCCAGCTAATTGTTTAGGGAGCTTTTCTACCCTCCACCCACGACTCTTTAACAAATTGATAGCAGGGATTTTAATAGGTTTTACTCCATTCTTATGTTTTTCGGTTGGATTTAGAGAAAAACTGCCTGAACCATGAGGCCAGTCAATGGCAGTTATGGAATCCTCAATATCATTCCAACGTGCTTCCCAGAATTCTGATTCAGATATATTTCTTGATTCAATGATGTCAATAATTTCTATGATTTTCATATATCATTTAGTAGTTCAGATAGTGAGATACCAAGACTAGATGAGATTGCATAAAGGTTTTGGAATGAGACATTTCTCTCGCCTCGCTCAATGCCCCCGATATAAGTCCGATCTAAATTACATTTACTAGCCAAGACTTCTTGTGATAAACCTTTTGCTTTTCTTATTTCTCTAATTCTGGAACCCAGTTGAATTAGCAAGTTATTTTTTTCCATAGGTATAACTATGCTAAGATGACGACTATTGGTCTACGGACTATAAGTATCATTTAAGGCTCTTTCCTCTTAAGTAATCTATTCTGCTTTCGGCTAGTTAACTTTCTGTACATATCTTTGGAGAGATTTACTCTCTCTCGCAACAAGTCCATGCCACCCATCCCATAGTCACCATCACCGCTATGTATAACTGCCTCGAAAAAATGCGGAGTGGCGAACCCTTCACCGACAAAGACAGAGAATTTAACAACAAAGCCCTCATCACCACCCTCAAACAAATCCACGACGACCTCGATCAAGCCGTTTTCCGCGCCTACGGCTGGGACGACCTGATCCCCCTGTGGCAAAAAGTTTATCGAGATCCCCCCCAGCCCCCCTTGAGTAAGGGGGGAGAAGAAAGCTCTCAAAAAGTCCCCCTTGCCTCCCTTTTTAAGGGAGGTGCCGAAGGCGGAGGGATCGGGGATTTAGGGGGATCAAATCCCAAAGAAGAACTCGAACAAACCATCCTGCAAAGATTAGTCGATCTCAACGCAGAACGCGCCGAAGAAGAACGAAACGGCTTTGTCCGTTGGCTCCGACCCGAATACCAAGCCCCCGATGAAGTCGTCACCCAGAAAGTCATCGAAGGCGTTGGCGTAGAAGAGAAAAAAGAAGAGGTTGTCATTGCCCCACCCGAACAACAAAAATTCCCGACAAAACTCAAAGATCAACTTGCTGCGATCCGAGATTTATTGCGTACCCAAGGCGGCGAATGGACAATTACCCAAATTGCCGCCCAGTTCAAAGGCACAAGCGCAAAAAAATTAGAAACGATTCAAAACTGCCTAGAAATCCTCGAAGACCTCGGCGTCATTTTGAGTCACACCGAAACCGAAACCAAGTGCTACTACGCTACCCTCTAGTGATCAGTTGGTGCTGCATTAGCTAAAAAGGTCAGGAGATATTATTCGACATCTAACTGACGACCATTGCGGTCATAAACAAGGATATCCCATTGGCCATTTTCAGCGGCCTCAAAGGCAATTTTAGACCCGTCAGCACTAATGGTTGGATTACGCACTTCCTGGTTTAAGTTATCGGTTAAATTCCGTTTTTGTTCAAACTCGCGATCATAAAGATAAATATCAGATTCGCCACGACGATTAACCGCAAACACGATATAACGACCGTCTTCAGAAACGGCCGGATGGGAGGCAATTTCATTTAGGGCATTGAGGCCCGGTAACAGAATCGTTTGGCGGGTACTGGTATCAAATAGATAGATATCCTGGGAGCCGTTGCGGTCTGAGGCAAAAACCAGGTAGGGTTCGGCGATCGCCGGATCAAATTCGAGGGCACGGCTGTTTAAACTGCGGCCACCGGGATCAACGGGAAAATTGACAATGCGCGGATAACCAACACAGCTCTGGAGCAGCAAACCGAGGCTACCGAGGAAAAAACTGCGTAGGAAAGAAACATAGCGCATAGGTCAAAGGAAAATCAAAGGTCGGGCGATCGCCAATTTTTCTATAATGTTGTCCTAACAGCACACTAAAAACAGAGCAATGCTAGCAAAAATTTGGAGTGCCACCATCGTCGGGGTCGATGCCCTCAGGGTCGGGGTGGAAGTCGATATTTCCGGCGGCTTACCGAAAATGATGGTGGTCGGACTTCCGGATACGGCAGTACAAGAATCGCGGGAACGGGTCAAGGCCGCCCTCAAAAATTCTGGGTTTGGGTTCCCCGTGCGCAAAATTTTAGTCAATCTCACGCCGGCCGATCTCCGCAAAGAAGGCCCTAGTTTTGATCTTCCCATTAGTGTGGGCATTTTGGCGGCGACAGAACAAATTGAAACAACGCTCCTAGAGGATTTTTTATTCCTGGGGGAAGTATCCCTTGATGGCACGCTTCGACCCGTGGCGGGGGTTTTACCAATCGCCGCCGCTGCCCAAAAGTTAGGCTTTAAGGGGATGGTTGTCCCCACTGCCAATGCCCAGGAAGCAGCAGTTGTGAATGGCCTAACGGTTTACGGCTGTGGAAATTTAAAGGAAGTGGCGGATCTGTTGGGAGCGCCCCATGAGCATCAAGCTGTAGAAATTGATATCCGAGAGGCGATCGCCAAAGCCGCCCACCTGGTACCAGATCTCAAAGATGTCAAAGGCCAAACCCTAGCCCGTCGCGCCCTGGAAATTGCCGCTGCTGGCGGTCATAATCTCGTTTTTGTGGGGCCACCCGGGAGCGGCAAAACGATGCTCGCCCGAAGATTACCGGGTATTTTGCCGAAACTATCCTTCGATGAAGCTTTAGAAGTGTCGCAAATCCATTCCGTGGCCGGTTTGCTCAAAGACCGTGGCACGTTGGTCACAGCCCGTCCTTTCCGTAGTCCCCACCATTCCGCCTCTGGCCCTTCCCTGGTTGGCGGTGGTAGTTTTCCGCGACCTGGGGAAATTTCTTTGGCCCACCGGGGCGTGTTATTTCTCGATGAATTAACGGAATTTAAACGTAATGTTCTCGAATTTTTGCGACAACCCCTTGAAGATGGCTTTGTGACCATTTCCCGCACCCGTCAGTCGGTGGAATTTCCGGCCCAATTTACCCTCGTTGCCAGCACCAATCCCTGTCCCTGTGGTTATTTTGGTGACCCAATCCAAGCTTGCACTTGCAGTCCACGCGCTCGTGAGCAATATTGGGCGAAACTATCGGGGCCGTTGATGGATCGCATTGATCTCCAGGTGGCGGTGAATCGCTTGAAACCTGAAGAAATGATGCAACAGGGCGTCGGGGAAGATTCTCGCACGGTCGCAGAACGGGTTAACCAGGCGCGACAGATTGCCCAAGTACGGTTTCAGGATCACCCCCAAGTGCACTGTAACGCGGAGATGACCACCAAGGATTTGCGGCAACATTGTGGCCTTGACCAAGGTAGTCGTAATTTGCTCGAGGGGGCGATCCGCAAGTTGGGGTTATCGGCCCGGGCCATGGATCGGATTCTGAAAGTATCCCGTACAATTGCCGATTTAGCTGCTGCTCCCACCATCCAAACGACCCATATTGCCGAGGCGATTCAGTACCGCACCATCGACCGAATGCAATAGTGGGTTTTAGGAAAGTCCCTCAAGGACAAACCAGGGTGCTGCGTGGTTAATTCTGCCGATCGCCTGGATTTTTTGGGGAGTCTCCAGATTTTCTAGCCACTGATGCATCTGGGGATCAAGGGTCACCACCTGAACCGGTTTTAACTGATCGGGTAGAGAGATAGCATATTGATGATCGCCTTGCGGAAAAATCTCACCGCTGTAGGGTTTGGCTTGGGGCGTAAATCCTGAAGCAAACGACCCGCAAGCACACAAACCAGTTTCAGGATATTTGTCAGGATGATCGAGGTAAAACCGTTGCCACTTTAGCCATTCAGGATGATCAAAGGGCAAATTATATAAGGGGATCACCGCTGCGGGCGCAAAGTTATCTGTCAGTAATTTTTCTTGGAGTTGTCGTACGTCGAGATCTTTAGGGGCACACTGATTCTGAATCGCCAGAGCCGCTGCCTGTCCTGCTGCCTGACCAATATTTAGCACTAGGGGTTGCAAGCGTGTTGCCCCATTAGCAATGTGGGAAACGGCAATATTTTTCTCGCAGGCGATTAAATTTTCCACCGTTGCTGAACACAGAGCCGTGTAGGGGATCGTAAAGGGAGTGCCTGTCCAGCGGCCGCCCCAGGGGATTGATTTCGGAGTTAGGGGAAATTCAAAGCCTGGATAATGATGGTCGTTGGCGTAATTGCCAATGGCGATCGCCTGGACTTCCCCGGCTGTATTTAAAGGCAAAGGCGCAACAGTACCCTGGGGTAAAATCTGCTGTTCCGTGAGAGTTGTCGTCCCGATTAACCGCCGACTTTCTCGGAAATAGGGCATCAGCGCAAAACTGCCACCGTACAAATCATGGGGAAAAACGCCCGTCGCCAGGCCATACTTGCCGCTAGATTCCTGGTAAATGTGATCCGCAAACGCCAAACTGTGTTCCTGGGCTTCTCGGTAAAAATCAAGGCGTTGTTGGGGATCTAAAAGGCGATCGCCCCCCAAACCGAAATCATTGCCCGCGAGGGGCCAATTCATCATGTAGTGGCCATGGGGCAGCCCTCCATAATTCAGAAAGTGCTCCAGGCCATATTTTTCCCAAGCCCCTTGGAATAACGAAAAATCCCCATTACTGGCAGGAGGTCGTCGGCCATTCTCTTTGAGATAAAAAACCCAGGTGGGTGACTGTACTGGGTAGGTTTGCGTCATTTCGTTGGGAGCAGCGGGGGCGCTGGGTTCCTGAAAATTTTCCGACCAATCCCAACCCCAACGGTGGGGCACATCCCCTAAGGCGAGTAGATCCCCTAATTCTGTCCCGTCGAGAATAATGTCCGCCTCAATCCAATAATCTGGGAACCGCACCGCACAAAGGCGATCGCCTTGTCTTTTGACCTCCAGGGGAATCTGTCCTGCAATCCAAGTTAACTTCTGCTCTGCTTTAACCCAATCTGCAAAGATCTCAGCCCCAACTCGCGGATCAAAAGTGAACATACTGACCCAACTGTGATCCAAGCCTGTCTCCTGGTGCCGCCGTTGTAGCTCCCGCAGAAAAGCACCCCAGAGACCCGTCTGCCAGGCCCGCAATTCATTCCCATCCGGCGCGGCAACCCCTGCCCCGGTGAGCATCCCCCCCAACCAAGGAAACTCACTGATTAAAATTGTCTCAACCCCTTGTCGCGCACATTGGAGGGCCGCTGCTGTTCCTCCAGTACCGCCCCCGACCACCAAGACCTGCGTCCGTAAGTTTTCCATTAATTTGCTTAATTTCTGATTGATTCAATTAATTGGACACAAACGATTCCTGGGATCGTTCCAGCCAATCTTGGCCCACGCGGATCGTAAAGTCCGATTCAATCTCGCCAATGGAAGACGCTTCAACTCTCCCTGTACCTAGGTTTGCTAGCAGTTGATTTGCCCCAGTCACATTGCCCTGTTGGGCGATCACTTGAGTTTGTTCTAGACGATCTGGATAATCACTCGACAAATAAATATTCGTAAAGCCTTGGGCCTGCAAAAATTCCGACACCTGTCGCGCCATCCCTGGGGAACCAGAAGCATTTTGAATCGCAATGCGTACATTGTTCGTTAAAGCGACGTCATTTTCACCGGGGGCTGACCAGACTGGCGATTCCACCGCAAAAAATTCCGTCATCACCTGATTTTTGCCCTGGTCAGAAATAATCCAGTAGCTACGGTTATATTCACCAACCTCACTAAAACGTCCTGGTAGCATCACCATTTGGAAATTTTCTTGCTTAAGCTGTCGAGAAAAATTCATTAATGCCAACATTTCCTCCCAGGTTAGATTAGTGTCAATATGTTCGCGCACCAAACCAATCAAAGCAGGAAGACGGGGAATAATTGCCGGGGATTGGATTTTTTCCCGGAGCGCTTTGAGGAGTATCTGTTGGCGCTGTACCCGGCCAATATCGCCATATTGATCCTGTCGGAAGCGGACAAACTGCTCTGCCTGTTCCCCATCTAAAACTTGCCAGCCTTTTTCGAGGTTGATCTCGAGACCCTGGGTCTGGTCTGTGTATTGCATACCTGCTGGGACAAATACATTGACGCCCCCCACGGCATCAACTAACTCTTTAAAGGTGTCGGTGGTCACACGCACATAGCGATCCACTGCCACACCATTTAAGGCTTCACTTACAACCTGGGCCGCTAGCCGGCCGCCACCATAGGCATTGGCTTCATTAATTTTTGTAATACCCACATCGGGAATTCTGACTTGGCTATCCCTAGGGATCGAAAGCATATTGACTTGTCCCTGTTCTGGCTCAAAGCGAACCAACAACATGGTATCGCTGCGTCCATTAAATTCAGCTTTTGGATTCTCGGTGCCTTCGACTCGATCAATTCCCATCACAAGGACATTCACGGGGCGACCCAAACTGTAGGTTCCGAGTTGTCGTAAACCGTCGGTGGCAAAGCTTCCGAGGGGAGCTGGTAGAAAAGGCAATACCAGTTGGGCAATGGGAGTATAAACGGCGATCGCCGTTCCTAGGGAGGCCGAAAGGAGAATCGTGCCCATAAAACCAACCCCCCACGACAGTCCCTGCACAAAAGGCGAAAGAACTTTAGACTTCGGCTTATGGCGGCGAGAAAGATTACGGCGCGGTGATCGAAGAAGCTTCGTGGAGCCTTTGCGGGGTTGATCCCCATTCGTAACTTCTTGACCATGAACCATAAGACCTTTTCTCCTAGGGATCAATCAAACTATCCCGCTTAGTGAGTGCTAAAAGCGACTATACCTTGTCAATATGATTTGACGCAGTGTTGCACAATGCTTTCCTCAAAAAATACCAATAAATCTATTAATCGTCCCCTATTTCTGAGCAAAATATTTTCTGCCCAAGGCACAATCCCTTAAGTTAACCTAGAATCTAACCCCACAACGCAGTAGACTAAGAGACTGCAATCGTGTTCTTGGTCGTGACCCCAGACCGCAGACTCTAAAACATTTCCTCAGAACACCCAAAAATGTTAAATCCTAATTTAGACACTATAGAACTAACAAAGGATGACTACGAACGCTATTCACGGCACCTAATCTTGCCGGAAGTGGGCGTAGATGGACAAAAGAAGCTTAAAGCCGCCAGTGTCCTTTGTATCGGTAGTGGTGGTCTCGGCTCGCCATTACTGCTCTACCTTGCCGCTGCGGGAATCGGTCGGATTGGTCTGGTCGATTTTGATGTTGTAGATTTTTCTAACCTGCAACGCCAAATCATCCACGGCACTTCTTGGGTTGGCAAGCCCAAAATCCAATCGGCCAAAAACCGGATCCTGGAAATTAACCCCTTCTGCCAAGTCGATCTCTACGAGACCCAGATTAATTCTAGTAATGCCCTCGACATTATCAAAGATTACGACATCGTTGTTGATGGGACGGATAATTTCCCCACCCGTTACCTCACGAATGATGCCTGTGTTCTTTTAAATAAGCCCAATGTCTACGGCTCGATTTTCCGGTTTGAAGGCCAAGCCACCGTTTTTAACTACGAAGGCGGCCCCAACTACCGCGATCTGTACCCCGAACCCCCGCCACCAGGCATGGTTCCCTCCTGTGCAGAGGGTGGCGTCCTCGGTGTATTGCCAGGAATTATTGGCACGATCCAAGCCACAGAAACCATCAAGATCATCCTTGGGGCGAAGAATACCCTCAGTGGCAGACTTCTACTTTTCAACGCCCTGGATATGAAATTCCGGGAATTGAAATTACGTCCCAACCCAGAACGTCCTGTAATCGAAAAATTAATTGATTACGAACAGTTTTGCGGCATTCCCCAAGCAAAGGCAGCGGAGGCAGAACAGCAGGCAGCTATGGAAGAAATGACAGTTACGGAGCTTAAGGCGTTGTTGGACAGCGGTGCCGATGATTATGTGTTGATCGATGTCCGCAATCCCCATGAATATGACATTGCCCAAATTCCGGGGGCGACGCTGATCCCTCTACCCGATATTGAACAAGGCGATGGGGTTGATCAGGTCAAGGAATTACTAACAGAAGGGAAAAAGTTAATTGCCCACTGTAAGATGGGCGGCCGTTCAGCGAAAGCCCTCGGCATTCTCCAGGAAGCAGGAATTACAGGCATCAACGTCAAAGGTGGCATCAAAGCCTGGAGCGAAGAAGTTGATTCGAACGTACCTCTGTACTAAAAAACGCTTCGGTATCAGATTGTCTGCTGCCGCGAGCACCTGAAAATAATTCGATAATTTTGATTAGCAAAGCCCGTCCGTAGCGGGTTTTTTTGTGGGTAAAAAATAAAAAAATCCTCCCCAAGAAAAAACCTCTCTTAGGTATAGGAGAGGGGCTACAGGGGGCAAAAGCGAAAAGAGGAATGAATTATTTATTAGGTTGGCGATCGCCAAATCCAGTAAAGATCAATCCGGAAGATTAATAGAGCCAGCTTTTGAGGCGACGGGCCACCTGGGGACGCCGTAGCTTACGCATGGCCTTACTTTGGATTTGTCGTACCCGCTCCCGAGACAGATTAAACATTCCACCCACTTCTTCGAGGGTATGGGGCTGCTCAGAGGAGAGGCCATAGCGGAGGGCAATGACTTCTTTTTCACGGTCAGTGAGCACATCACCGAGGACATCCCAAAGTTCCTGGCGCATCATCGCTTCACTCATCCGCTCTTCAGGGAGTTGGAGGCCATCGTCCTCGAGGAGATCAACTAATTCCGTGTCTTCACCTTTACCCACACGGTGATTCAGGGAGAGGGATTGACGCCGGAGTTGAAGGAGTTGGTGGAGCTGATCAGCGGTAATATCAAGCTCTTGGGCGAGTTCCGCTTCGGTTGGGTTCCGTTGCAGGCTTTGTTTGAGAGTCCGTTGGGCTTTTTTGAGTTTGTTGAGCTTCTCGACGATGTGGATCGGCAAGCGGATCGTCCGGGCGTCGTTGGCAATAGTGCGGGTAATCGCCTGGCGAATCCACCAATAGGCATAGGTCGAGAATTTATAGCCTTTGTTGGGATAAAATTTTTCGGCGGCACGGTTCAGGCCGATCGCTCCTTCCTGGATCAGATCAAGGAACGGTACACCCCGGTTGAGATAACGCTTCGCAATGGAGACCACGAGACGCAGGTTGGAGCGAATCATCTTCCGCTTCGCCACCCGGCCTTTGTAAAGGGCAGAATTGAGCTGTTTAACTGTTTCCAGACCGAGGACAGCAGCCCATTCTTCGTTGGTGGGCGATCGCCCGAGTTGTTCCTGAAGTTCGAGGCGACGCTCTTCGGCATCATTGAGGAACTTAACACTGTGGGCCAGTTGAATTTCTTCGTCTGGCTTGAGGAGGGGGTAACGGGCCATCTCTTTAAAAAAAGCACCGACGGTATCCTCATTGCGACTACGGACTCCCCGCAAATTTGTGAGTTCTGTCTCTGAAAATTCCGCTTCAACCATTGAATTGCTCGATTCTAATTCAGTGGCTTGATGGCTATCTTGAGCATACACAGGGTCAAGACTGTTGGTTGTGGTTGTGTCGAACATAATCCTACGAAATAAAGAGTCAGGGGGTGTGTGGTGGGGAGCGAGGATTAGCTAAAGAAAAACAAAAATAATTAGATTCAATACCAAATAATCGTTTATCAGGATGCAGCTAAAACAATTTCAAGGAGCAGACAGTTCATTCCTTAGAACTGTTATACCTGTTTGAGCTCTGAGAGTGTAAATAAGCTTTTAATAAAAATCAACAATTGCAGCAATTAGTAAAGGTTTCTGGGAAAAATCCGAGACTTTTCCCAAAATCAATGTAGCAGACGGCTGAGTAGAATATGGTTTTGTTAAATACAAAATTAAGGTTTTGTTGAGTCGATCTTTTGTCCAGGGAAGTTGTGTAAACTTTTTTTAAATTGCTTGCCAAGCCTAGAAAGATCAGCTGTCCATCAAAATAGCTTGACAGAGGAGACGGTCGGATCCTGTATTATCAGCAACACTTCTTTTAAGGATTATTTAATGTGATGTAATCCAGGGGAATTTAAGAAAATTTAGTTTTGATTAGAAAATTAAATTCTCACAATTTACTTCTCACTTCACTCTGTCTAGGGTTGTATATAGAGAAAAATAATTGTGCTTATTTGAATTGATAAAAAATCATGGGGTATAGTGCTTTTGCAGTGAGTTTTGGGAATGCTAGGAGATTAGGGATTTGGGTTGGCTTGAGGTCTTAGTTGATTGTGGTTATACACAGGGACTTTTTACCTATGGCGTTCCGCCAGAATTAACGGTGGTGCCAGGGGACATTGTGTTGGTGGGGTTTGGAGCGCAACAGGTGGGGGCGATCGCCATTCGTTTCAACTCAGATCTCCCCCAGGGACTGGATCCCAAGCAAATCCGCCCGGTGCAGGGGATCGTTGCGCGGGGATTTTTTTCGCCTCATTATTGGCAGCTTTTGTTACAGGTCGCCCAGGAATACCAAACGGATATGATGACGGTGGTACGGATGGCTCTGCCGCCGGGTTTATTACGGCGATCGCAACCCCGTGTTCGGCTCTTGAAAACCGATCTCGCCTCCATCGACATCGACTATTTACCGCCGACGGCACAGCAACTTTTACGTTTGCTCCAGCGGGGATCAACCCAGGACTATAGTGTAAAGTACCTCCAACGACAGATTAAATCGGTCTATCGTGGGATACAGGAGTTGGAAAAAGCGGGCCTCGCAGAGCGGTATTTGGCGGAACCCCAGATGATTCAAGGGCAGCGGCGCAAGTCGGTAAGTTATGTGGGCGAAAGGGAGGGGATCACGAAACGGCAACAGGAAATTTTGCTGGTGTTGCGCCATGAAGGGGGCGAAATGTGGCTCTCGGAATTGGTGGGAGTGGCGAAAACAACGGCGGCCACGGTAGCGAAGATGGCAAAAATCGGTTGCGTGGCGATCGCCGAACGGGAGAAATTACGCTTACACCGCGCTCCCGATCAAGATGCAGATCAAGCTAAATCTTTAACCGCCGCCCAACAGCAAGCCCTGAGAACAATTCAAAACATTCAAGGGTACGGGGAAGTTTTATTGCATGGGGTGACGGGATCTGGAAAAACCGAGGTTTATCTCCAGGCGATCGCCCCCCTGTTATCGCAACAAAAATCCGCCCTTGTGCTTGTGCCGGAAATTGGTTTAACGCCGCAATTGGTGGATCGCTTTCGGGCGCGGTTTGGCGATCGCGTTTTGACTTACCACAGCGGTTTATCGGCGGGGGAACGCTACGACACATGGCGACAGATGTTACGCCCCGACAGTCAAATTATCATTGGCACCCGTTCCGCCATTTTTGCGCCCCTGCCCAATCTGGGGATGATCATCCTCGACGAAGAACACGACAGCAGTTACAAACAGGATCAGCCTGCCCCCACCTACCACGCCCGCACCGTCGCTCGGTGGCGATCGCAGCAGGAAAATTGTCCACTCATTCTCGGTTCCGCGACCCCCGCCCTGGATACTTGGGTCAAATTTCAAACCGCCCAAAACCCAAATTACCATTACATTTCCCTGCCTGAGAGGGTACAGGCTCGTCCCCTGCCCCCCGTGGAAATTGTCGATATGCGCCACGAACTACGCGCGGGTAATTATTCCCTCTTTAGCCAGCCCCTCCGGCAAGCCCTCGAACGCATTGCCCAAACCCACGAACAGGGTATTTTATTTGTTGCCCGTCGCGGTCACAGCACCTTTGTGTCCTGTCGCAGTTGCGGCTACGTGATGGAATGTCCCCACTGTGATGTGTCTCTTTCCTACCATTACGTTCAGGAAGGCAGTTTACCGCTATTGCGCTGTCACTATTGCGATTACAGCCAAGTGCAACCGAAACATTGCCCCGAATGCAATTCCCCCTTTTTTAAGTTTTTTGGTAACGGCACGCAAAAAGTCTTTCAGGCGATCGCCAAAGAATTTCCCCAATTGCGCTGTCTGCGGTTTGATAGTGACACCACCCGTCGCAAAGGGGCACACCGCGATTTACTGGGACAATTTGCGCGGGGTGAGGCGGATATTTTACTGGGAACCCAAATGCTCACGAAGGGTTTAGATGTGGCGCAGGTGACCCTTGTGGGGGTGATTGCCGCCGATGGTTTGTTGCACCAAAGCGATTATCGGGCGGCGGAAAGAACGTTTCAGACCTTAACGCAGGTGGCGGGTCGGGCTGGTCGAGGCGATGAACCAGGACAAGTGATTATTCAAACCTATTCCCCAGAGCATCCGGTGATCCAAGCGGTGAAAACCCATGACTACCTGACCTTTGCCCAGCGGGAAATGAGTCAGCGTCAGGAATTAGATTATCCCCCCTTCGGCAAATTAGTTTTACTACGTTTTAGTGGGGAAAACCATGATCAAGTGCGCTACACCGCCGAGGCGATCGCCGAAAAATGCTTCCCGCTGCTCGAACCGGAAGACGAGCTATTGGGGCCAGTTCCAGCGAATATTCTGCGGGTGGCACGACGTTACCGTTGGCAGGTGGTTTTGAAATTTCCCCAGAGCAAAACCGAGGTTCCCGATCTAACTTTTTTGCGAGAATTTTGTCCCCGTACAGTGAGTCTTTCGATTAATGTTGACCCGCTATACATTGATTAGTAGGGGTTTACCGTGGTAAACCCCTACCAAAATTATTCAGAATGACGATACAACTTAAAGCCCAACATTAAGCCGTAATTTTCATGCTGATATCGAGCCACGGTGCACGGGTGATCGTCGCACTGGTGGAAATATAATCGATCCCCGTCAATGCCACTTCCCGCAAGGTCTCAAGGGTGATATTGCCGGACGCTTCCAATTTCAGACGCGGGTTTTTTTCCCGTAACTGGGGGATTAAATCTGCCATCATGTCCACGGACATATTATCCAACATCAAAATATCTGCCCCCGCCGTCACTGCCTCAAACGCTTGCTCAGGAGTTTCCGCTTCCACTTCAATCGCCAAGGGATAGGGCATATTTTGCCGCACAAGGGCGATCGCCTGCGAAATTCCCCCTGCCGCCTGAATGTGGTTGTCCTTGATCATCACCGCATCATCCAGCCCGAAACGATGGTTTTGTCCGCCGCCCACCTGCACCGCATATTTTTCCAGCAGACGTAAACCGGGGGTTGTTTTGCGCGTATCCACCAACTGTGTCGGCAAATCAGCAATTTTATCTACATACTGCGCCGTCATCGTCGCGATCCCACTCAAGCGCATCAAAATATTTAACGCGACCCGTTCTCCCATGAGCAAAATATCGAGGGGAGCGGTCATCGTGGCAATTAAATCCTTAGGCTGTCCCGAGACACCTTCAGATAAAACCGTTTCAAACTGAAAATGCTGGGGATCAAGCAACTGGAACACCCGCGTTACTAAGGGTAAACCCGCAACCCGACCATCCGCTTTCAAAATCAATTGCGCCTGACCGATGGGGGCTTGGGTATGTGCAAAAAGAGATTGAGTCGTGCGATCGCCGCGTCCGAGATCTTCCTGTAACCATTGTTGGAGAAGGGGATCAATAATGATCCAAGGGGGTAAGGTTGCCATCGGTTCTAGGCATCCTCTTCCTGGTTATTTTCACCACTCGGCGATGAGTTGTATAAATTGTCTAGCCGTTGCCTCGCGTCTTCCACATCCAGCGATCGCACCACCAACAAAGGCTCATTAATCGGTTGACCCAAGTCATCAACCATTTCTGGGTGGGGGGTCGGCCGGGGCCGTTGGGATTGTGTTCCTTGGGCATTGCTCTGAAAATTTGGATAAACCCTTGTTTCATTACTCAGCATCATAAAGCTGCGCACCAAGTTCACCGCTGCGATGGTGGCGATAATTCCAAATGCCAAAATAAACAAGAAATGAAACATTATTAATCTGTGCCTCGCTTCAATAGCAGCAATTCGGTGCAAAATAAAGGGCTACGCTCTGCTTAGGTCTATTATCTCGAAAAAATTCCCGTCTGGCAAAGGGCGATCGCCTTTGGGGATCAAAGGCTAAGTATTTATCCTTAACGATTCCCCAGAATTTCAATGGGCGTCCTGGTGACGCACTGGTGGTAGCTCATAGCCCGAATCCACCGTTGTTAAGTGCAACAAATCACCGATCATCAGCGTTAATTTATGAGCTGCTCCCGCCTCACCGCGACAAGCCTGGAGGGATGCTTGCATGGCCGTGAGCTTTTCAGGATGGTCTAAATAATCTAATACCAATGCCCCTAAGGTTTCTGGGTCTAGTTCCCCCAGCAGCTCCGGCACAATGTCTTTTTTTGCCCAAATATTCGGCCAAGCATAACGTACCTGGTGTTTGCGAGCATGGGTAATAATGCGTCGATTAAGCCAGCGCACAAACAAAGTTCCTAACCAAGGAATTTTCGCAATGAGACCAGGAATACCATCCCAAGCGCGCATTGCATCCAATTGTTGGGTCGGCAAAAGTACCAGCATCGGCAGGCCCAAAGCCCCCAATTCGGCTGTATTGGCCCCCACGGTGGTAAGACAAAGCTGACATTGCCGTAGGGCGTGGTGGGCGGGAAAATCGGTGATTAGTTGAATCTGCGTACCATCGGCAGCCTGTAAATAAGGTTGATCCCCAGCGTGGTAAAGCTCAAGGGCAGGAGCGGCGAAACGTTTTACCAAGGGATTTTGTTGGCGATCGCCATAGTGCAGTAGCGTTTGCACCGTGATGGTCGGGGCCACAGGGAGCAGAAATTGCACCTCTGGGCGTTGGCGGCGGATCACACTGGCGGTGGCCACGAGTAAAGGGACTCCCTGGGCGAGTTTCATCCCCTTAGAACCCGGTAGTAGACCGATAATTGGTGTGGTGCTGGTTTGCTGTTCCTCCTGGGTGATATCCACCATCAGATCCCCGACCACTTGAAATTTAGCCTGGTACTTGGGAGGGATTTTCGCTAAAACCTGGGCATTCATCACCCCAAAGCCATCGATCCAGCGCCACCAGCGGGCTTCCCACTCGGCGTAAATCAGGGTTTTAAAGCCGAGGCGCTTACCAATGACTAAGGGAAAAAATTGATCCCCACCGAGGAAAAGCACCACCCCCTGGGAAAACCAAGACCAAGGTTCGGCGGTTTTTCCCCAGAGCAGAAACGGAAAAAAATGCTTTGCGGCCTGGACACGGTCTACTTCGGGGTAGCTCCGGGCGATCGCCGCTTCTTGACCCGTGCTGTGGGAACAGGGTGCCAGGATTACAGAAATGCGCGGCAGACTTCCCCAATGGGCGCGCACGGC
This sequence comes from Picosynechococcus sp. PCC 7003, assembly GCF_001693255.1. Classification (NCBI taxonomy): domain Bacteria; kingdom Bacillati; phylum Cyanobacteriota; class Cyanophyceae; order Chroococcales; family Geminocystaceae; genus Picosynechococcus; species Picosynechococcus sp. PCC 7003. The sequence continues at coordinate 415,288 of NZ_CP016474.1, forward strand.
TTGCACGACAGGACGGAGCCAAGTGGTCACTTCGCCAGGGCCATTGGTGAGGATAATCAGATCAAAGGGCTGGGCCATGGTTGCTCAAAAACCCCTAGACCTGCTCTTTAACCAAAGATTTACGGGCTTGCTGCTGCCTGGTTCGGTTGAGGGGCCGCCGAGATTTTTGTAGTTGCAAGGGTTTCGGAGAGGGGACTTGGGGCCTAGTGTAGAGGCGCAGTGTTCCTAAGAGAGCTTCCCGCAGGGGCTTTTCTTTTTCCTGCTGCCAGCTTAATTGCAAAAAGGTATGGAGGGTCTGCCGCTGTTCTCCCGTCAGTCGTTGTTGTTGTAACAACTGCCGCAATTGACGAATCGCGTATAGCCGACGGACACTGCTGCGATCGCCTAAATTTTCAAGGGCTTGTTCAAATTGATTCTGGGGAGATTGATACTGCCAGTGGCGACTGAACAAGAGGGCAAACATCGCACTCATCATTAACCCTTGGATAAGCATCACACTGGTTAGCCAATGGTTAGACATGGATTGCCAAAAGGCGATCGCCCCATAACTCAGCAAAACCGTAAGACTGCCACCCATACCCGCCAGGAGTAACCGTCGGTGGCGACTATGCCAGAGCCGATAGCCTTCTTCTAGGTACTTCTGCCAGGGCCAGGTTTCAAAAAGATAGATCGCGGCCATTGCTCCAGATCCCAAGGCGATCGCCACTAGCAGTTGCCATTGCCAGAGCCAAAGACTGGTAATGCCGACGCCCAATCCCCCGATTTTGGCCACCCCAAGCCAGTCCACAGACCGACTGAGGGCGAACCACCGACGTTGGCGCTGACTGAAACGACGCGCCTTCGCAATTAGAGTAGGAGAGGATCGTAAGCGAAAGGACTTAGACACAAAAACAGTCTAGGGATGAGTAATATCGACAGAGGGCTTCCTAAATCAGGAAAAATTCTTTTTAAGCATACCGTACTTACCAGAGGAGAGAAATCCCCTAGCCGCGACGGATGCCACTAAACCAGTAACCCAAGACAAAACCCAAGATTAAGGCCCACATTTGCCCACTATCGACGAAATTTTGAAAGCCATCACGGATTTGACCCAAAATATCAGGATCTTCGACGTAACCTACCTGGGCGATCACAATTTGCTCAGATGCTACGGATGATGGAGGCAGAAGGGACTTAGCAATCATGGTGTTGACACAGATGAGACTCGATTGCTTCTGATTGTACCTGCACAACAACCAAGGTCATATCATCACCGCCACGCACTTTGGGATAGGTGAATTTTTCCACTTGGGTAAAGAGCTCCTGCACAATAGCTTCCGGTGTTTGGCAATGTTGGCAGGCATTCTGAAAGACGCGCACGAGGTTTTCTTCGTCAAAGCGATCGCCATGGGAGTTGACGGCATCGGTAAACCCATCGGTGTAGTAGAGGATAATATCTCCCACTTCAAGCACCACTTGGGCGTCTTCGTAGGACGAATCTAGATCAAGACCAATCAACATTCCCTGGGTGTCGAGGGGTTCAATGTTTTGGGTTTGGGCGCGCCACAACAGGGGGGGGTGATGGGCCGCATTGCTATAGGACAAGGTGCGGGTTTTCGGGTCGTATTCTGAATAAAATAGGGTCACAAAGCGGTGGGAATTGTCTAGATCCGCGTACATAACCCGATTGAGATGCTCAAGGATTTTTGCGGGGCTGTGGCGGTTAAGCACTTCGGCCCGGAGCATCCCCCGGGTCATGGTCATAATTAAACCTGCTGGGACGCCTTTCCCCATGACATCGCCGATGACGATACTCCAGGGGACACATTGCACAAGCTTGGGATCATCTTGGCGACGGATACGGTCGTAGTTGCTGGGGATAAAGTCGTAGTAGTCGCCCCCGACTCGGTAGGCGTTGCGATAATCAGCGGCGATCGCCAAACCTTTAATTTGGGGACATTCGCTGGGCAAAAGATGGTTTTGAATTTCCGAGGCGATTTCCAGTTCCCGGTCTTGTTTTTCTTTGCTGCGGAGTTTGCTGGTGAGGTCATTGTTGGCGATCGCCACCGCCGTTTGATCCGCCACCAGTTGCACCAATTTGCGCCGGGTAATGTCCCAGCCATATTGGGGATCACGACTGAATACGTAGAGCTTGCCACGGGTCACATTTTTGACAAGGATAGGCGTACTACAAACACGGATTTTTTCCCCAAGCTGGGCCTGGAGTTTTTCGTCAAACTGCAACGCTTCCTGGGCCGTACAGGTTGCTGCTTCCTGGTTTGTTTTATGATTTCCCGTCTGAAGCTGCGTAAACGCCTGTTGAATAAATTGGCAATCTCCCCCTTCACCACAATAAAATTTCTCTAACTGCACCTGGCCCTGGGCATCAAACAACACCAAAGCGCCACCGTCGGCATCTACCACCCGCGCGGACATTAAAGGCGTTAACTCAAGAAATTGGTTGAGATTATTAAAACTTCTAAGGGCAAACCCCAAGGAACTCAACAGATCTTGAACCTTCGTTTGTTCCCGATTGAGCTTCGCAATTTGCGCCCGCAAAAATTCGACATCTTCGCCAATGGCCGTTTCTAAGCGGGGGTCTGGCTTACCGGAAACGACCTGTAACTCTGACTCCCGGGCGGCAGGGTCAAAATACTTGGGAGTGGCAAAATTAGAGGCAGAAGGAGTCACAATTGTTGTTTTCGTGGGATGTGTAGAGAAATAGACCTAGTGCAAGTGAGATTGTTAAAAAAATCAACCCTGGGGCAGATCCTATAACCAACAAAAAGTCAGCTTTTTTGAGGAAAAAATGCTCAATTTTCAAGAACTGGGGAAGGTTGATTTTTTACGGTTGCTAATTCATAGCTCAATCCCTATGATCTTGTCAAGATATTTTTTGCGCAATTCAAGAGCGCCGCGCCAGTTGATCTTCCCGGTAGGCGGCATAGACCCCCTGCACGTTGTACCAATTGAGAAAAATCCGGGCAATTTCGAGGGCCAGTTGTGATTTACCCCGCTGGATCAGCCAACCTAAAAGGGGTTTTAGGCGCTTTTCATTGAGCCAGCCCCCCAAGGAGAGGATGCCCCAGAGCAGACGGTGGAGCCAGGTCATTTGGATCATCATGCGGACTTCCCAGGTGGGATGTTTTTTGTAGAAGATGACCCCCATTTTGCCCCGCTGAATTTCTTGGTCAATGAGCTTGGGGATTTGCGCCAAACTAAAGGGGGGATGCCAATGGTAACCGACGGCATCGGGACATTTAATCAGGGTGAGACCCAGTTTTTTAAGGCGGACACCCAGTTCTAAATCTTCCCAACCATAAAGCTGAAAACCCGTGTCGAATAAGCCGGCTTCGAGGAGCCATTTGCGGGCGATCGCCACATTTCCCGTTGCAAAATATGCCGCCGAAAAATCTGTCACCTTAAAGGGCTCGCTGGTGGGGTCTTCAAAATTGGCCGTGTTGATCACGCGTCCGTAGGTAAACAGGCGATCGCTTTTGAGTTTGCGCTTACCCCGGCGGAGTCCCTCCAGATGGGCCACCAAGAAAGTTTCTGTAACGACCAGATCGCTATCAATAAAAATAATAATCTCCCCCTGGGCCTGCTCTACCCCAAGGTTCCGAGCAGCGGCAGCCCCCTTGTGGGCCTGCTCAAAGAGTCGCACATGGGGATATTGGTCGGCTTCGGTCTGGAGCCAAGCAACCGTGCCATCGGTGGAGCCATCGTCTACCACCACCACCTCGTAGCCCCCATTGTCTAGCTCTGCCGGAACCTGTTGCTGTTCTAGGGCCTGGAGGCATTTCGTCAAAATGGGCTTGCGATTGTAGGTGGGAATAACGACACTAATGTAGACCAAAGTTCTAACCCAAGGAAATGGAAAAAGACTGTCCTATTATGCCGGATACCCCTACGGTTTGGGACGGGGATATTTAGACGCCGCCGGGAAGTATTGGGGTTTTTCTCCCTTAAGCGCTTCTTGCATAAACGCTCGCCAGATAGGAGCCGCATCACCGCCGCCAGTGGTGCCAGCCCCCATGGGTCGATAGTCGTCGTTACCAATCCAAACCGCTGCCGCCAGTTGGGGCACATAGCCCACAAACCACACATCCCGTTCCGAGGAGGTGGTGCCGGTTTTCCCAGCGGCGGGGCGATCGCCTAGATTAGCAGATTTACCTGTCCCCCCATTTACAACCCCTTGGAGAACTGTTGTCAGGGAGGCCGTGGCCCAAGGATCCAGCACCAAACGCGGCTGGGGTGTATTGTCTAAAAGAACGTTGCCCTGGCTATCAGTGACCCGCAGGATCAAAGTTGTTTCACTTTGCCACCCATTACTCGCAAAGGTTGCATAGGCACTAGCCATTTCTAGAGGACTGACCCCCACTGCGCCGAGCGGCAAAGAAATGACTGGTTGCAGCGGACTTTCAATCCCTAAAAGACGACATAACTCAATCACCTTTTCGAGGCCCACTGCCTTCCCGAGCTTGACGGCGGGGACATTTTTAGAAGTGACCAGGGCGTTATACAAACTCACGGTTCCAGAAAAAGATCCGCCATAGTTTTGGGGCGAATAGGTACCACTGCCATCGGGGTAACTCACAGGGCTATCATCAATGGTCGAAAAAGGCGTATATTTGCCACTTGCAAAGGCCGTGTAATAGACAAAGGGTTTAAAGGCCGACCCAGGTTGACGTTGAGATTGGATTGCGCGGTTAAATTGGCTTTCTTCATAATCTCTGCCCCCCACCAATACTTTGACAAAATGGGTTCGTGGATCGACGGCAGCCACGGCAATTTGGTCAGCCCGTAACCCCCGGTTGCGGGCCTGTTGAAAGGCCTTTTGTACCGTTTCTTCGGCACGGCGTTGCATATTGAGATCCACGGTGGTCTGGACACGCATCCCGCCCTTGCGGACTAACTCTTCGCCGAAGCGTTGGGTGAGTTCTTCCACCACAGCTTGGGTGATATAGGGGGATGCACTGGCTTTCCAGGCAGTCGGTTGACCGACTAGAAGAGGTTCTTGGGCAGCGGCGGCCGCTTCTTCGGGACTAATCCAACCGAGATCCTCTAGACGGTTGAGGACAATTTTTTGCCGTTGCTTGGTGGCCTGGTAATCCCGAAAGGGGCTGTAGTCTTCGGGGGCTTGGATCATACCTGCCATCACTGCGGCTTCGGGGAGGGTCAGATCGGCGGCGGACTTATTGAAATAGGATTCGGCGGCTGTTTCGACACCATAGTTGTTGTGACCCCAATAGATATTGTTGAGGTACATTTCCAGGATTTCGTCCTTGGAAAAAATCTGTTCGATGCGGAGGGCGAGGACGGTTTCTGCGAGTTTACGGTTGTAGGTGCGCTCCTGGGCCAGAAACAGGTTTTTCACCAATTGCATGGTGAGCGTTGAGGCTCCTTCGGTGATGCCGCCCGCTTCTAAGTTGGAGATGATGGCTCGACCGATACTGGTGGGGTTAATGCCGTTGTGCTGGTAAAAATGACTGTCTTCAATGGCGAGGACGGCCATCTTTAGTTCGGGGGAAACATCGCTGAGTTTGATATTGGTTCGGTTGGCTTCACCGTGGAGGCTCAGGAGGACTTTACCGTTGATGTCGTAGATATAGCTGGTTTCGGTGGGCACATAGGTTCTTAGGGTGCGCACATCGGGGAGGTTCCGGAAACTAATGGCGAGGCCCACCAAGCCCCCAGCGGCGATCGCACTGCCGAGCATGGTGCAGCCAATGATTGTTCCCATGGCCTTTTGGGCAACCCCCTGTAAAAAACCCTGGGGCGATCGCCTTTCCTTGGACTGATGGGCAAGGGCTTTTTTCGTTTTGTGCCGAACGGTACTAGATGACAATGGCGCTAACCTCTAAAGACTTGAGAAGGGATGTTGAAACAGTCCAAACCATGGGCGAGGAGTAATGGCCCAAAGCAACCGTGCCTCCCACCAACGTTTCTGCCCAAGATTCTAACAAGGGAAATTCCCTTTTAAACCAGTGGTGCATTGTGTTGTAAAAAATAATCCCTGCTCCAAAAAAGCAAGGATTGGCGATCGCTACCAGGATAGAAGCCGTCGGTGGCTAATTACTCCATGCCGAGGTCGTTACCACGCTTGTACTGGAGGTAAGCAGCGACAAACAAACCCGCGAGGGTTACGGGGATCAGGCCCAACACAATGCCGAGTAAGAGGGGTTCAATCACAGGGGTTTCTCCTTATGGCGGTAGATTTAAAGCTAACTGTTAAAGATTTTTAATCATTCTATGGGATGGAGGAAGTCCGCGCAAAGGGATTTGATTCGACATTCTCTGGCGATCGCAGTAGGATAACCATTAAGAAAAATTGCGTAATGTCAACAAAGTTGTATTCCCTCTACAGCAAACCCCGTGGCTAATTCCTCCGAGCTTTCCGTCCCAAATTTTTCGAAGCTCCTCTTCGTAATCGTACTAGTGCTGGCCATTGCTGCCCTAGGAATCTTCGGTGTGTATAGTACCCACGCCAGTGATCCCTACGTTCAACAGGTTTTGGCGCTCCAGGGGGATGAACTGCGGGGAAATGCCATTTTTCAAATTAATTGTGCTGGCTGCCATGGCCCCCAGGCGGATGGCAATGTCGGGCCAAGTTTACGGGCTGTCGCCCAGCGAAAATCCGACGGGCGTTTAATTCAACAAGTCATCAGTGGGAAAACGCCTCCCATGCCGAAATTCCAGCCAGCTCCCCAGGAAATGGCGGATCTATTGAGCTACCTCCGCACCCTGTAGTTGTTTCAATTACCCGATTCACTGCTCTCCACTGTTCCTAAAAGTTTAATTGCTATGGCCCGCTCAATTTTCCTTGGTTCCCTGTGGCTTGTCTTTGTGTTGTATGCCTTTCTAGGAGCACCTCCCAACCAGCCAGAAACCCTAGAACTGATTACTGCTTTATCCAGTGGACAGTGGGACGGGATCAATCCGCTGGTCATTGCCCTGTTTAACATCATGGGCATTTTCCCAGTGATGTATGGCGCGCTTTTATTTCTCGATGGCCGTGGCCAAAGGTTGCCCGCTTGGGTCTTTGCGATGGGGAGTTTTTTCCTTGGTGCGTTTGCGTTGCTGCCCTATCTGGCGTTACGGCGTGATAATCCCACCTTTACGGGGCAAAAAAACGGGTGGCTCCGGTGGCAGGATTCGCGGCTGTTGGGCTTATTTTGTTTGGTTGCGCTGGTGGGACTATTGGCCTACGGCCTCAGCGCGGGAGATTGGGGCGATTTTGGCACAAGGTTCCGGGGCGATCGCTTTATCCATGTGATGAGTTTGGATTTTTGTCTGCTGGCAATCCTGTTCCCGACCCTAATTCAGGATGATTTGGCCCGCCGTGGCCTGGGGGATCAAAACTGGTTATTGTGGGCGATCTCCTTTACACCTCCCCTTGGCGCGGCCTTATACCTTGCCCTGCGTCCCCCTACCCTAGAGCATGAAAATCCCGTAACCTCCAGTCAGACCCCAAGTACTGCGGAGGTAAGCCGTTCATAATGGAAGCCCTCGTCATTGGTGCCAGTCGCGGTATTGGCCTAGAATTTGTTCGACAATACCTTGCCTCAGATATTTATCAGCGGGTCTATGGCACCTATCGCCAGCCCTCCGCCGATCTCCTAACGCTACAGACTCGCTACCCTGGGCGACTCCAATTAATCCATGTGGATGTGACCCAAGAAGCACAAATTACAGCGGCGATCGCCACCCTCAAAGCCCAAACATCTCGCCTTGATGAAGTTATTTATTGCGTCGGCCTTCTTCATCACCAAACCCTCCAACCCGAAAAAAGTCTCCGCCATATTCAATCGGAAAATTTACTAACTTACTTCCAAGTCAATGCTGTTGGCGCTGTTCTCTGGGCAAAACACCTCTTACCCTTTCTTCGCCATCCAGAACCCGCAATTTTTGCAGCCATTTCCGCTAAAGTCGGCAGCATCGAAGACAATCACCTGGGGGGATGGTACGGCTACCGTGCCTCGAAGGCCGCTTTGAACATGTTTTTGAAAAATATCGCCATTGAATGGAGCCGCGTTGCCCCCAATATTATTGTGGCGGCTCTGCATCCAGGGACGACAGATACCGACCTCTCCGAGCCTTTCCAGAAAAATGTCCCCCCCGAAAAGCTATTTTCACCCACGCGGACAGTGAGTCAACTGCGCCAAGTCATGGCTAATTTGCACCCCCAGGATACGGGCAAATTTTTTAACTGGGATGGTGAATCTTTGCCCTGGTAGGGATAGAAAGTGGAGTGATTTTGCCATGAAATGCTGAAATGATGGTGCGTTTTGCGGCAAAAGCTTCCACAATAGGGAACGTTCTTTAGCACCAGATTAAGGTTGTTGTTGTGCCTGAGACTCCGGCCCATGTGCGAATTTTGCAACAGTCCTGGCAGCAGGGCAAAATCATTGGCGAAGTGCAAGCGGGTTCCTATCAATGGGAATTTCAGTGGCATTTCCGCCAGGGAAAATTGCGGGTACATCCGACCCTCGGCCGCGCCTTAATCTACGAACCTCTAGGCCGATTTTTGGAGCAGAGTGATTATCGCCTCGAACCGGGTGGCGATTATCAGTTCACTCTACGATCGCGGCTATGAGGCTTTTCTAAGTCTTTTTCGGAATGGATCGGGGGCCGGAATAATGTCACTGTAACGCAATCAAGAAGTCTTGTTACACATCGCCCTAGCGGTCTAGGTCCCTTGGAAATCCGGGGTAAAATAACCACAGACCGCACCATTCGTGCTAAAGGATATCGGCAATGCAGAAAGTATTATTTCTGTTCGGAGAATTAAATGATGATGATATTGACTGGCTCATCACTGCCGGTAAAATTGCCAAAATTCCGCCGCAAACAGTTTTAATCCAGGAAAACCAACCCCTGGAAAATTTTTATATTCTCCTCGATGGCTCGGTATCGGTTTCCATTGACCTGATGGGAGTAACAAAGGAGATTGCGGTGCTCCAGAGTGGGGAAGTTTTTGGGGAACTATCTTTCATTGATCATCAGTTACCCAGTGCCAGTGTTAAAACCTGCGGGGAATGCTTGTTACTGGCCGTGTCCCAAGAAGAAATTTCTAACCGCCTGAGTCAGGATGTTGGCTTTTCGGCGCGGTTTAATCGGGCGATCGCCACCTTTTTAGCCAGCCGCCTCCGAAATACGGTGCGTCACCTCGGCGAAGATAAAGATTTCGTGTTTAACCAAAGTCGGGCGAACGAAGCTGTCCCCAGTGTGATTCAGGAAAATTTCAGCGTGGCCACCACCCGCTTCGATTGGTTACTGCGCCGGGTGCAATCCCAAACGGCCCCGGAAAATCCTGTTTAGGGCTTTCCATCAGGTAAAAGAAATATGGTGTGATGAAAAACCTTCTAGGATCTTATGGTCATGGGCTATTGGTACGCGGGGGCTTGGTACGAGGGGACAGAACTAACTCTGCCGGTTAGTGATCCGAGTTTTCTATTTGGGGCGACCCTCTTTACGACTCTCCGGGTTTACCAGAACTCCCTAACTGATCCCCGCAGTTTGTGGTCTCGCCATGGCGATCGCCTCCGCCACAGCATCAAAACGTTGCAATGGCCAGAACCCGATTGGGAAAGGGTTAACCAGGGCGCCCAAAAAGTAGCCGCCGTTGCCCCTGTGGTGCGGGTGACAATCCTCCATGATGGCCGTGAACTGATCCTCGGTCGCTCACTGCCAGAACATTTAGCCCAACAACAGCAGCAGGGGATCCAGGGTTGGCTGGCCCAAGACCCTTATTTCCAGAGACCCCAGGCTGATTTTAAAACGGGGAATTACCTCAGCGCCTGGCAGGCCCGTCAACGGGCGATCGCCTTGGGTGCCGGAGAAGCAATTTTGCCAGATCCCAGCGGCCACTGGCTCGAAACCGCCACCGGAAATTTGTGGGGTTTCAGACAGGGCATTTGGTACACGCCGCCCCTGGGGGGAATTTTGCCTGGTGTAATGCGATCGCACCTCCTGGAGCAACTGCAAAATCAGCAAATCCCTGCTCGAGAAGTTCCCTGGGACGTTGATCTGATCCAAACCTTTGAGGCGATCGCCTATAGCAACAGTGTCGTGGGACTGATTCCATTCCAAGCGATTCAGGGGGTTCCCTTCGCCCTCAACCCCCTCCAGATAGACCATTCAGCCCTGCGTCACCTGCAGCATTTGAGCGGTCAATTGGCCATGTAATCCAGGTAAATCCTCGAAAAACATTGAGAAAAATCTTAAAATACTTAAAATAAAGTAACAAGCCGTAATAAAAACGCGATTAATTTTCATAATTAGCGGCCCCTGCTGGCTTCATTATTTTTAGAAATTTCTATGAATCATTTCTTGCCTCGTCCCCTGCTCCGTAGTCTTTTCGCGGTCTGTTTGGCGGTGATGACCTGGGCGATCGCCCCCGCTGCCTTCGCCGTTAACAACCCTGAACTGCTCCCCGATTACGAAACGCCGGTCGTGGATTTGGCGAACTTCCTCCCCCAGCTCCAGGAAGAAAATCTCGTGACGGATCTGAACAATTTTGAAGCAGAAACGGGCTGGAAAATGCGCGTCTTGACCCAATTTGACCGCAGTCCCGGACGGGCCGTGAAAGAGTATTGGGGCCTTGATGATAAAAGTATCTTGCTCGTTGCCGATGGTCGGGGGGGCAACCTATTGGCCTTTAGCATTGGTGACGATGTGTATGAACTGATGCCCCGCACCTTCTGGATCGAACTCCAGACCCGCTTCGGCAATATGTATTACGTCCGTGAGCATGGCGAAAATCAGGCGATCGCCGATGCCCTAGAAACTGTCAAAACCTGTGTTACCAAAGAAGGTGGTTGTATCGTTGTGCCTGGCTTACCCCGTGAACAGTGGCTACTCACCCTCATTAGTTCCGTGGTTGGGGGTGTTATCTGTGGTTTTGCCGCCATTCCCCGCAAAGAAGGTCAAGCCTTTGCTTGGCAGTGGGCCTTAATCATGTCTCCCCTCTGGGGCATCCTGTTCCTCGCCTTTGGTGTTGGCCCCGTTGTCACCCGCACCTCCGACTGGTTACCCCTATTGCGCAATATTCTCGGCTTCATGATGGGGGCGATCGTGGCGTTCATTGCGCCGATGTTTAATCAACCAAATCCTTCTGAATCCGAATCTTAAGCCACAGCATTATTTTCATAATTGAGAGAATAAGCTCAAAATTCTTGTGAATCAACGAGATTAGAGTCAGATATGGAATAACCCTTTTTTTCCTCAACCATTTTCCTGTTTCGATATTTCTCTTGAATCGGGTTTTTTTTGAAAAAGCTTTCTTACTCAAAATTGGTTGTGGAAAGAAATATTCTGTGGGAAGATAAAGGGTTTTAATTAAACTTCTTTTTTTGACGAAACAACAAATTTTAAATAAAAAACGCAGAGTTCACATCCCCATGCCACAAACACTACTTAACCAGATGCCTATAAATCCCATCTTTAATCCAGATGGGAATGACGATATCGCTCACCGTTCCATTTGGTTCGGGGAAACCACCAACCTGATGCAGCTAAACGATGTCCGCTACCCTTGGGCAGTGGGACTGTACCAACAAATGCGGGAAAATTTTTGGATTCCCCAAAAGCTCGACATTACCCAGGATGTCACCGATTACCACAACCTGACGGACTCGGAACGCCGTGCCTTTGACGGGATCCTTAGCTACCTGACCTTCCTCGATTCTGTCCAAACCTGCAATCTTCCCCACATCAAAAGCTCAATTACGGCCCCAGAGATCAGCCTCTGTATTGCCGAGCAGATCTCCCAGGAGGGGATGCATAACCAGTCCTATCAATACATGATTGAGACGATTATCCCTAGCGACCGCCGCACTGCCGTCTATGATTTTTGGCGCACGGATAAAGTTTTACGCGATCGCTGTGAGTACATTGCCAGCAACTACCAACGCTACATCGACAATCCCACCCCAGAAAATTATTTCACGACCCTCGTCGCTGATTACCTCCTAGAGGGACTGTATTTTTACAATGGCTTTGTGTTCTTCTATAACCTCGCCTCACGGATGTTGATGCCTGGTTCTGCGGATATCTTTAAAATGATTAACCGGGATGAACTCAGCCACGTGCGCTTATTCCAAAAGCTGATCCCAGAAGCCATGGCCACCTTTGATCATTCCGTTGACCATATTTATGAAATGGTGGAACGGGCTGTACAGTACGAATGTCAGTGGACAAACCACATTGTCGGCAACGATATCCTCGGCATTACAGAACAAAGCACCGAGATTTACACCAAATATTTAGCGAATATTCGTCTACAAGCCATTGGCCTTGAACCGTTATACAAAGGGGATCAATACAAGAAAAGTCCCTACCGTCACCTCGAACGGTTCTCGGATACGAAAAAAGAAGGCAATACCAAAGCTAACTTCTTTGAGGCCGGGGTTACCAGCTACGTGATGTCATCGGGGATTACGGGTTGGGATGAGTTTTAAGCCGGCTTTGGGGCGATGATGCAGCAAAAAATCTGTAGTTTGTTGTACTGTTTTTCGTCCCTTATTCTGCCCGCAGTCGCAATGAGCTAAAATTAGCGTTGCATATTCCGTTCAGTTTGAGGAGGAGAGGACTATTCCTGAACCGCTAAATCTGACTGTAAGTTTGAGAGGAACTTACGAAGTCATTGACAACAAATATCAAATTTTCCGCTTAACTGGGTTATTGGATGCCTTTTCCGAACCTGTGTTTAGTACCGCCATCAAAAGCCGGATTAATGAAGGCCCCCACGATATTATCCTCTCCCTAGCCCAAATTGATTTTGTGGATAGCTCTGGTATCGGTGCCCTGGTGCAGTTGGTCAAACACACCCAAAATGCTGGGGGAACGATGCAAGTGGTAACCAATCCACGGGTAACCCAAACGGTAAAGTTAGTTCGCCTAGAGAAGTTTTTGTCTCTGCGGAACTCCATTGATGAGGCGATCGCCCACCTAGAAGAGAAAAAATAGGGACGAGAAAACCATTGTTTGTCCCTGACATTGCCGCTGATCAGCTCCGACAATTGTCCCCCGCGTCCTTAGCCTATGTGGGGGATGCTGTTTATGAACTCTATAACCGCTGTAATTTTTTGTTGCCCCCCTGTCGCATTGCGGATTACCACGGTAAGGTGGTGGCGGAGGTGCGGGCAGAAACCCAAGCCCAATATCTCACCCTCCTTGAACCCTATTTAAGTGAGCCAGAACAGGACATTGTCCGCCGGGGACGCAATTCAGCAACGGGAAAACCGAGGCGTCTCAGCTTAGCCGTTTATCGGCAGGCCACTGGTTTTGAAGCCCTGGTCGGGTATCTCTATCTCACGAACCCGCAGCGTTTGGCAGAATTATTTACCTATTTACCCCAAGAACGGTCTGGGGTCTGATATGATCAACTCTCTTTTGTGTTTCATTGGGGCTTTTTCTTTAAGGAGCGCCCCCGCCTGAGGTAAGACCAAGATATGTTTGTGTTGATTTTTTGATTTTTTAATGGGCCACGGCTGGAAAAGGTAACTTTGCTGATTCTAAATAACCTAAGTCATATTTAGGCGATCGCCCCAGCCTCTGTAACTGATTTTCCTTGACAAGTTAATACATCTGAACGACTAAAGACTGAATTTTTTATGAACAAGCCACATCGATCCGATTCGGGTAAAAAATACGGTAGAGCCGCCGGGGGAAGAGACCGCAAACCAAGTAAAAAGTACGGAAAAGCCACTTCCTTTGATCGGGATCGACGTTCTGATCGCCGCGAAGATGGCGGTAAGTTTGAACGAGGCGATCGCCCATCTCCCCGGCGTAAGGGTCAATTTTCCCGGCGCGAAGAAGGGGGAGAGCGCTCCTTTAAACGTTTTGATAAACGTGGTAGCCAAGGTGCTGGCCCCACCAAAAGACGTCCCATCGAAGACCGCCCCAAACCCCAGCGGAGTCAATCGTCAGAGTTCCCTTCCCAAGAGGCTCTTGAACTCACTCCCCAAACCGCCCCAGGGGAAGTCCCAGAAGAGGTCACCACAGAAGAAGATAATGACCTCATCTACGGCAAGCATGCGGTGTTATCGGTGCTTGAGAGCGAACGTCCCCTCAACCGAATTTGGGTGACCTCTCGCCTGCGCCACGCCAATCGTTTCCATACCCTCCTCCAGGCCGCCAAAAACCAAGGCACAGTCATCGACGAAGTGAGTATGTCTCGCCTAGACTACTTGACCAATCGGGGTGTCCACCAAGGGATCGCTGTGCAGACTGCTCCCTATGAATATATGGATTTGCCGGACCTCATTGAACAGGCCAAGGCCAAAACAGAATCCCCCGTAGTTGTGATCGCCGACGGCATCACCGATCCCCATAATTTAGGGGCAATTATTCGTACAGCTGAAGCCATTGGCGCCCAAGGAATGATTATTCCCCAACGGCGGGCGGTGGGGGTGACCTCGACGGTGATGAAAGTAGCCGCCGGTGCCCTAGAACATTTCCCCGTCGCACAGGTGGTCAATCTTAGTCGGGCCATGGAAGAACTCAAGGAAGCCGGTTTCTGGATTTATGGCACCGCCGCAGGAACCAGTAAAGCCTTACACAATATTAAATTTGAAGGTGCGATAGGATTAGTTATCGGTTCGGAAGGACAAGGTCTTAGTTTGTTGACGCAAAAGCATTGTGATGAACTGGTTGCAATTCCGATGACGGGGAAAACCCCTAGCCTAAACGCTTCCGTCGCTGCGGCGATCGCCTTATATGAAGTGTACCGACAAAAGCTTGTACGCCAGGTGCAAATTACCCTCCCGGATACCCCCTAAGGCAGTATGCAAAATGAGCGTTTTAGGGATAAAACAAGAGTTGTTGGGTTGTACCCAGGCAAGCTATCTTCAACAACAAGTATTTTTCCAGTAGACCCATACCTCAAACTTCACCACCACAGGGACAGATATGAAAGAACTTTTGCTCAAGCTCTTCGAGACCATTGGCCGCGCCTATTGGCTTGAAATTACCACTGAGCAACCGGAGTGTACCTACTACTTTGGTCCTTACCTCAGTCGCAAAGAGGCGATCGCCGCCCAAGCAGGCTTCCTCGAAGACCTCACCAATGAAGGAGCCCAAAACATCGAAGTGAACCTACAACGGTGTCGTACCCCCAAAGAGCTCACCATTTTCGATGACTCCGAGTCAAAAAAAACTCTGATGCCCATCTTTAGCTTTAGCCATTAGCGGCTTAACCCTTCCCCCTGGTGATCCCCATTTTTTTGTTTGTGCCCTAGCGTCATTCACAATGGGGATTTTTTGATGTCGTTCCTGAGCCGCTTCCCTGAAACCAGGACATCACAGGGGTAGAAGTCTTGTGATATCTTCATTAGGGAACAAAATCTATATTCTGTCCATTTCCTAGCAAGTGTTCGAGGCAAAATAGCGTGTCGTTAAATTTTCAAGAAATCATCGCCACCCTCAATCAATTTTGGCGGGATCGTGGTTGTCTAATTGCCCAGCCCTACGACACCGAAAAAGGGGCCGGCACCATGAACCACCATACTTTTTTGCGGGCGATTGGCCCTGAGCCTTGGTCCGTTGCCTATGTCGAACCTTGCCGTCGTCCCACCGATGGCCGCTACGGTGAAAATCCCAACCGGGTGCAGCACTACTTCCAGTACCAGGTGATCATTAAACCGTCACCGGACAATATCCAAGAGATCTATTTAGACTCCCTCAAAGCCTTGGGGATTCAACCAGAAGACCACGATATCCGCTTTGTGGAAGATAACTGGGAATCACCAACCCTCGGTGCCTGGGGTGTGGGCTGGGAAGTGTGGCTTGATGGCATGGAAATCACCCAATTCACTTACTTCCAGCAATGTGGTGGCCTCGATTGTCGTCCGGTTTGTATTGAAATTACCTATGGCCTAGAACGCTTGGCGATGTACCTCCAGGAAGTGGATGCGATCACCAAGATTCGCTGGAATGAGACCACCAGCTATGGGGATATTTTCCTGCAAAGTGAAATTGAACAATGTACCTACAATTTCGAAGCGTCTAATCCGGAAATGTTGTTCCAGCTATTTTCGCTCTACGAAGCAGAAGCCCAACAACTGATCGAAAAAGGGCTGGTGATGCCGAGCCTCGATTATGTGCTGAAATGTTCCCACACGTTTAATTTGCTCGATGCGCGCGGGGTCATTGCCGTGGCCGAACGCACCCGCTACATTGGGCGAATTCGTCACATGGCCCGTCAGGTCGCCCACCTCTACCTTGCCCAACGGGAAGAATTGGGCTTTCCGTTACAAAAGGCGATCGCCTAAGCTAAAGACAGACTCCGCCGACGAATTGAGGTATTGCGATGCGTACTTCCCTAGGGGCCATTGCCGAGCACATTGCGGCAACCACTGGCCAACCGTTTACCCTCGAACAGCAGCGTTCTGTGGGGGGCGGCTGCATTAACCAGGGCTACTGTCTAGCCGGCTCTGGCCAGCGGTACTTTGTAAAGCTAAATCGCCCGAATCAAACGGCCATGTTCGCCGCAGAAGCCTTGGCTCTCCAGCAAATGGACGCCACCCAAACCATCCGTGTTCCCCGGCCGATCTGTTGGGGGGAAACCGAGAGTAATAGTTATATCGTCCTGGAATGGATCGACCTCGGTGGTGGCAGTGGTGATGCTTGGCAAGCAATGGGCCGTCACCTCGCAGCACTCCATCGTCAGGGCACGGCAGAAAAATTTGGCTGGGATCGCCCCAACACCATTGGCTCTACCCCCCAAATGAACGACTGGCAAAGCGATTGGGCGGAGTTTTGGGCGGAACAGCGCCTTGGTTATCAACTGCGTTTGGCTAGACGAAAGGGGGGAGATTTTCCGGAGCCACAGCGGATCATCGACGGGGTGCACAGAATTTTGCGGGATCATCGACCCCAGCCTTCCCTCGTCCACGGGGATCTTTGGTCAGGGAATGCCGCAGTGACCGCCCAGGGGGAACCGATTATTTTTGATCCGGCGGCCTACTATGGCGATCGCGAAGTGGATATTGCGATGACAGAGCTATTTGGTGGTTTTCCGGGACGCTTTTACCAGGGCTATAACGAGGCTTGGCCCCTGGATTCTGGCTATGGCGATCGCCGCGATTTGTACAACCTCTACCATGTGCTCAATCACTTTAATTTATTTGGTGGGGGCTACGGCAACCAGGCTAAGCGAATTATTCAGCAGCTTTTTTAAGGTTATTTTTGAAGTTGTCCCAAACCCTGAGATCCGCTGGCTCGTCAATGTCCTGGAGTATCGGCAGTAACGCGAGGCGCAAATTTAACTGCTGACAGCGGGTCTGGGTTTCAGAGAAAACTTGAGCCGTCCCCCAGGGCATGTCGGTAAACAGCCCAGAGACATTCTGGCGCAGACCAATCAGATAATAACCACCGTCCACCGCTGGGCCAAGGACGACTTCAGCAGAATTTAGTTTGTCAAAGGCCGCTGCGAGAATTTCACCCGTAATCCCTGGGCAATCGATGCCAATCACCACGGTTTTGGCGTAACCCTGTTGTTCACTGGTTTGAAAAGCGTGAATCAGGCGATCGCCTAAATCTTGGCCCTGTTGCGCTTGGTAATGCCACTGCTCCCCCAGCCAGGCGTTCATCTGGGTCGTTGTGCCACCGGAAAAATAAATAGAAATAGCGGCATTTTCCAAGACTTCTACGGTTTTTAGGGTATGTTCCGTGAGGTGGCGTTGTAACGTTGCGGCCCCCGCCGCCCCCAAAGCAGGGATTAACCGGGTCTTGGTCTGGCCCGGCACCGGATAGCGGGTGAAAATAATCAAATGAGCGGCCTGGTTACCCATCACTGATAAACGGGGTGCTGCCCATAGAACGGCACCACCGCGCCCCAAGGCCCCTGGGGTTCCCCTTGCCATTGGGATTGGGCGAGGCTCAAAACTTCGGTGACAGTCTCGCCAATTGCTTCTGGGGGATCAAGCACCTGTAAATCAGGAAAATTGCTCTGACAATCCGCCCAGGCCGTGGGGGTAAATAACTGATCCGGCACCAGGGCGATCGCCCCTGTCGCCGTGATTTGATAAATGGCCCCAAATACCGCCCCCCGTCGCGCGGGCAAAGCAACGGCGACCGTTTGATCCAGACGATTTTCCCGGCCCTGAAAGGCGATCGCCGCTAAAGTCGAAATGCCATAGAGGGGAATGTTTAACTGTTGGGCGAGGGTGCGGGCTGTGACAACCCCCAAGCGGGTACCTGTAAAGCCCCCAGGCCCCTTCGCCACTCCTAAAAATGCGATGTCTTGCCAAGCATGGGGCTGGATAAATTCCTGGAGATAGCAGTGGAGTTGCGCCGATAAATCCCGACCCAGATCCCACAGGGCGGTACGTTGTTCCCCCGTGGTCAGATGCCGCAAACTCAGCCCTAACTGGGGGGTCGTGGTGTGGAGTGCTAAACCCAAGGAGGGCTCCGGTGCGATCGCCATAACTGCCTGTAGATTGCCACAAATAACAAGACTTTTCATTCTAGGCGATCGCCTGCCCATTCCCCAACGGCAGCCCAGCAGATTTCCCCCTGAGGATTAGGAATTTGGGCCATTTGAGCTATGATAGAAAATGCTGTCTTTATATAGAATTTTTAGACTAAATTTCATGGCCAAGAAATCAATGATTGAGCGCGACAGAAAACGTGCTCGCATGGTGGCAAAATACGCCGCAAAAAGAGCTGCCCTTAAGGAAGCTTTCAACAACGCGGCTGATCCCCTCGAAAAGCTCGAAATCCACCGCAAAATTCAAAATCTCCCCCGCAACAGCTCGCCGACTCGGATGCGTAACCGTTGCCAAATTACCGGCAGACCCCGCAGCTACTACCGTGACTTCGGTCTGTGCCGTAACGTCCTCCGGGATTGGGCTCACCAAGGTTTACTCCCCGGTGTGGTTAAATCCAGCTGGTAGTCACTGGCCTCTGCACCAGTGGTTAAGGCAATTTAGCCATTATTTTTGTAATATCTTTCCTAAGGTAGAGCCTCGCTTTACCTTTTTTTGTGGCTACAGGGAAAAGGTGTCAGTTTTCAAAAAAGCATCTGGCAACACCTCCCCTGCAGAAATTCTTTCGTTACACTAGAGTCGTCTTTTGGTGTCTTGTATTGATTAAAACCCCATTGGAGTTACCCTAGGCGATCGCCATGTCTGAATCCGAAAAAGAAAAATTTTTATTTCCCATTGAAAGCTATCGAGGCGACTTCAAAATGGAGAAAGTCCTCTTTAATGCCAACCTCCAGGAGTTTGCCCAGCGGGTCAATTTTATCTGCAACCTAGAAACAAACGGCAAAATTTCATCACAGCAAGCCTATCAAGAGATAAAAAACCTTTGGAAAACTCTCAAAAGTACCCGTAAAAGCCTTGAACTCCCCGATGAGGAGAACAAAGCCTAATCTTTTTTGAAAAATTATACGGGCGATCTTTGCGCTACTTTTCCACAAGCCAGAGGGGTAAACTTTGGCTTGGATTTACAGCTAAACCTTGAATATTGGCCTGGGCAAAAACATATTCTTTCCCTTGCCAAATGGGAATATAAGGCACATCCGCCACCATCTGTTCTTGGATTTGCGTGAAAATTTCGAGGCGTTTTGTCGGGTCAGTTTCCGTCCGTTGGGCATCAATTAATTGGTTCATCGCTTCATTCCAATAAAAAGACCCTTGGTTCTGTGCGCCTCCCGATTCACAGCCCGTTTCTGGGGAACCCACCTCACAATTTAGAAGGGGATGAATGTAATTATCCGCATCTAAAAAGTCTGGGTACCAGTTCCCCAGGGCTGCCGGATAAATCCCCTGGGCAATATTTTGGAAAAAGGTCGCTCCTTCGACGCTGCTGGGCTCAAATTGTAATAATCCCCCCAGTTCGCGGTTCGCATATTCCCTGAGGGTCGTGGCGATAATGCCGCGGGTGGTGGAACCAGAGGGATACCAGAGGGGAATCACCGCTGGATTTTCGGGGGTAAACCCGGCTTCGGTGAGGAGGGTTTTGGCTTGTTCGATGTTGGCATCACCATAGGTGCTTTGGAACAGCGGTTGGGACGCCGGAAAAGAAGTGGGAATCAAGCTATAGAGGGGATCCGCTTGGCCATTGAGCACCCGTTCGTTGATCAGGTTGCGGTCTAGGAGAGCGGCGATCGCCTGACGAACTTCTAGCTGATCAAGGGGGGCTTGGTTGCGGTTCAGCACCATAAAATTCACCGCTGTCCCCTCTGCTTCTAGGGCTTGGATCTGGCCGCTTTCTGCCTCCCGGAGCAAATTACTCACCTGTTCTGGCTCTAGGGATTGGTACGCAATATCCACGGCCCCCGTCTGGAGCGCATTAAATAAATTGGCGGCATTACTATTGAAAATCTGAATATCCACCCCAGCATTTTTCGGCGCTTCGCCCCAGTAGTCGTCATTGCGGTCGAGGGTAATCGTGTCACTACCGAAGTTCGTCAACCGATAAGGGCCAGTACCCACCAGTTGACTGGGGTTAAAGGCACCTTCCCCAATTTCATAGGCCGCAGGGGAAACAGCGCTGGCACCGGCAAAGGCCAATAATGCCGGGAAAGCAGCAAAGGGTTGCTTGAGGGTAATGGTTAGCTCATATTCCCCTGTCGCTTCGATATTTTCGATAATGTCTCCCAACAGAAAAGAAGGTTTGCCCTTATTTTCCATAAAGCGATCTAAAGAGAATTTCATTGCCGCTGCGTTAAAGGGTTCACCATCGTGGAAAGTGACCCCTTCTCGTAGGGGAATGGTGTAGGTAAGGCCATCGTCGCTGATGGTGGGAAGCTCTGTGGCCAGGAGGGGTTTGATCTCCGTGGTACCGATTTCGTAGGTGTAGAGGCTTTCGGTGACGTTGTAGATGATATTTAAACCGGCAATTTCGTAGCTATCGGCGGGATCGATGGTGCGGGGTTTTGCGGTGGTGCCCAGGGCCAGACGATTATTCACATCGGTGCTAATGGTCGTCGTTTCACTGCTGGGGGTTGTGCCATTGGGATTAGGATTACAGCTTACCAGGAGGGAACCAAAACAAAGGGCGATCGCCGCTGCGGAATAAAATTGCCGGGAATGGATCATAGTGCTTTTGGACAACAGGACTAGGTGGACTTGATCATAGCGGGATTTGACCCCGAATATTGTTGGGCAGACCGGGTTTGGGGATCGAGGACTTGGTTTAGTTTGCCACTGCGGTAGCCCTCGAGGTCTAGGGTGACGTACAGAAACCCATAGTCTTGGAAAGTTTTAACTAGGGTATCGAGATCTACCTGGACGACAAAATCTCGGATTTGTTCGGGGGGCAACTCAATGCGGGCGGTATCACCCTGGGAACGCACCCGTAGCGATCGCCAACCCAAACGCCGCAGATACACTTCACAACGACCGACCCGCTGGAGTTTTTCGGTGGTGATCAGCTCGCCGTAGGGAAACCGGGAACTAAGGCAGGGTTGCGCGGGTTTATCCCACCAGGGCAGCCCCAACTGTTTGGAAATTTCCCGCACTTCTAATTTGGTGATCCCCACTTCTGCTAAAGGCGATCGCGCTCCCCGTTCTTTGGCCGCTTGGATGCCCGGACGATAATCTTGGAGATCGTCGGCATTTACCCCGTCAATTACGTAGGGATAGCCCCGCTCTAGGGCCAGGGGTTTAAGGGTGTCGTGGAGTTCACTTTTGCAAAAGTAGCAGCGGTTGGCGGGATTGCTGACGTAATTGGGATTTTCCATTTCATGGGTTTCCACCTGTTCGTGGACAATGCCAATGGTTTTCGCCTGGGCGATCGCCGCTTCGAGTTCTTCCGGTAACAGGGATGGTGAGACAGCAGTAATCGCCACGGCGCGATCGCCTAAAACATCGTGGGCCACCTTTGCCACCAAAGTGCTGTCAATGCCGCCAGAATAGGCAATTAAGGCCCGTTCCGTTTCCCGGAAAAAATGTTGCAGTGCCGTGAGTTTTTCTTGCCAAGCCATGGGTCGCCGCGTTCACTGAAGGTTTAGCCTGGGATCTTAACAGATTGCTCTGGTGCTTTTGGCCCCAAGGCGATCGTCATTTCCCTAAGCACCGTAGGCTTGATCAATCTCGGCCTCGATTTCCCGCACCACCTCTAGGGGAAGCCCCAACAGTCCCAGAAGTTGCTGGTAGACAATGCTTTCCAGTTCATTGACCCCATTGGCCCGAATCACCTCATAACTGAGCTTTAGGGCGGTAATTTTCTCAGTGTCCGTGATCAAAGTATCCGTCAACTGTTCTAGGGGAAGATTGCTCGCCAGGTAATTTTCGAGTTCTTCTTGTAGTTGCCCCTGGTGCTGGCTGTCGTTGGTAAATTGCTCACTCAGGCGACTCAGGATCACTTGCTTTTGCTCTGGGGCAAAGTTGCCATCGGCCCAGGCCATACTGGCGGCGATGCGAATCAGGTTCATCTGCTCCGGTGTAACGGTGGGCGCTTCCCCCAGATAAACTTCAATCACTTTGGGGTCGTTCTGTACTTGATTCATGTTTCCTTCGCAGAGCACAGAACCCTGGTGCAGCACCGTTACCTGTCGGGCAATTTGACGCACAAACTCCATATCATGTTCGATCACGATCAGAGAATGGCTTTCAGCGAGGGCGAGGAGCAAATTACCGACGTTTTCTGTTTCTTCATCGGTCAAACCCGCCACGGGTTCATCCACCAACAACAGATCCGGGGATTGGGCCACCAGCATGCCAATTTCTAAGCGCTGTTTTTCGCCATGGGCTAACCAAGCGGCTTGAATATCTGCTTTTTCGGTGAGGCCGATGGTTTCTAAAAGGCTTAGGGTTTGGGTTCTTTCCGTGGCCTTGGTGCCCCCAAAAAGAGTCGGTAAAACATTTTTGTGGCGATTACAGGCGAGGTCGAGGTTTTCGCGCACCGTTAAATTTTGGTAGACCCGGGGCGTTTGAAATTTGCGACCAATGCCGAGGCGGGCCACCTTATGTTCCGGGAGGCCGCTGATAGTTTTACCTTTGAATTTGACTTTCCCTGTGGTGGGTTTGACCTTGCCGGTGATCACATCTAAAAACGTGGTTTTACCGGCACCATTGGGGCCAATGATCACCCGTAGTTCCCCTTTTCCCATGCGAAAGGTGAGGTTATTGAGAGCCTTAAAGCCATCGAAGTTGACGGTCAAATTTTCAATTTCCAAGATATTTTCCATGGCCTCGCCCTACTCCTTTGTCACTAATTGGTCTTCTTGGATATTTTGCACATCGGGATCATCAGCGATTGCCGGATAACTCACTGGCTGGCCGATGCCCAACAGACGGGCCACCTTGACCCAGAGGACATCTCGCACCCAGCCCACAATGCCATCGGGGAGCACTGTCACCACGATTAAAAACAACGCCCCTTGGAAAAAGAGCCAAATTTCTGGGAAGCTTTCACTCAAATAAATGCGGGCAAAGTTGACCAAAATCGTGCCCAGAATTGCGCCGATCAGGGTCGCCCGCCCCCCCACCGCCACGGAAATCACCATCTCAATGGAAAAGGCTACTTCCATGTAGTTCGGCGTAATAATCCCACTCTGCACGGTATACAGCGCCCCGGAGATCCCGGCGATCGCCCCGGCGATCGCAAAGACCACCACCTTAAACCAGGTGGGATCGTAGCCCGTAAACCGCACCCGCGTTTCATCATCCCGAATGGCGATCAACATTCGGCCAAAGCGACCACTCGTCAGCCAGCGACAGAGCAGATAAACCAACAGCAAGGCAACAATCGTTATTTCATAAAACACCAACTGAATTGCCGGATCGCCGACCCGCTGCCCCAGAAAAATGGCAGTATCCGTTTTGAGACCATTGGTGCCGTTGATTAATTTTTGCTGGCCGTTAAAGAAGTTAAAAAAGACCAACAGGGCCGCCTGGGTAATGATCGAAAAATAGACCCCCTTAATGCGATTTCGAAAGACGAGATAGCCCAAAATCCCGGCAACGATCCCCGGCACAAGCACCATGGCAATCAACGTTAGGGGTAGAGAGTAAAAGGGCTGCCAAAAGAGGGGTAATTTTTCGACGCCGTAGAGCATAAAAAATTCAGGAATGGCACCGTCGGGCAATTGTAAATTGAGGTGCATCGCTAGGGCATAGCCACCGAGGGCAAAGAAAATCCCTTGGCCAAGACTGAGCAAGCCGGTATAGCCCCAAATGAGGTCGATCCCCAGGGCGACGATCGCCATGGAGAGAAAACGCCCCACGAGTTTGAGGCGAAATTCCGGCAAAATCAAGGGCAGGATGACCATCGTAATGATCACCAGAGCAAGGATAATTGCTCCCTCAATGAGAAGTTTGGTGCGCTGTTGTTTGCGCTGGTCACGTCGGGTTAAACCTACATTCATGGTGCTGTTTATGGGCTGGGCTATCGGGAAAAAGGCTTTAGAGTTCTGCGGTTCTGCCTTTCGGCGGGAAGAGACCCGCAGGCCGGAATTGGAGGAAGCCGATAATAATCACAAAGGTCATCACCTTCGCCATACTGGTGGTGGCGAAAAAAGTGGCCAAATCCAAGAGAAATTGTGGTGCCTGGAGGGAGGTAAAAACGGTAACAAATGTGCCAGAACCAATGAGATAGCTGATAATCCCCAAACCGAGGGCCGCCAAAATGGTGCCGAGCAAATTACCGACGCCCCCCACCACGACCACCATAAAGGCATCGACGATGTAGTTTTGGCCAGTATTTGGCCCCACGGAACCCAACAGGGCGATCGCCACCCCGGCAATGCCAGCTAAACCAGACCCCAGGGCGAAGGTCAAGGCATCCACGCGGGCGGTGGGAATCCCTAAACAGGAACTCATTTCCCGATTTTGGGTGACGGCACGGATCCGGAGACCCCAGTTGGATTTATTCAAAAACCAGTACATCGCCCCCAGACAAAGCAAGGTCAGGACGATGATAAAAATCCGGCTATAGGGCAGTTGGGCTGAACCCAGGGAAAGTCCGCCCTGGAGCCATTGCGGCGCAGTGACATCCACATTGCGGGCACTAAACCAGGGTTTTGTGAGGGCATCATTTTTCGTCAGATTTACCGCGAAAATCACGCCAAAACCAAGGGCAAAAGCGGCAATCACATTCAATTTATCCAGCCAAATTTTTAGGGCAGCGGCTTGGATCTTGGCCAGGTTTAAGGCTTGGACTACGGCCCAGCGAATCACATCTTTGAGGAGAAAGGCAATCACCCCGAAGGCGATCGCCCAGTTCACACTCCGGACAAACTGCTGCAAAATCAGGCTGACCCCCCAGGTGGCCAAGAGAGTTTCTAGGGGACGGCCATAGAGGTAGCGGATGACGCCCCGTTCTAGGCCAAAGCCCACCGCTGCGGCCACAAAAAAAGCCAGGGGAATGGCAAAGATAATGTAGAGATTAAAAAACGGTTCCCCGAATCCCCGGAACACATTCTGAACCACAAAGGTTGTGTAGGCGCCCAGCATCATTAATTCGCCGTGGGCCAGGTTAATCACCCCCATCAAACCAAAGGCGATCGCCAAACCCAAGGCGGAAACCAGGAGTACAGAGCCAATGCTGACCCCATTAAAAATACCGATTAAAAGTTCTGTCACAGACCAAACCCACCGAGATACGCGCAATAAAACTGCGAGAAAGCCGGATTCTGTAGGGAGGAATGCCAGCTTTCCCGAACAAACATCTGGGATTAACCCCTAGATTTCGTATTTTTCACCCTTTGTGGGATCACTCCAGTCACAGGCAAATCCTTTAGTGGATTCAACATACTGGTTCCAAGCTTGGGGCGCGATGGGGCCGTCGGTTTCCCAGACGATATCGAACATCCCGTCTTCCCGTACCTGACCAATGCGCACGGTCTTCGAGAGGTGGTGGTTGGCATTCATTGTCACGGGGCCTTCGGGGGCGGCGAATTCTTGACCAATGGCGGCATTACGCACAGCTTCGAGGTCATAGGCATCGGCCGCACCACTGGCGATCGCCTGCTCGACAGCTTGCTTCCAGATGTAGACCATGATGTAGGCTGCTTCCATGGGATCATTGGTTACCCGGTCTTCACCGTATTCCGCTTTAAAGTCCGCGACCCACTTTTCGTTTTCAGGGGTTTCCACGGTTTGGAAATAGTTCCAAGACGCATAATGACCCGTGAGATATTCGGGGCCAATCTGGCGGACTTCTTCTTCGGCGATCGACACCGACATCACCGGATATTCCTCGGGGGTGAGACCCGCATCACGAATTTGCTTAAAGAACGCAACGTTACTGTCACCGTTCAAGCTATTGAAAATCACGCCACCGTTGGGGAGCGCTGCTTTGATTTTGGTGATAATTGGCGTTACTTCGGTGTTACCGAGGGGGAGATAGTCTTCGCCGACCGTGGTACCACCTTTGGCTTCTAATTGAGCTTTGATTCTAATTGAGCTTTGATAATGGTATTCGCCGTTCTGGGGAAGACATAGTCAGAACCCACGAGGAAAAATTCTGTTCCTTTGTTTTCGAGGAGCCAGTCTACCGCAGGCTCGATTTGTTGGTTCGGGGCAGCACCAGTGTAGAAGATATTCTTCGAGCATTCTTGACCCTCATACTGGACGGGATAGAACAGCATGTGGTCTTTTGATTCAAAAACATCCTTAACGGCTTTGCGGCTGGCAGATGTCCAGCAGCCAAAGACGACGGCGACACCATCTTGGTCAATGAGTTTTTCTGCCTTTTCTTTGAAGACATCCCAATCGGAAGCACCATCTTCAACGATGGCTTCAATCATTTTGCCGTTAATACCACCGGCGGCATTAATTTCTTTGATGGCGAGTTGTTCGGCTTCGACAACAGTGGTTTCACTAATGGCCATGGTGCCACTAAGGGAGTGGAGAATACCGACTTTGATCGTGTCACCACTGGGGGTAGAGGTTGTGCTGCCACTATCGGGGGTATCAGGGGTTTCTGTGGGTTGGCCGCAGGCTTTGAGGAGGATACTGGAACCGAGGGCGGCGGAACTGTAGAGAATAAATTTACGTCTTCCGAGATTACTCATGATTAATGCGATTTTTTCAAGGGGCTTTGGGATAGTGTGTGGGAGGAAAAAGTTTGAAAGTTTAAGTCGTGTTTAAGCTTTGCAGTGTAAAAGTCCCGCCCCTAAAAAAATGTGACACTTGATACAAAGTGCTGATGCGCTTGGTTCAAGGGTTTGTGAAAGGAAGAGAATTAATTTAACTTTACATTAAAGAAAATCGGGCTAAAAGGCTGTTTATAAAGTTAGTCAATGTCTTGATTTGCCCCCTAAATCTCCTCACTAAATCTCCGGCAAATTGGGGGAGTTTGATCCTATTCATCATTTTAAAATCTCCCCCAAACTGGGAACTGGAGGGCTTTATGATGCTGGGTCAGCGGATGGCCGTGAAAAGGCGATCGCCTAACTGGAGAATGTCATCCCGTCGGGTAATTTGTGTCAACCAAGCAGGGGGAATATCGTCTAGGCCGTAGTAAAGCCCTGCTAACCCGCCGGCGATCGCTGCTGTGGTGTCGGTGTCATCCCCTAAATTCACCGCTGCCAACACCGTATCCGGGTAATTATCGTGGTTTAAACAGCACCAGAGGGCCGCTTCGAGGGCATGGACGACGTAACCGCTCGATGCGATGGTTTCCCTGGGCAGTGTGGCGAAATCTACTGTCAAAAGCCGCTGGTAGTGGCTCAGTTCTGGTTTGTAGATGGAATCGCGATAAAACTCTTCGGCCCGCTGTACGCCCTGTTGGTAGGCAGTGCCAAAACTTTTCCCCTGCAACAGTTCCAGGGCAATGGAAATATAAATACCGCAGGCAATGAGGGAACGGGGGTGACGGTGGGTCAGATAGGAAATGTTGTGGACGAGATCCAAAAGATCGGCATAGGGCAGTCGCTCACCACAAAAGGCGAGGGGCAAAATACGCATCAAGGAGCCGTTGCCATTACTCCGCTCCCCGATTCCGCCCGCTTCCAGGGGGTTGATCCCAGTCAAAATTTGGTTGATCGCCGCGGCGGTGGTATTGCCCACATCAAAGGTTTCGCCGTGGGGTGTCCAGTAGGCTTCCTTGAGCCAGAGGCCCATCTTGCGCCCCAGATGTTCCGGGAGTTCTTCGCCCAGGCCCACTTCGGCGATCGCCTCGGCCAGACAAAAGGTCAGGGAACTATCATCGGACCAAGTGCCGGGGGGTTGGTTGTAGGTGCCGTAGCCCCGCATCGTTGTCACAGGATCTTCTTGGCGGGTACGGCGCTCGGAAAATTCCACGGGTACGCCCAGGGCATCGCCCACGCAAAGCCCCAATAATCCCCCTTGAATTTGTGCCTTTGTGACCATCGGCGATTACCCCCCTAAGTGATCAAATTGCTCAAACACATTGTGGATCAACTGTTGGGTTTTCGCTTCTAGTTTTTGCCAATCCACCGCCCCAGACACCTCGAATAGGGTTTCATCGATGTCCACGGTGCAGCCATTTTCCACGAGGGTTTCGGTGGGATAGGCGACAAAACAGATTTGGTAGCAGAGATCCCAGATATTGACCGTTGTCTCAATATTGTCTTTCTTGAGGCGCAAAACGTAGCCAGGGTAGGGGTCTTGGATGTCTTCGTACTCCCCGCTCCAGGGGGAATCTTCTAGTTGGGCGCGGAAATTATCGACGACCCGAATAAAGGCCGGTTGGAGCAGCATTTCGGCTTGATGCCAGGCTTTGCGGGTTTTAAATTTTGGCTGCATCACTGAGAAATTCTCCCAAAAGATATAACGAACCACATAACACCCTAGTGTGGGGGGTGGCGATCGCCTGATCAAGGGCAGCGGTTAAAGTGGCGTGGGTTTGACAGGAGGCGAGGGCCGGACAAATCACCTGGGCCAGCATCGCTAAAGCTTGGGGATCAGCACTGCTATGGCCCCCCACTGGCACGAGATGTAAGTGATCCCCGTCTCGCAAGAGGGCCTGGAGGACATTTTGGTGATCCTTCGTCGAGAGCATCCCCATGACCCAAGTGACCGGTTGGGGGAGAGTGTCTACATATTTGCGTAATTCCGCTGCCGCCACGCCATTATGAGCGCCATCAATGAGGATTTTTTGACCCTGCCATTGGTGCCATTCAATGCGTCCGGCCCAGCGGGTTTTAGCAATACCGTCACGCAGTTGTTGATCGGAAATTTGCCAACCTTGTTGCCGCAAAGCATAAGTAGTTTCGATGGCGATCGCCGAATTGTGCAGTTGGATCTCGCCTAAAAGGGGCAAGGAATATTCAAATTCACCATATTTCGCTAACATCCCCCTCTGTCCCTCTTCTGAAGGGGAATGCATTATCTGGGCAGACTGAATCCAGGTGGCTGGACAATTTAAGGCTTGAATTTTTTCACGAATCACCTGGGCCGCGATCTCCGGCACTTCCCCAATCACCGCTGGACAATCTTGTTTTAAGATGCCTGCTTTCTCCCCGGCAATTTTGTCTAAACTGTTGCCTAACCGTTGCCAGTGATCCATCCCGATGGAGGTGATGACAGAAACGAGGGGGCGATCGCAAACATTAGTCGAATCTAACCGGCCCCCCAAGCCCACCTCAATCACTGCGATATCCACCTCTTCCTGGGCAAAGTACAAAAATCCTGCCGCTGTAATCACCTCGAACTGGGTGGGCGTTTCTTGGTTGGGATCAATGGCTGCCTGAATTTTCTCTAAAACTGCCAGTAAACGTTCCGGGGCGATGGGCTGATCATTGAGACAAATTCGTTCTGTCCAATGCACTAAATGGGGTGAGGTAAAGCGTCCGACTCGATAGCCCGCCGCCGTGAGAATCGAAGACAAATAGGCACAGACCGAACCTTTCCCGTTGGTGCCTGCCACATGAATAATTGGCACTTGGCCTTCTGGGTGGCCGAGGTTCGCCAGCAATTGGGTAATGCGCGTTAGACCGAGGTTAATGCCAAACCGTTCAAAGGTCGCAAGGAGATTGGCGATCGCCGCTTGGCTCATGGTGAATATCAAAAATTTGGGACAATATCCCCAAACTATAATGGATTGGTGTATGGGAAATTCCCAGATCTGGATCAACTTTCTGGCGTTACTGCCCTCGACGGTCTTAACTGTTTTATTGATTGCGATCGCCTTTTTGAGGTTCTATGACGAAACCGACTTTGAATTCCTCGGACTCATCACCCAACCCAGAGTCTGGAGCAACGGATGCACTGTGGCAGCCCTCCTGGCTACATTGGCTAATTTCGGCGTTGAGTGGAACCGTCGAAATCGAGAAACAAACCGCTTGGCTGAAGAAGCACAACGAAGAGCTACGGAAGAGCAACGAAGAGATGAGGCGGAAAAACGAAGAGATGAGGCAAGAGAACGCCAAGCTGCACGAACTCGAATCGAAACTCGATGCCGTCTTGCGGAAATCCGCTACCAGCTCGACCCAAGCGAAACCCACCGACAAGACTTCGTAAATGTTCTCGCCGTTTTGGAGGAATATGGGGAAATGTTTTAAAAATAGAAAATGAATGTGGCTAAATTTTCTAGCGTTACTGCCCTCGACGGTCTTAACTGTTTTATTGATTGCGATCGCCTTTTTGAGGTTCTATGACGAAACCGACTTTGAATTCCTCGGACTCATCACCCAACCCAGAGTCTGGAGCAACGGATGCACTGTGGCAGCCCTCGTGGCTACATTGGCTAATTTCGGCGTTGAGTGGAACCGTCGAAATCGAGAAACAAACCGCTTGGCTGAAGAAGCACAACGAAGAGCTACGGAAGAGCAACGAAGAGATGAGGCGGAAAAACGAAGAATTCGAGAAGAGCAACGTCGAATGGCTCAGGAAAGAGCAGATGAGTCTCGAAGAGCTGAGACAAGAGAACGCCAAGCTACACGAACTCGAATTGAAACTCGATGCCGTCTTGCGGAAATCCGCTACCAGCTCAATCCCACCGAAGCCAACCGACAAGATTTAGCCGATATTCTCGCCGTTTTGAAGGAATATGGAGAAATACCCTAAGCGCTAGCTATTGCCTGCAAGTAGGCTGTCTCTGTTATGGCAGCTAATTTTTCCCAGGTAAAGCGCTGTTGCACTTTTTGGTAACCAGCTTCTCCCATGGTTTGAGCAAAATGGGAATCACCTAAAATTTCGAGAATACTAGCCGCGATCGCCTTTGGGTCTTGGGCTACCAACAGACCATTTTCGCCATGGTCAATGACTTCAGCCACAGCGGGAATATCACAACCAATTACTGGTTTTTTAAAACTCCAGGCCTCGGTATAAACACCACCAAAGCTTTCTTGACTGGAGGGGACACAGAGACAATCACAGGCCGCCAAGGCATCAGTTTTGGTTTGTAAATCTACAGCACCTAAGCGGAGAATGCGGCGATCGCCATTTTGAAAATAACTTTCCGAGTTTTTGACTGGGGGGCCGATGAAGATAAATTGGGTTTCTGGGTATTTTCCCCATACTGTGGGAGCGGCTGCTAGGAGTTGACGATAGCCTTTGTAGGCGTAGTGTTGTCCCAAAAATAGAACCATCGGGCCAGTAATCTTGTATTGCTCCCGAAAGCTTTGGGGCTTGGGATGAGGCGCGAGGATCGAGCCAATGCCAGTTACCGTAATCTTTTCCGGTTTCACCCCTAAATCCACTAAAGTTTGTTTTTCCACTTCGGTTAAGGCGAGAAGACGATCAGCCTTTTGGTAAAGATTTAGATACTGCTGATAGCGCCAGCCGACCCAGCGAGGATGATGTACAGGAGTAAAGACAAAGGGAATATCTGCTTTTTTGGCGGCGTAGTATGAGGCAAAGCTCAGGCCTTCGCGTCCAATTCTGACGTTATGAATTAAATTTGCATTGTTGGCATAGGGTTGAATTTTCGTTTGTAAGCACTGGGCAATTTTAGGGAGAGCAAAACTCATCCAAGGATAATAAAGCAGGACATAGGGAAAGAGTAATAGTTTTTCTTTTTTGCTTATGGTGAGAGGGTGAATTGAAATGCTATCTAAAAATTCATCCTGGCCTTTTTCAGGTGCTCTGAGTGTGGTTCCTAATAGCCAGTCAGTTCGGTTTTTCCGCCATTGGGTTAGCACTTGAAGCGAGTGCCGAGAGTGTAGCTGCTGAGCAAGGAGATGTTGGTGTAGTTGGGCACCACCAATGGTAGGGGGATAAGTGGTGAGGGTATAGAGAAGATTCATGGCTAAAAGATGACTTTATGAGCATTGATACGCACCCAGAGTCCTAGCGCTACCATCCATCATTAGGCCTAAAAGCTGCTCATAAAGCACTGGTTGCCAGTGTAGGGGCAATTCCTGAAGCTGCTCCCATGTGGAGGACTTATCCAGCACTGAGTAGGCGGGGCGGCAAGCAGTTGTAGGAAATTCGGCGGTGGTAATAGGCACAATAGGCACGGAGTGCTCTAGCAGATTTAATTGTCGACCATAGTGCTGAATAGCGACCGCAAAGTCGTACCAAGTAGCGATCCCCGCATCGGTAGCATGGTAAATGCCGTACCATCTCTGACGGATCCCCAGCCACAGGGTGTTAGCCAAAGTGCTTGTCGCCGTTGGAGTGCCAACCTGATCCGCTACCACCCGAACCTCCTGCTGTTCTTCCATGAGGCGCAACATTGTCGTGACAAAGTTGCGGTGAGTTCCGTCATAAACCCAGGCAGTGCGAACAATTAAAGAAGCGTCTCCCAAACAAGTCTGAACCATCTGCTCACCCATAAGTTTACTTTCGCCATAAACATTCAATGGGTTAGGGGGAGCAGTCGGGGGATAAGGGGTGGAACGTTGGCCATCGAAAACAAAGTCTGTGGAAATATGCAGCAGGCGTCCCCCTGTATTCGCTAAAGCCTCAGCAAGATAACCAGGAGCTTGACCATTGACCGCAAAGGCTTGTTCTACCTCTTGTTCTGCTCGATCCACTGCTGTATAAGCGGCGGCATTGATCACCCAGTCTGGCTTCAATTCGCCGATGCGGTCCAACACAGTAGTACGGTCTGTAATGTCGAGCTGACGACGGCTGAGAGCGATCACTTCATAATTTGTAGGAGCCAATGCGATCAGCGCCTGACCTAGTTGTCCATTGGCTCCCGTAATCAAAACTTTCATCCTGTCTGTAGTTGATAATGCTGGGGAAATCATAGGATGACCTCATTATATTGAGGTAAGTGACTCTTGCTGATGTCTGTTAGGTAAGGAGCTTGGGCATCCTTGGACGATAGTTTGGGTTCTGCTAGGGGTAAAGGCCAATCAATGTTCACCTCGGGGTCATCCCAACGCAGGCTTAGTTCAGTTTCTTGGTGGTAAAAATCTGTACATTTGTAGATGACTAAAGCCGTTTCACTGAGGACACAAAACCCATGGGCAAACCCCTGAGGTATCCAAAGCTGGTGTTTATTTTCTGCTGATAATATTTCCCCTACCCACTGGCCAAAGGTGGGCGATCCAACTCGCAGATCGATGGCTACATCAAATACTTCTCCTTGCAATACATAGATGAGTTTGCCTTGGGGATAGGGCCACTGCAAATGTAAACCTCGCAATGTGCCACATTCGGACAAAGAAAGGTTATCTTGCACAAAATACGGGCCTACATGGTGATGGGTATAGCGATCCTGCTGATAGGTCTCTAGGAAGAACCCTCGGCTATCGACATGAACCGTCGGCTCAATGAGTTTGACGTCGGGTAATTGTGTGGATAAAACTTTCATACGTTGTAGTTCACTCAACTGAATCAACATTTTTGAGATTGTCTTGTTCCCGCATCTGTTCATTGGGAAGAGATAAACGGCTCTGTCTTGATTAAGTCCCGTAGATAATGACGATAGCCATTGTTGGGTAGTTTATTTATGGACGCTTCTAGATGTTCGATAGTGATCCAATTTTTGCCATAGGCAATTTCCTCTAGACAGGCAATTTTAAGTCCCTGACGCTTCTCTAGGGTTTGAACAAATTGTCCAGCATCTAGTAAGCTATCGTGGGTTCCTGTATCTAACCACGCAAATCCTCGCCCAAAGCGTTCAACTCTGAGTTTTTCCTGGCTTAAGTAAGCCAAATGAATATCAGTAATTTCTAATTCTCCCCGATTAGAAGGGCGAAGCTGTTTTGCAATATCAATTACTTGATTGTCATAAAAGTAAAGTCCTGTGACAGCGTAATCGGACTTTGGCTTTGATGGCTTTTCTTCAATAGAGAGAACTTTGCCATCGGGGGAAAATTCCACCACCCCAAACCGTTCTGGATCCTTAACCTGGTAGCCAAATACTGTAGCTCCGCCTTGAGTCTCCACTGTGGCTACTGCTCGCTGAAGTTGGGCGGTAAAACTTTGACCGTAGAAAATATTATCTCCTAGCACCAAACAGACCGAATCATCGCCAATGAATGATTTTCCAATCAAAAAGGCCTGGGCCAAACCATCGGGGCTGGGCTGCACGGCATAGCTGAGGTCTAGCCCCCACTGCTGTCCTGTGCCCAAGAGCCGACGGAAAGCTGCTTCATCTTGGGGGGTGGTAATCACCAGAATCTCGCGAATATCAGCCAACATCAACACCGACAGCGGGTAGTAAATCAACGGTTTATCGTAGATCGGCAGTAGTTGCTTCGAGGTACCGAGGGTAATTGGGTAGAGGCGGCTACCGGAGCCCCCTGCTAGGATGATGCCCTTCATAGATTTAGCCCCAATCGTTGACGACTATAGGTATTGGCTAAGGCCCGATCACACCAGCCGCGATGGGTCAGGTACCATTCCACAGTTTTGCGTAGCCCAGTGGCAAAGGTTTCCTGGGGTTGCCAGCCCAGTTCCCGCTGAATTTTGCTGGCATCGATGGCGTAGCGCTGGTCGTGGCCGGGACGGTCTGGAACAAAGGTAATCAGATCGGCATAGCGGGTGACACCAGGGGGCTTATGGGGAGCAAGTTCCTCCAGTAGGTCGCAAATAGTAGATACTACGTCGAGATTGCAGATTTCCTGGTTGCCACCAATCACATAGGTTTCCCCGGGTTGGCCTTGGGTGAGCACAGTATAAAGCGCACGGGCATGATCTTCCACATAAAGCCAGTCGCGGATTTGTTTTCCTTGGCCATAAACAGGTAGAGCTTTGCCTTCCAAAGCGTTGAGAATCATGAGGGGGATCAGCTTTTCTGGGAAGTGGTAGGGACCATAGTTATTTGAGCAGTTAGTAATTAGAATGGGCAAACCATAGGTGCGGTGCCACGCCCGAACTAGATGGTCGGCACTGGCCTTGCTGGCGGAATAGGGCGAACTGGGGGCGTAGGGGGTGGCTTCGGTGAAGTAGCTGTCTCCATGGCCGAGATCGCCAAAGACTTCGTCGGTGGAAATGTGGTGAAATCGAAACTGGGTTCGAGACTCTGAATCTAGGGTTTGCCAGTGGGTGCGGGCGGCCTCTAGTAGGGTGTATGTGCCGACAATGTTGGTCTGAATAAAGGCGGCCGGGCCATCGATGGAACGATCTACATGGGTTTCGGCGGCGAGGTGTAGAATGGCCGTGGGTTGGTAGGTTTTGAAAATGCGTGTGAGGGCGGCCCCATCGCAAATATCAACCTGCTCGAAGTGGTAGCGGGGGTGGTTAGCTACTATCTCCACAGATTCGAGGTTTCCGGCATAGGTCAACTTATCAAGGTTAATCACGGTATGGGGGGTTTGCTGGATAAGATAGCGTACTAGTGCAGAGCCAATAAACCCTGATCCTCCCGTTACTAGTAGTGTTTTAACCATAGGTTTATTCATACTCGCATTCATTTTCAAAAGCTCTGGTACGGCTTGCTTTTTAACTGCAAAAACTGCTTAATTCCTTGTAAACGGCCCCTAGACTGATCGTTTTTGACGGGCAAGTAGAGAATAGCGATAGTAAGACAATAAATAAAGTAGGTCAGAAACCCTAATATTGTGCCATGTTTTTTGATGAGCAATAGTCGTCCAAATGTATAGTTTTTATACATAGATAGTTGATTGCGACCAATAATAGAAGAAACTTTATGGCTCACGAGCACTTCGTTGGTAACGGCTATAGAATGGCCTTGCTTAGCATATCTTAGGCAAAAGTCAGCGTCTTCGGCGTAGAGAAAATAGTCTTTGTCGAATTCGGGCTGCTTTTTAAACTGGCGGAGGTTGATAATAAAGCTGCAACCTGTTACCCACTGAACGGGTCTGGTTAGAGCCGAGTGATCACCCAATTTGGCCGCTGATTGAGTCGCTTTATTGCTATGCTTTAGGTTACCTAACCATGGGTTAAAAGATCCCTCAGCAAACCAAATATTGCCATCGGGGGATAGAATTTTGGTTCCCAGAATCGCGATGTTGGGATTCTCTAGCAAGCACTGATGAATGTGCCGATCAGCCCCGGGTTCTAGGGTCGCATCGGGATTGATCAACCATACTAAGCCTTGGCGATCTCGTTGCCACACATCGCGAATACCGAGGTTGCAACCCTGGCCAAAACCAAGATTATCCTCTGCCTCAATAACATGCACATTATCTCCGGCAAGTTGATGGATAGCGACCTCCTCCGGTGAGTTGTTGATAATTAATAACTCGTAGGGGCTTGTCACTCCCGCTTGAATTGAGACGCTTAGATTCTTAATTAGTTCAGTAGAATAATAGTTGACCGTAATAAAATAAATCATATTGGGTGTCTTTGGCTTTATACACTGAAAAGCTCAGCCAGGATAAGTGCAGGAACAAGTAAGTGAAGCCTTACTCCGAAGAAGCCAGCCCGATTTTAAGCACCCTAATAATTCTAAGCATGAATCTTTCACATAGAGCATTTGATTTTCATGGACTCCATGTTTTACCTAACTTGCCAAGAAATCCATCAAATGTTCCTCTATAGCAGGCCCACAATTTAGCAAATTTTTCATTTGGTTCATACAACATAATTCTGGCTATTATCTTTATTAAAGACTGAATTCTATGTGCAACAGATAAATGGAGACTATTATATTGCCTAGATAATCTAGTTTGTATAAAGGTGTGATTTCTGAACATATAGTAATATCTCATGACAGAATATGAGTAAACAGGGATTAATTCCTTATTTCTCCTGATCCTATGTTTTACAAAGCTGCCAAAGTTGTGCTGCATCAATGATTGGGTCGTCACAATAATGCGAAAACCTTGGCTCCTGAATTTTATACAGTAATCCCAATCAACAGCATCAATAAATAAGTCTTGGTTAGGCAAATCTACTTTTTGGGCAACTTGCAAACTTACTAATGATCCGGATGTGATGACCATATCACACTCATAAAAGTCTTGTTTTTTACTTCTGATAGTCTTATGATTTTTGTGTTTGGATACTGAAAAAAAACGATATCTATCAAATATTGCTCCTTCTAATTCTTCTTCAGACCGGATGTCAATTGATAATGGTGCAATCACTCCTATCGGTAAATCCTCACTATGCAACTTATCATAATTAACTAAAAGTTTTTCTAGGCAGTCTTTTTTCGGCTCACTATCTTGATCAAATGTCCAAAGAAAATCATAATTGTTATTAATTGCCCACTCGATACCAATACATAATCCTTGTGCAATACCAATATTTTCTGGATGCGATTCAACAATGATTTTAGTTTGAAATTGTGGATCTACTTCTAGATCTAAAATGACCGGAGAATTATCAATAATAATGATTTTATCAATTGGATAGGTTTGTGAAAAAAGCGACTTGAGACATGTATTAATTGCAAGTTGGTCACAGTAAGCAGTAATATAAGCTACCACTTTATAAGTATTTTTTATTTCTGTATGCATGATTTCTCGTTTATTCAATTCATATTGTCTATGCAAAAGTTTAAATTCTCGAGCATTCAAGTAAGCTTTATCATAAATAAGTAATAGTCATATTAAGAGTGCAAGAACTGAATTTAAAGAACCTTGAATCCTGAAAAGTTTTTTGATTTTTCTATTGAACTTATACCAAGATTGATATATTCGATAAAACGGATTTCTTTTTATTTTTTGCAACTCCATCATATTAATTCTTATAATATTTTTGAAGATTAATATTGGCTCTTTTGCCAAGTCATCAATGAAGTCTTGATGCCGATTAAAGATAATTTGAGATCTGCATGCAATATGACTTTCGATATCTTTTCTTATAAAATCAAAGTTTTTATCCAAGTCTAAAAGTATACAACAATAAGAAATCAAGGTTTTTGTTTCGTGATACAGTGATGACTGACTCGACCACATTGAATGGGGATGGATTCTGTAAACAGCCATATCCTCATCAATGTGGAATATTTTTCCATGTAAAGCATTCATCATATGAATATAGTAATCGCCCAATGGAGAATGAATAAAGTTGGCTCCAATAATTGAGTCTTGACGATTTCTGAACACACAGGAAGGAGTATGAATATAGTTGCCTTTTACTAAGTCAGTGATTGATGTGATTTTTGAAGGTACATTTGTTATATTATCTTCTATTAGTTGATTGTTTTTTAGGATTTTTACTTTATGAAAACAAATAGAAAATTCAGGATTTAATTCCATAAAATCAACTTGTTTTTGTAGTTTTAGGGAATCTGTCCAGTAGTCATCACCTTCACAAAGTGCAATATATTTACCTTCTGCTTTTTTTAAAATATCTCTGAAAAAGTCAAATTGTCTAATTGAAAATTGATTTTGGGTTTGTATTATTGGTTTGATAATTTCAGGATATTTCGTGTGATATTCTTGAATAACTTTAGTAGTGTTATCAGTAGAAGCATCATCATGAATAATGACTTCTA
Organism: Picosynechococcus sp. PCC 7003; assembly: GCF_001693255.1. Taxonomy (NCBI): domain Bacteria; kingdom Bacillati; phylum Cyanobacteriota; class Cyanophyceae; order Chroococcales; family Geminocystaceae; genus Picosynechococcus; species Picosynechococcus sp. PCC 7003. The sequence goes on from NZ_CP016474.1 coordinate 453,940, forward strand.
CAGGAAAATTAGTTTTTTGCATTAAGAAACCATTGATAGCTTCTTCAATAAACTCTTCATGATTGTAAGTGACACATACAATACTCACCTGAGGCTGATTTGTATTCATAAACTTAGTATTCGCAAGTATCCTGGGAGTTGAGGAAAGCTTTTTCTATCTCAAGAAGATCTCGCTTTCGAGAAGTAATTCGTTTTAGTGGAGAACCAGCATATATGGTAAAAGCTTGACAATTTTTATTAACAAGACTGAGGGCTCCAATGGCAACACCTTCTTCAAGAATTACTCCAGGCAGAATGATTGACCCAGCACCAACAATTACATGGCGTTCAAGAAGAACGTCAGCATGGGTGACATTAGTAAAGTTTTCAGGAATAGTAGGATTAGTCATTGCACTACCACTATAATCATCATTACTGCTATAAATAGATACTCGCGATGAAAGACCAGAGAAATCAGATAGTTTTATTTTACCTGCGCCAATTAAAGATGAATAAACTGCAATGTGAACATTACTTCCAATAATAATACCTCCGACTCCGGCAGATAAAACGCAAAAATCGTCAATCCTAACATTGTCTCCTATTTCTATCCGGGAACAATTATAGTAAGAAGTTTTGTTAGAAAGTAAGACATTTGTCCCTACCTTTGCAAAACCCAGAGCTTCTATTTCAGTTTTAGTTAGCCAAGCCATAATCGTGAAAGTCTTAGTGAGTTGTTTTTCCTTGATTTTTTATTTTGAGGGGGAAGTCTGCAATTGCTAGTCTAATAATTTTACAAATTTGAATAATGATCTCTTCAGAGATAGCTGTTCCTGTGGGTAAGATCAAAACTTTTGAAGTTAATTTTTCCGTTTCTGGCAGTAGTAAGCCAGCATGAGGAAAGTAAGATCGATATGGCTCCATTTGATGACACCCAGGATAAAAATAACGCCGTGCAATCACATTCTCTGCATGGAGAACTTCAACTAATAAGTCTCGACTAATACCCGCATTGGTCTCATCAACTTCGACAACTACATACTGATAATTTTGCTTTTCTGATTCATTATAAGGAAACAACTTTACCCCCGGTAGACCTGCCAATTCTTGCTGATAAACCTCATAGTTTCGACGATTCACCGCCATAAACTCATCAATACTCTCTAACGAGGTTAGACCCATAGCCGCCGAAACTTCTGACATTTTGCCATTGGTCCCCAGATAAATCACATTATCAAAGCCAGCAAAGCCAAAATTCTTCATCAACCGGAGTTTTTCATTCAACTCATCATCATTAGTAGCGATCGCCCCACCTTCAAAGCTATTGATGAACTTTGTTGCATGGAAACTAAAAACCTCTGCCTTTCCGAAATTACCAATCATCTGCCCCTGATAGGAACAGCCCAATGCATGGGAGGCATCAAATGCTAATTTTAACTGATGACGATCGGCAATAGCGGTCAAAGCATCCACATTACAAGGCTGGCCCCAAACATGCACCCCAATAATGCCCGAGGTGCGCGGTGTAATCATCTGTTCGACTTTCGCGGGATCGAGAGTATGGGTTTTGGGGCCAATATCGCAAAAAACTGGGGTAATCTCCTGCCATTGCAACGCATGGGCCGTGGCGATAAAGGTAAAAGAGGGCACAATCACCTCCCCTTTGAACTCCAAAGCCCGAATCACTAACTCTAAGGCGATTGTTCCATTACAAACCGCAATGCAGTGCTTAACACCTAAATAGTCTGCGAGCTGTTGTTCAAATTCTTGAACAAACGTTCCATTATTAGATAGCCAGCGGCGATCTAACATATCGTTAATTCGTTCTAGCAAGCGTTCTCGGTTACCAATGTTCGGCCGCCCAATATGAAGCTTCTCCTTAAACATTGACTCACCGCCAAAAATAGCAAGTTCATGAACTGAGTTTTTCATCATTTAAGCTCCTAGAGCCACAATGCTAGATACATCAGGCGATGGTTGCTTACTTACTATATAAAGCACGGATCGAGGATGTATGCCATATCTAAAAAAAGTATCTTTATCAAAAAAGTTGATATCTAGCTCTGAAACTTGAAATCCAGTCTCCCTTATTTTTTTTAGGAACCCTGTTTTAGAGTACATTCGGACATGATCACCCTGTCCAAAATGCTTCCATCGCTCACCTGAATCAGTAATCTCAGAATTTTCGTAATCCTCATTCAAGGTCAACATAATAGGAACCATCAAGATTCCTCGACCTTGCTCATTCAAGACTCTATATAGTTCTTGAAGGGCTTTCTTGTCATCTTTAATATGCTCTAAAACATGAGAACAAATAAAGAAATCAAATAAACCATCCTGATACGCATCCATGCTTGTAACATCTAGGATGTCGTCAACATCTGTCCTATTCAGATCGGTCGAGCGATACTTTAATTCGGGATATTTTTTGATGATAAAATTTCTAAGACTATTAGATGGAGCGATATCTAGAAAGTTCTGATTTTCAATCTTGTCAGAAAATTCCCTGCTTAAATAGGCCGCATAAAGCCTATCCCTGTCGCTAGAACTACAATGAGGACAAAGATAACCTAGTTGATTTAGTGTTTCAAACTGAAAAATTGAAAATATAAATCCATGAGCATCTAACTTCTCATAGTAAGCATCAGGTAATCGAGCGAACTTTTTAACAGAAGACTCACATACTGGGCAATGAAAATTATATGGTTTATTGAATTCGGAAATTCTAAACTTTATCTTTTGGATGAGACTCAGGAATTTTCTTCCTACTGTATGATTATACATTTTTGTTTTTCTGGATGTGTTTTTTATTCTGTTTTAGTCAAGTATTTTGATTTCCTTGATTTGGTTTACTTTATTTTTTATTCTTTTCATGAAGCCCAAAATAAACCATTTAAGCCTCAGTGTAACTTTCGGATTTGAGGAATTGAAAGTTTTTTTTGTTGAGCAGTATTGTCCTGTCGATAAATTACCTTTAGTGAATATTGTATACCCAGAATACAATTGATGATTCCATGTTTCAGTAAATGTTTTTTTTATTTTAAACTTCGTATACGGATGACTTAGATCTTGATAGCTGTCCCAAGTTAAATGTTTTGCTTGAGAGTTCTTGATAATTACCCATTTCTCCTTTAATACTTCATAGCAGAAAAAATGTAGTGAAGAGTCTATAAAGTTAAATCCATTTTTTTTTCTCCAGTTCAAAAATTTTAGAAGTTTTTCAGTTTTCAACAACACCAAATGTATGCCCGTAAGAGTTTCCGTATAGCCATCATATTGTGCTATTGGTGGCGGAACCCATTTAACCGCTTCAGGAAATGTTTTGACCGGAAGATTAGCTATGTCTAAGCCGACAGCACAAGCAAAAATGTCCGAGTATTTATTTAGTATTTCTATTTCTTCACACAACCATCCATTACCTTCAACAATCAAATCACCATCAGTTAGTAATATATAATCATAGTCCTCCCAATTAATCGTATTACTATGATCAACAAATATCTCAACAGCATTATTGGTAATATTATTGTCAAATAAAATATACTGCTTTATTTTTTCAGCTTCCAATAAGGTTTGAATGTATGGTTTAATCAGATCTTGAGTAAATTCGCTAGGATTTTCCAGGATGACTATGTCTAACATGTCGTCGTGACTAACCATAAAGTCGATGGATTTTTTGATGACTTCAAAATCAAAAAAAATGATCGCTATGCATAGAATTTTCTTGTGCTGTGACTGGTTTTGCATGGTTTTCATAAAGGGTATGCGAAATTTTTATTTGTTCGATTCAAAGGATGCTTAAAAAAGGGCCAACAATATCTTTGTCTAGATTATTTCAACTCAAGAAGCAAGATTTTTAGATTAATCTAGCAAAAATTATGTAATTTCATCCGGGAAGACTCATCCAGAATTTTTCCTTATACTTTCTCTACCAATGAGGCTTTCCATTTCAGTTTTGGTCTAACAATGCCTGACCATTTTCCTAGCCAATCTCCTTCTCGACTTTGTTCGATAACTTCAAAAACCAACGCATCTCTATACGCAAAAATAATCTGCATATTTTTGACGATCATGACTTCTATTTTATAAGTTTCATCGTTTAGCAGATTGGGGGGAATATGACAAGTAAATTGGATCAAGCCTTGGGGGAAATTTCGGGCTTGTGAACAAGAATTAAAAACATGGACTTCATTAATGTCAAATAGGTTTAGGCTTAGGTTGAGAAATGAATTTTCACAAAAATTCCAAAACTCTACTACTAGAATTAGAGGAGATTCTATAGTGATTTCTGAAGACTCATCTTGAGCCATCAATTTTATGTAATGAAGCTTTACTTCGTGAGTGCCTGGTGCAATATCTTGATTTTCCCATTTCTTTTCTAAGTTACATGTATTGCCAACTGCTAAATACTCTGAAACTAATCGACTGATTTCATCAGATCCAACCAAACTTCCTTGATCTAGCCATATACCTTTAATACATAAACTTTTAACTGCCGTCATATTATGACTTACAAATAGAACTGTTCTACCTTCTTGTTTAGCTACATCTCCCATTTTCCCCAAACACTTCTTCTGAAACTGAGCATCCCCCACCGCCAACACCTCATCCACCACCAAGATCTCCGGCTCCAGGTGCGCCGCCACCGCAAACGCCAACCGCACATACATCCCGCTGGAATACCGCTTCACCGGCGTATCCAAAAACCGCTCCACCTCCGCAAACGCCACAATCTCATCAAACTTCTTGCGGATCTCCAGCCGACTCATCCCCAGGATCGACCCATTCAGATAAATATTTTCCCGGCCCGTCAACTCCGGATGGAACCCCGTCCCCACTTCTAACAGGCTCGCTACCCGCCCCCGTAACTCAATGCGGCCCGTGGTCGGTTCCGTAATCCGACTGAGGATCTTCAGGAGTGTGGATTTCCCGGCCCCATTGCGGCCAATAATCCCAACCACCTCACCACGCTTAATCTCGAAATTGATATCCTTCAGCGCCCAAAACTCTTCTGTCGTATAACTGCGCCGCCGTTCCTTGCCGATTAGCCGCTTCCCAAAAGACTTGGCCCCATTTGCCACCACATCCCGCAGGGCCACATAATTACCCCGATTCGGTTTCCAGCCTCCCGATTGCGCTTGGTGGCCGATGATGTACTTTTTTCCTAAATTTTCGACCCGGATGATCGTGTCCGACATAAGACCAAAGATAAGCCGCCACACAATAACTTACCCGAAAACGTCCCCCGGAGCATCATTGCCTTCGGAAAACAATCAGACCTAAGATCGCTGAAATGGAGCGAGACCGTCGAAACCCTCAATCAAGATCGGGCCAAAACTCAGGGGATAATACGTCAGCAAGGGTAAACGGACAAACCTCTGGAAATTGCTCATCTGGTAAATCCGTTTCGGCGATCGCAAAATTTTTCAAATCGCCTAAAACAAATCCCCATATTCCGCCAACATCGCCAGGACTGCCCTTAAAGCTCGTCGGTTGGCTTCGGAGGGGTCAAGCTGAAATTCGATTTCGGCAATACGGCATCGAGTTTCGATTCGAGTTCGCGCAATCTGGCGTTCTCTCTCCTCAGCTCTTCGTTGTGCTTCTTCAGCCAGGCGGTTTGTTTCTCGACTTCGACGGTTCCACTCAACGCCGAAATTAGCCAATGTAGCCAGGAGGGCTGCCACAGTGAGTCCGTTGCTCCACTGTCGGGGGTTGGCAATGAGTCCGAGGAATTCAAAGTCGGTTTGGTCATAGAACCTCAAAAAGGCGATCGCAATCAGTAACATCGTCAAGACGGTCGATGGCAATAACGCCAGAAAATTGAGCCACGTTTATTCAACTTTTCTGCTTTATTTATTTTAACCTCCGTTATTTTTTGTTGGATTAGATAATATCAGCAAAAATACGCTCCATCCGCCGAAAATACCAAACACCACCCGCAAAAATCGCGACCACTAAACCAAAAGACAACAAAAATCCTGGGAGATAAATCTGTGACTCCCCCCCCAAAATTGCCCAGCGAAAACCATCAATGACCGAGACCATCGGGTTGAGAGAATACAGTAATCGCCACTGTTCTGGCACAATGCTACTGCTAAAACCCACAGGAGAAATATACAAACCAAATTGCACGAAAAACGGCACAATGTAGCGAAAATCTCGGTACTGCACATTGAGAGAAGCTAACCATAGTCCTGCCCCCATCGCTGCCATAAAGGCGATCGCCACAAAAACCGGTAACGTTAGAATTCGCCAACTAGGGACAAAGTTATACCAAGCCATCAGCCCCAGCAGGATAAACCCAGAAATGAGAAAATCCACAAAACTAACGATCACGGCACTGGTCGGCACAATCAACCGGGGAAAATAGACCTTTGCCAAAAGATTGGAGTTGGTGATCAAGCTGTTGCTACATTCGGCCAGAGAACTGGCGAAAAACTGCCACGGTAGCATCGCGGCAAATACCAAAATTGGGTAAGGTGCCCCCTCGGAGGGGAGTTTCGCCAGGTTACCGAAAACAATCGTAAACACAATCATCGTCAAAAAAGGCCGCAGTAAAGCCCAGAGCACGCCGATCGCCGTTTGTTTATAACGCACCAGGATATCCCGCCATGCCAAAAAATAAAACAGTTCTCGATATTGCCAAATGTCCTGCCAATACTGTTTTTCCGTTTTGCCCGCTTCAATAACGAGATAGTAATTTCGCATCGATCCCCTAGGAAAGGTTGTCTCAATAACCTTGCTGCATTTTACGGGTTTACACAATCATCAGGCGATCGCCACGCTGGTTTTCATTACTTATTCACTTATTCAGGCCATGGGCGATTACAAATCGCGGGTATTGGATTTTTGTCAGTTGACAGCAAGTTTTACCCTTAAGTTTGGGACGACGCTAGAGAATATAGGCAAGACCCAGGATCTTTGGTAGGCTTAGTATCGCTTTAAAACTCTATGCTTTAACTATATATACTAACTATGCGTACTCATTACTGCGGGGATTTGCGCTCCGAGCACATTGACCAGACCGTAACCCTGTATGGCTGGGTCGATCGCCGTCGGGATCACGGTGGCGTAATTTTTATTGATCTGCGCGATCGCACGGGCATTGTCCAGATTGTCAGTGACCCCCAGCGAACCCCAGATTCCTACAATGATGCCGATGCTAGCCGCAGTGAGTATGTCGTAAAAATTGTCGGGAAAGTCAGCGCCCGCCAAGAAGGGGCGAAAAATCCTAAATTACCCACTGGCGAAGTGGAGATCTACGCTGACACCATCGAGATCCTAAATAGCGTCCACAAGCAGCTCCCGATCCTCATTTCCAGCAGTGCCGACGGCGATCAGGTCAAAGAAGACCTCCGGCTAAAATATCGCTACCTTGACCTGCGGCGGGAAACCATGGCGAAAAACCTCCAACTGCGCCACACCGTCGTCAAATCGATGCGTCGCTTCCTGGAAGACGATGAAAACTTCATGGAGGTGGAAACACCAATCCTGACCCGGTCTACCCCCGAAGGGGCACGGGATTATCTGGTGCCGTCCCGTGTGAACCCAGGGGATTGGTATGCTCTGCCCCAGTCGCCCCAGCTTTTTAAACAATTGCTAATGGTGGCTGGCTGCGATCGCTACTACCAAATTGCCCGCTGCTTCCGGGACGAAGACCTCCGGGCCGACCGCCAACCGGAATTTACCCAGTTGGATATGGAAATGAGCTTCATGTCCTTCGACGAAATCATTGACCTCAACGAACGCTTAATCTGTCGTATTTTCCAGGATGCCCAGGGCATTGAACTTGAGCGTCCCTTCCCACGCATCACCTACGCCGAATCCATGGAGAAATATGGCTGCGATCGCCCCGATACGCGCTTTGGTCTAGAGCTTGTCAATGTCTCCGATATCGTTGCGGACATGGGCTTTAAAGTCTTTTCTGGAGCCGTCAAGAGCGGTGGCCAAGTGAAAGTCTTACCAATTCCTAACGGAAACGATGCCATTTCCAATGTGCGCATCAAGCCCGGTGGTGATCTGTTTAATGCCGCCGTCGAAATGGGGGCCAAAGGGCTTGCCTTTATTCGGGTGCGGGAAGACGGGGCGATCGATACCATCGGTGCGATTAAAGACAATCTCAGTGACGCCCAAAAACAAGAACTCCTCCGCCGCACCGGAGCCGAAGCCGGCACGCTTTTACTGTTTGGGGCAGGGGCAACGGATATTGTGAATAAGTCTCTCGACCGGGTGCGACAGTTGGTCGGCGCTGAGATGGGTCTGATTAACGAAAATCAACTCAATTTTGTTTGGGTGACGGATTTTCCGATGTTTGAATATAATAGCGACGAAAAACGCCTCGAAGCTTTACATCACCCCTTCACTGCACCGAATCCAGACGACCTAAAGGATCTAGCAACGGCCCGCGCCCTCGCCTATGACCTGGTGTTAAATGGCATTGAAATCGGTGGCGGCAGTCTACGAATTTACCAGCGGGAAGTCCAAGAAAAAGTCTTCCAGACCATTGGTTTGTCAGAAACCGAGGCCCAAGAAAAGTTTGGTTTTCTGCTCGAAGCCTTTGAATATGGCACTCCTCCCCATGGCGGGATTGCTTACGGTTTAGACCGTTTGGTGATGCTCATGGCCCAGGAGGATTCCATTCGCGATGTGATTGCCTTCCCGAAAACACAACAGGCAAGCTGTCTATTGACCGATGCACCAGCAGAGGTTGATCAAAAGCAACTGAAGGAACTCTTTGTTGCTTCTACAGCACCGGAAAAGGACTAGACGATTAACCTTTAAAGACAACCGAAAATCATTGTTGTTAAAAAAAAGAATTGGGGGGATGATGGCGCAATTTTTGCGATCGCCCCTCTTTTTTTATGTTTCAAATCGTTTGGGAAAGCGAGGACGTTCTCAGATTCAGGACAGGGAATGGTCTTGGGGGCCGAACATCATGTGAATCGCCATGGTGGGTTTACCCCGTTGGTGGTATTTCCCCGCCCAGTGTCGCATGAATTCATGTAGTTCTGTCTGGGCCTGGGACAAGTCAGCGGGGGCAATGTTGAGGGATTCAAAGATCCGCATGACGTTGTGCTGTTGCTTTGTCCAGGCGTGGCTAAGGCGCAAAAAGTGGGCGGCATCTTCGAGGAGGGAATGGGGGGCTTTTGTTGGGCTGTCGGGGCCGCCATAGGTGGGACTCAAGAGGATGTAATAGGGCATCCCCCAGGGGTTATCGAGGCGCATCACGGTCTCGGCGTGGAGCAAGCGGCGTTTGATATGTTCGGCGAGGGCTTCACTGAGGGGCAATGGGCGATCGCCTGGGGAGTTTTCTTGGGCCTGTTGGTGCAAAAAAGCAATGAGGTCGGCAAATTCGGCGGAGGAAATCCCCTGGGCTGTCGGCAGATCTGGGGGCAGTTTCGCCTCTAGGTAGGTCTGTTGCTCTTCGCTGAGGCGATCGCCCGTTAACCGAGGTTGGGAGCGATGCCAAGGATATTGCCCTAACCAAACCTGGGGTAACTCGGTCAGATAGGTCGGTTCCTGGAAAGCAGCATGCTGCAACCCTTGGCCCGTCTGGAGACCCTGTTCAATTTCTTGGACAATGGCTTTCACCCGTTTGGGTTCGATATGGTGCAGGTGACCAGTCATGCGCAGATTCCCCCCCTGTTCCACATAGGTGGTATAGACCGCACATTTGGCCGCCGTGGCCGCCGCACCTAAAAAAGCACCGTGACGATAACTGCTTTGACGGAGCGCAAAAAAAGCCAAGGATAATAACACCTGATCAAAGGCACTCGGGTTCAGGGCTTGGAGCAGTTCTCGCTCCGGTTGTGCCATCGACGAAAAAGCCCCAGCGGAATTGGTCAATTTTCAGATTTCCCCAAACGAATCAACTGGCGGAATGCAATCGTAATAGTCAAGTTTCGATGAACCCTTTAGGGGCTAAATTCTACTCGGCTTTCAGGTCATTAACTGGGGTTAATCCCTCGAAAACGGAAAAATCCGGCATCTCGCTGAACTTGATTCCATCGATTACGGTTGACGATCCCTGCTAAAAATCTAATGTTTATTGATGCACTAAATACATCCGCCAATATGCGCAAAAAGATGAAACTCAAGTTTCCCAAAGACGGCGGCGCGGTTTTCCGTTCAAGCGCTGGTGTGCCTCCTGGAGCAGTTGAGGGATAGGCAGTTGGCTGGGACAACGGGGTAGACAATCACCACATTCGGTACAGGCATTACCTTTTTTCCCAGGGAACCAATGGCCCGCATTTTCGAGCATTTGATAGCGGTATTCGCCGTAGCTTTGCATATCGTAGGCGATCGCCAAATTCCTGAGGCGGAGAATTTCGGGGATCGCAATTGCTTCAGGGCAAGGTAAGCAAGCGTAACATTGGTGGCATTCTGTCCCCTGGAGACGTTGGTGTTGATACTGGCTCAGGCTTGTGAGGCGCTGTTGCTCCTGGGAAGTGAGGGGCTGATCTTGGTCAACGAGGGGCACCAGAACAGCCAATTCGCTAGGATTGGCCGCCCCAAAGCTGAGGGTTGTAATGCGGCGATCGCCTAACAAAAAACGGTAGGTGAGTTCTAAAGGTGTGTCCGGTTGGCAGAGGGTCTGGAGGGTTTGGGGCGGGGTGAACAGTTGGCCTCCTTTATCGCCAGGGGAAATGATAAAAATCCCTAAATCCTTTGCCGCAGCAAGGGCGATCGCCTCGGCATTACGCTGAAAAAAATAGTAGTAATGGAGGTTAACAAATTCAAAATAACCCGTTTCAATGGCCTTGAGGATCAACGCCAGGGGGCCGTGGGTGGAAAAACCAAGGTGGCGAAATTTGCCTTGCCGTTGCAATTGTTGGAGCGGCCCTAGACCTGTCTCTAAAAACCACTGGAGATGTTCCGGTGTATTGATGCCGTGGATCGCCAAGCAGTCTAAATAATCGGTGCCTAAATTTTCCAAGGAAGCCGTGATGGTTCGCTCAATTTCCGCTGCTGCCCCCTTGGGTAATAGTTTGCTGGTGAAGAAAAATTTCGACCGGGGTAGACCCAACTCCCGAAAGGCTTGTCCTAACAGACGCTCACTCGTCCCGTAGCTCGGTGCCGTTTCAAAATGATTAATCCCCAACTGCCAAGCCCGCTGTAGCGTTGCCGTCATGGTTTCGCTGCTGTCTAAGGCCCGCATTGTTCCCAGGGAAAAAATCGAGATGTCTAGTTCTGTTTTCCCAAACCGTCGGTAACGCATGGTGATCGTGACTGGCGCGGTGCCTAGTCCTCTTGGATCGCCGCCATCAAGGATTCAGTAATATTGACGCCCCGGCGATCGCCCCGTTGTTGGTAGAGATCCCGCGCCATTTCGAGGGCTTCGAGGGCTTCACGGGAACGACGTCGCCCCTGGAGAGCTACCGCAAAATTGTAAAAGGCCGCCGGATCCGTGGGGGATAATTCTGTCAGGGCGCGGTAGGCAATAATCGCATTGATATAATCTTTGGTCTTCATTGCCGCCGACCCGTACAGCGCAAAAGCTTCGCGGGATTGGGGATCGACAAAACTGGCCTGTTCATAGGCGGCGATCGCCTGGGGGATTAAATTTTGGGTTTCGTAGATCTTGCCGACCCGAATTTGCATCCCACTGTCCCGGGTACTGAGGCGGCGGGCTTCTTCGAGGAAGGCGATCGCCTGGTCAGGATCATTGAGACCAAACCAAGTTACCGCTGCCTTAATTCTCAGTTCCGCATCATTGGGCCGTTGGCGCAGCAAATCAGGAAACAGAACCGCTGCCTCTTGGTTGCGTCCTAACTGTAACAGGCTGGTTAAACTATTTTGCAGCGCCATGGTGTTGTTACTGTCCTTGGCCAAAACCTTACGGTAGGCTACCAGGGCCTGTTCATAGTCTCCGACCCGAAATTGGACAGTCGCTAAACCTAGGCTATAGGCGAGGTTATCCGGTTGCAATTGGGTGGCCCGCTGGTAGGCATTGATCGCACTGCGGTCATCGCCGCTTTGGGCTAGATTGAAACCGAGGCCATTAAAAAACTCCGCATTATCGTCTTCTAATTCCGCTGCCTGGCGATAGGCCGTCACCGCCTCTGCATAATTGCCCAGTTGGGAGAGGGCATAGCCGAGGGCACCATGGATCCGGGCGTTGTTCGCTTCTAGGGTGAGGGCCTGGCGGTACTGCTGGACTGCTTGGGCAAAATTCCTGTTTTTGAGCTGTTCATTTCCCTGTTCGAGGAAGGCATTGAGTTGGGGGTTAGCCCAAGTGACTGAAGGGGACAAGACGCCGAGGGCGATCGCCACACCGCAACCCACTAACCAACGAGAGAAACGAATACCCATAGTGAACGTAACGTTTTTTTTCAAAATGACGCATCCGATTCTAGCACGCCGCTAAATTATGCTGTTGTTTGCTGCTTGTTTCCCGGATTCCCAAGAAAAAAGAGGCTTTTATTTGCCCCTTGTCTCAAGCGATTGTTTGGATCATCAATATTTGCCGCAACAGAAATGACTATTCCTCTTCGGTGGTGTGGTGCTCATCCCCAAAACCCATCGAACTCATATCGAGATTTTCCCGGACTTTTTGGGTGACAATGGCGGCAACATCGGGATTTTCTTCTAAATACTTCACCGCATTGTCCCGACCCTGGGCAATATTATCTCCTTCGTAGCTGTACCAAGCGCCTTTTCGGGTAATGACGCCTGTTTGTTCTGCGAGGTCTAACATACAGCCCACACTAGAGATCCCTTTGCCAAAGATAATGTCAAATTCGGCAATACGGAACGGTGGCGCAACCTTATTTTTGGCAACCTTGACCTTCGAGCGAATCCCAAATTCCCCTTCTCCTCCTTTCTTGAGGGTTTGAATGCGTCGGATATCGAGGCGCACGGAAGCATAGAATTTGAGGGCGGTTCCCCCGGTGGTCACCTCTGGATTGCCATAACTAATACCAATTTTTTGGCGCAATTGATTGAGAAAAATCACCGTACAACCCGAACGCCCCATATTCCCAGCAATTTTGCGGAGGGCTTTACTCATGAGACGAGCCTGGAGACCCACCTGCACATCGCCCATTTCCCCTTCAATCTCTGCCCTGGGCACCAGAGCCGCCACCGAGTCAATCACAATCAGATCCACAGCTGCCGAACGGACTAATTGATCGGCAATTTCTAGGGCAGATTCACCGTTATCGGGTTGGGCCACCAGCAAATTTTCGATGTCGACCCCCAGGGCCGCCGAATAGGTGGGATCAAGGGCATGTTCTGCATCAATAAAGGCAGCCACACCCCCTGCTTTTTGGACTTCGGCGATCGCATGGAGAGCGACCGTGGTTTTCCCAGAACTTTCCGGGCCATAGATTTCAACGATTCTCCCGCGTGGGAAGCCACCCCCCATTGCCTGATCTAGGGTCAATGCTCCACTGGGGATGGTTTCGACCTTCATCTGGGCGGCATCCCCCAACCGCATAATCGCCCCTTTACCAAAGTTGCGCTCGATTTGGTTGAGCACTAGGTTTAGGGCCTTTTCTTTGTCGGGATTATTGGTGATGGCTGACATGGTTACCTCGATCAACGTGGCGTAATGGGTAAAAGGTGATTGGTTTTCTGAGTTCAATCGTACTTATGGTATCGTAATTTCTCCGGAAAGCTGCCAAAGGATTTTTACAAGCCGACGAAAGGCAGATCCAGGCGATATTTCAGCGGCAAACAACCCCCACGAGAATGATTATTTTGGTTGCTGAAAGTGGTAGATCGTCTGGGTTTTGACGGGGGCCGCTTGGATAAAGGTGGGGAGCTGGGGCCAGGCCAAAAATTCACGGTCGAGTTGAATTTGTAACCCAGTCATCGGGTCGTCTCCTGTGGCAATCATAAACTCTAATTCCGTGAGATCCTCCCATTGGGCAATGTCGCTGAGGAGGGTGGCGATCGCCTGGAGGTAGGGGTGTTGCGTATCGGTGTACCAATCTGTACGGGCCAATTTAGCCTGGTCGAAGCCTAGGTGAACGATGAGCGGCGCATTGGAAAAGACTGCACTAGCAACCGGACGGGCTTCCTCCCGCACCAATAAATGTTGTGCTTGGGTCAGGTGGCGGAGCCGTTCTAAATGCTCATAGCGCTGGGTGACATTGTCTTTCCCTTGCCACCGGAGAGCGATGGTGGCGAGGTGGGTCTGCAGGAGCATATGCCCCAACTTCTGGGCCTTGGTATTGAGATAACGGGTATTAAAATCATTGCTCTCAATCAGAAGCGGCACTCGATCAACTACCTCTAAGCCATAGCCCTTCAAGCCTGCAATTTTACGGGGATTGTTCGTAATCAGACGAATTGCATGGACGCCAAGGTCATTGAGCATTTGTGCCCCCATGCCGTAGTCCCGCAGATCCGCCGGGAAACCGAGCCGTTCATTGGCCTCCACCGTATCCAAACCCATATCCTGCAAGGAATAGGCCTTGAGTTTATTAATTAAGCCAATGCCGCGTCCTTCCTGACGCAGATAGACCACTACACCTTGGCCAGCATTTTCGATCATCTTCAGGGCGGCAATGAGTTGCATTCGACAATCGCAGCGCAGGGAACCGAGGGCATCCCCCGTCAAACATTCTGAATGGACGCGCACCATCACAGGCTGATCGGCAAAATCCTTGGGATCACCCTTCACAATGGCTACATGTTCTGTGCCATCCATGGTGTTACGGTAGGCATAAATTTCAAATTGACCAAACTCCGTGGGGAGTTTCGTGACAGTCTCACGGTAAACAAAGCGGTCATTTTCGAGGCGATAGGAAATCAAGTCGGCAATGCTAATAATTTTGAGGTTAAATTTCCGGGCATATTCGATGAGCTCCGGTAGCCGCGCCATGGAACCATCGTTATTTTGGATTTCGCAAATGACCCCTGCTGGATATAAACCCGCTAAACGGGACAGATCCACTGCAGCTTCGGTGTGGCCTGCACGCTTGAGGACGCCACCGCTCCGGGCCCGGAGGGGAAAAATATGACCGGGGCGATTGAGGTCTTCTGGGCGCGCGGTGGGATCAATGGCCACTTGAATCGTGCGGGAACGGTCTTCGGCAGAAATCCCCGTAGTAACCCCCAGGCGGGGATGGGCGTCGATGCTGATCGTAAAGGCGGTTTGGTTGCTGTCGGTATTTTTATGAACCATCAAGGGCAGATCTAAGGCATCGAGGCGATCGCCTGTCATGGCCAAACAAATTAGTCCCCGTGCTTCCACGGCCATGAAGTTAATCATGTCAGGGGTTGCATGCTGAGCCGCACAAATGATGTCCCCCTCATTTTCACGATTTTCATCGTCTACGACAACGATGGCCCGTCCGGCTTTGATGTCACCCAATGCCGCTTCAATCGAATCAAACTGCCAAGCTGTATCCACGTATTTTCCGGTCTGCTAGATGTAATGTTTCTTTAATATTTAGTAATATTTAGTCTCCATTGTAACGTTTTGCCGGGGGCGGTGCGGCCTAGATAATCACCTGAGGATCCTGGTGCGTGGGCTGTTTGAGCACGGGTTTTTGCTGGAGGAGTACCGAGAAAGTGACCGTCGATCCGAGGCCTTCTCCCATACTGTAGAAAGAAATTTTACCGCCACAGGCCTCGACCAGTTTCTTGGAAATGGCGAGCCCCAACCCCGTACCACCATATTTGCGGGTATGGCCACCCCGGACTTGGGAAAAGTTTTGGAAGAGCTTAGATTGCATATCCAGGGCCACGCCAATCCCCGTATCGATCACACTAATTTTGACCATGCCTGGAAATTGTTGATCGTTGTGGCTAACGGGTTTAAAAACCAATTCAACATTAATGGTGATGCCGCCGGTATTGGTGAATTTAATCGCGTTGCCCACGAGGTTTAGGAGCACCTGAAAAATGCGCTGGTAGTCGGCATAGAGGATGATGTCGTCATGGCTTTCGGGCACCGACATTTCCCAAGTGAGATTTTTGCGCTGTAACTGGGGCCGGGCAAAGTTATTGAGGTTATCGAGCAGTTTCCCCAGGCTAATGGGCTGGAGATCGAGGTCGAGTTTGCCCGATTCGATTTTGGCAATGTCGAGGATATCGTTGATCAGATTGAGGAGATGGAGGGCACTTTCGTGGGCGGCGGCAATGAAATCTAATTCTTCGGCGCGGTTGTCAGCCATTTCATCAAGAACGAGGGTCAGAAAACCAATAATGCCGTTGAGGGGGGTGCGCAGTTCGTGGGTGGTATTGGTGAGGAAGTCATTTTTCAGGCGGGCGGCTTCGGTGGCGGTTTGGTGGAGTTGTTCGAGTTCTTGGTAGAGGGTGGCATGGGCGATCGCTGTTCCCAATTGTTCGGCGAGCTCCTGGGCAAATTCCTGTTCGACTTCCTGCCAAATCCTGGGGCGATCGCACTGTTGCAGACAGATAAAACCGTTGACGCTGCCCTGGTAGAGGGTGGGTAGGACAAGCACCCCTTGACTATCAGCAAGGTCGGGGCAAAGCGTTGTTAGGGATTGGGGGGCTTTGGTTTGGTAAATTTCTTCGAGGACTGGGCTTTCGGGCGATCGCCAACTCGTTCCCAAGCAAGAAGGAACTGATCCTTGGCGGTATTCTGCCTCGATCTGAAATCGACTTTGGGTTTCATCGGCGGTGACCAGTAGACAACGACTGACCTGCAAAGTTGTGCCAAGGCCATTCATTGCCTCTTGACGAATCACTGTCAGGTCAAAGGTATTGCGAATTTTGCGGGCAATGTGACTCAGGACCTTTTGGTAAGACAGAGGAGATAGGGGACTGGGGGAAACGGCCTGGGGAAAACCCACCACCAACAGTTGATTAACCCCGATGGAATTTACCAAAAGCCTGACGGGAAGGGACTGATCGGCCCATTGAAAAACACCATTTAAAGTTTCGGGTGTGCCCCCCTGGCAGACCCGTTGACAGACCGTGCTGTAGGCAGTGGGGTCTACATTAAGCCATTGCTGAAAAATGTTTGTGCCCACCATTACTTGGGGCCGACAACCAAAAGTTTCAGCCCGCTGCCAAAAAAAAGCTTTACAAACCCCCATTGTGTCCTGTAGGCAGATAATTTCTGCGTTGAGGGCTTGCCAGTAGGCAAAGTGCTGCCGTTGATCTGCTGGTAGTTGAGGCGGAAAACAACCCATGGAGGCACTGAGTAAATATTGTCGAGATTAAGTCCAGAGATTTGAGGGATCACCCAGGTGATCTCAAAGGGAGCCGCTGCGCGGTGCGCCTTTGGGGAAATCACACCTATTGGGGATTGTATCGGACTTTACCCTAATGGCCGACAAATACCCATTTTGATCAACAATTTGGGAGTTAAAGGCCAGCTTAACAATAATATACTCACCTTTTTAATCGTTCCATTCCCCCTTAGGTGGAACTGGGGGGTTACGCCGAAAACGTCGGGTTAATTCATCGTCGCGGACGCGCTCGCCCCGGAGCCACTGCTTAACGGCGGTTTCGATCACTTTGCTGGGGTCGTTAGTGAGGTGCTTAATTTGGTCGAGGACTTCTGGATCAATGTGAATCGAAATCTGGGTTTTTTCGGGCTGTTGTTGGGGGTTAGTGGGGAGATTTTCCATAGAAATGGCGGCCATTGGGGTGAGTTACATTCTATCAAAAGGCGTTTACGTCTCTGCATCAAGGGGTCTGGGGAATTTCCCCAATTGAAGTTGTTATTCTTTGTGCCATGCCAAAGCTTGCTAACGGGATGCTAAAGACTCAAAGCATGGTCTGTGGGGGCGATCGCCTTTGGTCGAGACCATGATGACGGGTTCATTTAGAGCGCCAAGATTGTGACGGTTTCTTGATGGGGCTGCCATTTTGTTGCACAAAAACAAGTAACCCCTCTCGTCTGGGGGACATAGAGGGGCATCTAAACTTATTGAGTTATTAAGTAATAACTGGACTGCCGGAGAGGTTTAACTTCCCCCTGGAACAGTCGTTAGATTGTTTAGGCGATCGCCGCAGCCATGGAGGGCACCAAAATTTCTTTGGGGAAACCGCGATCAAATTCGGTCATTTTACATTCCGTTGCCTGTAGCGCCTGCTGGAGGAATTTCATGGCTTCAACGGGCTTGCCGCGACCACAAAAGAAAAGATCAGCCGCAAAGTACCCATATTCGGGCCAGGTATGAATGGCAATGTGGGACTCAGCAAGGGTTGCGGTGGCTGTTACACCGTGGGGACTGAATTGATGGACACAAAGATCAATTAGAGTCGCTTCTCCGGCGGCGATCGCTTCGATCATGGCCCGACGGATACCTTCGGGATCATTGAGGAGGTTCGCAGGGGAACCCCAACCATCCACCACAAGGTGAGTACCCAATTTTTTCATTCTTTTTATCCTTACACTCCGAGTAAAGGGGATAAACTTTGCGTACATATCACAAAGAAGATCCCAGTTTCAATGATTTTCTGAAGAAAATAAATCCGTATTTTTACCTAAATTTGGATCAGAGAAATTTTCGCACCGCCCCCAAGGGACAATCAGCAACTTGTTATACTGTGCTGATAAAAACCGTTCACGCCAAAACAAACTACTGATGCAGCCCACCGATTCCAGCAAATTCACCGAACAAGCTTGGGATGCGATCGTCAAGTCACAGGAGATCGCCCGTCGCTACAGACACCAAAATCTTGAGGTGGAACATCTACTCTTGTCATTGCTAGAGCAGGAGCAGGAACAGGGATTGGCCCAGACGATTTTGACCCAGACGGGGGTCGATGGAGTCAGGCTCCAGCAGCAGTTAGAACGGTTTGCCCAGCAGCAGCCCAAATTAATGCGGGGTGACCAGCTCTATCTCGGTCAAGGTTTAGACGTAATGTTAGACCGGGCTGAAGCCTGTCGCAACAGTTGGCAGGATGATTTTATTTCTGTCGAGCATTTGCTAGTGGGCTTTGCGGAGGATGAGCGCATCGGGCGGCGATCGCTGAAAAGTTTCAACCTCGACCCCCAGGATCTCGAACTCAAGATCAAAGCCCTCAAGGGCACCCAAAAGGTCACCGCCCAGAACCAAGAAGAGGGTGGTAGTTCTTACGGGGGCAGTCCCCTGAGTAAGTATGGGCGCGATCTCACGGAACAAGCGAAAGATGGCAAACTCGATCCAGTAATTGGGCGGGATGATGAAATTCGGCGAGTGATCCAGGTGCTTTCTCGGCGCTCGAAAAATAATCCGGTTTTAATTGGGGAACCAGGGGTCGGCAAAACGGCGATCGCCGAAGGTTTAGCCCAAAGAATTGTTAACGGGGATGTGCCCGAATCCCTCAAAAATCGTCAGTTGATGTCCCTTGATATGGGATCCCTAATTGCTGGAGCCAAATATCGGGGCGAATTTGAAGCCCGTCTTCGTTCCGTGCTCAAAGAAGTCACCCAATCCGACGGACAAATTATTCTCTTTATCGATGAAGTCCATACCGTCGTCGGTGCAGGGGCAGGTAGCGGCACGATGGATGCCGGCAATTTACTCAAACCCATGTTGGCACGGGGCGAATTACGCTGTATCGGAGCAACCACCCTCGACGAATTTCGCAAACATATCGAAAAAGATCCCGCCCTTGAGCGACGTTTCCAGCAGGTACTCGTCCAACAGCCCACCGTCGAAGATACCGTTTCCATTCTGCGGGGCTTAAAAGAACGCTACGAACTCCACCACGGCGTAAACATTACCGACTCTGCCCTCGTTGCTGCTGCGACCCTTTCTAACCGCTACATCACCGACCGTTTTCTTCCCGATAAGGCGATCGATCTCGTCGACGAAGCCGCCGCCAAATTAAAAATGGAGATCACCTCCAAACCCGTCGAACTCGAAGCCATTGATCGCCGTCTGATGCAACTCCAGATGGAGCAACTCTCCCTCAAAGGCGAAGAACAACTCGGCACCACTTCCCCCGCCTATCTCGCCTCCAAGGAACGTTTAGATCGAATTGATGAAGAAATCAAAAGCCTAGAAGTTCAACAAAAGGATCTGTCTTCCCAATGGCTCGCCGAGAAAAATTTAATCGAAGAAATTAACGCCCTCAAGGAAGAAGAAGAACAACTGCGCCTCCAAGTCGAACAGGCAGAACGCGCCTACGATCTCAACAAAGCGGCTCAATTGAAATATGGTCGCCTAGAAGGGTTACAGGCAGAACTCAGCCAAAAAGAAGCGAAACTGCTCGAAATCCAAGCCGCAGGGGATGCCATGTTACGGGAGCAGGTCACGGAAGCGGATATCGCCGAAATTGTTGCCCGTTGGACAGGGATTCCCGTAAATCGTCTGATGGAATCGGAACGGCAAAAACTCCTACAACTCGAAGGGCATTTACATGAACGGGTGATCGGGCAGCAGGAAGCGGTTGAAGCTGTCTCGGCGGCGATTCGTCGGGCGCGGGCCGGGATGAAGGATCCCAGTCGTCCGATCGGTTCGTTTATGTTTATGGGGCCGACGGGGGTCGGGAAAACGGAATTGGCGCGGGCCTTAGCTGCCTTCCTTTTTGATAGTGAAGAGGCGATGGTGCGCATTGATATGTCCGAATACATGGAAAAACATGCGGTCTCCCGTTTGATTGGTGCGCCTCCCGGTTATGTGGGCTATGAGGAGGGGGGTCAACTGTCGGAGGCGGTGCGGCGGCGACCCTATTCGGTGGTGCTACTGGATGAGGTCGAGAAAGCCCATAAGGATGTGTTCAATATCCTGTTGCAGGTGCTGGATGATGGACGGATCACGGATTCCCAAGGACGGGTGGTGGATTTTCGTAATACGATCATTGTGATGACGAGCAATATTGGTAGTGAATTTATCCTGAGTTTGTCGGGGGATGATGCCAACTACGACAAGATGCGGGATAAGGTGACAGGATCGTTACGGAAAAATTTCCGCCCGGAATTTCTCAACCGGATTGATGAGCTGATTATTTTCCATACTCTGAAGCGGGATGAATTGCGTGAAATCGTGAAATTGCAAATTCACCGGATTGAAAAGTTATTAGCGGATCAAAAAATTACCTTATCGCTCACGGATGCTGCCCTCGATCATGTGGTGGAAGCGGGCTATGATCCGACCTTTGGCGCTCGACCCTTAAAACGGGCGATCCAACGGGAACTAGAAAACCCGATCGCCAACCGCATTTTAGAAACTGATTTTATGGAAGGCGATCGCATTTTGGTCGATTGCGTTGAGGGTGCTTTGGTTTTTGATCGGCAGCGACCCGAACGGGAAGTCCCAGAGGCTATTCCGGAGGAGGCGATCGCCGCAGAACTAGAAGAACAATCCCCAGAACCGGAAGAAGCATCTATAACAACGGAAGCAGAAATTCTCCCGGTTGTTGCACCGGATGAAATTGTGGTCGCAGAGACTGAACCCGATGAATCTGATGATGACTGGGGCGAAGATGAGACGACTACGACGGTTCCCTTTGATGCCGAACAGCCCGATGATCAATGGTTTGGTGCCGATGAGCCAGAGCAAACAACCAATAGCGTAGAATACCCGACCAGAGAAACGAACCCGCCAGCCTATGTTGGTGCTGATTCTGACTCAGAGGAAAACTGGCTGGATTCGATCTAATGAGGCTGTTTGACGATACTGTTTTCTATGCTCCCTCACGATTTTATTGTTGTTGATACCGAAGGAAAAGACATTCTCCGGGAAATTGCCGTTGTCAACCATGAAGGAAAGCTTATTTACGAGGCAATAGTTGAGGGAGCTGTCGGCAACGAAGATCAATATCTCAATCTAAAAACTCTCAATCTCATTCTGGAAGAATTTAGAGAGCTTGCAGAAGGAAAGGTGATCGTCTGCCATAAAGCGGCCCATGACCGTAGTGTCATTCAAAAAAGTTATGGCTTTTCGGGGCTACAAGAACCAAGCTGTAACTGGATTTGCACCTATGATCTTGCGAAACAAACTTATCCTGACCTAGGATTTTACTCACTAGGGGACTTAAGTCTTCGTTTACACCTCAAGCTGTATGGGCAATATTTCTCAGAGACCCAGGCCCATGCAGCCCGCTACGATGCTCTTTTTACCTACCAGCTCTACAAGCATATGACGACTCAAACCGACAACCTCAAACAGTTACTTCAGCCCTACCAGAATCCATTTGGGAGCAGTCGAGTCGATAATCCATTTCAGACCCACCCAGACCTTAAGAGCGTCTCCCAACAGCAATACGAAGCTCTAAAGTCGGTCTTAGAAGAAATCAAGAACGATCCCAACCGCCAAAGTCGAGGTGTTGTGATCACCGGGGAAGCAGGCACAGGGAAGAGTCACTTGATGATGCGCCTGGCCCAAGAACGATTAGAACGGAACCGTTTGTTCTTTATCAACCATCCCAATAATCCAGAGGGAGTTCTCTTCCATATTTACAGTCGGGTTTTAGAGTCTTTGATTGAAAGAGTAGGAGATACGGAATACACTCAACTTGACCATCTTTTGGCCCATTTCCTATCAAAAATTATCAACCGTCAGAATATTCCACTTCCTACTCAAAAGGAAGCCGAAATCATTGAAGCCCTGGAAGGAAACCCCTTAGAAGTCTTTGAGAAACTCGGAGGTGAAGATACAAACCGTAAACGAGACTTCTGGGATTACATCGAGAAAAAGGTAGAACAATGGTGGCAATTTACTTACAATGCTTCAGGATTATCGGCTCAAGTTCTTAGGGGAATTCTCCGGTATTGTCGTTACACTGATCCAAATCGCAAGCTTTGGATTAAACGGTGGTTAGCAGGTTATGAACTTGAACCCCAGGAACTCGAATTAGTGGGCTTGGTAGACGAGAAATGGGATACCCAGACAACTAGAGAAACTTTAGGTCAAGAGGCTTTAGTCGTTTTTGGGAAGCTGTCTCTTTTGGATGAGCCTTTAATTATTGTCTTCGATCAGCTTGAAAGTTTAGCTTATGAAGAAAACGCCAACTTACTTACGGCCTTTGGTGAAGGTTTTAGGGAACTCTTTACCCATGTGAACAATAGTCTTTTCATCTCGATCATGTTTCCTGAAAGTTGGAGAATATTTCAGGAAAGACTTGATGGTTCCGTAATAGATCGCCAGGGTCAAATCCAACTGACTGTGAATTCCCCAGACCGGGTGACTCTTGAGCGGCTTTTGGAAGTGCAACTAGAGGGGCTACCATTCTCTGCCAACGACATTTTCACCACTGAAGAGAAAGAAGAAATATTAAATCAGCGAGTCATCCGAAAAGTGATTAACCGGGCCGCTGATTATTACCGGTTTAAGCGGGATGGTATTCCGGTACCATCTTTAGTGCCGACCCAGCAACAGCAGACCAATACTCAGATTATCTTTGAGATTTCCCAGGATCTTGCGCAGGTGAGTAAGACGGTCGAAGAACTTTCAAAAAAACTGAATACTTTGTTAGTTCAAAAGACGGAGACCGTTACCCCCTCGCCTCTGCCAAGTCCTCAACCAGGTTCTGTCAATGGTTCCCAGACTCCAGTAGTCAACACTGAGGTACATATCTTGTATGACTACCTCAAGGCCCAGAAACAGGCTTTAGAAGCAGGTTATCGGAATCATGATAAGAGGATTATTACGACAGGAGAAGACCGCAGTTGTCTCCAGACTGTTCTGACGACGTGCCACAAGCTTTATGGCTTTGACATTGACTGTCTAAAAATCCCGAAGAAGAAGACCCCCGATAATTTGGTTGTTATTCAGGCAGATAAACGCTATTGTGTTGCCTTTCTTTATGAAACAGGGACAAGTTTTGCGAGTCGGATGAAGAACATGAACCAGCTCGTGGTAGGCAATCCCGGCACTCATTTCTCTCTATTGCGGGATCCAGAATCACCAGGGGTCAGTGGAAAGGTTGGTCAAGCGGAACTAGAAAAATATAATTACTGCAATCACACAACCTTTGTAGAATTTGGGATGGAATATCGTGTGCCGTTGGAACTGTTTGAGAACATGATCATTGATATTCAAAATAGAGACCTAGAGGTCAATTTAAATATGGCGCTCCTCGAGATCTCAAATTTTATGCCAGACAGTTGGATTGTGCGCCTCCTTAAAGGGGAAAGACCTTTTTAAGAATGAGATTTAGGTTTAAGTTGAAACAGAAAGTCCGTGCTTGCTTGCCTTGCAATGAGTATCGAATAGTGCACAACTCCAATGGCTATAGAATTACTGAGTTAATCTTCAAGAGCGCTCAAAACTTCTTTAAAGCTATTTAATCCGGCTTCAAGATTTTCAATGATTTCGGCGGCGAGGTCTTCGGGGTCGGGGAGGTTATCGAGGTCGGCAAGGCTTTGGTCTTTGATCCAGAAAAGATCGAGGCTGGTTTTGTCGCGATTCATGATCTCGTCATAGGTGAACTTCCGCCAACGTCCATCGGGATTCATCTCTGGGTGATAGGTTACGGTTCTGTTGTGGCGATCGCCAGGATTGTAACACTGGATAAAATCGGTGAGATCTTCGTAGCGGAGGGGCTTTTTCTTTAGGGTGTGATGGATATTGGTGCGGTAGTCGTAGTACCAGATTTCCTTTGTCCAAGGTTCTTTACTGGCGGGATGGTTATCGAAGAAAATTACGTTTGCTTTTACGCCATGGGCATAGAAAATCCCGGTGGGTAATCTCAAAATGGTGTGGAGATCGGTATTTTTGAGGAGTTGTTTACGGATGGTTTCCCCTGCGCCCCCTTCAAAGAGGACGTTATCGGGCACGACCACAGCGGCTTGTCCGGTGCTGGTGAGCATGGTGCGGATATGCTGCACAAAGTTTAGTTGTTTGTTAGAAGTGGTTGCCCAGAAGTCTTGGCGGTTATAGGTGAGGGCATCTTTTTTCTTTTTGCCGTTTTCGTCTTCGTTGTCATTGGTAAAGGTCATGCTGCTCTTTTTCCCGAAGGGGGGATTTGCCAGCACATAATCATAGGTATCATCGCTGGGGGCAATCAGGGCGTCGTTACGGGAAATGGTAATTTCTTCGCTGTCGATTTCGCCGATCTGGTGCAAGAGTAAATTCATCAGGCAGAGGCGGCGGGTATTGGCGACGATCTCATTACCGTAAAAGGTGGATTTTTTGAGGAATTGTTTTTCGTCTTTGTTGAGGCGGTAGTTTTTGGGGTCGCTGAGAAAGTTATAGGCGGCAAGGAAAAATCCCCCTGTGCCGCAGGCAGGATCGGCGATCGTATGTAAGGGTTTGGGGCGGAGGCATTCCACCATGGCACGGATCAGGGGTCTGGGGGTGAAATATTGTCCGGCTCCGGATTTGGTGTCGGCGGCGTTGCGTTCGAGGAGGTCTTCGTAAATTTCGCCTTTGGTGTCTTTGTCGAGCATGATCCAGTTCACTTCATCGACCATACTGATTAGGCTGGAGAGTTTGGCGGGGTCTTGGATTTTGTTTTGAGCTTTGGTGAAAATCTGTCCCAACATGCCGGGTCTGGTTCCGAGTTCCCGCAGGAGTTCGATGTAGTGGGTTTCGAGGGCTGCACCTTTTTTCTCCTTGAGGCTTTGCCAATTGTAGGTTTCGGGGAGATCAATTTGTCGGTTATAGGGCGGTTTGGTGTATTCGTCCGCCATTTTGAGAAAAATTAAATAGGTGAGTTGTTCGAGATAGTCGCCATAGCCCACGCCATCATCACGGAGGGTGGTGCAGAAATTCCAAACTTTGGCGCTTACGGATTCGGTAGTCATTTTTGAATTTAATCTAGGCGTTTTATTGATTGGCAAAAGGATTAATGACTTCTAAGCTAGAAATATTTTTAAAGTCATTAACATTGCGGGTGACCAGAATCGCATTTTCTGTTAGGCATGTACTCGCAATAATGGCATCGGGTAATTTAATCTTATGTTGTTGCCGAAGTTGAATTGTTTGAGTTTCAACTGATGGATTGATAAAGACTAAATCAAAGATTGCAAGGCTATCTTTTATCTCTTGAAATTGCTGCTGAGATAAATTGGGATAACCTAACAGCTCGATCTTGACAATTGTGGAAAGAATAATTGTATTTTCTTGGAGAAAGTCGAAGTCAAAAAGAGGGTCTACCTGAGGCTCTCCGCTAAAGTAGTCAATAAATACATTGGTGTCATATAAGTATTTCATCTTGAGCGTCTAATCCCATTCTTGACGCACTGTTTGACTGTATTTGAGTAATTCTTGCCGTTGTTCTTTTAGGATTCCTTTTGTTCGTTTCAGGACTTCGTATTTGGCAGGGGTCAACACTTGATTGATAAATTCTTCTGGCAAGTTAAAGGTAAGGTTTTCTTGGTCT
This sequence comes from Picosynechococcus sp. PCC 7003, assembly GCF_001693255.1. Taxonomy (NCBI): domain Bacteria; kingdom Bacillati; phylum Cyanobacteriota; class Cyanophyceae; order Chroococcales; family Geminocystaceae; genus Picosynechococcus; species Picosynechococcus sp. PCC 7003. The sequence goes on from NZ_CP016474.1 coordinate 480,103, forward strand.
TCTTGGAGAAGATAGGTTTTGGGGATTTTGATGATAGTCATGGTTGATTGGTTAGGAGAAATTATCTGTAGTTTTGATTAGAGCGGTATTCCCTCACGGCGAACATTCAACATTAGAGGACTTTTTTCTGTTTCAAAGTCTTGGTTATTGGCATAAATGCAACTGATAAGCACGCCAAATTCAAGGGATATTTCGGTAATAAAATCGATGATTTGTTCCCGTTTAGTTTGCTTTTGTTTTTTGTCTTTGAGGACAACTAAAATGTCAATGTCTGATTCTGGTGTTGCGTCTCCTCTGGCTTGGGAACCAAAGACAATTAAGGAAATTAGGTTATCTTGAAATATTTCTGAAAATTGTTTTTTTATTGTGGGGGTGAGGGTTTCGAGGAGGGAAGTCATGGCGGTTTCTATTTTTTGTTTTTGGTGGCTGCTTTTTCTTCTCTGATGCGCTCTAGCAAAACACTAGCAGGCTCATCATTGGGATCTTGGGGGATGAGTTGACCAGAAAAGGCTTTTTTGAGAATAGATTGACGTACAATTTCTGATTTTTGTAATGATATTTTAATTTCAGCTTCCATTTTTTCAATTTCAGAGAATTGATAATCCAAAAGATCTGATATTTCTAGTTGCTCATGATACGAGCATAATGGAATTTCAAATTCTCTTAAACTTGATAAGGACACTGTTTTTTGAGCAGTACCAGTCGATTTCTCTTTAGCCTGTGAATAAATTAGATCTGAAGATAAAAGATAATATAGCCATTTTGAAAAAATATGTTTTGACGGTCGAATTAATCCTATGTGACGCTGAAAACAAAAATCTTTCTCATGAGTGATCAAGACAGGAATTCCAAATGATCCAGTTACAGTATATAAGATATCATTTACAATAGGTTTTTTCTTTTTTGGCAATGACAGAAAATATGTTTCAGGAACAAAAAAAGTTTCAGAAAAGTCAATTGTATTATTGTTTTTGTCAATGTTTGAAATTGTAATGAAAGGGATACCAAAATCTGATTTAGGCGGAGCTTGATGATCTCCGTCCGTAATTTCATAGCAAATATTTTTCAATTGAACCCACTGCCAATTTTTGTCATAAGAAAGCGTAATTGGACTTTCGAGCTTTTCTAAATTACTAAATTTTGTTTTTTGTGGTTTGGTGGGCTTTTTGCCGGGTTTGCCTTGGGATTCCCATTCTTTAACTGCGGTTTTCCAGTCATCTAGTTGCTTTTGGTAGCGGGCTTCTCGTTCTTGTTTGATGCGTTCTAGGAGTTGCTCTGCGGGTTCGAGTTTATCGGCGTTTTCCTTGCGCCATTGTTCGGTGAGTTTACCCTCAAAGGCTTGTTTTAGGAGGGCTTGGCGATAGAGTTTCAGTTTGGCTTGGGCGGCTTTTAGGGATTCTACTCCCGCATCCAACTCAGAAAATAACTCCTCAATCTTCTCCACGATTCGCTTTTGTTCATTCAGTGGAGGTAAGAGAATTTGAAAATCACCAATTTGTTTGAAATTAACCCTAGGTCTATCTCCTTCATTGAGATGATTAGCAAAACTAACGAATTCTCTTGAATTTAATCGATATTTCAAAAAACTATTGCATATGATGTCGTTACTCGGAAATACAATGAATTCTGCGGATGCAAGACCATCAAAGTTAACTTGAGCTACTTTATTCAAATATGGACGAAGACGACCATACAAAACATCACCAGCATAAAATCTAGATGCTTTACTCTTCATTTGAGAAGACGGAACTTGACCAATGATTTTCATTGTTTGAGGTTTAATATGATCCATTCCTATAAAAGGCATCTCTGGGAAGTCTTGCGGAGCAACCTTTTCATTGCGAGGATGAACAGCATTTGATAAACGACAATAAATCCATCCCTGGGGTATTTGAGCAGTCATTCTAGTGATATTCCATAAAAGTATAAAAGCGTCAAATAATCAAAATATTTTTACTGATTCTTCGATGTTACTATTTTACTGATTGTCAATTTCAATAGAGGTAAAGCCTCAGTCACTGTTTCCCAAACAACCAATTCATCAACTTGCCAATACTCATGAACTAAAACATCTCGCATTCCCGCTACAGAACGCCAAGGTATTTCTGGATATTTTTCTCGTATCGATGACGGAATTTTCTTGGTCGCTTCACCAATAATTTCCAATAATTTAACAACAGCTAAGACTTTCTCTCGATTCTGCAAAAAACGATCTAAATCGACTCCCTCCATAAACATTTCGATTTCTGTTATTGCCTCTAAAATATCTACCAACGAATCCTCTAAACGACGTTCTGTCATACATCGATCACCTCGGCTAAAACGCGATCACGAATCCTTTTTTTTAAGCCCCTTTCCGTTACAACATCAACTTGCATCCCCAAAATATCCTCTAAATATATCTTCAGTTCCAACACCATCCATAAAGTAGGAGGCTTATCATAACCAATTAAAAGATCAAGATCACTCTTAGAAGATTGTTGTCCACGGGCATAGGAGCCAAAAATTTGCACATGGGTAATCCTAAACCGTTGCCGAATAACACTTAGATGTTGGCGTAAGATACTTCGTATTTCTTCTAAATCATTCATAATCCTAGACTTTTGTGATTTCTTTAAAAACCATTGAAACTATTAATCTTGGTTAAATCAAACAATAATTTATGCTGACAAAACTGTATTTAACTCCTCAATAAGATCATTCATCTCCGCCCCAAAAAGCTGATACATTTTCCCTAAACCTCCTTCCCCATCAAAAGGCGACATCTCCAAATCATCGATTTCAAAATGGAACGAACTCACCACATGATCCCGCATCATCCGTAACCATGCCATCTGCTCTTCATTAAACTTTTCCCCCGCCCCCGCATGGCGACGTAACACCCAATTCTGGAAATTGCGCCGTACCACATCACCATAATTCGTAATTTTCTGATCCGCCCCACAAACACGCCTCACCAAAGATACCAGAGCCGTCAACTCCTCAGTGGGAGACTTGCCCTCCACCTCATCCAACAGTTGATAAGCCCGCCAAACCCGAATCGGTGCCAGCTTAGGACGATCAGACCGGAGCCGATCTAATAATTCCGAAACCATGCTAAACGTCACCTCCCGCCGCCGATAGGGTTCCCCGAAAAAGATCGATAACGCCTCAATCTCATCCTGATTTTCCCTGAGATACACCTCAAACTCCTCCCGTAACACTTGGGCATTCGTTTGCGCATCCGCATCCCACTCCGCCTTGGTCACCTGATCCAAATTCTGATCATCGATGATTTGCTCCTTCTCCCGCCGGATATTTGTGAGCAAATCAATTAACTTCCCATTCCAGCGATTCGCCTTGACCGCTTCCTTCACCAATGCCCCCTGAGCCTGAGCATAAGTTTTTTGATCCAATTCCTGATCTGCCGCAACCCCTAAATGCTCCTGAGCATAACGCTCCACATTGTCAGGATTAATTGCATCAACAAACCCCCGCATGATTGTCGTTAATTCAACCCCACCCGTTGCCTTAGCAATTTTTTGGCGATCGCCTTCCTCTAGCTGACTATTAAGCCGAGATAAACGACCCACTAGGGAACTCACTGTATCTGCATCCGCTGCCCCCATCATGACTCCCATTGCCAAATCCTTAAACACCACCGAGGGCTTAGTAATTAAAGGTTGACTCGATGTTTTCCGAGATTTCGTGACCCCCACCGCATCCACGATGACATAGTGAGTTTTCCCCGATTTTGCCGAGGGCGTAACCTTCACCAAAGCATCCTTATCCAGTGTGCGAGTGCCGCGACCCTTCATCTGCTCGAAATAATTCAGGCTTTTCACATCCCGCATAAACACCAAACATTCCAACGGTTTCACATCTGTCCCCGTGGCAATCATGTCCACCGTTACGGCGATGCGGGGGTGATAACCATTCCGGAACTGCGCCAAGATAGATTTCGGGTCTTCCTCACTGCGATAGGTAACCTTCTTACAAAACTCATTCCCCTCATTGAACTCCTTTCTGACCGTCTGAATGATGTCATCAGCATGGCTATCATCCTTCGCAAAAAAGAGCGTTTTCGGCACTTCCTCCCGACCCGGAAACAGATCCGGTAAGCGATCCTTAAACGTCCGAATCACCGTGCGAATTTGATCCGGATTCACCACATCCCGATCTAATTGTTTCCCCGTGTAGTTCACCTCCTCATCGGACTGCTCCCAACGTTTCTTTCGGGTTAGCTTTTCCCGCTTTAACAGAGGTTCCGTAGATTTGATCCTTGCGCCATCCTTGGTGATTTTTGTCTCAATCAGAAAAACCTCATTGCCCACATTCACCCCATCGGCGATCGCCTTTTCGTGGTCATACTCACTCACCACATTTTTTTCAAAAAAGCCATAGGTGCGATTATCCGGCGTTGCCGTTAGCCCAATCAGGAACCCATCAAAATAATCTAAGACCTGCTGCCAGACGTTATAGATCGAGCGGTGACACTCATCAATAAAAATAAAATCAAAAAACTCTAGGGGCACTTTGGGGTTATAGACCACAGGCATCGGCTCTTTCGGTTTCGTTTTCAGCTCTGCCGGATTCATTTCTTCCGCCGTTTCATCCAGCTCCTCACCCTTCAGGATCGAATACATCCGCTGAATCGTACTGATACAGACATGGCTATCTTTGGCAATGTAGGGAGACGTAAGCCGCTGCACCCGATAGAGTTCCGTAAACTTGCGGTTATCATCATTGGGCGTGTAGGTCATCATCTCCTGTTCTGCCTGCTCCCCCAGATTCTTCGTATCCACCAAAAATAAAATCCGTTGGGCGTTGGCATATTTCAGCAACCGATACATCGTCGTAATTGCCGTAAAAGTCTTGCCTGAACCCGTAGCCATCTGGATCAATGCCCGTGGTTTACCTTGCTTCAGTGATTGATCTAAATTGGCGATCGCCTCAACCTGACAATCCCGCAAATTACGAGTATTCAACTCCGGTAAAGCCTGTAATCGCTGGCGTAACGACTGTCCTTGGCGAATAAATTGCCGAAGCGTTTCCGGTCGATGAAAAGAAAAAACTTCCCTAGATCTCGGTTTCGGATCTCGCTGGTCTGTAAAACGCGTAATCTCCCCAGTACTCTCATAGAGAAAAGGTAATGGTTCGTTATTCTGGAACCACCTCAATTTGGCGATCGCATATTTTTGAGTCTGTAGCTCATGAACCGTAATTTTTTGCCCTTCCTTGGGTCGCTTCGCCTCGATTACCCCAATTGGATTGCCATCGACGAATAGCACATAGTCCGCGGGACCCGAATCGGTTTGATATTCCCGCACAGCTTGCCCTAGGCTGCCATACAAATCAATCTCTTGACTGGACTGTACATCCCAACCTGCATCTCGCAGCATCTCATCAATGTGATCGCGAGCTTTTTCCTCGTGAGTCTGATTATGCATGTAATCACGATTACTCATACAAAGATTCTAAGTGATAGACCAGACCTATCAAAAACTACACGATTAATTGACGGACAAAACTTTCGTCGTGTTGATCAAAATCAGCTTTGAGCCACCTGCAATTCGTCTATGAGTTCATGTATCCAAGTTTATGCCAAACAAAGCTTCGAAGACAGAACCTTATGTTAACGACTCAGTTTGTACTGGGTAAGATTGCAAAAAATATCCAATATCAAAAAGCCTTTGGAATATTCCAAAAGCCTTTTTCAAAATCATTAAATTATATGAGAGTGAACTTATATAAGATTAAGCCGTTTGCAATAAACCACTGTGACGAAGCAAAGGTTCTGTTTGCGGTTCCCGACCCCGGAATTTCTTAAAGACTTCCAAGGGATGGAGACTACCACCTAAACCGAGGATCGTTTCGCGGAATTTTTTGCCCACATCGGCGATCGCCACCGTATCTTCGAGACCAGCCTCTTCAAACGCCGCAAACGCATCCGCACTGAGCACTTCCGCCCACTTGTAGCTGTAATAGCCCGCCGCATAGCCCCCAGCAAAGATATGACCAAAGGCACAGAGGAAAGAATCTTCTGGTAATGGCTTCATCACTGTGGTGGTTTCTGCGAGACGGTTCCGTACCTGTTCGGGGGTTTCACCACTGGCCGGATCATATTTTGCGTGCAGTTCAATGTCGAGCAAACTAAAGTGCAACTGCCGTAACATTGCCGAACCACTCATATAGGTGCGAGCAGCCAGAAGTTTCTGGTAATAATGCTCTGGGAGCGTTTCTCCCGTTTCGTAATGCTTGGCCATCCCAAATAGGGTTTCCCGGTGGTAGCACCAATTTTCCATAAACTGGCTGGGCAACTCCACCGCATCCCACTCGACATTATTAATGCCCGCTGCACCGGGGTAGTCCACATGGGTCAACATATGCTGTAAACCGTGGCCAAACTCATGGAAGAGGGTTTCCACTTCCCCAAAGGTCATGAGGCTGGGCTTACCATCCACGGGGGGCGTCTGGTTACAAATGAGATAGGCCACAGGTAGACGGGTAACGGTGTGACCATTGACCATCATTTTGGCGCGACCCACACAATCATTCATCCAAGCCCCACCCCGTTTTTCTGCTGGACGACTGTAGGGATCGAGGTAAAAACTGGCAATTTGTTCACCAGACTCGTCGTTAATTTTGAAATAACGCACATCTTCATGCCATACGGGGGCCTCGCCATCGGCAGCGGTAATTTCGACGGAAAACAAACGTTGCGCGAGGTCAAACAACCCAGCTAATACTCGCCCAAGGGAAAAGTAAGGGCGCAATTCCTCGGCATTAAACCCAAATTTTGCTTCCTTTTGTTTCTCAGACCAATAGGCGATATCCCAATGTTTCAACTCCGGTTGTCCTGAAAAAGTCGTGAGTTCAGCTAATTCCTTTTTCGCTGCAGTAAAGCTCACTTGGCGCAACTCTTCCATGAGTTGTTCAACGGCGGCCACATTCGGTGCCATCTTCCGGGCCAGACTCAGTTCAGCGTAATTTTCAAACCCTAAAATTTGGGCCTTCTGTTTACGCAACTCAAGGATGCGATCAATGTGGGGGTGATTATCAAATTCCCCAGAGGAAGCCTTTGAGACCGCCGCTTTATAAACTTTTTCCCGCAGTTCCCGGTTTTCGGCATATTTCAAAAAGGGGAGATAGCTGGGGTAATCGAGGGTAATCACCCAGGGGCCATTTTCTGGGGTGGCGTTTTCGGCTCCTTCGCTGCGGGCAGTTTGGGCGGCAAGGCTCAGGGCACTGTCAGGTAAACCCGCTACGTCTTCTTTATCGGTCAGTGTGAGCTTAAATGCCTTGGTCGCATCAAGGACATTGTTCGAAAATTTTGTCGAGAGATCCGCTAATTCCAATTGGATCGCGTTAAATTCCTCTTTGGTTTCTCCTTCCAGGCTCACTCCGGCGAGTTCGGCTTCCTTGAGGGCGGTTTCGATAATGCGTTGCTGGGCGGGTTCTAGTTTGTCCCATTGGTCGCTTTCGCGGATCGCTTTATAACCTTCATAGATGGGGCGACTTTGGCTCCAGCGGTTGATAAACTGCACCACGGCGGGTTGCATTTTTTCGTAGGCGGCGCGCAGTTCTGTACTGTTTTTGACGCTCATCAGATGACCGATCACCCCCCAAGTCCACATCAGTTTTTCTTCGAGCTGGGTGAGGGGTTCGACAAAGTCTGTCCAGGTGGGTTTGAGGTTCGTCTCAAGATCGCTAACCTGTTGCTCTAATTCCGTCAGGAGGGTCGTCACAGCGGGTTCAACGTGCTCTGCCTTGATCTCAGCGAAGGGGGGCAGACCATGGCCGATGAGGAGGGGATTCTGGGTCATATGTAGTTGATTTTTCTGATGTTTACGCTATTTCCCATTATGACAGCAAGTTTTTGGGGAAGGCAGTGGGGATATCTGGGCACGGTTAGCTGGCCAGCCGACGGGATTGTTATGATTTGAAGCGAATGAATTTTATGGGCGGCGATCGCCTTTTGAGCCTGAGGATATGTCGAGCAAAATGTCTGGAATTAATTTTGAAGCGTTTGTGGATACAGAAACGACCCGTTCTTTTGAGTTGCCCGGCGCAAAACCCCACTACAACCCCGACCGTCCGGGACAGGTGGAGCATATTTCTTTAGATTTGGATCTCGACATGACGGGGCGATCGCTCTTTGGGACTTGCACGATTACCCTCGCGCCGGTGCGGTCTGGGGTGACTTCCCTGACCCTCGATGCGGTGGACATGGCCATTGCATCGGTGTGCATCGGCAGCGTCAGTCAACCCTTTGACTATGATGGCGAAACCCTGAATATTCGCTTACTGAAACCCACGACCACCGAAAAAATTGAGGTGGCGATCGCCTACCGTTTAACGGAACCCCAACGGGGGATTTATTTTATTCAACCGGATGAGCATTACCCCGATAAGCCGGTGCAGGTGTGGACGCAAGGGGAAGATGAAGATTCTCGGTTTTGGTTTCCTTGCTTTGACTACCCCGGCCAACTTGCGACTTCTGAACTAAAAATTCGCGTAGCTAATCCCTACCGCGCCATCTCTAATGGTGAACTGGTAGACACCAAAGAACAAGGCGATCAAATCCAATACCATTGGTATCAAAAAGAAATTCATCCTTCCTACCTAATTACCTTGGCGGTGGGCGATTTTGCCGAAACAAAAACCGAGTGGCAGGGAATTCCCGTCCTTTACTATGTGGAAAAAGGGCGCGAAGCCGATGGCGATCGCAGCATGGGGAAAACCCCCCAGATGATGGATTTTCTCAGTGAAATTTACGGCTACCAATATCCCTTCCCGAAATACGCCCAAGTGTGCGTCGATGACTTTATCTTCGGCGGCATGGAAAACACCTCCACCACCCTTTTGACGGATCGCTGTTTACTCGACGAGCGGGCGAGCCTCGACGATCAACGTACCGAAACCCTCGTGTTACACGAATTAGCCCACCAATGGTTTGGGGATCTGGTGGTGATCAAACACTGGAGTCACGCCTGGATCAAAGAAGGCATGGCCACCTATGCCGAGGTGCTCTGGACAGAATATGAATATGGCTATGAATATGGCAAAGAGGAAGCTGCCTATTACCTGCTAGAGCAGATGCGGAACTATCTCAGCGAAGACAGCAGCCGTTACCGTCGCCCCATCGTCACCCATGTTTATCGCGCTCCCATTGAACTCTATGACCGACATTTGTACGAAAAAGGCGCTTGTGTCTATCACATGATCCGCACGGTGCTTGGGGATGAATTGTTCTTTAAAGCAATCCAAAACTTTGTCCAAAAACACGCCCACCAAACCGTTGAAACCATTGATTTGCTGCGGGCCATTGAGGAATCCACCGGGTTTAACCTGGCTCCACTCTTCGATCAATATGTTTTCCGGGGTGGCCATCCTGATTTTGAAGTGGCTTACAGTTGGGACGGGGAGAATGGTCTCGCTAAACTCACGGTGACACAGACCCAAGGAAAAAAAGACGAAAAAGCCCTTTTTGATCTAAAAATTCCCGTTGCTTTTAACTATCTCGATGGGGAAACGGTTAGCCAAAAGACCTTTACTTTTAGACTCAACGACGCAGAACACACCTTTTATCTTCCCCTCGACCGGAAACCAGATTTTGTCAGCTTTGATGTGGGCAACCATTGGACAAAAACGGTGAAATTGTCCTACCCAATGGCGGAACTAAAAAATCAACTGACCCATGACCCCGATCCCATCTCCCGGATTCACGCCGCAGTGGCGATCGCCAAAGAAGGCAACCTCGAAGCGGTCAATACGTTGCAAACAGCTTTAACAACAGAAGCATTTTGGGGTGTGCGAGTCGAAATTGCCAAAGTCCTTGGCACCATTCAACTCAACCAAGCGGAAACGGCCTTGATGATTGGCTTACAAGATCCCCATCCCCGCGTGCGCCGCGCTACCTTAAACAGCCTCGGCAAGTTCAAAACCGAAAGCAGCTACGCAGCAGTGAAAACCTGTCTATTAGCAGGAGATGCCAGCTACTACACCGAAGCCACTGCCGCCCGTACCCTAGGGGCGATGGTTTCTGTGGGGTTAACAGACAAAGCTGGTGAAACCCGCGATCTTCTCAATGAAATCCTCGAAACCCGTGCGGGCTGGAATGAAGTTGTCCGTGCTGGAGCCATTGGCGGTTTAGCGGCGATGAAAACTGCTCCTGAAGCCGTTGATCTGATCCTGCCCTATACCGAACTGGGCGTGCCGCAACCGCTACGCCTTGCCGCCATCCGCGCCTTGGGCACCGTTGCCAGCGGTCAAGCCAATGACAAACTTGAAGTGATTCTCAACCGTTTAGAGGCGATCGCCAGGGAGACCTTTTTCCTGACCCAAGTGGCCATTGTGAGCGCCCTTGGCCAGATCGAAAATCCCAAGGCGGTTACTCTCTTACAAACCTTGGCCAGCCAAGCCCCAGATAAGCGGGTTCGCCAGCGGGCCGAGGAAACCGTCACCAGCCTCCAGAAAAAACTCAGCACCGACAAGGCGATTCAAGGATTGCGCGAAGACCTCGATAAACTGCGAGAAGACAACAAACAACTACAAAGTCGCCTCGCCAAACTCGAAGCCCAGGGTGACCATTAACTAGAGCTTTTCGGATGAACTTTCCGGGGCTATTTTGCGTCAAAAAAAGTAAGGTGAATCGCTCGGCAATTTATCAACAACTTGGCGATCGCCCCGATAATTATCCCAAGGCCGGATCCATTGGCGATCGCCCTTTGCCATTCCACAAAATCTACTTATCAATTCTTTAGACTCCGGACATCCGTGCTACCATCGGTAGTCAAAAAGGTGGCGAGGCAACATCATCCCTCAACATCTGCGGTGGAGGAGTTCAAGGAGTTTCCTAAATCTTATGGCCCAACTACAGTCCAGTCTATCCCCCAATGCGAATCTCAGAATCGGCGTGATTGGCGTAGGCAACATGGGGCAACACCACACCCGTGTCCTTAGCCTCCTCAAAGATGTTGAACTCATTGGCGTCGCGGATCTCAACGTGGAACGGGGTTTAGACCTCGCTAGCAAATATCGCATCCGTTACTTTGAGGACTACCATGCCCTGCTTCCCCTCGTGGATGCAGTTTGCATTGCGGTCCCCACCAAGCTCCACTACCAAGTGGGCCTAGAGTGCATGGCAGCGGGCAAACACGTGATGATCGAGAAACCCATCGCCGCCAGTATCAGTGAAGCCGAAGCCCTTGTGAATGCGGCGGCCGAACATAACGTGATCCTCCAGGTTGGCCATATCGAACGGTTTAATCCCGCCTTCCAAGAACTGAGCAAAGTACTCAAAACCGAAAAACTCTTGGCAATTGAAGCCCATCGCATGAGTCCCTACTCCCAACGGGCGAACGATGTTTCTGTCGTCTTGGATTTAATGATCCATGACATTGATCTGCTCTTAGAAATGGCCGCTTCTCCGGTGGTGCAACTAACGGCCACTGGTTCAAAAAAAGACGATTCTAGTCACTTAGATTATGTGACAGCTACCTTAAATTTCGCTAACGGTATCGTGGCGACTCTCACGGCGAGTAAAGTGACCCACCGCAAAATTCGCACCATCGCCGCCCACTGCCAAAATTCCCTCACCGAAGCCGATTTTCTCAACAACGAGATCGAAATTCACCGCCAAACTACCGCCAATTACACCACCGACTACGGCCAAGTGCTTTATCGTCAGGATGGCTTGATCGAGCAGGTTTACACCAGTAATATCGAACCGCTCCATGCTGAACTGGAGCATTTTGTCCAATGTGTCCGGGGGGGCGAACAACCCTCTGTTGGTGGAGAACAGGCGTTAAAGGCCCTCCGCCTTGCGAGCTTGATTGAACAGAGCGCCCTGGATGGCAAAGTCTGGAAAGAGGCCGATCGCCATTACCAACACCTCAATAAACCGAAAACCATCGTCGCTCCTTTCCCCGTTTCTTGATATTTTGCATTTTCGATGCGTGAAGGGGCACAGTTTTCGCTACCCTTAATAGGTAAACCATCATCCTTTGACTGACTCTAGCGGATAAGGAGCCGCTGTACTGACTATGTCTGATCTCAACCGTGGCATTATGAAATTTGACGGCGCAGATAAACCCATTGTCGTCGCTGTTTCTGCTGTTTTAGTTTTAGGGGCGATCGCCGCCCTGGTGATCTGGGGTCTCACAACCGCCTATTCGTTCTAAACTAATCCAGTCACCTCTAGCTCCTACGACACACTTTGAATTTTCTGTTTGCGATCGCCGCCGCTGAATCTAGCAAACCAAGTCCCCTGCTGGGGGAAGTCTGGCTGGATCTCGCTGTTTTGGTGGTCATGATTGGCCTATCTGCCTTTTTCTCTGGTTCCGAGACCGCCATTACCGCCTTTGACAACCTCAAGCTCGAAGGACTGATTAAACGCCAAGGAGATCCCCAGGGGATTTTTCGGATTGTCCTCAAAAACCGGACGCGCTTTATCACAACCCTGCTACTGGGAAACAACCTTGTCAATAACTTCTCCGCAATTCTTACCAGTAACCTCTTTGCAATCTGGTTAGGGAACGCCGGGATCGGCATTGCGACGGCGGTCGTCACCATTGTCGTTCTCATTTTTGCAGAGATTACCCCCAAGTCTTTAGCCATCCTCAATGTGCGTTCGGCCTTTACCTTTGTCGTCCCCCCCATTTATTGGTTGTCGCGCATTCTGTCTTCTTTGGGGATCATTTATATCTTTGAAACCATTACCGAAAAAACGATCAAGATCTTTGAAGGCCGTCAGAATAAAAATTCTCCCACCAGCGAAACGCTCAGTGAACTGCAACTGATGATCGAAATCCTGGGGGGGAAAGGCAAGCTGGATCTGCAACGTCGCCGCATCATGGGTAACGCCCTCCTCCTCGATGACATGATGGTTAAAGATGTCGTCAAGCCGCGCATCGATATGCAAACCATCGCCCACGATGCCACCCTCCAGGAGTTGGTTAACCTTTGCCTCGAAACCGGCTACACCCGCATTCCCGTCCAAGAACAATCCAAGGACAACATCATCGGCATCGTTAACCTGAAGCAAGCCCTCAAGGGTCTCCATTGTCCAGAATCTCCCCAGACCCCAGCCATTGTCCGTTCTGTGATGGATACGCCCGTTTATATCCCTGAAACGAAGCGAGTGGCTGATCTCCTCAAAGAAATGCTCCAACAACGTCTCCACATTGCCATTGTCGTTGATGAGTATGGGGGCACAGTGGGCCTTGTCACCCTAGAAGATTTACTCGAAGAGCTGGTGGGTGAAATTTATGATGAGAGCGATTATGCCCCCCGCGAACCGGGTTTACCAAGCCGTTTTTCTGATCGGTAAGCGCTGGGTTGGGAGGCTAACAGAAAAATTTGGCGATCGCCTTGCAATATTTTATTTTTATGCTAGGATTGATAACTGTGAAAACAAAAAACGTGGGTCGGTGCCCGAGTGGTTAATGGGGGCGGACTGTAAATCCGCTGACTATGTCTACGCTGGTTCGAATCCAGCTCGGCCCACCACATTGCCCATATGGCTCAGGGGTAGAGCACTCCCTTGGTAAGGGAGAGGTCACGAGTTCAAATCTCGTTATGGGCTTTCTAAGCAAATTAATTACAGGTAATCATAGCAAGTGTTTTGGCTGGTTCCATTTCGGGTATCTGCCATTGCAACAATCTTTTGTTTTTCTTTAGGATTAATAAGGGCGCACTGGATTTACCCATTGTCCTGCCAAACTGAGTTGTCCTAAGCATCTATGACTGAGAACCAAAAGACCCAACCAGCACCGACCCAGGAAACCAAAACGACATCAGAAAAGGTGCTGTGTCCCCATTGCAAACGCACCGCAACCAATGGCATTAAATGTAAGGGCATCTGTGTCGCCGATAGTGATTATTAATCGGTTGCAGCTCAAATAATAAAGGAAATACCATTTAAACTAATTAGCAGGAGTAATAGGCCAAAATTTACCCACAATTCTTTTTTATAGGTATTCATCTTTTCCCCAAGAATGCGGACAGTTTTTTGCTGTAAATAATGGCGCAACTTTAGGGGCAGTTTTTCGTAATACTGGCGATACTCTAGAGCTGTTAGCAGGACATTCCCAAGGTTGTAGAGGGTGATGCCGAGGAGAATCCAGCGATAAAGGTTATAGAAATTCATTGGTTGAAAAATCCATATTAGCCGGAGAAGGAATCTGGAGTTGATGGCCTAGGGAGAAGAAATAGCAGGTAAAACCCCACTCAATGATGTTCGGTTGTACGGCTTCTATTTCGGAAAAAATCCTTTTAGTATCAATATAACCTAGGGTCAGAAGAGAGCAATACTGTGGTGGATTTCAAGAAACTAGAAGAACTCAATATTCAGCAAACGGTGGCCGGAATTCTCCAGGACTTTAATCCTATTTTTCCGTCTACTTTTTCTTCTGGACAAACTGGGCAGTGGCGCGCGGCGATCGCCGCTTTGACGGATTTACTATCACGCTCCGGGGGCGAAACCCGTGGTGTCATTTTATCGAGCCCTAGCCCGGTGTTTGATGCACCCCAAATTACTCGCCACCACCATCACTATGTTTTGACGCCAAAAAATCTCCAAGACATCGCCCTAGGTCATCTACAGTTACCAGGGGCTGGTTCCCACCAAGGTCTCCGACACCACAATAATCAAATCGTTGAGTTTCCAATTCTGCCCAATGATCCCCTGGCCCAGGAACAATTTTGCTTAATTTTGACGGAACAGTTCAATTTTGCGATGACCCTGTCTCCCCAGGGATTACTTTTTTCGTTTGAAACAGAGGCGATCGCCGCCATTTGGCAAATTTTGCAGTGGCGCATGGCCCTCACGCAACCGTTCCAATTCCAAGCCCTCGCCCAACTTTGGCCCCGCTTCGCCGAGGTTGTCCCGGACTATCGCCTTGTCTCCCGGTTTAGCCAGTTAATGATGCGATCGCTAACGGTGAATTTGCCCCAGGCAGATCCCCCACTGTCTCCGGAACCCCACCATGCTCCCGAGCCACCCACCCAAGTCCAACCAGAATTGGAATTATTACAAGCCCTCACCCATGAAATTCGCACGCCTCTGACAACGATCCGCACCATGACAAAGTTGTTGTTAAAAAAGAAAACACAACTGACCCAGGATATCGTCAAACGCATCGAAACCATTGAGCAGGAGTGCAATGAGCAGATCCGGCGCATGGAACTTATTTTTCGGGCCGCCGAATTAGAAACCTCCTCACATCACCCCAAGCAAACCCTACAATTAGTACCCATTTCCCTGGAGCAGATTTTCCAGGAGGGAACACCCCGTTGGCAAAAACAAGCCCAACGGCGCAATGTCAATCTAGAAGTCACCTTGCCACAATACCTTCCCCAAGTGGTGAGCGATCCAGCAATGCTTGACCAAATGTTGTCAGGGTTAATTGAGACCCTAACGCGGCGCTTACCCACAGGGGCAGAGGTACAAATCCAAGTCAGCACCGCCGGCAACCAACTCAAGTTAGAAGTCCAGTCCCACGGTCTGGGTCAAAAATGCCTTGAAAAAGCGATTGGTCAGTTGCTCATCTTCCAACCAGAAACGGGTAGCTTGAGCCTGAATTTAGATGTGACAAAAAATCTTTTTCAACAGTTGGGCGGCAAATTGGCGATTCGACGTCGGGCGTCCGGGGAAGAGGTTTTTGCCATTTTTTTACCCCTTGGCAACAGCTTCGCTATGCCCCTTTAGGCTTCGACGCAGTTCAGTGAACTACCCCGCCGCAAGCAGCGGGGCTTCCTACCCAAAGAACTGCTTTCTATTCCGAGGAATAGCGAGTCTTATATTCTGGCGATAGGCGGACTCCCCGGTTCCCGAGGACAAAAATCACGGTCACAAAAAATACTTTGTATGTGTCTAGCTTGGTTTTCGCTATCCGTTGCCGTGTCAACGATACGATTATAGAGCATTACGCCCCAAGGGGCGGGGATTTCAACCCTTTGCCGTTAAAATATGCGGATTTCATAAAAAATCATGTACTTTTCGCAAATATTTTCCCGATCGAATACGGAACCAATTTCACCTTTATTCACGCCACAAAAAAAGATGGGTCACGCTTGAAGCTCCCATCTCTACTCATTACTGGTATTGGTTATTGGTTTGATTTTCGTCACGTGCTGCAGTTTTAGGCACCGGGAGCCGCTGGCTCGGAGGGAGGTGCATCGGCTTCGAGAGCAACGGGTTCTGCATCCAGCTTCATGGTGAGATAGCGAATGACCATTTCCCCTAAGCGCATATCCCGCTCAATGGCTTTGATTTGGCTGCCATCGGCTTTGTAGTTCACCTGGATATAGATCCCATCATTGAAGTTCTGGATCGGGTAAGCGAGGTGGCGCTTGCCCCGTACTTGAACCTGAAGATCGCTTGCCCCAGATTCTTGAAGCATGGTTTTGTATTTGCTAGAGACTTCCTGCACCTGCTCTTCGCTGAGGTCGGGGCGCAGGATGTACATCATTTCGTAGTTGTTGCTCATTACTGTTTGATATAAATCCTTCTGGACAATAAGGCCGCTCGATGTGTGGAAATTCTGGATTTCTTTTACGATTCGAGAAGCAAGGATATAAAATTCTACTACACCTTGCCCCGTTTTAGGGAGTGTTGTCTGGATCTCAAACTGATGAAAAAACGGATCATGACTTGGGTCTTAGAGTCTGTCATCGATTGGCGATCGCAACCTTGAGGTGGAGCTTTGTTCTGTGTTTAGTTGATCAAAATTCATTTATGGCGCAACGATATGTTCGGGTTCAAACTCCCCAGGGGCAAGTCTTATACGGATTACTAAAGCTCAACCGTGAAGTGCAGGTGATCGATGCGCCAGCTTGGCTGGGGGGACACCCGACGGGGGAATGTCTGGCGCCGGATAAGTACCAATTATTAGCCCCCTGTGCCCCGTCAAAAATTGTTGCGGTGGGCCATAATTATGCTGCCCATGCGGCAGAACTCCAGCAACCGATCCCCTCAGAACCGTTGTTATTTTTGAAGCCTCCCAGTGCGATTGTGGCCCACCAACAGGGCATTGTGTATCCGGCCCAATGTCAACAGTTGGAGTTCGAGGGGGAATTGGCCCTCGTGATTGGCGATCGCACCCACCATTGTTCTGAAGAAGAGGCCCATCAGAAAATCTGGGGCTATACCATTGCCAATGATGTGACAGCGCGGGATCTCCAACGACAGGACACCCAGTGGACGCGGGCAAAGGGATTTGATACGTTCTGTCCCCTCGGCCCTTGGATTGTGCGCGAGATTAGTCCTGATGCCAAATTGCGTACCTATGTGACTCCCCTGGGGGAAGAACTCCCTGAACAACCAGACCCCGCCCAGGCCGCCTCTGTCCAGGATATGGTTTTTTCCGTTGCCAAATTGGTGAGCTACATCTCCGAAATTATGACCCTTTTGCCCGGCGACGTGATTTTGACGGGGACTCCCGCCGGAGTTCACCCGGTTCGCATTGGTGATCGCCTTTTGATCACCATCGAAGGGATTGGCGAGCTCGAAAATCCCATCATCGCCCCCTAAGACTTGTTTCCATTCTCCATTGCTTGTCGCTTACCACCCGTTACCATGCCCATCGCGAAACATTTTTTGACCCGTACCTGTTCCGTCGCCTGTCTTCTCCTTGTGGGTTGTGGTACGGCGAATAACATGGCGCCGCCGAATTCCAGCGAACCGACGTTGCTCCGACTGCTGTACTGGCAAGGGCCGACCATTTTAAATCCCCATCTTTCTACGGGTTTTAAGGACTGGGAAGCCAGCCGAATTACCCTCGAACCCCTCGCAACGTTTGATCCCGATAGCGAGTTAGTACCTGTGTTGGCGGCAGAAATTCCCAGCCTCGAAAATGGGGGTCTCAGTGCCGATGGGCGATCCGTGACCTGGAAACTTAAACCGGATTTGCGCTGGTCTGATGGTGAGCCGTTTACGGCGGCGGATGTAGTTTTCACCTACGAGTTCATTACGAACCCAGCGGCGGGGGCAACCAATGCGGGGGTCTTTCAGGGGGTAGAAACCGTAGAAGCCATTGACGAGACGACGGTTAAGGTTACTTTTAAGGATGTGACCCCTGCTTGGTTTGGGGTTTTTGTTGGGGCTGAAGGAATGATTTTACCCCGTCATAAATTTGTGGATTACCAGGGGGAACAGGCACGAACTGCTCCGGCCAATCTGTTGCCTGTAGGCACGGGGCCATACCGGGTGGTGGAATTCAAACCGGGGGATGTGGTGGTTTACGAAAAGAACCCCCATTATCGAGATGTCGAGCAATTAGGCTTTGAGCGACTGGAGCTGAAAGGGGGTGGGGATGCCACCGCTGCGGCGCGGGCTGTCCTCCAAACGGGGGAAGCAGATTTCGCCTACAATCTCCAGGTGGAAACTAAGGTTTTGACGGAACTGAGTGCGGGGGGACAGGGGCAAGTTTTAGCCAACTTTGGGTCTTTAAGTGAACGGCTGGTCTTAAACTTCACCGACCCAAATCAGGAAACACCCAGCGGCGAACGGTCGAGTTTGGCCTTTCCCCATCCTTTCTTAACGGATCGACGGGTGCGGGAGGCGATCGCCACGGCCATTGACCGCGAGACCATTGCCCAAGAGCTGTATGGTGTCACCGGGAAACCCACCAGTAATTTTGTGGTGAATCCCCCTGAGTTGGTCTCACCTAATACCAGCTATAGCTTCAACCCAGAACAGGCCAAGGCACTCCTAGACGAAGCGGGCTGGGTCGATACCAATGCAGATGGTACCCGTGATAAAGATGGCGTAGAAATGCGGTTGCTCTTCCAGACGTCTGTGAATCCGCTCCGTCAGAAAACCCAAGCAATTATTAAACAAAATTTGGCCGAAATTGGGATGGCCGTTGAACTAAAAAGCATTGACGCCAGTATTTACTTTTCCGGCGATCCGGCCAATGTGGATACCACGGAACGCTTTACGGCAGATTTGCAGATGTTTACGACGGGTAATACCAATCCCGATCCTTTACCCTATTTCAAACGCTACACCTGCGCTGAAATTCCGACCCAGGCGAACAACTGGACGGGGGATAACTATGCCCGTTATTGCAACCCCGATTATGACGAACTTTGGGCCGCGACCACCCAAGCCCTCGATCCAGCACAGCGGCAAGCTTCTTTGATTCGCCTGAATGATTTACTGATTCAAGAGATTGCGGTCATTCCCCTCATTCACCGGGCAGAAACCGCCGGGATTGGCGATCGCCTCACTGGGGTCACCCTTACGCCCTGGGATATGAACACGTGGAATATTGCCGCCTGGCGCAAGGAAGTCTAGGGAATTACCAAACGAGTCAATAATTTTCCCTAAAATAGGCCCCGCTTCCCATTCGGCATGATGGTAGCCCAGTTCGTTTTGGCTTTTTTGAGCTGTTGTTCTGTGATTTTGGCATTGCGCAGATTCGCACCACAGAGGTTAGCTCCGTCTAGCAGAGCATAGTTTAAATAGGCCTGTTCTAGGTTGGCCCCCCGCAGATCGGCTTGACTAAGGTTGGTATAGCTCAGGTAAGCCTGTTCGAGATTGGCAGACCGGAGATTCGCTTGGCGTAAGTTAGCTTTACCAAAATCAGCCCGGCTGAGATTTGCCCCCTGAAAATTAGCTTGAATCATTTGGGCTTGGTGGAAAATACACCCGGATAAATTCATACGCGGTAGGCTGAGACCCGGCAGTCGTAATTGCGCAAAATTCCGGCGACCTTGGCCATAGGCACTCAACATATCCTGGGCCGTTAACTTAGTCTCCATCGGATTGGCCATATTGGCTTTGTTCGGCTCGACCCGCATGGTTTTGCCCATGGTCGAACGGGGTTTGTTACGTCCTGCGGCCAATCGATTAATCCGTTGGGCAGAGGCAGAGGAGTGATAGGTGTTTGTCTGGGAAGGAGTGCCATAGGGTTTTTTTTGGCGATCACGTCTGGCGCGGATGGCCATGGCTAACCGAGAATTGGCCAGGGTTGAAGGCCCCCCCGTTAGTTCATCCTCGTCATCTGTTAAGGCGGTGGGGGAGACTTGTCCCCCTGTGGTGCCCGTAAAGGAGTCTGCACCACTCAAATCCGCCATGCCCTGGGCCAAGCTTTCCATGTAGGGTTCCATGTCGAGGGCATCGAGCACATCCTGGGCAGATTGATAGCGATGTTTAACGGAACTCTCTAGCATTTTGTGGAGAACGCTAGCGAGGCTATTGCTGATATTGACGTAGGACTCCCACAGCAGTTCCCCCGTTTTTGAGTCGTAGTCGAGTTCCTTGGGGGGTTTCCCGGTGAGCAGATAAAGACAGGTGATCCCCACCGCATAAATGTCACTGGCATAGACGGGGCGCATAGCCATTTGCTCTGGGGGAGCGTAGCCTGGGGTGCCAACGGCGAAGGAGGTGAGGGCCGTTTGTTCTGATGTTGAGGCGATCGCCTCGACGTTAATTTGATTTTTCACCGCACCAAAATCGATCAAGACTAATTTTTTATCTTGGTCGCGGCGAATAAGGTTTGCGGGCTTGATATCCCGGTGGATGACTTGTTGGGAGTGAATATATTGGATAACCGGCAAAACTTCACTGAGGAACTGCCGCGCGCCGGCTTCGCTAAAGGGCCCATTTTTTTTCACTTCCTGTTGCAGGTTATTGCCTTTGACATATTCCTGGACAAGGTAAAAATGATTGTTGTCTTCAAAGTAATCCAGGAGGCGGGGCACTTGAGGATGATTACCGATGCGACCGAGGGTCTCGGCCTCTCGTTCAAAAAGTTCGCGGGCCATCTGGAACAGGTGGGGCACATTGCTCGCAAGACGTAGTTGCTTGATCACGCAGGATGGTTTGCCGGGGAGGTTCAGATCTACCGCGAGGAAGGTGGCGCCAAAACCACCATGGCCTAGACTCTTGAGGGACTTATAGCGTTGACGCAGGATTAGGCTACTGCCACAGGTTCCGCAGACTCGGGCCTTGAGGGGATTTTTGGGGTTGGAACATTTGGGATTGATACAGTAGCTCATCCAGAGTCACCTTAATGGGAGAGGCGATCGCCAAGGAAAGTTGCGGTCGCCTATTTTGTTACCGTGAGCAAGCATGGCGTTGTGATCTGACGCACCAACGGGGATGACCTGTAATGGTGTGTTCACCTCAAGCTCCATCATATCCCACCACCTTAACGTACTAGGATATCGTCTTGGGGCTTGCTGGGGGTGCCCTTAGCATTCCCCAAAAGGGCGCGTTTGGGCTCAGGTCTTGGGTCTTTTTGTCTGGATCGCAAGGATCACATGTTAATGGATCGTCCATGGCGATCGCCCCTAATATTTTCCCCGGTAAAGGGAGGGAAACGTTTAAAATAAACTCCTTGAAACTAGTGTAATGCCCCAAAAAGTCAATGCGGATTTCCCTGAATTGGTTAAAAGAGTTTGTTGAGATCACCCTGTCGCCAGAAGAATTGGCCAAAACCCTAACCATTGCTGGGTTTGAAGTAGAAGAAATCGAAGATCGCCGCCGCCTAGCCGATGGTGTCGTTGTCGGTAAAGTTGTAAGCCGTGAACCCCATCCCGACGCCGACAAACTCAGTGTCTGTCAAGTCGATATTGGTGCAGACGAACTTTCAACCATTGTCTGTGGGGCAAAAAATGTCCGGGCCGATATCTTTGTGCCCGTCGCCACCCTAGGCACCTATTTACCCACCATTGACCTCAAACTAAAACCCACCAAACTCCGGGGCGTCAAATCCTCCGGGATGATCTGCTCCCTCTCCGAATTGGGCTTAGAAAAAGACTCTGAAGGCATTCACATTTTTAAACAATCAGACCTAAAACCGGGGATGGATGTGCGCCCCCTCCTGGGTTTAGATGATGTGGTTTTAGATTTAACCGCCACCGCAAACCGTGCCGATGCCCTGAGCATGGTCGGGGTGGCGCGGGAAGTAGCGGCCCTCACTGGGGTAGATGTCAAACTCCCAGAAATTCCGGCCATGGGTGCCGCCCCAGAGACATTGACCATCACCGTGGCTGATCCTGTCGCCTGTCCGGCTTATCTCGGTACGGTAATCGAAGGTGTGAAGACGGCCCCCTCCCCCGATTGGCTAAAATTCCGGCTCCAAGCGGCTGGCACTCGCCCGATTAATAATGTTGTTGATATCACCAACTATGTGCTCCTTGAATGGGGGCAGCCCCTCCATGCCTTTGACCGGGAACGCCTCATCCAGGTGGCGGGATCTGAAACCGTTGCCCTTGGGGTGCGGTTTGCAAAAACAGGAGAAGTTTTGACGACCCTTGATGGTCAAGAGCGCAAGTTAGTTGAGAAAAATTTGGTGATCACCGCCAATGATGTCCCTGTCGCTTTAGCTGGGGTAATGGGGGGTGAAAGTACCGAAGTGCATAGTGGCACCCAGAACATTGTTTTAGAAGCAGCTCTCTTTGAACCAGTTACTATTCGGCGGTCTTCCCGGGCCGTGGGTCTGCGGAGTGAATCTTCGACTCGCTATGAACGGGGTGTCAACCAAGTGGAATTAGACCGGGCGGCCCAACGGGCGATCGCCCTCCTCCAAGAACTCACCGGGGGGACTGTGGTGCAGCGTGGCCTCACTGACACCCGGCCCGATTCCAACGCCCGACCCAAAATCCCGCTGCGTTTACAACGACTCCACGAAGTCCTCGGTCATGTCCACAAGAACGGCCAAATTTTTGACGTGCCCCTCGCCGATGTGGAACGCATTTTAGCTGACCTCGGTTGTACCCTCGAATCCACAGGGGAAGGGGTCTGGGAAGTGGCTGTGCCCCCCTACCGTTATCGCGATTTAGAGCGCGAAATTGATCTCATCGAAGAAGTAGCCCGCCTCTATGGCTATGACAATTTTTGTGATACTTTGCCGAGTCAATCCGCCGCTGGTTTCTTGTCCCCCGCCGAAAAAGTCAATCGTCAATTGCGGAGCAGCTTCCGGGCGATTGGCCTGACCGAAGTGGTTCATTACTCCCTGGTTAAGCCAGAACTTGCTGACATTAAACTTAGCAATCCTCTGTTTGTGGAATATTCTGCCCTCCGAAAAGAACTGCTCACAGGGTTAATTGAAGCCTTTGCTTACAACCAATCTCAAGGCAATGGCGCCCTCAACGCCTTTGAACTGGGCCGCGTTTTTTGGCTAGACGACAACGAAAACTATGCTGAAGTCGATTATCTAGCGGGAATTCTGGGGGGCAATCTCAATCCCGATGGTAGCTGGGCCGTCGGTGGTAAAGGTCAGCCGATGTCTTGGTATGAAGCCAAGGGATTCCTCGATGCAGCCTTTCGACAACTGGGCTTAGAGGTCAGCTATCGGGCGGATACGAGCAACGAAAAATTGCATCCTGGACGGACAGCTTCTCTCTGGCTTCAGGGGCGTCAACTGGGGATTTTCGGACAACTGCACCCCCAACTACGCCAGGAAAAAGATTTGATCGATGCGGTGTATGTATTTGAACTTAAACTCGAGCTGCTACAAACGGTACTGAGTCGTCCGTCCCAACAGGTGCCTATTTTCAAAGCCTTTTCCACTTACCCCGCAGTCACCCGTGACTTGGCTTTCTTTGCGCCCCTCGAAACGTCCGTGGCCGACCTAGAGCAGGCCATGCAAAAAACAGCGAAAAAACTGTTAGCTGGGGTGGAACTCTTTGATGAATATCGCGGTGAGCACGCCCCTGAAGGTCAGCGCAGTTTGGCTTTTAGCCTGCAATATCGGGCCACGGATAAAACCCTAACGGACGAAGAGATTGATCCAGTGCACCAAAAGGTGCGGGATGCCCTGGTCAAACAGTTTGCGGTAACCCTCAGAAGCTAACCTCCTCTGCCCCAGAATTCTCCCCTGAAGGGAGAATTCTGTTAGCGGCGGGCGACACCATCTTGGCGGGCAGCTTGACCCACAGCGGCGGAAACGGCGGCAGCGACCCGTTGATCGAAAACTGAGGGAATAATATGTTCTCGATCTAGTTGGGCAGGACTGACCAAAGAGGCGATCGCCTGGGCTGCTTGGAGGCACATATTGGTGGTGATGCTGGAGGCACGACAATCGAGGGCGCCCCGGAATACCCCCGGAAAGGCGAGGACATTATTGATCTGGTTCGGGTAATCGCTCCGGCCAGTGGCCACCACCGCGACTTTATCCATGATCAGTTCTGGTTGAATTTCTGGGATCGGGTTGGCCATCGCAAAGACGATTGGGTCTTTCGCCATAGAAACCACCATGTCAGGGGTCACCACACCGGGCGCACTCACCCCAAGGAAAATATCCGCGTTTTTCATCGCATCGGCGAGGGTGCCAGCAGCGGCAACGGCAAATTCCTGTTTTTCGGGGGTGAGATTTTCCCGCTGGCTGGAAATAATCCCCTTAGAGTCACACATCCAAATATCCGTTGCCCCCGCTTGGCGGAGCAATTTGGCGATCGCCACCCCCGCAGCCCCCGCCCCATTGATCACAATCTTCACGGCTTGGAGATCTTTTTTAACTAACTTCAGAGCATTAAACAGCGCCGCCAGGGAAACGATCGCTGTGCCGTGCTGATCATCGTGGAAGATGGGAATATCGGTTTCTGCCTTCAGCCGTTGTTCAATTTCAAAACAGCGGGGCGCGGCAATATCTTCTAAATTCACGCCGCCAAATACCGGGGCGAGATATTTCACCGTGCGGACAATTTCATCAACATCCTGGGTCGCGAGGCAGATGGGAAACGCATTCACCCCAGCAAACTCCTTAAAGAGCATTGCTTTCCCTTCCATTACGGGCATTGCTGCCTCTGGCCCCAAATTTCCCAACCCCAAAACAGCGCTGCCATCGGTGACGATCGCCACCATATTGCTTTTCACGGTCAAGTCATAGACCTGTTCCGGTTTTTCGGCGATCGCCTTACACACACGACCCACCCCCGGCGTATAGGCCATGGCCAGATCCGACTGCACCGTCAGGGGAATACGGCTTTCAACGGTGATCTTGCCCCCCTGGTGGATCGCAAAGGTGCGGTCTAAAACCTTCAGGATTTCAATCTCTGGCACCGCTTTCACCGCTTCAACGATGTCCCCAGCGTGCTTTTCACTGGAGGCATCCACGGTGATGTTGCGGATTAAAAACTTCAGATCCCGTTCTACCAATTCAATATTGCCGAGGCTGCCCCCCACATTGGCGATCGCCTGGGTCACATTGGCCAAAGTGCCCGCCCGGTTGGGAATGCGTAGCTGGATCGTGACACTGTAACTGGGGTTCGGGGTGAGGGCAACCATAGAATTTGCGTTAAGTTTTACTTGTTGAAAAAACGAGAAGAGGAAAAATTCCCATCTCATTTAACCCTACTTTTCCCCTTTGCTAAAGTATTGCAGCCAACGAAATGTACTGGGGCGATCGCCTTTTACAGATGTTTTCTCGCTGGGCTTCGAGGGGCAGAGCAATAGATTCTTGGCACAATGGAAGAGTAAGTTACATCTTTCAAATTCAATCATGGTCGCCCTCACCTCAGATCAGTACCTCAGTCCCGAAAAATATTTAGAGTTTGAAAAACATAGCGAGATCAAACATGAGTACATCGATGGAGAAATCTATGCGATGGCCGGTGCGAGCAATGTCCACAACAAAATCAACACTAACCTTTTGGTTGCTCTCAGCCTTAAACTCCGGGGTTCTAGTTGCCAACCCTATAGCAGTGATATGAAAGTGCGAGTTCAGGGGGGACGGCGCTTTTTTTACCCTGATTTGCTCGTGAGCTGCAATCCAGAAATCGACGACTTGACAGCCTATGCGATGGATCACCCACGGTTAATCATTGAGATTCTCTCCGAATCGACAGAAGGCTTTGACCGGGGCGATAAGTTTAAGTTTTACCGCACGATCTCCAGCTTGCAAGAATACATTTTAGTCAGTACAACTCATTACTCGGTAGACTGCTTTCGGCGTAGCGAAGGGAAGCTCTGGATTTTAGAAAGTTATCAGGGCCGAGACGCAATCCTCAAGCTGCAATCTTTGGACTTGGAAATTCCCCTAGCGGAGATTTACGCCACAGTAAATTTGCCTGAAACTGATCCAGAGTTTACTCCAGAGCCAGATTTGCCCGATGCATAAATGAAAGCCTCATCACAAGTTTTTGAATCAGACACCATTGATACTAATCCCTGATAGAAAGCGCCCCAAAGTGGTCAGGACGAATAATCACTGATATCGTTGTGTCTGTATGTTGTGAGGATAAAAACCCATGATGATCATGCCAGAGGAAGGACATCCCCTGAGTCGTATGTTGGCGAACTATCCGCCCCAAGCCCTACGGTGTGATTTGCCCGCAGGTTCATTATTTGGGACTGACGGGATTCGGGGTAAAGCAGGCGATCTGCTTACGGCTCCCTTTGCGCTCCAAGTTGGCTACTGGGCTGGACAAGTGCTCCAGGAAACTGCCGCCCGGCGTGCCCCCGTGATCATTGGGCAAGATTCTCGCAACTCCAGTGATATGTTAGCGATGGCGATCGCCGCTGGTTTAACTGCTTCTGGGTTAGAAGTCTGGCATGTGGGCCTTTGTCCGACCCCCTGTGTTTCTCACCTCGCCCGCAGCACAGACGCCATTGGGGGAATTATGATTTCCGCCAGCCACAATCCCCCCGAAGATAATGGCATTAAGTTTTTTAGTGACGCTGGGACAAAACTCCTCAAGGATCTCAGTGCCAAGATTGAAGCGGGTCTGCGGGGCGATCGCCCAGAGAATATTTTGTTGCAAACCAATAACTGTGGCTCTTACCAACACCAAAAAGAACTGACCCAGCAATACCGGGATGCCGTTTTCGCGACGCTGCCCCAAGGTTTATCCCTCGATGGTCTCAAGGTGGTACTCGATTTGGCCTGGGGTGCTTCTGTGCATTTGGCCCCTGAACTCTTCCAAGCCCTCGGTGCAGACGTAATCGCCCTACACCACCAACCGGATGGAAACAAGATTAATGTTAACTGCGGTTCTACTCACATCGATCACCTCCAAGCCGCTGTGCAATTCCACAACGCGGATCTCGGCTTTGCCTTTGATGGGGACGCAGATCGCGTAATTGCTGTAGATAACACAGGCCGCATTGTTGATGGGGACTACACTCTCTATCTCTGGGGTAAGCAACTCCAGGCCGCGGGTGAACTGCCGGAAAATTTGATCGTCGGTACGGTCATGGCGAACCTCGGCTTTGAGCGGGCCTGGGAAAAATTAGGTGGTCAACTCCTCCGTACTCCTGTGGGAGATCAACACGTCCAAGCGGCAATGTGGCAGACAGGCGCAATGCTCGGTGGTGAACAGTCGGGCCATATCCTGTGCCACCACCACAGCGTTTCTGGGGATGGCATCCAAACAGCGCTCCACTTAGCGGCCCTTGTGCAGGAAGCGGGCGTTCCCCTCAGTGAATTGATTGACCAGAGTTTCCAGACCTATCCTCAACTGCTCAAAAATGTGCGGGTCGAAGATCGCGATCGCCGTTTAAATTGGCAGAACTGTGATGTGCTCCAAGCGGAAATTGATAAAGCCGAAACCGCCATGGGCGATAAAGGACGGGTGCTAGTGCGGGCTTCGGGGACAGAGCCTGTCATTCGGGTGATGGTTGAGGCCGAGGAACAGTATCTTGCGGAATATTGGACGCAACACTTGGTCAATGTGGTGCAAATCCATTTGGGCTAGGCTTTAGTGGTTTTTATCAAGCCTTCCTTGAGGGTTTGGGCCTGGGCTAAGAGGGATTCGGCAAAGGAAATGGCATCGTCTGCGGCGTGACCACCGGTTAACTGGGCTAATTCGTCCCGGCGGTTGTGGTGGTGCTGTAGGGATTCTACGGTGACAAGGGTGCGATCGCCTGTGCGATTTTTTGTCTGGGCTTGCACCTGCTTTGTGACGCGGAAATGTCCATCGGCCATGGCGGCGATTAAGGGTTGGTGGGTGACGCAAAGCACCTGATGATACTGGCTGAGGTGATGGAGCTTGGTGGCGATCGCCTGGGCCACTTTTCCCGAAACCCCCGCATCAATTTCATCAAACACCAACGTTTTCGGCGTCGTCTGCTGCTGGGTGAAACAGGCTTTTAGGGCGAGCAGAAAGCGGCTCATTTCCCCACCGGAGGCAATTTCGGCCAGGGGTTGGGCCACTTCCCCAGGATTTGGGCTGAAATAAAATGTGACTTGATCGGCCCCGGTGGCGGTAGGCGAAATGGGAGTGAGGCGACATTCAAAACTCACCTTTTCCATGGCCAGGGGCTTAAGTTCTTTAACAAGTCGTTTTTCTAATTTTTGGGCCGCTTTTTGGCGCAATTGGGTCAATGTGTAGCACTGATCTTCTAGGGCTTGGTATTTCAATCCACAGTCTTGTTCTAGGGCTTCAATGGATTGATCCGTCGCGGTGAGGACATCTAGCTCCCCCTGGAGTTTGTCCCGGTAGGCGATCGCCTCGGTGAGGGTCGGGCCATACTTGCGGCAAATTTGCTTCAGCACGCGAATCCGTTCGGCAATGTCAGCTAATTGTTCTGGATCGGCTTCGAGGTTGTTGCCATAGGTACTGATTTGGTGGCCTGCTTCGACGACTTCTGTGAGGGCATTGCGCACCATCTCCAGAATGCCCGTCAACTGCGCGTCATAGTCCGCCATTTCTTTGAGCACGTTCTCGGCATCCCCCAAAAGATCGGCCACCGCTGGGGTTTCGGGGTCGTCATTTTGGTACAAAATCTGGTGCGCCTGGTAACTGAGCTGTTGTAATTCCACTACATGGGAGAGGCGATCGCCTTCCTGTTGCAATGCTTCTAGCTCCTCATGATCCTCTAAATGGGCGTCACAAAGCTCCTGGAGTTGATATTGCAATAAATCTAGCCGTTGTAGTCGTTCTTGCTCTGAAGTGCGCCGACTTTCGAGCAATTGCTTTGCTTTGAGATAAATTTGATAGGCAGAAGTCACAAGCTGCCGCTGCTGTTGCACCTGGGAGCCACCGTAGCTATCTAATAGAATCCGTTGCCGTTCAGGAATCAAGAGTTCGACCGTTTGGCCCTGGGCGGTAATTTCCACCAGTTGCGCCCTCAGTTCTGCCATCAAACCCTGGTTGAGAATAATCCCGTTAACACGACTGCGCGATCGCAAACCAGTGCGGGTTAGGCTCAACTCCCGACTGCAGACCACCGTTTCATCCTCTAGCAGATCAATGTCTTGACTCCGTAACCATTGCTTGGCGCTGGGAGTGAGGTTAAATGTCGCCTCAATAAAAGCCCGTTCTCCGGTGGCATCCCCTTGATCATTTTTTGCCCGAATTAACCGCGCCGTTGCTTTTCCCCCCAGGGCAAGATCCAGGGCATCGAGGATAATCGATTTTCCGGCTCCCGTTTCGCCGGTCAAAACCATCAGCCCCGCCTGTAAATCGAGTTCTAGGTGATCAATCAACGCAAAATTTTCAATGCGGAGGCAACATAGCATAAATGGTTTGAGGAAAGAAAAGTCATTCGCTGTTTATCTTAGCCTAGCCACTTGCGGAGCATTTCAATAAATTTCTGGATATCTAGGGGCTTGATTAAACAGTCGTTCATCCCTGCATCAAGGCAGGCTTGGCGATCACTTTCCATGGCATTGGCTGTAATGGCAACAATGGGAACGGCCTGGTATTGGCGGCCCGCTTCCCCAGCGCGAATTCTTTGGGTTGCCTCATACCCATCCATGCCGGGCATCATGCAATCCATCAGGATTAGCTCAACGGGATTGGCGGGAGCGGTATTTCTCAAATAGTCTAAACACTCTATCCCACTAGAAACTATCTGAAACTCCAGATCATAGAGAGCGGCAATCTCGTGGACAACGATTTGATTCATACGGTTGTCTTCGACCAGGAGTAAATGGCGATCGCCTAACGTGGTTGCCGTAGTCCTAAAATCATCAACTGCCCCCGGTGCTGTGCTGATTGTGCTGGTGCTGCCAGTTCCTGTCTCTGGCGTCTCTACTCCCGTCAATGCCGCCCATAATTCCAAAGGGCTAATCGGTTTCGTGAGGCACCGGGTTGCTGGGAGTTGTCGTAAATGGGCCTGGGCCTCAATGCGATCAATGGCCGTCGCAACCAAATATACTATTCCTTCGTGGCGCGGATCCTGTTGTAGCCTCTGAATCAAAGTCTGTCCTGCCATATCCGGCAGAAACTCATCCATAACGATGAAATCAAAAGGAGGTGCAGTAGATTGCGGTTCTAACTCGAGAGACGTGGCCCATCGTTCTAAGGCGATCGCCCCATCCGGTGCCACAACCACCGCCGCCCCCCACTGGGTCAATTGCTCCCGGAGTACTTGTTGATGACTCGCATGACCACTGATCAAAAGAATATTAGTCTGCCCCGGTAACTGCCGAGACTGAGGTGCCCGTTCACTGGGTTGCACCAACGCTGTAAAGGTAAAGTGACTCCCCCGATTTAGCTCACTTTCTACCTGAATTGTTCCTCCCATCAAGCCACATAATTTTTTGCTAATGGTCAGACCTAAACCCGTACCGCCGTATTCCCGCGTCGTACCACCATCGGCCTGGGTAAACTCCGTAAACAATGTCCTAATTTGTTCCGGCGCAATGCCAATGCCTTGATCACTGACTGATCCCGTCAGCAACAATGCTTCCCCCTGGGGCTGTAGCGTCGCTGAAATGGTAATCTCGCCCTGCTGGGTGAACTTGATGGCATTATTGAGTAAATTGATGAAAATTTGCTGGAGTCTAATGGCGTCTCCCTTGATCCAGGGCGTTTGCAGACCCGTGAGATCCAAAATCAGTTGCAGGTTCTTTTGCTCGGCCTCTAGGGCTAGGGGTTTTACTAAGGCCTCAAACATTTCATAGAGGTTAAACTCTCGGCTATCGATGATGAGTTTGCCTGCCTCAATTTTTGAATAGTCTAAAATATCGTTGATCACGTTCAACAGCATGTTAGCGCTGGATTGGGCAATGCGTAGTTCCGCCCGTTGTTCTTCTGTGAGCACGCTAGACTCTAGAACTTGCAACATCCCCAGTACCCCATTAATGGGGGTGCGAATCTCGTGACTCATGGTCGCTAAAAAAGCACTCTTGGCCCGGACAGCCTGTTCTGCCTTTTCCTTGGCTAAGAGGAGGGCCTGTTCTGTTTGCTTGAGTTGGTTGATCACAATCAATGTCAATACAACGCCGTCGACACTATTGTCTTCTCGGCGATAGGGCAAAATTCTTAGCAAAAGTTGGTCATCATTTTTTTGATTGACGACCTCTATATCTTTAGTCGTGTCTTGGGTCGCCACCTGTTCAATGAGGGCCATCAAGTTATCAATATTTAAGTGGTTGACCAGCTCCGATAGGGGACGACCCACATCAGTATTCCGAAAGTTGAAAACCTCTATGGCAGCGGGGGTGAATTTACGGATATTAAGGTCTTTATCTAGGAAAATAACGCCGATATTCGTACTCCGCAAAAGGTTATCAATATCTGCACTTAATTCTGTGAGTTGCTTGATGCGTTCTTGGTTTTCTGTATTGACGGTGTAGAGTTCTTCGTTAACGGATTGAAGCTCTTCATTGGTGCTTTGGAGTTCTTCGTTGGCGGCGAGGGCTTCTTCGTTGGTGGCCTGTTGTTCTTCGTTGGCGGTTTCGAGTTTTTCGATGGTGGCTTGGAGATTTTCGCGCGTCTGCTGTAGTTCGAATTCTAATTCTCGCACCCGTTGGGACAGGTCAATGCTGGGATTGTATTCTGCGCCGGCGATCGCCTTTTGGGAGATTTGCTCCGTGGTACTCACCAACTCCAACAGCACGATCAGCATTTTGTTGATGCTGGAATCTTCCGTAAAACCTACCCACAGGTCAACGATGTAACCTTCTAGTTCTTGCACCTGGATATTGTTGTACAAAACAGGTTCTTGGCTACGTTTGGCTCGGTAGAGGGCAGTGCTGAGGGGCAGTCTTAAAGAAGGGAGAACGATATCTAAAATATTGACATTGATTTCCCCCAGGGGAAATTCCAAAAGATGGGCCGTATTGAGAAAAATATGGAGGGCTTGGTAGTTTTGATCGATTAGGACACAGGTCGTCGAGAGGGTCCCAAAACGGAGCTTAAAAACAGAACTCAAACAGCGGTCATATTGGGATTGATTACTTTTGCTAGAGCGGGGAATGGCAATAGATTGCACCACCGAGGGCTGAATCAAAGGGCTGATGGGGAGGTTGATATCCTGACGTTTTTGGTAGATTTTCCAGATGGAATTGATAACTTGAAAGGTATAGTCGAGGCTCCCTAAATTTTCGGACGGGCCAAGCAATAAAATCCCCTGGGGAGTCAAGGAAAAATGCAACAGTTTAAGCACTTGTTCCTGGAGGGACGGTTGCAGATAAATCAGCATATTCCGACAGCTGACCAGGTGCATTTGAGAAAAACCTGGATTGCGGGTCAGGTCATGGGACGCAAAAATGACCTGGGATCGAATAAATTTTTTAATTGTATAACCGTCACCATCCTGGATGAAGTATTCCTCTAAGTATTCGGCACTCACTTCGTTACAGATGTTTTGGCTGTAGTGGCCATGGGACGCAATAATCAGAGCTTCTTGGTCGATGTCGGTGGCAAATAATTTTACGGGACAGAAGTGCTGCATCGTCTTCATCACTTCATGAACGGCGATCGCCATGGAATAGGCTTCCTCCCCCGTAGAACAAGCAGCTACCCAGATACGCAGCGGTTGATCTGGTTCCAAGCCATTGATCAGGGTCGGTAAAACCTCTGTTTTGAGTAACTCCCACACCTCTGGATCCCGGAAAAAACGTGTCGAACCAATCAGCAGATCCTGGCGGAGATTCTTGACTTCTCCTGGCGTTGTCTGCAAATAGCGAATGTATTGTTCGACGCTGTTGGCATGGGAGAGCAGAAGACGATGGACGATGCGCCGTTGCAAAGTACCGGGTTTATAGCGGCAAAAATCAATATCTTCATAGGTCCGCAGAATATCTAAAATTTGTGTCAGTTGTTGCGGTGAAAGAATCGAATTGTTGTTCAGATTATCGTTGCTCTGGAGGGCTTGGGAAGAGGTGTACCGAATAATGTCGCACACCGCCAGGGCCAGATCCGCCGGAGACAAAATTTCATCAATTAGCCCTGAACTCAGGGGACTCGTGGGCATCGCACCAAACTGAGCCGTTTCTTCGGATTGCACCAGAGCCACCCCCCCGGCGCGACTAATCGCTTTTAAGCCCTCGGTGCCATCGCGGCCTGTACCAGATAGCAAAATACCGATGGTGCGATCGCCTCTTTCCTGGGCCAGACTGAGGAAAAAATGATCAATGGGGTAGTTAGAGTGATGGTTGAGGTTGGGTTCGAGGATGAGATGCTGGCCCTGTAAGCTCACCATAAAGCCAACGGGGAGCACATAAACTTGGTTAAGGCTGAGGACAGTCTGAGCTTCAATGGCAGAAACTTGCAAAGCAGTCCGACGCTGGAGCAATTCAACCATCATGCTCCGAAAATTTGGAGATAAATGCTGCAGCACCACAAAGGCCGCCCCAGGATTGGGTGGTAGATTTGCGAAGAAAGCTTCTAGGGCCTGTAGGCCACCAGCAGAGGCACCAATTCCGACAACAAAATGGGAAGTAGAAAATTCATTGCTCGGAGGGAATTGTGCCATGGGGAAATTTTTTGGGGGAGAAATCTTAACCCCAGCATAGATTTTAAAATTTAAAACTACAAAATTTTATTAATATATCGAACTAAAGGCATATTTCTATAAATCTCAAATTTCAATCGTAATACGAAACCAGATAAAAATTGTCTCGGATACAATGAAGCAAAATTTTTCACACCAAGCTAGCATAAATTATGGATTCTAATCAGTTAAATCGAGACAATAGTATTCCGCCTCAGTTATCTTTTGGCGATCGCCAACCGGGTTTTCCCGTGATCAAGATTAACAATGCGTTCGCCACGGCAGAAATTTCCCTCTATGGAGGGCAAGTGTTGTCTTTTCAACCCAAAAAAGCCCAGGCCGATCTCTTATTTTTAAGCGATCGCAGTACCTATCAATTGGGCAAAGCGATTCGGGGGGGGATTCCCATCTGTTGGCCTTGGTTTGGGGCAGATCCCGCCAGATTAGGACGAGCCAACCATGGTTTTGGGCGCGATCGCCTCTGGACTGTTCGAAACACTGAAACCCTGGAGAACGGCGCAACCCGCGTTGCTTTAAGTTTGCAGGACGACGAAGCGACCCGCAAAATTTGGAATTATGCATTCGAAGTGGCGATCGCCATCACCGTGGGCGAAACCCTCGACCTCGAACTGACAAGCCATAACCGCGACCAGCGACCGATGACCATTACCCAAGCTCTCCATACCTATTTCACCGTAGGCGATATTCAGCAAGTGAAAGTGCTGGGTCTGGCGGGCCTTGATTACATTGATAAAGTAGACAGCGCCCAACAAAAATCACAAATTGGCGAAGTCACTATTCAGGGGGAAGTAGACCGCATTTATCAAAATACCGCCCCGAAGCTGTTCATTGACGATCCTAGTCTTGAGCGCAAAATTGAGGTTTGTAGCCGAAACAGTACCACGACCATCGTCTGGAATCCTGGCATGGAGAAAACTGCAACCATGGGTGATCTTTCTCCGGACGCCTATCAACAATTTCTCTGTGTTGAAACGGCCAATGCTGCCGCCGAGAGTATCACCCTCGCTCCCGGCGAACGCTATACCCTCGGTGTTACTTACCGATTGTTGTGAGTTATAGATTATGGGCCGAGGAAAATTTGGGCTAGTCGGCTTCAACCTGCACCAACACCACGGTTACATTATCGGAACCACCATTATCTTTAGCCGTTTCAATTAAAGCCGCTGCTGCCTGGTCGAGGTCATCATTCGCGCTCAGAATAAATTGAATCTCTGAATCGTCTACTTCTTCGGTCAGTCCATCGCTACACAACAACAGGCGATCGCCACCGTTAATGTCTAAAGGGGCTAGGTCAATTAAACTCAAGTCCTTACGACCCAAACATTGGGAAAGGACATGACGCCAGGGATGCACCTTCGCCTGTTCTGCCGTAATATCCCCCGACTGCACCGCCTGGGAGACCCAGGTATGGTCTCCGGTCACTTGAATGAGAGTATCTCCCCGGAAACTATAGAGGCGAGAATCTCCCACATGGGCGCGCCAAGCATGATCACCCCGAAATAGCACTATCACCGCCGTGGTGCCCATGTCTTGACGGGCTGGATTGTCGAGTTGGTCCGCGAGGATCGCTTCATTGGCTTTGGTGAGGGCCGTTTCTAGGAGCGCCTCCGAGCTTTCTGGACTTTCCCAGTTGACGTCTAAATATTTCTGGATGGTTTCTACGGCAATTCGGCTAGCCTCTTCTCCCCCGGCGTGTCCTCCCATGCCATCGGCAACGATGAAAAATCGCCCGTCGGGATCACAATAGTAGGAGTCTTGGTTAGCGGAGCGCACCAACCCGGGATCAGTTTGCCCCGTAAAGCGACATTTCATAAGCATGGTTTCGGGAAAAGAGCTGGAAAAGTAGCGTACTAGATTAGAACTTATCTAAATTTAGCTAAAATTTGCGGTCGTAGCGATCTAGTTTTTTAAGGAGACGCCATAATGCCCAACCAGGCACCAAGGCGATCGCCCCCACTACAGCCGTCGGAATGAATGAGCCATTCACAAATAACAGCGTAGCAGACAAAATCAGCGCACAAAAAATCAACGTATAATTCGTCGCCAGTTGCATTCCCCCCAATTTGCGGAGCAGTCGGTCAGACTCCTGGGCCCGCACCCGGATGCGAATATCTCCCCGGTCTAGTTTGTCGATGGTGTCTTCAATGCGCCGTGGTAGACCAAAGGTGGAGGTGCTCAGTTGCGCCGCCTGGCGTCCTAACTGGTCAATAATGTTGCTGCCACTGGGTAAATTTTCACTCATAACCTGGAGGGCGAAGGGTTGGGCCACCGCCATAAAGTTAAACTCTGGATCAAGACCTTTGCCAACCCCTTCTAAGGTAGAAAAAGCACGCATCACAAAGGTAAAGGTTGCCGGAAACCGGAAGGGCTGGTCGTAGGCAATTTCGTAAAGGTCATCACTAATCGCCGTAATCGATTGGGCCTCAAAGGGCTTGTCCATAAAATTATCCAACATGAATTGGATCGAACGGCGTACCGGTGCCAGGTCTCCAGTTGCTTCCAAGGCCCCTAGGGTAACCAGGGAGTTCATTACCCGATCGGCATTCTTTTCCGTAATCCCCAGCATCGTTTCCATGAGGCCAGCTTTGACATTGGCCTTGATTTCCCCCATCATCCCAAAATCATAGAAAATGAGCGACCCATCGGGACTCACCGCCAGATTACCGGGGTGGGGATCGGCATGGAAGAAACCATCATTCAACAATTGTTGCAGATAGGCCCGGGCGCTGAGTTTGGCCAATTTTTTGCGCTCTAGGCCCGCCGCTTCCAGGGCTTCGTAATGGCTAATTTTAATGCCCGGCACATATTCTAAGGTCAACACCCGTGGCGAGGCATAACGCCAGTAGACCTTCGGCACTTTCACCCAGTCTATTCCCCGGAAATTACGCCGGAAAGTATCGGCACTGCGCCCTTCCTGGAGATAATCCACCTCCTGCCAAAGGATACGACAACATTCGGCATAAATCCCAAGCCAGTCGCGGTTTTTGCCCCAACGGGGGTGGTTTTGGAAATACCAGGCAATTTTTTTGAGGATTGCTAAATCAATGGTAAAAAGCTGTTTCAGGCCCGGCCGCTGGACTTTGACCACCACTTCTTCACCGCTGTGGAGTTGGGCTTTGTGGACTTGGCCGAGGCTCGCCGCCGCGAGGGGCACTGGGTCGAAGCTGCGAAACAGGACATTAATCGGTTTGCCGAGGTCTGCTTCGATAATTTGCTTGGTTTGTTCGTAGGAAAAGGCTGGTACGCGATCCTGGAGCTTAGACAGTTCGTGGACGTATGCTTCAGGAAACAGATCGGCGCGGGTGGAAAAGAGTTGACCAACTTTAATGAAAGTAGGCCCCAATTCGAGGAGGCTATCTTTGATCCACTGGGCTTGGATTTTTTGCCGGGCGGCGAGTTTTTCTTCGGTAAAACCACCGGCATAGGTCCATTTCTTGCCGTTACGGATCAGTTTAAAGATCAGGGTGAGCACGAACACCCAAATGTCGAACCGTCGCCGATTTTTGGAGTAGTTCCCACGGTTCCAGCGATAGGTAGATTTAGCCCGCTCTAGGCGCGGTGCTGGGATAGCGTTGGGATTAGAGACCCTGGAATTGGCTTGGGAAGACAGAGCAGACACAAAAAATTTGCCTATGGAAATGGGTTTACGGAAGAAAAAAACGTGGTACGACTAGGGCGATCGCCTTGGGAGAAAAAACTTAATTTTGGGTATCGCGATATTGCTTGAGTTCCGCTTTGAGGCTCGCAATTTCTGCCCGGAGATTGTCGATCATTTCCTGGAGGTCAGCGGGGCGATCGTCGCCATCAATGTCGATAGTAATGGGGCGGCTAGAATTACCTTGATTAGCCGCTTCCCGTTCGGCGCGGGCCTGGACTTCTTGGGCAAACTCTTGAAACCATTGATTGCGTTCGGCATCGAATTTACCGAGATCGCTGAGTAGATCCGTCAAACTATCTTCTACCCTCTCTTTGAGGACTTCTGCAAAGGCGCGGCCATAGGCCAGGGCTTGGAGGACGGGGTTGTTCATGGGACGCAACATTTCTTAATGGCTTTCGTAACAGATTATATCTATTAAACGAGGTTTCGTCTTTTGGCGATCGCCCCTGGGGTTCCCTTGCCACCGCTGAAATTGCTCCAGGAAAGTATGCTAAATTAGCAATCTCCCACTGGTCACCGATTCAAACGAGATATGAGCAGCGAAATCAAGCAAGTTTCTGGCACAGGGATCCCGCTCCGGGGCAACGACATCGACACAGACCGCATCATTCCCGCACGGTTCCTCAAGTGTGTGACCTTCGATGGCCTTGGGGAACAAGCTTTTGCAGATGATCGCCAACAACTAGACGGCCAGCATCCCTTTGATTTAGCCCAGTATCAAGGCGCGAATATCCTCGTGATTAATGGTAACTTTGGCTGCGGTTCTTCGCGGGAACATGCTCCCCAGGCCCTTTTGAAATGGGGAATTGAGGCCATTGTCGGCGAAAGTTTTGCGGAAATTTTCTTTGGGAACTGCCTCGCCAACGGCGTCCCCTGTGTGACGGCGGATCGGGCCACTGTAGAAGCGTTACAAAGTCAGTTAGAGGCCAACCCCCAGGCGGCCACCAGCGTAGATCTAGAAAATTTGACGGTATCCTGCGGTGATTGGTCAGGCCAGATCACGCTCGGGGAAGGCGCTAGACAAGCATT
This sequence comes from Picosynechococcus sp. PCC 7003, assembly GCF_001693255.1. Taxonomy (NCBI): domain Bacteria; kingdom Bacillati; phylum Cyanobacteriota; class Cyanophyceae; order Chroococcales; family Geminocystaceae; genus Picosynechococcus; species Picosynechococcus sp. PCC 7003. The sequence goes on from NZ_CP016474.1 coordinate 518,412, forward strand.
ACTCGCTGGCACTTGGGATAGTTGCGGTCAATTGGTGGCCAACCAAGCGGAGATTGCCACAACGGCGACAAAATTGCCTTACCTTGCATGGGCTTAAACCGTTATGGCCCAATGGGAACTCTATAAAGAATTTCGCTTTGAGGCAGCCCACCAACTGCCCCACCACGATGGCAAATGTGCTCGTCTCCATGGCCATAGTTGGGTCATGCGAGTTTATCTGCGGGGCGATCGCCTCCAGGAAACCGGGCCGAAACAAGGAATGCTTTTCGATTTCGGTGAAATTAAAAAATATGTCCAACCCCTCTTGGATCAATACCTCGATCACTACCATTTAAACGATTCCCTGGGGATGGAAAGTCCCACCAGCGAGGCGATCGCCCAATGGATTTACGGCGAGCTTAAAAAAGCCAATTTGCCAGGGTTAGCGGCGGTAGAAATTAAAGAGACCTGTACCGCAGGTTGCATCTACACCGAAGACTAATGACCGCATTGTTCTCCCTGGGCATTGATTTCGGCACTTCCGGGGCACGGGCGATCGCCATTACGGAACATCGTGAAATTGTCCAGACCGTTACGGTTCATTCCCTAGAACAAACGCCCCAGGGCTGGCGTGAGGCGCTCTGGCATTTACTCGCGGCATTCAATCGGGAGATTCGTCAAAATCTCCAGGCGATCGCCATTAATGGCACCTCCGGGACGGTCTTACTCTGTGATGACGACGGCAAGCCCTGTACAGAAGCCCTGCTTTATAACGATGACCGGGGCAAAACCGTTTTGCCAATGCTGCAAACCCTGGCCCCGCCCCAACATCTCGTGCAATCGGCCACGTCTAGCCTCGCCAAATTACTCTGGTTTGAATCCCAGGATTTGACTACCCCAGCTAGCTATTTTCTCCACCAGGCGGATTGGCTAAGTGGCCTGCTCCACGGCAACTTTGGCCAAAGCGATTATCACAATGCGTTGAAACTCGGCTATGACGTCGAAAATTTACGTTATCCCCCTTGGTTACAACGGTACCCTCTGTTTGATTTATTGCCCCAGGTGCAAACGCCCGGTGGTGGCAAACAGAACATTTTAGCGACCATTGCCCAGCGGTTTGGCATTAATCCCCATTGTCAAATTTGTGCCGGAACCACCGATAGCATTGCCGCCTTTATCGCCAGTGGAGCCTCTGAGGTTGGGGAGGCGGTGACGTCCCTCGGTTCAACCTTGGTATTGAAATTGCTCGGCGATCGCCCCGTTCAGGATCTTGCGGCTGGGGTTTATAGTCATCGCTTCGGGCATCTTTGGTTGAGCGGTGGTGCATCTAATACAGGAGGGGCTGTCCTGAAACATTATTTCGACGCAACCCAATTGCAAGACCTCAGTGTTTCCATCGACCCTACCGCAGACAGTGGTTTAGATTATTATCCTCTACTTAAACCGGGCGATCGCTTTCCGTTCAATGATCCCAACTTACCGCCGCGCCTCACTCCCCGTCCGACAAAGCCGAGACAATTCCTCCAGGGACTCTTAGAAGGGATAGCTCGCATTGAGGCCCAGGGTTATCGTCGATTAGAAGATTTAGGTTCCCCTCGAGTAGAAAGGGTATTTACAGCAGGGGGCGGTGCCCAAAATCCAGTATGGACAAAAATCCGTGCCCGTTACCTCAGTTGTCCTGTGCTCATTTCGCCCCAACCGGACGCCGCCTATGGCACTGCTCTCCTCGCCCAACGGGGGCTACTCAGGATCTAATCGTGAAAATCAGGCGACCAAACACCAACATAAAGGCGATCGCTGTCGTTGCGTTTAATTTGACCTCGATGATTGCTGGTGGTGAAAGATTGAGAACTACTATTGCGGTTATAGACGCTAGCCACAGCTTGGCTCACCTCCGGGGGCACACCTTCGGGTAAAAGACCACTGAGGGTTTGTTGGATCACGCTGAGGTCAGTTCCCACCGGAAACGTAATTTCTGTTTGGGCCAGGGTGCCCGTCGTGTTGTCAACAATGTAGCCGAGGCTGACATTCGCCGGGCCATAGTTGCGATACAAAATTGCTGTACTATCGCCCCAAAATCCAGGCCGTTGATCGGTGGGGGGCACGGAAATAATTTGGGGAATGGCGGCACCGGGAGTGCCCACGGGAATTAAAGGTATTTCTCCGGGGCTGGGAGTCGGTTCTGGGGAGGGTTCTGGCTCCGGCTCCGGCTCTGGAATGGGTTCGGGTTCTGGCTCTGGAGTGGGTTCAGGTGCCGGCTCCGGTTCTGGCTCCGGGGTCGGTTCCGGTAGGGGAGTATCAATAACAGGCGGATTACTCTCTGTATTTAGGGCTGGATCTTCGGGGAAGGTTTGGGGTTCAGGCGATCGCCCAACGAGGGCAAAGGTCAACCAAATCCCGGCACTGATGCCGATGCCGCTAAACAAAACCGTGAGAATCGCCAAACGCCAACAGCCACCATTTTCCGTTTCCTGGGGTTGGGGGGCGGTGGTGCTTGTCGGTAAAGTGGTGCTGCGTCTTGCCACAGCTGGCGACCCCACAACCCGGGTGGCAGTGGTTTGATTGCCATTGACAACTGGGGCCGGCGCCGCCGCAGTTCCCCCTGCATTGCGGAGAGCGTTTAACATTGCTTGGGCCGTGGGAAAGCGATCGCGGGGATGAAATTTTACGGCCTTAGCAATCACTTGACCCAGGGGCGTTTGCAAATAGGGAAAATCCTGCTGCCAAATCAGTTCTCCCGTTTGGGGATCATTGGGAAACTGTTGGGGAGATTGGCCGGTGAGGAGAAAAATCGCCGTAAATCCTAGGCCATACAAATCGCTGGAATAGACGGGACGCCCGGTGCCCTGTTCGGGGGCCATGTAGCCGGGGGTGCCGATCGCCACGGAGACGGGCTGGCTCAAGTCCAGGTGAATGGCGGTGGTAAGGGCTTCTTTAACGGCCCCAAAGTCAATTAAAACGGGTTTGCGATCGCTGCTGCGCAGAATAATATTTTCTGGCTTAATGTCCCGGTGAATGATGTATTGGTCATGGACTAATTGGAGGACGGGTAACAAGTCCAGCAAAATTTGTTGTACCTGGAGCGGGCTTAGGCTGCCCTGCTGCTTAACGATGTCCTGGAGGGTCAGCCCATCGATCCATTCTTGCACCAAATAAAATCGTCCCTGCTCCTCAAAGTAGGCGTAGAGCTTGGGGATTTGGTTATGTTTTTCCCCTAGGCCTTCGAGGATGGCGGCTTCCCGCTGAAAGCGCCGCTGCATCTCCTGGACAGTTTGGGGACTGGTGGCCTGTACCTTGAGGGATTTCAGTACACATTGCCGTTGGGAGGGCAGTTGTAGGTCTTTCACCAAAAAGGTATCCCCAAATCCACCCTGTCCGAGGGTCTTCACGATTTGGTAACGGCCATTGATCAAGGAAGATTGCATAGGGATTTGGTTGCGAAAAGGCGTGAATTTTATTTTACATTCCCCGTTTCTGAGTTGGCGATCGCCGATTACCGTAGCAGCCACTACAATTGCAAGCAGTTTCTTTGCGCCCCCAAGCGGGCGTCCTTGCCATGACCCAGCCGATCCATCCCCCACCAGAAAAACTCAACCTCTCGACAAAAATTGCCTTTGGGGCTGGCGATATTGGCCCGGCCCTCACCGCAAATGTCTTGGTTTTTTTTCTGTTGTACTTTTTTACCCAGGTGGCGGGTTTACCACCGGGCTTGGCGGGGAGCATTTTGATGATCGGCAAAATTTCCGATGCCATCAATGATCCCATTGTGGGGGTATGGAGCGATCGCACCCGTCATCCTTGGGGCCGACGATTGCCCTGGATGCTGGGGGGAATTATTCCCTTTGTCTTTGTCTTTTTTGGGCAGTGGTTGGTTCCCCAATTGAGCGAAATTGATCAAGTGAATGATTGGTTTTTGTTTGGGTACTACATCGTGATGGGCATTTTATTTAACCTGGCCTACACAGCGGTTAATTTGCCCTACGCGGCCCTCACCCCAGAGTTGACCCAGGACTACCACGAACGCACCAGTCTCAATAGTTTTCGGTTTAGTTTCTCCATTGGCTCTAGTATTTTTTCGCTGATTGTGGCGCGATTGATTTTCCAGGCTTATCCAGATGATCCCCTAAAGCAGTACAGTCTCCTGGGTTTGGTATGTTCGGTGTTTGCGGGCTTGGCACTGTTGTGGTGTACGTTGCGACTCCAAGAAAAGGGGCGATCGCCAATTTTAACCCCCCAGCAACGACGACGATTGGGTCAAGGGTTATGGGGAATGGCTGGGGTGAGTGGCCTGGCTGGGTTGGGGTTGCTCCAGGGGCCAATTTTATGGCCATTTCTGTTCATTTCTGCGGGGTTATTGCTGGTGGTAGCGGGCTGGACATTTGTGAACTCTGTGCCGGAATCCCATTTGGTGGTGCCTTTGGCTGAGCAAACGGATCTGACGGCTTCGATTCCCTTTCGAGAGCAACTCAAGATTGCCTTTAGTAACAAACCCTTTTTATTTGTAATTGGGATTTATCTCGCCTCTTGGCTGGCGATTCAATTAACGGCTTCGATCTTGCCCTATTTCGTCATTAACTGGATGGGCTTGCCGGATGCAATGTTTCCCAATGTGGCCCTGGCGGTACAGGGGACGGCTCTGGTGCTCCTGTTTGTGGCCAGTGCCCTTAGTCAACGCTTGGGGAAAAAAACGGTGTATTTCGGGGGCGTTTTCCTCTGGATTATTGCCCAAGTGGGGTTGTTTTTCCTGCAACCGGGACAGATTGGTTTAATGTTTGCCTGTGCAATCCTGGCCGGGTGTGGGGTTTCGGTGAGCTATCTGATCCCCTGGTCGATGGTGCCTGATGTGATTGAACTGGATGAACTCACCACTGGGCAACGACGGGAGGGCGTCTTTTATGGGTTTATGGTGCTCCTCCAGAAAATTGGCCTAGCCGTTAGTTTATTTCTGGTGGGTCAAGCCCTGGCCTGGGCTGGTTTTGTTGAATCTGTCCCGGGTCAAGCGCCCCCGGTGCAACCTGATTCGGCTCTCTTGGCGATCCGCTTGGCGATCGCCCCCCTACCGACCATCGCGCTTATCATTGGCTTAGGACTCGCTTACTTTTATCCCATCACCCAGCAATACCACGAAGAAATTCGTCTCAAACTTGCTGAACGGCGCGTCGATCAAGCCTAGTTGCAGTGGCGATCGCCTCAAAAAGTGCATCAGTAAACAGGCGGCACAACTAAGACTGGGCAACACACAAAAACCCCCACAATATTTAAGAGCAATAGCCATGACAACCGCACTTTTTACCGCCCCCCGAACTCTCTTACAAATGATTGCCACTGGTGCAGTATTTGTGTCCGGATTCTCCGCCAATGCCCTTCCTTCTACTGCTTCCCCCTTGACCGTCAGTCCCGCCCAGGATGCGACTGATTTATTCTTTGCAGACTACACCTGGTGCGATGCAAAAATGCTGGGGGAATTTTGGGGAGAAGGCCCCGGTAATGCCAAGGTCAGTGCTGGCAAACTCCTCCAAGACGGTGACTATCAAACCGTTGAAACTAAGTTAACGGCGGCCCGGGACTATTACGGTGGTCAAGGTCTTTGCAACTTTACCGACGAAGGCTTTAGCTATGACGATATGGTGGTCGTCGCCGAGTATTGGGATATCTCTGTCACTGAAGCAAAAACAGCGATCGCCAATAAATTGGAATGGGGCCTACCAGGTGTTGCCCACGATATCGTTGAGATGGCCTACACCGAGCAATCCCACTATGATCCGGCGGCGATTGTTGAAACCATTGCCTTTGAGAATTTGAATCGTGATGGCCACACTTTGGGCTATTTTGTCCAACGGGCCGATGGTCTGTGGGTAGAACTCACCGCTGCCGGGGAAGAGATTTTTTACTTCAATGAAATTGAGCGGGATCCGTTGGTGGTGACTCTATTCGACGCCTCACGCAATATGGAAATTCATTTGGACTATCATTTCAATCAAATTCAATACCGCTATTCTTCTGATCAAGGTGCGCCCAAGCCCCTCTACGCCATGGGTTTCTAATCAACAATCGTCTTGGGAGGTGAGCCATCATCTCCCATATTTTTTTAGATCAATTTAGATCAATTACTGACGCCAACATACGAGGGCCAGGGAGCAAAAATCGTGATCACTTTAGATTGGAAAATTGGGTTCGAAATTGAGTTATTGGCACCAGTAGGGAGCAGTCGTCAGGATCTCGCAGCGGCGATCGCCGCCGCCCAGGGAGGCCAAGTCCATCGCTTTTTTCACCCCCAATCGGAACCCAGCAAAGTACCGGGTAAACCAGTCTTTCACAATTTAACCCTCGGCTTTGAGATTCTTGATCCCCAGCAACGGATGATCGCCCAATGTGTCGATGATCTAACGTTACAAAAAGACCTGAAGCGCCAGGCAAAACCCCAAGCGGGTTGGTATCGTATTGTCAGTGATGATGAACGTCTGCTGCGTTTGATTGCCCGTCAAACCAATGCCAAAACCCCTTTAGAGACAGTGATGGATCCCATCGGCGATTTGTTTGGTACGGTTCCAGAACCGGGGCCGGGAGGGATGCGGCGCGTGAATGATCAAAGTGGTGCATCGGTGGCGATCGCCGCCCCACTCCCCGGAGAGCGAGAGCGCCCCTGTGAACTGATTACCGCCCCCCTAGAAGCAGACCATCATGCCCAACTAGACGCTTTATTGTCCTTGGCGCGGCACCAGAACTTTACGGCCCCCGTTGAAGGCGCGACCCACCTCCATTTTGAGGCGAAACCCCTCCAGTCAGCGCCGGCGATCGCCAATTTAGTGAATCTGTTATGGCGTTATGGGGCCATTCTCAAAACACTCATGGGCACCAACCCCCACTGCCGTCGCCTCGGCCCCTGGCCCGAAACTCTCCTCACCACGGTAAACCAGCCCGAATTTCGGCAACTCCCCTGGCCCGCTGTGCAGCAGCAACTCCATCGCCTCAAGCTGACAAAATATTGTGATTTTAATTTGGTGAACTGCATCAACGCCCTGCCCCACAAAAACACGATTGAAGTGCGGATTCTTCCCGTTTGGCTAGAGACAACACCCATTCTTCGGGCCGCCTCTTTATTTACCGCTGTTTTGCAACTAGCGTCTCAGGGAGAGGCGATCGCCCCAGACCCCCCAGAAAAATTCACCCGCGCCAACGTCCAAGCACTTTTGCAACAACTGCAACTAGATCCAGCGCAAATTGAGCTTTGGTTGGAGCAAGTGCCCCAAGCCAAGTCCCGGAAAAAAGGTTTTCAGTAATTCCAACGATGGAACCCTTGGATTAAGTCATGTTTTCTAAGACGACAAAGGCTGACCGCACTGGGTACAAAAGCGATCGCCTGCCGTGATTGCTTGACCACATTGGGCGCAAAACCGTTTTGGCTGATGATTCGCTGTCGGCGTCGGTTGCGGCTGGGGAGATTGAGACAAATCATTAATCCGCATTTCCATATTGCCCAGGCGCATTTCCATCGGATTCATCTTCATTTCCATGTTGCCCATTTTAAGTGGTGGCAGAGGTTCTAAAGGTGGCATTGGTTCTGGAGATTTTGCCGCCGTTTGCTCTAAAGGCAGCGCTTGGGCACCCTGCAAATTTAGGGGTTGTTCACAGAGGGTGGCCATTTGGCCTTGTACCCTAATTTGCGTTGTTTTCGTGGCAGTAAAGACTGTGATAATCGTGATCCCGCCAGCTTGCATCACCGTGGGCTGCGCCGCCCAGGTCCCCGTTAGGTAACGGTTGGTGCTTTGTTGCTGTTGTCCGGGGCTAGTTTGGCTGAGGGTAATGACCGTATAGGAACCTTGGTTCGCCAAATCAAGCCGTTGCCCAGAACCGAGATAACAAACGTAATTCATGGGGAAACTCCAACAATAATTTGCAAAAATAATGCTCGCGCAGCTTGGCAGATATGCGATGATTAACCTGACAGCAGCTGGCTCTTACTGTCTATGTCCTGACAGCTTAGGATAGGCTAACCCAAAATTTTTTCTGTGAATCCCATCAGATCAAACGAGGTCATCAAAATTGACGTATTGTTTAGGAATCTTAGTTCGCCAGGGTTTTATTCTTGCCGCCGATTCACGCACCAATGCGGGGGTTGATTACGTCTCATCCTATCAAAAGTTATTTGATTTTTCCTGCCCAGGGGAACGGGTACTCATTCTCTGCACTTCGGGAAATTTATCGATTACCCAGGCCATCACCTATCAACTAGAACAGGAGATTCGCAGTGGTACGCCCCACAATCTCCATACGATCCCTAGTCTTTATGATGCTGCCCGCTACATTGGTAAAAAGACTCGCCAACTCCAACAGGAAGATCGACCTTGGTTGGAAAAAGATGGCATTGATTTTCAGTGTAATTTTCTCCTCGCCGGACAAATTGCCGGGGCACCGCCGGAGCTTTTTCTTATCTACAGCCAAGGCAATTGCATCCGAGCAACCCCAGAGACGCCTTATCTACAGATTGGCGAAACGAAGTATGGCAAACCGATCTTGGATCGCACCCTCTCCTATGAGTCTTCTTTAGATGCGATCGCCAAATCAGCCCTCCTCTCCATCGACTCCACTATGCGATCTAACCTTTCCGTGGGCCCGCCCATCGACATGATTTCCTATACGGTCAATAGCCTCAAAATTCAGCACCGTCTGCGGTTAGAAGCCCGTGATCCCTACTTACTCAAAATTCGTCGCTATTGGGAAAGTGCCCTCAAGCAGGCTTCTGAAGCAATGCCAGCGGTGGAATGGAACCGGGACTTAAATCAGAATGGGCAAGAACCTGAAGGCAACGGCACAGATTTTCTCTAGTCTTAGTATTGTTTGTCATGCCCAATCACGAGACAGAAGTTAATTCTTTCGCCTGGGTATGCAAACGAGAGACACGGTTAATATTGCCCTCGATCACGTCACAAAGATCGTCTAGGGGCAGATCATTAACATCAAAGCCAAAGGGATTTTCTAGCTCCCGGGCAACTTCTTCAACGCCCAATAGGAGGAAGCTGACCACTGCCACAATCGGAATCGCCCACCAGGTAATCTCAGGCACCAGGCGGAACGGTAAGCCAAAACAATAAATTAAAATCAAACGTTTCAAATACACGCGATAGGTGATCGGAATTGGTGTGGTTAAAATTCTCTCGCAACCACTCACACTCTCCATCAAACTATTCAGTATGCCGCTGGTCATATTCAGCTGTGCGTCCCCAAAATTTTTTAGCTTGAGTTGTTGATGTAGATAGGTGCGCAACCAAAATTGAATATCAAGGGGACGATTTTTCGAGTCTTTTAGTTCTGTGACCTGCTCAGGCTCAACCAATGCTTCTAGTCTATCGTTTACTTGATCTCCTCGTAGATGTAACTTAGTGGCGATCGCAAAGGCAAGCAGTAGATTTAAGGCCTGTTTTTTTTCCTGGGTTTCTTGCTCGGTTTGGGTTGTGATCCCAATCAAAATTTCCTGGGCAAGATTACGGATATTCACAACAATCCCCCCCCAAGCTTTTCGCCCTTCCCAAAAACGTTCGTAGGATGTATTCGTGCGAAAGACAATGAGCAAACCCAGAATCAGATTGTAAATAACATTTGTGGTCAAGTCTCCTAGTTTCTCAAGATAGATAGGAAAGCCCTGGACGTAAATAAACGTCAATGCCGCAGTCAAAATACAGAAAAAAAGGATGCGCGGCAAAATCATAGGCAAAACAGCCCCCCTCACCTGAAAAATAGTATTCAGCCAATTGGGTTTATCAAGTTTGTCATAGGTAATCATAGGTATCTAAAGCAGTTTTTTGTGTAAGTCAACCCATTAAACGTTGAGTTGAATTTTTAAATGAATTTTCTAGGCATCATCTCCTGCAGGCAACTGATTGGATAAATAATTATTGTATTTATCATGGAGATACTAATGCCCGTAATCCAGATGCTGACATCTTTAATGATACCTTGCTGATCACTGACTGCAATTTCAGCACCGATGCAAAAAGGCTCTCCAATCAGTAGGATGATATCGAAAAAAATTGACGATATCCTGAAGTGCAAAGCCAATTGCAATTCAACCTCCCCTAAGGTTGCCACAATACCTCCTAAACTCAAACCAGGAAAAGCGATTACGCAGGCAAATAGAATACCTAAAACCCCTGTCCCCACATAAACGCCTTTTTTAGCCAAAATTTATAGTGAATGATTTCTGATCGTTTTATTCGTTATTTCTTTTGTTGTCTTCTAGAAAATTCCCAAAAAATATTTCGTCAAAAATAGAGTGATAATTCCAGTCAATAAATCAGTAATATGTTGAATACTAATGCTTAAAATATCTTTTAGGCTATTAATAAATGCTTCTATAATTAGATTTATAAAATGCGAAGCTTTAGTTCGGCATAAAATCAGCATAGCCAGAAGAATGATGGAATAAGAATTTTGAAATTGGCAGCAATGTCATCGGTAATCAGAGGCAATAAAAGATATTCTACTCAAGTTAACTGAACTGCTTTTATGGTGAAAATTTGCTGTAAAACTATCAAGTTAACGGGGTTTGCCATCCGGAAATCATTAGCTAACTCCATCCTCTGGCTTGATTGATGACAGGCCCCAGGGAATTATTGCGATTGAGATTGAGATTGTGTTTGAGAAGAAAGCTCATCATAAACCAGACGAATATCACAGACTAAGCGCGTCTGGGGTCTCCCCAAAGAACTTTGAATATCCCCCGAAACCGGAGCCGCCCAGGGAGGATCTCCCGTTGCTGCGACGACGATGTGACCATCTGTAACCGCCAAACCGAGAGTTGGATCAAAACCACGCCAACCACCTCCCGGCATATACACTTCTCCCCAGGCATGGAGTTCGTGTTGGGTTGTGGTTTTATCGCCCCGTTGGTAACCACTCACAAACCGCGCCGCTAGGCCGACGACTCGACAGGCCTCAACCCACAGTAAGGCAAAGTCGCGACAAGTCCCTGTCCGCTGGCTAAGGGTGATCCCAGGAAGTTGAGGCGCTCCCTCAAGGCGATGGATATAGCGACAATCTTCATAGATACGCTGGGTCAGTTGGCTGACAAAGAGGCCGGCATTTCCTTCTACTTGGTGCAAGAGATCCTGGGCCAATTCCACAACACGGGGATGGGGGGTTGTGAGCTGTCGGTAGGGGTAAAGTCTGAGGGCGAGGGAACTGGGGTAGTCCCAGGGACAGGCGATCGCCCAGGGAGCCATCAGATAATCAAAAGGATTCTGACAGACGACTTCCACCTCTGCCGTTGTGACCAACTTTAGGGACTGCACAGGTTTGGGGTCAAACCAAAAGCGATCAGCCACATTGCCGTCTGGGTCAAGAAGGCGGGTATGCTGCCGAGGCAAAGGGTCAACGTCGATGTGAAACTGCCGGAGCCGTTGGTAACCATCGGTGCGTGGACACAATTTGACGCAATGACTGCCCAGTTCTACGGGATGACTATAGGTGTAAAGGGTCGAATGGGTAATCTGATAGCGCACAACACAGGCCTAAAAAAGTAAACAGTTAATTCAAATAATTCAAAACTCATTCAAACTAAACCGCTAGGGGCACGGCGATGAAATCCTCATAAATATCTTGACCAACGCGATTCAACTTACTTTGGAGATCGTCGAGAAATTCATGGAGGCCCTGGTCAAAAATTTCATCCATCGTAATGTAGTCCAACGCAGAACAAAGGCGACCAAGGGAACGCTCACTGGGGCAACTCCAGCTGCCAATGGGAGTCCCAGAAATGCAGTGGAGAGATTTTTGGGCTTCGAGCAACGAAAAACAAATAGACCGGGGAAACTGCGCGTCCAAGATCAAAAAGGCAGCCACATTCTCTGGGGTAATTCGATGTTGGCGTTTGCGGTACATTTCGTAGGCACTGGCTGATTTGAGTAGAGCAATCCACTGCAAATTATCCAAAGGACTCCCCACATCTTGTAAAGAAGGCAAAAGGATAAAGTACTTCACATCAAGAATCCGCGCTGTTTTATCTGCCCGCTCCAGGAGACGTCCCAACTGACCAAAGTGCCAACCCTCGTTGTGGGACATCGTCGCTTCCATAATGCCTGCGAACAGATGACTCCCCATGCGAATGGCCGGATAAAATTGATAACGTTCCTCCAAGGTCATGGGCCGACTTGCTGCCTGTTGTACCGTGTGATAAAGCTCGTTGAGCTGTTCCCACATCTCAGAAGAAATATTGGCCCGGACGGCATGGGCATTTTCCCGGGCCCGTTTGAGGCAAGATACAATTGAACTGGGGTAGTTTTGATCGAAGGTTAAAAATTGCAGGACATTTTCGCTAGTAGCTTCACCGTAGGATTCACGGAATAACGCAGAATCGCCGGTGGTGGTGATCAGGGCTTGCCAATAGTTGGTGGTAGTTGTCGTATCCAGCAGGAGGGTTAAATTGACCTCCACAAAGCGGGCGACATTTTCGGCCCGTTCAACGTAGCGATTGAGCCAATAAATAGAATCAGCAACACGACTCAACATGGTGGATCTTTGCTCCTCAAATTTGTTTCAAAAGTGGTTTTAGCAAGGGGGCTTCTTTTTCGCAGTCTGCTTAGGTGGCTTTGGTATTAATTACCCAGGTATCTTTGCTGCCGCCCCCTTGGGATGAGTTAACGACGAGAGAACCTTTTTTGAGGGCGACACGGGTCAGGCCACCGGGATTAACATAGGTGCGATCGCCACCGTTGAGGATGAAAGGCCGCAGATCCACATGGCAGCCGACGAAGTCACCATCGATCAGGGTCGGTACCCGCGATAAACATAATGTGGGTTGGGCGATATATTTTCTGGGGTTGGCTTGGATATAGGCTTTAAATTGCTCCCGTTCGCTGGGGCTGGCGTGGGGGCCAACCAACATTCCATAGCCCCCGGAGGCGTCTGTGGCCTTCACAACAAGCTCGTCTAAATGGTTCAACACATGGGATTGTTGCTGGGAATCTTCACAAAAGTAGGTTTCGACATTAGGCAAAATTTGGTCTTCACCGAGGTAGTAGCGGATCATCTGGGGGACATAGCCGTAAACCATTTTGTCGTCGGCGATCCCTGTCCCTGGCGCGTTGGCGATCGCCACCCGTCCTTGGCGGTAGACGTCCATCAGACCCGGCACCCCAAGCACCGAATCTGACCGGAAAACAAACGGATCTAAAAAGTCATCGTCAATGCGTCGATAAATCACATCAATCCGTTGTAAGCCCTTGGTGGTACGCATTTGTAAATATCCATCCACCACGACCAAATCTCGCCCTTCGACCAACTCACACCCCATTTGCTGGGCGAGGTAAGAATGTTCAAAATAGGCAGAGTTGTAAATGCCCGGTGTCAGCACCACGACGCAGGGATCGGCAATGTGATCAGGGGCCAAATTCATCAACAGATTTAGCAACTGCCCCGGATAGTCATCGACGGGTTGGATTTTCAGGGTATTAAAAAAGCTCGGAAAAAGACTTTTCATCACCCGACGATTTTCAAGAACGTAGGAGACCCCCGACGGACAACGGAGATTATCTTCGAGGACGTACCATTGCCCTTGGCGATCGCGCACCAAATCAGTGCCTGTAATGTGACACCATTTTCCCTTGGGTGGCTTCAGTCCCATGCAGGGTTTTAAGAAGCCCGACGCCGATTCCACCACATGGCGCGGAATGACTTGATCCTTGATAATGCGCTGCTCATTGTAAATATCATCTAGGAAATGATTTAAGGCTTCAATGCGCTGTTGTAAGCCTTTTTCGAGCCAATCCCACTCCGTTTGCGAAATGATGCGGGGAATCACATCAAACGGAAAAATCCGCTCTGTCCCCTGGTTATCGCTGTAAACATTAAAGGTCACACCCAACTTAAACAGCATATTTTGCGCCGATTTCTGTTGTTGCTCCAGGGTACTGAGCGGAAACTTGCCAATATGCTGAATCAATGCCGCTGCGGCTGGTCGTGGTATCCCCTGCTCCGCAAAAAGCTCATCAAAAAAATCTCCGGGGTTGTAACCTTCTAGACTATTTACCATGCCATTACACTCGAACCTGCTGTGAAGTTGGGCCAAAGATCAAGCCACAGAAAAGGCGATCGCCGAACAGACCACTGCCTTCTGTGCCTAAATCGTCCCAGCTAGCTAGATGTATCAAGCATTGAGCGACCGAAGCTGTAACAAGTCATACAGCTACCAAAGACTTCACAAAAATCAAGCTTCCCCAAAGACACTATTTTCGCTACCTCAAAATCCCATGGGGTCTGCTCCGGAGCCAAAAATTTGACCCCTCAAACCAAAAAAAGCCGAGGCCAAACCTCGACTTTCTAGTGTTTATTTTTTGCGATCGCCCGACGATTGACCAGAGACAACGCAGACCTTGATTGAGATTCTGGGTTGTTTGACTACGACCGATTTTCGATCAGCCACCCATGGTTGCTTGGGCAAGGCCGATAAAAAGTGGTATGCCGATGGCGATCGCCACAGGGGTACCGATGGCCGTAGACGAACCGATATAAGCAGAAGGATTCGCAGACGGAATCCCCGCGCGTAGAGTCGGCGGCCCAGAGATGTCGGAACTAGAAGCCGCAATAATTGCTAAAAGGGCAACACCACCAGGACTGAATCCAGTAGCATAGTGGGCGATCATGCCGAGACCGAAGGCAATAAACCCATGCAGTAGCGGCGCAAAAAACGCATAGACAGCGTACCATTGAGCAACTTTGCGGAGCTCCCCAAGCCTAGACCAAGCTTCCATCCCCATCACCAACATCAAAATCGAAAGGAAACCACGGAAGAGAGGCTCATAGAAGCTTTCAAACACACTCTCCGGCCGAGTTAATAAACCGAGCGCAAGACCGAGCAACAATGCGGATAGAGCAGAACCCTGGAGACTTTCTTGAACAATGGGCCAAATTTCAACCCGATTCGTGGCCTTACCACGCTTTTGCCCCAGATATTCCTGCCTCGTGGTGGGATAAACGGACTCACCAGCATATTCACCAGCGGCAACAGGTTGTTTGCTTAAATCAGCCGCTTCAACCTCGCGCTGCTTGCTCTTGTAAAGACTGGCCACAACAATCGCTGTCACCAGGGCGGGAATATCCATAAAAGGATAAAGTGCCGCTGCCCAAGGTTCGTAGAAAACACCTTGCCCTTCCATAACTGTGATCCCAGCCGCAAGGGTTGAACCACTTACCGCCCCAAACAAGCCGGCCGTCGCCACCGCATCTACAGTTCTAATGCCCGGTAGCTTCGCTAAGGTAAAACGCCCAATGAAAACAATCAGGATTCCCGTGAGCACGGCGAATAATGCGGGCAAGAGCATCTCCGTGATGTTGGCATTACGAATTGCAATACCGCCACTCAAACCAACTTTGATCAGCAGCATGAAGACGATGAACTTATATACCGCATCGGGAATTGTCAGTCGGCTACCGAAAGCAGCAATGACGATACCGCCAATTAAAAAGCCGAGCGTCGGGGACTGCAACTGCGACCCAAATTTCGTCAAAAAATCGGACAAAAAATCCACTAATACCTCCTTCCGCTTCCTCCCATGAAGAGCGGTTATTGTGAGCTTTGAACATTAAGGCTGAAGGGCTTCACACCTACAGCACAGATATGATGCAAAAATCTGTTATCGGAACTTCATAGACTTTGTTCTATTGATGTCCGAATTTCTATGTGCTTAAGTCTATCTTGAAAAGTCCAAATTTCCAATGTGGCTGCGGTAAATAATGTCAAATTCTATTCATAAGTTTTTCTTTTCTATGACGATAACTCTCCGTTTGTATATTCAAAAAGCGTCTATCGACTAGGGTGGCTTCTGATATGGAAAGCCATAATGCGCCCACGGGATGAGTTTATCAATCCACTTGCAATGCAGGGGCAGTGGACTCTCCAGACGGAGCTGACTCCAAGGGAGGACTATAGTGAGCAACATTTACCCAAATAATCGAAAGCAGTAAACCAACGCCGCAACCGATTAAAAACATCCAACCGTGGGAGGGTTCCAAAACCCAAAGCAAGCGGCGATTACTGCCATACACCTGCACCACCCACCCCTCATCCGCATCTAATTGGGGTCGTGACGGTCTTGCATCAAATTTTTTCATTCCTTTTTACTCCATGCTGTTTGTCTGCATTCCCGAACAATCACAGATCTGTTTAAAACAGATAACGTCGCTCAAAAACCACCGATGCAGTATCCATGGCGACTTCAAGTTGTATTTTTGAATAGCTGAATAAGCTCAATTCATAGAAATAAGCCTATGAATTGAGTAAATGCCATGTTTTTTAGTCTATACAATGCCGAGTCAACAATTTGCCTTTTTTGTCAAAAATCGCCTTAAACTTACTGAATGATTTAATAATCTAAACTTATAGATTGCATCTAGTTGGCCATGTCATGCCTAACTTTCCTAGGATCTGTCTTGATGAATTTGCTCAAATTACGACGCCAACACCAGTCACAAAAATATCTGTTGTGATCAGGGTGAGTTTTAAGGGTGAGCCCTTGGTTAGACGATGAATTAATACTTGACTAGCTCCTATTGCAAACAGCGGTAAAACCAGAGATTAAAAGGCGATCGCCGCGCTAAAAGGATAAGCGTTTTTTATAAAATGCTTCGATTAATCTGAATCAATCCTTTCCAATAGGGGTGGCCTTTGCCATAGACTTAAGGGCATGGTTTAAGGTGAAACCATAGAGTCTTGCCTTTGATCGTCGCAACCAATATTTTTAGAATATTGAACAGCGACATTTTTTCAACTCGCCATACATCACGCGTCAAGAGGAACTCACTATGACTCAGCAAGCCATTAAGCTCGTCATCGTTACGGAAAAATTATTACTAAAAAAGATCGCTAAGATTATCGACGGTGCTGGAGCAACCGGTTATACGGTGGTGCCTGCCGGCGGTAAAGGGAGCCGCAACGTGCGCTCATCGGGACAACCCAGTGTCTCTGATACTTCCTCAAATGTAAAAATCGAGGTACTGACCGCTAGCCGAGAGATCGCTATCAAGATTTCGGATGAGGTTGCCGCGCAATTTTTTGATGACTATTCGGGTATTACTTACATCTGTGATGCGGAAGTACTGTACGCACACAAATTTTAGGTTAAATTCCCAAGTGCTGAATATTGAGTGCTGAATATCGCAGAAAACACCCTCAGTCACAGCTAATCGCTCCCTGATCAAACATCACCACCAAAGTCAGCCCCTCTACAGTGACGGATCGCAGCAGTGCTCCCCACAGTTGTAGAGGGTTTTTTAATATCAAAGATCAAGATGGTATCTCTTCCCTGATTTCTTTGATCTCATCACTGTTAAGGACATCAAATTTTCTGAGATCATCTTGGGCGAGGAAAGATAATCTAATCGGTAAGTTCGACTACTCTTAAGGGTAAAATAGGGTCAAAAGTCTTTATTTCACGAGCCGTATCTCTCAAATTTCTGTTTGTTCTAGTGCCGTGCCCCATCCGCGAACCCTTGTTAATCCGTGATTATTCTGACCCTACTTCATCCCATCCAAGCAACTCCGATGCAAAATTGGTCTTTTGAGACCGAAACTACGATCAGTATTGGCCGTTCTACGGATAATGACGTGGTTCTCTATAGTGCAGTGGTTTCTCGCCACCATGTTGAACTGCGACTAGAGGGAGAAGAATGGTCCATTGTTAATCTCGGCACCAACGGCACCTACATCGAGGATCAACGGGTTGAACAATGTGTGGCTAAGGATGGTCTTGTATTCCGCTTGGCAACCTCTGGGCCAAAAATTCTGGTGCGCATCCAAGGAAAGCAACTTAGTGAAGGGGAGGCAGAAAGCAAGGAGCAACGCTTGAGAAAATCGTCTAACCCAGATCCGTCCCGGGAAACTTTCGCGCAATTTTAACGCGTGATTTGAAGTTTATTCTTTAGTATTTTCAGTTGTCTGATCGTCTGGATTGGCTGGTTTACTGAGGGTGGCGATCGCCGTTTTCGTAAATTGTTTTAGAGCATCTAAATCGAAGCTAACTTGAGGGACATCTATACTTAACCACAGCAGATATTCCACGTTCCCTGCGGGGCCAGTAATCGGCGAATAGGTCAGCCCTTGGGGATGCCAACCGAGTTGTTGAGCGGCTTCTAATACCGAAAAGATCGCTTGGGCCTGGGCCTGGGGATCGCGGACAACGCCATTTTTTCCCACCTGGGTGCGCCCCACTTCAAACTGAGGTTTAACCAACAGGATCACTTCCTTCGGGCCGTCGAGGAGACTCCAGAGGGTGGGCAAAACCTTCGTTAGGGAAATAAAAGATAAGTCCATTACCCCCAGGGTTGGCCTTTTTGTGTCTTCTGGGTAGAGATCAGCCGAGGTCAGATGGCGAAAATTGGTGCGCTCCCGGAGGATGAGCCGTGGATCTTGGCGGATCTTCCAGGCGACTTGGCCATAACCGACATCAATGCCATAGACCTGTTGGGCACCAGCTTGCAAGAGACAGTCGGTAAAGCCACCGGTGGAAATGCCCCCATCCAAACAAATGCGATCTTGGACGGCGATTTGAAAGTGGGCGATCGCCTTCGCGAGTTTTTCGCCCCCCCGGGAAACAAAGGGGGGTTTCGCTTGCACTTCAATATCCACGTCGGCAGGAACCAAGGTGCCTGGTTTATCCACAATCTGCTGTTTTACCTTCACTTCTCCGGCCCGGATCACCCGCTGGGCCTGTTGTCGAGATTCACATAGTTGACGCTCCACCAGCAGGAGGTCTAATCGCTGTTTGGCCAAAGTGCTTGTTCCCCAATGCCACCGTTGCTGTTTTAGTCTACTGGGTCGCCGGTGCTTTCGGGAATGCCATGGCTACGGG
The DNA here is from genome assembly GCF_001693255.1 of Picosynechococcus sp. PCC 7003. Taxonomy (NCBI): domain Bacteria; kingdom Bacillati; phylum Cyanobacteriota; class Cyanophyceae; order Chroococcales; family Geminocystaceae; genus Picosynechococcus; species Picosynechococcus sp. PCC 7003. The sequence continues at coordinate 537,230 of NZ_CP016474.1, forward strand.
AAAGCGTCGAACTCGATACAATACAAAAATTGTCCAGTTTAGCTTTCAAGAAAATCACGAAATAATTATGGCGATCGCAGTGGATTTTGGGACGAGCAATACCCTAGTGACCCGGTGGAATGCCGCCAAAGGAGCCCCAGAAATTCTCCCGCTCCAGGGTCTTTCCCAACGAATTGCGCCGAATCCACCGCTGATCCCTAGCCTTTTGTATATCGAAAATGCCGCTGACCAAAAAGTCGTTATCGGTCAGGCCATTGGCGATCGCGGTTTAGATCGCGGCCCCGATCCCCGCTATTTTTGTAACTTTAAACGGGGCATTGGCACCGCAATCCAAGGCTTTTTACCGGAACTAGATGGTGAAAAGATCACCTTCGAGAAAATGGGAGAATATTTCCTCAACGGCATCTTTACCCAACTCAAAGCCCAGGGAGAATCCCTCGATAGCTTGGTTTTGACCGTTCCCGTCGATAGCTTTGAAGCCTATCGGAGCTGGCTGAGTCGGCTTTGCGAACAGTTGCCAGAACTCGAGAAAATTCAGCTTTTAGATGAACCCACCGCCGCTGCCTTGGGCTATGGGGCCTTGGCTGAAGATTTAAAACGAATTCTCGTGGTGGATTTTGGTGGGGGCACCGTGGACTTTTCCCTCGTGGATCTGAACCTCGCCCAGGGCCAAAGCAAACCGACGGGCTTTATTTTGAAATGGGGCCGCAAATCCTTTGCCGACAGTAAAACCCAAAAGGTCAAAACCGCAAAAGTGCTGGCAAAAGCAGGTAAAAATCTCGGTGGTTCGGACTTAGATAATTGGCTCTTTGAATATTTCCAGACCCAACAAAACCTCCCCCAGGATGCCCTGAGTTTGCGGCTAGTTGAACGGTTGAAAATTGCCCTCTCCCAAAAAACTAAGGCAACGGAGATTTATTACAACGATCAAACCTTTGAAAGCTACGAGTTAAGCCTCAGTCGGTCGGCCTTTGAGGAGATTTTAGAAACTCAAGGATTCATTGCTCAACTCGATGATTTGCTGGCCCAAGTCTTGCAACAGGCCCGCCGTAACGGCGTCAGCAAAGAGGACATTGAAGCGGTACTGTTGGTGGGAGGCACGAGCCAAATTCCCCTAGTGCAGAGCTGGCTAGAGGGTTATTTCCCCACGGAAAAAATTAAACGGGATAATCCTTTTGGGGCGATCGCCTGTGGGGCGTTGCAGTTAGCCCAGGGGTTTGAACTCAAAGATTTTCTCTATCACAGCTACGGGATTCGCTATTGGAACCGCCGCCAGAACCGCCACGATTGGCAACCGATTATCAACCAAGGGCAGCCCTACCCGATGACAGAACCCTTGGAAATTACCCTGGGAGCGTCGATGGATCAACAGCCCAGTATCGAACTGATCATTGGCGAACTCGGCGAGCAAAGCAGCGGCACGGAGGTTTATTTCGATGGCGATCGCCTGGTGACCCAACAACTAGGAGCCAACCAAACCAACGTTAAACCCCTCAACGACCGAGAGGGAGCCCGCACCATTGCCAAACTCGACCCCGTGGGCTATCCCGGCACCGACCGTATCAAGTTGCAATTCTTGGTCGATGGCGATCGCACCTTGCGGGTCACCGTCGAGGATCTACTGCGCAATGTCACCCTCCTAGAAAATCAAAAAGTTGCTGAGCTGAGTTAGCTGCCCATCCCCAGGACAGCCCTGCTAAAATCCATAGAAGCCCTTCAATCTCACAAAATCGATGAAAAATCCCCAACTCAAAAAGATGCGTCTCCTGGTCTCGAAATTATACCGACGCGGTTGGACTTTGTTTTTTGTCGGTTTAGTGACGGTGCAACTCCTGCCGAGTCCGGCGATCGCCCTCACCCCCAAAGATTACAGTGAGTTAGAATTTCCTCCCCTCCCAGAAATCACCCTCCCCGATTACGAACGCTACGAACTCGAAAACGGGATAGTAGTCTATCTCATGGAAGATCACACCCTGCCCTTGGTGGGAGGCTCCATGGTGATTCGCACTGGCTCCCGCCTGGAACCCGCCGATAAAGTGGGCCTAGGCAGTATTACGGGCACCGTGATGCGCAGTGGGGGCACCCTCAAGCATCCCGCTGACACCTTAAACAATATCCTTGAACAGCGGGCCGCCAGCATCGAAACCAGCATTGGGGAAGCATCTGGCAGTGCTTCTTTTAGTGCCCTCAAGGAAGATTTTGCACTTGTGTTTGATCTGTTCGCCGAAGTCCTCCAGCAACCGGCTTTTCCCCAGGACAAACTGGATTTAGCTAAACGACAAACCGCCGGGGGCATTGCCCGCCGCAACGATGAACCCGATGCGATCGCCTCCCGGGAATTTGACAAACTGATCTATGGCGCTGATAGTCCCTATGCCCGCACCGTAGAATATGCCACCCTCGACAACATTGACCGGGTCGATTTATTCAACTTCTACCGCAGTTATATCCGCCCTGACCAAATGATCCTCGGCATTGTCGGCGATATCGACGTAGAAGCCACCAAAGCAAAAATTGCTGCTAAATTTGGCCCTTGGCGTAATCCCAGTCCCCGCCCTGACCTGGCGCCGCCCGCCGTCAACCAACCCGCCCAGAGCGGTGCTTTCCTCGTTGACCAGAGTCAACTGACCCAGAGCAGCATCCTGATCGGTCACCAGGGGGGACGACTCGACAATCCCGACTATGCAGAACTCTCGGTAATGAACGGTGTGATTAACGGTTTTGGGGGCCGACTCTTTAACGAAATTCGCTCTCGCCAGGGTCTCGCCTATTCTGTATATGGCGTGTGGAGTCCCCGCTACGACTACGATGGCAAGTTTATCGCCGGAGGCTCGACCCGCTCCGAGGCGACGATACCTTTTATCACGGCCATGAAAGGGGAAATTAAGCGACTGCAAACGGAACTGATCACCCCCGCAGAACTCGCCTATGCCAAGGATTCGATTCTGAATTCCTTTGTCTTTAATTTTGAAGATCCCGGTCAAACCCTATCCCGCCTCATGCGCTATGAATATTATGGCTACCCGGAAGATTTTATTTTCCAGTACCAACGGGAAGTGGAAGCAACGACCATTGAAGACGTGCAGCGGGTGGCCCAAACCTACCTTAAGCCGGATCAATTAACAGTGCTGGTGGTGGGGAATGCGGCGGCCATGGATCCGTCGCTGACGAGTTTGTTTACGGAGGTCAAGCCCGTCGATATTACGATCCCAGAGTAGGTGGCATTGTGGTGCAGGTGGTTGAAGAGCGGTCGGTACAATTTCAGCTAGATGGGGGCTTCTACCGTGCCAAAAGCCGTATTGTGCGGGATTTGGGGGTCTTGGCGGCGGCAGTCTACCGGCAAAACCAAGGACAATTGCGGGTTCTGGATGGCCTATCGGCGACAGGAGTGCGATCGCTCCGGTACTACCAGGAAGCCCAAGCAGATTGGGTCTGGGCCAATGAGGGCAACCCAGACCTCCTGGAGACTTTAACCACGAATTTGCGACGGATTCCAGCGGCCCAACGGTGCATTAGTGTGCTTTCCCTGCGCCAACTTTGTTTGGAACGGTCTTTAATGGGCGATCGCTATGATCTTGTTGATTTTGATGCCTTTGGCTCTGGGTCAGCCTTTGTCCAGGATGCCCTCACCGTGACGGCCCTGGGGGGATTGATGTATCTGACCAGCACCGACGGGAGAACCTACAGCGGCAGAGAACCCCAGCGGGCCTTGCGACAATATGGAGCCTATGGGCGATCGCACCCCTCTGTCCAGGAACAGGGTCTACGGCTCTTGTTGGGGAATCTCGCGCAACAGGCGGCCCAGCGAAATTTTGGCATTGAACCAATTTTCTCGTTTTTTTGGGGGGATACTTGCCGGATTATGGCCCGTTTAACCCGTAAACCCACCCTGACAGAACTAAATTACGGCTTTCTCGGCTATTGTCACCATTGCGGCACCTATGGTTTACCCACTTGGCGCAAACTGTCCCAGGCGACCTGTGCCCATGACGATTTGCCTTTGACCCTCAGTGGCCCGATGTGGCTGGGCAAGTTACATCACCCGGAGTATTTACAGCAAATGTCGGCGATCGCCCAACGGTGGAATTGGCAGGATGTGGTTAAGATTTTAGAAATGATGAGTCTAGAAAATGATTTACCCCCCTATTTTTTCCCGTTAAAGGAGATTGGTGCCCGGGCCAAAATCGACCTACCGAAATTAGATTTGCTGCTGAACAGCCTTCAGGCGCAAGGTTTCCAAGCCAGTCGTACCCACATTAACCCTCAAGCGATTAAAACCGATGCGCCGATGGCCAAAATCAAGGCGATCGCCACCCAGTTAAGCGCACCGTAAGTCTTGGCAACTATTTCTTTTTTCGTTCCCGCACCGAGATTACATTTTGCTCCTTGCGCAGTTCAAACAGATCAATCGCCTCAAACAAACTGCTTAATTTCTTATAGCCATAATTGCGTGAGTCGAAGGACGCCTGGTTCTTGATGTGGCCGCCAATTAGTCCCAATTTTGACCAACCATCTTCATCCTGGGTATTGGCGATCGCCCCCCGCAACAGGTTCATCAATTTCGTATCCTGCTTCAGTTGCTGGCCAGACTTGGGCTTGGTTTGTACATCATTTTGGTCTTCGGTGGGTGGCGTTAAATTTTCCAGGTACAAAAACGTCGAACAGGCTGAAACGAAAGGTGATGGCGTTTTTTTCTCTCCAAACCCATATACTTTCAACCCGTTTGTCAGCAGGCGCATCACCAAGGGCGTAAAATCACAATCACTCGACACAATCGCAAACGCATCTAGACTTTGGGTATAGAGTAAATCCATCGCATCAATAATTAACGCCGCATCCGTTGCATTTTTGCCCTTTGTATAGTCAAACTGCTGAATCGGCTGGATCGCGTATTCATGCAAACAATTTTCCCAGGACTGGAGGGCGGGGTTTTTCCAGTTGCCATAGGCCCGGCGAATATTGGCGACACCGTATTTGGCAATTTCTGCCAAGATCACGTCAATTTTTGCGGCGGGTGCATTGTCAGCATCGATCAACATCGCAATTCTAAACTCAGCCTTGGCCATAGCCCTTCGATCCTTTATCCCTTATGGGATTTATTCGGCCCCTTTTGCCTTTTTAATTTCTGCTTTGAGTTCCTCAATTTGACGCCGCAAACTCTCTAGATCACTTTCATCTTCAGCATTTACGTCTACTGAACCAGTGCCAGCTTGGGCATAATGACCCTGTTTAATCCGTTGATATTCCTCAGAGGCTTCCCAGGTTTTGATAAAGCTCAACCGCTCTACCGGGAAAGGATGACTCAAAAATGTCCCATTACCGCCGTTATAAATCAAAAACTTATAAATCTGATTGAGTTGATCTTGATCAAGGGCGTCATAATCCTGGGACTGCTGGGTAAACTCGGTCAAACTCATTTCGTGGCCATATTTCGCACTGCCGCCCGCGAGCTTCATCATGGTGTGCAAAATTGGATTGAGATCATCCATCACCAAAAGTGCTGCTCGATCCGCTGAAAGTTCAGCCTTCCGCCGCCATTCATAAAAAGCATAAAGTAGCCCCGTGGTAATGACATTACCGAGGCCAAGGGTAATTTCCCCAAGGAAAGAGGCTGCTCCCATGGCCCACATCGCCATCTGGATCAAGATCGTGTGGTCGCATTTGATGTGACCCAACTCATGGGCCATCACCGTCCGTAGCTCCGTTTCATCAAGTAAATCCAGCAGCCCCGTATTCACCACAATGTACGGGTGATCATGGCCGAGGGCGTAACTATTGACCATTGGATTTTGGTTGACATAAAGCGTCGGCTCTGGGGAAATATCCAAATCATGGACACATTCCCGAAAAATGCCGTACAGGGTCGAATACTGACGGGGGCCTGCTTTAATATTGTTGCCCATTAGAAAAACCTGCTGGGGTCGTTCGTAGATATATTCCACAAAACGACTGGCCAACAGCTTAAAACCAGGCAGATTACGGAGGGCTTCTTCTGCTTGGCGATCGAGGGGGTGACGAAAGGCTTCGCTAGAAATTCCGGGATAGGTCGGCATTAATTCTTCCTTTACCGCTCTCAATCCATGGGAACGGCTTTGCTAGACAGTGGCTTTTTCTAACATTAGCTTAGATGATTTGATCGCGTCCGGAATTTCAATGGGATAGTTCCCATCAAAACAGGCGGTACAGAAACTAGAAGTCCGCTCATTGGTGACATCCAGCATGCCCTCTTTGCTGAGGTAAGTCAGAGAATCGACTTCAATTTGTTTTTCGATTTCGCCCAGGGATTTTGTCGCGGCAATCAGCTGATCTTGGCTATCGGTGTCGATGCCATAGAAACAGGGATGGGTTACAGGGGGTGAGGAAATACACATGTGTACTTCTGCGGCCCCAGCTTGTCGGAGCGCCCGGACAATTTTACGGCTGGTTGTGCCCCGCACAATGGAATCATCCACAATGATGATCCGTTTCCCTTGGAGAACATCTTTAAGGGGATTGAGTTTCATGCGGATCCCCACTTCCCGCATGTGCTGGGTCGGTTGAATAAAGGTGCGGCCGACATAGCGATTTTTAATTAGTCCTTCCCCAAAGGGGATCCCGGAGGCTCGGGAAAAGCCAATGGCGGCGGGAATCCCAGAGTCGGGAACCCCCATAACGAGGTCGGCTTCGATGTTGGATTCTTTGGCCAGTTGCGCTCCTAAGCGGAGACGATAACTAAAGAGGGTTTCGTCGTGGACAACGCTATCGGGACGGGCAAAGTAAATCATCTCGAAGACGCAGAGTTTCCGGTCTGGCTTTTCAGACCATTGTTGAGCAGTTAAGCCAGATTCTGTGATCCAGACCATTTCGCCTGGTTCTACATCTCGCAGATAGTCTGCACCAATGATATCGAGGGCACAGGTTTCAGAAGCCAGGACATAGCGGGTGCTGCCGTCTTCCTCGGTGAGAGTCCCAATAACAAGGGGACGGACTCCCTGGGGATCCCGTGCGCCAATAATGCCGTCCGGGGTGCCGATAACAAGGCTATAGGCGCCGGAACAGAGATTAAAGGCAGCGATCGCCGCTTCGGTCCAATCTTTCCCCTGATCGACATAAATGGCGATCGCCTTGGCGATCATTTCCGAGTCGGTGGTGGTTTGAAAATCGAGACCCGTAGCAAGGGACAACAACTTGTCCTTAAGTTCGATGGTGTTCACCAAGTTGCCATTGTGGGCCAGGGCCAAAGTCCCCAGGCGAGTTTCTTCGAGGGCTGGTTGGGCATTGCACTTATGGCTAGAGCCAGTTGTGGAGTAGCGATTGTGGCCCACGGCCCAAACCCCAGGTAATTCCTGGAGTTTTTCTTCGCTAAATACCTGGGAAACGAGGCCCATACCTTTGTGTACATGCATTTGCGTGCCATCAAAGGTCGCGATCCCTGCGGATTCTTGCCCCCGATGTTGGAGCGCAAAAAGTCCAAAATATGCCAGTTTTGCCACTTCTTCCGTTGGGGCATAGATGCCGAAAACACCACAGTATTCCTTGGGTTTGTCGGGGAGATCGTTGGCATAGACAGTTTGAGGGACAGTCATCCTACAGGTTGCACTCCTAGTTATTGGGTGAAAAAGAGAAGGAAATTCAGCGGTTACGATGGCTACAATACCACGTCAATGAATGCCTTGATGGACAAAATCTATCAAGGCTTTAACCCCACTTAATCTAGTTTTAAGGGTCGCGGCATGGTTAATGGGGTCAAAGGATGAAAATATTCCTTGGGTAAGTTTATTTTAGGTCAGAATTTTGCTATGCGGGGATCAAAGTTTGGCCGCTGCCCCTAAAGTCGTTGCTGGAGGCTGCGACCATGGGTATCTGTGCCGCAGGTGAGCCATAGATTGTGCTGCTGCCCAAGGGCTGCCACTGCTGGGGTGTGTTTTTGGCTCGGTACCCAGGGTTTGGGGTTGTCGTAGGCGTAATAGGCTTCTACACCATCAATGTTAAGGGATGCTGCTGCTGGGATTAATTCTGCGGCCGGACGGCGATAACGGGCGGGATGGGCCAACACAGCTAGTCCTCCAGCGGCATGGATGGCGTCAATAATCACCGTTGTGGCGGCGCGATCGCCTTCCGGAATTTCCCGGTTAAAGTAAGGGGCAATGGCACCGTGATCAGGGTCAAACCCATAGGCGAGGATATGTACTGTGGTGTCAAGGAGAATGGCGTTAATTTCGATGCCCGTCCAGAGGTGGGGCAAGGATCGCATCCTGTCGTTTTGCTGTTGACTGAGGTAGCTTTGGGCCTGTTGATAGCCGTGGATAGTATGGTGATCAGTGATCGCGAAGCCTTTTAGGCCAATGGCGATCGCCTGGTCAACAATTTCTGTTGGGGTGAGTTGACCATCAGAGCAGACCGAATGCATGTGGAAGTTGTACTGATTGGGGCAACTGGTTGCCGTTAGACTGCGCCAAGCCTTTTCGAGCGCTTGCAAATCTTGAGCCGCACTTGGAACAGACAAAGTAGAAGTCATGGCGAAGGCGATCTTTGGCGATCGCAAATTTAAAGGGCGAGCGGAATGGTAATAAAAGGGTAAAGAAAACCTGAAAAAAAGATTAGATATTGCAAATTGTTACAAACAAGATAGCAAAGATTTTTGCCCTTGGGCAGCACCATAAAAAAATCTCTCCGGGTCGTAGGGGACACGGAGAGCAAGAACCGGATCAGCATTGCCAAAAAATTTAAGCAAAAAATAGTCAGGTTAATATCTTAGGAAATTCCTGCGTGGCCCATGGCAAGGCCTGCGACCAACATTCCCAACACCAAAAAAGGCTGGGCACTGGCCTGGTATTTCACATCATTTTTCAGGGGATCCCGCAGGAAATACATATCCTGAAACGTAATTTGAGGAATCACGAGCAGCAACAGAATCGTCGCATATAACTGTTCATGGATACTGACCAGATAACCGGCAATGCCCACCTGAAAAATATCAATCATCAGCACACAAATCCAAGCGGCGGTTCCGACCCCAAACATTACAGGGAGAGATTTCAAACCCAGTTGGCGATCGCCTTCGACACTTTTGAAATCATTCACAACAGCAATTCCCAGACCCGCAAAACTATAGATCAAGGTCACCACCATCACCGTCGGCGTCAGCGTCCCAAACAACGCATGGCCAGCCCACCAAGGCAGCGCAATATAACTCGCCCCCAAGGCATAGTTCCCAAGCCAACCATTTTGTTTCAGCTTCAGTGGCGGCGCAGAATAAATGTAAGCAATGAAGCAGCCCACCACCGTTAAGACCAGCATCACAGGGAAATCATGGCCCGCCCAACGGTCGAGGAGATAGCTCAAGCCAACGCCAGAGCCCAAAAGCACAAGAATTTGTGTCACCACCTGGGGTACGGAAATGGCCCCCGAAGGAATGGGGCGGTAGGGTTCATTGATCGCATCAATTTCCCGGTCGTAAAAATCATTGAGGGTTTGGGTATAGCCCGTGAGTAAAGGCCCCGACAACAACATACAGGCCATGGCCTTCAGGAAATCTTCGACTCCCCACACATAGCCACCGGAGGATGCTGCCCCACACACAACGCCCCAGATCAGCGGAATCCAGGTGATGGGCTTCATCAATTGCAGGCGAATTTTCCAGATGGATGTTTCTCCCTCAGCGGCTCCTTTCATGCCGAGGAGTTGGCGGGCTTTAGAACCCTGTTCTTCTGGGGCCGTGGCTGGTGTCGTATCTGGATTAGGCGTTTCTGTCATGGCGTCTGGATTGGAATATTTTTTACAGAAAAAAAGCGTAACGGAAAAACCACTCGTCATTGGGCATATTACGCCGCAAGGGGTTTATTTTAACCTAGTCTTCTAGTGGGATTTTGCCAATGGGTCAGCCTTTCTTCAAAAAGTCCAAAACACCGCTATGCTGAACATGATCTTTTCTCGCGAAATTTAAGCAAGCAATAACTGATGCAAGATACTGTGATTGTGCCCCTGGATGTGCCGGATCTCCCGGCGGCGATCGCCTTAGTCGAGAGCTTACCGGAGGTCACCTTTTGGAAAGTGGGCCTAGAATTATTTGTCGCCACCGGGCCAGATATGTTGCGCTATCTCAAAGACCAGGGCAAACGCATTTTTCTTGATCTCAAATTACACGACATTCCCAATACCGTTGCTGGTGCTTGCCGTTCGGCGCAGGCCTATGGGGTAGATCTGTTGACCATCCACGGTGCTGCCGGGGCGATCGCCCTAACGGCTGCCAAAGAAGCCCTCGGAGATTCCCCCACAAAACTGATTGCAATTACCATCCTCACCAGCATCAGTCCAGACCAATTACGGGACGAGTTGAAAGTGGATCTGCCCCTTGATGCCTTTGCTCAACACATGGCAAACCTGGCCCAAGGCGCTGGGTTAGATGGGGCTGTGTGTTCTCCCCAAGAGGTGGCAATGCTGCGGCAATGCTGTGGTCAAGATTTCACGTTAGTTTGTCCGGGGGTGCGTCCCACCTGGGCTCAATCAGGAGATCAACAGCGGGTGATGACTCCCCAGGCGGCAATCCAACAGGGGGCGAACCACCTCGTCATTGGCCGACCGATCACCCAGGCAGAAAGTCCCCAGGGAGCTTGGCAAAAAATTCAAGCAGAGTTGGCGATCGCCTAAAACGTTCACACCAGTAAATCTGACCCAGCAAATCCAGAGACGGAAGACTAAAGATACAATGGCTTAAGTATTCCTGCTTACATTTAGGATTTATTTCACACTAATTACCTATGGTTAGCTTATCGGCAGTCAAAAGCTCCATTGAAACCCATCTTTCCGGAGCCCAAGTGTTCGTGAAGGATCTCACCGGTGGCGGCGATCACCTAGAGGCCATCGTCGTTTCCCCCGACTTTGCAGGTCAATCCCGGGTACGCCAACACCAAATGGTCTATGCTGCCCTCAAAGAGGATTTAGCCTCAGAAGCGATCCATGCTTTAGCCCTGCGGACTTTCACCCCGGAGAAATGGGCAGAAGTGGGTCAACCCACTTAAACGGTCTCGGAAACGACGTTTTCCTGAACCCTTGTTAACCCATACTATGAGGAAAAATAGATGTCTTTAACCCCTGAAACCCGCGAAAAAATCGACCAATTGGTCAACAGCAGTAAAATTTTTGTGTTCATGAAGGGCAGTAAGCTAATGCCCCAATGTGGCTTTTCCAACAACGTTGTGCAAATTTTTAACAGCCTCGGCGTTGAGTACCAGACCTTTGATGTCCTAGAAGACTACGATGTGCGCCAAGGCATTAAGGAATATTCCAACTGGCCGACGATTCCCCAGGTCTATGTAAATGGGGAATTTGTAGGTGGTTCCGACATTATGATCGAGCTTTACAACTCGAAGGAACTCCACGAAATGCTTGAGGTGGCCTTGGCTTCCTAAAAATATAGTTATTCTCAATCAAAACGAGACCAATCTAAGTAGGGGTTTACTATGGTAAACTCCTACTTTCATTTGGAAGGGATACATCTCTCCAGGATGACCGTTTAAGATCTCAACACCCTATAAATAAAGTATGAAGGATACAGCCTCTGGTTCAATCTGAACTATGCTGTTCTCAATTTTTTCAATTTGCAGCAGGTGTGATTAGTGGTGATTAGCCCCGAACTTTACAATCTTCTGCGACAGGGACATAAGCTTGCCGCAAAGCTTCCCTCGCTGCGGGTCGGCCATTGTCGATTCATTATTGTTCTTGGCGTCAAAAGTATTCCTTCCCGTGATCCCAATTTTGATGCGATGCCTTGGCGTTTCCGGGTCAGTTGCTACGAACTACGGGAGGAATTCCTCGATGAGTATCCTTGCTTAGAGAATCTTCGAGATTATCAAACTGAAGTGGTTGGTGAGAATAAGCTTGAAGAAACAATCACACGCCTAGCTGGCCAAACTGTAACCCTAAAATTAGCTTCCATTGTTGATGCTCCCTATTAAAGACATTCTCTAAAGGGCACCTCGAAAAATACGAATTTTCCTTGTTTTGCTAACTTATCCTCGCTGTTTCAGCCCTTGGAAGTATCCAAAAAAGCAATTAATCGAGGTTTCTTAAATAACAGTTGTCGCTTGTCCAGTTCTGGAAAAGCAAGTGTCTTCCTTCAAAATTCTAGATACAGCTTTAACTCCAGCACCTAGTAGTAGAAATCCGTTTCTGTTTGGGTCTGGGTTTGGGGATAGGCTATTTCAAAATTGGACGGATCCCGCAAGAAGCGAAAAACTTCTTCTTCTAAGCGGTGAATCTTATACACTTCAAGGGCTCCCGTGTGGTGAAGACAGGCAATGTAACCGTCCATGTATTGACGGATATCTTCATAACGGTTGCCTCTGCGCCACAGTTCTACCATGGCGTCCGTTAAGCGTTGATAGTAGCGGATGGTAAGACTGTCTTGGAGCATAGTCACGGAAGGTTTTAAAAAACAGTAGATGAGTCTGGGTATTAAAGGAAAACGGTTATCGTGCCACCTGACACCTGTTCCTCTTGGCCCTATTTTAGCGATTTTTGTGAATTGACGCTGATTTTTTTCCTTTTTAAAGGAGATCACTGGCTTTTGCGCCACAAAGAAAGCTCCCTCAAAATACCCTAATTGCCGATAATTTTTCTTAAAATAATATTAAGTTTTGCCAATAAAAAAATAAAAATATTTCCCAAAATTAACTTTTATCCTCAAAGGCGATCGCCATTATTTTTTTACCGAACAACACCAATAAAAAAGCATGGTTGCCCATGCTAAGTTTTTTGCCATCAATTTTTTGTTTTTAAACCTATTTCTTTGTCGGCCAGAGGGTTGATCCCGACTATTGGGGGTGAATCTCAGAATAGGTCGTTGACTGGGAGGCGATCGCCGTTGGTACTTTTTTCGCCACACACTCCAACGAAAAAGACTTTTCAAGCAATACCAAATCCGTTGCAGGTTCCCAATTCTCGTCAAAAATGGGGAGTGCGAGGGGGCAGCTCGTCCAGTCCCCTGCGGCAAATGTTTCGAAGCGCTTACAGATGCCGCCACGACGCCCTTCAGCCTGAAAACAACGACAATGCTTACAAGTGGAGACTGAGCAACTTTGCGGTTTCATAAATGCTCCCCGAGGGGCCCCATGTCATAAAAATTTTATTTATGTTTTCATTATGTGACTATTGCCCAAATCACCAGATCCCCTGAAGCTTAATCCCTGTCCTCGATCAACCTAGATCAAGGCACAATTAAAGTTTGTTTTTTTTTATATTTGATGTTTCAACTTCTTAACAGTAATTTCAAATAAGTATATGTGCTTGTAAACCCTTAAGAAATGGCTAAAAAGTGACGTATTAGCCATGGGGATCATTTAACAACCAAAATATTTTTTCTCTGTATGCCCCCAAAAAAATAAATGAACGAAGCGTAATGGGCCAAAAACCTTTAGTTTTGACCGTATTTCTACTGAATCGTGTAATGAAGTATCTAGAACCGAACCAAAACGCCCTGAAAATTTTGCGTCGTCGTTTGTCCATTGGAAGCCAGCGGATCAGGAGGTTTGGCATTTATTCGGGATCATCGTCTCGATCAAGGGGGGTTTCTGGGGTTGGCGGTTCGGGGGGCACTCCCAGACCCAAAGGTTGTTGTTCCTGCCAAATTTGCACAATACAAAAGCTGCACACCTGCCACCGCTGCAGTTCTCCAGGGGGGGTTGCCCTTTGACAACGGGGACAGGCAGGTAACCCGGCGAAGAGTTGTTGTTGGGTTTCGGCCCAGTGGCGCACGGCTTCGACGGGATCTGAAGTGGTTTGATGGGCATCAGTGCGTTGGGGAGGATCTTGGCGATTAGGGAGGGGAAGCTGGCTCGGATGGGGGAGGTTCGGGTCGGCGGCCAGGGGCGAATAGGCGGGGCGACGGTGCCAATGGACAGTCGAAAACCGCAGATCCTTCAGGGGAGGGTTCAGTTGGGCATTAAGTTGAGCCAGCAGGCGGCGGCGCTGGAGATTGAGGTGCTGTGACCAGGTGTGATTAGGCGTTGCGACCCACAAAACGTCATCGATGATTCGAATGGGATGACTGTTCGCCAAACTTTTTTTCGGCAGGATCTTTTGCCAACGCTCATTAACGGCGGTGAAACGTTTTTGGTGCGCCCAGGCGGGTTGGTCGAGGAGATGATTGAGGAGGTGATCAATGGATTGGAATCCCATGGGTCGTCGGAGAATACAGGGTCAGGAAAAATAGCTAAAGGGCGATCGCCTTTTGTCTGTGACTACCACATTACCTCTGGGGAGAGAGAACGATAAAATATGGGGCAAGTCTTTAGGGTCTGTTCACGATGGCTCGTTCTTCCCAACAGTCTCGCACCACCGAAAAAGTCCTTGATGTCAAAACGCGCATTGCCCAGAGTCATTATGGCCTGTTGGGTTTATCACCGACGGCATCACCATTAGAAATCCGCCAACGTTACCGGGAACTCAGCAAGCAGTTTCACCCCGATACAACGGTGTTACCGGAAGCGGAAGCCACCGCAAAATTTCAACGTCTCAATGAAGCCTATGGCATTTTAAGTAGTCCGGAGCGGCGATCGCTTTACGATTTGCAGATTGGCTTTTCTCGTTACAGTGTGATCCAACCTTCACAAAATGAACAGGGAGAACGCGGTTATTCGAATTCTGCTTATCTAGACCCGACGGATCGGCCCCTCTCGGCGGGAGAAATTTTCGCGCTTTTCATTATGGGCTTAACTTTTGTCGGTTGTGTCTTGTTGGCGATCGCCCTGGGAGTTAGCCGCCAAAACCTGAACTTAGAAGGCTTATTCTGACGTTGCCAGCCAAAAGAAATTGGTAGACTGAACGGTGGCCCTCTGGGCCGAGCCAATCACCTTCCCCAAAAACCATGTCCACGATGCCTTCCCTTGATAGCCCCCTCTATAACCATCCCCTCCCCAAAATTGAACAGTGGCTCCGGGAGATGGGCTGTGAGCAAGATCCCCAAAATCTCCACTGCTGGACAGTCGGCCGTCCTGGTTGGCAAGCAGAAATCCGCCTCGAAATCGAAGAGCTTGCGGTGTCCTACCTCAAAGCTGGGGCCGATGGCTCTGACATCGAGCGTTCGTTTAAATATTCCCTCAGCCGTCGAGATATTGAAGCTGCCGTTTTTTCAGGCCCCTAAGGGTTTTTGGTTGCAAATCCGGAAGGGTAATCACTTCTAGAAAGCCTTCCTGCGCCTGGGGGGGATCTACTTCAAGGTCACGGAGCATTTTTTGGATAACTTCTGGCGGCACTTGACGCGATCGCCTTTGGTTGCGAGCCAAGCAAATCTCTAGAGAACAAACCAAATACCAAGCCAACCAATCCATCGGTGGACATTTTTTTAAAAAATCTAATCGCCAGGGTTGATGGCAGTTGGTGGCATCATAAATGACAGGTTTTCCCTGGGCGATTGCCTGGTGCAAGCGTTGTAAAACAATCGCCTCAATGGTGGGCCAATCCCCCTGAATCCCTGGATCACCGTACAATTGCGCCCGAATCCCATCGGTAGAAATTAAGCAAGCCTGGGGAATAGTTTGGAGTAGCCACCGGGCAAAGGTGGATTTGCCAGAACCAGGGGCACCAATGAGAAAATGCGATGGGGGTTGTACCAAGGAAAACACAATCAGTTTGAACGAATATTTTGCGTAATATCGACGAATCAACGGGGATAGATGAAGACTTTTGCTGAGATGACAACAGGACGCTGGCTCGCCTGCGGGGGTTTGGTGCTCTTGATTGTTTTTATGTTTTTGCCGCCGAATTATTACCTGATGGCCGCCTTCCCTTGGATCTTACTCTGGCAGGGAGGTTTTCTGCTTTTGGGGATTGCGCTGTTGGTGATGCTCCGAAAATTCGACCTGCCTTTTCGTCCCCTAGGCTATGGTTTGGATTGGGGCATTCTCGCGGTGGCGATCGCCTGTGGATTATCCACCATATTCGCGCCGTTTAAAGGGGTCGCCTTATTTAATCTTGTCACTGTCTCAGGATATGGCGTTGTCCTTTATGGTCTCCGAAACTTTAGCGGCCTGGGTGTTTGGACTTGGCAAAATCAATGGCGGAGCCTCGTGGGTCTAGGCTTTGGGATCAGTTTTGTGAGTCTCATTGGTTGGTTAATGACCAATGGCGAGCTAGAACGCAATTCCATTCCCCTTGGTCATCACAACTTTATGGCGGCCTATTTCTGCCTTATCTTGCCAATTATTTTGAGCTTTGCCCTCGCCCAACGAGGAAAAATGCGGGGTTTACTCTTGGTGCTGAGTACCCCCATTCTTTATCTCCTCTACACTTGCTCTTCCCGGGGTGGCTTTGTGGGGTTATTTTTGTGGGCGATCGCCACCATTGCTTTCATTATTGGCCGCACAAAGGGGAAAAAACGCTTGATTTCCGGCACCATTGCCTTATTTCTATTAGGAATTATGGTGACAGCCGGGTTGCAACACCCCCGGGTACAGCGGCTAATTCAAGTCAATTTCAACAATGGCCTACCAACGGTGCAGTTCCAGGTGGATGGGGAAACAGAAGACCGCTTGTTTATGTGGCAGGCAGGCTTAAATATTTTGCAAGATCGCCCTTTAACGGGGGTCGGCCCTGGAAATATGTCCCGGGAATATAACCTCTACCGCCCGATCAATGTCGGCTCCGGGGCCGCCCACATCCAACAACTCCATAGCAACCCGATGCAACTTCTGGGGGAATTAGGTTTAATTGGTGGCGCGGCGATCGCCTTTTTCTTGGTGCAACTGGTTCGGCTCGGTCGTCGTATTCATAAAAATACGGATAACCCACAAATTAAACGCTTACTCTACGGCTTGGGGGGCGGTTGGTTTGCCTACGCCATGGCGACCCTCACTGATTATCAACTAGAAAATATCCCCATCAGCCTTACCCTGACTTTGACCGTTGTTCTGCTCCTAAGCGTTGCGGATCAGGTTTTAAACGACGTCAGTCCCCAACCCTTACCCATTCCCCAGCGTCGTTTGTGGAGCTTAGGAAGCCTTGCCGGTTTTCTGGGGGCTTTGCTAGTCGCTGTACCTTACAGTGCTGGGATGTATCTTTTTTCGCGGGGACAGACCCTCTGGAGCAACGGACAACCGGAAGCAGCCTTTACCGCAGTGAACCGAGCCTATGCCCTCAATGGCTGGAATGTGAACTATCCCCTCCGGTTGGGACTATGGCTGTGGGGCACGCGCCAGGCAACGGATAACCCAGAAAGCAACCAACAAACCATAGAACTGGCGGCGGAATATTTCCTCGATGCCCAATCCCTGATCCCCAATGACTACTACGCCAACGTTAATACAGGGGTCGTGCTGCGGGAATTAGACCCAAGCTTGGCGCAACCTTACTTTGAACGGGCAATCCAGTTGCTCTCAAGGGAAGCAGAACCCACCTATTTTCTCCTCGGTCAAACCTACCTCCAGACTGATCAACGGGAAAAGGCGATCGCCGCCTTTGCCCTCCAGGGCTTAGTCGATCCCCATATCATGACCCTTGGCCAATGGGAGCAAGAACCCTTTACGGCGGTGCGGATGGAGGCCGTCGAAGCGTCCCTCGCTTTGTACCAAGATCTGATTGAACGCCTTGATCCCCAGGATCCCTACGTCATCACCCTCCAGGAGCGAATGGCTTGGCTCGCCTGGTGGCATGGTCTGCCGATTCCCCACCGGGATCATCTCAGCCAATTTTCACCGATGGTGCAAGCGTTGATTTTAGGCGATCGCCAACCCGAACAAGCCCTGGAAATCATTGACCAACAAATTGCCCAAAACCCAGACAATAATACCCGTTGGCTCATTCTCAAGGCTTGGTTCCAGCCGGACTTTAATCTGAATTTGAACCTCAAACAAGCCAATAGTGAAGAGGCCCAAACCTATCTCCTGACCTCCCGTCGTGCGGAAGGGGTGACGCTCCAGGAGTGGTTGAAGCAGATTGCCGAACTTGCTAAACCTGTCGGTAGTGAGCGCCTAGCCTCCCGACTGCTTTACCGTAGTGAAGATTTTGAAGCGGTGGATACGGTGTTGCGTCCCGACGATCTCCAGACGTTTCGCCTCCTGTCACTGTTGGGACTGGGAAGTGGTTATCCCCGCACGTTTCCTGTTTTAGATCAGCTGATTAATGATGTTCGTACCGAGGCGTTGGGACTCCCTCACCCCACTGAAAACGGTTTCCAACTCAGCGGGCAATAAATTTCACAAATTTCACGGTCAACACTTAAGAGCGCAATTTACAAACTTCATGGGTAATGCATCAAAAACTTGGCTGCTGGGTCTTGATCGCCAGATCTGGATCCTCGCCGCAGGACGACTCCTTTCCCAGATTGGCACCGGGTTCACTGCCTTCTATGCGCCGATCTTTTTTGTGAATCAGGTGGGCCTGTCGGCAACCCAGGTGGGCCTTGCCCTAGGGAGTGCTTCAGTTTCTGGGGTATTGGGTCGTTTTCTCGGAGGGACAGGGGCTGATAATCCGGCCTGGGGTCGTAAAAAAACGCTTCTGGCGGCTGCTGGGGTTTCGGCGATCGCCGATGTGGCCTTGGCAACGGCAGATACTTTTTGGCTCTTGGTGTTGGGGAATTTGTTAATGGGGCTAGGGATCGGTCTGTATTGGCCTGCTACGGAAACAGTGGTGGCAGATCTAACCAGCGGTAGTCAGCGCAATGAAGCCTTTGCTCTGGTACGCCTGGCGGACAACATTGGTCTTGGTACAGGGGTAATGCTGGGGGGGTTAATCATTGCGACAATTCAAAATTATCGCTTGCTTTTTGTGCTTGATGGCATCAGTTTTGTGGTGTTTTTTGGGGTAATCTGGGTGGCGATCGCCGAAACCTATCAAAACCACGAAGATGTCCAAGCCGATGGTAATAGCTGGTTGACGGCCCTCCAGGATCGACGGCTGGTGATTTACATGGCAGTCAATGTGATGTTTACGCTCTACATCGCCCAGATCCAAAGCACCGCGCCTTTATACCTCACGAACTTTATTGAATTTTCTCCCCAGGTGATTAGTGGCTTGTTTGCGTGGCATATTGTGTTTGCCTCCCTCTGTCAGTTGCCCATCGCCCGCCGTTTAAATAGCTTAAGCCGACCCCATGCCCTGATGGTTTCCCTCCTGTTGTGGGGCATGGGCTTTACGGTGATGTGGGGAGCGGGTATTGGTGCAATTCCGGCATTGGTGGGGGCGATCGCCAGTCTGGGGATTTTAGCCCTGGCCACCGATGCCTATACCCCAGCCGCTTCTGCTTTGGTGGTTGATTTGGCCCCAGCCTCCCAACGGGGTGTTTACTTGGCGCTCAATTCCCAATGTTGGGCGATTGGTTATTTAATTGGGCCACCGATTGGTGGTTGGGCCTTGGATCAGGTGCCGGCGATCGCCCATGGGTTTTGGCTGGCGGGAGCCGTGAGTATTGTGCCCTGTCTGTTAACCTTGCGCTACCTCGAAACCCTCATCACCCACAAAAAAACGGAGGGTTAACTCCGTTAATCAATCAAATATAGTCATTCCAAATCGTAATGAGACAGTCAAAAATCTCAAGTCCCCCTTTCAAAGGGGGATTCAGGGGGATCGAATCTCTCGAACTTAATCGAAATGACTATATTCCGCTTGACCCTAGAGATATTAGGTTTGGGAAACAAAGTTTTCTTCTTCTCCCTGGTGGGTGGTTTTGACCCACTTGAGCCGTTTGGGGCGCACCGACATCCGGGCTGTAGTTAAAGGCATCACCACCATCCAATGGAGCATATAAACCATGGTCAGACCGCAGGCCGTAAAAATTTTTGTGACCTTTGCCCAAGTCCAAGGCAGATCTCGATAGACCCGCAGATTTCCCTGCACCATTGCCCAGAGAGAAAGACCTAGGGCGAGGGTCGTCATCGGCATCAGGACAGGTAAATGGCCCTTGAGCACCGCAAAAATAAAGTCAGGGATAGCCGCAGTGGGGAGCAAATACTGCATCAAAATGAAGGAAAAAAGATCGACTTTTTTGCCAAAGCCGAGGCGCTTATTCGAGAAATACCGCCAATAGTCGAGGTAGCGCTGGTAACCCCCTTCGGCCCAACGGCTGCGCTGGTGCCAGAGGGCGATCGCCTTGGTGACCCCTTCTTCGTTGACGGCGGGATTGAGTAAAAAGCCAATTTGCCAGTTGTCCAAATGGAGACGGATCGTTAGATCTAGATCATCGGTGATCGTTTCTTCGTTCCAACCACCACATTGATCTAAGGCGGAACGACGCACAAACTGACCATTACCCCGCAGTTCACCGATCCCCCCCAGGGCAATCCGTTGTTGCTGGAAATAGCTATCGAGGATCATTTCTGTGGCTTGGCCCTTCGTCCAGAAATTTAGCGGTTCGTTGGCAATCGCCTTCCGGACTTGGATCGCCCCCACATTTTCATCGGCAAAGAGGGGCACCACATGACGCAAAAATTCCGGCGGCACCGTAGCATCGGCATCAAACACCGCAATAATTTCTCCTTGGGTTTGGGAGAGCACCTGGTTTAGCGCTCCTGATTTTCCGCCACCCGCATTGGGAGGGCGATGTACCACCTGCAACTGGGGATATTCCAGGGCCAATTGATCAAGGATTTGAGGCGTTCTGTCGGTGCTGGCATCATCAATTAACCAGACCTCGCATTTATCTGTCGGATAATCCAGTTGGCAGAGATTTTTTACCAAACGCCCAATGACTGCCTCTTCGTTCTTTGCCGAGACGATGAGGGAAACGATGGGAGCCGTGGCCAAATCTGTGTCGGTTAGGGGTTGAGGTTGGGGATCGGGCTGGGCGCTGACCAAACGGATGGCCTGAATCAGCAGCAGACCTGTGGCCCCCAAAACCGCCGTTGAACCCCAACTTATACTGTGGAGAACAAAGGCGATCGCCCAGATAAAACTGAGCATAAAGGCTGATTTTTTGCGACGTCCCCCTAATCCCTGGAAAAAATCACTCCGAAATTCCGCTTCGGCCACCTCTGGATCAGTCAGTTCATCTAAAAAAGCCCCAAGGGGATCGTGATTTTCATCGGTTTGCCAGGGTTGATTTGCCATGCGGAGATTCTCCTCTTCCAAAAAGTGCTGTTCGGGGGCAGGGGATAATTGCGTTTGCCGCTCGACATTCATGATAATCGATAGGCTTGTCCCCTTGGGGAACGCTGCTCAAGGGACTGTACAACCATCGCTATGAGGTTGGCGCAGTGAAGGTTACTCCTTCGTAAATGTCCGTGAGGGGAGCATCGAGATCAAAGGAGTCTAAATGGGCGATCGCCTCGAGACCTTCGTAGATTTGTAGCGTCCAAATATCCTGGGTCTGTCGCCGAAAACATTGAATAAATGGGCTTTCTGTGCCAACGAGTAAATATTCTTCTAGGCTCGGAATGGTGCGGTAGTACAGAAATTTAGCAGTTTGATCAAAATTTTTCGTCGAGGGAGAAAGCACTTCAATAATAAGCTTAGGCTTTTCCACAAATAGCTCACTCGTATTATCTTCTGGATCGCAAGTCACGACGAGATCAGGATAGAAAAACCGCCGACCTGTCTGTAATTTGACTTTAATATCAGCCATGAAAGTCGTACAGCCAGAGTTTTGCAGATAGCGACGTAAGAGCAGGTAAAGATTTCCGCTGACAAGGTTATGGTTTTTACTCGTACCAGCCATGGCGTAAAGCTCACCATCGAAATATTCATGGCGGATATCACTGGTGACTTCAAAGGCGAGATATTCCTCTGGGGTTAAGTGTGTATGGTCACTGAGAGCAATCATAATCTGCTGCGCTGAGGGTTTACCTAGAGCTTTTTCATGGGAGCCACCCGGGGATCAATGATTTTTTTGCCGAGATTCGGAAACTGGATCGCTAGGTTGGTCTTTTTGTCATCCCCAAAGATTTTGATCACTTCCCCTTCCCCAAAAACATTGTGATGGACGCGATCGCCAATGTCCCATTTTTGTTGGGCCACTTCGGTACGGGCCGCCTGCCGTTCCCGTCTTTTCTGGGAGCGTTGCTTCTGGCTAATGGACATCATTTTGGGCTCCTGTTTCGGGGGCCTTGGGGCTGGCGATCGCCCATTAGAAGTTACCAATTCTTCCGGCAGTTCTGCGAGAAATTGTGAGGCGACAGCAGGCTCACGGTAACCCCACATATATCGCTCCCGGGTATAGCTGAGGAATAGTTGCTCCTGGGCGCGGGTCAGGCCCACATAACATAAGCGTCGTTCTTCTTCTAAAGCAACGGGATCATTTAAGGAGCGGGTATGGGGAAATAGCCCTTGCTCTAGCCCCACCAAAAAGACCACCGGAAATTCCAAGCCCTTGGCCGAATGGAGGGTCATCAAAGAAACCTGCTGGGACTCATCATCAAGGTTATCGAGATCCGAAGCGAGGGATGCATTTTCCAAAAAGCCATTTAAGCTGCTGTCTTCGTTTTCGTCTTGGAATTGCAGCATCGCATTGTACAGTTCGGAAATATTTTCGACGCGGCTGTCGGCTTCCTCGGTGCCTTGGCTTTTGAGGTCATCAATGTAGCCGGAATTTTCCATCACATAATCAAGAATATCGGCACCGCGCATGGTCGCCATTTTGCCCTGCATTTCCTGGATCAGCCCCGTAAACTCGTTAATTTTCCGAGCGGCCCGTCCGGCGATCGTGGCCACAGAGGTTTCATCGCTGAGGATTTCCCAGAGGGGACAGCCTAATTCCTGGGCGGCATGGTTAAGTTTATCGACGGTGGTTTTGCCGATGCCCCGTTTGGGCGTATTGATCACCCGCATTAGGCTAATGGTATCTGCGGGATTGGCGATCGCCTTGAGGTAAGCGAGGGCATCTTTAATTTCTTTGCGGTCGTAGAACTTAAAGCCGCCCACAACCTGATAGGGAATATTGTTGCGAATCAGCAAATCCTCAAAGGGACGGGATTGGGCATTGGTGCGGTAGAGAATTGCAAAGTCGCCCCAATCGAGTTCCGGGTTTTTGCGCCGCAGACCGAGGATCTGATTTAAAACAAACCGCGCTTCTTCGTTTTCGTTGTCCGCCTTGTGGCAATAAATTTCTTCTCCGGCGCCCCTGGTGGCCTTGAGCACTTTATCGATGCGCTGGCTATTTTGCTCGATCAAGGCATTGGCGGCTTTGAGGATATTTTCCCGGGAACGGTAATTCTCCTCCAGTTTGACCATGGTTTGGGTCTCGTCATCGGGGAGGCGATCGCCAAAATTTTCTTGGAATTCCAGCAGAATCGTAAAATCCGCCATCCGAAATGAATAAATGGACTGATCCGCATCGCCAACAACAAACAAAGAGCGATTATTCCAGCCCAAAGCAGCCTGGTTTGTTTCACCGTTGGTACTGAGTAGCCGAATCAACTCATACTGAATCCGGTTTGTATCCTGATACTCATCCACCAGGATATGGTGAAATTGACTGTGCCAATAGCCGAGGATCGATTCATTTTGCTGGAACAACCGCACCGGAATCAGGATTAAATCATCAAAATCAAGGGAATTATTGGCGGCTAAGGCCGTTTGATAGGCTTCATAAACCTCTGCCACTACCTTGCCTTTGTAACCCCCCTGCTGCCGGGCATAGTCATTGGGGGTAAGGCCGAGGTTTTTGGCATTACTAATCTGATAGCGGATGGTGCGGGGATTGAATTTTTTGTCGTCGAGGTTCAGCTGCTGGGTGACAATGCGTTTGATCAACGTTTGAACGTCGCTATCGTCCATGATCGTGAAATTGCGCTGCCAGGTGCGGCCCCGTTCGTCTTGGTATTTATTGATGTCGTACCGGAGAATCCGTGCACAAAGGCTATGGAACGTGCCAATCCAGAGGGGTTTTGTAACTTGTTTGTAGACCTGCGATCGCAATTTTTTTTGCTCAAATTCCGGCAGCCCTCCCAAGGGTTTACCATGTTGCAGTTCTGCTAACTGTTGGGCATAAAGCAGTTCCACCCGTTCTTTCATTTCCCGGGCGGCCTTGTTCGTGAAGGTGACGGCCAGAATATTTTCTGGGTCAACGCGGTGGTTGCGGATCAGATGGGCAATGCGGAAGGTCAAGGCCCTGGTTTTGCCTGAACCAGCCCCGGCCACCACCAAGAGTGGCCCACAAAAATGTTCAACAGCGCGACGTTGGGAGGGGTTAAGTTGGGCTAACAAATCAGACATGGACGATAAGGTTCACAGCACAGGGAGAGACCTTATTTTGACATACTCCCCGGTGTGGCAGGGTTCGGTTAGTTTATCTCGGCGATCGCCCCTTTGTAGAGTTTTTGAATAGACTTGATCACCCGCTGAAAAGGAGAGTTCGCGTGCTGGGACTCCGGCGCCAGAGATTGCAAGCGATTGAGCAATTTTGCTTCTTCCGTTTCAATTTGACTGTCGCTATAGACCATGTGGCTCACCGCATCTAGCAGTTCTTGGTATTCCGCCTCGTTGGTATGGTCATTAATATACTCTTCAACAAGACGGTAACAATCCTCTGGTTTGATGGGGACCGCCTCACACAATAAAGCCCGAATATCCGGGTCTTGGGAGAGTTTTTTTTGCTCAGCAATTTGGTGGAGATATTGACGTTCTTCTACCTGGATTTCACCGTCGATCCAAGCGGCACTAAAAAGAATTTTAAAAAGTTGCTTGTTTTTATCTGCCGTCTGCATGGGGAGCCTCCCGAATCAATTGGGAAAGTAATGGGCCAAAACCTTCCTGATTGTCTCTACCCTAAACTCCCTGCCTTGTTACCCCGAATTTTCTGTTGAATATCTTAAACATTCTTGCGCCAGTTTTTCCTGAATCAGCACCGCTTCAACCAGAGAGAAAGGCGATCGCCCCGAAGAGACCCCCACCAATCGTTTACAATAATTAATACTTTTTTGAGAATCAAACCGTAGGACAAAAGTAATGCGTGTAGCAATCGTTGGAGCAGGCCTCGCCGGACTCAGCACCGCCATTGAACTGGTCGATGCAGGCCATGAAGTCGAAATCTTTGAAGCTCGCCCCTTTGTCGGTGGAAAAGTCGGCAGTTGGGTTGACAAAGATGGCAATCACATCGAAATGGGCCTCCATGTCTTCTTCGGTTGCTATTACAATTTGTTTGCCCTGATGGAAAAAGTCGGTGCCGGTGATAACCTCCGCCTCAAGGCACACACCCACCAATTTATTAACGAAGGGGGCAAAATTGGCGAACTCGACTTCCGTTTTCCCTTCGGTGCTCCTTTCCATGGTCTCAAAGCCTTTTTTACCTCTTCTCAACTTTCGGCGATCGACAAAGCTGCCAATTCCCTGGCCCTAGGTACAAGTCCCATTGTGCGGGGCCTTGTTGATTTTGACGGGGCGATGAAAACGATCCGTGACCTCGACAAAATCAGCTTTGCCGATTGGTTCCGGAGCCATGGCGGTAATGACGGCAGTCTCAAGAAAATGTGGAATCCGATCGCCTATGCCCTAGGGTTTATCGACACCGAAAATATTTCTGCCCGCTGCATGTTGACCATTTTCATGTTCTTTGCTGCGAAAACCGAAGCCTCAGTGCTGCGGATGCTCGAAGGCTCTCCCCACGAATATCTCCACAAACCGATCGTCAACTACCTCGAAGCCCGGAGCACCAAAATTCATACCCGTCACCGGCTCACCGATATCCACTACACCCTAGAAGGACAACCTAAAATTGATGGCATCGTCATCAACAACGGTGAAACTACCGAAACCATCACCGCCGATACCTACGTTTTTGCCCTTGATATCCCTGGTATCCAGCGCATTATTCCTGAAGCTTGGCGTCAATGGTCGGAATTTGACAACATTTACAAGCTCGATGCTGTGCCCGTTGCCACCGTACAATTGCGCTTTGACGGATGGGTCACAGAGCTCAACGACCCCGAAAAACGTAAGCAACTCCAAAAAGCAGTCGGCATTGATAACCTGCTCTACACCCACCAAGCCGATTTCTCCTGTTTTGCCGATTTAGCCCTCGCCAGTCCCGCCGACTACTACAAAGAAGGCGAAGGTTCCCTAATGCAACTGGTTTTAACGCCAGGTGATCCGTTTATCAAAAAGAGTAATGAAGAAATTGCCCAGCACGTTTTGGCCCAGGTTCATAAACTATTCCCCTCTTCTCGAGAGCTGAATATGACTTGGTCGAATGTTGTCAAGCTCGCCCAATCTCTCTACCGGGAAGCCCCAGGTATGGATGTTTATCGACCAGCCCAAGCGACTCCCATTAACAACTTATTCTTAGCTGGAAGCTATACCCAGCAAGACTACATCGACAGCATGGAAGGCGCAACAATTTCCGGTCGCCAAGCAGCAGCAGCAATCCTCTGCACAGTCGAAGAAACACGTGGGAAAACCCCTGCGATCGCATAACACAAAGTTTTACTGAAAAATTGTTCAGCAAGCCTCCTGATACCAATTAGATGGGGGCTTTTTTTATTAATCGCAGACAACAACCATGGTGGATAATCAAAAAAAAGAGAGGCACTTAATCCTCTCTCAAACTCCTAATTGCTTTTTTAAACAATCAATTGGCGATAACTGATCCTGAAATGTCGTCAGTTCTCAGAATTACATTAGGCCGAGTTGTGCCAGAATACCTTTTCCGGTTAGGAGCTCAGTCAAAAGACCAATCACGAAACCGAGCATTGCTAGGCGGCCGTTCCAGTTTTCAGCGAAGGCGCTAAAACCAAATTTGCTTTCTTGATTTTCCATAATTTGTTTCCTCAGAAGAATCTTGACGTATATAGTTGTTTTCTAGTCAACCAGTTGATACCTAATTTAACAAAAGTACAAACATCTTGCAACGTTTTGTTACTTGCCTGAAGGAGAATTTCGTAGAGAGTTGGTAAAGAGTTAAAAAACAAATGGGACTAGACCCCCTGTCTCTCAAGGGCTTTCGCCTATATCCTGTCCGTAGGCTTTCCATGACAAACTAATCAAGCCATTGAGAATCGCCACGGCAACAGTGGCTCCACCTTTGCGGCTTTGAATACAAATATGCGGAATTGTCGCTTCTTCTAAATATTTTTGGGGCGCTGTGCCCGTCAGAAAGTTAGCGGGCGTAAAAATGACAAGCGCCGGGCGAATAATACCTTTTTTGACTAAAGTGACCAAACTGGATAAAGCAGTTTGGGATTGGCCAATGACAAAAGTCGCCTCTGGATAACGACGCGCCAGAGTTTCCATGCCCCAAGCTGTTTTGGTCTTTTCCCGTTGAGGTCGGGTGAGGGTATCGGCGCTACAGTAAACGGGATTCGCAAAGGAGTTTTGAAGATATTCTGTAATGCCCACGCGCACCATTGGCTCATCGACGATGATTGTACCGCGAGCTGCCAGGGCCGCCGCACCAGCCTGGAGAGCATGTTCTGAAAAGTGAATCAGCTGGGCATAGTCAAAGTCAGCAGTACGATAAATGACTTGACGCACAATTTCATATTCAGCAGGGGAAAAGGAGTGTTTGCCAATTTCGCGATCAATGAGGGCTAAACTTTGGGCGTCGGTCAGATGCCATTCCATCATATTTTGTGCTGCCTAGGCGTTGCTGGGATCTGTAGGTGTAGGTAGTTCTCCACAATTCTGACATACCCGAAAAGCCCCTAGGATAGTTCTTCGGGAAAAATTAACTTGACATTTGTTCTATCGCAAACCTCCCAAATAACTTGGGAGGCCAATGTTTTGGCCTTATTGTGAACTACCCCGCCGCAAGCAGCGGGGCTTCCTACCCAAAGAACAGCTTTCTATTCCGAGGAATAGCGAGTCTTATATTCTGGCGATAGGCGGACTCCCCGGTTCCCGAGGACAAAAATCACGGTCACCAAAAATACTTTGTATGTGTCTAGCTTGGTTTTCGCTATCCGTTGCCGTGTCAACGATATGATTATAGAGCATTACGCCCCAAGGGGCGGGGATTTCAACCCTTTGCCGTTAAAAGGGTTTTTACCACAGCCTGGAATTGTTTGGCTTAGAATATTGGGGTTTTGTGGGGATTTCAAGCTCTAAGGGTTAGTTCTTCGCCCCCTGGGGCGTGATAATAATGAACCTGATTCGCAACCCACCAGTTGAGAGTGAAAGTCAGGCATTGCCGGGGCCTCCAAAGTCTGGAGATTGTACAGAAGTTCTGTTTTGCTCAATCTGTACTCAGGGACTCTGGGGAAGGGAAACAGCCTATCAAGTCGAGCGAGCGGATGCCGAACTTGGTTCGGCATCATTCGAGTCGAGCGTCGGTCTGTCGGGGGTCGACAACCTAGATAAGTGGCGTGGGGTAGGAATACTCAATCGTGAGGTTGGGATGCCCCGTCCGCTTGCGGTAGGGAAGATGTCACTTCGCTTGAATGCGTTCGGGATTGCCGAAATAGTCTGGGGAAGATTTTTGAGTTGAGTCAACGGGGGGAATCACTGGCCACTGCTCACTTAGGGTTTGTAGGAGTTGATCCTGCTGTTGTCGATAGCCGCTAACGTCCCAGGTACCGTTATTGATAATGGCAAACCAGATATTTCCTTGGGTTTGGGTTGGCATCACGCCAGCGAGGGCACTGACTTGATTGAGGGTGCCCGTTTTAAAGGCGATGCCTGGGGGAATGGTGCGGTTATTGACGGTGCCGCCGCGATCTTGGCCTGCAATGGGTAGGAGATCGAATATGGTGAAGGGTTGTCCTTGGAGTTTGCTATCGATGGCTTGGAGCATTGCTACGGCAGCGCGGGGGGAGATTTTATTTTCGACACCGAGGCCAGACCCGTTAATGAGCTGGATTTCTGAGCTGGGAATATTCAGGCTTTGGGCAATGTCTGTTCCCATGGCTGGGCCACCATTAAGGTTCTGGGCGATCGCCTCGGCTACGGCATTGTTGCTGTAGAGGTTCATTTGTTTGAGGATGTCGGCCAGGGTCAAGGATTGATGGCTGAGGACGAGGGTTGCACCATCGGGTAAGGCTTGGCGAGTAAGGATTTTCCCGGCGATCGCCACCTGGGGACGAGACGGACGCTCCGATATTTGTTGATATTGGGTTTCAATGGTGTCGTTCCAGGCACGTTGATCGAGGGCGAGGCGTAAACTGTCTCCTGAAACTTCAGGATCGGCAAGATAGTTCATCATAAAATCACCGACAACGATTAAATCCCCCTCAATTTGACGAATCCCAGCTTGATTTAGGGCATTTCCCAGGGCGATCGCCTCTTCCCAAACAAATAAAGGATCGCCACCCGCCTCAATAACCAAATCTCCCTGGACTAGACCATCGACCACCGTCCCTGTTGTATAGACATGAGTGGTAAAGCGATGGGTTAACGGCCACTGCTCCAAGGCCGCTAGGGTCGTCGCAATTTTCGTTAGCGAGGCCGCCGACAACGGTTGATTTCCCTGGTGACTCCCCAGGGTTGACCAAGCTGATTCTAGCCAAATGCCCTGTAACGCCGGATCTTTGCCCCCAGACTCTAATTGAGCTAAGTATCGATCCAGGATGGTTTGGGTATTGGTATCCCGTTGGTAGCGAATCTCAAAGAGGCCCGCTTCTTGCCATTGCAAGTTTGAGTAGGGGGCGATCGCCAAATCTGTTCCTTCCCCTTGCTGAAAGAAGCTCAAAAAACCTAAAACTCCCAAAGTTAACCCATTCAACATACCGTAAACCCCCATTGATCCCAGTCAATGCAAAATCACAATCAAAATTTGGGTCAATGATATCAACATCAAAATCTTCTCAGCCGTGACTTCAGTGACCCAACAGGCTTCTGGTAATATGTTGAAGGCTTCTATTCCTGATAAAAATGTCATCGACACGCGCAAAAATAGCCGTAGACGCTATGGGGGGAGATTATGCTCCAGACGAAATCGTTGCTGGGGCGATCCGAGCCGTAGAAGAACTCAACGTAGAAGTTTTTCTAGTCGGTGACCCTGTCCGCATTCAAAAATATTTGGACGAACATTCGTCCCCAGCCACCCAGTTTCTCCATGTGGTAGAGGCCGAAGGGGTAGTGGAAATGTGCGAAGAACCCCTCGTGGCCATTCGACGCAAGCCCAAAGCCTCAATCAATGTATCGATGCAGCTTGTCCGCAAAAAGCAAGCCGATGCCGTCGTTTCAGCGGGGCATTCTGGGGCGGCAATGGCGGCTGCTCTCTTGAAACTAGGTCGCATTAAAGGCATTGATCGGCCTGCAATTGGCGCCGTATTTCCGACCCTTGATCCCGAACGGTCGGTGATTGTGCTAGACGTGGGGGCAAACGTTGATAGTCGCCCAAAATATCTGGAGCAGTTTGCCCTGATGGGCACCATTTACAGCAAATATGTATTGGGGAATAAAGAGCCACAGGTTGGTTTATTGAATATTGGCGAAGAGGCGTCCAAGGGCAATGAACTGGCCCTCAAAACCCACGAATTATTGAGTGGTAACCCCGCAATTCCTTTCAAAGGGAACGCCGAAGGACGAGATGTGCTCTCCGGTGAATTTGATGTGGTGGTCTGTGATGGTTTTACGGGGAATATCCTCTTAAAATTTGCGGAATCAGTCGGCTCGGTACTCCTACAAATCCTAAAAGAAGAGTTACCCCGTGGTCTGCGGGGCAAGCTTGGGGCAGCGGTATTAACCCCAAACCTCAAACGGATTAAGCAACGCATCGATCATGCAGAACATGGTGGGGCGCTGCTATTTGGGGTGGCTGGGGTGTGTATCATTAGTCACGGTAGTTCAAAGGCTCCTTCTATTTTTAATGCGATTCGTTTGGCAAAAGAGGCAATTGACAATCAGGTAATCCAACGGATTCAAAATTATACGGAGGAACATCAAGCCTTGCTTGAGCAAACAAACTCCACAGCCACGCCGCTCTCTGAAGTGGCGTCTAGTGCCATGATAGAAAAAAGTGAGTGAATGAATTACTATCAGATGAATCATCTCCGAGGAAGAAAGGGAGTCGAGCATTGAAATTTGATGGGGCAGGCATTGCCATTACAGGAAGTGGCTCTGCCACACCAAAAGCGGTTATCCATAACGAGGATCTCAGCCAGTTAGTAGAGACTTCCGATGAATGGATTCGCACGAGAACGGGCATCGCAAATCGTCATTTACTCCCGGAAGATAGTAGTTTGAGTGAACTGGCGGCAGCAGCAGCAAAAAAGGCGATCGCCGCTGCCCATTTGCATCCAGAAGAAATTGATTTGATTATCTTGGCGACCTCCACACCGGATGATTTGTTTGGTAGTGCCGGGAAAGTACAGCAGTTGATCGGCGCGAAGAATTCCACCGCCTTTGATCTAACGGCTGCCTGTTCTGGGTTTGTGTTCGGTTTAGTGACGGCCGCACAGTATATTCGGACGGGCACATTTCAAAAGGTTGTTGTGATTGGTGCAGATGTGTTGTCCCGGTGGGTGGACTGGGGCGATCGCACTACCTGCGTGTTGTTTGGCGATGGTGCAGGGGCCGTAGTCTGTCAAAGCAGTCCCCAAGATCAGTTGCTCGGCTTTGAGATGTACAGCGATGGTAGCCAAAATGAATGTCTGAATCTTGCCTACGAAGGTCATCCGAAGTATTTAATCCATGATGTGTCGATTCAAAAGGGTGGTTATCAAGCAATCACCATGAATGGGCGTGAAGTTTATCGCTTTGCGGTGGCAAAGGTGCCGGAAGTGATCGAAAAAACCTTATTCCGGGCAGATCTGACCACAGACGACATTGATTGGCTCATTCTTCATCAGGCAAATCAACGGATCATCGATGCCGTGGCAAAACGGTTAAAGCTGCCCTCAGAAAAGGTAATTGCCAATCTCCAGGAATATGGAAACACCTCCGCTGCTTCGATTCCCATTGCCCTCGATGAAGCGGTGCGGACTGGCAAAATCAAACCGGGTCAAACGGTCGCCACTTCTGGGTTTGGTGCTGGTTTATCTTGGGGATCGGCTATTTTTAAATGGGGTCTCCCTCACTAAAAGGCGATCGCCCTCTGAAGAAAATTACGTGAGTAAAAATATTACGCTGGGGCAAAAAAATAAAACAAGCATACCAATGCCTAAAAAATTACCTTTGAGTGGATTGAAATCATCCATAATTTTCTGCCATGGTAAGCGAAATATATACCTGCCAAAATACAAATCTAAAGACAGCATCACCATGACCCAAATCAAGCCAATCCCGGCACATTCAAGCAGATTTTGAGGCTTTATCCAAGGCAAGCAAAACCAGGCAATTAAAGTAAAAAGAATAATTCCTGAGCCGAGGCTAATATTTTTCCCTTTGCGGCGACCAAATTTTTTCTGGAGATATCTCACACGTAAATTGCCATTCATGATTTCTCCGAAGGCAATTAGAATTCCAACCAGAAAAGCTCTAACAATCATCGCTCATTCGCTTGAAGTAAAAGATGGCTTCGCTATTTATGAATTCAACTTTTTTGCAATATATACTCCATAACTGTAATTGGCTTTGTATTGCTCATATAGTCTAATTTCATGCGTTTCCATCTCGACGATACCTTGGGCTTCCTCACAATTATTATTTCGGTTTAAAAAGTCTTGAAAACGAGCTTGCATCGGTTGATAATAATTTTCCAACCAACAATGTTCTGGCAAAATAAAATAACCAATGGGGGAATAGCCGTTCTGTTCGAGTAGGGCAATTTTCGCAGAGGCCACGTCAATTTCCGGATATTCAACTTCCCAATGTTCTTGGATTTCTGCCGGACGAGAATTGGTTAACCAAGTGATTTCTGAAACGACTAATAGTCCACCTGGTTTTAGGTAACGGTACCAGTCTTTGATCCCTTTTTCAAAGCCAATATTATAGATCGCCCCTTCAGACCAAATGATGTCAAATTCCGCATCGTTAAAAGGTAAATTCTCCATGGAACAACACAGAGGAGAAATATTTTCTGCTAGTCCCTGTTTTTTGGCTCGATCTGCCAGAACATCCAGAAAATCTTGGAGGAAATCGACTGCGGTAATCTGCGCGTTTAATTGTTCTGCAAGTACCAACGTCGAAGCCCCTGTTCCACAACCAATGTCAGCAATTTTTAAGGGGGCAGTTTTGTCTATCCTCGACAGATTAAGAGCCAGTTGAGTTTCTAGCTCTCCTCCAGGCCCTTGACGTTCAGCATTTTTATGGAGGTCTATTAATAGTTGATAATCGTCCACTGATTCATCCTGATAAATACCTATCTTTCTTCACTATAACCCAGATGAACTAGAGGTCAATACTCACCTCAGGCGATCGCCATTATCTGCCATCTTCCACAGTTCAAAATATTATTTTTTGAATCACATTAAAATGAACTTATCTTTGTTTGTTTTTCATGATCGACTTAACCATCTTTCCAAACTGCCTATCTTTTTTTCTTTTTTCAAGGTAGGACATTTCATTAAATGTCGATTCCTTTTTCATTTTCAGATAATTTTGATAACGTTTTTCGGAGAGATCATCAACTTCTATGGCAGCGAGAACGGCACAACCTTTTTCATTTGTATGGGAACAATTGGAAAATTTACAGTTTTTTGAAAGTTCTATAATTTCCGAAAAGG
The DNA here is from genome assembly GCF_001693255.1 of Picosynechococcus sp. PCC 7003. Classification (NCBI taxonomy): domain Bacteria; kingdom Bacillati; phylum Cyanobacteriota; class Cyanophyceae; order Chroococcales; family Geminocystaceae; genus Picosynechococcus; species Picosynechococcus sp. PCC 7003. The sequence goes on from NZ_CP016474.1 coordinate 570,673, forward strand.
TTTCATCTAATCCTTCATCTATAGATATACTCCCAAGCTCTCTCATACCCGGAGTGTCTATGATCATTGCCCCATTTTTGAGGCGAACGAGTTGACGACTGGTGGTTGTGTGACGACCTTTACTCTGGATTTTACTGACGGATTGCGTTTCATATTTTTCAGAACCGATGATGCGGTTTAATAAAGTTGTTTTACCAACACCAGAAGAACCGAGTAGACAGTAAGACCATTCACTCTTGAGTAAACTGATTACTTGGTCAATATTTTCTTGGTTTAAGTTGCTAAACTCTAGGACTAGATTATGGGGGGCGATCGCCAGAACTTTTTGCTTAATTTCTAATATTTTATCCTTGGGGATAAGGTCACATTTACTCAGGAGAATAATTGGTTCAATGCCGCTTTCATTAATCATTACGAGATAGCGTTCTAGCCTGCGCAGATTAAAATTTTCATTCAAAGATTGAATAATGAAGGCAACATCAATATTGGCAGCAATTAATTGAAAATCAACCGTTTTTCCCGCTGTTTTTCTTTGTAGCAGCGTTTTTCTGGGGAAAATACCATAGATGATGGCATGGGTATCATTATCAAAAAAATCAGCATATACCCAGTCGCCCGTAGTGGGTAGATCCTGAGATGATTCGACACGATACAGCAGATTTCCTGACAATTCGGCGAATATTTCTGCTCCTCCCTTGGTTATGGTGTAGCTATCTTTGTGCACAGCAACGACCCGAGCAATATCGTGTGCGGCAATCATCACCTCATCTACTCGACTCTTAAACCAGTCGCTATATCCGAAACAGTTGAGATCGCTCATCATCCATGCCCTGTTTTGTGCCTACTGCTACATCCAACTAGGCGATCGCCGTTGATCGGTTTGCTCGTAATCCTTTTAAACCAAGAAGATCCTAAATCAATCCGATGTTGCCGGAGTCAGAGTAACAATGCCATAAGCTTCTGGATTGAGATAGTTTTGGACAGATTTTTGAATGGTTTCCAAGGTAATATTTTGCAGCAGTTCAGGATACGTTAAAGCGGGTTCCAGATCCCGTAAAAGGGAATAATAGTAACCATATAAATTTGTGCGATCGCTAGGACGTTCATTGCCAAAAATAAAGCGATTGGCCACTTGGGTTTTAACCCGCTCTAATTCGTTGGGCAAAATTGATGCGTCCCGAATGGTTTGGATTTGCTCGATAATCGCTGCTTCTACGGCAGGAATATTTTCCGCTGGCAATTGGGCGGAAATGTAAAAAATCCCCTGTTGTTTTTGGGTGAAATTGCTAACACTAATTTGGGTAACAAGACCTCTTTGTTCCCGGAGATCCTGTACGAGGCGCGAAACTTTGCCTTGTCCTAACACCGTCGCCAAAATGTCGAGGGCATAGGTTTCCTCTAGATCGGTTAAGCCCGGCACACGCCACATCATCACCAAGCGCGCCTGCTGGAGGCCATCATCTTCGTAGTGGCGACGCACAATTGTCTCAAAGGGCGCTTCAGGGGCATGGTTATCAAAAATCGGCACCGACGGGGTTGTTTGCGGTTGGTGGAGTCGATCAAAGGCTTCGGCAACGAGATCAATGAGGCGATCGCCCTCTAAATTCCCGGCAACAGCGGCAGTCATGCGCTGGGGCTGGTACCAAAACCCGTGAAAATCTCGCATTTGTTGAGCTTGGAGATTTTCGATTACCTCACTAGGGCCGAGGACTGGACGACGGTAGGGCAATCGTTCAAATCCCGTTTCAATGGCGCGAAAATAGGTGCGGCGCCGGGGATTATCTTCAGAACGACGAATTTCTTCGAGCACCACATGGCGTTCCCGTTCAAAAGCGGCATCGGGAATGCTGGGATTTAGCACCACATCTAGTTGGAGGGGCGCAAGTTCCGCAAAATCCTGGGGGGCACAGGTAATGTAATAGTGAGTATATTCTTGGCTCGTGGCGGCGTTGGTGACGGCTCCCTTGGCTTCGATGCGCTGTTCAAATTCGCCATTCCCAATTTGGGGAGTCCCCTTAAAGACCATGTGCTCCAGGAAATGGGCCATGCCATTAATACTGTTGGCTTCCACGGCAGACCCCACATTGAGCCACACATTAAGACTCACGGCGTCAACCGGCACCTGCTCGGCAATGATTGTCAACCCATTGGCAAGGGTCTTAATCGTTGGTTGGTTGAGGCGTGGGCTGGGCACTAGGATGGAGGTCATGGGGCGAAGCGTTGGCAATTCAAAGTTTTTCCGTGTTTTTACTTTAACGCAATGTTGTTCATCGAGTTTTTACAGAAGGTTTTTGGGGACAGGTTTTTAGGCTTTTTTCTGGTGGTAACGCATCTGGGAGGAGAGGCAATTTACATTCTGTTGTTGAGTTTGTATTACTGGCTCTTGGATCCCCGTCGGGGTCGGCTACTAACCCTCATTTTGACCCTGAGTGTGATCAGCAATATTGTTCTGAAAAATGCTTTTGCTTTGCCCCGCCCCTATGTGGTGAATCCGGCGGTGATCACCCCAGAGGCGTTTCATACGGAGGGTAGTTTTAGTTTTCCCAGCGGCCATGCCCAAGGAATTACAACATTTTGGGGGGCGATCGCCTGGCTGCATCAAAAAGTCTGGCTATGGGGTGTGGCGATTGGGATCATTGTTTTGGTTTGTCTCTCGCGGCTGTATTTAGGGGTGCATTTCCCGGTAGATGTGGCTGCTGGGATGCTTTTGGGAATTTTTTGGATCAGCATTGGCCTGTGGCTCAATGGGATGATTACCTTACCGGATTACCATTGGTGGCAAAAAATTGGCTTTTGGGGTCTAGGGGGATTGGTGGCGATCGCCTTACCGGGCTTGGCGGATTTGCTGGGGATTTTCTGCGGCTTTTTTGTGCTCCCCAGCATCACCTTTACACCTCCCCAGGGCTACCGCGAAAAATTTATGCTCGGATTTGGCGGATTGGTGATCCTAATCCTCAGTTACCTACTGCTAAAAGGGGCAAGCCTGCGGCTGCCCCCAAGTGGCCTGGTTAATTATGGTCGATATTTGGCGATCGCCCTCATCGTTACAGAAGGTATCCCCCGTCTCTGGCAACGCCTCCACCCAGTAAGATAAAAGCACGCCACATCGCACAAATTCATGACTCAAGACTTTGATCTCAACCCGACTATTCCCGTCGCCCCCGCTAATTTTCGTTCTGGTTTTGTCGCCCTGATCGGTCGCCCCAATGTGGGCAAATCCACCCTAATGAATCAACTGATCGGTCAAAAAGTGGCGATCACTTCCCCCGTGGCCCAAACCACCCGCAATCGCCTCCGGGGCATCCTTTCTACCGACCAAGCGCAGATTATTTTTGTTGATACCCCTGGGATCCACAAACCCCACCATGAGCTAGGAAAAATTTTGGTCAAAAACGCCCGCAGTACCGTCGGCGCTGTGGATTTAGTGGTGTTTATCGTTGATGGTGCCGTCCCCCTGGGTAAAGGCGATCAATTTATCGCGGATTTTTTGGTGAAGACCGAAGCCAAAGTAATCCTTGGGGTCAACAAAATCGACCAACGTCCAGACAACCGCCCGGAGATTCTCGCCTCCTACCAAGCCCTCGCCACCCAAAACCATTGGCAACTCCAAGAATTTTCGGCCCTCGCTGGCGATCGCCTCCCCGAACTCCAAGACAAACTCATTAATACCCTTGATCCCGGCCCTTACTACTATCCTCCCGACCTCGTCACCGACCAGCCCGAACGCTTCATCATGGCAGAACTAATCCGCGAACAAATTCTGCTCCACACCCGCCAAGAAATACCTCATTCCGTGGCGATCGCCATCGAACAGGTCAATGAAACCGAAGCCTTGACCGAAGTGCGGGCCGCTATCAACGTTGAACGCAATTCCCAAAAAGGAATCATTATCGGCAAAAAAGGGGCCATGCTCAAAACCATTGGTACTGCTGCCCGCCAACAGATCCAAAAACTTATTGCTGGGAAAGTCTATCTGGAACTTTTCGTTAAAGTTCAGCCCAAATGGCGCCAATCCCGCACCCGCCTCGCCGAACTTGGGTATCGCCTCGAAGACAACTAAGTCTGCACCTTGGGAAGAACGCCATCAATAACAAAGACTCCAAACCAAAAGGTGACTGGAGTCTCAGGGGGCATCCACTAGGGACGCAATTTCAATTTTATCGCTGCGCAGACGTAGCCTAACCCTCATCAGAGTTACGCAACTGGGGGCTAGGTTTTGGCGTGCGAGGCCGTCCAGATGACGTGCGACCACGCCGACTGTCACCCCTTCTCCCCCGGGAAGCACCAGAGGAACGCTCCCTCTGGCTGCTGTCGCCATCATGGCTACCGTACACATCCAAAGAAACTTTCCGCTGAGGATCGGCGGCAGACCCATTAAGTACGGTTGCAATGGCCCGTAGATTTCGCCCGCCACGGCCAAAAACCTTTCCCTTATCCTCTTGCTCAAAAGCAACACGAATTAAAACCCGGTTGCTACCAGATAGCTGTTCGCAATCCATCGCCAAGGATTGGGGATCATCAAGCAATGGCTCTAGGAGAAATTTGGTTAATTTTTCGTAGTTTGCCGTTGCCGAATTGGATGCACTAGACAGATCGTCTAAATTAGACATTAAACTTGGTCGAATACTTTAGCTTTTTCGAGGAGGTCACGCACTGTTCCGGTCGGTTGAGCACCTTCTTTGAGACGCTTGACGATCGCCGGCACATTCAGGCGAGTTTCATCAGTGCGGGGATTATAAAATCCGAGTTCTTCTAGGGGACGACCATCACGGCGGCTGGTGCTTTGGGCAGCCACAAGACGATAGCTAACTTCTCTTTTTTTACCAAAACGCTTTAGACGGAGCTTTACCATTTGTTTTAACTGTGAAAAATTTCTATAGAAATAACTATAACAGAGCCAATATACAATCAAAACATAAGCACTAAAGGATGTCAATTTCCCCTGGCGACGTCTAGCAGTCCAGCAGCAGGGTTGGCAAGAATTGTTTATGATCAGTTTAGTTGAAGTTTTGTGAAGAATCTTGACTCTAGCACTCAATTCTCCGTTTTTGGCAACGTCTAAAGAGCGTCAGTGGAACTGTTTGGAACCCATCTGGCAAGGGGGGATAGCCGAGGTACAAAGGGGACTACCCCATAACCAACTTGCCCCCCCCTGGCAAATTTTGCTCCTGGGGGATGGTTCACCGACGCGCCACCTGGGTCTACTGACACGGGAGAAAATTGAGGTCGATGTGATCGATATGTCCCCCATTGGTACGGATAATGATGGGGCACCGAGTTTGATTTCTGCGATCCCCACGCCCCATTTACGCCGCCAGGTGTGGTTGCGAACGGCTGGAGGACAACGTTTGGCCTATGCAACTTCCTGGTGGGATGCGAACCATGTGGATGACTATTTGCAAAATCGCAGTTTGCCCATTTGGGAGAGTTTGTCGCGGCTCCACACGGAACTCTACCGAGATATTCAAGGGATTTATCTGGGGCGATCGCCAATCTTAGAGGCGGCATTTCAGGAAAAAGGGCCTTTCTGGGGCCGACATTACCTGTTTTGGCACGATGGCAAACCCTTAACCTTAATTTATGAGGTATTTTCGCCCTATTTGCGCAAATATCTAGGGCAACCGAGCCAAGAATTTCCCCAATAAAAAATGCCCCATCCCCAGGCGATCGCCACCATCAAGACGGGGTTAATGTTTCTTATTTTGGTTGATGTTTAGCGGTGCTTAAAAAAATTAAACTAAGGCCGCCGGTTGGGCTTTTTCGGCAAAGATTTTGGCAATCACCTCTTCAACCACCTTATCGGGGGTAGAGGCACCGGAGGTGACACCAATTTTGAGTTTTCCAGCCGGGAGCCAATGGGTTTGGGTCGTGATTTCACCATCGAGGGGTTTGTGGGCAATGGTGTTATTCCCCAATAGGCGATCGCCGCTGTCGATGTGGTAGGAAGGGATATTGCGCTCGACGGCGATTTCCTGAAGGTGGGTGGTGTTGGAAGAGTTAAAGCCACCAATGACAACCATCAGATCCAAATCTTTTTCCACGAGGTCAAACATCGCATCTTGGCGCTCCTGGGTGGCATCACAGATGGTATTGAAGCTCATGAAGTGATCATTAATTTCTGTCGGGCCAAACTTTTCGAGCATCGTTTGTTCAAACAGTTTGCCCATCTGTTCCGTTTCGCTCTTGAGCATGGTCGTTTGATTGGCTACACCGACGCGGTCTAGGTCTTTGTCGGGGTCGAACCCTTCAGAATAGGCATTTTTAAATTTGTCGAGGAATGCTTGGCGATCGCCCCCATGGAGAATGTAATTTCGCACATATTCCGCTTCTTCTAAGTTCAAGAGAATTAAATAAGTCCCCGCAAAAGAACTGGTGGCCACCGTTTCTTCGTGTTTATACTTACCGTGAATAATTGAGGTGTAATTTTTCTTTTTGTGCTTCTCAACGGAATTCCACACCTTAGAAACCCAAGGGCAGGTAGTGTCCACAATCGTACAACCGCGATCATTGAGCAGTTGCATTTCTTGCACCGTCGCCCCAAAGGCCGGCAGGATCACCACATCGCCGTTCGCCACACCACTAAAGTCCTTAGCGCCATCAACTACCTCAATAAAATGGACATTCATTTCCTTGAGACGATTATTCACCGAGGGGTTGTGGATAATTTCGTTCGTCACCCAGATTTTTTCCGTGGGGAAATGTTTCCGGGTTTCGTAGGCCATGGCCACGGCCCGTTCTACCCCCCAACAAAAGCCAAACGCCTCCGCCAGGTAAATGGTGACATCACCACGGGTTAACTCATAGTTGTTGTCACGGATCTCTTGGATCAGGCTACTTTGATATTCGCTGGTCATCATGCCAGCCACTTCATCTTTATGGCCAAATCCTTGGCGATAGTAATTTTCAGAGTGATTTAGGGAACGTTTAAAGGCTTTGGTATCCATAGGGCACGGGAGATCAACTGATACGCTTCAGTCAAAGATCATAGCGAATTCTTGGGGCGATCCCTAATCTTTAGGAGTCTCTTCGGTTTTGGACGTTTCCTCTAACTCAGGAGAAACTTCTGTTTCCGCCTGGGTTGCCGCTTCAGTTGATTCCGCTTGGGGCTCCTCTGGGGGAGCAGTATCCGCCGTTGGTGCGTCTGCTTCGGCAAAGATTTGCTCAATATCTGCGTCCCCTTCTGGCGTGGTCGATCCCCTTGGGGCTGGGGTGGCTGCAGGTTTCCGCCCAAATAGCCGACCAAAGGAAAATCCTTTTTTAGAGGGTTGTGCCGTGATTGGTGGGGCGGTGATGGCGTCGCTTGCTGTTTCTGTGGCTGCAGTAGCCGATGCTTCTACAGATGTCTCGGCAGGAACCTCGGTAGTTTTTGGCGCGGGAACTGGATCTGTAGAGTCAGTTTCGTCTGAATCTTTTGGTGCAGAGGGCGTTGTTGGTTCTGGGGTGGGCTCTTCGGCTGCTGGAGATGCAACTGGGGCTGTTTCGGTAGACTCAGAAGGGACAGGAGTTTCTGGAGTTTCCGTTTCAGGGGCAGTGGTTTTAGAGGAATCAGGAGAAGCTTTTTGGGTCTTTTTAGTGGCGGGAACAGATGCAGCTTTAGGCTTTTTAAAACGGTCTTTGACGTAGCCGACCAGAGAAACTTTGTCGAGGTTGGGGATTTTGCTGGGATCGGCGATCGCCTGGCGTAGTCGGAGGGTTTCCCAGGCAAACCAACTGAGGAGAATTACACTGGCCAATTGACCCAATAGGATAGCTCCGGCCATTTGTCCGGCACAAACCCAAAGGACGAGGGCATAGAAAAGACCAACAGTGCTCCAAAAAAAGTCATCTTGGCGGTGGAGTTTCGGGAAAATAAAGGCAGTCAGAAATAGCAACCCGCTCCCCAGGGCAACGGCGATCGCCAAAATTTGTGCCAACATGACCAACAACTCCTACTGATGCTAACTGCTTGCCCTATTGTGCCAGAATCATCGGATCTTCGCGTAAAAAACTATTCTAGGGAACGAATATCCCGCACCCGACGAATGGGTAGATTCGCCACCAAAGCCGTCATCCGTTCACTACTCGAAAGGTCGAATTCCATTTCCTCTGGATCCACCTCGACGTATTTCGCCACGACGGCCAAAATTTCCTGGCGCATTTCCTCGACTTTTTCCGGGCTGAGGCCTACCCGGTCGTGGGCAATGACCAGCTTGAGGCGTCGTTTTGCTTCGTCACCGCTCTTGGGGGACTGCCAATGGAGCAGCTTTTCAAGTAATTCCTGGATCATGACTCATTACAAAGGGAAACATCAATAAATTTCAGCATAGAGGGGAATGAGGGCGATATTCCGCATCAGAGACAGCAGTTAACTGGCAAAGATCCGACGAATTCTGGCGAGAAATCCCTCTTGGTGGGCCATTAGGTTTAACAGGGGTACTTTTTCCCCTTCCAGGCGGCGGGCAATGTTCATAAACGCGGTGGCAGGGAGATCGTTTTGTTTGTCTCCTAGCACCAAAGGTTCGCCCCGATTACTAGAAACAATCACTTGTTTATCGTCGGGAATAATCCCCAGGAGTGGAATCGCGAGAATTTCGAGGACATCCTCGACGCTCATCATTTCATTTTGTTTGACCATTTCTGGTTTGAGACGATTCACAATGAGGCGCGTCCGTTTAATACCATAGGCTTCTAAAAGACCCACAACCCGGTCTGCATCACGCACCGCAGCCACTTCGGGGGTTGTGACGATCAAGGCTTCCCTCGCGGCGGCGATCGCATTACGGAAACCCATCTCAATGCCCGCTGGACTGTCCACCAGAATATAATCAAAAGCCTTGTTCAGCCGCATAATGAGCTGTTTCATCTGGGTGGGGGTGACAGATTCTTTGTTCCGGTTTTGAGCTGCTGGCAGGAGGACAAGGCCATTTTGCCGTTTGTCTTTCACCAGGGCTTGTTCGAGGCGACATTCCCCGGCGATCGCCTCAATGGCCGTATAGACAACGCGATTTTCTAAACCCAAAAGTAAATCCAGGTTTCGCAGACCAAAGTCCGCATCGACCAGGGCCACTTTTTTGCCGAGCTTGACCAAGGCCGAACCGAGGTTGGCGGTACAGGTACTTTTGCCGACGCCTCCTTTTCCGGAGGTCACAACGATAACGCGACTCATAGACTTCTGGGTGGGTAAATAATTCAATAAGCTTACGACATAGCCACTGGTTGCGGCGGCTTAGCTACGATATTACAGGTAAGAGGGGATCGGATGTTTCCTGCCAATGTTGTTGATCGGCTTGGTACTGGTAGTTTTTAGAAAATTTTAGGGCCGGGGCCAGACGAATTCCTGCTTGGGTCAGATAGGCTACCTCTGGCTTCCGTTGCTCAATGGCCTGGGGGGCAGCACGGGCCACCACATCGGCAATGCGGAGTTGAGTGGGATCCATTTGGAGCGCCATAATCCGACCCGTGCGATCGCCTTTCGCGCCAGCATGGGCCACCCCCCGAAGACAGCCCCACACCACAATGTCTTTATCGGCGACGATACTCCCGCCGGGATTGACATCCCCTGTGACAATCACCGAGCCAGGATGGACGATTTCGACCCCAGAGCGGATGGTTTGGTCGATGTACAACACATCTGGTTCCTTGTCGGGAGCCAGGAGGGGCTTTAACTTGAGGGGCACATCCGCCAACAGTTGATTCGGAGGATCTTGATCGACGCTATAGCCTGCTGTGGCGGCGGCGATCGCCGTTTGGCGTCGATTGGTATAAATGCGTTTGAGCTTCAGGTCGTGGGGTTTGAGGAGGTCAGCTAGTTCCTGGAGTTGACGGCCTCCCACCAGTTGATTTTGCGCGATTAAGTGAACGTGGGCGACCGGAAAATTAGAGGCGGCTTTCAACTGCTCCTGAAACTTGGCCCAAATTACCTCCCAAGCCTCAATTTCATGGGTCTGAGTAGTGGGTAAGACCAGGGTGAGGTGATCAGCTTCGAGGCCAAATTGTAACTCCGGGGCTGCGGCCATCGCTTCTGACTCTTTTGGGTTGAGATCATCAGGTGCCGTAACAATCTCCTCGGTCGTGCTTGCAACGGCAGCAGAAGGAGCCTCCGTCGATGCTGGGTCAGGATTGGGGAGGGTGTGATCGTCAAGCTCGGCCATAAAGTCCCTTAGAAATTTACCCCTGATTTATAACAGTCAGGACTGAGCTTCGGCAAAATTCCGCTTATTTGGAGAGGGACTGGAGAAATTTACCGAGACGGAACATTCCTTTTTCAATGGTGCTGAGATCCGTGGCGTAGGACAGACGAATGCAGCGGTCATTGCCAAAGGCTACTCCAGGGATCGCTGCCACTTGCTGCTCGGCGAGGAGTTGTTTACAAAAGCTAAGGGAGTCGAGACCGTAGGCGCTGATATCCACAAAGAGATAAAAGGCGCCGTCGGGGGATGGACAACTCAAACCCGGCAGCTCTTGAATTGCTCCCAGCATTACTTCTCGGCGCTTACTAAAGGCAGTTAACATTTCCTGGACACAACCCAGCCCCCCCTCTAGGGCGGCGATCGCCCCGTACTGGGCAAAGGTACAAACGTTGGAGGTGCTGTGACTCTGGATCGTGGTCATGCCCTTGATTAGTTCCACCGGCGCGGCAATGTAGCCCAAGCGCCAACCCGTCATCGAAAACGCTTTAGCGAAGCCGTTACAGGTGATCGTCAGGGGAAAAATTTCGTCACTCACGGAACCGATACTGCGGTGGACAGCGTTGCCATAGAGGATTTTTTCGTAAATTTCGTCAGCTACCACCAACACTTGTTTTTCGACTAAAACCTGGGCGATCGCCGCCACCTCTGCCGGACTGTAGACGGCCCCAGTGGGATTAGAAGGGGAATTGAAAACAAATAATTTCGTTTTGTCGGTGATCGCGTCGCGCAGTTGATCCGGGGTGATCTTGTAGCCCGTTGCTGCTGTGGTTTCCACAAAAATCGGGGTGCCGCCCGCTAAAATCACCATTTCTGGGTAGCTCAACCAGTAAGGAGTCGGGATAATCACCTCATCCCCCGGTTCAATGAGGGCCATCATCAAACCATAGAGGGCGTGCTTGCCGCCATTGGTGACGATCACGTTTTCGGGGTTGTAAGGGAGATTATTTTCTGTTTGTAATTTTTTGGCGATCGCCTGGCGGAGGGCTGGTTCTCCAGGGGCAGGGCCATATTTGGTTTTCCCTGCATCGAGGGCAGCTTTGACGGCGGTTTTAATATGATCGGGGGTGTCGAAATCCGGTTCTCCCGCACTAAAGCTGCAAACGTCAATCCCATCCGCCTTCATGGCCTTTGCTTTTGCGGAGATTGTGAGGGTAATCGAAGGCTTGATTTGACCGACTCTGGCTGCCAATTTCATGGTGATTTGCGTTTAGATAGGAAGTGGAAAACGTGAAATAACGGTGCAGGAAAATTCCCAATTTTTAGGCTAAGGCGACTCCCCACCGCACCAACGTTATTTTTACATAACGCAACCTTAAACTTATGATCGATTTCACAGATTGATTACATTTCAGTTGCGTCCGTTTCAATGCCCTTGGGGAATTGATTTTCATTTTCTTTTTTGCACAGCACCTATGTCCTTTTTGCGTTCTGACTTGGCCCAACTCAAAGCCTATGTGTCCCACCCCAGTGGCCCGGTAAATACGCCGGTAGATATCCTCGACACCAATGAAAGCCCCTATGATCTCCCGGCGGATCTCAAACAAACTCTGGCCGACCATTATCAAACTCAAATTGCCACCAACCGCTATCCCGACGGGGGCCATGGGGCACTCAAGGAACGCATTGCCGATTATGTAAATCGTTCTGGAAAGTTGAGTGGAGACATTCAAGCGGCCCACATCTCCGTGGGGAATGGCTCCGATGAGTTGATTCGCTCGTTGTTAATTGCCACTTGCCTGGGTGGGGAAGGGTCGATCCTTGTCGCAGAACCCACCTTCTCGATGTACCGGATTTTGGCGCAAACCTTGGGGATTTCCACAGTGGCGATCGCCCGGCAACCGGAAGATTTTAGCTTGGATCTTGCTGCCGCCCAAAACGCCATCGATCAGCCCCAAGGCGCACCGGTACGGGTAGTGTTTATGGTGCATCCCAATTCCCCAACGGGCCAATGTCTCACGGCAGCAGAAATTGCCTGGCTCCAGTCTTTGCCGCCAGATATCCTCGTGGTGGTGGACGAAGCCTATTTTGAATTTAGTCAAAAAACCTTGGTGGCGGAAGTTTTGCAGCGGCCCAACTGGGTGATCCTGCGCACCTTCTCAAAGGCATTCCGGTTAGCAGCCCTGCGGGTGGGCTATGCTGTGGGCAGTTTCGAGATTATCCAGGCCCTTGAAAAAGTACGTCTTCCCTACAATTTGCCTAGTTTTTCCCAGGCAGCGGCCCGACTAGCCCTCGACCATGGCGATCGCCTTTTGGAGACGATTCCCGAAGCCCAACAGGAGCGGCAAAAACTGTACAAAGCCCTAGATAAATTCCCAAATTTCCGGGTATGGCCCAGCGATGCCAACTTTCTCTATGGTCGTCTTCAGTCAGCCCTAGAACCCCAAGAGCAAGCCCTGGCAACCCTCGTCGAAAGCCTGAAAAACCAGGGGACGTTAATTCGGCATACGGGCGGCGGCCTGCGGATCAGTGTGGGGACACCCGCCGAAAATCAGCGCACTTTAACGCGGTTAACGGATTATCTCCAAACTTTGTAAACAGGTAATTTTTTAACGGCAATGGGTTGAAATCCCCGCCCCTTGGGGCGTAATCCTCTATAATCGTGGTGTTGACATGGCAACAGATAGCGAAAACCAAGCTAGACACATACAAAGTATTTTTTGTGACCATGAGTTTTGCCCTCAGGAACTGGGGAGTCAGCCTATCGCCAGAATATTAAGACTCGCTATTCCTCGGAATAGAAAGCTGTTCTTTGGGTAGGAAGCTCCGCTGCTTGCGGCGGGGCAGTTCACAGGCGACGTCGCACAAAGATTAACGCCCGGAGGAGTTGTTGGAGCAGCTTAATCTGGGCGATGACTTGCTGCCCTTGCTGTTTTTTTATCTGGATCTGTTGGGTGGTGGCGGGGATCACGTCCGCTTGTTGAATTAAATCTTCCACGACAATTTTGATTTTGCGTTCGTTTAGGGCGAAGCGGTGACGACTGAGGCGCAGATCCTGGTGCCAACGGCGGATTTTGCGCCAGAGAATATAATTCACCCCAATCAGGCAAAGATTACTGGCGATCGCCACCAGCCAGAAAAACGTCACACTCATGCCACGGACTCCATCCACTGAATACAAGCTTTTAAATCTTGGTGTAGGGTTGCGGCGTCGGCTTGGTAGCGTCGGCCATGGCCCGGCAAAATCCAGGTGATTGGGTAGGGCAAAAGTTTTTTCATCGATTCAATTTGTTCCGTCCAGGAATACCAGCAGTGATTCCGAAAGCCCGTCAAATGACCTAGTCGCGCGGAAAAGGCCAGGTGATCCCCGGTAAAGAGATATTGATCGCGGTAGAGCAAGACCGCATGGCCCTCGGTGTGGCCTGGCACCGGAATAATCAGGCAATCCTTGAGAAAAGAGATCGGTTCAGTGCCTTCTAGAACCGTCTCTACAGCTTTTGTTCCCTCCCGCAGATCAGCCCGGTGCAAGAGGCGATCGCAACCGAAATGATCATGGAATTTTTGGTGATCGGCCACGTCATCTCGGTGGGTCAAGAACAAATATTTCACGCCGCCGAGGGCTTCTAATTGCTTCACTAGGGAGGGTTGGAATCGAGGGGAATCCACGAGAATATTCCCTTCTGGATGCTGGATGAAGTAACTGGCGGCCCCAAAGGATTTGCGCGAATGATAACCGCAGTAATAGATATTTTCAACGATGGGCAAGGGGAATTCTGCTTGGATTGCTGGGAGATCTTTGGGAGCGGTTTCGGTGGCGATCGAAGCAGTTGGACAGGCTAATAAAGCTTGCAAGGCAGCTCGTCTTTGGTCAGGGGTTTGGGGTTGGTGATAGACGGCAGATTGCCCATCCTGGCGGTTAAAAATCCCTGGACTAAGCCAACGGCAAGTATCACAGTCGATGCAACTACTGTCCACATAAAAGTCACCGGGCACGTTTTGCGATCGCCGCTGGTGTTGGGTAGCCATGGATCTTTTTCCCCTGAACTTTCTGAGGGGATCTTAACATTCGCTCTCAAAAGCAGCCGATCTAGATTTTTTATTGTAGTATAAACACTAAATTAATTCGTTGGAGGCGAAAGACGCACCATGGCTGGGAAAAATTTAGACATCACCGCCCAGGACTACGCTCTATTAACGGATCTTTACCAGCTCACCATGGCAGCCTGTTATGTGGGGGAAGGATTGGCAGAGACCCCTGCCTGTTTTGAGCTGTTTACCCGTCGCTTGCCCGATGAATTTGGCTACTTGGTGGCGATGGGCCTAGAGCAGGTCTTGAGTTACTTAGAAGGTCTGCAGTTTACGGAGATGCAAATTGACTATCTCCGCAGCACCGGGATTTTTGAGCAGGCCCCAGCCGCCTTTTGGGACTTACTCGCCACAGGGAGTTTTACAGGGGATCTGTGGGCCGTGCCGGAGGGAACTGTTATTTTTCCCCAGGAGCCTTTTTTGCGGATAGAAGCGCCCCTGTGGCAAGCCCAGATTATTGAAACGTTTGTGCTCAATACCATTAATTACCAAACCCTGATTGCCACCCGGGCGGCGCGGATGCGCGACATTGCTGGCGATCGCCAATTATTAGAATTCGGAACTAGAAGGGCTTTTAGTCCTCAAGGGGCGACCTGGGCCGCGCGGGCGGCTTTGGCTGGTGGGTTAGATGCCACGTCCAATATTTTAGCGGCGCAACAGTTGGGAGTTAAGCCCGTGGGCACCATGGCCCATGCGTTGGTGATGGCAGTGGGGACTCTTGAAGGCTCCGAGGATGATGCGTTTCGAGCGTTTCACCGCTATTTTCCGGCGGCACCGTTGTTAATCGATACCTATGACACTGTGGCGGCGGCGGAACGTTTAGCTCAAGCGATCCAAACTGGCAAAACCCATCTGGCCGGCGTGCGCCTCGATTCGGGGGATTTATTGACCCTCTCCCAACAGGTGCGGCAACTGTTACCAACGACAGTGAAAATCTTTGCCAGTGGTGATCTCGATGAAGGGGAAATGGCACGACTCCAGGCCGCTGGGGCAACTATCGATGGCTACGGTTTAGGAACGAAATTGGTGACAGGCGACCCGGTCAATGGGGTTTACAAACTGGTGAAAATTGGCGATCGCCCCACCATGAAAAAGTCCACTGGAAAAGCCACCTATCCGGGTTGTAAACAGATTTTCCGCAACTTAAAAGCAGGCCGGGATCGCCTTGGTCTCGCCACTGAAGCCGCGCAATCAGGGGAAATGGCCTTGCTCGAAAAGGTGATGGCCCAGGGGAAACGCCTTACGCTCCCAGAGGATTTGGCAACTATTCGCCAACGGACAACGCATAATGTGCGCCAACTTCCCGACGGGGTGAAACGCTTGACCCAGCCCGAAGTTTATCCCGTCAACATTTCTGCATCCCTGCAAACCCTCACCGAGGCGATCGCCAAATCCCTTTAGGCGGGCCGCTGCAACTTCACCATAAAGAAACCATCCATGTCATGGCGCTGGGGGAGCACTTGAATCCAACCCTGTGCCTGGGCGTAGGGGAAAGCGGGTGAATCGGGGCTAGGGGGCACAATTTGCCAGTCTGGATGTTCCGCGAGAAATTGGGTGGCGATCGCCTCATTTTCTGCTGGATTGAGGGTGCAGGTGGCATAGACTAAATAGCCTCCCGGTTTAACCCAAGTCGCCCCCGTGGTGAGGAGTTCTCCTTGGAGTTGAGTCAGTTGCGCGATTTTCTGGGGGTTCTGTTGCCAGCGGATATCCGGGCGTTTGTGGAGCGTCCCCAATCCCGAACAGGGCACATCCAGCAGCACCCGGTCGGCCATATTCCGAAACTGCGAATAGGTACGACTGTCACCGATGAGGGTGCGGATCATTGAAAGCTTGAGGCGGCGGGCATTTTGCTCAATTTTATTAATGCGGGCTTGGTATTTATCGCTGGCCCAGATGGTGCCGCGATCCTGCATTTTTTCGGCGATGTGGGTGGTTTTACCGCCGGGGGCTGCACAGGCATCAATAATTACTTCCCCCGGTTGGGGATCGAGCAGATGGGTCACCAATTGGGCGCTGGCATCCTGGATCGTCCACCAGCCTTCTTTGTAGCCTGGTAAATCCTGAATTAAACCCCGTTTTTCCACCAAGCGCAGGGCATGGGGCAAGTTGGCGATCACCTCGGCTTTGACCCCTACCTGGGTGAGTTTATCCTGGACAGCCGTGACGTTGGCCCGGAGGGGATTCACCCGCAGATCCAGTTGGGCCGGTCGGTTAAACCATTGACAAAGCTGTTCTGTTTCCTCGGCCCCAAATTGCCCTAACCACTGCTCAATCAGCCATTCCGGAAAACTGTATTGCAAAGCTAGCCGTTCTGCCGCTGTCTCTGGTAACTGGAGCGGATCATGGCCTTTGTCCCGTTGTCGCAGATAACCCCGCAGACAACCATTCACCACCCCCGCCAATTGGCCCAGCTTGTTGGTTTTCGCAATTTCAACGCTGGTATTGACCGCCGCCGAGGGGGGAATTTGATCCAAGTAACGCAGTTGGTACAAACCCAATTGGAGCAGTACCCGTAGATCAGGGGGTTGTTGGTCGATGGGTTTTTTCCCTAGTTGATCAATGATCGCATCGAGGGTTTTTTGGCGACGGACAGTACCATAGACCAATTCGGCCACCAAAGCGCGATCGCTCCCCGTGAGGTTACTTTTGTGGAGGACTCGATCAAGGGCCACATCGGTATAGGCGTTGTGGTACATGATTTGCCGGAGGGCGAGGAAGGCGAGTTGGCGGGCTGAAGACATTAAATCCGATAAAAACGTAGTAGGTTGATTATCCCCCATTGCTGACCTATGCTAGTCGCCATAAATTTTATCGACAGTGGTGCAATGGTTAGGTTGATTTCAGATTTTGATGGGGTGGTCGTCGATCTGTCGGAACGTTACTATCGCGTTTATCGCTGGCGGTTAACCCAAGTCGCAGAACCGGAGCAAGCATTATCCCCCCTAACAAAGGAAGAATTTTGGGCTTTGAAGCGACAGAAGACTTCCCAGACCGATATTGGTTTGCGGTCGGGTCTCCGGGAAGATCAGTTACCGGAATTTAAGCAGCTCCGGGATGACCATGTGCATCGACTGGAAAATATGGTGCACGATCGCCTGATTGAGGGTTCATTAGAAGCATTGACGACGGCCCAAAGCTTGGGCTGGGAAGTGATGACCGTTACTATGCGCCGCTACAGTGAATTAGACAAAATTTTGCAACTTCATCCGGTTTTACAGGATATTTTTCCGGGCGATCGCCGTTTTTGTTTACCCGATACAACGGATCGCAACCAAGATTTTTATCAAAAGCCGTTACTCATGGGAGAAAGCCTCGCCCGACTGCGCCCCAAAGCAACCACTTGGATGGTCGGTGATACAGAAGCCGATATTCGCTCCGCCCAGAGTCATAATATTCCTGTGATTGCGGTGCTTTCGGGGATTCGCGATCGCCAATTGTTGGCCGCCCACAAACCAGATTTCATTGTGGAAAATTTATGGGAAGCGGTGCAACTGATCCGGGAGCAGGTCGCTGGTTAGCATCGGAAAAAAGCTATGTTATAATTTTGGCGCTTTATTGGGGCTGTGGCTCAGCAGGATAGAGCAAGCGCCTCCTGAATTGTTCGGGCAGCATGGGTCGGAAACGCCATGGCTGAATGTGGTCAAATTCAAGGAAGCCTAAGTGATGGGAAAATCAGAAGAATTTTTTTGTCATAGGGTAACCCTGAGCCAAGCCTTTCGGTGCCTCGCCGGAGGAAGGTGCAGAGACTAGCGGGTTGGTTTTGGGGCAAGCTTTTTTGAGGATCTTGAATGCTAACGTTTGTAGCGAAAGGTCATCGCCAACCCAGCATAACGGCCACCACCTACGGAAATTGATTTGGTTATCAAATCCTATTTCTAGGGTGAAGAGATAGTCCAGAGAGTCGGGGAAACCCACACCAATCTGAAGCGCTAGGTCGCCGGTTCGAATCCGGCCAGTCCCGTTTTTCCCGTAGGGATTTGGAGACCAAATCCCATTATTACAAAATCCCCTGGTTACCAAATCCCTACCATTTTGATGGGACGTTGGGGTGTAATTGGTCGCTGTGCCAATGGTATGGGTTATTTTCTATGTATTCCCTCAGGATATTGAGAGATTTTTCATTGCGAATAATGTGCTCGTAATAGTTTTTTTGCCAGATTTTTGTGCCAATCAGACCGCGTTTTTGGTTGATTTTTTTCGTTGTTTGATATTTGAAATAGGCGATGATTTTGCCGAGCTTCGTTTTTTGTTCGTAAAAAGGGCGATCGCCTTTGTTCTGGGTTGTGTTAAATGCATCTTTCGGGGGTGGAACAGGGAAATGCGGTGTTTCGGGTTCTATGCAAACTAAAATGCCATGGAAATGATTTGGCATAACCACGGCAGCATCAATTTCTAAATTTTCAAAATGTCTAGGCAAATAACGCCAAACTTGTTCAACGATTTTCCCGTACTCGTTTAACTGCAATATTTGATTTGTGCTCGTTCCCAATAAACATTCACGACCCTGCACGCAAATTGTTACAAAATAGGTGCCCGCCCGATTGTAATCATAGGATTTCAAACGAATGGAACGCCGACGATGAATGTGCGGATTGTATTGATTTGCCATAACAACGTAGGGATTTGGTCTCCACATCCAAAATCATAGGGCATGGAAACCAAGCCCCTACGGATGGTTAACGGGTGGGGAAACGGGTATTGTCTAGCATTTCACGGGCGGTCTCGCTAGGTTGATAGCCATAGCCCCACATTGCATTTTGAGAATCATCAATAATCTGAGGAGTGATAATGAAAAGCAGTTCACGGCGACTATTATCTCTAGATGTGCTTCTAAATAGGGAACCAATGAGGGGAATATCACCTAAGATAGGGACTTTTGCTGTAGTGACCAGATCTCGTTCATCAATCACACCTGCAAGCAGTAAAGTTTGATCATCTCTCAAGCGAACAGAACCTGACTGAAGAAGCGTTTGTCGTTTTAATGTGACAGGCTCATCATTGACGATCTCCTGACCAGCGACAGAAGAGACCTCTGGTTGAACATTCAGAGTGATGAAGCCATTATCGTCAATTCTTTCTATTCCTACCGCAACTTTAAGGCCAACTTGATCAATTACAGGTTCAACAATTCGATCTGTAATATTGCCTTGATCATTTTGTTGTCTGCGCTCAACAGTTCCAACTACAATATCTTCTGTCAAATCAATATTAGCAATTTGGTTTTCTTGGACAATTAAAGTCGGATCAGCGATGATTTTAGAGGTTGTATTCCGTAACAAACCGGCAACAAGACTACCAATAAAATTAGTGCCCCTCCCAACTGCTCTATCACTAACATTTGCTCCTAGACCTTGAATAGAAAGCGTGACATTTCCTGCGTCATCTAGAGTTCGGATAACTGCTGCCACTTGGTCTTCGTTTAGTCCTGCCGGGAGGGGAGAACCAGGGAAAGCAATTTGATAAGCTTCAGTAATTGAACCAACAAATACTGTGTTGGCAGGATCTAGACTATCAAATACTTCGAACTCTTCTCCAAATGAAACTTGTTGATTTCCCTGTTCAATGACGATCCCATTGGGATTAAACTCGGAAAAAATATCACTAGCTCTTGATAGATCATTAGGAGAAAGGATAATTCCGTCACCAGCGCTAATTCCGACTCGATCTTCTAACAAGAGCTTAATATCAGACGAGATAGAACGATTTCCGCTTAAAGTAACATCTAAAATCTTGACATTAACAGCAACTTGCCGTTTCCGGGCATCAAGTTGAGTTAAGAGGTTAGTTGCCATTTCAACAACCTTTGGTTCACCGGTTAATGTAATCGCATTCAATCGGGTATCGAGTGTCGTTTCTAATTCATTAACGAATAAGTCTCGTAGTCGCCGAAAACCAATGTTTGTTGTATCTGTAGCTTCAGTTTCTTCTTCAATTTCGTTAGCACATGTAAATAAGCCATCTCCTTCTTCCTCAACTGAATCGCTACCCGTTTCAAGATAACATTGAGCTTGGAAAACATTGGCTTGATTAAGACGCAGTGTTCGAGTGATTCTTGGAATAACTGCGCTAGGTAAATCTTTGCCAATAAAAACAGTCCGATCCTTCATGACAGCTTTAAGGTCAGACAGCATTAAGACATAATCAAAAACCTTTTGAACCGGTTCATTTTCAATATCCAAAGAAACAGACCGATCACTAATATCACCAGAAACAACTAAATTGATCCCTGCTGTCCGCGCTAGTAAGGCCATTACATCTTCGGCAGGTGCTTGCTTCAGCACAAGACGAGGAACAATCGCATTGGTTTGCAAATTGACATATCTGGGAAGAGAGGTGTCAGTGGTCGAAACAGAAATATCGCCCACTGGTGGCGCACTGGCCCTCGGTAAAAACGGTGGAATTGGAGCTGTGGGTTGGAGAAAATTATTTTGATTGTTATTGCTGGGTGCACTCTGGGCCAACATCGGCGGCGTGAATACTGTCTCTGCTCCTGGTGTTGCCTGGGCTACTTCTGTCGGTGCTGCAGAGGTCACATTGAGCAAAATGCTGTTGTTATCCTGGCTGAGGATTTCCCCTTCCGGTGCCGTTACTTCCCCCAGGGCGACAATTTTCACATTGCCCGGAGCCGACTCCATCACCTCAATGCGTTCAATACCCGGTAAAGGATTATCCTGGGTGAAAATGTCCTGTCCATTACCGAGATCTAACCGCGCGTTCGCAATTTCGGCGATCAGCACCCGGTCTTTTTGGGTCGTCGAAACCTGGGGCTTCTCACCAGACAGATTGGCACTCTCTGGGGCAAGACTTAAGGCGAGTTCTAACTTGCCATCACCTGGACGCACCTCCAGTTCCCGTACTTGCACACTTGCTGCTTGGGCTGGGGCAACTAAAACCGTTGTAGAAGCAACGACACCAGCGACGACTCCGGAATAAGACTTGATATTCACGACAGAAAATCTCCACACACACTAATTAAATGTAATCGAAAAACCGAAATGAATCCCGCTCGAAATTAACAATAATTTTTAAAAACAACCCTAAAAATCTAAAATAATTAGCAATCTTAAATAAGTTTTGCTAATGATGTATTTGAAAAATTTGTTTTGACACCAACAAAATTAATCGTTCCTATGCCGCTAGTTTACCTCCCTATCTCCTCAGAAAATTGTTTTGACCTCAAAACCTAGCCACCATTCTCTGCCGGTTGACCCTCTTCTCCTTCGGCTGGGGCGGCTTCAGCGGCCAGTTCTGCTTGTCGGGCGGCCAGCTCCTCCGGGGTCGGTGCAATGAGGGCATCCACCACAAAAGAAACCCCCAACTGAGCTTGGGTTTGTGTTACCAAACGGCCATTTTCGTAGCGGAAGGTTGCTGGTTCTGCCACCGTCGTCGAAAAATTACGCAATACCAACAACGGCTGTAACACATCGATGCTCGTGAGCATGGACTCCGCTTCTGTGTAGGTCATATTGTCGAAGCTGACATTGAAGGTTTGGTACTTCAGCTTATTTTGGGCAGCTTCACCGTAGGTGGCAGCATCGGTAATAAATTCGGGTTTAGGTGGTGTCGGCTCGTAGCTCGTCAGTTGCACATTGCTCGCCGTCAGGATCCGGTTGAAATCCAACAGAAAAGTCTGCATTTGCTTGTCCTGACCGTAAGCATTGAGAATTTCTGTGGCGATCCGCTGCTCATTGGCTAATTCCGCTTCTTGCTGGGCAATTTGCTCTTGGATATTCCCGGCGCCTTTGTCCTGTAATTCTGCCTGTTTTGTCTGGAGCTCCTGTTCGAGGGTGCTGATTTCGCCTTGGATGGGCCGAACGAGAAACCACCAAAGTCCGGCACTGGCACCAATACCGGCGATCGCCAACATTGTGCCGAGGATTTTTGAAGTGAACTGAATCCCAAAGGCCTCAAAAAAGCCCTGTTCCTGACCAACCATGGTCATTTCCGTCATCGTTTGCCGGAACTCTTCTGCGTATGTCATCGGTTGTTACTCCTCCTCACAGTTGTTGATGAATATCGAAATGGGTGAAATTCTAGAAGCTACTCCGTAAGCGTTCGGCCATCCCCCGCGCCCCCTGGCCGTCTAGGGTCTGAATAACCTCTGCATCGGTGAGGTCATTGAGGGAGATCGACACCGTATAGTCCACCACCTGGGGCATGCTAAAAGAAGCAACAGGCCGGGGGAAGTCTACCTGGGCAGTGGTAATCGGGTTATCGACGAGGTTCGCGCTGACGATATAGATTTCTTCTCCTTGCAGGAGAGGCGATTCCGGCAGGTTCAGGACAAAATCATTCACTTCATTAAAGGTGCGCGCATTGCCCCGTACTAAGACTTGGTTGTCCGACTGCTCGAAGGAGGTGATCCTTAGCCCTGGCGGCGTTAAATCGCCCACTTCCCGCAAAATCGCCGACCAGGGTTTGATCCTTGTTTGCAACACATCAACAAAGGCTTGGCTTTGGGATCTGTAGGTGTCAATTTCTTGTTGAATTTGCTGTAACCTCGCCTGTTGGGCATTGGCCCCCTGGAGCTGTTGATCGACAACGGCGATCTCTTCTTGGACGTTACCCTTGGCGCTATTGCCCTGGAACCACAACAGACCCACAACCGCCAACGCCGCCGCCGTGACCGCACCACCGATAATCAGTGGCTTTGGTTCTTGGCCCGGAATAACCCCCGGTTTGCTTGCCAGACGATCGGCGATCGCCATCGAAGAATCCTTCGTTAAACTGCGGTCTTTGAGGAAATTAATATCCAAACCGTACATGATCCTATACCTCCCGTAGTCCTAAACCCAGTACCGTACCCAAGGACGGTCGTTGCACCTTGGAAATCTCTTCATCAATATCAATGGATAGCGCCTCAAACGGATCAATTTGAATCGCCGGAATGCTGAGACGCTGCGTAAAAAATTCATCCAGTTGACTAATCCCACCGCCGGGGCCAGCCAACATCAATTGGGCCACCTCCAATTCACCGCTTTGGTTGAGATAAAAATCAATGGAACGACGCAATTCGTCCGTCAGTTCCCCTAAAACGCGTAGGAGGGCCGCCATCCCAGGATTAATACCCGTTGCGCCAGTGCGGGCTCCTTCCATGGGTGTGTTGGGAATGGTCATCCCCTGGAGGAGTTCGATGTCACGGGGAGCCGGTAAATTCATGGCGCGGGATAGGGCATTTTGCAGTTGCGAAGCGCCAATGGGCACTGTCCGGGAAAATTGCGGCACCCCATCGACCACAATGGCAATTTCTGTACAGTCAAATTCAATATCGACCAAGACCACCGCTTCCTGGGAGCTAAACTGCCGCAGTTGCTCACGAATCGTCCGGAGGAGGGCAAAACTATTAATTTCGAGGATATTGATCTCTAGTCCCGCCTGCACGATGGTTTCTACATAGGCGTCGGTCACTTCCCGCCGGGTGGCCACCAAGAGGACTTGCACCTTATCAATGCCATCTTCATCTTGGAAAAATCCAAGTTTTTGGTAGTCAAGATCTACTTCTTCGCGGGGGTAGGGCAGGTAGAGGCTCGCTTCGTGGTTGAGCACCATATCCCGCAGTTCGGCATCATCGAGCTCGGCGGGGATCGGGATCAAGCGAATAATCGCTTCCCGCATGGGCACGGCGGCGGTGACCTGTTTGGCGCTGATGTTGTTGGCGCTGAGGGTCGTTTGGATGAGCTCGGCAAGGGCCGGAACATCGACAATTTTCCCTTCTTCAAAAATGCCTTCGGGCACGGGTTCGGTGATATAGGTCGCCAGCTTATAGACCTGCCCCTGTTTTTTGAGTTGGACAATGTTTAAGCGTTCCGTTGAGATTTCGATGCCAATCCCTTTAGGCTTTGGTTTGAACTTGGGCGCGGCAGTCCCTATCCCTCTTTAGGGTAGGGAAGGATAGCGCGGCTACTGAAGAGAAACGGAAGTAGCCAAATCAATCAGGCTTAGGCAATCGCCTTATGTACTCTCTGATAATTTGAGCCATGCTGACATCCTTGTTGGACGCGAACGCCTTGAGTCTTGCCAGATCCTCTGATGTTAGCCTTATTTTTAGTACTTCTGACTTGTTCATTGTGGGCACAATAGACTACAATAGGAGCATGGTAACACGCCGAATCACTTACAGGCTCTATCCAAGTCGCCAACAGCAAAAAAAGCTGCACTATTGGCGGCGCTTACATTGCAGTTTGTATAACGCGGCAATAGCTAATCGCAAAACCCAGTACCAAAAGTTCAATCATTCCGTTGATTACTTTGAGCAGCAAAATAGTTTGCCGGAGTTCAAGCAAGTATGGCCAGAATTTAAAGAACTGGGTTCCCATGCCCTACAGGCAACGTTAAAGCGAGTGGACTTTGCCTTCAACCGATTTTTTAAGGGATTGGGGGGATATCCAAAGTTCAAGGCATCTCGGAGATATTCGGGGTGGACATATCCCTGCGGGGCAGGTTGGCAGGTAGAAACAGATGGTCAGCATGGCTTTCTCAAGTTGAGCCACTTAGGCAGAATGCAAATGAGAGGGAAAGCTCGCACCCTGGGGAAAACCAACAACTTGCACAATTTTCTTCCGCCAGGGCAAGTGGTATGCCTCAATCACCGTCAAATGTAAGCCGCAGCGGGAAGCTGACGGGGGATCTGTGGGGATTGATTTAGGTTGCAAGGAAGCGATTACCCTTTCTACAGGGGAGCAACTATCAAAGCCTAGCTTTATCAAAGTCGGTGAAGTTGCCGTAAAGCAAGCATCCAAGCAACTCAGACGAAAGCGTGCACCAAACCGAAATAAGCGAGTTAAAGCATCGCGGCGGTGGCAAAAAGCGAGACGGCAGGTATCAATGCGGCAACGCAAAATTACCCGTCAGCGCGAAGATTGGCTGCATCAAATCACAAGCGACATAGTCAGCGGTAATAGCCTGGTTGCAGGTGAGCAGTTAAACGTCAAAAACATGACCCGCAAAGCCAAAAAAGGCAGCAAACGGAAAGCTCAAAAAACAGGGCTTAACCGCTCCATTCTCTCGGTTGGCTTCGGCATGATTGGTTCAATGCTGGAATACAAGCTGGCAGAGGCAGGAGGATTTTATGTGGAGTCCCCGACAAGGACGCTTAAGCCCTCTCAGCGTTGCGCTAAATGTTGGGAGCTAACGCCAAAGACATTGGCAGACAGGGTACATATTTGCTCAAACCCAAACTGTGGCCACAGGGAGGATAGAGATATCAATGCAGCTCAGGTTAATTTAGCCTGGGCAAGGGGTCAGGAACTGGCCTCTTCAGTCGCGGAGCCGCCAAGCTCTACCGATTGCGGAAGCATGAGGCAACTTGGGGTGATGAAACGACGGAAACTCCATGCCTCTTAGGCTGGAGTAGTTCATGATATTTTTGAAAAAATCTAGCATAGGAAAATGTTCCGAAAGGATGACCTATGGAGCCATCGGTGCTAACCACCCATACCCCGGTTGCTATTAAATTTAGCTCAGTTTGCCGAAAGTAAATAACAATCGCAAAAAAGGGAGCAGTTTTGCCCCAGAAGCTGTCTGGATGATGGCATGATCTGAAGGTCAATTCAATGTGAGTGATCACTGCGGCTGAAATTGGGAGAAAAGTTTTTATGTTTAATGGTCTCAAAGGGCTACGGCGTGGGCTGTTTGTGGGGGTGAGTTTGGTGGCGATCGCCGCTTGCCAGCAGGTACCTGGGGGAAATAACAACACCACAGAAACAGTCGAATTTTGGACAATGCAATTGCAACCAAAGTTTACAGACTATTTCAATGAATTAATTACGGCCTTTGAAACCGAAAATGCAGAAGAGACAGTGCGCTGGGTGGATGTCCCTTGGTCAGCGATGGAAAGTAAAATCCTGACGGCGGTATCGGCCCGCACTGCCCCCGATGTGGTGAATCTCAATCCTAATTTTGCCTCCCAGTTGGCCAGTCGTGATGCTTGGTTAGTCTTAGATGATCGCCTGACGCCTGAATTGCGCGATCGCTATTTACCGAAAATTTGGCAGGCCAACCAAATCAACGGCCAAACCTTCGGCATTCCCTGGTATCTCACGACCCGCATCAGCTTCTATAACGAAGATCTCTTTGCCGAGGCGGGCATCGACTCCCCTCCCAGTACCTACACCGAGTTGGCGATCGCCGCCCAAACCATGAAGGAACAAACTGGGAAATATGCCTTTTTCGTCACCTTCGTTCCCGGGGACTCCAACGAAGTCCTAGAGTCCTTGGTGCAGATGGGGGTCACCCTGGTCAATGCCGATGGCTCTGCGGGCTTTAATACCCCCGAAGGCATTGCCGCTTTCCAATACTGGGTTGATCTTTACCAGGCGGAATTATTGCCCCCGGAAGTGCTCACCCAGGGCCATAGCCACGGCATTGAACTTTACCAAGCCGGGGAAACGGCGATCGCCAACACCTCCCCCGAATTTATCAACACCATCCAACAAAACGCTCCCCAAATTGCCCAGGTATCCGTCCCCGCGCCCCAAATCACCGGGGAAACCGGCAAGAAAAATGTCGCCGTGATGAACCTTGTGATCCCCAAGGATAGCGACGATCCAGAAGCCGCCCTTGATTTCGCCCTATTTGTCACCAATACCGAAAATCAGCTCGCCTTTGCCGAAGCTGCCAATGTTTTACCTTCTACCCAGGCAGCGGTGGAACAATACATTGAGAAACTTGCCACCAGCGCCGCTACCGATAGCCTCAGCTTGGCCCGAAAAATTAGTGCGGAACAACTGGCCGATGCCGAAATTTTGATCCCGGCCCAGGAAAATCTCACAGAACTACAAAAGCTGATCTACGAAAATCTTCAAGCAGCGATGCTCGGCCAAAAAACAGTGCCCCAGGCGGTGGCTGATGCGGCGGCGGCCTGGAATGCCCTTTAACCCTCCCTGACTCCTTCTCCCCCAAAGTACACCCTCCGCCCTTTGGGCACCTCCCTCAAGGGAATTCACCCTCCGCCCTTTGGGCACCTCCCTCAAGGGAATTCACCCTCCGCCCTTTGGGCACCTCCCTCAAGGGAGGATGTTTCTGGGTTTTGGCAAAACGTTTATACTGACACTTCTCAAGCCCTATTATCCACAAACAATATGGAAGTCCAATTTCGCGAATTTTCCCCCTTCGACCTCTGGATTTGGTTGGAGTTTGACCATGTGCCTTCGGAAACAGAAAAACAATATGTCGAAGAGCTATTTGACTCTTGGTTTTATATCGGGAAACTGGGGGGATTTAATGCAGAGAATCTCCAGATCCAAGAAACTGGGGTAGATATCAGCTATCTCACCTACGACGAAGACCAGGCAGATAATGCGCTAATGGCCCCAATGCACAATAAAGGGGACTTTGAATACGAAGGCATTTGGGGACGCTGTTGGTTTGATTTGGGGACGAGTGATCTCATCTCCTTAGATGTCTTGGTCAATGCCCTGAAGCAATTAAGCAAAGATTTTGTGGATCTGCGCCGGATTGTGGTGGGGGGTGAAAACGAAGATTGGCCCATCGAACGGGATGAAGCCGACAGTTGGTATGCATAGGCAGCGGCCCCAAGTGATAGCGATCGCCGCCATGAGTGCCGACGGTAAAATTGCGGACTATAGTGGTGCCCCAGCGCGGTTTCCTTCGGCCCAGGATAAAGACCACTTGGAGCGGTTAATCGCCCAGATGGACGCGGTCATGTTTGGGGCCAATACCCTCCGTGCCTATGGCACAAGCCTGCCGATTGGCGATCGCCAGCTATTGCAACAACGCCAAGAACGTCACCAACCGCCCCAACCAATTCACTTTGTTTGTTCTGGTTCCGGGAATCTCCCCCAGGATTTACCTTTTTTTCGGCAGCCCCTCCGCCGGGGGCTTTTGACTACTCCAGAACAGCTCCCCCGGTGGGCCAAATTTCCGGGCTTTGAGCAAGTGCTTGCTTTAGATCCAGTCGGAACTTGGCAACCAACCCTCACTGAATTTAGACAACAAGGCATCAAAAAATTAGGTCTTTTGGGCGGAGGAAGTCTGATCGCGAGCTTCGCCGAACAGAGCTATTTAGATGAACTGTGGCTAACGGTCTGTCCCGTTTTACTCGGCGGAACATCAGCCCCTACGCCCATGGAAGGGAATGGTTTTTTACAAACGGCGGGTTTGGGCCTCGAACTTCTGGAATATGAGGCGATCGCCTCGGAATTATTTCTCCATTACCGCGTGAAATAATAACAGCAACATCCTGTACTCTGGCACCATCCATGGCGATTTTAACGGTTGAGCAACTTACCCTGACCCTTGGGCCTCGGGATATTCTCCGGGACATTTCCTTTGCCCTAGAGCCAGGCGATCGCCTGGTGCTGGTGGGGCCATCGGGTTCCGGTAAAACCACTCTCCTCCACTGCCTCAACCAACTCCAGAGTCCCACCACAGGCCGCCTCACTTTCCAAGGCCGACCATACAGTGCCTACAATCCCGTTGTCCTGCGGCAACACATTGCCCTCGTGCCCCAGGAGTCGCGCCTTCTCGGCATGACCGTCAAGGACGCCCTATGGTATCCACTCCAGTTGCGGAAACAATCGGCCCCAACCATTCGTAAACATTGGCAACAGTGGCAAGATCAACTGGATATTCCCCCAGAATGGTTAGACCGCCACGAAGCACTCCTATCCGGCGGCCAAAAACAATGGGTGGCGATCGCCAGGGCACTCCTCTGTGAACCCCAAATTCTCCTCCTAGACGAACCCACCGCCGCCCTAGATTTAGGTCGTATCCAAACCCTGATTGCTCTGTTGTTAAAGTATCAAGCCCAGCACAATACTCCCTTAGTCATTTCTACCCACAACCTAAACTTTGCCCAACAACTCGCAACAAAATTGCTTTATCTCGACCAAGGCCAAATCAAGCACCACAGTGATAATCCCCCAATTCCTTGGTCAGTAATCCAGCAAAGCCTCCAAAGTCGTCAATCCTCTAATACCGAAGCTTGGTGACGACCCTTTAATCTCTCAGGGTAAATTCCCCGCCGCTTACGGCGTACAATAGAATCATCTTGACCACCAACTCCCAAAGTGAAAACCAAGCTAAAGGGACGTGTTGCAAGAAAAAGTATGGGTCTTAGGAACTAGGACTCCTGCCTGGTGAGGGATGATAAGACTTGCTATCTTTAGGGGTAAAAAGCGCATCCCATTGAAACAGGAAGCTCCGTCCGCTTGCGGCGGGGTAGTTCACCCCTGGTTCACGAGTTCACGAATGGGTGTCCGGGTTTTAATTTTTGGGTGGCTTGAGCGAGTTGGCGTTGCGGCAGGTTCTAAAGTTGCATTGCCATTGCCGAGATTAGACCCAATTCCGTCCAAGTTGAAACGATAACCCACATTGCGCACCGTTTGAATCAAATTGGGCTGACGCGGATCCTGTTCAATTTTTTTCCGCAGGGACAACACATGGGTGTCGATGGTGCGGGGATTATCAATGGCATCCGGCCAAGCCCGCCGCAGCAATTCCGAGCGGCTGAGGGGTTCCCCATTAGCCTGGGCGAGCACATACAACAAACTAAATTCTTGGGGCGTTAAATCAATGAACAGACCTCGGAATTGTACCCGTCGCTGCACAAGATCAATGCGCAACTCACCATAATCGAGTTGGAGGGGCGCACTCACGGCCCGAATCCGCCGCGTCAAGGCTTCTACCCGTGCTAAAAGTTCTTGCATCCCAAAGGGCTTGGTTAAATAGTCATCGGCCCCGGCCTTTAACCCTGCGACGACATCTTTTTCTGTGTTTTTCGCCGACAAAATAAGCACAATTGCCTGGGTATTTTGGCGTAACCAACGGCAGAGTTCGAGGCCATCCCCGTCCGGCAATTCCGAGTCTAGGAGAACCAAGGCAGGCATGTGCTGTTCAAAGACGCGCCGCGACTGATTGAGATTTGCTGCTTGGTAAATGGCATAGTTGGCTTGTTGAAGATGCCACCCAAGCAGTGACCTCAAATGGGGATTTCCTTCGATGATGGCAACAGAGATTAAAGTCACGATGGTTTGACTTCCTTGCGATTGTTGCTCCTACGTTAACAAAGTTAATGTCAACAAATTGTAACCGTGGTTACGTCTTAACTGTTTCTTTGGACTCGATCAATTGTCGCAAATCACAATCTTAAAAATTCACCTAAATGGATCATGTATCTTAATGATTATTTAAGCTTAACTTGATAAAAAAAGGCGAAAGAACGAAGTCAAACGTCGTCATTTTAGTTACAGAATATGGATGATGAAAGGATAGCGATATTCTGCGGCTGGGTTGCCGAGAATTTTTAAAATCGCCAAAATTGGCATCACAAAGCTCAGGAGTAGTAGGGGAATGGCCAGGATGATTGCAATGGGAATCAGGATTACGGTAGCCGCGCAAAAACCGGCGATCGCCCAACCAACCCAGAGGTTGAGGTGGAGATTGAGGGATTCTTTTGCATTGGCCTTAACAACGGGATCTTCACTCACAAGTAACAAAGCAACCGGAATCCCAATGGAGACAAATGTATAGTTAATAAAAATGGCTCCGTGGCAGAGACTCGAAAGCAGTTTTCTTTTATCGGGATCAAAAGTCATAACCTGAATCCTCCTGGATTTAATAAAGTCGTGTTTTTTAAATGAAGGTTAAATCGTTGTTATGAATGTTACGCTTTGAAAGCTGAAAGACATCCATCAGTTGTCTAAACGATAAACAATTTTGCCATCGGTAGCACGATTCGTCATTTGTAAAAATTCTGCCCGCACCAAGTTTTCTAGGTGAGATTCGAGGATGTTTCTTGGGACTTCTTCGATTTCAAGGAAGCAGTCTAGGAGGGTAACTTCACCTTTGGTTTGGCAAAATTTAAGAATGCGGCGATCAAGGGCTTCTTTGGCAATGTTCTGATCGCGAGCAGCCTCTGGGGACAAACTGGAGGTCACATTCTGTTGATTGGCGGCGATCGCCTGATCCCCGATATTCACAATCACCTGGGGTGGAGTCGCGTGGTTGGTGAGTTGCCGTGATTCATGACCCATTAAGGTTTTGCTATTGTACTTTTTGTCAAAGTCATCCTGGGACATTTTCAAGAGACCAATGGCTTCGATGAAGCTGACAATAGTGGTAATCACAATCCCAAAAGAAAGCCCAGAAATAGCATAGACAATGCCCCAACCAGTTTCTCCTAGGTAGAACTTGTGGCCTCCTACCCCTCCAAGAAAAAAGGCTAACACTGCGGCTGTACTTTTCTGTCTCATGCAGGGTTCTTGGTCATACTAAGCGGACATTGGCAATCAACCAGACGATCGCCTTTCCCCCTATTGTAGAAACCCCAGCCTAAAACGGCCTAGAACTGACGCAAAAAGCGTAGATCACTGTTATATAAACGGCGAATATCATCAAGCTTATGCAAGACCATAGCAAAGCGCTCTACCCCTAGCCCGGCCGCAAAACCGGTATAAACTTCCGGGTCATAACCGACGGCCTTGAGAACATTGGGATCAACCATGCCGCAACCCATCACCTCCAGCCATTTACCCTGCCATTTCACATCCACTTCGGCGGAGGGTTCAGTGAAGGGGAAGTAGCTGGCCCGGAAAGTCACCTCTAGATCTTCGCCAAACATTTGCCGCAAGAATTCCTTGAGGGTGCCCTTGAGATCCGTGAATTTCAGATTCTTATCAATCGCCAGGAGTTCAATCTGGTGGAACACGGCGGAGTGGGTGGCATCGACGGTATCGCGACGGTAAACGCGCCCAGGGGCAACGATCCTTAAAGGGGGTTCGTTTTGTTCCATGTGGCGGATCTGCACCGAGGAAGTGTGGGTGCGTAACAGGCGATCGCCAGGCAGATAAAAGGTATCCTGCATGTCCCGGGCGGGGTGATCAGCGGGAGTATTTAACGCTTCGAAGTTGTAATAGTCTGTCTCGATTTGGGGGCCTTCGGCGACGGTATAGCCCATACCGACAAAAATATCTAAGACCCGGTCAATGGTGCTCTGGAGCGGGTGCATTTTTCCCAGGGGACGACCAACACCGGGCATGGTCACATCGAGGGTTTCGGCCTTGAGTTGGGCTTCGATTTTTGCTTTTTGAAGAGCATCAAGCTTAGCATCGAGATCCCCCTGGAGGGCTTCTTTGACTTGGTTTGCGATCGCCCCGATTTTTGGCCGTTCTTCAGCGGAGAGTTTCCCCATGCCCCGGAGGATTTGGGACAGTTGACCCTTCTTGCCGAGGTAGTTGACCCGCAATTTTTCGAGGGCGTCGAGATCTGTCGCCGTGGCGATCGCCTGAATCGCCTCCCGTTGTAACGTTTGCAAATCAGATTCGATTTGGGTCAAAGTAGAAGTGGTCATGCCAAAAAGAGTGCGACTAAACTTGTTTCGATGGTGAAGACCCTAACAGTGTAAACCGTCCTTGATAATAAAAAAACGTTAATTTCCCACCACAAACCCATGACACCTGCTACGCCGCTGAATTTATTAATCAGTAACGATGATGGCATCTCCGCCCTGGGGATCCGCACCCTTGCCAATACCCTTGCCGAAGCAGGTCACCAAGTCACCGTTGTTTGCCCTGACCGGGAACGGTCTGCCACAGGGCATGGTTTAACGCTCCACCGCCCGATCCGCACGGAAATTGTCGAAGGAATTTTTGATCCCCGTGTCACCGCTTGGAGTTGTTCTGGCACGCCATCAGATTGTGTCAAATTTGCCCTCAGTGCTGTCCTCAAGGAGCGCCCTGATTTTGTCCTTTCTGGCATTAACCACGGCTCTAATCTGGGGACTGATGTCCTGTATTCCGGGACGGTTTCGGCGGCGATGGAAGGATTATTAGAAGGTATCCACAGCATCGCCTTTAGTCTCGCCGATTACACCAGCCATAATTTTCAACCTGCCGCTGATTTCGCAGTAAAGCTCCTCTGTCAACTGATGGAAAAACGTCCCCACTGGGCCAATGCCAACCAGGATGCGCCAGTTTTGTTGAATATCAATGTGCCCAACCTGACGAAGGAAGAGATTGCTGGGGTGAAAATTACGCGCCAGGGGTTGCGCCGTTACATTGAGCAATTCCAGAAACGTCAAGATCCGCGCGGCAAAACCTACTATTGGCTGTCTGGGGAAGTGATCGAAGAATTACCCCAACCGGATGAGCCGAATATTCCCTTGGATTTTCCGACGGATGTCCAGGCGATCGCCGCTGGCTACATTACCATCACGCCTTTGCAGTACATCATGAATGATCTCCACCGCATTCAAACCCTTGCCCAGGAAGATTGGCAAATTTAGGCTCTTTTACTAAAAAGCTCTATGAATTTGTCACGGCGTTACCCCATCGTTGACAGGCCGAATTTCCTCGTTGGTAAAGGGATCTGTGGAGCCGTTCCAATTGAAGCTATTGATCGTGATATTCACTGAACCAATTTCCAGGACGGGATTGTAGCGTAAGAGTACGCCGTGGGTGCGACGGCTATATTCAAGGAAATAATCGGTACTAATGGCTTCTTCACGATCAAGGTTGATCGCCGTCTGGAAACCCACCCGGAAGGGGCCATAGAGTTGTTGGGTCAGGCCAAATTCGAGGGTGCGCTGGTCAACGGCCCGGTCAAAAAGAAATGGAGACAATTCATCACTGAGGACGCTATTGGTGTAGCTGAGGTTAAAGCCTGTGTAGTCAAAACTGTTCCCGGCAAAGCGACCAAATTGGCCTTCGATGCCGATTTTCCCCCGGAGAGAATTTTGGCGATCGCCATTGCTATAAACCCCAGCTACCCCCTGTAACCCCGTCACCAGAGAAACGTAGGGAACAATGGGCCTCGGACTGTAGCGTAACCCTTCAAAGCGAGTCGGCGGCAGTGGTTCACCGTTCCAGAGGGGGAAACGATGGTCGAGGTTAAAGGAGCCTTGGTAACGAGTCAGGTTAACTTGATCTTGTCCCACGCCAGGTTCTAATAATTCTGGGCGGTCGGTATCGGCTTCGATATTTTGCACACTGGTTTGAAAATCTACTGCAAAGCCAGAATCTCCAAGGATATAGCGGGGCGATCGCAGGACAATCCCTAGGCTGCGTTGTACCCGCTGAAAGCCAAGGGAACCATTAAAAAGGCGATCGCGGTAGTTGAATTCCTGACTAAGGCGAAAGGGATTATCTAAATTGCCGAGCTGCTGTTCGAGGCGAAAATTTAACTCAAGTTTATCTTTGAAATTATCCAGCTTGAGATTTTCTAAGGAGCCCCGGGCCGCAAATGACACCCGTGGATTAAACCGATAGTCAAACTTACTGCTGACTGCAAATAGCCCAGGAGCCAAAATTTCCCCGGCATCATCATCTTCTGTTTCTGCGAGGATCGTATCCGGGAACCAAGCCTTCTGGAGGAGATATTGAGGCGTTACCGTCCAGCGGCCCTGGGCGCTGCGATAGAGGGAAAAACGTCGCTGGAGAAATAAGCCCCCCCGTTCTTCATCGTCGTAGCCAAAGGAAACCTGGCTAAAGATCCCTTCGGATTCGCCAAAGCGGAAGGTGCGCGGAAAGACGGGCAAAGAAACATTGTTATCAATGACGAGGCGGGTTTTGGTGGTGACGAGCTCGTCGTTAAATTCGTCTACTTTCTGATAGGTTGCCGTGTCTGCTACTAGCTGTAGTTCCGGTGGTGAAAAGGGATCATTGGTGATGCTGATATTTTTTGCTTCCCAGCGATCGCCCACAAATTCCACCGACTCGGCCTGAAAGCGCACCCGATTAATCGTATTGTTTTGGGTATCAATGTTACGGGTGCCAATGTCTCGCCCACTCCCCAGGACAAAGCTAATCCCATCTTCACCCATGACCCCCGTTGCCGGTTGATTGAGTAACAGCCGTTCATTTAAAAGCACCGCCGGATTGCTACTGACGCCAAAGCGCGTCGGCCGCACGCCTAAATCTTGATTTAAGGTCGTTTGGGAAATTTCCCCTTCTGCCTGTTGGATTTGGCCACGATTTTGCACAAAGAAATAGGTAAATTGTTCGCCCCGTAAAATCTGTTGCCCGCGACGTAGGGCGACATCTCCTTTGGCGATCGCCAATTTGCTATTGAGATTAATCTGGAGTTGGTCGGCACTGAGAACGGCTTCCTGGAACCGGACAATCACATTCCCCATGGCTGTCACCACTTGGGTTTGCTCATTATATTCTTGGCGATCGCTGATCACTTCGAGCACCGCTGGGGGAGTAGGGACTGCCTCGACATCCGTAGCCCCCTCGGTCGGAGCCGCTTCTAAGGAAAATTGTTGCTGCTGGCCGGTACGGTCTTGAATTTGAATTTCGCCATAGTTCATTTCCCCTTCCAGCACAATTTCCTGGGCCGCTACGCCCCCTGGTAATTGCGCCATTGGTGAGCCTTGGCCCGTCTGCATCAACGGCTCTGCCACCACAGGCATCACAGCACAATTCAATGTACAAAGGACGGCGATCGCAGACATAACAGTACTCACCCGCAAAGGAAATGACACAAAATCTATCCTAATCCCTAATTTCAGCACCACACGTAATTTTGTTTTTTTCGGGCAATGATTTTGTCCGGTGCTAGGATTTGACGAAACCCACAAGTTAAATCTATATTAGATGATTGTGTCTTTATATCCTGCTCGGATCAGGTGACACAGTAAAAATGCGATCGCCAGCCTTGACTTTGTGAAAAGACAGACTTAAATGCGATTGCTACCTGTACGGCAACCCTATAGAAAAATATTATTTTTTATGAGCTACGCAATTATTGAAACCGGCGGCAAGCAGGTGCGTGTCGAGCCCGGTCGTTTCTACGATATCGAAAGACTGGATATCGAAGTCGATGGCAACCACACCATTGATAAAGTGCTATTGATCAGCGATGACAATGGCGTCACTGTCGGTCAACCCTACATCGACGGTGCAACCGTTGAAGGGACGGTTGTGGATCAGCGCCGGGCCAAGAAAGTGCTGGTTTACAAAATGCTGCCCAAGAAGAAAACCCGTAAAAAGCGGGGTCACCGTCAATACTTCACCCGCTTCATGATCGATAGCATCAAAGTTGGTGGCACCGTTGTTGCGGCTAAAGCAGACGCCTAATTCCCTCAACAGTCGGCAATAGTTCACTGTTACAATAAATCCCTAGATTTCTAGCAACTGGAGAATTCCCATGGCACATAAGAAAGGTACTGGTAGTACGAGAAACGGCCGCGACTCTCGCGCCCAAAGACTCGGCGTAAAACGCTATGGTGGTGAAACCGTAACCTCTGGCAGCATCCTCATTCGCCAACGGGGCACCAAAGTCCACCCCGGCAACAATGTTGGTCGTGGTAGCGATGATACCCTGTTTGCCCTTGTTGATGGCATCGTCAAGTTCGAACACTACAAGCGTGGCCGCCGTAAGGTCAGTGTTTACCCCGCAGATGCTTCTGCTTAAGTTTTTTAGCAAACGTTTCTGAAGAATTGGGGAACAAAACCCCACAGTTTATACTAGGAAAGCTCAAAATCTGGGCTTTCTTTTTTATTGGCATCGTTCTGCCCAAACAAGTTATTTATTTTTAGAGATTGGAGATCGTCAAAATGAGTTTACGTGGTGCTATCCCACTGGATCAGGTGCGTTTTAATGAGCAGGGATTGGTGCCGGCGATCGCCCAGGATTATCTTGATGGCACTGTGCTCATGTTGGCCTGGATGAACCAAGAATCCCTCACAAAAACCATGGAAACGGGAGAGGCTTGGTATTGGAGTCGTTCCCGCCAAGAACTTTGGCACAAAGGGGCCACCTCTGGACACATTCAAAAGGTGCAATCCCTCCGCTATGACTGTGACAGTGATGCGATCTTGATGTCCATTGAGCAGATTGGTGATATTGCCTGCCACACAGGGGAACGGAGCTGTTTCCACCAGGTAGACAGCACGAAGTCCGCGCCCTCTGCTGACACCCTCTCAGAAGTGTTTAATGTGATTCGCGATCGCCGGGACAATCCCCAACTCGGTTCCTATACCAACAGCCTCTTTGAAGCAGGGGATAATAAAATCCTCAAAAAAATTGGTGAAGAAGCTGCCGAAGTGGTGATGGCCTGTAAAGACGATGACAAAGACGACATCGCCGGGGAAGTGGCCGATCTGTTTTATCACTCCCTCGTGGCGATCGCCTACCATGGCGTAGAACTGCGAGACGTCTATAAAAAGCTCCAAGATAGACGCCGGAAATAAAATACCGCTACACTAACCAGTAGGAGAGTTAGCGCGGCAGTTGCAGGGTTGACCTTGAGTTCAGCTCTGAGGAAAGTCCGGGCTCCCCAAAGACCAGACTTGCTGGGTAACGCCCAGTGCGCGTGAGCGTGAGGATAGTGCCACAGAAACATACCGCCGAAGATTAGCATTAGGTTCGCCTAATCTATCTGGTAAGGGTGCAAAGGTGCGGTAAGAGCGCACCAGCAGTATCGTGAGGTGCTGGCTCGGTAAACCCCGGTTGGGAGCAAGGACGGTGGGATGATGGTTGGTCTTTTTCCGATCCCATAATTTGGAGTGCCGCTGGAGGTGACTGGTAACAGTCATCCTAGATAGATAACTGCCCTTTTGCGCTGCAAGAGAACAGAACCCGGCTTATGTCTAACTCTCCTGGACTTTTTTTAAAATCAACTAATAAATTACGACGCCGCTACAGAAGAAGACACATTCGAGGCGATCGCCACTGGCAGTTTTCGAAATAGATAGCCTGTACCCCGTTCCGTGATGATAAATTCTGGTTGGCGTGGATCCTGCTCAATCTTGGAGCGTAGACGTGATACATGGACATCCACCACCCGCAAATCACTGTGGCGACGCGGCACATAGCCCCAGATCGCTGTCAAAATATCTGTGCGACTTAGGGGTTGCCCTGCTTGGTTAACGAGCAATTCCAGCAAATTAAACTCAATGTGGGTTAACCGCAGGGGCTTATTATTTTGGGTGACCTTGCGGCGATTCGTATCAATCACCAAATTGGCCGTCCGTAAAATGCCTGCTTCCTCCGTTGGGGGCAGCGTTTTTTGGGTGCGTCGCAGAATGCACTGGATGCGCACCTCCAATTCCTTGGGTGAAAATGGTTTGATCAAATAATCATCTGCCCCAAAGCGCAACCCTGTGATCCGATCGGCCACATCCCCAAGGGCCGTCAGCATAATGATCGGTGTGCTGGACTCGCGGCGAATTTCTTGGCAGACATAATACCCATCGCGCTTGGGCATCATCACATCCAGGATGACTAAATCGGGATCTTCACGCCAGAAAATATCGAGGGCTTCATCACCATCGGCAGCAGTGATAATGTCGTAGCCAATCATGGATAAACGAGTTTGTAAGATACGACGTACGGCGATTTCGTCATCGACTACGAGGATGGTTGCCTTGTTGTCTACCACGATGGACGGGACTCCTTGTTGCAACGGTGGGATTTCTTAGAAATGATTCTTTACATTTCGTTACAAGAAGTATAGCAAGATCCTTTTTGTCGTGCCAAGCCAAGATAGGGCAAAATACAAAGGCTCATTGCCATTGGTGACGAAAAAAAGGGGGCCATTTGAATCAACAACGGACAGGATCAGCATTTAGCGGGTGGGGCTTTATTAATTTGCAAAAACCGCCTGGCTGGACTTCCCATGATTGTGTCGGGAAACTGCGGCGACTCCTGGGTCTGAGAAAGATCGGTCATGGCGGTACCCTCGATCCAATGGCCACGGGGGTTTTGCCCGTTGCGGTGGGGAAGGCAACGCGTCTTTTGCAATATTTGCCGAAACAAAAAATGTATCAAGGGGTTGTCCGTTTTGGGGTCAAGACAACTACAGATGACTTAGAAGGGGAAGTAATCAGCCAGGAAGCCTGTGGAGCTTTAACTTTGGCGGAAATTCAGCGGGTTTTACCAGACTTTCTCGGCATGATTACCCAAATCCCCCCAGCTTTCAGTGCGATCCAGCGGGATGGGAAACGGTTGTACGAGTTGGCTCGCCAGGGGATAGCTGTAGATGTGCCTAGTCGCCAGGTAGAAATTTATGACTTGCAAATTAAGGCGTGGCAGCCGGGGGATTTTCCAGAACTGACCCTAGAAATTTGCTGTGGAGAAGGGACTTACATCCGGGCGATCGCCAGGGATCTCGGTGAACGGTTAGGCGTCGGGGCCACCTTAGCGGGTTTAACGCGGACTCGCAGTGGAGGGTTTGACCTAGAGGATAGTTTAAGTTTAGAAGAGGTTGCTGCCCAGCGGGAAGCGGGAACGTTTGCTTGTCTCGACCCAGATCAGGCGTTGGCCCATTTACCAGCCGTCATTTTAAACGAAGTCCAGGTAACCCAGTGGAGCTATGGACAAAAAATTAGTTGGGAAGTGGCGTTGGCCGATCCCCTAGGGGAACCGTTGGCGATTTATGATCAGGGCCATAACTGTCTCGGTGTGGGGGAGTTTCGCCCTAGTAAAGATAATCCGAGTGAACGAGTCTTGGCGGGGCGAGTGGTCTTAATCGGTCGTTAGGCGATCGCCCGTGATTTCTTCCCCTAGAAACAAAAAAACTTCCGGGTTATCCAGAAGTTTTTCGGGGGTGATGATGAAATTTTTTTGGTATCGGAGCGGCGGGATTTGAACCCACGACCCCCACTACCCCAAAGTGGTGCGCTACCAAGCTGCGCTACGCCCCGTTTTGTCAACAGTGTTACATTATAGAGGGCGTTTTAGGAAATGGCAAGGGCTTTTTTGAAAAAAAGGCGATCGCCTAAAGTTGCTATGATCACAGTGACCCTCACCATCATCGCCGACTGGTCTTGTGCGTGCTATGCAAAAAAACTGGCAAGTGGGATCACTGTTTGGGATTCCGTTATATCTAGATCGCTCTTGGTTTGTAATTTTAGTTCTCATTACGGCGGTGGATGCCAATGATGTCCTCGGGCAAGGATTGGTGCAATCCCCCCTCATGGCCGTTGGTCTGGGTTTTGCCATGGCGTTACTGTTGTTTGGCTCCGTCTTACTCCACGAATTGGGCCATAGCCTCGTGGCCAAGTCCCAGGGGATTAGCGTCAAATCGATCACCCTCTTTCTTTTTGGCGGAGTAGCCTCCATCGACCGTGAGTCCCAAACTCCTTTAGCAGCTTTTGCAGTGGCGATCGCCGGGCCATTGGTGAGTGTTACGTTATTTGGTTTGTTTTGGGTGCTGTGGCAATATGCTCCCCTCGGCGGTGCAGGTACTTTTTTGGTGCGGGATCTAGCTCGGTTAAATTTGGTCTTGGCGCTGTTTAACTTAATTCCGGGGCTGCCCCTGGATGGGGGGCAAATGTTCAAGGCAATCGTCTGGAAATGGACGGGCGATCGCCTCAAAGGAATTCGCTATGCCGCTGCCAGTGGAAAGTTATTAGGGACGGTGGCGATCGCCTTTGGATTATTGGCGGTGTTGTTGGTCGGTGAATTAGGAGGGTTATGGTTGGCGCTCATTGGCTGGTTTGTGTTGCGCAACGCCGATGCTTACGAACGCTTGAGCGATCTTCAAAATCTCCTTTTGACCTTGACCGCCGGGACCGCCATGAGCCGAGAATTTCGGGTGGTTAATGCCCATTTGTCTCTACGGGAGTTTGCTGAACAGTACCTTGTTTTATCACCCCATCCCACTTGCCCCACCTATGCCAGTTCCGAAGGCCGCTACCGGGGCTTGATCCAACCCAAGAGTCTCCATCGCCTTGAGCGTAGCCAATGGGATCAGCTAGAACTAATGGCGATCGCCGTGCCCCTAGACAAAATTCCCTCGGTGACGGAACAGGACAACCTCGCCACGGTTATCTGTGCCCTCGAAACCCTGGAAGAACCCTTTATCACTGTGCTTTCTCCGGCGGGGGCTGTGGCGGGGATCATCGACCGCGCGCAAATCGTCCAGGCGATCGCCAAGGAATACAACATTAACCTGCCCGCCCAGGAACTCCAACGAATTCGCAGTGAGCGGGTCTATCCCAGTGGTTTTCCTTTAGTGGAAATCGCCCAACAACTACAACCCTTTGAAAGTTAATGGCCATGAACCAAACGGCATGAACGGATTTTGTCTAGCATAGGGGATGTTGTCTCCAAGATTTTTCGAATATGCTGAGTCGTTTTTTGATCCTTTGCTTTGCTCTTTGTCTCTGGGCCATATCGCCACTACCGAGTTTTGCTGCTTCCCCTTTTGCGGGCCAACGACCAACGAATTTAGGGGTCGAAGCCGGACATCTCGCGCCTTGTCCCAGTACCCCCAATTGTGTGGTGAGCCAGAGCGGTGATGGGGAGCATCAAATTGCACCGATTATCTACGCAGGCGATCGCCAACAAGCCTACCAAGCTGTTGTTCAGGTTTTAGGAGTTGTCCCCCGCACAGAAATCATCACCCAAACCGAAAACTATCTCCGGGCCGAATCCAGCAGTCGTTTATTTGGCTTTGTGGATGATGTGGAATTCTACTTTCCAGAAACAGAACCCGTCATCCAAATGCGTTCAGCATCTCGCCTTGGGGAATCTGATCTCGGTGTTAACCGTCGTCGCCTTGAACAAATTCGCCTTGCCCTTCAGGATTTAGGTATTGCCCAAAGTTAACGACACTCTGCCTTACTTGATCCCTAAAAAAAGTGGGCCGCTAGCGTGACCCACTTCTTACTAAACTATTTCAGTTGCTGCCATCCAACAGGCGATCGCCGCTCAAGATCTATAGCTTGACCGAGACAGGTTTAGCACACCAGATTTCCTTCACATACTCATCAATGGTGCGGTCAGACGAAAATTTGCCCACCCGAGCTGCATTCAGGATCGACATCCGCGTCCACCGTTCCGTCTCCGTGTAGGCATTCGCCACGTCTTGTTGACGTTCGACGTAGGATTCATAATCCGCCAACAACACATATTGATCGTTGTACAGTAGAGAATCCACGATCGGTTTAAACATTTCCGTGTCCCCATGGGAGAAATCACCCCGGGCAATCCGGTCAATGACACCTTTGAGTTCCGCATTGTTGTTGTAATAATGCATCGGGTCATAGCCACTGGCCTTGAGATGAGAGACTTCCTCCGCCGTGAGGCCAAAGAGGAAGAAATTATCAGCCCCCACTTCCTCCCGGATTTCGATATTGGCTCCATCCAGCGTGCCAATGGTTAGAGCACCGTTCATCGCAAACTTCATGTTGCCCGTCCCAGAGGCTTCTTTCCCGGCGGTGGAAATCTGTTCCGAGAGGTCTGCGGCCGGATAGATCTTCTGGCCAAGGGAAACATTAAAGTTTTCCATAAAGACCACCTTGAGGCGATTGTGGGTATCGGGGTCATTGTTGACCACCTCTGCCACGGCATTGACCAATTTAATGATCAATTTCGCCATGAAATAGCCCGGTGCGGCCTTACCACCGAAGATCATCGTCCGGGGCACCATATTGATCGCCGGATTGTGCTTGATGCGGTTGTAGAGGGTGATGATGAATAGTACATCCAGCAGTTGACGCTTATATTCGTGGATGCGCTTCACTTGGATATCGAAAATTGAGTCAGGATTGATCTCAATACCGTTGTGGTGCTCAATGTAACTGGCCAGCTTAACTTTATTTTGATGCTTGATTTCGCGCCACTGACGACGGAACTCTGGATCATCCACAAATTCTTCGATGCGTTGTACCTGTTCTAGGTTTTTGATCCAACCGGTGCCGATCTTGCTAGAAATTAGATTCGCGAGTTTGGGATTGCACTGGCGGATCCAACGGCGGGGCGTGACCCCATTAGTTTTGTTGTAGAATTTCTCTGGCCAAATGCGGGCAAATCCCTTGAGGGTGTCGGATTTCAGTAGCTCTGTATGGAGAGCAGCAACCCCATTGATCGCATGACTACCAACACAGGCCAAGTTCGCCATCCGGATCGATTTTTGGGGATATTCTTCGATGATTGACAGCTCTTGAATGAGATTATCAAGATCATCGTGATCGGCGTACCAGGTTTTAAGATTTTCGATGAAGCGGAAATTAATTTCGTAAATGATCTCTAGGTGGCGGGGCAGGAGCTGCTCGAACATCTCCACGGGCCAACGTTCGAGGGCTTCGGGCATCAGGGTGTGGTTGGTATAGGCGAGGGTTTTTTGGGTGATATACCAAGCGCGATCCCAGGGGAGACTATGTTCATCGATAAAGAGACGCATCAACTCAGCAACGGCGATCGCCGGGTGGGTATCGTTGAGTTGAACGGTGTAGAAATC
Source organism: Picosynechococcus sp. PCC 7003 (assembly GCF_001693255.1). Lineage (NCBI taxonomy): Bacteria > Bacillati > Cyanobacteriota > Cyanophyceae > Chroococcales > Geminocystaceae > Picosynechococcus > Picosynechococcus sp. PCC 7003. The sequence continues at coordinate 614,014 of NZ_CP016474.1, forward strand.
AAAGAAATTATCCAGATTGGGCTGCTTCTTCAGGTGCGCCCGGATCATGTCTTGCAAAGAAGCGGACACAAAGAAAAATTGCTGTTCTAGGCGCAGTTGACGTCCCTGGGGGGTGTTGTCATTGGGATAGAGCACCTTAGAAATATTTTCTGAGGAAATCTGGTTGGCGACTGCTCCGTCATAATCCCCGGCATTAAAGGCTTCGAAGTTGAATCCTTCATCTTCTGCTGCCATGGCACTCCAGAGGCGGAGCACATTGACGGTATTGTTGCTATAGCCTGGTACTGGGGTATCGTAGGGTACTGCTTTGACCCGACGGGCCGGCACCCAGACCGCACAAGGATAGCCTTTATCACAATGATAAATTTCGGTGTGGCCCCCAAAGGGAATTTCTAGGGCTTCAGCTTGACGGCAAATTTCCCAGGGGTTGCCGTTTCGGAGCCATTTATCGGGCACTTCCACTTGCCAACCGTTGCGGATGTATTGGTGGAAAATACCAAATTCGTAGCGAATCCCGTAGCCAATGGCTGGAATTTCGAGGCAGGCAAGGGAATCTAAAAAGCAAGCAGCAAGACGACCGAGGCCGCCATTGCCTAAGCCAGGATCTACTTCTTCTTCGAGAATGTCTTCAAGTTTGATGTTGCTTTCGGCGAGCATTTCGGCGACGGTTTCGTAGATTCCGAGGCTAATGAGATTGTTACCCAGGTACCGTCCCATCAAAAATTCTGCGGAAAGGTAGCAAACGGTTTTGGCACCGGTATCGATGTAGGTTTGCTCGGTTTGTTTCCATCGTTCTAACAGGCGATCGCGGACAACATTGGCGAGGGCAACATAGTAATCACGTTGTTGGGCGGCATCTTTATCGCTGCCGGCGGAATAGAAAAGATGATCGAAAAAAGCACGGCGGAGACTTGCTTTGTCCATCCCAGTGCGATCGCCACTCCCCCCAAGGGAAGAGAGACCATGGGAATTAGTCGCCGAGGTAGAAGGTTGTGTTTGCACAGTAAGTTATCACTCCTAACAAAATAAACGAGGGTCGCGGGTTTGTAGCATTGCAGTGGTAGGGACGCTCCCGTAGTCTGACAACGCGCATGATTCAGTCAATGATTTTAGTGAATAGTCAATGGTGAAAATTTCTGTACTGCTACGGCCCACCGTTGTACTGCTATTTTGCAGTCTGTCCTTATAATCATGCAAAAGAATCGTTAATAGAACATGACATTATCAGGACTTATAAATTTCTTTAGCGAAAGATGTCGAAATGTTCTGGGGAACGGATGTCGTAAAACGTTCTTAGCTTTTAATCAACGGCCCACCAACCGAAGCCAGGGCCAATGATCCGAACGGTGACCCACAGTACGACCATGAGCCCAATGCCAATCCAGGCACCTTTTGTGGTCAGATTGTAAGCTTGTTCTGCTTGGGTTTTGGTGAGGGGTAACCAGGGGTAAATGCGCTGTTCTTTACCATAGTTTTCCCCCATGGATTTCTTGCGGCGCTTTGCTTCTCCCATTGTCTTCTTGTCCTAACTGTTTGAATTGCTCGCATTGTGGGTACTGCGATCGCCATCATATCAAAGTGGCCCTCGGCGATCGCCTCTACAGAAATCAATTTAAAGCAACTTAATCAATTAAGGCCTTTAATAGCACTTCTGGGAGTGACATGGTCGTCATTTCATCAATGGTGATGGTATCGACAATATCAAACTTTGCCCCGGCCTGACCCAATTGATCATCGAGGGCTTTGAGATAGGCTTTGGCCTTGCGGTCTTGACCCACTTGAATGAGGGAGATGCCAATTTCTTCATCCCGTTCAATTTTATTGGCGGCATCGATAATCACCCGCATCACGGCTTTACTATCGTCCGGTTCCCCATCGGTAATCACTAAAAATGTTTCGCCGTTGGGTTTGGCTTCTCCTCGTTCTTTCCGTTGGAAGTAGTTATCGAGGGCATCTTGTAAAACGGCTGCCAAGTCCGTCCGTCCCATGGGCTCATTTTCAGCGTAAACTTGGGTCACCTTCTCGGCAGTGACATTGTCATAACGCCGGAACCGTCCCGAAAATAGGTAAACCGTAATGCCATCGGGGTCAATTTTTTCGCAGGTCTGGGCAAGGGCGAGGGTAGAGTCTTGGGCTGCATCCCAACGGGTTTTGTCAGAGGTGGGCAGATCGCAAGTGTACATACTGCCGCTTTTATCGATGATGAGGGTGTAGTCGCGATTTTCGACTAAGGAAATTTCTGAAAGATCTACCATGGGCCTTCTCCGTCACAGGTGGGGTTTTGGGATTCCCCTTGCTTTAGCCTAGCGAATTTCTCCCGAAAAAACGGGCTCAGTAACAATAGTTTTTGGACATTTCACAACAAATAAAGTCTGGTTAAAATGAGCCTAAAATTGTTTCTTTTTTGTTAATAATTGCGTTTTATTGACTCGTTCTCGCACAAAAGGTTTTTAAATCTTTCTTTTTCAAAAAATCCAGAGCATTTGCTCCTTTTTAACGGAGGCACGTAATTGCATTAAAGTCGGCAACTTGTTGGTGGGTCGGGGAAGCGGTTGTGCCGGGGCGGACGAGTTGTCGAGTTTGGCATCCGGCTTGGGCTGCCGCATCTAGTTCAGCAGGGACATCCGATAGAAATAGGATTGTCTCAGGGGGAAGTTGCACGGCCTGGGCGATCGCCTGGTAGGATTGCACATCTCGTTTTTGGCCGACCTTGAGATCAAAGAAGTAATTGAAGTAGCCTGTGAGATCGCCATAGTCAGAGTAACCGAACAGCAGTTTTTGGGCCTTAACCGAACCAGAAGAATAAATGCCCAACTGGATGCCCTCTTTTTGCCACTCTTTTAGTTTGGGCAATACATCTGGGTAAACATGACCCCGAAAATCCCCTTTCTTGTAGCCCTCTTCCCACAAAAAACCCTGCATTGCTTTGAGGGGCGCGACTTTACGGTCTGCCATTGACCATTGATGTAAGGCGGCGATCGCCCCGGCTTGATCCAGGGATTCTCCGGTTTCCGCGAAGGCTAAATCTTGCACCTGCTTGAGGATTGCGGCAATTTCTGGTTCCTCAGCACGGCTGACGATGCTTTGGATATTGTCCCGGAAGTAAGGAAACAACACATCAAAGACAAAACTCACAGAAGTCGTTGTGCCCTCAATGTCCATCAAGACAAACTGAATCATAGGGTGATGTCACGATATTGCTGTTCAACTTGGGAGCCAGTGTAGTGGGGCGTCCAACCGGCGGTGTCCGAGAAAATACGAATTGCTTTGACATTGGGCACTGGCCCCGCATCAAACCAGTGCTTGGTGCCCTGGGGGACAGAGATTAAATCACCAGCCTCGCAACAAACATTAAATACGGCTGTACCATCGAGATTAAACCAAAACAGACCCTGACCAGCGACAAAAAAACGCACTTCATCTTCCGAGTGGGTATGTTCTGCGAGAAATTTTTCGCGGATCGCCGGGTAATTTTCAATGCCACTATGAATATTCACCACATCGGCGCTTTGGTAACCATTAGCCACCATAAAAGGATCAAGCACTTCGGCATAGGCAGCGAGAATTTCTTCTTGGGAGGCATCTTGGGCGAGTTGTGCTGGCGTTTCCCATTGGTCAAACCAAATACCATGGCCCTTTAAAAAGTCTTTGATCGTAGCGGTATCGGTCAATGTTTGTTTCGATTCGGTCTGATATAACGTCGTCATCGGGCAGCCAAGGGGGGCGTGATTTTCAATTGCTCAAGCTCGCATTCTAACATGAACTCCCAAACCTCCAGATGACGTTTGGCGATCGCCATTGTTTCCCCCCAGGCATAGAGGCCATGTTTCGCAATCAAAAAGCCATAATTGCTTAACTCTTCTTGTCGTTGGGCGAGTTGTTGACAGAAGGCTTCCATGTTCTGGTCATTGGCAAAAATTGGTAAGGCGATCGCCGTTTCGTGGGTTGTCTGACCCGCAATTCCTTTAATCACCTCATAGCCCCTAAAGGTCACAGCCTGTTTCGAGGCAAACATCCCGGACAAGAGGGTTGCCGCCACTGAATGAGTATGTAACACAGAGGTGATCCCCGGAAAATTTTGGTAAATAAAGCAGTGAATTAACGTTTCCGCCGAAGGCTTAATCCCTTCGTAGGGGGGCAGAGGCAGACCCGCTGAATCTACCGCCATAAAATCTTCCGGTTGAAATTGAGATTTATCAATGCCACTGCGGGAGACAAAAATCACTTGATCTTCGCCTAAAAACGAATAATTCGTTGAAGTGGCCGGGGATTTTCCCTGGTGATGGAGTTGCCGCACCACAGCACATAGCCTTTCTTTTTGGGTCTGATTATCTAAAGACATTTGGGCACAAGTAAAGCGAAAAAATTAAAAGCAAATCTTAATATTTTACTGATTGATGTCATGGTTATCGAAACATTTCTGGCTACAGCTGGGACTTTATCTTTTCCATTGGAACTTTCTGGCCAAAATACCATTGCAGATAAGTGTTTTTACTCAATTTTTAGTTGCTTTCTTTGTTAATTGATGTTGCAATTTTAACCATTCATTCTCATAAATCGTTTAAAACCAGAACATGATGCTGACTACAATCAGTCATCGTTTAGCTAAAAACAAAAATAAAGATAAAAAAACGATTAATGATGGATAACGAAATTAAAAAATACCGGATGGTTTGCACTCTGACCTTTGGCGATATTTACGGGCAAATTATTGTTTGGCTAATTGTCATTTTCCTTAGCCTTGCAACGACCCTCGCTCTCTGGAGTGCAACCCGACAAGTTTATGCCCTGGCCACCGTCGCCCTTGTCGTTGTCTTATCTTTACCCTTTCTCCTGTTTGCCTTTGTGACAACGTTGCTCAATCACATCGAATTCGTGCCCATGGGCGAAGCTGAATCTTCTAAAACTTTCTCAAGCCGTCGCACATCTTCTTCTACGAATCCGGCAACGGCAAGCTAGGGAATTACTTGGATTAATTACAAAGACGGTGGCCCAGGTAACCTAGGCAAAGATAATAAGAGCCTTTTGCTAAATCGCCCCACAAAATAGGGGTCATCGTGGTTGTAGGCTTTTATTTAGTCAGTAAAAGAAAAAATTCTAGGGGCTTCTGGGGAGACTTAATAGAATGACGGTACAGAATCTAGGGAGATCACAGGGGCGCTACTGAAGCGTTTACTTAAGCGCAATTGATTACCGGTGGCGTTCCAATGGACTTGATCGAAAATCTGATAGAGCAAACAGAGACCGCGGCCGCATTCATCTTCTTCGGGGGGAAGGAGATCCTCATCTAATTGACAACATTGAGCCTGGCGGTCAAATCCCTTGCCCTCGTCGGTGATGATCCAAGAGCATTGTTCTGCCCCCATGTAGAAATGAACAATGACTTTTTTGCTGGGATCTAGTCGATTACCATGTTTGGCCGCATTAATTAGCGCTTCCTGAAGGCCGAGCTGGACTTCATAACGCCAGTCACTGGGAATACGGTCTAGGAGAAGATCGAGAATCGGGACTAGGTAGAGGGTAGAGGCAAAACTGAGGGTCGTCCAATGGGATTTTAGCGGCGGCAATGAAATCGCGATCACAGTTAATGCTCCTTTGGGGATGTGCGCAGGGATGAACGGGGAAAACTGGGCTCAGCGGGTTGGTTTATGGCATCAACCCAAAAAGTAGCGGTCACAACATAGTTTGTTTGCCTGTAGGAAATCCCGAACGATCTTGTCGTGGTTTCTGCCTTGTATTATACAAAAAATTTTAGGTTTCCACGAAATTCAAGAGAACGGCGCATTCGACATGGGGGGTTTGGGGAAAGAAGTCGGCGGGCTGTACCCACTGGATTTGGTACTGTTGGCTGGCACAAAGGTGTTTGAGGTCGCGGGCGAGGGTCGCAGGGTTGCAACTGATATAAATAATTTGCTTGGGTTTGCTGTGGAGGAGGGTGTCGAGCACTTGGCGATCGCATCCTTTACGCGGGGGATCAAGGAGCACGATATCGGCATTAACATCCAGATCGGGCAGAACTGATTCCACGGTGCCAGCATGGAATTCTGCATTATGGATATCGTTGTGGTGGGCATTTTCCCAGGCCTGCTGGATAGAACTCCCTTGAACTTCAATGCCGATCGCCTGTTTGACTTTCTGTGCCAGGGGCAAGGTAAAAGTTCCCACACCACAGTAGGTATCGATCAGGATTTCTTCACCGGTGAAGGTGAGTTGTTGGGTGATTGCCTCTAGGAGGACTTCGGCGGCACTGGTATTGACTTGAAAAAAGGTTTCGGGCCGCAGCTTGAGGGTTAGCCCCGCAAAAATTTCTTCGAGGTAGGGACGACCGGCGATCGCCTTTGTGGTGTCGCCCCAGATGAGGTTGCCTTTTTTCGGGTTTTCGTTAAGGCAGACCCCCACGAGACCGGGATATTCTTCGAGCCAGGCTTCAGCTTGGGTTTCTAGGTTTACCAAATCAGCACTGGTTGAGATTAAAGTGAGCAGCATTTCCCCAGTGCGCTGGCCGATGCGGAGGGCGAGGTGGCGTAATTTGCCCTGGTGTTTGGCTTCGTTGTAGATCGACCAGCCTTGGTTTTGGATATCAATTTTGATGTTACCCAGGAGGGGATTCAGGCGCGAATCCTGTACCGGGCACTGGTTGAGGTTAATCAGTTGGTGGCTGCCTTTGCGGTAATAACCGGCTTGCACATTGCCCATGCTGCTGGAACGACCAAGGGGATAGGTGGCCTTATTGCGATAACCCAATGGCCCATCACCGCTCAGGATCGGTTGAATGTCGAGATCCTGAAAACCACCGATACGCTGGAGGGCCTGTTGAATTTCGTTGGTTTTGACCTGTTGCTGTAGCGAATCTTCGACCTGAAGCCACTGACAGCCACCGCATTTGTCGGCAACGATACAGGGGGGACGCCGCCGTTCTGGGGCTGGTTCTAAAACTTTTTGCAATTGACCGATGGCGTATTGGCGCTTGAGACGCACGATCCGCACCTGGAGGCGATCGCCTGGCACTGTATCCGGCACAAACACGACTTGCTCCCCGTGGCGACCGACCCCAGCCCCCTGGCTATTAAGGTCATGGATGGAGAGTTCAATGAGATCGCCTTGGTGCATGGTGATAAATTCGCGTTCAAAGTGCCTTCACACTTTAGCCTTTCTTGCGGTCGATCATGCAGTTTTTCCCTAGAGGGTCGAGAAATAAGCCTGGGCTTCGCTTGGATTTGGGACCATGGTGCGATCGCCCACTTGCCAATCAACGGGACAAACTTCATTGTGATTGGTTTGGACGTGCTGAATCGCTTGGAGCACCCGGAGGGTTTCGTCAATGCTGCGACCAAAGGAAAAATTATTCACGGTGATGTGTTGAATCATCCCTTCTGGATCAATGATAAAAAGTCCCCGCAGGGCGATCCCCGCTTCCGGTTCCAGGACACCGTAGGCCGTACTAATGGTTTTGTTTAAATCAGAAACTAGGGGAAAGGTCAAATCTCCCACCCCGCCCAGTTTGCGGTCTGTTTGGATCCAGGCTAAATGTGCAAATTCACTATCTACGGAAACACCCAATACTTCCGTATTAAGTTTTTGAAATTCCCCGTGGCGATCGCTAAAGGCCCCCACCTCCGTCGGACAAACAAAGGTGAAATCGAGGGGATAGAAAAACAGCACCACATATTGCCCCTGATAGTCGGACAGCTTAATGGTTTTGAACTCTTGGTCAATGACGGCGGTGGCGGTAAAGTCCGGTGCCAATTGTCCCACTTGTGCGGCCATGGTTGTCGTGTTCCAATGCAGAATCTTTCCCCAAGGTATCACACCGCTTTACGCCTCTGGGACAAACAAAACTGAGTCACAAAACGCCCTGGGCCTTGAGGGTTTGCACCACAGACCAGGCTTTTGGGAGTTTCCCCTGGAGGAGTGCTGAGACGCCGGCGATCGCCTGAATTTCCGGAATATCTCCTAATTCATCTAAAACCGGTGTAATGGCCAATTCCGCCTGTCTGGGTTCCCAACGGTAAAGATGCACGAAGGCAATGTAAGCATTCACCCAGGGATCGTCCGGGGTCAGTTGTTGCAGTTGAGTCAGGGTCTCGATGGTGGCCTGGGATTCCTCCTGGAGGGCATGGGCTAGGGTTTTCGCCCAATACCAATCCCGCAGTTGGGGCAAATTAGTCGCATTGGCAGGCGTTTGGGTGAGGCGATAGGCGAGACTATCTTCCACTTGCTGTAAATAATCCTGGACTGGATCATATTGATTTAATCGCTCCACGTGGGCAAATAATGGCTCTAACCCCGCAATGCCTTCACCAAGTTGGGGGGCAATTTCCCGCAGTTGGGTCAGCCAATCTAAGGCCACCAATTGCGTTGGCGTTAAGGCTTCACCAGTGGCCGGCGAAATTTCTACAGTGACCGTCGGTTGCTTTAAGGGGCGAGTGTCCCCGGTGGCCGGATCGAGATACTGGGCTTCTAAGGTGTAACGGCCCGGTGGTAAATCCGCTGGGGGTAAGGTGGCGGTGCGTTCAATAATTTCTAAGCGATCGCCTTTATTGGCCGAATCTTTCCGCAGCATCCCGAAGGCGAAGCGATGATCCTGAATCCAAAACCGTTCTCCATTTGACCAAGTCAGTAAGGCGATTCCCTGGGCGAAATCCTCACGATTCCCCGACCAAGTGTAGGTGATGGGGAGAGGTTGGCCGGCGATCGCCTCCGAGGCCATCTCTATTTTTTGTAATGTTATTGGGCCTATCCCCTGGGTTGTGTTGACCGAAACCAGGGGTTGGCGACGATGATAAAGCTTGAGTTGGTCTTGATCCGGCAGTGGCCAACTCCCCTGGAGCAGAAAATCGGGATCATTACCTAAACTCGCAGCAAGGGCCAACTGATCCGCGTTACGGTGGGGATCTTCCCCAGTTTTTATTAAAAACCAGTCAAAGGATTCTTTATCTTGGGCCAACTGTTCTGGGGTATTGCCCAAATTTCTGCCGTAGACCTGAAAATCTCGCAGGGCGCCATAGTAATTCAGCGTGTGATTATTGGCGATCGCCACCCCAGGGATGACACCCAAGTTGCTTCTTAAATTTGGAGTTTCCTGAATAATTTCCTGGATGATTTCTGGGTGGGGATAGGTCTGCCGGTCAGGATAATTAGGGTTGGGCACCAGTCCTGCAATCACCGGAACAGGAAATAATTGCATTAGCCAAAAAATTGTAGCTAAACTGATCGTCCCCCAACGCACCGGTTGCCACTTACCACGCCATTGGGTGAGACCGTACCCCAAGAAAACCGCCACAATTGGCAGATAGGGCATGATATAGCGAGTGTCTTTGTTATAGAAGCCAGAAAAAATGAGATAGGAGGCCCCAAAATAAATGCCGAGCCACATCAAACTTTCCTTTTCCGGTAAACCATAAACGGTCTTGCGGGAGGGAAGTTTTTTAGCTAGATGTAAAATCAATCCCACAATGGGTGGCAAAAGAAGCATCCAAGAGACCGCACTGGGAAGATCTTTCCAGTAATAGATCCAGGCTGCAAGGGTATTTAATTTGGGATCGCCTTCAGCGGCTGGGGCAATGTCGTTAACAACTTCAAAGAGGCTAAAAATATAGATAAAGTTTGTGCTATACCAACCCAGCCAAATGGGTAAAGAAGTTATGCCGCTAACCACAAGTTGCAGCAAGTCTTCCCACTTTTTTCTTCTGAAGTTGCTGGCGATCGCCCAACAGAGGGGAATAAAAAGAAAAAATAGGCAACTCTGTTTGGTCAGCATGGCCAACCCCAAGCAAAAACCAAAGGCGATCGCCCAACCCCATTGAACACTTCTTTTTTCAGCAAAATACCAATGGGTTAGACAAGTAAAACTCGCCACCGTCGTCACAACTAAGGTGTAATCGGTAATGTAATGGAGCCGGAACAGAAAAATCCGGGGCATCAGCAGGGTGATTGCAGCGGCATAACAGCCCACAGTTGGGTTAAACAAGCGTTTCCCAAGGCTAAAAACGGCCCAAATCAGCACCCCAGTTAACAAGAGATTCATTAACAAAGCCTGATCATTACCCTGGCCAAAAAGCATTTGAAAAGGGGCCGCAAGGATATAGGGTAACGGTGGATATTTTGTTGAGACTTGCCAAAACTCTTGCCAACCGGGAAAGTGACGGATATTTTCGACAAAATTCAAACTGCCTGTGAGGTGATTCGATTGATCCCAGGCCGGCACCGTATGATCCAGATTCAACCACAGGCGATCGCCGAGGTTAATCCCCAACCACAACCCCAATAAAACTAACCCAGTCTTCCAAGGCGCTCTGGGTGATTTTGCGACCTGATCCTGCAATGTTGAAATTCTCCTGATGGATTTCCCCTAGCTGCAATGTATCGGAAAAAATCTCTCAAGGTAAAGCTTCTCTTTATCCTTGCCATAGACAAAAATAATTTCTCAAATCACCATACCTTGCTTGACCATTGGGGCACTACGATAAAATAATCCCCAAGCAAATCATCACCACAACAAACCCATGCCCTTTGATATCCCCTTCGAAACTCTCCTTATTGCCACCCTCTATCTCAGCCTCAGCGTAACCTACCTGCTCGTTTTACCCGCTGGCCTTTACTTTTACCTCAATAACCGTTGGTATGTCGCTAGTTCCATCGAGCGACTCGTCATGTATTTCTTCGTTTTCTTCCTGTTCCCTGGGATGCTACTCCTAAGCCCTTTCCTCAATTTCCGCCCCCGCCGTCGCGAAGTCTAAGGCTTTGCTGAGTGAATTTTCCCATCCTTGCCAACTTCTCCCCCTAAAACCATGCGACGCATTGATATCCTGGCCATCAGTTTCGGTATTTTCATCGTGGGTGGACTGCTCTATGGCGGCCTCAAAGTTGCAGGCCTCGAAAGTTTAGATGCGGGGATCTGGTCTCAAGCGTTGCTGGTGATTGTGGTGTTTGTCTGGGTGGGAACCTATCTGTTTCGGGTAGGGACTCGCAATATGACCTTTCATCAACAGCGGCGGGATTATGAAGAAGCAGCCCTACAACGGCGTTTAGATGAGATGAGCCCAGAAGAATTAGCCCAACTCCAGGCAGAACTTGAGGCCACGGAGGATCAAACTTCACCAAAAAAGTAACGGCAATCTTTACCGAAGGGGGAGTTGGGGACGTACAATAACCCCTTGTGTGTTTTTATCGAACAAAATCATGACCTCTGTTGCTGAACGTTTCCGATCCCTCAAACAGGCGGGCCAATGTGCGCTGATCCCCTTCATTACAGCAGGCGACCCAGATTTGGAAACGACGGAACAGGCCCTCAGAGTTTTAGATGCAGCTGGGGCCGATTTTATTGAACTCGGCGTCCCCTATTCTGATCCCCTCGCCGATGGGCCGACCATTCAAGCGGCAGCAACCAGAGCCTTGAGTCGGGGCGTCACCCTTGAGCAAGTTTTAGCGATCGTGGAACGAGTCCATGGGCAGTTAACGGCGCCGATTATTTTATTTACTTACTACAATCCGATTTTTTATCGGGGTATTGATGCTTTTATGGCCCAGGTGGCGGCGGCAGGGGTCAAGGGATTGGTGATCCCGGATCTCCCCCTAGAAGAATCCCAGATGGTGCTGGATGCCGCAACGAACCATGGTCTTGATTTGATTTTATTGGTAGCGCCGACCAGTCCAACGGAACGAATCGAGGCGATCGCCAAAGCGTCCCAGGGTTTCATTTACCTCGTGAGTGTGACGGGGGTGACGGGGGCGAGAACTTCTGTGGCCAGCCGTGTGGGGGAATTGTTGCCTAAGTTACGGCAAGTGACAGACAAGCCCATTGGGGTTGGTTTTGGGGTTTCGGATCCGGCCCAGGCGAAACAGCTAAAGGACTGGGGCGCGGATGGAGTGATCGTCGGTAGTGCGGTGGTAAAACGCCTTGCAACGGGAACTCCCGCCGAAGGTTTAGCGGCAGTAAAAGAATTTTGTGAGTCCCTCAAGGAGGCGATCGCCTAACGATTGGTAGATTAGGAAAATTAGGTCATTGGGGGTCAGTGACGTCTAAGGCTCCCCGAATGATGACGACTGTGCGGTTTGTCCCCTTGGCGATCGCCTCAGGAATATTCCCATGGAGTGCCTTTTGGAACAAACTTTCTCGGCTTGCGCCCAGAATCACCAGGTCATAGGTTTCTTCTTTGATCAAGCGAATCAAACTGTCAGCAATGTGGGACGAGCGAATGGGTAGAGGAATAATGGGAATTTCTACCAGGGGATTTAAGGCTCGCTTGGCTTTGATGAGCAGCGGAAAATGTTGGGGGCGTTGTTGGGGTTGATAGACCTGACAGAGGCAAATTTGGGACGGCAGAGCATAGCGCACCACCTCTGGGGATAGGTGTAAGAGTGCTGGGATAAATTCCTGGGCGCGCTCTGCGTTGGGGCCGCCGGCAATGGGCACTAGGGCACGAATTTTTCCTGGTTGGGGCCTAAACTGGAGGGGATGGGCATGGCTCGTTTTCACCAGAATCACATCGCAGGGCACTTTTTTCACGAGATATTCCATCACACTACCGAACAGTTGCCCCCCTGGGTGGCGATCGCCTTGCCAACCCAGGATTAATCCCTGATCTTTGCTCGAAATTTCCTGGAGGATTGCCCCGGCCACATCGTAGGCGAGGATTACTTGGGTGTGGATCGAAATTCCCAATGTTTCCCCGAGGCGCTCCAGTTTTTCCATCAAATGCCGTTCTGGATAGGTGTTCATGTGGGCATCGGTGAGGGGATAGGTTGTCGCCACCTGCACCACATTGAGGCAATAAACCATGGCATTTTTTTCCTTGGCAATGGCCGCCGCGAAGGTGATGAGGGCCTCGGCAGTATTAGGGTTGGCGATCGCCACCCAGAGTTTGCGCTTGTAATTGTCGCTGGTGTGGGTTTGATAAACACAATAGGAAGGCGTACGCTGTACGGCGTGGTGACTTTTCCCAAGGAGCTCCTGGGCCTCGGCCCGAATAATATCCGAACGGGTAATAATGCCCTGGAGCTGATCGTTATCGACCACGGGCAGGCGGGAAATTTGGTAGCGATTGAGCAGGTACAACACATCACTGAGGGAGGCCTGGGGGGATACCGTAATCACCTTACGTTGCATCACCTGGGCCACCGTTAAATTCTTTCCCTGGGCTGCCATTTGGGCCAGATCCCCCTGGGTGACAATGCCAACGAGTTTACCCTGCTTTAAAACTGGAAAACCCCGGTGCGGTGATTCGGACAGGATGGGGACTAAATCTTTTAAGTTGAGGTGGCTTTCGAGGGTTTCCACCTCCGGTTGCATCACCTGGGCGGCGGTGAGATCCGTTAACACCTGGGGATTTTTTTCCTCCTCTAGGTGAATGCCACTGGCTTCCAGGAGATATTCATAGATTGAACCTTTAAAAATACTTTCAGCTACGATAAGCGCCGTCACCGAAGCCAGCATCAAGGGGAGGACTAAATTAAAATCCGTGGTCAGCTCAAAGACAATCACAATCGCGGTTACCGGCACCCGCGCTACCCCTGTAAAGAAGGCCCCCATCCCGGCTAAAGCATAGGTATATTGGGTTGCCTCTGGCACAAAGATCTCGGCACAGGTGCCCACCAGATAACCGAGGGCCGTGCCTAAAACGAGGGTCGGCGCAAACAGCCCCCCCGGTGCTCCGGAGCCATAGGCAATCAAACTTAGGAAAAAATGGGCGACAAAGGCGATCGCAATTATCTGCCAGCCCGCATCCCCCGTGAGCAAAAAATCCCGTAGCCCGGCATTGTCCCGGAAAAAAGGTGGCAAAAACGCGACCACAGTCCCAGAAATCGCCCCGGCGATCGCCATCCGTACCCCCAAGCTCAAGCGGAGACGACGATTAAACCCCAAAACCGTTAAGATCCCGCGATTAAATAAAGCCCCTAAAACCCCGGCCAAGCCCCCCAACAGCAAATACCAGGGAATTTCTGCCAGATAAAAATTACTTTGATTCGCCGCATTGAGCAGTTCTGCGGGCAGATTCAGATCCGAGGTACCAAACCAGCGAGAGACCACCGATCCGGTAAAAGAAGCAACGATCGCCGTTTCTAGAGTCAACCCTGACATATCCCGCATCAGTTCTTCGACCACGAACAGCACCCCGGCAATGGGGGTATTAAATCCCGCCGCTAAACCCGCCGCTGCCCCTGCCGCAATCATTTGGCGTCGGTGGTTTGGGGTTGTCGGCAGCCATTGACTGAGTTGGGCCGCGAGGGCTGCACCAATATGCACACTGGGGCCGCGCCGTCCGAGGGTCAGGCCGCCACCCAGAACCAAGATCGTGCCAATGGATTTAGCCAAAGCCACCTTCCAGTTCAGTGGCAAGGGAAATTGGGCCAGGACAACCTTGACCTGGGGGACGCCGCCCCCCTTGGCTTCTGGGGCAAAGGTTTCTAGGAGATAGCCCGCCAACCAGCCGCAAACCACCCCAAATAGAGGCAGGATGAACCAGGCGCCGTATTGACGACTTAGGATGACCCGATATCCCCCCACAAAACCAATACCTTGTTTGAGGAAAAGGGCCGCCAAGCCGGAGATGACGCCAATGAGACAGGCTTCGATTAATAAATAGTTATTGTTTAAGCTGTGCTGGCCTAAGGCTCGAAAAATCCACCAATTTCGCACAGAAGCCATGGCGATCGCCCGTAAGATGCTTCAAAAGATTCAGAAACGCTAGTTTCAGCTTTCCTTTAGCAGATTAGCACGATCTTTACCATGGGCCTTTCAGGAAAATTTTTGACAAATTTCAGCCCAAATCATCGGCAAAAAAAACCCTGACCTTGGCAGATCAGGTGATGCATTTCAGTGATGTAAAAGCTAATTAGCAATGCGCCCAGTTTTTAACGGGGCAAGGCATATTTAAAATCAGTGGAACCCTCGTAATTAGAGAGTTCAGCCAATCGTTGTAGCGCTTGGGTGCCGGCATAACGTTCCCCATTGATCTCCCAGGTGGGGAATCCTTCTAGGCCAGCGGCAGCACAAACATCAGGTTGGCCATTTTTGCCTTCGGGGGCACATTCGATATAGGGCACTTTGGCAAAGGCTTCCTTCCCAAATAACTGTTTTTGTTCGTAGCAGTGGGGACACCAGTAAGCACCATATTCTTTTGCCCCAATTTCTGTGAGGTGTTCGGCCAATGCCATTTCTGCGGGGCCGGAGGTGGTGGTAATTTCCCAACCGGTCGGCGGTTCGGGGGCACGGTTGGGGACTTGGGTAATAATTTCTTGGCCCTGGTCATTGAGCACAGGGGCGCTGCCTTGGATGTTGCGTTCGATGCTGTTGTATAAACCAAGGGTACCGAGGGCGGTAATGATCGCCACCACAAAAATGGTGAGGAACACTTCGCCCCAATCGTCCCAAAAGCGACCAAAGAGGGTTAAGAGTAAAAAACTCGCGGCAAAGGTGGCTGAGGTGATGCAATAGAGACAAACGCCACCAATTTTCGCAAAGAGAATATACATCAGGTAGGCACTAAACAGGCTCATGGCGGTGGCACCAATGAGCAGAAAGAGCCATGTCCAATCTTCGTATTTGTTCCGCAGTTTTTTGTTGTCTTCGGGATTAATCGCCAGGGGCGCTAGGGAAAAACCAGCCATGGCGAGATAGGCGATCGCCCCAAACAGCGACAAGGGCAAACCAAAAACAAAGGCATAGGGACTAGAAAGTACATCACTACAGCTCGCTGCTGCTTCTGTACCACAGGCCACCTCTGCCCCGAAAAGTTTCGAGATCGTGAGGTAGCTGGTGAGCAAAAAGCCAATGATGGCGATCGCCCCGATGATGGGACGGGACCACTGATGGATCCAGGGTTGAGAACGTCGGCGTACCATAGCGCGTCTAAAAAATCCCAAGCAATAAATTGTCTACATCGTGAGCTACTCCTCCCTGCTAAAGCGAGGAAGAAGCTTCCTACCCAAAGAACTGCTTTCTATCCCGAAGGATAACGAGTCTTACATTCTGGCGATAGGCGGAAAACCCTCGTTCCGAAGGCCGAAAAGCTTTTCTTGCAACACTGCCCGTTTAGCTTGGTTTTCGCTTAGGGAAACGTGGTCAAGATTTTCATATCGTAGCAGAAGTCAGACTCGCTTTCTGTTACTGAGCCTGTCGAAGTAGCCTGCGTGCGAGGAAGTGGAATTCCCGCTTGTGTTAGTTAAACCTGTGGGGTGGCGGGTTGCAGTTGGCTGACTAAATGGCGCAGTTCCGGCAAAATGAGTTTTTCCATGGCTAACCGCACCGCCCCCGTCGATCCGGGTAGGGAAAATAAAATCATCCCCCGATAGGTGCCTGCCACCGCCCGGGAGGCGATCGCCCTAGAGCCAATTTCCTCATAACTCAAGGCCCGGAAAATTTCCCCGAACCCCGGCAAGGTTTTTTCTAAATGTTTGGCTAGCATATCGTAGGTGTTATCCCGGTGGGCGATGCCCGTGCCGCCATTGAAAATTAAGGCCTCTAAATTTGTATGGGCGAGGTGCTCTAAACGATGGGCGATCGCCTCTGGATCATCTTTAATCACCTCATAATCCCCGATTTCATGGCCTGCCGCTGTGAGCAGTGCTTGAATTAACTGGCCACTTTTGTCCGTTTCTGGCGATCGCGTATCACTGACAGTGATCACCCCACAACGGACAACACGCGCAGCAGAATCAGGATGAGGTTGCAGCATGATCAGCAAAGATGATTAACAATGGTGGTGACAACAAACCCTTACAGGAGAAGTAAAAAAATGCTAGACGAACAGGCCAAAAAAACAATGCTCCTCCACATTCCCCACGCATTATATATCTGCGGTGTGCGGGATGGGGACGAGATGAATGGCTTTACCGCCAGTTGGGTGATGCAAGGTTCCTTTAAGCCCCCCCTCGTGGTCAACTGTGTCCGCTCCGATTCCGGTTCCCACGCCATGCTCAAAAAAACCGGCGTCTTTTCCCTGAGTTTCCTCGACGACTCCCAGAAGGATATGGCCGCTAATTTCTTCAAACCCAAACGCCGAGTCGGTAACAAGTTTGAAGATGTGGAATTTTACGAAGGGGCCGAAACTGGCTGTCCAGTGATCAAGGATTCCCTTGGCTATGTGGAATGCAAAGTGGTGGGGGCCGTTGAACAGGGCGATCACACCGTCTTTGTGGGCGAAGTGATCGGCGCTGGGGTACACCGGGAAGGCAAAATCCTCGACCTAGCCAGCACAGGCTGGAGTTACGGCGGCTAAAACAAGCTCCATTTTGTCGCAAACCGACCGATACCTTTTAACAAAATTTTCCTGATTTAAAACGATGCCTTTGATTAAAGTTCAAACCTCTTTACCGCCTTCTTCCCAAGGGGATGTAGAAGCCCTTTTGCTCAATTTATCCCGCAAGCTCGCGGCGCACCTTGGTAAGCCAGAATCCTATGTGATGACTGCTTTTGAAGCCGGTATCCCCATGACTTTTGGCGGATCGATTGATCCGGCTTGTTATGTGGAGATCAAAAGTGTGGGCACCATGGGCGATCGCACCCGCACCATGAGTGAAGACTTCTGCAATGAAATTCACCAAAATCTCGGTGTTGCCAAAAATCGCATTTACATTGAGTTTGCCGATGCCAAGGGGAGTATGTGGGGCTGGAATGGCTCTACTTTTGGCTAACGAAATATAACGAAGGCTTCCCCGGCCTAAATTGAGGCAATTGGGGAAGCCGTAAGCCTTCCTGTGGTGATTAATTTACTGGAGATAAGCGCCCTGGCTATCGGGGTGATCCATTTGGGGTAAGCCCATACTGAAGTTCATGACCCGGGAGTCGAGGTTATAGCGGAGTTCGCCTTTTTGGAGTAAGTCACGAATAAAGACTTCTAGATCGGAGCCGATCCGTCGAAGATTATATTCCGTTAAATCTTCGCCGCTGTTACTTTCCACGAGGGCATCGAACTGGCGATAGACTTTCTGGAGACTTTCTTCGGGCCAAACGAATTCATTGTCTGGATCGACATCCAAGGTAAGTACGGTTTCACTGGGGATTAATTCATTTTTCTGAATTTCGGCTGTGTAGATGCGTACGTGACGGGTCGTGGATTTAAGCAGCATAGGACTTAACAGATAAAATGAGAATTATTCTGCAACAATTACTATTGTGACATTTCCCCAGTGTACAGAGAAAGTTTTTCTTGGTGCGGTGCCAGATAATGCACCATTGTTCTCGATATTTCACAAAGTAAGGATCCGGCGGAAAAGTCTGGGGCAGCTCGTTATTTTTAGTGTGATACTGCTCAATCTCTGGGGTTGTACTGTGGCGAAGGCTCCCCGGGAATTTGCCCCGGATGGTGAAGTGATCCAACGGGCGATCGCCACCAAACTCCAAAGCCATTACCAGCAACTGAGCCAGACTATTAACGCACCACCGCCCAACTTGGAACTAAAAAATATCCAGGTGAAAAAGCTCGATTCTTTTTTTCTCCAAGCCCTCCCGGTTTACCATCTCCAGGGCACCTATGATGTGGTGTTGAATTTTCCCTCCCAGCGCACAGAAAACCGTCGCCGCAATCCCTTTGAGGTTTATCTCCAGCGGCAACCGGAAGGAAAAACTTGGCGATCGCTCGAAAAAAATCCCCAGGGTTGGCGATCGCAACAACTCCCTTGATAAGCCCCATCTTCGTTTCCCTGACCCTCTACAATAAAAGCAATCCGCCTTTGCCCGATGTCCCCGCCTATGTATGACGAAGAAGATTACCGTCCTGTCCGCCGCTTCCCAAAAGTTCCCCTAGACAGACGCTTTTGGGCTTTTTTTGTGGATTTCATCGTGGCTTGGATTATTAGTGGCTTAGGAGGATTCACCCTGCAGTGGTTAGTCTTTCTTGTCGTTTGGTTTGGCCTGCGGGTCTTTCTCGTTAGCCGTAACCAAGGTCAAAGCCTGGGCAGTTGGGCCTTTGATATCAAAGTTATCGATATCCGTTACCGGGTGCCGGAAATTATCAACCTCAGTAAACGAGAAGGCATTTTAGGCTTTGCTGCCATGCTCGCCATGTACGGCATCCAGAGTTTTTTCTTGATGGGCAATGGGATCTCTCTCATCCTGTTGGTGTCGCCCCTCCTTACCACCTGTGGCGTGGCGATCGCCGACGAAGAATTCAACCAAGCCTTCCACGATCGCATCGCCGAAACCTATATGATCCAAACCCAGCGCGGTTTTTCCCTCGATTTGCGCCTAAAACAGATCCTTGCCGAGCTAAGACAAAATATGCAAAAATAGAAATTTGTGTATAAACCTTAGCGATCCACAACCGCTAACCTAGTAAAAAATTATGGCAAGCAAAAAAGGCGTCCGCATTACCATCACCGTGGAATGCACCGAATGTCGCACCAATACCAACAAGCGTTCTAACGGCGTGTCCCGTTATACCACTAGCAAAAACCGTCGGAACACCACCGGGCGGCTCGAAATCAAGAAGTTCTGCCCCCACTGCAACGCGCATACTGTCCACAAAGAAATTAAGTAGGTAAGTCCTTTACCGCTGAAATTTTATCGACAAATTTTTTATTTTTTAACGCTATTTATTAACCATGGCCTACTACCGTAAACGTCTTTCTCCGATTCCTCCTAGCCAGCCGATCGATTACAAAGATGTCGAACTGCTCCGTAAGTTTGTCACCGAACGCGGCAAAATCTTACCCCGTCGGATCACCGGCTTAACGGCTCGTCAACAACGGGATGTCAATACCGCCATTAAGCGGGCACGGATGCTGGCCCTGTTGCCCTTCATCAACAAAGAAGGCTAAAGTGATGCCAAGCAATTCTAGGTGTTCAGTTTAGGATTGCTCTTGTATAGTCGCGTTAGGCAACAAAGCTGGTGGAAAAAGGACAACTGATCGAGTTTCGGCTACAGGGAGAACGAGTACTTGCTGTCGCTGAGCGTCCTGAAGGAAAAAAAGATTGGATCGTAATCGATGGACGGGGGCAATCCCATAAGCTGCGTCCCCAAAGGGTTGAATATACCGTGGCGGGTTCCCCCTACGATCCAACCGAGATCCCCAGCTTTTCCACAGAAAGTCAGGCATTAGTTGATCCCGATAACCTCGCCGTCGCCTGGGAATTTCTCGTCGAAGCCTCGGAACAGGCAACCCCAGAATCCCTCGCGCAACTTTTGTTTTCGACGAAAACGCCCCAGCAATGTTATGCCTGTCACCTAATGCTGGCGGAAGACAAGATTTTCTTTAAACGCAAAGGGGACTACTACGAGCCCCGTTCAGAGGCGCAAGTTCGAGAGATTCAACATCAGCTAGAAGTTGAAGCCCAAAAAGAGCGCGAAAAAACAGAATTTTTACAGCGGGTTAACCAGGCGATCGCCGGGGAAACAGTAACCTGGGAAGACAGCGATCGGCAACGTTTCGAAAGCCTAGAAAGATTTGTCCTCTACCCAGAACAATCGGCCAAAGCCGCCCACGACCTCCTCGAGATGCTGGGGCGATCGCCCACAACCGAACAGGCATTCCGCCTCTTAGTTTCCCTTGGGTGGTGGAGTTCCCACGAAAATCTTGCTCTCCTCCGGAGCGGTTACCCCAGAAAATTTTCTCAGAAGGTACTCGATGTGTCCCATGTCCGCCTGTCAGCCTCACCCGGTGATACCGATGAGGGGAACCGTATCGATTTAACCCATCTCAAAACCTACACCATTGACGATGAGAGCACCTCGGAAATTGACGATGGCCTCAGTATTGAAACTTTAGAAAATGGCCTGCATAAAGTTTGGATCCACATCGCTGATCCCACACGCTTACTAAGCCCTGGGGATGAACTTGATCTAGAAGCCCGCCGTCGCAGTACCAGCCTCTATTTACCCACGGGGATGATCTCCATGTTCCCGGAAGAGTTGGCGACGGGGCCCATGAGCTTGCGCCAAGGACAGGTCTGTGCTGCTCTCAGTTTTGGGGTTTTGCTCACAGATAATGGGGCGATCGCCGATTATGAAATTACCCCCAGTTGGGTGAAGCCCACCTACCGCCTGACCTATGACGACGTGGACGAAATGCTCCATCTGCGGATCCAGGCCGAATCAGAAATTGCCCTCCTCGCGGATTTTGCCCACAAACGCCGAAAGTGGCGGGATGCCCAAGGCTCCATTAGCATCAAGATGCCCGAAGCCTCCATTAAGGTGCAGGATGAAAACGTTTTCATCGAAGTCCTCCATGCCTCGATGTCCCGGGAACTGGTTGCGGAAATGATGATCCTTGCCGGCGAAGTGGCAGGTCATTATGGCCGCACCCATTGTTTACCTTTGCCTTTCCGGGGACAACCCCAGCCGGAACTCCCCCCCCAAGAAGAACTTTTGTTATTACCCGCCGGGCCTGTGCGCGCCTGTGCCGTACGGCGTTGTATGCCCCGCAGTGAAATGGGGACAAATCCTGTGCGCCATGCCAGTTTGGGATTAGATTCCTATATCCAAGTCACATCGCCCATTCGTCGTTATACGGATCTATTAGCCCATTTCCAAATTAAGGCCCATCTGCGGGGGGATGAACTGCCTTTCTCAGTAGATGAACTCAAGGAAATTCTCTACAGCGTTGTCACTTCTAGTCAGGAAGCTGTCCATGTGGAGCGCCAAACCAACCGCTATTGGAGCCTCGAATATTTACGTCGTAATGCGGATCAAGTGTGGCAGGGTTTAGTTCTGCGCTGGCTCCGGGAAGATGAAAAGTTAGGCATTATTCTCCTGGAAGAGCTGGGCCTAGAGCTTCCCCATCGCTTTGAACGGGCCGTTGCCCTAGGCGATCGCCTGGAAGTAAAAGTAAGCCAGGCCGATCCCCACAAAGATGAAATTCGCTTCCGGGAACTGCTCGAAACGGAGATTGCGGCGGCCTCCTAGGGTGAAAAGTAGTCGAATCATCAAGATTTATAACAGACTTTGCGGGTTCCCCATTGAGAAATATTGCAGTTCTCCGGGGGGAGCCCGTTGTTTTTCCAGGGCATGGTAACCTCATAGCCAGCGAACTTGAAATGTTTTCGAACAACTGTGAAAGCAATGACTGCTATTTACTCTACAAAGAATCAAGTCAATCCCTGGGCAGAAGATATGGGTGAATACGTGGCCCAACTGCAGCTCCATATGGCACTCCAAGCCAAGAATCTCGTGCCCTCCTTAGAGCAACCCCAAGATGGTCGGCATCAGTTGCTCCATGAATCCCAACTCCATCTGGAAAAATTGGCTTCCCGCCAGCTTGCCTAAGAGATTAAAAAATAATACTTCTTGCCAAGGAAAATCCCACGGGGTTTAGCCTATTCCGATCATTGGGTTAGACAATCTTCTAGGCGCTGTAAGGCTCCCTGCCATTGGACATAGCCAGCATCGCTCAAGTGAAGGCCATCGGTGGTTAACTCTAACCGGAGGCCGCCGTTAGCATCGGTAAATAAAGGATAAAGATTGAGATAATTGACACCTTCTTGGGTGGCGATCGCCTGAAGCTGTTGATTAATGCGGATAGCTCGGTCTTTACGCAAATAGTGGTGATTGGTCGGTAAAAGAGACTGCACGATGATCACCGTTTCAGGATGCTGGCAGCGTAATTGATGAATGATTGCCCGCAGATTATTCAGTAATGTCATTTCAGAAACCCCCTGCTTGAGGTCATTGACCCCGGCCATTAGATAAATTGTGTCTGGTTGAAGACCATTAAGCGTGCCGAGACGCGCCAGAATTTGACTCGTATTTTCCCCCGAAATCCCTTGGTTCAGCCAAATTTTAGAGGCGGGTAAGAGGTCATTGGGAAACCAGAGGCTCAGGGAATCTCCTAACAAAACGCTGAGAGACTGTCGCCCTTGATATTTCGCCGCTAAGTTTACTTCTTGGCTTAAGAGTTGTTGCCATTGCTGATAGGTGGGTTGAAGGGCGCCGTTCGTCCATAGCCGGGTACTTGCTCCTTCCTTGAGGGCGGTTTGGATTTGTCCCCGTAATAAAGCATTAATGCGAAAAGTGTAGAGTTGCGCCCCAGAACGAAAGCGGGGGCTAGATAAATATTGCGGTGTTGCCGTTGCCCAAAGGTTGGTGCCCGTTGGATTGCTTGCCCTTTGGACACAAGTTTGGGGGGCGATCGCCGCGATCGAATTAATCGCAGTCGGTGTCCGACATAATAAATTTGCAACTAAAAATAACGGTTCTGACATGGCAATTTCCAGGGCAAACACCTCCTATTATTGTCCCAAAACGAAAGGTTGCCGATAAATCCGTCAAGAATAAACCCTTTAATGACCCAGGGGTTTGTTACATTAATCTGGTAAAACGCGACTGGGAAGCCTCTGGCTATCCTGCTTCGTTTTTTTGACCGAAGCCAAACCTCCCCGGATAACTTTGGTCCCTACGCTTGTCGTTACCTTGTCATCAAAAATTCATGCCGTATTTTCAATCGTTCCTTCTCAATGCGCCCCCCGCCAGTGAAGCAGCGGAACCATCTATGATTCTGGCTGCGGTACTACTGAGCCTTGTGGTCATTTATTTTGCGAGTAAGGTGGGCGGAGAGCTTTGTTCCCGCATCAATCTCCCCCCGGTGCTGGGCGAATTAGTCGGTGGAGTATTGGTGGGCGTATCTGCCCTGAGCCTACTGGTCTTTCCGGAAGGGGGCATCGAAGCATCCCAATCGCTACTGATGCAATTTCTCCAAAATACAGCTGGTTTAAGTCCAGAGGCGGCTCCGGCGGTGTTTGCTAGTCAAAGCGAAGTAATTTCTGTTCTAGCGGAACTAGGGGTCATTATTCTGCTGTTTGAAATTGGTCTCGAATCGGATCTGCAAGAACTGATTAAAGTTGGCCCCCAAGCGGCCATCGTCGCCGTGGTGGGGGTAGTGGCACCTTTTGCTGCCGGAACAGCGGGTTTAGTCTTTTTATTTCACCTAAGTACGGTGCCGGCGATTTTTGCGGGGGCAGCCCTCACGGCAACCAGCATCGGGATTACCGCTAAGGTACTGGCTGAATTGGGACAACTGACCACCAAGGAAGGACAAATTATTATTGGGGCGGCTGTGCTCGATGATGTCCTCGGCATTATTGTCCTCGCTGTGGTTGCAAGTTTGGCAAAAACCGGGGAAGTTCAGGTTGTTAGTACTATCTGGCTCATTGTTAGCGCTGGGGCGTTTCTCATTGGTGCGATTATTGTCGGTCGCCTCCTGAGTCCTTTGTTTGTCAGTTTGGTGGATGGCATGAAAACCAGAGGCCAATTGTTAACCGTATCCGTCGTTTTTGCCTTTGTGCTGTCCTACATTGCGACGGTGATCCAACTGGAGGCGATTCTTGGGGCCTTTGCGGCTGGACTGATCTTGGCGGAAACGGATAAACGGGGCGAACTAGAAGAACAGGTACTGCCGGTGGCGGATTTGTTTGTGCCGATCTTTTTTGTGTGCGTCGGGGCAAAAACAGACCTCAGTGTCCTCAACCCGGCGGTTCCGGCCAACCGTGAAGGATTAATTATTGCGGCCTTTTTGATCGTGGTGGCAATTATCGGGAAAGTTATTACGGGCTTTACAGTCTTTGGCCAAGATCAGTTAAATAAGTTGGCAATTGGGGTAGGCATGATTCCCCGGGGCGAAGTGGGCCTTGTGTTTGCGGGGGTCGGTTCGGCCAGTGGTGCCCTCTCAGAATCGACGGAAGCGGCAATCATTATGATGGTCATCTTGACGACGTTTATTGCGCCGCCATTTCTGCGTCTGGTCTTTAAAGAACCCCAGGCGGCGATCGCCACTGGAGAGACGCCGGAGAAGCTACAATAATTCAGCCTTGGGCAACAAATTGAAACATATCCTAAGCGACCCACGTCCCTTGGGAGAATGGTAGGAAGACGTTTTTCTCTCCACCGGAGTTGTTCTATACCTTGAGGGCGTGGCATTTTCCCTTGTGAGTCGAGGATTTTTAACTGTGAGATTTTTCTGGTTTTTTCTGACGCTACTGGCGCTATCCACTTGGCAACTGCCGGCTTGGGCGGGTCAATTGGTTTTTTGGGAATTTAATACCCAACGACGTCAACTGCAATTTCGCACCAATGAACGGGTGCAACCTGAAGCTCAACTCATCCCAGATCCGAGCCGTCTGGTGATTGATTTACCAGGTACTGTCCTGGGAAGCTCTACGGTCAATCGCAGCTATGGTGGCAAGATTACGAGTGTGCGGTTGGGTCAGTTTGCGCCGGATGTCACACGGTTAGTAGTGGAGCTCGCCCCTGGTTATACCTTAGATCCTGAGGCAATTCGTTTTGAGGGGCGATCGCCGACGGATTGGGTTGTGAATTTACCCGAACCCGAACTCATTCCCGTGGCCCCAGTGGCCCCGAGCACCCCAGAAATTTTCAACAATTCCGCTACGCCTAGGAGTTCTAGTAATCCGGCCCCAGAAGAAGCCTTTTTTAATAACTTGGTGCGGGTGACCCAACAGGGATTCCTCGTTGACTTGGATCCCCGACCCGGTAGTCGTATTACCACCGACCAAGATGGCGATCGCCTCGTTTTTACCCTGCGGGATCTGCAATTGCCCCGGAGCCTAGAAAATCAGACTTTAGATATTAATCGCTACAAAGTCCGCCAAATCAAATTTGAGCAGCCCAGCCGTACCGAGGCACGTATTACCTTAAATTTAGAACCCGGTAGCCCCCGGTGGCGCGCATTGTATACCACCTACGGCGATGGTGGTTTGGTGCTGCTTCCGGACGGAGGCACCAGTGGCTTAGGGGGACGAGAAACTGGGGCGATCGCCGTACCCACTCAACAGTCAGTCGCCACAGCCCAACCCCAACAAACCATCGTTGAAGCCCTAGAACTCGCCCGCAATAGTACCCAGTTAGTGATTCGTGGGAGCGATCGCCTCCAGGCCAATGGCGGCTGGAATCGGAACGAAGGCCTCTACCAAATCCGAATCAACAACGCCCAACTCGCCCAACCTGTTCGCGGCCCCCAGTGGGGGGGGGATAGCCCCATCTCCCGCATTGCTATCCGCCAGGAAACGGCCAATACCGTGCTCGTCCAGATTGAACCCGCCGAGGGGGTACAAATTGGCAGCCTCAGTCAACCCAGCGCCCAGTTTCTTGCCCTAGACCTCAATCGCCCCCAGACGGCGAGTCCCCTGTTTGTGCCACAAGCACCGGCAGCCCCTCCCCCCCAAACCCAAGCCGTGTTGCCGAATTTTCGTCCGCCTCGGAGCAATATTATGGTCATGATTGACCCCGGCCATGGCGGTCGCGATCCGGGTGCTGTGGGGATTGGCGGTTTACAGGAAAAAAATGTGATTCTCCCCATCTCCCAGGAAGTGGCCCGAATTTTACAGCAAAGTGGCATTACCGCCCGAATGACCCGGGATACGGACTATTTTGTCAGCCTAGAAGGACGTACCCAACTGGCGAATAATGCCAATGCTGATTTATTCGTAAGTATCCATGCCAATGCCATCAGCATGAGTCGCCCCGATGTGAACGGTTTTGAAGTGTACTATCACCAAAGCGGTCGAGCCTTAGCGGAAAGTATCCACCGGAATGTAATGGGACGGCTTCAGATGCGAGACCGGGGGGTGAGAACGGCGCGTTTTTATGTATTACGGAATACGTCAATGCCTTCAGCGCTTGTCGAAACGGGATTTGTCACAGGCCGAGAAGATGCACCCCGCTTGAATGACCCTGCTTTTCGGAGTCAAATGGCCCAGGCGATCGCCGCTGGCATCCTGGAATATATCCAAAACAACGTACGCTAGCCTAGGGGGTTGCCGAAAAATCAGTAATTCGCCATAGAAATAGGCGCAAATACCTTAAAACTGCGCTAATCTTTGTTTAATTTATTTGGTGTGAACGAGAATCTATGGGCAACCAACAGCAACACCCCATTGGCATTTTTGACAGTGGCTTAGGGGGCATTACCGTCCTTCGAGCCCTTTACCGACAACTCCCCCAAGAGTCAATTATCTATTTCGCAGATACGGCCCGTTTACCTTATGGTGATCGTTCGCCCGAAGAGTTAATCCAATATGTGCGCGAGATTTTGACTTGGATGGAAGCCCAAGGGGTGAAGATGGTGGTGATGGCCTGTAATACCAGTTCGGCGATCGCCTTGGATGTGATCCGCTCAGAATTCAAAACCCCCGTTTTAGGGCTGATTCTCCCTGGAGCGAGGGGCGCGGTCAGTCAGGGGAAGCGGATCGGGGTCATTGCAACCCAAGCTACGGTGAACAGCGGCGCTTACCAAAATGCAATCCTTGAGGCGAGCCCAGAGGCGGCAGTGTGGCAAATGCCCTGCCCAGAATTTGTCCCTCTCATTGAGGCCAATCGAATTAATGATCCCCACACGAAACGCATTGTCCAAAAACGTCTGCAACCGCTCCTAGAACAGGGCATTGATACCCTGGTTTATGGCTGTACCCACTATCGCCACTTGTCCGGGGTGATTCAATCAATTTTGCCAAGCCATGTTACTTGTGTTGACCCGGCGGAATATGTGGTTAATGCCACGGAACAGGAATTGGAGTTAATGGGTTGGAAAAATCCCCAACCACCTCTCCCGACCCGCTTTGCAGTGAGCGGCTGCCCAGATCAGTTTGCCCAATCTGCGAAGGGCTGGCTTGGGTATCAGCCCCTAGTGGAACAAGTGGATTTGAAAACCTTAACGGTGAATTCATCGCCCCTTTCGATCACCAATGGCTAAAGGGCGATCGCCTGCCTGAAACAGGGATCACCACAGCCGATCAGCCCAGGGTAGACCCGCAAAAAAGAGCCGTTTTCTGCTGAAACGAATCCATTGCCATACAATATAAGATATGTAAATTTTCGTAAATTTCGTTTCCCTCGGCTTAATAATGATTTCAGCGACTACCCTTTTTTCTCCCGTCGAAGCCGACCTTAAGGAGCTCAGTGAAAATCTGACGCGGCTAATTAGCGCCCGACATCCGATTTTGGGGGCCGCGGCAGAGCATCTGTTTTCTGCGGGGGGGAAACGAGTTCGACCCGCCATTGTTCTTTTGGCCTCCCGGGCGACCCTGGGCGATCGCCCCTTAACCCAGCGGCACCGTCGCCTGGCAGAAATTACTGAAATGATTCACACGGCAAGCCTTGTCCACGATGATGTAGTCGATGAAGCTGCCCTCCGCCGCAGTGTACCCACCGTTAACAGTCTCTTTGATAATCGCATCGCTGTTCTGGCCGGGGATTTTCTCTTTGCTCAATCCTCTTGGTACCTCGCCAATTTAGATAATCTCACCGTGGTGAAATTGCTATCTGAGGTAATCAAAGACTTCGCCGAAGGGGAAATTCAACAGGGACTGAATCGCTTTGACACCGGGATGAATCTCGAAATTTATATCGAAAAATCCTATTACAAAACAGCTTCGTTGATTGGGAACAGTGCAAAAGCGGCGGCTGTTCTCAGTGAGGTTGACTCAGAAATTGGCGATCGCCTCTACGACTATGGCCGCAACTTAGGTTTAGCCTTTCAGATTGTCGATGACATCCTCGATTTCACTGGCTCCACCGATGTTCTGGGAAAACCCGCCGGATCCGATTTAATCGGTGGCCATATCACGGCCCCCGCCCTGTTTGCCATGGAAGAGCATCCCAATTTGACTCAATTGATTGAGCGGGAATTTGCCGAAAATGGCGACCCTGAAAAAGCCCTCGAAATTGTCCGCAACAGCAATGGAATCAGCCGCGCCAAGGAACTCGCTGCTCACCATGGTCAATTGGCTCGCCAAAGTTTAGAGTGCCTAGATCCCTCTCCCTCTAAGGATGCCCTCACGGATCTGGTTGACTATGTCCTGGGCCGGATGTACTAGGCCGCAAGCTCAAGCAAAAAAGCAGTTTGAAAAAATGCGACCTCCAGTGGCGATGATTAACCATGGCACGACAGCGTAAAAAAGCCGATCTCCCCACAAAAATTTGCACCGTTTGCGGACTCCCGTTTACCTGGCGCAAAAAATGGGAAAAATGCTGGGATGACGTGAAATATTGTTCGGAGCGGTGCCGGCGGCGGCGTAACCAGGGGTAATTTTCTCCTAGGTTGACATCCTCCCTTACGTAAACGAAAGGGATTCCTAAACCTCACGATTTAGGTTTCTGCTTCATCGCAACTGCCTCCACCCACTAGGAGTTTTATGGCCTTACGTTCGCTCCACAGACTATCCCCGCAAGCCCTGCGGTTCTTAAGTATCGATTTTCAACAGAAAGACTACTGTTGGTTGATTCAAGGGGTGGACTGTCCATTGCCCGATCCTCTTTTCCCGGTCTACCGATTTGTCTGCGCCGCCAGTTTCCCTGGACTTCGCTCGTTAGGCTGTCTGAATCCATCGTCTCGGGTGGGTCAGTGACCACCTTCATTCTACCTTGTAAACTTATAAAGCCGTCCTGAAGGACGGGGTTTCAAACCCATTTTTCTGATGAAAGGGTACGCTTCCCCTCTGTTCAACCATGAGAACGATCGCCAGCATTAACGAAAAGATCCTCACCCACCAGGCCGTCGTTTGGACGGTGTCTGAAGTGAAAGCACGGGTAGCGGAATGGGGCATCAAAAAAATTGCCGAAACTGTCGATGTGGTGACGACAGGTACCTTTGAGCCGATGGAATCTTCGGGGGCAATACTCAACCTCGGCCACACGGATCCCCCCATTAAAATTCGCAAGTGTTGGCTTAATGGGGTGCCCGCTTATCCTGGCCTGGGAGCGGTGGATATCTACCTAGGGGCAACCATGATGGAAGATCCCCTGGAAAATGAAACCGCTGAAATCGGCGATCGCCCCCTCTCCCAAAAAGGCGGTGGCCATGTGATTGAAGATCTGATCGCGGGTAAAACCGTCCATCTCCATGCCCTGGGCCACGTGACAGATTGTTATCCGCGCGCCACCTGGGACAATACCCTCACCAAAGATCAAATTAATCAGTTTTATCTGTTTAATCCCCGCAATCTTTACCAAAATTTTATTGTGGGCGTTAACGGTGGCGATCGCCCCCTCTATACTTACCTCGGCCCCCTGCAACCCCATCTAGGAAACGCTGTCTATGCCTGTGCTGGGGCGATTTCTCCCCTGTTAAATGATCCCGATCTGGAGTTAATTGGAGTCGGTAGCAAAATTTTCTTGGGGGGCGGTATCGGTTACGTGGCCTGGGAAGGCACCCAACATTTTCCCCTCCAAAAACGCCTGGCCAATCGCACCCCCCTGGGGCCAGCCTCCACTTTGGCTTTGATCGGCGACGCGAAACAAATGGATCCCAAGTGGGTACGGGGTTGTTATTTCACCAAGTACGGCCCTTCTTTGATGTTGGGCGTGGGGGTACCGTTGCCCGTTCTCCATGAGGAAGTCATCGCCCACTGTGCCGTCCAAGATAAAGAAATTGTTGCCCCTGTGATGGATTTTTCAATTCCGCGCCGGGTGCGGCCCACCTTTGGGTTGGTGAGCTATGGCCAGCTTAAAACTGGGAAATTAACCATTGAGGGAAAAACTGTGAAGGTCGCTCCGGTCACAAGTCTATATCTCGCGGATCAAGTGGCAGCAACCCTCAAGCAGTGGATTGAAGCGGGAGATTTTACTCTCACCGAACCCGTGGCGACCATTAGTGGCGATCGCCCCTTTTTGTCCCAAGACCAATGGAGTCAACGCCTGTAATACTTCCCACAAAAAAGTCACCCGCTTGAAACAGTGGTGACCATCGGTAATTTACGAGAAAACGAAATTTTCCCAAGACAATCTTGTTAGCTCATGGTGGCATGACTGGGGCCGCAGTCCGCACGCACTTGACGGGGAAGTTTACCCTGGATCGTGCCTTGGTAGTCCCCTTCTGGTGCCATGCCAATTTCCGCGGCAGAACGGTTCAGGAGGGACATCTGGCGATTTTTAATGGCGTGGTGATGGCGCATCATTAATGCACGGGCTTGTTGCTGAGTTTTCATGGCTTTGCTCCTGACCGACCGCGAAACACGGGGGATTTACGTTTTATCTCTTGCTGCTTACCCCATTATATTTTATTTTCTGTAAAATTTGATACAGAAAAACATATTTTAATACAGATGACTGGTCTTTTTTTTTAAAAGTTGGAGAAGAGCAGCCCGGTGAGCGGAGAGGTTCTTGCGATCCCCTAGGGCAATCAGTATGATCTGGTGAGGCTTTACGCAAACTTTCGCGAGTACATTGGGACTTCATGGGTAATCAAATGGCTTCTACTCCCCCGTTAGAGAGCAGTGATCCGATTACGACTGCCTTGCAGCGGGCCCATCAGGCTTCCCTCGAATTAGAGTTATTAAAAGGTAGTGAACGTCATCTGGGCATTGAGGCGATCGCCACCGCCCTAGAGGCCAATATTTCCGTCATCCTCGAAGCCAATACAAAAGATTTAGAGGCCAGCCGCGAAATGGCTGTGCCGAAGCTGATTCTGGATTGGTTGAAATTAACCCCAGAACGGCTCCAAAAAACAGTGCGCCTGCTGCGCCAACTACCGAAACTGCCCGATCCCCTGCAACGGGTCAAAAATGCCACCTATCAAATTAGTGGTTACCAGACCTATTCCCAGCGGATGCCCCTGGGGGTAATCTGCCTGATCCATGAAGCTTTACCCGAATTGGGGGCGATCGCCGCAGGACTGTGTTTAAAAACGGCGAATAGCCTCGTGGTTCGGGGCTGTGGTGAGGCCAGCCATACCAATCATCTAATCGCCGAGATTATGCAAACAGCCCTTATTGACCAAGGCTTGCCCGAAGGCTGTTTAGAATCCCTGTCTTCCGAGGAAGGTTGTACCGTACAACAACTGGTTGCCCAGGATCGTTACTTAAACCTGATCATTCCCTATGGCCGTCCCAACATGATTCAACAGGTGGTGCAACATGCCACCACCCCCGTCCTGAGAACCACCGTGGGCAATTGTTACCTCTACCTCGCCCCCAGCGGTGATCTAGAATTAGCCAGTTGGGTAATCCGAGACAGCCATAACTACGAACCCGATGCTGTCAACGCCATTGAAAAAGTCCTAGTTAGCCCTGAGCAAAAAACTTCCCATTTAATTAGTCTGTTTAAATCCCTCCAAGAACAAGACTTTGAGCTGCGGGGGGATGCGTCCCTCGTTGAAGAATTTCCAGAACACCTCACCCCCATCGGCACCGAAGAAGAATGGCAACAGGCTTATTTAGAAAAAATTGTGGCGTTTAAACGGGTGCCGGATCTGGCGGCGGCCATCACTGAGATTAATTGCAACTCCGGTGGCCACGCCGATTGTATTGTGACGGAGTCCTACCAAGAAAGTCGGCAATTTTCCACAGGACTCGATAGTGCTTTGATCTACATCAATGCTTCCCCTTGTTTTGCGCGTCATCCCCAGGGGAGCGATTCGGTATTTCTGGGGGTCTCGAACCAGAAAGGAAATCGCCGGGGTTTAATTGGCCTCGAAAGTTTTACGACCATTAAACAGGTGGTTCAGGGGGATAGTACCCTCTAGGGTTTCACCCCTCAAAGAAAGCTGTCTCACTGGAGATGGCCTTTGTTAGTTCAAAAACAAGGACAAAATTTATGTTTAAAGCGATCGCCCTCAGTTCTGGTGTTGCCGTGGCCCTGGCTTTTCCGGTAATGGCCCAATTTCCCCGCCAAAGCGATCGCCTCCAACTGGTCTACCCGCCAAACAATCACCAGACCAGCGCCGCCCAAATTTTCTTGATTGGTTCGGCACCCGCAACCGGCACCGTGACGATCAATGGTCAACCCATTACCCGGAGCGACTTGGGCCACTTTGCCCCCAGTTTACCCTTGGCGGTGGGTCAAAACACAATCACCCTGACCTATCGCCAACCTTCGGGACAGACGGAAACGAAAACCTTCACCGTTGAACGTTTGGCTAGCAACACGATACCGCCCAACCAACTCGAAGCCCCTTTACCGGCGGTGGATATTGCCCGGCAAGCCAACGAGACAATTTGCTTCCAAGTCCAGGGGCCAGCCCAAGCTCAAGTGAGTGTCGCCCTGGGTGGTGAATCTTTTTCCCTACAACCCCAGACCACGGTGACGCTCCCCAGCAATGCCGCTGTCCTAACCCTCGAAAATGAAGCCCCCACCGAAGTCTTTACGGGAACCTACGGGGGCTGCCATCGCTTCACCCAAGTTGGTAACCTCGGTCAGGCCCGTTACCAGATGAATGCCCAGGGGCGAACCAGCACCGTCACCAGCCCAGGCCGTGTAGAAATTTTAGATCCCCAAAAAACCGAGGCGATCGCCGTCACCAGTCTCGCAGGAGTAGCCCGCACAGGCCCCAGCACCAGTTTTTCGCGCCTCACGCCCTTGCCCCAGGGAACCCAGGCCCTGGTCACCGGTAAGGAAGGAGATTGGTTGCGTTTAGATTATGGCGCTTGGATTCGCGCTTCGGAGACTACACCACTCCAAGGTTCAGTGCCGCCAACAACGTTAATTCGCAGCCTGCGATCGCAAACCACAGCCACGGAAACAAACGTCATTTTTCCGCTCCAAAGACCTGTGCCAGTCACCGTTAGTCAAAATGACGACACCTTTAGCCTGACCCTCCACCAGGCGATCGCCCAAACCGACACCATTTACCTAGACGAAAGTCCAATTATCCGCCGCCTCGACTGGGCGCAGATTGATCCAGAGACAATCCGCTATGATTTTCGCCTCAAAACAGACCAACAGTGGGGTCATTCGCTCCGCTATGAAGGCAGCAATTTAATTCTGTCCCTCCGCCACCCGCCACAACTCCAGAGAAATTCGCTCCGGGGAGCCACCATTTGGCTCGATCCTGGCCATGGGGGGTCTGAATCCGGGGCTCTAGGGCCGACAGGTTACCCCGAAAAGGCGATCAATTTGCTAATTTCTCAAAAAATCCAAAAGCAACTGGAAGCTAAGGGGGCTGAAGTGATCCTCAGTCGCACCACGGATCAAGATCTATCCTTGGGCGATCGCCAGGCCGCGATCCGTGACCTCAAGCCCACTTTGGCTCTGTCTGTCCATTACAATGCCCTGCCCGATGCGGGGGACGCGGAAAATACGGCGGGAATCGGGATGTTTTGGTACCATCCCCAGGCCCATGACTTGGCGCAGTTTCTCCACGATGACTTAACGATGCAGTTAGGCCGCCCCAGTTACGGTGTCTTTTGGAATAATCTGGCCTTGACCCGGCCCCAGGAAGCCCCAGCAGTCTTAATGGAGTTGGGCTTTATGATTAATCCCACGGAGTTTGAATGGATTACTAATCCCCAGGCCCAGGAAGCACTCGCCGTGGCGATCGCCAATGGAATTGCAAACTGGCTGCAAACCAAGACAGAAATCACTCCCCAGTAATCCCTAGGGCGTCTCCGGTGCGATGACCGCATCCCCTAAACCCACCTCCCGCTTCAGTTGGGCGAAGGCGCGATTGTAATCGGTGACTGCTTGGAGATAGTTCCCCCGGGCGGTATTCAGACCCGTTTGGGCAGAAATAACATCGGTTTGGGTGCCGACCCCCGCATTGAAACGCAGACGAGCGAGGCGTAAACTTTCTTCTGCTAAGGTGACTGCCGCTGCCGCCGTCGTGATGTTTTGTTCGCTGGCTTCAAAGTTATAGTAGGCCGTTTCCACCGCAAGGCGAATTTGGTTTCTCTGGCTGGCAAAACGATTTTCGGCGATCGCCTGGTCAACTTTTTCTTGATTTGCCCGGGCAGCCGCTGCGCCCCCATCAAAGAAATTCCAACGCATCCGAGCACCAACTGTTAACCCGTCAGCAGGGCCAAGGCTGTCATCAAAAACTTCCAAGACATCATAGTTCGCAAAAACACTGACTAACGGTCGGACAGCAGCGAGGGCAATCCGTTCTTGGTAGCCATCTATTTCCCGTTGGAGGAGCTGTTGGCGTAATTCTTGGCGGTTTTGCAGTGCCAGAACAATGGTGTCTTCCAAAGAGATTTCCCATTTGCCGGCGAGGTTAATCTCATCGGCAGTACGAGGATCAATGGTCGGTTCCAGACTTAGGAGTTGAGCCAGTTGACGCCGGGCGGTTCTTTGGGTGGCTTCAGCCCTAGTAAGACGCTGTTGGGCACTGGCACGTTCGACCTCGGCCCGCAAAACGTCAAATTTTGTCCCCAGGCCTGCCTGCTCTAACAAAGTGGCATCCCGTAAGCTCTGGGTGGCATCAAAAACCGAACTTTGCTCAATCACCACCTGGGCATCGGCACTTTGGAGGTTGTAATAGTTTACTGCGGCGGCCAAGCGGGTTTCTTCGGTTAAGCGCTCAATGTCTAGTTCAGCAATCTTGAGTTGGGTCTGGGCGGCTTCAATTTGGGCCGAGCGACGCCCGCCGGTATAGATGTCATAGCTCACTTCCAGGCGACCATTGATCGCCGTGGTGGCGTCGTTGTCTCCCCCTAGTCTCCGGGCCTGGAGTTCCCCATTGGCGCTGTCGGTGCGGGTAATATCGACCTGGTTGCTGAGGTTTGGGGATTCGGCGGCGATCGCCTCTCGCACCAGTTCCTCTGATCGGTCATAGTTCAGACGGGCTTCCTGGAGGGTTTCATTGCGCTCTAAGGCCAGACGAATCGTTTCTTCGAGGGTGAGATCCACCACATTGTCAGTCGTTACTGCCGTCGCATCCCGGGGAACCGTTACCGCTGGGTTATCGATGGGTTCTAGGAGCTGATTTAAATCCCCATTAATGACCTGATCTGGGGGTAAGGGTTGTACGAGGGGAATGGTGCGATCTGCCTCTGGGGTGGGCAGTGTTACATCGACTCCCGTTGTCGAGGGGGTTGCCGTTGTGTCTACCTGGGCAAGGAGCGGCGAGGGAGCTTGAATTGTGCCGAGGTGGGCAGTCGGGGATAAATTGAGATCTGGGGAAGGTAGAGGTAAAGCAGCCAGGGTTGTGGGTTGGCTGAGACCCCCGAGACTGGGTAAAAAGGCTGCTGTATCGAGGGATTCAACGCTAGGAGCGGCCAATGGTGGCAATGGCTCCTGGGGGGTCTGGCCGACGAAAGGTTCTGGCGTAGCGATTTGCGGCGGGGTTGTTTGGGCGATCGCCACCCCACCACCAGAGAGAACCACAAGGCCACTAGTACTGAAAGTCAGAAAATCTCGAAAAGCGAACATTAGCTTCTAAGGGTCCAGCTGAAAATAGTTTTAAAATTGCCCACTAGCGAGCTTGGCAACGGGAAAAATTGCGCGGCTTAGGAGCTAATGACTTAGTTTAAGTCAAAAAACTTTAAACTACTACTGGCCATTAAATCCTGCGGCAAAAACCGATTGATCTCACCAAAAGAACTGGGTAGATCACCGGAATGCCTGCAATTTCTCTGTCATTGAATGTCATTGGCCATGGTTCGCCATTATCTGCGTAACTCTGCAAGATCCCGTGCCGTCATCTAGATAAAGCACTTAATAATTGGGCGATTTTTACCCCTTTATTTTTTTGACGACCAGCAGCATCAATGACAGTAATGCAACTTACTGAAGCTGCACAATCTCAACGCAAAACCTAGTGAGTTTCAGGGCGATCGCCAATTTCGGTGATTTCTCGCCCGCCGAAAATTGCCTCTGGATGGCGATACCATTTAAATTCCAATAGATTAAAAAACGGATCTTCGAGAAAAAAAGTACGATGTTCCGTTAATTTTCCAGGGAACCGCAGGCGGGGACGATCGCGGAAGGGAAGTTGAGATTGTTCTGCCCGATCTAAGACCTGTTGCCAATCCTGTTCAGCGAGAAAATTTAGACCAAAATGGCGCGGATAAACCCCCTTTTGGGGGCTGAGGGGTTCCTGGGTGACATGGCCCACCAGTTGATGGCCAAAGAAGTTGAAAATCACCGCCCCGCTATTTTCTCGGCCCACCGTACAACCGAGGGCATCGGCATAGAATTTTTTGGCGACAACTGGGTCAGTAATCGGAATTGCAAGGTGAAACAGGAGGCGATCGCCCATGGCAATTTTTTCTCATAACGAAGATCATTTCCCCATTGTAGAGGGATTTTTCTCAGCAATTTTTTAGCGCTAACGTAAGATTTTGCTTGGGAGTTCTTCATCCAAAATCACCGGGCGGGGGCGCTTGGTGCGGGGCGTACCCAGTTCATGGAGCAGGGTATAAAAACAGGGAATGATAAAAAGAGTCAGTACCGTTGCCAAAGAAAGGCCGGAGAAGACCACAATTCCCAAGGGCTGAAGAAATTCTGAGCCTTCGCCAATACCCAGGGCCAGGGGAAATAAGCCCAAGACCGTCGTAATCGTTGTCATCAGGATCGGCCGGAGACGCTGGGGAGCAGCCTCTAAAATCGCCGCCCGGTAACTGAGGCGATCGCGTTCTCGAATTTGGTTCGCCAGTTCCACCATGATGATCGCGTTGTTGACGACAATCCCTACCAAGAGCACCGCCCCAACAATCACCGTTGCCCCAATCGCTGTCTGGGTGATGAATAAACCTAAAATTCCACCTGCCAAAGCCAAGGGCACCGTGAGCATGATCACCAACGGATCAATGAGGGAGTTGTATTGCACCGCCATCACCACAAACACCAAGAAAGCGGCCATCCCCCCCAGAAGTTGGAGAGCCAGTTGAATTTGACGGTTGGTTTCCGCCGCCGAACTGGGCAAGAGGCTCACCCCTGCGGGCAACTCAAGACCGGCGATGATTTGATTCACTTCGGTGAGGGCTTCACTCAGGCTGGCTCCTTCCACCAGGTTCCCTTCAAGGATCAACACCTGCCGTTGGTTAATGCGCTGGATTTCCCCTGGGGCGTCCCCGGAAGTAATGGTGGCAAGATCCCCCAGTTGCACTGGTTGTCGGGTGCTCGTAAATAGCGGAATACTCCGTAATTGGGCCGCCCGTTGGATGGTCTGGGGTTCGAGTTGGACGCGGATATCAACTAGGCGATCGCCCCGTTGCAGTTGGGTAGGTACAGAGCCATCGAGGGCCGTTTGAATGGTGTTGCCAATGGCCTCGGCAGACAGTCCTAGGGCAGCAGCCCGTTGCCAATCGGGGCGAATCTGCACTTCCGGTTGGGGGGGCGCTGCATCGGGTTCATAGCTAGCGAGGGTTGCCTGGGACTCAAGGGCCGCTAAAACCTGGGCTCCTGCTTGTTCGAGGATGTCCGTATTTGCGCCTTGGAGCATCACATCCACGTCAGCCCGGGACGGAGAATTGCTTAAGATAAGGCCCCGCACACTGCCCGGTCGCATCCGAATCGAGGTGCCAATCACTTGGATTTCCTGGGCAATCAAACGATTCACCCGGTCGGCATAGGCTTGGACATTACTGCCGGGCTTGAGGGTGATGCTACTGGAACCCCGGAGGGCATTACTTACGGTGGAACTCCCAAACAAAGCACCGCCGGAGGTGGTAAAGACATATTCCGTTTCCGGTTGCGCGAGCAGCAAATCTTCCACGGCTTGCATCACTCGGCGGTTTTCTTCGACTGTTGTCCCTGGGGGGAAAGTGGCCCGTAATTCCGCTTGGCCTGTATTGATCCGGGGCAAAATTTCCTGGGGTAGTTGGCCCACCATCCACAAACTACTGCCCCCAAAAATGGCGATCGCCCCGGCAATGACCAACAATTTCCGCCGCAGAATCAGCCCCAGAACGCGACTATAGAGGGTCGTTAAACGGCTGATAAAAGCGCCAAACCACTGAATTGGCAAGGCCCGCTGGAGATTGCTTGACCAACGCACTGCGAGTAGTCGTGACGAAAGGGCGGGGACCACCGTCAGAGCAATGACCAAAGAAGCAGCCACCGAGAAACTAATGGTCAAAATTAGTTCACTAAAAATCAGCGCTAAAAATCCCCCCACCAAGAGAAAGGGCAACACAGAAACAAGGTTGGTGGTCGTCGAGGCAAATAGAGCCGATTCCAACTCCTGACTACTGGCTTCGACGGTGCGTTGTAGTTTCCGCCGTGATCCATGCTCAGATTTAACTTTTTCAGCGCCGGCAGTGATATTTTCGAGCATCACAATGGCGTTATCCACCACCACCCCGACCCCCAGGGCCAAGCCCCCTAAACTAAAAACGTTGAGGGAAAGATTGAAGGTAAACATCAAGATCAGCGCTGTCAACGTCGCCAGGGGAATGGACAAGACAATAATGAGGGTTTGGCGCACTGACCCTAGAAATAATAAAACGGCGATCGCCGCGAGGGTTGCCCCTGTTAAACCCGATACCGCCACATTTTGAATCGAACTGCGAATAAACACCGACTCGTCTAAGGTTGCCGTTCTGTCCATATCCGCAGGGATGAGGCCAGATTGTTGTAGTTCTGCTAACTTCGCTTTTACCCCATCGACTACTTGCACCGTATTGGCATCGGGTTGTTTCTGGACGCTCACCTTCACCGCCGGTTGGCCATTGAGGGTCACGATTAACCGCTCCTCCACCGTGCCATCGGTAATCTCGGCCACATCCTGGAGGGTGATTATCTGGGGATTTTCTGGGGTGCCCAGGCGAATCGGGAGGTTGCGAATTTCCGTTACGTCGTTAAATTGCCCTAGCAGTCGGGTGAGGGATTCTTGATCACCACCGCGCAGCAAACCACCAGAAGCATCTTGGTTCCGTTCTCCCAGGGCGTTGAGTACCGTGGGGACATCTAAACCGAGGGCTTGGAGTCGTTCTAGATCGAGGTTGACTTGGATTTCTTCTTCGACCCCACCGGAAATATCCACATTGGCGACCCCCGGCACCCGAATTAATTCTCGCGCCAGATCATTATCGGCAAAAATTCGGAGATCCACTGGCGCTAGGGTGCTGGAAGTTAAAGCCATCTCGTAGACGGGCAGTTGGGACGGATCAAACTTAAATACCCTGGGCTGACTGATGTTGTCGGGGAGAGAATTGCGGGCTCGGTTGAGGGTTGCTGTGGTGTCGTTGAGGGCTTGATCCACATCAGCCCCGGGCTGGAAAAAAAGATCGATACTAATCCGGCCCTCCCGCGTCTGGGAAAAAATTTGAGTGACCCCTTCCGTGGCGGCAAGGGCTTCTTCGAGGGGTCTGGTAATTTCATTGACAGCCACTGCGGGGACAACCCCGGGGGCATCAGCTCTTACGCCAATGCGCGGATAGGTAATGGAAGGGAGTAAATCCACGGGCATCCTGAAGATGGCATAAAATCCCATCACCACGACGGCGATCGCCAACATCAGAGTGCCGATATGACGCCGGATGGCGAGGGTCGTTAAGCTCAGATTCGATTTTGCGCTCATGGCAGATGCACCGTGGGATTGAACAAAAAAAAGCTACTTTTTAGGCATCAGGGGGCAATCTTTGGTTCAAAATTTGTCAATTTAGCCAAAAAACCGCTAACCCTTTGCAATTCACCCTAAGATGTTAACTTTTTTAGCAACCGGTTGACTTGTCCTTGTACTTCATCTCTGACATTCCGGAAAATTTCGGGGGGCTGCCCATCGGGATCTTGAATGTGCCAATCTTCAAAAATGGGCCGTGTCACCCAGGCGGTGGGTAAATTGACCCCGCAACCACAGAGGGAAATCACCGCATCGTAATCTTCTGGGTTAAATTCGGCCAAAGCGTTAGAGGTTTGTGAGGTTAAATCAATGCCCACTTCGACCATGGTGGCGATCGCCCCTGGATGTACCCGCGAAGCTTCGAGACCAGAACTATGGACAATTACATCTCCTGATCCAAGATGTTTTGCCCAACCCTCCGCCATTTGGGAGCGACAGGAATTGCGCCGACAGACGAACATAATTTTTTTCATGGCAGGTTTTGCTCCCCTAAAAATTGCCGGAATTAAGACAACGGGGATCGGGTAAGGTCGCCTTTTCCGGCTCCCGGGGAAACCAAAAAGCCGTTTTTTGACACACCTTCACCAACATCAACATCACCGGTACTTCGATCAAAACGCCCACCACCGTTGCCAGGGCCGCCCCGGAGTTTAAACCAAACAGCACTACTGCCGTGGCGATCGCCACCTCAAAATGATTACTCGCCCCAATCAAGGCCGCCGGGGCCGCATCTTCATAGGTAAATCCCAACTTTTGGGCCGCAACATAGGCGATCGCAAAAATGACATTGGTTTGGATCAGGAGCGGGATGGCGATCAGCAGAATATGTAGAGGTTGATTAATGATCAATTCTCCCTTGAGGGCAAAGAGCAGCACCAAAGTTGTCAGTAATGCCAGCACCGCCACCGGGGTGAGAAACTGCAAAAACTGGGTTTCAAACCAAGCGCGACCATAACGACGGAGGAGCCATTGCCGACTCAAGATGCCCGCCGCTAAAGGGAAACCCACATAAATCAAAACCGAGTACACAATGGTCTGCCAGGGCACCGTTAAATTATTCGTCGCCAGGAGCCATTTCCCCAAGGGCGCATAGACAAAGAGCATCATCAAAGAATTCACTGCCACCATCACCAAGGTGTGACCCTGGTTGCTGTAGGACAGATAGCCCCACATCAGCACCATCGCCGTACAGGGAGCAATCCCCAACAAAATGCAGCCTGCAATATACGAATCCGCCAGGGCAATTTCCGTCCCCCGGATGATTTCCGTGGCGCTGAGCAAAGGCCGAAATAAATACCCCAGAAAAAACTGAGCGAAAAATACCATCGTAAAAGGTTTAATTAGCCAATTAATCACCAACGTGAGGGTCACCGGTTTTGGCGTTTGGGCCGCTTTAACCGCTTGGGAAAAATCAATTTTCACCATAATCGGGTACATCATAAAAAACAGACACACCGCAATCGGCAACGACACATTGTAGATACTGAGGGCATCGAGGCTTTGAGCGATCGCCGGAAAAAGACGACCGAGCGAAATTCCCACCACAATACAGAGAGCAACCCAGAGGGTCAGGTATTTCTCAAAAATATTGAGCTGCCCCCCTGCCTGCACCGCCTTGGTTTTGACCATGTCTAAAAGGATCCTGCCGAAGTTTACAGGATTCAATATATCAAAAAAAATTGATTTATATTTTAGATTGAAGTTTTAGTCTGCACAGGGGCGAGCGGGTAAGATTTCTCCAAAGCGGCGATATTCTGCCAAATAGGCTTCTAGGGCGATAAATTGGGCCAAATTCAACCGATAGTAAATCCAGCGCCCTTCTTGGCGGGTCAGTACCAACTCACTCTCTTTGAGGATTTTTAGGTGGAAAGAAAGTTTGGACTGCTTTAAATCCAAGACATCACACAACTCACAAACACACAATTCTTGGACCCGTAGCCGTTCTAGGATCTCCAGACGAATGGGATCTCCTAGGGCTTTGAAGCCCTGCAAAATTAGGGTTAGGTCTTGGGTGAGGGGCATTGAATCAAAAATAATTGATATTTGGTAGTTATTCGGACAGCAGACTTAAGCGGACTGTTTGGCCAGTTTCCAGGGGGCGATCGCCTTGGACAACATACCGTTCCCCAGCACTAAGGCCACTCAGGATAGCAACCATGCCATTATCTTCCGGGCCAACTTGCACCGGACGCGCTTGCACAGTCGTTGTTTCTCCTTGGGTAACGGGCACAAATACCGTCGTCTGGTTGGCATTACTGCCCGTGTTGAGGGCGGACACCGGAATCATGACAGCGGTTGTGAGGTTGGGATTTGTGAGGCTGACCCGCGCCAATAACCCGGTGGCAATTTTTCCTTCGGGATTGGGGATGGTAATTTCAATGGGAATTAAACGGGCGGCGGCATCAGCCACGGGAGAAATGCGGGTGACTTCGCCGGGAAAGGTTTCTCCAGGGAAGGCATCGAGGGCCACATTAACCAGTTGGCCTTGGGCAAATTGGCTCAGATCCCGGTCAGAAATCTGGACTTCAACTTTAATGGCGCTGAGATCACCGATTTCGACGAGGGTTTGTCCCCCTTGAATCGTGTCGCCAGCTTCGGCCTGCTGACTAAGGACAATGCCACTTTGGGGCGCTGTAATTTGGGTATAGGTGAGGCGTTCCTGGGCCTGGGCGAGGATGGCTTGTTGGGCGGTGACGCGTTTTTTGGTGGCGGCGATCGCCTGTTGGCGGGTAATGACTTGCTCTTGGCTGGCTTTTAACACCTGGGCGGCGGTGGCCTGTTGGGTTTGGGCAACCTCGGCTTGTTGGGCAGTGATCGCTCCCGCTTCGGCTAACTGTTGGAGGCGACGAGCATCGGCTTCAGCTTGTTTGAGTTCGGCCCGGTTCCGTTCTACCTGGGCTTTGGCTTCGGCGAGAACTGATTCTGCTTCTTTAACTTCAAATTGTCGGGCGGCCAGTTCAGCTTGGGCTTCACTAACATCGGTACGGGGGAGATCCTGTTCTACGGCGGCGAGCAGTTGACCTTGGCGAATAAAATCACCCACTTCTGCATTGAGGGTGAGTAATTGCCCTTCGACCCGGGAGCGGACTACTACTTTTTTTAGGGCCATGGTGGTGCCGGTGTAGCTGGCAGTGGGCGCGGTTTCTGTGCCAGTGGCGATCGCCACCTCGACTAAGGGGGGTTGTTCTGCCTGTTCTGGGCGGCCCGCCGGCTGGGCATTACTATTTTGTTCGAGGGCACACCCCGTCGAGAGAAACGCCAACGAAAGGAAAAGACAGAGACCGATGGGGGCTTTGAGTTGCTGAACCATGGGAGAGCACCACGAAGATTTAAAAGTGAAAATGATGAAAGAAGAAGCTGGAAAAACTTAATGTTTCTTAAAGGTTTTGTCGCCGCTGATTCTAACATCTCAACTTTGAGACTGCCGCTAACCCTGGCCTTTCTCCCATAACTCCGATGGCGATCGCCTACAATAGCTAAAACGTAAAAAATCACTACAACATCAAGAGAACGTTATGTCCGTACTGGCGGCGATCGCAGTTTTGGCACTCCTCATCGTGATCCATGAGTTGGGTCACTTCTCAGCAGCCCGACTTCAAAATATCCATGTCAACCGCTTTTCCATTGGCTTTGGGCCGACCCTACTCAAATACCAAGGCAAAGAAACCGAGTATGCGGTGCGAGCCTTCCCCCTCGGTGGCTACGTGGGCTTTCCCGATGACGACCCAGACAGTGATATTCCCCCAGAAGACCCGAATCTCTTGCGTAACCGTCCCGTCTTTGACCGGGCCATTGTGATCAGTGCCGGGGTCATTGCCAATTTAATTTTTGCCTACTTCCTCCTCGTCGTACAGGCAGGCACCGTGGGCTTCCAAGA
This sequence comes from Picosynechococcus sp. PCC 7003, assembly GCF_001693255.1. NCBI lineage: Bacteria > Bacillati > Cyanobacteriota > Cyanophyceae > Chroococcales > Geminocystaceae > Picosynechococcus > Picosynechococcus sp. PCC 7003. Next base: position 658,055 of record NZ_CP016474.1, read on the forward strand.
CATTAACTATCAACCAGGTGTACGCATCCCCCAAGTATTAACGGAAGTCGCTTCCCCGGCAGCAGCAGCAGGCATCCAAAACGAAGATGTTGTCCTGGCCGTTAATGGCAAAACCCTCCCCAGTGGCCAAGCCGCCCTTGAGGAATTGCGGGTGCTGATTCAAGAAGCCCCCAACGAAACCCTCAATTTGCAACTCCAACGGGGCGAAGAAACGCTCACCCTAGATGTAACCCCCGATGCGGGTAGTGATGGCCAAGGAAAAATTGGTGTGATGTTAGCTCCCAATGGTGAAATTGTGCGCAACCGCGCCGGTAATCCCATTGCCGCTCTCCAGGCGGGCTCTCGGGAATTTCAACGGCTTGCAAGTCTTACGGTGCAAGGATTTGGTCAACTGATTTTCAATTTCCAAGAAACAGCCCAACAGGTAGCTGGTCCCGTGGCGATCGTGGCGGTGGGAGCAGATTTAGCGAAAGATGATTTGAGCAATTTGTTCCAATTCGGTTCACTCATTAGCATTAACCTGGCGATTATTAATATTTTGCCCTTACCCGCTTTAGACGGCGGCCAACTGGCCTTTCTCCTAGTAGAAGGAATTCGTGGTAAACCTCTGCCGATGCGCCTCCAGGAAAACATTATGCAAACGGGCTTAGTCCTGTTGCTTGGTCTTGGGGTCTTCCTCATTGTGCGCGACACTGTGAATCTGGCTTTTTTCCAGAATTTAATTCGTTAATTTGTTTGTTCAGTCGGGGTTGATCATGATTAACCCCTCACAATTGATAAAACCATGAGTCAAAAGTTCACCCCCGAAAAAATGGCGCGTCTGCGGGCGGAAGCCAAAAATCCCTACCGTTCGCTCCGCCAATTTATTTACCTATGCTTTGGGTTATCTGGGGGCGTTGGAGGAATGATTTTTTTGTTGCAAATTGCCGCTGGTCGGGATTTAGAACAGGCGATTCCGAATCTTGCGGTGCAGGCTGGGGTTGTGGGCTTAATGATTTTTCTCTGGCGCTGGGAGAACAAAAATAAACTCGCCAGTCAAGAGAAAAAATAGGCTTGATCTCGCCACTTGACCCGTTGATTGTAGATGGATAAATTAATGCTGCCCCCTTGGTTACAACCAGGGGATTTATTGAAAGTGATTGCCCCTAGTGGTCGTTTGTTAGAACAGGACGCCTTTTGGGCTGGGGTAGATATTTGGCGATCGCAGGGGTATCGGGTAGAACTGACGACAGGTTGGGATACGCGCTGGGGTTATTTGGCCGGCACTGATCAGGGACGACGGCAAGCCTTGGCCGAAGCATGGTTTGATCCGGACTGCAAAGGGATTTTGTGTGCGCGGGGCGGCTATGGGGGGATGCGCCTTTTAGAAGCTTGGGACTGGAAAATTGACCAAGTGACTCCCAAATGGCTCATTGGTTTTTCGGACATCACCAGCTTGCTCTGGAGCTTAAGCACCGTAGGCATTGCCAGCATCCACGGCCCCGTTTTAACGACTTTTGCGGCAGAACCCAATTGGTCAAAGCAAAGATTATTTGATTTCTTGGTGGGAAAACCCCTCGAGCCGCTTCAGGGTAGGGGCTGGGGTAATGGCCAAGTTGCAGGGGTGCTATTACCTGGAAATTTGACAGTGGCGACTCACATTCTGAAAACACCATTGCAGCCAGATTTTGATAACGTAATTTTGGCCCTCGAAGATGTGACGGAAGCGCCCTACCGGATTGATCGCCTGTTAACTCAATGGCGACTGCTGGGGGCTTTTGAAAAAATCAAAGGCATTGCCCTCGGTCGTTTCAGTCAATGTGACGAGTTGGGTTCAGCCGATAGTTTTAGGGTGCTAGAAGTGCTAGGCGATCGCCTGCGGGATTTAAACATTCCCATTGTTGCCGAGCTGCCCTTTGGCCATGATGGTGTGAATGCTGCCTTACCCGTGGGGGTTCCGGTGATTTTAGATGGCGATCGCGGTTTACTCTCTTTCCCGGAGAAGCTGCCCCCCATTAGCACCGCTTCGGCAATGGGGTAAACTGGATCCCTGTGCATTGTAAGGAAAGCATTAGTAGGAAAGCCGTGCGAAAGATCATTATTGCGGGTAATTGGAAAATGTATAAGACTCAAGCCGAGTCTTTAGACTTTCTCAAAGCATTACTGCCCAAAATCGCCGATGACCATGAAGAACGAGAAGTGGTGCTCTGTACGCCCTTTACCGATTTAGGCTTAATGTCCAAGAGTCTCCACGGGACGCGGGTACGCCTGGGGGCACAGAATATCCACTGGGCTGACGAAGGTGCCTTTACCGGCGAGATTTCTGGGTCAATGCTGACCGAAATGGGCGTCCGTTACGTCATTGTGGGCCACAGCGAAAGACGGCAATATTTTGGCGAAACCGATGAAACTGTGAATCAGCGCCTCAAAGCGGCCCAACGCCATGGTTTAACGCCGATTCTTTGTGTTGGTGAAAGCAAAGCTCAACGGGACGCTGGTGAAACAGAAGCAGTAATTTTTGCCCAGCTCGAAAAAGATTTAGTCGATATTGATCAAAATAACTTGGTCGTTGCCTACGAACCCATCTGGGCGATTGGTACGGGTGATACCTGTGATGCCACCGAAGCAAACCGGGTGATTGGTCTAATTCGCGAAAAACTCACCAACAAAAATGCCACTATTCAATATGGTGGTTCCGTCAAGCCAAATAACGTTGATGAGATTATGGCCCAGCCCGAAATTGATGGGGCCTTGGTGGGTGGAGCAAGCCTAGAGGCAGAGAGTTTTGCCCGCTTGGTAAATTATATGTAACGATGCTTAGGTATTTCGTTCTCAATATCCTAGGCTCCGTGAAAAATACGCACTTTACTTGAGGAGAAAGCTCTCGACTGCGGGATATTTCTCCTCGTTTTTACAAAATTTTTTTAAATTTCTTTTCCCTTTTACTTTTAACCCGACATTTTTTTAGCGCAACTTTTTAGATAAATGCCTACTCTCACGACATCGCGCACGACCTTTCCCCTCACAGCGGTGGTTGGTCAAGATGTAATTAAAACCGCTCTCCTGCTGGGGGCCGTTGATCCTGCCCTGGGTGGGGTGGCGATCGCCGGGAAACGGGGCACCGCAAAATCCGTGATGGCCCGGGGAATTCATTCCCTTTTGCCCCCCATCGAAGTCATTAAAGATAATCCCTTTAACTGTGATGTCCATAACCGCAGTGACTGGGATGATCTCACCGAAGTGGCCTATGGCGAGACGGCCAGCGAAAACATTTCCACGGAAGTAATTGCCGCGCCTTTTGTACAAATTCCCTTGGGCGTTACCGAAGATCGCCTTTTGGGTTCTGTGGATGTCGAAGCCTCTGTGCGTCAGGGGGAACCCGTCTTCCAACCGGGTCTATTAGCCCAAGCCCACCGGGGTGTGCTGTACATCGATGAAATCAACCTCCTCGATGACCAAATTGCCAACCAACTCCTAACAGTCTTAACAGAAGGCCGCAACCAAATCGAACGGGAAGGCATTAGTTTTTCGCACCCTTGTCGGCCCCTGCTGATTGCCACCTATAACCCTGAGGAAGGCAATCTCCGAGAACACCTCCGCGATCGCATTGCCATTACCCTGTCTGCCGATCGCCCCCTCAGCCTCGAAGAACGGGTGGCAGCGGTGGATCAAGTGGTGCAATATGCCACCGCCCCCAAAGAGTTTTTGCAGCGGTACGACGAAGATCTCGATGCCCTCCGCACCCAAATTATCCTGGCGCGGGAATGGCTCAAAGAAGTCAAAATTAGCAAAGACCAAGTGGCCTACCTCGTGAGCGAAGCTGTGCGTGGCAGCGTCGAAGGTCACCGAGCCGAACTTTTTGCTGTGCGTGTTGCCATGGCTGCCGCTGCCCTTGATGGCCGTAATGTGGTGATTGCCGATGATCTCCGGACAGCGGTCGAGCTGGTGATTTTACCCCGTGCTACGACGATCCCCACCCCAGAAGATGAGGATATGCAGCCTCCCCCACCACCGCCACCGCCTCAATCCCAGGATGATCAACAGGACGAAGAAGATCAATCCCAAGATGAAGATCAAGAGGATCAAGACGACGACGATCAAAACGAAGACCAAGAGGAACAGCCGGAACAGGAGCCGACGATTCCCGAAGAATTTGTGTTTGACCCAGAGGGAGTTGTACTTGACCCAGGGATTCTCGCCTTTGCCCAAATGATGCAGAACAAAGGCAACTCTGGGAAACGGGGCTTAATTTTCTCCGATGACCGTGGCCGTTACATTAAGCCGATGTTACCCCGGGGGAAAGTACGGCGTATTGCGGTGGATGCGACCCTGCGGGCGGCGGCTCCCTACCAAAAGGCGCGACGACTGCGACACCCTGACCGGAAAGTGATCGTCGAGCAAAGTGACCTGCGCTCTAAACGGATGGCTCGTAAAGCGGGGGCTTTGATGATTTTCCTCGTTGATGCCTCTGGTTCTATGGCCCTGAATCGGATGCAGGCGGCCAAGGGGGCGGTGATGCGTTTGTTGACAGAAGCCTATGAAAACCGCGACCAAATTGCGTTGATTCCGTTCCGGGGCGAAATGGCAGAGGTGCTGTTACCCCCTACCCGTTCGATTACTTTGGCGCGAAATAGACTGGAAACGTTGCCCTGTGGTGGTGGTTCGCCGTTGTCCCATGGGTTAACCCAGGCTGTGCATATTGGTGTAAATGCCCAAATGTCCGGTGATGTGGGGGAAGTGGTGATCGTCGCGATTACTGATGGTCGAGGCAATATTCCCCTCTCGCGTTCCCTCGGCGAAAAACCAGAGGAAGGCGAAGAAAAACCTGATATCAAAGAGGAGCTTCTAAATATTGCCGGTAAAATTCGTGCTTCTGGGATGAAGCTGCTGATTATTGACACAGAGAAGAAATTTATTTCCTCTGGCTTTGGTAAAGAGCTGGCGGCTAAAGCGGGCGGCAAGTATTACCGATTACCGAAGGCTACGGATCAGGCGATCGCCGCCATGGCAAAGGGTGCAATGGCCGAAATTTAGGCGATTTTGAATCCGTAAAAGTTTCATGGGCGATTGTCTGTAAGGGCGATCGCCTTTATTTTTCCCTCTGGGAGCAAGGCTAAAATAAAACCATCTGGCTCACGGGAAAACGTACCATGGCAACCACTTTTCTGATTCAAAGTGATTTGACTCCTCTTGAGGTCTCCTTTCCGGCGATCGCCAAAATGGGAAAAGACGAATTTTTTGCCTTTTGCCGCGCTAACCCGGAACTACGCATCGAACAAACTGCCACAGGAGAAGTCATCATTATGTCCCCTGCCGCCTCGGATACTGGCAATCGAAATTTTAATCTCGCTGCTTATCTTTGGTTATGGAGCGAACAGGATGGTACAGGATTAGGCTTTGATTCGAGTGCAGGTTTTACGTTGCCTAATGGCGCGATCCGTTCCCCCGATGCGTCTTGGATGCGTCAGGAAAAGTGGGACAGCCTAAGCGATGAGGAAAAAAAATCCTTTGCGCCGACTTGTCCTGATTTTGTGATTGAGTTGCGCTCCAAAAGTGATGCCCTCAAAACGCTACAAGCAAAAATGGTGGAATATCTGGAAAATGGTGTGTCTTTGGCTTGGCTAATTGATCGCCAAAATCGCACTGTCCACATTTATCGACCCCAACAATCGCCCCAAATCCTCGAAAATCCGGAAACAGTCAGTGCTGATCCTGAACTGTCAGGGTTTACGTTATCCCTGGCGAAAATTTGGTAGTGGTCAGGCGATCGCCTTTTAGTTAAAGAATTTTTGGTGGCTAAACCCCGTAGGCTATACTAAAAAGCTGTGCCAAACGCCATCCAAGATTACTGCCTTTACCATGACTGTTAACGCCGAAGAACGGACTAAACTCGACAACGAATTGTCTAATCGGTTTATTGACCTCGATCCCGACGGTTATTTTATTATCTATCTAGACCGTGAACAGGGTTTAATTTGCGCGAAACATTACACCAATACGATTAACGATAAAGGTTTAGCCACAGACCCAGAAACCGGCGAAGTCCTTGCCTGCAAAGGTAGTTTAGAACGGACTCATACCACCGTTTATACAGGCCGTACTGCAAAAGAATTAGGCATTGAAATCACCGAAAAAGCCGATCCCTGTCCCATTTCCAAGCTAGATCATGCCCTATATCTCGGACGGGAATTTATGAAAGCAGAAATCGCCCTTCTCTCTGGCACAGAATATATTCAAGATTAATTCAATTGAAATATATCCAGAATAAGTCTTTTATTAATGTGATCTAAAAATAGAATAATCTTTCAGTAAACTAACCTGTCTATTTCTTGCAACAAACAAAATATAAACATTCTTTATTATATCTAAAAAATTTAACGATTAATTATTTATTATGAAATCTATTCTATTTCAGTTAAAAGCGGCTGTTTCCAAAGCTCTAATCAAGGCATTTGGCGAAGATCTAAAGGATACTGATCCCCTTGTTGTCCCTGCCAGCAATCCGAAATTTGGTGATTATCAGTCTAATGTCGCCCTATCGCTAACGAAAACCCTTAAGAAAAATCCTAGGGAAATTGCCCAAAGTATTATCGAAGCTTTAGACGTTGCTGATATTTGCGAACCGCCGACTATTGCCGGGCCTGGTTTTGTGAACTTCAGCCTCAAACCGAGCTATTTAGCCACGCTTTTAAAGGAAGTCCAACAAAGCGATCGCCTTGCCATTGACCCAGCAGACAATCCCCAGAAAGTCATTGTTGATTTTTCTAGTCCGAATATTGCCAAGGAAATGCACGTGGGCCACCTCCGCTCAACGATTATTGGCGATTCGATTGCACGGATTTTAGAGTTTCGGGGCCAGGATGTTCTGCGCCTAAACCATGTAGGGGATTGGGGTACCCAATTCGGGATGTTAATTACCTATTTAAAGGAAGCCTATCCCGATGCTTTAACGAAAGCAGATGCCCTCGACATTGGTGATTTGGTGGCGTTCTATAAAAAAGCAAAGGTGCGTTTTGATGAAGATGAAGCCTTTAAAGAAGCTTCTCGCAATCAAGTTGTAAAATTGCAATCGGGCGACCCTGAAAGTCAGCAAGCTTGGCAACTATTGTGTGATCAATCCCGCCGAGAATTCCAAAAAATTTACGACATTCTAGATATCAAATTAACGGAACGGGGCGAATCTTTTTACAATCCCTACCTGGCGGATGTCCTAACGGCATTGGATGAAGTGGGCTTGCTCGAAGAAGATGCCGGGGCGCAATGTGTTTTCCTCGAAGGCTTTAAAAATAAAGATGGCGATCGCCTGCCATTGATCGTCCAAAAATCCGACGGTGGGTTTAACTATGCCACCACCGATTTAGCGGCAATTCGTTATCGCATCAAAGAAGATCAAGCCAAACGAATCATTTACGTGACAGATTCTGGTCAAGCCGGACATTTCGCCCAAGTATTTCAAGTGGCCGAGCGCGCCGGATTTTTCCCCGATGATGTGGAAGTCGTCCATGTGCCCTTCGGTTTAGTGCAGGGGGAAGATGGCAAGAAGCTCAAAACCCGCGCCGGCGATACAATTAAGCTCAAGGATCTCCTCGATGAAGCTGTTAACCGCTCCCGTGCCGATTTGGAAAAACGTCTTGCCGAAGATGAGCGCCAGGAAACACCAGAATTCATCGAAAAAGTTTCTCAGGTAGTGGGCATTGGAGCCGTAAAATACGCCGATCTCAGTCAAAATCGAACCAGTAATTACATCTTTAGCTTCGATAAAATGTTGGCGCTCCAGGGTAATACCGCTCCCTATATGCTCTATGCCTATGTGCGTGTCCAGGGAGTCAGCCGTCAAGGCGGCATTGACCTCAGTACCCTACCCACCGATACCCCCATCATCCTCGAAGAAGCGGCCGAACTAACCCTAGCCAAACACTTATTACAACTAAGTGAAGTCCTCGTGAGCGTTGAGCAAGATCTGATGCCCAATCGCCTCTGTGAATATCTCTATGACCTCAGCCGCAAATTCAACCAATTTTATGAGGCTTGCCCGATCCTCAAAGCCGAAGGCGATCGCCGCATTTCCCGGTTAATCCTCGCCGACACCACAGCCCGCACCCTCAAGTTGGGTTTATCTCTCCTCGGCATCGAAGTCCTCGACCGGATGTAACTGCCATCAGTCTCCCTAGTGGCCTCGGTGCAGTCAATGGGGAGAAATCAATAAGCAAACATTAAGAGATATGAAGCACCTATCACCTAAGCCTATATTTCCTGATAACTTATAGACAAGGTACAAGATAAAAGTTCTGAAAAAGCTTTTATTCGGACGAAGAGATTGAGCGGTTGTACCTCCTTTGTTCGGTCTCGCCCAGAAGTCCTTCTCAACACTTCAAGTTGAAGATAGACTCGATTATTCCCCCTAACGGAATCGGGTAGTCGGGCTATAATCACCGCCTGTTAGGCACTGTTTTTCGAGAGGCGCTTGTTGGGTTCGTTGTTAACCTCGTTTTGTTGTTTGGTAAATCTTTTTGTTAGTTAAATTTGGATTGAAAGCCTGCTCCCCTGAGTAGGCTTTCGCCTTGTCTAGGGGAAAATCACCCCAAACAGCGGTAGATTAATCTTGGGTTAATACCTCTGGCAGAGGGGTATATTCACCGATGGGGTAGCCCCTTTGCTGAATCAAGGTTTTGAGATGTTGTACTCGTTTTGCCGGGGCCGGGTGGGTCGCCAGGAAATCCCAATTGGCTCCTTGTTGTTGGCTCATTGCTTCAAAGAAATCTGTGGCGCCAGCGACCTGACCATAGGTGGCGTAGAGCAAATCTAAACCATATTCATCGGCTTGTTTTTCTTGGGCTTGGGAAAAGCGTGAGCTGCTGACAATTTGTGCGGCATCTCCCAGCCAACTGACATCGCCAAAAATAGAGGAGATCACTGTACGGATCACGAGGGCCCGACCAATATTACGCAGGTGATCCCGGTGGGCAAAGTGACCGATTTCATGGCCCAATACCATCATGAGGGCATTTTCTGAGTCCATTTGATCTAACAAGCCTTGATAGACCAGTACCGTATCCCCCGGCAGAGCAGCGGCGTTAACCACATCCTGGGGGATGTAGAGGAGCTGGTAGTCACGTTTTTCTTTAGCGCCTTCAGGAATTTCTGCCTCTAGGCGATCAAGCAAGGCATTCAATTCATCTTGGGCGGGCGAGGGTTGGGCTTGGGGTTCGTAAATTTTAACCAGGGCTTGCCCCAACCGTTGCTCCCAACTCACGGGCATCTGGACAATGAGCCAGTTGACGCTGAAGTTTAATAGCCAAATCAAGAGGGCGATCGCACAGACAAACATCCCCCCAAGGGTGAGGAGTTCCCGCAGGGAAGCTTCAGGATTGCGATCTTCTGGGGCTGGGGGAGCAGGCATAGTTAATCGAGGAGATTGGCAAGACGCGGCAAAAGCAGTGCAAAGGCTTGGCCCCGATGACTCACGTCATGTTTGAGCGCCGCTGACATTTCCGCAAAGGTCTGTTGATATTCTGGCACATAAAAAATGGGGTCATAGCCAAAGCCCCCGTCTCCCCGCAGTTCCGTGAGGATTTCTCCAGGACAGTCTCCTTGTACCTGGGCGGCAATGGTGCCGTCTGGTTTGGCGATCGCCACAGCGCAGATAAACTTCGCGCGTCGATTGGAATTATTTCCCAGTTCCGTTAACAGACGTTCAATGCGTTCTTGGTCGGTGGTGCCGTAGCGCGCCGAATATAGGCCAGGGGCACCATTGAGGGCTTCAACGGCTAAACCAGAATCATCGGCGATCGCCCATTGGTTGAGGGCTTTGGCTACCTGGGATGCCTTGAGAGCCGCATTTTCAAGGAACGTTGTCCCTGTTTCTTCAATATCGAGTTCCGGGGGCTTGAGGCGCAATTCCCAGGGCAAATCCTGGAGATAGGCTTGCATTTCTTGTAATTTACCGGGGTTTCCGGTGGCGACGACGAGGACGGGCATAGGCATCAAAATCTGAACAAAAAATTAAAAAAGTTAACCAGAATCGCAGGGCAGCGACTTCCATTTTAAGGAAATTTGCCGAAAAAAAAGACGACCAAGGGCCGCCAGGTGCAAACTTATGCTGTTGAGGTGTTGTTTGAAAAAGTTAAAAGCTGTTGGTCTTACTGAAAAATACCAATGACGCCGTGGCCGGTGAAAATTTCGAGGAGAAGTAGAGAAGCAAAGCCGATCATCGCGGCCCGACCATTGAATTTCTCTGCATATTCGGTGAAGCCGACGCGGGGATTTTCTTGGACGTAAACGGTGGGCTCTACGGCAAAGGTGTTCAGCTTGCCTTGGTCGTCGACGATGTTGCCTTGGTATTTTCTAGCCATCTTGTTATCTGGGGTAAATTAGGTTGCTTTTTATCTTGATCCAAGATTAACAACTTTTGTAACAATTTGCAACATTTTATTTTTCGAGGTTGACAAAAGCTATTGACGTAAGCACCTACTTTGTTTTAGAGAAAATTGCAAACTTTTTCTCGATGTTCTGGGAGATGGTGCCATGGGCTACAGATTTTTGGCCCATATCTTTTTAGGTTGATATTTGATATGTCCTGCACCTGAGAGGCTGCGGTCTATGGTCTGCTCGGATTTCCCCGTCATTTATTCCACACTATCGGCGATCGCCCTCCGGGAGCGTGTGCTACCCCAATATGGCCTCAAGACCGTCAGCCAATGCGAGTTATGGAATCGGGGCTTGAGTGATATTTACTTTGTTCAGGCAGCGCAGGATGTGTTTGTGTTGCGGGTTTCCCATCACCATTGGCGATCGCCCACAGAAATTTTTTTCGAGCTAGATTTTCTGAATTTCCTCAAGAATCAGGGTTTACCAGTGGCGGCTCCTCTACCGACGGAAACCGGTGAATGGGCAGTGAAAATTCAAGCTCCAGAAGGCGATCGCTATGCCACCCTGTTTCCCTTTGCCCCAGGGGAAATTGCCCTAGGAGGGTGGAACGAAACCCAAAGTCGTCACCTGGGAGCAGTGGTGGCTCAGATCCATCAGGTCAGCCAAGACTTTATCTGCGACCATCCGCGCAAACCCCTAGACCTAGATTATTTGTTGGATGAATCCTTGGGCGTGATTTTGCCCTTTTTTGGCGATCGCCCCCGGGACTGGGGATTTATGCAGGATACCGCCCACAAAATCCGCGAGACCCTGGCCCAACTGCCTAAAGAAAAGCCCCTCTGGTCTGTCTGTTGGGGTGATGCCCACTGCGGCAATGTCCACTTCACCGAAGATCACCAGCTCACCCTCTTTGATTTTGACCAATGCGGCTATGGGTGGCGCGCCTTTGAAATTGGTAAATTTTTCCAGGGGGCCCTCACCACAGGTCTCCAGCGACGGGTACGGGAAGCGTTTATCGCGGGCTATGAGTCCCAAACCACCTTTGTTACCCAGGAACAAGCTGCACTCCAAGCCCTCACCCAGCTCGCCTATATTTGGTCGTGGCGCATCAGTCTCATCAGCATTCAAATTTTTAACAATAGCCAACTGGATCGTCACTACCTCACCCAGCGCCTAGAACGGCTCAAGGCCTTATCTTCACGGGATTGGCAATTATTCTAAAGGGATTGTCTCCAGTGATAGATCCGTGCCCTGTGGCCCGGCCTAGGGAAGAATGTCGCGAAAAGTTGAAAAATTCCCTGATCAAAAATGGTATGTTCTGCTACACTTACCGTTGTGTAAAGAAATATTTCGGGCTTCGTGCTGGGAACGCGTAGTTTGAAATCTTGATATTTTTTCGATGCAAAAACAACAACAAGCTTGAGTCATGCCAGCGATCGCCTCGCTGGTTTTTTCTTGGGGCCCTTGCTGGGATAATGGAAGCCACAACTTTTAATGATCCCTTAATTAACTGCACTGGCCTTGTGCCAAAACGTTTTTACCGAACTGACCCATGGAAAATTTAGATTTTGCCCTTTATACCCAGTGGTCTGCCTATGCCACCTTGTTTTTTGCGGTCTTGGCGATCGCCGCGTTTCTTTTTAAGTGGGGCATCCGTTTCCGCTTGGTCGGCACCACCGGCTTTATGATTGTGCTCACCATTGGTTTGTTTGGCCTCAGCCTAGGACTCTTTAGCCGGAGTGTGGTGCCGGGAGCCGTGCGCTATGCCCTGGTTTACGACAATGGTGCAAACTTAGCCGTCGTCTCCGTGAAGCCTGAAGTGACCACCGAAGCGGTGAATGCGACCCTCCGCCAAGCTTCCAATGACCTCTTTTCCTACGGGCGCATTGGCAATGGGGATAATAAATTTACCGTGCGTCTCCGGGTGATGAGCCACCCCGAACCCGGCGTTTCCGAGCCCCTCTATTTGGGTCAAGTCCAACGCGCCATTGCCGACCGCGAAAATGGTGCCCTGGACATCCAGCTCTACCCAGAAAATCTCAAAAAGCTGCCCCAATCCAAGGCGATTAGTTAGGATCTAGGGAAGTTTACTGCATCTGTTTCGTCGCCATTTTTTCGATACCCAATACCCATGAAAAAGCCTACTGCTGCTCCCCAAACCCAAACTGTTCCAATGCAAGTGTTGATTGCGCCGGCCCAAGTGCTCAAGGGAAATAATGCCCTGGCCCAAGCTGGCGCGGCGATCGCCCGTTGGGGGAAACGTCCCTTTGTGGTGGGGGGGCAGCAGAGCCTCGAAAAACTGGCAATCCCGCTCCAGACCCTAGCCGAACAAGAAAAACTCGATCTCGCGACCGGTAGTTATAGCCCCGACTGTTCCGAAGCGTCCCTCAAAGAACTCAATAAAAAGTTCAAAGCCCACAAGGCGGATTTTGTCATCGGCATCGGCGGCGGCAAGGCCCTAGATACGGCCAAACTGCTCGCCCATCAGCAACGTTGCCCCATTGTGACTGTGCCCACTTCGGCGGCTACCTGTGCTGCTTGGACGGCTTTGTCGAATATTTATTCTAACCAGGGGGCCTTTCAATATGATGTGGGCTTGGATCAATGCCCGAATCTTTTGATTCTGGACTATGACTTGGTACGTACTGCGCCGCAACGAACTCTGATTGCGGGGATTGGGGATGCGATCGCCAAATGGTACGAAGCTTCCGTCAGCAGCGGTCATTCCCCCCAGACCCTTACCATTGCCGCTGTCCAAGAAGCACGCATTCTCCGGGACCTCCTCTTCCAAAAATCCCCCCAGGCGATCGCCGATGTCCACAGTTCCGCCTGGCAAGAAGTGGTTGATGCGACGGTTCTTCTCGCCGGCGTGATCGGTGGCTTAGGGGGAGCCAATTGTCGTACCGTGGCTGCCCATGCAGTTCACAACGGGTTAACCCATCTGCCTGCCGCCCATGGCATCTTGCACGGTGAGAAAGTTGCCTACGGAATTTTGGTGCAGCTCCGTCTCGAAGAAATTTGCCAAAAAAGTCAGTTGGCTGAAACAGCCCGCCAACAGCTCCTACAGTTTTACCGAGACATTGGCTTACCGAAGAGCCTCGCTGATCTCGGTCTGAATACGATGACCTTGGCCGAATTACGCCAGGTGGCAGAGATTACCTGTCAGCCCCAGTCAGACATCCACCGTTTGCCCTTCACTGTTAGCCCAGACCAGTTAATGGCGGCGATGGTTTCCACAGAAGCGACCAGAGAAAACGCTTCCCTTGAAGTCCATCCTGCCGCCGAAGCAACCAAAGCACAGGCTTAGGATTTCCAGGTCTAGACAATTGACATCTGGCGGCATCCCTAGGGTTTAATGGGGCACGGGCAATCCATATAAAAACGGCAAAACAAAAGCATGAAACACAAAGTGGGCGTCATTGGCGGCGGACAACTCGCCTGGATGATGGGGGCAGAAGCCCGGAGCCTTGGCATGGAACTGTGGGTACAAACACCCAACGCCAGCGATCCAGCGGTTTCCAATGCCGATCAAGTGATCATCGGGGCGATCGACGATCTAGCATCTACGGCCAAGCTGGTGGAAAACTGCCATGTGGTCACCTTCGAAAATGAATTTGTTGATCTCGAAGCCCTCGATACCCTCGTTAAACGAGGAGCAAAATTTTTCCCTTCTCTGCCCTTTCTCGCCGCCCTCCTGGACAAATATGATCAACGGCGCTGCTGTCAACGGTTTGATATTCCGGTGCCGACCTTCGTCCCTTGGCAACTGGGTGAACCGCTGCCCCCTGGTTGGGAATTTCCGTTGGTCGTGAAGGCCCGTCGTCATGGTTATGACGGTAAAGGTACATTTATCGTTAAAGATGCGGCTGCTTTACAGGCTTTACCAACGGATTTAGCCGATACGCCTCTACTTTTAGAAGCGTTTGTGCCCTTTGAGCAGGAATTGGCGGTGATGGTGACCCGCAACCGTCGAGGAGAAATTCGCACCTTTCCGACGGTGGAAACCCAGCAAATTGATCAAGTGTGTCGTTGGGTTCTTGCCCCTGCGGCAGTTCCTCAGGCGGTGGTGGATCAAGTTGAAAAGATTGCCCACACCTTAGCTGAGGGGTTAAATCTGGTGGGCATCATGGGGATTGAGTTGTTTCTTACCCCCGAGGGACAAGTATTAGTGAATGAGATTGCCCCCCGCACCCATAATTCGGGGCATTTTAGTTTGGATGCTTGTCAGACGTCGCAGTTTGCGATGCAACTCCAGGCGATCGCCGATTTGCCCCTGGGGAATCCGAAGATGCTTAGTGCTGGGGCGGTGATGGTAAATTTACTGGGGTTTGAGCACAGCACGGGGGATTATGCCCACAAACGGCAGATGTTGACCCAATTTCCCCAGAGTCATATCCATTGGTATAACAAAACAAGTGCCAGTCCGGGACGAAAACTAGGTCATGTCACGGTTTTAAGTGAAACCAATGACCGAGAAACCCTGATGGCGATCGCCAAGCAAATTGAAACCATTTGGTATGGCAATGCTAGCCCCACCTAAAACTTTTGGTTAGCGCTGGCGACCGGTCCAGTGGGAGCCAGAAAAAGGCGTCCCTCCCAGCTGAGTAACCTTTTCTGGGGTCATCACATACACCCAAGCCTCCGTTAGAATCGTTTTTGTCTCTGTGTAAACAGGAGCTTGGAGTCGCTGATATTCATTGAGGGAAGGCGATCGCTCCGGTTGATAATCTTCGAGGACATCTAGGTTCACTAACACACCGGGATCCGTGAACCGTAGCAAGTAACCTTCTACCCAGCCTGGCTCTGGGGTGAGGGCCGGATAACCCACAGGCAACTGGTAAAGCTTCCCTGGGATTAAGGCTTTTTCAATATGGGGATGATGGGGGGCACAGTAACGGGGAAAATTAACTTCTCCCGGCTGAAGAGTGCCATAGACAAAAACCTTTAGCATGGGGAGATTTCCGACCAAGAACAACAGGGGGTGAAACCGTGAAAAGCTATAATCAGGGGCAAAATCATGTGCTTTCGTAAGGGGAAAATGGGCAATGGCTAAACGCTACAATATTTTGCTCGTCGATGATGAACCGGGTGTCCGGGAGGCTGTCCAGGCCTATTTAGAAGATGATGAAGCCCTCACCGTCACCACCGCCGAGAATGCCACCAAAGCCTGGGACGTTCTGCAAACGTTTACACCGGACTTGGTGATTTCTGACATTATGATGCCCCAGGTGGATGGTTATCAGTTTTTGGGCCAACTGCGCGACGATCCTCGCTTTAAAACTCTCCCGGTGATTTTCCTGACGGCCCGTGGCATGACTGGCGATCGCATTCAAGGCTACCAAGCAGGCTGTGATGCCTATTTACCAAAACCCTTTGAACCCGAAGAACTCGAAGCGATTGTGAAAAATCTTCTGACCCGGGAAGCGGCGATCGCCGAACAGCAAGAAGGCGGCGGCAGTAACCTCGAAGGCATTGCCCAGGATCTCCGGGAGATTAAACAATTTCTGGGCCAGCAAAATCAACTGGTCACTACCCCACCGCCCTTGAAAATTGACCTGACCCCCAGGGAACAAAGCGTTCTCGACCTCGTAGCCCAGGGACTAATGAATAAAGAAATTGCCAAGGAGCTCGAAACCAGCGTCCGCAACGTCGAAAAGTACGTTAGTCGCCTATTTAGCAAAACGGGAACCAATAGTCGGACAGAATTGGTACGCTACGCCCTCAAGCATGGTTTAACGCAATAGTTAACGAGGGTAGGTAATCCCTCAGTCTTACGCCATGATTTAGCCCTTTTTTTGTAGTTTTAGTCCAACAAGCGACGATGCCCCAACAAGATCAAGTCCATCCCCAAGCCAACCGCGATCGCCTGATTGTGGATAGCCTCCTCAAAGGAGAACCCACAGAACAGGCCCTGGTGGAATTGGCACGGCTCCATCTGCGCTATGAGGGCTTTCCGGGGGCGAGGGAAATTCAGCAGGATTTGAAATTGCTGTTTCAACAGTGGGGCCTGACGGAGGACGTTTTATTCGCTAAAACCAGGGAAATCCATGCGGCTGGGCGAGCCTATAAACATCTACGCCATGGCGAGGAGCAACAGGATTGGAGTTAACACCCGCAACCTTCACCGAAAAACTCACCGGGGCGATCGCCGCCCAAAAGACCCTCCTCGTGGCCGGTCTCGATCCAAACCCGGAAATGCTGCCGGATTCTTTACGCACCGGCGATTTAATTCAAAACCTCAAAACGTGGCTCCTGGGGATCATTGACCAGACCCAGGATCTCGTCTGTGCCTACAAGCCGACCCTCGGTTTTTATCAAGCCTTGGGGGTGCCGGGGTTGCAACTCCTAGAAACGGTATTGGAACATATCCCCTCCCACATTGCCGTAATTCTCGATGCGAAACACGCGGATCTCAACACCAGCAGCATTTTCGCCCAGGCCATATTTGAGACGTGGCAAGTGGATGCAGTCACCCTCAGCGCCTACCCCGGCCAAGACCATGTTGCGCCCTTTCTGCTATATCCCGACAAAGGTGTTTTCTTGCAATGTCGCACCTCTAACCCCGGTGCCTTTCCCCTCCAAAATTACCCCGATCTGGAACGGCCTTTTTATCTGCACCTGATCCAAGAAATCAAACAGTGGGGCACCCCCGAACAACTTTTCTTAGAAATTGGAGGCGATCGCCCGGAGGTTTTTCGCCAAGTGCGTGCCATTGCCCCAGAACGCTGGATCCTCGCCCGTAGTATCTGGCAACGGAGCGAAAACCTCGAAGAAATCATTCACCAGGGTTTAAATTCCAATGGGTCTGGCCTCTTAATTCCCATTCCTAACGATGACCTCAGTCAAACAGATTGTCGGCAACCCGTCGCCCAGCTACGGCAAAAAATTGAAGACATCCGCCGGCGTTATACCCCCAGCAATGCCCGTTGTGATTTGCTCCAAACGCCGACGAATTTCCCCACAGCCCACCCCCAGGCGGAGTTGATTGTGCAGTTGTTTGACCTGGGCTGTTTGCTCTTTGGGGAATATGTTCAGGCCTCCGGGGCGACGTTTTCCTATTACATCGATCTACGCAAAATTATTTCTAACCCCCAGGTCTTTAACCAGGTGCTCAATGCCTATGGGGCGATCGCCAAAACCCTAAAATTTGACCGCATCGCTGGGATTCCCTACGGTTCACTCCCCACGGCAACGGGGCTGGCTCTGAAATTAAACTACCCGATGATTTTTCCCCGTAAGGAAGTCAAGGCCCATGGCACCCGGCGGGTGATCGAAGGCCATTTCGAGCCAGGGGAAACGATTCTGGTCGTCGATGATGTGCTGATTACGGGCAAAAGTATCGTTGAGGGGGCCAAAAAACTGGAGTCAGCGGGACTAGCAGTTAAAGATATGGTTGTCCTCATTGACCACGAAGCAGGCGTTAAGGACCGGCTCCAGGCCCAGGGGTACCAAGCTCACGCCATTTTAACCATTTCTGAAATCACAGAAACCCTTTTTCAGGCGGGCCGCATTGACCAGAATCAATATGATTGCCTCGTGAGCCATTGAGCTTTTTCCAGACAAAATGCTGCCAGTGCTTGGGTCTTTTGCGTACAGTAGAAGAGAAAAACCTTCACCGACGACGACCCCATGGGATTACATCTGTTTGAGCATTTACAAATGGCGATCGCCACCCTCCGCACCAACAAAATGCGCAGTGGGTTAACGATGCTCGGCATCATCATCGGTAATGCGTCCGTGATTGCCATGGTCGGTTTAGGTCAAGGTGCCCAAAAACTTGCCACAGAACAGTTTGAATCCCTGGGTTCCAATGTTTTGTTTATCATTCCCGGATCGCGGGCCGCCCAGCGCACCACCATCGATTTACCGAAGACGTTGGTTTGGGAAGATGCCAAGGCGATCGCCGAACAGGTGCCAAACGTAGCGGCGGTGGCTCCCCAGATTAATAGTCGCGGTTTAGTCACATTTCGCGGGATTAATAAAGATTCCTTGCTCTTGGGGATTACCCCCGAATTCATTGAGGTGCGCGAATTTACCCTGGCCCAAGGCCGGTTTGTGACCGATAGTGATGTGGAGCGCAATAAGCGCGTTGCTGTGATTGGGTCTGAGATTGCCACGGAGCTTTTCCCGAACATCGAGCCGGTGGGTCAAAAACTCCGGGTTAAAAATCTCACCTTTGATGTGATTGGCGTTTTAGAAGAAAAAGGAGCTTCCTTTGGTACCAACCAGGACAACGCCGTTTATATGCCCCTAACCACGATGTCCAACCAGGTGGTGGGCCGTACGTCTCCCTATGGCACCGAATTAACCTTTATTTCCGTTTCCAGTGAAAGCGAAGACCGGGTCAGGGCGATGACCTTTCAGATCAAAAACCTGCTGCGGCTGCGCCACAAGATCGTCGATGAGGATGATTTTAGTGTCCAAAGTCAACAGGATCTATTGGATGTGGCGAATACAATTACCGGGGCTTTAACCACAATGTTGGCGGCGATCGCCGGTATTTCTCTTCTGGTGGGGGGCATCGGCATCATGAATATTATGTTGGTGTCTGTCACCGAGCGCACGAAAGAAATTGGTCTCCGTAAAGCCCTTGGTGCCACAGAAAACGACGTTTTATATCAATTCCTAATTGAATCGGTGATCCTGGCGGGAATCGGTGGGATCTTTGGTACGAGCCTAGGCCTAGGAGGTATATTTCTCGCCAATGTCTTGACTCCCCTGGCGGCCCCGGTTTCTGTGACAGCGATTGTGATGGCGGTAGGTGTTTCTGGGGGAATTGGCTTATTTTTTGGGGTGTTTCCGGCACGACAGGCGGCCCGTTTAGACCCAATTGTTGCCCTCCGCAGCGAGTAGAATTTTGCCCCTAATTACAGGGATGGATCGGGGTCTACAGCCAAACTTCAATCTGCTATACTTTATTAGCCCAAAACCCTTGGACGCATAGCTCAGTGGATAGAGCAACCGCCTTCTAAGCGGTCGGTCGCAGGTTCGAATCCTGCTGCGTCCGTTTTTCTCGACAAATACATATCGTCTATGGCACTGGTACACGGCACTTGGATTTTTCAGGCACAGCAATCCTACTTTTTTCTGTGGAGTGAGGCCTGGCGCAGTGAGTCCGGAGTAACCCCGCCAGATTATCCCTTTGGGGGCGATCGCCAAAGCCTCGAAACCCAACTCCAGGACTATGGGGTGACGATGCCCGAAAACGCCCAGTGGCTAGAAACAACGTTTTTTCTGCCCAGCACCAAAGGCACCAAGACAAAACCCTCGATCCCGCTCCTTTCCAATCAAACCCAGATTCCGGATCAACTGGATTGGGCCGACTGGCAAATTTGGGGCCTCGCCCTAAACCCCCGCCAGGCAGCGAATATTATTCAGTCCTTGCCCCTCACCGATGATGCCCTTGCGGGGGATCTCCGGTTTTGGTGGCAGGTGTGCCGCTGGAGCCTTGATCTAGTCGTGCGGCGCAAATTTCTCCCCCATGTCACCCCCCTCCCGACGGGAGAGGCCCTGGCGACTTGGGTGCCCCTATTGGATAGCGTCACAGAACAGCAGCGGTTTGCTCAGTTTTTGCAACAAATGCCAGGGATTTGTACGGTCGGCCAAACACCCGCCCAAGTGTTACTGAGTTTTCTCACGGCGATGGTCGATGCCCAGGTACGCCCCCATGGGAAGCCCCTGCAAAATTTTCCGAAAACCTCCGTTGTGTTCCCCTGGTGCGATCGCCTCTCCAAAGCCAAAGCGACCTTTGAGGATTTGCCCCGCCAACTGGGCCATGCCTATGAAAATTGGACCTTTCCCGTGCGGGAATATCTGGTGGAACCGCCGGATTTTGCCCTAAATCAGCCCCTATTTCGCGCCTGTTTTCAACTGTTGCCCCCCACCGCAGACCAAGACCGTTGGCAATTGCAATATGGTTTGCAGGCCTTGGGAAATGCGGAAAGTATTGTCACGGCGGATCAGGTTTGGCAAGATCCCAGTCAACCCCAGGAAATTTTATTAAAGGGTCTGGGCCTTGCTTCGCGTTTATACGGCCCCATTGGCGAAAGTTTAGGGGGGCCGCAGCCCTGTGGTTGTCCTCTGGATGCGATCCAAGCCTATGAGTTTATCCGTTCGGTGGCCTGGCAATTGCGAGATAAAGGCCTAGGGGTAATCCTGCCGGAGGGTTTGGAAGCCGGGAGCAATGAGGTGCGCCTTGGCATTAAAATTTCTGCCCGGGTGAAAGATGAAAGTCGTTTAAATCTCCAGAGTCTGTTGCAGTACAAACTGGAGGTGGCCGTTGGCGAAACGACTCTCACAGAACGGGAATTTCAGGATCTGCTGGCACGGCGATCGCCTCTGGTAGAAGTGAAGGGGCAATGGCTAGCTCTCCAACCCACCGATGTGCGCGCCGCCCAGGAAATTTACCAAACAAAAATGGCTGAACAGCCCCTGCGGGTCGAAGATGCCCTGCGCTTGGGGGCAGAACCGGGCCAGGTGTTTGCGAAGTTGCCCGTGGTTGGCTTTGAGGCTTCCGGAGCCTTGCGGGAACTCCTCGATCATCTGACGAATAATGAATCCCTCAAGCTAATTGAGCCACCGGACTCGCTCCAGGGGACGCTCCGGCCCTACCAGCACAAGGGGATGAGTTGGCTGAGCTTTTTACAAAAATGGGGCTTAGGGGCTTGCCTCGCCGATGATATGGGTCTGGGGAAAACAATCCAGGCGATCGCCTTTTTATTGACCCTCCAGGAAAACAAAAAACTGACCCAGCCGGTGCTGTTGGTTTGTCCGACCTCCGTGGTGAGTAATTGGGAACGCGAAATTAGCAAATTTGCCCCCAGCTTAAAAACGTTGATTCACCATGGCGATCGCCGCGCCAAAGGAAAAACCTTTGCCAGTACAGCCCAGCAATATGATGTGATTCTCACCAGCTATTCCTTGGTTTTCCGGGACCAAAAAGACTTGGCCACAGTATCTTGGCAGGGCATGATCCTTGATGAAGCTCAAAATATCAAGAATCCCCAGGCGAAACAGGCCCAAGCGGTGCGCGCCCTCGATAGTGGCTTTCGCATTGCCCTCACGGGAACCCCCGTGGAAAATCGCCTCAGGGAACTCTGGTCAATCCTTGATTTTCTCAACCCCAATTTCCTCGGCACCCAACAATTTTTCCAACGGCGCTTTGCGATTCCCATCGAAAAATATGGCGATCGCCAAACCCTCCAGAGTCTCCGTAAGCTCACCCAACCCTTTATCCTGCGCCGCCTCAAGACCGACAAGACGATTATCCAAGACCTGCCCGAAAAACAAGAAATGGAAGTCTTTTGCAGTCTCTCGAAAGACCAAGCCAATCTTTATCAAAAACTGGTGGATGAATCCCTCGCGGAAATCGAAAACACCGACGGCATTAAACGGCGCGGCCTAATCCTTACCCTGCTGCTACGGCTCAAACAGCTTTGTAATCACCCTGTACTGCTCCAGAGCAAGCCCAAACTTGGCAAAAACTTTGCCCCCCGTTCCGGCAAACTGCTCCGCCTCGAAGAAATGCTCGAAGAATTGATCTCCGAAGGCGATCGCGCCTTGATCTTCACCCAATTTTCTGAATGGGGCAAGCTGCTCCAACCCTACCTCCAGGAACGCCTCGGCCGGGATGTCCTCTTTCTCTATGGCGCAACCCGACGGGAAGCCCGCCAACAAATGTGCGATCGCTTCCAAAACGATCCCAATGGCCCGCCCATTTTCATTCTGTCCCTCAAAGCAGGGGGCACCGGGTTGAATTTAACCCGCGCTAACCATGTGTTCCACGTCGATCGCTGGTGGAATCCGGCCGTAGAAGACCAGGCCACCGACCGCGCCTTCCGCATCGGCCAGAAGCAAAATGTCCAGGTGCATAAATTCGTTAGCACCGGCACCCTCGAAGAAAAAATTAGCGCGATGATCGCCAGCAAAAAAGAACTGGCGGAACAAACTGTCGATACCGGTGAAAATTGGCTGACGGAACTAGATACAAATCAACTGCGAGATTTACTGCTCCTAGAGCGCGATCGCCTCATGGAGGAATAACCAGGGGAATCCCCCCGCACCGTTATAATGGAAAGCCTGAACACCCAACCCACAAATTTACTACCACCTCGTATGCAAAAACGTAGCTCCTTCGATTCTGCAGAAATTATGCACCGGGCTGAAGATCTAATGCAGGCCGCATCCAATCGTTACCGCATTACCGTGCAGGTGGCTCAGCGGGCTAAGCGCCGCCGTTATGAAGAATTTGATGCCGTTGAAGATCCGTTAATGAAGCCGCCGATCCGCGCCATTATCGAGATGTCCGATGAACTGACCCAGCCTGAAATTATTGGCGAATAGTTCAAACCATATTCTTGGTTAGGTTTGCCGTTCCTAAGGGGTTAACGAGCGACCTTTAACCAGAAAATCCGCAAGAAGTTTGTGGGGAGCGATGTATTACAGGCGTCAACCAGTACACTGGGATCGTTGGCAACTCAGTGTAAGACATTCGTAAGCTTCCCATGAAACTGCTGTTGGTAGATGATGACCCCATTTTTCGTCTAGGCTTTTGTACCGCTTTGGCCCAGGAAACGGATTGGGCGATCGCCGCAGAAAATTTCAGCACCATTTTGGCAGCATCCCCCCGCAAGGATTTGGATCTAATTCTCTGTGATCCAGCCTGGCAGGGGGATCGTTATTGGCGTCGATATCGCGAACTGCAACTTCTTTATCCGACAACGCCCCTAGCTCTCTGCACGGCACAACTGGATCCAGAACGGATTTTACAGGCGAAACGGGATGGACTGGCGGGTTATTTTCCCAAAGGATTGGCGATTACCGATCTCGTCCCAGAGCTGAGTACCATCGCCGCTGGCGGTAAAGTTTGGTCTCAACGTCCCCAGGGTATTAACCAAAATCTGTTCGCTGGGATGCGTCGCCGGGGTCTTGACCAGATTTACACGGCCCTAGATCGCGTCGAAACTTACCTCGCCCAAGAGAACCTCTCGCCCATATACCGCGCGGTTTTCGCGGGACAACAACGAGAACTCAAAACAGTCGCCTGGCTCCTGCGCCATTGCCTGCCCCAAAGTGCTATTTTCCTGAATACAATTCCTCCTGCCCAGCCCCAGACCTCTCCTGCTGGTGCCCTTACCATCGCTCCGCCCGTAGACATTACGACGACCAATACCCGCTGGCAAACCCTCCTCGAAAAGACCTTTGGGAAGCTCAATGGCTCCCTGAAAAATGCCACTGGCGGTAGTTTAGAACTAGAGATTGTTACCCCAGAAAAACGGCGGGAACTGCTCTACATCATTCTGCAACAACTCAATTTTATTTTTAATGATCCCCAGTGGAAAACTTTAGACCCCGAAGCTTTCCAGGCCCAACATCAACGCAGCATTCGCAACCTCTGGAAATTTAGCGCCCAGGAATTTATTGGCCGTTACCATCTCACCGCTGACAATCAGGCTGAAGGCTTTTTAGAGTTGCTCAATCGGGTGGCGATCGCCAATGCCCCAGACTTAAACCAGAGACTACCCCAAAGCGACGACTTATTTGCCTATTTACTGCAAGACCAACCCCTCACCATCGATAATGTCACCTATCGCCTTGAGGCCAGGGAAACCCTACTGCGCAGCCAACTCATTTTAGAAAATTTGTTGATTGCTATTGGTAACGATATTCTACAATTTATTTTAAATACCTTGCCAGAGCCGGAGTTACTCAAAGCAGAAATTTACCAACCAAAGCTACGTTCTTCCCGCAACATTGCTCGTTTTCGCAATGATCTATCGTGGGCCTACCGCCTGCGCAAATATTGGTTAGAACCGAAGGCCATTTTTGAAAGTCAACATCAATTTTTGAGCGTTAGTCCAAGCGGCATTGTCCAAACCGCCGTTTACCAGCCCCGCTCCGCAGAACTCGCAAACCTTGAGGGAATTCCCTGGCTGGTGACAATTCTCCTGGAATTGAGGGATGCCCTTGCCCCTCGAATTCGTGCCCTCGTAGCCTGGCTCGGTGAAATTTTAGTTTACGTGCTAACCAATGTGATTGGCCGAGCCCTTGGGTTAATCGCTAGGGGCATCGTCGAAGGAGCTGGCAGCAGTTGGCAACATCTCCGGGCGCGCCAAATTGAGCTAGCAAACATGGCCCGGAAAAATTCCTAAGAAGACAATAAGTCTGCTAATTAGCTTCAGAGAAACTGCTATGATCCTGGTTGCAATTGCCTTTCTCTGCCATGGCTTACCGTAATCCTGCTCCCACCGTCGATATCATTGTTGAACTCTGCGATCGTCCCCATCGGCCAATTATTTTAGTTGAACGCAAATATGAACCCTTTGGCTGGGCGATTCCAGGGGGTTTTGTGGATTATGGTGAAACGGTGGAGGGGGCCGCAAAACGGGAAGCCCTAGAGGAAATTTCCCTGGAGGTGCAATTGGTTGAGCAATTTTGTGTGTACTCTGATCCCGCCCGTGATCCGCGCCAACACACCATTAGTGTGGTCTTTATCGCCACGGCAACGGGAGACCCCAAAGCGGCAGATGATGCCAAAACAGTCGGCATTTTTCAGCCGTGGGACGTCCCGCAAAATTTATGTTTTGATCATGGGCGCATTTTGCAGGATTATTGGTCTTACCGCCACCACGGGATGCGTCCCCGTTTGGGTGCTTAATGTGATCTGCAATTTTTAAACGGTTTTGAGAGTTTAGTGATGGAAAAAAAAGTTATTCAAACTAATAATGCCCCCGCCCCCGTTGGCCCCTATAACCAGGCGATCGCCGCTTCCGGAAAGATGTTATTTTGTTCTGGCCAAATTGCGCTTGATCCCGCCACGGGCCAAATTATTGATGGGGATGTGCAAGCCCAAACCAAACAGGTCATGGCAAATTTAGCGGCGGTGTTAAAAGAAGCTGGTGCCACTTGGGAAAATGTGGTTAAAACGGGCGTTTTCCTAAAGGATATGAATGATTTTGCAGCGGTTAATGCTGTGTATGCCACCTATTTTGATGAAGCTACAGCCCCTGCCCGCGCCTGTGTCGAAGTGGCCCGTCTGCCGAAGGATGTCCTTGTCGAGATTGAATGTATTGCCGTGCTTTAAACACACAACTAAAGCTGCATTCTTGATCAAGTCCTACCCAAAGAAAAACCTCCACTTCTCATCGGAAATGGAGGCTCTTTTTTATTTTTATACTTGTCACATTCTCCTAGGTTTAGTTTGTTATCTAGCCCTAGGTGTTGGGATTTCTAGGAGCGGTTGGAACTGTAGGAACGGCGTCCCCGGGAGCGATCGCCTTTGTAGCCACCGCCACCCCCTTTGTAGTTAGAAGAGCGACGTCCGCTGCTGCGGCCACCTTTTTTCGTGGGCTTGGGTAAACCAGTCGTCGTGCTGACTTCTGGCACTTCCCAATCTTCATTGAGCCATTCAGGGGAATTGGTGTCGTACATCATCTGCAGTACCGCCGCGGCGATCGCCTGGGGATCATACTCATCACCCAAACGCTTCACAATCGGTAAGAAAGAAGCCATGCGTTCGCCAGCTAAAGCTTCCCGTACCTGGGTTTCCAGGCGGGTTACCCGTTGGGCTTCCACTTCAGTCCGACTGGGAATCGTTGAAACCTTGAGGGACTGTTTGACGCGCCGTTCAATTTGACGCAACAGACGGCGATCGCTGGGTTCAACAAGGGCGATCGCGGTACCCGTTTTCCCAGCCCGGCCTGTCCGACCGATCCGGTGGATGTAACTTTCCGTATTATCCGGCAAATCAAAGTTGATGACGTGGCTGAGGTTTTCCACGTCAAGACCCCGGGCCGCAATATCCGTGGCGACAATCATCTTGATCTTGCCTTCCTTAAAGCGACGTACCAGTTTTTCCCGTTGGTTTTGGTTGAGGTCACCGTGGTATTCATCGGCACTTTGGCCTGCTTCAACCAACTCGTTGGTCAACTCCGAAGCCGTGCGTTTGGTGCGCACAAAGATGATCGCCGATTCCGGGTCTGCCATTTCCAAGATTGGCAGTAGCGCCTTGGTTTTTGACCAACCACGCGGAATCATATAGACCTCTTGGGCAATGCGGTCGGGGGTTACCTGGGGCTGTTTGATCGTGATGTTGATCGGATCATTGAGGAAATTTTCCACGAGATCCCGGATTGCGGGGGGCATGGTCGCCGAGAAACAAACCGTTTGGCGAGTTTTCGGGGACTGACGCAAAATCTTTTTCACATCATCAATGAAACCCATGCTGAGCATTTCATCGGCTTCGTCGAGCACTGCCCAACGGAGTTCCTCAAAGGACAACTTACCCCGTTCGAGGAGATCGATCACTCGGCCCGGAGTCCCCACAACAATGTGGACGCCTCTTTGCAAGCTGCGAATTTGCCGTTCCATGGATTGGCCACCACAGACGGTGAGCACCCAGAGACGACGGTCTACGGCGAATTCCTTGAGGGACTGGGTCACCTGCACTGCCAGTTCACGGGTGGGCGTGAGGATCAAGCCCTGGACAGTCTTTTGTTCTAGGTCGATTTTTTCGAGGAAAGGCAGAGAGTAGGCGGCGGTTTTACCCGTACCTGTTTGGGAAAGCCCGACTACGTCCCGTCCTTCAAGGATTGCGGGGATCGCTTTACTTTGAATCTCGGTGGGCTTTTCGAAGCCGATATTTTCTAACAGGTCAACGCGAGCGTCGGATAAGCCGATGGTTTGAAAAGAAGTGGTCATAAAAAAGTTGTAAGGTTTATGGATGGGTTTTTGCTAAGGTTTGACAAAAATTGGGAATGACTTTTTTTGAGTACAATCCCTCCCCCAACCCTTTTCCCAAACTGGGTTCTTTGGAATAAAACCGATTGGATGCTTCTTAGCAGTCTGGACAATGCCGGGGGTGTGGCTGAACGGTCTAGTTATGCTTCCACGATAGTGCCGTAGAGGTCATAAATATCCGCAGCGGTAATTTGAACAGGGACAATACTGCCGAGGGAGGCTTCTCCGGTGACATATACGAGTCCGTCAACGTCTGGGGCAAACCGGGGCGATCGCCCGATTAATTCACCAGTCGCTGGGTTTTCCTGTTCGATCAGCACATCCACCGTTTGTCCGACACAAAGTTCATTGCGGCGGGCAGCAATCGGCTGTTGAATTTCCATCAGAGCATCCCGACGGCTATCTTTGACAGATTGCGGTAGTTGGTTCGGTAAATCAATGGCAGGGGTTCCTTCCTCAGCGGAGAAAGTAAACACACCCACATGATCAAACTCGTGACGTTTCACAAAATCCACGAGGTGCTGGAAGTGTTCTTCCGTCTCGCCGGGGAAACCCACGATAAAGGTGGTGCGCAAAATTGCATCGGGTAACGCCTCTTTCAGGTCTTCAATGATGCGATCATTGACGCGACCTTGCCAAGGACGATTCATCGCCCGAAGAATATCTGGATGAGAATGTTGTAGCGGGAGATCCAGATAGGGAATAACGTTGGGGGTATCACGCATCGCCGCGATTACCTCAGGGGTTAACCCCGTCGGATAAGCGTAATGGATACGGATCCAAGGTACATCGACGTCCCCCAAGGCTCTGAGAAGTTCAGCCAGTTTGGGTTTGCCGTAGATATCTTTGCCGTAGTTGGTGGTGATCTGAGAAATTAGAATAATTTCCTGGACACCCTGTTCTGCCAGTTGTTTAGCTTCAGCAACGATGGATTCAATGGGGCGCGATCGCTGATCCCCTCTAAGGTGGGGGATGATGCAAAAGGCACAGCGGTAATCACAACCTTCAGCCACCCGGAGATAAGCGACCGCTTCGTTGGTGGTGCGGTACCGGGGCACAGTTTCGTCGGCGATGTAAGTGATTTCTTGGGAAACTTCTTTGACGATCTCGCCCTGCTCAGTGCGTTGGATCACGTCAACAATCTTGTGGTAATCTCCAGTGCCTACAAGGGCGACGGCTTCAGGGAGTTCTTCTAAGAGTTGCTCCTGGAAGTGCTGCGCCATACAACCGGAAATGACAATTTTTTTATTAGCTTCAGCGAGTTCGACTAGGGTGCGCACAGATTCGGCACGGGCATCCTCGATAAAGCTACAGGTGTTGACGATGACGTAATCGGCCAGTTCCTCGTTTGCATCGACTTCATAACCAGCATTTACCAATAGCCCAATCATATGTTCGGAATCGATGCGGTTTTTTTCGCAACCAAGATGGGAAATGGCGATTGTCGGTTTTGTGGTCATGCAGTTTCTAGTAAAGAACGGAGTTCAGGTCAAGATCTAGGAACGATTTCTTAATGCATTTTAACGGATCTTGTCGCGATGCTGAAATATTTTTTGGGGATTTGTCAGCAAACGTTGTTACCATTTGCCCAAAAATTTAGAGGAGTTGCTCCAGTTTTTGTACCCAATCGAGCATGTTGTGACGATTGGCACGGTAGCTGGTGGGGTGGGCAATGAGTCGGACGGTGCTATGGAAGAGGACTTCAACTTCTTCGAGGTTATTTTCCCTGAGGGTATTCCCGGTGGAGACGAGGTCAACGATCGCCTCGGACATTCCAGTGATCGGGCCAAGTTCGACGGAGCCATGGAGGGGGATGACTTCGATGGGGAGATCGAGATCGCGGAAATAGTCTTTGGCGCAGTTGACAAATTTAGAGGCCACACGGCAGTTGGGGGGAAGTTGCCGGGGATTTTTGTAGGGGCTGGCCTTGGGGACGGCAACGGATAGGCGACAACCACCGAATCCTAAGTCTAACAGATTTGCGACATCAGGTTTTTTCTCCCGGAGGACATCGTAACCCGCAAAGCCCAGTTGGGCCTGGCCATATTCGACATAGACGGGAACATCGTGGGTGCGCACCAGCATGGCCCGGGCGGTGCCACTGGGATCGGTAATTTGCAGTTGGCGATTTTTTTTATCGAGGAAGGCGCTAAAGTCTAACCCGATTTGTTGGAGGAGGGCGATCGCCTCTGGGAGGAGTCCACCTTTGGGAATGGCAATGGTAAGCATTTTTTCGTTAGCAGTGGTTCAAAAATCTTTTAAGAAATGGGATTTAGAGGGTTTCGAGTTTGGGTTCGCCACTGGGGTCAATCCAGGCGAGGTGGGTGATGTGGCTACTGCGGGCATAGGCATAAATTTCGGCCGGCGATCGCCCTCCCAGTTCTACCTCGACGCGCACCATTTCATCCCCTTGGCGCAGGGTTTGGGCATAGTGAAATACCTGTTGTTGGGCCTTGGGTTCCGTCGCAATCACTAGCCAGGCACTGCCAGCGAGTTGTTTTGGCAATTGGGGGCTCGCCAACAGGCAGGTGTGTAATTCTTCAATATTTAAGCAAAAGCCAATGCCTGGATGATTTTCCCGTTGGGGATGGTACAGACCCAGCAGCTGATCATAGCGGCCACCTTGACCCAAGATATAAGACTGATGATTGGCAAAATTAACCACTTCAAACACAATGCCTGTGTAGTAATCAAAGGTCTGAATTAAGGTCAAATCCAAGATTATTGGCAATTGTCTGCGGGTACTCCCAGTTAATAACGCAAAGAGGGCCTTAAGATTAGCAACGATTTCCTGCGCCTCTGGCCCTAGGTCAAACTGACTCACCCGCGCCAATACGGTTTCTGGCTCGCCCCGCAGATCAAAAATATCCAGGGCATAGGCCTTCAGTTCCGCGTCCAGGGGCAGCGTTTGTAAACCCACCCGGTCTAAATTGGCCACACAATGACGGACTGTTTCCCGTACAGTCTCTGGGAACGGCTCTAAAAGCGATCGCCCCAGGGCCGCCTCCCCTAAAATTAACTGCCAATCTTCTAGGCCCAGAGCATCTAGGGAATCCGCCAGGAGCAATAAAATTTCTGCATCGGCGACGATCCCCGCCGCAAAGAGTAACTCTACTCCCGCTTGGTAAAACTCCATTTGTTTACCGTGGCTGCCCCGGGGGGGATGGCGAAACACATTGGCCCGATAACAAAGCCGTTGGGGAAAAGTATTTTCGGCCATTCTGGTGACAGCCGCCCTGGCGATCGAGGCCGTTAACTCTGGGCGCAAACCCAAAGCTTGACTTTCTGCCGTTTGTAGTTGAATGACCTTTGTGCGATCCACCGCCCCGCCAGCCGTGAGCGTCTCCAACCATTCCAAAGTAGAGGTGACGATTCGCTGATAGCCCCACTGTTGAAAAACCCGTTGGAGATTGTCATTAATCCAAGCCTTTTGAGCAACTTCGAGGGGTAATAAATCCCTGGCACCTGCGGGGGGTTGATGAATCATGAAATCCGTTGTTGAGCTTTGCCGTCGCCTATTCTACTTCTTTTTCCCGCCAAACAAACCGCCAAATAAACCCCCTTGCTTATCGGAGCTCCTTTTCTTGGCCCCTGGTTGGGTCTCTAGAGCACTGCCCATTACTTTTTCTAGGGCTTGCTTGGCTTGGCGCACCAGGGGATCGGTTGGTTTTGAGAGATAGGCTTTTTTGATATGAACCTTGGCCATTGCCAGTTGGTTTTGGCTGAGATAGGACAGTCCCATGAGGGCGTGAGCCTTGATGCAGTTGGGATCGAGTTGGAGGGCGTCCCGAAATTCCAACACGGCCTTGGCGTAATTTTTCTTTTTTAGGTGTTCTTCACCCCGCCAGAGGGCTGCGTCTAGGGAAGATGTACTGGTATTTTTCGGCGGCGGCGGACTGGCGGTAGCACCTGGGGTGGCCATGGTTTCCCCTGGATATTGGGGCATGGTCTCTTTGGTCTCGACTTTTTTAACCTTGCCGAGGTATTGGAGATAGACGAGGTTCAGTTCACTTAAGGTGGCGATCGCCTGGGGAACTGCGGTCATCGATTGGTAATTTCCCTGGGCTAAAGCAGCCACCTTCTCACGATAGAGCGCCGCAATATTACCGGGGGTATTGAGGAGTTCCTGGGCTTCGGCTGTGGTGAGAGCCAGATTATCTGTTTCATTACTCAGTTGTTGGCTCAACTGCACAAGGATCACTTGGTATTCCGACCAGGAAGCTGGTTTAGACAATTTCTCGTAGGCCGGATTGACGAGCTTTGATAAAAATTCACTGGCCAAGCGTTTATCCATGGCCTGGGCTAGGGGGCAGGTATCTGGATGAAGCCGTTGGGCAATTTGTAAATAGGCTTTGCGCACGACTTTTGGGTTCGCATCAATGGGCAAGCCGAGTACCGCAAAATGATCGACAATTTTCCGAGCAAATAATCCTTGGTTAATGGCAAGCGACATATGTTTGTGGGGGTCCCATTGACCTAATTATGACTAATTCTACAAAAGGTACAACCGTTTAATTATGGTTTATATGAATCCGCAGCGTAATAGCTCTGAAACCATCCTTGGGCCTCCTGGAGCGCGGCACTTAATGGGGTGTGAATTTTTCCATTCGTCGCCAAGAGTCGGCCACTGCCCATGTCGAGGGGGGTTTGATCGTAGCTGGTGACGATGCCGCCTGCTTCCCGCAAGATACAGATTCCCGCCGCCATGTCCCAGGGTTGAATTCCCCGCTCCCAGTAACCATCTAAACGACCACAGGCCACATCGGCGAGATCAAGGGCCGCCGATCCACCCCGTCTGACCCCCTGGGTTTGGTGGGTGAGGTAACAAAATTCACGATAATTATTGTCTTTGGTTTGGCGGCGATCGTAGGCAAAACCAGTGGTCAGGAGACTGTTTTGCAGCTGATCTGTTTTTGAAACTTGGATTGGTTGGCGATTTAAGGTGGCCCCTAATCCTTGGGCGGCGCGAAAGAGTTCATCGCGATAGGGATTGTAGACGACACCCACTAAAGGCTCGCCGGCATATAGCAGGGCAATGGAGACCGAAAACATCGGATAGCCATGGGCATAGTTCACCGTGCCATCGAGGGGATCAATCATCCAGAGATAAGGGCTAGGTTGATTTGTGGCTAACTGGCCAGTTTCTTCGGCGTGGATGGGAAAATCCGGTAGGTGTCTTTGGAGCAGTGCGATGATGGCCGCTTCGGAGGTGGTATCTGCTTCTGTGATCAGATCGCCAGGGGTTGCTTTTTCCCGAATCTGTTGGAGATTGCCGTAGTATTTCCTGAGGATTGCGCCGGCAGTGAGGGCGGCCTCTGTGGCAATGTCGAGGTAGGTTTGGCGTTCAGATAGGGAGGGAAGAGCCATAGAGATATTTAAAGAAAAGAGATGAACAGAGTTGAACAAAAAAAGCGGCGATCGCCCCAGGATCAGAATTGGTAGTGGGGAGCTAAATGCCGTTAGTCTTCATCGAGGGGCAGACCAAAACGAATCTTACCTTTACCGAAGTTGCGCCCAAACTGGAGTTCATAAACCTCGTCCTCATCCTGGGTTTCTACCACCAAATCACTTTTGGCATGACTCACACACATGAGCGCGTAACCCTGGCGTTGCAGATCCGGTGAAAGCCCCATGGCATATTTTTGTTCGAGATCTCCCGACAAGACCCGCACAGCACAGGTGGTGCAGGCGCCATTGCGGCAGGAGAAGGGAATCTGGAACCCTTGTTTTTCGATGCTCCGCAAAATAAATTCGTCCTCAGGGACGGTAAAAGTCTGGGTTTCGTTAATTTGACGGTAATTAATCGTGATTTTGTGAGTTTTAGCCATGGTTACAGCAGAAAAAATAAAAATTTGCCTTTTCCTTTAGTTATTGTATAATCATTAACCGTGCCCCATCTGGAGAGATGGCCGAGCGGTTGAAGGCGCAGCACTGGAAATGCTGTTTAGGGGTAACTCTAACGAGGGTTCGAATCCCTCTCTCTCCGTTCTACTAATTTAGAATCTATTTTTGAAAGCCTTAGATGTATTGTCTAGGGCTTTTTTGTGGCTTTGAAGGCAATAGTTAGTGTTCCATTTCTGCCAGTTCTAACCACCGTTCTGTTTTCGCTTCGATGTCTTGGTTGAGGGCTTCTAATTTTAAAGAAAGGGCTTGTAATTGTTCGTAATCGACTTGGTTACTGAGTTCCGTTTGCAATGTTTCCCGCTGAATTTCTAGCTCAGGAATGATTTCATTTTCGAGGCGTTCTAGTTCCCGCCGTTGGTAGTTTGACAGGCGACGGGATGGGGCAGCTTTAGGTTTGCTAGGGGTTTGTGGTTTGGCGATCGCCTCCTTTTGGGGAGGAGTCTCTGGTGGATTTTGGGCGGCTTCGGCCTGTTTGTAGTCTAAATAAAGGGAATAATTACCGGGGTATTGTTTCAGGAGTCCATTGCCTTCGAGGGCGAAAATCATATTCACGGTGCGGTCGAGGAAATAACGGTCGTGGGCAACAATAATCACGCAACCATTAAAATCTTCGAGATAATCTTCCAAGATAGAAAGGGTTTGCACATCTAAATCATTTGTTGGTTCATCAAGGATGAGCAAATTTGGTGCCCCCATCAACACTTTTAGTAAAAATAAACGCCGTTTTTCGCCCCCTGAAAGTTTGTGGATCGGGGCATATTGTTGGTCTGGAGGAAACAAAAATCGCTCCAGCATTTGGGAAGCAGTAATCTGGGTGCCGTCGGCGGTTTGCACGTAGGTCGCCACATCTTTTATGTAATCAATAACCCGTTGATTTTGTTTGTCTTCACCCAATAGATCATCGGAATGTTGATCAAAGTAGCCAATGTGGATCGTGCTGCCAATTTCGACGGTGCCGTGATCAGGTTCTAACTGTTGAGTAATCAGGTTTAAAAAGGTCGTTTTACCCGCCCCATTGCCACCGATAATCCCCAGGCGATCGCCAGGATTAAATTCATAACTAAAGTCTTTAATAATTAGGCGATCGCCAAAGCTTTTACAGAGATTTTCGACGACAACAACTTTTTTGCCAATGCGCCGCCCCGGTGTATCAATTTCAACTTTATCTTGGGCTTCTTTGAAGGTTGTATTTTGCATATCGGCGATCCGATCAATGCGCGCTTTTTGTTTAGTACTTCTCGCCTTTGGCCCCCGCTTGAGCCATTCTAATTCCCGCCGCAAAACCCCTTTATGTTTTTGTTGGCTGCTAGCTGCTGCCTCTTCTGCCAGTGCTTTTTTCTCTAGGTAATAGGAATAATTTCCGGCATAGGTATACAGATCACCCCGATCAATTTCAATAATTCGGTTGGTGACTTTATCGAGGAAATAACGATCGTGGGTAATTAACAGTAATGCCCCCGAAAATTGAGTTAAATAGCCCTCCAACCATTCCACTGAATCGGCATCTAAATGGTTCGTCGGCTCATCCATTAAAAGTAGATCGGGTTCCGAGAGAAGGGCAGAAGCAAGGGCAATGCGTTTGCGGTAGCCACCGGATAAATCACCGACTTTTGTTTCAAAATCATCAATGCCTAATTTACTTAAAATAATCTTGGCATTGGTTTCCACTTCCCAAGCATTGAGGGCATCCATTTTCTCGGTAATACTGGATAATTTGCCCATGAGGCTAGTCAATTCATCACCAGAAGCCTTTGCCATTTTATGGGATAAATCTTCGTAGGCTTTAACCCATTTCATCTGTTCGCTACAATTGGCAAAGATTTGATCTAAAACAGTATTTCCTGGATCGATTTCTGGTTGTTGCGGTAGATAGATAATTCTTGCCCCAGAACGAACCAACCGTTGCCCGCCATCAATGGGTTCAATCCCTGCAATCATTTTTAAAAGGGTTGATTTGCCACCCCCATTGACCCCAATTAAACCAACCTTTTTCCCATCATCAATACTAAAACTGGCGTCCCGCAGGATTTCCTTAATGCCAAAATCTTTCTTGATGGATTGCAGGGTGATAATACTCATAAAAAGTGTAGTGATTATTTAAAGATTTAATTATTCTGAGCTAATGAGTCCGTGAGAAGCTTCTCGAATTCCATTGGAAAAGGATACTGAGATGGAAAGCTTGCGTCATACTCA
This sequence comes from Picosynechococcus sp. PCC 7003, assembly GCF_001693255.1. Lineage (NCBI taxonomy): Bacteria > Bacillati > Cyanobacteriota > Cyanophyceae > Chroococcales > Geminocystaceae > Picosynechococcus > Picosynechococcus sp. PCC 7003. The sequence goes on from NZ_CP016474.1 coordinate 693,236, forward strand.
AACTGCATATTTTCAAGGGCTTCCTGATAGCAGTTAAGAAAAATATTTTGGAGGTGATTTTTTAAACTAGGGGAATCTCGGAGGATTTTCAGGATTTCTTTTTGGGTACGTCGAATGGTGACTTCCCAACCTCGATAGCATTCTTCTAAAGGGACATATTTTCGTTTGAGGGCATGTTCAAATAAAGTGGTTAAACGGCTTTCTATCTCGCGTTTTTCTCGCTTCCCCAAAGCCTCTATCTCCTCAATTAAATTCTCTCGATCAAGGGCTTGTAGGTTGCCTAATTTTAAATCAGAGATGGTTTGTTCAATCCATTGATAAAAGTCTTGATCATAGAGGGTTTTTGATTTTGCATGGGTCATAATCTCGCCCTCGTAATGGTGTTAAAAGGGGCTTACCACAGTAAACCCCTACAGATTCTATTTAAAAATTGGTGTGGTTGGTGTTGGCTTCGACGAGACGGGAAATCACTTCATCCATCGAAATTGCCCCCAGTTCCCCAGAAGCACGGGTACGGATGCTCAAGCTGTTGGCTTCCACTTCCTTCGCGCCGGCGATCGCCATCACGGGGATTTTTTGTTTTTCGGCGTTGCGGATTAATTTACCGAGACGTTCCCCAGAGGCATCAGCCACGGCCCGAATTCCCACAGCTTGTAGTTTGTCGGCTTGGGCTTTGGCGTAGTCGTAAAACTCATCACTGACGGGGAGAATACGCACCTGTTCAGGAGCGAGCCAGAGGGGGAAATCACCCGCATATTCTTCGATCAGAATGCCGATCAATCGCTCCAAGGAACCGAAGGGCGCGCGGTGGATCATGATCGGCCGTTGGCGGGAACCATCCTCAGCGACATATTCCAGTTCAAACCGTTCGGGGAGATTGTAGTCCACCTGCACCGTGCCCAGTTGCCATTCCCGTTCGAGGACATCTTGGAAAATAAAGTCCAGTTTCGGCCCGTAGAACGCCGCTTCCCCTTCCGCTTCAAAGTAGTCCATGTCGAGCTTGGTGACGGCTTTACGGATTGCGTTTTGCGCCTTTTCCCAGACCTCATCGGAACCAATATATTTATCGGAGTTGGGGTCACGGAAACTGAGGCGGGCTTTGAAATTCTTCAGTTGCAAACTCTTGAACACGGTCAGGATCAAATCCACCACGTTAAAGAATTCTTCTTCGAGTTGGTCGGGGGTGACAAACAGGTGAGAATCGTCCACGGTAAAGCCCCGCACCCGCGTTAATCCGCCCAATTCACCGGATTGCTCATAACGGTAAACCGTGCCAAATTCTGCCAAACGGATCGGCAATTCTCGATAGGAACGCAGTTGATCTTTATAAATCTGAATGTGGAAGGGGCAGTTCATCGGCTTCATCACAAAACCCTGTTCTGCTGCCCGTTCTGCGTCGCCATCCGCCATCATCGGGAACATATCCTCGCGGTAGTTTTGCCAGTGACCGGATACTTTAAATAAATCCACACGGGCAATGTGAGGAGTCACGACACCTTGGTAACCGCGTTTGGTTTGTTCTGCCTTGAGGAAATTTTCGAGGGTGGAACGGATTAATGTACCTTTGGGAGTCCAGAGGGGTAAGCCAGGCCCGACTTGATCGGAAAACAGAAACAAGCCCAGTTCTTTACCGAGTTTGCGGTGGTCGCGTTTGAGGGCTTCTTCTTTGCGGCGTTGGTATTCTTTGAGTTGTTCGGGGGTTTCCCAAGCGGTGCCATAAATGCGTTGGAGCTGTTGTTTGGTTTCATCGCCGCGCCAGTAGGCTCCGGCAACGGATTCGAGGGCGATCGCCTTGGGGTTGATGTCACCGGTATTTTCGACGTGGGGGCCAGCGCACAGATCCCACCACTGATCGCCGAGGTAGTAGAGGGTGATCGGGTCGTGAATCCCTTCGAGGATTTCGAGTTTGTAGGGTTCGTTGATTTCTTTAATCCGTTTTTCGGCTTCGGCGCGGGAAATTTCTTCGCGGATGATGGGTAATTTTTTCTTGACGATTTTCACCATCTCTTTTTTGATCGCCTTGAGATCCGCTTCGGTGAAGGGTTCTGGCTTGTCGAAATCGTAGTAAAACCCATTCTCTGTCCAAGGACCAATAGTGACCTGGGCGTCGGGAAATAGCTTTTGCACTGCCATCGCCATGACGTGGGAGGTGGTGTGACGAATCCGCTTGAGGGTGTCTGATTCACTGGTTTTGGGAAGTTTCATCGGTTCGAGTTGTTCACCATTCACCTGATCCATGGTTGAAATATGCTCCTTAAAATTGCTCCAAAAAGTTTAGCAGGTCGCCATTCTATGTTATCCGTTGTCCCTGCTGGACTGGGGAATTTTCATTTACCGGATATCGTTGCGTAAGCCACAGGCGGCGGCATAGGCGATCGCAATGGCATCGACGCTGTCATCGATAGGCATCGCCTCCATCCCAAAAATCGACTGTACTAGAGTTGCCACTTCCCGCTTATCGGCCTTCGCGTTACCGATGTGGCATTTCCAACTGGATTGGTGCAGATAAATGGGTTCGATGTTTAATTCTCGCAGGCTGACGAGATTTAAAATGCCTAGGCCCTGCAATACGCCTCCTGCAGCTTTGATCTGACGACTAAAAAAAGGCATTTCGATGGCGATCGCCTCTGGGTGAAATTCCCCCAAAATTTCTGTGTAATCTTGTTCAATCTCCAGCAGTCGTTGGGGCGTCGATAAATCTTTGGCCGTTTCGATAATGCCGTAATCAAGAATGTGCGGCAGCGTTTGCCCTTGTTCTTCGAGGACAGCCCAGCCAATAATCGCTAAACCAGGATCAATGCCAAGCCAACGCTTCATGGCAAAATAATTTTTATAAGGTATTTATTAATCATCTTTTCTCATAAGCTAGAAAATACCGTACTTCCACTAATAATTAATGTTAGATAGCGTGTCATGCTAGACGGCGATAAAGTTCAACATTTTTCTTCAGTACATAGCTTGATGCTTGGGGAAAATCTTTTTTAGGGCTAGTCAACAAGTCTTCTATGCTAACGCCCAGAAACTCTTCAGGAGAAACTTGGTTACTCCGAGCCAACTCTTGCAATCGGCTCAACTGTTCATTTGAGAGATTAATGGTAATAGAAGCCATGAGAAGCCCCGAATTTAGAACGATATTTAAAAAGCACTTCCAGTGTACTTGACTCCTTAGAAACGACTAAAATCCTCAAGGTTTTTTAATGCTCAAAGCAAGGTGATCATCTTCTCTAATAACTTCTCAACGCCTAAACCATGTCACCTATGCATCGCAAAACATGGCTTGCATCCGAACAAGCGCCATATTTACGTGATGGATTTATCCGTGGCATTAATTTTGGTGAGTAACAGAGAAATAATTTTTTGCTGGAGATCGACTGTTGTCTTGTTTTTATACTGAGGAAATGATTGCTTATCTATATCTAGCCTCTTTGCAAGATCGCTATCAAATCTGTCTCCTGTCAAAATCTTCACTTGCTCTATTATTTCTTTAGGTGATAGTACGTCCATGACAAAAGTAAATAAATCATTTACAATGGCAGATGTTTCATTTACCATAAAGCTTTAAACTGAATATAACAAGAGATTACTTCTATGGCTCAACACTATTCCTCTATCGAACTATGTGCTGGTGCGGGTGGACAGGCCCTTGGGCTTCATTTGGCTGGGTTCAAGCATAAAGTTTTAATTGAAATAGAAAAATCTGCTTGCAAAACACTCACACATAACAACAATGTTCACTCACTTGGATGGGGAGAAATAATTGAAGGATGTGTGGAGCATTTTGCTAAAAATGAAGCGCACAATTACAAAGGGGTAGATCTTGTTGCCGGTGGTGTACCATGCCCACCTTTTTCAAAGGCAGGTAAGCAGCTAGGAAAAGATGACGAAAGAGACCTTTTTCCTGCAGCAATTAAAATCGTAGCCAAGGTTTTACCTAAAGCTGTAATGCTAGAAAACGTTTCAGGCTTACTAGACTCAAAATTTGATTCATATAGAGAAGAAATTGATTTTTCACTTAATACCTTGGGTTATAAGACATTTTGGAAACTACTGAATGCTTCCGATTTTGGAGTTCCCCAGTTAAGACCGAGAGTTGTACTGGTTGCATTGAGAGGAAAGTATGCGCAGTATTTTTCATGGCCAGACTATACGATTGAACCTCCAACAGTAGGAGAAGCATTATATGATTTAATGGCTGCGAACGGCTGGGATCAAGTAGATGAATGGAAGAAGAAAGCCAACAAGATAGCACCAACGTTAGTCGGTGGCTCTAAGAAACATGGTGGGCCTGATCTAGGCCCTTCGAGGGCTAGACGTGCTTGGCAAGAGCTTCACGTTAATGGAAATATTGTTGGCAATGATGCACCGGAACAAAACTATAGAGGATATAAAAACAAAGAAGAATATAGAAATATGCCATTACTAACAGTAAAGATGGCCGCAAGGATTCAAGGTTTTCCAGACTGGTGGGAATTTTATGGTAAAAAAACTCCCGCATATCGACAGGTTGGAAATGCTTTTCCTCCTCCTGTTGCGGAGGCAGTTGGGAAAGAAATATTTAAAGCACTTAAAGCTATTGATAGAAAAAAAATGTCGCCTAGTCTTTGTTTTTGTCGTCAAGATAATAATTTGATGCATCTTCCATAACTTTATCGCGAGTAGTTTTATTTCTGATTGAATACTCGTCTATTCGGCGAAGAGTTTTCTCACTTATTGACACCACGGTTATAACGCCGAATTTTTCAGGATATGCCCAGGAACAGGTTTCGCATTCTAATTCGCAACCCTCGCAGGCACGCCTTTTTCCCACATTACAGTTATTGCACATAGGTTGCCAATTTGTAAGCTCGTTTGAACCGCCTCTAGATAGCGGTACTTTGTGATCTGCTTGTAAACCCTTTATACCAGCAGATATTTGTATTCCACAAGTTACACAAGTGTAATTATGATCCTCAAATAGTTTGTTTTTTTGTCTTTGTGTTAAATAACCTCTATCTTGTGGTGGGGATAGGCTGCTAGATTTAAGTCTCCAACCGTGGCCATTGAATTGCTCGATATACGAACTTTCTATGTCACAACCAAGCTCATCTCTTAACTCTCTTGTTCGTCTATCGAAGTATTTTTGGCCAGTGAGTTCCAACAGTTCATCCGATGATACCCATGGTTTTGGGAAAGCATCAGATGTATCACCCCATAAACGAGTTAATATTTTCGATTTGACGTCACTAAGCTTTCTTTTCGTTGGTAGAGACTGGAGGTAACTATCTAGCTGCATAGCTTGTGGGAACTAATCACATAACTATGTATTGTACGAATGCCTTTCATATAAAGTTGCTTCTGTTACTTTTGTATGAAATATTTTGGCATAAATTCTTTGATGTTTATTTACGCTATCACAATAGTCAAGAGAAGCAAATCCCCATCTATAAGCTTTGTCAACGATGGCGACGCAAAATTAAAATGACAATAATCGGTGCGCCGAACATTGCCGTAACCGTATTCAAGGGTAACGTTAATTCACTCCCTGGCAATTGCACAATAATATCCGCGAGCAACGCCAGACTAGATCCCAATAAAGTCACCGCTGGAACCAAAAGCCGATGATCGACGGTTTTCAGTAAGCCCCGACAGAGGTGCGGCACCGCAATCCCCAGAAAAGAAATCGGGCCACAAAATGCCGTTACTGATCCCGCCAAAAGAGCAGTACTGACAATGATGTGACGACGGGTTGCTTTTAGGTTGAGGCCGACGCTTTGGGCGTATTGTTTGCCGAGAAGGAGCGCGTTCAAGGGTTTTGCCTGGAAAAAAGCCAGCAGCCCCCCCGCAAAAATTAACACCATAAAAATGGGCAACTGCTCCTGCTGGATTTCGGCGAAACTGCCAAATGTCCAACTTAGATACAGGCGCAGCGCCTCTGTGGGGCTAAAGTGCAACAGCAATGTCACCAAAGAATTACTGACGTAGCCGAGCATCAACCCCAAAATTAGTAGGGTGCCATTGTGGGGAATCCGACGGGCGATCGCCAAGACGAGCAGCAACACCACCACCGCCCCCAAACTCGCCGCCATCGCCACACTCAAATTTCCGAACAGACCGCCCATAAAACCCGTTCCCAACAGCACCAGGGCGACCCCCAAACTTGCGCCAGAATTGATGCCCAGCACAAAAGGGCCAGCGAGGGGATTGTTAAACAGGGTTTGCATCTGGAGGCCGCTAATGCCGAGGGCAGCCCCGGCAAAGGTGGCAGCGATCGCCCGTGGAAAGCGCAGTTGCCAAACGATTTCTGCCCACACCGGATTGTCAATGGGTTGGCCTAAGGCGATCGCCAAGAGTTGATCCCAGGGAATGGTCGTCGAGCCAAGACTCAAGCTAAGGAAAAATAAGACCCCCCACAGGCCCCCCAGCAGAATAAATAACGAAGGCGATCGCCACCGTAGTTCCGGTAGAGACAAACAAGTTAAAGGGGTCGTGGTGTAGGGAATTTTCACGGGGAATTTTGCAGGTGGCGGTAATAATAAAGCTCGTGGTCAGGTAATTGATCAGGGTGGGCAATTTTAATCACATCGGCGAGGATCACATCGGGATTGAGAATGCCCCCTTCCCAAAAATCATTGCCTCCCCCTGGCGCTACCCGGTTGTTGGCGGCATAGACTTGCTGGTTTTGCACTGCTTCAAACAGTTCATAGCGTTGGTCTTCCTGGAAAATATCGGCGGTGGTTTGCCAAGCGGGATTCACATTTAGCCAAAGATCCGCTGTCTTTGCCCGACCTAAAACAGCCTCAAAATCAAGGGGTAAACTCAAGCGAGCCGCTGTAGCATCCCAGGGATAATTCACGTTGGCATCCCGCAGCAGTTGGGCCACATAGCTTTTTCCTCCTGGCACATACCAGACCCCTTGGTAGGGCGACCCACTGAGTACCGTTGGCGTTGTTTCTAAATCTTTGACTTGGTTCACGAGGGCTTGGTAACGGTCGGCGATCGCCCCAAAAATCTCATTGGCTTCAGCTTCTTTGTTAAAGAGGAGAGCCGTAAACTTGAGCCATTCCGCCCGGCCCAGGGGAGTGGGTTCCAGGTGCGCTGCGTCTAACACCACCGTTAACCCCAAGGAATCTAGGGCGCTGGTATTGTTCCCCTCACTGGCATCGAGGCGATAGTTCAAAATCACATCGGGCTGGAGACTGAGGATCGCTTCCCGGTCTAGCTGGAGATTGCCGACTTCTTGGATATCGCCCGCTTCAATGGCCGCCCGAATTTCAGGACTATAGATCAGTTGGCGATCGCCGACCCCAATTAAATTTTCTAAATGACCTAAAACGTCTAAGTGGGGTAAATAGGTTGTCGAAAGGGCAATCACCCGGTTGACGGGCACTTCAACGATGGTCGCCTCTGGATAATCCTCCGGAATGGGCGTACCACACTGCACAAAAACATAAGTTAAATCTTGCTGGGCTGTTTCCCAGGGCTGCCGCACCGTCACCACTTTGTAATGGTCGTGGTATGTCACCTGGAAGCCACTGGCAAATTCTGGCGTTACCTTATTGGGAAAATAATCCACCGCCGGATCATAATTTTCGACACAAGCTGTCGTCGGTGCTGGGGTCTCCGTGAGCGGTTGGGTGGGGCCACAACCCCCTAGCCAGAGGGATAAACCCAGGCCCAGCAGAGGAAGCGAACGGTGTGGCAATAGGGGAAAACGCATCTTTTTTGCTCCTATGTAAACCACGGAATGCGTTGTACCGTTGTTGCAAAGTGACCATCGTCCTGGAGTTCAAACAGACGGAAACCCGGTTGTTCCCACAGTTGGCGATCGCCTGCGATGGGTTCCTGATCCGGCGGCGTCACTTGGGTGCAAGTTGATGGTGTACCAAAGCAGGGAATTTCCCCTTGGGTGACGCTGTATTCCAGATGCACATGGCCAAAGAAAACCGTTTTCACCTGGGGATGGTTTTGGATAATTTCCCAAAACTCAGCGCGGTTGGTCACATCAATTTGATCAAGCCAATCAACCCCCGCTGGCACCACATGGTGATGGATGGCGATCGCCACTGGAGAATTTTGATATTGTTCCAGGTTTTCCGCGAGCCAAGCCAATTGATTCGCATCTAAAAACCCCTCGCCATATTCTGGATTTTTAAGAAACGAATCCAACAGCAGCAGTTGCCATGGCCCCAGGGAAACGCTCTTTTCGGGCGAAAGGTAATCTCCCTGTAAAATCTCTGCCATAACTTTCGGATCATCATGATTCCCCGGCAGCCAATAGCTGGGAATCTGGGTCGCTTCGACTAAATCCCGTAACCGTTTATAGGCGATCGCCTCACCGTGGTGGGCCAAATCCCCCGTTAGAATCACGCGATCTGGTTTAAACTGTTGCGCCGCCGCCAATACCGCCTGAAAAGACGCATCCGTTTTCACGCCCCGCATTTCGGCATCGGGATGGTCGAGGAGGTGGGTATCAGTAATCTGGGCAATGAGAACCATGGGAAATCGTGGGAGCAATAGGGGATGAAACGGAGCAATTTAACGGAATTGGGCATTGACACCAATCTGAAGCCGACGCCCAACGCCCGGAAACGCTGGGAACGTTTCAAAATCTGCATCAAACAAATTTTCGACACTCGCCGTTAAATTCACGGTATCACTAATGGGATAACGCGCCCGCAAATCAAGGTTGGTGTAGCCTTCGAGGGATGCAGTATTGGCATTATTTGTGAGGCGATCGCCGACCCGTTTCAAGAAAATTCCGGCATAAATTCCCTGGGGATTTTCATAGGCGAGGCCAACATTAAAGGAATCCGTCCCGGCAAAGGCGACCTCGTTACCAACCACCGCCGGATCAGCATCGGCAAGAATTTTAGAGTTGTTCCAGGTGTAGTTAGCAAAGGCAGACAGAGAAGGTGCCAATTGAACCGTTAACTCTGCTTCTAAACCTTGATTGCGCGCTTTCCGGACATTTTGTGGCGTGAATGTCTCTAGATCAAAAACGATGGCATCATCAAGGGTGTTATTAAAGTAAGTCAGGCGCACCAAAGCACGGTCTGAAAAACGATGATCAATGCCAAGATCAAAGCTATTCCCAATCTCCGGCACTAAATCAGGATTGCTAAACCCAGGAAAATAAAGATCCACTGCCGTCGGCACACGGAAGTTACGGGCATAGTTCCCCCGAATTCGCGTCGCGTCTCCCATTTGCCAAGCGAACCCCGCACTAGGCGATGTCACCGAACCATCAGCCAAACTATTAAAGTCCTGGCGCACGCCCAGATTTAAAGCCAGTTCCGGGGTGATATCCAGGCCATAGCGAGCAAAAATTGCCCCTTGACTGAGATTTTCGTCGTAACTAAAGCCAAATACACCAGGATCTTCTGCTTTTGCAGTCAAATAGCGGTAATCAAAACCATAGGTGAGATTTTGGGTTTCATTTAGTTGCCAATTGTGCTGGATTTGCGCACCAAAGGAATTATTTTCATAACGGGCATCGGTCGTCCCAAATTGATTCTCATCAAAGAAGCGAAAATCATTTAAATCTGCAAATAATTTTGTTGTCAGCAGAGAATCATCGCTATTCCCCAGGCGAGACTCTAAATCCAGGGACAACAACCAATTATTGTCGTATTGGGTCGCATTTGGACTTGGGGAAGAAACACCACCCGGAATTTCAAGATCCTTGCTGCCGTAAATTCCGTTAAAGCGTAACCGATGGCGATCGCCCAACTGATTTACTACTTGGAGATTTACATTTTGGATATTGGTCGCCGCATTATCCCGGATACCCGACAAACCCCGTGCCGCAATGTCGTAGTCAAAATCATTTTCTGCAGCAGTGCGGTCATAGGCTAGGCGTACGGCTTGGGTTTCAGAGCCGAAACTCACCCCAACATTTTGGCGATTATAGCCAAAGCTCCCCAGATCGACCCCAGTTTCTACCGCAACCGGTTGGTTAAAGCCAGGCTGGCGCGTCACGATATTAATCACACCACCGATGGCATTGGAACCAAACAGCACCGAACTGCCCCCAGGGATTAATTCAATGCGTTCAACATTATCAGTGGTCAAATTAGACAGATCAAAGTTCCCTGAATCGAAACGATTAAGCGGTCTGCCATCGAGCAAGATCAGCGTTTGGGAAGAACTATTAGCCCCCCGAAAAATTTGCGAACTTTGGGCACCGAGGCGAGATCCGGCAGTGCTATCAATAAAAATCCCAGGAAAATATTTCAACGCTTCATTCACTGTGCGATAACCTTGGGCCTCAATTTGCTCCCGGTTAATCACATAGGCCGCACGGGTCGCATCTTGAACCGTTTCTTCTTGGCGAGAAGGGCCATAAACGGGTTGATTTAATAGCTCATCAATCACCGTTAGTTCAAAATCAACGGTCTCTTGCTCATCCTCTAGGTTGTTGTCTTCTTGGGCGAAAATAGCGGTGCTACCGCAGAGACAATAAGCAATCGTCAAGCAAATTGTTTTTTGGGTAAAAAATGACGTCATCTAAGAATATGTTTGGCTAATTTTTGATGTGGTGCAGAAAAAAAATGCAGCAATGAGAAGACTTTTACAAATCAAAAGTCTTGGCTGATAACTTTGAGAAAAGCAAGGAGATCGAGCGAACAAAAATACCGATAATTTTTTACTGATTCGCCTAAATTAATGCATTCCTCAATATCCTCGAATGAGGCCAATGCTGCTGAAATAATGGGTTAGAGCAATATTCAAAACAAATTCTCTAACGAGACTGGGCTTGCTGATTGCGGCGATATTGCAGTCTCAAAAGATAAAAATTATGGGCAGCAGAAAAAGGCTGGGTGCTAAAAGAAAACATCATCCGTACCTCGCAGATGGGAAATTACTAAAACGTTTACGCTTGGCTCGGCGGGCATTCTGACTTAGAAATTGCTGAAAATTTCCTTACAGCTGCGGGACAGCGACGGATTTGCACCGTTCTTTCCCCATTGCTTTTATCGGCTGATCCCCGATAAAACCGAACAGAACTTCATTATATAGCAGGCGATCGCCCCCCATGTAAATAGATTTGTGAAGTCCCTAGTCTGGGGAGAGAGCTACGTTTAGGCAGCAAGCAGGGCTGTAATGTGGGGAATAATCTGGGCGTGGTTCGTGAATAAATAATCGAGGCGATCGCTAATCAGGGACAAAATTAAGTCCTCGTAGGTCATCCCCTGTTCTGATAGTCCCTGGGCAACGAGGCTGGTGACATTGGTGGCAGGTCGCTTCAGATCGGGCTTGGGATTGGCCTCTAAAATCTGGATATTTCCTGTCGCATCCATCCGGGCATCGATACGAATCAAAGCATTTAAACTAAATTCCCAGTAAACTTGTTGGGCGAGTTTTGCGAGCTTTTCTTTGGCCGGATCACAATCATCTAAAAAACGAATTCTTTGGCCTGTAATTGCTTTTTTATCCATCGAGGTAAAAATCTTTTCATCAGCTTCTAAAAGGCGTTCTAAAATCGAAAAGGTAAAGGGAGAATCTAACTTTTCAAACTGTCCTTGACGATGGCGCACATAGCCACACACGGAAACACAAAACTCCCGCCCAGTGAGGAAAGGTTCAATTAATGCAGTGTTGTGGGTTTGCCGATGCACGGCGGCGATCGCCCCATCGAGATCCTGGGGCTGATCCACAAAATGAATGTTCAAAGAGGCGCGGCCAGAAACGGGTTTAACGAGAAAAGCCCCCTGGTAATCACCAAAGGTTTGTTGAAAACGGGTGTTATTTTTGGCGGTGAATTTCCCCTGGGCCGGATGCCAAATCATAAACGGTGCAGTGGGAAAGCCAAGGCCCTGCAATTCCCGTTTAAAACTATGTTTATTGTCCAGAATCGAGCTATTTAGAGGGTTATGGCCGATATAGGGCACCCCTAACATTTCTAGGATTGCGGGAGTGTGGCAGACGGGATTGTAACCCTGAACCCCACCGGTGTTGAGCCAAGCGAGATGAATTTGATGTTCCCGGAGGCGATCGCCTAAGGTGGCATCATCGGGCAACACAAACACATGCTGAAAACCTAAATCTTCGAGGGCCGCGGCAATATCACGGGCCACCACTTCGTAGGTTTTAGTGGAGCGGGGATTGTGGGTTTGGTAGATAACGGCCCCCGGCACTGCTTTGTCACCCCCATGAATTACCGCAATTCTTAACTTTTTCCGAAGAATTTCAAGGTAGTTTGGCAGTTGACTGAAATCGTAAACAAATCCCATCATTAACGTGATTTTTCCCACAATTCTAAGCAGTTTTGCTATTTTAGCCTAAGCTTGTGGGCAAGTTTTTGTACCTTTGCTTACAGATTGATTTTCTTTGCCTATGACTTTTCCGCGTGGTGTCGCCCTCTGTCTTGGATATCTCATTGGCCTGGGTTTGACTGGATTTTGGGGGCCACTGAACCCGCAACCCTCTTTTGTGCAGTGGGGGTTATTGGTTGGGGCGATCGCCTTAGGGACAATTTTCGCCACAATTTTTCTCCCCCGTCATCTCTGGCAAGTACCACGACGCTTTTGGCCCATCCTAGGATTAGTGATGCTACTGGCCGCCGTCTATGGTCAAGTACGTTTACCCCGTCCGGCTGCCGCTGGCCTTTATGATCTCAGTCAAAACCAGCCCAGTTTATTGCAAAGTCCCGTAGAAATCCAAGGGCAAATTTATCGCCCCATCACCACAAAAGAACCAGACAAACAGCGGTTTTGGTTTCGGGTGCAAAATGTAAAACTAGGGCAAAATATTATTCCTAAAAAAGAAAATTTATATGTCACGTTAAGCGGAGATTTTTCTCAGTTTAAGCTTGGCGATCGCCTCCAGTTGACAGGACGTTTATACAAACCCCAGCCACCCCAAAATAACTTTGCTTTTAGTTTTCCGGATTACCTACGCCAAAACAATACTTTCCTGGGTTTTAGTGCTTGGGAAGCGACATTAACAAATCGAGAGCAGCCCCTCACCGAACAACTGCGCCAACGGATTCAACGGAGCCATCGAGAATTTTTACCAGAGCAATCAGCCAGCTTACTCAGTTCCATGGTGCTGGGGCGTCAGGCCACCAATTTAGACCCCGAAATTTATGATCTGTGGGTCAGAGCAGGCTTGGCCTACACCGTCGCCGCGTCCGGGTTCCATGTGTCGCTGTTGCTGGGGGTTGTATTGCGGCTTCTACGAAATCAAGAAGAGAAAAGACAATTCTATGGCGCGGCGGGAATTTTACTCGGTTACGTGCTGCTGACGGGTTTCCAGGCTTCGGTTCTCCGGGCGGCCTTGATGGGTATCGGTGGCTTGGTGGCCTTGGTGCTTGATCGCAAGGTCAAACCCATTGGTCTTTTGTTAGTAACCGCAACGGTGTTGCTCCTTATTAAACCACTATGGCTGTGGGATTTGGGCTTTCAGCTCAGTTTTCTGGCAACTTTTGGTTTGTTTACGACCCTAGAACCGATCCAAAACAAGCTGGATTTTCTCCCCCCAACGGTGACAACGGCGATCGCCATTCCTATTGCGGCAAGTATTTGGACATTACCTCTGCTGGCCTACAAATTTAATGTGATTGCCACCTACTCCATTCCCACCAGCATCGTGCTATCGCCTGTCATTGGCTTGGTCAGTTTGGGCGGGATGGTTAGCGGTGCAATGGGGTTACTCAGTCCAACATTAGGTGGGGCGATCGCCTATGGGGTGGGTTTTCCCCTGCAAGGAATGATTTGGCTCGTGGAACAGGTCGTGGCATTACCTGGGAGTCAGGCGAGTGTGGCCGCGTTACCTTTGGCGCACCTGCTTGTTTTCTATGGGGTAATGTTGCTGATTTGGCGTTCTCCCTGGGCACAAAAACAGGCCAAGCCTTTAATTAGTGGTTTGTTGATCTTTTTTATTGTGGTGTTGGTTTACCACCATTTCAATACCACCCAGGTGACGATTTTTGGCGATCGCCAAACCCCTGTGATCGTTGCCCAGGCCGGTGGTAAAACCCTGGTAATTAATGTCGGTTCTCCTGGATTTTGGGAATATACCCTCGAACCCTTCCTGCGTCGCAGCGGCCTCAATCAAATTGATGGCTTGCTTTCCCTGACGCCCCCAGATCCTCCAGATCCTAAAGTCACAGCTACTGATTTTTCTGGTGCACTACCCGTTAAACAACGTTTTGGTCTGGCCGAATCCCAACTCACAGACGTGATTTCGCTACATCCCCTTGAGCCTAAGCGTATCGGCCCAATTACCCTACAACTCCTCCAGGAAGATGTGCATATCCTAGAAATTCGTCTCCAGGGCCAAGCCTTTTATTTGCTCAGTAAACAAACCGCTGACGCCGACTTTATCACCCGGTGGAATCCAGCCATCCTCATCGCCAAGGCCGCTGATTTAGATTTCAAAATCTGGCAGACCCTCAAACCCCAACAGGCGATCGCCATTGGTTCTCCCCAGGGCCATTTTTTAGCCCCCAACCGCATCGTTTACTGGAGCGAAACCGACGGCACCATTCAATGGACACCCCGCCAGGGTCTAAGCAGCCTTGCCCCCAATCTCCCCTAGGCCCAAAGCCTTTTCCTGAGCCAGTTTATGCCCCGAAGACTGTGGTAAAATAGGAGTCTATTTGACCAAAAAAATCCAGTTAAAAAACGCAAAATAATCTTCCTTAACGTCTTTTTCTCTGGTTTTTAACCTTTTTTGACCTAGCGGAGCCGAAATCCTATGACCTCCCCCCAGGAGCGCATTATTCCCACCGATTTAAGCAATGAAATGTCACGCTCGTACCTAGAGTACGCCATGAGTGTGATTGTGGGGCGGGCGTTACCCGATGCACGGGATGGCTTAAAACCCGTACACCGCCGTATTTTATATGCGATGTATGAATTGGGTTTGACCCCAGATCGCCCTTTCCGGAAATGTGCCCGGGTCGTGGGGGAAGTCCTCGGTAAATATCACCCCCACGGTGATACGGCGGTTTATGATGCCCTGGTGCGCATGGCCCAGGATTTCTCCATGCGGGACCCACTGATCAATGGTCATGGTAATTTTGGCTCCATTGATAACGACCCGGCGGCGGCGATGCGTTACACCGAATGTCGCCTCCAGTCCCTGGCGACCAATGCCCTGCTGCGGGATATCGAATCAGAAACCGTTGACTTCGCTGATAACTTCGATGGCTCCCAACAGGAACCGGTGGTTCTGCCGTCACGGATTCCCCAACTTTTAGTGAATGGTTCCTCGGGGATTGCGGTGGGGATGGCAACCAATATTCCGCCCCACAACCTTGGGGAAATTATTGATGGGGTGACAGCGCTGATTCATAATCCTGAGATCACCATCAAAGAATTGATGCAATTTATTCCGGCCCCTGACTTTCCAACGGGGGCACAAATTCTCGGTCGTTCGGGCATTAAAGATGCCTACATGACAGGACGGGGCTCGATCACCATGCGGGGGGTCGCCGAAATTGAAACGCTCCGCCAAAATGGCCGGGAAAAAGAAGCGATTATCGTTACTCAACTACCCTACCAGACCAATAAGGCGGCGCTGATTGAACGCATTGCCGATATGGTCAACGACAAGAAAATTGATGGCATTTCTGATATCCGCGATGAAAGCGATCGCCAAGGGATGCGGATCGTCATCGAACTCAAGCGCGATGCTTATCCCCGTGTTGTTTTAAATAATCTGTATAAACACACGCCCCTCCAGGCCAATTTTGGCGCGAATATGCTGGCCCTGGTAAACGGCGAACCCCAGTTGCTCAACCTGAAGCAATTCCTCCAGGTATTCCTAGATTTCCGGGTGGAAGTGATTACCCGGCGCACCCGCTACGAACTACGCAAGGCCCAGGAACGGGATCACATTCTCCAAGGGTTACTGATTGCCCTCGATAATCTTGATGCGGTGATCCACTTGATTCGCCAGGCGGCGGATACGGCGATCGCCCGTCAGGGGTTAATGGACGGCTACAACCTCAGCCAAGCCCAAGCCGATGCCATTTTACAAATGCAATTGCGTCGTCTCACGGCCCTCGAAGCGGACAAAATCGAAGCAGAACACCAGGATTTATTACTCAAAATCACTGATCTTGAAGATATCCTGGCGCGTCGGGAACGGGTCTACGCGATTATCGAAGCAGAACTCAGCGAAATTAAGACCATCCACCAGAGCGATCGCCGTACAGAACTGGTGCTGGATGATGGCGATCTCCAGGATATTGACCTGATTGCCAACGAGCAGGCCGCTATTTTGCTCACCGAACAAGGCTATATCAAACGGATGCCCGTGGCCACCTTTGACGCCCAAAACCGTGCCACTCGCGGCAAAGCTGCCACCAAAATGAAGGAAGACGATGGCGTCGATCACTTCCTCACCTGCTGCGACCACGACTATGTGCTGTTCTTTACGGAGCGTGGCGTCGTCTATTCCCTCAATGCTTACCAAATTCCCCAAAGTTCCCGCACCGCTAGGGGGTTACCGGCGATTCAACTACTCCCGATCCCGAAGGACGAAAAAATTACGGCGATGCTGGCAGTGAGTGAGTTCACGGAAGATGAATACCTCGTTATGCTCACCCAAAACGGCTACATCAAAAAAACCGCCCTGTCCGCCTTTGCGAAGATTCGCTCGAATGGTTTAATTGCCATTTCCCTCGAAGACGGAGACGAGTTGCGTTGGGTACGCCTTGCGCGGCAGGAGGACAGCATTATTGTGGCCAGTAGCGAAGGGATGGCGATCCACTTTCAGGCCGACCATAATCAGTTGCGTCCCTTGGGCCGTTCTACCCGGGGGGTACGGGCGATGAAGCTCAAATCTGACGATGACAAATTGGTGAGCATGGACATTGTGTCGTCTCAAATTACGGCGGCGATCGCCGCTGCGGATACAGCAGAAGACGAAGACGATAACGAAGAAGTCACCGAAAATGTTGACCAGGGGCCTTGGGTCATTGCCGTAACCACAAAAGGCTTCGGCAAGCGGGTGCCCGTGGGACGTTTCCGCCTGCAAAATCGCGCTGGGGTCGGCCTCCGGGCGATTAAATTTAAGTCCAAGGCCGATCGTTTGGCTTCCCTGAGAATTGTCAATCCCGAAGATGAACTGATGCTCGTCACAGGACGCGGCATTATGATCCGCCAGGCAGTGGAATCCATTTCGCTCCAGTCCCGTAGTGCCACCGGAGTCAGGGTACAACGCCTCGATGGGGATGATGCAATTGTGGCAGTCGCCCTAGTGCCGCCCCCAGCAGAAGGAGAGAGTTTAGAAGCTACGGACATGACGGCTGAAGAAGAATAAACCCCCCTTTAGTAATACCTCTCTAGCTCCCCTAGAGGGGAGAATTTTGTGGGGCTCGCCAACACACCGGCCAACTATTCCCCTCTTGAGAGGGGTCAGGGGAGCGAGCGTTAACTCAAGGGATAACACCCTCCGGCTTTCAGCCACCTCCCTCAAGGGATAACACCCTCCGGCTTTCAGCCACCTCCCTCAAGGGAGGATTTTTTTGTTACTTAATGCGGGGATCGAGGAGACGGTAACTCAGATCGGCGATCGCATTAAAGATCACCACCAAAGCTGCATAGACAATCGTGATGCCCATGATCACGGGGGTATCGTTGCGGTTAATGGATTCAATGAGCAGCGCACCAATCCCCGGCACCCGAAAAATTTGCTCCGTCACCAAGGCCCCCGTCACAATACTCGGCACATCAATGGCAATCAGAGTCACAACGGGAATCAAGGCATTGCGCAAAATATGTTTACGGAGCACGGCAAATTCCCCCAAGCCCTTGGCATAGGCCGTCCGCACATAATCCTGGGGCAATTCTTCGAGGATTGCATTGCGCACAAACCGGGTCAAAATTGCCGTTTGGTACAACGCGAGGACGGTGATCGGCAGGATCGATTGCTGGATCTGCTGCCAAAAGCTCTGGAAATCATTCACCACAAGGGTGCTGTTGTACAGGGAGGGGAGCCACTGCAATTTCACGCTAAAGACAATAATCGCCAGCAATCCGGTGAAAAAAGTGGGCAGAGAGTAACCCAAAAAAGCGAAGGTGGTGGCCAGTTGATCCAAGAGGGAGTTGCGGCGCAGGGCCGAGATAATCCCCAGGGGTAAGGCGATCGCCACACTCAAACCATAGGCAAGACCCACCACCCAGAGGGTTGTCGGCAGTCGTTGCCAAATCAGACCCAGCACAGGACTTTTACTCGTGAAAGAATAGCCCAAATTGCCCTGGCACAACGCCCAGAGCCATTTGACATAACGAATATAAAAGGGCTGATCCAAACCGAGCGATCGCCGGATGTTTTCCCGCACCTCAGCGGTGATTGCTGGGTTATTGGCAAACTCACTGAGGGGGTCCCCCGGTGCTAGGGACAAAATTGTGAAGATCACAAAACTAATGGCGAGCAATGTCCCCAGGGCGATCGCCAAGCGTTTAAAAAGAGCACGCATCACCATCAACGGCTCCCCTTCCCTAGAGACAACCGACCCCTGGTTCTAGTTGCCATTCCAGGGTATCTGCCACAGCAGTACCGTCATGGTAGGCCGCCAAGAGCACTTCGCTGGTTTTTCCCCAGACAATATTGCCCTCAGCATCCAAGGCGATCGCCCCTAGATCTCGTTTATTTAGCGTTGCTTCCTGGATCGATTTTTCCATGGCAGCCGACAAACTCAAACCGTCCGTAACCCGAATGACCACCTTTGCAGCGAGGCATTCATCAATAATGTCTTCCCCAATGCCAGTGCAACTGACCCCAGCCACCTGGGTCGCATAATTGCCCGCAGGCATCGCCGAATCACTCACCCGACCAATGCGTTCTAAACCTTTTCCTCCCGTAGATGTAGCCGCTGCAACCTGACCATTTTGATCCAGGGCCACCACACCAATGGTGCCGCGCCGCGCCATCTCATCCTCCGCGACCACCCCAGCCATACTGCTACGGAAATTGCCCTTACGTTCTTCGAGCCATTCTTCGAGGCGTAAATCGGTGAGGGGGTCATGGATCGGTAACTGCAATACTCTTACCATCTCCGCCGCACCGACATCGGACAGCACCCGGTCATCTTCCGTTTGCAACGCCTGGGCTACTTCGATGGGATTTTTAATGCGGCCCACATTGATCACGCCGCTAAACCGTTGAGCTGTACCGTCCATGAGGGAAGCACTCATGCGAATTTGGCCATCGGACTGAAGCACCGACCCCGTACCCGCATTAAACCGTGGTTCATCTTCCAAGAGTTTTGCCCCCAGGATGACCGCATCTACCGCACTACCGCCCTGCTTTAGAAAGTCATAAACCTCTCGCACAATCCGATGGAGCGACTCCCGTACGGCGATTAAGCCCCCTTTGCCCTTGAGGGAACTGCCGGCTCCACCGTGAATAATGAGTTTTGGTTGCACTGTCATCCCTCTTGTTTCCCCAAAATTTTTAACTAAAAGCAAACGCTAGGAAATTCTATCGAGAAATGTCGGCCCTGCCTACGGTATCACCCCAATTCCCCAAAAAAAGCGCCCTAGGATTTGACTCTCCTAAAACGCTTTTTCTGAATGAAGTAATGGCTCTAAAACCTAGAGGAAACTCTGGACGTTCTTACAGGTTTCAAAGAAGAAGCGGACATTATCTTCAGGGGTGCCAACGAGCACACCATGGCCGAGGTTAAGAATATGTCCCCAATTGCCGGCTTTACGCACGGTGTCAATGATTCGGGCTTTGATGAAATCCTGGGAACCAAACAGCACGCCAGGATCAATATTGCCTTGGACCTTCATGTCTTTACCAAGGCGCTGGCGGGCATCGGCCATATCCACCGTCCAATCGACGCTGACGATATCTACACCGGATTTACCCATGCGCTCCAGGACACCGGCACTGCCACTGATGTAGAGAATCAGGGGGAAGTCTGGGTATTTGGCTTTGACTTTATCCACCACCCGCTTTTGGTAGGGCAGGGCAAACATATCGTAATCTTGGGGACTGAGTTGACCCGCCCAAGAGTCGAACATCTGGATCACCTGGGCACCACATTCGATCTGGTAGCAAACGTAATCGGCGATCGCATCGGCAATTTTCCCAAGGAAACTGTGCAACACAGCCGGCTCAGAGAAGGCCATATTTTTGATGATCGCGTAGTTCTTCGAGCTTTTACCCTCGATGGCATAGGCAGCCAAAGTCCAGGGAGCACCAACAAAACCTAGTACCGTCGAAGCATTGCCCACTTCTTGGCGGAGGGTGGCGAGGATTGTTTTGATAAAGGGCAAGGATTCTGCCGGATCAAAGGGGGTCATGGCATCGACCTGGGCCTGGGTGCGGATCGGATTTTCGATGATCGGCCCTTTGCTTTCGATGATGTCGAAGGGAATGCCCATCCCCGGTAAGGGAGTGAGAATATCCGAAAACATAATTACACCGTCAGGCTGGAATGCATGCCAAGGTTGGAGCGAAATTTCGATGGCGAGATCGGGGTTTTCAGAACGTTCCCGGAAGCTCGGGTACTTCTCCCGCAGGTCGCGATAAATTTTCATGTAACGTCCGGCTTGACGCATCATCCAAACCGGTGTCCGCTCAACTTTCTCCCCCCGTGCAGCCCTCAATAAAAGAGGTGTATTATTGCTTTCCGACATGATTTATTAAAATAATTTTTGTGCATTTGTAAGCTTATCATCTCGGTTTGTGAAATAAACTTGAGGCACTATCGTAAGCAGTTAACAATTATTAAGAAATATTGTGAACGATCCTTTCTCTCGTAATATTCAATTCTCTTCTTCGGGCTTAGGTTGTTTTTTGACCTTCATTCTGATCGCGGCGTTGCTGACTTCAGTGGGCCTCGGCTGGGTTGTCAATGAGTTTATTATTCTCATTCTCTTGATCCCGGTGGCGATCGCCTTGGGGGTGGTGGGCTTCCAGTGGTGGCTCAAGCGCAATTTGGTAGAGGCAGATTGTCCGGTCTGTGGCTATGAATTTACAGGTTTAAACAATTCCATGGCCCGCTGCCCTAGTTGCGGTGAAGTGGTGCAAATTACAGAGAAGAAATTCCAGCGCCAGACCCCGGAGGGCACGGTGGAGGTGGCCGCCGTAGAAGTGGACGGGTCCCAAGGAACGGATAACACCGACGCCAAAACGGTGGATGTGCAAGTGCTAGAGCCCGGTGAAGATTAAGCAGGACAGGTTATGATCTGTTGGGTATTGGCTTGATTTTCTTTGAATATGTCCCACCCCCTAACCCGTTTATTCCGCTATGGTAGTCGCTACCGCAAACAGATCAATTTGGCGATCGCCTGTTCGATTATCAATAAACTTTTTGACCTCGCCCCACCGGTCTTAATTGGGATCGCAGTGGATACAGTGGTTCAGCGGGATAATTCCTTTGTCGCCCGCTTTGGTGTCACCAGCATTGTGGGTCAGTTGGTGGTGATTGCGCTGCTCTCTTTTGTGATCTGGAGTGCTGAATCGATTTTTCAGTACCTCTATGAGCGACTCTGGCGGAACCTCGCCCAGAAGATGCAACACAATCTCCGCCTCGATGGCTATGGCCATCTACAAGAACTGGAGTTGGGTTACTTTGAAGAACGCAGTACAGGGGATCTCTTAGCTCTGCTCAACGATGATGTAAACCAATTAGAACGCTTCCTGGATGTGGGGGCCAATGAAATTCTCCAGGTGATCACCACGGTGATTTTAATTGGGGGACTATTTTTTTACTCTACGCCCTCGGTGGCCTGGATGGCGATGGCCCCGATTCCAATTATCGTTTGGGGTTCTATCAGTTTCCAGAAGAAACTCGCACCTCGCTATGCGGATGTTCGGGAAAAGGTGGGAATGCTAGGGGCACGACTGTCTAATAATTTAAGCGGCATCACGACCATTAAAAGTTTCACGACGGAGCAGTACGAACTCGAACGACTCCGGTTCGATAGCCAGGCTTATCTCAATAGTAATGAACGGGCGATCGCCCTGAGTGCAGCCTTTATTCCTCTGATTCGGATCGCGATTCTGGCTGGGTTTACGGCGATTCTCTTTTTTGGTGGGTTGCAGGTCGAACAGGGCGCTTTAGCGGTGGGCACCTACAGTGTTTTGGTATTTATGACCCAGCGGTTGTTGTGGCCCCTGACCCGCCTGGGCCAAACAATGGATCTCTATCAACGGGCGATGGCTTCGAGCAACCGGGTCTTTAATCTCCTCGATACAGAAGTGCAAATTCGTTCGGGGGATGTGGCTCTGCCCACCCACACGGTCAAAGGGGAGATCAAACTCGACAATATTTCCTTTGCCTACTTTGAGCGGGCGCCAGTTTTGCAGGATTTTTCGCTCCACATTCCTGCGGGTCAAACCATTGCCATTGTAGGGGCGACAGGTTCCGGGAAAAGTACCATCGTTAAGCTGCTGCTGCGCTTCTATGAAATTAACCAGGGCCAAATTACCGTCGACGGCCTCGATATCCGCGACATTTACCTCAAGGATCTGCGGCGAGCCATTGGCCTCGTGAGTCAGGATGTGTTCCTCTTCCATGGCACCGTGGCGGAAAATATTGCCTACGGGAACCCCGATGCAACTCTCCTGGAAATTATCCAGGCGGCAAAACTTGCGGAAGCCCATGATTTCATCGAAACTTTGCCCCAACAGTACGACACCATTGTCGGGGAACGGGGGCAAAAACTCTCCGGTGGTCAACGGCAACGGTTGGCGATCGCCCGCGCCATTTTAAAAGATCCGCCCATTTTGATTTTGGATGAGGCCACCTCTGCTGTCGATAACGAAACCGAAGCGGCGATCGCCAAATCCCTCGAAAAAATCACCCAGCACCGCACCACCATTGCGATCGCCCATCGCCTCTCCACGATCCGCCACTCCGACTGCATTTATGTGATGGATCAAGGCAAAATTGTTGAACAGGGAACCCATGAGCAACTCCTCGATCAGCAGGGTTTATACTACAGCCTCTGGCAAGTCCAAACCGGCTCAAAACTGACCGCATCCGAGACCCTATAGTCATCCTGTTTTTTGACTGTCATTTCTTCAGGTTAAATGCAATGGAAACAATCACAATCCAAGTCGAATCAAGCCTTGCCCAGGCCTACCAACAAATTGAACCGCAACGGCAACAACAGATCCAAGCATTACTTAATATTGTTTTGGCCAAAGCTATTGCTCCCAAACCGCTGCTAGACGTGATGAAAACCGCTAGTCAACAAGCCATATCCCAAGGCATGACTCCAGAAATTCTAGAGGCGATTCTAGCAGATGAATAAATACCGCGTTGCTATTGACACAAATGTGCTTATTAGTGCCTTGGTATTTTCGAGTTCCAACTGTATGGAGGTCGTAACTGTTACTCAACAGCAGGGTCTTATCCTGACCTCTCTAGATGTTTTATCGGAATTAAGCAATGTCCTTAATCGGAAAAAATTCGACCGTTATCTGACCCGAGAAATCAGAGACGATTTTTTGACTAGCTTTATTTTGGAAGCTGAAATTGTTCCGATCATTGAAAAAGTTTCAGTCTGCCGTGATCCCAAAGATGACAAATTTCTTGAACTCATTGTCAATGGTAAGGCCGATTTTCTCATCACAGGCGATCAAGATTTACTCGCTCTCCATCCTTTTCGAGACACTGCCATTCTCGCTGTCCAAGACTTTCTCCAAACTGTTAACTAAGGCGTTTTATTTGGCCCTAAGCTAATTGAGGTTGTAGATTTAAGACTTCTTGTCTGGCCCATTGATCCGCCTGCAAAATATCGTCTAGGGTCGGGCTTGTATTGTTGTCGTTTTGGTGGCGATCGCAAACCTTTTCGATCAAACGAGGAATGTCGAGGAATTCAATTTTTTCTTCTAGGAACAGGGCCACAGCTTGCTCATTAGCTGCATTCAAAACCGCTGGCATGGATCCCCCGGCCCGGCCCGCTGCATAGGCCAAATTCATGCAGGGATATTTATGGTGATCCGGCTCCCGGAAGGTGAGATCGCCTGCCTTCACAAGATCAAATTGCTCCCAATCGGTGTAGATGCGTTCGGGGTAGGAGAGGGCATAGAGCAGGGGCAAGCGCATATCAGGCCAACCCAATTGAGCCAAAACAGACGTATCTTGCAGCTCAATTAGGGAGTGGATGATGCTCTGGGGATGTACCACAATGTCGATATCGTCGTAATCTTGACCAAAGAGATAATGGGCTTCGATCACTTCTAGACCCTTATTCATCAGGGTGGCAGAATCGATGGTAATTTTTTGCCCCATGGACCAGTTGGGATGTTTCAAGGCATCTTTAACGGTAACGGTGGCTAATTTTTCCACGGGCAGATCCCGGAAAGCGCCCCCGGAGGCTGTGAGAATAATTCGCTTTAACCCTCCTTCAGGCACACCCTGGAGACATTGAAAAATTGCAGAATGTTCGGAGTCAGCGGGCAGCAGTTTCACACCATATTTTTCGATCAAGGGTAGAACCACTGGCCCCCCGGCAATCAGGGTTTCTTTATTCGCCAGGGCAATATCTTTTCCGGCTTCGATCGCCGCAATGGTCGGTAACAGTCCGGCACAACCCACAATTCCTGTGACGACACTTTCGGCATCACCGTAACGGGCCACCTCGGCGATCGCCTCTTTGCCAGCAATGATTTGGGGTTGGTGATTTAAATCTTTGAGAAGGGATTTTAATTCGGGTAAAAGGCTTTCTTTACTGGTGGCGACAATTTCTGGGTGGAACTCCCGCACCTGTTCGGCCAATAGTTGAATGTTGCGCCCAGCAGCCATCCCCACAACGCGGAATTTATCGGGGTGCGATCGCACAATGTCGAGGGTTTGCGTCCCAATTGATCCGGTGGAACCAAGGATAGAGATGGCTTTAGCGTTGGTCATGATACTTGTTTGCGTGAACCCGTTTGTTGCAGACAATCATCTCATAATCGGGGCGTTGTCTGGGGCGCAAAATAGGCGATCGCCTTTGGGATTGCCTAGCTTTTTTGGAAAATCGTCAACAAAATGCCGAACATCAAATAGTGGTGGGCGACAGTTTCGAGGCCGACCCGCTCCCCCATCGCTGTGCGTTCAGCTCGGGAATAAAATCGCAGCCCCCCCGGCGAAAAGGGAAAACCATCCCCTTGGCACAATTCTCCCTTGCCGTAATCTGCCAGATAAAATTTACCGCCCGGCTTGAGTACCCGTTGCACTTCCCCTAAAACCGTTTCGGGGTGGAGATAATGCAAAAAACTAATCGTATTAAACGCCGCATCAAAAGTATTTTCCGGAAAAGGTTGCGCCTCAGCATTCCCCTGGACAAAAGAAAGGCGATCGCCATGGATATTCTTCCGTTGGGCCTGGGCTAACATTTCTGGAGAGAGATCCAACCCCACCCCCGTTAATTCTGGATACAGCTTGCCGAGCCGTTTAAATAATTTGCCCGTCCCACAACCCAGGTCGAGCACATGGCCATCCTCAAGAAAATCCGCATAGGTCAGAAGCTGCTTATGGACAGCCTGATAAAAGGGCGTTGTCAATAAAATGTCGTAATTCCTTGCCCAGCGGTCGAAAAATGTCTGCTTCCGTTGAAAAAATTGTTCGCTCATGGAGATTTAACCCAAGAAAACCACAGAGATCCTTTTCGCAGTGTACCGAAGCCCACCAAAAACGGCAGTATAGTAGGACAAATGCGCCCTGACTGTGGACAAGGAGAAAAATGGGGAAACAGCACACTCAACGGATCAGTCGAATCCTGACCTTCAGTAGTTTGTTGGCGGTAACAATAGTGCCCCCAGCCTTTGCCCAAAATACCTGTAATCTATCCGGGGCGATCGCCAATATCCTGAGCCAACCAGAACAACAAGCTGCCCAATGGGGAATCGCAGTCCAAGACCCCAATACTGACCAAACGATTTACGAACACAACAGCAAGCAATTTTTCGTTCCAGCTTCTTCTTTGAAACTGCTGACCACTGCCGCTGCCCTAGCCAACTTTGGCGCGGACTATCAATTTCAGACCCCCATTTCTCTCGTCAGGCATATCCACGGAGAAGTTCGTTACCTAGTCATTGAAGGCCAAGGCGATCCGACCCTAACCACCGCAAAGCTCCGCACGGCCCTAGAAGCGCTCAAAAAACAAGGGATTACGGATGTGGGAGAAGTCGTGATTATTGATAGTCCGCCATCCCAAACGCCCCATCCCACCTGGGAATGGTCTGATTTGCCTTGGTATTACGCAACGGCTGTGAATCGTCTCATTCTCAACGAAAATGTGGTTACTGCCACTGTGACGCCCGGAGCCGTAGGCAGTCGTGCCCGTGTCACTTGGTCTAATGCGATCGCCGCCCGCCAATGGCAACTGGATCACCAACTTTTCACAGCCCCAGAAGGCGCAACTATTCCCCCAGAACCTCGCCAAACCTACGGGACGAATATCCTAACCATTAGGGGAGAATTGGCTCCCGATGCACCACCAAGGCAATGGTTTTTGTCCATTCCAAATCCTGGTCGCTA
The DNA here is from genome assembly GCF_001693255.1 of Picosynechococcus sp. PCC 7003. Taxonomy (NCBI): domain Bacteria; kingdom Bacillati; phylum Cyanobacteriota; class Cyanophyceae; order Chroococcales; family Geminocystaceae; genus Picosynechococcus; species Picosynechococcus sp. PCC 7003. The sequence continues at coordinate 719,658 of NZ_CP016474.1, forward strand.
TGCCCTCGAAACGGTACAAACCATCCTCCGCAGTCAAAACATTACTTTCAAAGGAGGCCGGGTTATCGACACCGACATCCAGTCTCTACTCCCGGATCCCCTCAACAAAGAAAGCCTCCTCTACAAAATTGAGCCACTCACGGCGATCGCCTCTGACCCCCTGGCCGAGATCATCAAAACCACCAACCAAGACAGTAATAATCTCTTTGCCGAAAGTCTCCTAAAAACCCTCACTGCCGCTGACCAAGACCCGGAAACAATCCTGGCATCCATCGGCGTAGACCCGGCAACCTACCGATTGCGGGATGGCTCTGGTCTTTCTCGCCATAACCTCGTTACCCCCATGGCCTTGATTCAAACCTTGGACGGTATGTTGACCCATCCCCAGAGCGAAATCTATCGAGAATCCTTGGCGATCGCCGGCCGCACAGGCACCCTGAGAAACCGTTTTCAAGATACCCCTGTGGAAAACCAATTCTTCGGGAAAACAGGCACCATGACCCACGTTTCTGCCCTCTCTGGCTACCTCGATTTGCCCGATGACAGCACCTTATTGGTCAGTATTTTGGCGAACCAAACCGGCCAATCGGCCCGAATTACCCGTCAAGCCATTGATGATGTCGTTGTCGCCGTCCATGATTGGCACTCCTGTTCCACGGCCCAGCCATAATTTTCGATGCCGATCGAGTACAAAACAAATATTCAATTTTTCCGATTCAAGTTGCAACAATGACCCCAGATGCCATCTCCGCTACCCTCACCGAATTTTTTCCCGACGCCAAAATTGATCACACGGACAACAAAACTTGGAAAGTACACAAATCCCAAGCCCGGTTTCATCTGCTGGTGAGCCTGTCTAGTGATGGTCAAATGCTGCGGATCTTTGTGCCTGTCGCTTCCCAGGACGACGCAGAACCCTATTATGGCCAGTTGCTCGAAAGTAACTTTAATGAAAATAAACTTGTCCGCTATGCTCTCAACCAGGGTTTACTCTGGGGCGTATTTAAATATCCCCTAGAACAACTTGACACTACCATTTTTCAGCAGGTATTAACGGAAATGGTGACTTTGCATCAACAAAATCTCAGTCCCTTTTTTAATCAACTGGCCGAAGATAAAGTGCGAGAAATTATCCGCGCCGCCAAGTCCCAAGGGCAAAGTATCGAGAAGACGATGCAGACGATTACCCGGTTTTACCAAGAAGGGATTATGGGTGGCCTTGACCAAGAACCCAGGGAACAACAACGGGCTTTATTAGCTTGGCAGCACCAATTAGAACGGCTCTGGGACGAGGAGGAATAACCACAAAAAACCCCGTTAAGGTTTAACGAGGTTTTGGAGAAATTAGGTTTTTAAAATTTACTGAGAACTAAACAGACTGGGCTTATTCGTAGAGCCAAGCTTTGGTAGCGGGTTCCCAGTTAGCCAATTCAGATTCGGAGAACCAGAGGGCAATTTCACTGGCAGCGGTGTCGGAGCCATCGGAACCGTGGATCAAGTTACGGCCAATGTCTACACCAAAATCACCCCGGATCGTGCCGGGTTCTGCTTCGAGGGGGTTGGTGGCACCAATGATTTTCCGGGCAGCGGCGATCGCCCCTTTCCCTTCCCAAACCATGGCAACGACGGGGGCAGAAATAATGAATTCCACGAGGCTACCGAAGAACGGTCTTTCTCTGTGAACGCCGTAGTGCTGCTCTGCTAATTCGCGGGAAACAGAAACCAATTTTAGACCGACAAGCTTAAAGCCTTTTGCTTCAAAACGACGGATAACATCGCCGACCAAACCGCGCTGAACACCGTCCGGTTTAACCATTACAAATGTGCGTTCCACAGAATTCTCCTTTGGACATATACAAAACCACAGGCCAGCGTAACATAAGTTTTACCCTTCGTTACGCCTAAAATCAGGGGGGCGATCGCCTTTATTTTTCTAAGAATTATTTGGGTTACGCCGCTGACTTTTTTCTAACTGACGGAATTGCGCTTCGAGGGGATCGAGGAGATCGGTTTCTGCTTCCACTTGCCACAGGGACAATTCTAAATCGGCGATCGCCGCATCCAAGCTTCCCCCCATTAATTCTTGCTGGAGGGTTTGTAGCTGTTGCTGGGCGATCGCCGTCCGTAACCGCGTCACATACCAATCTTTTTGCAGTTTAATGTGGTTGATTTTGTCTTCTAGGGCTTCAAGATCGTGGCGCACCCCCAAAATAAATGCTTGTTGTTCTTCCCGTTGGGCATCTAATTTAGCCAGCATTGCCCCATAGGTTTGTCGCCGGGCGATCGCCGCTTTTGCTAAGGTTTCATCGCCACAGTCTAGGGCCAAGCGCGTCCATTGCTGCCATCGCTGTGCTGTTTCAGCCATGGTTTTTCGGTGCCGTTCTCCCCGTTTGCTGCTCGCCACCGCCTGGGCTACGGCCCGCCGCATTTGAATCATCTTTTTTTCCATGTCCCAGAGGGTCTGCTCCAGGATCTGCTCTGGATCGGCGGCGGGTTGCCACCATTGTCGAATTCCATCCAAGGTGCGCCGGAAAAAATTCATCGTGCCCAGTGTCCCGCTTATTATCGCGTTCTAACCTTTAATCTAACCCAGGCTAGCCTAGGAGGCCGGTGACAGTTGATGGTAATAAACCTCCGCCGCAATTTTCTGGGCCTTAAACTGACGCATCAGATCATTAGCCTTGGCTTCCGAATCGACTTCTGCCATCTGAATGGCTTGACCCACAGGGAACTGCCGCACAAAAGCACCATCAACCACTGCTTTAGCACGCTCAAGGGCGGTGGGACTCGTATTTCGGAAAATCACATAGTAGTACCCCAACTTCAAGCCGTCGGGGGTTGCCAAGGGAGTCCCCGGAAAACCTGGCACCGGCATCAGGGGGGTTGCTGTCGCTTGATCTGGAGTTGGGGGAGGCGTTGTGGCACTGGTAGAAGCCGTGGCATCCGCGTCGGTAGTTTCTGGGTCCGTGGGCACGCTGGGATCAATGATACTGAGATTGTCTAGGCGTAATTCAATAAATTCTTGGGAAGCTAGATTAACGGTGCTTGAGGTCGCCGGTGCAGTGGTCTCTGGATTTGTCGCCGTGGTTTGGGGAGCGGGAGATTCTGCGGCTGTTTCCGGAGCTGGGGCAAATAAATCGGGGACGGCGATCGCCAAGGCCACCAGTCCTCCCCCTAAAATTGCCGCTCCCAAAAATGCCAGACCCAGTTTCCAACGTGGGGTAGGTGGGGGAACAGGTTGAGAGTTGGCATCTAAATCTAAACTTTTGAGCAACTCCTCTGAGGATTGCAGGTAATCTTCCGGGGGGGGCGTGGGTTGTTCCCAGGGGGAAAGGGGGCCAGAAACAGAGGTGATGGTCTCGGTGGTGTCTGTTTCAGAAGCCTGGATGTGTTGTTGAGACACTAATCCTTCTTCACCCTGGTCAAGCGCCGCAGAGCCCCCATCGAGGGGCGGTTCTGGACTCGGGGGCGGTGTGAATCGCTCGGACGGTGGCCGTTGTTGTCGGTAACGTTGCAGTTCTCGATCTAGATCCAAATCTAAGTTATCTAAAGCAGCCTGAAAGCTAGCATTTGTAGCGTTAGGGGGGGCTTGATTCATCCGAAAACTCCTGCACTCTAAACGGAGAACAATCAATGGGACGGGGAAAGGCGATCGCTTCTACAGTCACCCCACCGTCAAACTAAGGGGTTGGGAGACTAAACTTTCTCTAAAATACTGCATTTTTTTCGGCCGCCGTCAATTGTTCTAAATGGACCTTTTGGGGCCGGATCTTTTTGCCGTTTATCTTAAGGAAATCGCCCTGGCGATCGCCCCAGAATCGATCCTTACCTCACCAAGCTTTGGCGAAAAAGCAAGCTACTGCGGCCCTAGGGCGAGAGAAACAAACGTTAACTTCTGTAATATTTTTTAATCTTTCCGAGGGATAGCCCCTGACTCCCTTATGCTAATCAGTAAGAAATTTTATTTTTTAAAGTCTTCTGATATAACGGAGGTCTGATTTGACAATTCCTTTATTACAATACGCCCCCTCGAGCCAAAACACTCGGGTAGAAGGGTATACCGTCGGTGGCGACGAGCAGCCTTTTGTTTTTACAACCGATAACGTCATTAGCGATTCTGACTTTGACGTTCTCATCAACGCTGCTTATCGTCAAATTTTCTTCCACGCTTTTAAGTGCGATCGCCAGCAGCTACTCGAATCCCAGTTGCGCAACGGTCAAATTACTGTCCGTGACTTCATTCGGGGTCTGTTGCTATCTGAGACCTTTATCGATAGCTTCTATAACAAAAACAGTAATTATCGCTTTGTTGAGCAGTGTATCCAGCGGGTACTCGGTCGCGATCCCTTCAGCGAACAGGAAAAAATTGCCTGGTCAATCGTGATTTGTACCAAGGGTCTAGCGGCCTTTGTTGACCAACTCCTCAACACTGATGAGTATATGGAAAACTTCGGCTATGACACGGTGCCCTACCAGCGCCGTCGTAGCCTCGCTAGCCGTGAGCAAGGTGAGACTCCCTTTAACATCAAGTCTCCCCGTTACGATGCTTACTACCGCTCCCAAATCGGTTTCCCCCAAGTGGTTTGGCAAAATGCTGTGCGCCGTTTCCGGACTCCCGATCGGGTGCCCCAAGCTGGCGATCCGGCCCTCTTCCTCAACATGGCACGTTCTGCCCAAATTCCCAAGGTCAACGTTCGGGTTTCTACCGCAGACATCAGCCTTGCCGCAGTGCCTTACCGTAACTAAGACGGACAGCTTTTAGCACCCCATGGGGTGTTATTGTTTTGTTCTAAAAAATTGAATTACCGTCTTTAAATCTTAGTTTGAGCAATTTCATGTTGTTTGGATTGATATTAAGGGACGGTAATTTTGTTATGGGGTTAGGAAAACATCTGGCTGTGTTTTCGGCCCAAGACTTGGGAAAATAGCAAACAAGAGAAGTATGGTGATAGGTTCTGAAACAGAGGTGGTGACCATGGTGAAGGGGATTGCGATTTTTGATATTGACGGGGTGATTCGGGATGTGAGTCAGTCCTATCGGCGGGCGATCGCCGATACCGTCGAACATTACACCCAGGGGGAATATCGCCCCACCAATGGTGAAATCGATAGCCTCAAGGCCGAAGCCATTTGGAATAACGATTGGAAAGCCTCCCAGGAACTGGTTCGCCGTTGGGATGAGACAATCCCCGTTGATTTTAAAGAGTTAGTGGCTTTTTTTCAGCGCAAATACCGGGGTCGTAATTTTGATGGCTATATCAACGATGAACCGCTGCTCGTCACCAAAGCCTATTTTGAGGCCCTCACTGCCGCTGATATTGCCTGGGGCTTTTTTAGTGGCGCAATGCGGGGTTCTGCTGAACACGTGCTCAAAGGGCGTTTGGGCTTAGAAAATCCTGTTCTTATTGCCATGGAAGATGCCCCTGAAAAACCAGATCCCAAGGGTTTACTTGCGGCGATCGCCCAACTCGAAGCAACATCTGCCCATACCCCCGTCGCCTATGTGGGAGACACTGCTGCCGATATGCGCACCATCACCAATGCCATCAGCCAGCAGCCCCAACGACAATGGCGCGCCATTGGGGTAATCCCGCCCCATGCCCAAACTGGTGACGATAAGGAGTATATGTACGCCTCTAACCTGCAGGATGTCGGGGCCAATATTGTGCTCCCAGGGATACAAGAGCTATTACCGGAAGTCTTATTGCAACTATTTTGACGCTCTTTAAACTCAAGATTTTTAAGCAATCCCCCAAAAAAAACAGCCCGGAGGCTGCTTGATTCAGTAATTTTAAGAAAGATAATTGCAGTCCGTTGAGTTGTGACTGTACTAAAAAGACATCTCAAAAGGATTTTATGATGACATCGAAACTGGGGAAACAAACAACCCAGAAATAGGAGCCATGGAGCTAGACATTAAAAAATGGCCCCAGGTTTAATCTTCATGATCTTCAAAGGGATCCTCAAGTTCTACCGAAGGAGGCCCAAAGGCTGTGTAAATCGAAAACCCTGTTACGGCGATCACAACCACCGCAATGCCGATGCTAAGAACTGTTGCAGAATCCATAGGTGTATCTCAGTTTATGATGACTCTTCCTCTATAATATTACGGAACATTACAAAAATCCTTTACGATACACGAATCCTATGGCACAGCGTACTCGGTTGGGAGATATTCTCAAGCCTTTGAATTCTGAATACGGTAAAGTCGCTCCCGGTTGGGGCACCACACCGCTCATGGGCGTCTTCATGGCGTTGTTTTTAGTATTCCTGCTTATTATTCTCCAGATTTACAACTCTTCTCTGATTCTCGAAGGTTTTGAAGTGGATTGGACTGCCCTTGGTTTCTAAGGATTTGCCAATCATTATTTCTGAAGCCATTTTTCTGCTTAAGTCCGGGTCTACCCGGATTTTTTGTGGGTAGCAATTACAACCAGGGCACAATTTCCCGCAGGGTATCCCGGAGGAATTCTGTCAGGCTATCGGCCCTTTCTTTGACATTGTCCTGGGCCTGTTCCCACTGGAGACGCTCTTGGGCATCTTGGCGATCGCCTAAAATATCTGGGTCATTGGGTTTATACTGGAGTGCTTCGTCATAGGCGTTAATGGCAGCTTGGTATTGGCCTGTGGCTTTGTAGGCATTCCCCAAACGTGCCCAAATATCTCCATCGGCATCGTCTAGGCGGAGGGTATTTTCGTAGGCGGCGATCGCCTCATCATAATTTTCAGAATCGTAGAGTAAATTTCCTAGACTGCGCCAACTGGGACGGTCATCGCTGTTTAGGGCAACGGTGCGTTGGTAGGCGTCGATGGCGGTGGGGCGATCGCCATTTTGTTCTGCGTTCCAGGCGAGGTGGTACCAGGCACGGTCATTGTTTGGTTCGAAGCGAGTGACGTTGGCAAAGGCATCCTGGGCTTCGAGGTAATTGCGGAGATTTTCCTGGGCCATGCCAAGGCTATACCAGGCGGGGGCGCGGTCTGGCTCTAGTTCTACCACCCGGACATAGGCATTTTTCGCCTCCCGGTACCGTTGCAGTTTGCTATAGCTGTTGCCCTGTTGGTACCAAATATCGGCGTTCTGGTCGTCAAGCTTGAGGGCCTGTTGGTAGGCGGCGATCGCCTCGTTATATTCGGCGCGATTGTGGTGAATCCAGCCCTTCTCAAACCAGGCCCAAACCTGCTGGGAATCCAATCTGAGAAACGCATCAAGACTATTGAGGGCGGCGTCGGTTTCTTCGCGACGGAGATGAATTCGGGCCTTTGTCTCCCAAACCACCGCTTGCCGGGAATCTTCCTGGATGGCGCGGTCGAGAAAGGTTAGGGCTTGGTCATCCTGTTGGCGATCGCTGGCGATTTTGCCTTTGCCCCACCAGGCTTCCCAACGTTGGGGGTTAACCTCCAGTAGCTGATCATAGGTTTCTACAGCCCCATCAAATTGTTCAAGGGCTTGGAGGACTTGGGCCTTTCCCAAGAGTGCCCCTTCATGGTCTGGGACGATCTGTAAAATTTCTTGGTATTGGGCGAGGGCCTGCTCCAGTTGATTTTGGGATTGGGCCAGTTGGGCCTGTTCATATTGGGCCATCAGGGCTTGGCGCTCTGACCACCACCGCCACCCCGCGTGAACGCCGAGGCCCGTCCCCACCAAGGCCGCGAGTCCCACGCCCAGAAGGGCGGCCTTGATCGCCTGGTGATTGACGCTCAAACGCTGGTATTGCTGGGAAACGACCGTTGAGAGGTAGTTGAGGGGGGCGATCGCCGTTTGTTTGATCTGCTGAATACTGCTTGCTACTGGCAAAACACGGGTACTCGTTTTCGGTTGCTGTTTTTCCTGTGCTGCCAATGGGTTTAAGGCCTGTTGGGCTTCTGTGGCCGTCCCAAAGCGATCGCGCCAATTATGGTGCACCATCTTGGCGAGAAAGTGCCTAACTGCTTCTGGGATTTCTACTTGATCCTGCCACTGCACTTCCCCGGTTTGGGCATCGAGGGGAATTTTGTCGGGGGTGGTGCCAGTCAGGGCCGTAATCGCAATCATCCCCACCGCGTAGAGGTCGCTACTGTAACGGGGATAGCCCTGAATTTGCTCCAGGGGCATATAGCCTTGGGTGCCGATGGCAATGGTGGGCCGACCGGAGGTACTGGCAAATTGGTGGGTGACCTGTTTAACCGCACCAAAATCAATGAGGCAAAGTTTTTGATCCGATTGGCGGCGAATCAGATTACTGGGGTTGAGATCCCGGTGAATTACCTGGTGGCCGTGGACAAAAACCAACAATTCCAGGATTTCTTGCACAAGGGCGATCGCCGCTTCTGGGGGACAGGGAGAAAGCTGCTGTAATTCTTCCCAGAGACTTTGCCCTTCGATATATTCTTCAACCAGATAAAACTCTTGGCCTTCCTCAAAATAAGCCAATAGCTGGGGGATTTGCGGGTGTTGACCCAATTCATCGAGGATTTTTGCTTCGGTCTCAAATAAACGCCGGGCCGTTGCTAAGGTTTCTGGGTCAGCGGTTTGGGGCTTGAGGAGCTTCACCACACAGATGGGTCGTTTCGGGCGGTCATGGTCTTCTGCCAAAAAAGTCGCCCCGAATCCCCCCTGGGCCAGAGACCGAAGAATATGATAACGTCCGCGCAGGGTTTGTCCGGGGGCCAATAGGGAAGCAGTCATCGGCAGCGGGGAAATAAAAGCAACAGATTAAAATCGCAGGGGCAATGGTTAGCAGGGGCCAAAATTTTCAAAAAGATCACCTTGTTCCATGGTAGTCGGGACTTCCACAAATCGGGGGCCGTCTCAATTTTGTAAACGATTGGGGGAGAGGTTAAAGAATAGGGTCGATCGCCGAATATCCTGGGTACTGCCGGCACTGGTGAGGGTAAAGGCGCGGAGATGGTTAAAGAAGGGTTTGGCCACATAATCGACCACCCGCAGGATCGGTACTTGGGTTTTGAACAGTTGGGAACCCTGACGCCAATCGGCAAACAGATAGCCGCTGTTTTCGGGGGGCAGTTGGGCAATGCTGGTCTGGAAATCTTTGTTTTTTAGGAGCGATCGCCCGGTATTGGCTTGGATCGCCCGGCTGAGGGTTTTTACGGAAGTGGCAAAAAGTTCGTAATCTTCAACGCTGAGGTGCGCTCCCCGGACATCGGCATTAAGTTGTACCAGTTCATCTTGGTCTTGGGTATCAATGGCTGTCCAGGCAGTAACATGGCGATCGCCTAAGGGTAAACGCCCGACGCTTAAGCCTTTTTCCTGGGCCAAACTATCAAAATGTTCAATGACGGGATCAAGGTTAACCTCCGGTTTTCGCTCCGCCACAAAGAGCCATTCCACATCATTGCGTTCGGCATCGGGGACGAGGGCCAGGGCATATTCCCCAGAAATCCACGCAAAAATATCTTCAGGGAGGTCAATGCCGAGGGGATCTTGGATCGCGGCTACTGCCTGCTGCAAAATCTGGGACAAGGGGCTTTTCGGATTTAACCCTGTAGTCGCTTCCCCCCAGAGAGCGTTTAAATCCCGTCCGGCGACGGCAAACATCGCCTCCTGGGGAATGTAGTTGAGGACATGGGTCGGTGCCGTGGTGGCCCCTGGCATGAGGGTCGGTTCCGTGTCTCCAATCAAAGCCGTTTCTGCCACCAATCCCTCTGGATGTAAACCGACGGCGATCGCCAAGCGTTGTTCGAGGGTCGGTTCTTCTGGGGTCGGATCATTGGCAATCCAAGCACTGAGAGCCGGTAAATTCGCCACCATCACGCCAATATGTTTCCGGTCAATGGTTTCTAGGGCTGCTGTATATTGGGGGTCGTGGCTCAAATTCAAATCCGGCACTTGCACCGTATTAATCGCACTGCGCAACACCTTCGCCTCGTTGGCAAACAGCACATAATTACCGACAATCGCACTGGCAAATCGGTGACTACCCGCCTGGGGAATGACTAGATTTACCCCTTTGTATTGATCAAACGTTAAACCCGCTTCCGGGGCGATCGCCTGATCCGTGTAGGAAAGCTGTAAAAATTCCTTCGCCAAAGCCTCATCCCGTGCTTCTACGACCAATAAATAGCCCGGCTGCACCCCATTACTCGGATCACGATCTACATCCAAGGTAGTCACCGCCAAACTCAGCTCGTCCCCCAGCCACGGTTCAATCTGCTTACCGTAATCTAGTCCTGTCGCACTGAGCAAACTTGTTTTCACCTGTTGCAATTCCGTGAGTGTTGCCCGCCGTTTACCCCAAGGGGTTTGCACCAGACCTAGGGCCGCTAATTTCTCAGGATTCACCACCAGGGAGAGCATCAATGGCGCTTGCCGGGGGACGAATAACGCCGCTGCCGGATTCCGCGCCACGCCACCCTGTAACCAAGGCAAGGGGCTTTGTTTAAAAATAGCGAACCAACTGCCTAGCCCCACCGAGAGCAGGAGCACCACCAGAAGACCGAGATACACAAAAAAGGAACGAGATTTCATGGGCTGCCTAGAAACGCACGGCATTCATTATCCCATTGTGCTGGGAGGATCGAAAATTCCCGACCGCGAAAAGGTCTATTTCCGTTTTTTCGCTTTCCAAGTGCCACCGTAGCAATAGTAAGGATTATTCTCTGCTAACTTGCGTCGACAATCCGGACAAACTAATCTCCACTGTTCACTCGCATCATATCGAATCCGGTAACGAACCGCCGCAATAGCTTGGCAATGGTCACAGTTTCTCTCTCGAATACGCACAAAAATAACTTCCAATGACAACTTGGCAACAATGCAAATAGGATATCTTCAGAAGCAAAAGGCGATCGCCCCGATGTGTGACGTTAAACAAAATACCTATGGCAGAAGAATTTTACAAAGGCGGACAACGGGCTTGGTTCCATGACCAGGGCCATTGGGGCGGTTTTTTCCATACCTACGATCAGTTGCACCTCAAGGGTTTTGGGGCGTATTTTGATCAACCCCGCAAAATCCATGTCTTTTTACCACGAGATTACGAAGTAACAGGCTATCGCCTGCCCGTGGTGTACTGCAACGATGGCGATAAGATCTTTTTTGCCGATGGTGATTTGGGTCAATGTTGGCAGGTGGCAGAACGCTTGAGTCGCATGTATCTACGGGAACAATTGCAAAAGCTGATTGTCGTGGCCGTTTGCCCTGGCGATCGCCACTATGAATATTCCCATGTCCCGGATCAAGGGGGTGGCCTAGGGGATTACAGCCGTTACCTTGCCAAAGGACTGAAACCCTTTATCGATGCGCAGTACCGCACCCAAGCTGATCAAACCCTCATTGTCGGTGCTGGCCACGGTGGCTTAGCGGCTTTTTATACTGCGACCCAACATCCCTGTCAATTTCCCCAGGTGGCCGCCCTGTCTCCCTCTTTTTGGCTGGGGCTGGAGGCAAACCCAATATTAACCAATGGTTTAGAGGGGGCCTTTAAACTATCCCTCGAAAATTCAGCGCTGGTTTTTGCCGCAACTGCGGCGTTGAGTAACCCCGAACTGCGCCCCAAAATTTACCTAGACTGGGGCTTGATGGCCGATGCCAACCACAGGGAGGTGCGGGCGAGACTACGGGGGCAGGAAATGCGAGAACTTTTAATCAGAGCGTTCCAGTACCAAGAAAATGTCAATCTTTTTACCCTTGAAGATCCCCTTGGCCGCCACGATGAACTCTCTTGGGGCGATCGCCTGGAGACAATTTTGCAGCTTTTTTTCTAGACTTGTGGGCCATAACCTGATCTCTAATACTGAATGCGATCCGTCGTTTTCCCAGGAGCAGCATTCTTTTCGAGATATTCAATAATTTTTCCGGCCACATCGACCCCGGTGGTTTTTTCGATGCCCTCTAATCCAGGCGAAGAATTAATTTCCATCACCAGAGGCCCATGGTTTGAACGCAACAAATCCACCCCGGCGACCCGCAATCCCATGGCTTTCGCGGCCCGGACAGCGGTACTGCGTTCTTCGGGGGTCAGTCGTACTTTGTCCGCTTTCCCACCCCGGTGCAAATTAGACCGAAATTCCCCTTCAGCTCCTTGCCGTTTGATCGCCGCCACGACTTTCTCGCCCACCACAAAACAGCGGATATCTGTGCCCTTGGCTTCGGCGATGTATTCTTGCACCAAAATATTCGCGTCTAAACCCCGAAAGGCTTCAATCACAGATTTTGCAGCTTGATGGGTTTCCGCGAGCACCACACCGATACCCTGGGTGCCTTCTAGGAGCTTAATCACCACAGGGGCACCGCCTACGGTTTCGATCAGTCCATCGATGTCCTGGGTCGCATGGGCAAAGCCTGTGACTGGTAGACCAATGCCTTTGCGGGCTAAAATTTGCAGCGATCGCAGTTTATCGCGGGACCGCGAAATCGCCTGGGATGTATTGGCACTAAACCCGCCCATCACCTCAAACTGGCGCACCACCGCCGTACCGTAAAAGGTGGCCGAGGCCCCAATGCGGGGAATAATGGCATCAAAATTTTCTAACCGCTGCCCCTGGTAAATAACAAAGGGTTTATGGGAGGTGATATTCATGTAACAGCGCATGAAATTAATCACCTGGACATCGTGGTGGCGATTTTCGGCGGCTTCCCGGAGACGACGGGTGGAATAGAGTTTGGGATCTTGGGAGAGAATGGCAATTTTCATGGTTAGTGGGGATGATCCGGTTGGCTTTGGAGAAAAGATTTGCTCACATCAACGAGGAATCGTTTGCGCAGGGCCTGGCGCCCGAGGAGCATCCGATAACCCATCAAGGAGCGATTGGTGAGGTTGAGTTCAATGAGCCAACGGTGTTCGCCTAGTTGAACATGGGTTTCGATAACAGGCCGCAGTTGCTTTTGGCCATTGGAGCTTTTGATGCTGCGGTGTTCGACCAATGGGGCTTCTATGGTGACAGTGTCATGGATATTGTGCTGGTGGGGGTGGATTTGGAAACGAACCATCTCGCGATCGCCTTGGTGAAAATAGTGAATGCGGGTGGCATGGATCGAGGAGGAGCCAGCACCGGTATCAATTTTGGCGCGGATCACAGGGATGTCAAAATCTGGTAACGCCACGCATTCTCGCCAACCAATGGTAGATAGGATGGGTTTTTTTTTCATACAACGGCAGTTTAGGACACAAAGTTTAAATTCTTGCTAAGGCTTTAGCTGGAAGCACTGGTATAAAACCGTAGAGCAAATCGCCACACCACATTAGACAATAACAGCAGCAGCAGACCTAAACCACCGGCACCGGCAATCCAGCCCAAAGGCGATCGCCCCAACATGGTTTCGGCAGGAATTGTCGTTAAAAAAACAATGGGGACAATGAAGGTGAAGAAAAAACGAAAGACCCCCGGATAGGCCACAATCGGGTAACGCCCCGCCTCAAGAAAGCCCCTGAGCACCTCGGTGACATTATAAATTTTCACAAACCAGATGCTCGTTGCCCCCAACATAAACCAGAGGCTATAAAGGATCAACATCCCAAACCCAATGGGCACCAGGCTCAACAGATAATTCAGCGGCGACAAACCCAACCGCAGCCCGATGTAGATCAAGATTCCGAGTCCTAAAACCAAGTCGGGCAAGCCCCAGGGGGAAATCATCCGCGCCGAAAGCCAAAATTGACTACTGATGGGCTTGAGCAGCACAAAATCGAGGGTGCCTTCCTGTACCTGTTGGACGATCCGGTTGAGATTCGGCGAAAAAAAAGTATTAGCCACTCCCTGTAGGAGAGTAAACATACCTACCACCAACATTGCTTCCTGCCAAGTCCAACCGGAAAATTGATACCCCGTTCGGTAAAACAAAAAGAGGCTAAACAGACTGCCCGCCAAATTGCCCACACTACTGAGGGCCGCAATTAAAAAATTTAAACGGTACTCCAATTCAGCGGCGATCGCCGTACTCCAAAACAGCCCTAAAATGCGCCAATACTTGCCCATGAAGTCGAGCCTATTTTTCCACTGCCCGGATATCAATTACGCTGCCATTGAAATCGTAATTAAACCCCTCAAGGCGTAGGGTATGGCCGATTTTGACCTTATTATTGCCAAAAACATAGCCATTATCTGTTTTCTGGGCGTCACTCGTTAACACAACCCGAAAATCCCCAATATTCTGCACCTCAGGGCGGGGATCATTTAAAGGCAACACGGAGCCGTCCGGCTGGGGCACAGGGGTTGTCCGGGGCAAAAGCTCAATGGACTTGATCCCGACATTCGCAAAGGGCTGATTGCGGATAACAATAGATGTGGTTTCAGAAGCTTGAAATTCTGTCACAAAGGCCTCTGGAGACTTCACACTCAGACCCCGTACCAGGAGCTCCACTTCGACTTTTTCGGTGGCGGTGCCAATCTGGGCCACTGAACCTGATTTTCCGGGGAGGAAAAAGATCCCAAAAATCAAACCAAGAATAATCAGGAGCGCCCCCAGATCAAGAATGCTTACTTTGCCAAAGAGTCGCCCTTTCGAATCCAACAGAGCCATATGTTTGTGGAACTACACTAAAAGTTTTCAACCCTCCACATTATAGGGGAGGGGGCCGCCGTCCCCCGAAAAATTCGCCTTTAACTGTCTTGGGGTGGGGACATCGGCAGCGGCGATCGCCCAACTTCCTGGGCTGGTTGGCGGGGTATCTGAGGCCGTCGCCGGGACTGTTGATAAAGCCGATAGAGGCCATAGGTGAACAAGGAAGGCCCCACCAGAGAACCAAGCACAATCACACCATAAATCCAGAGGGGTAACGTGGATGGTTCTCCCCTAGGGGCATTCGTCTGGGCATTAGTATTAGTCTCGGCAGGGGGTGGCGTTGTTGTTGCCGAGGGGGCGCCCGCACCACTCACCGTTTGGGATGCCGAGGATTCAGTCTCCTGCAAAACCCGTGCGGCTGTCTGGGCTGGCAATTGCCCCAAGAGACCATCTACCACCGGAATCGGTACCCGCGGATTAACCAGGGTCGCGAGGCCCACAGTACTGAGGGTTAACATCGCCAAGCAACTACCACCCAAAAAATAAGCTCTGCCATGGTGGGTTTTAATGAGCTGTTTAAAGGTGATCAGGCGAGGCGGTTGGTTTTTCGGAGAAGTAGAAGCCATCGGCGGGAAAAAAATTTAAAAATTAGTAGCCTCTAGAGGCCATGTATAAAGTAAATGAATTTCTTGATTTGCCCCCTAAATCTCCTGAAATGGGGGACTTTGATCCCATTGATTGACCGAAAAATCCCCCCAGGCTGGGGGCCGGGGAGCTTTCTAAATCAGCTCTTAGGCCAAGGGGATGGGAACACGTTAATCGTTGATAACTTCAGCATAGCGAACCAAATTTAGGATGGGGGAGTTGGTGATTTTGGGTGGGCGTCAACGGGATGCAAGATTTCTCTATATTGCTCTAAATGATAGGCAAGTTTACCCAGAAGTTCCTCCAAAGAGACTGGGTGGTAAATAATGTCATCACAAGCTAACCGCGAATGTTCATTTTGTTGATTTTGAAAGATATCGGCGGTAATCACAATGAGTTTCGGGTCTTTGCTGAGAGGGACTGTTTGGAGGTGTCGTTGGATATCGCTCAAGATCTCAGCACCATCGATGGAGGCCAATTTCAGGTCAACCAAAATTAGGTCTGGTGTCCATTGTTGCCATTGGTGATTTGAGATTGCGTCCATGGCGATCGCCTGGGTTGCGATGCCGGCCCTGGCGAGTCGCTGACAGAGTAACTCCCGCTGCTCAACTTGATCTTTAAGGAGCAAAATTTTCGGGGGTCGTCCCGTGTGCTCCACGAAAGACTGAATTGAAATCGCCGCTTGATCTTTTGCTGGCGAGGCGAGGGGCAGATCAAACCAAAAGCAACTGCCCTGGTTTTCTGCTGTTGTAACCTGGATCTCGCCCCCCATGAGCTGGACTAACTGCTGACTAATGGCGAGGCCCAGGCCCGTACCTTGGCGCGAACGTATGCCTGTGTTGGTTTGCTGGAACACTTGAAATAATTTGTCCTGCTCATGTTCTGGGATGCCAGGCCCCGTATCAATCACCGCAAAGCGTAGACTCTGTTGGTTCGCATCATGGGTAATTTTGAGGGTCACGCGACCCACCTCAGTAAATTTAATCGCATTGCTCAGGAGATTAATTAAGACTTGTTTGAGCTTTTTCTCATCGAGATAAATCACCTCTGGTACATTGGCATCGCACTCAAAGATCAACTCTAATTGTTCTTGTTTCGCTGCCAGGACAACAAGATCGTAGATAAAATTGAGGGCTTCAACGAGATTAAAGGCTTCTCGAACGACGCTGGTTTCCCCGGCTTCCATTTTTGAGAGGGAGAGAATATCGTTGATGAGGTTCAGCAGGTGCTGGGCGCTCTGGGTGATGATATCGAGGGATTCGAGCTGATCACAAGTAAGGTTGGTATCCCCCGTGAGGAGCTCCGTAAACCCCAAAATGGCACTGAGGGGCGTGCGGAGTTCATGGCTCATATTGGCCAAAAATTGGCTTTTTGTTTGGTTCGCCGTTTCTGCCTCTTCTTTGGCCACCTGTAAAGTTTCGAGGAGTTGGGCCTGTTGGAGGGCAATGCCCAGTTGGGTGGCGATCTGCCGCAGCATTTCGATCTCTTCAGTGAGCCAAGTGCGGGGGGCGTTGTTTTGGTAAATGCCGAGGAGCCCCCAGAGGCGATCGCCTAAAAAAATCGGGAGGGTGACATAGGCTTTGGCTTGGAAATTTTCGAGGAGCTCGATGTAACAGGGGGGAAATCCGGCTTTGTAAATATCATGAACTGCCCGATAGGTTTTGCCTTGGCGATAAATCCCCCCCTGGGTTTCCTGGAGATAGGTATCTTCTACCCAGCCTGGTAGATCACTCTCAAAAACTTTAACGATACAGCGATCATCACGCACGGCGGAATATTTCAGCAGTTCACGCTGCTGTGTACTGGCATCATTCATCAGCGATCGCCATTGGGGAGACATCGCCTCAGCCACAAAGCGACCACTCCAGTCGGGGTTAAACCGATAGATCACCACCCGGTCACAGTTCAGGGCATCGTGAATTTCTTGGGTGGTGCTCTGAAAAATTTCGTTGAGGTTGAGGGTCCGGCGAATTCGATTGATGATAACGCTGAGAATCCTTTGGCGGTTAATCGTCCGTTGCAGTTGCTCGGTCTGGTTTAACCACAGGGCTTGGAGGTGTTTGTGGTTAAGTTGCTGTTGAACCCGTTTTTGTAATTCGGTGTTGGTACAGGGCAAAAGCAACACATCATCGGCCCCAAAGGAGAAGGCTTCGGCGCGGGTTTGGGCGTGGATATCAGTGGTGGCAATAATCAGGGGGATATCACAGCTCCGCAGATCACTTTTGAGCTGGGCAAATAGTTTACGCTCCGGACGGGACACAAAATCGAGGTTCACAATGATTAGTTCTGGATGGTTGGCGATCGCCAATGCCGACAGATGGGCAGCGCTGGGGGCAACCTGAACT
Source organism: Picosynechococcus sp. PCC 7003 (assembly GCF_001693255.1). Lineage (NCBI taxonomy): Bacteria > Bacillati > Cyanobacteriota > Cyanophyceae > Chroococcales > Geminocystaceae > Picosynechococcus > Picosynechococcus sp. PCC 7003. The sequence continues at coordinate 737,088 of NZ_CP016474.1, forward strand.
GCGGCAATCTCCCGGAGGGTCTCCAGGAAAAATTCAAGGAAATGGGCTTGGTGTTCACCAACTAGAATCATGACAAAATCGCCAACCTCAGGGCAGGAGATAATTGGACTAAAAAATCAGACTGCGCTTCTCCAAAGAGCAGATATCGATCAATCTTTTGGGCCATACACTGGCACCAGTGAACAAAACGTCCCCCGGTTGCCCAGGCAGAAAAAATCTAGATTAAGAGCTGGGGTTGTCTCTTCCGGTGGGTTGGGACGGGGGGATTTGGGCGGCAATAATGCCCACCATCAACCACCAGAGGGTATTGACCTGGGGGCGATACCAAACGGTATCAAATAGACCTTGGATCAATAGCCCAGTCATAGCGGCGATCGCCCCAACTAACCAGAGTCCTTCTATTTTATGCCGGGACTGAAAGTCTTTAAGGCTTTGTAAAGCTTGGCTAAAGATATTAATCAGCAACCACACAAACGTGGTCAAACCTAGTAAGCCTGTTTCCACAGCAGTTTCCAAAAAAATAGAATAGGCACTCAGGGCAGAAAAACGACTTTCCATATACTGGGGATACACCGCATTAAAGGCGTCATGGCCTGGCCCAATCCCCAACAGGGGGCGATCGCCAATCATCCGCAGTACCGCCCACCACACATTAATCCGAAAATTATTACTACTATCGCCCCGCCAGGAAAAAATACTCAACAACCGCAGACGAATGGCATCAACACCCAATACCGCAATCAGGATTAGCCCCGCCCCAAAACCAAAACACAGGGGCAGCAACCATTTGCGCCAAAAAGGACTGAGGCGATCGCCATACCAACTGTAGAGCAATAACCCTCCCACAACGGCGGCCCCCACCATGGCTAACCAACCACCCCGACTATCGGTAAAAAATAGGCAGGCTGCATTGGTCGCAAACATGGCCCCTGCTAGGGTTTTCTGGATCTTGGTGCGCCAAATTAGCATCGCTACCCCACTAAAGGCGATCGCCCCCAGCAGATAACCGGCCAGGAGATTTGGATTCCCCAGATAGCTGTAGACCCTAGTGTCATTGGCAAATTCCGACAAGGGGTCATTCCAGGTGGCCAACTGTTCTACCCCAAAAAATTCCTGGCGAATCCCATAGCCACTCACCACCAGGGACACCATTAAATACACCCAAATGACCCCTGCGAGAATTTTGGGCGATCGCAATATCCGCGCACAAAATGCAAAGAAAATTAGATATAGCAACAGTTGCACCAATCCCGATAAGGCCGCTCCCTTAACCGGTGACAAGACCGTGGCGATCGCCGCAATGCCCCCATACAGAGCCACCAAAAGATGAATCCCTGTCACTTGTCCTAGGGGGAGATCCGACAGGCTCAGTAAAACCCAATAGCCCGCACAGGCCAACAGCAAAAACCCGATTAAGGTTGTCGAAACAAAGGGCGCTGCCACCAGTAACACGCAGAGAACCATTGCCCCTAGGGGCTCTGCCCATTGCAATAACCAACTACCGCCCCGCCAAGCCTGTAAAAGTCCGAACACCCGATAACTTACACTGGCCCGTAACCAAGGCTCAAAGGGAAAGCGCAAAAAGAGAATTTGCTGCCACACTGCCGCCATGAACCATCAACCTCAGTATTGTGTAACTGTTCATTGTAGGGGAGATTTAGCCGTCGTCATCACCATACAACTCATCGAGGGACTGCTTCTCGTATAAATCTTTTAAATTCTGGTGCCGCTCCCGCCGGGAAGTACGCCGATATTTTTTGGTCGCCAATTTCGGTTCCTGGATTTGTTTCCCTGCAGCTGTAATTTTTACTTTAAGATTGTCTTCTTCATCCCGTTGCTGTTGCTGGGCTTCACGGTAGGCGATCGCCTCTTCAAGAAATTTCTCATAGATTTCATAGCGTTCCCAATCCCGTCCCACCGCGCAGTTGGGTTCCTGCAGGTGGAGACAATCCTTGAACTGGCAGTTTTCTTCCTTGAGTTGGGCACGAATCTCTGGAAAATAGCCCCCCAAATCCTGGGGGAGTACCGACCAATCCGGCTGATTAAACCCAGGGCTATCGGCCAAGAGACCCCCCTGGGGCAGCGAAAATAATTCCACATGGCGGGTGGTGTGTCGTCCCCGTTGCAATTTGCCCGAGACTTCGCCTACCCGTAGCGCCACCTGAGGGATTAAACGATTGATGAGACTTGATTTACCCACCCCCGAAGGCCCAGCCACTACGGTGATTTTATCCTTGAGTCTTGCTTCTAGGTCGGCCATGCCAGCATCCTGGATCACACTAAAAAAGACAGCTCGATAACCCCATTGTTGTAAGCGTTCGGCCCAGCTCTGCTGTTCTGTTGTCGAGAGCAAATCCTGTTTATTAAGACCGAGTAATAATGGCAATCCCGTTGACTCTGCTTTGATCAAGAAGCGACTCAGTTGCCAGGGATCAAGAGATGGCTCCGCCAGGGCAAACACCAGTAACAGTTGGTCAGCATTGGCCACAGGGGGCCGATCTAAAACGGTGCGGCGGGATAAAACCTGCGCGATCGCCCCCCGTCTGTCTTGAAAATCTGCTTCCTCAACGATGACCTGGTCTCCCACCATGACCCGTTGACCAATTTTTTTTAAGCGAGCCCGTCGTGTACAGAGCAAATGCCCTGCCCCGGCTTGGAGTTGCACATGGTAGAAGTTTGCCTGAACCGCCGTTACGGTTCCCTGGAGGTTCCCTGGAGTTGCTCCGCCACTCATGTCGCCGGACAACGGACCCATAATGCGTAATGGCCCTCCGGTTGGGCGATCGCCTTTTCTACCAAATACCCTTCCATCGTCAAACTATCCGGCACCTGCTCCATGGGTTCCCCCGCATCAAGCCACACTTCTAGCAGGGCATTGGGGGCCATTTTCTTCAGTTGTAATTTCGTACGCACAAAATTAATCGGGCAGGGTGTCCCCCGCAAATCTAACCGTGCGTCTGCCTCTAATGGTTGCGGATTGCTCATTTGTTATGGAATAGGTTCCCCAATAACCCTTCAAAGCCACCTTTGCTATGTTCAGTGCCCTTTAATTTCGCCAGTTGGTGCAGTAGTTCTTTTTCTTCCCGACTTACCTTTGTCGGAATCACGACTTTGACCGTAATCAAATGATCGCCACGGCTCACTGGATTACCCAGTTTAGGCACCCCTTTTCCTTCCAAGGTGAGGACTTTGTTGGGCTGTAAACCTGCTGGAATAGTTAAATCTTCTGTGCCGTCAACAGTTTTCACCTTCACGGTGTCCCCCAGGATTGCCTGGAGATAACTAATTTCAATTTCCGAGAGGATATTCGTGCCGTCGCGGCGGAACTCTTTATCAGCATTGACAGCTAAATAAACGTAGAGATCCCCAGGCGGGCCACCTTTTACACCAGCATCACCTTCCCGCGATACCCGCAACCGAGTGCCACTATCAACCCCAGCTGGAATCGTGATTTTGAGCTTTTTCGTCTCTTGCTTGCGGCCAGCACCACCGCAGGATTCACATTTGTCGGCGATTACTTGCCCTTCTCCGTTACAGGTTGGACAAACAGAAACCTGGGCAAAACTACCAAAGGGGGTGCGGGTCGCCCGTCGGACTTGACCGGTACCGTTACAGGTGCCGCAGGTGTTTGCCGAAGTGCCAGCCTTTGCCCCGGAGCCACTACAGATTTTACAGGTCTCTAGGTGGGGAATACGGATTTCCTTTTCTCCCCCAAAAATTGCTTCTTTAAAGTCGAGCTTTAGGTCTAGGCGGAGGTCATCACCCCGCATTGGCCCACTGCGTCGGCGACCGCCCCCGGTGGCACCAGTCCCCATACCGCCAAAACCGCTGAAAATTGTCTCAAAAATATCAGCAAAGCCGCCCATGTCGCCGTAATCAGCGCCAGCAGCCCCGGCCCCAGAGACCCCAGCTTCACCAAAGCGATCATAACGGGCTCGGGTTTCCGGTTCCGAGAGAACCTCGTAGGCACGGTTAATTTCTTTAAATTTTTCTTCGGCCCCAGGGTCTTTATTCACATCTGGGTGATATTGACGCGCTAGACGACGATAAGCCCGCTTGAGTTCATCTTTCCCACAATCACGGGAGACACCGAGAATTTCGTAAAAGTCGCCTGCCATAAACCTTTTCTAATAACGAGCACAATCTAGCCTTTACCAATCTTAACTTGAACTGGGAAAACCTGAAAAGTGTTGTGGGGAATAGTTGTTTTGTCTGGGTCAAGGTTTAGCCACAACCCAATCAGTCAATTGCTTCGTAATCCCCAGTGATATTTCCTTCGCCATTTTCGACGACCACGCCGGCCTCGGTGGGAAATTCGATCAAATCATTGCCAGCAGTATCTGGCATGGAAACCACTGAGATGGGCTGATAAGTCGGTGTATCGCCCTCACGGTCATAGAGTTTTGAGCCAATGGCCAGGAGTGCCGTCTTAAAGTCTTCGAGTAGGCGGCGAATTTCGGCACTGGAGAAGGAACGGTCGGTAAAGGATTGTTCTAAAACAGCACGTTTTTGAATGAGTTGGGTTTTTACTTCTTCGGTGAGCAATTCACTATTTTCCCGCAGGGTGGCATCTAGGCTATAGAAGAGGCTATCGGCTTGGTTTTGAAGGTCAACTACCTGGAGACGCTGGCGGTCTTGTTCTGCGTATTTTGCGGCTTCGGCGCGCATGGCTTCAATTTCAGCGGGGTCAAGGCCACCGGTATTGGTGATTTTAATGCCCTGTTCTTTGCCGGTGCCGCGATCCTGGGCGGACACTTGCAAAATACCGTTGACGTCAATTTCGAAGCTTACTTCAATTTGGGGTAAGCCCCGGGGAGCAGGGGGAATCCCTGTAAGCAAAAACTTCCCTAGACTTTTATTGTCTTTCGCAAGGGCCCGCTCACCTTGTAAGACATGAATTTCTACGGAAGTTTGGCCATCGGTGGCGGTGGAAAAAACTTGGGAGTTGTTGGTGGGAAGGGTGGTGTTACGGTCGATGATTTTGGTAAAGACTTCGCCGAGGGTTTCGATGCCGAGGGAAATGGGGGTGACATCAAGGAGAAGCACATCTTTTACTTCGCCATTCAGGACACCGGCTTGGATCGCCGCACCAATGGCGATCGCCTCGTCAGGATTCACTGAGCGGTCAATTTGTTTGCCATGGAAAAAACCTTGAATAGCCTGCTGGACTGCGGGAATGCGCGTAGAGCCGCCCACCAAAATAATTCGATCAATATTATCAACCGTTAATTCCGCATCTTTGAGAGCTTGGTCTACAGGGTGGAGGGTCGCCTCAATATAATCTTTGACCAGCTCCTCAAACTTCGAGCGACTCAAATCAATTTCAAAATGCTTGGGGCCAGTGTCATCGGCGGTAATAAACGGCAAATTAATTGACGTTGTAATGGTGCTAGACAATTCGATCTTGGCTTTTTCTGCCGCTTCCCGGAGCCGTTGGAGGGCCATCTTATCGCTGCTTAGATCAATGCCTTCGAGTTGCTGAAACTTTTCGACCATCCATTCCACAATGGCATTGTCGAAATCATCGCCACCGAGTTGATTGTTCCCAGACGTGGCCTTGACCTCAAACACCCCATCCCCCAATTGCAAGATTGAGACATCGAAGGTTCCACCTCCAAGGTCAAATACCAGGATGAACTGTTCTTGATCCTGTTTGTCTAAACCATAGGCAAGGGCTGCCGCCGTAGGCTCATTAATGATTCGGAGTACCTCAAGACCGGCGATCGTCCCAGCATCTTTAGTGGCTTGCCGTTGGGCATCAGTAAAGTAGGCTGGCACAGTGATGACCGCTTGAAAAACCTCCTCGCCTAAAAATGCCTCTGCATCGGCCTTGAGCTTTTGGAGAACCATTGCTGAAATTTCCTGGGGCGTAAAAACCTGTTTCCGCACCGCCACATCAACGGTATCGTCCTTTCCCTTAACGCATTTGTAAGGAACCCGACGCCGCTCTTGTTCTGTGTCATCCCAGCGACGGCCAATGAACCGCTTGATACTATAGACTGTGTTCTCGGCATTGGTTACGCTTTGGCGTTTTGCCAATTGACCCACGAGGCGAATCTCACTTTTACCAAAACCGACAATGCTTGGCGTGGTGCGTGCCCCTTCTGCATTGGTGATCACAATGGGATTACCGCCCTCAAGGACAGAAACACAGCTATTGGTAGTGCCAAGATCGATGCCAATTACTTTGCCCATGGTTCGCAGCCGGAAGACGATAAGGATTTTTTCAATACTACTGAAGATTTTGTCTGGGGCCAGGAACTGCAACAGTTTATGCTTATAGGCCCCATCGCAAAAATGTGGGTTTAACCCTTAACTTTCACTGGTGCTGGTTTCGTCGTTAGGCGTTTCTTCAGGAGCAGCGGCAACCTTAACCATGGCATGGCGTAGCACCATATCTCCTAAAAGATAGCCACGCACGACCTGTTCAATCACAGTGCCTTCTGGGTGCTCACTGGTGGGTTCTTGGAAGATCGCCTCGTGGAAATTGGGATCAAATTCTTCGCCCTCGGGACGCATCGCAGAGACGCCAATTTTTTTCAGGCCATCGACAAGTTGTTTGTAAACTCCTTGATAGCTTTTGTGAATTGTCATTTCACCATCGGTGGAAGGCTTGATCTGCAGTCTAGCCCGCTCAAAGTTGTCAACGGCCCCCAGGATTTCATTGACGGTATTGCACTTGATGCGCAATTCCATTTCTTCTTTTTCTTTACTGGTGCGTTTGCGAAAATTTTCAAAGTCGGCGGCGATCCGCATATATTGGCTTTTGAAATTTTCGGTTTGTTGACTTTGGGTACTGAGCTGTTGACGCAGGGTACTGACCTCCTGCTGGAGGGCGGCAATGACAGCTTCTAGTTCGGCACCATCGAGGGGCGTGTCATCGGCCTCCTGGTCAGGGGCTTGGTCTGCTGTATCGGTGTTTGTTTCGACTTGAGCTTCGATCGTCGCGGCATCCTCCCCAAGGTTAGACTCGATGGTTGTCTCGGGGGCCTCGTCGGAAACAGACTCGGGCGTGCTTCCTGGATCAATTGGGCTATCAAGATTTTTCGCGTCTTCTACCATGGTTGCTTGAACTAGTTATTTTTAGGATTGGCTATGGGTTTATATCGATGTTTTTAGTCGTTTCTATCCTAGTAGTGTTGGTGGGCGATCGCCTAACCTAGAGTAAAAACATCAAATATAGGTCTTTTAACATTACCAAATGTAACATTGTCCCCCATGGTTCCCATCTTTCCCCGGTAAAAAGAACAAAACTTCAAGCAACCGCTATATTGGAAAGAAATAGTATTGGTACCGTAACCTACACAAACAGTCGCCATTACTCTGCTCTAGTCCTCTTGATCCCAAAAAGCAGATTCTTTCTGCTACATTCAGCATTGAACATACGAATAATCACATTTTCAACCACTATCCCGCTTTTCTTTTTTGCCTAGTCTGCCGTCATTTGCCAATGCTGTCTGGTTTTTCCTATGACCCAATCTTCCCTTCCAAAACGGACAAGAGCCCTTGCCCTCCGCAATGATTTCTCTCCTTTCGGCAACAAGCTCATTCAACAGGGAGTTGTAGACCATCAACAGATGGAAAAAGCCCTCGTTGAAACCCGGCGTAGTGGACGCCCCCTCACAGCCATTGTCGAAGAATTAACCGGGAAAGCCCTATCCCCTGAGCTAGTTCGACAATACAAAAAGCATCATCTTTTTGAACTGAAGATTCTCTATGGTCTCAATTCCATTGATCCAGAAGTTCAAAAGATTGACATCGATCAGATGGGAGAATTGATCAACTCCCTAGTGCCGGTAGAATTATGCCGCCGCCATCGTCTCCTACCGATTCGTCAGATTCAAGATGAAGTCATTGTGGCGATGGTAGAACCCGACAACCTAGCCGCCCAAGATGATTTAAATCGCCTCTTTCGTCTGCAAAATCTGACGCTACGACGCATTGTGATCACAGAAGACGATTATCGCCAGGTTCTAGATGGCTATTTAGAGCAACAAGTCCAGATTCAAATTCAACAGCAGGAACAGGCAACTAAGGCGGCCGAAGCAGCAGAACTTAAAAAAGCAGTTGATATTGAAGATCTCGACCTGGGGGTGACTGGGGAATTAGATGAGCAGGAGGATGAAAGTGCCGACCTGATGAATGAAAATCAGGCCAGCTCTGCTCCGGTCATCAAACTCGTCAATAAAGTTCTCCTTAAAGCCCTCCAGGAAGGGGCATCGGATATTCACATCGAACCCCAGGAAAATGATTTACGAATTCGCTTCCGCAAAGATGGGGTGTTGCAATATGCATTTGATCCGCTGCCAAAACGTATCGTCCCCGCGGTGACCGCCCGGTTCAAAATTATGGCCGATCTAGACATTGCAGAACGTCGTGTACCTCAGGATGGTCGGATTCGGCGGATGTTTAAGGGGCGTAAGGTGGACTTTCGGGTCAATAGTTTACCCAGTCGCTATGGTGAAAAAATTGTTTTACGGATTCTCGACAATTCTTCAACTCAGTTAGGTCTAGATTTGTTGATCACCAACCAGGACATCCTTGGGCAGGTACGGGAAATGGCCCAGCGGCCGTTTGGTCTGATTTTGGTGACGGGGCCCACGGGGTCAGGAAAATCAACGACGTTGTATTCGATCCTGGCGGAACGCAATGAGCCGGGCATCAACATCAGTACGGCAGAAGACCCCATTGAATATACGTTGCCGGGTATTACGCAGGTGCAGGTCATCCGGGAAAAGGGGATGGATTTTGCGTCAATTTTGCGGGCATTTTTGCGGCAGGATCCGGATGTCATTCTTGTGGGGGAAACCCGGGATAAGGAAACGGCAAAAACAGCCATTGAAGCGGCTTTAACGGGGCACTTGGTTTTAACCACTCTCCACACTAACGATGCACCAGGGGCGATCGCCCGCCTAGATGAGATGGGAGTTGAACCCTTTATGATTTCCGGGTCACTGTTGGGGATCCTAGCCCAGCGGTTAATGCGACGGGTTTGTAGCGAATGCCGTATCCCCTATCAGCCCACAGTGGAAGAGTTGGCACGCTACGGCATTTCCAGTAATGATCGCCGTCCTTTAACGGTGTACCGGGCCAATACCTTGACACCAGATCAGATTCAAGTAGCCAAAGAAGCAGGCAGTCTCTGTCCCAAATGTGGTGGCGGCGGCTATAAAGGCCGGGTCGGGGTCTATGAGTTCATGCAAAATAGCGAGGAAATTGAACGACTGATCAACAGCGGCGCGACCACAGACATGATTAAAGAAGTGGCGGTGCAAGAGGGCATGTTGAGTATCTTGGCCTACAGTTTGGAATTGGTCAAAGAAGGCCATACTACTTTTGAAGAGGTAGATCGCGTCACCTTTACTGATTCTGGTCTTGAGGCAGAACTCAAAGCGAAACGAAAAACGGGCCTTGTTTGTACCACTTGTAATGCTGAATTGCAGCCGGATTGGCTAGATTGCCCCTACTGTATGACGCCCCGCCTTTAATTAAGACTCATCAATCTTTGTTCCCGGGCGATCGCCTTTTGGGCAAAATAATGGCAACGACAATCTTTCACTCCACCTTTTTTCTTTTCCTATCTCAGGCGATCGCCCAAGGAGTAACAAGCCAATGGATTACATGATCGAAGACCTCATGGAGCAACTCGTAGAAATGGGCGGCTCCGATATGCACATCCAGGCCGGTGCCCCCGTTTATTTCCGAGTCAGTGGGAAACTTGGCCCCATTAACGAAGAGCCCCTTTCTGCCCAAGAGGCCCAGAAGCTCATTTTCAGTATGCTCAACAACACCCAACGCAAGGATCTTGAGCAAAACTGGGAATTAGACTGCTCCTATGGCGTCAAAGGACTCGCCCGCTTCCGGGTCAATGTCTACAAGGAACGGGGCTGTTATGCCGCCTGCCTGCGAGCTTTATCCTCTAAAATTCCCAACTTTGATCAGTTGGGTTTACCCGATATTGTGCGGGAAATGGCCGAACGTCCCCGGGGCTTGGTACTGGTGACGGGTCAAACGGGTTCGGGAAAAACCACCACCATGGCGGCGATGCTGGACTTGATTAACCGCACCCGGGCCGAACATATCCTCACCGTCGAAGACCCCATCGAATACGTTTTTCCGAATCACAAAAGCCTCTTTCACCAACGGCAAAAAGGAGAAGATACCAAAAGTTTTGCCAATGCTCTCCGGGCCGCTCTCCGGGAAGATCCAGACATTATCCTTGTGGGGGAAATGCGAGACCTCGAAACCATCTCCTTGGCCATCTCCGCCGCGGAAACCGGCCACCTTGTCTTCGGTACTTTGCACACCAACTCCGCCGCCAGCACCATCGACCGGATGTTAGACGTATTCCCGCCGATCCAGCAACCCCAAATTCGGGCGATGCTCTCCAACTCCCTCCTCGCTGTTTTTAGTCAATGTCTCGTGAAAAAAGCAAATCCGAAGCCTGGTGAATTTGGTCGGGCCATGGCTCAAGAAATTATGGTCGTCACCCCGGCGATCGCCAACCTCATCCGTGAAGGAAAAAGCGCCCAAGTTTACTCAGCGATCCAAACGGGGATGAAACTCGGCATGCAAACCATGGAGCAAGCCCTGGCGGGTTTAGTGGCCACAGGAAGTGTTACCTTCGAAGAAGCCTTGTCGAAGAGCGGTAAACCCGATGAACTCCAACGACTCGTGGGGGGGGCATTGGGGGGCAGTCCAACCGCAAAACGTCGCTAAACAAATATTGTCGGTTAAGCTGGCAAAAGACACCTTTTATCCCATTTTTCCCAGTGAACGAAAGCCATGGCACAGTATGTCGCACAAGTCGTTGATCGCAACGGTCAAAAACTAAAAGAAAAAATCGAAGCCAATTCACCCGAACAAGCCCGCACCATGCTAGCGACACGCTACCCAGAAGTGGGCAAAATCATGAAGCCGGGGGAAATTGATCTCTCGTTTTTGGAAGAAGCCCTCGCTAAGGTTTCCATTAAAGATAAAGCCGTATTTTCGCGACAATTTGCGGTGATGATTAATGCTGGGGTGGCGATCGTTCGCTGTTTGAGCATCTTGGGAGAAAACCACTCCAATATCAAGATGCGTAAAGCCCTCACCGCCATCAAAACCGAGGTGCAGCAGGGGGTTAACCTTTCCGATGCGATGCGGCCCCACGAAGAATGCTTCGATACCCTATATGTCAGCATGGTAGAAGCCGGGGAAATTGGTGGGGTACTCGATGAAGTCCTGAACCGTTTGGCGAAGGTGCTCGAAGACATGGCCAAACTGGAAAACCAAATCAAATCGGCCATGACTTACCCGATGGCGGTGGCGTTTTTGGCGGTGGCAGTATTCTTTGGGATGACTGTCTTTTTGATTCCAGTTTTTGCCGATATTTTTGAAAGTATTGGCACGGAACTTCCGGCTTTAACGATCATCATGATGGGGATCAGTAACTTTCTGCGGACTAACGAAGGGTTATTACCGATGCCTTTTGGGAATGTGCTCCTGATGATCATTGGTGCCAATATTCTCTTTTTTGCGATCCGCCGTTACTACAACACCGAAATGGGGCGGTGGCAAATTGACTCTCTGTTACTCAAGTTGCCTTTATTTGGGGACTTGCTCCGGAAAAATGCGGTGGCCCGTTTTTGTCGGATTTTTGGGACGCTAACCCGGTCTGGGGTGCCGATTCTAAATTCCTTTGACATCGTCGGTGCCACGGCGGGAAATGTGGTCATTGCCAAGGCAATTAATGATGCCAAGTCTGAAATTCAAGAAGGAGGGATGTTAAGTGTGGCCCTCGATCGTGACCGAGTTTTTCCGATTCTGGCGATTCAGATGATGACCATTGGTGAGGAAACAGGGGAATTAGATAGCATGATGATGAAGGTGGCAGATTTCTATGAGGATGAAGTAGAGCAGACCGTGAAGGCGTTAACCAGTATTTTGGAACCTGCGATGATGGTCATTATTGCAACAATGGTTGGCGTGATTTTGCTATCGATGTATCTACCAATGTTTAAGGTATTTGAAGATTTGGGTTAGGACAAACAATGACCGGACAGCAAAGTCAGTATGAAATGCTTTTAGCGACCTACAGTGATCGACGGACGGCGATCGCCTTACTAAAGCAACATCGCCCTTACCTTTCCCTCGTGCCTAGTGTCCGGCGTCCTGAGGGGAGTTTAATTGTGATTCCGCTGCCAGTGATGCGCCTCCTCAGTAAAACTGAACAGCAGTCCACCCCAAAAACCTTTATTTTGCCCTGTGATCTGGCGATTTTAACCTGTGATCCGGAGTGGCAAATTAAGCTCGATGCGGAAATTATGGTGTTTATCCATCGGCCTGGGGAAACCTTTTCGGAGCTACTGTTGCGCTGGCGTCATACCCAGGTTTCCCTCGATCAAGAATACGAGTGGTTAATGCCAGAGTCGGAGGCCCACATGGTCAGTAATCTTCCGGCCCAGATTCATCCTCTGTTTGTGGTGTTTCCGACGACACCTGACTACATTATTAAAGGACTCACGGGGGCACACTTACCCTTTGTTCTCCAGGAATCACCGCTGCCTGAACCGGAGTCTGTCCCTGAGGTTTTCGTCACCGGAAATTAACGGCTAAGAAATTCAGCAATGGCTTGGGCGATCGCCTTTGTGCCCGTTTTATCGACGGGTTGATTTCCTTGGGGTGGTTGGGACGTTTCCCGGAGAAAATCCCACTGGCCTTGGGCAAATTGCACCGGATCTAAAATTTGGTGGTGGCCGTATTGTTGGAGATTTTTAATTAAAATTGGCCCTTCAGCAAAATCGTCCCTGGGCAGCGTCACAACGGGAAGATCAAGGCGCAGGGCTTCGGCATAGGTGCTAAAGCCCGGTTTTGAGATGACCCGATCACACAAAGGCATAAAATCAACGGGGCGGTATTGGGTCTCTGTAATTTTGCGGAGATTTTCTAAATTGGGGGCGTTACGGTCAAAGCTAATGAATTGATAATCAGGAAATTGCGCCAGCGCTTCATAGGGCATGCCGGCAAAACCGAGACCACCAAAACTGAGAAGAATAGTTTTTTCCTTGGGATGAAGGAGCTGGAATTTTTGTCGCAGGGCTGCTAGATCATATTGCGGATCACCCCCCGTCAGTCCCACATCGGTAACGTTTGCAAAATTCCCCATGGGTTCGTGCAGGGGTAAACGAAACAGGCGATCGCCTTGGCGATAAAGCGCTGTGATCCAGTCCGCTTCTGGCAGAAATTCTCCTCCCCAACTCCGGTAGATAAAGTCCCAGCCAAAATTCCCCATACACCAACAGGGAATGTCGGCACCATGGGCAATGGAGATCGCCAGGGGGGGTAAATCAGCTAAGACCAATTGGGCGCGATTTAACCGTAAAAAATCCACTTCTCCCGCAATGATCCGGGGCGATCGCCTGCGGATTTCCCGTAATTTCTCTAGGGTTGCGCCGTAGTCCATGGAGAAACTGTCCGCCTGAATCACTCCCACATCCAAGCGTTTCGGCCGTTGAATAAAATCCCCTTTCACATAACTTTTAATTAGCCAGTGGGGCGCCGTCGTCACAAAAATCAAGAGGACATCGGGCAACAATTGCTGCACTTGGGCCGCCACTGAAGCCACCCGCACCACATGGCCAAACCCATGACTTGTTATCGCCAAATACAAAACAGGACGCATAGAACTTTCCGCAATCGTTGCAATTAATTTAGACCATGGGAGGTTGGATTAAACCCTTGAGGGGGATCTGAAGCTGATCAGCCGTGAGATTTTTCCCCTGAACCAAGACATAAAAGCCCCCCAAACCCATGGGATCGATCAACTGATGCAGGGCATCCCGGCGACGAAAGAGAGTCATTACATCGGTGGGATTTTGGGATAAAGCATTGAGGCGATCGCCTAACCCCAAGGCCATCAAAAAGAGTCCCTGTTGCGTTAAACCTAAGGTTTTCAATCCCAGGGATTCCCCATGATTTTGCAGACTTGTAAAATCCACATGGGCCGTCAGATCCTGCTCGCCTAAATTGGCATAGGGATTATCATGGCGACGGTGCTGAAAATAGCATTGCAAAGTGCCCTGAGACCGTTGGGGATGATAATATTTTGCCGCCGGATAACCATAGTCAATGGTCAGAATATAGCCGGTTTTTAGCTTGGTCTGTAGCTGCTCTAACCAACCCAACATCCTCAGATTAACTTCTGTGCGATACCCTTCTGGGTAACTAGACCAGTCAAGATCGAGTCGCTCAAAATAAGCTTGAATTTGCGGCGTGGATAAGACATCAGTTACTTCTTGAAATGCATCCTTGGCAGGATCATATTGAATATAAATCTCCTTGAGTTCGCCGGCTTGAACTGTGACTAAATGCACCGGAAAAGCATCAAGCAATTCATTAGAAATAAAACAGCCTTGAATACTATTTTCTGGAAAGTCTGACCAATCACACCATTGAATTTTTACAGAGGAAAAGACTGTTAATTTTTCCTGTTGTTGCTGGCGGAGGGCCGGGGATTTTTCGATGATGTAATACTCAATCTCTTCAAGTTCGTCTGGATGATTTTTTTCGAGGTAGGTCAAAATATCCCGCACTAAATCCCCATTACCCGCTCCCATTTCAACGATCTGAAACGGCGATCGCCCCAAAATCTGCTTCATTTGGAGTAACTGTTCTGCCAATAATTCTCCAAAGTCTGGGCCGAGGGATGTGGCGGTAAAGAAATCCCCCTGGGCACCGATCGCCACCTTCCCGCTACTGTAGTAACCTGCCGTGGGGTGATAAAGCACCAATTCCATAAACTCAGCAAAAGTGAGTCGCTGGTGAGGAGTAGCTTGGAGTTTTTCCTGGAGAATCGCCAAAAGGGGAGAAGCCATGGACAAGTCCGTTAAAATGATGTGCGATTAGTGTATGCTGCCGCCTTTTTGAGGTGCAACCTTTTATCTGTGAAGTCTTCTATTTCTCCCACTGTTCCGCGACCGTCATTTCTTGCCTCTCTGTGGCAATTCTCTCGACCCCATACGATTATCGGTACGAGTCTGAGTGTTTGGGCCTTGGCGCTGTTGGCAGTGACCCCTGAAACAGTTTCCTGGGTCTATGGTCAGTCTGTGCTTGGGGCTTGGCTCGCTTGTCTGGCAGGCAATGTTTTTATTGTCGGCCTCAACCAACTGACGGACATTGACATCGACAAAATCAATAAACCCCATTTACCGGTGGCGGCGGGACATTTTTCCCGGAAAATGGGTTGGTGCATTGTCTGGTTTTGTGGTGCTTTGGCGCTGATTGTGAGTGCTTTCAGTGGCCTGTGGCTTGGGGTGACGGTGTGGGGAAGCTTGGCGATTGGGACGATGTATTCTCTGCCGCCGGTGCGCCTCAAGCGATTTCCCCTACTCGCGGCGATGTGTATTTTTACGGTGCGGGGTGTGGTGGTTAACCTCGGCCTCTTTGCCCATTTCCAGGCGATGTTACAGAACCCAGTGGTGATTACGCCGACGGTGTGGCTGTTGACGGGTTTTATTATTGTGTTTACGGTGGCGATCGCCATTTTCAAGGATGTGCCGGATCTAGAGGGCGATCGCCAATATCAAATCACAACGTTTACAATTCTGTTGGGCAAAAAACGAATTTTTCAGCTTTCATCGGGGATTATTTTTGCCTGTTACGCTGGTATGATTTTCGGTGAAATAACGATGACTACCAGTTTGAATCAACTGCTATTTATTGGGTGTCACATTATTTTAGGCAGTCTTCTATGGTGGCGTAGTCGTCAGATTGATCTTGAGTCGAAAAAATCCATTGCCAGCTTTTACCAGTTTATCTGGAAGCTCTTTTTCCTAGAATATCTCCTCTTTCCCATCGCCCATTGGGTTTAAAGTTATTGTTGTTTCAGCCAGTCCTGAATTAAGGCGATCGTCTCTATTTTGTCTTGAACTTTAACCATTTGTGATTGGGAAATTTTCTGGGCAAATAATAGCGCTTGGTGGGAACCTTGATCCGGTGAAATAATTAATGTAGGTGCGCTTAACTGAGATAGTTCGGGATTTAGATATTCTGCTTGGATTTCGCTAGGATGCCGCTGAAATAGGAGTCGCTGACTGGCCTGAGATTGGAGTAATTGTTGTCGATAGTTGAGCAGTTTTTGAATCTTTTGACCGAGGCCGATTAGTTTACCTAGGGGATAGAGTAGTTTTAAACCCCAAGGCAAAATAGGGATGGGTAATAGCAAGCATTTTTCAAGGAAATAACCAGCATTATTTGGCGCTTCAAAACCGATGGGGGAAAGCAAAACTAAACCTTGAATTTGTTCGGGATTATTCAGAGCGTAGCGGGCAGCTACCCAAGCCCCAAGGGAATCTCCCACGAAATAAATTTTCTTAAGATTTAACTGACTAAAAAACTCCGCTAAGATTTCACTCTGCCATTGAATTGATTGAGACAAAACTACCGGATCAGAATCCCCAAACCCCAGCAAATCTGGTGCAAAGCAATGGTAATCGTGCCCTAGATTTTCAAAAAATTCTAACCACTGGCTGCTGTCGCTATATTCCCGGTGAATAAAGGCGATCGCCTTTCCTTCTCCTGTTTCTCGCCAAAAAATCTGACCTTGATTTAAACGTAGGCGTCCATTCCGAACAACACATCCCATAAATATTTTTTGATGATCTTCAGCGAGGATTTTAATAAATAAACTGTTTAACGGAAAAATTCTTCAGAAACGATTCGCTTATTTAACCTTTCATCTGTTGCTTTTTCTCTTTTTTGAGATCCCGTTTACTGGCCGCTTCAATCTCCGCATCCATCAGGGTTTTACCCGTGGCCGCGAGATAAACGTCATCTAAACTCGGGCGGGACTGACTCAAGCTAAAAATAGGTAGTCCAGCAGCCTGAATGCTTTGCTCAATGGTGCTCAGGTGATTGCCCTGGCGACTCACCACCAGATTTAAAGAATTTCCTTGGGAGCCATTGATAATCACGCTCTCGACAAAATCTAAGGCTGAAACGACCTGTTGGGCTTTTGCTGCAGCCTGAGCCGTGGCAAATTCTTCGATACGTAACGTAATGCGATCGCCTCCCACTTTATCCTTGAGTTCATTGGGGGTACCGTTGGCGATGACCTTGCCTTGATCAATAATGGCGACTCCATCGGCGAGGGCATCAATTTCTTCGAGGTAATGGCTGGTGATAATCACTGTCGTCCCGGCTTCCCGCAGTTGCCGCAGAAAATCCCAAACTGCAACGCGACTTTCAATATCTAAGCCCACCGT
Organism: Picosynechococcus sp. PCC 7003; assembly: GCF_001693255.1. Taxonomy (NCBI): domain Bacteria; kingdom Bacillati; phylum Cyanobacteriota; class Cyanophyceae; order Chroococcales; family Geminocystaceae; genus Picosynechococcus; species Picosynechococcus sp. PCC 7003. The sequence continues at coordinate 754,331 of NZ_CP016474.1, forward strand.
CGGTTCATCCAAGACCAGTACATCCGGTTGATGGAGGAGACCTGCGGCCAAATCTAAGCGTTTCCGCAGACCACCGGAATAGGTGCCCGTTTTTTGGTCGGCATAGTCCATTAAACCCAGAGCATTGAGGAGTTGTTCAACCCGCTGGGGAATAAAGCTTTTCGGGAGATGATAGAGGGCTGCTTGTAAATTCAGCAGTTCTCGCCCGGTGAGAATTTTGTCGATCGCCACTTCCTGGGCCACATAGCCGAGCCGTTGCCGCACTGCTTTCGGTTGGGTCAAAGCAGAAATGCCGCAGACTTCGATCTGGCCCCCGTCCGGTTGGGCGAGGGTACAAAGACAGCGAATCGTCGTGGTTTTACCCGCCCCGTTCGGCCCTAATAGCCCAAATATTTTTCCCTGTTCCACCGTGAAGGAGACATCCTTTAACGCTTGGGTGGTGCCGTAGCTTTTCTGGAGGTGGTCAATGGCAACCGCAACAGTCATGGTCGGGGGAGTCCTCGCAATGGTTTGTCAAAATACTCAGTTGTGTATTGTATCGAAGTTCTTTACAATCCGTATTTTTCGCAGACTTGATCACCGATAAATTGCACCCAGGGTTTAAAAACGGGAATCAGTTCGGCCCGACTCGCCGTTAAACAAGGAAACGGGCGATCGCCATAATCTTGACCAATTTTGAGCGGAAACATCGGATTGGGTTCGAGGGATTCAATAGCTCCCCCAGCCGCCTGGATAATCGCCCACACCGCCGCAATATCCCAAATTTTTGAGGTAGCTTCTACCCCGCCCAGGGCGGCCCCTGCTGCCACAATCAGCACGTTATAACTGGCGACCCCCATTAAGCGGATCTTACAGGGGAAATTCGGTTGGGCGGCCACCGCTGTACTGCGGGCGCAGAGGTTAAAAATATGGTTTAAGCTTGGTTCATCGTCGCTGGTCTGGAGCGGTTCGCCATTACAAAAGGCCCCCGTCGGCCCCGTTAAACCGGAGTCCCCATACCAGTAGCCATGGAACGATTGGCGCAACCAAGGAAAATGCACATAGCCAAATACAGGAGTGCCTTTGTAGAGCAGGCCCAGGGAAATGCCCCAGATCGGAATGCCCCGGGTAAAGTTTGTTGTGCCGTCAATGGGATCAATCACCCAACACCAATCATTCCCAGGTAAAACATGGGTTTTTTCTTCGCTGAGAATGCCGTGGTCAGGAAAGGCTTTGGCGATCGCCTGACAAATTTCTCGATCAGACCACTGATCTGCTTCTGTCACGAGGCTACCATCGGCCTTGCGTACCGCCGTGAGCTTCCCGAATTTTTCCGTTAATTCTGCGCCAATCCGGTGGCTTGTGTCCGCCGCAAAGGTCAAAATATCCGTCCAAAATAATGCATCAACCATCGGTGCGCTAGATCCAGAAACGTTATCCCAGTCCAAAAAAGGCGATCGCCACTGAGTCAATCAATACCTCCTCTGGCTAAACAACCATAGCCCAAAACCCTTCAATCTCGCTATCTCTACACAAAAAAATCCTCCCTCTAAAAAAGAAGGAGGCAAATCATCCTCTCCTTGAGGGAGGTGCCGAAGGCGGAGGGTGTTTCCCTTGGGGGGGGGCGAGAAGGTGTTAGCGGACTGTGCCAGCCAGTTGATCAACGCGGATCGGCTTCATCAAATAGAGGCTGATGAATTGAGTTGCATTAGAAAGATAAGCCGGCAGCTTCTTCAACAACTTCACAGGCGCAGGCGCTTCGCTAGCATCGATTTCCCGCAACTTTTCGCTGTTCTTTACACAGGTTTCGAGACGTTCGTAAAACTCAGGCTTTTCAACATCGAGGATAATCGGGAAGACCCGGCCAGCAGTGTTGTTGGTTTCCCAAATGACTTCCTTGTCAAATTCCCGCGCATTCAAACCGATGGATTCGTAGAAACCATGGCGCTGGGTATCATTGAGATACATCGTTGCAAAAACGGACAGCAGGAAGAAACGGCACCACAACCGCGCTTTCCAATCGTTGAGGATGTTGGGCTGGGTTTTCATCAGCGCATCGAAGAAATCCCCGTGGCGGTTTTCGTCTTGGCACCAATTCTCAAAGAATTTAAAAATTGGGTAGATGCGATCTTCGGGATTTTTTTCGAGGTGGCGATAAATCTTGATATAACGCCAGTAACCAATTTTTTCGGAAAGGTAAGTGGCGTAGAAAATAAACTTCGGCTTAAAGAAAGTATAGCTGCGGCTCTTGGTGAGGAACCCAAGATCCAGAGACAGATTAAAGTCTGTCATCGCCTTGTTGAGGAAACCAGCGTGGCGCGCTTCATCCCGAGACATCAGGTTAAACCCTTCAGCCAACAGGGGATTTTTGTCCTTGAGGCGACGGCCCAATTCTTTGTAGAGCAAGAAGCCGGAAAATTCAGCGGTACAAGAACGCTCCAGGAACTCGATGAATAGTTGCCGGGTTTCTCCTTGGATATGGTCGAAGGAGATATCAAAAGACTCATCCCGGACAAAATGGTGACGGTTGTAGTCCACGCGGAATTCTTCGATGATCGCTTCCATCTCTTCTTCGTTGACGGAAAGATCCATCTTCGCCATTTCATCGAAGTCGGTGGTGTAAAAGCGGGGAGTCAGGATTGTTTCCTTCGCCGGAACCTTCACGCCGGGGCGCAATTCCTCTACGCCAGCAGATTTGTTAACAGTGCTTACCATATCTGTAATGTTTATTGCTTCCGTTTTTTATGGGGATCAGTCTCTTTTTTGCCAAATATAACCGCGTGAGACTTGGGGTTTTGGTTAGGTTACAGTCTAACAAGCTCTACACCAGGGTTTAAACCCTTTTTTGTGAATAGTTGATACACATTGTTACAAAATATTGCAAGATAAATCACGAAATAAAGGCGATCGCCCCTTTACTGGGCGCAAAATTTGCGGCATTGTTCTTAGCTTACTCTCAAGGCCCAAGCGTCATCTGACAAAGCAGATCATTTATGCTTCACCTTCTGGGATCGATGACCCAATGAGTACAATTAAATTGTAGAATTTGCGCCCTTAAAAGTTGTGATCAAGCCAAAATCACAGGATATCTGCCAAGTCCGCTGTGTTAATACGGATTTGGTGGCCCAAGCCAGTGAACAATTACCAGAGGGTGATTTACTCGAAGAAGCTCAGATTCTCTTTAACGCTTTAGCCGACAAATCCCGTCTCAAGATCCTGGCCGCTCTCAGTACAAGTGAAGAACTCTGCGTGTGTGACATTGCGGCTTTACTCAACATCAAAATTGCCACGACTTCCCACCACTTACGAAAATTACGCGATCTCAAAATCCTGAAATATCGGAATGAGGGGAAACTAGCCTATTACTCTCTCAGAGATCAACGGGTTGCTGAAATCCTGAGCCACACCCTTAACAAACTTGCACAATAAAACAAATCAACTTCAACTTGATCTGCGCTTATCGACAAAAAACATTCTAATATTAATTTGAATATCGAAATGTAAAACTAAGTCATGGGCGATAATTGCTGTCAAGCAAAAGCTTGTGCGTTGTCGAAACTAAAGCAACAACAAGCAAAAGTACTTTGGGCCGTGTTGTTTATCAACGCAGTAATGTTTCTGGTCGAATTTGGTGCTGGGATTCGAGCGGGTTCTCTCTCTTTAACTGGAGATTCTTTGGATATGTTGGGAGATGCCTTGGTCTATGCCAGCAGCTTGTATGTCATTAACAAGAGTGTGCAGGCCCAGGCTGGAGCCGCGTTCCTTAAGGGAGTCATTATGTTTTTGTTTGCGGTTGCAGTGTTTGCAAGGGCAAGCTACCAATTGTTCGCAGGCGTTAGCCCGGAAGCTTCCATTATGGGGACGATTGGTATTGTCGCGTTATTTGCGAATTTACTCTGCCTACTGCTTTTGACGCGTCATCGCAACGATAATCTCAATATGTCTTCTGTTTGGTTGTGTTCCCGCAATGACATCATTGCCAATACATCCGTGTTAATTGCTGCCGGATTGGTCTTTCTCACGAATTCCAAGCTGCCAGATTTGCTGGTGGGTTTTCTCCTGACCTTTGTCTTTGCCAAATCAGCCAGTAAAGTTTTGTCGCAATCGTGGCGAGAAATGCAACAACAATAACTAGAAATAAAAAAAGCTGATCCCACATCATGGCAGGATCAGCCTTTCTTAAATCACTAACATTCACCCTTTAGGTGTTGGGTTAGGTGTTGGGTCATGCCAGAACATTAGCGCTTGGCCATTTTCTTCGTTTCCACTTTGCGAAGACGGATGGATTCAGGCGTGACTTCTACGAGTTCTCCGGGGCCAATGTATTCGAGGGCACGTTCGAGGTTCATTTCCATGGGTGCTTGCAACTGAACCAGTTCATCACCGCTGGCAGCCCGATGGTTCGTGAGCTGTTTCGCCTTACAAACATTTAGCTCTAGATCTTGGGGACGGTTGTGCTCCCCAACAATCATGCCCTTGTAAACTTTAGTGCCTGGGGTGATGAAAAATTGGCCGCGATCCTCAGCGTTCTTGAGGGCATAGAAAGTTGCTGTTCCTTCTTCAAAGGCAGTGATGACGCCGTTATAGCGGGTATCAAAGTCACCACAGAGGGGCCGATATTCCAAGAAACTGTGGTTCATGATGCCAGCACCACGGGTGATCCGAATAAATTCACCCCGGAAACCAATCAAACCACGGGCGGGCACAACAAATTCGAGTTGGGTACGGCCGCCTGCGCCAGCCTGCATATCCTGCATTTCTCCTTTGCGCTGACCGAGCCGTTCGATACAGCTACCCACTGCTTCTTCCGGGACATCAAGCACAAGGTATTCAAAAGGTTCACAGGGTTTACCGTTGACTTCGCGGTAAATCACCTTGGGCTGGGCAACTTGGAATTCGTAGCCTTCGCGGCGCATGGTTTCGATTAAAATACCCAAGTGCAGTTCGCCTCGACCGGACACGGCAAAGCTATCGGCGGACTCACCATCTTCTACCCGTAGGGCGACGTTGGTTTCGAGTTCTCTTTCGAGGCGATCGCGGATTTGGCGAGAAGTGACAAACGTACCTTCCTGGCCCGCAAAGGGAGAATTATTTACAGAGAAGGTCATCTGTAATGTGGGTTCATCGACCTTAATCAGCGGCAAAGCTTGGGGGTCTTCAGGGGACGTCACCGTTTCCCCGATATTGGCATCGGCAAACCCAGCGACGGCCACGATCATCCCGGCAGTTGCTTCTTCGAGTTCAACGCGATTCAACCCTTCAAAGCCCATTAACTTCGCTACTTTTGCCTTGGTAATGGAGCCATCTTCTTTAATGAGAGCCGCCTGTTGTCCCGCTTTAATCGTGCCGTTGTGGAGACGACCAATGACGATCCGCCCAAGGTAATCGGAGTAATCGAGAGTTGTAACCTGTAACTGGAGAGGCTTATTGATATCTCCGGCTGGCGGGGGAACATGCTGCAGAATCGCTTGGAAGAGAGGTTCCATGTCCTCATTGGTATCGTCGAGGGATTCCCGGGCGAAGCCAGCTAAACCAGAAGCATAGAGGGTGGTGAAGTCACATTGGTCGTCATCAGCACCCAGTTCAACGAAAAGATCAAAAACCTTATCAACAGCGGTTTCAGGATTAACGTTGGGGCGGTCGATTTTATTGACGACAACAATTGGGCGTAGACCTTTTTCGAGGGCCTTTTTCAGAACAAAACGGGTCTGGGGCATCGGGCCTTCGTTGGCATCGACGATCAAGATACAACCGTCTACCATGCCGAGGACGCGCTCTACCTCACCACCGAAATCGGCGTGGCCAGGGGTGTCAACAATATTAATGAGAATGTCGTTATAACGGACGGCGGTGTTCTTGGAAAGAATCGTAATACCCCGTTCCCGTTCCAGGTCGTTGGAGTCCATCACGCAATCGGGGATGTCTTCGCCTTCTCGGAAAATGCCAGATTGATGTAAGAGAGCATCAACAAGGGTTGTTTTACCGTGGTCAACGTGGGCAATAATCGCGACGTTACGAATGGGAAGAGACATAAATTTTACGGATGGTTCCTAAGACCTGTAAATTTTTTTGACAATTTCTGCCCAATTGTAGCCTAATTATCATCTTTCTTAATATTTAAGTTATGAAGTTTCGACTACTGGGCAGGCGAGAAATCCAGGGTAGCACCGTCACGGCCAAGATTTACCAGATAAATATACGGAAACGTTGAAGGGCGACAGATAATACTGGCTGGTAGAGATAAAACTTTACCGTTGCCGTGGTTTTTGGAGAACTTTGCTACCGTGAAATCAGCTTCTCGCAACGGTTATGGAACATAGTCTTTTTTTAGAGCCCCCTGGAGTCAGACCCTGATCACGATTACCGCGATTGTTTGTCTAGTGCTGTTTGGCATGGTGCTGCTGTTCTTGATTGTGGGGTTCCAGCAACAGGAGTCTTATTTTTGGCTGTGGATCATTTTGCCCATTAGCATTTTAGGCATCACGGCATTATTTATGGTGCGGGGCTATCATCTGGACGGCGATCGCCTTTATATTGAGCGCCTCGGCTGGCAAACAGAAATCGCTTTAGACAATTTAGAAAGTGCCACCTACGATTCGACTGCTATGGATGGTTCATTACGACTGTTTGGTAATGGCGGTCTATTTGCTTTTACCGGCAAATTTTGGAATAAAAAGTTGGGGCGTTACGATGCCTATGCCACGGCGGTTCGGTTAGCGGTCGTTTTGAAATGGGCTGACCAGACCATTGTCGTCACCCCAGAAAAGCCGGAGCAGTTTGTCACCGCGATTCTCGGCCGTTAGATGCCGCCCACAAAACGCTGGGGACTCAAGATATTTTGGGGATCGAATTGCTGTTTAATACGGCGCATCAACGGTAGGGCGTCGCCTGGATAGCCCCAGGGTTCAAATTGCTGTTTGAGGCGATAGGGAGCATCTAAAATCGTGAAAAAACCGTGATGAACCTGACAAAATTCCCGGATGCTGCGGAATTGTCGGAGAAATTGGTCATGGGGAAACGCAACAAAACCCAGACCACTCTTGCAATGAACCCGGGCGATCGCCTGGCCATTGGTTAGGGTCTCAATGTGTTGCAACAGAGCCATACTTTGATCGGACAAAATGCCAACTTTGGTGCTGACCATTTCCCCAGATAAAGCTTCCCGTAGCTGTTCCCAGAGATTAAAGTTCTCCGGCCGGCTGACTAAACCCAAACGTTGCCCGATAGCGTCTAATTCCTGTAGTTGAGCCGTAATGCTCTCGCGGATCGCCTCAAAACGCAGCAACAAGCCCCAGTCTTCTCCAGTTCCCCTTTGTAACCGTTGCAATAGTCGGGGCGAGAGGAGATCTGCTGCCGCTGGCGTGAGTACAGAATTTAAAATTTGGCCCTGGGCTTGGCGTATCTGTGCGGGCGACCCAAGCATTAATATCGTCTGGGACTGCTCTTGGATCGGATACAGGCGAAACGTTAATTCGGTAATCGTCGCCAAGCTGCCATGGGAACCTGTGAGGAGCTTCATCAAATCATAGCCTGCCACATTTTTGACCACTTTTCCTCCGGCTTTTGCCAAGGTGCCATCGGCCCGGAGCATGGTGATTCCCAGGAGCAGATCCCGTACACCACCGTAACGTTGGCGCAAACTGCCGGTATCCGCTGTGGCCACAATTCCCCCTAGGGTCGCTTGGTCAGGAAAGCTGGGATCGAGGGGGAGATACTGTTTATGGGGCCTGAGATGGTTTTGCAGATCGGCAAAGGTGATGCCCGCTTCCACCGTAATGGTCAGATCATTAACGGCATGATCCACGATGCGGTTTAACTGTCGGGTGCTCACCAACCAGTCTACTTTCGGCGTGAGTCCGCCCCAAGTTAGCTTAGTGCCATTACCGCAGGGGATAATCGTGATTTGTTCCCGGTGGGCAGTGCGAAAGATTTCCGCGAGGGCAGCGTGGGAGTGGGGCACGAGCAGGGCTTCTGGGCTTTGACGGCTGATCTTTTCCATCTGCCGATGCCAATGGGGGTGACAATATTGCCACGCTTTTAGATCGATATTTTGGGTATCGGGGTCAACCACCAAAGCCATGATTTTATTCTTCTGGGGTTAAGGCGATCGCCTCAACTTTTGCCGTATTTTCTTCAACTTCAGTAATCGCCCACCGGAGCACATCACCCCGCTTTTCGAGTTCTGCTTCAATTTCCTTGGGCAAATCTGCCGGATTTTCCTGGAGATCAATTTCTGCGGTAATGAAGTGGGTTGTCATCGGCCCGTTCCTTAGTGAAAATTCTGTGTTCATTATCATACCAAGCAAAGGAAACGCCCCGTCTAGTCTCCCAACATATGCAGACGATAGAGGCTGGCGTATAGCCCATTTTGGGCGAGCAGTTGATCGTGGTTCCCCGTTTCAAGAATTTCCCCTTGCTTCAGGACAATGATCTTATCCACATCCCGGATGGTCGAGAGACGGTGGGCAATAATAATCGCTGTGCGGTCTTCGAGGAGTTGTTCTAGGGCTGACTGGATTAAAGCCTCTGTGCCCACATCCAGACTTGCCGTCGCTTCATCAAGTACCAGAATTTTCGGATCGCGGATGGCCACCCGGGCAAAGGCCAGTAGTTGTTTTTGGCCCCCAGAAAGATTTGTCCCCCGTTCCCGGAGGGCTGTGCGATACCCTTGGGGCAGTTCTTCGATGAGTTGATCGACGTTGGTTAGCACTGCGGCTTGCTTTACCGCCTCAAAGGGATACTCTTCTCCCAGGGTAATATTGCGTTGGACATCCCCAGCAAAAAGAAAACTTTCTTGGAGGATCACGCCAATGTGCCGCCGCAGATCTTCTTGGGGGAGGTCACGAATATCAATGCCATCGACGAGAATGCGTCCTTCACTAGGGTCGTACAGGCGACAGAGTAACCGGATGATTGAACTTTTGCCGGCACCCGTTGGCCCCACAAGGGCGATTTTTTCACCGGGTTTAATCTTGAAATTTAGGTTTTTTAGGACATATTCCCCAGGTTTATAGCCAAAGGAAACGTTATCAAAAATAATTTCACCGGAGGCAGAATCCGAGAGATTTAAAGAAGTCGTTAAATGTTGTTGTTTATCTTGGATTTCGATGGGCTCCGACATTAACTCTGTCACCCGTTCGATGGCCGTCAACCCCGACTGGAACATGGTGAACTTGTCGGCAAATTGACGCAGGGGATTAAATAACCGCTGGGAGTAGAGGATAAAGGCGGACAGCACCCCAAAGCTCAGGGCATCCTGGAAAATCAGCCAGCCTCCCAACCAAAGCACTCCGGCGATCGCCACCAGGGAAATCCACTCCAGGGTGGCAGAAACCGCTGAGTCATGGAAGATGGTTTTATTAACGGCCAAACGATAGCGATCATTAACGGTGCGGAATAACTCTGCATTTAGCGCTTCCCGACGGAATAATTGCACGATATTAATCCCCGCGACATTTTCCTGGAGCATCGCGTTCAGTTGGGAGAGTTCTTCCCGGGCTTGGTAGTTGGCTTTGCGGTATTGTCCCTGGAAATACACGATCAAAAAGGTGACAGGCAACAACATCAACATGAGGAGCGTCGCTAGCTGCCATTGCAACAGGAAAATCGACACAATAATCACGGCCAGGGAAATGACATCATTCACAATGCCGATCGCCCCACTGGCAAAAACATCGCCCAGGGCTTCCACGTCATTGGTTAAACGGGTGACGAGCTTGCCGACGGGCATCCGGTCAAAGAAGCGCGAAGAAAGGGACGTGACGTGATCAAATAAATCCTGGCGTACTCCTGCGGTAATTTCTTGGCCCACTTTTTGGACAAGGTAGCCTTGGATCGAGGTAAAGGCCAGGCGAATCACAATGGTAGCTAAGAGAATCCAGATTAAACGGTTAATCCCTTCTGAAATGCTGAGATCAGCGAGGATGCCCCACACTGTTTCGCCCCGCAACAGGGAAACGGCCTGACCGACAACGAGGGGTTGCACAGCACCGGCGATCGCCAAGGGGATCAGCAAAATAATCGACACAGCGAGGGTAATTAGATTTTTCTTGGCATAGGGAAGGAGCTTCCCGGCCAGTTGCCAATCATTTTTCGGAGCAGAAGAGGATGCGATCGCCATGGAGATTTTTCAAGAAATGCAGACATCTAGTATATCGATTGATCACCGTAGAGGTGGGCGATTTGGGCGTCACTGACCGTTGTGGTGGGCTGATCGAACAGAATTTGGCCGGCTTTGAGACCAATTAGGCGATCGCAATGGCTCCGGGCAAACTCCAAGGAGTGGAGGCTAACAACGAGGGTTTTTCCCTGGGTTTCACAAAGCTGCACCAGTAAATCCATCATTTCCCGACTCAGTTGGGGATCAAGGCTGGCAATGGGTTCGTCTGCGAGGATCACCGCCGGATTTTGCACCAAGACCCGCGCCAAGGCGACCCGTTGTTTTTGTCCCCCCGATAGGTCGCTGGTTCTAGCAAAAAGTTTTTCGGGGATGCCCACCTGTTTTAAGACGGTTTCGGCTAGGGGACGCTCACGGGGAAAGACCAGGGAAAACAGCGCTTTTAGAAACGACCAACGTCCCAGATGACCCGCATTGACATTGTGAATGACGGCTAGACTTTCGACTAAGTGGAGTTGTTGATAAATGGTGCCGAGCTGCCGTTGGATGCGCCGCCGTCGCCTTGGGGAGAGGGTTGCGATCGCTTCCCCCCAGATGAGCAATTCCCCCTGGGTAGGCTGCCGTTGCCCATTGAGGAGACTGAGGAGGGTGCTTTTGCCTGCGCCACTGGCCCCAATTAGCCCCACCTTTTCGCCGGGATAAATTTCAAAATTGAGTTCCGTCAGGGCAGCAACGCCCCGGAAATGACACGAGAGCGATCGCCCCACAAAAATTGGTTCTGTCATCTGTTTTAATCACCCGTGGCAGAGGGAACGGTGAGCTGCGAGCCAGGTAATCCCTTGCTGGATGGTGGCTGGGCTCACGGCGGCTAGATTATGGTGGTCGGCCCCAGGCACCGCTTGGAATTGCTTGGGTTCGTTGGCGATCGCCCATAGTTGCCCCCCCATCGTATAGGGGACTGTTTCATCCAGTTCCCCGTGGCAAAAGAAAATCGGTAGCTGGAGTTGGGTGATTTTGGCCGCCGAGTCAAATCGTTGGTGCAGGAGAAACGAAACAGGAAAAATCCGATAGAGGGGTTTGGTGGTGGACATTGCCAACATTGAGGTAAAGGTGCCTTCTAAAAATAAGCCGCCGACCGGGTACTGCTGGGCCAATTCAATGGCGATCGCCCCACCGAGGGAATGGCCGTGGATCATCAACTGCTGGGCTGGAATTTTCTTCGTTTGGGTGAGAAATGTATAGGCTGCTGCCGCATCTGCGTACACCTGGGATTCTTGGGGGAAGCCGGGACTGCTATGGCCGAAACCCCGATAGTTAAAGGCCAAAACCGAATAGCCCGCTTGATACCACAGGGCGATCGCCTGGAAATTGTAGGCCGTTAACCCACCATTCCCATGGAGAAACAGTAACGTTTTATCGCCATTGCCCTGGGGCAGCCACCAACCCGTCAATTGTTGCGCTGGGGCGACGGGGATGGTGACCGTTTCGTAAGGCAAAGCAAAATCCGGCGGCACAGGATGCGGTGGTTGGGCTTGGGGTTCAAAAATAATCCGCCGCTGCCCAAAAAAAAGATAACCACAGCCCCCCAGATAGAGCAACACCAGTCCAATCAATAACCAGCCCAACATGATTTTCCTTGCCATACACCACCTCTAAATCATAGGCAGATTCCCTGGGGGAGCCAAGAATTTCAGGACAGTTTTTTGATTGTCCGGACACCCCACCAGGAAGCAGTAGCCCCTATGCCACAATGGAAGAGGAATTTTTTTTACTTAATCCCTTAACCCAATCACAGGCGATCGCCCCTTTCCCTTGCAACCCATGCCCCAAGACGTACTCCTCGGCAAAAGTCTCCCGGAACTGACCCACTGGATCGAAACCACCGGCCAACCCGCCTACCGTGGCAAGCAACTTTACAATTGGCTCTACCAAAAAGGAATCCACGACCTGGATGAGATCACTGTCTTTCCGAAGGCTTGGCGCGAACAAATGGGGACTTATCCCGTGGGGCGATCGCAGATCCACCACCAACGCACCGCCCCCGATGGTACCCGCAAATATCTCCTCCAACTCCACGACGGCTTAATTATTGAGACCGTTGGTATCCCCACCGAAAAACGCCTCACTGTCTGTGTTTCTTCTCAGGTGGGCTGTGCCATGGCCTGTGATTTTTGTGCCACCGGCAAAAGTGGCTTTACCCGGCACCTCCAGGCCCACGAAATTATTGATCAAGTGCTCACTGTCCAAGCAGACTTCCAGCAACGGGTCAGCCATGTGGTGTTTATGGGCATGGGAGAACCCCTCGCCAACCTCGAACAAGTGCTGAAATCGGTCCAGAGCCTGAACCAAGACATCGGCATTGGCCAGCGATCGCTGACAGTTTCTACCGTGGGGGTACCCGATCAGATCCGCGCCCTGGCCCAGCAGAATTTACAAATCACCCTAGCGGTAAGCCTCCACGCCCCAAACCAAGCTCTCCGAGAATCCATTATCCCCACCGCTGTCCATTATCCCATTGAGGATCTGTTAGACGAATGCCGCGAGTATGTCGCCATTACCCGTCGCCGTCTCAGTTTTGAATACATTTTGTTGGCGGGGGTGAATGATTTGCCCGACCATGCCGCCGAATTAGCCAAAAAACTGAAGGGGTTCCAAAGCCATGTAAATTTGATTCCCTACAATCCCATTACCGAGGTTCCTTTCCAGCGACCAGGGAAAAAACGAATTAATGTCTTTAAGCAAATACTCCAGGATCACAAGATTGCGGTGAGTGTGCGTTATTCTAAGGGCTTGGAAGCAGACGCGGCCTGCGGTCAACTGCGGTCAAACCTCCGACGATCGGCCCCGGCAACGGTAAAATAAAACAGCAAAAACCCACCCTTAACCCCAAAGAATCTATGAATATTTTCGGGATTGGCCTGCCAGAAATGGCCCTTATTTTTATTATTGCTCTATTAATTTTTGGCCCAAAAAAGTTGCCGGAGATTGGTCGGAGCCTAGGGAAAACGATCCGCAGTTTCCAGGATGCCTCCAGCGAATTCCAGGAGGAATTCAAGAAAGAAGCTGAAAAAATTGAAAAAACCGTTTCGATGCAGGCCCGCCTAGAGGAAGGGAACGGCGAAAAAGTCGAGGCTTCAGAAGCTAAACCGGAAACCTCTGATCAGGAAACAAAGGCTGATACCCCATCTAGTTAGAGCGCAACTGGGTTTGTCTTTGGTGTCTTGCTTCAAGCCCATTGACTGCCTGGGGTTTGACGGGGGCGATCGCCTAATAATTGTTGTTGAACGGCCTGTTGTAGATCCTGGCGGCGAATTTCAACGCTACCCTGGGCCTCGGTGATAATCAAACTATCGACGGCGGCCATCGAAAACAGTTGAAATAACAGGTGGGTGACGGGCAGTGGCACAGCAATTAGGGACGGATCCGCATTGCTGCTACCCTGATGCTGCTGGGCGAGGGCGAGGGTGGAGAAGCCATAAATCACGGTTTTGGTCCGCTGGGGATCGCTCTGGTGGGCAAGGGTCGTGATCAGCCAGTCTCCCCCTAAGGATTGGCAGACATAGTATTCAAGGGATTGTAATTTTTGGGCGAAAGCTTTGAGCACTGGGGCGATCGCCTGGGCCATCACCTGGGGCATGGTGCCATCCTGGGGGGCTTGGTCAATGAGGATTTGCAGTTGTTGGTCTAAATCCATAGAAAAAATATCAAGGCGATCGCCAAAAAATAGACTGGTCTCCCCATGATAAACCCTGGCCAAAAGTAAGCCTTTTAGGGAAAACTTTGTACTGGCGTCGGATGGTGGGCAGATGCCGCCGTGGGACAGAGCTCTTGGTACGTTTGTTCGAGCTGACTAATATTGTTCTGCAAAGTGTAACGTTCTAACACGCGCTGCCTCGCCTTGTGACCCAGGATTGTGACTAATTCTGGCTGCTCACGGAACAAGGGTAAAAGGGTTTTCAGTTGTCCGGTGACTCCCTGGGTATCGAGGACGACTCCGGCTCCCTGATTGAGCACTTCCCCATCGGCGCCGGCATCCGTGGCAATGCAGGCTAAACCGCAGGCCATCGCTTCAAGCAATGATAAAGATAATCCTTCCACCAAGGACGGCAACACAAATACATCCGCCGCCCGGAGGAGATCGATCCGCTGCACTTCATCCCCGATGAATCCAAGCCACCGCACCCCTTGATCCTCGGTATAGAGCAACTCTAAGGAAGCCTTGAGGGGGCCATCACCGACCATTAACAGCACGCAATCTTCCCCCATATTGGCCAGTCGCCAGGCTTTGAGGAGAGCTTCTACATTTTTTTCGGGGGCAATGCGGCCCTGGTAAATAAACACCCGTTTCGCTTTGAAGGTATGGCGGTAGGCACTGAGGGCCGGGGCATATTTTTGTTCATCGACGCCATTGGGAATAATGCGCACCGTATCCCGTGGCACCCCCAGTTTGACGAGCATTTCTTTTTGAATTTCTGAAAAGACAATTACCCGGTCGTAGTTGGCTAGGCAAGGGGCATAGAGCTGGTAGGTGAGGTATTGGGTACTGGATTTGAGGTTCCGTAGCTTGCTGTCAAAGGGAGGGTGAAAGGTGGCCACTAGGGGCAAATCTAATTCGCGGCAAATGTCGGGCAGGCGAAAATCTAGGGGCGAGAGGGTCAGGGAGGCATGGACGAGGTCTGGCTGGAATTGCTGGAGCGATCGCATCAGCACATGACTCGATTTGGGACTGGGGATCGTATAAATTTGCGACTTGTAGAGGAACGGTAAAAAAACCTCTGGGCAGTCCCGCCATTTTTGATCACATTCTTCTTGCTGGGCAAAGTGGAGAAAGCTTACTTGATAGCCCCGATCAAGGAGGTGATTGGTCACTTCACGGCCATAGGTGACATTGCCACAAAAAGGAGATTTTTTACCGAGCCAAGCAACATGCATTGAGGGGGATCCTGTGGTGTGCGTTAGGATTTGATTGAAATATACCAGTTCAATACCCCACCGGCGATCGCCAATCCCGAAAGGCCCAGAAGTACCGGTTGCAGGCCAAAAAAGGTTTCTGCCACCCCAGCCAGGGCTAGAGGTAAAGATAGAGCAATATTAACAGCATTATTCTGTAAACCGAAAACCTTCCCCCGGAGGATCGCCGGGGTTTCGCGCTGGATCGTTGTCTGCATCGGCACTCCTACTAGGGCCGCAAAAAAGCCCAGACAGGTGGTACTCGCAAGGGCAAAAACCAAATTGTGGATCGAAAAAGAGAGAGCAATTAAGGCGATCGCCGTCCCAATGGAACCCCAAAGGCTGAGGGTACGGTAGGGCAACTGATTACCCCAGTGACCCAAAAAGAAAGCACCGATCCCTAAACCAACGCCCCCCGCTGCCAACAAAAAGCCAAACTGCTCCGCCTTTAACCCAGGGATTTGGGCTGCCAGACTCACCGCCAACACCGCCAGGGCTGCAAACACAGAAAATAAAATCACCAATTGAATGAGAGCATTACGAACCCGGTGGTTTTCATTTAGATAGCGCAATCCGTCTTTGATATCCTCCCAGACGTGGGGCTGTTCTCGTTGGCGATCCGTTTCCGTTTCATTGGTCTTCAGGGCCAACAAGATCAGACCGGCGATCGCATAACCTCCCCCAACCACGAATTCTTTGCCCCAAGCGCCCGTAATGCCGAAGGACTCAACCAGTTGATCCGCTAGGCCCAATAACGGTTCTCCCACCGCAAACCCCACAATTAACAAAGCCATCATCGTGGTGGTGTAGAGAGAATTGGCCGCCAATAGATGTTTGTTCTTCACAATGAGCGGTAAAGTCGCCTGTTCCGCTGGCGCAAAAAATTGTGTCAAGGTAGAAACAGCAAAGGTGATCCCCAACAAAAAGACAAATCCAGGGGGAAGCTCCCACCAATTGGGCTGATCCCGCACTAGCCAGAGTAGGAGCGGGATACAAAAGACAAAGATGCCCCGCAACAAATTCGAAATAATTAGAGTTCCTTTTTTAGACCAGCGATCCACATAGACCCCTGCAACGGAACCAAACAAAATAGCAGGCACCGTAAAAGCAATCATGATCGCCGAGACCCAAGCACTAATGCTCTGATCCGCCGTTTTAAAGTGACTGGCAATCAAAGCAATCATCAGCACGAGATAAATCTTATCGGCTAGCTGTGAAAAGATTTGGCCAAGCCAAAGGACGAGAAATTTGGGGTTGCGCAATACAGGCCCAAAACCATCTACGCTTTCGGACGGGGCCGTACCCATCTCGGTTGGGGGAGTATCTTTGGGGGAGAGGGTCGGTAGATCCGTTTCCGTTGACATGCGTGCTCGGCAACCAAAAAGTTGATAAAGAAATCACTTTTAAGTATAAATCCTGCGATCGCCTTATGTTGGGGAGTTACCGCCCAGGATTTACCCGGATTGTGTGCCTAGTAACGAAGTTAGTGGTGATGGCCATAGGCCCCATCTTCCGGGAAAAAAGGCATCATTTCTTGTTTAAGTTGTAACCCCAGCCCAGTGAGCATATCTTCGAGTACATGGTCTGGGGACAGGCGAAGATATTGGGGATGAACTTCTAAGGGCACATGGCGGTTGCCAAGATGGTAAGCGGCCCTGAGCAGTTCAAAGGGAGTCGAGGCCGTTACGGTGACCACAGGTTCAGGTTTTGCCTTAACCTGCACGAGGGTAGAGCCAGTGGCGGTTTGGAAGTAGTCGTCGGGATGGATATGGCTGCCCCGGGGCAAGTTGAAGTGAATCGCTTGGCCATTGTCTAACTCCAAGCGTTGGCGGCTCTTTTGACGTTCGGCAGCAGTGAGAAATAGTTCTAGATCTACTTGGATCGGTGCCTGGGGTTGGTATTTTTGAGTCAGGATCAAGTCAGCGTTAGTCATCGGCTCTAGCGATATGAAAGTGAAAGAAAACCGGCAATCCTAAAGGAATGAACATTAGTTTAGCCTAGACCACTCTATAACTCGACTTTGTGCCACAGGAATAATGTTTAAGCAAAAAACATTTTACAGGAAAATAACAGGGAGAATATTGTGAGAAAAGTATTCGTATCATCTATAGTTAATGCACAAAAAAGTATTTATAGAGAATGGGCCTTCGAGCTTATTTATAAAGCTTCCTTACCCTCACTCTGGGGGAGATTTTTTGGGAATGAATAGGATAAAATCCCCCATTTTGCTGGAGCTTTGATGAGGAGATTTAGGGAACAACTTAAGAGATTCATTTACTTTATAAGTAGCCTCTTAACGATTAATTACAAAAACTTTGAGATTTTTGGCGGTTTTTAGCGATCGCCGACCAGGGAAGCTAGCCTGGAAGTGTCTAGTCGTAAACCCAATCAAACCGATGAATACTAAGACACTTACACCAGTCGCTCAACCGACAAAAAATGTAAGACTTTCATGGGGGCTGGTTCCTCGGAAAGATATTTCCCCAAGTCACCCCGTCAGCGGCAAAGGAAAATGCACCCATAGTGGCTGTAGTTGTCCTTCGTTTGTTGATCCGCCCGGAGGATTTAATTGCGCCCGCTGCGGTCACCCCATGTCGGACCATTGGTAAAACTCTGATCGTTTACAAAAATTCGAGTTTCCAAAAACGACAAGGCTGATTTTGAGCAGTGCATTATATTCGCAACACCCAATTCCTGGGGGCTGTGGGAATTATGGCGTCAATTAACTGATTGTCTTCCCTGGGATCCTGAAGCCTGCATAAAGATTAGAGTGTTGCCAAATCGAGGACGCAATAATGGGATCAGTATTAAGGGAGTCTCAAGAATGCGCAAGCGATTCAAGCTATGGCAGCCAAAAAAACAAATCAAGAAAGGATGGGCAGTTGGGGCGATCGCCACACCAGTTGTGCTCTGGATGATGTGCTGGTTATGGTTGCTCCCTAGTCAAAGACAGCAGGCAGATTATCCTCGCCCATCCCAGAACGAAAGTGTCACTCTAGTTGATCCCCATCGCGAAATTTTAGTTAGCGACCTGAGGGCGATCGCCGCAATTATTGGTGGTGCTCTCCTATTATTCAGCGTCCGCCGAGCTACAAAAAAGACAGAGACAACTGACTTCTGCGGTACCGATCTGAATGACGCTAATTTCTCTGGTGCTGACCTCAATGGCAAAGATTTTTCCGGAGCGAGCTTGATCAATGCCAACTTTAGTGGTGCCAATCTCAGCGGGGCAAATTTTAACGGGGCGAACCTCAGCAGCGCCAATCTCAACGGAGCCAACCTCAGCGGGGCGGCGCTCCAGTATGCCAACCTCAGCGGCGTGAATCTGAGATATGCCAACCTCAGCGGCGCTGACCTCAGATATGCCAATCTCAGTGATGCCGACCTTAACTGTACCCTCCTGAGTGATGCGAACCTCAGCGAAGCCATCCTCAGCGGGGCTCTACTCTTTTTTGTCAATTCACGGGAAGTGCTCAACCTTGAACCGATTCAACTCGAAACAGACCCTTCGCCGTTTCTCTGCAATGTTGCTCTACCCACCTATGCTCAGCAACCAAAGATGAACCCCAACCGTGACTGTCGTCGCCTGCCTCGATTATTGAGCGATCGCTATGATATTTCCCTCGAAGAAGCCCAGGGGATCGTCGAAGAGGCGCGGCAACATCGATGGGACTAATTATTTAAGGATTTCTAACAGGCGATCGCCGACCCGGAGGGCATTGGCAATAACGGTCAACATCGGGCTAGTGGCGCTACTGGAGGGGAAAAAACTACTGTCCACCACATAGAGATTTTCGAGGTCATGGAGCCGACAATCGAGGTTGAGAACCGATGCCGTGGGATCCGTGCCAAAGCGACAGGTTCCGCACTGGTGGGCAACCACAGAGATGGGCATCCGGGCGTAGGGATGGGTTCCTTTAAATTCTTGATCCACCGCCTTGAGCACCTGTTGCCAACGGTATAGCAGGCGATCGTGGGCTTCGAGGTTATTCTCGGTGTAGCTGAGGTGAACTTTATTATTTTTGAGCCACACCCGATTTTCCGGATTCGGTAAATCCTCCGTTTGCAACCACCAACCGAGGGAGCGGGTCGCCAATTGTTTTAGCCCAAATTTCGGTAAAAATTTCGCCGCAACGGACAGCAATGGCGGCGATTCCGAGAAAATTACGTCCTGCAAAATGCCGCCGGAATCCTGCACATGACCCATGGGATAGGGAAAATCCTTGTCCCCCCAATAGAAATCATTCACATAGAGCGATCGCTGAAAAAGACCATCGTTGAGGGTGGGTTCCTGCTCGACAATGACGGTCATCAGTTGCTTCATGAGATTGCGACCGACCAGCCCGGAACTGTTCCCCAGACCGTTTTCGTGTTTGGCGTTGGCGGATTTGAGGAGTAAGACCGCTGAATTCACCGCCCCACAGGCGAGCACCACAATATCCGCCCCAAATAAAAATGCCTGATTTTGGATTACTGCCTGTACCCCCTTCACGAGTTTGCCGGAGGGATCGGTGTGGATGGAGGTGACCCGCGCCCCCGTTTTCAGCGTGAGGCGATCGCCCGCCCGGATCGCAGGACTAACCCCCGTATCTTCCGAGTCCGTGCGTCCCTCCTGACCAATGCCGATGGGGAGATAATTCGGGTGCAACCCATAGCCCTGAAACCGCCCGTGAATCGCCTCCAGTTGGGGCAAGCGTTCGACAGGAGGAAAATCATAATCCCCACTCCGGCGGGGTTCTGTCGCATCATCACCGACCTGCCCATGCACCTGGTAGAGTTTTTCTGCTTCGGTGTAATAGGGTTCAAAATCGTCGTACTTTAGCCCCCACTCCGGAGAAATGCCGTCCTTATGTTCGACCGCCTCAAAATCCTTTTCCCGGAGCCGCATCAACGCCCCGCTATAGATTTTTGTGTTGCCCCCAACGCAATAGCTGGTTTGGGGATGGAACGGCTCACCATGCTGGTCGTACCACTGTTCCGGGGCGTGGTATTGCTCTTTTTTGAAAACCTCTACTTCCGTCAATTCAGAGCTTTCCTTCTCCGCAAAATCTCCCTGTTCTAGCACCAAGACTTTTTTGCCTGCATCCGCCAGCTTCCGGGCGATTGTGCCACCGCCAGCCCCCGTCCCAACCACGATTACGTCATAAATTTGGTCATCAATAATCATTACTTACACACCACTCTGTCTATAAATTTTTGTCGGGAGAGAAGATTAAAAGAAAAATCGGCGATCGCCCCCATAATTTTCCGAATTATTTACATCAACTACTGCCAGAGATAAATCAGTCCAAACAAAACAATCCAAATCACATCCACAAAGTGCCAAAACCAGGACGTTGCCTCCACACCATACTGTCCGCCCGCATAATTATTCGGCAGAAAAGAGCGCCCCAACATTACCCCTTGTAGCAAAACTCCCGTGAATACATGCAGTCCGTGAAACCCGGTCAGAAGATAGAAAATCCCCCCATAGACCCCCGACGTAAACCCAAATTCGAGACTCTGCCATTCCACCGCCTGACCATAGAGAAAATAGCTCCCCATTGCCATCGTGAGCAGCCAGAAAAAACGGAACCCCCAGAGATTTTCTTTGTGCAAAAAACGTTCTGCCAAATAAATCACCCCGCTACTAGAAACCAGCACCACCGTATTCATCGCCGGATCATGAATCTCTAAACCCTCTACCCCAGGGGGTAACCAATTCGTTGCCGAGAGTTTATAGACGATATAGCCCACAAAAAAGCTGATAAAAATCACACTTTCCGAGAACAAAAAGACAACAAAGCCGAACAGACGATGATCCTCTTCCTCTTGTCCGTGACTCGGTGCCGATACTGGGGTTTCATTAATAGCAGTCATAACAATAATTGGCAGTAAATTGCAGTCTAAAAAAGTGATGGTGATTTCAATTTATCGTCATTTCAAGTAGTGATGAAACGATTGAGAAGATCAAGTCCCCCTTATTAAGGGGGATTTAGGGGGATCCAAACTCTCAGACTCAATTGATATAACGATAATTTGAGAGTTTTTAAATACCCTAATCCCCTGAGTTTGGGGGACTTTCGTAACAGCCCATTAACCCCCTAGGTTTTCCGTGAGTGGTTCCGATTTCCCATAGCCATAGGGTTCCGCGATAACGATGGGCAACTCCTCGAAATTCTCATGTTCCGGGGGAGAAGGTACAAGCCATTCCAACCCAATCGCCCGCCAAGGATTACTCGGAGCGCGATCGCCGTTGATCCAGGAGGCGATCATATTCAGGAGAAACGGAATCGTGGACATCCCGAGGATAAAACCACCAATACTCGCGATCACATTCCAAAAGGCAAACTCCGGATCATAGGAAGCCACCCGACGCGGCATCCCCATCAACCCCACCGGGTGCATCGGCAGAAAATTTAACGTCGTGCCGATCATCGTCAACCAAAAGTGGAGCTTCCCTAACCCCTCGTAATACATCTTGCCCGTCATTTTCGGGAACCAGTGGTACACCGCCCCATAGATCCCAAAGACGATCGCCCCGTAGATCACATAGTGAAAATGCCCCACCACAAAATAGGTATTGTTCACATGGATATCCACCGGAACCGATGCCAACATAATCCCTGTGATCCCCGCAAAAACGAAGTTAATTAAACCCCCCATCGCGAAGAGCATCGGCGTATCCAGGCGCAACTTACCCCCCCAGAGGGTCGCCACCCACGCAAACACCTTAATCCCCGTCGGCACAGAGATCAGCATCGTCGAGAACATAAACAACATCCGCATCCAGGGGGGCGTACCACTCGCGAACATATGGTGCACCCAGACCACCCCACTGAGCGCCACGATGATCATTGAAGAAACAACGACAACTTTGTAACCAAACAACGGTTTGCGGGCATAGACCGGGAACAGTTCCGAGAAAAAGCCAAACACGGGCAAAATCATCACATACACCGCCGGGTGGGAATAGAACCAGAAAAAATGCTGGTACAGTACCGGACTGCCCCCCTGGGATGCATCGAAAAAGGTTGTGCCCACGGTGAGATCGAAGAGTAACATCACAGCCCCCGCCGTTAAAGCGGGTAACCCAAAAAGCTGAATAATCTGGGCAGCCAGCACCGTCCAAACAAATGCCGGGGTCTTAAACCAGCCCATTCCCGGACAACGCATCCGCACAATGGTAGTGACAATATTCACCGCCCCCAGGATCGAGGAAATGCCAGAGAGGGCAACAGCAACCAACCAGAGAAATTCGCCATTGAGCAACACTCCCGCCGGATTCTGGATACTCACCGGGGGATAAGACCACCACCCCGATTGGGCAGGTCCCCCCGGAGCCAGGAAGCTCAGGATTAACAGCGACCCAAACACCGGAACCATCCAAAAGGCGATCGCATTGATGCGGGGGAATGCCGTATCCCGCGCCCCGATCATCAGGGGAACGAGATAATTCGCGAAGCCCGCCAACACCGGAAACGTCCAGCCAAACAGCATGATGCTGCCGTGCATGGTGAAGAGGGCATTGTAAACGGTGCGATCTACGAGATCCGGCTCTGGGGTAATCAATTCCCCCCGCATGATCATCGCGAAAATTCCGGCGACGAGGAAAAAGAAAAAAGACGTGACGATGTATTGCAGCCCGATCACTTTGTGGTCGGTGCTGAAGGAAAAGAAGGTGCGCCAATTGGGCAGATGGGTGAGGGATTGTCCCTCGTTGGTTAGGGCTTCTGGGGGAGCTTGGGTCATGGTTGCAGAGGAAAGATTACGAAAAAATTTAGGGGCGGAATCACAAAAATTTAGGGATGGTAATTCACCATGGGCGGTGGGGCGGGGGGGACAGTCTTCCAGGCGGCGCGGTCTTCTTTCTGTTGACGGCGGGCGTATTCACTGGCGGCTTGGTTGGGGGCGGGGGTCGGGGTTTGGCGGGCGGCGTGGTTTAGCCAGGCTTGGTAGTCTTCCTGGGATTCCACCACCACATCAGCTTCCATGGCGGCAAAATAGGTTCCGCTAAATTGGGAATCGCGAATCCGATATTTACCTTCCTTGATGGGGGTAAATTCAAAGTCGGTATCTTCAAAGGGGATCACGTCCTGTTTGACCCGGAAGGCGGGGATAAAAAAGCCGTGGATCACGTCGGGCGATCGCAGGATAAAGTGGGCGCGTTGGTTCACCGGGAGATGGAGTTCGGTGCTGGTGACATTTTTTTCGGGGTAGTGAAAAACCCATGCCCATTGCTTGGCGAGGACTTCCACATTGGTGATGGGCATCTCCATAGGGGGCATCCCGCTGGCAACATTTTTCGTGGGGGCTGCCTGGTGGACGTGACCGGGGGCTTGGATATTCATCTCGCGGTAGGTCTGGTAACTGAAATACGCCAGATAAATCACGATCAGAAAAGGAATCGTTGTCCAGATAATTTCGAGTTTGATGTTGCCTTCGATGGGGGGACCATCACTGGTGTCGTACCGTCCTGCCCGGTGGAACAGGATCGAGTAGGTCATGGTTCCGGTAACGCCAAACAGGATAAAGGTGCCGATCGCCACCATGGTGCTAAAGAGCTGATCCACCAGTTGGGATTCCATGGAAGCCTGGGGCGGCAACCAACTGTAAGACCATTGCCCGACCACGTAACTAAATACCCCCAGGAGCAGGGCGATCGCCGAAAGTGAGAGAACCGTTTTTAATTTCATAGCCTAATTTTTTCCCCCTTACCGCAACAACACATTGGGATCTTCACCGAGACGGAGCAGATGACCCGCCGTATTGTGCGCCCCAAACTCCGCCGCCAACTGAGCGCCCAGGGTTCCGTGGATATACATCACAAACATAATCACCAGCCCCGCCAACAAATACCACCACTGCACCTGACGACTGCGATCGCTGCGCCACACATAGCGCTGAAACCCTCGCCAAACCGTCATCCCCACGATTAACGCCAGGAGTAGAACACCGCCCACCCCATGCCAGATCATCGTGTCGATGGCATTAAAATTCCAGGCACTTTTCACATCAGTGGGCGCATCCATCAACAAAATTTCGTAGAAGCCCGCCGCCACCGTAAAGAAGGTGATCACCGATGCCGCCACCATGTTGTACCAGCCCACATCAAAAAAATTAGAGCGGGTGGCAGGGATCGCCAAATACTTAAAAATGGGACGCTCGAAGGTAAAAAACACCCCGACAATATCGAAGGCAATGCCAATGATAAATAGCCCCAGGGTCAAATGCACCAGATTCGGGTGGATGGGAATGCTGTAGGGCAAACCATTAGCGCCCAGATTGAGTTGATTAATCAGATCAGAATACATGGATTACAGAAGCCCTTCCTTTGCTGCTTGGACAATCTCTGTGGTGTGGAGTCCGTAAACCCAGACCAATTTATCCCCGAGATACACCTGGAAAAAAACGATCCCCGTCAAAATTACCCCCATCCCCAGATAGGACATCGGCAGCACTTCGGGATCTTTGGAGCGGATCACGTAGCGCCATCCGGTCAAGGCGGCAACAATACCCGATAAAGACCAACCGATGATCGTGTGGAGATTGAGCACAGGTTCGACGGCATCGTAGGCGATCGCCAAACCCGCCTCTATTTGCCCGAAGATAATGGCGATAAAGATCGAGACCGTGGCGACGAACATATTCCACCAGCTCACTTCATAGAGCTTGCTATTGCGCGTGAAATAGCCCACTACATCGCAGAAAAACGCAAACAACACCATCGCAATCACGAAATGCACCACAATCGGGTGAATCGTATCGGGATAGGGGAGATTATGCTCGTTGAGGGGGGGAAGAAGATTATCAAACATGAAAATTGAGTGGAGAGGATACGACCCAATCCCCAAAAATACTGAATCTTTAGGAACTTTTAAGTCACTAATTGTCTCAAGAGGGAGCCTCTTGATTGTGGGTCATAGTAGATAAACCCCAGAACCAGAAAATAGACTAAAAATCTGAGTTGAGTTAGCCCGGCAACTAGAACAAGAGACGGCAATGAAGAACACTGATACCCAAAATTTTCTAGGTATTTTGACTTGCAAACCATACTAGCTCAGATCAAAAAAGGCGGGGTGGCGATCGCCCGCAAATGTCAAATCTCCCGCATCAAAGGATTAGCCAAAAATCTACCCTATTTCCCTAGGCTGATGGTTATAGGGTGACCACAGGTAAAGGTACAGACGGATAAGGCGATCGCCGCAACAAACCATACTCAATGCCCTCGACCACGGCGCGATAGGAGGCCTCAAGGATATTGGCTGAGACGCCTACCGTTGTCCACCGTTCTAAGCCATCGCTCGATTCCACCAAAACCCTCGTTTTCGCGCCGGTGCCTGCTGCCCCATCCAAAATCCGTACCTTGTAATCCGTTAGCTGAAACTCGGCAATCTCTGGGTAAAATTTCGTCAATACCTTCCGCAGGGCCTGATCCAACGCCGAAACGGGGCCATTGCCCTCCGCTGCTTCAAGCAAATTTTTCCCGTTCACCTCTAACTTGATCGTGGCGATCGCCGTACTTTGGGTTTCTCCCACATCACAATTCACATGGAACCCCCGCAGTTTAAAAAATTCCTGCCGATGCCCCAATGCCGAGCGGATTAACAACTGAAAGCTCGCCTCCGCCGCTTCAAATTGATATCCCTCATGCTCCAAATCCTTTAATTTTTGCAAGATCGTTCGACTGGCCAGATCCGTTTTCTCCAACGCAATCCCGAAGCTTTTCGCCTTGGCCAAAATATTGCTTAAGCCCGCCTGTTCCGACACCACAATCCGCCGCTCATTACCCACCGTTTGCGGGTCAATATGTTCATAGGTGAGGGCATTTTTTTGTACCGCCGACACATGAATTCCTCCCTTATGGGCAAAGGCCGAACGACCCACATAGGGCGCATGGTCATCGGGGGCCAAATTAACAATTTCACTGATTAAGCGGCTCGTACCGGTGAGTTGTTGTAGTTTTTCCGGAGCTAAACAAGGCTGATTTAACTTCAGTTGCAAGGTGGGAATCAACGTACATAAATTGGCATTGCCACAGCGTTCTCCGTAGCCATTGACAGTGCCCTGTACCATGGTGGCCCCGGCCTGTACTGCCATCACTGCATTAGCCACAGCCATCCCCGAATCATTGTGGGTGTGGATGCCGAGGGGAATCTGGAGATCCGGAAATGCTTGTTGAATATCCTGGAAACTAGTCGTAATCCCTTGGGGCAATGTGCCGCCGTTAGTGTCACACAAAACTAAATATTCGGCTCCTCCTTGGATCGCTGCTTCAAGGGTTTTGAGGGCATATTCGGGGTTTTGTTGATAGCCATCAAACCAATGTTCCGCATCATAAATTACCCGCCGATTTTGAGATTTTAGATAGGCGATACTCTCCCGAATCATCGCGCAATTTTCCGCCAAGGTGGTACCTAAACCGAGGGTGACATGGAGATCCCAAGATTTGCCAAATAAGGTAATCCAGTGAGTTTGGGCTAGGAGGGACGCTTGGAGTAAAGGATCGGTTTCGACGGCAGAATGGGGACGTCGTGTTGAACAAAAGGCGACAATTTTAGCTTGCTGGAGTGGGTATTCCCGGAGATGTAGAAAAAATTGTTCATCCTTTGGATTCGCCCCTGGCCAGCCCCCTTCAATAAAAGGAATGCCGAGGCGGTCGAGGTGCTGGGCGATGCGGACTTTATCTTCGAGGGAGAGGGCAAGGCCTTCTCGCTGACAACCATCGCGGAGGGTGGTGTCATAGATCTGAACTGGGTTTTGGGGAGAAACCATAGGGGAACCGTCGGCTAGAAATGCTGCCTTTGATCCTAGCAAGGGAGTTTCTGGGCAAGACGGGCCTCGATACGATTCCACAAACTTAGACAATCTTGTTGATATTTCAGGGGCAGTGCATCACAAGATGATCTAGAAATTTTTTCTGAGAAAATCACTGCTAGCTCCAGGACTTTTTGCAGCTTCCAGGGAATCGAGTACACTGGAAATACTTTTTTGATCTTAATGATGCGTTTATAAGCTTGTGTTGTCTATGGCGATCGCCTTCAAAGTTAGTCGGTGGTGTCTTAGCGGCTTCATCGCTGTAAATTTAATCGGCTGTACTCCCTGGACAGTTTTATCTCAACAGGAAAACCTCGGCACGACCAGGCAGCCCATTGTCAGTCTTGGGGCTGTGTCACCGGGGGTTGAGGTGTATGTCCAAGGCACTGTCACCCAGCGGGTGCCTCTCCTCAACCAGGGCGCTTACGAATTGCAGGACAGCACCGGGCGCATTTGGGTGATTACGGAAACTCCGCTGCCAGAGCCTGGGGCAGAATTGGCGATCGCCGGACAACTACAATTCCACGAGTTGCAACTCCAGCAGCAAGATTTCGGAGAATTTTTTATCCAAGAACAGGCGATTATCGACACCGTAGAAGAAGGGACGATTTCACCGCCACAATTGCCCATTAAAGAACACCTCGATCTGCAGTTTTTGCCCCACAAGGGTCATCAAAAATCCTGAGGATCAAGGTGTTAATCAATAACATTTAAGAATCAAGGTTTCGCACGGGCAATCCTAAGCATCGGAGCCGGATTCGCTGGTTTCTTTTGGTTCGTCGCTGGTTTCAGTCGTCGCCGTAGCTTCTGCTGCTTTGGCCTTGGCCTCTGCTTCTGCCTTTTCCCGACGTTGCCGTTCTACGGCGAGGGCATCTTCTAAAACCTCTAGGACTTGGTTCATTTTTTCGAGGTTGCTGCGATACAGATCCAAGTCTTTTTTCATTTTCTCCTCAGGGAGATTCAGACCTGCGGTGACCGTGGTCAGCATTTCGTCGCGCTTCTCGGTGTCTTCTAGGAGTTGCGGCTCCGATTCACCGAGAAAAGTATAAATACCAATGGCAAATAAACGACTATATTTGAAGTGATCATTTCTGGCGATCGCCTCAATTTTTTCCCACAATTCTTGGGCACCTTCGGGGGGCACATCTTGCCGGAAACACTCAATGAGTTGTGTGCCAGAACAGCGTTTTGCTAGTTCAACCAGGGCCATTGCATCTTCTTTATAACGGTTGGCATCGCCCCCAATTGCTTGGCACATGCTTTGGAAAATAGAAACTTTATCTGCCTCTGGGCGATAGCCTTGCATGAAGCGCTCAAAGGACGTGACAACACCCAATGCATAGAAAGGATCGTAGCGAAAATCGGCATTCACCGACAGTAAATGCATTTCGACCAAAAGTTCTTCGACGACGCGCCGAAAAATCGAATTAATTGGCCGGGTATGGTGTGTATAAAAATCACGCTTCGTATCGGAAACGGTGCGAACTTGACTCACAAATGGAACCCACAATTGACATTTCAATATTCTATTTTGACGTTTCCAGAGGCGTTTGCCAAGGTAATGGGTCTGGGACGGATTATCTAATGCGAGATATTTCAATTGAAATTCACAAAAAAAATCTCCCTTGGTCAGTAAATTGATCCCCTCTAAAAATCCATTGAAACTCTTTGGCGATCGCTTCCCCAAACCACGACAAAAAAAGAGTGACATGGTTATGCCACCCTTTCTATATTATTAGAACTGCCTTCAAGTAACTGTTGGAGTTAGTGACGATAATAGAAATGACTTGTTCGTCTTTTAGAGTGCATTTGCACCGGCTACTACCTCTGACAGCTCCTGGGTAATGGCAGCCTGACGGGCCTTGTTATAGGACAACGTCAGGGTTTTCATCAGATCAGAAGCGTTGTCACTGGCATTGTTCATCGCTGTCATCCGGGCTGCCAACTCACTGGCTGCCCCTTCCTGGAGCGCCCGTAGTAGTTGGTTACTGAGATATAGCGGTAACAACGCATTAAGAATGTCCTTCGGATCCTGCTCGAAGATCATATCTGCGGGCAGTTCCTTAACTTCTGTCGCTACCTTTTCCCGTTCAACTTGGAACTTACCACCCCGGGTAATCAGGTTGAAAGTTTCGTCGTCAGGGTTGGTTAGTGCTTCAGGCACCAAAGGCAATAGAGTTTGAACGACAGGTTGAGAACTGATCAAAGACACAAAACGTGTGTAAATCAGTTCAATTTTGTCCACTTCTTCTGAGAGGAACAAAGAGAGCAGTTCATCGGCAATGTCCGACGCT
This sequence comes from Picosynechococcus sp. PCC 7003, assembly GCF_001693255.1. Lineage (NCBI taxonomy): Bacteria > Bacillati > Cyanobacteriota > Cyanophyceae > Chroococcales > Geminocystaceae > Picosynechococcus > Picosynechococcus sp. PCC 7003. The sequence continues at coordinate 783,467 of NZ_CP016474.1, forward strand.
TCTGCTGCCGAAGGAATTTGTTCTAAACCGGCATAGGTTTTAGCAACGGGGGCTTGGCGATTCTGGAAATATTGCACCGCTTTACGGCCCACCAGCACAAACTTGTAGTTGATGCCGGCTGCTGCTAATTCTTTTGCTCTTTGTTCGGCTTTACGGATGATGTTGGCGTTGTAGCCACCGCAAAGGCCGCGATCGCCAGTGATGACTAACAGACCGACGCACTTTACTTCCCGTTGCTTGAGGAGGGGCAAATCTGCTTCTTCAAGGCGGAGACGACTCTTGAGGCTATAGAGCACCTGTAAGAGCGTGTTAGCAAAGGGACGGGTGGAAGTCACCTGTTCTTGGGCGCGACGTACTTTTGCCGCGGCCACCAGACGCATCGCTTCGGTAATTTTCTTGGTATTTTTGACGGATTGAATCCGGTCGCGAATCCCCTTTAGGTTTGGCATGAGTAATATCCCTTAGTTCGATTCTGGGTCGCCTGCAACCGCTGGTGATGCTGGCCATGGGCTACAGGCGACATGATCATCTGCTTAGGCCGCAGCGGCGAAACTTTGCTTGTGCTCGGCGATCGCCTCTTTCAGGAGGGTTTCTGCCTCATCGGTCAACGCTTTGTCGTTGGCAATGATTTCACCGTACCGGGCTTTGCTGGTGGCAAGGTACTGACGCAGGCCAGTGGTGAACTCAACCACGCGATCGACAGGGATTTCATCAAGGTAGCCATTCAAGCCAGCATATACAATCGCCACCTGTTCAGCGACAGAAAGAGGCGAATTTTGGGCTTGCTTGAGGATCTGACGGAGACGCTGACCCCGGGCTAACTGGTTTTGAGTTGCTGCATCCAGGTCAGAAGCAAACTGAGCAAAGGCTTCGAGTTCAGCGAACTGGGCCAATTCCAGCTTGAGTTTACCAGCAACTTTCTTCATCGCTTTGGTTTGCGCCGCAGAACCAACCCGGGATACAGAAATACCCGCGTTAATTGCCGGACGGAAGCCCGCATTGAATAGGTCAGAGGACAAGAAGATCTGACCGTCGGTAATCGAAATAACGTTGGTGGGAATGTAAGCGGAAACGTCACCGGCTTGAGTTTCAATGATTGGCAGGGCTGTCATGCTACCGCCACCGAGTTCATCGCTGAGTTTTGCCGCCCGTTCTAACAAACGAGAGTGCAAGTAGAAAACGTCACCGGGATAGGCTTCACGTCCGGGGGGACGACGGAGCAGCAAGGACATTTGGCGATAGGCTTGGGCTTGCTTGGTAAGGTCATCGTACACAACGAGGGTCGCCTTACCTTGGTACATGAAGTGCTCGGCGATCGCTGCACCAGTGTAGGGAGCAAGGTATTGCAGAGTTGCCGGGTCGTTGGCATTTGCTGCCACAACGACGGTGTAGTCCATTGCCCCTTTGGATTCGAGGGTAGAGACAACCTGGGCAACGGTGGAAGCCTTTTGACCGACCGCCACGTACACACAGATTACATCTTCACCTTTCTGGTTAATGATGGTGTCAACCGCCACGGCCGTTTTCCCAGTTTGACGGTCACCAATAATTAATTCCCGCTGGCCCCGGCCGACAGGAATCATCGCGTCAATTGCCGTAATCCCAGTCTGCATCGGTTCATGGACAGAACGACGGGCAATAATCCCAGGGGCCATGAATTCGATGAGGCGGGTATCGGTAGAGGCAATATCACCTTTCCCATCAAGGGGGCGGGCGAGGGCGTCAACGACACGGCCAACGATGGCTTCACCAACGGGAATTTCTGCGATCCGGCCAGTGGATTTAACGCTACTCCCTTCTTGAATGTCACGACCGTCGCCCATCAATACGGCACCGACGTTATCTTCTTCAAGGTTGAGGGCGATCCCTACGGTGCCATCTTCAAACTCAAGTAATTCACCGGCCATGGCCTGCTCAAGACCATAGATCCGAGCAATCCCATCACCGACTTGAAGCACGGTGCCGACGTTATCGACTTGAACTTTTTGGTCGTAGGACTCAATTTGTTGACGAATAATGCTACTAATTTCGTCGGGTCTGATACTAATCATGTCTGTACTGTTAAATAAGGTTAATTCTAGGGACAGTCTATTGAGACACTTTTAAAGTTAAGTGGCCGGTGTTAAAACAGGTCCAAAAAATTGGCACCAGCTTAGTTTGAGCCTAATAGATCCATGCTGATCCGACGGAGTTGGCCCCGCAAGCTAGCGTCGAAGACTTTGGAACCGACCTTGATCACGACACCACCAATCAAATCGGCATCGGTGGCAATGTTCAGTTCAACGGCATTGGCCCCAGTCATTTGTTTAACTTGATCGGCGATCGCCGCTTCTTGATCAGTGGTCAATGGCTGCGCACTCGTGACATCAGCGAGAACAATATTGTTCAATTTCCGCTGGAGAGCAACGAATTCCTGACAAATGCCTTCGAGGAAAACAATGCGCCGACGATCCACGAGCAGAAACAAGAAGTTGAGGAAGTAGGTATCTACATCCTGGCCACAAACCCCTTGTAGGACACCTTTTTTATCCTCTGCTTTGACCAAAGGATTCATCACAAAAGACCGGAACTCTGCAGACTCTTGGAGGAGCGACAGTAAGGCCCGGCAATTTTCTGCAAATGCCTCGACTTTATTGGTCTCCTGCGCAAGGTTCATCAGGGCACCAGCATAGGGCTCAACGACTTGAGCAATCATTGTGTTGCCTTTCATGCGCCACCTCCCAGTTGTGCAATGCTGCGATCTACTAACTTGGCTTGAGCAGACTCATCCAAATCAGACCGCAATTGAGCTTCCACTTTTGCCAGAGCAAGTTCTGCAACCCGTCGCTTCAGCTCGGTGATTACTTTTGCTTGTTCTGTACTTAATTCTTTCACCGCAGAAGCCTTGAGTTTTTCAACTTCATCGCGACCTTTAGCCAAAATATCTTGCTTGGTTTTTTCTGCGGCAACCTTGGCGTCTTCACGAATCTTGGCGGCCTGGGCCTGGGCCTGTTCGAGATCTTTTTGGGCTTTTGTCAGCGCTTCTTGGGCTTTTTTCGCGCGGTTTTCAGCATCTTCTAGATCCGCAACAATTTTGCTTTTGCGCGTCTCTAAAATGTTGCCAATAAACTTGCTCCCATAGACGTACAGAACCCCAATGATGATCGCAAGGTTGATAATGTTTGTTTCTAAAATGTCGAAGTTTAAATGAAAACCACCCTCCGATGCGGTGGCAAGGTAGGAAATAATTCCCATGATATCGATCTACCCCAGCGCTATTTGCTTATGGTGTATACATCTAAAAATGGATAACTCTTTTTCTTAAAGATATAAAAGCTTGAAATCTTCAAGAGTTCCCATCTAGGCAGCGAAAACCGCACTACCCTAAAGCTTTGCCCCAACTAATTTAGAGGCGATCGCCTGGCTCAGAGAATCAACTTGCTGTTCAAGGGATTTGAACGCAGATTCCCGTTGTGCCTCGATTTCCAGGGCTGCTTTTTCCCGCTCCGCCAAAGCCTCAGCCTGGGCAGACTTCACTTCAGCCGCCACAACCTTTTGAGCTTCAGCCTGAGCTTTTGCAATCACATCCTGGGCTTCACGACGCACATCACGGAGTTCTTGCTCATATTGAACGGCTAAGTCCTCCGCCTTTTGCTGACGTTCTTTCGCGTCTACTAAGTTGGTGCGAATATAATCGGAACGGTCGTCAATCGCTTGACCAATAGGCTTATAAAAAAGCTTATTTAACAACGCCGCTAAGACCAAAAACTGAATGGCCATCACGGGGAGCGTTGCGTCAAAATCAAAAAGACCACCCTCAGCGGTTTTCTCGACTGCTTCAGTTGCTAAAACAATTGTCCAGTGTGTCATTTATCAATTGACCCCACCGTGTTTGGGTCTTATAGAGTTTATACATCTAGGGGGTTACCCCATTGTCCCAGGGAAAAACGGGGCCTAGGTCATCCAGGACGCTGCCTTTAAATCAGCATCGAATGACCTAAACCCAGTTCGGTTTCTTTTTATGCAAAGGGGTTTGCAAACAAAAGAACGAGGGCAACAACAAGACCGTAGATGGTTAAAGCTTCCATAAAAGCCAAGCTGAGGAGGAGAGTACCGCGGATTTTGCCTTCCGCTTCGGGTTGACGGGCAATCCCTTCGGCTGCACTACCCGCAGCATTACCTTGACCAATACCAGGGCCGATCGCCGCAAGACCTACAGCAAGAGCAGCAGCAATAACAGAAGCAGCAGCAGTTAAAGAATCCATAATTTTTTCCTTTCGATGTTATTGAAGTGGGTATAAACAGGTCTCTAAAACAGATCCCCGTCAAAAAAATTAACAGAAAAAGTGACCAGAAACACAAATAGACTTGAAATTTCTAGCTAGCCTTCGGGCTTTTATCAATAATCCTGAAGTAAAACCTTCCCTTAGTGATGGCCTTCCATCGCCTCAGCAATATAGGCTGCTGCGAGGGTGGCAAAAATCAACGCTTGGATCGCACTGGCGAATAAACCGAGTGCCATCAAGGGTAAAGGAATAATCAGGGGAACCAAAAAAACCAGTACACCAACCACCAGTTCATCCGCGAGGATGTTTCCGAAAAGACGGAAGCTCAGGGAGAGGGGCTTGGTGAAATCTTCCAGAATGTTAATTGGAAGCAGGATAGGGGTCGGTTCCAAATATTTTTTCAGGTAACCAATTCCACGCTTTTTGAACCCAGCATAAAAATATGCCAAGGAAGTCAACAGAGCTAGGGCTACGGTGGTATTAATGTCGTTGGTGGGAGCCGCCAATTCACCTTCGGGTAAACCAATGATTTTCCAAGGCACAAGGGCACCGGACCAGTTGGCAATGAAGATGAAGAGGAACAATGTTCCAATGAAAGGCACCCAAGGACGATATTCTTTTTCGCCTAGCTGGTTTTTAGCCAGATCCCGAATAAATTCGAGGGCGTATTCCATGAAGTTTTGGAAACCACCAGGGACACGCTGAACATTGCGGGTTGCTAGGATCGAAGCAAGCACGAGCACAGCAATAACGAACCAAGAGGTCATTAATACCTGTCCGTGAACTTTTAAGCCACCGAGTTCCCAATAAAAATGTTTGCCGACTTCGAGTTCAGCAAGGGGAAATAAACTAAATGTAGTTAAACTATTAAGCATTTCCATTTGATGATCTTTCCCCGGTTCTTTCTCTCGACAATCAAGGGCTAGGGCGGAATCTAATTTGTTTTGTCTGCGGCAAGTAAACTATTCGGCAGGACATAAACAATGATGGCAAGTTTATAGGTAATGAACCCTAAAAAAGCGGGTAGGATTTCCAGTTGCTCCAGTTGGGTTGCGATGACGATCAAGCCAATAAAGAGGGCTAAGCGACCGGAACCTGTTCTGGGATTGTTGCTACTGATTTTTTCTACGCTTTTTGCCAACTGTCTCAAATAAATTATTCCAACGCCAGCACCAATGAGATAACTCACCGCTGCTTGGGCAGAATAAAAGTACCAGACCAATAGGGCGATCGCCCCACTGATGGCAAGAGTCACAAAAAAAATGGACTGTTTGAGCTGATAGTACTCGTCCATTGGGGTGTTACTTGCCGAATCCCCATTATTTTCTAAGGTTGAGTTAGAAGAGTTGGGAATGTCTGATTGGCTTTGAGACTCAGATGAATTCACGCTCAGCAGGTTTAGAAGATCAAGGGTTTTGATCAGATTTATTTGACTGTCTATATTGCTTTGTACAAGGGAAACAGTACAAACCACGTGCAATCATATCACGCCATTGTCACAATCCTTAAAAAGTTCCTCACGACCCAGGGCAAGGGCCGTAAAAGGTCTCAAGATGGGAGAACTGTCGGTTGCGCCTGGGGAGATTCAAGGTATTTTTATAGGGCGCAAACCTGCTTTGGTGAGAGGATCAATCGTCCCAGGAAGATTATGGTGATGGATACTGCGGTGTTAGATTGGGTGGCGATCGCCGGCTATTTTGGCGTCACCCTACTGGTCTGTTGGCAAATTTTCAGTCGGCGCTAATCAGCTTTTCCTGACTTTTATCCACATTTCACTCCATTCAAACCGATGTTATGCGAGAGCAACTCATTCTCCCCACCATGGGCTGTGGCACTTGGGCCTGGGGCAATCGCCTCCTGTGGGGCTACCAACCCAGCATGGATCAAGAATTACAACAGGTGTTTAATTTCTGTGTGACTAGCGGCATTACCCTTTTTGATACGGGGGATTCCTATGGTACCGGGCGTTTAAGCGGTCGTAGCGAAAGCCTGCTGGGGCAATTTTCCCAAGCCTACGCTGGTCGTCACCAACAGGAAATCGTTCTAGCGACTAAACTGGCTCCCTACCCTTGGCGGCTCACCGCTGGCTCGATGAAACGGGCTGGAGCTGCCTCCGCGAAACGTTTACAGCGGCCAATTGATTTAGTGCAAATGCATTGGTCAACGGCAAATTATGCCCCTTGGCAAGAAAAACGATTATTGCGCGGTTTGGCAGAACTTTACGAAGCGGGCCAGGTAAAAGGCGTCGGATTATCCAATTATGGTGGTCAGCGACTAAGGGAGGTGCACCGTTGGTTTCAGGATTGGGGCGTACCCATTCGGACATTACAGGTGCAGTATTCTCTGCTTTCAACGGATCCGGTGCTGAAATACGATGTCAAAGCAGTCTGCGACGAATTGGGGATTCAGCTAATCGCCTACAGTCCCCTGGCCCTTGGTCTGTTGACCGGAAAATACAGCTTAGATAAACCGCTGCCCAAAGGTCTACGACGACGCGTTTTCAGGCAAGTCCTGCCAAATATGGCTCCATTACAGAGTTGTTTACAGGAACTGATGGCGCTGCACCAAAAAACCATGGCCCAGGTCGCTTTAAACTGGTGTATTTGTAAAGGGACAATGCCGATTCCGGGGGCAAAAAATCTGACCCAAGCCCAGGAAAATGCTGGGGCATTAGGGTGGCACCTAAGCGCCGCTGAAGTAGAAGCTCTCGATCAAGCGGCAGCCCAAGTCACAAAAACCATGGTGCAAAATCCGTTCCAATCCCGTTAAATTTTGAAGCTTGTCATGACTACCGTTCCTCATTCTGTCCCTGTGCTTGAATCCCCCGAACAATTGGCGGAATGTCTCACCCAAGCCCAGACTTGGGCGGAAATTGAAATGCTCACCCAAGCCTACCCCGAGTTTAAGGCGATCGCCTGGAAACAATTATCGGCAGATCAGCAAGGCCGCATTCTCAAGCTCAGGGATTTAAAAGATAAGGCGATCGCCCAAGAATTTCCCCTCGGTTGCCTCGTACAACGCCGGGCAGATCCAGAGCAAAAACAGGGCAAAGTAGTGGACTACTGGGACGCCTACGGAGTCGATTATGTGGTGTTTACCGTTGATGGCTTTACCGATTGGTGCCCCAGTTCTATGCTCGAACGACTCGATTGAAGTCCCGAAAATTTTTCTGAGAAAATCAACATATATTGCCGTGCTTTAACTCCGAGAAGGGAGCATGCTATGAAAAAGTATGTGCCCTTTTAGATTCGATAAATCCTTGGCCCATGCGTGATACTTCCGAAATTCGGTTTCAGCTCCACCACGAACTCAACCAGTGTTACCAAAAACTCTTTGATTCCCTCGCTACCATGCAAATCAAAGAAGGGGATGCAGCCACCGTTGCCCAACTCCTGCTTAATTCCCGTCTGGATGCCCTAAAACACCTCGTCAGTGAAGCAGAACGCCCTGCCTACGACGCCCGTTACCCTGAGGACGCTGAAGATTAGTCGGCGATCGCCATAGAAAATCCCTGCCATTAACAGTTTGAATATTCAGGGTTTCACTGCTGCATTAATTGGTTCATTGATCAGATACGACAAAAAACCCAGGGGATGAAGTTATATCGCCTGGGTAACTCAATGATTGAGAAAAAATTTCTGTCAAAAACTATTGGGGGGGATCAACCCAGCGACCGTCAGCTTTAATGAGGTTAATCAGTTCTTCAACCCCCTGGGCTTCCGGGACTTTACGAATTTCTTCGCGGCCACGGTATAGGGAAATAACACCGGGCGTTTTCCCCACATAGCCATAATCTGCGTCAGCCATTTCACCGGGGCCATTGACGATACAACCCATCACGGCAATATCTAAGCCCGTAAGGTGATTTGTTGCTTCGCGCACCTTATGGAGTACTTCTTCGAGGTTAAAAAGCGTCCGGCCACAGGAGGGACAGGCGACGTATTCCACCATGGTTTTACGCAGTCCCAGGGCTTGGAGGATGCTATAACAGACGGGAATTTCTTTTTCAGGAGCTTCCGTCAGGGAAACGCGGATGGTGTCCCCAATGCCTTCAGCCAGGAGTGTGCCAATGCCAGCGGTGGATTTGATCCGACCATATTCCCCATCTCCGGCTTCGGTTACGCCCAGGTGGAGGGGATAGTCCATGCCCAGTTCATCCATCCGTTTCGCCATGAGGCGATAGGCGGCCAACATCACCGGGACACGGGACGCCTTCATGGAAATGATCAAGTTATGGAAATCGAGGGACTGACAAATTCGAATAAATTCTAAGGCTGATTCCACCATGCCTTCGGGGGTATCCCCATAGGTGAAAAGCATCCGTTCCGCGAGGGAGCCATGGTTCACGCCAATGCGCATTGCTTTCCCTTGATCCCGCAGGGAAACCACCAGGGGTTCGAGGGTTTCGCGAATTTTCTCGCCAATGGCCGCAAATTCTGCTTCGGTATAACCGGTGCGATCGCCACTGGCCTGTTCAAAAACATAAAGACCAGGGTTGATACGGACTTTGTCAACATGTTTGGCGACTTCCAGAGCAATTTTCATGCCGTTATGGTGGACATCCGCCACAATTGGCACTGCCTGGTAGGTTTCAGCGAGCTTGGCTTTGATTTGAGCCAGGGAGCGGGCGTGGGCCATACTCGGAACAGTGACCCGGACAATTTCGCAGCCAATTTCATGGAGTCGGCGGATTGCCGCGACAGAGCCCTCCACGTCAAGGGTATCTTCGTTGATCATCGACTGGACAACCACAGGATAATCACTGCCGATGGTGACATTACCCACCTTGACAGCTCTGGTTTTCCGGCGATGGATAGTAGTATCCACAAGGGAATCGGTCGTTGGCACGGGACGCTCTAAAGCTTGCATGGGACTTGAGGATAAGAAATTACAAAAAGTCGCTGGTAGGATCTAAGCATAAGCGTTGGCAAAGGTCCTAGGCAACGGGAAAGGGCATCTGGGCCAAGAAACGCTCGAAGTCAAAATGCTTTTGGAATAGGGTCTGGGCCACTTCTACCTTAATCGGCTCCTGGAGGCGCACATGGTTAAAGGCTTGGTCGATGATTTCAACAGTGGTCAGGGTGTCATAGTCCACCGATAGAATGGGAATTTCTAGATCTTCAGCGCGGTTGAGAATAATTTCTTGGGGAGCCACATGGCCTGTCAGGATCAGACATTGGGTTGAGGTTTCTAGGGCAGCCAGTTGAAGATCCGTGCGATCGCCCCCAGTGACCACCGCCATATTTTGCCGTTGCCGGAAATATTTCAAGGCAGAATTGACGTTCATCGCACCAATGGTGAGACTCTCGACCATCAGATCTAGACGATTGGCCCGACAGAGTACTTCAGCATTGAGACGCTTGACCAATTCCCGAACCGTCACACTACGGAGGATACGGTCAGCGGGGACAAGCCCATAGACATCGATCCCACGCTGGGATAAGAAGGGCTTAATTTGGGTTTCGGCGGTTTCGAGGGCTTCGGGGGGAATTTTGTTAATCACCACTCCCATAAGGCGATCGCCCAGGAAACGATAAATTGTCAACAAACTATCAACTAAAAGTTTGTGATGGTAGGGAATTACTAACAGAATTTTTGCCCCTAGGGTCGTGGCAATCTCCCCAGCGGAGAGGTTGAATAGGCTACCCTCCCAGAGACTTTTGGGGGCTTCGATAAAGGTGATGTCACTGGCGATCGCCCCTAGATCATCCTTGAGTTTTTGGGGATAATCGGTTTGATCTTGACCCGTGAGTCGCTGGGCCACCGTTGCTTCATCCAGAAAAAGTACCGGCGATCGCACTTCCGTTTCCTTGAGACCAAAGGCTTCTCCGAGGAACCGGAGATCATCTTCGATGCGGGTGAACCGCCCATTCTGCTCGTCATGCCAGACCGTACCGATGGGTTTACTGTAGGCCACAGAAATGCCTTTTTGCTTGAGGCTCTGTACCAACCCAAGTAGCACAGCGGATTTCCCACTGTAGGGTTCGGTAGAAGCAACGACGATATGTTGGGTTGAATTGGTCACACCCACTACTCCTTTAGAAGCTCACATTCTTTAGCCTCCACAATAACGGAATTTCGCGACTGAGCAAACCATGACGCTATTCTTTTTTCAGGCCCAGGAGCTCCCGATAAAAATCCTTAGGAAAGTCAATGGCCCCGTCACGGCTGAAGCCAATTAAAAGATCAATGAGGTAGTCCACAAACTGGTGGTTCGGTAATGTCACGCTGTAACTGAGCTCCGCCTGGGCCGCAAATTGCAGGCGACAACTGGTCATTTCAGACGGTAATTTAGAGACATACCAACTGGCCACAAAGGGGATATTTTCTCCCTTTTCGATCACACGTTTTCCCTCAACGGCGCCGATCTGGTATAGTCCGAGGGCTTTTGGCAGTGTTTTTTGTTTATTTTTTGGGTAATAGGGAGCATAAACCATCACTTCTCCCTTTCCTGCAGCTTGGATATCGTCAAAAACGGCCATGGGGCATTGCTCTAGAAAAATCAGTTAGCGTTGAGAATACATCGCATTGTAGCCTGTTGGCTGGTTTCTATTTTGTTCTAGGGTTGGCTGAAATTTCCGTCGAATATTTCTTCATCTGTTTTGCTTTTGGTTTATGTCGAAGAGGATCAATACCGTGGTTTGTCCCCATTTGTTAAGTGTAGCCCCGATGATGGATCGCACCGACCGTCATTTCCGCTATCTAATGCGCCAAATCAGCCGACGGACATTGCTCTACACGGAGATGATTACCACCCAGGCGATTATCCATGGCGATCGCCCCAAACTTTTAGATTTCGATGCCGCAGAGCATCCCATTTCCCTCCAGTTGGGAGGCGATAACCCGAAGGAATTGGCCGAATGCGCCAAGGTGGGCGAAGACTGGGGTTACGACGAAATCAACCTCAATGTAGGCTGTCCCAGTCCCCGAGTGCAACAGGGCAATTTTGGTGCTTGTTTAATGACCCAGCCGGAATTGGTGGCCGATTGTGTGGCGGCGATGCAGGCTGCGGTCAGCATTCCCGTTACGGTCAAACATCGCATCGGCGTCGATGACCAAGATAGTTACGCAGACCTCTGCCGTTTTATCGAGATTGTCTCCCAAACTGGGTGTGATCGCTTCTCTGTCCATGCCCGCAAAGCTTGGTTACAGGGTTTAAGCCCCAAGGAAAATCGCACGGTCCCTCCCCTCCGGTACGAAGATGTTTATCGCCTCAAACAGGATTTCCCTCACCTCTGGATTGAAATTAATGGCGGTATTACAGAGTTAGCGCAAATCAAAGCACATCTCACCCAAGTGGACGCAGTCATGGTGGGGCGGGCGGCCTATGACAATCCCTATCTGTTTGCGACGGTGGATCGCGATATCTACGGGGAAGCGGTTCAGCCTAAGAGCCGCCATGAAATTGTTGAGAGCATGTTGCCCTATATTGAACGTTCCACAAAAGCTGGGGTAAAACTCCACAGCATTAGCCGTCATATGTTGTCGCTATTTTTAGGACAACCCGGCACCAAAGCATGGAAGCGGTTTATCACCGAGGAAGGCCGGGGAACAACGGTGGGCCGGGAAATCATTGAGCAGGCCTTGGCCCTAGTGCCCCAGACAAATGCGATCGCCATGATTTAGGAAAAATGCCAATAGTGAAGCCAAAAATTATTGTGATTGATGATGACCCGACAGGCTCCCAAACGGTACATAGTTGTCCCTTGCTACTACGTTGGGATGTGAAGACACTGCGGCTTGGTTTGCGAGATGCTGCACCCATTCTGTTCATCTTGGCGAATACCCGTGCGTTGACGGAACCGGAGGCGATCGCCACCACCACAGAAGTTTGTCAGAATCTCAAAATCGCCCTTGAGCAGGAAAATATTCAGGAATATCTCATCGTCAGCCGTTCAGACTCCACCTTGAGGGGCCATTTCCCCGCCGAAACCGAGGCGATCGCCAAAGTGTTGGGGCCATTTGATGCCTGTTTTTTTGCCCCAGCATTTTTTGAGGGGGGGCGCATTACTCGCAACGGCATTCACTACGTCCGGGAAAATGAACGCTTGATCCCCGTGGCTGAGACAGAATTTGCAGGCGATCGCCTCTTTGGTTTTCAGGACAGTTTTTTGCCTGATTTTATTGCGACGAAAACCCAGGACGCAGTGACAGCGGCCCAAGTGGATTGCCTCAGTCCAGGGAATTTACCCGACGACAATCTCCAAGATTATTTTTGTCGTCTGCGGGATGGCAAATACGTTGTCCTCGACGGCGAACAACAGGCTGATTTTGATCGTCTAGTTCCGGCGCTATTCCAAGCGATTCACCAGGGCAAAAAGTTTCTCTTTCGCAGTGCCGCCAGTTTGCTCACTTCCCTCGCCGATCTTGGCCCCCAACCGATTCCGCCGGAAGAAAGTTTTACCGTGCGGCGATCGCCAAAACCAGGCCTAATTATTGTCGGCTCCCATACCCAAAAAACAACCGTCCAACTCGCAGAATTACTGCAATTGAAAAGCATTGTCGGCATTGAAATTGACGTAGAACTGTGCCAAACATCCCAGGGCCGTGATCAGCTAGAAGCGGTGATTCTGGAGCAGATCCCCAAAATTCGCCAAGCCGGACAAACCCCAGTGCTTTTTACCAGTCGTCAGGCGATCGCCAGCGACCAAGCTCAGTACAACCTCGAATTTGGTCAAAATATCACGACTCTATTCCTTGAACTTCTTGCCCAGTTGCCCGCGGATCTCGGCTTTATGATCAGCAAAGGGGGCAACACTACCAACGCCTTGCTCCAAAAAGGGTTACGGGTTCCCGTGATCCAATTGCTCGGCCAAATCATTCCTGGTTGTTGCCTCGTGCAAACGGAGCATGAGCACCCGCAATTTCCCCAGTTACCCGTGGTACTGTTTCCTGGCAATGTAGGCGATCGCCACAGTCTCGTCACCGCTTACCAACGCCTCCAAATTCCCAGTTGATCACAATCCAGGCTCTATTTTTCCTGAAACCATGAACGACATCGAAGCCCAATTTCGTAACCTATTCCAGCGCTATGCCGATCCTCACCTCTGGCAGCCCACTCCCTCCTACTTCCCAGCCCTTGCCGCCCTTTACCACGGCATTTGTGACGGCAACCAACGACTAAACCTCACTCGGATCACGTCTCCAGAAGACTTTTGGGAAAAGCACTTGTGGGATTCCTACGCCGCTTTGAAACTGGATCTACTGGGGGAACGTTTAACCCAACCCCAAAACGTGATTGATGTGGGCACCGGGGGCGGTTTCCCTGGGATTCCCCTGGCGATCGCCTTTCCTCAGTGGCAAATTACCTTGCTCGATTCCACCCGCAAAAAAATTAATTTTCTCGTTGAACTGAGCCAAACCCTCCAACTGAATACCCTTGGCATCGCTGACCGAGCTGAAACTCTAGGTCAAGACCCGAATCACCGTGAACGCTACGACATTGCGACGATCCGCGCCGTGGGCAAAGCTTCCCTTTGTGTGGAATATCTTTTACCCCTCTTGAAAATTGGTGGCCTCGCAATTCTCTATCGGGGTCAATGGTCTGAAACGGAAACAGAACAACTGCAAAAGGCGATCACCCAATGTGGCGGCCAACTCCTCGCCGTACAGCAATTTACAACCCCCATTACCCAGGGCCAGCGCACCTGTCTCTACATCGAAAAAAGCGCCCCAACCCCAGACCAATTCCCCAGGACGATCGGCCTGCCGAAACAATCCCCCCTCGCTCCGGTTTAAGCCTTACACATCAAGCTCCCTAGCCCCATGCCGAATCTTGTTTACTTGATCCCAAGAGATGGTACCCTGAGTATGGCAAATTTTTACATTTGGTTAAAACTTTAGGAACAAAGCCAGCATTTGGCCTAGAGCGAAACCAATCGATAATAGAGAAGCATGGTAGCTACACAAGAAAAAACTTTAGGTAAAATCACTCAGATCATTGGCCCTGTCATTGATGCCGAGTTTCCCAGCGGCAAGATGCCTCGGATTTATAACGCTTTAAAAATCCAAGGAACAAACCCCTACGGTCAAGAAATTAACCTCACCTGTGAAGTTCAACAGTTGCTCGGCGACAACCAAGTCCGGGCCGTTGCCATGAGCTCCACCGACGGTCTCGTGCGTGGTATGGATATCCTCGACACTGGTGCTGCCATCAGCGTCCCCGTGGGTAAGAAAACCCTCGGTCGGATTTTCAACGTTCTCGGTGAACCCGTAGACGAAAAAGGCGAAGTCGGCGCAGAGGAAACTTCTCCGATCCACCGTCCCGCCCCCAAACTGACCGAACTCGACACGGCTCCTTCTGTGTTCGAAACAGGTATTAAGGTTGTTGACCTCCTCACCCCCTACCGTCGTGGTGGGAAAATCGGTCTCTTTGGCGGTGCCGGTGTTGGTAAAACCGTCATCATGATGGAGCTGATCAACAATATTGCTACCAACCACGGTGGTGTATCTGTATTCGCTGGTGTAGGGGAACGGACCCGTGAAGGGAATGACCTCTACAACGAAATGATCGAATCTGGCGTAATCAACCCCGATAACCTCAACGATTCGAAGATCGCCCTCGTGTACGGTCAGATGAACGAGCCCCCCGGAGCCCGGATGCGGGTTGGTCTGTCTGGTTTGACCATGGCGGAATACTTCCGTGATGTAAACAAGCAGGACGTTTTGCTCTTCGTTGACAACATCTTCCGCTTTGTCCAAGCCGGTTCTGAAGTATCTGCACTGCTCGGTCGGATGCCCTCTGCGGTAGGTTATCAGCCCACCCTCGGTACTGACGTCGGTGATCTCCAGGAGCGCATTACCTCCACTAAAGAAGGTTCTATTACTTCTATCCAGGCAGTTTACGTCCCTGCGGATGACTTGACTGACCCTGCTCCGGCAACTACCTTCGCTCACCTCGACGGTACCACGGTACTTTCCCGTGCTTTGGCTTCTAAGGGTATTTACCCTGCTGTGGATCCCCTCGATTCCACCAGCACCATGCTCCAACCCAGCATCGTGGGTGAAGACCACTACAACACGGCGCGGGCGGTACAGTCTACTCTCCAACGCTACAAAGAGCTCCAGGACATCATCGCGATCCTCGGTCTTGATGAATTGTCTGAGGAAGATCGTCTGACCGTAGACCGGGCCCGGAAGATTGAGCGTTTCTTGTCTCAGCCTTTCTTCGTAGCAGAAGTCTTTACGGGTTCTCCTGGTAAGTATGTGACCCTCGAAGAGACTATTGAAGGCTTCAAGCGCATTCTCTCTGGTGAATTAGATGATTTGCCTGAACAGGCGTTCTACCTGGTTGGCAACATCGAAGAGGCGATCGCCAAAGGCAAGAAACTCAAAGAGCAAGGCTAAACCCGACCTCACCTAAGACATCAGGTCAGTGCTGCCGTTAAACGGGGTACTGACCTTGAGCGTCAGAATTTTCTTTATTTTTTGAATTAGATTTAAGCAAATGGCTTTAAAAGTACGAGTGATCACCCCAGACCGGACGGTGCTGGATGACAATGTCGAAGAAGTCATCCTTCCCAGTAGCTCTGGTCAAATCGGTATTTTATCGGGCCACGCGCCCCTCCTCACGGCCCTTGAATCCGGCGTTATCCGCGTCCGGACTAATGGCTGGGAGAATATCGCAATTACCGATGGCTTTGCTGAAGTAGAAGCCAATGAAGTTAAGGTGCTGGTTAACACTGCCGCAAAGGGTCAAGACATCGATCTCGAAGAAGCTCGCAAAGCTTTTGAAAGTGCGAAGGCACAACTGGATCAAGTCAATGCGGCTGATCGCAAAGCAATCCTCGATGCCCGCAAAGAACTTAAGCGGACCCGGGCCCGGTACATGGCGGCTGGTGGTATGGCCTAGACCGATGTCTCGCCCTAGGGCCAAAACAGAAATTTTGCAATAAAAAGGCAGCCTTAGAGCTGCCCATTTTTTTATAGAAATTAATTACAAAATAACAATCGTAAAAACTTAGATAGTGATTACATTTAAGACAAGCACATGGGCAATTAACTTTAGTTACTGCCGCTAAAGGCCACTTCAGGGAATTTTGCCTGGGCTTCAGCCATGCTGGTCTTTTTGCCATGTTCTTGCCAGTAGTTAATAACTTCTGTGGCTTGGTTAAGCACTTCGATGCGCTCTGCCTCAGAAATCCAATGCTTTGCTTCCATCTCATCTTTGAGTTGTTGCCAAGCGTCGTTACGGGGCCAAAAGAAATAGGCGGTCAAAGGACTGGTGCCTTTACCAACAACTTGATCCACGGCGATCGCCACGTCTTTATCTAACCAAAGTACCTTTAAAAGAAATCTTTCTACCAAAGAAGCCTCCAAACCCAAATTTACACAAGTGGTTTCAAAAATTTACAGTCTATTATTTTACATTGAAGCGGGAGATTTGGATGCCCCCTAGAAAATCTCCTCCTGAATTGAGTCAATAAATCCAGAGAAATAAACGCTGTTTATCCGGGGCGATCGCCGCAAGCTATGTCATTGTGACGGGCGAATGTTAGACTGTTTGAAGATAGATAAAAATTTTTTTATCTATACCACCCCGATCAAGAAATCCTGAAGTGGGCCTGACCCGCTTTTTTTGTTGTCTAGATTTCCCCATGGCTCATCCCCTCGTACCCCGAATCGTAACCTGTGCCGAACCCATTGCTGCAGAGTTGGGTTTAGAAGTGGTGGATGTGGTGTTCCAGACGAATAAAAAACCACCAGTCCTCAGAATTGATGTGCGGAATCTCTCCCAAGACACTGGCCTGGAAGATTGTGAGCGCTTCAGTCGCCTGCTCGACCCCCAACTGGAAGCCCAAAATATTATCCCCGGGGCCTACGTGTTGGAAGTTTCTAGCCCTGGCACCGACCGTAACCTCACCACGGATCGGGAATTTATTGCCTTCCGGGGCTTTCCTGTTCGGGTGAAAACCTATGCTCCCTACAAGGATCAAAAAGAATGGTCTGGCACCCTCAAAGAACGGGATGAAACCGCCATTCACCTCAATCTCAAAGGTAAGGCGATCGCCATTCCCCGGGAACTGGTCGCCAAAGTACAACTAGATGACCAACCCTAGTTGCCCCAATTTTTCATTAGCTTTGTTCATTTATCGACTCTTTCTATTCGTAAATCTCTATGTCCCTTGTTAGTCTCACTGGTTTAAGCGCCCTCGTTGAAGAAATCAGCGATCGCCACAATTTACCCCAAAGTGCCGTCCATGAAGCCCTCCGGGAAGCCCTGCTGAAGGGTTATGAGCGCTATCGCCGTTCCCTAACGCTCAACCAAGCCACCCCCTTTGCCGAAGATTACTTTGATAACTTCGAAGTAGAACTAGACCTCGAAGACGAAGGCTTTCGGGTATTGGCCACAAAGGTAATTGTTGAAGACGTCGAAAATACCGACCATCAAATTGCCCTACAGGAAGTCCAAGAAGTCGCCAACGAAGCCCAACTCGGCGATTCTGTGATTCTCGACGTCACGCCCGAACAAAATGATTTTGGGCGGATGGCCGCGATCCAAACCAAACAAGTGCTGCTCCAAAAATTACGGGATCAGCAGCGGAAGCTCGTCCAAGAAGAGTTCCAAGAACTAGAAGGAGAAGTCCTCCAAGCCCGTGTCCTCCGTTTTGAACGGAACTTTGTCGTGATGGCCGTCACCAGCGCCTTTGGTCAGCCGGAAACCGAAGCCGAGTTACCCAGACGGGAGCAGCTTCCCAACGACAACTATCGGGCCAATACCACTTATAAAGTCTATTTAAAGCACGTCAAAGAAGGCTCCCACCGAGGCCCCCAGTTGGTCGTTTCCCGCGCCGCCGCAGATTTAGTGGTTTATTTGTTCGCCAACGAAGTCCCAGAAATTGAAGAAGAAATCGTGCGGATTGTGGCCGTGGCCCGGGAGGCGAATCCCCCCAGCCGTTACGTTGGCCCCCGTACAAAAATTGCCGTGGATACCCTAGAGCGGGACGTTGACCCTGTAGGTGCTTGTATCGGGGCACGGGGATCGCGCATCCAAGCCGTTGTTAATGAACTGCGGGGCGAAAAAATTGATGTGATCCGTTGGTCGCCAGATCCGGCGACCTACATTGCCAATGCCCTGAGCCCAGCACGGGTCGATGGGGTAATCTTGGTTGATGCTGAGGAGCGACAGGCCACGGTATTAGTCCCCGAAAATCAACTAAGCCTTGCCATTGGTAAAGAAGGACAAAATGTGCGTTTGGCCGCACGCTTGACGGGCTGGAAAATTGATATTAAAGATAGTGCTAAGTACGAGGCAGAGCAGGCCGCCCTTGCCGAAGAACAGACAGCCCCCCCCAGTGAAATGGACTCGGAAACGCCTTTGATGCCGGAGCAAACGGAACCCCTAGAAGAAGAGGTCATGCCAACGGACGCTTAGAAGCTGGGGAGAATTTTGTTGTAAAAAGGCGATCGCCTTTTCAACCATTGCCATGGAGCCAAATCTACGCCGCTGTGTTGCCTGTCGCAAACTTGCCCCAAAACAATCTCTTTGGCGGGTGGTTCGAGTCTATCCATCCCAGCAGGTACAATTAGATCGGGGCATGGGGCGTTCCGCCTATCTCTGTCAATGTCATCATTGTCTAGAAATGGCCCAGCGCAAAGATCGGCTTGGGCGATCGCTCAGAAAGAACGTCTCCCCCGATATTTATCAAACCCTAAAAGAACGCTTAAATTCTCTAGACTAAGGCTCCTTTGAGGGCCATTTACAATCGCCACTCCACAAGCCATTACGGACGCGCGATGCTATTTAAAATCATTCCTGAAATTACTCAGATTAAACCTTCTTTTTATTGTTGAACTCTAGCAAGCCCGGAGGCCTTTCCATTCATCATTGCCGCTAATCCCCGTTGGATTTAGATCCCACAATCCACGCCAAACCCACCTATCCCCAACCAACCCTAAATTTGTACGACTAGTAGTTAAGGACATTATTGGATGAATAACGAAAAAGTTAGAATTTACGAACTTTCAAAGGAACTAGATCTCGAAAACAAAGACATTTTAGAATTCTGTGGCCAGCTCTCCATTGATGTGAAGAGCCACAGTAGCACCATTACGACAGAAGAAGCTGATAAAATCCGGGCGATCGCCACACAAAAGCGCCCCCAAGCCCCCAAGGCCCAGCGGCCCCAGAGAAAGAAAAAACAAGAAATTCTCGCCGTCCAGCACCAGCCCCAGGGTACAAAATCCCAGGCTAGTAAGTCAGAATCCGCTGACGCCAATCAGCAAACCTCAACATCAAAAAAACTCGAACGTCCTAAACTACAGTCTCCTCCGAGTCGGGGCACAGAGACGCCGGCGCAAACAGAAGAGTCTCCGGCCAACAATGGGGCCAAGGCTGAACCAGTGGCACAGACAACTCCCCCCAAAGCAGAACCAGCAGCCCCCGTTGCGCCCAAACCCAAACTCATGGGGCCTCCCCCGCGGCCAACCCCCAAATCATCGGCCCCCAAGACCCCAGACACCAGCACCGCAACGGCAGAAACAAGCAGTGGGGCAACCCAAGCCGATGTGAGGGCCAAATCCCTCTCGAAAAATACCGCCGAAGCTCCAGCAAAAGCACCAAAATTGCGGCCCAAACCCCAAATCGTTGGCACCGTCAGCAAAAAGCCCGCTCCCGTTCAAGCAATTGAGCCCGAGCTTGATGAAGAACCGGACACCAACAATGTCGAAGGGGATGACGATGCGACCCCAGAAGTCCTGCTCGCTCCCCCCAAACGCCCCACCGCAAAACCCAAAAAAGCCATTGGTCCGAAACCCAGCAAGCGTAAAGTTTGGGAAGATGAAGAAGAGGACGAATCTGAAACTAAGAAGACAAAAACCAGCAAATTAAAGCGTCGTCCCGTTGTCATTGATGACGATGATGATGACTTTGGCACCACCACAAACAACAATGCAGAAGTGCCTTCTGTCAGCTTGTCCATTGCCCGTCCCCCCAAACCGAAGAGTGCCTCCTCCTCCCCTTCGCCGAGCAAGCCATCACCTTCGCGGCCGAAGAAACCAGCAGCGAAAAAACCCGGTAGCGGGAGTGGTCAATCCCAGAGGGAACAACGGCGCGATCGCCCTGACGTTAAAGCACCGCCAGCGGAGATCACCCTCACAGAAACCATGACCCTCCGGGAAATGGCAGATATCCTTTGCATCGCAGAAACAGACATCATCCGTCGTCTCTTCAGCAAGGGGATCGCCATCAACATTACCCAGACCCTAGACTATGACACCGCCCAGATGGTCGCCGAGGAATTTGACGTCAAAGTCATTGCCCCAGAGGTGAAATCGGCGGCTGAAAAATCCACCGAAATGCTGGATGTAGCTGACCTCGAACACCTCCAACATCGTCCTCCGGTCGTCACAATCATGGGTCACGTAGACCACGGTAAAACCACTCTCCTGGACTCTATTCGTGAGACCAAGGTTGCCCAAGGAGAAGCCGGGGGGATCACCCAGCACATCGGTGCCTACCATGTGGACATCGAACATAACGGGAAACCCGGTCAAATTGTTTTCCTCGATACGCCTGGCCACGAAGCCTTTACGGCGATGCGGGCCCGGGGGGCAAAGGTGACAGACATTGCGATTCTCGTTGTGGCCGCCGATGACGGTGTCCGTCCCCAGACCCTAGAAGCGATCCGCCACGCCCAAGCGGCCAAAGTGCCCATTGTGGTGGCGATCAACAAAATGGATAAACTCGGCGCAGAACCCGATCGCGTCAAGCAGGAACTCTCAGAACAGGGCTTAGTGCCAGAGGAGTGGGGTGGCGAAACCATTATGGTGCCTGTTAGTGCCCTGAAGGGAGAAAACCTAGATACCCTCCTGGAAATGATCTTGCTCGTGTCTGAGATTGAAGAACTCTCAGCAAACCCGGATCGTTTGGCGAGAGGAACGATCATTGAAGCCCACTTAGATCGAGCCCGTGGCCCTGTGGCAACGCTTTTGGTACAAAATGGCACCTTGCGGGTCGGCGACATTATTGTGGCGGGATCTGTGATGGGTAAGATCCGGGCGATGATCAGCGATCGCGGCGAAAAGGTTACAGACGCAACACCCTCCTTTGCGGTGGAAATTCTCGGTTTAAGTGAAGTACCGGCGGCTGGAGATGAATTTGAAGTCTATTCCAGTGAAAAAGAAGCCCGGGCGATCGCCGATGAGCGGGCCGAAGGGAAACGTCAATCCCGCCTCCAACAGGCCATGTCTTCCCGACGGGTCAGCCTCAGCAGTCTCTCTGCCCAAGCCCAAGAAGGGGAACTCAAAGAACTCAACTTGGTGCTTAAGGCCGATGTCCAGGGTTCCGTCGAAGCGATTCTCGGCTCCCTCCAACAACTGCCCCAGGACGAAGTACAAATTCGTGTCCTGTTGTCTGCCCCCGGTGAAATCAGCGAAACAGATGTTGATCTTGCCGCCGCTAGTGGCGCGGTCATTATCGGCTTTAACACCACCTTGGCCCCCGGTGCGCGACAGGCTGCCGAACGGGAAGGGGTTGATATCCGCGAATACAACGTGATCTACCGTTTCCTTGAAGAAATCCAAGGGGCGATGGAAGGTTTGCTGGATCCGGAGGAAGTCGAAGAACCCTTGGGTCGAGCCGAAGTGCGGGCCGTCTTCCCCGTGGGCCGTGGCTCCGTTGCGGGCTGTTATGTCCAGTCGGGCAAAGTCGTCCGTAACCGCATGATCCGCGTGCGTCGGGGTGATGTCATCGTCTACGACGGTTCCCTCGATTCCCTCAAGCGTGTCCGCGAGGATGTCCGGGAAGTCAATTCTGGCTATGAATGCGGGATTGGCGTCGATAAATTTAGCACCTGGAAAGAAGGGGACATTATCGAAGCCTACGAAATGGTCTTCAAACGCCGTACCTTGGCAGGCCGCACCAGTTAAAGGTAACTTGCGACAATTCTTTTAATCAAAAACCCCCTGGACAACTGGGGGGATTTTTTTGGCGATCGCCCATGGAGACTTCCATTTCGCCCTAGGGATTCAGGAGGTTACGTTTCGGTCGGTTTCAAGACAAGATAAGATATGGGATGATCACTCTTTAGTAATTTCAAGGCGTTATTAAAAATGGATGTTCTTTCTTTAGGTTGGGGCGCGCTATTGGCCCTGTTCACTTGGTCGATTGCCATGGTTGTTTGGGCACGTAACGGTTTCTAGGATCGTGGAAACAATTTTTTTAAATTCTCTTTTTTTGGGAGCCCTTGCTTTGCTGCTACTGGTCAGCGGCGGGATCTCCTATCTCACCTTTGTAGAATGGCGCGATCGCCGTCGTCAAGACCGAGACAAACGGGGCAAGTAACCCTAAAACGAACTGGCTCGGCCCTAGAGCCTTTCCCGAAATATCTTGCTTGATTAATCTCCTGTTATATCAGGGGATTTTTTTGTGGCTTTTGTGCCCAGACAATTTCTGAAGGAAACACCAGAAGACGAACAATTTCTGCCACAATCAAAGGAAGTACACTTCCCAAAAACCATGGCGATTCCCGCAAACGAAATTGATTTAGCCCGGTATCTCGAACATTCCCTGTTGCACCCAGCGGCCACCGAAGCCCAGGTCAAAGAATGCTGTGAGGCGGCAGTCCAATTTGATTTTCCGGCGGTCTGTCTCTACCCAACGGCGATGAAAACAGCCCGGAATTTCTTGCACCAGCGGCCCATTCAAATTTGTTCTGTGGTGGGTTTTCCCGCCGGGGCCCATACGACTGCAACCAAACTCTACGAAGCCCAAGAAGCCGTAGAAAATGGGGCAACAGAATTAGACGTCATGCTGAACTTAGCCTTTGTGAAAATGGGGGAATCGGAGAAGCTCTATCAGGAAGTGGCGCAAATCGTCGAGCTGACGAAAGTTCCCATCAAAGGCATTTTAGAAACGGCCCTTTTAACAGACACCGAAAAACGACTCGCCGCAGAGATTTGCCTCGATGCAGGGGTGAGCTATCTCAAAACCTCGACGGGCTGGTTTGGCGGTGCAACGGTGGCCGATGTGAAATTGCTCCATGGGATCACCAAAGGCCGCATTGGCATCAAAGCAGCGGGAGGGATCAAAACTGTTGACCAGGCGATCGCCTTAATTCAGGCTGGGGCAACCCGCCTTGGCACGTCCCGGAGTATCAAGATTATGCAGGAAAGGGAACAAGTGAGCGATAACCCAACTTGGTAAACACGGCATGTCCTTTAAAGTCACAGGTATCATCCTCAAAGGCAGTCCCCTGGGCGAAGCGGATCGACTGGTGACGATCCTGTCGCCGGAACAGGGATTGGTAAAGGCCGTGGCCCCTGGAGCTCGTCAGCACCGCTCTGCCCTACGGGGGCGCACCGAATTACTGGTAGTCAATGAGTTTGTCTTGACCCGGGGGCGATCGCTGGATCGGATTCAGCAGGCAGATATTCTCACCTCTCACCCAGGTCTCAGGTATGACTTTGCTAAATTAGCCGTAGGCCAATACCTGGCGGAAGTGACCCATTACCTCGCAGTGAGCCAAACCCCCCAGCCGGAATTATATGAGCTACTCCGGGAACATCTACGCCGCATCGAAGCCGTAGAATTTCAACCCAGCACCAGGGTGACTCAGATTATTGCCCATCTGACCCAGGCTTTATTTCATTTGTTGGCGATCGCCGGTTTCGCCCCCCAAGTCCAACATTGTCAGGGTAGCCAAACTCTTGTTGCTCCCAACTTTGCTGATCCCCGTTGGCGCGTTGGTTTTAGTCACGATCTGGGGGGGATTATGGTGCTGGGCCAGGGAACTATCCGCCCCGATCAACGGCTAACGGCTTTGGAACTAGATATTTTACAAATGCTTCCCAACCGCACCCTGCCGGAGTTACAACGGTGGCCCCAAGCCCAGGAAACAGTATTTTCCCTAGAAACAGCCTGGCTCCGGGTCGAACATTTATTGCGGCAGTACCTTGAACATCAAATTGGCAAAACCCTCAAGGCTGCTCCTCTCATTGATACCCTCGCCCCCCTGGATTTTTAGGAAAACACCGCTAATTGCCAGCAGCATCCGGGGTTGGGTCTTCCTGGGTCTGGAGTTGTTGCACCCGTCGTTCCACAGCCGCTAAATTTTGTTGGTAACTGGCCCGTTTCGTTTGGGCAAAATCGTAGTAAAAATCCTCTGGTGGAATTGCTTCTAGGGTGGCGATCGCCGTTTGCCATTGCTCGATAATTTCCTGCCATTGGGCCACAGAAGCAGGGGGAGTTTCAGCCATCTGGGCGGCTGTTGCCCCCTGGGATAAGCCTGCGATTAGGTTACCGAGACTGCCATTGAGGGATTGGTAATCGGCGAGTTGAGCCTGCACTTCCCCATACCGGGGCGACCAACGGGGCACGGTTTCTAAGGCGGCGATCGCCTCTTGTAAATTGGCCTGGGCCTGGAGAATCGCTTGACCAGAGGGATTTTCGCCAGCGCCAAACAGTGATCGGGCCGGATCAGCCAGTTGCGTGGCGTTCGCTAGGGGCGCACAGGAACCCACTACACAGGGACGACTCAAGGCATAGCCTGCGGCCCCCAGAAGGACGAACAACAAACCCGCACCGAGGATTAGGGGGCCTTTTTTGCCGGGGCGATCGCCTTTCCGGGGGGAGGCTTCAGTAAATTCTTCCAGACCGCCATCGGCAGTGGTAAACCCTTCAAAATCTCCGGTAGGGCCTGTAAATTCTTCTTCTGGGGCGACGTTATCAAACGAGTCTTCTTCTAACTCATTGCCCACAGGTGGAAAGGGATCATCCGTGGCTTCGAGGTCAATATCTTCTGGGAATTCAGCTTGTTCAAGGGAATCTGTATCACTTTCTGGGGGCTGCCCATCGGAAACCGGCTCAACTTCAGACTGGGTAAGGGCGTGGAAGGCATAGGGTTCATTGGCCCCGGTGATCCGTAGATAAATGAGAGTTTGATGACCTTGGGCGCGGGGATCACCCTGGAGGCGATCGCGGATCAGCCGAAAAATAGGCGGGAGTTCTGCTGGGGCCGGAGTTTGATGTTGCACCAGGACGAGCAACAGGCCTTCCTTAAAGAGACAACGCACCTGAACCGGATCTGTCGGGAAATATTCTGCTTCAAGTTGAGTTTGGAGATCCGCTTGCAGATCCTGGAGATTTAACGGGGCAACATCGGACATAACCGCAAGAACAGCCTATGGACTTGAAATGTCATTGTAAGTAAAGCTCAAAAAAATAGTCTTGTCAAAAGACCCTGGCGATCGCCAAAGCCAGTTTATTTAACGGGGCTGTTGTCGCAAAAAGCCACTAAAACTATCGACCCCCCAGGTGAGTAAAAGGAAACAAATCAAGGTAAGACTAACGCCGCCATAATTAAAACTGCTCAATTGTTCCATCAAAAGCCGTCCGAGGCCGCCCGCCCCCACGAGGCCGACAATGACCGTTTCTCGCAGACAGACTTCCCAGCGATAAAAACTGTAGGCAATAAAATTAGGTAAGGTCAAAGGAACCGTGCCATAGAGCCAAACATTGGCTTCGCTACTGCCTAAATTTCGGAGAGCATTGAGGGGGGCAGGGGGAACATTCTCAATCACTTCGCCCATTAATCTGCCTAAAATTCCCAGGTTATGGATCCCTAGGGCAATCGCCCCCGGCAAAATCCCCGGAAACATCACAAAAACCACTACCAACGCCCAGATGGGAGCTGGGATACTCCGACAAACCAAAAGCACTAGATGACTCAGGAGCCGTTGTCCCCAGAAAATGGGCCGCTGATTTTTCGCTGTCAAAAAGGCCAGCAGAAAGCCGCCCACCCCAGCTAAGGCGATCGCCAAAATAGACATTTCTAAAGTCTGTAAACTCAAGATCGCTAATTGTTTTCCCTGGGCAAAACCAAAACTGACGGTTTGAAGTTGGGCCATGACTTCTGCCAAAAAGTTTTGGCCCCGGTCAGACCAGAGGCGCGACCAATCGGGCTGAATGTACCAAAATCCCCAAGCGACTAGGCCACTACCGAAGACCATCGTTCCCAATAACCAATCCCGTCGCTGTCCCCCCAATTTATAACGGTGACTGTTGAGGTCAAACCGACTAGTGCAATCCAGCCGTTGCCGCAAAAAATGGCTCCCCCAATCCACCACACCATTTAACGCAATCAGAGCATAAAACAACGTCCAAAGCTGTTCATAGCGGAGGGATTGCAGACTTAAATAAATCTCGTAGCCCAGGCCCCCAGCGCCAATAATGCCCAATACAGCCGCCGAACGCAGGGAACATTCAAAGCGATAAAAACTATAGGACAACAAATTAAACAAAGCCTGGGGCAAAATCCCATAGAGAAAGGCCTGGGCCGTGGGAACACCGCTATAAATCAAGGCTGCAAAAGCGGCACGGGGGGTTTCATCAATAATTTCGGCAAAGATTTTCGCCACAATGGCCCCAAAGGGAATGGCGATCGCCCCCAAGGCCACCACCGGATCTAGACCCCAAATATTAATCAAAATCAGACCCCACACCACCTCATGGATCGAACGGGGTACAGCCAAAAGCAAGCGAATGCTGCTTCCTAGCCTTTTTCCCTGGGGAAACATCGTCTCCCAGAGCAACTTGGCACTGAGCAGTCCGCCCACTGTGCCCAGCACCAAACTCAAAAATGTGCCGCAGATCGCATAGGCAAAGGTGGTCAGTGTCGCCTGGCTGGTCAACAAGAGAAAATCCGCCGTTAGATTTGGCTGGAAAGCGGCCCTCACAAATCGCCCAAGGGTGCCCAAACCCTGGCCGTTAAATAAGGCTCCACCCCGAACGGTGACGTCGATCAAACTGAGGGCGATCACCAGGCCAAACAGACTAAACCCCCAAGCCTTGGGCTGAACATTTCGAGGCAGCGGCAGGGAGATTCTAAACATCAATGGCAAGATTCGGCGGAGAGTATGGCAAAATTATCAACAAATAATTATTAAACACATTAAGGAAACCCTCATTATGACTCCCTCTTTGGCAAACTTTTTCTATAGCCTCTTGGCTGGCACCTTAGTTGTGGTCATTCCTGCCACCGCATTTTTGATTTTCATCAGTCAGCAGGACAAAATTAAGCGCTAGATATTCCCTTCCAAAACACGAAATTGCGAGGTGGGCATTCTGTAACATTGTCCACCTCTGTTTTCATCTGAGATATCTTATAGTCTGGAAACGGAAGCCGCTAGTATAGAAGATAGAGTCAAGGGAGATCAACAATGGTTAATTTTGGGCTAAATTCCGCCAGTATTTTGGGGATTGCGTTGGCCGCAGCGGGTGCATCCCTCTATTTCTTACGGTCGGTACGCCCAGAACTTTCCCGCGACCACGATATTTTCTTTGCGGCGGTTGGATTATTGTGTGGCTTTATCCTCCTGTTTCAAGGTTGGCGTTTAGACCCGATTTTGCAATTTGGCCAATTTCTCCTGTCTGGCTCGGCGGTATTTTTCGCCATTGAATCGATTCGTCTCCGGGGTTTGGCCACAGAGCAGGCCCGCCGCAATACGCCCATTGTGGACGATGAACGGCCCGTCAGTCGGGTTTATCGGGCGGAATTGGATCAAATTGAGCCTTACCAAGGGGAAGAGCGCTATGAACGTCGGCTCCGGGGCTACCCTGAACCCCGCTCGAATCGAAGCCGGGGCTATGAAGATGAAGCCCCCCGGGGAACGAGTACCCGCCCCAGTAGCCGTCCGACCAATCGTCCCCCCACGGATTATGGCGATCGCTCCAGTGGCCGCCCAACTAGTCGTCGTCCCAGTCGTCCTACACCTCCCAATCGACGTCCCCGTCCGGATCGCTATGACAATGGTGGCTATGATGCCTATGGCCCCAGCGGCAATGTCACCGATGTCTGGTCCGAAGATGCCTGGGATCAAGGCGATCGCCCCGTCGATGAAACGCCCCGTCGGCCCCGCCGCCCCCGACCCGATGATGAGCCTCCAGCCCCCCGTCGTCCCCGTCGGCCTCGCCCCGACAACTATGGTGCCCCCGACGAAGAAGTGGCCACTGTTGACTATCAACCCATTGATGGGGCTTCCTTTGGTGAGGATCAAGATTGGGATGATCCGGCCCCCGACAATCCAGAAATGCCAGAAGGCGATCGCCCCAATAACCCCGTCAATTTCGATTACTAATTGCCCGAATTTTCTGCCCATTAACGAACGTGCTTAGGCAAACCCCTCGCTTTCTCTGGTTGTTGACGATACTGGTGGGACTAGGAGGCTGCTCCTTTGGTAACACCCCCTTAACCCCCGTTTCCCTCAATAGCCGCTTCCATGATGAACAGCCTGCATTGAGTGGGGATGGCCGCTGGTTGGCCCTAATTTCTAATCGCCATGGCACCAGTGAACTGCTTTTTTATGATTTAAACCAGAAGCAGTTTGTGGAGTTGCCTAATCTCAATCAAAAAAATGCGATCTATGAAAGCCCAAGCCTGAGCCGTACTGGGCGCTACCTCGTTTATCTTTCGAGTCCCCTGGGGAAGCCAGACATTATTCTCTATGACCGAGCGACCAAGCAGTCTGATATTTTGACCCAGGGCTATCGTCATTGGGTGCGCAATCCCCAAATCAGTCCCGATGGCCGCTATGTGGTGTTTGAATCAGCCCGGCGGGGTCAGTGGGATATCGAAGTGTTAGACCGTGGCCCGAATATTGAATTTGATTTGCCCCAGGAAGTGATTGTGAATCCGTCGGGTTAAAGCTGCAGACGCAGAAAAATTAGCCTTATTTGAAGCAGTAATAGAGAGCGTTATTGCTGTGGGCAATTGTTAACAATATGAAAAAAAGACGCCTTTTTTCACCTTGACAGATGAGGAGATCGGAGTATCATGTCATATATCTTAACCTTTAGCGACTGTGCGCTCCCTAACCGCCTCACCATGACAGCTAGGGAAGTGAGAATCCGCACCAACGCCATTCGGGCGATCGCCTTTTGAAGCAGAATTCGTATTGAATATGATTAACCCATCGATTTTGAGCCTCGGGGTTGCTGCCTGTGCAACCTGCTTGAGTGTCACCACAAAAGAAGAAATTGTGAAAGTCGCGACGGGATGTGTTGCCATTCTCGCCGGGTTTCTCGCCTTATGTTATGCGCCCTGGGTCATTAAGGTACTTGTTATTGCAATGCCGATTATCATCGAACGTCTCAAGGCCCGTTCTTCCAAGCTTTAAACTGCCGACATTTTCGTTTGCCCGTCTCAATTATTGTTGCGCTGTAGTGACGGGAGAAGTTTGGTAGTTCTGACTGAGTTGTTGGTCAAACCATGGAAGAATTCTTTGCCAGGCCCACCAAGGATCACTATCGCCCCAATGGTTTTGGCATTGGCGATCGCTAATGTAACCCACATGGCCCCCAAACTGCGTGATTTGGGTATTTAGGTAAATGTTCCGCTGATCAACATAGTGGAGATCCTCGACGAGATCTGGCGCAAAGAGGGGATCATCCGCTGCATATAGAATAAAAGTCGGCCTGTGTAAATCCTGGAGAAAATAAAGGGGACTACTGGCCTCGTAATAGGCTTGGGTCGTTGTGAAACCCAGTTTGGGAATCACGAGATACTGATCAAATTCCCGAATTGTCATCGCCTTTTCAATGGTTTCGGTCTGGAAAGCGTGGGGATGATAGCTTTGTAACTGCCAAGCCAATTTCTGTAAATTTTTGGCGATCGCCTGCTCAAAATAGCATTTAAACGGATGTTTTTCGAGGTAGCTGAGGGAACGGTGGGATTCTAAACTGGGACAAATGACAGCGCCCGCGAGAATATCCGCTGCCTGTAACCCTAAAGTCTTTAAATCTAATTCCTGGGCTTTTTTCAAGCCCCATAAAGCCAATTGTCCCCCTAGGGAATAACCAGTAAACAGAAAAGGAGCTTTTAACCCCAATTGCTGTTTACCCTGGGCCGCCAGACGCACAAAATCTTCCCCTTCTAGTAGCCCATCACTGGTCAAATCCGGAGAAAGGGCTGCTGTTTTGCCATGGGCACGCCAATCGAACAACAAAACTCCATAACCAGCCTGGAACGCTTTATGGGCGAGGATTTCTAAAAACCATTGGTCTGTCAAACTGCCGGTAATGCCGTAGGTGGCCACAATTGTCCCTTTCGACTGACTGGGTTGCGCGTATTGGCAAAAAATAGGGGTTTGGTTCGCCCCTGTCAGGATCACTTCCCGATATTCTAAAGGAGAGATTTTCGGTTGATTGTGCCATTGTTTCGCAGCACCAAAAGCGGCATAGATAGTCATAGCAATGCCAGACCGTAACCAGAGGGGCGGTTGATAAAACATAAAATTCAATTTTGTGATTATTTTTTTGTCCCTTTCTTTGCCAGTTGTTTGGCCTTTTTGGCTGCTTTTTTCGCTGCTTCTTGTTCTGCTTTTAGACGTCGCCGCGCTGCTTCTTTTTCTTGTTCAATTTTCTCAAGATAGTAATGGTAATCGCCGTTGTAAACAATAAATTCTCCATCGCGAATTTCGACGATTTTATTGGCGACTTGGGAAATAAAGAAACGGTCATGGGAAACAATCGCTACGGTGCCATCATATTCCTTGAGGGCGTTTTCTAGCATTTCCTTCGCTGGAATATCAAGGTGATTAGTCGGCTCATCGAGGATCAAAAAATTCGCTGGCCGCAGTAGCATTTTTGCTAGGGCTAAACGGGCTTTTTCGCCCCCACTCAGGGCCCCTACTTTCTTGAAAACGGTGTCGCCGCTAAAGAGGAATTGACCTAGGAGCGTCCGGACTTCACCGTTTTTCCAGTCGGGCACCTCATCGTGGATGGTATCCATGACGGTTTTTTCGAGGTCGAGGGCTTCGGCTTGGTTCTGCTCGAAGTACCCAGGGATGATGTTGTGAGTGCCGATTTTAACATTGCCTTCATCGTAGCTTTCCATGCCCATGATCATGCGCAGGGTCGTGGATTTACCACAGCCATTCGGCCCTAAAAAAGCAATGCGATCGCCGCGCTCGATGGTCAGATTCGCGCCGAGAAACAGAATTTTATCGTCGTAGGTGTGGGTCAGATCTTGGATGGTGACTACCTCTTGGCCGCCCCGAGGCGCTGGGGGAAATTGAAACTTGAGGGTACGTACATCACTAATGGGCGCTTCGATGCGTTCTACTTTGTCCAACAGTTTTTCGCGGCTCTTGGCTTGGGTACTGCGGGTGGCACTTGCCCGGAATTTTTCGATAAATTCTTGTTGTTTAGCTAGGTCTTTTTGTTGGCGCTCGAAGGCAGATTGTTGGGCGTCTTTATTTTCTGCTTTTTGTTGTAAATACTGGGAATAGTTACCAAGGTAAGTGGTAGAAATCCCCCGCTCTGTTTCGACAATTTTTGTACAAAGGCGATCTAAAAATTCTCGGTCATGGGAAATAATTACCATCGGCGTTTTCAAACCCCGGAGATAATTTTCTAGCCATTCAATGGTTTCTAGATCTAAATGGTTTGTTGGCTCGTCTAGGAGGAGAATATCGGGTTCCTGGAGGAGGATTTTGCCTAAACTGATGCGCATCTGCCAGCCACCACTAAAGGAACTCACCAGGCGATCGCCGTCTTCGATCTCAAAGCCCACTTCCGGGAGGATTTTTTCAATTTGAGACTCTAAACGATAACCATCGAGGGCTTCAAATTTCCGTTGGGCTCGGTCAAGCTGGTGAATCAGATCATCTAAATCTGCATTAGGTTCTGCCATCTCATGCTGAATGCGGTGAATTTCATCCTGCACAGCGTTGGCTTCTGTAAAAACCGTCCATAGTTCTTCCCGGACAGTGCGCGTCGGTACCACATCAAATTCTTGGGTTAAATGGGCGATGCGGAGATCTGCCGGACGAATAATTTCACCATCCGTTGGCTCCACTTCCCCCATAATGATCTTCATCTGGGTAGATTTTCCCGCACCATTGACCCCCACAAGGCCAACCCGTTCACCCGTCTTAACTTCCCAGTTAATGTCCTTGAGAACTTCGCCAGTGGGATAAATTTTGCGGATGTGCTCAAGTCTTAACATCGGGAAAAACTCCTAGTTTGGATCAGCATCAGTCTATAACAAATTGTAAACTTTTTTGGTTCACTCCTTTGCCATGACCCGTAGTAGCCTGTCCCTCGACGCCCCTCTATACGATTATCTCCTCCGCATTTCCCTCAAAGAGCATCCCGTTCTCCAAGAATTGCGGGAAATCACCGCCCAACACCCAGCGGCCCGGATGCAGATCGCCCCGGAACAAGGTCAGTTGATGGCCTGGCTCGTGCAACTGATGGGGGCAAAAAAGACTTTAGATATCGGCGTTTTCACAGGCTATAGTGCCCTAGTTGTTGCCCTAGCGCTGCCGGAAGACGGGAAAGTAATTGCTTGCGATCGCGATCCAAGACCCACGGCGATCGCCCAAACCTATTGGGAAAAAGCAGGGGTCGCCGAAAAAATTGAACTCCGCCTTGCCCCGGCCCTCGAAACCCTAGATTCTCTGCTGGCAGATGACCAAGCGGGTACCTTTGATTTTGCCTTTATTGACGCGGATAAAGGGAACTACCTGAATTATTTTGAGCGGTCTCTCAAACTATTACGGGTCGGTGGCGTCATTGCAGTGGATAATGTGTTGTGGTCGGGGCGGGTGGCCGATCCAGCGGATCAAGACAAACGTACAGAAAAAATTCGCGCCTTTAATGAAGCTTTGTATAACGACCCACGTATTTGTTTAACGGTATTGCCCGTGGCCGATGGTCTGACCCTCGCCTGCAAACTCTAAAAACATCTGCCTTAGGATTGGGATATCTCGTCAAAGCCCGCCGCTTTTTTAATGGTGTAGAGAGGGCGTTGTTTCACCTCGTCGTAAATGCGGCCAATGTATTCACCGAGGATGCCAAGACAAATGAGTTGCACGGCTCCCAAAAAGAAAATGGCAATGGTGATCAGGGTATAGCCAATTAATTGGGCCGGAGCATTGTAGATCCGCCAAAACAGCACCAGAATGATCATGGCGATCGCCACTAGGGCTGTAATCAAACCTAAATAGGTCGCAATTTTTAAGGGTTTACGGGACAGAGAAATAATCCCGTCAATAGCAAGGTTAAGGGACTTTCGAAAAGTGTATTTGACATCGCCAGCAAAACGCGGATCCCGTTTGAACTGCACTGCTGTTTGCGGAAACCCTACCCAGGCCCGGAGACCCCGAATATAACGATGTTTTTCGGGCATGCTGTTGAGAATATCCACTACCTGACGGGACATCAAACAAAAATCCCCCGTATCCGTGGGAATGGTGACATCGGTGAATCGATTTAAAATCCGGTAAAAGCCATAGGCCATTAGCTTCTTAAACCAGCTTTCTTTGGCCCGACTCACCCGCTGAGCGTAAACCACATGATAACCAGCCCGCCATTTTTCAATCAATTGGGGAAGCAGCTCAGGCGGATCCTGGAGATCGGCATCCATAATAACCACAGCTTCTCCTTGGGCATATTGCAAACCTGCAGTGACCGCGATTTGATGCCCAAAATTTCTCGCCAAGCTCAAGTAGTGAACCCGAGGATCCCTTTGGTGCAATTCATCCAGAATGGCTAGGGAACGATCCTGGCTGCCATCGTCAATTAAAACTAATTCTGCAGGGCCATCTAACCCTTCAATGACCTGGACAACGCGCCGATACATTTCGGGAAGATTCGCTTCTTCGTTATACACCGGGATGATAATGGAATAGGTAATCATCGGAGGTAGGGGGCGGGTTGGGAGAATTGTTTTAAATAATTTTACCGAGGTGATTCAGGGGCCAAAATTTCAAAATCGCATGGCCAATAATGTTATCGGCAGGGACAAAGCCCCAAATGTGAGAATCATTGCTGTTATTGCGATTATCACCGAGGACGAAAAAGCTGTGGGGTGGCACCGTTAAAGTGGGTAATTCATAGTCTGGCGGCGCAGCAATAAAAGGTTCTGTTAAGGCTACTTGATCGACATAAACCAGGCCATCATGAACGGATACAGTTTCGCCAGGGGTGGCAATAACTCGTTTAATAAAAGCTTGTTGGGGATCGTAACCGAGGAGTTCTAATTGGGGGGGCGTCCGGAAAACCACCACATCACCCCGATGAACGGGCTGGACTCGATAGGAGAGTTTCTCGACAACAATGCGATCGCCTAAATCGAGGGTCGGCAGCATCGAACCAGAGGGAATATACCGGGGTTCAGCGATTACCCAGCGCACCACCAAGGCGATCGCCAAGGCAATGACTAGGATGCGGATATTTTCCCAGAGGGCGGCCCATGGTTTCGTTTGTTGGTTCGTGCTGAGGTGTTCGCCCTGATCGCCCATGGGTCTCCGTGAAATTTGATACGACGGCTCTATATTGTGGCACGTTCGCTTCGTTTCAGTACAGTTTCCCACAGCCAAAACAGGAAACGACGCAGGGACTCGGGTGCTTGGGTTCCCCAGAGATTAATCGCGACACAAACCGCCCCAAAAACAGGCAAGATGAAAGTGGGCACCATCACAACCCCCACCAAGAACCAAGTGCTGACATGGAGTACCATCAGGGTCACGCCCCCATAAACGGCGATCGCATTTCTTTGGATCAAACTCGGAGAGGCCTGACGCACCACATAAACTAAGGTCAAAAAACTCAAAATCAGGTTAAAGGGAACCAAGCCACCACAGATGGCAATGCAATGGCACCGGGAAAATTCACACAACTGCTCAAAAACGCTACTCAATTCGGACACGGCAATATTCAAAGGCTTGTAAAAAAAGAGGGTGTTATTGCTCTGAGCCTAACGAATTCTTAGGAACTTTTACCTAACGTTTTATGAAGTCTCAGCCCGTAAAAACCTGGCCCATTGGCGATCGCCCCGCAACCCTGGCACTAGAAATATTTCACATTGCGCTCAAAATTTTCCCCAAGGTAATACTGCCGCACCAGGGGATTGCTATAAAGCTCTTCTGTGGTTCCCGCTGCGAGGATTTCTCCGTCTCGCATGATGTAGGCCCGGTCAGTAATGGCGAGGGTTTCGCGAACGTTGTGATCAGTGATCAAAATGCCCATGTCCCGTTCCCGCAGTTGGGCCACAATTTGTTGAATTTCAGCAACGGCAATGGGATCAACCCCCGCAAAGGGCTCATCAAGCAGGAGAAATTTCGGCCCTTGACCGCCAACGGCCAAAGCACGTGCCAATTCGGTACGTCGTCGTTCTCCCCCTGATACCAGACGACCGCGGGTATTCACAATGCGGTTCAGCCGAAATTCACTCACCAATTCCTTGAGACGGTGTTGCTGTTGCCGGTGAGACAAGGGAGATTGTTCCAGGACTAGTTGAATATTTTCCTTGACCGTTAAATTCCGAAAAATGCTGGGTTGTTGGGTGAGATAACCAATGCCCAATTTTGCTCGTTCATCCAGACTCAGGGGTGTGATGTTCTGCCGCTGGAGCCAGACGCGCCCTTCATTGGGT
Organism: Picosynechococcus sp. PCC 7003; assembly: GCF_001693255.1. NCBI lineage: Bacteria > Bacillati > Cyanobacteriota > Cyanophyceae > Chroococcales > Geminocystaceae > Picosynechococcus > Picosynechococcus sp. PCC 7003. The sequence continues at coordinate 819,108 of NZ_CP016474.1, forward strand.
TTAATCAGGCCCGTCGTAATGTAAAAAGTTGTGGTTTTCCCGGCACCATTCGGCCCCAAGAGACCAACAATTTCCCCTTGATTCACTTTCAGGTTGACACGGTTAACAATGACGCGCTTGCCATAGGTTTTGCGGATATTTTCGAGAACGATGGTCACGGTTTATTCGTCTTCGGGGAGGGTAATGGGAGCGGGGGCGATCGCCCGGTTTGGGGCCTGTTCGGGAATGAGATAGCTAGCTTCTACTTGTTCGCTGCGGCCTGGGGTGGCGACAAAACGTCCTTCGTCAATGGAATAGGTCATTTGTTCCGCCCGGAGACTATTGCCATCCTGGAGGACATAGACGTTGCCGCTGAGCACTAGTGTACGTTCTTCTGAAAAATATTGGGCCTGGGCTGCGGTGGCCTGGAGATTGCGGGCGGGATAGTTGATCCGCACATTGCCCCGGGCTGTGATAATCCCCGTTTCGGTATTGGCTTCTTGGATATCAGAGCGCACTGTGAGGGCATTCGCATTCTGGGCTTGGGCGGCCTGCTGGGGGGGAAGCTGACTGATTGTAGCGGCGATCGCCAAGGAGAGACCCCCAAATCCATACATCATTCGATTACCAAAGCCCTTGACCGTCATGATTGTTGTACCTGCTAAAAATACTATGCGCGCTGGGTGCGGCTATTTACCCTAAAGACGCAACGATGGCCGATTGAGTTGCGGAATTATCTTCCTATAGTAAGCCTGGGATTTCCCTTTTCAACAAAAATTCTCCTAGGTTTGGAGACGCATCACCCGGAGGCGATCGCCGGCTGGGATTTCACCAGTGCCCTGGGGGACAATGGCGAGGGCGTTGGTTTGGGCAAGATTCACTAAATTAGCAGAACTGTGACCGCCCCCAGCTAAACGAAAGAGATAACCCGTTGCCGTGGTTGCCAAGGTTCCCCACAGATAGGCATCCCGTTTTCCGGCGCCCTTGAGGGGCTGATCACAGGTAGCCCAGACAAATTCCGGTTCCCAAGGCCCGACCTCGCCCGACAACTTCTTTAATGCAGGCTGCACGAAACGCCAACACCCCACCAAGGCCGACACCGGATTGCCAGGCAGACCAAAATAGAGTTTATTCCCAGGAAATTTCGCCACCGTTAGGGGTTTACCAGGACGGATCGCCACACTACGGATGAAAATTTCGCCTCCCAGTTCTTCGAGGAGCTTTTCGACATAGTCAAATTCCCCCACGGAAACGCCCCCCGTCGAGAGGATCAGATCCCCGGCGGCGATCGCCTTTTGCATGGTTGCTTTCAGTTGAGCCGGATCATCGGGGACAATGCCAAAATTTTTCGGAAGCGCCCCTTGCCCCTGGACAAAGGCCGTCAAACCATAGCGATTCGAATCAACAATCTGGCCGATTTCTAACTTTTCCTGGGGCGATCGCAGTTCATCCCCTGTAGAAAAAATCGCGACCCGTGGTTGCCGATAGACCGGAAATTTGACACATTGACAGGCCGCAAGCACAGCTAAATCTGCCGCCCCCAAACGTTGCCCTGGTTGTAGGAGGGGTTCCCCGGCTCGGTAATAATCACCCCGCTGGCGCACAAATTGCCGTAATTGGGGATTTTGCAAAATTTTGACCCGATCACCCCGTTGTTCTGTGTGCTCTTGCATCACCACCGTATCTGCTCCAATTGGCAACATTGCCCCGGTAAAAATGCGCGCGGCTTGGCCAGATGCTAAGGATTTTTGGGGCGCTTGACCCGCCGGAATCGTTTCAACAACTTCCAGTTCAACGGGCTCCTCTGTCAGATCTGCAAACCGGATTGCATAACCATCCATGGCGGAATTATCCCAGTGGGGAATGTCCAATTTTCCAGTCGCCGTCGTTGCTAAAATCCGCCCCAGGGCTGTTTCTAAGGTGCTGGCTTCAGTTTCTCCCAGGGGGGCGATCGCCTGGAGGATTAGCGCTTGGGCTTGATCAACGGAAATCATACTTCGTCACACGTTTTGACACCCAAACATAGTAAGTCAGTTTGCCAAAAAAGTTAGTCCGGCCCTGATGCGTCACCTTGGGGTTGGCGATTTTCCTGGTAGTACCGTTTCCATTCCGTCGAACTGCGCACCGCTAACCACAGCAAAATCATCGCAATAATGCCGCCCTGTTCCGGTGATTGAAACGCAAACAAGACCAGCACCACACATAAAAAATCTTCCGTAAAAGACCACCACAGGGGCAGGCCCCGCAACCGAAAAAACCACCCCGTCAAAGTCAGCTTCAGGACAAAAGCCACCAGTCCCCCCATTACTCCCACGAGCCAGAGGGGTTCAAATTCTAACCGGATTACCTGGGCCACAGTCAGGCTTAAAATGGCCCCCACAATCGGGCTAAAAAATAAGGCGATCGCCTGGAGAATGCGTTGACCCAGGAGTTGCTTCGAGCCGAATAGTTCAAACACGGCCCACATCGTGAAAATGGCGATCAAAACCCGGGGGGGCAACCAACCGATTCCAGGTAAATTTGCCACTAATTCATCACTGTGGAGCAGCAAAATAATCAACAACGGTAAACCGATGCGCATTCCCGCCGCCGCCGCCGCTGACAATACCGCCAAAAATCCGATGATCATGTCCACATAAAAAATTCTGTGCCACAACCCCGTGGACAGAAGAGCTTACTCTTCAGTGTATCGTTCCATTTTTAGGGATGACTGCTTTCTTAAATCTTGCATTATTTCGTACCAGCAGATGTAACGATTTTCCCGCGATCTCTGCTCCCAGTCTCACAAGCCAAAGTCACCGTGATTTAATACCTCTATTCGGCTTAAACCATAAACCATGACGGTAAATTCTCTCCTGAGCGATGCCAGCCTCCGCCTCGAAAAAGCGCTCCACCACGTTAACATCTCTGAAGATGCCAGCGAACGCTTAAAGTATCCCAAAATGAGCCTGAGCGTTTCCATTCCCGTGCGCCTCGATGATGGTTCTTTAAGGATTTTTCGGGGGTATCGGGTGCGGTACGACGACACCAGGGGGCCGGGCAAAGGGGGCGTGCGGTATCACCCCAACGTTTCTCTGGATGAAGTACAATCCTTAGCCTTTTGGATGACCTTCAAATGTGCCTTGCTAGATCTGCCCTTTGGGGGAGCCAAGGGGGGCATTACCGTTGATGCCAAAAGTCTTTCTAAAGCAGAACTAGAACGTTTGAGTCGGGGTTACATCGAGGCGATCGCCGATGCCATTGGCCCGGACACAGACATCCTAGCGCCAGATGCCTATACCAATGCCATGGTAATGGGCTGGATGATGGATCATTACAGCATCATTCAACGGAAAATTTTACCGGGGGTCGTAACGGGCAAACCCTTGGGCATGGGAGGGAGCCAAGGACGTAATACTGCGACGGCCAGTGGTGCCTTTGATGTGATCAAAACTATCTGCAAAAAACTAGACTATGTCCCCGAAAAAACCACCGTTGCGGTGCAAGGGTTTGGCAATGCCGGGGCGGAACTGGCCCAACAACTGGCCTGTGCTGGTTATCGTGTTGTCGCTGTTAGTGATTCTCGCGGGGGAATTTATGCAGAACAAGGCTTAGATATTCCGAGTATTCGCCATTACAAGTCAGAAAGTCGGAATATGGCTGCTGTTTATTGTGAAAAATCCGTTTGCAATATTGTTGAACATCAAATCATTACCAATGAACAACTCTTGACCTTGGATGTGGACATTTTGATTCCGGCGGCCCTTGAAAATCAAATTACAGCGGACAATGCCCACCAAGTAAAGGCCAAATTAATTTTTGAAGTGGCCAATGGCCCCATCACCTCTGCCGCCGACGTCATCCTAGAGGCGAAAGGGATCATGGTGGTGCCGGATATCCTCACAAATGCTGGGGGTGTCACCGTGAGTTATTTTGAGTGGGTACAAAATCGCAGTGGCTTTTACTGGTCGGCGACGGACGTTCGGGAGCGGCTAAAGACACGCATGGTCACGGCCACAAACCAGGTATGGCACATTGCCCAGACGCGACAGATTTCGATGCGTACCGCTGCCTATGTCCAGGCCTTGATGCGCCTCGGCGAGGCCCTAGATGCGAAGGGGACACGCACTTATTTTTTAGGAAGTTCGGCCTAGGGTGTGGGATTTTTTGTGGCGATCGCCTCCTTTCTCTACGCCCTAGAGACCGCGAAATCAGCGGGATTTAGCCAACGACAGATCTCTGTTTTTAATCCCTTTAAATCCTTGGACAGTCCTTGCTTTAACCACTGACCAAAGGTATCGAGGGGAGAAAAGCCTTCGGTAAATTGCCAGTCTAGATCCTGGCCCAAAGGGGTGAGGTGATTTCCCGTCAGGTTGAGGGTGGCTACCATATTGGGGAAACGTTCGATGAGAATGGGGGTCAGATCCGGGGTTTGGTCAATGGTGTCGTTATTAAACTGAATCAGGAGATTGCGCCGGATCTGGTAGCTGCTTTGGATAATTTCGTTGGTCTCAAGAGGAGAAGGGGTAAATTCAAAATTAATCGTGTTATCTGGGTCAAACTGCTCGAAGAAAGGAATAGATTTTTTGACGGGGAAATTATTGTAGGACATCAAAACATTGCCCGCCCGTTGCACATTAAATAAGCTGCCAATCAACAGGTGAATTTTGCAGCCCATGCTGTGACCCACACCATAGATGGGGAGGTAACGGTAGCCCAGTTGATTTGAGTTTTGCAGTCGTTCGAGGATATTTTCAAAGCGGTTGAGCACCTGCCGGGTGATCGCCAAATGATCAAACCCATTCACAAAAGGGGTAGTGATAATCGCATACCCTTCGGCGGCAAGCTGTTCTAGGAGCCATTTATAGGTGAGTTGCGGCGCAGTGCCCACAAAAGCGCCCCCCAAAAAATGAATCACCCCCACCGGTTGTACTGGGATTAAAATCCAACTGCCACCAGACTCTTGCCAAATCATTATTTGCCCGTTTATCGCTTACTAAAAGTGGCTCCTATTGTAGGAGTTTTTCGGGGTTGGTGTGGCTCATCAAGTACAGGTCAGCCTCAGAAATACCCGCCGCTGCCAACTGTTCTAAAAATTGCTGGTAGCCGTCTATGGGAGATGGATCGAGGGCCCGTCCGAGATCGGTGCTGAGGACAAAGTGGCTTGCCCCGATGCTTTGGATCGCCGCCGCCATTGCTTCAATGCTCACATTCTCCCAGACTTGGTGGTCGGCTTCGGTGGCATTTTCTCCCATCAACGTATTCACATAGGTTAATTCTAAGAATGCCCCTTGGTCGGCGATCGCCTGCATTTGTGCGAGGTTTAACCCTGGTACGGTGGCCATCGCATGGGTTACGAGGATTTTTTCGACGCCCAATTGTTTTGCCGCAGGTACAACGGTGAGAATTTCTGCCGGGGAAATGTGCCCTGTGCCTAAAACCAGATCATGGGCGGCAATGTACTGCAAAATTTCCGGCATTTCTGGCACCAGATGACCATAGCGGGCAACCCGCAATCCCCCAAAGTGGTGGTTCAGGGTTTGACGATGGTGGGCCGCATCAATGGTAGGAAGCCAAACGACTTTCCCTCGCCCTTCTCCCAGGCGATCCATCGTTTCCACGGCCCTGAGATTCAAGCCCCCGATCGTCTCATTGAGCACAACGCCCCCATACACTTCGATGTCCGGCACAACTTTATGGGCCAGCACTGCCCGATCCGCCGTTGGGGTGACGTGGTTTTTGAGTACGAGGGCTTGCATCCCTGCCTGGGCCGCTTTTTCAACCAGTTCTAAGTCATCGTATAACCTGGCGGTGACATCCGGAGCGGAATGGACATGGAAATCGATACTGCCTTTAAAGTCTATGGCAGAATCTACGGCGATCGCCCCCAGTGTTCCGGCCCCCCAAATCCAGAGACCCAAACTGAACCCAACCAACAGCCGCAACCGTCGGGGATTTTTAAGGAAAGAAAAGGGGCGTTCCATGGCAGAGAATGACAAGCTTTTATCCTAGTGAATATGGTTTAAGGATTCCTTTCGTTTACGGAAGAGAGGATATCAACGTATGATATGTTACGTTAATTAAAATATCCTCATAAAACCAATTGCACCCGTTGGTTTTGTGTTCACAGGAGACCTATAAATATGCTTACCCTTAAGATTGCTGTTTACATCACAGTCATTTTCTTTGTATCTCTGTTTATCTTCGGTTTTCTATCTAGCGACCCAACCCGGAACCCCGGTAGAAAAGATTTCGAATAAAGTATTTTGGGCTGTTTATCGCCGCAAACTTGATTTACAGCATCAAAAATGGTGGGGATCTGTCCTAGGACAACCCCACTTTTTCATGGGTACGGGTTTTTGGATTCGCTACATTGAAAAGAAACGCCATTGAGTCCCCCGAACTATCGCCCAAATGTAACCATGCTAAGACCTACTTTTCCTCTCACCGCCGTTGTTCTGTTCCTGACGGCCCCCCTAGCGATCGCCTTACCTCCCCCGGAAGATTTACCCGAAGAAGTCCTGCGCCCGGAAATTATTACCGAAGGGCGATCGCCCATTGATGGCGAACCCGTCACCGCCCAAGAATATGCTGAAATTCAACAGGAACAGGCGGAACGAAATCTTCCTCCCACCGTCAATGCGGACATCCAGCAAACTATTTTTCTGCTCCGGTTGCGAAAATTACTGCAAACGATTTCTCCCTTTTAAACTTTTTTGTCGGCAAACTGAACTATAAATTTTTGTTGAGTGACGGCTGGGGAGGGGATGAGAGAGACAAAAGTCCGGTGCTAAAATGCTGTCAATTCTGAGCTTTCCCCTACGGGAAACCCAGGCCCATTGTTCGTTTTGGTGATGAGGATCAGATGAATATTCGCGCAGGTCTCACGGCGTTGGGGGTGACCATGGCTACCCTAGGGCCAGTTAGTTTTACACCCATGGCTCAAGCCAATAGCACTTTATTTGGCACCCAGGATCTGACTCCTGGAGATGTGGTGGCGATCGCCGTGCCCCTTGCTGGGGGTGAAGCCTATAACCTTGTGATCCTGGAACAACTTGACCAAAACCGGGCCTGCTGGCGGGAACAGGGAGGCTCCCCCACGGTCATTGATCCGCTATTGTTGCAATTTGACTTTACGGGGATTTGTGGCCGTAGCACCGACTCCAACGGCTATTCCCTCCGCCTAGGGGAAGAAGATATGGCTTGGCGCTATCGCCTCCAGTTGGTTCAAGAAAGGGGCACGGTTGTCCTCAAAGCCTTTGATGTGGAAAATTCTTGGCGATCGCCCATCGAAATAGGACATACCGGCGGCCTAGCCCAAGGAATGCTGAAGATCAACCTTAATCCGGGTTGGCGCATGGCGAAACGCACTTACGAAGGCAAAACCCTCGGCCACATTTACCTAGCCAATGAAAGGCCCCTCGACCAATTGGTTGCTACGGCCCCCCGACAGGAATGGGTCTCAAGTGCCACCACCTACACCAGTAGCAAGATTACCGAAAAATCTGTCTCTGGCAGCGAAACAATTCAAATTTTCGTTCCCCCCTACCAAGAAACCACCAGACTTCCGAGCGAAACCCTCGTGGCGGCAATTACCGTCCCTGCGGCTCCGGAACCCATCGTAAGCCTACCGAGCAATCCTAATGTTCTCCCGGTGCCCCAACGCTCGATTCCCACCTATAGCTCCAGTAATACTGGAATAATTCGCCTCGAAGAACCCGGCCAACAACCGCCACCTCCGCCCAATAGTGCTTCCCTAGCTCAGAGTTTTGGCTTGCGTTACCGTGTCGTGGTTGATGCCCAAACCCCAGAACAAAAAGAACAGTTAAAGGCCGTTATCCCGGATGCGTTTCATACTTGGGTGGGCGATCGCCGGATGATGCAAGCTGGAGCCTTCGCTGCAGAATTTGAAGCCCAAGATCTGCAAATGCGGTTGCGTGAAACGGGTTTGGCGGTGCAAATTGTTCCTGTGCAGTAAGTGATGGCAAATTTTTCAGAACTCTTTGTGGCGATCGCCGCTGACCCTTGGCAAGAGGTGGTTGACTTTTACCGTGGACTCTTAGATGACGAACCCTTAAGCTACAGCCAAAATCGCTATGCGGAGTTTCAGATCAAGGGTCTGAAATTGGGCATTTTTAAACCCAGCCCCCAACACCAAGCAGAATTTGTAGGAAATGCAGGCGCTCTGAGTTTTTGCCTAGAAGTTGATGATCTCGCACAGGCGATCGCCACTGTACGAGCCTTGGGGGGAACGATGAATGGGGAAATCAGTACAGCCTCCCATGGGCGCGAATGTTATGCCTACGATCCCGCCAAAAACCGCTTAATTTTGCACCAGAGCAATAAGACTAAACCCAATCCCTAGGGTTGACTCCCCGCTTCCCGTTCCATTTCTTCTACAGCCTTTTCTGTCCGCTCATGGGGGTCTTTAAATCCCTCCCCTGGCAAAATACTCAAGACAATACTGTTTACAGTTGCCTTGATTTCCTTGCTTGCCCCCTTGAGAGGTTCCGGTAAAAAAACATCTCCCACCGCCACAAATGCCAGCAGCAGAAAAATAATCAACTTCACCGAATTGCCCGCACTCATAAACTTCACTTTCATGGATCTACCCTCCCTCGTGAAACTGCCACGGAAATATTTCCTGTAATTTTTATACTATGGCAACATCTGGCTCAGTGGCATCAGCACCCAATATTGGCTTAAATCTTGATCGTGGCATTTCCGGAAAATTTTCTTGTCCAAACCCCAAGAGCGTAAAATACCAACCATGCCCCAGCCTGTACTTTGTAATTTTAAAGAACTAAGACGATGAGTGAAGAAACCCCCGACCTTAAACCAGACGAGACCTTGCCCAGCCCTTTGCGGTGTTGGTATGGCACTGCCGTTGCTGGTTCCATGTCCTTTGCGGCTTACCTCTTAACCAATAAAGTCATTGCAGGCTTTGCCAGTAAACCGCCTACAGGGAATGGTCTTGCCATCCAAATTGGAATCACCGTGCGTACACTCATTATGGGGCTGTTTACCATGGCAACGGGAGTCTTTGGGCTGATTGCAGTGGGTTTATTTATTCTGGGAGTGCAATCTCTCTTGAGCGGCAAGCAAACTACTTCCCCTGGTGATTCATAAGAAAAAACCCCAGAATTTCTTCCGAGGTTAGATCATTATTTTTCAAAGTTTTCAGCAAGAAAGTTTTGACGGCCAAGCTTTTACTTAGAAAGAGAAGGTCGTGCGAATCGTACCGATGATGATATCTTCGTTATCTTCGTTTTGGTTCGGGTTAATCAGCCAAATCACACCAGGGGTAATCGAGATATTCTTGCTCAGTTGGTATTTATAGAGCCCTTCAATGTGCAAAGGCATATCGTCAGTAAAGCCTTGAGGTGTGCCACTATTAACCTCTAGATTAGTTACATAGGGCTCAGAACCAACAATAATTGCGCCCATGTTCCCAGGCTTGCCAAGGTCAGGTAATGCCAAAATACCGGCCCAAGTCCAGATATCTGCTTTGCCTTCATCGAACTCAGCATCGGTATAACCGACCCAGCCCCGGAGACTGATTTTATCGGTTACATCCCATTGAACCTGGCCACCAAATGAATTTGTTTCAACATTATTTACAGCCATGCCCATGCCGGAGTTATTAAGATTATTGGCCCAGCCAGTTCCCGTACCACCATAGGCAAAATCACTACTATCAGTGGCATAGCCGCGGACATAGTTCACCCCAAATTTAAACTTGTCGCTGGGCTTAATTGCCAATTGAGCCATTGCTGAGTAGGTGCCGTTAAACAGCCCTTCTCCTTCGCTCGGATCACTGCCATTTGTTGAAAGATATCCTGCTGAAAGTTGGAAGACGTCATTAAAGTCATGTTTAATCCCAATCCCCGTGCTGGAAGTACCAATGCCAAGACGATAAATTGGGTTGCGCTCACCAAAACGAGAGAGGGCACCATTTGAACCGCCACCAGCTTCTAGACCTGTGTTAAAGGTATCTGCATAGAAGTGGTGAGCACCGAGAATCGCCATCGCTGTGACAGTCGTACTATCTCCAACTGGAAAGGCATAGTGAAGCCGATCAATCGTGACATCGTTGTCACGCTCTCCATCATAGGAAAAACGTCCTTCTTGGGTTCTGGGAGTAGAAGGAGACCCTAGAGTATCGTATTGTCCTGTAAATGAGGGGCCTGAATTCCCCGCACTTAAACGGGTGTAGAGTCTATCTTTTCCGGTAAAGCTGGTGACCAGCATTAGGCGAACTTTATCTTGAAAAACAGTTTGGGCATTATCGACGCCATCGCCAAAAGCATCAGAAATATTAAAAGAGACTTCCCCCACTAGCTTGGTCGTTGTTGAGAACTGATGATCTTCGAGGAATTCAACACGGCCTTCGAGGTCATCGACGCGGGCGCCGAGAGTCGCTAGTTCTGCTTCAAATTCATTGACGAGGCGACGGAGCGCGGCGAGATCTTCAGCAGTGACTTCAGAAGTACCGCTTTGGATCAGCCGCTCGATTTGCTGTAAGCAAGCGTTTAAACCAGCCGCGAATTCGTAACGACTGAGGGGACGGTTGCCGCGATAGGTACCATCGGGATAACCAACGATACAGTTGTAGTTTTCAACTAGATTGCGCAGTGCATCAAAAGCCCAGTCAGATGGGGCAACATCACTGAGCTGGAAAATGCTATTTACCTGAGCGGTAGAGCTGCTCATGCTGTATTGATTGATTTGCTCGAGCAATGCTTGGTTATCGGCGGCGATCGCCTGGCTGGCCATCGTCATAAAAGCTGTTGCAGCTAAGGATACCGTTTTCAAAGAAGTCATAGTTTGGTGTTTGTCCTCACACCCGAAGCTTTGATTTTGGCAATGTTAATCCAAGTTAAAGTCGGGGTTAAAAAATGAATGGCTTAGTTTTGCCATGATTTATGGTGAAGATTTTGTAGTGTTTCTTACGAAATTGTGGCAATGATGCAAATCTAGCAATTACTACATGGAAGTTCTGGATGCAACCCCCTTGGGGAAGGCTTGTATCCTAGAAAAAGAAAAATATTTTTTGAGGTTAGTGAAATTATGGTTTTTGTGGCCGCGCAATTTATCCGACGTACAGTAACGATTTTTTTGTTGGCGATCGCCGTGATGATTTTTATAACCCCAGAGGCGATCGCCGCCAGTAAGCTGAACTACACCTATTCCGAACTGCCAAACCACGACTTTTCCCACCAAAATCTCCAGGCTGCCAGTTTTGCCAGGGCCGATGTGCGCGGGAGTGACTTTACCGGCAGTGACCTCAGCCGCGCCATCCTCACCGAAGGCAAATTTATGGAGGCCAATCTCACCGAAGCCAACCTTTCCGAAGCCTTTATGGATCAAGTCAATATGGAAGGCGCGAATCTTACCAACGCCCTCTTTGTTGATGCCGTTGCGCCGGGCACCAATTTTGCCGAAGCGATTATCGACGGGGCTGATTTTTCCGGCGCGCTCCTCGACCGCTACCAACTGTCTGAACTCTGCAAACGAGCCAGCGGCACCAATACCATTACCGGTACTGACACCCGCTACAGTCTTAATTGCAAAGATTGATCTTCCTTAAAATTGGAAGACAACCAAGGAGATCTCTATTTCGCGATTTCTAAAAAATCGGGATGATAGGATTTGAACCTACGACCCCCTCGTCCCGAACGAGGTGCGCTACCAAGCTGCGCTACATCCCGAAAAACAGAACCTATACTAACACAGGTAAACCTTGCTACGATAAAAACTTATCCGTTAAGTCCAAAATTCTCAAAAGATAAGGAGCGATCGCCGTGGCGGTAAAACCAGATTGGCTCAGAGTAAAGGCCCCCCAATGGCAACGGGTCGGCAGCGTCAAAGAAATTTTACGGGACCTCAGCCTCAACACCGTCTGCGAAGAAGCTTCCTGTCCCAACATCGGCGAATGTTTCAATGCGGGTACTGCTACGTTTTTGATCATGGGGCCAGCCTGCACCCGCGCCTGCCCCTACTGCGACATTGACTTTGACAAAGTGCCCCGGGGTTTAGATCCCACAGAACCCGACAACCTCGCCGAAGCCGTACGTCGTTTAAATCTAAATCATGTCGTGATCACCTCCGTCAACCGTGACGATCTCCCCGATGGTGGTGCGAGCCAATTCGTGAAATGTATCGAACGCACCCGCGAACTGTCCCCCAAAACGACCATTGAAGTCCTGATTCCTGACCTCTGCGGTAATTGGGAGGCCCTCAAAACTATCCTTGATGCTGCCCCCGAAGTGTTGAACCACAACACAGAAACGGTTCTCCGTCTCTACAAAAAAACACGTCCCCAAGGGGATTACCAACGTTCCCTTGAGTTACTCCGGCGCACCCGCGAGCTAACCCCCTGGGTTTACACCAAATCGGGGATTATGGTCGGCCTGGGGGAAACCGATGCCGAAGTACGTGAAGTGATGCGGGATCTGCGGGCCGTAGATTGTGACATTCTCACCATTGGCCAATACCTCCAGCCCACCCAAAAACATCTAGGGGTTCAAGACTTTATTACCCCAGAACAATTCGATGCCTGGCGGGAATATGGCGAATCCCTCGGCTTTTTGCAAGTCGTTTCTAGCCCGCTGACCCGCAGTTCTTACCATGCAGAACAGGTGCGGCGCTTAATGAAAACCCACCCGCGATCTAAGCCAGAACTCAGTCAGTTACATTCACTAAAATAAAAATAGTTTCCTATCTATGGCACGTCCCATGGTACAAGCACTGAGCCGCTCAATAACCCTAGAAGAATTTCTGGCGCGACCAGAGACAAAACCGGCCAACGAATATATCGATGGGATAATTCGTCAAAAGCCAATGCCCCAAGGCAAACATAGCCTCCTACAACGGGAATTAACCTTTGCTCTCACCATGGCTTTCCGTGCAGATAAAGCAGCCCAGGTTTTTCCGGAACTACGTTGTACTTTTGGGGCATGCTCCATTGTGGCGGATATTGCAGTGTTTAAAACAGAACGTATCCCCCGGGATGACAACGGTGAAATTGCCAATGTTTTTAAGCTTGATCCGGATTGGTCAATTGAAATTTTGTCTCCCAATCAAAGCCATACCCGCGTTATTCGTAACATCCTGCATTGTTTAGACTATGGTGCAGAAATGAGTTGGCTGATTGACCCCCAAGAAGCCTGTATTTTCGTTTATCAGGCCGATAAATCTGTACAAGTTTTTGATCAACAAGCCCAAAATCTACCAACGCCTGCTTTTGCGCAATCATTGACCTTAAGCGGGGATAAAATTTTTGCCTGGTTAAAAAATTAGGCTGTCTTTTGCGATGAAACGCCCCATTTATCTTGATAACCATGCGACAACTCCCGTTGATCCGCAGGTGTTAGAAACAATGTTGCCCTATTTTACGGAGCAGTTTGGCAATCCTGCGAGTGCTGGTCATGTCTATGGTTGGGAAGCGGCGGCGGCGGTAGAGCGATCGCGGGAGATCATTGCCGCAAGTATCGGGGCAGAACCAGAGGAAATTGTTTTTACCAGTGGGGCGACGGAAGCCAACAATCTGGCGATTAAGGGACTAGCAGAGGCTTATTTTTCTGATTGTCGTCACTTGATTACTGTCCAAACGGAACATCGGGCTGTTTTAGATCCCTGCGCCTATTTAGAAACCCTGGGGTTTGAGGTCACTTATCTGCCAGTTCAGAAAAATGGTTTATTGGATTTAACGCTGTTGGAACAGGCAATTCGGGATGATACACTCCTCGTCTCGGTGATGGCGGCAAATAACGAAATTGGGGTCTTGCAACCGATCGCCGAAATTGGGGCATTGTGCCGGCGTTATGAGGTGTTTTTCCACTGTGATGCAGCCCAGGCGATCGCCAAAATTCCCCTCAATGTCCAAACCCAGAATATCGATCTAATGTCCCTGACCGCCCATAAAGTCTATGGGCCCAAGGGCATTGGTGCATTGTACGTGCGCCGAAAAAATCCCCGGGTCAACCTTGCGCCTCAACTCCACGGCGGCGGCCAAGAACGAGGTCGGCGATCAGGCACCCTCTACACGCCGCAGATTGTTGGCTTTGGTAAAGCCGTCGAAATCGGTTTGGCCCAGATGGACGAAGAAAATGCCAGGATTCAACAATTACGCGATCGCCTTTGGCAGCAGCTACAACCCCTAGAAGGCATTTATCTCAACGGCGACCTTGATCAGCGGCTCCCCCACAACCTCAACATCAGCATCGAAAACGTCGATGGCACCGCCCTCCTTTTGGCACTGCGCAATACCGTGGCCCTCTCCACTGGTTCCGCCTGTAGTTCCGGCAAACCCTCCCATGTCCTCACCGCCTTGGGTCGTTCCCCAGCCCTTTGTCGTGCCTCCCTCCGCTTTGGTTTAGGCCGCTTTACTACCACCACTGACATCGATCACGTCGCCCAAACCCTACAACAAACCCTCCATAGCCTCCGAAAAATGCCCACCAAGACCCCATGAAAGTGATCCAAAGTGAACACTTGGCTTTAGAATAGAATCTGAGGCGATTGCAAATATGCCGCTAAACCTTCCTTTATTTAGCCGTAACCGTCTTCTCCCTTTACACAGCGTGTGAAGAAAGAATTTGCTCCGGTCTTTGCTTGTTGTTGCGGTAATCCTAACCTTTTCCTCGACGACACAAGATCCGGCGATCGCCTACCATTTCATCTCACCCAGCCATACATAGACTCATGTCTGCGGTGAAGTCTGCACGAAACAAGAAATATCCAGCCTAGTTTCAAAGCATTTATCCAGACAACAGAACTTGCATAGAACAGTTTTTTCAGCATTAAGCGAAAAAAATCGAGGAATTTGAATGCCTAAGCAAATTATTATTGCGGAGCAGCATCAGATTGCTGCCGTTTTTTGGGAAGACCAAATCCAAGAAATTGTCGTATCCACCGGTGCCCAGCAGGTCGGTGACATCTATCTCGGTATCGTCGAAAACGTCATTCCCGGCATTGACGCGGCCTTTGTCAACATTGGTGACACCGAAAAAAACGGTTTCATCCACGTCAGCGACCTCGGCCCCATTCGACTCAGAAAAAATTCCAGCTCAATCACCGAACTCCTCGAACCCCAACAAAAAGCCCTGGTTCAGGTAATGAAAGAACCCACGGGGAACAAAGGGCCACGGCTCACGGGCAACATTACTCTCCCCGGTCGTTACGTTGTCCTTATGCCCTACAGCAAAGGGGTCAACCTTTCCCGCCGTATTAGTAGCGATAGTGAACGTAACCGTCTGCGAGCCCTCGCCGTGCTGATGAAACCTCCCGGCATGGGACTTTTGGTGCGCACTGAAGCCGAAGGCACCGACGAAGAAGCAATCATTGAAGATCTAGAACTCCTTCAAAAACAGTGGGAAGCGATCCAGCAGCAGGCAAACTACGGCCGCCCTCCGACCCTGATTAACCGCGATGACGACTTTATCCAGCGGGTGCTGCGGGATATGTACAGCGATGAAGTCAACCGCATTGTGGTGGATTCTGCCAGCGGCATGAAACGGGTGAAAAGCCAACTGATGAACTGGCAAGGGGGGAAAGCGCCCGACGGTTTATTAATTGATCATCACCGCGAAAAGCAATCTATTCTGGACTATTTCCGGGTGAATGCGGCCATTCGCGAAGCCCTCAAGCCCAGGGTTGAATTACCGTCTGGGGGCTACATCATCATTGAACCCACCGAAGCCTTGACGGTCATTGATGTGAACTCTGGTTCCTTTACCAAATCCGCCACCGCACGGGAAACGGTGCTCTGGACGAACTATGAGGCGGCCACCGAAATTGCGCGGCAACTGCGGTTACGCAATATTGGTGGGGTGATCGTGGTGGACTTCATCGACATGGATTCCCGTCATGATCAGTTGAAGTTGTTGGAGCATTTTACAAGTATTCTCAGGGCGGACAAGGCCCGGCCCCAGATCGCCCAATTGTCTGAACTCGGTTTGGTGGAACTGACCCGTAAACGACAAGGCCAAAATATCTATGAATTGTTCGGTCAGCCCTGTGCCCACTGTAATGGCATCGGTCACTTGGTGCATTTACCCGGTGAAGAAGAAGCGGTGCCTCTTCAGTTAAGTATTATGTCTTCTCTTTCTCTCCAGGGCGGGTCACGGACACCTGGGGAAAGTCGGCCTGTGCTTTCTGGAGGACAGCGCGGCACCACCAGCCACGGACGACGGATCACCTCGCGGGTTGCGCGGAGTAAGTTGATCAATGCGGGGAATACACCTGCGGCAGAACCCTTAAATCTGGTGCATCATCCTGATTATCAGGAACAAGGTGGAAATAATAACAATAATAATCGTCGTCGGCGACGACGGACACCGGAGGTTTCGAGTAAGCCGGTGCTCCGGGACGAAAAAGAGACCCAAGATACTGGTGGCGATCGCCCTTCTCCTGAGACCCCAACAAAAGAGAAAAAAGAAACAAAAACTGCGGCATCGTCCCCAGACAACAAAAATACGTCTTCCCGCTATGACCGCCGCGAACGGAGTCGCTACCGTCGTGATGAGCCAAAAGAAACAGTTCAGGTAGAAATGACGGAGCAGGAAAAAAATGTCTATGCCCTGATTGGGGTATCGCCCCTGGTGCGTTTAGACGCTGCCGGGAAAAAAGATCCCCGCTCAACGATTATCGAAATTGTGCGACCGGGAACCGTCAAAGAAACCGATGCAACCCCGGAAAAGGCCGCGCCAGACCAAAATCCAGAGCCGCAACAGCTCAAGCTTGAGACCTCTGAAGCCGCTCCAGAATCGGACACAGCGCCCCCAACCGCTCAAGCCGTAGAAACAGAAACAAAAGTTTCGCCCCAGACAGAAGCGGAAGCCGCAGAACAAACGGCTGAAGAAAAGAGCAATGATCGTCGCCGTCGCCGTCGCCGCTCTTCCGCCAGTAGTTAAGACGCAATTACAGTTAACCTAAGGCAGTGGCAACACTGCTTTTTTCTTTTGGGGCTTTATTGCGCCCTCACTCTGACCCAACATTCCCTTAAACAGCTATGGCACCGGAAAAAACTACCGACGCAATCTTAACGGCCCTACAGCATTTGATCGAGGTTGTCGCCCAGTTGCGATCGCCCGATGGCGGTTGTCCCTGGGATCTAGAACAGACCCCCCAAACCTTGATTCCCTACGTGATCGAAGAAGCCTATGAAGTTGTCCATGCCCTCCGCCAGGATGACCAACAGGCGATCGCCGAAGAATTAGGGGACTTACTGCTCCAGGTAGTACTGCAAGCCCAAATTGCCCAGGAATACGGCCACTTCAGCCTCCAGGAAGTCGCCGAGGGCATTAGTGAAAAATTGATTCGGCGTCATCCCCATGTGTTTGGTGAAACCAATGCCAGCACCGTCGCTGAAGTTCGTCAAAATTGGGAGACCATTAAGGCCAAAGAAAAAGGTGAATCTCCGCAGAACTTGCCCCAGCTCAGTCGGAAATTAGACCGCTATAACAGCACCCTCCCTCCATTACTGGCGAGCCTAAAAATGTCAGAAAAAGCCGCCGCCGCCGGCTTTGAATGGGAAAACATCGAAGAAGTTTGGGCAAAATTTGAGGAGGAACTCCAGGAATTTCACGAAGCACTCCAAACCGAAGACAAAGTCCATCAACAGGCCGAACTCGGAGATCTACTCTTCACCATTGTCAATTTAGCCCGGTGGTATGACCTCGATCCCAATGCGGCGCTCCATGGCACTAACGACCGCATGGTACAGCGCATTTCTCTGATGGAAAAGTTTGCAGATAAGTCCCTGACAGATTACTCCCTCGCAGAATTAGAAACCCTGTGGCAACAAGCAAAACAACATCTCCACCAAACCGTTGATTTCTCCGATTAGCCTTCAATCATTTGGCTACCGTTTCCTCAATAATTCCAATGGATAAAGTCGAGCTGTCGTCAGGGTCATTGAAATTCCTTTATTGCTCACTCTAAGCAATAACTTGAAGAGGACTGATGTAATAATTAAGTTCCCCAGCCCAGACGTATAATATGCGATGATGTAGTAAAAAAGAAAATCCGTTGTTCTCTGTCAGGAAGTTAAGAAATATTTCAGGGAACGAAAAACACTATCCTATTCGCCAAAACCAAACTCCATTACTTGCTCTAGATGACCATGGATGAAACACAATGGTGGAATAAGCCTTTAATTGGTGAGACCAGTTTTTCAGAGAAAATTGTAAAGTTAATTCACAAAAAAACAATACCAGAAAAAGTTATTTTAGCGCACCGAAAATATAATCGTGAAATTAGAGCGAAGGCTTGGCATGTACAGCGGATCGAACTTAACAAATTCGATAATGAGGACTTTTTGACCTATGCTCAAATGCGGGTATTGATTGAGAAGGAACTTGGGGTATTTAAAGGTCTAAAGCGAATTATTCAGTTTTTAGAATTGGCTTTAACAGCGGCAGAAAGTTATTTACTGATTTCTGAAACGGAATTACAGTTTCGTAGTCCACTTCAAAAGAGTATTTACAAATTTATTTCCCAGGTACTTACAACCCAGGATCACCAGACCGTGATTGCCATCATTCATAAAAAAGTGTGGCCTCTGCTAGATCGCATTAAAACAGATAAAGGTCGGGTTGTACTCCAGGAATATCTAAAAGCAATTGATAATGTTGCCCAATATCCAGATGGACTAGAATTGCTGAGACTTTTTAAGCAGGCGACCTACAGTTATACGGTGCTGCGGGCTATTTCTAGCCTCTCGAAAACCCTGACGAAATCCGATACTTATGATGTGACACAGATCAGCTTACACATTCGTGATAATCAAGAGGTTTTCAATAATCTGACCAAAATCCTTCAAATTCCAGCAGAGCATGATAATCCCCGTTCCTATGCAAGGATGCTGCAATTTATTGCGTTTAAATACCGTTACCAAAAAAATGACATCGAATTTCAAGAGTTATTGCAACGGTTACGGGATTGGCAACTTCTCTATCTAAATATTGTTGATTTACGAAAAGAGTATTCGGCTCAAGATTATAGTTTGCCTAAGGAATTTAAGGAGCCAATCCCGGCGGTAGATATTTATGAAAAATACCAGCAATATTTATAAACTGCTTTATTGGATTAAAACCAAAAAAATCTAGGATTTTATAATTTTTGCAAGGTCTGGCGCAGTGACTGTAATGATGTTTCACTGATGTAATTGTTACAAGGCAATACTTTGGGTCGGTGACTAAGGCTGGGTTGGAGTTGGCTAATTTGTTTTTGTACGGTTTCAAGGCTGGGGCGATCGCATAAAATCATTTGACTACGTCGGATTAAGGCCTGAAGACGGGGGAGATCCGTCGGGCTACTAGTAATTAAAGTCAGCTCAGTGCCCCGGAGGCTATGGATAATGGTGCAGGCGGCATGAAGTATCCCAGGGCTAAGACTCACCAAACCAAGATGATGGTTCGGGGGCAGCGCTTTGATTTGGGCGAGTTCAGGGCCATAGTCATGGAGCGTAACAGGGATAATTTGGACATTTGGAGGGGCGATCGCCGCCACGGCCTGGACAAAATAGGGGGTGGTGATCAAGGTTGCCGCTGTGATCTGTTCTAAACGTTCGGCCAATGCTTCTAGGGGAACCAGTTGGATCGGGATGGCGATCGCCTGACTCATTTCTTGCAAAATCCATTGACCCGCCCCCAATTCCCGCTGGGGGACAGTGATAATTACTTGGGCAGCACAGGCGAGACGCCAATCAATCGCCTTCGCAAACAGTTGTCGAATTTGGGGCAAACTATATCCCGCCTCTAGCAGTTGGTGAATCGCGTCATCAAAAATAGCTTGAGGTTGTGCGGAAGGCTCCTTAGTAGCCTGGGGTAGCGTCGCTGGCGACTGGTGCTGATCCTGGACATAAACCCCTGAGCCGGGGACTAACTTCACGAGACCAAGGGCTTCGAGTTCTCGGTAAATCTTACTGACGGTATTGCGGTGGAGCCCAGTAATCATCTCCAATTGCCGCAGGCTCGGCAGCCGTTGATCGCCAGCGAACTGATGGGAGGCGATCGCAAATTGCAACTGATCCAGGAGCTGTTGGGACGCAGGGATTTCACTATCTGGCTGAATATGAAAAGAAAACATGGGGGAATTCACACCTAGAGGGTCTCCTTCCATCAAATCGAAAAAGTGCCTAGGCGATCGCCTGGATGGCTAGATCTTGGCACAAAAAAATTCCCCAAAAGTTGAGGAATAAAATAGCCAATTTACCTGGCCGAGCAAGAATACAAGGGCGCTAGCCAAAATTAGACATTTAAGAAAGGATGGGGTTCGCTGACTTTTTCAAGCCATTTGCGGGGTGGAGCAGCGCGGCGGGTGTTTCGCCAAATTTGGGTTGCCGCTAGGGTCCCATCGGCGACGGCAATGGAAACTTGGTTGAGGCCTTTTTTGAGATCCCCAAGGGCAAAGATCCGATCATGACTGGTTCGACACATTTCGTTAGTCACCAAATTTTCACCATCCCATTCCAAACCGTCAATGCCTTTGAGGTAGTGGTTATGGTAGATAGATCCCATATTGATCAAGCCGGTGGTGGCTTCAACGATGGTGCCATCCTCTAATTCAACGCCACTCATTTTGTGGTTTTCGCCGTGGAACTTCACAATTTTTTGTTCATAGAGGGGGTAGCCATGTTCAGCGAGCTTTTCTTTCATTTCATCACTCACCTGCACTAGGCCATGGGTCAGCACGGAGATGTAGGGGGTGAACCAATTTAAAACAAAAGCGGCATTGATCTGTCCTTCGGTGCCAGCGATTAAGACAGCTTTTTGATCCCACATATCGAAGCCGTCGCAGATCATGCACACATGGAGGGTGTAGCCTGCATAATCATAGACATTTTGCATATCATCGGTTTGCGGCAGATTGTCAATAATTCCGGAGGCCGCAATGAGATATTTACTATGAAACACAGGGTAGGTACTATCTTTTTTGCCGACTTTGACCTTAACGGCAAAGGTGTCTCCTTGATCGATCACCGTTTCTACATAACCCCGCAGGAGATCAGCTCCCCAATCAATGGCCTGCTTAGTGCTCTGGAGGATAATGTCTCGGCCGGGGGTTTCGGGATCTAAACCCACATAGTTGCGTAAGTCTTGCATCCAGAAGGAGCGGCCCCTGCCCTTTTCAATGATGAGACACTTGAGGCCATAGCGGGCGAGGTAGATTGCAGCGGATAATCCTCCCATCCCGCCCCCGACAATAATGGCATCATAGACGGTATCTAAACGGGTTTCGAGGTTTTTACTAGAAAGCTTCATGGCAGGGTCCCCCAATGGTTTGGCGGTGGTACGAGAAATAAAAAAGCAAAGAAGGCGATCGCCACCCCCCTTGCCTTAGTCTAAAAAATTATTTGGTGAGCGTCAGTACAAGAACTTAACCAACAAATTCTTTGCGGGGTTCAGAAACACCAGGAGCAGATTCACCCTTGATATAAGCCAGCATCGTGTCTGCATCAGAGACTTCAAAAGGATCAGTGGGGCAATTGTCAGAGAAGTCAGGCTCCACAAACATCTTCTTGATTTCGCCATCTTCTACAAGCATGGAGTAGCGCCAAGAACGCATCCCAAAACCGAGGTTAGACTTCTCAACGAGCATCCCCATTTTGCGGGTGAATTCACCGTTACCATCGGGAAGAAGGAATACTTTATCAGCACCGATTTCCTTGCCCCATTTGAACATTACGAAGGCATCGTTTACGGAAATACAGATGATTTCATCTACACCCTGGGCTTGGAATTCGCTGTAGAGCTCTTCGTAACGGGGTAAGTGATTGGAGGAACAGGTGGGCGTGAAAGCACCAGGCAGGGAGAAAAGAACAACTTTTTTACCACCGAAAATATCAGCGGTGGTTTTGTCTTCCCAACGGTAGGGGTTGGGGCCTTCTACGGATTCATCGCGGACGCGGGTTTTGAAGACAACGTCAGGTACTCTAGCCATGTGGACCTCTTGGATAGTGTGATAACAGAAAAGATAGGGAAAGGTCGAAACCTTTCTTAACAACCCAGAATAATTCTTATTTAGGAATAAGTCAAGATTCTTTTAGGGGTAAAAGGGAAAGGCGAGGGGAATCAGGACGGAGGACACGGCCCAAAAAAGGAGATTCAACGGAATCCCAACCCGAAAATAATCGGTGAATTTGTAGCCGCCTGGCCCGTAGACCATCAGATTGGTTTGGTAACCGATGGGGGTCGAAAAACTCGCTGAGGCCGCCAACATCACGGCGATCGCAAAGGGCATCAGATCCACCCCCAGGGTATCGGCGAGGGAAAGGGCAATGGGAAACATCAGGGCAGCGGCAGCATTGTTGGTGATCAGTTCTGTCAGTAGGCCGGTGATGCCGTAGATCACAATTAAAGTTGGCCAGGGACGATCTCCCGCCAGTTGGATTAAGCTCGTGGCGATCGCCCCGGCGGCCCCGGTGATTTCTAAAGCTTTCCCCAGACCAAAGGCCGCCCCAATGACGAGCAAGACAGGCCATTCAATACTTTTAAGAGAACGGCTCGGTGAGCAGCAGCCCATCACAATCATGGCGATCGCCGCTAGGGTGGCCGCCTTTAACATGGAGAGCCAACCCAACACCACACAAACCACCATCACCAGCAGAATGCCCAGGGCAAGGGGAGCACGGTCATGGCGCATCGGCTCGGAATCCGGAATTTCACTGACTAAATAAAAATCCCGGGAACCCCGTTGCTGTTCCAAAAAGGTGGGATGGGTTTCCAGTAGTAAAGTATCCCCAGCTAAAAGACGCATTTCGCCGATTTTTCCCTTGAGGCGCTCCCCGTTGCGGGCCACGGCTAAAACGACGGCATTATAACGGCTGCGGAATTTCCCTTCCCGGATCGTTTGGCGGATCAGTGGACAGGTATTGGAAACAACTGCCTCAATTAAGCAACGCTCAGAACGGGGGGTATCCAATTTAAAAACTTGATCCGTGGCCGGTTGTAACCCCCGGAGCCGGTTGAGGTCGAGAATCGAATCTACTGCCCCGACGAAAACTAATTGATCTTTTTCCCGCAAAACTTCGCGAGGGCTGACCGCTGGCAACACCAAAGCATCCCGCACTACCTCAATCAGGTACAAGTTTGGCAAATTCCGTAACCCGGCATCTTCAATACTTTTACCAATGAGGGGACTGTTTTCGTGGACAACCATTTCTACGGTGTATTGCCGCAAATCGTCTTGGTCACTAATGGCAGGCTTGCGTTCTGGCAAAAGCCAACGGTGACTCAGCATCAAAAAGGTTACGCCGGCGATCGCACAGGGAAATCCCACCCAAGCAATATCAAAGAGACCAAGGCCCGCGTGGTCTGTCTCAGCAATTAAGAGGCCATTGACGACCAAGTTTGTACTGGTGCCAATGAGGGTGCAACACCCCCCAAAGGACGCCGCATAGCTCAGGGGCAACATCAATTTTGAGGGGCTAATGCGCAGCTTGCGGCACCACTCGTTAACCACAGGGATAAACATCGCCACCACGGGGGTGTTATTTAAAAAGGCACTCAGACCCATCACCGGCACCATCAACCTCATCAGGGCCGCAGATTCTCCTTTTGGCAACCCTAAAACCCGCTGGGAAATCCAACTCAGGGAGCCGGTTTGTTGCAGGCCAGTCACCACAAGATAAAGCACGGCAATGGTCGCCAAGCCTTCGTTACTAAACCCGGCGAGGGTCGTCCCTGTATCCAGCACCCCTGTCAGGAGCAAGGCCCCCAAAGCACCAAGGAAAATCACCTCAGCCGGGAGAGGCGTCAGGGCATTCAGGAGAAATGCCACCAGGGTCAAACCGAGGGTCAACCAACCTTGCCAACCCAAACCGAAGAAAGCCACCTCCCCCAAAGAAGACAACTGCGCAAACATTGCCATCGAAAATCCTCCAGCACATAGGACACCTAGCATGGGTGCCGTTGAAAAGAATTTAGTCGTTTTTATGACATTAAAGGGCAGAATCGCGTTCCAAGTGCGGGGCGATCGCCAGGACTGAAAAAAAGATTTAGAAATCTGAAACAAAGGCATAGAGAAGGGTTGACAGCTTAGAACGGATTGCCACTCACCCTTTGCAGGGTCAATTTTTTTCAACTCTCATCATGACACAGCAGAGAATAATTCAAGATTGAATTTGAAATGAATTGCAATTCAAACAAGACTGAATTATGATTAGCTATTAATTCAAAAGAAATTGAATCGAAAATGAAAAAGCCTAATTTGTCCCTAAAAACTTTGGCGATCGCCGCCGTCTTAGGCAGCACCATCGCTGCTTGCGGTAGCCCAAACCAAAGCACCACCTCCCAGCCTGAAACTACAGCGGCCCAGACTCAATCCCAAGAGCCAGTTACCATCACCCTTGTCACCTATGCCGTCACCCGCAGCGCCTACGAAAAAATCATTCCGCTCTTCGTTGAGCAGTGGAAAGCAGAAACCGGACAAACCGTAACCATCGAGCAAAGCTATGGGGGATCTGGTTCCCAAACCCGTGCTGTTATTGATGGCTTGGAAGCAGATATTGTCGCCCTTGCCCTTGGATCTGATATCAACGCCATTGAAGAGTCGGGTCTGATTGATCCTGGTTGGGAAACAGAATCTCCCCGTGATAGTGTGGTGACCTCGTCTGTGATTGCGATCGTGCCCCGTGACCCCAATTTGCAAATCACGGAGTGGACTGATCTTGCTGAAAACAACTTAGAAATTATTACGGCCAACCCCAAAACGTCAGGTGGTGCCCGCTGGAATTTCCTTGGTCTTTGGGGCGCAATCACCCAAACCGGTGGAACCGAAGCCGAAGCGCGAGAATTTGTGAGCACAATCTATAAAAATGCGCCGATCCTGCCAAAAAATGCACGGGAATCCACCGATGTTTTCTATCAGCAGGGGCAAGGAGATATTCTTTTGAACTATGAAAATGAAGTTTATCTCGCCAACTTACAAGGAGAAAACCAGCCCTATACTGTCCTGACAGATTTCAATATTGCCATTGATAATCCCGTTGCTGTTGTGGATAAAACCGTTGATGAACGCAATACGCGGGAAGTGTCAGAGGCTTTTGTGGAATTTCTCTTTACGCCTGAAGCCCAAGCCATTTTCGCAGAAGTTGGGTTTCGACCGACAGATCCCGGAGTTGCCGCTCAAGTTGCGGATCAATACCCAGAGATTGAAAACCTAGCAACCATTGAAGACTTTGGTGGCTGGCGCGAAGCACAACCAAAATTCTTTGGTGATGGCGGCATCTTTGATCAAATTTTTCAACAGTAATTAATTGAAAATCAAGCTGAATTCTTGAATAGGAGAGGTATAGAAATTATGTCCCATGAATCAGCAGAAAAAAATATAGGCGATCGCCACACCCAAGTAAACGTTTTAGTGCAAGTTCCGAAGCAGTATCAACAGGATCCAATCATCACCCAGTTAGCTGTTAAACATAATGTTCAAGTTAATATTTTAGCAGCAACTCTTGGCACAGATACGACTGTTAGTGGTTGGTTTGATCTACAAATTTCTGGCCCCAATCAAGCAGTAAAAGACGCACTCCTCTACCTAGAAGATCATAACGTTGGTGTTTACCATAAAGAATCTCCGGAAACTGACGGGTGGTGAAATAAATGTCTTTGATTTTTCAACAATCTACCAGTCATTTCTGTCATGTAAACTATGAAAATTTTATCTTTAGCACTGCCGCGTAAATTATTTTCGATAAGGTCAATCCAATTTCCAAAAAACACGATCCCTTGGTCAGTAACCATTACTTACCTAGCGTTGATTCTGATTTTGCCTACCTTCGCTTTAATCCAAAAATCCCTGAGTTTAAGCATCTCAGAATACCTAGAAATTGCTTTATCTCCGGTAGCTTTGTCTGCCTATGGTGTGACTTTTATTACGGCGATCGCCGCTGGGGCAATTAATGGCATATTAGGCACGATCATCGCTTGGGTCTTAGTACGCTATGAATTCCCCCTCAAACGAATTGTTGATGCAGCCATTGATATTCCCTTCGCTGTACCGACAGCCGTTGCCGGCCTTGTTTTAGCGACGCTCTACAACGATCAAGGTTGGATTGGACAACTTTTTGCCCCTTTAGGGATCAAGATTGCTTACACTCGAATCGGCGTTTTTATCGCGATGTTATTTATCTCTCTCCCCTTTGTGGTGCGCACTCTCCAGCCAGTATTACGCGAACTCGAAGAAGAAACAGAGCACGCTGCTTGGTCTCTGGGAGCTACTGAAAGTCAAACCTTCTGGCGTGTTATTTTTCCACCCCTAATCCCACCAATCTTAACGGGAGTGGCCCTCGGATTTTCACGGGCTGTCGGTGAATATGGCTCCGTTGTGCTTGTTTCATCGGGGATTCCTTTCAAAGACTTAATTGCCCCAGTACTAATTTTCCAACGCCTAGAAGCGTTTGATTACGAAGGGGCGACGGTGATTGGTTCAGTGCTTTTAATTGTTTCTTTGCTGCTTCTATTTATTATCAATTTTCTACAGCAATGGGGAAGGCGCTATGCAAACTAAAATTAAATCCTTTGAATTTAAGCTTTCTCCCCAATGGCTAATTGGGATTACGCTTACTTATCTCGCTTTAATTCTTTTAATTCCCATTCTTGCCATTTTTTATGAAGCCTTTCACCAAGGAGTTTCCGTTTTCTTTGAATCAATCCAAGCCCGCGCTTTTATTCAAGCAGTTAAATTAACGGTGATCATTGCTTTAATTAGCGTGCCATTGAATACAATATTTGGTCTTTGTGCCGCTTGGGTATTGGCAAGAAAACAATTTTGGGGGCGAACTTTATGTCTCAGTGTGATCGATCTTCCTTTTTCAATTTCCCCCGTCGTTGCTGGCTTGATGATTGTTTTACTTTATGGGCAAAATGGTTGGCTAGGTGCTCTTTTTGAACAGGCAAATATCAAGATTCTTTTTGCTTTGCCGGGCATGGTGATTGCCACACTTTTTGTAACGTTGCCATTTGTCGCCAGAGAAGTTATTCCTGTTTTAGAAGAAATGGGATCAGATCAAGAAGAATCCGCCCGAACGCTTGGTGCGAGTGATTGGCAAATTTTTTGGCGGGTGACATTACCCAATATTCGTTGGGGATTGCTCTATGGAGTTTTGCTGACAAATGCCCGGGCAATGGGAGAATTTGGGGCTGTTTCAGTGGTTTCTGGGAGCATCCTCGGCAAAACAGCAACACTACCGATTTTTGTAGAGCAAGAACATATGAATTATGCAACTGAATCAGCTTTTGCGGCGGCGGTTATTTTAGCTTTACTTGCCTGTGTGACGCTGGTGCTGAAAGAGATCCTAGAACGGAATACCCACTCCGCTTAATGGCAATTTAAGCCATGATTTATTTCGCTTAATTTGATAAAAATTTCCCTTATTACCGCAGAAAAAAATGAGTATCTTTGTGAATTCGGTTTATAAAAATTTTGGTACGTTTCAGGCTTTAGAAAATATCAATTTAGAAGTCAAAGAAGGGACATTGGTTGCCTTATTAGGGCCATCTGGTTCTGGAAAATCAACCCTCCTCCGGGCGATCGCCGGACTAGAAACCCCTGCTCATGGACAAGTGATTATCAACGGTCAAGATGCGACCCATGTAGATATTCGGCGGCGGAATATTGGCTTTGTATTCCAGCACTATGCCCTGTTTAAACACCTAACCATTCGCCAAAATGTTGCCTTTGGGCTTGAGATCCGCAAAAAACCGAAGCACCTCATTCGCCAGCGGGTCGAAGAGCTATTAGAGCTGGTTCAACTACAGGGTTTAGGCGATCGCTACCCTTCCCAGTTATCCGGCGGTCAACGCCAACGGGTCGCCTTAGCCCGTGCTTTGGCAGTGCAGCCCCAAGTTTTGTTGCTTGATGAACCCTTCGGTGCCCTAGATGCAAAAGTCAGAAAAGAACTCCGGGCTTGGTTGCGTCGTCTTCATGAAGAAGTTCATGTCACCAGTATTTTTGTCACCCATGATCAAGAAGAAGCCATGGAAGTTGCCGACGAAATCGTTGTGATGAACCACGGACGCATTGAACAGGTCGGAAGCCCTGCGGAAATTTATGACCACCCTGCTACCCCCTTTGTGATGAACTTCATTGGGGAAGTGAACGTTTTACCCAGTCGTCACTCCTTGATCCGCAATCACCCGGATACAGCCCCCCATCACGCGACCCATGCTGTATTTGTTCGTCCCCATGATTTAGATTTACAAATCGATGGTGACCCGACTGCTTTGCCCGGCATGGTCAAGCGAATCATTTATCGAGGCTCCGATGTCCAAGTGGAGGTACTGACGGCAGATCAAGAAATTATCATGGCCCACCTTAGTCGAGAAAAACTTGCCCAGTTACATATTGAAGTTGGCCAAACCGTTTATCTCAGGCCGAAACAGGCAAAGGTCTTTGCGGTCAATGCGGAGTCCCAACCCGTGCCGAGGCAATCTTAATGTCCCGGTTTGAGGAAACTTGGGCCATGGCAAAACCCCACCCATGGGCAATTGATGACTCGGTTACATCGAGCTTTTCGACTAGAATCAGAAAGAAACGCCTGTAGCTTCTGAATCTAATACGTTTGTAATTTCCATGGCAAAATCTGTCCAAGCTCCCAAAGTGCCAAAAATCATCACTGAGTTGACCGAAAACAATTTTTTCTTTCGGGGAATGGATCCAGATGAATTGCAAAATTGGCTTGATCCAGCGGCATTAATCACCGAAAAACTCTATTCCAGTCGGCCGATCTATACGGCTTTTCGCCCGAACCACAATTTGGAATTTCTCTACGTGTTGCTTGCGGGGGGGCCAGTGATTGTGCGGAGTACGCCCCTCGACCGCATTTTGGCGATCACCTATATGGGCAGTTGTTTTGGCATGCGAAATCTTCCCATTGGCTTTGGGCAGGTGAGTCGCAGTTTTCCCAGTTTGGTAGAAGCCTACAAAACCACCGATGTCCTAAAGATTCCGGTGGCAGCGGTGCAACAGCTTTATGACAATAGTCCCGAGTTTCGCGATCGCTATAACCTGAGTTTCGAATTACGGGAAAAATTTCAATACCATCTGCTGAACTGTAGTACCTACCCGCCCCAGGCCGTCGCTTCTCTGTTACGGGCTTTAATTTATCAAGAGCGATCGCTGACCAATCAACCCCAGCGTGATGGCATTTTTAGCTTTGATTTACCCGTCGATATCATTGCCCACGCCTGCCAACTCAACCACCGCACTGTTGAACAGGTTCTCAAGGGGATGACAAAAGTCAAGCTCATTACCACCGGAAAATCCGCCGAAGGTCAGGGGGATCTGATCCAAGTGTTGAATCCAGAGGGTCTCAAGGAAGTTTACAGTGCGACCCGGGATAAGGTTTCTTGGTGGCCCCTGAAGTAAGCTGAAATATCCATTGGGGCGATCGCCAGAGCACCATTGGGAATTATCTATTTAGTCCCCCAAAAATGAAAGGAATCTTACGATTTGCGGCGGCAAGCTACCCCCCCATTGTCGAGATTTGTTAAACTGCTGTAAACACAAATGTGCTGGAAAGTTAAGGGCAAAATTCCGTATATTGCCCCACCACCAAATTGGGAAACTTTCCCACCATGCCAATGAGGAAGCGCACCCATGAACATGGAGACATTAGAATTCATCATTTATCCTGATGGCCGTGTCCAAGAAAAGGTCACAGGCATTGTCGGGTCTTCATGCCAAGAAGTGACCGCTGCGATCGAAAAGCAACTGGGTATTGTTCTCTCCCAGGAACAAACCTCAGAATATTTTGCCCAACCGGTAAGCCAAACTGCAACGACGACGAACTCCGTCCAAAGCAATTGGTGATTTTTTTTGAAAACCTCTATAAACTGCCCCGTTAAATCCTATGTCTCATTTCAGCAATATCAAAACCAAAATCCGTAACTTGACTTCCCTCAAGTCTGCCCTTAAGGATATGGACATTGAATGGAAAGAAGGCCCCAGTGCTGTGCGGGGTTATAAAGGCGATCGCCGCACCGCCGAAGTTGTCATTCAACAGAACAATGACTACGACATCGGCTTTAGCTGGAACGGCCATGAATACGAACTCGTCGCTGACCTGCAATATTGGCAGCAGCCCCTAACTGTTGATGGGTTCCTCCAGCGCCTCACCCAGGGCTATGCCTACCACACCATCCTCAACGAAACCAACAAACAAGGCTTTCAAGTCAGTGAACAGCAGAAAAACGAAGATGGCTCAATTCGCCTCGTCGTCCAACGCTGGAGCTAAGGTATGACCTTTGAAAATTCCCCCCAGCGGTCTGGTTTTGAGCCGGAGTTGGGGGGCTTTTTAAGAAACGACACGGAACGGTCTGGGTTTGAACCGGAACTGGGCGGCCTGCTGCGCCAAAAAGGGGTGTATGTGGATGAGACCACTTGCATCGGCTGTAAACATTGCGCCCACACAGCGCCAAATACGTTTTATATCGAAGAAGAACATGGCCGCGCCCGGGCTTATCGCCAGGATGGTGACCCCGAAACGGTTGTCCAGGAGGCGATTGATACCTGTCCGGTAGATTGCATCCATTGGCTAGATTACACGGAACTCAAGGAAAAAGAAGCAGCCAGAAAAGACCAAGTAATTCGGCCTTTGGGTTTTCCTCAGGATGGGGCAGGTCAGGCGATCGCCCGCAAACCTAAACCTTCCCGGAAACCTTAACTATTTAAAATTTTGCTTGGCCTATGGGTCTTCTGTGGCGATGAAGTCTTGATACTTGGCTTGGCAATAATCATCCAAAGCTTGGCCAATCGTTTGCTCTTTGGTGCCTGCGGTTTGGCTCAGGGATTGGGCAGTTTTGGCAGCTTCTAAGTCTTTGTCCTGGCGCGCTTTCACCATGGCGTAAGTAGCCTCGGCCTGGCGTTGGTAAATGTCGCTAATTTGCGTTTGGTAGGTTTTAACCTGGCTATCCCGGAGACGCAATTGGGCGATCGCCTCGGCACCTATTTTTAGGGCATCGGCTGCCTGGAGCCAACGCTCAAAGTTAAAGGTTTGGGGCATGTCTGTTGATGGCTCATCTTGAACCAAGGTTTGAGCTTCAGTTACAGTAAGTTGAATTTGGTCGAGCAGTTTTTGGCAATCGTAGAGGGCTGGGTCAACCCTTTGGCAAGCGCTGAGGCCACAAAGACCGGTGCAACTAATAAGCAAAAACAGACGAGCAGACGGGGTCAAGGGCATTACGGACGGAAATTCAACATCGGCAGTGTAGCGAATTTTTCGTGAAATTAGGGTACTCATTCCGTTATCTTAGAAACATTTTTTGAGGCTTTGAGGCAGAAACGCAATGGCATTAACCCGGATTTTAGAACCGGAAGTGATGGATGATCCCACCGAGGCGATCGCCTACGATGCAATGGACTTTCGGGCGGTAAACCAAGATTTTGTGGATCTCGTCGTCGCGACTTACCCCCAAGCAACCGCTTTGGTTTTGGATTTAGGCACAGGGACAGCGCAAATTCCGATCTTATTAGGGCAACAGCAACCCCAATGGCACATTAAAGGTACCGATTTAGCCCGATCAATGTTGGCCCTGGGACAAAAAAATGTGGTGGCAGCGGGTTTAAGTGAACAAATCGAGTTGGTTTATGCCGATGCGAAGAATTTGCCCTGGCCTGACCAAAGCTTTGATGTGATCATCTCCAATAGCCTGATTCACCATTTACCTGACCCCTTGCCCTGTTTTAAGGAAATGGGCCGCCTCCTCAAACCCCAGGGAAAAATCATTGTGCGGGATTTGTTTCGCCCTGACAGCACCGCAGACATTGACCGGATTGTTGCTGCCGCCGAGGGGCCGGGTTTTGACGATCACCAACGGCAATTATTTTGGGATTCGCTCCATGCGGCATTTACAGTGCCCGAAATTGAGGCGATCGCCACCGAAGCTGGTTTAACCAACGCCCAAATTTACCAATCCTCAGAACGCCATTGGACGCTAATTTTTCCCCAGCCTTAACGCAATGCAACAAGGCATAAATTTTCTGGCTCCATCCCCTAAGATGAAGAAATCCCCAGTGTTCCAGTAAGGATGAGATCAATGGCTGAAAGTGTGGTTGTCAATCGAGAAAATTTTGCTACGGTGGTGCTTGCGGCTTCCCAAGAGAAACCCGTCTTAGTGGATTTTTTCGCCACCTGGTGCGGCCCCTGTCAAATCCTCAAACCAATTCTCCAAAAGCTCCTCCAGGAGTATGATTTCACCCTCGCCCTGGTAGATATTGACCAAAACCCAGACCTCGCCAATGAGTACGGCGTCGAAGGGGTGCCCGATGTGCGCGTTGTCACCCAGGGGAAAGTGATTCCGGGGTTTGTGGGGGTCGTCACCGAAGCCCAGATTCGTGAAATCCTCGATAACCTCGACGTCAAATCTAGTCTAGATGAGGCGATCACCCAGTTACAGCAATACCAAAACGCTGGCGACTTGGCCCAAGCGAAACAATGCCTTGATCAATTGTTTAACGACTATCCCAAGCATCCCAAGGTGGCGATCGCCGCTGCCGAATTTTTGCTTCACTGCCAGAAACCCACAGAAGCGACCCGTCTGCTCAATACTATTCCCCCAGACGATCCAGACTATGGGGCGATCGCTGCTCAGTTGCGGGGTCGAATTTTTCTCCAGGACATCAGTCAAACCGAACCTGCTAGCGAGCTCGACCAAAAATATATCCGGGCTGCCCAGTTGGCCCTCGCCGAAAACTACGAAGAAGCCCTCTTAATTTTTCTCGAAATTGTCGCTGGCGATCGCCGCTACCAAGACGACGGCGCCCGCAAAGCGATGGTGACGATCTTTAACCTGCTCGGTTCAACCCATCCCCTAACCCAAAAATTCCAAAAACAACTGATGCTCACCCTGTACTAAGCCTAGATTTTGAGGCGGAAAAAAGGGGATTTTTGGGCATTCTTGTGGCTTTTGCCAGAAACTTTTCCCCCTAGGGCTATTCCCAACCAAAACAGTCCCTAAAGAACGCTAAATTTACCTGTCTGCTTCCCTTACAAACAGAAAATAACTGTTACAGTTCTTGACACTTGATCTATGGCGTAGGGGTCTGGTGATAGCATTTGCGAAACACCCTTTATTTAATAAAGATTTTTGAGCATGTCTAACGAGCTTACTGGAAAAACACCGAAATTCGGTGGCAGCACGGGTGGTCTACTCGCCGCTGCTGAACGGGAGGAAAAATACGCCATCACCTGGTCTAGCGCAAAAGAGCAGGTTTTTGAACTGCCCACCGGTGGTGCAGCGGTCATGAACGAAGGCGATAACCTCATGTACTTTGCCCGCAAGGAACAGTGCCTTGCCCTCGGGACTCAGCTGAAAACAAAATTTAAGCCCAAGATTACCGACTATAAAATTTACCGTGTCTTCCCCTCCGGCGAAACTCAGTTCCTCTATCCTCTGGATGGTGTACCTTCTGAGAAGGTAAACGAAGGTCGCGAATACCAAGGGAAAGTTGACCGCAATATCGGGAGCAACCCCGAGCCGGCAACCCTGAAGTTTTCTGGTGTGGCCCCCTACGAAGCCTAGATTTTTACCACAACAGTTCGGGCGGAAGTTGACAGTTTTAGTTTGAGTTATGAAGGCTTTCTTGGTGGCGGCAGTTGGCCCAGACCGATGGAGAAAGTCTGTTATGATGAAAAGCTGAACAAAAGGCTTCCGCTTCTTTGTGTCTAGCTCTATTTTTACTTTTTATTCACTGTCCCAGCGGCCCTCCATGTGCCCCAGGCGACCGACGCATTTCCTATGATTTTTCCTGATTTCGAGCAGTTTCGGCATCTCAGTCAACAGGGTAATTTTATTCCGGTCTATCAGGAGTGGGTGGCGGATCTCGAAACGCCAGTGTCGGCTTGGTATAAGGTTTGTGCAGATCAACCCTACAATTTTCTGCTGGAGTCCGTTGAAGGGGGTGAAAATATTGGTCGTTATAGTTTCCTCGGTTGCGATCCGGTTTGGATCTTAGAAAATAAAGGCGATCGCACCACGCAGAAATTTCGGAACGGTGACACCAAAGAATTCACAGGGAATCCCTTCGATGTGTTGGCTGACTGTTTAGCCAGTATTAAACCCATCCAACTGCCGGAACTACCACCGGGCATTGGGGGCCTGTTTGGGATGTGGGGCTACGAATTGATGCGTTGGATTGAGCCACGGGTACCAGTGTACGAGCGCCAGGAAGAGGATCTGCCCGATGGCCTCTGGATGCAAATTGATAGCTTGATTATTTTTGACCAAGTTAAACGCAAGATTTGGGTGATCACCTATGCCGACCTGCGAGATCCGGCGGTGTCCCTAGAGGAAGCCTACCAAAATGCCTGCGATCGCGTTACAAAATTAGTCCTTAAGCTCAAGTTGCCCTTGCCCGTCGCGGCCAAACCCTTAGAATGGCTCGCCAACCCAGACGGGGAAGCCCTCAAGTACGAAAGCAACACTTCCCAAGCAAAGTTTTGCCAGAACGTTGCCAAGGCGAAAGAATACATCAAAGCCGGGGATATTTTTCAGGTGGTGCTTTCCCAGCGGCTCCAGACAACCTACGAAGGTCATCCCTTTGATCTCTACCGTTCCCTGCGTCTGATTAATCCTTCCCCTTATATGTCTTTCTACAATTTTGGGGACTGGCAGTTAATCGGTTCTAGCCCAGAGATTATGGTCAAAGCTGAGCAAACCCCAGACGGAAAACTCCAGGCGATGCTCCGACCGATTGCGGGTACCCGACGTCGAGGGAAAACTCAGGCGGAAGATTTGGCGTTAGAAAAAGACCTCTTGGCCGATCCCAAGGAAATCGCTGAACACGTGATGCTTGTCGATTTGGGCCGCAATGACCTCGGTCGTGTCTGCGAAAAAGGCACGGTGACAGTCGGGGATTTGATGATTATCGAACGCTATTCCCACGTGATGCACATCGTTAGTAATGTGATGGGCGATTTAGCCCCTGACCAATCGGCTTGGAATCTACTACAGGCTTGTTTTCCTGCCGGAACCGTCAGCGGTGCCCCGAAAATTCGGGCTTTAGAAATCATCAACGAACTGGAACCAGAACGGCGTGGCCCCTACTCTGGCGTCTACGGTTACTACGACTTTGAAGGACAACTGAATACGGCGATCACCATCCGCAGCATGATCGTGCGATCGCAGGGGAATCAGCACCACGTCTTTGTCCAGGCGGGCGCGGGTATTGTCGCAGATTCGGAACCAGAACGGGAATACCAAGAAACCCTCGATAAGGCGCGGGGCATGTTAGAAGCGATTCGCTGTCTCAAGGTTTAATAACTGCTGAGGACAGGGAGCTTTCTTTAAGAAATCGTTGGATTCAGGATCACAGCATCCCCCACTGAAATCTTGCCGGAGCTTGTGGGCATGAGGTTAATGCCAAAAAGAATCCCCTTGGCAGTGCGGCGAAAGGTACCGAGGGTGCGGAGGGGTTCTTGGGTTGGGTGGCGATCGCCTGTGGCTTGATTTGTCGTAATCACAACGCAACGCTCGCAGGGTTTAGCAGTCACAAAGGTAATATCGCTAATTTTGAGGGTCCGCCAATGGTCTTCGGCGAAGGGGAGTTCCGTCTCGACCACCAGATTAGGACGAAACTGATTCATCGGCACGGTCGCCCCTAACTTTTCCCCCAGCAGCTTCAAGGAAGCGGTATTGGTGAGGAGCACCGGATAACCATCGGCAAAACTGACCGTTTGATCTTGCCAGAGGGCATATTTCGGGTTGAGGGGACGGGGATGGTCGGGGGATTGGCGCACGAGACGGCAGGAAGTTTGTAGCACCGCCGAAAACCAAGCGGCGGCTTCTGGGCCTTGATCGAGGGCTTGGGTCTGGTTCCGCCAAATCGTCACAGGTTTTAGGGAGCCTGTCGTTTCCCAGGGGAGTTTGAGGGGCGAGAAATTATCAAAAGTTAAGGTGAGATTATCTTCTGCAATGTGGGGCTTAACCCTGGCCAATTGGGGATATTGTCGTTGACTTAAAAATTTCCCGTCGGGATCAACAATCATCCATTGGCGATCGCCTTTAAAGCCCTGGGTCAAAACATCCACCGTCTCCGAAGAAATCCCGCCGCAGGACTTCACCGGATAAATCCATAGAGCCGCAACCCGTGCCACCCGCTAGACCTCTAACAAATTATGTTGGGCCATGTAGCTGAGGAGCCAACTGGCCATGGTCGCCCGGCGCGTGAGTCGTGGAATCAGTTGATCCACCGTGTAGCCCTTAAAACCCATTTTTTCCTTGAGCAGAGCTTTGTAGGGCTTGGGGATTGAGCGGGTCAATTGCACCGTGGGGGGACGTTCCTCAATGAACTTAGGCGGTTCAGGATATTTTTCGGCCCAGGTTGGATCGACTTGATCCAGATTCCAATGGTTCTGAGTTTCATCGTAACGGTAGCCGAGATAATGCCAGACCAATTGGTGCAGGGTCTCATCATCGAGGCTATCGTCAATAATTTGCTGAATTGTGTCCGTTGTCAGGGGAGGCAAAGTCACGATCAAAGCGGAAAAAGGTGCAAAGAAAACTAGATGAACTACTCCAGCCTAAGAGGCATGGAGTTTCCGTCGTTTCATCACCCCAAGTTGCCTCATGCTTCCGCAATCGGTAGAGCTTGGCGGCTCCGCGACTGAAGAGGCCAGTTCCTGACCCCTTGCCCAGGCTAAATTAACCTGAGCTGCATTGATATCTCTATCCTCCCTGTGGCCACAGTTTGGGTTTGAGCAAATATGTACCCTGTCTGCCAATGTCTTTGGCGTTAGCTCCCAACATTTAGCGCAACGCTGAGAGGGCTTAAGCGTCCTTGTCGGGGACTCCACATAAAATCCTCCTGCCTCTGCCAGCTTGTATTCCAGCATTGAACCAATCATGCCGAAGCCAACCGAGAGAATGGAGCGGTTAAGCCCTGTTTTTTGAGCTTTCCGTTTGCTGCCTTTTTTGGCTTTGCGGGTCATGTTTTTGACGTTTAACTGCTCACCTGCAACCAGGCTATTACCGCTGACTATGTCGCTTGTGATTTGATGCAGCCAATCTTCGCGCTGACGGGTAATTTTGCGTTGCCGCATTGATACCTGCCGTCTCGCTTTTTGCCACCGCCGCGATGCTTTAACTCGCTTATTTCGGTTTGGTGCACGCTTTCGTCTGAGTTGCTTGGATGCTTGCTTAACCTGTTGTTCTCCCTCCTTAATAAAATCTGGCTTGCTGATTTGCTCCCCTGTCGAAAGGGCAATTGCTTCCTTGCAACCTAAATCAATCCCCACAGACCCACCCTCGGTTTCCCGCTTGGGTTCACATTTGACGGTGATTGAGGCGTACCACTTACCCTGGCGGAAGAATATCGTGCAGGTTGTTGGCTTTCCCCAGGTACGGGCCTTGCCCCTCATCTGCAACCTTCCCACATTGCTCAACTTGAGAAAGCCATGGTGACCTCCTGTTTCTACCTTCCAGCCTGCACCACAAGGATATGTCCACCCCGAATACTTCCGAGATGCCTTGAACTTTGGATATCCCCCCAATCCCTTAAAAAATCGGTTGAAGGCAAAGTCCACTCGCTTTAACGTTGCCTGTAGGGCATGGGAACCCAGTTCTTTAAATTCTGGCCATACTTGCTTGAACCCTGGCAGACTATTTTGCTGCTCAAAGTAATCGACTGCATGGTTGAACTTTTGGTACTGGGTTTTACGGTTAGCGATTGCTGCGTTGTACAAACTGCAATGTAAACGCCGCCAATAGTGCAGCTTTTTTTGCTGTTGGCGACTTGGATAGAGCCTGTAAGTGATTCGGCGTGTTACCATACTCTTATTGTAGTCTATTGTACCCACAATGAACAAGTCAGAAGTACTAAAAATAAGGCTAACATCAGAGGATCTGGCAAGACTCAAGGCGTTCGCGTCCAACAAGGATGTCAGCATGGCTCAAATTATCAGAGAGTACATAAGGCGATTGCCTAAGCCTGATTGATTTGGCTACTTCCGTTTCTCTTCAGTAGCTGCGCTATCCTTCCCTACCCTAAAGAGGGATAGGGACTGCCGCGCCCAAGTTCAATTTTAGGCGATCGCCCCCGCAAAATTAGACCAAAATCAATTGATTAGGATTTGATTAGCAAACAAAAATCTACCCTTAATCTTGCCGCGCTAGGTTCCATAGGGATTACACGACGATTGTTAACGTTCAGACGCCCTATGAAATTCAAATCCCTAACCGCCCTTTGCCTCGCCTCAACCCTCTGGGCCGGGGGCCAAGCGGTCCAAGCGCAAATTACCCTAAATCCCATTGGTCGTTATGAAACCGGCATTTTTGACGGGAGTGCTGCGGAAATTGCTGCTTATGATCCCCTGACAAAGCGCTTATTTGTTACCAATGCCGAAGCGAAAACCATCGATATTCTTGACTTAAGTAATCCGACCCAGCCGACTCTCATTACCAGTATTGAACTCGCCAACGGAGCCAATAGCGTTACGTTCCATGATGGTGTTTTAGCGGTTGCCGTGGAAGGCGATACACCCCAAATGCCCGGTCAAGTGGTTTTCTTTGATGCAATGGGCAGACAACTCAAGGCTGTTACTGTGGGCGCTTTGCCGGATATGCTCACCTTTACCCCCGATGGTCAAAAAATTGTTGTGGCCAATGAAGGGGAACCCAACGAAGATTACAGCAACGATCCCGAAGGTTCCGTGAGCATCATTGATCTCTCCAGAGGCGTTGCCAATGCCACAGTGAAAACCGCTGATTTTCGCGCTTTTAATAATGCCGAATTAGACCCTAGTGTGCGGGTTTTTGGTTTGAATGCCACCGTTGCCCAGGATTTAGAACCGGAATATGTGGCCGTTGCCCCAGATTCCCAAACCGCTTGGGTCACCCTCCAGGAAAATAACGCCCTCGCCGTGGTGGATCTCAATGCGGCCAGAGTGGTCGATATTGTTGGTTTAGGCTTTAAGGATCACAGTCTTGCGGTTAATGCCCTGGATGCAAGCAACAGAGATGGGGCAATTAACCTGGCGACCTATCCGAATTTGTATGGGGTTTATCAACCCGATGCGATCGCCGCCTATGAAGTGAATGGCGAAACCTTTTTAATTACCGCCAATGAAGGGGATTCCCGGATTCGTCCCACGGGAGATGATGAAATTCCTGGTGCAGAGGAAGGAGATATTTTCAACGAAGAAAGTCGGATCGCCGATCTAGACCTCGATCCGGTGGCTTTCCCTAATGCGGCGGCTCTCCAAGATGATGCTGTCCTCGGTCGCCTGAAGGTGATTAACAACATGGGTGATATTGATGGCGATGGTCAGTACGAAGAACTTTATGCCTTCGGGGCACGATCTTTTTCGATCTGGAATAGCGCCGGAGAATTGGTCTTCGATAGTGGCAGCCAGCTTGAGGCAATTACCGCCGCCGTTGCCCCCGAAAACTTCAATAGCACCAACGATGAAAATGGCTCCTT
The DNA here is from genome assembly GCF_001693255.1 of Picosynechococcus sp. PCC 7003. NCBI lineage: Bacteria > Bacillati > Cyanobacteriota > Cyanophyceae > Chroococcales > Geminocystaceae > Picosynechococcus > Picosynechococcus sp. PCC 7003. The sequence goes on from NZ_CP016474.1 coordinate 858,489, forward strand.
CGATGACCGCAGTGATGACAAAGGCCCCGAACCGGAAGGCGTTACCATTGGTCAGATTGGCGATCGCCACTATGGATTTATCGGTTTAGAGCGGGTGGGCGGCATCATAGTCTATGACGTTACGGATCCGATGGCACCGTTTTTTGTGACCTATACCAATGGTCGTGATTTCGAGGGAGATGCCGAAGCTGGCACCGCTGGGGATCTTGGCCCGGAAGGATTACTCTTTGTTCCCGCCGCCGATAGCCCCAATGGCGAAAACCTCTTGGTGGTGACAAACGAAGTAAGTGGCAATACGTCCATCTTCCAGATCATGGGCGAGTAGGAAATTTTTATCAGATATCAAAACAGAAATTTTCAGGGTGGGGGCAACCTCGCCCTTTTTTTGTTGCGTATAAGGGGGGTTTTAAAAGCCGTTTTAAAAGCCGTAGCTATGACCCTGGAGTGGCACAAAGCGCACGGCGATCGCCTTTTCCATTTCCAGGTCAGTGCTAGTTTTATGGAGGACTTCGAGACGTTGGCCGATGGTGCCCACAGGAATCACGAGGTGGCCACCCACCGCCAATTGTTGCAGTAGCGGTTGGGGACGATGGTCTGGGGCCGCCGTGACAAGGATCGCGTCGTAGGGGGCAAATTCTGGCCAACCCTTGTAACCGTCGCCAATTTTGTAGTGAATATTTTGATAGCCCAATGCTTCAAGGCGATCGCGGGCTTGCTGGGCTAATTCGGGCACAATTTCAACGGTAAAAACTTCCTGGGCAATTTCTGCGAGGATCGCCGCCTGGTAGCCGCACCCCGTGCCAATTTCGAGGACTTTACTCCTAGGGGTGAGGTGAGCCGCCTCAGTCATGTAGGCGACGATGTAGGGTTGGGAAATGGTTTGGCCATAGCCGATGGTGAGGGGTTGATCGGCGTAGGCAAGATTCTGGAGGGAAGCAGGCACAAAGCGATGCCGGGGTACTTTCTGGAGCGCGGCTAGGACGGCAGGATCGTCAATGCCCCTGGCGATAATTTGCTGCCTGACCATCCGCTGACATAACGCAACGGTGGGATCGGCACAGAAATCATTGGTGGGTGGAAGATCCATGGTCGCTGGCGAGGATCAATGCAGTTGAATCCTTCGACTTCCTCCTACCTCTATTGTACCGCTGGAAGCTAGAGGAAGTCTGGTCGTTGTTGTTGGGTTGCTGCGAGGAATTGGGCGATCGCCTCCCAGTTTTCTGTTTCGATGAATTCAATGGCTTGATCTAACTGCTGTCGATAATCAGTGAGGGATTTTAACAATGCCTGTCGATTTCCCTGGGCCATCATTAAACCCAATTCTGGATTGCCGCCGCCAACACGACTGGTATCCCGAAAGCCAGAACTTGCCAGGGCTTTCGCCATTTGTAAAACCTCTGAATTGATTTCTGACCCACAGGCCGCGATCAGACTCGCACTGACATAAACGGGCAGATGGGAAATCCAGGCCACCGCTTGATCGTGAATCTCTGGGGCGCAGCAGTAGAAACGGCTCTGGAGCAGCGTGATTAAGTCCTTGAGGATTTTTACCGCATCAGGGGAAGTTTCAGGGGTCGGCGTTAAAACGTAGGGCGCATTGATAAACAATCCGGGAAGCGCGGCGTCAATGCCCTGTTCAGCGGTGCCCGCCATGGGATGTCCGCCAATAAAGTTAGGCCACAGAGGGGCGATCGCCTGGACGATTTCCCCCTTCACCGAGGCCACATCCGTCAAAATTGCCGTGGGTTTGAGGTGGGAAATAATGGCTTGGGCCGTGGGTAAAATTGCTTTGATCGGCGTACAGAGAAAGACCACATCCGCATCCCGGAGTAGGCTCATATCTGTGCTGGCTTCGGTGACAATCCCCTTGGTCAAGGCAGTTTCACAGGTTGCACTTTGGCGGGAAACCCCCAACACTTCTAAATCATTTTCCCGGAAGGCGATCGCCAAGGATCCACCAATCAAACCCAGTCCCACAATGCCAATTTTCATGAATTTTTTCCCCATTAAAAATCCCCCGCACCGCAAGTGTTACCGGGGGAGCCGCACACTGTCACACGACAGCAATCACAAAAAAATTAGAGGTCGCCGCGAATTTCCTCGATGACACCATCCCGAACTACAAGTTCAACATTGAGCTTGCGCACCAGATTGTCACCCACTTTTACATCAAAGAAACTCTCCATTTGACCCTGGAGAAACTCTTGATCTAATTCTAAATTCTGTACCTGTTGGAGCTGCTGGAGCACTTGGTTTTTCTTCTCAAGGAGTTCCCGCTTTTTTTGGTTAACCTGGAGTTGGATATTTTCCATTTGTTGGGCGACCTGGGGGGTATTGCCCTGTTGTTGGAGTTCACTGATAGTGCGATTTCCCTGGACATCCAGTTGTTGTAATTGACCATCAAAAGTCGCTATTTGCCCCTGGAGTTGCTGCTGTACTTCCTCTTTCCAGCGGGGCGTCACGATGACTTTAAGATTAATCGGGCGTTTGAGGGTAACGGTAGGCACTTGGTTTCCGTCCATGTGAATGTTTTCCTAGAGAAATATAACTAAATTTTGTTAAATCAGCGGGCCAAAATCGCCCTATCTGCAAAATATTCTCAGGGTAGCATCAATACCCCAAGATTCCGCCATCCGAGTCGCTCAATCTTTGTCGTAAAGGGAAGCAATTAAGGCCGCATATTTTTCTGCTACCACAGGCCGCTTAATTTTGAGGGTCTGGGTCATCAGGCCATTCTCCATGGAAAAAGGCTCCAGAATTAACGCAAAATCACTAATGCGGTCATCTACCCGATAGCCAGGCCGATTTTTAATTTCCCGATTTAGTTCTTGTTTAAATAAATTCAAGACGGGCTTACTGTACAGATCCGTTTGGGGCAGTTGTTCTGAGGGGGTGCGAGGGTCTGGCAATTGTAAGCCGAGGCCACCCTGGGACACCCACTGACCGAGGGCTTCGAGGTTCGGCACGATCAACGCACCGAGGGATTTTTGATCTTGGCCCACCAGCATAATTTGATCGATGTAAGGGCTGCGAGCACAGGCGTCTTCAATGGGTTGTGGTTCGATGTTTTCGCCGTTGGTGAGAACGATGGTATCTTTTGCCCGCCCGGTTAAAACCAGATCGCCCTGGGGTGTGAGCCAGCCGAGATCGCCGCTGTCAAACCAGCCTTCGGGATCAATGGCCTTGGCGGTGGCTTCGGGTTTGCGGTAGTAGCCCTGCATCACCTGGGGGCCACGGATTAAAACCAGTCCCTTTTGGCCCTGGGATAGAGTTTGCCTGGTTTCAGGGTCGGCAATGCGGATTTCGGTGCCTTTGAGGGCTGGGCCAGCGGAGCCACGCACATTGCGTTCCGGGCGGCGGGCATTGGTGACAGGAGAGGTTTCGGTGAGGCCATAACCCACAAGAATATTGATCCCGACGATTTCAAAGAAGGTGTCGATGTGTTGGGCCAGGGAGCCGCCGCCGCTGATCACATAACGAATTTTGCCGCCGGTGGCCCCACGGATTTTTTCGTAAACGAGCTTGTTGCCGAGGAGGTGAAAGGGATAAAGGGCGATCGCCTTTGATTTAGCCATTAATCGTGTCAGGGGAGAAACATGGAAATGCTCCAGGCTGAGATTATTGGCAATGCGTTGGGCCAGGACATAATTTTGGGAACAGGTGAGGAAAAAGTTCACCAGCTTTTGTTTTTTGGCGGGCTGTTCCCGGAGATTTTTCTGCACTCCTTCATAGATCGATTCCCAAATGCGCGGCACAGCGACCATATAGCCGGGCTTGTAGGTTTGCAGATCTTTTTTAATATTGCGAATATTCGTATAAATCTGGGTGCAGCCCTGGGATAGGAGGAAATATTCGGCGGCCCGTTCGTAGGAATGCCAGGTGGGCAAAATACTCAGGGTGACATCGCCGGGGTTGGGTTGGATCACTTGGTCAAGATTAAGCACTTGGTAGAGGACATTGCCATGGGAAAGCATGACCCCTTTGGGTTTGCCCGTCGTGCCAGAAGTATAAATTAAGGTCATTAGATCCTGGGGCGATCGCCTCGGCATTTCGAGGGGTTCCTGGTTGCCGAGGGTCATCAGTTGGGAAAAATTAAAAATGGCGAGATCGGTTTCCGGCACTTCTTCATCGGTGAGGAAAATAACGGCCCGGGGCTGTAAGTCTGTAATTTCTGGGTTGAGCCGCTCAAAGGTCTTTAAATCTTCAACAATGAGAAACTGACTTTCACTGTCGCCGTAGATGTATAGCAACTCCTGCTTTTCTGCTTGGGATGAGCGCACCGCATTCACCGCCCCTGCTGCAATACTGCCTTGATCGGCAATGAACCAACGGGGACTATTGTCTGCAATCAGGGCGACTTTTTCCTGGGGTTGCAGACCAAGCGCCTGGAGGCCAGCCCCAAACTGCTGAATCCTCTGCCAGAGCTGATGATAGGTCAGTTTAAATTCTGGTTTTTGGTGGGGATCATAGAGGGCAACAATGTCGGCATAACGCTCGGCGGCGATCGCCCAAATTTCTGATAAAGATTGGATCTGGTCGTAGGAGGCAGCAGTGCTCATGGCAATTCCATTCAAAAGCGCAAAAAACAAGCCAAAATCATGGCTACAATCCTACTTTAAAACTAGATTTCACCCATCTCCCCAAAAGTAGACAGTTTTTCAGGTGTCACACCCTGGGGATCGCCATCAACATTTCCTGACGAAGACCCAGGGCGATCGCCCTGGCAAACTTTTGTGGAATCTGGAGGGGAGCTTATAATGATTTTTTTGCCACGGTAAGGAGCCGGAAACAGGATGAATGCACTCAAGGGTCGGGATCTTCTGAGCATTGCAGATCTCAGCAGCACTGAAATTATTACCCTGCTAAACCTGGCGGCGGATCTCAAACAGGGGAACATCGCCCCCACCTGCCCAAAAACCCTCGGCCTGTTGTTTTACAAAGCCTCTACCCGCACCCGGGTCTCCTTTAGCGTGGCCATGTACCAACTGGGTGGCAATGTCATTGACCTAAACCCGAACCGTACCCAAGTGGGCCGGGGTGAGCCCATCGAAGATACTGCGCGGGTTTTAGACCGCTACCTCGATATTCTGGCGATTCGCACCTTTGACCAACAGGATCTCGAAACCTTCGCCGACTACTGTGAAATGCCGATTATCAACGCCCTCACCGACCTAGAGCACCCCTGTCAGATGTTGGCGGATCTGCAAACGATGCAGGAAACCTTTGGCAAATTAGAAGGCCTGACCATGACCTACGTGGGCGATGGCAATAACGTTGCCCATTCCATCCTCCTGGGTGGGGCATTGGTGGGTATGAATATTCACATCGCCACCCCCAAAGATTACGAACCCAGTCCGGAGATTGTCGCCCAAGCGAAGAATATCGCCGGCGATCGCAGTCAGATTTTGATCACCCACGATCCCAAGGAAGCCGCCGAAGGGTGCCACGCCATTTATACCGATGTGTGGGCCAGTATGGGCCAAGAAGACCTCGCTAATAGTCGCGTACCCATTTTCCAGCCCTACCAAGTCAACGCCGAACTGATGGCCCTCGCCGATAAAGAGGCGATCGCCCTCCACTGTTTACCGGCCCACCGGGGTGAAGAAATTACCGCCGACGTGATGGAAGGCCCCCAATCCAAGATTTGGGATCAAGCCGAAAACCGGATGCACGCCCAAAAAGCACTAATAGCCAGTCTTCTCGGCATTGTCTAACTCAAGTATTTGATCTAGCGGAGGATGATCTGTAGCTGGAGATTACTCATCCCCCACATCGCAAAAAATTTCCGTGATAGCTCTAAGCTGGCTTCGGTCATATCGCCATCGGGGGCAACCAGCCCTCCCTCTAGGTAGCGACCCCCGTCAGTGACGAGATCGAGCCGTTGTTGATCATTGTCGATCGGGGTTAGGACTAACTTACCTCGCGCCAGAGTTTGACCGGCACGACTAATAATGGCACATCGCATCTTTTGGCGCTCTCCTTGAAATGGAATAAAAAAACCTTGTTGAGTATAGCCGAAAGCCCCGACCCCACAACATCCATTGGGGGATTTCTCCCCTGTCTTCCTCCCAGTCGATCTTGTTACGATACAAAGCAGTGCAACCCCACTTTTGGAGACAAAACACCACCATGACCGATAAAGTTGTCAAAACCGACGCCGAATGGCAAGCGCAACTTTCCCCAGAAGCCTACAAAGTTACCCGCAAACATGGCACCGAGCGGGCCTTTACCGGCGAATACCACGATTTCAAGGGGGAAGGCACCTACAATTGTGTTTGCTGTGGTGCGCCCCTGTTCACGTCGGATACGAAGTTTAATTCGGGTACTGGCTGGCCGAGCTATTGGCAACCGGTGGACGACAAGGCGATCGCCGAAAAAAATGACTTTAGTTTCTTCATGAAGCGCACGGAAGTGCTTTGTGCAAAATGCGATGCCCATCTGGGTCACGTATTTAACGATGGGCCGCCCCCCACAGGCTTACGCTATTGCATCAATTCCGTGGCCCTGAAGTTCGAACCGAAAACCGAGTAACACCCTTCTAACTCCCCTCCAAGGGATAAGACCTCCGGCGGCACCTCCCTCTAGGGAAAATTTTGGGACTCTCCAGCACACCCGCCAACTGTTCCCCTCTTGAGAGGGGTTAGGGGAGTGTCGGCCACTAACTTACTGAGAACACCCACACCCCTCTAGCTCCCCTTATAGGGGAGAGACACCCTCCGCCTTCGGCACCTCCCTCTAAGGAGGATTTTTTTATTCGCTGACTCTCCTCTCCTATGAAAACTCGCCTCGCTTTGACTATTGGTGATCCGGCTGGTATTGGCCCAGAGGTACTTTTAAAAGCCCTGGCGGATCCAGAAATTAGAGCGCTTTGTCCGATGACGGTCATTGGCGATCGCCTCTCGCTCGAAAAAACCTATCAGCACCTCAAAAACCGGACGGAATCACCTTTGATTGCTCCTAGTGAGTTAGACATTCTCGAACCAAACGGCAATGAATCTCTGCAAGATTTCACCTGGGGAGAAGGTTCAGCAACTACGGGCGATCGCGCCTTCCAATGCCTTGATACGGCCATTACAAAAACTCTAGAAGGAGAATTTTCGGGCATCGTCACCGCCCCCATTGCCAAATCCCTCTGGCAAGCAGCGGGCCATAATTACCCCGGCCAAACGGAAGTCCTCGCTCAAAAAAGCGAAACCACTCGCTATGGCATGGCCTTTATCGGAAAATCTCCCTACACCGGCTGGACATTGCGGACGCTGTTAGCGACGACCCATATTCCCCTAAAAGCGGTGCCAGAAACCTTAAATCCAGGGCTGATAGATTTGAAACTTAGTCTCCTTTTAGAATCGCTCCAGCAAGATTTTGGGTTAGCAAATCCCCAGGTGGCGATCGCCGGCTTAAATCCCCACAGTGGCGAAAATGGCCAATTGGGAACCGAGGAAATGGACTGGTTAAACGCTTGGCTCCAGAGAGCGCGACAACAATATCCCAACGCAAATTTGTTAGGGCTGTATCCTCCCGATACGATGTGGGTCAATGCAGGCAAAGCTTGGTATGGCAAACCAGAATTTAAACCCGCCGCCGATGCTTATCTGGCCCTTTACCACGACCAAGGGTTAATCCCGGTGAAACTGATGGCCTTTGACTACGCGATCAATACCACCATCGGTTTACCTTTTATCCGGACTTCCCCTGACCACGGCACTGCTTTTGACATTGCGGGCCAAGGCATCGCCAATCCCACCAGCATGAAAGAAGCGATTAAACTGGCCGCAAAAATTAGCCAGCAGCGGGCTGCTACCACTGTCCCCCCACTTCTAACCCCCCCAGATCGCTCGTTGCTTGGATGAGGGGCGTTTTGTCTGGGGCGAAAAGTTTGAGAGAAATTTGGCCCCGTAGGGTATCCTGACAGCAAAACTGGAGCCCGGTGTGGGTCGGTGCCCGCAAAGGTTGTCCCGGTAGGTCGGTTTTCCCACTAAGATAAACCGTAAACCCTTGGCGATCGCCGGCGGTCATTTCCCAGTAGCCCCAAGGAGAAATATTCCAGGTAACGGTACTGTTCCAGGGGGCAAACTCGTAGAATTTTCCACGGTGGTGAATGCCAATTAAGCCCACTTCCTCTTCGCTCACTAAAATTTGCCGGATACCTCCAGCGGCGGTGAGGGCGAGGTCTTTTTCTTCTCTAAAAGCGTTGCAGTTGAGCCAAAACCAAGCCTCCGGAAAGGATTTGCCCCAATTTTTTTCGCTATAGGCCGGGGCATTTCTAAATTCATAGCGTTTGCCTCGCCATTCGATCCAACCCGTACTTAACCCGTGGGCCAGCAATACCTGCCAACCGGGATCGTAAATGGGCAAGAAAGAATACCAATTGGCGGTGGGTTTACCGGACGTTCCCCAACCGTAGATCGGCTTTGTTTCGTAGTGCCATTGGCAAACTTCTCCGGTGCCCGGATCGACAATCCGGCCTTGATTGAGGGTCGCCGTTGCTTGGTAGCCTTCCTGAATTTTGTCCTGGAAAACCCTGGGGGCAAGGAGTTGGGGCTTTAAATTTGAGGGACGATGTCGCCAATGGCCCAGGGCGAGGCGTTGATGATCGGCCCAAAAATTTTTCACGTTCGGTAAAGTACGCCAGAGATACTCATCTTGAAGACCCAAGATTTGTACGGCACCGCCACTATGGGGGCGATCGCCAAGGGGATCTTCGATGGAATACATAAAGGCAAAATTATCACCCAACTCCGGTAAGGTGACGCGAAAATACCAACCTTCAAAGAAACGGGGGGTATGGTAATCCCAATGGTAGCCACTGTGGGGCGGTTCACAAAAATTCATACAAAAAGGCGGTTATGGGCTGAAATCTAAAAACGATCTTAAAAAAAATTGCTTTTCGAGGCTCAGACGGAGGCGATCGCCACGGGTCTTCTGTTTTCTCGATAGGATAGGGACGATGGGGGCAACGTACTTTTAGGGGTTATATGAAGCAAGAAGAAGATAGATATATGGCGACTGTAAATCAAGTTAAGCAATATTTAGCCTACTGGTTTCAGGTGGGTAAACCGGTGATCTGTCCCAAGGGCGATCGCCAAATCTTACCGACGACAGTGCTCGAAGGAAATCAATATTCCCCAGACTTTGAGGCCTGCTGGCAAGATCTCAACGCAAACCGTGACTGTTATCTCCAGGGTACAACCCAAACCATCGCGGATCTGCTCTCAGAGCGCTGGGATATTGCTAATTGTCCCCGTTGTACGATGCCCATGCCCTTCGATATTGTGGGCCTGAAAAATGGCTGCCCCTGTGCAGATCTCACAGATTGGCCGAATGTAAATATTCCAGTGCCCCATTGCCCCCACTACGCCCGTGAGCAACTGTCTGCGATCCATAAACGTCTCCGGTCGCGCCAACACCATTCTGACCTATAGGCCATACCGCAGTTAGGTTGCCACTAGGGAGCCACGTCCACCAGCATCAAATTCCATTGCCCCCGCTCATTACTCTGGAAGGCCACGCGGCGTCCATCACCGCTAATGGTGGGATTTTGCACCGAACCCCGTAGATTCACCGTTAACAACTGCGATCGCCCCTGGTTGCGATCATAGACAAACACATCCTGCCGACCTCGTTCCGTAGAAACATAGGCGATAAAGCGTCCATCTTCGCTGAGATCCGGTTGGTCTTGGCTGGAGTCGCGGCGGTTGAGGTTGGGTAGGTTGACTAATTGATTGGTTTGGAGGTCGTAGAGAAAAATATTGCGGCGGCCGTCCCGTTCTGAGGCAAAGGCAAGATAGCGCCCATCGCCGCTGTAGCTGGGAAATTCTTCGGCAAAATTACTGTTGATTCCCCCCGTGGCAATTTGGGGTTGATAAAAAAGTGCTCGACCACAGCCCGTCAGCCCAAACAGGATACCACTCAATAACAATTTCCAACGGTAGGTCGCGCCTAGTTTCATGAAATGCCGAATGTCTATAGTCGCTTCAAAATCTTCCAAAGCCAGTGACGTTGGTTATGGGTCAGTTTCTGTGCCCACTGATTGAAACGATACCGCTCCCGTTGAGACCAACCTTGGGTTAATTTCTGGCTATGCCAAACTAAAACGGCACAGGTATAGGCGACACAGATTGTCAAGGCAATGCTGGCCCAGTAATGATAACCGAGGCTTAAGCGCACCACTGCCCAGGTCAAATGGTCTCGCCAGAGGGAAAATTCTTCCCGTAATGCCCAAACGCCGTAACTCCCCAAGATCAGCCATAGCAAAGCGACCAGTAGCCAACGCCAGAGGAAAGTAAACCGCACTAGCTTGCGGGCCAAGGGATTGAAATGATGCTCTGTTGGTGCTTCCTGAAGTTGGCGATCGCCCATATTCATTCACCCTAAACATATTTACCAGATGGGTCAGGCCAAATCCTGGGATTGTCTTTGCTACCGGAAAATTATCCTGCAATGGCTAGGAAAATTCTGTGACATTCACCGCCTCTTTGGTGACTGTGGGGGGCGCACCGTTACGATTGCGCCACCAAGCCAGGAGGGTACTGGCGACAAAAATACTAGAGTAAGAGCCGCATAGAAAGCCAATAATCAAGGCGAGGGCAAAAAACTTGAGGGTCGAACCACCAAACAAAAAGATGGCCAAAAGCGGCAATAGGGTAGTGAGGGTGGTGTTGATGGAACGGCCCAGGGTTTGCTGGACGGAGTGATCGACGATTTGATCGATACTATCCCCCTCGTCAGCATTAAGGTTTTCGCGAATGCGATCGTAAATGACCACCGTATCATTCACAGAAAAACCAATAATCGTCAGTAGGGCCACGAGAAAAAGACTATCCACTTCAACCCCTAACACCAGACCGAGCAGCGCAAAGACCCCAGCCGTGATCAACACATCATGTAACAATGCGGCGATCGCAAACAGTGCATAGTCAAACTGAAAGCGGATACTCAGATAAACAATAATCCCAAAAAAAGAAACCAGGAGAGCGAGCATTCCTTGGATGAATAGCTCCCGACCAATGGTTGGCCCCACCGAGTCAATTTGGATCGTGCCAGGGTCTAGGGCGCCCACCTCAGATTCTAGGGCGTCAAGTAAGCGGCTCCGTTGATCCACATCAAGCTGGGGCGTGCGCACTGAAAAAGTGGTTCGCTCTTGGCCCAAGATTTGTACCGTACTGCTGCCGACCCCCTGGTCATTCACAACGGTTTGGATCGTCGCCGTTTCTAAAGGGTCAGTACAGTTATCGGCCACCGTACAATCGAGGGCCACTTGGATTTTTGTGCCCCCAACAAAATCTAAACTGGGTCGGAGAGGCGCTTGAAGTTGGTTGAAGGAAATGCCCATAAACAACAAACTCGCAAGGATGGCGATCGCTGAAACAGACCACCAAAGGAGACGCTGTTTAATGACGCTAAATTTAAAAGTCATCGGGTTAAGAACAGACTAGAGGGCAAAGGAAATTAGTTGGGGACTTTGGGGGCAAACAACTTGGGATTTTGACGCACCGCCGGCAAACCCAACACCGTCAACAGTAGTAAAGTCCGGCTGCAGGTCACCGCAGTAAACATACTCACCCCGACCCCAATCGCCAAGGTCAACGCAAAACCTTTGACCAAACCCGAACCCAAGAAAAAGAGGGCTGCACAGGCGATCAAAGTGGTGACATTACTATCGAGAATACTGGAGAAAGCGTTAAAAAATCCCGATTCCACAGCCCGGTACAGGGTATTGCCCTTGTAAATCTCCTCCCGGGTGCGCTCAAAGATCAGCACGTTTGCATCTACAGCCATGCCGATGCTCAGGATAAATCCAGCAATCCCCGGTAACGTCAGCGTGACCCCCACCAGGGAGTAACAGGCCAAAGTCAGCAGGGTATAAACCACCAAAGCCACATCTGCGATCAGCCCCGGCAAACGGTAATAAACCGCCACAAAGACCAATACCAGAATTAAGCCCGCAATCCCTGCATAGATACTTTGGCGAATGGAATCTTGGCCAAGGGTTGCCCCCACGGTACGGTTCTCAACTACGGCCACCGGGAAGGGTAACGACCCACCCCGAATCTGAATCGCAAGATCGCTGGCAGTATCAATGTCAAAGTTGCCGGTAATGGTCACATTGCCTCCGGCGATCCCTTGGGCGGCATATTCTGGGCCAACGGTGGGGGCGCTGAGGAGTGCATCATCTAAGAAAATGCCCACGCTCCGACCTGTCCCAGCTAAACCTTTCGTAATTTCGGCGAAGAGTTCGGCCCCCTCAGCATTGAAATTAAGAAAGACTTGCCAACTGTTACCAGCCTGGGTGGGAGCGGGTTGGGCATTGGTGACATATTCACCGACTAAACCAACGGGCTCAAATAGGGCAAGAATTTCTTGATCGAGACTGTCAATGGTCGTTTCTAATTCTTCAATCTCGGCATCGCTAGTGGCAGGGTTTTCACTAGCGCGGAGGCTATTTAACTGAGCGTCGAGTTGGCGACGGAGGGCGTAGGTTTCTTGGAATTCGGCTTCGGTATCAGGGTTTTGGGGCCGAAACTCTAGCTGGGCCGTGCCACCGAGGACTCGCTCTGCCTGTTCAGGGTCAGTCACCCCAGGCAATTGCACAAGGATGCGGTCATTTCCCACGAGTTGGGTAATGGGTTCGGCAACTCCTAGACCATTGATGCGATTTTCGATAACTCGCTTCACGGCAGCCGTATCACTGGCTTCGACGACAACTCCTTCGGCATTGGGTTGTACCTGGATCGTCAATTGGGCGCCACCTTTGAGATCTAGACCAAGTTGGAGGGGTAAGGTTGTCAAAATCGTGATGGCGATCGCCACCAAAAAAAGAACTGCAACTATGATTAAGCGTTGTTTTTGCATAATGGATCTAGGAGGATGAACCGCAGTTGGTCGCTGGTGTTTAGACCTTCAGAGCCAACATATTTTGCACTGCTTCGACGATGTTGTCGGGTTGGACGATGGTAAGCCGCTCCAGGGTGCCGTTGTAGGGGGTGGGAATATCCTGGGAGGAGAGACGCATCACCGGCGCATCCAATTCATCGAACAGTTGCTCGTTGATCAGAGACATCACTTCCGCCGCAATCCCCGCCGTTTTCATACATTCTTCGACGATGATCACCCGGTGGGTTTTCTTCACGGATTTGGCGATCGTCTCCATATCGATGGGCTTCAAGGAGATTAGATCAATTAATTCCGGATCAATACCTTGTTTTTCGAGGGTTTTGATCGCCTGGGTGCAATGATGGCGCATCCGCGAATAGGTCAGGATGGTTACATCTTTCCCTTCCCGTACTAGCTCCGCCTTGTCGAGGGGCACGATATATTCCCCATCGGGCAAATTCTCTTTTAGGTTGTAGAGCAGCACGTGCTCAAAGAAAAGCACGGGGTTTTCATCACGGATCGCCGCCTTTAATAAACCCTTGGCATTGTAGGGGGTAGAACAGGCCACAATCTTCAAGCCCGGTACCGCTTGGAAATAGGCCTCTAGGCGTTGGGAGTGCTCTGCCCCCAACTGACGACCGACGCCCCCAGGACCACGGATCACCATGGGAATTGTGAAATTACCGCCGGAAGTGTAGCGCAACATCCCAGCGTTGTTAGAAATTTGGTTAAAGGCCAACAGCAAAAAGCCCATGTTCATCCCTTCGATGATCGGCCGCAGCCCAGTCATGGCAGCCCCAACAGCCATCCCGGTGAAGCTGTTCTCTGCGATGGGTGTATCCAGAACGCGCAGGTCACCATATTTTTTCGCAAGATCCTTCGTTACCTTGTAGGAACCGCCGTAATGACCCACATCTTCGCCCATAACGAAGACTGTCTCGTCACGCGCCATCTCTTCATCGATAGCTTGACGCAGCGCATTAAAAAGTAAAGTTTCCGCCATATGAAATCGTTCTAAAACCTATCGCAGCAAGTGACATCGTATCATTCCTGAGCCTTTCTTGCGCCATCAATCTGGTGGGATCGAAGCCGATGCTTTCGGGGGTCTGGGATCGGACGGAGAAACCCTATATGGAGGCAGGCTCTGTCCGGTGGCGATCGCCCTTTTTGGGAATAATCATCAAACCGTACTAATCAGTATGAGAAAAACCTTAAATTTTCACTAAAAAAATGAAGGTTGTAACCCGAAGAAAAGTCGGCAATTCTGCGGCAATTTCACCAAAAAGATACGGTTTTTGCCATCCATAAATTCCTGAAGAATATCGATAATGAAGGTGTAGCAAAAAGTCGATTCTCTTAGGAGGTCATATATGTCTTTAGTGCACTTCTCGCCATTTTCTGAACTAGAAACAGTTCAGACCCAAATGAATCGCATTTTCGATGAACTTGTCGGCTGGCAAGGAGAAGGTGGCTCTCCCTGGCGTCCCTCTGTCGAGCTACTCAACGGAGACGCAGAATTAACCTTGAAAGCTGCACTTCCTGGCATTGCTGCTGACGATATCGACATTCAGTTGACCCGTGAATCAGTCCGCATCTCCGGCGAATATAAATACGAAGCAGAGCAAGAAGATGAAGGCTGCTACCATTCTGAATTCCGCTATGGAAAATTTGATCGCACCATCGCGCTTCCGGTCGCCATTGACCACGAAAATGCCACAGCAGAATTTAAAGATGGCGTTCTGACCTTGAAGATGCCCAAAGTTGTTCCCGTAGCGAAAAAAGTTGTCAAACTACAACTGGGTAAAAGCCCCGAAGCTCAAAAAGTTCTTGAAGAACCAACCGAATAACTCCCCAGTGGTCGTTCTGCAGGACACCATTAATCCATAAAGATCTTTAAAGATCGTTTTGGCCTCCCTGAAAATTTAGGAAGGCCATTATTTTCGACCAACTGCGAGGGGCCTCGCCAATGTGAACCTAGGATAAAGTTTGGCCATATATCTAAAGAAGCAATGAAGTATAAAGCTTTTCTTTGAATTGTCCACGGAAGTAATGCTCGACAAGCCTGGAACTTTATCATAAAGGTAGTCAAGAAAACTGGCGATTGCCGGGGGGCGAAACGTCATGGAACAACTGTTGCCACTGAACCAACTACCGCCGATCACGTCGAAATCGGCCCGCCGCAGCGCAAAGACCGACCCATCAGGACGAGCCAATGTATCATTGGAAGAGACAGTGCTGCAATCAACAGGCATGCTTCCGGACATGACTTCAGGCCGTGATTTCGAACACCCCTTAGCTCCTGTAGAATCATTGTTGCCGAAGCCGGAAATCTCTCCTGAACAGGTTGTTTTTGATTGCTTTGTCCAAACCCTCCAAACAGCTCCCCTTGATGATTGCTTGGGATTATTTCAGGCATTTTTCGTTGGTTATGATGCATCTCAATGTCCAGAATCCCTGCAGCAAGCAAGTTATCAGCTGATCATTGCCAATCGGCGCACGGGATTTATTGCGGTTCTCAAACGGTGTTGTTATCTGTTTATCGAGACTTGTCTCAATCAAGAAAGTATCCAGCACATTGCCAAACTTGCCCATTTGCTGCTGACGTCAACATCTCAGACGGGTGATGGGTCGTTGACCACAGAACGATTTCAGGATTGGCTACGGGGATTTGTGCAAACTGAGGAATGTCGGGTCTTTCGGGTCTTGGCGCCTCCTAGTGAGACAAATCAACGCACTTGGGGCGATCGCTATGTGGGCTTTATGTTGTTTGCCCAAGTGACGAATCCACAATCTTCCCCAGAACAACAACGGGCCTCCAAGCTGCTTTACCAATTATTTAATAACCGTTATCGCTACCGATTAGTGATGTACCTGTCGACAAAGGGAAAAATGACCGCGACGGGAGAGTCCATTAAAAATCCCACCCTCATTGAAGATGTTGCGTTGAACCTGATCCATCGTTTAGTGGTTAAAAAGAAGCCCAGTTATCCTGATATTGCCACTCAATTTTTAGCCCAGACAGACGATCATACCTTTGCCACTTGGCAGCCCTATTTTGTTGATTATTTGTTCTGTGCCATGACTTCGCCGCGTCGTTTGAAGTGGCTGCCCGATAAGGTTTTGCAACATCTCAGGCAATGTTATCCCGAAGGGGACAGCATCACCCTCAACCAAGCACTGATTAATGATGTTTGCCGCAATTTAATCCATTACCTGCTCGATCCTGAACATTTGCAAGATTTATCCCATCCTTTACCTGTCTTGATGATTCAGCGGGAATATTTAACCCTCAGTATTTTGTTATTGAAATTGGTGCTGGTTGCGCCCGAAACCTATGGTGAACTGGTACAAGCCCTCAATCTTTTGCTGGGGCAATACCAAGACCAACCCAAGGAAGAGTGCCAGTGGCTCATGGGCTTTTTTGAGACGGTTCAGGTTATTTTGGCGTTGGTGCTGACGGCTCCTCAGTATTGCCCTACAGTCCCTGGGTAGTAGTGGTTAACTTTAGAGAATCCCTATCCAAAAGCTCGAAAAAAAAGGACAATAGAAAGGTTATTTTGATGTAAATCTTGATTTCTATTTGTTATGAGCGACAATCGACGTAGCCGGGTAGTCACCGAAGGTCATCAGCGGAGCCCGAACCGTGCCATGCTCCGGGCTGTGGGCTTTGGGGATGATGATTTTAGTAAACCAATTGTAGGCTTGGCGAATGGGTACAGTACGATTACGCCATGCAATATGGGAATCAATGACCTAGCCCAACGGGCGGATAAGGCGATCCGGGAGGCGGGGGCCATGCCGCAGATGTTTGGGACGATCACCATTAGTGATGGGATCTCCATGGGTACTGAAGGGATGAAGTATTCCCTTGTTTCGCGGGATGTGATCGCTGACTCCATTGAAACGGCTTGTAATGGTCAAAGCATGGATGCGGTGCTGGCGATTGGTGGTTGTGATAAAAATATGCCGGGGGCGGTATTGGCGATCGCCCGGATGAATATCCCTGCAATCTTTGTCTATGGTGGCACGATTAAACCCGGCCATCTAGACGGCGAAGACCTCACGGTAGTCAGTGCCTTCGAGGCCGTCGGTGAATTTAGCGCCGGAAAGATCGACGAAGAAAGATTGTTGGCTGTTGAGAAAAACGCTTGTCCAGGGGCTGGTTCCTGCGGCGGGATGTACACCGCTAATACGATGTCCTCGGCCTTTGAGGCGATGGGGATTAGTTTGCCCTACTCCTCCACCATGGCCGCCGAAGATGAAGAAAAGGCAGTCAGTGCGGAAGAGTCAGCCCGTGTTCTGGTCAATGCGATCAAGCAGCAGATTTTGCCGAAGGATATCCTCACCCGCAAGGCGTTTGAAAACGCGATTTCCGTGATTATGGCCGTGGGCGGTTCCACGAATTCAGTTTTACATTTGTTGGCGATCGCCAATACCATCGGCGTAGATTTGACCATCGATGATTTTGAAACCATCCGCCAGCGCGTCCCCGTCATCTGTGACCTCAAGCCCTCTGGCCGCTACGTTGCCACCGATCTCCACAAGGCGGGCGGTATTCCCCAGGTGATGAAAATGCTCTTGGATCACGGCCTTCTCCACGGCGACTGTTTAACAGTTACCGGCAAAACCATCGCTGAAACCCTCGCCGACATTCCGAGCGAACCCTCTCCCGATCAGGATGTAATTCGTCCCTGGGATAAGCCAATGTACGAAAAGGGACACCTGGCGATCCTCAAAGGCAACCTGGCCGAAGAAGGTTCTGTGGCGAAAATCAGTGGCGTAAAAAATCCCCGAATCACTGGCCCCGCCCGCGTTTTTGAGTCTGAAGAAGAATGTCTCGATGCGATCCTCGCTGGCAAGATTGTCGCTGGTGATGTGGTGATCGTCCGTTATGAAGGGCCGAAGGGTGGCCCCGGAATGCGGGAAATGTTAGCGCCCACCTCCGCGATTATTGGTGCTGGTCTGGGCGATTCTGTCGGTCTGATCACCGATGGGCGTTTCTCTGGTGGCACCTATGGCCTTGTGGTTGGTCACGTTGCCCCGGAAGCATTCGTGGGTGGCAATATTGCCCTCGTGGAAGAAGGGGACAGCATCACCATCGATGCCCACGAAAAACTACTGCAAATCAATGTTCCTGATGAGGAACTGGCGAAACGTCGCGCCGCTTGGAAACCTCGTGAACCCCGTTATAAGCGTGGTGTCCTTGGGAAGTATGCCAAGATTGTTTCCACCAGCAGTAAAGGTGCAGTAACCGATATCGATCTGTTCTAAAGTCATTGATTTTCGATTTATGGTGGGGCGCGTCATCAAGCGGTGGCGTGCCTTTTTTGTAACTGGTTTTTTAGAGTGCTATTTGACGACTGGCCACATAACCAATATTCAAATACGTATATACAATGTAGAAACATTGTATATACGTATTTCGACAGGCTTTGCTATGATCACAACAACCGCAAAGTGGGGCAATAGCCTTGCCATCCGGATTCCTAAAAATTTAGCCGAGGAGCTTGCTCTCACTGAAAAATCAACTGTCGATTTAAGGGTGATTGAAGGAAAAATTGTGATCACGCCACAAACCGCTCCCAGCTATTCCCTAGAGGAACTTCTAGAAGCGATTACACCGGACAATCTCCACGGAGAAATTGACAGCGGCCTCGCCACAGGAAATGAAGTGTGGTGAAACATCATCAAGTTTATATTCCCCGTCGCGGAGATCTTATTTTTCTAGATTTCAACCCGACTAAAGGCCATGAGCAAAGTGGCCACCGACCTGCTTTCGTCATCTCGCCCCAAACCTATAACGCCAAAACTTCGCTGGCATTGCTGATCCCGATCACAAAACAGCGGAAAGGCTATCCTTTTGAAGTGCCACTGTCGCCCAATTTACAAATCCAAGGTGTGATTTTAGTTGATCAAATCAAATGTTTAGATTGGCAAGTCCGGCAAGTCCGGTTTGTGGAAACAGCTCCCCAAAATATTGTTGAAGAAGTTCAAGCAAAGCTAAAGCCATTAATTTTTTAGCCAAAAAGACCGGGTAAATTTAGGAAAAATAATTTTATTATATGGCCAGCATCAAACCACTTCCCAATGATGTGATTCAACTCATCGCGGCCGGTGAAGTGATTGATTCCCTAGCGGCGGTGGTGCGAGAGTTGGCAGAAAATGCCATTGATGCGGGAGCGACACGCATTAACATCGATATTCAGCCCCAACGTTGGCAAATTCGGGTAGTAGATAACGGGCAAGGAATGGATCTGGAAGATTTACAGCAATGTGCCCTGCCCCACCGGACGAGCAAAATTGGCGATCGCCAAGATTTAGCCCACATCAAAAGTCTTGGATTTCGGGGGGAAGCACTCCATAGTATTGCCCAGGTGGCGAAGCTTACTATCGCCAGTTGTCAGCCAAATCAACACGGTTATCAACTCGCGGCCCACCAAGATACCGTTTCCGATCCGGTGCTTCAGCCCATGGCTGTGGGAACGATGGTGACGGTGACAGATATTTTTCAGAATTTTCCGGTGCGGCGTCATGCGCTACCGGCGATCGCCCAGCAATTAAAGACCGCCCAGCAAATTATTTACCATTTAGCCCTATGTCACCCGCAAATTACCTGGCAAGTAACCCAAAATAATCAACCTTGGTTTGCCATTGGTGCGGGTAAAAATGCCCAGGATATTCTGCCGCAACTGCTCAAATCGATTAACATTCAAGACTTAATTTATCAGTACTATCAAGCCTCAAAATTCTTAGAAGAATATCAGCCTAGTTTTTCCCAGAGTCGTTTGGAATTAGTGCTCGGTTTACCAGACCGTTGCCACCGCCACCAAGCTGACTGGTTAAAGCTCGGTATCAACGGACGAATCGTCAGATTTCCCGCTTTAGAACAGGCGATTACAAAAGCCTTTGTTCGCACCTTGCCCCGCGATCGCCATCCCGTTTGTTTTGTTCATCTCCACGTGCCACCGGAACAGATCGACTGGAATCGTCATCCTGCTAAAAGTGAAATTTATCTGCAAAGTCAAGCCCTCTGGCAAGAGATTATTCCCCAGGCGATCGCCAAAAGTTTAAGTTTTAGTGAGGCGAGTTTGCCACGTGTCGAAAATCAGCGGGTTTTAAATCTCATTCAAGCAGCAGAGAAATCGGAAAATTATTCACTCAAATCATCAGAAAATCAAGCCGATATCGTCCCCAAAAATCCGCTTCAAAAATCCTTAACAGTCATTGGTCAAGCGCGGAATACCTATATTTTAGTGGAGCATCCCGAGGGAATTTGGCTCGTAGAACAGCACATTGCCGATGAGCGCGCCATCTATGAAGATTTACACAAAAATTGGCAATTGATTTCTCTGCCCCAACCGATACTTTTAAATGATTTATCTCCTAAACAAATTGAGCAATTGACAGAGAATATTAGCCTTGAGCTAGAAGCTTTTGGGGAAAATATTTGGCGGGTGAATACCATTCCGAGAGCTTTGCAAGATAATACTGACTTAGAAGCGGCTTTACTAGAACTCAGCCTAGGGGGAGATCTGGAGGCTGCCCAAGTGGCGATCGCCTGCCGAACGGCTGTCCGTAATGGCACACCGCTAGATTTTTTAGCCATGCAAACAATCATTGATCGCTGGCAACGGTGTCAAAACCCAAGCACCTGTCCCCACGGACGCCCCATTTACCTCGCCCTAGAAGAAACTTCTCTATATCGGTTTTTCCGACGCCATTGGGTTTTGGGCAAAAGCCACGGCATTACCGAAAAATGAGTATTTTAAAAGTTGATTGACTCTTTACCTTTACCCCAAAAACGATGCTTGAGCTTGACCAGATTTTTGTCACTGCCGCCCAAATGCAGCACCTCGAAACAGAAATTTTCAACCAGGGAATGCCAGTGCCAGCCCTCATGGAAAAGGCAGCGGGCCTAATTGCCCAATATATTCAAAATCATTATCCTCTAAAAGATTATCGAAAAATCAGCATTTTAGTAGGGCCTGGTCACAATGGTGGTGATGCTCTGGTTGTTGCCCGGGAATTATATTTTGCTGGTTATGAACTATGCTTATTTCGCCCTTTAGAAAAACTGAAATCCTTGACCCAAAGCCATTGGGATTATGCACAATTTTTAGGAATTTCCCACACAAAAGATCTTGATTTATTTTTAGAAAGTCATTTAATTATTGATGGTTTGTTTGGTTTTGGTCTAACGCGACCGATCACGAGGAATTTAGGATTATTAATTGATGAACTGAATGAATCGGGCCGCCCCATTGTCAGCATTGATTTGCCTGCGGGACTCCATACCGATACTGGAGAAGTGCTTGGTACGGCGATTCAAGCGACAGAAAGTCTCTGTTTAGGTCTTTGGAAGCGAGCCTACGGGCAGGATGCTGCCACACCTTTTTTGGGCAAAGTTAACCGTCTTGATTTTGGGATTCCTTCCCATGTAATTGCAGAAGCCTTATCGGCTAAAAATACGATTCAAGGCATTCCCCAGGGTCTATTGCAACGTCTATTACCCTTGGGGCGATCGCCTTTGACCCACAAATACAAACAAGGCCATTTATTGCTGATCGGTGGCTCCCAAACGTACCTGGGGAGTGTGCTGCTGGCGGCTTTAGGAGCGCGGGCAACGGGTATTGGCATGCTCACCATTGCGGTGCCAGAATCCTTGAAATTGTTAGTGGTGGCCCAACTGCCGGAGGCTTTGGTCCTTGGTTGCCCAGAGGATGAAACGGGGGCGATCGCCCAACTGCCGAGCCTCGATTTTTCCCGGTATCAAGCGGTGGCCTGTGGTTGCGGTTTGACCCTGGCGGGGGCGACCAATTTAATGCCCGACCTCATGCCGCGGGAAGTGCCTTTAGTGCTGGATGCCGATGCCCTTAATTGGCTGGCCGAAGAAGATCTAGAAGTACTCCAAAACCGTCATTTCCCAACGATTTTGACCCCCCATCTCGGTGAATTTAAACGTCTGTTTGCGGATCAAATTCCCATCACCGCCGACCGATTTCAGATGACCCAAATGGCAGCTCAACTGACCGGGGCGATCGCCCTTTTGAAGGGGGCAAAAACTGTGATTGCCCGGCCCGATGGTGTGACCCATTGCGTTACAGAAAGTACCCCAGCCCTAGCCCGGGGCGGCAGTGGTGATGTTCTCCTGGGTTTAATCGGTGGCCTTTTGGCCCAACATCCAGAGGCCCCTTTAGAAATTGCGGCGATCGCCGCTTGGTGGCACGCCCAAGCCGGAATTCTTGCAGCCCAGGCCAAAACCGTTGCCGGGGTCGATGGGGTCACTTTGGCGGAATTTCTCATTAAAGTTTTACAGCAATGGCCAACAAAATCTGCCTGAGCGTAAACCTCTGGGAACGACCTAGGGAGAAGTGGGCGGCCGAAAAACTTGCATTAATATCTTGAGGGGTGGTTTTTGCCAGTAATCAATGTGGGAAATGATTAAGTTATCGGCGTTGATTTCCAAAAGACTATGGCCAGAAATGCGTAAACGGGGTTGCCAGGGCAGAGGGCAAGTCATGGATAGCGTCCAATCGCTGCGGATGGTTTGTTGAGTTTGCTGGAGGTCGTGGAGTTCCAAGTGAATATCCCGAAACCAGCGTCCTAAAAAACCGATCATTTTTTGATAGCGTTCGCGCCCCCGGAACCGATTGAGGGGGTCTTGGAAAAAAACATCGTCGCTGTAAATGGCAAAGGTTTGATCCTGGGGAAAGTTTTGGTAATCCTGGCGCAAGATATCGAGGAGATCCATCGGCAAAACCTGTGACTATTGGGTACGAATTTCGAGGCGGGCTTGGCTGGTGGTTTCTATTGCGTCTTCTGTGGGGTCAGCGGCAGCTTGTTCGCCATAGCCGACCACGAGCCAGCGATAATCACCGGGGAGAGCCTCAGCAAGGTAAGTTTGGACGGCCTGGGCCTGCTGTTGGGCGAGGCTTGTGGCCTTGGTGGCATCGGCCCCAACTTGATAACTGCTAATGGTGATCGTTTGGCGCTCCTGCTGCTGGAGATCGATGGCGATCGCCCCCAGAATTTCCGCAGCCTCGGCGACAAGTTGTCCATCGGCGCTAAATAGAGCATTGCTGGGCAGGGTGATTTTTAACGGTTCCGGATTTTGCGAAGTCATTGCGGGGGCAGCCTGGGGGTCAAAGGTGCTGGGGTCAGCGGTGAGGAGTTCAGTCAAATTATTGAGGCGATCGCCTAAATCTGCCTGTTGTTGACCCAGATCGAGTTCTGCCTCTAGTTGTTGGGTGCGCGCTTCGAGGACATCCAGTTGGGCTTGAATGCCAGCAATTTCCTGTTCAATGGCGGCCCGGTCTGCGGCCGATAAATCAGCAATGGTTTCGTTGAGAGTCGGTTGGGTCATTCCAGCAGAATTTGTCGCCCATAACCGTAAAAATAATGGCGGTTTTGGCGCGGCCCGTGGCATAAAATGACCCACCAAGATCCCCAAGGCGATCGCCCCGAGACCAGAACCCAGCAAAAGTGCAGTGCGGCCCAGGGTTGCGATGATCCATTTTGTTACAGAAAAGCGGGATTTCGTTGACGGTATTGGGGGGTGGGGTGAAGATGAACTCACAGTAGTCGTCGCCATCGGCACAATAATTTATCGCTATTCTAATGCCCTAGAGACCCCGCCGCTCAGGTTTGTTTAAACCATCGCCTGGCCGTTTTATCCTTTTTTTACCGCTCCTTCCCCCCTGAGATCATGTCTATCTCCACCGCCGACCCCCAGCTCATTACGGATCCGCTCCACAGTCCCTTTCCCATCCCTTGGCAGTGGATTTTAGAGACCCAAGCAACGGTGGCCGCCGGAGACCAGAGGAGTGCCGATGTCTATCGCAGTCCTTCGTTGAAAAACGGTCGCCATCAGTATGCCGCCTACAGTCGGATTCAGTTAGCACTGCGCCCGCAACTCCAGGAAAGTCAGGTCACCAGTGTTTTATTTGTAGAAAATTTGCAAACAGGCATTTTAAATACGGTGATGGCGCGATCGCCTTTAGCTCCCCAGCCACTCCAGGAAGCTGAAGGAAACGATGCAGCAGGTTTAATTTCGTTATTAATTCCCGTGTCTTGGTCTGCCAATGGTCAAAAGCTCCTGGCACGGCAGTTTGAAGGCTTTTTTAACAGTGGTATGATGTCGGATTTTGCGGTGGTCTGGGATGCAAAAACCCAACGGAGTATTACCCTCCAACCCAATATCGAAACCGAATATAGCCATGCCATTTTGTTGGGCTGGAGCGAACAATATGCCGAGGATGTCCTGTTCCAAACTGGGGTCATGGGGGAGGAATCCTGGCCCATTTGGCGGGTGAGTTCCAATGGTGATACAAACCTTGCCACAGAAAATCACGGGGTGGTCTATGGTGATCTCCTTTCCCCTGCTTGGTTTGGCTGTGACGGAGAATTTAACATTTAATGTCAACTTCGAAGAAAACTGCGGCGATCGCCCCCAGCCCCTTTTACACTGACTAAAAACGATATAAAGATTTTTATCGAAACTTCCTATGACACAGTTTTGGTCAGAGATTGCTCCCCAGGCCTATTTTTGGTTCAAGGCGTTCCATATTATCGGTGTGGTGGTCTGGTTTGCGGGGTTGTTTTACCTCGTGCGCCTTTTTGTTTACCATGCTGAAGCCGAAAAGGAACCCGAACCCGCCCGGAGTATCCTCAAAAAACAATATGAGTTGATGGAAAAGCGCCTCTACAACATCATTACCCAACCGGGAATGTTTGTGACCGTGGCCATGGCGATCGCCGTGATTAGTACCGAACCAGGGGTCTTAAAAGCCTGGTGGCTCCATGCCAAATTGGCCTTGGTTGTTCTGTTGCTGGTCTATCACTTTTTCTGCGGGCGGATCATGCGCAAGCTGGCAGAAGGCACCTGTACTTGGACAGGCCAGCAGTTCCGCGCCCTCAACGAAGCGCCGACCCTCCTGTTAGTGACTATCGTGATGTTGGCAGTATTTAAAAATAGTTTGCCCCTCAATTGGACAGGGGGTTTAATTCTAGCCCTGATTGTCTTTATGGCTGCTGCGATCCAACTCTATGCGAAAAAACGCCGTAAGGATCAAGAAAAACTCCGGGAAGCCCAGAGCCAAGTGGCGACGTCCAATCCTTAAAATTATCCTTCGATTTTGTGAATTGTCATTAGTAAAAGTCCCTGGATCCTCTAAAAAAGATCTAGGGACTTTGTCATGTACATCAAACTTGAAATTCAAAAAAGAAAAACCCAGTGATTTTTAAATCGCTTACCATTTTTTGTAGGGTAAAAATTTACCGCACATGGTGACCTTCACGCGATCACCTTTAGGGTCTTCAACCTTATCCACTTCAATGGAAAAATCAATCGCACTCATGATCCCATCGCCAAATTTTTCGTGGACGACTGCTTTGATGGGCATCCCATACACTTGCATAATTTCGTAGAAGCGATAGATCAACGGATCGGTGGGAATGACGGGTTCTAGGGAACCTTTGAGGGGAGGCTCCGTGAGTTCTGCGGCGAAATCTTCCGGTAAACCCACGGCGGTGACGAGGCTTTTTGCTTCCGTCTCATCGGCACTGGCTTGACGGTAAAACACAGCCGCCACCCAAGTTTCATCACGGCCGACTTTTTCGCCGAGGGTAGTAAAACTAAGACCTGTTGTTTTTTTGGCAGCAAGTAATTTTTCGGTAATTACGGCGATCGCCATAGAAATTTTTCTCCGTTATCAAATAAATTCAACTGCACAGAATTTGTGGACAATTTGAGCCATTAATCAGGGCAAATTTGTCCATACCACATCAAAAAAAGATTGACTTCAACCTTGATTTACTGAAATCGTTTTTGTATGAAAAACATCCCAGTAGGTATTAGCAAAAAAACTTTTGGTGGAGTGATTGCTTGCTATTAAACGGGTTAAAAAATCAACGCAATGTAATCAAAGATACGCTTTTAAATGGCAACAATTGTATGTTGAACCTGGGAAACTGTGACAAAAATCAACGCTTCGCGCTAAAAGTACATCAAGTCAATTCAAAAAATACATCATGCAAATTATCGTTTCGGTCAATGCAGCCTAACTTCAGTGATCGCCTTCCTCCTTGCTGACCTCGATTTGACAATGTGTTTTTCAAACACCACAATAGGGGTATGGCGAAAATATCTGTTGCCCGTGAGGTATCGATTATGGCGAACCAATTACCCATTCCTGCTTTTTTTGATCCCCAGACCGTTGGTCAGATCTGGCGTGTCCCCTACCTAGACCGAGCCGCCGCTGCCGAAACCTGGGCCACAGAACATGGGATTAAGCCGGCCACCACTGACTGTTGCCGCGTGTGCCTCCTGGTGGTCGATGTGCAGAATACCTTTTGTATCCCGGAGTTCGAGTTGTTTGTCGGCGGCCAATCGGGGCTGGGGGCCGTGGAAGATAACCGACGTCTGTGTGAATTTATCTACCGAAATATTGGGACAATCACCGCCATCACCCCCACCATGGATACCCACAGGGCCGTGCAAATTTTTCACCCGGTCTTTTGGGTCAATGCCGCAGGTGAACATCCCCAACCCGCGAGTCAAATTAGCTTTGCGGAAGTTGACCAGGGTCTTTGGCGCGTGAATCCGGCGATCGCCTTTAGTGCCAAACGGGACTACGAAGAGTTACAACAATATGCCCGCCACTACACTGCCCAACTCAGCCAAGCGGGGAAATATCCCCTGACGATTTGGCCCTACCACGCCATGTTGGGGGGGATTGGCCACGCCCTTGTGCCAGCGATAGAAGAAGCTATCTTTTTCCATAATTTAGTGCGCCATAGCCAAACCCATTTTGAGATCAAAGGGGACAATCCCCTCACGGAAAATTATTCTGCATTGCGGCCAGAAGTATTAGAAGATGCCCAGGGACAACCCATTGCCCAGGAAAATACCCGTTTCCTGCAAAAATTATTGGCCTTTGATGCGCTGATCATTGCGGGGCAAGCCAAAAGCCACTGTCTCGCCTGGACGGTGGACGATTTACTCTCGGAAATTTTGCGTCACGACCCAGCCTTGGCAAAGAAAGTTTATCTTTTAGAGGACTGTACTTCCCCGGTGGTTATCCCTGGGGTGGTCGACTTTACGGCCCAGGCGGATCAAGCCTTTGCTCGATTTGCCGCAGCGGGGATGCAACTTGTGCGTTCGACGATGGCGATCGCCGATTTTCCGGGACTAAATCTGTAGTTGTCTGGGAGAGGGAATTATGTACAATCTAGCCAACGTGAAAACCTCCCCTACAATAGGAAAATAACAATACACAGACAAAAGAAGGGTCTATGGCTACGGAAAAGACGGCAAGTGAAGCGGCTTTATCGGAACGGGAGATCGAAATTGTCGATTTGGTGGCAGCGGGTCTGACGAACCATGAGATTGCGGCGCGCCTCGACATTAGCAAGCGCACTGTAGACAACCACATCAGTAATATTCTGACAAAAACGGCGACGGATAACCGCGTTTCCCTGGTGCGCTGGGCGTTACAGTGGGGGAAAGTGTGTCTTGATAATGTGAACTGTTGTGCTCTACCGAATCAGTCTGCGTCCTCGGATTCATGAAGCGTGCTTGGGCGATCGCCTTGTTAGGGATCTCATGTATCGGCTGCCAGAGTACCAGTTTTGTGACGCCCCCAGCCGACCCCCTCGGCAATAATCTCAATAGTCTCCATAGCGAAAAAAATCCCCGCCTTTCTGATGAAGGCCGTTACCTGGTCTTTAGTAGCGATCGCCGCCAGCAACGGCGTATTTTTTTGTATGATCTCGCCCAACGCAAACTCTTGCCCCTGCCCGGTTTAAATCAGCCCAATGTGTTCTATGACCAGCCAGATATTAGCCGCAATGGCCGCTTCATTGTCTACACTTCAGAGCAGGAAGGCAAAACGAATATTTATCTCTACGACCGCCAAACGTTCCAGAGCCAAAATCTGACCCGCACCTATATTGGTCAAGTGCGTAATCCGACCGTCAGCGGCGATGGCCGTTGGATAGCCTTTGAAGGCGATCGCACTGGGCAATGGGATATTGAGGTGATTGATCGCGGTGTTCAACCGGATTTGGTCGAAGCAGAATAACTAAACCCCAAGACCCACTCGCGCGAGATCCTGGGGTGAAAATTTGTGCATTGCTTGGGAGATATCCCCAAGGGATTGAAATCTCTCGCTCAATCGAGTAATTAGCCTACAGCTTGATGATTTCAAAGGCGGCCAAAGCAACGGCGATCGCCCCTAAAATCAATGTCCCAGCCCCAGCAATGGTGACAGTTCTCCCAATCACACTAACCCAAGCAGGAGCCACCCACGGCGTTTCATCTTGTTCTTGGAAATAACCCAAATCTTCTAACTGTTGACGATAATCAGCACCATAGCGGGGCATCCGGGCAAAGGGCAAATTCCCTTCTGTACGTTGGGGTAAGATGCGGCGCCGTTGGTAAGGCACGGTATCTAAGCCAAAATTGTCGAGATATTCCTCAGAGTTTAAGAGGGCATCCACAAAGCCATTTAAACCTTGGGTCGCCAACAAAATAGACCAAGAGAGAACTTCTTTTTGACCATAAATATCGCGACCGAGTACCCGCTGAACACACATCTGCACAAAGCGATAATTATTGTTCACGTCATAGTTCCGTTGCCGGAAAGACTCGGACAATAACAACGCCCGGATAAAGTCCTGAACGGTGATAAAGCCGGATTTCAGCTTAGATTCTTGAACTTTCAGGCGATTTTGTTCAAGCATCTGCTGCTCATTGAAAATTTGACGATAGGCCGCTTGAATTAAGGTATCAAAATCTGTTTTTGCAAAAGCCGATGCCACGCTAAATTGCTTGGGACTTTCTTCACTGCCGATAAAAAAATCTTGTACCCGTTGATTCTGAGAGCTTGGTTCGTAGGTCAATAAAGGTATAGTCATTTTTTTATAGTAAGTATTGACTTTAGAATATAAAAAGAATTAACTTTATCAAAACTATAGGCTAGACTGGGCAAGGTTTCAGGAAGGTTGCTTTTTTTAAAGTAAGATTTATTTTTCTTAAGTTTTGGCCACAATCCCCCCTAAGGGTCTACGGATATAATGTATTCGTTACTTGAAAATATTCAATAAAACCCGAATCAATTTGATCTTAAAAAAAAGGCGATCGCCGCTCCTGATTTAGTTCATAAAAATCAAGATGGCTATGAATTTTTGGAAATTGCTCATTACTGCTGATTTTCAATTAGCAAGTTGATTTTTGAAGCGATCACCCTCCTTATCTCTCCACATAATTGAACGGCGATCGCCTTGAACATGAACGATATTAAGAATAATTGAAATTACTTATTAATGACAATTACAGGATGTGCTCTGGGGTAGGGGCTTCCTGGAAAAGCGGAAAAAGAGACCTTATCCCCCAATTGAGGAGACCTCCCATAAACACTATCAAAATGAAAAAAAGTTTTTTGACCATTGTCATCTCGAATAAATCCATAAGTAGGCTTAGGATGTTCAATAAATTCACCAATTTTTCGAGAAATGACAGGATAACAAAAAGTTTCGCATACTTTCACTAATTCATTAGCTGTTGGTCTATCTTTTGGATTTTTCTGTAAACAAGAAAGAATTACATTGAATAACTCATCCCCTAAAAATTTAAACTGAATTTTATTTTCGAGATAAGTAGGCTTGCTTGGAAGTTCAGCATCTAAGATCTTTTTTACTGCCTTTAAGCCGAAACCGAACGGTTTTTCTCCGCTGACTATTTCATAAACCATTGCTCCAAGAGACCAAATGTCAGATTCTTTACCTGCAGCATGAGAATCTTCAATCATTTCCGGAGACATATATGGGAGCGCACCAATAGCTGTTTTAGAGGTGCTTAGTGAACTTTCTCCTTCTGCTGTGGCTTCAGCCATTTCTTCCTCAGCCATTTTTGCAATACCAAAATCAGTAATCTTAATTTCTGTCAAGTTAAAATCATCGGTCGACATCACATTACTTGGCTTTAAGTCCCTGTGGACTACGCCAGCTTCATGTGCAACAGCAATGCCCTTTGCTAAATAGTGTAAAATCTTGGCTGTTAAATAAGGATCAACAAAATTAGTCCTTTGTAATAAACCATCTTTCAAATTCTTTCCTTGAATAAATTCTTCAATTAAGTATTGATGCTTGTCAGTTTCAAAATAATCCAATGTTTTAGCTACATTTGGATGATTAACCTTTGCACTCATTCTTGCACTTCTCGCAAATCTTTTCGTCGCAGATGAGTTAAAAGGAACTTTTAGTGCAACTTCACGTTTTATTACTCGATCAAAAGCAAGATACACTTCTTGCATACCACCTTGGTCTACATAGCTTACTATTTCATATCTATTAGCTATGAAGTCACCTTTTTGATGTAGATTATCTGATGTCATAAGACCACCTCAGGATTTGAAATATCAAAGGTTATAAAAGTTCTACTATGATCACCTTCAAAGGTAATAACACAATTATTAGGTAGCAATTGATTCACCCTAATACTGTTACGATTTACAGTAATATTCCCAGCATAATGAGCGACAACAAAATCCAAACCATTATACTGAATAGTTAGAGACCCTACATTGTCAATATTGAGATTCACAGAAGATTTGTCTTTTGAAATAACTTCGGTACGACCATTTGAGGTGAGAAGAGCACGATGTTTCCCAAATAATAAATGCTTTTTAAGAACATCTTTTATCGTTTGAGCAGAGGGTCTATCTTGTGGATTAAATGCTAATGTTTGGTCAAGTATATTAGTAATGTCATTCGATAACTCGAAGGTCACTTCTTTGAAACTAGGCTTGGGAGAAGTACTAGGCGGAATTTTTGAAAATGATTCATCAAGTTCTAATCCTGCAATATACCTCGCAGTTACCCCAAAGGCATAAATATCTATCGCTTTGGTGAAGTGAACGAAGCCAGAGGAATATAGTTCAGGTGCAGCAAATAAGGTTGTCCCCTTAAATCCCATAGTTGAGTTGTTTTGGTTCTCAGTTCTGGTGAGTCCGAAATCAAATATCTTAATTAAATTGGCTGCATCAAACTTGATATTGTTAGGCTTAATATCCCTGTGAATTAAGTCTTTCTCATGTATATCAGATATGCCCGATATAATTTGATATAAGATTTTTATGTATTCATTTTTTGATAGCTCTTGCGTCAAAACTCTTGATACTAAATCCTCACCCTCTATATATTCTTGTACTATTCCGGGTCGTCTATTTTCTTCGTCTAAGATAACATCAAAAATTTGGACTATGTGTTTAGATCGTATATCCTGATGGAGTTTACACATGGCTTGGATTTCGTCTGTGAGCCTAGATGTATCATTATCATCTTGAATAAACTTAATAGCGACTTTCCGATCAAGATTAAGATCTTGACAGACAATAACTTCACCCATTCCACCTTTTAAAACTTGATCTAGCTGTCTATAACGACAGGGAAGAGAATTAGTCATTTATTGCTACCTCCTCTGTAAATTCAATTTTTAACTGTGGCTTGTCTTGTTTCTTCTGGTTTTCCAAAGATGATTTTTGTTTTCTTTGCTTGTTTGGCTTTCTTGTATTTTTTTCTTTATTTATATCTGTACTTTGAACCTCATTTTGATGAGAAGGAAGAGAGTCTGAAACTTTAATAGTAAAAAAATCGGTTTTCCCGGGAAGGCTCCACACCTCAAGGCGACTATCTTCCTTTTTTGAATTTAGCTGATTTGAAAGTGAATTAATAGATATTGCAGAAATTGTCGCATTATCTTTCCCACCAAGCCAAACAGAAATACGTGTTAATCTGTCAACAATTTCAGTGATACTTTTAGCATTTTGAATAATCTCTTGAAATACCTTCTGAGGAATACTATGTGCTCCATCTGATGTTAAAAGAATGAACTTAAGATTTTCCGTCCGAACAATACTTGTTGTAGGCTCTATTCCGTCTCCCATGCCGACAAATTGCAACAGTTGTCTAAACTCAGGAGGGGGAGCTTTTAATCTTAATTCAGCTAACTGCTCTTCGAGAGTATCATCTGTGGTTAATTGTTCAATCGGTTTTTCATCATAAACAGCGTATATTCTGCTATCTCCTACATTAACGATTGCCCATTCATGATTCTGACAAGCAATACTTGATAATGTCGAACCTCCTTTTCCCTGAAAATGTTTATATACAGTTTTATTTGCGATATCTACTGCGGCACTTAGTTTTTGACTTAAAGACTTTTCGTTACTATGAATCAGGGTTGCAGTAAAACTACTTATAGCTAAGTTGGCACAATCTCCCCCTTCCTGCATCCCACCCATTCCGTCACAAAGTACGAGGGCAAACATTGGAGGTTTCCGATTATCTTCAAATCGAACTTGGAAAAAAAGAGTTCTGTCTTGATTCTCCTGTCGATTTCCTAAAACACTTCCGAGAACAACATGACCTCGGTCAACGGTGGTTAAACCACATTTGTTCCCAGAAGATAACCATCTTGATATTGCATCTTGTACTTGAGAGTGGAGTGCATGACTCATATGAATTTTAGAGTTTTAGGGCTTTTGCTTTCTATATTTTATTTGATATTAGTCCTCTGTTGCATCTATCTAGCTGATCGCCCTCCCACTTATTAGTAAAAGGACGATATGACTTTTATGAATTAATCACCCCCTTCGATGGGGGCAAACCCTTGCCGTTGCACATTTTCCGTCACATGGCGTGGCTCTAGGAATTGCAGTAGATAATCAGGCCCTCCCGCCTTAGAACCCACACCGGACATCTTGAAGCCGCCAAAGGGTTGACGCGCCACAATCGCCCCGGTAATGCCCCGGTTGATATAGAGATTACCCACTTCAAATTCCTCCGTTGCCCGCTCAATGTGCTGCGGTGTCCGGGAATAAAGCCCCCCGGTTAATGCGTAGTCTGTGCTATTGGCAACTATTAAGGCTTCATCAAAAGAACTCACTTTAATCACCGCTAATACCGGCCCAAAAATCTCCTCCTGGGCGATCGCATGATCCGCTTGCACATCAATGAAAATAGTCGGGGACACATAGAAACCATTATCGGGAACTGCTGTTTCAAAGGCGACGGCAGATTGTTCCTTGCCCTTCAGGATGTAGTCCTTAATTTTCGCTTGGGCCGCCCCGTCAATAACCGGCCCCATCTTGACACTGGGATTATCGGTTTCGCCGACCTGAATCGATTTCACCGCCTCGACTAAACGTTCCACAAAAGTATCGTGGATTGATTCCAGCACAATGGCCCGGGAACAAGCCGAACATTTTTGACCGCTATAACCAAAGGCCGAATGGAGCACTCCCGCCACCGCTTGGTCGAGATCGGCACTGTCATCAACGATAATGGCGTTTTTTCCGCCCATTTCGGCAATGACCCGTTTCAAATGCTTCTGACCCGGTTGTACGATCGCCGCATTGGCATAGATATTACAACCCACTTCCCGGGAACCCGTAAAGGCAATGAGATGTACATCGGGATGGGTCACCATCGCCGCTCCCACCGTGGAACCGCGTCCCGGCACAAACTGAAATACTCCCTTGGGGATCCCCGCTTCAATGAGGATTTCGGCAATTTTTGCGCCGATCACGCTAGAAGTTTCAGCGGGTTTTAGTAGGGTACAGTTGCCCGTCACCAAGGCCGCAACGGTCATCCCCGTGGCGATCGCAAAGGGGAAATTCCAAGGGGAAATAACAACAGCAATGCCCCGCGGTTGGTAATGGTAGCGGTTGGTTTCACCACAAACATCGTACTTTTTGAAGCCCTGCACTTGGGAGAGATCATCGGGTTTGACCTGGTAGCCATAGTGCAAACGCTCTATTTCATCGGCGTAGTAGCGACAGAAATCAATGGCTTCGGAGACTTCCGGATCCGCTTCCTTGAGGATTTTGCCCGTTTCTAAACAAATCCACGCATTCAACTCGTGGCGACGGGCTTCCATAATCTCCGCTGCCTTCCGGAGAATGTTGGCCCGTTCCGAGACGGGGGTTTTCTTCCAGGCGGGAAAAGCGGCTTTGGCGGCGGCGATCGCCTCCGTTGCTTGCTCTAGGGAAATTTGACCAACTTTACCAATGAGTTCTGTGGAACGGGAGGGATTGACCGAGTCCACCAAATTTTCGGTTTGTACATATTCGCCGTTGATGTAAGGCAGATAACGTTTGCCAAGCTGCTTTTTCACCTCGGCGATCGCAAACTGGGATTTATCCCGGAGATCTGGTTCTGCATAGTCGGTATTGGCAGCCCCCGCAAATTGCAGATGGCTACTGTCGAGATCATGAATGGTTGCGTTGAGATCCCCTGTCGGCGGCGCGATCAATTCCTCCACCGGACGCTCCTCTAGGTTCTGGCGCAGGAAAGAACTATTGGCGGTATTTTCTAGTAAACGCCGGATTAGGTAGGCCATGCCCGGCAAAATCTTGCCATAGGGACAGTACACCCGCACCCGATAACCCTCCTTCACCAACGCCTTCGCAATTTGGTCGCCCATGCCGTACAGCACCTGACATTCAAAGTTACGGCGGGGAATCTTGAGTTCCTTGGCGATCGCACAGGCCACCGCCTGGGAGCGCACATTATGGCTGGCGATCGCCCCGTAGAGATACTGATGGTTTTCCAGCAGCAGACGAGTCATGCGCTCGTAATTAATATCCGTTGCGCCCTTTTCGTTAAAAACAGGCTGTTCCCAATGGTTTTGCAGCGCCGTGATCGTTTCTTGATCCCAGTAAGCGCCTTTCACAAGACGGACGGTGACAGGGGTGCCCCGTTCCTTGGCCCAGGCAACTAAACTTTCTAAGTCTGCGTAAGAATCCCGCAAGTAGCCCTGTAAAGTCACGCCAATATCACTACGGTGCCGAAACTCCTCTTCCAGCAACACGTCTTTCAAAATCTGGAGGGTGAGGGTTTTATATTCGTAATGCTCCATATCAAAGTGCACCGCAACTCCCAATTCCTGGGCATGGCGCAACAGTAGGCGCACCCGTTCCGCGACATTTTCTTTGCTGCCTGCCGGATCGAGGGGGTCAAACTGCGAATAAAACGCCGTTAATTTTACGGATACTTGCACCTTTGCAAGATCCTCACCGTCCG
Organism: Picosynechococcus sp. PCC 7003; assembly: GCF_001693255.1. NCBI lineage: Bacteria > Bacillati > Cyanobacteriota > Cyanophyceae > Chroococcales > Geminocystaceae > Picosynechococcus > Picosynechococcus sp. PCC 7003. The sequence continues at coordinate 893,445 of NZ_CP016474.1, forward strand.
CCTCATCGATTTGATTGACCTTCGACCAATGTTTTGCTGCCGCCGTGAGGTCTGCCATTAAATCGAGGTAAGTTTGCTGATATTTTTGTGCTTCTGCTTCGGTGATCACCGCCTCCCCCAACAGATCAATGGTGAAGGCCATTTTGTCCCGGCGCAGACGTTCAACGGTTTTCAAGACCTGTTTGACGTTTTCCCCCGAAATATATTTAAAGGCGAGGGTTTCCACCGATTTACTAATGGTGGCAGCGGCTAACTGAGCTGGAGGGGATTGGGGTTCGGTAAAGTTCAGAATTTTTTTTAAGGCCCCAGGCAACTCCACCGACTCGTCCCCTAGGTATTGTTGGAGATGCTGGGCGATCGCCCCGTTATCTTTTAGGGCTGGCAACACATCGATAAAGCGAAACAGTTGCACCCGTAGATGGGGATTTTCCATGGCCCAGCCCAGCAATTTATCGTCCAGGCGCATCTGGTCTTGGAGTTTCGAGAAAAATGACCGTTTTTCCCGGGTAGCGGCGATTAACTCCCTGGCAATTTGTTGGGTACGCGCTTCGTAACGATCCTGAGCATCGATGACCACAGCTGAAAATTCTCCGAAAAGACCTATGGTTTAATTTTCCCGGAAAAAGGCAGGCCCAGAGGTAGAGGCTTTGTCAGTGTTTCAGGACTTGGTGAATTTATATTTTCAGTCGCTCCAATCTGCGGAAACTGGCTGATTTTCATCGGAAGGAGCGTTGGGAGCCTGTATTTGCTCTAAAAATTCCCCAAAACTGGTGGTGGCGATCGCCATTTGGGTAATCTCAGCCATGGTCAGGGTCGGAGGTAAGTCGGGTAACTGCCCTTGATAAGTGAGACTAGGCTCCCCAAACCGCTGCTGGAAAATTTCTCCGAGCACTGCCTTCAGGGTCGTTTGCTGTTGCTGCTGTAATTGTTCGAGGGCCGCTGTTTGTTGGTTAATGGTCTGGAGCAACTGTTGCAGGGAGCGGCCTAAAATGCCCAATTCATCGGGGCGATCGCCAAAACTGGCAAACAAATCTGGGTCAAAATTTTGATGTTCAATGGCAGCCACAGCCATCGCAGTGATCGTGTAGAGTTCCTCTAGGGATTCGGCATTTTCCCGGTGGTTTTGTTCCAGGGCGTCGATGACCTGGTTGTAACGGGTGGCAATGTGGCCAATCTCCGTAAAGGGTTCCACGGGCACCCGCAGGGTCAAATCTTGGGTCGCGGCCTGGTGATCCATCACCTGGAATAGTTCATAGGCATCGGTTTTGGCACCATGTTCGGAGATATTCAAGCCCAGGGCTTCGGCCTCCGGGGAAACCCGCAAAGGGTACCATCGCTGCAATAGTTTTAAAATGAGCCAAGTCAGCCCTGTCCCCCAGGCAAGGGCGATCGCCACCCCCAAGAGTTGCACCAACAGTTGACTATGGCGGGCTTCGACATTGCCAAATAAACCAACACAGAGGGTTCCCCACAGGCCCGCACCCCCATGGACGGCGATCGCATCCACTGCATCATCAATTTTGTAGCGTTTTAAGAGACTAGATACCCACCGAGCCACCCCGGCCGCCGTAATGCCCACCACCACCGCCAAGGGACTCGATACTAGATCACAGCAGGCCGTAATCGCCACCAGCCCCGCCAGGGAACCATTGATAATTTCCTCGACCTCTGAGCGCTTGAGATACCATTGGCTGAGGAGCATCGCTGTGACCATCCCCGCAGTTCCCGCCAGCACTGTATTGGTAATGATCTGGGGGACTTGGTCATTAAACGCAAAAGTACTCCCGCCATTGAATCCCAGCCAACCCACCCACAACAACAATGTCCCCAAAACCGCAAAGGGCAGGTTTGATCCCTGGATTTTCTGTGCCCCCGTGGTGGTAAAGCGCCCTTCCCTGGCCCCGACCAAAAGCAAGGTGCCCAGGCTCACCCAAGCCCCCATGCTGTGAACCACCGTACTACCCGCAAAATCCAAGAACCCCAGTTGCCGCAGCCACCCCGCTTCGTTCCAGGCCCAATGCCCAAAAATCGGATAAATAAACCCCGACACCAGGATCACAATGATGATGTAGGCTTCAAACTTTAACCGTTCGGCGATCGCCCCCGAAATAATCGTTGTGGCCGTACCGCAAAACATCGCTTGGAACAGGAAAAAAGCGGCCTCTTCTGGGTTGCCAGTCGTTCCCAAAAAGAAATTACTCCCACCGATGCCTCCCCACTGGGATAACCCAAACATCAGACCATAGCCAATGCCCCAAAATAACATCACCGACAGACCAAAATCGGAGAGGTTTTTAACGGCCACATTAATGTTATTTTTTGTGCGGGTCAGGCCAGATTCGAGGCACATAAAACCGGCTTGCATTAACAGCACCAAACCAGCACAAATCAGCAACCACAGTTGATCAATCATAAAATAATGGGTTTCCTTAGGGGCGGATAATTCATGGGGATTAAATTGATTTTGCTAAGAAAAAAACAGTTTATTTGGGTTGAAACAATTGATAAAATCGGGCAAATTTGGGAATGTCTTCTTCGTGACCCAAAACCACTAAAATATCCCCAGATGTCAACATTAATGTTGGACTAGGGTGGGCAATAAATTCCCCTTGAAACCGTCGTAAAGCCACCACAATAAAGGCCCCTTTGCCACGAATTTCTAGCTCCCGGACTGTTTTTCCCACGAGGGATGATTGGGGGGCGATCGCCAACTCGATCATCTGCACATTAATTTGTTGCAAGAGATCATTCAGTTGCTCCTGTTGGGAAGACTGACTAAAAAAATCCGTCGCGGGCGGTGTCGTAATCAAATTAGCCATGCGCGCCCCACTGACACTGGCGGGCAAAATGACGTGGTTTGCCCCCGCTAACCGGAGCTTTTTTTCGGTACTGGGTACTTCCCCTCGCGCCAAAATCATTAAGTCTGGGTTCAGTTCCCGGGCGGTCAAGGTAATAAACACATTGCTGGCATCGCTATCGAGCACCGTCGCTAGGGCCTTGGCCCGCCGAATGCCTAATCCCTGCAAAATCAGTTCGTCTGCTGGGTCTCCTTCTTTCGTCAAATAACCCCGCTGTTCGGCGATCGCCAATTGTTCTGGATCAATACTGAGCACCACAAAGCCTTGTCCCGAATCCTCAAGTTTTTGAGCGAGAATCTGGCCAATATAACCAAAGCCACAAATAATAATGTGACTTTCTAAATTAGAAATACTTTTACGTTGTCTTTCTGCCTCAAACGCCCGATTAATCTCCCCTTCTGTCACCATTTGCACAAATCCTCCCACCCCGTAGATTGCTGCCGATGTCCCCGCTAAGATGACAAAAATTGTAAAGAGCTTCTCTGGTGTTGTCTCGAGGGGTTTTACTTCCCCGTATCCTACCCCAAACACTGTGATCACCACCATATAAAAGGATTCCAGGGCAGTCCAGCCAAAAAGCATATAGCCGCAAATCGCAATCACAATGGTGATAAAAAAAAAGATCGACCCAGTTGCCACCCGCTGAAAAGGGGTTTGGGAAAATTGAGGTGCCGCGTGGGGACGATCCATACCCTGAGTAACTTAAAGCGCTTCTGATGATCACCCTAGAGTATGGCAGTTTCTCTCAATCAAGCTTGTATCTAATTTAGCTTCCCTGAAAATTACAGTTTTCTGGAGTCTAAGCCTAACCTTTTACTGGAAATTTTTTCCCCTAGAAAAATTCGATCTATATGCCCATTCTTGTGGTCATTTTCGTCATAATTTATAGTTTTTTTACGAGGCTAAATAATAGCGTTAAACAAAAAAATCCCATACCTGAGAGAAATGGAACGCAATCAATCCACCTAGAAGTAGTGATATCTTATCCTACATGCCGCAAAGAAGATCAGAGGATGGAATGTAGGAGATTAGGATTAATTTTGATGGTAGACAAGTGAGAGTCACCGGAGAAAATTTCTGTAGTTCAGCAATGACATTAGTTATTTTTTTAAGGATATAAAAATGAGTTTGTAAGACTTAGTTAATAGCTTCTACCACCACCTAATAACCACGTTAAATTAAAACCAACGCTCACATCATCGTCAGATTGATGAATCAAACTACCAATATTTCCTTTTCCTGCGGCATTCGTACCATAAACCCCTAAACCAAAATTGGACTTAGGAAATAGATAACGTGCACCAGCCGCCCAAACAATGGGATCATTACTTACCATAGGAGTCACTTCGCCAATCAACTGTAGTCCTGGAGATAATTGTAGATTAACACCTAAACCTGTACCAATAAGAGTTTCATCCCCAAAAAATCCCGCCTTAGGATTAAACATAAAAGTAATTGCATCGTTAGCTGAATAAGAAAAAATTGTTTCAGCCAAAAATAAACCTATACCATCATCATCAGAGTTGCTGGCATCCTGAAATGCACCTCGAATAGCCAATGAAAAAGGATCACCTATAGCTTGATTTAAAAAATTAAACTTAGTGGCTGCTCCTAGTTTCATTGAATTACCAATGGGCTGATTATTGTCCGCTAATTGTTGAGCAGTGAGCTCTATTTGTGCATTATCACTTAGACCATAACCGATTTGAATATTACCACCACTACCAATTGCTCCATCAAATAGAAACATTTCTTTTCTTAAGGTATTAGGGCTGCTGAGGAGTATACCATCAAACACTAACTGCTTTTCCCGATCGTTCATAGAAGGGAGAAAGCGCTCAGAAAAACTGCTACGATAGTTATTATTAGAACCAAGAGTATATTTAAGATTTGCTCCTACACCGACGCTATCACCATCAGATGGAAAGGTTAATAATTTAGTAGCGGGAGTATTACCTAAACGATTTGTCACATACATATCCAAACTAACATTAGGGCTATGTAAATAACTAAAACCAGCGTTCCAAACTAGATTTTCCTTAATCTTTTCTGTATTGGAAACGCTATTGCCGCCAGAAACTTCTATCGGATAATTGACATCAGCTAAAAGACCAAATTTTTCCCCTATTTTGAGATTAAATCCTGTACCAATGTTGAAGAAGGTGCCGTAAAAATCGTCATCATTGACAGTATCAGGGAAAACTGTAAATCCAGCTGCTAAATGCCATTGACTATTGTCAGTCAAATTGTAAGTCATAGGTATTTGAACAGTACCCGCTAATGTATTTTCGGTTGTATTATTTTGAGATTTAACCTTTATCCACTCTAGGGAACTAACTATGGCAATATTGTAAGAAGGCTCGTCAATGAATCTATACTTTAGACTAGGTGCTAAAGAGAAAACACCAAACTTTATATCTGCATTGGGATTTGTAACATTATCAATGTCATCTAAAAAAGATAGATCAAGATTAAACTGTAAATTTTCAGCTATGCCATATTGAACAGAGGCATTATAAACTTCTAATCCCAAACCATTTCCTTGAGAATTAGGACGAAATATCGTAGCTCCCAAACCAGTTTTTACGGTTCCTTGTGGCAGCATATTGGCCGACTCGATCGTCATTGGTTCTAAAAAATTGAATTCGAAAGTACTAGTTGAATATTCAATGACTTGATTTTCTACTACAACTTCTTCTTGACGATCAAATTTTTCTTGTTCAACAATATCTGAAATTAGAATCTCAGCACTATTTTCTAAATCGAAAATATCAGTATTTGTAGAGCCTCTAAACATCGAAGCTTCGTTGACTTCATCTGCTACAGCCACGGCAAAAAAATTAGTCATCACATTGATCAAGAAAAGGTATAAGCTCAATTTTTTTATATTCATGGCAGTAGCTAATTGATTAATTTACATAAAAATAATGCCTTAAATCATATCTAGATCTTTTTTTTAAGTCAATGATGGTTGCCGATGTTTCCGCTAAGATGACAAAAATTGTAAAGAGCTTCTCTGGTGTTTCCTTTAGGGGGGTTTCTTCCCCATATCCCACCCCAAACACCGTGATCACCACCATATAAAAGGATTCCAGGGCAGTCCAGCCAAAAAGCATATAGCCGCAAATCGCAATCACAATGGTGATAAAAAAAAGATCGACCCAGTTGCCACCCGCTGAAAAGGGGTTTGGGAAAATTGAGGTGCAGCGTGGGGACGATCCATACCCTGAGTAACTTAAAGTGCTCCCGATGGTCACCCTAGAATATGACAGTTTCTAGCCGCCCAGCTTGTATCTAATTTAGCTTCCCTGACAATCCAACTTTCCTGGGGTTTAAGCCTATCCTTGTGCCGAGGATTATTCGCCAGAGAAAAGTTTAGTCTGTTTGTTCATTCTTCTGGCCGTTGTTGCCATAATTCATCGCTTTTTTACAAGGCTAAATAATGGCATTAAACAAAAAAATCCCCCAAGTTACTTGAGGGAAATTGAGTTAAATGAAAACACTGAAAAACAGCGATGTTTTATGGCTCTATTGAGCAGCAACTCGGGCCGCGGCAGCTTCATCTGGGTGAATTCCAAGGCGTGTGAGGTTAATGCGTCCTTTGTTGTCAATTTCGCGCACTTTAACCACTACTTCATCACCAACGGCAACTTCATCTTCGACTTTGCCCACGCGGCCTTCTGCCAGTTGCGAAATGTGAATCATCCCTTCTTTACCCGGCATAATTTCCACGAAGGCACCGATCTGGATAATACGGGTGACTTTACCGAAATATACATCCCCTTCATTGAGCTTACGGGTCATGTTTACGATCAGCCGTTTGGCTTTTTCGGCATTTTCCGATTCAGAGGAGGCGATCGTTACGGTACCGTCATCGGCAATATCCACCTTGGCACGGGTTTGCTCAGTAATCCCTTTAATGGTTTTACCACCAGGGCCAATGACCATCCCAATTAAATCGGGATCAATCTTGATGGTGAGCAGACGGGGAGCGGCTGGGGACAATTCCTTCGGCTCAGCAATGACATCGGTCATCTTTTCGAGGATATGGAGACGGGCCGGTAAGGCTTGCTTAATGGCTTCTGCCACCACTTCAACGGCCAGGCCAGTGATCTTCATATCCATCTGGAGGGCGGTAATTCCGTCAGCTGTCCCGGCAACCTTAAAGTCCATGTCGCCGAGGAAGTCTTCAATCCCCTGGATATCGGTGAGGATGCGAACTTCTTTTCCTTCTTTGATCAGCCCCATCGCGGCACCACTCACGGGCTTGGCAATGGGTACCCCGGCATCCATTAGGGCCAGGGTAGAGCCACAAACGGAACCCATGGAGGTGGATCCGTTGGAAGATAAGACTTCAGAGACGACCCGAATGACGTAGGGAAATTCATCCTTCGGCGGCAATACGGGTAAAAGGGCGCGTTCGGCCAAGGCACCGTGGCCAATCTCCCGGCGGCCAGGCGATCGCATTGGGCGAGTTTCACCCACGGAGTAGGGGGGGAAATTGTAATGGTGCAGGTAGCGTTTTTCGTCGGAGGGATGCAAATCATCCATTTCCTGGGCATCACCGGGCGTCCCAAGGGTGGCAATGGATAAAACCTGGGTCAAGCCGCGATTAAATAGACCACTACCATGGACAGCTCTCGGTAACACAGCCGTGCGGCAAGAAATGGGGCGCACTTGGTCTAGTTTACGACCATCAACCCGGACTCCATCTTCGACGATTTGGCTCCGCATCAGCTTTTTCGTCAGCGCTTTGAAGGTGTTGTCAATGAGCTTGGGTTCTTCTGTGGTCTTCACCCGCAGTGGCGCATCCTCTGGCAGGGCTTCGATGGCCTCAATAATTTCTGTTGCTTTGATTTCATCGAGGTCGGCATCGCGACCGTTTTTGTCTAGGTCAAATTGACTCAGGACTTTTTTGATCTTGTCAGTGGCGCGATCGCCAATGAATTTTTCTAGCTCCTCATCCTTAGCGGGCGGTTCAGCACTGACCATTTCAAGGCCGAGTTCCTTCATCAGCGAACGCTGGGCCTCGATCAACTCTTGGATCGCTTCGTAGGCAAAATCAATCGCCTCGATCATGTCTGCTTCTGGCAACTGATTGGCCCCGGCTTCAACCATGATCACACCGTCGGGAGTTCCAGCAACCACAAGGTCTAAATCCCCATTCATCATTTCCCGGTAAGTAGGATTCAGGATGAAATCATCCCCCACTAAACCAACCCGGACAGCAGCCATCGGCCCATAGAAAGGTAAACCTGCGAGCAATGTGGCCACGGAAGCCCCTGTCACAGCGAGGACATCCGGCGGTACTTCTTCATCGAGGGAGAGGGTTGTGGCAACGATTTGAATATCGTCTCGCAACCACTGGGGAAATAGCGGACGCATCGGTCGGTCAATGAGGCGCGAAATGAGCGTTGCCCGTTCTGGAGGTCTACCTTCTCTTCTTAAATAACCACCAGGAATCCGTCCTGCTGCGTATAATCGTTCTTCGTAATCTACCAGTAAAGGTAGAAAGTCAATCCCTTGTCTGCCAGGAGCTGTCGTTGCACTAACTAAAACCGCTGTATCTCCTGATTCAATTAAAACTGACCCGCCGGCCTGAGGCGCAAACAAACCTGTTTTTAGTCGGATTTCTCGTCCATCGAAAGAAATCGACTGAATATGTTCTTGCATTATTGCGTGTTGTCCTTTTGTGTATAATCACTTTTCTTCGTTCTGTGGCAATCGTAACACTTTATGCTGGCTCCGACCTTAGACAACGTTGGCGATCGCCTTTGGTCTTTTTGCCCCTAAACGATCACCCCTAAACCACCAAGCCCCGTCCTAAGAATTAAGAACTGTCATGTTTTTCTGATATGCCCCTTGCCAAGGCTCACTTTCTCCGCTTATAATGCTCGCTTGTGGCTAAATGTAACCAGTTATACGAAGTTTCCTGGCGAAGCATAGAACCCCTGCCCCCTTGTTCGTCGCATCGGTTCAACACAGAAACAGGCTTCTCTGAGGCTGCATTCTTCGGTCACATCTTTTGGGCGATCGCCCCAAGCGGCAGCCCCCATCCTGCAGTTACAGCAAGATACTGAAGCAAGCGCTTTAAGTCTTGGGTAAAACGTAGCACCCCTACCTGTAGGCAAAAACCTTTCAGAGCCATAAAACACTCTGAATATCCAAGAGTAGAAGACAAGAACCACAACTCTTTCGGGAGCGGTTCATATTATTTCTACTCACCTTTTAATGTTGTCTATTAGTAGATAGAGGTCTCTGTTCCGTGTCACTCGGTATCCTCGGTACTAAACTCGGTATGACCCAAATCTTTGATAACGAAACTGGAACTGCGATTCCCGTTACCGTTGTCCAAGCAGGGCCCTGTACCGTCACCCAAATCAAAACCTCCGAAACAGATGGCTACACCTCCGTGCAAATCGGCTACGGAGACGTTAAGGAAAAAAACTTAACGAAGCCTCAACTGGGGCATCTCAAAAAAGCGGATGCTGCCCCCCTCCGCCACCTCAAGGAATATCGCCTCGATGACGTTTCTGGCTATGAACTTGGCCAAGCGATCACTGCGAATATTTTTGAGGCTGGCCAAGTTGTCGATGTTTCTGGAAATACCATTGGTCGTGGTTTCGCTGGCTATCAAAAACGCCATAACTTTAAGCGAGGCAACATGACCCACGGTTCTAAAAACCACCGTCTCCCCGGTTCTACCGGTGCAGGGACGACTCCCGGTCGCGTTTATCCCGGTAAGCGCATGGCAGGTCGTTATGGTGGAACTAAGATCACCGTCCGTAAACTCGAAGTCGTTCGCGTTGACGAAGAAAAGAATTTATTGCTGATCAAAGGTGCAATTCCTGGCAAAGCCGGCAATTTATTAAGTATTGCTCCGAGCAATATTGTGGGCCAAAAATAATGAGTCTTGCGTGGCGATCGCCACCTGCAATCTTTTTATAGAAAACCACAACTTTATTTATTTCATTAGCTGATAACCGATAATCCGATACTTCATCACTATGGTTAACTGCGCAGTAAAAAATTGGCAAGGAGAAGAAGTTGGCCAAGCCAACCTCGACTTCAAAGTTGCCAAAGAAGAAAATGCCGCACATATTGTCCACCGCGCCCTTGTACGTCAGCTAAATAACGCGCGTCAGGGAACTTCTTCCACGAAAACTCGTGCAGAAGTCCGTGGCGGTGGCCGCAAACCTTGGCGTCAAAAAGGAACTGGCCGGGCAAGAGCTGGTTCAATCCGTTCCCCATTATGGAAGGGCGGTGGTGTCATCTTTGGCCCCAAACCCAAGGAATACAACCTCAAAATGAACCGCAAAGAGCGTCGTTTAGCGCTTCGTACCGCTTTCCACAGCCGCAACGAAGATCTCATCGTCGTTGAAAACTTTGCTGAACAATTTGCCGCGCCCAAAACCAAGGAATTGGTAAGTGCCATGTCCCGCTGGGGTGTGGCATCTGGTGAAAAGGTACTCCTTGTCCTTGCTGAGATGACAGACAATGTATATCTCTCTGCACGCAACATTGCTTCTGTGAAAACGGTTCCTGCTGACGGTTTGAATATTTTTGATATTCTCAACGCTGGCAAGATCGTCGTCACCGCCGAAGCTCTGGCTAAAATCCAGGAGGTTTACAATGACTAGTAGAATGCCAACTGCGAGCCGGGTTCCGACCCGCGATCTCGCTGATTTGATTCTCAAGCCCATTGTTAGTGAAAAGGCGACAATTCTGCTTGAAGACAACAAATATGTGTTTGATGTTGCCCTAAAAGCAACCAAAACAGACATCAGAGCGGCGATCGAGAGCCTTTTTGAAGTCAAAGTCGTTAAGGTCAACACCAGCCGTCCCCCCCGTAAGAAAAAACGTGTGGGTCGTTTCTTGGGCTTCAAGCCCCAATACAAGCGGGCTGTCGTCACCTTGGCAGAAGGGGATACAATCACATTGTTCCCAGAAGTATAGTCGTCATTCACTTGAATAAATCATGGGTATTCGTTCATTTAGACCATATACTCCGGGAACTCGTCAGGCTACGGTCTCTGACTTTTCGGAGATTACCAAATCCAAACCGGAAAAATCTCTTACAAAATACAAACACCGCAAAAAAGGCCGTAACAACCGTGGAGTGATCACTTGTCGTCACCGGGGTGGTGGCCACAAGCGTCTTTATCGTCTGATCGATTTTCGCCGTGATAAGCGGGATATGGCCGCCCAGGTGATTGCGATTGAGTACGATCCAAACCGGAATGCTCGCATTGCCCTGGTGCAGTATGAAGATGGCGAAAAACGCTACATTCTTCAGCCAGCAGGCCTTGGCGTCGGTGACACGATTATCGCTGGGGAAGAAGCGCCCTACGAAATCGGCAATGCCTTACCGCTCTACAAAATCCCCCTCGGTACTGAAATCCACAACATCGAGCTTTATGCCGGTCGTGGTGGCCAGATGGTCCGTTCTGCGGGCGCTTTTGCTCAGTTGGTTGCGAAAGAAGGTGACTATGTCACCATCAAGCTGCCTTCTAAAGAAGTCCGGATGGTTCGCAAAGAGTGCTATGCCACCATCGGCAAAGTAGGCAATGCAGAAGCCCGGAACCTGAAGCTCGGGAAAGCGGGGAGAACCCGTCACCTGGGACGTCGGCCCCAAGTCCGCGGTAGTGTTATGAACCCGGTAGATCACCCCCATGGTGGTGGTGAGGGCAGAGCACCCATCGGTCGCAGTGGCCCTGTGACGCCTTGGGGTAAACCTGCCCTCGGGAAGAAGACTCGCAAGAAGAAGAAGCAAAGTAGCTCTTTGATTGTGCGCCGCCGCCGTTAATTATCTATTTTTGTTCATCACACTCTATAAGAAACTATGGGTCGTTCACTGAAAAAGGGTCCGTTTATCGCGGACAGCCTCCTAAAAAAAATCGAGAAGCTCAATGCTTCCGGTGATAAGCAAGTGATTAAAACTTGGTCACGGGCATCGACAATTTTGCCTCAGATGGTGGGTCACACGATCGCCGTTCACAACGGTCGTCAACATGTGCCTGTTTTTGTGTCTGAGCAAATGGTAGGTCACAAATTGGGTGAATTTGCACCCACACGGACCTTCAAGGGCCATGCCAAGAGTGATAAGAAAGCACGTCGATAAGGGTTAAAGAAGACAATGACTATCGATACTCAAACTGAAGTCAAGGCGATCGCCCGCTATATTCGGATGTCTCCGATCAAAGTCAGACGGGTCCTCGATCAGATCCGTGGCCGTAGCTACCGCGAAGCCTTGATCATTCTCGAATTTATGCCCTATCGCGCTTGTGAACCTGTACTGAAGGTTTTACGGTCTGCCGTTGCCAATGCCGAACATAACGAAGGGTTAGATCCCGCTGATCTCGTTGTCAGTGCAGCCTTTGCTGATGCTGGCCCTGTGTTAAAGCGGTTCCGCCCCCGGGCTCAAGGACGTGCCTATCAAATTCGTAAGCCCACTTGTCACATCACCGTTGGTGTGGCGCCTGGTGCTGCCGAATAGTACTCCTAACCTGTCGTAGATCGTAAACATCAAAAGGAACAAACCGTGGGACAGAAAATTCATCCAGTTGGTTTCCGTTTGGGGATTACAAAAGAGCACCTCTCCCGTTGGTACGCCGACCCCAAACAATACCCTGCCCTCGTGCAGGAAGACTACAAAATCCGCAAGCACATTGATGCAAACCTCAATAACGCTGGTATCTCTAAAGTTTTGATCGAGCGTAAAGCCGATCAAGTTGATCTAGAGATTCACACTGCCCGTCCCGGTGTCGTCGTCGGTCGTGGTGGTTCTGGCATCGAAGCCCTCAGAACTGGTCTCCAAGACGTCCTTGGCGATCAGCGTCAAATCCGCATTAACGTCGTCGAAGTCAACCGCGTTGACGCTGATGCTGCCCTCATCGCTGAATATATTGTTCAGCAACTTGAGCGACGGGTATCTTTCCGTCGAGTTGTCCGCCAAGCCGTTCAACGGGCCCAAAGAGCAGAAGTTCAAGGGATCAAAATCCAGGTGAGTGGTCGCTTAAACGGTGCAGAAATTGCCCGGACAGAGTGGGTACGTGAAGGACGCGTTCCCCTACACACGCTCCGCGCTGACATCGACTACTCCTACAAAACTGCCCAAACCATTTACGGAATTCTTGGGATTAAAGTTTGGATCTTCAAAGGCGAAATTATTCCGGGTCAAGAAGAAACTTCTGCCGCTAATGCTGCCCCTCTGCCCCGTCGCAAATCTCGACGTCAGCAGTTTGAAGACCGTAGCGAACAATAAATTGCTCCACTACTGGCAATTTAATTTTCTACCCTCACTGTTTACCCTTTAGGAAACAATGCTAAGTCCAAAACGTACAAAATTCCGGAAGCAGCATCGCGGTCGCATGCGGGGAATGGCGTATCGCGGCAATAATATTCAATTTGGTGACTACGCGCTCCAAGCCGTTGAACCCAGTTGGATTACCGCCCGTCAAATTGAAGCCGCCCGTCGTGCGATGACCCGTTATATCAAGCGGGGTGGTAAGATTTGGATCCGAATTTTCCCCGATAAACCCATCACCATGCGTCCGGCGGAAACCCGTATGGGTTCTGGTAAAGGTAACCCTGAATTCTGGGTTGCTGTGGTTAAGCCTGGCCGGATCATGTTTGAGATGAATGGTGTCGCTGAGCCGATCGCCCGTGAAGCCATGCGCCTTGCGGCCCAAAAGCTGCCGATTAAAACCAAGTTCATCACCCGCAACGAGGAGTATATCTAAATCATGCCTTTACCCAAGATTGAAGATGCTCGCAAACTCAATGACCAAGAGCTTGCTGACGAAATCGTTGCCGTCAAGAAACAATTGTTTGACCTCCGTCTCCAACAAGGTACCGGTCGCCTGGAGAAAACCCATGAGATCAAGCATGCTCGCCACCGTCTCGCCCAGTTGATGACGGTCGAGCGCCAAAGACAACTCCAAGCTCAGTAAAAGTAGGAGACAGAATCTCGTATGGCTACGAAAGAAAGAGTGGGAATGGTCGTCAGCGACAAAATGGATAAAACCGTGATTGTAGCTGTAGAAAACCGCTCTCCCCACCCGAAATACAAAAAAATCGTGGTTAAAACCAAGCGTTTTAAAGCCCACGACGAGGAAAATAAGTGCAAAGTTGGCGATCGCGTTCGTATTCGCGAGACCCCTCCTACCAGCAAGACCAAACGCTGGACCATTGCCGAAATCCTCAACCAATAGTTTTTATTAACTGTTGACCCTAATCTATTTTCTTTACCCTTACCGTAAAGCCGTGATTCAACAACAAACCTATCTTAATGTTGCCGATAATAGCGGTGCTCGTAAACTGATGTGCTTACGGGTTCTGAGTACAGGGAATTGTCGTTATGGTGGCATCGGCGATCAAATTATCGCTGTTGTTAAAGAAGCAATTCCCAACATGGGTGTCAAAAAATCTGATGTCGTTCGGGCCGTTATCGTGCGGACGCGTCAACCACTCCGCCGTGCTAGCGGCATGAGTATTCGTTTCGATGACAATGCCGCTGTCATTATTAATGCAGAAGGCAATCCGAAAGGCACCCGTGTTTTTGGTCCCGTTGCCCGTGAGTTACGGGATAAAAACTTCACCAAAATTGTTTCCCTTGCACCGGAGGTCATCTAACCATGGCAGGACGCAAAAGTTCTACCCCCACACGTCACAAAATGCATGTGAAAACGGGTGATACGGTTCAAGTCATTTCTGGTCGCGACAAAGGCAAAGTAGGCGAAGTTATCAAAACTCTGCCCAAATCCAGCAAGGTCGTGGTCAAGGATGTCAATATCCGCACCAAGCATGTCAAGCCTCAACAGGAAGGCGAGTCGGGTCAGATTCAAACCTTTGAAGCGCCGATCCATAGCTCCAATGTGATGCACTATTCCGAAAAGGAAAAAGTTGCTAGTCGCATTGGCTATCAGCTGACTGAAGATGGCCGTAAGGTGCGTGTATTAAAGAAAACCGGTGAAGTTATCGACTAATCGGCCTTTCTAGAAATTTTTATCTACATTTAGTTTTTCCCTGACCAAGCCCAGGGAGGTTAAACGTAAAATCTATGTCTCAAAGACTCAAAACCCTTTATCAAGACAATATTGTTCCTAAATTAACGGAGCAGTTTGGGTACAGCAACGTCCATGAAGTACCCAAGCTTGTCAAAATTTCAGTGAACCGGGGTCTCGGGGAAGCTTCTTCTAATGCGAAGGCGATGGAGTCTTCCATTAAAGAATTGTCAACCATTACTGGTCAGCGCCCCGTCATCACCCGGGCAAAAAAGGCGATCGCCGGCTTCAAAATTCGCGAAGGGATGCCCGTCGGTGTGATGGTGACTCTACGCTCCGAAAAAATGTATTCCTTTTTGGATCGTCTCATCAGCTTAGCCCTGCCCCGCATTCGTGACTTCCGTGGCATCAGCCCAAAAAGTTTCGATGGACGTGGCAACTACAGCTTAGGGATTCGTGAGCAACTGATTTTCCCTGAAATTGACTACGATTCCATTGATCAAATCCGAGGAATGGACATTTCCATCATCACCACCGCGAGAACCGATGAAGAAGGTCGTGCGCTGCTGAGAGAAATGGGTATGCCCTTCCGTGAAAGCTAAATCTTAGGAGAGATTAAAGGTAATAATGGCGGCTAACGATACCATTTCCGATATGCTCACCCGCATCCGTAATGCGTGCATGGTGCAGCATGACAACACAAAAGTCCCGATGACTCGCATGACCCGTAACATTGCCGAGGTGCTGAAGGACGAAGGTTTCATTGAAAACTACACCGAAGCAGGTGAAGGGATTGAAAAACACCTTGTTATTTCCCTGAAATACAAAGGTCGTAATCGTCAACCGATTATCCAAAAACTTCAACGGGTAAGTAAACCGGGGCTTCGCGTATACAGTAACCACAAAGACTTGCCTCGCGTGCTCGGTGGGATTGGAATTGCGATTATTTCAACTTCCAAAGGCGTGATGACAGATCGCCAAGCCCGTAAAGAAGGTATTGGTGGTGAAATTCTTTGCTACGTCTGGTAATCGTGGCTGAAGTTGATATCAGGAGAAAAACGAATGTCTCGTATTGGTAAAAAACCAATTCCCATCCCCGACAAAGTGACCGTTACCCTCAATGGTGCCAATGTTGCTGTTAAGGGCCCGAAAGGTTCCCTTGAGCGGACATTACCCGAGAAAGTAACTGTCACCCAAGAAGACAACACCGTTGTTGTCTCCCCCGTTGATAACTCTCGGACGGCCCGCGAACGTCATGGCTTGTGCCGCACCCTCGTGGCCAACATGATCGAGGGCGTTTCCCAGGGTTACTCTAAACAACTCGAGATTATCGGTGTTGGTTATCGGGCCCAGGTGCAGGGAAATAAGCTCACCCTTAATGTGGGCTACAGTAAGCCCGTAGAAATGCAAATGCCTGAAGGCGTGACTGCGGCTATGGGTGAAAAAAATACTCAAGTGATCATCTCTGGTATTGATAAAGAGGTTGTGGGTAACACGGCTGCTAAGGTTCGTGCTGTCAGACCTCCTGAGCCCTACAAAGGTAAAGGGATCCGTTACCAAGGTGAATACATCAGACGTAAAGCTGGTAAGGCAGGTAAGAAGTAGAGATGAAAGCAACTCGCAAACAACTCACGCAGCGTCGTCATTTCCGTATTCGCCGTCGTGTCGAAGGGACTGGCGATCGCCCCCGTTTAGCAGTATTCCGCTCCCACAAGCATATTTATGCCCAGGTGATTGACGATGAGAAGCAACATACCTTGGTAGCGGCTTCTACCCTCGACAAAGATCTCAAGGGGGAACTCGCATCCGGTGGTAACATCTCAGCTTCCACTGCAGTCGGTAATCTCATTGCCAAGCGCGCCCTCGAAAAAGGCATTACCAAAGTCGTCTTTGATCGCGGTGGTAACCTTTATCATGGTCGTGTCAAAGCCTTAGCAGATGCTGCCAGAGAAGCCGGTCTGGACTTTTAAGCTGTTGATGAAATCATTAGGAAAATAATTATGGCAAAGCGTCGTAAATCATCAAAGAACAAAGAAAAAGAAACAAACTGGCAAGAGCGTGTGATTCAAATCCGTCGCGTCAGCAAAGTTGTCAAGGGTGGTAAGAAACTCAGTTTTCGCGCCATTGTTGTCATTGGCAATGAGACCGGAAAGGTCGGCGTTGGCGTCGGTAAAGCAGGAGATGTCATCGGTGCCGTCCGTAAAGGTGTCTCCGATGCGAAAAAACACGTTGTCGATGTTCCTTTGACAAAAACAAACACCATCACCCACCGGATCAATGGCGTTGCGGGTGGCGCAAAAGTAATGATGCGTCCCGCTGCCCCCGGTACCGGTGTAATTGCTGGTGGTGCCGTGCGGACGGTACTCGAACTTGCTGGTGTGAAAAATATTCTTGCCAAACAGCTGGGTTCCAGTAGCCCTCTGAACAATGCTCGGGCGACCGTTGATGCATTGGGTAACCTCCGGAGTTTCTCCTCCGTTGCCCAAGAGCGTGGCGTTTCTATCGAACGGATCTATGCCTAACCCTAATTTGGCGGGCTGAGGACATTAGTAAAACGTTTACTCAAAAAAACCATGAAGTTATCCAATCTATCCCCTAAAGCGGGATCAAAGAAGCGCCGTCGTCGTGTTGGCCGTGGCATTGCTGCTGGCCAAGGCGCAAGCTGTGGCTTCGGCATGCGGGGTCAAAAATCCCGTTCTGGTACCGGTACAAAAGCTGGGTTTGAAGGGGGACAAATGCCCCTTTACCGTCGTGTACCGAAGCTAAAGCACTTCACCATTGTGAATCCTAAAAATTTCACCATTGTGAATGTTGGCCAATTAGCTGACTTGCCAGCCAACACAGAAGTTACCCTTGAAAGCTTAATGGCAGCAGGCATTGTCACCACCAACGATGGCCCACTCAAGGTTCTTGGCGATGGTGAATTGTCCGTGGCCCTTAAAGTGACCGCAGCGGCATTTTCTACCGGGGCCAAAGCAAAAATCGAGGCGGCTGGCGGCAGTTGTGACGCCTAGAAAAATTCGGGAACAAAGCACTAAGTTAGAATTTATCAAGGTTGCTTAATACTTCTTAGAACTGTTCATTACGTAAACTCCCGAAGAGAACATCACTATGGTTGTCAGTCGCGAAAAAACACCAACCGCCCAGGAAACCTTTATGCAGATGGCACAAGCCGCTGGCCTTCGGGGTCGATTGCTTGTCACCCTCGGTCTTTTGGTTCTGGTTCGGTTTGGCGTTTTTATTCCAATTCCCGGCATTGACCGGGTTGCCCTGAGCGAGGGGATTCAAAACTCTCCTCTCTTAGGCTTTTTAGATGTATTTGCCGGTGGTGGTCTTTCCGCCGTCGGCATTTTTGCCCTAGGGATTCTCCCTTACATCAATGCTTCAATCATCATGCAGCTCATGACGGCAGCCATTCCTGCCCTTGAGGACATGCAAAAAAATGATGGCGAGGCAGGGCGCCGTAAAATTTCCCAGATCATTCGTTATGTGACGGTAGGCTGGGCGGCGTTACAAAGTTTTGGGATTACGCTGCAAATTCTGCGCCCCTATGCTTTGGATCCTGGTTTTACTTTTGTTTTGGAAACTACATTAGCACTGACAGCAGGTTCTGTCTTTGTAATGTGGATTTCTGAGCTGATTACCGAAAAAGGTTTAGGAAACGGAGCCTCTTTGTTGATTTTTGTCAACATTGTGGCTGTGTTACCGAGAACCTTGGGGAATACCATCGAATTTGCCCAGACGGGTGGCCGAGCAGTGATTGCTAAAGTCATTTTACTGCTGGTTGTTTTTCTGATCATGATTGTCGGTATTGTGTTTGTGCAGGAAGGAACACGCCGGATCCCGATTGTTTCTGCCCGTCGTCAAGTGGGCCGTAAGCTTTATCGGGAACGCACAAGCTACCTGCCGCTACGACTTAATCAGGGTGGGGTGATGCCGATTATTTTCGCCTCTGCGGTTCTGGTGCTGCCTTCTTCTTTGGCGGGCTTGGCTGGCTCAGGGGAAGGGTTCTTTGGTCAAGCGATCGCCACAATTTCGACGCTATTACAACCGGGAAGAATTCCCTATGTCTTGGTCTATCTCGTTTTGATTCTCTTTTTCAGCTATTTCTATGCGTCTTTGATCGTGAATCCGGTGGATATGGCCCAAAACTTGAAAAAGATGGGGTCTAGTATTCCTGGTATTCGTCCCGGTCGGGCCACAAGTGAATATCTAGAAAAAGTGATCAATCGTTTGACCTTGCTAGGGGCAATTTTCCTTGGTTTAGTAGCAACAGTGCCTACTTTTGTGGAAGGGGCAACGGGCGTCACAACTCTACGGGGTTTTGGGGCTACATCCCTACTCATTCTGGTGGGGGTTGCGATTGATACAGCCAAGCAAATCCAAACCTATGTTATTTCCCAGCGCTATGAAGGCATGGTTAAACAATAGTGTTTTTATCAGGGTTTAGGTATTAGCTGGAATATCTAAACTTTTTGTTGATTTAGTAAGCAATTTGGATGGTAATAGAGGCGTTATGGCTCAAGGAGTAAGGTTGATTTTTTTGGGTCCCCCAGGGGCCGGAAAGGGCACTCAGGCTCAGGTTTTGGCAGAATCTTGTGGAATCCCCCACATTTCTACTGGAGAAATTCTCCGGGCGGCGATCGCCAATCAAACAGAACTCGGCCAACAGGCCCAGGGGTTTGTGGATCGTGGTGAATTGGTTCCCGATAGTCTGATTTTGAATTTAATTCGTGAAAGACTTCAGGAGCAAGATGCCCAGCAGGGTTGGATTTTGGATGGTTTCCCCCGCAATGTGAGCCAAGCCGAGTTCCTTAACACCTTACTCAGCGAGCTGAAGCAACAATGTGACGTTGCCCTTAACTTGGAAGTCCCCGACGCCACATTGGTAGAACGCTTACTAAGTCGTGGCAGAAAGGATGACAACCAGGAGACTATTCGGCGTCGTTTAGAAGTTTATCGGGAGCAAACAGCCCCAGTGATCGACTTTTACCAAAAACAGGGTTCTTTGAAATCCGTTGATGGCGATCGCTCCCTTGAAGAAGTTACCGCCGCCCTAGAGCAGGCGATCGCTTCATAACTCCTGGTTGGAACTCTATGCCGATTGATGAAATTTATTAGGAGATCTATTTGTTTTGTCTAAACAAGATCTAATCGAAATGGAAGGTACCGTCACCGAGTCCCTTCCCAATGCTATGTTCCGGGTTGACTTGGACAATGGCTTTAATGTTCTGGCCCACATCTCTGGCAAAATTCGCCGGAATTACATCAAAATTTTACCGGGCGATCGCGTCAAAGTAGAATTGACCCCCTATGACTTAAGCAAAGGGCGGATCACCTACCGACTCCGGAAAAAATAAGCCTATCCCATCCGTTTCTTATATTCAATAGCAAAAAAACTTGCTATGATGATAAGCTTGCGGAGTTTTGTGCTAATCGCCAATCGGTTCATAGCAGAATCAATATATAGAAAATTGCTAAATCTAACCTGAAAACCTATGAAAGTTCGAGCATCCGTCAAAAAAATGTGTGATAAATGTCGCGTGATACGCCGTCGCGGTCGTGTCATGGTGATCTGCGCTAATCCCAAGCACAAGCAACGTCAAGGATAAATCGTAGAAGTCGCTGAGACATTTATTCCGTAACTTATAAATTATTGAAATTGTTCATTTAGGGAGAAAAAATCGTGGCACGAATTGCAGGTGTTGATCTTCCCCGTGATAAACGCATTGAAATTGCCCTGACCTATGTGTATGGCATTGGTTTATCAAGAGCCCAGGAGATCATCGCAAACACCGGGGTAAACCCCGACACCAGAGTAAGGGATCTATCTGATGAAGATGCCCTCAAGCTCCGGTCTTACGTTACCGACAACTACCAAGTTGAAGGGGATCTCAGACGTTTAGAGTCCATGAATATCAAACGTCTGGTAGACATCGGCACCTACCGTGGCCGTCGTCATCGCCAAGGTTTGCCCGTACGTGGTCAAAGAACCCGGACCAATGCCCGCACCCGCCGTGGTCGTCGCGTCACTGTTGCCGGTAAGAAGAAAGCACCGCGTTAATCCCTTGAGTTTTACCTCACAAAGCTACGCATTTATCCTATCTTCTACAGATTAAAATTATGGCACGACAAAAAAAAGGCAGCCCTAAGAAGGTTAAAAAGAATATCCCCAACGGTGTTGCTCACATTCAATCCACCTTTAACAACACAATCGTCACCATCTCCGATACCAAAGGCGATGCGGTTTCCTGGTCTTCTGCCGGGGCAAGTGGTTTTAAAGGGGCCAAAAAAGGGACTCCCTTTGCTGCCCAAACCGCCGCTGACAATGCAGCCCGCCGCGCAATGGAACAAGGCATGCGCCAAATCGAAGTGATGGTGAGTGGCCCTGGTGCGGGTCGTGAAACAGCAATTCGTGCTCTGCAAGCCGCTGGTTTGGAGATTACGTTAATTCGCGATGTCACCCCCATTCCCCACAATGGTTGTCGTCCGCCCAAGCGTAGACGGGTATAAATCCTCTTTGACTGAATCCTTGACAACAAGAGAATTAGTTCAAGTCAATATCCATCTTGTCTGAAGGCTTGGTGCCTGGCTCAGATCGCGAAAAACGGGAGATCAGAAAAAGCGTGACACAGTTTCAAATCGAGTGTGTAGAAAGCAAAACACACAAAAATCAAAGTCAATATAGCAAGTTTGTCTTTGAACCCCTAGAACGGGGTCAAGGAACAACCCTCGGCAATTCCCTCAGACGGATTTTACTGTCTAACTTAGAAGGAACCGCCGTGACAGCGCTGCGGATTGGTGGCGTGAACCATGAGTTTGCGACGATCCCCGGTGTGCGGGAAGATGCCCTTGAGATTATTCTGAATATGAAGGAAATCGTTCTCAAGAGCTACACCCATCAGCCTCAGATTGGTCGCTTAACAGCCACTGGCCCTGGCCAAGTGACGGCGGCTCAGTTTGATCTGCCTTCTGAGGTGGAAGTGGTCGATCCAAGCCAGTATATTGCAACCCTCGCTGATGGTGCGAAGCTGGAAATGGAGTTTCGGATCGAGAAAGGGAAAAGCTATCGCGCCGTTCAACGGAATCGGGACGAGGCCACTGCTTTAGATTTTCTACAGATTGATGCGGTGTTCATGCCAGTCACTAAGGTGAACTATAGCGTCGATAGTATCCATAGTGAAGGAGATGCGGTTCGCGATCGCCTAACCCTTGAGATCTGGACAAATGGCAGTATTAAGCCAGAGGAAGCATTATCCCAAGCAGCGGCGATCGCCGTTGAACTGTTTAATCCCCTCAAGGATCTCACCCTCGAAGCCATTCAAGACGAGTTCCAAGAGGACGAAGACCCCACCAGCCAAATTCCCATCGAAGAATTACAGCTATCGGTACGGGCTTACAACTGTCTCAAGCGGGCACAAATCAACTCTGTCGCTGATCTTTTAGACTATAGCCAAGAAGATTTGCTAGAAATCAAAAACTTTGGCCAAAAATCAGCCGAAGAAGTGATCGATGCCCTAAAAACCCGTTTAGGCATTACTTTACCGGAAGAAAAAACGGCGAAGTAACTTTAGATTTATTTGATTTTTCACTGACTGTACTGTTTACATCCTAGGGAGGAAGAAAAAATGCGTCACGGTTGTCGTGTTCCCGAATTGGGGAGACCGGCGGATCAACGGAAGGCCCTCTTACGTGCCCTCACCACTCAACTGATTCGCCATGGCCAAGTTAAAACCACTAAAGCGCGGGCCAAAGCGGTTCGTTCTGAAGTGGATCGCATGATCACCTTGGCAAAAGATGGTTCTTTAGCTGCCCGTCGTCGGGCTTTGGGCTATATGTATGACAAAGATCTTGTCCATGCCCTATTTGCCCAAGCAAAAGATCGCTATGGCGATCGCCAAGGGGGTTATAGTCGCGTTGTCCGTACCGTTCGTCGTCGCGGCGATAACGCAGAAATGGCAATTATCGAATTAGTCTAACCCAGACTAATCTGCCACCTGTCTAAGCCCATGTCCCAAGCCAACCCAAGAAAACGCATTGCATTGGTCATCCAATATATCGGCACTCACTTTTGTGGTTGGCAACGGCAAACAGCAGAACGAACCGTGCAAGCCGTCATTGAAGAGACTATCTCCTCGGTTGTCGGCCAAAAAATCACAATTCACGGTGCCGGGCGTACCGATAGCGGTGTCCATGCCGCCGGACAATTCGCCCACTTTGAATGTGAAAGTTTAATCCCTGGTTATAAATGGGCCAAAATCCTTAACGATCGCCTACCACCCGATATCAATATCCGTGGTGCTTGCGAAGTTCCCCAGGATTGGCATGCCCAGTTTTCTGCCCAATGGCGACGGTATCGGTATACCATCTATACCCACCCAACCCCAAATCTGTTCCTTCAGCCCTATGCTTGGCATTATTACCAGGCCCCCCTCGATGAAACCCTCATCCAAGCAGCCCTGACGCCCCTATTGGGTGAACATCACCTCGCTGCTTTTCAACGGACTGGTTCCAAGCGATCCCATGCATGGGTCAATGTGCAGGCAGCAGAATGTTCCCGTCGAGGCTCCTTTATTCATATAGAAATTCAAGCCAATGGGTTTTTGTATGGGATGGTTCGCCTACTGGTCGGGATGCTAGTGGACATTGGACAAGGTAAACTTTCTTTAGCGCAATTCCAAGATATTTGGAAAAATGAGAAGCGACACCTTGTAAAATATTCAGCCCCAGCAAAAGGCTTATGTTTACTTAGGGTTGGTTATCCTGAGCCTTTGTTTCCACCCCATATTTGGTTTGATACCCAGCCAACTTTTCTACTAACTCATTAGTTGAATTCCTTATGCGTCATCTAGCGCAAAAATTTTATGATTAAGACACCTTTACCGAAACAAGAAACCCTTGACCAGAAATGGTATGTGGTCGATGCTTCTGACCAACGCTTGGGTCGTTTAGCGACCGAAGTTGCCAAAGTACTCCGGGGCAAAAATAAAGCAGAATATACCCCCCACATGGATACTGGGGATTTTGTGATTGTCGTGAACGCTGAAAAAGTAGTTGTGACGGGTCGCAAGCCTGAGCAAAAACTTTACCGTCGCCACTCTGGTCGTCCTGGTGGAATGAAAGTTGAAACCTTCAATCAGCTGCAAGACCGGATTCCTGAGCGCATTATCGAAAAAGCAGTTAAAGGAATGTTGCCGAAAAATGCCTTGGGTCGTCGCTTGTTCACCAAGCTAAAGGTCTATGCTGGTAATGAGCATCCCCATGCCGCACAGCAACCCGAAGTTCTGACCATCAATACTATTCCCGGAGGAGATAAATAATGAACGCAACCGCTACTCAAGATCGCCCGATTTACTGGGGAACAGGTCGTCGTAAGTCATCTATTGCCCGTGTACGCCTTGTGCCTGGTTCTGGCAAGGTTGTTGTCAACAACCGCTCTGGGGAAGATTATTTCAACCGGATTCCTGGTTACCTTGCGGTGCTCAAGTCTCCCCTGGAAACCCTGGGTTTAGAAAGTGAGTATGACATTCTTGTGAATGCCCATGGTGGTGGCTTGACTGGTCAAGCAGATGCCGTCAAGCTTGGTGTGGCTCGTGCTCTCTGTGAATTGGATCCGGACAACCGCCAGCCCTTAAAAATTGAAGGCTATTTAACCCGTGACCCCCGTTGTAAGGAACGGAAAAAGTACGGTTTACACAAGGCCCGCAAAGCGCCTCAGTTCTCCAAGCGTTAATTATTTGGTATGGCGTTCGTTATGGCTACTGTGGCGATCGCCTTTATGCATTCTATTAAACTAAATTAATTAGAGAATAATTCCCATGCCCAAAGCTGATATTCATCCCGAATGGTACCCAGACGCCAAAGTCATCTGTAACGGTGAAGTTGTGATGACGATTGGTTCTACCCAACCTGAAATCAACGTTGAAATTTGGTCTGGTAACCACCCCTTCTACACCGGAACTCAAAAGATTATCGATACCGAAGGTCGTGTAGACCGTTTCCTCCGGAAGTACGGTATGCTCAGCAACAATTCCGACGACCAGAAATAGGTATTCCCTTGAGTTTTCCCAACCCGGCAGCCCCCTGCTGGGTTCCTTTGTTTTTTAGGGATTTTCTTCCCCTAACGTAAAAACGTTCTGTGCATTATGGCTGAAGCATACTTACTCGATAAACTAAAGTCCGTCGAACAAACCTTCCAGGAAATGACCCGACGCCTGGCCGATCCCGACATCGCGACGAACCCCGATGAGCTACAACGGGTGGCAAAAATTCGTTCCTCCCTCGAAGAAACAGTAAATACCTTCAATCAGTGGAAAGAAGCACAAGAAGAACTCCGGGGAGCAAAGGAAATCCTCAAAGAATCCGCCGGAGATCCCGAAATGAAGGAAATGGCGGCCTTAGAAGTCGAAGAACTCGAAAATACCATTGACACCCTCGAAAATCGTCTGAAGATTCTGCTGTTGCCTAAGGATCCCAACGACGAAAAGAACATCATGTTAGAAATTCGCGCCGGCACCGGGGGAGATGAAGCAAGCATTTGGGCCGGCGATCTGCTCCGGATGTATTCTCGTTACGCCGAAGGCCAAAACTGGCGGGTAAAACTCCTAAGCGAATCGGCAGCCGACATGGGAGGCTTTAAGGCGGTCATCCTAGAAATTCAAGGGGAACAGGTTTACAGCAAATTGAAGTATGAAGCTGGTGTACACCGAGTTCAGCGGGTGCCTGTCACCGAAGCTGGGGGACGGGTTCACACCTCTACAGCGACCATTGCCGTGATGCCAGAAGTTGATGATGTCGAAGTCGAAATTGATCCCAAAGATATTGAAATGACCACCGCCCGTTCCGGTGGCGCGGGGGGCCAGAACGTCAACAAAGTAGAAACAGCGGTTGACCTATTCCACAAACCGACGGGCATTCGCGTCTTTTGTACAGAAGAGCGATCGCAGTTACAGAACCGAGAGCGGGCCATGCAAATTCTCCGGGCAAAGCTCTACGAAATGGAACTCCAGAGGCAACAAGAAGAAGTCAGTTCCATGCGCAAATCCCAGGTGGGTACAGGCGCTCGTTCTGAAAAAATTCGCACCTACAATTACAAAGATAATCGCGTTACGGATCACCGCCTAGGACAAAACTTTTCCTTGGCCCCGGCCTTAGAAGGAGATATTGAGGATATGCTCCAGGCTTGTATCTCCCAGGATCAACAGGCTCAACTCGAACAGCTCGCCGCCGAAGGCTAATAAATCCTTCCCTGGGGAAGGTGGCCGCAGGCCGGAAGGGGTTCTTTCCTGGGGAAGGTGGCCATGGGGCGAAAGAAGTTCTTTTCTAAGGTTGAACTTCACTGCAAACCTGATAAAAATCTGTCTCTGGCGGTTCCGCGAAGAGAGGATTCATTTCCGCCATGATTTTTTGGCTGAGTTCCGTCTGATTTTTATCCATATCCTCGATATTGTCCCAAAGGATCATCGCGATGCCTTGATCACTATTCGGCCCCATTTTTTGTAACAAAAAAGCTCCTTGAAACCCTTCCGAATAGCTAGACACAATTTTTTCGTAGAGGGCTTGGGCCTGGGCAAATCGTCCAGGCTTAAATTCACCGATCGCCACATACGCGACTTTATGGCGGAGACAGTCGTTAAGTCCTTGCATAGTTGAATTTTCCATCGTCTAAAACTACATGGCTTAAGGCGATCGCATGTCGCCTCTGCCGATAATTTCACTGTAGCGAGAGAATTCCCCTAGAAAGCCTCTTTACGCATTTTCTTAACCGCTTTTAGACTTATGTCAACTTTTTTGTCGTGTTTTTGAAACGTCACCATTGGCTCTCTTTAAATCTTTAACCTGTCATTAATCCAACATCAAAGCGATATTAATCCTCCTTTGGTTCACTAGAAGTGCATCAAACCATAAACTAGCCCGTATCCAACTTTACAGATGTTGAAAGTTGTGAATTTCTGGTGCTATACTGCTAAGCGGCGTTTTGAAAATGATTTGCAGTAATAAAATATGCTTATCAACAACATAAATGCCCAAGCTCAAAGTCAAAAAATATCTCAGGTGTGAGGTTCAACCGAATATGTCTAAAACAGTGAGAACTTTTCTCAGTGGTGCTTCCTTTGCCTTAGGCGCAACTGTTGCTTTTTCTGGCACTGCCCAAGCAAACACTGAACTCCTCGATCAAATCAATAGCTATAGCCAAGACGATATCGCTCAGGTTAATAGCGTTTTTCAACTCAGTGATGTTTCCCCTTCTGACTGGGCCTTTGACGCGCTTCGTAACCTAGTCGAAAACTACAACTGTATTGTTGGTTATCCCGATGGCACTTTCCGTGGCAGCCGTCCCCTCAGCCGTTATGAATTTGCCGCTGGTCTGAACGCTTGTTTACAGCAAATTGAGCGCATGATCCAAAGCGGTGGCTCTGAAGTAACCCCCGAAGATCTAGCAGCTCTTCGCCGTCTCGTGAACGAATTCGAAGCAGAACTCGCCACCCTCGGTGCTCGCGTTGATGACCTCGAAGGTCGCGTTGAATTCCTCGAAGACCATCAGTTTTCTACCACTACTAAGCTCGGTGGGGAAGTTATCTTCAATCTTGGCGCTGCTTTTGGTGAAGACAATATTGACGATCAAGTTACTTTCAGCGATCGCGTTCGTCTGAATCTTGACACTAGCTTTACTGGCAAAGACCGTCTTCGTACTCGCCTTGAAGCCGGTAACATCACTGCTTTTGATGATGCAACAGGTGTAGACACTGCTCGCCTCGGCTTTGACACCGACAATGACAACGATGTTGAGATTGGTAAGTTATACTACCGTTTCCCCCTCAGTGACAATATTCGTGCCTATGTCGGTGCTGTTGGCATGGGCCTCGATGATATTGCAGACTCTACCAGTCCCTATTTTGAGAGCAGTGGCTCCGGTGCCCTCTCCCGCTTTGGTCGCTTTAATCCCATCTACCGTGGCCCTGACGGTGCTGGTGCTGGTTTCAACCTAGGCCTAGGCGAAAAGTTCACTTTCACCGCGGCTTACTTGGCCGATGACGGTGATGTGAATAATCCTGAAGAAAAGAATGGTCTTTTTAACGGCAATTACACCGCAGCAGCCCAGCTTGACTTCGAACCTTCCGACAACATTATGTTATCCGCAGTCTACGCTCGCCGATACCAAAAATCCGGAGATGTCAACTTAACCGGTAGCACAGGCAGTGATGTTGCTAAAGACCCGTGGGATGATGGCGGGTTTGGCGAATATGCTGCATCTTCGGATAACTTTGGCTTACAAGCTAGTTGGCTGATTGGCGAAAAATTCAACCTCGGCGGCTGGGTTGGCTATACTAATGCTGACATTGAGGATCCAACTGTGACTGGTAATGCTGAGGTCTGGAATTGGGCAGTTAATGCAGCACTACTTGATGTTGGTGGCGAAGGTAATGTTCTGGGTTTGATTTTCGGTCAACCTCCTAAGCTAACTAATGCTGACATCGACTTTGGTGGTGGCCAGGGATCCAGCTTCGATGATGAGGGTGAGACAACTTACCTTGCAGAGCTTCAGTACCGTTACAAGCTCAACAAGAACATCACCATCACTCCCGGTGCTTATGTGATTTTCAACCCCAACCAAAATGACGATAACGACACCGTTGTTGTGGGTTCTGTACGCACCACCTTCAGCTTCTAAGGCAAAGGAGAACCAAGTCTAATTCCTCACACATGTTGCTTCTAAAAGCAAAAAAATTAGTCCTGGAAGTGAGTCAATTTTGGCTCACTTTTTTCTTTGAAGCTATCAAGTTTTAGAAATCAGGTTTTATTTTGACTTTAAGTTGTATTGTACATATACTGATAAATTGTGAGTTTTTTGAAAAACCATGAACGCTGAAGCAATCATTCGCTCCATCGAAGCGGAACAGCTCAAGGATGATCTTCCGACCATCCACGTGGGCGACACCGTTCGAGTCGGAGTCAAAATCAAAGAAGGTACCAAAGAACGGGTTCAGCCCTACGAAGGTACCGTTATTGCCATGCGCAATGGTGGGATTAACGAAACCATCACTGTGCGTAAAATTTTCCAAGGGATTGGTGTTGAGCGGGTCTTCCTGCTGCACTCTCCCCTCGTCGATAACATCAAAGTTATCCGTCGTGGTAAAGTCCGCCGGGCTAAACTGTATTACTTGCGCGATCGCGTTGGTAAAGCAACTCGGATCAAGCAACGTTTTGATCGCCCGATCTAGGCTTTTGTAATCCCTTTGATTCGCTCAAAATGTTTTGCACAAAGCCTGCCACCTGTGCTAAGATTGCTAAGGCTTGTTAAGAGCAAGTGTACAAGCGTCCTTAGTTCAGTTGGTAGAACGCAGGTCTCCAAAACCTGATGTCGGGGGTTCGAGTCCTCCAGGGCGCGTTTCAATTTACATTAAACTTTAGTTGAAGTATTGCAGTGGCTCTGGGAGGAGTTTCTGATTGTGGCCAAAACAAAGAAGACCGTCGAGACTGAAGCCAACAAGCCCGAAGGTTTCGACGTTACAAAATACGCCAACGAAACAAAAGAAGAGCTCGCTAAGGTTGTTTGGCCCTCTCGCCAACAGCTCATTAGTGAGTCTGCCGCTGTTATTTTGATGGTGATCCTTGTTGCGACTGTTATCTACGTCGTAGACAATCTCTTCATTTTTGTTTCAGGTGCTGTATTTTAAAAGACTCTTTAACTTTCTATGGAACATTCAGAAGAATACACAGGAACGCAAGCTGGACCCAAACCGCGTTGGTATGCCGTCCAAGTTGCATCTGGGTGCGAACAAAGAGTCAAAGCAAACCTTGAACAACGCATTCATACTCTCGATGTGGCGGATCGGATCTTTCAAGTTCAGATTCCCCAAACCCCAACTGTCAAAATCCGTAAGGACGGCAGTCGGCAGCATGGAGAAGAAAAGGTTTTTCCTGGTTATGTCTTGATTCAGATGACCCTAGATGATGAAGCTTGGCAGGTCATCAAAAATACGCCCCATGTGATTAATTTTGTTGGGGCTGAACAGAAGCGTAGCTACGGTCGGGGACGGGGCCATGTTAAACCCGTGCCTCTCAGTAAGTCTGAAGTAGAGCGCATCTTTAAACAAGCTCAGGTTGTTGAACCGACTGTTAAGGTCGATATGGCCATTGGCGACAAAATCCTCGTACTTTCTGGTCCTTTTAAGGATTTTGAAGGCGAGATCATTGAAGTCAGCCCTGAGCGCAGCAAACTGAAAGCTCTATTGTCGATCTTTGGTCGAGATACGCCAGTAGAACTTGAATTTACTCAAGTGGAAAAACAGAGCTAGCGATGGCAAAAAAAGTTGTTACGGTAATCAAATTAGCTTTACCTGCGGGTAAGGCCAACCCTGCACCTCCTGTTGGGCCAGCCCTGGGTCAGCACGGGGTGAACATCATGGCTTTCTGTAAGGAGTACAACGCAAAGACTTCTGACCAGGCAGGCATGATTATCCCTGTAGAAATTTCGGTATATGAAGACCGGAGTTTCACCTTTATCCTGAAAACACCCCCTGCTTCTGTCTTAATCCGTAAAGCAGCCGGGGTCGAGAAGGGTTCTGCCCAGCCTAACAAGCAAAAAGCAGGTTCTATCTCTCGGGCGCAATTGCAGGAAATCGCCCAAACTAAAATGCCTGATTTGAATGCGAATGATATCGAAGCGGCAATGAATATTGTTGCTGGTACAGCGCGAAATATGGGTATTACAGTTACGGATTAGTAACTGCCTGGAAACTGGATACAACAGTTAAGTTTTTAATCTTTATGTTTGGGGAGAGGCGTGTGTCTCGTTATGTACCCAAGGAGTAAGTATGGCAAAAAAATTATCTCGTCGGCTTCGTGAGGCGCTTGAGAAGGTTGAAGATAGAGCTTATGAGCCTCTAGAAGCTTTGACACTTTTGAAAGAAACTGCTACGGCTAAGTTTGATGAAACGGCTGAGGCTCACATTCGCCTAGGGATTGATCCGAAATACACGGATCAGCAGTTGAGAACGACTGTTGCGTTCCCGAAAGGCACGGGGCAGTCTGTACGGGTTGCTGTTATCACCAGCGGTGAACAGGTAAAAGTTGCTGAAGAGTCTGGAGCGGATCTTGTTGGTTCCGAAGAGCTCATTGAAGATATTCAAAAGGGCATGATGGACTTTGAAGTCTTGATTGCAACGCCGGATATGATGCCGAAGGTGGCTCGTTTGGGTCGTCAGCTTGGCCCCCGTGGTTTGATGCCTTCACCGAAAGGTGGCACTGTGACGACGGATGTCGCCACGGCGATCGCCGCCTTCAAGGCCGGTAAACAAGAGTTCCGGGCTGACCGGGCAGGGATTGTCCACGTCCTTTTTGGTAAATCCTCTTTCGCTGCGGAAGATCTTCTGGTAAACTTAAAAGCTCTTCAGGAAACCATCGACCGGAACCGTCCCTCTGGGGCCAAAGGTCGCTACTGGCGGAGCATTTATGTGTCTGCTTCCATGGGGCCTTCGATCCAGGTGGATATCAACGCCCTCCGGGATCTTTCCATTGAAGAAAAAGCCTAGGCCTTCTTAGGTAAAACAATTAAATAGATTTGTATTCATGCCAGAGACAGCAGGGGCGATCGCTTAATATCCTGCCGAGGTAAAACGCTACAAGACTAGACAAGTTTTTTCCAAGTTTGCTTGGAAGAAGAGCGTGACCCTGGCATTGTTGTTAGGGTCTATTTTTTTTGTCCCTACTTTAATAACCTTTCCCCAAAAAGGAGGTGAGAACAGAATGGGAAAATCGCTAGCAGATAAGCAAGAATTGGTTGCTGAGATCAAAGATTTGCTCAAGGATGCACAACTTACTTTTGTGATTGATTACAAGGGTTTAACCGTTGCGGAAATCACTGATTTACGTAATCGTCTTCGTCCTGCCGGGGCATATTGCAAAATTGCGAAAAACACGCTGATGCATATTGCCGTTGATGGTGATGAAACGTGGCAACCCGTGCAATCTCTCTTGAAAGATTCCTCCGCATTTTTAATTGCCGGAGAAGATGTTGCTTCCGCCGTTAAAGCTTACAAAGAATTCCGCAAAGCAACGAAGAAAACCGAACTTCGTGGCGGCGTTATGGAAGGTCAAGCTTTAACCAGCGACCAAATCGAAGCCCTCGGTGATCTGCCCACCAAAGAACAACTCTACGGTCAGATTGCAGGTGCGATCAATGCAGTTACTGCAAAAATTGCCATCGGCATCAACGAAGTACCGGGTTCTTTGGCCAGAGCCATCAAAGCTGTTTCCGAGAAAGAAGCAGCCTAACTTTCAATGCCGCTTGATTTATTTCGTTGCGGCCTAACTTTCTCGTTGTTCTAAACGTAATTTTTATTCACTAAGGAGATAGATTAAATGTCTGCTACTACCGATGAAATTTTGGAGAAGTTGCAATCTCTAACTCTGCTTGAAGCAGCTGAATTAGTTAAGCAAATCGAAGAAACCTTTGGCGTTAGCGCTGCTGCTCCCGTTGGTGGCATGGTAATGGCTGCCCCCGGTGCTGCTGCTGCTGAGGAAGTTGAAGAGAAGACCGAATTTGACGTTATTCTCGATGAAGTTCCTGCTGACAAGAAAATCGCCGTTCTTAAGGTTGTTCGTGGCATCACTGGCCTCGGTCTTAAGGAAGCCAAAGAAATGGTTGAATCTGCGCCTAAGCCCATCAAAGAAGGCACTGGCAAGGAAGATGCTGAAGCCATCAAGAAGCAGCTTGAAGATGCTGGTGCAAAAGCAAGCGTCAAGTAATTTATATCAACTTACCTATTGATAAGTAGGTATAGCTTCAATTGATATTTAGGTGATGAGCGGACAGGTTATCTGTTCGCTTTTTTTTGATCTTGAGATCTTGATGATTAAAGCTCTGCTAGGGCATTTATGGCATGAAAAAATCCCCCTGCAGTGATTGAGGGGGACTGATAAGTTGAATTTGTTAAATTTGTTTTGTGTAAAGGCTTTTTAGAGTTGGGGTTCTTTCTGGTGCCAAGCCGTTGCCTGTTCATAGACATGGGCCACCTGAAGTAAGAGATCCTCTCGAAGAACATTACCGATGAGTTGCATCCCGATGGGGAGTCCTTGGGCATCAAAACCACAGGGCAGACTCAGGGCCGGTAGTCCCGCTAAATTGACGGGAATGGTCATCAAGTCAGAGAGATACATACTGAGGGGATCATCGGTTTTTTCGCCAGCTTTGAAAGCGGTACTGGGGGAAGTGGGACAAATGAGTAGGTCCACCTTGGCAAAGGCTTGATCAAAGTCTTCTTTAATTAAAGTTCTGACCTTCTGGGCTTTGAGGTAATAGGCATCATAATAGCCAGCCGACAAGGTGTAAGTTCCTAACATAATCCGGCGCTTTACCTCAGGGCCAAAACCAGCGGCACGGGTTTGGGTGTACATATCAACCAGGTTATCGGCCGCAGCATTGCGTGTGCCATATTTGACGGCATCGTAACGGGCCAAATTTGCTGAGGCTTCGGACGGGGCAATGATGTAGTAGGCAGGTAAGCCATAACGGAAGCGAGGACAGGAGATAGTTTCAACCTCAGCACCAAGTTCCTGGAGTTGGGCGATCGCCTTTTGAACCGCTTCAGCAACCTCTGGATCCAGTCCTTCCCCAAAAGTCTCCTGGATGATGCCAATTTTGAGGGGCTTATCTTTGGGGAGTGCCGCCTGGAGCAACTGGCTATATTGGGGAATATCCACATCTAAACTGGTGGAATCCTTGGGATCATGGCCGGCGATCGCCTCTAACAGAATTGCCGTATCTTCTACTGTCCGGGCAAAGGGGCCAATTTGATCCAGAGAAGACGCATAGGCCACCAAGCCAAAACGAGACACCAGGCCATAGGTCGGTTTAAGGCCCACCACACCACAGAGGGAAGCCGGTTGGCGAATCGAGCCGCCAGTATCTGAACCCAGGGCGATCGGCGCTTCCCCTGCTGCCACTGCCGCCGCTGACCCCCCAGAAGACCCACCCGGAACCCGTGTGACATCCCAGGGATTGCCCGTTACTTGATAGCCAGAATTTTCCGTCGAACTACCCATGGCAAACTCATCAAGGTTTGTTTTGCCTACCATAATCGCCCCAGCTTCCCGTAACTTCTGGGTGACTGTCGATTCGTAGGTCGGCACAAAGCCTTCCAGGATGCGCGAAGCACAGGTGGTCTGAATGCCTTTCGTACAGAGATTATCCTTAATTGCAATGGGGATGCCTTCTAGGAGGCCAATGGTTTCCCCCGCGGCAATTTTTGCATCCACTTGCGCCGCCTGGGCCAAGGCCTGTTCCTTAGTCAGGGTTAAAAACGCTTTAACCTTAGGTTCCACCGCTTCGATATGGGCAAACGTTTCCGTCAAAATTTCGACAGCAGAACGTTCCTTTGAAATGAGTTGTTGGTGTAGCGTGCGGATGGCTGACATGCTTTATCTATTCTCTGAAATACCCCAATCAGTTTATCCACTTGCCTTCCTCCCTGACAATCATCTCTAAAAATTATTTTTGCGGCGATCGCCCCGGAAGGGAACCAGCATCCGATACAATAAACTCCAGCTTATGTTAATTTGATAAGTCTATTTTTAGTCAGCACAACAAAATGCTAAATTTATGAGCGCTCATATTCTTTAACAAAGTATGAGAACCGCTCAGGTAGATTTTTAGGAATCATCAATGAACCAGGAAATTTTTGACAAAATTAAAAATATTATCGTTGATCAGCTGGATGTCGATGCTGACTCCGTAAGCCCCGAATCAAACTTCATCAGTGACCTTGATGCAGACTCCCTCGACACAGTCGAGCTGGTCATGGCCTTTGAAGAAGAATTTGATATCGATATTCCCGATGATGTCGCTGAAAAAATCACTACGGTGGGAGAAGCAGTTAACATCATCGCTGAAAAAACTGGCGCCAACTAAACCATTTAGTCCAGTCAGTTTAACCCCAACTTCCAGAGCTGCGAACTTCCCAAAGTTATCGCGGCTTTCTCGCTAGTTTTTATGATTGATTGTCGCTTCCTTCGGATGCACAAGCCTTTTTTCCCACTGCAAAAACACTCAAATCAGCCATGGCACACTCATCTCCGTATCGCGTTGTAATCACCGGTTTAGGTGCGATCACCCCGATTGGTAATACCCTAGAGGAGTATTGGGAAGGACTCATGACCGGTCGCAATGGCATTGACCTCGTGACCGCATTTGATGCTTCCCAACATGCCTGTCGCATTGCAGGTGAAGTAAAAGGCTTTGATCCCCTCGCATTCATCCCTAAAAAAGAAGCGAAGCGCATGGATCGATTTTCCC
The DNA here is from genome assembly GCF_001693255.1 of Picosynechococcus sp. PCC 7003. Taxonomy (NCBI): domain Bacteria; kingdom Bacillati; phylum Cyanobacteriota; class Cyanophyceae; order Chroococcales; family Geminocystaceae; genus Picosynechococcus; species Picosynechococcus sp. PCC 7003. The sequence goes on from NZ_CP016474.1 coordinate 928,604, forward strand.
AATTCGCCGTGGCTGCCAGTAAGCAAGCCCTTGCCGATGCGGGTCTAGAGATCAATGCTGACAATGCTCCCGATATCGGTGTGATGATCGGCACCGGGGTCGGTGGCATCAAGGTGATGGAAGACCAGCAGGAAATTTACCTAGAGAAAGGCCCCAGCCGCTGTAGCCCCTTCATGATCCCAATGATGATTGCCAATATGGCGGCAGGGTTAACGGCAATTCATACCGGTGCCCAAGGGCCCAATAGTTGTACGGTGACTGCTTGCGCGGCTGGCTCTAACGCAGTGGGTGAGGCATTCCGTTTGGTGCAGCAAGGCTACGCTAAAGCGATGATTTCTGGAGGCACCGAAGCCGCAATCACCCCTTTAAGTGTTGCCGGATTTGCCTCGGCCCGGGCTTTATCGACCCGCAATGATGATCCCAAGCATGCTTGTCGTCCTTTTGATCAAGATCGTGATGGCTTTGTAATGGGCGAAGGTGCGGGCATTTTAATCCTCGAAGAGCTAGAGCATGCCTTGGCCCGGGGGGCAAAAATCTACGGGGAAATCGTTGGTTACGGCATGACCTGTGATGCTTACCACATGACGGCACCGACTCCCGATGGAGCTGGGGCAACCCGGGCCATTGAATTAGCGCTCAAGGATGGCGACTTGGCTCCGAACCAAGTGAACTACGTGAATGCCCATGGGACGAGTACCCCCGCCAATGACATCACAGAAACGAAAGCGATTAAAAAAGCCCTCGGCGACCAGGCTTATAAAATTTTAGTAAGTTCGACTAAATCCATGACCGGTCACCTCTTGGGTGGTTCTGGGGGGATTGAGGCGGTGGCCACAGTGATGGCGATCGCCAATGATCGCGTCCCCCCAACGATCAACCTCGAAAATCCCCAAGAAGGCTGCGATTTAGATTACGTTCCCAATGAAAGCCGCGAACACCCAGTTGAAGTAGCCCTTTCTAACTCCTTCGGCTTTGGCGGCCACAACGTCACCCTCGCGTTTAAAAAGTATCGCCCGGAATAAATTAGTTGGCGTAAATGTTAGCGATTTGACAGAATCATTCTTGCCCAGTGATCCTAACAGTGGGATGATGGGGGGGATTTTGAGGAGGGCAATTTGCGCTTCTCGATGGTCTAATAACTCCCTATAGTTTTTCTTTATTTGTCGTTTACTGTCAGAAATTTTCACTATGACCGTTGCAACCCAATCCATAGATCAGCTTTGTATTAATGCAATTCGCTTTTTGGCAATTGATGGCGTCGAGAAGGCAAAATCTGGTCACCCCGGTTTACCGATGGGCGCTGCTCCCATGGCCTACACCCTCTGGGACAAATTCATGCGGTTCAACCCCAAAAATCCGAAATGGGTCAACCGCGATCGCTTTGTCCTGTCGGCAGGTCACGGTTCAATGCTGCAGTATGCCTTGATGTACTTAGCGGGCTATGACAGTGTTTCCCTCGAAGACATTAAGCAATTTCGTCAGTGGAAATCGAAGACTCCCGGTCACCCTGAGAACTTCGAGACCCCTGGTGTAGAAGTCACTACTGGCCCCCTCGGCCAAGGGATCGCTAATGCTGTCGGCCTCGCCCTGGCGGAAGCACACCTAGCTGCTCGCTTTAACAAATCTGATGCTACTCTCTTCGACCACTATACCTATGTGATCATGGGTGATGGTTGCAACATGGAAGGGATCTCTGGGGAAGCGGCTTCCATCGCGGGTCACTGGGGTCTCGGCAAATTAATCGCCCTCTATGACGACAACCACATTTCCATCGACGGCTCCACGGACATTGCCTTCACCGAAGATGTCTGTAAGCGTTATGAGTCCTATGGTTGGCATGTTCTCCATGTAGAGGATGGCAACAATGATATTGAGGCGATCGCCAAAGCCATTGAAGCGGCCAAGGCAGTAACCGACAAGCCCTCTCTGATTAAAATTACAACGACGATTGGTTACGGTTCCCCCAACAAAGCCGATACCGCTGGTGTACATGGTGCCGCATTAGGTGGCGATGAAATTGAACTAACCCGCAAAGCCCTTGATTGGCCCTACGCCCCCTTCGAGGTTCCCGAAGATGCCCTCAACCATTTCCGTAAAGCCGTTGAACGGGGTGCCAGCGCCGAAGCAGAGTGGAACCAAGTGTGGGCCACCTACAAAACTAAATATGCTGAAGAAGCCGCAGAATTAGAGCGGATTCTTTCTGGTAAGCCCCCCGCAAACTGGGCTGATGCTCTACCTACCGCCACACCTGCTGATAAAGGCCTTGCGACCCGTAAGCACTCCGAAATCACCCTCAATGCGATCGCCCCAGGATTGCCCGAATTGATTGGGGGTTCTGCGGACTTGACCCACTCTAACTTGACAGAAATCCACGTTTCCGGCGATTTCCAGAAAGGCGCCTACGAAAACCGTAACGTCCACTTCGGCGTTCGGGAACATGCCATGGGCGCAATCTGTAACGGCATTGCCCTCCACGGCACTGGCTTACTGCCCTATGGCGCGACTTTCCTTGTGTTCTCCGACTACATGCGGAACTCGATCCGTTTATCTGCCCTGTCCGAAGCACGGGTAATTTGGGTGATGACCCACGATTCCATTGCTCTCGGTGAAGATGGCCCCACCCACCAACCCATCGAGCACGTTGCTTCTCTGCGGGCGATGCCGAACCTCTATGTTTACCGTCCGGCAGATACCAACGAAACCTCCGGTGCCTATAAAGTGGCCGTTGAAAGTGCAACAACGCCGACCCTATTGGCCCTCACTCGCCAAGGTTTACCTAACCTCGAAGGCAGCTCCATTGAAAATGCCGCAAAAGGTGGCTATGTCCTCTCCGATAGCGAAGGCACCCCTGATCTGATTTTGATTGGTACAGGTAGTGAAGTTCACCTCTGTGTCGAAGCAGCGAAAGCACTCCGAGCCAGCGGTAAGAATGTCCGTGTTGTTTCCATGCCCTGTGTGGAACGCTTCGAAGAGCAAGATGCCGCCTACCAAGAGTCCGTGCTGCCGAAAGCTGTGACCAAACGGGTTGCTGTAGAGGCTGGTGCCACCATGAGCTGGTACAAGTACGTTGGTTTCGAAGGCGCTGTGATCGGCATTGATACCTATGGTGCTTCCGCCCCTGGTGGTGTCGTCATGGAGAAATTTGGTTTTACCGTTGATAACGTTGTAAAAACAGCCGAGACAGTACTGGGTTAAAACCTTTAGTCCGGTCATAGACTGACCATTTTCAGTAAAACGCTTTGGAGGTAGGTTTTTATTCCCTGCCTCTTTTTTTGTGACAATATTGACGCGAAATAAGCATGGTCTGAGAGAACTAGCCTGTCCGCCAAAGGATCGTCCCTGCGGCCACTAACCCCAAGAGATTAGGAAACCAAGTCCCCATAAACGGTGTAATGGTTCCCCAGACTCCCATGGAACTGGAAATCACAGAAATCAGATAGTAAGCAAAGACAATGGCTACTGATAGGCCTACACTGGTGGCTCGGCTGGAATTTTGCGGGCGCAGGCCGATGGCCGATCCGACCATTGCAAAGACAATGCAAACGAAGGGGACAGAAAATTTTTCTTGCTTTCTCACCTGGAGCGTCCGGATCCGCCTTTCGTTGCGACTTAACTTGAGACTTTCTAAACAAACATCAATCACTTGGAGGGTCATTTCATTGGGGCGTTGACAGCGGGTCGCGAGGATCAAAGGAGCATCAGATAGGCTCAAAAAACTGCTTTCAAACTGCTCAATATCACTAAAGGAACCATTAGCCCCAATTTGATAAATGCTGCCATCCCGCACCAGCCAACCCTGTTCATTAGCGTTCCACTGGGCGGCGGCGGCGGTGATAATTCTTTGGGTATCGACGGCGGCGCGATCGAGGATGGTGAGATTGTTCATTTGGGTGCCATCGAAGGTCTCGGCATAAAAGAGGGTTTTGAGGATTTCGCGGTTACCAGTGGCCGTTTGCACCCGTTGATATTCGGGGTAGATAATATTTTTTTCTTGGTAGTCAATGGTTTCTTCTCCCTTGGCAATGTTGGCAATGGTACTGGCCTGTTTGGTGGTCTGGGGGACAATCCAGTCGTTGAAGCCAAAGGTGATACCCGTAATGAGTAACCCCAGGAGAAGACCGGGGATCATTAACCGCAAGGGGGGCAAACCGACGCTGCGTAAGGCGATAATTTCACTAAAAGAAGACAAACTACTGTAGGCGGTGAGGGTTCCTAACAGAGTGGCCATGGGAAGACCGAGGACGAGAAATTCTGGGAGACGGAGGGCGAGGATTTGGAAGGCGATCGCCCAGGTGATTTCATTGGCGACCACATTGCGCATTACCTCGAAGAGAACACCGATGGTGAGGCCCAAACTCGTGAAAATTCCTAACCCAAACAGGAAAGGCCCCACAAGTTGCGCCATAATGTAGCGATCTAATAGTGAAAATACCCTTAAAATTCTCAACATTGTGGTCTAGTCTGATTGGAGCAGCAAATTTTAGCAACGATTTAGCAATTAAAATCCCTAGCCCATCATGCCAAACAAGTTGCGGTTTTGGCTGAACTTGCGCCCCTTTGCCGCTGATTTATCGCTGCGCGTCGGGAACTTCGGGCCCCGATAATGATTCAGTGCCATTGCACTTTGGTTTATTCTAAATTTACTTTTTTTGATAGAGTCCATGTTTGACCTGTTTGCTTCTTTGCTCATTGCCCAGGAATCTGCCCCTTTATTGGTGGCCCAAGAGAACAGGTCGAAGGAAGAGTTGCTCCCGCACCAAGCGCCCACACCAGGGGAAGAGCAAGGGTCTTCTGTGGGGCGATCGCCAGCGGCCATCGTCACGGAACCCCAAGAGGTGCGTCCTTTGCCGGGGAGCTTGAATGAAATTCCGGTCTTTAACAGCAACAGCCCTGAGGTCATTGCCCAGGAAGGCATTTTATTATCCACTTTCCCGAAGGCGGGAAAAACCCAGGCGATCGCCCACCTCGAAACCCCCCTCGAAGGACGCTTTGATATTTTTACCCACCACATTTCCCGTCCCGCCACGGAGCAACGCACCCTATACCAAGGCCTGTTGGTGAATAACCCCACTGGCAGCCCCCGCACCCTCAAAATTCTCCAAGGCATTAGTTACCTCAATAGTGAAGATGCCCCCTTCCGCGAGTTATTACCCTTTGTTGAAGATCCCCAAGGTTTTGTCTATTCCGGCCCCGGATCCCGACTCGTGAGCGATACCCTCCGGGGCAAAAGCCAAGCGCAATTTCCAGAGATTGTCCGTATTCCCCCCTATAGCACCGTGATTTTGGCGAATCTCCCCATTCCGGTCAGCGGTGCCCGCTCTACCTATTTACAAGTGGAAACGGATGGCAGCGTTTATTTGGCCAATTTAGCGAAATATGAAGTCCGCGAAGAAATAGCCACCAGCCGCATTGACAATAATGGCAGTATCGTTGAGGGTAAAGCCTTTCGCTCCCGTCCCCCCAGCCTCGATGAATGGCGATCGCTCCTCACCCAAGGCCAACTCGTCGAACCCCGGGATCTCCCCCCGGTGCCCAGTAAAGATCCGGGCCGCATTATTTATGGACGGGTTGCAGGCATTTCTGTGGGTAGCCAGTGGGAGGCAACCGTCACCGATCCAGGGGCAGAGAGTTTAGCAATCCCCGCTGCCGGCGAAGCGATTTCTTTCCCCATTAGCACCACCAGCACCGGCACTTTTGGCACTAACCAAGTGCAAAGCGCCCCCATGCTCACCCGTTATCCCGATACCGCACTCCAGGGCCATGGTAATTATTTAGTCCATTACAAACTGACTTTTCCCCTCGAAAATACGAGCGATGAATATCAATGGACATCGCTAACGTTTCAAACGCCCATCAAAGATGATCTCCATAGCGATCGCCTCTCCTTTTTTGCATCGCCCCCCAACCGTGTTTTTTATCGAGGCACCGTCCGTATCAACTATCCCAACGAATACCGGCGGCAGATCACCCGCTACATCCACCTAGTGCAACATCGAGGCCAACGCTCAGAACCCCTTGCCACCCTGGAAATTCCCCCCGGCGCAAGTCGTACCGCAGAAATTGACTTTTTCTATCCCCCCGATGCAACACCTCCCCAGGTGATTACCGTGAGAACCCTTGCCCCAGAGGATCGTTAAAGATTCTCAAAATTAAACTCAAAATAATGGAGCGATCGCCCTAGGAACGTCTTGGGGGGAACAGTTGCCCCAAAGGTAGGCCCCAACAGGCAAAATCTCGCCGGATACTGACAGTTGGGTGGGGATCAATAGCCTGGGCAGTTGTTTCAGAAATTAAGAGTGCTGGCAAGAGGGTCAGGGGAATTTGTAGCAAAATATTGCCGAAGAAGAACAGCAGGATCGCGGCGAATAAGCCCAAAATATGCCACTGGGGGAGTCCTGCTGTCAGTCCCACCGCGAGGGGCGCATAATGGGCTACTTGCCACAACAAAATCACCATGGCGATCGCCCCCAGGACATTTAAAATCGGCTGCCGGGTTCCCTGCACTAGTCGTAAAATTTGCCGTTGCCGTTCATCGAGGCGTTCTGGCGGAATTTGAAACACAAAGAGGCTAAAGGGTTGCCAGGGCCGGAGGATTTGCAGCAGCCACACCGGCACTCCGCCCAGGAGCACAATTAAGCCCAATTCAACATTGGCCACGGGAAATGGGATGCCAATCGCCAAGGCGATCGCCAACAAAGACCAAATCAGAGGCAGTAAGGCCAAGCCCGCAACATGTAACCAAAAATAAGGCTCAAACAACATTTTTCCGCCGCCCCAAAAAAACTTGAACGAACAACAGCACAATGCCCTGAATATCCCATGGTGACCCCTGAAAGTAAAGTGGCCCTAGGCACCAGAAGTATAGTAAATTCGAATAAAGAATGGAGGAAAAAGATGTATAGCTTAGACCTCAGAACAAGAGTGGTGAACTTTGTCCGCTCTGGCGGCAGCAAAGCAGAGGCTGCAAGACGCTATGAAGTTTCAGAAGCGACAGTCTATAGTTGGCTCAAGCGTCCCGACCTGAAACCAACAGTAGTGAATCGTCGTCGTCGTAAGCTCGACTGGCAAGCAGTCGCCGAGCATGTCAGGCAGTATCCAGAAGCAAGACTGCTCGATAGAGCCAAGCACTTTGGGGTGACCACAAGTTCAATGCATTATGCCCTCAAACAGATGAAGATAACGAGAAAAAAAACAGCAAAAATATCGAGAGCGTAACCATCGAGAACGGCAACAATATCTCAGAGAACTACGAGAGTTACTCCAAAGGGTAGGAGCAGAGAAATTAGCCTTTATCGATGAATCAGGTTTCGATAACCGCGTGCATCGAAGACATGGATGGGCACCCAGAGGTCAGAAATTATTTGGAGAGAGGACAGGAAAACGCGAAAAGCGAGAGAATCTGTTGGCCGCTCGACAAGAGGGCAAGATGATTGCCCCGATGTTGGTCACAGGAAGCGTGAATGCCATCTGTTTTGAGACATGGTTATCCCATTGGTTGATGCCGCAGCTGAAGGAGAACTCAATATTAGTCATGGATAATGCTCCAATTCACCGCAAAAGCAGGATAAGGGAACTCGCCGACCAGAAGGGTCACATCGTCAAGTTTCTGCCAAAGTACTCCCCAGATTTCAACAAAATAGAACATGATTTTGCTGCTCTCAAGAAGAGAAGGGAATATTTGCCGGAGGGAACCAGTCTTGACCAGCTTATTAGAGATTATTGCGATGACCCTTAATCCTCTAGAACTTATTCGAATTAACTATATAACCAATTGGCTTTTCTCCAACAGGCATCACAAATGTCAAGGAATATAACAAAAAATTAAGTTTGGTTTATCAAATTGTGTCAGAATAGCCAACCTTTCCTAGGCCAACCAGTATTTTTTGCTAAAACTCTTTAAGTGCCTTCAGCTAGCTCGCTATCAGACAGCAGCGTCTGCTCCATATAATGTGATGATGAGCAGAAGAATAGTTATAAATTTTTAATATCCATCTACTTGTCCAAGTAAAGGAGACTCACCATTTATGTTCACTAACGTCAAGTCCGCCATTCGCCACATCAAACCAGATGACATCAATAATCGCACGTTAGTGAAGGTGGTCTATGTCGTGTTGGAGTCCCAGTACCAGAGTGCCCTCTCTGCTGCGGTAAAAGCGATTAACGCGAACCACCCCAAGATTGCGGTTGAAATTAGTGGTTATCTGATTGAAGAGCTGCGTGACCCCGATAACTACGAAGAATTCAAGCGGGAAGTCGCCCAAGCCAACTTATTCATTGCCTCTTTGATCTTCATTGAAGACCTGGCCCAAAAGGTCGTCGAAGCCGTGACGCCCCACCGGGATAACCTAGATGCGGCAATTGTTTTCCCCTCCATGCCAGAAGTGATGCGCCTCAATAAAATGGGTAGCTTCTCCATGGCCCAGTTGGGACAATCCAAGAGTGCCATTGGCGAATTTATGAAAAAACGGAAGGAAAAATCCGGCGCTTCCTTCCAAGATGCCATGCTCAAGCTACTCCGCACCTTGCCGAAGGTTTTAAAATATCTGCCCGTCGAAAAAGCCCAGGATGCCCGCAACTTCATGCTGTCTTTCCAGTATTGGCTGGGTGGCTCCCCCGATAACTTGGAAAACTTCCTGTTGATGATGACAGACAAGTACATTCTCAAAGGCAGCGAAAAGCTCGATAAGGCCGATTATGCGGAACCAGTGGTCTATCCGGACATGGGCATTTGGCATCCCCTGGCCCCAAAAATGTTCGAAGATACCAAGGAATATCTCCAGTGGTACAACAGCCGCGATGATATTAGTGACGAACTGAAAGATCCTCTCGCTCCCTGTATTGGTCTCGTGCTGCAGCGGACGCACCTTGTGACGGGGGATGATGCCCACTATGTCGCCATGCTCCAGGAGTTGGAATATCGCGGCGCGAAGGTGATTCCCATTTTCGCTGGGGGTCTCGATTTCTCGAAGCCGGTGGATGAGTTTTTCTGGGATAACACGGTCGCTGGGGTCGAAAAACTACCTTTGGTAGATACGGTGGTTTCCTTAACTGGTTTTGCCCTTGTCGGTGGCCCGGCGCGGCAGGATCACCCCAAAGCAATTGATTCCCTGAAGCGGTTGAACCGTCCCTACATGGTGGCGCTACCATTGGTCTTCCAAACCACAGAAGAGTGGGAAGAGAGTGATCTCGGTCTGCACCCAATTCAGGTGGCGCTCCAAATTGCGATTCCGGAACTGGATGGGGCGATTGAGCCGATTATTCTGTCTGGTCGTGACGGGGCAACGGGTCGAGCCATTACTCTTCAAGATCGCGTCGAGGCGATCGCCACCCGTGCGTTGAAATGGACGAACCTCCGCAAAAAGCCCAAGTTAGAGAAAAAGCTTGCCATTACAATCTTTAGTTTCCCCCCCGATAAGGGCAACATCGGCACGGCTGCTTACCTCGATGTCTTTGGCTCGATCCATGAGGTGATGAAAGGTCTACGGGACAACGGCTACGACGTTCAAGATATTCCCGAAACCCCCAAAGAGCTGTTAGAGCTGATCATCCATGATGCTCAGGCACAATACGCTTCCCCTGAGCTGAATATTGCCTACCGCATGGGTGTACCGGAGTATGAAGAACTGACCCCCTATTCAAAACGCCTTGAAGAAAATTGGGGTACTCCTCCTGGTGAACTGAACAGTGACGGTCAGAACCTGCTGATCTACGGGAAACATTTTGGTAATTTATTCATCGGCGTACAGCCCACCTTTGGCTACGAAGGCGACCCGATGCGCCTGTTGTTCTCCCGTTCCGCTAGTCCTCACCATGGCTTTGCTGCCTACTACACTTACCTTGAGCGGGTTTGGGGCGCAGATGCGGTGCTGCACTTCGGTACCCATGGCTCCCTGGAATTTATGCCTGGTAAGCAAATGGGGATGTCTGGCGACTGTTACCCCGATAATCTGATCGGCAATATTCCCAACATCTATTACTACGCCGCCAATAACCCCTCGGAAGCCACGATCGCCAAACGGCGGAGTTATGCCAATACCATTTCCTATCTGACTCCCCCGGCAGAGAATGCAGGTCTGTACAAGGGTTTAAAAGAACTCAGCGAATTGATCGGCTCCTACCAAACCCTCAAGGATGGGGCGCGGGGTGTGCAGATTGTGAATACGATCATGGATCAGTCCCGCATCTGCAACCTCGATAAGGATATTGAGATTCCTGAAAAAGATGCGGCTCAAATGTCCCAAGAGGAACGGGATAACATGGTGGGCATTGTCTACCGCAAGTTGATGGAGATTGAATCCCGTCTGTTGCCCTGTGGTCTCCATGTCATCGGTAAACCCCCCACCGCTGAAGAGGCGATCGCCACCTTGGTGAATATTGCTAGCCTCGACCGCGAAGAAGAAGGCATTTGGAGCTTGCCGACAATCATCGCCAAGAGCATTGGGCGCAACATGGAGGATGTTTATCGCAACAGTGACAAAGGCATCCTCGAAGATGTTGAACTCCTGCAAGCAATCACCGAAGCCTGCCGTGCCGCCGTTCGCGCCCTTGTGATGGAACAGGTCAACGCCGAAGGTCGCGTATCCCTTGTCTCCAAGCTGAACTTCTTTAACATGGGCAAAAAAGCCCCATGGGTCGAAGCATTGCACGAGGCAGGTTATGCCAACGTCGATCAAGATCTGCTCAAACCCCTCTTCGACTATTTAGAATTTTGCCTCGAACAGGTTTGTGCCGACAAAGAACTCGGTGGTTTACTGAAGGCCCTCGAAGGGGAATACGTTCTCCCTGGCCCCGGTGGGGATCCCATCCGTAACCCCAACGTATTGCCCACCGGCAAAAATATCCATGCCCTCGATCCCCAATCAATCCCGACCCTTGCCGCAGTCCAATCCGCAAAAATTGTCGTCGATCGCCTGATTGAACGCCAAAAACTCGACAACGGCGGCAACTACCCCGAAACCATCGCCTGTGTCCTCTGGGGAACCGACAACATTAAGACCTACGGCGAATCCCTCGCCCAAATCATGTGGATGGTCGGTGCAAGACCCGTTCCCGATGCCCTCGGTCGCGTTAACAAACTCGAACTGATTCCCCTCGAAGAACTCGGTCGCCCCCGCATTGACGTCGTAGTCAACTGTTCCGGTGTCTTCCGCGATCTGTTCATCAACCAAATGAACCTTTTGGATCAAGCCGTCAAAATGGCCGCCGAAGCCGATGAACCCCTCGAAATGAACTATGTGCGCAAACACGCCCTAGAACAAGCCGAGGAAATGGGCATCAATATCCGTCAAGCCGCGACTCGCATTTTCTCCAATGCGTCCGGTTCCTACTCCTCCAACGTCAACTTGGCAGTGGAAAATAGTTCTTGGGAAGAAGAAAAAGAACTCCAGGACATGTACCTGAACCGCAAATCCTTTGCCTTCAACTCCGATAACCCCGGCGTGATGGACGAAAACCGCAAGGTGTTTGAATCTTCCCTTAAGAAAGCTGATGTGTCCTTCCAGAACCTTGATTCCTCGGAAATCAGCTTAACGGATGTATCCCACTACTTCGACTCTGACCCCACTAAGGTAATCGCCTCCCTCCGTGACGACGGGAAAAAACCCGCTGCCTACATTGCTGATACCACTACCGCCAACGCTCAGGTGCGTACCCTTTCTGAAACTGTACGTCTCGATGCGCGGACAAAACTGCTCAATCCCAAGTGGTACGAGGGCATGCTCTCCCACGGTTATGAGGGTGTGCGCGAACTGTCCAAGCGTCTGGTGAATACCATGGGCTGGTCTGCAACGGCTGACGCGGTAGACAACTGGGTTTACGAAGATACCAACGAAACCTTCATCAAGGATGAGGAAATGTGTAAGCGTCTGATGGATTTGAATCCCAATTCTTTCCGTCGGATGGTGAGCACGTTACTCGAAGTGAATGGTCGTGGTTATTGGGAAACCAGTGATGAAAACCTTGAGCGTTTACAACAGTTGTATCAAGAAGTTGAAGATCGTATTGAAGGTATTGACGGTTAAGATATCAGCCAAAATTTAATCAAGAGAGGGTGGGTTCGTCCCACCTTTTTTATTGGCTTATAATCGAGTTTAGGAAGTAATAATCCAACAGGAGCCTATGTATACGGTTCAACTAAATGAGAAAAATGATCGCCTTGCGCAATTGATTGAAAAGGTTATTCAGGGTGAAGAGGTCGTTATTCTTTGTGATGATGGCTCTTCTTTCGAGTTAATGCCGACGAATCTCAAGAAGCCACAGCCAAAATTCGGCAGCGCAAAGGGTTTAATCTGGATGTCGGATGATTTTGATGATCCGATTGAAGGTTTTGAGGATTATGAACCGTGAAGTTGATTTTAGATACCCATGCTTTCCTCTGGTTTATCAATGGTAGCGATCGCCTTAGCCCAACAGCGAGAGAGCTAATTGAGGATCCAAATAATCAACGTTATCTGAGTATTGCTAGCCTTTGGGAATTGTCGATTAAGGTCAGTATCAATAAACTAAAATTAGGCATGAGCTTAATCGATTTGGTGGAGCGAGAAGTAAAAGGTAATGATATGGAAGTTTTTCAAATTAATCCACATCATTTAGAGAAACTTAGTCAACTGTCTTTTTATCATAAAGATCCTTTTGACAGATTAATTATTGCCCAAAGTTTAGTTGAAGATATAGCAATTATTACCCAAGATTTTCAGTTTATTCAATACTCTGTACGAATATTGTGGTAATCGAATTTAATAAAAGTACAAATCCCCTTTACTGAGAAGTAACCTATCAAAATGAAGTTTGAAGATCTGAAAAAACGGCTTGACAAAGATCGTCCGATGACAACGATTACACTGCGGATGCCAGAAGAGGCGATCGCCTTGTTTTATGAGCAGATTGCCAAGCATCATGGTTTGCCGTTCCAGATTGATGATTATAGTGAGGAGACGCTAGCGACTTTTGCGGCAACAGATCGGGGTGAAGATTTAGTTGTTTGTGAAGATGCCGAGGATATGTTTAGTAAACTAAAGCTTTAGACCCTACTATGAAATTTTAAGGAAAATAAAAAATATGAGTAAGTCGTTTACATTTGTTGATCATGGTTATCAGGGTGAAGAATTTACTCGTCAATTTATCAAACAAGAATTTACAAGTCATAGCTTGTCGAAAATTGCCAAAGCTAAAGCTCCGACCAAAGAAGAACAGGGGCTACGCATCTAATTTGCGAAAAGCAGGCTATACAAGCTTTTCAGAGATGATCGTAATTTTCACTAAATTCTCAAACCTTTATCTGGTAAAGGTTTGAGAATTTAGATGCGTTTACCCTGCAAAGAAGAATTGGTCAATTTAGTTCATAGAAAAATTAAGTCAGGTGAAATAAGTGAAAACGAGGTTTGGAAAGAGTATATTACGAGAGATTGTAATTGGATAAGTTTTAAGATTGGAAGTTGTCAAAAATTAGATATAAACTTACAAGATCCAAAGATTTTACTTTATGAATTTGGACAGGATGGATGGTACGGTCCAATAATAAAAGACGATAAAAAATATCTATTAAGAACTTATCGAATTAGTGCTACAGAAAATGTAAACTATCGTTGGAGTGTGATATGTGAAATTGCTCCTGATTATGTTGCTTTAATGTGGAGAGGCTTTACGGTTCAAGGTCTTGCCGATCAAAAACAAAGAGGATACCAGTTTGAGTTTTGGGATTATATTCCTGATATTTATGAGTTTTTACAAAAAAAATTCATGGGAAATTGGCAAGATATCAACCTCTATAATTTTGTGTTAAAAAATTTATGGTCAAAATATAATCAGCCAAATGATTCTAAATATAAATGGTTTCATGAAGGTGTAAGAGCAACATCTTCAGGTGTAACTTTAAATGCACGAACAGGAAAAGCACTGGATATAGAAGGTAAAGGATTAACGGCTCTATCCAAAGCACTAGCGGAATCCTGTTTGTTAGCTCAAAATCCTCAACTTGATTTATTACTTCAACCTAAAATCGAAGATGCTATTACAAAAACTTTAATGCGTGAATGGGGAACAAGATCTTATGAATTTTCTCTAGAAAAAGTAATGGCAAATTCTCAATCATTGGACAAAAATCAAAAATTAATCAGAGCACATTTTTACTTTGGGAATGGCAATACAACTCAAGGACAAGATAGTCTACAACATATTAAATGTTATGCAGAGTGGGGAGGGGCAAGAAAAGTACTCGAATTTATACTAAATGAATTAAGGGATAATAATGGAAAAATCCAGAGCATTAGTTAAAGCTCTAAACTTCCTATCCATGTATGAAAGAAATGAGCTAGAAAAGATGATTCTATCTCGTGATAGTTTAATGCCCCATGAAATCACCAATAAGCTGTCTATAACCTATGAAAAAGCTTTAGCCTTTTTGCTAGCTTGTGAGCTATATAACTTTGCAAAAGTATATCTACTTGTTTATCATTTATGTGAACCAGATAAATATATAAAAGCAATTCCATTTCATTTAGGAATACCTAAATTGCCTTTTGTATGTGAAAACTGTGATGAAGAAATCGAAGATATCTCCGAGCTCTCGTTTGACGTAATTGCACAGTTTAAATTTAAACAGAGCTTGATTGAAGAATTGAGAAAAAATTAGATGAATATTCATTTAAATTCTCAGCAACTAATACAGAATGCAATAGATGCTTATCAATTATTAGATCAAAGCTTAAAAGCTTGTAGTGAGCAAGGCATAGACCGACTAGAAGTATTTGATAGGCATTTCTATGAACCCCATGAAATTCTTACAGAACTATTATTAGAATTTAAAAATTTTCTCGAAAGTCAGTATTCTTCTCCAGAGGAAAAACAAAATGCAGGATATCTTTTAGAGAAAATCGCCATTTTAAGTTTTGGAAGCTTAAAGGGATACAATAACCTGAAAGCATACCAATCAATGAGTGCTCAATATGATCTATTGATTTCGGGGAATTCTCCAGAATGGGAAAGTCTTTTTTCTATTTTGAGAATAGATGATCTGCCAAAGGGAATACTTTTAGAGGCAAAAGCAACTAATGGCAAAATAAATGATTCACAATTTTCCCGATTATGTAGTTTAATCGATCATAATTTTTCAAAATCCGTAGGTCTGGGTATTTTTTTTAGTATTAATTCACTTTCTGGATTGCCAGAAGAAAGAGAACAACGTCTGAGAAAAGCAAGCGATGGATATCTTAAACAAATCATTTTTTATTGTAAAACTAAAATACCTATTATTGTCTTAGATAAAGAGGACATTCTTCAATTAGATAAGCCGGGAAGCCTGATAAAAATTTTAGATAGAAAAATTCGTGAATTAGAAGAAATGACTGGTACAAAAATTGAGCCTATACAATCAAAAGTTATTGATATTCCTCCAAAATTCAATGATGTTTTAAAGTGGCTTGAATGACATTGAAATTTCTTCATCAAAAGTCAATCACCAAATTTAATTCTTATGTCTTTAGCTCTAACGTTCACTATCCAGAACATTTCCCTGATGCTGTTGGCAAAACTCAACGTGAATTTGAGGAAGAAGCAAAATAGACAATGGCAGTTAAACTATTTGAACAGAAGCGAATTTCTTCAGATGGCGGCAATTCTGATTAGTGTAGATCGAGTCACGTTTTTGACGCGATTACAAGAATATAATGTACCGATGATCGACTTGACAGAAGATGAAATTTCATCGGATTTAGCCAATGCATAAAAAATAAATCGCCGAAAAATTATTACTGGAATAAGAGATGGGCGATCACCTTAATAATCTTTTATTCACGACTGTAAACCGTCGCCAAATAGGGTGCTACGATGGGCAACAAAACCCTCTGCCATCCTGGAGAAGCTGAGCGTCATGGCCAAATCCATTGTCACCCTTGTTGATAATCTGCCGGAAAACAACATCACCACAAAAGTTTTGACGGCTCTCGATACCCTATTTCCAGGGGAATGGATAAATTTTCAGGGATTTGACGACGCGATCCGTCAAATTACCCAAGAGACCAATCCAGAGGTATTGCAACAAATTCGGGACAAGGCGATCGCCCTCTACGATGACCCAAAAAATGGTTACCAAAGTGCAGTTTTTCTGTACCAAACCGTTGATCGAGCCGATGCTGCCCTCGGTACCGCCGCCCTTGCTGACAAAATTGGTGAAAAAATCGGTCTTTTGGGCTTTCTCAGTAAATTGACCCCCAAGGCCGACACCAGCCAAACCATCGATCTCGTGCTGAAAATTTCCGTTGAGGCGATCGCCTACTGCAAACTAAATGGCCTGCCCCAGGCAAATCCCCAAGTTCTCGCCCAAGCCCTCCAAGAAAACTATCGAGGTGCCGCCCTAGTGCGTATGGGAACCCTCGTTTGCGTTGATGGCCTGTTACCCCTGGGGCCAGATTTCCTCGAAAAAGTCCACAACATCATTGGCCAGGTGGATCAAACTGAAGTCCAAAGCAATACTGGCTATACTGTCCTCGGCTCGAGTTTACCAGGGGAAGATACCGCCTCTAAGCTGGGTTTCTTAAGCGAAAATTTCGAGGCCGTGCGGGGCTGGATGCAAAGCTGGATTGCGAAAACTGGTGTGTCCCGTGGCGCTGTATTTAGTCAGTTGGGACGATTTATTGAATTTGCCGACGATAATCTCGACCTAGTGGCGGCCTTCTTAGACCAAACCACCAATTACTTTACCCATACGGGCATTCAAACGGTGGCGACCCACCTGATTAAACGGGCCTATCAGGACGTACAAACAGAGATGGGGTTACTCCCTGGGACAGCCGCCCCAGAACCAGCGCCCGCCGATGCCGGGGCGACGACTCTACAGTTACCCCAACCGCAATTTCGCCATGTGCAGACGGATATGGTGCTGGCGATCCCCAAAGTTTCCATTGTTCACATCGGGAAGCCGAATCCCCAATATCCGCCGGAAGTCGATTTATCGCCGTTGCCCAATAGTGATGTTGTTTCCCGGCTCCACGCGAATTTGTGGAGTGATAATGGTTTTGAATATTACATCCTGGATGTTGGGAGTTCCAACGGCACTTACCTCAATGGCGTTTTGTTGGAACCCAAGGAAAAACATCTGCTGCAAAACGGCGATCGCCTCGATTTTGGTCGGGGCGAAAAGGTCAGTCTCATCTTTGAAATGGGCTAACTGGGCTAACTAAAGATCAAAGTCCGTTGTGAAAATGTCGCGGGTCATGGGCTGGGCAATCTCTAGCCCCTCACCCCCTAGCACTTCCAGGGGTTCCCCTTCGATCTGGAACCATACTGCGGCGGTGGGATCAAGGCTGGTGGCCGTATAGAGCACCTGGGCAACGCGACCAATCATCGAGGCACTGCCGCCGCCAAACTGAAACTCTTCGGATAAATTCACCACAATGCCATCCCCCTGGATGATCAGACTCAACAGTTCTGTACCGGGGGGAATCGTGCTACTGAGGCTATCCCCTGGGGTTTCTGTGAGCAATTGGGTAAAGAGGCTTTCCAGTTGGCCTGTGGGCGTTTCTGCGGTGGGGGTCACTTCCACGGGGGCTAAGGCTAGGCGATCGCCTTCGTCTTTGAGCCAGTAAACCGTCGGTTGAGGCGTCGTTTCCCCAGGATTTGAATCTGGATTATTGTCAGTGGGGTCTTCACCATCTGGAGGCGGATTATTGTTATCCACTGGGGGCTGTTCATTCACCACTGGGGGGGGATTGTTGCCATTGGGCATTTCGGTACAAGCGGTCGTGAAGGCGATCGCCAATGCCACTGTACCCAACCCTTGCCAAACGCGTCGTGTCCAGATCATTTGTTTTACCATTGCAAACTTACAGAGCAAAATCCTATACCTCATCCTTTGACAGTCGGTGACCCAATAAAGATTCACTCAAGTAAGTCACCAAAATATACAAAATCGGCACCACAAACAAACTCAATAAAGTCGCCACCAGCATCCCCCCAAAGACCGTCGTCCCCAAAGACTGACGACTGGCGGCCCCGGCCCCCGTTGCCAATGTTAAGGGAAAGATCCCCGATAAAGTCGAAATTGCGGTCATTAAAATTGGTCGGAGTCGTTCCCGGGCTGCCTCAATGGCCGCCTTGGTAATCGATAGTCCTTCGCCGCGCAAATGGTTCGCAAATTCCACAATTAAGATGGCATTTTTACTGGCCAAACCAATCAACATCACCAGACCCACCTGGCAGTACACATCGTTAGGGAAACCCCTAAGTACCAATGCCGTCAGAGCGCCACAAATAGCCAAGGGTACCGAGAGCAGAATAATTGCCGGATCCAAGAAATTTTCGTATTGCGCAGCCAAAACCAAGAAGACGAAGACCAACCCCAAACCAAAAATAATCGGTGCTTGCCCCCCTGACTCAATTTCCTCTAAGGCTGTGCCCGCCCACTCATAACCAAAACTGCGGGGTAACGTTTGCTGGGCGATGCGCTCCATGGTTTGTAGTGCTTCACCAGAACTGACCCCCGGGGCCGCAGAACCATTAATTTCAATGGAACGCAACAGATTGTAGTGGTTAATTGTTTGGGCACCAGATCCCGGCGTGAGGGTGAATAACTGTCCGAGAGAAATCATTTCACCGGTGTCGGAGCGGGTATAAACCTGACCAATATCCGCTGGATTATCTCGAAATAGACCATCCATCTGGACATAAACCCGGTAATTGTCCTGACCCAAATCAAAGTCATTGACATAGGTAGACCCGAAGGCCGTTTGTAATGTGCCATAGACCTGGGCAATGTTAATATTTTTCGCCTTCGCAAAATCCCGTTTAAGTTCAAGGTCATATTTCGGATTATTGGCGGCGTAGGTACTAAATACCCCTTGGAGGGCTGGGTCTTGGTTTGCCGCGCCTAGCAGTTGCCCCATGACCCCCACCAAATCCTGGATGGCAGCGCGTCCACTGCGGTCTTGGAGTTGGAACTGGAAACCACCAAAGTTACTGAGACCTTGGATCGGTGGTGGGTTCACCGGAAAGACGCGGGCTTCAGTAATTTGGGCAAAAGTTGGAAATAGGCGACCAATGATTCCTTGGGCTGTTTGTTCAGGTCGAGTCCGCTCTGACCAGGGCTTTAGGGGACAAAAAATGACGCCCGAATTGGCCTGACTCCCACCGCCAAAACTAAAGCCGCTGATGGCAAAGGTGCCGTCAATTTCGGGGATCTTGAGGAGTTCTGCTTCCACCTGCGCCATCACAGCATCGGTGAACTGCATTGAAACCCCTTGGGGCGCTTGGACAATGGTGATGATGTAGCCTTGGTCCTCTTCGGGCACAAAGGCACCGGGGACAATTTGATAAAGCCAGACAGTAATGGCAAGCAGGGCAACGAAAAGACCCACGACCACATATTTCATCCGCGTCAACTGGATTAATAGCTTCTGGTAGCGGCGACGGAGCCAGGTTTGAAACCGATTGAATTGGTTAAAGACTTTTCCCAAGGCGCTGGTGGGTTCGGGGCGATCGCGCAACAAAACCCCAGCGAGGGAAGGGGTTAGGCTGAGGGCGATAAAGGTTGAAATCGCAATAGAAAACGCAATAGTAAGGGCAAATTGCTGATACAAAGCCCCTGTCGTCCCTGGGAAAAAAGCCACCGGAATAAACACAGCCATCAGGACTAGGGAGGTGGCAATCACGGCTCCGGTCAACTCTTGCATCGCGGCGATCGCCGCCTGTTTCGGGGCCATGCCTTTCTCGTGGATCAGTCGGGCAATGTCTTCGACGACCACAATCGCATCATCCACTACTAAACCCGTTGCGAGGGTGAGACCAAAAAGGGTCAGACTGTTAATCGAAAAATTGAAAAGCTTGATGAAAATGAACGTCCCAATCAGGGCGATGGGGATCGTTAAGGTCGGTACAAGGGTGGTGCGCCAATCTTGGAGAAAAAGGAAAATCACAAAAATCACTAAGGCGATCGCCGTCAATAAAGTGATCACCACTTCTCGCATCGATGCCGCCACATAATCGGTCGTATTAAACGCAATGCGATAGTCCAACCCAGGCGGAAACTGCTCCGAGAGAACTTTCATTTCTTCAATGACGCGATTCGCCACATCCAGGGCATTACTGCCTGGCCGCTGGAAGATCCCAATCCCAACCGCCTGGTTTCCCCGGTAACGAACGGTGGTGTTGTAGTTCTCTGCCCCTAGTTCAACGCGGCCCACATCCCGCAGTTTAATAATCTGACCCTGATCATCAACCTTGAGTACCAGCTCTTCAAACTCTGGCACTGTCCCCAGGCGTCCCCCTTGAATTTCTAGGTCAAACTGATACTGTTGTCCCGCTGGAGAGGGGGATTGGCCCAACTGTCCAGCTCCCACCAGGCGATTTTGTTCTTGGATCGCTGCAACCACGTCCTGGGGAATGAGACGGCGGGCCGCCAGACGATTGGGATCGAGCCAGACCCGCATCGCATAGCGACGTTCCCCAAAAATCTGGACATTACCGACCCCCTCTAGTTTGCGGAGAGCATCGAGCAGGTAATTATCGGCATAATTACTCAGAAAAACATCATCATATTCGCCCGCCTCGGAGTACAAACCGACCCCAAGGACAATGTTATTGCTGCTTTTTGCGACCCTAACCCCGTTCCGCTGGACTTCTGCTGGCAGTTGTGAGGTGACAGCGGCGAGTCGGTTTTGGATATCAACGGCGGCGAGATCTTCATTACGACTGGCATCAAAGGTGGCCACAATGGTACTGAGGCCGTCGTTACTGCTGGTGGAGGAAAGATATCTGAGACCTTCAATACCGTTGAGTTCTGCTTCGAGGATATTGGTAACGGTTTGTTCGACTACTTCAGCACTAGCCCCGGTGTAGCTGGCCGTGATGCTGATTTGGGTGGGACTAATTTGGGGAAACTGGGCGACCGGGAGGCTGGGAATCGTAATCAGACCGACCAGTAAAATAATGACCCCACAAACCAGGGCAAAGATGGGCTTCTTAATAAAGAGCTTAGAAAACATGAAGAGAATCTGAGGAAAGCATCTCCCTATCGTAAGAGTTTTTTCCTAGAAAGACAGGCAACTTTCTGGATCCTGCGTCAAATTCTTTGTTTTTGCGTCCCGAATCAGAAAAGCTTTAATGGGGCAAGGCTTGACGTTAAAATTGGAATTCACCCTTGTTCACCTTCGTCCCCCCACAGTAATGACTTCTGCTTCTCCGTCACCTCAGTTAAGCGATCAACTGCCGCCAACGGTGGAATTACGGCCTAGTTACAACATTCCCCTGGTGCTGATCATTGCCGGGATTCCCCTGGCGCTCTGGCAAATTTGGGTGGGGGCGATCGCCTCATTGTTTGGCCTATTTTTACTGTTTCAAGCGGTGACCCTACGGCTAGAATTCACCGCAACGGATTTAGATGTGTATCGCAGTGGCGATCGCATTCGGCGTTTTCCCTATCGCGAGTGGCAAAATTGGCGCATCTTTTGGACAAGGGTTCCTATCCTGTTCTACTTTAAAGAAATCAATAGCATTCATTTTTTACCGATTATTTTTGACCCCCGCACCCTCCAGCAGATGCTTGAAGCGCGCTGCCCTCGCCAAGATTAACACCCTTCACTAAATATCGTTTTTTTCCTGCTTTGCCACCTGTTGCCCCTAAGGACAAACTTTTATGAGTTCAGACCCCCAACAAGACCGACCCAAATTAGACCTGCAACCTACCCCAAAAGAACCATTAAATTTGCCCTCTGAAACGAGTGGTACTGAGACTGATGCCAGTGCTTCAACTCCCGCGCCTGACCAGATCCCAGAGGCTACGGTAGACGGCACTGAATTGGAAAAATTATGGGCAGAAAAAGAGACTCTTTTGGCAGAAATTGCCGAACTTAAGGCAGAAAAAGAGACCCTCTTACAGGCAGAAACAGGGGATCTCCAAGCTCAACTAGAACGGTTGATGGCCACAGGACTCCAAACCCTCGAAGACAGGCAGGCAAGCCTGCAAAAGTCCATTGCCCAGTTGGAGCGACGCCGGGACAAAATCCGTGAGGAAATGCGTACCACCTTTGCGGGCACTTCCCAGGAAATTGCGGTGCGGGTACAAGGGTTTAAGGATTATCTCATCGGGAGCTTACAGGATTTGGCGATCGCCGCCGAACAGTTAGATTTACCTAGCTTTGATCAAGATTGGTCTGCGGCGCCCTCCCAGGTGCCGCCTCCAGAGCCTCCCCCCCAGAAGTTAATCCCACCCCAGTTTTCAGAACAAAGTTTTGCGGCCAAGGCGCGCCGAATTCAAGAAATGCTGGATCAATACCGGATGTCGCCAGACTACTATGGCCCCCCCTGGCAACTGCGCCGTACCTTCGAGCCGATCCATAGTGAACGGGTAAAGAAATGGTTCTTTGACCAAGGCGGACGAGGCGCAATCCGGAGCATGGGCAGCCGTCTGCAAAATATTTTGGTGGCTTCGGCCAGTTTGTCGGTGCTCTACAGTCTCTATGGCGATCGCCTCCGGGCCTTGATTTTAGCCAATACCCCAGAACGGCTCGGGGAATGGCGGCGGGGACTCCAGGACTGTTTAGGCATCTCCCGCAGTGACTTTGGGCCAAATTCTGGGGTCATTTTATTTGAAAGTCCCGATGCCCTCGTCCAAAAGGCGGATCGACTCGTAGAAGATGATAGACTACCGCTAATCATTATTGATGAAGCTGAGGACAATATTAATCTGTCGTTGCTGCAATACCCGTTGTGGCTTGCATTTGCGCCGGAACCCCAGTCCGATTCTTCTTACTTTTTCTAAGTTTTCGCACGTGTTTCCTGCATCGGAGTAATGGGTTATGAATCTTTCGTTGGCGATCGCCCCCTTTTGCATCGGAGTGGCCTATTTATTGGGGGCTATTCCCACAGGCTACCTAGCTGGCAAGTGGCTCAAGGGGATTGATATCCGCGATTATGGTTCCCGCTCCACAGGGGCCACCAACGTCCTCAGAACCCTCGGTAAAAAAGCTGGGATCACGGTGTTACTCTTTGATGCGCTCAAGGGGGTTACGGCGATTTTATTTTTCAAGCTGCTTTATACCCACCCCGAATGGATAGCCTTCCCTGCCAACTATGATCAATATTGGCTCACCATGGCCGTGGCGATCGCCGCTGTCTTGGGCCACAGCAAATCTATTTTCATTGGCTTTAACGGCGGAAAATCTGTCGCCACCAGTATCGGTGTTCTTTTGATCATGGCCCCTTGGGTTGCCCTGGGCACCATCGTCACCTTTGCGGCGGCAATTACTTTAACCCAAATTGTTTCCCTGAGTTCGATTAGTGGGGCGATCGCCGTGATGCTTTTGATGATTGTTTTACAACAGCCCCTCCCCTACATCCTTTTCGGGGCGATCGCTGGCATTTATGTGATTGCCCGCCACCGCACCAATATCCAAAGAATCATTGCTGGCACCGAACCTAAACTTGGGGCTAAGGCGACAAACTAAACCTTAAAATTAGCGCTCAACAGATAAAGTTTTTCCTTAAAAATAGGGAGAAGATTTTCTGTACTTTTGGATGAACTTATCCGGCCTAATTTACTTGGAAACTCTTCATTTCACAGCTAAAACTCTTGATGATTTCCCAGTCTTTTAAGTCTTTATTTACGGGCATCATATTTCTAAAAAAGAGCCAAAACAATGGCTTGTCCTTAGGCCAATCAGGAACAATTTTTAACTAACTTCTCTCACTACAAAATTAAAAAGCCTAAGGTTAAATAAATTAAAAAAGCACTGGGAATCGTCCCAGTGCCGTTGTTTTATTAGATTATTAAAACCAAAATCCCAGTGATATTTTAGACCTACGGGTGGAATAAAAGATCAGGGAAGAAACGGTTGAACTCAATTAATAGTCCAGCCGTAAAAACCATCATTGCGGTCAACAGCACCGGCGCTGAAGATAAGAACTTATCCATTTATTTACTCCAAAAAGAATGATAAATACTTAAAAATGAAACCCTAGCGAGGAGAGATGGGGACATCCGCATCCTTCACGACTAGCTCACCGGAAGTAAATTCTTTCAGAGCAGCCAAAGGCCAAGCAAAACCAGCCAACATCAAACTAAACGCCCGGGGGACATTGATGATGATTTCTTGCATTGCCGCATCCTTTTCATCACGGACTGCGATCAGATAAGAGCGACCAGCCCAGCCGATCCAACCAGCAATGTAGAGAAAGAGAATACTTGGAATTAAAAATTCACCGGCATGATCAAGACGGCCATCCACGATGAGGTGGGGCAAACCTTCGGGGCCACAGAGGGCTTCAGAGTAAGCCGCGGCACGGTTTTGACCGGAATTCGGGTCTGCGGTGGTGTTGCGGAAGTTCTTTGCTCTTTGTTTATAAGCGGCGGACTCACTACAGGGGGTTAAGTGAGACAAAGAATCTGCTTTCACGGGGGAAGCAAAACCCAGCCACAAAGTTAAAGAGAGAGCAAAGGCGCAAACAACAGCTACGAAACGTTGCATAAGTTTGTTTCCTTTTGTTACAAAATAATTAAGTTTTTTGTACAAAAGATACGCCAATCCATTTGTACTTTGGAAGCAATATTACTGTGACCAGCGTATCGAGTAAAGGCAAAAAAGGTTAAAGTTGTTAACTTAAATCTAAGTTATACCGATATATGAGCATTGTTTTAGCAATCGAAACAAGTTGTGATGAAACTGCCGTTGCAATTGTTAATAATCGTAAAGTTCTTGGCAATGTGGTTGCTTCGCAAATCGATATTCATCGGGAATTTGGCGGCGTTGTGCCGGAGGTGGCATCACGGCACCATTTAGAAAGTATCAATGCTTGTATTGACACGGCCTTTGAGCAGTCGGGGTTGGACTGGTCTGAAATTGAGGCGATCGCCACCACCTGTGCACCGGGATTGGTGGGGGCTTTGTTGGTGGGGGCCGCCGCCGGAAAAACCCTGGCCATGGTGCACCAAAAGCCTTTTATCGGCGTACATCACCTAGAGGGGCACATTTACGCCAGCTATCTCAGCCAACCGGAGCTAGAACCGCCCTTTCTCTGCCTCTTAGTTTCTGGGGGCCACACAAGTTTTATTGAAGTGCGCGGTTGCGGGGAGTATGAACTGCTGGGGGAAACCCGCGATGATGCGGCCGGAGAAGCCTTTGATAAGGTGGCGCGGCTGTTGAAAGTGGGTTATCCAGGCGGCCCGGTGATCGATCGCCTGGCCAAGGAAGGTGATCCCCAAGCTTTTAAGTTGCCAGAGGGGAGAATTTCTTTGCCAGGCGGCGGCTATCATCCCTATGACTGTAGTTTTAGTGGTCTAAAAACGGCAGTTTTGCGCTTAGTGCAGCAGTTTGAAACGGAGGGAAAAGATGTTCCGGTAGAAGATATTGCGGCCAGCTTTCAGTACACTGTTGCCCAGGCTTTAACGAAACGAGCGGTGCGCTGTGCAGGCGATCGCCAATTACAAACGATTGTGGTCGGCGGTGGCGTGGCAGCAAACAGCGGTTTACGGCAGATTTTGACGGCAGCAGCGGCGGAAGCCGGAATTCGGGTTTATTTCCCGCCCCTCAAGTTCTGTACGGATAATGCAGCAATGATCGCCTGTGCGGCGGCGGAACATTTCCAAAGGAGCGATCGCTCTCCGTTAGATTTACCTGTGGCCTCCCGTTTACCGATTACCCAAGTGCAAACTCTATACAGCTAACTCTTCTTATCTCCCTCCTCGGGAGGGGCTAGGGGAGGGTTATCCACTCCTTGACACCCCAAGGAAGAACACCCTCCGCCTTCGGCACCTCCCTCTAGGGAGGATTGTTAGGCGAAGACGGCGGTGCGGTTACCGTAGACCAAAACGCGATTTTGCAGATGGAGACGGACGGCGCGGGATAAAACAATGCGTTCTAAATCTTTGCCTTTACGGATTAGATCTTTTACGTCATCCCGGTGGCTGACCCGCACCACATCCTGCTCGATAATCGGCCCTTCGTCGAGATCCTGGGTGACATAGTGAGCCGTGGCACCAATAATTTTTACGCCCCGGTCGTAGGCGCGGTGGTACGGTTTCGCCCCCGCAAAGGCCGGTAAAAAAGAATGGTGGATATTGATCACCTGGTTAAACTTGCCCAGAAAATCAGGACTGAGCACCTGCATATATTTGGCGAGGATCACTAGATCGATGTTGTATTCCTGCAACAGGGCCAGTTGTTTCGCTTCTTGCTCCGCTTTGGTGGCCTTGGTGATCGGGATATGGTGAAAATCAATCTTAAATTGTTGGGCGATCGCCTCTAGTTCCTGGTGATTGCTGATAATCAGGGGGATCTCTGCCTTGAGTTCTTTTGCCTGTTGTCGCCAGAGGAGATCCAGCAAACAGTGATCCTGTTTGGTCACCCAAATGGCCAGCCGGGGGACTTGGTCAGAAAAATGTAGGCTGTAGGTTGCCCCCAAAGGTTTGGCGATCGCTCCAAAGGCGGGTTCAATCACCTCCCGTGGCAGGTTGAATCCGTCTAGCTCCCACTCGATGCGCGTTAGAAACAAACCAACGCTGAGATCCGTATGTTGATCTGCATGGATAATATTGCCGCCGTTGGCGTAAATAAAGTTGGCAATTTTCGCAACCAGACCTTGTTGATCCGGACAGGAAACTAGCAGAGTAGCAGTGGGCATTGCTTTTGTAGATTCTTAAAGGTTCGCAAAACTCCACTATTGTAAGGGTTTCGCCCTGAAAATAAACGGTGTAGCGAGAATCTCACGGAAAAATGACACAGACTTGGGCACAGGTACAGTACACCTTCCAACAAATTTGGGGCTATGACGACTTTCGGCCACCCCAGGATCAGATTATCCGCAGTTTACTCGCCGGACAGGATGCTCTCATTATCATGCCCACCGGTGGCGGCAAATCCATTTGTTTTCAACTGCCAGCAATTCTACAAACGGGCCTGACCCTGGTGGTTTCTCCCCTGGTGGCCCTCATGGAAAATCAGGTGCAAACTCTCCAGGAAAAACGTCTACCGGCCCGACTCCTCCACAGTCAGTTATCAAAATTGGAGCGGCGGCACACCCTGCAAGCGGTGGCGAAAAATCAGTTGCGCTTGCTGTATCTATCGCCAGAAACCCTTTTAAGTCCCCCAGTCTGGGAAATTTTGATTCAACCCCAGTTAAAGGTGAATGGTCTAATCCTCGATGAAGCCCATTGTTTGGTGCAGTGGGGAGATACCTTTCGTCCGGCCTATCGACGCTTGGGGGCCGTGCGTCCCGCCTTACTGCGCCACAAACCCAAGGGCAGCAAAATGGCGATCGCCGCCTTTACGGCCACCGCTGATCCCCAGGCCCAGAAGAGTATCAGCCAAACTCTGCAGCTCAAGAGTCCCAAAAAATTCGTTCAGAGTCCCTATCGCCCCAATTTACAGTTAGTGAGCCGCACCGTTTGGAGTCCCAAGGGCAAACGAGACCAATTGCACCGATTTATCCAAACGAATGCCAAGGCCTCGGGATTGATTTACGTCCGGTCGCGGCGGGAGGCGGAAACTCTAGCCATGACTCTGGGGCAACAAAATTATCAAACGGCGGCCTACCATGCGGGCCTTAGTCCAGGCGATCGCCGCCAACAGGAAAAAGACTGGCAAACGGGGCGCTTACAATTTGTCGTTTGTACCAATGCGTTTGGGATGGGCATTGATAAGGCCGATGTGCGCTGGATTCTTCACTACCATCCCCCCAGTCTTCTGGCTGAGTATCTCCAGGAAATTGGTCGCGCCGGTCGTGATGGCAAAAAAAGCACAGCCCTGAGTTTGATTAGCGAACCCACGGGCTTTTTAAACCCAGAGGATAAAAATCGCGCTCGCTTTTTTCAACAAAATCTCCAAAAACAGATCCGCGACGCCGCAAAATTGGCCCAGACCCTTCCTCTCCAGGGCAGCATTTTAGAGCTGGATCACCAGGCAGAATTAAGCCTAGGAATTTTACACAGCACTGGGCAACTCCGCTGGCGGGATCCGTTTACCTACGAACGTCAGCCAACCTTAGACCCTACCGCCTTTAGTCTTTTACAGCAGCAACAAATCCACGCTGTGCGACAGCTACAAACCTTTTGGCGACAAAAAAACTGCCGTTGGCAATTTTTAATCGACAGTTTTGGCTTCCATGACCAGGCCCAAGACTTCCGCTGTGGCCATTGCGATCGCTGTCAGAACTCTTCATGATCAATTGGGAAGGCGATCGCCTTTTTTTCAGTTACCAGGGAGAAACCCAATGTACGTTTTAATTGGTGGTGCCGGGATGATGGGGCGAGATCTCGCAAAAACCCTCCAACGGATGAACCATACCGTGGCGATCATTGACACCGATCCCACCGCCTGTCAGGATGCCCGCGAAAAAATTGGTGTCATGGCCTTTGAGGGGAGTGCCGTCAAAACCACCGTCCTCATCGAAGCTGGTATCCGCAAAGCCAATGCTGTCATTGCCACGCTCCGGGACGATGCCCTTAATCTGGCCTTGGTTACCCTCTGCAAACACTATGGTGTCCCGCAAATCATTGTCCGGATGCGCGATCGCGACTTTATTGAACCCTACAAACTCGCTGGGGCAACCCACATTATCAGCACCACAGAGCTGGCCCTCAATCGCGTGATCAATGCCATCGAATATCCCGAAGTAGATGCGATGATGCACTTTGAACAGGGTCAAATCGAAGTTTTAAAGCTCTCAATTCCCGAAAATTGCGCCATTGTTGGCCGGAGTGTGGCAGAACTGGCCCAGGATCATCGCTTTCCTGCTGGAACATTAGTGATCGGCTACCAAGCCCACCCCCACGAAGAACTACAAATCCCCAACGGCAGTACACTCCTAGAAAGCGGTTCGACGATCCTGGCTGTCACCAAACCAGAACTGGTCCACCAATTGGTGGACTTTATGGGGTTATGTGTTGTTTAGGGATCCCGCAAGGCGAGAATTTTTTGGTTCAACTCCTGTAAGTAGGGCCGGGCCGTCTCATCACTAATTAAGCCCTTGAGAATTGCCTCGTTAATGGCACTTTTTTCGGCGAGAAAGAGGCGATGGCGCAAGCCTTCTAAATAAGCTTGGTTCTCAAACTGGCTTAACTTTTGGGTGAGGCGTTGATTATAAAGTCCCCGTAACTCTTCCTCGGCGTTGGCAATGCGGGCTTGGTAACTGGCAAAGAGTTCTTCGTAGAGAAATTTCGGCAAACTGCCACTCTGCAACAGTTCTTTGAGTTCTTCCTGGGCAGATTTGGCAGCAATTAAGTTCAACTGAAGATTTTCGAGGTGTTGGCGGACCGGGGAAGGCTTGGCAAGTTGCAGCTTTTTTACGAACCAGGGCAAACTTAATCCTTGGCCAATGAGGGAAACCAGGACGGTACTAAACACGAGGGTAATCACCTGCGATCGCCCTTGGAGGGTTAGGGGTAAACCGAGGGCGAGGGCCATGGACAAAGATCCCTTCACATTGCCAAAAATCAAGACATGTTGCCAGCGGAGGGGCAGGGGACGGTCAAAAAATTTCAACACCGATAGGAGAGGATAAATCGAGCAGATCCGCCCAATTTGGTATGCCAATACTGCCAGAAGAGCCGCTGGAATTGTCTGTAAAAGTGATAAAGGGGCTACTTCAATGCCCACAAACAGAAAAATAAACGTATTCACCCCAAAACCCGCATATTCCCAGAAATTTAGCAACGTAATCGTCACGGAACCAGAGCATTCCCGCAGGGCCACATTGCCGATCAGCAGTCCCGCAATCAACACGGCGATCGCACTAGAAACCCCTAGAGCTTGACCAATTTGAAACGTCCCCAGAGAAACCGCCACCGTCAACAAAATATTACTAAGGGGATCATCCAATTGCCGGAATAAGCCAATGCACAAATAACCCAGTCCTAAACCCAGTAGGCCACCTCCCACAAAGGCAATGAGTACCTGCTCAACCCCTTCTCCGACGCTAAACGAGCCTTGTAGATGGATGGTCGTCACGATATTCAGCAGGACAAGGGCAATCCCATCGTTAAATAGACTTTCCCCTTCCACAATGGTCGCCAGTCGCCCCGGTACCGGCACCGTCCGAAACGCCGCAATGACTGACACCGTATCCGTAATTGTGAGGATCACGCCCACCGCACAGGCCGTTAGCCAAGCTAAATCTAAGCTGACTTTCAGGAAAAACGCAGTGATGGTCGCCGCCAAGAGCACCCCAGGACCGGCTAAAAGGGCGATCGGTTTAATGGTGCTGCGCAAACGACTAATATCGGTATTGATCGCTGCCTCAAAGATCAAAATCGGCAAAAATAAATTGAGAATGACTTCGGGATTCAGACCAATGGCATCGGAGAGAATTTGTTTGGGAATCAACAACCCTGCCAGCACCAGACCAATCACATAGGGAATTCTCAGCCAGCGGGTCACCAACGCCACGACTGTCGCTACCAATAGCAACAAAATCAGAGTATTCACTAAGCCGGTAAAGGCATTGGCCGGCAAAGAAACCGCTTGTCCGAACAGGAAGATGTGGCGCACAATGATCAGGGGAGGATTGGGCACGGTGGTGAGTTTCCTTGGCGAGAATAATCGGTTGCAACATCTTAAGGTAACGGCGATTGACAGAAATCGACAGGATTACACAAAATTTTTGATGCTGAGTGATGGGATATCGATATGGTGCGGGTAGTGATAACGGGCCTGGGTTTACGCTGTGCCCTGGGCGATCGCCTCCAGGCTTGGCAAAAACTACAACAAGGGGAAAGTGCGATCCAATTGCGGCAACCGTTTGGGGATTTACCCATCATTCCGGTGGCGATGTTGGGGAAAGAGCCAGTAGATTTAGAAGCACTGCGGCGATCGCTCGTTGAGGCGACCCTAACAGATGCTGGCCTAGAGCCCCCTTTAAAAAATTGCGGGATTGTGGTCGGTTCCAGTCGGGGCTTTCAGGGGCAGTGGGAAAGGCTCCGCTATGGCTATCAACGGGGAGATCAAAAAGATTTGGGCAATTGGTTAGCGTATTTACCCAACCAATTGGCGATCGCCTCGGCCCAGCAAGTTGGCTCCCAAGGGCCAGTTTTAGCACCGATGGGGGCCTGCACCACCGGATTATGGGCGATCGCCCAGGGCTTTGAACTGCTGCAACGGGGCGACTGTGATCAAGTATTGGTGGGGGCGGTGGAATCTCCCGTGACGCCCTTGAGTATTACGGGGTTCCAGAAAATGGGGGCTTTGGCGACGACGGGCTGTTTTCCCTTTGACCAACGGCGGGAAGGCTTGGTTTTAGGGGAAGGGGGGGCGATCTTTCTGCTCGAAACCCTAGAATCGGCCCAGCAACGGAACGCCAAAATCTACGGGGAAATCCTCGGTTGGAGTTTTACCTGTGATGCCCACCACATGAACGCGCCCCAGGGGAATCATCAGGCTGCGATCAAGGCGATCGCCCAATGTTTAGATCGTTCTGGCTTAAAACCGGAAGATATTGATCATATCCATCCCCACGGCACCAGCACCCGTTTAAATGACCAGGCCGAAGCAACGATTATCGAAACACTATTTCCGCACCGTCCTTGTGTCAGTGGCAGCAAAGGGGCAACGGGGCACATCCTCGGTGCGTCGGGGGCTTTGGGAGTTGCCTTCTCCGTATTAATGCTGCGGGAGCAACGGCTTTTTCCCTGCGTCGGCCTAGAACAGCCAGAATTTGCCTTGAATTTTGTCACGAAAGCCCAGGATTATTCCCTCCGAAATACTCTCTGTTTTAGCTTTGGGTTCGGTGGGCAAAATGGGGCGATCGCCCTTCAAAAATATTCTTAAGAAATCCAGAATTCATACATCAAACTAATCAAATTTTTGCAAACCATTCGGCATCAACATCAACTGACTCAATCAAATTTATTTTGACCCCTAAACCAAGTTCCTTTAGTCGTTGAATTAACTGCTCACCATCTATTAAATCAATGGGTGGTGCACCGTCACGAGTTGCTTCTTTGATTGCGTCTCTTGTAAAAGTTCCGGTTGTGATCATCAACCCTTTATCCGTTCTCCCTTGCATTGCGCCTCGGAAATCTCGAATTTGACTTGCCGTTACTGCACCTTGATAGCGCTTGCACTGAAAGAGAACGTGAAAACTCAGAAAGCCATTAATTCTTGCAATGCCAACTCCATCAATGCCGCCGTCTCCAGATTTACCCGTAACTTGTACTTGAATAAAACCAGACTCACGGAGCAAACGTTGAGTTAATCGCTCGAAGGCGGATGGATCCAGTGACAAAAGAATTTCGTGAAGCTGTTGATGCCAAGTTCCTTCATCTACATTTTCCGTAGTTTCAGTTGATTGGTTCGGTAAATCTATCGAAGCTTTATTCTTCTTGTCTACCTCTCGAACAAATTTGACAATTTCCTTAGCATCAAGTTCTTCAGCATTAATTGTCGTAGATGTTAGAGACCAAACTCCCCGTGCTGAATTCTCTAAAAGTCCGTATTTTTTTAGATAAGTCCGACTCCAAGCTAGTCTGTATTCGACTTCACTCTGAGACGTATTTCCATGCATGATTTCAAGGATTTGGTCGGATAAATTTAGGAGCTGAATGACTTGTTCATAGATTTCTTCAATGGTGCCAGAACCGCCTAATGTTTGCAGTGCTTTAACGGTAGGAATAAGCATGGCATCAAAAGTAGGGACTGGGGATGCTGAGTAATTCATAAAAGATGCGTACTAATTTTCGTGCACATAATCAACACCTTAAAGTTTAAGGGATTAAGTAGTATCTCAA
This sequence comes from Picosynechococcus sp. PCC 7003, assembly GCF_001693255.1. Taxonomy (NCBI): domain Bacteria; kingdom Bacillati; phylum Cyanobacteriota; class Cyanophyceae; order Chroococcales; family Geminocystaceae; genus Picosynechococcus; species Picosynechococcus sp. PCC 7003. Next base: position 961,305 of record NZ_CP016474.1, read on the forward strand.
TTTTTGAAATCATGCCTTAATTGAGTTTAAATTCCTTCCAAAACATCGTCCGTAAGGTCGTAGAGATCACTCAGTTTTTGTAGTTTTTCATTGTCAGCTTCCCAGAAACCACGCCCATGGGCCTCCAACATTCGCCCAACAATGTTGCGAAAAGCTTCGGGGTTGGCCTCTCGCAACTTCTGCGCCATCGCTGCATCGAGGGCATAGGTCTCTGCGGCTTGGTCATAGACCCATTCATCCTGGAAATCGACTGTACCTCCCCAACCGATTAAAGCTGTCATCCGCTGGGAAATTTCGTAGGCTCCCCCGGAACCTTGATCCGCCATCGCCTCGGCCCATTTGGGGTTGAGCAGCTTAGAGCGATATTCCATGCGCAGGACTGATTCTAATTTGCGAGGCGTTGTATCTCTTGAGAAACTTTCCACAAAGCTGGCCGTAACCGTTTTGCCGCTGGCGTTTTCCGCTGCTTTTTTCAGACCCCCGGTATTGGCATAGTATTCCTGGATATCTGTTAGGCCATATTCCACGGAGTCAATTTCTTGCACAAGGCGATCGCCTGTTTGGAGTAATTTTTTCAGAACCTCTGGGCGAGCCTGACCCTTATCGTTGCGGCCATAGCTGTATTGATTGCGGCCTTCCCAGGTTTTCGCCAGTTCGTCACTGCTGTCCCAATTGCCTTCGACGACTTGATCATTAACTAGGGAGCCAAAATCCCCGGCGGGATTGGAAAACAAGCGAGCAGTAGTATTTTCGACCCCCTCGGCCTGGAGTTCGAGACTGTGCTTGCGGATGAAATTTTGGGCGGGATCTTCATCTGCTGTGGCGGCCCGTTGGAACAGATCATCGAGCAATTCAATAATGTTGACAAAGCTATCCCGGAAAATCCCCGACAGGTTCGCCAAAATATCGATGCGGGGGTGGCCGACGACCTCCAGGGGCAACAACCCATAGCGGACAATGCGCCCCGTGCCCTCCTTAATCGGTTCTGCGCCCACCAATTCCAGCAGAATGCCTAAAGATTCCCCCTTTGTTTTAATCGCATCTAAACCCCAGAGCATCACCGCCACCGTCTCTGGATAATTGCCCGTTTCTTCAAGGTGTTGCTGGATGATTTTTTTGCCAATTTCTCGACCTCGAGCATAGGCCGCCGGGGAAGGCATCCGGTAGGGATCGAGGGCATGGATATTCCGTCCGGTGGGTAAAACCCCCAGGCCATCCCGCAGCAAATCGCCTCCAGGGGCAGGGGGGATATATTCGCCGTTCAAACCCTTGAGCAAGTTGCTCATTTCTTCGTCCGTTTGCAACAGGCGATCGCCAATTTCCCGCGCTTCTTCTAAGAGTTCCGGTTGATCGCAAATAATTTCCTGCTCTCCCTGGGCCACCTTGGTGAGGACATTTTCCGAAAGGCGATCGCCAAAATAGGCCGCGAGATAACTGAAGATAATTTCCGGGCTTGGTTTTTCTCCGAGGACATGGAGGCCAGAGGAAAAGAGCCGTTGCTCTAGGGTTTGCAGGTATTCATAAATTTGGACGAAATAATTTTGCAGGGCGGTTTTACTGAATAAGGAAGCATTGTCGACCGTAAACGCGATCCCCTGTTCTTGCCCCACCGTAAACGGACAATCTTCCGGCAGACCCAGATCAACAATTTTCTGGATAATGTCGGGGCGGAGAGCATCATTTCTTTCTGGATCCTCGCGATATTCCCCGATCAAATCCCGCAGCACTAGCAATTCCTTGTACAAACCCGCCCGACCATAGGGGGGCACATTATGGGAAATCAGGGTGCCATAGCCGCGCCGCTTCGCCAAAATCGACTCCGAAGGGTTATTGGCCGCGTAAATGTACAAATTTGGCAGATTTCCCAACAAAATATCCGACCAAGAATAACTAGTATTCCCCAGGGGCGAACCAGGCAACCATTCCACCGTGCCATGCATTCCGAAATGAATCAGGGCATCGGCGCGAAACTCATTTTGGAGCCATTTATAAAAGGCGGCATATTGGGGATGGGGCGTGAGGTCTCTTTCAAACATTAACCGCATCGGGTCGCCAGAAATGCCCAGGGGCGGTTGCACGCCGATCCACACCTTCCCGAACTGGACACCCCCCACCTGACATTTGCCCCCAAAGGTTTTCAGGCCCGTATTCGTTAAACTTTGCCATTGTTTTTCAATTTTCTGCGTCAGGAGATAGCCCAGCCAGCGATCCATGGTTTTGAGATCGATATTTTCCAGGGTCTGCCGGGGCGCTAAAGTGGGATCCAAACGGTAGGCTTCGTCAGCGGCTTTCACCAAGCGAATAATTTCCTCGCCATCGTCCGGAAAATCCCCCACGTCATAACCCGCCGCCTGGAGTGATTTCAGGAGATTCACTAAACTTTTCGGCACATTTAACAAGGCCGCTGTGCCCGTTGCCCCATAGCCCGGCGGAAACCCATAAAGCAAAATAGCCAATTGGCGATCGCCTGGGGCAGTATTTTTAAGACGAATCCAATTTTTTAACCGTCCCGTGAGTCGTTTCACCCGTTCGGGGATCAAGTAAATGTCTTCACCGACGAGACCACCCAGGGGAATCGTATCAATCGCCCCATCCAGTTCCGGCAGGGCATAGAGCACCACACTTTGCAGACCGCCGATTCCTTGCCTGGTCCAGGAGTGGAGGTCTTGGATTAACAAGGGAGCTGCGACGAGGTAGGGAATATTTTTCGCTGTGAGGATACTTTTCGCCACCTCCACCTGCCGCCCCGCTTTCATGGAACCGGCCGGGCCACCCACCAGGGGAAAACCGATCGTCGAGACGATACCCTCAACCTTCACCGCATCGGCTTTAAGGGATTTAGTTGCCACCTGACCATGGAGCCTTTGGTGCTGTTCGTAGTCCGTCGTCAGCCAATCCCGGACGATCACATGGGCCTCGACACCGTTGATAAAAATCGGCAGGGGCACCAACCCATCGGCTTCAAATTTGCGGATCAGTTGGGGAATGTAGGGTTGCTTTGTGACAACATGCTTGCGGTAGAGGAGGACGGCAACGACGGGGTTTAATTTGTGCTCCGGAAAAGTGTGGCGATGCCAATCGAGATAAGCCTGGGGACTGAGGAAATAGCCATTATAGTCGGGATGGAGCAAGCCCAAATTTGGTGTTTCCACCACAGCGGGCAATTCTCCAATTTCTAAACCCAAATAATTTTCGGCGATCGCCCAGCACATGGCCGCTACATTGTCCGTCCCGCCGGCGTTCCAATAGCCATAGATAATCAGCCAATTGCGCAGATCCTGCACTTTTTTCGCAGGGATATATTTCAGTAACTTCGGCCCGGTCTTGAGGAAACTCAGGTAGCCCGCAAGTTTGTCTTCCTCTTTGCTGTTGGTAAATTTGCTCAGGATAAATTTAATCGGCTTCGGCATTCCCTTGGGTTGTTCACCGATGACGAACTTACCCAACCGCGTCAAGGCCATGAGTTCTAAGGCTGACTCAAACACAAGGCGCACCGGAATATTTTCCACCCGCTCCCGCAGCCAGATCACCTGGTCATAGTCAAAAATTAAGCTGGCAAAGAAAACATCCGCCTCTTCTAAGGCTTGGGCCACGGCCTCCGGTTGGCTAACCAAATCCCGATCATTAAAGGTCAACACCTCCAGCTCCGAACAACGGGCGATCGCCTTTTGGGCAGCATCCCGATACAAGCTGGCATTAAACGCTTCAAACCCGGTGATGATCACAATGCGCTTCATGGGAGCGGCCTTTACCTTCTGTTACACCGCGATCTTAGCAACTTTTTCTAAGGGGAAATATTAAGTCAACGCTTCCAATAGGGAGGTCAATTTTAACTGGACTTCAGCATATTCCCGTTCGGGCTGGGAACCCGCGACAATCCCGGCCCCACCGTAGAGTCTGGCATGGTTTCCTCGAATTAAAGCTGACCGAATCGCCACGATAAATTCACTATTACCCTGATTGTCGAGCCAACCGATGGGAGCAGCATAGAGGGTGCGGTCGAAGGTTTCTGCCTGACGAATCTCGGCACAGGCGATCGCCCTGGGGACGCCGGCCACCGCTGGTGTTGGGTGTAAGTGAGCAACCACCTCTAGGGGATGAATTTGCGGCGGTAGAGTGGCATGAATCGGTGTCCAGAGGTGCTGAATATTAGAAAGTTTAAGGAGTTTACGGGGGGCCGCCTGGGGATCGAGGCCGAGGCTCTGGAGTTGTCCCAACAGAAAATCTGCCACGGCCTGATGTTCTCGTTGTTCCTTTTCACTGTGGAGTAGGCTTTTGGCGAGGCGCTGGTCTGTAAGCAAAGATTCCCCCCGGGGTGCTGAACCGGCGAGGGCATCGGTTACTAGTTGTCCCTGTTGCACTGCCAGTAAGCGTTCTGGACTCGCCCCAATAAATGTGTCACCCCGCTGATTTCGCAGCGAAAATACGCAACAGTCCGGGTGGCGATCGCGTAGATTATCCAGGGCATGCACCACATCAAAGGCTTGATTGGCCGTGACATCAAGGGCGTGGGCTAGAACAATCTTACTGAGTTTGCCTTGGTCAATGAGTCGGAGTGCCCGCCGGACAGCCTGGGTAAATCCGGTTGAGGCGGTATAGACAGTGCCCCGAATTCCGATGGAGGGGACGAGTTCCTGGGGCAGAGTCGCGAGAAACTGTCGAAATTGTTGGGCTAGTTGACGTAACAGAGCACGCTGGTGGCGATCGCCATTGAGCACTAAAAAACAAGCCTGTTGGTGTTGCACCAGTTGCAGACGGGGAATGGTGACCAAGCCAGCCGGAAAAGGCGCTTCAGGGGTTTGGGTACTGAAAAATGTAAACCCACAGGAAAAGTAGGGAATTGGGATGTTGAGATTACGCTGAATTCTCTGTTGCCAATGGGTAATAAATTGCTGGGCTTGGTGAAAGCGCTCTTCTCCCTGGGGGACTAATTCGCTTAGGGTGCCAAAGTTGAGGATTGACCGTTGCTGTTGACGATTTTCCCAATAGAAGTGATTGAGGGAACTGGGCAGAATTTTTTCAATGGCCCGGAGCACCACCAGACTATCCACCGCCGGAATTTGAGTGATTTCGCTGAAAATTTCCCCAGATGGTGCGGGCGTTCTTTGGGTTAACCATTTTTGCCAGGTCGATGGGGACAGTTGACGCCGTTGGCAGGAAGTTCCCATTCCCTCCCCCAATGCCGAACCGTGACTTTGATCCGGCTCTAGGCGATCGCGCCAAAGCGTTTTTCCCACAATTCAGATCCCTCTAGGACGATGGACAACGAAAAACAAAGATGTGCAATCAGTCGATGGTGCAGTCACTCAGGCCAGCAATGATGTCTTCCCAGTGACCATTCGGCTGTAGCGGGCTACCACTCCAGAATTTTACAATCAAGACCTCAAGCTTATTTTATGTATGGTAACGAAACGCAGACTAACTTCATAGGTTCCGGGCTTGATTTGGCCCTGCTTTCCCGAAAAAGTCCCCTATTTTAGACATTTTTTACTTTTTCTTAAGTTTTTTGCCTGACTTATCTTGGATTCCGTCATTTTGTGCTTTCTAAATAGACCTTTAGAATGAGATTAGGCGATCGCCTTATGAATCTTCGAGTTCAGTCACGATTTTATTGATGTTGATCAAAAGATCAGCGATATCGTGAGAGACAACTACCCAAAGAATATCTAGGTCAACATCAAAATACCCATGGATTAAGCGATTTCTCATACCAATCATCTGTCGCCAAGGCACTTCCGGATGAGAGTCCCGTACATCAAGGGAGATATGGTTGGCTGCCTCACCGATAATTTCCACAAGGCGAACGAGGGCGAGGGAAAGCATTTCATCAGACGCCAAGTCATCACGGGTACGACCTGCTGTAAATTGCAGCACAAGGCGGGCTGAATCCTGAATGTGCTTTAGGCGGGTAAAATCATCAATCTTGCTCATAGAGCGTAACAGCCTCTTGAACAACTTCATCGCGGAAGTAACGACTCAAGTCCCCAAGAGTACGCAAATCGACGGTTCGGCAAAAAATAGCACTAAGTTCATCGGCCATGGTGACAATTTCCCAACCAGGAGTTTTTCCTGCTTGAAATTCGACAAGAACATCCACATCACTTTCTTGGGAAAAGTCTTCACGAAGTACAGAGCCAAATAAAGCCATTTTGCGAACATTGTATTTACGACATGTTTGGTCTAAATTCTGGCGATTTAGCTTAATGGGAAGTGTTTCGAAGAAGTCGGCCATAGTGCTGCGCCATAACATCAAATTACAGGGAAATAACCAGATATTGATTTTGGAATTTTGCCCCTTTTACAGGCGCACCTTTGAGGGGCGGCGGCAGCAGAATATTACGCCGTTGATCGCCTGCTTCGATGGTGATTTCGGGGCCATATTGAGTGAGCTTAACTTGTTTTTTGTCAAAGGTGGGGAGGAAGACTTTCACCTGGCGAGCAGCGGTATCGATGATTAGAGGGCGGGGTGCTTGGGCTGCTTGGCTAAAGTCTGGTAGATGGGGCACGAGACCTTCCCAATGATCAGGTTCTACTGTGGGTAACATGGCTTTGGTCAAGGGTTCAAATTCAGGGCCAATGTCCGCATCACTACGATTGACGATGACGCCACCAACGGTCACATTCACCTGTTGGGCACTGCCCCAGAGATATTTAGCTTTGGCGATCGCCCCAGCACTGGCATCGGTGACGAGATATGCGGCGAAACGGTTGGGATCAGCCATCGCTTTTTTCCCCTCATCGAGGACTTGGTTTGCTTCTTGGGTGGGTTCAGCGGCGAAGTTATCAAATGTCCAGGACACATTTAAAATGGCGCTGGTTACGGGCTGAATGAAAGGGGAAATGGCACGGCCCAGGTCAGAGGCTTGGAACACTTCCCGGAAGCGGCGGATGTACCAGCTTAAAATTTCGGGGGTGCCAAGCAACCGTAGGGTGTTGAGGTCGCCATCGCCATCAAAAATAATTACGTCGTACTGGCCACTTTTGTCGTAATCCCAAATTTCCTTGAGGATCACGGCGCTATCCATCCCCGGCAAAATCCCTAATTCCTGACCATAGACGTTTTTCAGGGTTGGCGATCGCAAATATTTTGCTTCTAATTCTTTCACCTGTTCCCAACCGGATTCGAGGGCAGCGGTGGCCATGATCTGCACGGCATCGAGGTTATTTTCGAGGTTAACGGGACTAAAGCTCGGTGACATCCCCAGGGCAATCCCCCAGGCGGGACTTGGATCCTGGCCGATGAGTAAAACGCGCTTACCCGCTTGGGCAAATTTTTTCGCGGCGGCGATCGCCACCGTGGAACGACCGACCCCACCTTTACCAAGGAATGTCAGAATAAAAGCCATAGTTCTCCATTGCACAAAATGATGATCTAACAGAAATTGTAGCGATTCTGCTGACTTATCTTGCGGGGCTGGGTTGAATCAGTTACTAGCGGACGGCCTGGAATCTTTTCCGAATCAATGTCAGGACTCTACTTAAGTCATTAACTGGGCCAATTTAAGGGCTAGGGCAGCGGCGATCGCCTGATAATCTTGCTCTAGCTGCTGTAATAAAGTCGCCACAAGGGCCCAATCTTGGGCATGGGCAGCCTCTTCTAGGGCTTGGCATTGGTGGGCAAATTGTTCCATTTGAAATAGACGACTGGTGGACTTGAGAGTATGGGCATTGCGTACAAGCTCCGCCTGATTGTGTTGTTCGTAACCCGTCTGCATCGCCGTAATCAGCAGAGGAGTGTTTCCTAGAAAGGTTTCAACGAGGTCTTGCAAGATGACGAAGTCATAGCTGACCATCCTAGCTAAGTTTTCTAAATTGACTTCGTCGGCAGCAGAGGAGGGAGCCATAGACTTTACTCGGAAGAAGACTGGGTAGTGGGGAGAGATTGACGGTAATGGTAGGCAACCTTCAGGGCCTGGAGAAGCTTTTTCACCTGAATCGGTTTACTCAGGTAATCATCCATCCCCGCCTCTAGACAGAGTTGGCGATCGCCTTGCATCGCATTAGCAGTCATGGCAATAATCCAGGGAGGCTTCCCCTGGGACTGCGGCGACCGGGCATAACGCTGGCGGATCTGTCTGGTCGCTTCGAGGCCATCCATAGAAGGCATTTGCACATCCATCAAAATGACATCATAATTATCGCTTTGTAAACGGCTCAGGACTTCGAGGCCATTGGTCGCCACCTCTACACCATAGCCGAGGCGAGCCAAAACATTGAGAGCAACTTTTTGGTTCACAAGATTATCTTCTGCCAACAAAATTTTGAGGGGGTAGGCTTGCCCCAAGGTTTCATCAAAGGGAGAGGAAAGCTCCATGGCCGTAGTGGGTTGGGCTTCGGCAAGGGCCAAAGACAAGCAATGGTAGAGGGCTTCTTGCTTGATGGGCTGATGTAATTGTAACTGCTGGGAGATGGCTGGATAATTAGTCGATCCGGAAGTATTGAGGGGAGGGGCGATCGCCACAAGCGCCAGGTCAGGATTTTGACTCGATTGTTTAACTTGCCGGAAAAAATCTGCGGAAACAAGATCCGTTTCCATCTCCATCATCAAAAGATCAATGGGACGTTGATTCAAGATATCCAAAGCAGTGGCGGCCATGGTGGTATGGGAGACTACTGCCCCAGTTACCGTCAATAAATGGGAAATTCCTTGGGCAAAGAGAGGACTGGGGTGCAGGATTAGTAGGTTTTTCTCCTGGAGTTGGGGCGGGCGTTCATGGGGGGTGATCTCCTTCGGAGAAACCGGTGCCACTGTAAAGGGAATTTGCGCATAAAAGACCGTTTGTCGCGCCACAGATTGGAAAATTTTTGGCGGCTCGGGAGACATCTCTTGGGGAAATTGACCCGCTGTGATCCCCCCACTTTCGACCCAAAGTTTGCCTCCCATCAACTCCACCAGTCGTTTGCTAATCACGAGGCCCAAACCTGTGCCACCATAGCGGCGTGAGGTGGAAGCATCCCCCTGGCTAAAGGGTTGAAACAACCGGGTCATCTGCTGTGCCGGAATGCCGATGCCTGTATCTAGGATCGCAAATCGCAGACACACTTGATCTGTTTCATCTGTTTCGGTACTGTCTGAAGGTACCCGTTGTACCCAGAGGGAAACATCACCGCGATTGGTAAATTTGACGGCATTGCCCAAGAGATTGACCATAATTTGTTGGAAGCGTTGCATATCCCCTATCAAGCAGTGGGGCACATCGGGATCAAGGATATAGCTCAGATAAATGGGCTTGGCGATCGCCCGAGTAGACATCAAATCCAAACAGTTTTCCAAACAGGTTTGCAGGTTAAAAGGCTGCAACTCTAGCTCAAATTTTCCTGATTCAATTTTCGAAAAATCCAGAATATCGTTAATGATCGCGAGGAGATTACTGCCACTATTACGAATAATGCCGATAAATTCCTGTTGTTGGGCGGTGAGGTCTGTATCTCTGAGGATTTCCGCCATTCCAATCACCGCATTCATCGGCGTCCGGATCTCGTGGCTCATGGTGGCCAGAAACTCGCTTTTAGCACGGTTAGCTTGTTCTGCATCTTCCTTGGCGATCTTAAGTTGGGTTTCGGCCTCTACTTTATCTGTAATGTCAGTGATAGTACCGACGATGCGGTAGGGGTTGCCTTGGTCGTCTTTGAGGCACTTTGCCTTACTTAAAATCCACCGGTATTGGCCATCATGATGGCGCAGACGATGGACGTTTTGATAACTTTCGCTCAGTCCCTGGAGATGGTTTGTCATGGCGACCTGGGCTTGGGCGAGATCATCGGGATGAACGAGATCGGCCCACATCCGACGATCCGTAATCTGAGGCCGTAAATCGGATTCTTCGTAGCCCAAGAGACGAAACCAAGACCGGGATCGATAAACTTGATCCGAGCGCAGATCCCAATCCCAAATACCGTCATTGGTAGCGGCGATCGCCAATTCATAGCGTTGCTCACTTTGCCGTAACTGTTGCTCAATGAACTGCCGTTGCTGGATCTCCTCAGAAAGGGCTTTCGTTCTGGCCTGCACCTGTTCTTCAAGATTGAGAGTGGTTGCCTGGATCGATTGGAACTGCTGCCGGAGGGTTTTTAGCATTTCCCCGAAATTGTAGTTGAGGCGGTCGAATTCGCGGATTTGGCTCTTTAGGGGACGGGTTGGGGTTCGATTTTGCAACTGCTGTTGAATATCCGTGGTCATCGAGCTGAGTTGATTCAGGGGAGCTGTCAACCAACGACTAATTTTTTCGGCAGTCACCACCGCTAGCAGTAACAGCACTAACACAATGGTCAGGCTACGGATGTAATAAAGTTCCAATGTGTCAATGCTTGGGGCCAAAGCCAGGGTCAAAGATAACTTGGCCGGCAGTAGCGTCTCCACTAAGGGCTGCTCAATAAAACCAAAAGCCTGTTGCCACCGGGACATGGCCGATAGACTAAGGGCCCGCGGCGGTAGGGAAACTGTCGTACGCACCGACAGGGGTTGATTGTCTCGCTGGTCATACCAAGTCCATAACTGTCCTGGTTTTTCCTCTCCTGCTGAGTCTGCAATCACCACATTATCATCCGTTGTTAAGGCGATCGCCCGGAGGGGATATTGCTTAACGGCCTGTAACTTACGGCGGAGCAAATTGCCCATAAACTCCCCCTCCACATCGATATAAAATATCCCCCTGTCCCCAGGTATCCGCAACAGGTAGTCAATATGAAGCCCGCCTTCTTCCCCGTTCACCCTTGCGACCATGCCTTTCTCTAAAAACTGGGAATTTTGCCTATATTCACGTACATGGGCATTGATTTCGGTTTTTTTCTCTAGATTGCTTGTCCCAGAGCGATTATCCGAAGCTAAAACTAAATTATCTGTCCCATCCAACACCGCTATATAGTTTAATTCTGGGTAGATCGCTTGGAGGCCCCGAATGGCATTTTTGGCCCTAGTCAAATTTTCTGGATCATTGGCAATGACATCGACGACGTACTGACTAGCGCGGAGATAATCACCTTCCCATAATCTCAATTCTTCCGCGAGGGAGGCACTAGAAGAGACCAAAACACTATTCACCTCCTGTTCGATGGTACGGAAACGCTCCTGCCCATTCAAGACCATTAAAGTGAGAATCGGAAACACAATAAAAGCCAACAAAACATTAAAAATAATGGTCTGTAGAGATTGACGTCGTTGGCGATGATGTTGAAAAAATCTCTGGGCAAACGGTAGATAATTAATGATTAAACTAGCAATCTCTGCATTAAAAATACCGTTAACGGCTTGCTTTAGAGCGACGGTTGTGACCCCCTGAAGATTCATCCCAAGAAAGAGAGAATAAAACAAAAAGACCAGAGGTATACCGATAAATAGCCAATAGAGGGCATTGTAAAAGGTGATGTTGATATCGTGGCGTTGCCGCTGCCAAAAAAAGCTAACGAACAGCACCTCTCCTACAAAAATGGCGATCGCATAAACATGGTGCCACAGAAAGAACGTATGTAAGCTGGCGATCGCCCCCGCGACAATTGCGAAAAAAGGGCCATAAAAAAAAGAATTAGCCAAACCGCAATGGAGCCAAATAAAAAATCGATTCCAAAAAATAAATTCAGTTTAAAGTAATTACCCAAGTACCCCGCAATCGTCAGGGCCAGCAGTAAAAGCAACGCTTCCCTAGGCAAATCACGGAACTTTACCAGTAGACGATTGAAGGTTTCTTTGGACAGAGCAGGCATTACACCACAAATTTGATTTAGAACTTTATATCTTTATACTCCTAAGGATACCTGCCGCTGCATATCAATTGAACAATTTGACATCCTCACCGACCTCAAGGAACGGTGATTCCTAAGACTCACGACTTAGGTTTCTGCTTCTTCCCGTCGCTGGGGTTTTGCAACAGCCTCTACCCTCAATGAGTTTTTATTGTCTTACTGTTCGCTCCACAGACTTTCGGCTTAAGCCTTCCCGCAAGCCCTGCGGTATTCAAAAGTTAAATTTGGTCGCTGAAAACTTGATTATCGCTCTCAACTTATTTTATTTTACAGCCTATAAAGCCGTCCTAGAAGGACGGGGTTTCTCGCTGATTTTCTGAAGAAAACTGATTAATTGACTTTCTGAAGGTTGCCAGCCTTAACCCAGGCCTCTGTGCCATTTTCAAGGCGAATCTGTTGCCAAGTACCGTCTGCACTCATCCCCAACACCGTCACCTCAGAATTGTAATCAACCCCCCCTAGGCGAGCGGAATCCTGGGATGGTTCGGCCCGTAAACTCAAACCACTCGACCAAGTCACCGTCGCTTTATAGCCATCTGCCGATGTTTCATCAGCAACTTCTGGTTCTGGAGCTTCTTCTGCTTCGGCCTCAGTCGTCTCTGGAAGATCATTGGCAGCCACGGCAGTGGGTTCAGGTTCAGTTTCTTGGGATTGCGGTGATGTCGGGGCGGTTTCTGGGGGATCAGCTACAGTCTCAGAAAATACTGGTTTCGGTGGGGCCGCGGCCATGCGATTAAAGAAATAGTAAGCGGCTCCGACACTGCCCACCGCCAACAGAAATACCCCAAGGATAAAACCAAGAATAAATTGAAAAAGATTGGAAATATTCATAAAATCTGCTCTCTGACCAGGACACCAACAACATCAAAGGCACAGCCCATAAAAAGCATTATAATTGACCATTCCCAGGGGGTCTTAGGGGTTCAAAAAATTTTGTTGTCGCGAGGCGAGGCGGGCCTTTCCAGAGGTCGCCCAATGTTGCAAAAATTCAATTTGCTCTTTCGCGGTGCGTGCTAGGGGAATGATTTGACTCGCGGCTTCTAAAATATCGTCGGTGGTAAAGTCTCGATTTTGACTAAAGCCCAGGTGCATGGCCTCGACCAAGGTTTGTTCAATTTCAGCCCCAGAAAAATCGGGTGTTTCGTAGGCCAAACGCTTTACATCGTAGTTTTTGAGGTTATGGGGCCGGAGGCGGGAAAGATGGACATTAAAGATCGCTTCTCGTTCCGCTTGACTGGGTAAGCCCACAAAAAAGATTTCATCAAAGCGGCCTTTCCGGAGCATTTCCGGGGGCAGAGTGTGGATTTTATTGGCCGTAGCTACCACAAAAACGGGGCTTTGTTTTTCTGCCAGCCAGGTGATAAAAGTCCCAAAGACACGGCTAGTCGTGCCCCCATCGCCTCCCCCATCGGCTCCAGCAAAAGCTTTGTCAATTTCATCAATCCAGAGAATACAAGGGGCAAGGGCTTCGGCTAACTGGATCATTTGCCGGGTGCGGGATTCAGATTCACCCACTAAGCCCGCAAAGAGACGCCCCACATCGAGACGCAGGAGGGGGAGATGCCAATGGTGGGCGATCGCCTTGGCGGTGAGAGATTTCCCCGTGCCTTGGATACCCACTAGCAACAGTCCCCGTGGGTGGGGCAGACCATATTCCCGTGCTTTTTCACTGAATGCCCCTCCCCGACGCAATAACCATTCCTTCAATCGATCGAGGCCGCCAATGTCAGAAATTTGCTCGGTGGCCGGATAGAAATCTAAAATTTGCGTTTGGCGGATGGACTGGCGCTTTTCGGCGAGGATGAGTTCTACGTCTTCTGCTTGGATTTGGCCATGGTTCGCCAGGCTCAGGGTCAGCACACGGCGAATCCGTTCGAGGGAAAGTCCCTGGGCGGCTCGGACTAACTCATTGAGCAGTTGAACTTCGGGGGTTTGGCCGACGCCCTGGAGGAGGCGTTCAATTTCAGTACGGATTTCGTTCGCGGTGGGCAGGGGAAATTTCACAATGGTGAGCACTTCCGCCAAATCTGCCGGAATTTTCACCTCTGGGGCGACAATTACAATATTTTTCGGTTCTGCCTTGAGACGACGGGCCAGGTTGCGCAATTTCCGGGCGATCGCAATGTCTTCGAGGAACCGCTGAAAATCTCGCAGGATGAAGATACCACCAATATTGGGGGGGAGCTTTTCAATAAATTCGAGGGCCTGGAGCGGATTCCGTTTCCCAAAACCAGTGTTGTTGGGGTTGTCCTGGTAGCCATCCACAAAATCCCAGGTGTAGACTGTCCGCTGTCCGAGGGTAGCGGCACATTGGGCGATCGCCCCTTCAACCCGCTCTTCTTCGAGGGTGGGGATATAAAGCAGCGGGTAACAGGCACGGAGAAGGAGGCTAAATTCTTCGCGGAAGGTCATAGGTAAAGCGCTTTCAGCACAGGGCAACTCAATTAATGTTTAAGCTTAGGGGGAAATTTCTCCAAAACCAAGGGTCATCATCCTTGTGCGACTGCCTCTTTTGCTAGGAAGAGAGCTGCTGCTTGAGGTCAGCCAGCTTAGCCCAACGGGCATCGATTTGGGGCGTCCCATCATCTTGGCTTGTTTCTGCTCCAGGACAACGTTGGGGATCGCAGACCTTCCGCAGGGGCATTTCTAAACAGAATTGTTCATAAAGCCAGGTTTCGGGTTCAAAGTAGCCGTGGGGATCTAAGGATTCATCCAAATCTTCGAGGCTGACTTCCCGTTCTGCGGGGAGATCTTCGCCAGGGTTATTCTGGAGCCAAATCAGTTCGGTGCGGTCTACGGTGAGGCGAGTATTGTAATGCTGGAGGCAGCGATCGCAGGTGAGAGTAACGATCGTTTCGGCCTGGGCTATGACTTCGAGGTAAGTTTGGCGGTGGGCGATCGCCATTTCACCCCGCACCGGAGTCAAGGTCTCCAAATCCGCTAGGGTTTCCGCAAAAGCAAATTGCTCCTGCTGTTGGGGGGCTTTCAACAGTCGGGGAATAAAAATCCGATCCATCACCTCAAACCTCCGATGACGCGGCATTTATCAGCCCCATCCTACCGTAAAATTCCCACAAAAAAGACGGGACAAGGCCCGCCTCTTGGGAAATCTTTAGGCTGAAGACCCATCATGGAGCCAATTGCACAATGAGTTGGCGGTGGGGCTCTTGGCCTTTACTTTCGGTTTTTAGGAGGGGAAATTCCTTAAAAAAGCCGTGCATTTGCCGCCGTTCTGCCGAAGATAAATCATCAATCGCCTCTGCTTCCCCAGTCGCCTGCACCCGGAGGGCAATTTCAGTGGCGATCGCCTTAAGTTCATTCAGGCGATTTTCACGGTAGCCCCCCAGATCTACTGTGAGGGGGTATTGCTCCTCCTTCGGTAGATCGTGGTTTAGGGTGATGTTGGCTAAATATTGCATCGCATCAATTAAGTGACCGCGATCGCCAATTAATTTTTCCCGCTGGGCCTCAGAGAGTGCTTGGTGATCAATGGTCAACCAGAGAGAATCTTCCCCATCAAGGCCTTGTTTCACCGTCGCAGTGACCGGAGCCGGAAGGGCCATCAACTCAAGTAGCGTCGCCAGCCAAGTTTCACCCTGTTGGATTTTGGTCTCGTTCATCTGCCCTTAACCTGAAGTTTTCTCTTTTTTCTTACTACCTTTTCGCTCAAAGGGGAGCTTGTCGCGCCCTTTCTCTGACTTTTCCTGCTCATCCACCAGTTTCTGGAGATTTTCTGGTAAAGGCTCCTTCGTGAGGATAAACGTCTGTACTGTTTGGAACGCGTTAGCGATCGTCATGTACATCAATACCCCAGCCGGTAACGGGAAAAACAAGAACATCCCTGAGAAAATCAACGGCGTAATTTTGTTTACCGTTTGTTGGGCTTGTTGCTGTTGATCGCCACCGCTGTTGTTGTTGCTGCTAGGCGCCCCCCCAGAAATGGTCTGGTTAATGTAAAGGCTCACCCCAAAAAACAGCACCATGCCGAGAATATCCCAGTGGATACCATCGTCACCATTTACGCCAATGCGGCCCAGGGCTTCAATGAAGAGAAATCCTTTATTGGCGGCGATCCCCGGTACAGTCACTTGGACGCTGACGTCACCAGGAGCAAGGGCCACGAGGGTGCCATCGGGTTGAATTTCTACCCGTTCTTGACCTTTGGTAATTTCAAAGCTGGGCTGGAGATTGTTGTCTGGATATTCAGTGGCCAGGGTCGCAAAATCCTTCCCGGAGTCACTCTGGAGAACAAATTGAGTTGTCTCGCCGACGCCAATTTTGTTACCTACGGGCAAAGAGAGGGTAATCGGGTAATGGACGCCGCTATCAAAGTAAACATTTTGAGTTTTTACATTGACCGCCTGGGGCTGTACCTGCTCCATTTTCTCGCTGGGGAGAATTTGCAGGTTGGCGGTGTAGTTGATGTTGGCAAATGGCGATCCTCGCAGGGTTGCGAAGAGGGCGAAGAGGATGGGCATCTGCAACAGAATCGGTAAACAACCAGCGAGGGGGTTCCCAAATTCTTTATAGACCTCTGACATCGCGGCTTGCTGCTTTGCTGGGTCATTTTTGTAGCGCTCTTGGATTTCCTTCACCCGCTTTTGCATTAGGGGTTGGGTAATCTTCGTGCGTCTCATGCTGCGGATCGATTTGGCGCTTAGGGGATAAACGGCAAATCGAATCACAAGGGTCAGGGCGATGATTGCGAAGCCGTAGCTCGGCACAATGCCATAGAAAAAATCTAGGATTGGCAACATCACGTTGTTTGATAAAAATCCGATCCCAAAATCCATGCGTCTGAAGTTCGTCTAGCTATGAGTTGTTTAAGGGTTAGTTTATCGGGTTTAGTTCTTATTTTTAATGGTTTTTCTAAAAAAGCGATGGGAGAAATGGGATTAGGGGCCACGTTTCTCCCGACTAACCACTGGGATTTCACCCAGAAAATAATCGATAATTTTTATCTACGCTTAGGCGGCGATCGCCTCTAGGGGTACCCCAGTGCGGTCGGCTGCTTTTTCGGCAATGTGACTGTAGATCTCGCGGAAGTTAGGCATGGAGCGCAATTCTAGGCGACTGCCATCCTGGAGGGTCACAATCAGATCGCCCCACAGGCCAAATCCCCGGGGAATCTTGACGATTTTTCTCACTTCGCTGTAAATAATATCGGTGCGATCGCGCCCCTGCCAGCCCCCAGTAATCGAGATGCGCCGGCTGGTAATGCGATAGCGGAGCCACAAAGCCCGGACAATCGCTCCGACGGTTAGCGGCAAGCAGATCACCGTGAACCCCAGCAAAATATTGAAGATCAGATCCCCAACATGGGGGCCGCCCTCATAAATCACATCTTCTTTAATGCCCATGGAATACCTCGGCTTGGATGAGTAATCTTTTTAATTCTTGCAAAAAATGCTCATATTCGCATTCTCTGGCGTTGTACCGCACAGCAATGACGATGTGCCAACCGGGTTGAATCTGGGGCAGTAGCGTGCGACAGGCGTGGCGAATACGGCGTTTAATTAAATTCCGAACCACTGCTTTTTTACTGACTTTGCGGCTGATGCTGATGCCAATTTTGGTTGGGGCCGCTGGCTGAGGCAAGAGAATGATTGCTAGGGCTTCACCGCGAAAGCGTTTCCCTTGACTGTAGATGGTTTTAAAATCACGCCAGTGTTTTAGGCGGTGTACTTTTGGCAGTCCCACAAAGAAAATGAGAGTGAGGTAGACCGCAAGTCCCCTCACCAAAATAATGGTTTGCGCTCTGGATTAAACAGTAAGGCGATGACGGCCTTTTTTTCTGCGGGCGCGGATAACATTTTGGCCGGTGTGGCTGCGCATACGAGCCCGAAAACCAGAAGTACGTTTTTGTTTGCGGACGGTGCCGCCTAGGGTCCGTTTAGTCATGGAAGTCCTCCTTATATTCCTTTGAAAATAGGTGCTCTCTCCGGAGGCGATCGCCGCCTTGCCGAAAAAATCAGAAAATGACAGTCTCTAATTATACCGTGTCCGTCAAGTTAACCAAGGACTCCGGCGAAATTGATTGCATTTGCTCCGGTCAACATCCAAGGAAAGAGAAACTGGTAATCCCTAAAAATCCACATCCAATAACCAAGCGCCCAAACGGCTGGGGAGGGGGGCTCCTTGGCTGCGGGCAAAGGCCGTTACCAAATACATGCCACCTCTGGAAGGATTGTTGACACTATCGAGGATAATCTCGACATCGCTTTCGGGGCTGAGAGGTTCCGCGAGGGTGATCACCAGGGAGCGACTGCGGGGGCCTTCCTCTTCTGGCTCAACGGCAATGTCTGGTTCAGGGGCAGGATTACTGTTGGTGGTGCTGTTTTGGTTAGCCTGTTGGGCGGCGAGGGTTTCTGAATCGAGGAACACCAATTCGCCATCGACCAGAACTAATTCACCACCGCGATCCGGTGTGGTGGCACTGGCGGCAATGTTACCGAGGATAGTTTGGCTCTGTTGGGCTGGATCCGCGGATAGGCTATCGGGATCCCAGGCGGTAGCGGCTTCGTTGAGGGCGACTTCCCGGCCATTGACCCGAACGCGGATTTTTGTGTCATCGACCCGACCATCAAAGTCGTCGGGAAAGCTGAGTTCAAAGGTTTGGAAGCGGTCGACAATTTTACTTTTTTTGATCTCTAGGTAGTAGCGATCGCGGCGGCGGGCACCGGAATTATATTCAACGGCACACTTGAGAATGTCCCCTTGGGGAATGGTTCCCCCCCAGTTGATCGTAAACGATCCACAGGGTTGGCGGGCTTCAGCCATTTGGGGCATGAAGGTCAGGCTACTGCTTAACAGGGTGGTGGCGATCGCCAAACGGGAAAGGGGAGAACGGAAGAGTTGCATATTCACAGGCGCCTTCAAAGTCTGTAACCGATTGTGACTAAAGTTTGCGTTTTCAGCAACTCCCTTGACGAAATCCTGACGAAGAAGTGCCAACGCAACAGAGATTTACAAAAACTGATAAGACACATTACAGAGGGTGTCCGTCCAGGAAAAGATAGCACTACACTGCGAAAAGACGCCGTAACAGCCTTATGGGGATGGCCGACGGCCCTAGATTCTCAAGGTTTTGCCACTGAATTGCTCTACATCTACCGTTCAGTCTGTTGCTATTGTTTCGTTAAGGAGTTTCTATGAAAATTGCTGTTGCTCGGGAAACCGTTGCTGGAGAACGTCGGGTGGCCCTGACGCCGGATCAGGTTTCTCGTCTTGTGAAAAAAGGCTGGGAAATCCAGGTGGAGGCTGGGGCTGGTGAAGCATCTCTCCATCCCGATGCCGCCTATGAGGAAGCGGGGGCAAAAGTCGTTGGCGATCGCCCAGCCCTCTGGAGAGGAGCTGATTTGCTTGTCAAGGTGGCTGTACCCACAGAAGAAGAGGTGGCCCTCTTGCCGGAAGGGTCAATGGTGGCAAGCTTGCTGAATCCCCTGGGACAACCAGAAATCATCCAAAAATTAGCCGACAAAAACATCACCGCCTTGGGCATGGAGTTGATCCCCCGCACCAGTCGCGCCCAAAGTATGGATGTGCTGTCTTCTCAAGCTGGGGTCGCTGGTTACAAAGCTGTTTTACTCGCCGCCGCTGCCCTACCCAAGTTTTTCCCGATGCTGACCACAGCCGCCGGCACCATTCGTCCAGCTAAGGTGTTTGTGATTGGGGCTGGGGTCGCTGGTCTCCAGGCGATCGCCACCGCCAGAAGACTCGGCGCGGTGGTCGAAGCCTTTGACATCCGGCCTGCCGTCAAAGAAGAAGTCCAAAGTCTCGGCGCTAAATTTGTCGAAGTACAACTAGAAGAGGAAACCGCCACGGCCGGAGGCTACGCCAAAGAAGTCTCTGAAGACTCGAAAAAGAAAAGCCAAGCCCTCATTTCAGACCATGTGGCCACCGCTGACGTGGTGATCACCACCGCCCAAGTTCCTGGTCGCCGCGCCCCCGTGCTCGTAACCGATGACATGATTGCCAGGATGCAACCCGGATCAGTTTTGATCGATCTCGCTGGCGAACAAGGAGGCAATTGCGAAGGCTGTGAAGCGGGTCGCGAAGTTCAAGTCCATGGTGCAACGATCATTGCCCCCATTAATCTTCCCTCCACGGTGCCTGTCCATGCGAGTCAAATGTTTGCCAAGAATATGGCGACCTTGCTGCAACTGCTCATTCCCGAAGGCGCGATTAATCTCGATTTTGCCGACGACATCCTAGATTCCGTTTGTGTGACCCACCAGGGAGAAATTCGCAATCAACGGGTCAAAGACGCCCTGCAACAAATGGCGGTCACAGCCTAAAAAACAGGTAATTTTTTCAGTTTTGAACTTGAACCTAAATTTATTCATCTTATCTAAAGGAGTTTTGACTGTTCATGACAACAGCAACACTGCTCAGTAGCCTATTCGTATTTGTCTTGGCTTCCTTTGTGGGCTTTGAAGTAATTAATAAAGTCCCACCGACGCTACACACGCCACTCATGTCCGGTGCCAACGCCATCTCTGGTATCGCCTTAATTGGGGCCCTCTTAGTTTCTGGTGAAGAACACTGGAATTTAACGGTCATCCTCGGTCTCATTGCAGTGGTCTGCGCCACGATCAATGTTGTCGGCGGTTTTCTGGTCACAGACCGGATGCTGCAAATGTTTAAGAAGAAGGAGGCCTAGGCGATGGATAGCTTACTTACCAACGGCATTGAACTCAGTTATCTAGTGGCGGCCTGTCTTTTCATCCTGGGATTAAAAAAATTAGGCTCCCCCGCAACGGCCCGTCAGGGAAATACCATTGCAGCGGTGGGCATGTTACTAGCCGTGGTGGCGACCCTGCTCAATCAACAGGTTTTAAACTACGGCCTGATCGCTGGGGGGATCGTCATCGGCAGTATCATCGGCGTGATCACGGCGAAAAAAGTCGAAATGACCGATATGCCCCAATTGGTCGGTCTCTTTAATGGTTTGGGGGGAGCAGCTTCGGCCCTGGTGGCGATCGCCGAATTTTGGCGACTCCTATCCCTTGGAGAAACTCTCTCTATCACTACCAGCCTCACGATCATTTTAGGAGTACTCATTGGCGGCGTCACCCTGACCGGGAGCCTTATTGCCTTCGGCAAATTACAAGGTATCCTGCCCGGTCGTCCTGTGATCTTCCCCGCCCAACAGATTATCAATTTTGCCATTCTGGCAGGCTTTCTCAGCGGCAGTCTTTATCTGTTCGTGAATCCGGATCCGAATATTTTTCTCAGCTTGGTGGGCATTTCCCTCGTACTGGGCGTTCTCTTTGTCATCCCCATCGGCGGTGGTGATATGCCGGTAGTGATCTCGCTACTTAATTCCTATTCTGGTCTAGCTGCCAGTGCGGCTGGGTTCGTGGTGGGCAACAATATGCTCATTATTGCCGGGGCTCTGGTGGGGGCATCGGGGATTATCCTCACTCAAATCATGTGTAAAGCCATGAACCGCTCCATCACTAACGTCTTGTTTGCGGGCTTTGGGAGTGATGGCGGTGCCCCAGAAGACGGAAGTAGTGCGGCCATTGATGGCGCCATTAAAAGCGTAGACCCCGAAGAAAGTGCCATGATGCTTGGCTACGCCCGCAGCGTCGTCATTATTCCCGGTTATGGGATGGCTGTGGCCCAGGCCCAACATTCCGTCAAAGAGCTGGCCGATATGCTGGAGAAAAAAGGCGTAGAAGTCAAATATGCCATTCACCCCGTGGCGGGTCGGATGCCAGGGCATATGAATGTGCTCCTCGCGGAGGCCAATGTCCCTTACACCCAGCTTTATGACATGGATGATATCAATCCCCAGTTTGATAATACGGATGTGGCCTTAGTGATTGGTGCCAACGATGTGGTGAATCCCGCGGCGCGCCATGACAAAGGTAGTCCCATTTACGGCATGCCAATTTTAGAAGTAGATAAAGCCAAAACCACCATTGTGATCAAACGCAGTATGAGTACAGGCTTTTCTGGGGTGCAAAATGAGCTGTTCTTCAAAGATAAAACAATGATGTTGTTTGGCAGTGCCAAAGACATGGTAGAAAAAATTTCTTCTGAAGTAAAAGAGCTTTAGGAAGCTAACAGTATTTTCTGAAGTTGTTAGTTAATTAAAGATTGTATTTATGATTGAGCCCTAATTGTTAACCGATTAGGGTTTTTGATTGACTTGGCTTTGTCTTTTTTTACATATACAGGAGCATTCACTTTTTTCGACTTTCAGAACCCTAACGCAATTTCAAGAATCGCAACTAAGCGATCACCCCAGGGGACTGATCCCCTAATAATAGTCATAGAGCTGAATAACAAATCTCAGCGACAGACAATCTTAAAGTGCAGTGGCAAACCCGGTTTGTTTCGTGGTTCTAACCATTGTATTTCAAGTGATTAGACGTGACGAGGCACAGCAACTATGAAAATGTTAGAAAAGCTTTTCCAGTATGTTTTACAGGGCATCAATCGGATTTTTTCACCGAATGAAGAACCTGTGCCAGAGGTCGGTGTACAACCATTTGATGGTGATCCCTATGATGGATCGTCAGATTTAGATTAGTTGGTAACTTGGTTTTAGGTTGTGGGCATCAACAACAACTAGACAGTATTTCAAGTATCGATGGGTACCAGAATCCTTGGGCTGGTACTCTTTCTTTTTGGGTAAATCTTGTTTAGCCCTTGGAAAAAAGCCCCCTAATCTTTGGGATCAAATTCTTCTTCGGGAAAACCTTTTACAGCCCGACGTTGACGACTTTGGCAACATAGCGCTCCATTTCTGGGCTTTCGTCACCATAGATGCTATCGATGTGTTCGAGGCAGCAGTCAATGGCAAATTGTTGCAACTCCTCGGTGGGCACATCAAACATTTCGGTAAATGTTTCTGGGAGAACACGGCAAAAACGGGGGCGTTCTGCGTAGATCGTGCATTTGCGGTTGGCTTGGTCGTAGTTGATGCACCAGCCATCGGGGCCGACCATGGCGAGATATTGCTCCAGTTGAGCGGGGCTGAGGTAGTCCTCAAGGTCGGGGCGATCGCCGGGTTCGAGGTGGCAGCAAGCGCCACAGTTTTCAATACATTGCCAAGTGGGCATCGGGATCCGTCTCCGGGGCGTTACAAAACTTCATTGATTTTTGCCTATTCTCAGCAAAGCAAGGCAGGCCTGACGGGGTATGATAGACATTGATTTTTAGGAAAAAAAAATTTACCCTGTTTTTTGCATTAACTCAGGAATAGGAGAAATATGGATTTTATCACAGGTTTTTTTGGTAGCCTCAACTTTGAAGTGATTTTTCAGTTGACTTTTGTCTCTTTGATCCTCATTTCGGGGCCTGTTGTTATCTTTTTGCTGGCCATTCGTGGCGGCGATATGTAATTTTTTCTCAAAAACAAATTGTGCTCAGGGACAACAAACCGACAGGGGAGTTGTCTTTTTTTGTGCTGATTTAGTTGGCTTGTTCGAGGGTGGCGATCGCCGTTTTGATCATCTGAAAAAAAGGAGGTTGGGTAACATCAACAGTTTGCTCGCCGAGTTTGCCCCGCCGTTGGCCTTTTTTGATCGCCAATAATTTGCCTTGATCATTGCGAATTCTGAGGGTTAATCCCTGATCAGCGAGGGTACAGAAGTACGTCCGGTCATTAAACAGAAATGACTTTTCTGAATTCTGAGGCTGACCTTGGGGAGAAATTTCCCGGTCTAGGGTCATAGGACGAAGGGCCTCGCTGGGATGCGCCCCAACCAATTCTAGCTCCAGATTTACTTGGCCATTCCAACGGTTTTCTTTGAGTTTGTAGGCAATATCTAGGGTCGAGGGGAGAGGCAGATAGTCTCCCCATTGCCAGGCGATCGCCTTAATAGTAAATGTTTGGCCAGCGATGGTTTGGCCAAGGGTAAATTTTAGGTGATTTTTCCCTATGGTGCGTTGCTCCAGAAGCTGCACATTTTTTGTCCAGAAAATCGGTTCTGGGTTGCCGATGCCCCAGGGATGGAGTTGATCAATTTGTTGGTAAAACTCTGGGGTTAAATCAGTGAAATCTACAGCCCCGTCAATTTTTACCAGGGGTTTAAGGTGTTCTGGTTTGAGCAATTGGTGGGCAAATTCACTGAGCTTTTCAGTAAACGCGCTCAGGTTATCCTGGGCGAGGGAAAATCCCCCTGCGGCTTTGTGGCCCCCAAATTTACCCAGAAGATCTTGGCAATAGTTCAACGCTTCAAAAACATTAAATTCTTCGATGCCCCGGGCCGAGCCACGAATTTTGCCGTCCCCTTCGGCGGTACAGATAAAAACGGGCACGCCATAGCGTTCGACTAACCGGGAAGCAACAATACCAATCACGCCATGGTGCCAGTCTTCCTTGCAAACGACCAATACCCGCTGCCCTTGGTAGTCGATGGGAGTTTCCTCCACGAGGGCGATCGCCTCCGCTTCGATCTGGGTACACATCTCCTGCCGCTGCTTGTTGATCTGCTCACATTGCATTGCCCGCTCCAGGGCTAAACTCGGTTCATTGGTGGTTAACAGCTCAATCACCTTTTGGGGATCATCAATGCGACCAACGGCGTTAATGCGGGGGCCAAATCGAAAGCCAATATCATCGGGTTTGAGTTGTTTCTTTTGGTCATCGACCCCAGCAATTTGCATCAGCGCCTGTACCCCTGCTAGTTCCGACTGGGGTAAAAGCTTGAGGCCGCGTTTCAACCAGCGACGGTTCACCCCGCTCAAGGGAGCAAGATCGGCGATAGTCCCCAGGGTAAATAATTCTAAAATTTGGCTGGTGAGTCCTTCTAGCTTGCCTACGGCCTGGGCCAGAGACACGGCCAGCACATAGGCCACCCCCACTCCAGCTAAACCGCTATAGGGAGACATCGTCGGCAGCAATTTCGGATTAAGAATTGCATTGGCGGGGGGCAACTGATCCGGCAAATCGTGGTGGTCGGTGATAATCACATCCAGCCCCAGATCTCGCGCCAAACTGATCGGCTCGTAGGCGGAAATACCGTTGTCCACCGTGAGAATTAAGCCAACTCCTTCTTCGGCAAGCTCGATGACAATGCGCTCGTTGATCCCGTAGCCGTCCTTCATGCGACTGGGGATCGCGTAGGTGACCTTGGCCCCCACATGGCTCAAGGCCCGTAACAGCAAAGCGGTGCTGGTCATGCCATCGGCATCATAATCGCCACAAATGGCAATCAGGGTCTCTTCGGCGATCGCCTCCTGGAGGAGTTCCACACTGAGGGCCAAGTCCTCAAATTCCACCAGGGGCGCAGGTAGTCGCTGGGATTCCGGTTGGATATAAACCTGGGCCTGTTCTGGGGTACGAATATTGCGATTCACTAAAACCTGAGCCACAAGTGGATTAAGGCCCATCGCTTCAACCAATGATTGGGTGATGTCCGGTTGGCGATCGGCAATGTGCCAGCGTTGTTGGGGGAGGCGAAGAGTCATGACAAAGGAAATGGCTTGCGGCAAAAAAGTTAATGGGCGCAGAAGCCCCTCTCGGATTTAGGATACTCAGTCAAAATTTAAGACCACGGTCAAACATTCATCCCAACCATGATCTTAAAAAAGTCTATCCGTACAATTCTTGGGATTATTCATCACCCGGTTCGAGGATCCGCTGAAACAGATAACCTGTACCTCTGGCTGTCAAAATCAGTTCGGGATTGCTGGGATCATCTTCTAATTTGGCGCGCAGCCGTGAAATATGCACATCCACAACGCGGGTATCCACGTGGCGCTCAGGGGTATAGCCCCACACCTCTTGCAGGATTTCTGAGCGGGAAAAGGGCTCCCCAGAACGGCTCACCAGCAATTCCAACAGGCTAAATTCCATCCCCGTTAACCGGATACGCTCATCACCTTTATAGACTTGGCGCTTGTTGGTGTCGATGCGGATTGAACCCACATGAATGACCCCGGAGCTGGGAATGCCTGTCCCACCATTTTTTTCAACGCGCCGCAGGACAGAACGAATGCGCGCTTCTAGTTCTTTGGGGGAGAAGGGTTTCACGACATAATCATCGGCTCCGAGTTCTAGGCCAGTGATGCGGTCCGCCACATCCCCAAGGGCCGTGAGCATAATAATCGGCACATCGGACTCTTTGCGGAGTTCTTGGCAGACGCCGTAGCCATCGAGCTTGGGCATCATCACATCGAGAACAACCAAGTCGGGGTCGGCTTCGTCAAATGTGGCGAGGGCTTCTTCACCATCGGCGGCGGTCACAACCTCGTAACCAATCATGGAAAGGCGGGTTTCGAGGATGCGGCGGATGCTGGCTTCGTCGTCAACGACAAGAATTCTTTCTTTATGATTTTCCAAGTTCCTTCACGCTCCTGTTGACTTTCGGTAAGTGTTGTTGAAGTTTATTAAGTAGGGTTATCTAGATATAAGAATATCGCTTTCCTGAAATCTGATGGGAGTCTGAGGTAGGGTTTTCGGGAAAATGAGAAGTTTTTTAAGATTTATTTTGGAAAGTGTGCGGTTTTTCGGGGTAATGCTGCCACCGCTGGAAATTCATTGTGATGGGGAGATAACAAGTCATGGCCAAGGCAAAAACAATTTATGTGTGTCGTGAATGTGGGGCAGAGGCACGGCAATGGCTCGGTAAATGTCCAGACTGTGGGGTGTATGGGTCACTGCAAGAAGAGATCCGCGAAAAGGAAAGTAGTGCTGGTGTGAGTCGTACCTGGCACCATAAGCCTAAAACAACCCGAAAAACAGCGAGCCCCGTTTCACGCACTGCGGTGAAATTCACGGATATTGATACCAACCAACGGATGCGCTTTGGGTCTGGTTTTGGGGAGTTAGATCGGGTGCTTGGGGGTGGCTTAGTACCTGGCTCTTTGGTGCTGATTGGGGGCGATCCGGGCATCGGGAAATCAACCTTATTGCTCCAGGTCGCTTATCAACTCAGCACAAGTTTACCAAGAATTTTGTATGTGTCGGCGGAGGAATCGGGCCAACAAATCAAACTCAGGGGCGATCGCCTCCGGGATGCAGACCACCCCCCAGAAGAAAATTTATATGTGCTGACGGAAACGGGCCTAGAAACAATTTTGGCGGAACTAGAAACCCTCCGGCCCCAGGTGGCGGTGATTGACAGTATTCAAACCCTTTACTATTCGGCCCTGGGTTCGGCTCCCGGCTCGGTTTCCCAGGTGCGGGAATGTACGTCGGCGTTGATGCAGGTGGCAAAGCGGGAAAATATCACGCTGTTTATCGTTGGCCATGTCACCAAGGAAGGGGCGATCGCCGGGCCACGGGTTTTAGAACACCTGGTGGATACGGTGCTTTATTTCGAGGGGGATAGATACGCCTCCCATCGGTTGTTGCGTTCCGTGAAAAATCGCTTTGGGGCGACCCATGAGGTCGGCATTTTCGAGATGGGGGAGCAGGGATTAGAGGAAGTGCTCAATCCGTCGGAACTTTTCCTCGGTAACCGCGAAGAGGCAACTCCCGGCACTGCCACCGTTGTCGCCTGTGAAGGCACCCGGCCCCTTTTAGTTGAATTACAAGCCCTAGTCAGTCCCACCAGCTATTCTTCCCCCAGACGTTCTACCACGGGCGTTGATTATTCCCGTCTCCAGCAAATTTTGGCGGTGTTAGAAAAGCGGGTCGGCATTCCCCTCTCAAAACTGGATGCCTATGTTGCTTCTGCGGGGGGCTTGACGGTTTCTGAGCCGGCAGTCGATTTGGGGATCGCAATTTCTTTGGTGGCCAGTTTCCGCGATCGCCTTGTTTCACCCCAGACTGTGCTAATCGGCGAAGTAGGTTTGGGGGGACAAATTCGCCCTGTTTCCCACCTCGAAACCCGCCTCAAGGAAGCGATGAAATTGGGCTTTACCCGTGCCATTGTGCCCAAAGGTCAAAAGTTACCGGATGGTTTGGATCTCGATATTATTCCCGTGGCCCGTGTGTTGGATGCGATTGTTGCCGCTTTACCCGCCGATAGCAAAGAATAAAGTTTTCTCTTCTGTTGTTTAAAAAAATCCTTGATTTTTTGCCTATGAATTCAGACATCTAAATTTGGCGTGTTTGGATCAGTTCAGCATAAGCTATCGCTGTATTCTTTATATCCTGATATTCTTCTTTGATTTTTTTGTGCTGTGAATCAATCAGCATCAATTTTTCATTAGTTAAAGGTTTAAAATCAAACCCTGAAATTTCGTAACCAATCAGAATCTCCCTAATAAAACGCACATAGACCTGTTCTAGTTGATCTGCCTTTTTGAGTAGTTTCTTGACTTGAAATAAAGCTTTTTTACAAGTTTCTTGACGGTTTGAATAAAACTCTGATGTTGACACTAGTTCAGATAATTTCTTAATCTTTTTCCATTCTTCTGTCAGTTTTTCTATTTCTATTTCAAGCTGAAGGTGTTCTTGAACTAGTGTAGCTAACTCTTGGATATTTTGTGATTTACGCAGGGTGTTTTTGTCTGGTACTTGAACATACTGAAAATTATGCCACGATTGAATATATTGAATGTCTCCTGCCGTTGTTAGTTTTGGAAAAAGGATTTTAATCCTGCGTTGTTTCCTATCTATAGATATGACTATACCTAAATTTGCTAACGGAAAGTTTGAGTAGTAAGATCCTATAGATTTGACACTTAAAATTCTGCTTTCTTGAACTGCTTTAATTCTTTTCTGTGAACTCAAAAACATCCAAAAAGAAATCAAAACAAGGATAAACACAAAAAACAAAACTAATGGAATCATAAAAACACCTATATTCTTGATACTCTTCCAAAAGAAAACCAAGACAACTTATTCATGACGCAGTGAAACCAGAAGTCTTTTTGTTTTTTTGCCACTGCTCAGTATGCTCAAGATATCGAAGAAAATCATGATCAAATAATCCTATTTTGCCTAAGAATTAAGCATTACATCATTTTTTTCTCAGGTCAGAAATAATTTTATGTTTTTTTCGACAGCTGTTTTCTTTATTCTGTTTAAGGTGATGAAGAATTGCCATCATCAATTAACTGCGCCTATGATAACAGAGGCAATTTACTGTTTATCATTCATCGCTATGGTGCCTTTGATCAGCATAAATAAACCACTGGCGACGATGAGAAAAGCTAAAACCCCCATCACAATATCTAAAGCTTGGGTTTCCATAATTTAAAAAAAGGTAGGCGATCGCCCTTAGGTTTTTTCAACAATTAACTATCTTCTTTAAGCCCTTACTGGCGAGCCATTCCGGGTTAAATAAGCGGGATTGATAACGAGCGCCACTGTCACACAACACCGTCACAATCGTGTGGCCCGGCCCCATTTCCTTGGCAAGGGCATAGGCAGCACCGACATTGATCCCAACGGAGCCCCCCATAAACAGACCATCTTTCTTTAGGAGTTGATACACAACCCGCACCGCCTCCTGGTCATCAACCCGAATGGCGTCGTCCATGGGCACCCCTTCCATATTGGCGGTAATGCGTCCTTGACCAATACCTTCCGTGATCGAACCGCCTTCCCGGTCGAGCTTCCCTGTTTTCACGTAGCTATAGAGCACACTGCCCATGGGGTCAGCCACAACACATTTAACGTTAGGATTTTTTTCCTTGAGGTAGAGGGCAGTGCCAGCATAGGTGCCCCCAGTTCCCGTAGCTGCCGTCCAAGCATCAATTTTGCCGTCGGTTTGGGCCCAAATTTCCGGACCAGTGGTTTCGTAGTGGGCGCGACGGTTGGCCAAATTATCAAACTGATTGGCCCAGATCGCGTTTTCTGTCTCTGCGGCGAGCCGTTGGGAATATTTCACATAATTGTTAGGGTCGGCATAGGGCACCGCCGGAACCGTAATCACTTCTGCGCCCAGGGTCCGGAGGAGATCAATTTTTTCCTGGGACTGGGTTTCGGGGATCACAATGATGCACTTGTAACCCTTGGCATTGCAGATATGAACCAGACCAATGCCTGTATTGCCAGCGGTGCCTTCAACAACGGTGCCACCAGGTTTGAGCAGGCCCCGTTCTTCGGCGTCTTTGATGATGTAGAGGGCGGCCCGGTCTTTGACGGAACCACCGGGATTGAGAAATTCTGCTTTGCCTAAAATTTCACAGCCTGTTGCTTCACTAAAACTGTTCAGGCGAATGAGGGGGGTGTTGCCAACTGCACCAACAAAACCGTCTTTGATATCCATAGGTTGATTCTGTTTCTTCTGTCTTTTGCACTGTGGGTTGCAATCCCCCTATTGTGACATGGGCTGGTTCGATTCCCGTGGTGAATTGTGCGGGCGATCGCCTTTTCTTCGGGGAAACAAAATTTTGGGGAGGCCTGCCCCTGATATACTAATTTACGCCCTATCCCAAGCCTGCAAAGGTGACGAGGCATCGCTCCTGTGGGAGTGACCCTGTACAAACGAACGTAAAGAAAATCAGTGGATCTCAAACATCTTTTCCAGACCGAAAATCCCATCCTTGGCGTTGTTCACCTGTTGCCTTTGCCCACCTCTGCCCGTTGGGGCGGTGACTTTCGTCAGGTGATGGACCGCGCCGAACAGGAGGCAACGGCCCTTGCAGCAGGGGGGATTGACGGCATTATTATCGAAAATTTCTTTGATGCCCCCTTCACAAAAGACCGGGTTGATCCCGCCACCATCAGTGCCATGACCCTGATCATGGATCGTCTTGCGGGGTTGGTTACTGTCCCCCTGGGGATCAATGTCCTTCGTAATGATGCCAAAAGCGCGATGGCGATCGCCGCCTGTACCGGTGCTAAATTCATTCGTGTCAATGTGCTCACCGGGGTAATGGCCACCGATCAAGGGTTGATTGAAGGCAATGCCTATGAACTGCTGAAATATCGCCGTGAACTCGATGCAGACGTGGCAATTCTGGCCGATGTCCTCGTGAAACACGCCCACCCCATCAGTACGCCAAACCTCACCGCCGCCATCCACGACACCGTAGAACGGGGTTTAGCCGATGCGGTGATTCTCTCCGGTTGGGCGACGGGTCAAGTGCCGAAAATGGACGATTTGAAAGATGCCCGCGCCAATGCAGGAGATACGCCGATTTTAATTGGGAGTGGCGCGACCTGGGAGAACATCGGCAACCTCCTCCAGGTAGCAGACGGGGCCATTGTCGCCAGTTCTCTCAAACGTCATGGCAAGCTCAGTGAGCCCATTGATCCGTTGCGAGTGTCCCAGTTTATGGAATCAGCCCAGCAAGGCATTAAAATTCGCCAGATGCGCCAGAAACAATTTGCCTAATCGTGCGGATAAATATGGTGCGACTTGAGGAATAAATTGCCTACACCATCACATTTCCTGTTTAATCTCCTGGAGGAGTCCCTGGCAGGCATCGAGGAGCAAATCGATCACATAGTCGAAACCTGATTGGCCGCCGTAGTAGGGATCTGGCACTTCGCTATCGGGAAAATTCGTGGCGTAGTCACACATCATCTTAACTTTTTCGTCATAGGTGCCTGCCCGGTCTAGGGACAAGATATCGCGGTAATTAGCACGATCCATCGCCAAAATCAGGTCAAAGGCTTCAAAATCAGCGCGGGAAAATTGCCGGGCACTACCTACGAGGCGAATATCGCGCTTTTGGGCCGCTGCCTGCATGCGTCGGTCTGGGGCAGCTCCCACATGATAGCTAGACGTGCCGGCCGAATCACAGAGAATTTTATGGCTTAAACCTTCTTGCTCCAAAAGATGCCGCATAATGTTTTCGGCGGAGGGGGAACGGCAGATATTACCGAGGCAAACGAATAATAATTTATAGGCCATCTCAATTTTTTTCAGCTAAGGGGCGATCGCAATTTTGCAGTGTACCCCAAATTCCTCCCCGGAAAAGCACAAATTCCCCATGACAAATGGGCCATCTCCCTTGAAAATAGTTGGAAATTCTCTCGTAAAAAAAAGGAAAGCGTACATGTTTAGTCGCGGTCGCCGTCGTTACTCGTCCCTCGGTCGAAGAAAAAAGAAAAAATCCATTTCCCCCTGGACGATTCTGGTGGCGGTACCGGTAGCGCTCCTCGGTTTAGAGGTGCTCGCTCGGCTTGGCTCTAGTTATTTTGAAAACCAGAATGACCAACTATCCCAGGAGGCGATCGCCTATAGTTTGAAATTTGTCGACGACGACCAAAACAATTACCAAGGCCTAGACAATCGCGGTAAACTGCTGGCCCACGAATCCATTGCCACTGGCTACAAATTAGTTGGCAACCAAGCGAGTGAATTTTTTACCCTGAATGAACAGGGATTCCGGGACGAAGAGCCATTACCCGTTGCTAAACCCCAAGGGGAAATTCGTGTATTTCTATTAGGAAATTCCACCGCCTTCGGCAGAGGCGCCCAGAGCAACCAAGAGACCATCGCTGCTTTCCTCGAACAACGCCTCCAAGACCGTGTCCAGGATCAACGGCAATCTCCTGCAACCTACCGCCCGGATGTTTTCCCCTTCTTCCCACCGACCCGACGTCGTCTTGCTCAACTCCCCGCCAAAATTAAAGAAGGCAATTACCGCGTTGTGAATGTGGCCGTGCCTGGCTATAGTTCCGGCAATGAGCTGGCCCAACTCGCCCTCGAAATTTTGCCCTACAAGCCAGATTTAATCATTCTTCTCAATGGCTACGAAGATTTACTTCTTCCCAGTGACCAGGAGGCAACGGAAATTCCGAAATTAACGGAGTTTGCCAAAAATCCCGACGCCTATTTCCATCAGTACCTTAAACAATCCCTGCGCGACAAAGCCGAAAAAAGTGCCCTCGTGCGTACCATTTTTACCCTGACATCACCCCAGAAAACCAATCAGGGGGGAGAGGTATTTAGTATCCGTGAACGCAATACAACGAGTCTAGGGCAACAACTGCCCAATTCCGACGCAGAATTCCAGACCCGTCTAGAACGGTATAAAGACAACCTAGCCCAGATGGTCAGTCTGTGCGGTGCAGCTCAAATTCCCTTGCTGGTGGCGCTCCAACCGGAAATTACCGGACGGCCCGAGGCCCAACTCGATCCGACGGAAACGACCATCCGCGATCAACTGGGGGAGAGTTACACCGAAAAAATGACCACCTATTACCCCCAATTTGCGGAAGCCCTGGAACAGTTGGCCCAGGATTTTCCCAATAATCTCCAGGTCATCGATTTCTATAATCTAGATGCTCAGTTCCCCACACCGACATTTATTGACCCCATTCATCTCAACGGCGCAGGCAATGAGGCCATGGCGGCAGAACTCTATGGGGCGATCGCCAATTTACCCAAGATGCAGATTATCCCGGAAAATTTCTTCCTCGATTAAGGGCGACGACGTGGGACAATCCCGGCACTAGTGAGAACATCACTGAGTTTTGGACAGGCAGATTCCAAACCAAAGCTGCGGGGATTGTAGGTTTTGCGGTAGGTGAAATGGCGGTAGTCGATGCAAAAGCGATCCCAGGCCGCCAGTTGAATCCGGAAAACCTTAATGATGAAATTTGCCAACCACAGGGACAGAGGAATTTTAAAGTAAATTTTTTGGCCCATGTGCTCACAGAGTTGGGCGATCGCCGCGTCGGCGGTTAACGGTTCATTGCCTAGTACAAACTGGCGATCGGGGTCTAATTCTCCGGGGGGCAGATCAAAGCGAATGGTCGGTGGATTTTCTGCCAGATGGCGCACCACCCGCGCAATGTCTTCCCCATGGATAAAGTGAAAACTGCCGTCCGCACTGAGAAACTTGGCGATGGACAACCATTTAATGTGATCCCGCAGGCCGCCAGACAGATGGGAAAAAGGTTTATTTTCAGCGCCTCCGGCCACTAGAGTCGGAAAGACGACGGAAATTTTCGGGGCTAATTTTAAGGTGCCGAGCTTTTGGTAACACTCGTATTTCGTGCGGATGTAGTCGGTGCCAAAGTCCCGCGCCTCCGTCAGCACTTCATTGTTACGCCCCAGAATACTCGCCGTGGAAAAATAAATTACCTGCTCACAAATCTCTGGATCGAGCAGATCAATAAGCTGGGCCGTCTTTACCACGTTAGTTTCAAAGGATTCCTGGGCACCGCCCCAGGCTGTGGCTGCCAAGATCGCCACGTTGATCGTTTTCAGGAGCTCTGCCTGCTGTTCGATGTCTAATAAATCCCCCTGAACCACATGAATGCCGCCCCGGGCCTCGGTGTTGAAGCGCAATTTCTGGGGCGATCGCACCAACAGATAAAGCTCATAATCGGTGTGGTAGATGAACGTTTCAGCGAGGTAATGGCCGATGCAGCCACTAGCGCCAGTAATGAAGACCTTTTTCGTCATGGGTGGGCGGAATGCGCGATGGAAAGTTGCCCCTTAGTTTAGTATGTGGCGGTCTGTCCCGAAAAATTTGTAAAAATCTGACCCAGGCTACCCCTGTCCCCCGTCGATCCCCGATAATAGGAACTGTCGTAATAATTCGTAATCCTCACTATGGCTTTACCCGCAGCGTTAAAAACCTTAGACGGCGCTCCCCTCAGCCCGGAAACCCTTGAAAATAAAGTCGTTTTATTCGTGAATGTAGCGAGCAAATGCGGCCTGACGCCCCAGTACAATGGCCTGGTTGCCCTCGATCAAGAATATGGCGATCGCGGTTTGGTGATTGTCGGCGTCCCCTGTAATCAGTTCGGCGCCCAGGAACCCGGTACCCCTGAGGAAATCAAGGATTTCACCAAGACCAAATATGATGTGGAATTTACCCTCCTCGAAAAACAGGATGTCAACGGTGCCAACCGCAGTCCTCTTTACCAATTCCTCGTGGGAGATGGCCCCGACATCGCTTGGAACTTTGGCAAATTCCTTGTCGGTCGTGATGGCGAAGTAATCGAACGCTTTGAGCCCCAGACCGCCCCTGATGATGCAAACCTGAAAGCAGCCATTGAAAAGGCTTTGGGTTAATACATCCCCCTAAATCCCCCTTAGGAAGGGGGACTTGACATTGGCGATCGCCCCTTCCCGCACTTCTGTTGTTCTTCAGGTAAAGTTGCGAGAATCCTGGGGGCGATTTTCCTTATTTTTTCTCTATTCCCCGCAATTTTTTTCGACCATGAGCCACGACTTTGACCTGCTTTTCGAGCAAATTTCAACCTTGGTAATGCACCATTCCCCCAGTGGCCAGGAAACGGAAATCGATCGGTATCTCCTTGCGCTGTTCGCCAAGCTTGGGGTGAACCACTGGCAAGACCGGGCCGGCAATATCATCGTCAAAATTCCTGGCCAAAATCCTGACGCAGGGGCGATCGCCATCACTGCCCACAAGGATGAAATTGGGGCAATTGTGAAACAGGTGGATGACCGCACGGGTCGCGTCGAAATTCGGGCATTAGGTGGGTCTTACCCTTGGATTTATGGTGAAGGAGTGATGGATATCCTCGGCGATAACACAACGATTTCCGGGATTCTCAGCTTTGGGTCGCGCCATGTTTCCCACGAGTCCCCCCAGAAACTTTTACAAACGGAAAAACCCGTCCAATGGCCGCAAGCTTGGCTCGAAACGAAGTGCCATGGCAGTGAACTCCTCGCCGCTGGGGTGCGGCCTGGGAGTCGGGTGGTGGTCGGGAAACACCGCAAAAAACCGTTCCGCCTGAAAAATTACATCGCCAGCTATACCCTGGATAACAAAGCCTCCCTCGTCATCCTGATTGAACTGGCCCAACGGCTCAAACATCCACCCCAGGATGTTTATCTTGTCGCCTCGGCCAAGGAAGAAGTGGGGGCTGTCGGAGCGCTTTATTTTAGTCAAAACACCCCACTGGATGCCTTGGTTGCCCTGGAAATTTGTCCCCTGGCGCGGGAATATGCGATCGCCGCTGGGGATCGACCCGTATTACTCTCCCAGGATGGCTATGGGATCTACGACGAAGGTTTAAATCAAGAAATTCTTACCGCCGCTGCCGAGATTAACCGTCCCCTCCAGCAGGCAATTATCCAAGGATTTGGCAGTGATGCCTCCATTGCGATGAAATTTGGCCATGTGTGTCGGGGCGCTTGCCTGAGCTTTCCCACAGAAAATACCCATGGCTACGAGATTGCTCACATTGGGGCGATCGCCCACTGCATTGATATTTTGTTCGCCTACTGTCAGCACCCGAAAAGTCGAGCTTAACGAAAGACCTGATCAATGGCGATCGCAAAATCGGGTAACAAAGGAGAAGTGAGAGAATCATTCCCCAGTAGCGTACAGACCAACTCCAACTGTGCCTGATTCCGGCGATAGACCTCAATGGTTTTCAGTCGCCAATCCACCACCCAATACTCCTGTACCCCATAGAGCGAATACAGTTTACGCTTTGCCTCTTTATCCCGCTGTTCATTCAGTTTGCCCACCGAGAGAATTTTGATCATCAGTTCCGGCGCAACGGTAAAATGCCCAGCCTCATCCACATCCGTTTCGAGACGGGCATTGCTCACCCAAACCACATCTGGGATCACGCCATCGTTTGGGGAAAATATTACACCTGGTGTATTAAAAGCTTTGCCTAGCTGAGATTTTCGCGACCATTGGACTAACTCAAAGTAAAGATTACCAGCCGCATCTTGATGAAAAATATGGGGCGCACGGGTCACGATTAATTCTCCATCAATAATTTCATAGCGTTTCCAGCCACCATCGTCGGGCATGGCTTCGAGATCCTGTACTGTCCAGCGAACTGCATTGGCAACCATGGTTTTCCTGGGAGTATTGATATTTTTAGTGTAGTCGATGTCTTCTGGGGCGATCGCCGCTTGCCAGCACCCAAAAATTTAATTGTTAAAAAATCAGGGTAAATAATCTAAATCAAGACTTTCCGGGATTGTAAAGGGTGAAATCTTGGGAAAATTATCGATAGATATTCCTGTTTCATCGGCAGCTAAACGGCGAGCATTTTGATAACAGCGTTCAAATTCTTGTTCGAGAAATCCCTTTAAACTGGGACTATTATCTAAACTATCTGAAATTCTTTGGCGGTGTTCCGTAATTGTATAACGCCAACTGTTGCTTCTTTTTTCACGCTGAAATTGATATTTAAGCAGATGCATCAGAAGGATTTTTAAGTTACTTTTCAGGGCATTTTTTTCACTCCGGCCCATGGTTTCTAGTTCCTCAATCAAATTTTCATAGTCAACCTCCAACAATTTCCCTTCCTTGAGAAAATGGATTGTTTCTACAAGCCAAAGATTAAAGTCTTGGTCATATAAAACTTGCATGGGTACTTGAGATTGCGTATTCACCATTATTTAAACCATGATGCTTATCAAAAACATAGATTTATAGAGATTCTAATTTAGCTTTGATTTTTTACTGTGGCCAACCGCGCACCTAGAAAAGTCGCTTTTTTCAAGCTCAGCCATCGCCTGTATTTCTTGCTAGCCTATGGAAAAGGTTCCAAAAACTGATTGAGAGCGATATCCGATGACGACCACAACTGAGTTATCAAGCATTTTACAAACAGGCCAAGGTACAACCCAGCAAGCCCTTGAACTCTTTGATAGCCTCGAAACCGTTGATCTTGATTTTATGTGGGGACGTTGGCGAGGCCGGGGAGTTTATACCGGGCACCCGATGGATGGTCTGCTGGAGCTAGGCAACTGGTACGGTAAAGAATTTATTGACCCAGAAACCGTACATCCACTGCTCTTTTCGGGTCGTCAGGGAGAAATTTTCAAAGTAGCTCCCAACCTAAAAACCATGGAAATGGTCTTGAAATTGCCCACGCCAAAAAACCCGGCCTTTAAACCGTTTCTGGAGTTGCTCAATGGCCTATTTAAAACCGAAAAAAGCCAAGCCAGACTCCGAATGATGGAATATCGCGGCAAAGTCAGCGCCACCATGATCTATGACTGCCTGCCCATTAACGATTCCTTCAGGAAAATCGACGAAAATCAAGTGTTTGGTGTGATGGATTTCAAACAATCCGCCCAGCCATTTTTCTTTATCCTGGAGCGGGTGACAGGTCAGCCATAGATCGAGCTTGAGACATTTTGAATCTAGAGGCGACTAATCTTGAGTGCGCTAGGTTGAGCCGGATTGCCCTCTAATTTCAAGGCGCGACCATTAGCTGCTAGATGACGAACAATTTTGTAAATCACCTCGATTTGCTCGACTGCCCCGACTTTAATCGCCAGGCTATCGAGGGTTAGAGGGGACTCACTCGTCATTACCGCATCAACTACCTTTTTCTGAAGATCAAGAACGGATGCTGCTGCTTTTTTCCCGGCTTCGACACCGGGCTGATGGTAGGCGTTGATATTGACCAAAGAAGCATAGATAGTGACGGCCCGTTCATAGAGGGCAATCATTGCGCCGACTGTTTTTGCGTTGACTTCAGGGATTGTGACGGTAATTGAATCGCGGCCATTGTCATATAGGGCTTCGCGGGTGCCGAGTAAAAAGCCAGACAAGAAGTCTCCGCTGGTTGCGCCATTTTCGATGTCGATGGAATTTCCTTGGCGATCGCCTAACACTTCGATAAACGTCGCGAAGAAATTCGGTACCCCTTCTCGCAATTGTTGCACATAGGCGTGTTGGTCAGTGGAACCTTTATTCCCGTAGACAGCAATCCCTTGGTAGACCTTATTGCCATCAAGATCCTCTTCTTTGCCGAGGGATTCCATGATCAATTGCTGGAGGTAGCGACTAAACAACAATAAACGGTCTTTATAGGGCAAAATCACCATATCCTTTTCGCCCTTGCCATTGCCGGAGTAGTACCAAGCCAGAGCCAATAATGCCGCCGGATTATTTTTGAGTTCAGGAATGCGGGTGGCATCGTCCATAATTTTTGCGCCGTCGAGCATCTCCCGAATGTCAATGCCTTGTAATGCGGCGGCAACCAGACCTACGGCTGATAATTCGGAAGTCCGACCGCCTACCCAGTCATGCATCGGGAAAGTGGTCAGCCAATGCTCAGATTTCGCCACATTTTCGAGTTTGGAGCCGATTCCTGTAATGGCGACAGCATGGGAAGAAAAATCAAGCTTGTTCGCCTTGTAGAAATTTTTCACCTCAACCATGCCGTTCCGGGTTTCGGGGGTGCCACCGGATTTGGAAATGACGATCGCCAAAGTGGTATTCAGCCGATCCTTGACCTGTGCGAGGGTGCGGTCAATGCCGTCGGGATCGGTGTTATCGATGAAATGGATCTTCAGGGGCGCATCCACAGCGGCGAGGGCTTCGGCAACAAATTGGGGGCCGAGGGCGGAACCACCAATGCCAATGGAAAGAATGTCGGTAAATGGCGCGCCACCAGGAGCCGTAATTTCCCCCACATGCACCGCCTTGGCAAATTTTTCGACTTTGTCGAGGGTATCAACAATATCTGCTTTCAATTCGGCATTGGGGGCTAGATCCGGGTTACGCAGCCAATAATGACCCACCATGCGCCCTTCGTCGGGGTTGGCGATCGCCCCTGCTTCAATCGCTTTTAAATCTTGAAATGCTTTGTCAAATTTTGGTTGTAAACTTTGTACAAACGCCTCATCAAAGCCCATCCGACTGATATCGACGTAAAATTCTAGTTCCGGATGGTAGTAGAGCCAAGCTTGGTAACGTTGCCAGAGTGCGGCGGTATCCATATATAAACTTCTCAACCTGTTTTTTGATGATTTACGTTAAGTTTAACTAGAGGCTGGCGTCGATTTATGTAGCAATTCACATTGTTTAGTATTCAGTTTTAGGTTAATAGCGAGAGATCATGGGGAGATTTAGGCAAAAACAGTCACTTTTTGGGATATTCACCCTCGGTTTGACGGTTTTTGGGGGATTGGAAGGGGCGATCGCCCAAGACTTTAACACTTCCATTGGTGACAACGGTATCCAAGCCACCACCCTCCACGGAGACCCCTACGATCTGCTGGGTCGTAAAATTGCCATTGGTCAGGTAGAAATTGGTCGCCCCGGTAAATTTGGTCTCGACAAACGCGCCGTCTGGCAACCGCAACTCGGACTGTCCCAACTGTTTTTTCTCAACGAAAAAGCCACCCCCGATGATTATGTCGATGACCATGCGGGCATGGTGGCCGGCATTATGGTTGGACAAGATAAACGCCAACTGGGAGTCGCCCCAGAGGCTCGTCTGTTTTCCTCGGCGATCGGCTCTACCGATGATTCGGCCCAACCAGAAGAATGTCTCGCGACCCAACACATTGCCCGACAAAATGGTGGTGATGTGCGGGCGATTAATTTCAGCTTTGGGGAATCCCTCAGTCGCGATCCTCGTCCGAATCCAGCCTTAGATGGAAATGCCCTTTTAACCCAATGTTTAGACTGGACAGCACGGGTTTATGATGTCCTCCACGTGGTAGCAGGGAACCAGGGTAATGGTGGCATCCCGATTCCGACGGATCATTACAATGGCATTACGACTGCCTATACCACCCAGTTTCAAGGGGATACGTTTAATAAAATCGATTTCGCCAATCTCAGTGACCTGCCTGTGGGCAGTGGTAGTCGTTTGATTCGCCAGGAAATTAATACGGGTTCCCGCCGGGCCATTAGCCTCAGTGCCCCCGGCAGCCAACTAAATTTGATCACCACCTTCAATAAAATGGATCGGGTGAGCGGTACGAGTTTCGCGGCTCCCCACATCACGGGTACCGTTGCTCTATTGCAGGAATTTGGCGATCGCCAACTGAAAACCCAGGCCGACCAATGGAGTCTCGACGCCCGTCGCCATGAAGTGATGAAAGCGGTATTGCTCAACAGTGCCGACAAAATTGCCGATGCTGGGGACGGTAAGTACCTGGACATGACCCGCACGATTCTCAGTAAACAAAATCGCACCTGGTTAGAGGGAGACGCTTACAAAAATCCCGACATTCCCCTGGATATCGAAATGGGCACAGGTCAACTCAATGCCCAGCGCGCTTACCAACAATTGGCCGCCGGACAATGGTCAACAGCCGCTCCGATTCCGGGTCAAGGTTGGAACTACGACAAAATCAGCACCCAAGGATCTCAGGACTATCATTTCGCAATGCCCCTGCAACGGGATTCTTTTGTGGCTTTGACCCTCACCTGGGATCGCTGGGTGGACTTAAACGACCAGAATAATAACGGCCTATATGATGTGGGGGAAAGTTTTACGGATCGCGGCTTGAATGATCTCAATCTTTATCTTTTGCCTGCCAATTCCAATAATTTAAACGACGCAGTTTGTCGCTCTACCAGTCCCGTTGATAGTGTGGAACATATTTTCTGTCCGGTGCCACAAACGGGAAAGTATAAAATGCGGGTGGTCTATGCCGAGCAAGCCAATCAAGCTAGCCAAGATTATGCGATCGCCTGGTGGACAGCGACAGCACCCTAATTTTTTCTCATGTGGCGATCGCCAAATCAAATTTTTAGCATTGACGTTGAGCAGAGGGAGCTTTGGAATTTTGCGCTCGAACTCGTTGTTAGAAGTTTGATTTTTTCAGATCACGATAGAAATTTTCGTGGACGCCAAGTGCAATAAGAATTCTTTTTTCCGCATCCCACTTATAAGCAAGCAGATTTTCCTGTTTTGCCATTTTAAATTTGTAGACCCACACATCAGCTAAATCGCCTTTTTTTTGAACACCAATTTCTGGGTTCTCAATAATCGCTTTAACAGCATTATCTAGGTCTGTAATTTCATTTTTACGAAGCTTCTTTTTTTTCTTGGTAAAGGAGGGAGTTTGATATACTTCGATTTTCTTTTTATTGGAACTCATAAGGTGTTAACTCAGAGTTCTCGTTCTTAGCCTCTTCTTTACCGATGAGGATTTCTTGTACAAAAGCAAAAGACAAATCAGGGTTATCTTCGAGAATTTCACCCATTTTCGCCCAATACTCGATTTGACCAGCAACTGAACGATGCATGGCTTTTGAACGGATTTTAGCCTTTTCAGCCAAAGAGCTAGATATACGAACGGCAACAGACATACTATTTTCCTAACTAGATGATTGCATTATGCGCCATAAAGTTGCGTTTTGCAACGAAATTTTCAATAAGCGCCTGGTGGGCAGCAACAACGCCCTAATTTTTCTTGTCAAATGCTGTCG
The DNA here is from genome assembly GCF_001693255.1 of Picosynechococcus sp. PCC 7003. Classification (NCBI taxonomy): domain Bacteria; kingdom Bacillati; phylum Cyanobacteriota; class Cyanophyceae; order Chroococcales; family Geminocystaceae; genus Picosynechococcus; species Picosynechococcus sp. PCC 7003. The sequence continues at coordinate 1,002,987 of NZ_CP016474.1, forward strand.
CTCAACCTGGCAGGCCCTCAAACTTTGGTAGTTCTCCTAACCCTCTGTCCCAAGCGGCTTTGCTCGATGTAAAGATGTGGGCAGTCGGCGACATAGAGATTTCTGTGTCCAAACACCCTGCGGGAATGACGAGAAAATCTGCGATCTGAGTGCTTGGCAACGCTGAACCACACAACTTACAAAAACTTTTGTTGTGGCGAGTACCTGGAAGCGTAAATGTAGTCACTGCATCCACACCAGCCAGCCAAATTAATTTAGCAGACCGCGAAAATAAATTTGCCGAGTGAGCCGAGCCTGTATCTTTTTGGCAATGTTGACAATGACACAGGTAAAAGCTGTCGAACTCCCCTTGTACTTGAAATTTCGCGGTTCCACACAGACAAGAACCAAAGTAATCAGTCATCTTTCCTTTTCCTATGACCTCTAGGTGACGCACACATAGACTATGTATTATGTGAATGATTTCTGTATAGTGCCCTCTCTGTTACTTTTGTATAGAAACTTTCTCCATAGATAGCTAAATATGGAGTGTTATGCAGAAAAAATGCGTCCAAAATTCGGCGATCGCCTATTGCCTGGTGGATTGCCGCAGCAACGGGAAACTAGCGACTCCTTTTTTCGTCGAGGAAAGGCATCAGGGTGCGTTGAATTTAAAGGAAAAATGTTGTGATGAATTGGCGTCATTGGGTCGGACTGGGTAGTGTCATGGTCGGGGGAACCCTGATCGTGGCGATCGCCCCTGGGGTTTCCCAGCATTATCCCTACTACAACAATGCCTTTTCGTGGGGGCAGACGGGTCGCGATGGCCGCCCTGGTCGAGATGGTCGCCCCGGTAGCAGTGCCCAAGCGCAAACGATCTTTGTTGATGGCACCGCCCGCACATTTAACCTAAAAGGTAGCGATGGCGAACCAGGCAGCGATGGCGAATATGGCGAAGCGGCCCGCTGTTCAACTTTTTGGCGACGACCAGAACATAATCTCCGGGGAGCCGATGGGGGCGACGGCGGTCGAGGCGGTAACGGTGGTGCTGGCGGCGATGGCGCTGATGTGACAATTTTCTATCAACAGCCCCAGGATCTCAGTCTGATTTTTATCGACAATCGCGGTGGCCAGGGTGGGCTAGAAGGACGAGGGGGTTATGGCGGTCAGGGCTGTGGTTGCCCCTATTCGTCTTGGGTTGTGGAAACTTGTCATTTAGAAGAAGTGGCCAGCAATAATCCCGAAGAAAAACCCAGAAAAGAAGAGCGATGTACCCAACAACGCTATTACTGCACCCCCGGTCGCAATGGTCGCAATGCCCCCGATGGCAACCCCGGCAGGGACGGGACTCCTGGCACCGTGACCCTTGTGCAAAATTTAACCGCCATCCCCACCGATAATCCGAACACCACCATTTCTTTAGCCGCACTGGAACGATCTGGGACGACCCTCAGCAAAAATATTTGGCGATCGCCGACGGGATTACGTAGCAAATTAGCCAGCGGTTCCCAGGTTCCTGATACCTATCGCGAATATGTTGAGCTTTTCAGTGCACCGATCCAACTGATTTGGGCCGCCGACCAATCCCAAACTGCTTTTAACCAAGCGCAATTTAGCCTCAGCCTGGGAAAAAGTCGGCAGTTAGCCGTACAACAATCTGGGGAAGCTTGGTTAGATTATGCCGTGCAACCCCAGGGCGACGGTTTTCAGATCCAGGTTAACCGGGCAATGCAAGCGGATGAGGCTACCCAATTAATTCGCCAGGGTTTGCGGGGAACTGGCCGCGATTTGACCTTCAGCATCCTCGATCTCGGGCCCCGGAGCGATTGGTTAGAAACACAATTTATTGTCACCTACCGCACCCGCAATCCCACGCCCCAATTTCGAGAGGGTTACACCTATGAAACTCGTTACAGTGGCCAACTTTCCCCAGAAGCAGTGCAGCAAATCGGTTCAGAATATCAATTGCGCTTAGGCGATCTGCCTTTGGATCAAGCGTATCTCCAGACCGGAATGGTGGTGGATTTAGAAATTACCGCCGAGAGGCGCTTCGGGGAGCACCAGGCGGAACAGGTGATCCAGTGGCGGGGCGCGCTTCCCTAGGCCCGCTGCCGTAAAAATCGCAGTAACTTTTCAAATTCTGCAGGTAGGGGGGCGATCGCCTCAATGATCTCCTCGGTAACTGGATGTTCGACGATTAACTTGCGGGCATGGAGCGCTTGGCCCGTGAGCTTGACTTTATCGAATTTATTACTGGTATAGAGGGGATCGCCCACGATCGGATTGCCCATGTAGGCACTGTGGACGCGGATCTGGTGGGTGCGACCCGTTTCGAGCTTGTAATAGAGCAACGAATAATTGCCCAGGCGTTCCATCATTTCCCAGTGGGTCACCGCTGGACGACCCGTTTCATCGACGGCCATTTTTTTGCGATCGCCTTTATGCCGTGCAATGGGCGCATCAATCGTCCCAGCCTCTTCCCGGGGGCAACCGTAGACAATGCCCATGTATTCGCGCCTCGCGGTTTTGGCCTTGATTTGCGCCTGCAAACTCTGGTGGGCCTGGTCTGTTTTTGCAATGGCGATCGCCCCGGTTGTGTCCTTATCCAAACGGTGCACGATGCCCGGTCGCTGTACGCCGCCAATGCCAGCTAAATTTTCGCCGCAGTGGGCCAACAATCCATGGACAAGGGTGCCGGTATAATTTCCCGGTGCCGGATGCACCACCATCGCGGCAGGTTTATTCACAATCAAAAAGTGCTCATCTTCAAATAAAATATCGAGATCCATCGCCTCCGGTTCGAGGGCCAGGGTGGCCGGGGCAGGAATTTTTAGTACCAGGCGATCGCCCACTTTTAATTTTGTCTTTTTCGCTTGGCAAAGGGCCTCATTGAGCTGCACTTGACCCTGCTCAATCAACCGCTGCAAACGGGACCGTGACAGTTCCGGCAGCTGCTGGGCTAACCATTGATCCAGTCGTTCCCCTGATTCTTCAACCTTTAATTCTAAAATTTGTTCCGCCATCCTCTAGCTGTTCCTCAAATCACCTTCAAAACTCTTTTTCCCAAGCTCCCTAGCCCCCATATTTCCCCCAAACAGGGCGGAAAACGTTAAAAAACTTAAAATCTCAATTATCAACAAAACCCCAACTGAGGATCCGAACAAAAAAATGTTAAAGTGAAGCAAAAGTTCAAAACCCAAGGATTTTTTAAAAACATGGATAGTGTTGCTTACATTATTGTGCTAGCGATGGCGTTATCGGTTCTCTTTTTCGCGATCGCCTTCCGCGAACCCCCCCGTATCGAAAAATAAGCTTTGATTTTCTCATATCAACCTTTGAAGATCATCCCTGAACTAAAGCAAGAAGTTTGTCTTTTACGGCAGATTTTTTCTTAGTTCAGGCTTTCTCCATTTTCCCCCAATCATTAGGCTGCACCGATCAACGGCTGCAATATTTCGCTCAGATCGGCCAAATTTTCTCTGTTCCAATCGCTATGCAATGCCCCTATTGTCAACATACTGATAGTCGCGTTTTAGAGTCAAGATCCACTGGCGCTGGACGGAGTATTCGCCGTCGCCGGGAATGTCTCAGTTGCAAACACCGTTTCACCACCTACGAGCGGATCGAATTTGTGCCCATCTCTGTGATCAAGCGCAATGGGCAAAGTGAAGCCTTTGATCGCTCTAAAATTTTGCGGGGCATGGTACGGGCCTGCGAAAAAACAACCGTCTTACCCTCGACCCTAGAGGCGATCGCCGAAGAAATCGAAGCCCAACTCCAACAAAAACCCAAACGCAGCATTACCACAGCCCAAATTGGTGATTTAGTGCTCCATCGACTCCGCCAAGAAAGTGAAGTCGCCTACGTACGTTTTGCTTCCGTCTACCGGCAGTTCCAGGGAGTTGATGACTTTATCGAAACCCTCAGCCACCTCCAGGACAACGCCGAGCAAGCCAACCTCTGGATTCAGACCCTCAATGAAGACGAAGAAGCAGAAGATCTCACTTCTCCTTCCGTCCTAACGCCCTCTGCAAACTAGATTAAACGAGATTTATTTTGTTTGTCCCGTTCCCCTGCAGCGACGTCCCAAAAAATAAGCATGGGGACTTATGGATCTGCGTCGTTTTTTGAGATACTATTGATATCCTGTATCTTAATATATTTAAACTTTTACATTTTAAGATATGTACCCTGCCATACTGCTTTACCGTAGTACGGTTTTTCTTGCTGCTGTAAATTACTTATCAAGATGTCATCAAGCATCTAATTTGAAGACATCCAAGGCTCCCGTAATTTACCCAAAGCTAGTCGAGGCGATGCTTTCCCATCCCTAGACTATTTCTCCCGCCAAACATATGTCATGAAAAAGCCATTTTGGGTTGTGCCTTAAATCCCAAAGGTCGGTCACGTATCGCGGTTGGAGGTCAGCAACAAAAGTTCAGGAGATTAAACACTAGGAATAGAAACACACATGGTCAGTCAGAACACAGCTACAGTAGATATTGGTTTTACCCATGACGATTTTGCCGCTCTCTTAGACAAATACGATTATCACTTCAGCCCTGGAGATATCGTTCCTGGCACCGTATTTAGTATGGAGCCAAGAGGTGCATTGATCGACATCGGCGCGAAAACCGCAGCATATATTCCCATCCAGGAGATGTCCATTAACCGTGTGGATACTCCCGATGAGGTTCTTCAATCTGACGAAACCCGTGAGTTTTTCATTCTCACCGATGAGAACGAAGATGGTCAGCTTACCCTCTCCATCCGCCGTATTGAATACATGAGAGCGTGGGAGCGTGTCCGTCAACTCCAAGCAGAAGATGCGACGGTTCGCTCTTTGGTATTTGCCACCAACCGTGGTGGTGCCTTGGTGCGTATTGAAGGATTGCGCGGCTTTATCCCCGGTTCTCACATCAGCACTCGCCAGGCGAAAGAAGATCTCGTCGGCCAGGAACTTCCCCTCAAATTCCTCGAAGTCGATGAAGACCGCAATCGCCTCGTCCTCAGCCACCGTCGGGCCCTGGTTGAGCGCAAGATGAACGGCCTAGAGGTCGGCGAAGTTGTTGTTGGTTCTGTCCGTGGCATCAAGCCCTACGGTGCGTTTATTGATATCGGCGGGGTCAGCGGCCTGCTCCACATTTCTGAAATCTCCCACGACCACATTGATACGCCCCACAGTGTCTTCCAAGTGAACGACGAACTGAAGGTGATGATCATTGATCTCGATGCAGAACGAGGTCGGATCTCCTTGTCCACGAAGCAGCTTGAACCCGAACCGGGCGATATGCTCAAGAACCGTGACCTTGTGTTTGAAAAGGCCGAGGAAATGGCAGAGAAGTATCGCGAAAAGCTCCGGGCAGAAGCGGCTGGTCTAACCGTTGAAGATCAAGTGGATGAGAGCGAAGACATCGAAACAGATGATGAATACATGAGTGCAACAGAATAAGGCGAAATAGCTCTGGGGACTGGGTATTTTTTCCCTGGGTTCAACAGGCTTTTTCTATAGATTGCACAATTGATTGTAAATTTTAGACGTGAAGGGAGGTACTGCAAAGGCCTCTCTTTTTTCTTGGGAATTTTTGCCTGGGGTTAGCGAGAAACAATCCCTGACCATTGCACATTTTTTTGGTTGCTGCGGCGATAGGAAAAGAAATGTTCGGGTTGTTGGTAGGTGCAGTGGGGGGCGATCGCCATTTGCTCAAGGGCCAAACCCAACTGCTCCAGCTGTAATTGATTAACGCGACGGACATCGAGGCGCACTTTTTCATGTTCGTCATCGGGCAGAATTGGCGAATCCAGCAGATTTTCCAGGGCAAGGAGCATCCCATCGAGGTCATCTGCGAGATCCTGCAAGCCTAAACTGACCCCCATCTCGACGGCGACAGCGGTGGAGACTTGGTAGACTTCGCCACTGATGGCCGGGCCAAGGGCCACCAGTAGATCTTTTACTTCGGAACCGGTATCGAGGAATTTTTGAATCGCTTCGGGAATAATTCGTTTTGCTGTACCCCGCCAACCGGCATGGACGGCAGCGACTTGTCCGGTGCGGCGATCGCCAATTAAGGCAGGGGTACAATCCGCTGTGGCGACGAAAACTGCCTGTTGGGCCGCCGTGGAAACAATCCCATCAGCGGGGGAGAAATGTTCCCCTTCCCAGTTAATCTCATGGGACGCGAGGACCGTATTCCCATGAACCTGCTTAACGCGGTAGGCCGGGATTTCAGGGTGAAAAATTTTGACAAGGTTTTCTGGTAGTTCCGGGGCAAAGGCTTGGGTAAAGAAGCCATGGTGCCAAGGCTCTAACAGCTCACAGGTTAAATAGGGTCGCCCTTCCCATTCTTGCCAATGCCATTGATTTATCGCCATGATTTTTGCCAGTCCTGCTATTTCACTGATTATTGTGCTTGAGTTTTCTGCAAATAGCCATGAAAAACCAAGACTTTTTTTCGGGGGCTAGGTTGTGTGGGTGGGCTCGTAATTTCCGAAAAGCTGCTATTTTAATGGAGGCAAAATGTGTGTGAGTAAGGAACGGGATAACCGATGGCATACCAACGTGTTCTTTTAAAACTGAGTGGTGAGGCGCTGATGGGGGATCTCGGTTATGGGATTGACCCGAAAATCGTATCAGACATCGCCAAAGAAATTGCAGAAGTTGTCTCCAGCGGTGTGCAAATTGTGATCGTGGTCGGCGGTGGCAATATTTTCCGTGGGGTACAGGCTTCGGCCAAGGGGATGGATCGGGCGACGGCGGATTATATCGGCATGATTGCGACGGTGATGAACGCCATGACCCTCCAGGATGCCCTCGAACAAATTGAAATTCCGACCCGGGTACAAACGGCGATCGCCATGCAAGAGGTAGCAGAACCCTATATCCGGCGACGGGCCATCCGACATTTAGAAAAAGGTCGGGTGGTGATTTTTGGCGCAGGCTCTGGCAATCCCTTTTTTACCACCGATACCACGGCAGCCCTGAGAGCAGCAGAAATTGATGCCGAAGTAATCTTCAAAGCCACCAAAGTCGATGGGGTGTACGACAGCGATCCGGCGAAAAATCCAGAGGCAAAACGCTACGAAAGCTTGACCTATGCCCACGTTCTCGCCAATGATTTAAGGGTAATGGATGGGACGGCGATCGCCCTTTGCAAAGAAAACGACATCCCGATTATGGTGTTTAATCTATTTGAGAAAGGCAACATCGTCCGTGCCGTTAAAGGTGAACCAGTTGGAACAATCGTGGGAGGTTCCTGTGCAGTTAAGTGAACTTAGAGAAAATATGCAAAAGACCATTGAGGCAACCCAGCGGTCTTTTAACACCCTCCGGACCGGGAGAGCTAGTGCGACGCTCCTCGACCGGATTACGGTGGAATATTACGGTGCAGAAACTCCCCTAAAATCGTTGGCGAGTATCTCCACACCCGACTCCAGCACTATTATGATTCAACCCTTTGATCGGGGGAGTTTGAGTGATGTGGAACGGGCAATTTCCATGTCCGATCTGGGTCTAACCCCCAACAACGATGGCACAAATATCCGCTTAAATATTCCTCCCTTGACAAAGGAGCGCCGTCAAGAATTGGTCAAAACGGCGGGCAAATTAGCTGAAGAAGGAAAAGTTGCCCTCCGCAATATTCGTCGTGATGCCATTGACGAGGTGCGTAAACAGGAAAAAAATAGCGACATTTCCGAGGATGAGTCCCGCAGTTTGCAGGATGATATCCAAAAAGTGACGGATGAATTCACCGCCAAAATCGATGAGTTGCTCAAGATCAAAGAAAAAGACATTATGACGGTCTAGGGTATCGGGGTTTACCATGGTAAACCCCGACATTTTTATATATTTGCAATTGATGGGTTTTTGTGATGGGTAATGTTTTAACGTCTGATTTAACTCAAATCGATAGCCTCGAATTGGCACAGGCACTAGCCGCTAAATTGGCGATCGCCCCCAACGATTGGCACAAACTGAAAGGCAACCGCAAAGTCCAGGCTCAGCAGCATTTATCGGCGGCCCTGGTTTTTCTATTAAACGATAACCCCGCCGCCGCCCTACAACACCTAGAACAGGCCCAAGGTTGGTTAGACCGGACAATCTCCGCGCCCCCTTGCCCCGACCACGGCCGTAAAACCGCGTCCTAAAATTCCGGGAGATCACCGTTTTGCTCCCGCTCAATAAAGCTTTGCACCTTATGGCGGTAATCTCGCAACGATTCTTCGACCCACTCCCGACTTTCACTATTCACATAAATATGTACCAATGGTTCTCCGGCGTCGGGTAGCACCAGCACCCAGTTATCCGAGACCGGATCAATAATTTTGACGCCATCAATTAGCACGAGGCGATCGCTGTCGTGGATTTCTACCAGATGTCGCATTAAAGCCCCCTTCACCCGCCAGGGACAACGCATGGTGTAAGACTTATGGAAAACTATCGGTAATTCTGCTCGAATTTGACCGAGCGATCGCTCTTGGATCGTCAGCATCTCAATCAGCTTGGCGATCGTAAACATCGCATCGAAACCGGGGTGTAGCTCCGGAAAAATAAAACCCATATCGCCGCTTCCCCCCAACACCACATGGGGATTATTCCGGCACGCTTCCATGAGGGCAGTGGGGTTAGCTTTGGTGCGAATCACATGGCCATCATGGCGGCGGGCAATTTGCTCCACAGCACTCGACGCATAGATGGGCACAACGACGGAACTGCGGGGACTGGCCGTGAAGAGAATGCTCGTCAGCAAGGCCGTGAGGCGCTCCCCATAGATAGCCAGTCCTGATTCATCGACGAGGGTAAGTTGTTCCCCATTGGCCGCAACCTGTACCCCCATGCTGGCACGCAGTGCTTCTACCACATGGCCCAATTGCAAAAGGAGGGATTCTTTCTCTTGACCCACGGGGGAATTTTGTTTGAGGCTGGCATTAAGCACCACGGCATCACAGCTAAATTTATTCAAAATAGTCGGTAAAACAGCACCCGACACCGCATAGGCATAGTCAATGACCACCTTCGAGCCGCTATTCATCAGGGCCCCAATATTGAGATGATCTTCAAAGCGCTGGCTGTATTGCTCAATGACTTGTGCCGGACAGGACATTTCGCCAATTTCGGCGATCGCCACCCGTCTGAGATCCTCTTTAAAATAGACCCCCTCAATTTTCTTTTCCTTCGCCTTCGAGATATTGATCCCTTGACGATCGAGAAATTCAATTAGCAAATGATCTGACCGTTCCGGGTGGAGACGCACATGGATTCCCCCTTCCACGTCTAAAATATTGGCCATTGTCCGGGCAATGGGAATGGCCGTGGCCTGGAGATTTTGCACGCCAATCCCCGCCGACATTAATCCCGCAATCAAGGAACGACTGACCATCCGCGAGACACTGCGCTGATCCCGCGAGACCAGCACCATCGAGCCAATTTTTAAAGTCGAACCGTAGGCCGCCCCTAGTTTGACGGCAAATTCGGGGGTGATGTCAATATTGGCGAGGCCAGAAACTCCCCGCTGGCCAAACAGATTGCGCTGGGCTGTGCTCCCCCAGATGAGGTTGATATTCACAATCGCCCCGGCTTCGATCCGTTTATTGGGCCAAATTCTCACGCCGGTACCGATGTGGGCTTCTTCTTCCACTGTGGATAATGCCCCCACCACGGCCCCTTCTAAAATGTGGGCACGGCGATCAACCCGGCTTCCCCGCACTACTGTGCAAGCCCGCAATTGCACTTCTTCCCCCAAGACCACGCCGTTCCAAAGAATTGGCCGTTTGAGATCAGAATCGGCACCGACGGTTACGTTATCGCCAATGACCGTACCGGGTTCAATGTGCACCCTGGCACCAATGCGGCAATTATCACCAATCATCGCCGGGGGAGAAATAGTGGCACTGTCGTCGATAAAAGTATTATTACCAATCCAAATCCCTGGCGATCGCTCCTCATAGGAATATTCCACATGGACTTTCCGGGCGAGGGCATCGTACTGGGCTTTACGGTAGGCATCGAGGTGTCCGACATCGCACCAATAGCCATCGGCAATGTAGCCATACATCGGTTCCCCTCGGTCGAGGAGTAGGGGAAAGAGATCCTTCGAAAAGTCGCATTCTTCATTTTCCGGAAGGTATTTCAGCACCTCCGGCTCAAGGATGTAAGTCCCTGTGTTGACGGTATCAGAGAAAATTTCGCTGGTGGAGGGTTTTTCGAGGAAGCGGCTAATTTGCCCGTTTTCTTCGGTAATCACGACACCAAACTCAACGGGGTTAGGCACACGGGTAAGGACGAGGGTCGCTTTAGAACCTTTTTCGCGGTGGAAGGCGATCGCCGCCGCGAGATCAAAATCGGTAATGCTATCCCCACTAATCACCACAAAGGTTTCGGTGAGCAGTTCTTCGACATTTTTGACGCAGCCCGCCGTCCCTAAAGGTTGATCTTCTTCTACGGCATAATGCATTTTGACCCCAAACTCGTGGCCATCCTGAAAATAGTCCCGCATAATGTCCGGCACATAGTGGAGCGTGGCAATGACTTCGGTAATGCGGTGGCGTTTGAGTAGATTAATAATGTGCTCAGCAATGGGGCGATTGAGCACTGGCACCATCGGCTTCGGTAAATCACAAGTCAGGGGACGTAGTCTTGTCCCGGCACCGCCAGCCATTAAAACTGCACGCATAAAAAATCTCCGCTGTACCGCAATATCAAAATACGCGGCGGACTCAGCCAAAAAAATTCCCTGGGCGATGTCGCGATCAAAGAAGTTACTTGGTTGTCCCGCTGCCTCTCTTACTTTGGCATTGTATTGTGGAGTTCTCGGTTTGACGGCAATGGTTCGCTAACAAGAGACAATCTGTGACATCTTTCCCGCCGCAAGCGGGCGGGGCATCCCAACCTCACGATTGAGTATTCCTACCCCATGCCACTTATCTAGGTCGTAGACCCCCGACAGACCGACGCTCGACTTGAATGATGCCGAACCAAGTTCGGCATCCGCTCGCTCGACTTGATAGGCTGTTTCCCTTCCCCAGAGTCCCTGGGTACAGATTGAGCACAACAGAGAAACTTCTGTACAATTCCCAGACTTTGGAGGCCCCGGCAATGCCTGACTTTCACTCTCAACTGGTGGGCTGCGAACCAGGTTTATTTTATCACGCCCCAAGGGGCGAGGAATTAACCCTTAGAGATTAAAATTTAGAATCTCAATACTTCTTAAAACAACAAAACCCCACCCAGAGGTGAGGCTATTGCTTTTTGATTCAATTTGGTGGCGGGAGGCGGATTTGAACCACCGACCTTCGGGTTATGAGCCCGACGAGCTACCAGACTGCTCTATCCCGCGACGCTTTTACTAGCATAAGTCCCAAACAGAAAAATGGCAACCCCCCAGGAAAGATTCTTGGGAATATTGGTAGTCTGCACTCGTTAAACAGGCAACAACCAGCTTTTGGCAAAACCATCAACGGGGGAAGGCGATCGCCTAAAATGGGAACGCAGATTTTCTGCCGCTGCGTGATGTTTTGTAATTTTTGGCGTAACCCATGAGCCAAGCTGATCCCCAAGCCTCCCTGAGTCGTCTCAAACAAACCCTAGCCCAATTGCAACAGGTGGTGGCCGACCTGGAAGCAGGTACCGCCCAAATTCCAACGGCGGCCCTCGATACCCTGAGTACCGATACAGAAAATCTGATTCAGCAACTGAAACGGGAACAACCAGCAGCAATCCCAGAAGCAGTTATCCCCGTAGTGGAAGTCCCGGCGAATACTCCTGGAGTCGAAGTACCGACGACCCCAGTGCCCAAGGTTAAACCCCGGCGTGTTGAACCCGTACCCCGTCGGCCCCGGCGACAACCTTGGTGGCAGCAACAAAAACTTTGGCTGGGGGCGGCAACGGCGGCGATCGCCTTTATTTTTCTTTGGAAGTTCACGACCCAAGCACCTCAGATCAGCGACGAAATTGCCCAATCCCCTGTGACGGAGCCGACAGAAGAAGTCTCTCCTGTTACCCCCAAGCCAGAAACCCCCGCGCCGCAAGTGGCCCCCAAAGTTTCTGAACCGGCCCCAGTCGCCAGCGCAGAACCCCCCAAGCCCCTGACCCCGGAGCAGCGTTTAATTGCGGCGATCCAGGCTCAGCTAGATGAAGTCACCCAACCCTATGGGGACAACATTGTGCGCACCATCCAAGCCGATTTTGAGACGAATACCCTACGGATTACCGTGGGTGATGCCTGGTATCTCTTGCGAGAAGGGTTGCAAGATCGTTTGGGTATGGAGGTTTTAGACCTAGCCCAGTTGCTAGATTTTAAGAAGATGGTCGTGGAGGATTTAGCGGGAAACTTCGTGGCGCGGAATCCGGTCGTGGGTGATCGCCTTGTGATTGTGCGGCGCTATCAAGATTTTCAAGGAGAAAGCTGAGCCAGATTTGAGTCGGTGCATTCAACCCATAAACCCGTTAAGATAGGGGCAACAGCGGACTGAATTGGGGACAATACTGACCATGACAGCGGGAATGAGCAAACAAGGCAAAGTATCCATCCGGCCAGTACAGTATCGAGATCTCACGGCGATCGCCAATTTTGCCGCCGCAGCGGATCTAGATGGGCCTTCTCCCCTCGATATGCCCCTTGAGGACCACCTCGAAAATACTAAGAATTTCTACGGCCTCGTTAAGCTACTAAGTTTTTTCCCGAATCCCAACCAATACAGTTTCCACGGCTATGTCATTGAAGTCGATGGCCAGCTTGTGGGCTTCGTGAAGATCTCCCCCTTCAACTCCTCCCAAAGTACCTGGCGCGTCGAACAGGTAATCATCGACCCCCAGTTCCCCAAATTGCAATACCATGGCTCCGCCCGGGACCCAGGTTCGGCCCTGCTCCGGTATTGCTTTGACCATGTCGTGGAAGCCCGTAACTGGGTGTTAGAGGTGAATGTTAACGCTCAACAGACCCTCAGCCTCTACCGTCAAAATGGGTTCCAGCCCCTCGCGAAACTCACCTACTGGGCGATCGCCCCGGAAATTCTCAGCGAATTGGCCCTCCAGGAACCCGCCCTACCCAATTTGATGCCCGTGGGCAATGCCGATGCCCGCTTGCTCTACCAACTCGATACTGCCTCCATGCCGCCAATGCTCAGGCAGGTCTTTGATCGCCATGTCCAAGACTTTAAGAGTGCGCCCCTCAGCAATTTAATCTGCCGCGTTAAAAATTGGACGCAACATGTGGATGTGGTCGAAGGGTATGTTTTTGAGCCCCAACGGAAAGCTGCTATTGGTTATTTCGCGGTGCAACTGGCCCACCAAGACCACAAACCCCACCATGGTCGCCTGACGGTGCACCCGGCCTACACTTGGCTCTATCCGGAACTGATGATCAAAATGGCGCAGATCGCTCAGATCCGACCAGAACAACCTTTGTTGACTACCTCTACGGATTATCAGCCGGAACGGGAAGAATTTTTTGAAACGGTGGGTGCAACCCCCAGGGAACATACGCTTCTAATGTCCCGCTCAGTGTGGCACAAGGTACGCGAATCCCAGCCCCTTGAAGCGTTGCAATTATCAGGGGTACTCCAGGGTTTGCAGCCGATGCGATCGCCAATCCCCAGCCGCATCCATTGGTTTAAAAACCATCCCAGCCTAAAATTGCCAAAGGAATCCCAGCGGGATTTCTTCCCGGAAAATTAGGCACAGCAGATGGAACCAGTGGCAGCATTGGGGCTCGATATTGGCCGTAAACGCATCGGGGTGGCTGGCTGCGATCGCCTCGGGCTTTTGGCGACGGCTTTAACGACCATTCAACGCACCACCCTAGAGGCAGATTTAGCGGCGATCGCCCATTGGATCGAACAGCGTCACATTCAAGTTTTAGTGGTAGGGTTGCCCTATGCCATGGACGGCAGCTTAGGGAAACAGGCGAAACAAACCCAAAAGTTTGCCCGTAAATTGGCAGAGGCCTTTGGGCTTCCCATTGAATATGTGGACGAACGCTTAACCTCCGTCGAAGCAGAAAACCAACTCAAAGCCGAAAAGCAGTATGACCGCCAACAAAAGGGCCTCGTCGATCAGCGGGCAGCCCAAATTATTTTGCAACAGTGGCTAGAGACAAGACAGTGTGCCCCGACTTCCTAGGTGACAGCATCAGAATTTCCTGAAGCGAACAGTTCAAAGGCTTTTTGGGAAAATCGTTGGAGGCGATCGCAGACATCTTTAGCGGGCTGATAATCGCCGACCAGTTGCCACTGGGCAATGGTTGAGAGTCGCCAAGCTTCCCCTTGGTGGTTAAAACCCGCCGTTTCAATGCCGATAAAGGTTTGCACTTGATCCAGGGGATCTGTGAAAAAACGAATTTGCACCAGCATGCTCCGACTTTGAAAACGGGGACTCCAGCCCGGCAGGTGAAAGCCAATGTCAATGGAATCTGGGTCCATCCATTCGCGAGTTTCGGGGTCATTGCGCCAGGGTTTGAGGTCGGCCTTTGCATCGGGGAATTCGGCCCGGAATAAATTCACCACCGAGGCAATTTTCGTCGCCAGCTCAACGCCTAAGGCCCGTTCTGATGCATTCACGTTTAACCTCCTCGGAATCTAGTAGACATATCTCAAGCTTAACGAGTTGTGTTCTACGCTAAGGGAGAAATTCGCAGTTTTTTGACAATTGGTTTACAATCCCGCGAAAATTTGCCCCTTTATAAATGTTTTAGCATCTGAGCAAGCCGTTGTCTGAGGGTTTCAAAACCAAAGCAGATTCGTCGAAGCGTTAAAAATCAAGCGATTCCTTTGTTTTTTGCGCCTTAGCTGCGTTTACCAATTTCGAGGAGTTTTGCTGACAGCATATCCGAAATGATCACCCCAGACATATCTGTACCTTCGAGGGTGGCTAAGGTTTGAAGTTGGAGGTAAAGACGTTGGGCTTGCATTTGCGGAATATCCAGTTCAACCATGAGGGTTCGGATAGCTTGGCTTTCACCTTTAGCATAGATAGATTTAGCAGCAACTTTTTTCAATTCGACGTAACGTAGACGGCGCGCGTTCTCAGCGACTTCATCAAGAACGATACTTGTGACACGAATAGGTTCGAGGCCAACCAGGGTTAAACCTTTCGCTTCAAAATCGGCTTCGATTTTCAGACGCAATTCCAGGGCTAGGCTACCGTCTTCTTCATTTTCACAAATCGATTCAATGGGGAGACGCTTGAGAACATCACGGGCAGCCGCAAGGAACCAAGTCTGGATATATTGCCCTAGTTCTAAGGTTTGGGATTGATCATTCGTCCGGACACAATCATAAAGACGTTGAGAATTGGCAACTTTATATTCAATTGAGGCATAAAATTCTTGAATGGTGCCATCGGGGATATTGATCCGTTGTCCGAAGACATTGGTGAGGCTGGGTTGAACTGGAATAATACAAACTTTTTTTTCTAAACCTAAGGGAAGCTGGAAATCAAGACCACCCGATGCAAAGCGGCGTTTTCCAAGACGCTCCATTACCCATACTTCGCGATCAGGTACGATATGCAGGTTTGTGACAGCTAGAAAAATAATCCCGGCAAGCAGAAAAGCCCAAATCATAGATACAACCTAAGAAACCATCGCTTTTTCTAGGTATCCTATCACTACTTTTGTGACACTACCGGAATAGCTCTGGTAACTCAGGTAATTCTGGATCTCCCAACCCTCAGACCATTAGCTTCCAAAACCCGATTAGTGCTAGCTCTATCCCAGAGTTGATCTCCGATGTGATTAACGCTGCCTTGGGAATTTTGGCCGCTATTACTGTAGTAGTCTTGGTCATCTCTGGCTTTCGCTATATGACCAGCTCCAATCCGGGAGAAGTAGCTCAAGCTACCCAGGGTATTACCAATGCCATTGTCGGTCTGATCATTATTGTGGGAGCTTTCCTGATTACTGACTATGTGATCTCTGCATTAGTTTCCTAAAAAGAAAAACACTCTAATCGTATACGAATAGAGTGTATAGTAAATTGTAACTTAGCGTGCCACAATTTGAGGGGGGACTCCTATGCCACCTGGAGCAATGGTAGGGTCCGAATAGATCTCATAGGATGTTCTGTCTGGATATCTACTCGGACTTTCAAGAGATCGAGATAATGTAACAGTAAAGGTATTATCTGATAGACTGAGAGGAAAGCACTCACTTTCATCTGCTATAAATTCATACCCATCTAAAGTGATTTTTTGCCCTTGGACTCCTTGTCCTGGAATTCCTAAATAGGTAAAACACAGATTGAGTTCTTTCCCTTGGAGCGACTCTGGGAGAGTATACTCTCCACTCCGCGGGAGAGAAAGACTCTGCCCAGGAGGTGCCACAATCGGTTCCGTGTTTCTCGGTCGATTTCGCTCCTCCTCTTCGATAATCCGCTCCGCTGCGGCTTGCTTTTCGGCCGCAATCTCTTGGGGAGAGCGAGTGTCAATCGTACCCATGAAAGCAAGATGAGAGCGCGTACTCATCACTAGCCCAATCACAGAAATGACCAGCAGAGCCAGCGATACCTTTCGCTGAAAAGACTTCATCCAGAGCGAGCCACCCAGAGAAAACAGAGCCAAGGCCCCAAACAATTGCATGAGAAAACTCATGAAACAATCTCCTTAGTATTACAAAAGATCTGCATACTTCGTATTTACGGGAAAAGCATCAAAGTATCGTGAAAATTTGCTCAGGCAACCCCAAGAAATCACTAATTTCATCTTCGGCTGAATGACTATTTAATTTCGACATTGTTGTCATAATACCAACATTTGAGCGAGCCGTTGTCGGAGGGTCTCAAAACCGAGGCGATCACTAGCAGAAATATAAACAGCGTTCGGATGGCGTAGCTTGGCTTCCTGGAGTGCTTCACTAGACACCTGATCCAGCTTATTAAAAACCAACAGGGCTTGGGCCGGCATAATTGGCATTTCCCCCAGAATTTTTTCGACGGATTCTAACTGATGCTGCCACGCAGGATGGGACAGATCCACCACATGGATCAACGCATCGGCTTCGGTGACTTCTTCGAGGGTCGCCCGAAATGCATCCACAAGGGCCGGGGGCAATTCATGGATAAAACCAACGGTATCCGTTAGTAAAATTGTCTGGGTTTGAAAGGCTTCATCGGTCAAAGTCAGCCGTCGGGTCGTGGGATCGAGGGTGGCAAACAATTGATCCGCCGCATAAACTTCAGCGTTGGTGAGGGCATTGATCAAGGTCGATTTACCCGCATTGGTATAGCCCACAATTGCGAAGGTGGGGACATCTTGCCGTTGCCGTTGACTCCGCATCCGGGAACGGTGGGCTTGCAGTTGATCCACTTCTTTTTGCAGGCGACTGAGGCGACTTTGGATGGTACGCCGTTCCGTTTCGAGCTTTGTTTCCCCAGGGCCACGGGTGCCGATGCCACCCCCCAAACGGGACATGGCCTGACCCCGACCCACCAAGCGGGGCAAGAGATATTCTAATTGGGCTAATTCCACCTGGAGTTTCCCGGCCCGGGACTGGGCCCGCTGGGCAAAGATATCGAGGATCACTTCCGTGCGATCGCAAACTTTCACGCCCAGTTGTCGTTCCAGGTTGCGGCCCTGGGCGGGAGACATATCCCGGTCAAAGACGACAAGATTCGCGCCGAGGGTTTGTACCTGGAGGGCAATTTCTTCTACTTTCCCGGTGCCGACAACGGTTTGGGGATGGGGTGTACTGCGTTTTTGTTCGAGGGTAAGCAGCACTTCCCCCCCAGCGGTATCCACCAAGCGGGCCAGTTCTGTTAGCCGATCCTGAAAGGGGCGATCGCCAATGTCTGCCGTTTGTAACCCAACAAGAATCACCCGGTCATGGCTTTGGTCGACCTGTTGGGCCGTAAATTCTCGGCGAAATTCCGCCTCTAGTCCTTCAACGAGATCCAAAAAATCCTGTTGGGTCAGATCTTCTAAGGTTTGGGGTTCAGAAACCAGCCAATAGGCATGGCTCGGATGGGTCTGGGGGAGCAGATGGGCCACATAGACATTTTTGACGTAACCCGCAGCCCCCCGGCCCCGTTTAGTCGTCCCTGTCCCCGTTAAAGTAAAGCTCACAAGGGCATCTAACCGTTGCAGCACCATCGCCGTTAAACTCGATTCCTTGGGCGGTTCATCCTTCGGGCTAGCAGTCAGACAGCGGATGCCTGATAATCGCTCGGCACCATAGCGGGGTAATTCTAAAGGGGGAATTTGGGTTTGTCGGGGCGAACCAACCCCCACCCGGATCACTTTGCCGCGGCGGTTGAGATAGACACAAACCGCTTGGTTTAGCTCCGTACTCAGGGCCGCAATCCGTTGGGCTAATTCTGGAGTTGTCAGGCGATCGCCGGGCACAGCCTGTTGATACAGTCGTTGCAACTGCTTGAGTTGACTACTTTTAAGACCTTTGAGATTACCGTGAATAGTGTCGATGGGCAGCTTCCTAGAACGAAATGAATACTAAATGATCATTAGGATATCGTGGCGAAATGTGCTTTATTCGTCAAGGCGAGGGGCCGCCGCCGTATCCGTGCGAGCATTGCCACAGACAAAGTCTAGGAGGCTCGCCCCAGTGGAACCAGGGGAAACCGTATTCACTTCCCCTTGATCACCGTAGTTTTTGTAAAAATCTGTGTTTTCACCGTTGAGGATAAACACCGAGATTTCCCGTAAACGGGTGACCCGCCGGGAGCAGTCCCCAGAATAGTAGGCACGGGCATGGTAGCGCAATTCCTTCGAGGTGCTATCTCGATTGACGGCTTCTACTTCCCACCAAGCAAACGGCCCACTGCGTCTGATGGTTTTGGGGTTAACGTATAGCTCTTTTTCCATGTACTGGCCGTAGTCTTCGTCATAGCTACGACTGGCCACCACCTGTACCAGTTCTGCCTGGGCGACTAGGGGAACCATTAAAATCCCCGTGGCGATCGCCAACGTGCGCCAAAATTGTGAAAAATTACCCATTGCCCGTCCTCCGCAAGGCACCAGAATCAAACACTGGGGAATGGTTTGAAGGCGATCTGAACAATCGGCGATCGCCATTCGTTCTACTGGTTGGGAACTTCCCCAAATTCCTCAACCAGCAAGCCAAAACCCTATTGATAACGGTCAAGCAGGGTCTGTAAGCCCCCTTGGTAGCCATCCCCAACCGCATTGAGGCGCCATTCGCCCCCTTCCTTAACCACCTCTGCCATAATCAGAGCCGTCTCATTAGAGAAATGTTCCTGGAGGGAGTAACGCAGCACCTCCGCCTTTGTTTCCACGTTCACGAGCCGGACGTAGGCATTTTGCACTTGACCAAAGCTTTGGCGACGCGCTTCCCCGTCATAGATCGAAATCGCAATCACAATTGTGGCAACATTCTCCGGCACTTTCCGAAAATCAATGATCATGACTTCATCATCACCTTCACCAGCCCCGGTGCGATTATCACCCATTAATTTGACGGCTTGTTCAGGATCGGGACTCGTCAAGTTATTGTAAAAAATAAAATGCTGGTCGGAAATAAGCTTGCCATTATTCCCCAGCATAAAAATGGAGGCATCAAGGTCAAAGTCTGCCCCTGTGCCCTGTTGCTTTATATCCCAACCTAAACCAATAAAAGCGGCGGTGAGGCTTGGTGCAGCTTTCTTGAGGGAAATGCCTTGGCCCTTGTTTAGATTAATCGTCATTTTCTATAGATAAAATTCGATGAACGTTTCTGAATTAATTCAAGTTTTAAAGTCTGATCTCATTATCGATCATTCCCTCGGAAGTGACCCGGAGATTACGGGAGTCGCCGCCATTGATGCCGCAAAATCCCAGGAAATCAGCTACATCGAAGGGGGAAAATTTGCCGCAAGGGTCGATACAACGGCAGCTTCGGCGTTAATCTTGCCTGCGGATGAAGATTTGCAACAACGGGCGACAGATCGCGGTTTGGCTTGGTTTAGTACAAAGGAGCCGCGTTTGTTATTTGCGGCGGCGATCAAGGTTTTTTATCAGCCGTTTCGTCCGGCACCGGGCATTCATCCTACCGCTGTCATTGATCCGTCGGTACAGTTGGGTGAGGCTGTTTCGGTGGGTGCCCATGTGGTGCTTTATCCGGGGGTAAAAATTGGCGATCGCACTTGTATTATGGCCAATGTAGTGGTTTATCCCGATGTCGAAATTGGTGCTGATACGTTACTCCATGCCAATTGCACAATTCACGAGCGGGTCAAGATTGGCAATCATTGTGTGATCCACAGCGGTGCGGTGATTGGGGCCGAGGGATTTGGCTTTGTGCCCACGGCCCAGGGCTGGTTCAAGATGGAACAATCGGGAATTGTCGTCCTCGAAGATGGCGTTGAAATTGGCTGTAACAGTGCGGTGGATCGGCCTGCCGTGGGGGAAACGCGCATTAAAACCCAAACCAAACTGGATAATCTCGTCCATGTGGCCCACGGGGGAACCATCGGCTCAAACTGTGCCCTTGCGGCCCAGGTGGGTTTAGCGGGAGGTGTAACCGTCGGTAATAATGTGCTCCTTGGGGGTCAGGTGGGGGTTGCGAATCAGGCAGTAATTGGTGATGGGGCGATCGCCACAGCCCAAACGGGGATTAACAATCGAGTTGCCCCCGGAGAAATTGTCTCGGGCAGTCCAGCGGTGCCCAATGCCGTCTATCGGAAAGTCTCGGCCATTTATAAGCGTTTGCCAGAAATGTATGAGGTGTTTCGTAAACTCAAGAAGGGTTAAATCACCGCCAGTTGGGGCGTTTTTACGGCGGGAATACTGGCTTGGTTTTGTACTTGCTCAATGGCGGCATCGAGGAGGGCTTGACCCTCGGCAACAGTGTCGATTTTGTTGAGGTGATCGCGGAAGTCTGCGGCTCTGGGAAAATCGCGACAATACCAAGTCAAGTGCTTACGGGATTGGTAAATGCCCTTTTGACCTTTATATTCCCAAAGCCCGTCTAAATGCTCCTTGGCGCACTGGAGTAACTCCACCACCGTCGGTTGGGGCCGCCGCTGCCCCGTTTTGAGGAAATGATCAATTTCGCCGACTAAAAACGGATAACCGAGGGTTCCCCGGGAACACATCACCCCATCAGCGCCCGTTGCTTCCAGGCAGGCGATCGCCGCATCTACCGAAAAAATATCCCCGTTGGCAATCACCGGAATGGAGAGGACTTCTTTCACTTTTTTAAT
Organism: Picosynechococcus sp. PCC 7003; assembly: GCF_001693255.1. NCBI lineage: Bacteria > Bacillati > Cyanobacteriota > Cyanophyceae > Chroococcales > Geminocystaceae > Picosynechococcus > Picosynechococcus sp. PCC 7003. The sequence continues at coordinate 1,024,110 of NZ_CP016474.1, forward strand.
CCACTGCCATTGGGCTTTCCCGGTATAGCCCTGGGCCCGGGTGCGACCATGTACCGTCAGCATTTGTGCGCCAGCGTCCTCTAAACGTCGGGCAAAATCAACAATGACAATCTCATCATCACCCCAGCCAATGCGGGTTTTAACGGTCACAGGCACATCGACAGCTTCCACTACCGCTTTCACAATGGCCACCGCCACATCCGGTTGCCGCAGGAGAGAACTGCCACCTCCCTTGCGGGTGATTTTATTCACCGGACAACCCATATTGATGTCGATGGTTTGGGCGCCCTCGGCCACGGCTTTTTTGGCCGCTGTCCCCATAAAATCGGGGCGACAGTCAAACAGTTGAATGCTGATCGGCTGCTCCCCTGGGTCAATTTCCATCAGCCTCGGCAAAGTCTGGAGATGGTGGACTTCCTGGGCGCGCACCATTTCGGTGTACATCATAGAACTGGGGGCATAACGCCGCACCAAACGCCGGAAGACCAAATCCGTTACCCCCGATAGTGGTGCTTGGAGGACACGGCTCTGGAGGGTGACGGCACCAATTTTTAGGGGATTGTCTGAGATGTTGGTTTGGGGCGATCGCCTTGGGTCAGGATCAGCTATGGCAGTGGCTTCAGGGGTCGGGGGCATCAAAAATTACCAAATCATTCGGAAATATTGTATTTGGACAGGAGTAGCTGTTCGAGTTCTGCGGCACTCATCGGGTCGCCCAACAAAAAACCCTGGGCGCGATCGCAGTTGAGTTGCTGTAAACAGTCTAATTCTGCCTGGTTTTCAACGCCTTCCGCAATGACCAAGCGTTTCTGTTGGTGGGCGGTGCTAATGAGCGATCGCACGACTGTCTGTTGTGCCGATTTTTGGTGGATGTTGCGGATTAAGCTGGGGTCTAGCTTGAGGAAATCAAAGGGAAATTTTTTGAGATAAGCCAAAGAGCTATAACCCAGGCCAAAACCATCAAGGACAATTTTGACGCCGAGTGTTTTAATGGCCCTAAGGCGGCGGATTGTTGACGGCGCATTTTCTAAAAGGGTCGACTCCGTGAGTTCTAAAACGAGGTTGGCTGGGTTTAAGCTATTTTCAATGAGTAGGTGGCTGAGATCTTGGTGGAAGTGGAGTTGATTAAATTGAGCTACCGAGAGATTGACCGCCATCTGGAATGTTGCATGGTCTTGGTTCGCCCAGCGGCGTAGCTGACGACAGGCTTGGGTCAGCACAAATTGATCGAGAATTTCGAGTAAGCCCATGGGCTTGGCGATCGCCAAAATTTCCTCAGCCGGAATGAGACCCCTCAAGGGATGTTCCCACCGCAGCAGTGCTTCTGCGCCGACGATCTCTTGCCCTGGGAGTTGGAATTGGGGCTGATAATGCACCTTTAACTGGTGGTGGTGATAGGCATCCCGCAGATCATCCGCTAAATCAAGACCCTTGGGGTAACTGTGCACCGTCATTGCTTTGGCCAATTGGTAGCGCGGCTCCCCTAAAGTTTGTGCCTGACGTTGGGCGGCCTGGGCTTGGGCGACCAAATCCCTGAGATTATTCGCATCCTGGGGATACTCGGCAATTCCTAGGCTTACGGACAGTAAAAATTCCTCGGTGGCAGTGGTTAGAAATTGCTGGAAAGCAGCCAGGATTTCCTGGGCGATCGCCTCAGTATCAGTCTGGACATAGGGACGCGTTAAAACGAGACAAAATTTCCCTGCCGCCAAACAAATGACTCGTCCCCGCCCTTGAATGACCTGATTTAAACGATTGATAATGGCCTGGTTGAGATGATCTATTTCTTGGGGTTCGAGGTCATCACAGATTCGGTCAAATCGTTCAAAACCAACGATAAATAGCGGTAACGCTGTCGCCTCATTCCTCCGGAGGGTCAAGGCGATCGCCTCAAAAGTTTCCTGGAGGCTAAAGCGATCGCCACAATCATGCTTTAGGTCGGGGGACGCTGTCTGGGGCGCTGCCTTTGGCGATGAATCTGGGGGGCTATAGTGATGTTGCAGGGAAGATAACTTACTCAAACGGGTGGCGATCGCCGACAGTAATTCTTCCTTTGTGAACGGTTTTGTTAAATAATCATCCGCCCCTAACCGCATGCCTTGGCGAATATCTTGTTTTTCTGCCCGGGCCGTCAAAAACACAAAGGGAATCATCGCCGTTGCTGCCTCGGTCTGGAGCTTTTGTAAGACCCCATAACCATCCATTCCCGGCATCATCACATCACAAACAATCAAATCCGGTTGGTGCGCCAGGGCTAACTGCACACCCTGATGGCCCCCGGCTGCTTCTAGGACTTCATATTGTTGCTGCGCCAGGATTTTACGGATCAGCTTCCGCACAATATCATCATCTTCAATGACTAGAATTTTCGTCATAACAAAATAGGTGATTCGGGTATGGCTCCCTTGCTACCCTCCTTTCGTTTGTCCTAAAGGCCGTCGTTTCTGGCTGGTCGTACCGTTGCTTTCAAATCGATCATAGGCGCTAACAATTCTCTGAACGAGGGGATGGCGCACGACATCCGCATCCGTCAGATAACAAAAGCCAATGCCTTCCACGGACTGGAGAATCTTGCTAGCCATAATCAAGCCCGAAGCCTGATGACTCGGCAAATCCGTTTGGGTGATGTCCCCGGTGATCACCATCTTAGAACCGAAACCCAAACGTGTCAGCACCATTTTGAGCTGGGCTGGGGTCGTATTTTGAGCTTCATCGACGATCACAAAGGAATTGCTGAGGGTACGCCCCCGCATATAGGCCAGGGGCGCGATTTCAATGCGTCCTTTTTCCATCAATTCCGGTAATTTGAGCGGATCGATAAATTGATAAAGGGCGTCATATAAGGGGCGTAAAAAGGGATCAACTTTTTGTTGCAAGTCCCCCGGCAAAAAGCCTAGTTTCTCTCCAGCTTCCACTGCCGGCCGGGTTAAAATCAACCGTTCGACTTCATCGCGCAGCAGGGCTTGGACGGCTAAGACCGAAGCAAGAAAGGTTTTTCCGGTACCCGCCGGCCCAATGCCAAAGGTGATGTCATGCTTCTGGATTAACTGGATATATTGTCGCTGTCGAAAGGTTTTGGCGCGGATATATTCGCCACGTCTGGTTTTTCCTAGGGTTTGTTTTTGGAGGTCTTGGTATTCTTCGACTTGGTGGGTATCGATGGCGTGGAAGGCCGTTAGCAGATCTGGTTGGGAGATATGTTGAGCGATTTCCCAAAAAGGTTGTAGGAAATAGAGAGCTTTAACACAACGATTAACAGCCTTTTCGCGACCTCGCACCAGTAGCTCTTGTCCCCGTAAGACCACACTTGTTCCGGTGTGCTGGGATAGAAATTTGAGGTTTTCTTCCTTGACTCCAGAGAGGGCGATCGCACTTTCTAGGCTAGGGAGTTGAATGGTTTGCGAGGTTTCACTCATGGGCAAGGTAAAAAATAGATCAGCCTTAATTATAGGCAGCGGAGGACGGAGAAAAAACTAAGGGAAGACTTCAGACCCTAACTTTTTGCGGTTCTTTCCCTGTTAGGTTTCGCTTAAGGAATTTAATGTTGTCTCGAACATATAGCCCACACCCCGCACGGTTTTGATCGGGGCTTCTTGATCCATAAGATTTTCGAGTTTGCGACGAATTTGCCCGATATGCACATCCACGACCCGTTGGTCGCCCAGGTAATCATAGCCCCACACTGCCTGGATCAGTTCTGAGCGTCGCCAAACTTTGTTCGCATTTTTCGCGAGGAAGTGGAGCAGGTTAAATTCTAGGGCCGTTAGGTTGACAGGTTCTCCCTTTACAGCAACCACATGGCGCATCGGGTCAATGTTTAAATCTGCGAAATCGAGGCTTTGGTCTTGGGTCGGGACAACAACGGGCGATCGCCGACGGCGCAGAATCGCATGGACACGATGTTCAAGTTCAATAATGTCAAAGGGTTTGGTCAGATAATCATCTGCCCCTTGGGTAAAGCCTCGTACTTTATCGGTGGCATCGGTACGACTGGTCAGCATCAAAACATAAGTATCTTTCAACTCCTGCATTTGCTCACAAAGGGCATAGCCAAGGGTATCTGGCAAATTGATATCGAGGATGACTAGGTCAGGACTGAAGGATCGGAATGTTTCTGTAGCGGACTGCCCATCAGTCGCTGCGGCTACTGCATAGCCCTTTTGTCCAAGAAATCGGACAATTAACGTGCGAATTGCGGGATCATCATCAACAACTAAAATTTTGGCACCGACCATAGACTCTTAAAGATACTTGCGGCGAATGGTAAATCAAGACTTAAGCTTGTTTGATTAGTGTACGGTTATATCTCTCCCTAGCACACCATTTTAGTGTAGTTTTGCGAAAAGTCTATGGCGATCGCCCTGGGTAGCATCAGCGTTTTTTTGAAATTTGATTTGGCCAGTGAGTAAGCGACAAAACAGTCTAAATAGAACAACAACACAAAGCAATAACCTTTATCGTTTCCCCAATCATCACGATGGTTATCTAAAATAGAACCTCTCATCTTTTTTCTTGGCGACTTTAGCTCGCGCTTATTTGCCGAGTTGGTTCTGCCAAAAAATACAAGGCTGCTAAATTTTCACAATGAGGTCTCTGTCTCTTTTTGTTTATTATTTGAACAGTTCATCCATAACTTAGTTTGATTACTGTTCAAAAGAAAAGTCAAGCCTTTAAAAGGATGTTTAAAAAGTCTTCCTTGCCCCCAGCCTGGGAAGAATCACCTGGATTTTTGGTTGAAAAAAGTCCCCGATTTGGAAAATTGAAGGGGCGACTTGACAATATTTGATATTTTTCAGACAACCTCTAATTGTGATCTTTTATCCAATCTTTTATGAGTGCCCTCTAAGTTCAAAAAAAGGCGATCTATAAAAAATCGAGTTTGAACTTGAAAATCATTCGAAGAAGTGCTGACACAACTCGCTTAAAAGCTCGCGATCGCAGTCGGCGCAATCAGTAAAATGAATTGAATGTTAAATGAACGTTTCATTGATGGACATCAGCCATAGTCCAGTGAGATGGTATTTCGTACGTGTTTATTCGTTGGCCTCTGTTCGACTGTGTGACGCTGTGCATCGAGTTTTGCCGGAGGGTCTCCAAAATTTTTTTAACTTTGGAGCGAGTTGGATGGGGAGATTGGCTTGACGGCTTACTCCGTTAGTCAGCCAGCGTTGAATATGGGTAGATGTGCTCTCTTGGGGAATTCTGCGGCGATCGCCTGGGACATTGCCAGAAAAAAATTCGATTTATGGAAAGCGCACCGGAAAACGCTCATAATAATAAACTGTATGAAGATTGGGTTACATTAAGAATCTAAGGATGTTCCAATAACCCAGTGGCATGCTCACAGGAGGAGGAGAATGAGCGAACAAAATCCCTACGAAACCCTTGGGCTTGCAAAAACGGCTTCATTTGAAGAGATCCAAGCAGCCAAACAAAAACTCAGCGCCAAATATGAAGGCGATCGCGCCGTGGTGGACAAACTCGAAGCGGCCTACGATGCGATTATTATGGATCGCCTCAGACAACGGCAACAGGGCACCCTAGACGTTCCGGATAAGATTCGCTTTGCAGAAACTTCTCAGAAGAAGGCGCAGGCGTCTCAACCCTTGGTTAAATCTCCCGAATTACCCCAGTGGTTGGTAGATTTGCGAGATACCCCAGAAACCAACACCTTATATACGGCCCTCGGCGTCAATGGGGCGATCGCCATTGCCGGAATATTCCTCGCAACGGATCTCACCTCAACCCTTTTAACCGTGGCGTTGATCGCGAATATTTATCTGCTCTACCGTAAAGAACAGCGCTTTGGACGGGCCGCCCTCATTGGGATTGTGGCCTTGATCGCGGGGATTGCCCTTGGTAGTGGTGTGAATGCCATCCTCAATAGCACTGGCGTCACCGTGGCGATCGCCCCCGAACATCTTCTGTTAGTGCTTAGCAGTATTGTTTTCGGCTTGGGGACGAGTTTCTTAAGATAATAACTCCTGGGGCAAGGCTGCTATTTGATGCTGTCCTCGGCCCGTAGGCGATCGCTCACCCGCCGCAGAACACCATTAATAAAACGATGGCCATCTTCGTCAGAATATCGTTTTGCCAACTCTACTGCCTCGTTAATGGCCACCTTGTAGGGCGTTTCCAAAAACAAAATTTCAGCCACGGCGATGCGTAGAATATCGCGATCTAAGCGAGGTAAACGATGATATTGCCAATCAACCAAAGATCCGTCAATGACTTCTTTGATCTGATCATTGCGGCGTCGGAGTGTCGTGAGAATCTCTAACGCAAAATTACGCACCTCATGTTGGCGAGTTAACTGCAAAAATTCTGGCAACTCCACCACATGACCCAAGCGATTAATCGCCGCACGAGTTAGCTCCAGGGCTTCTTCGGCCATTGCGCGCGCGCTCTTAACATTGACAGCTAACGTTTCACTTCTCAGTAATTGCTCCTCTGCCCGAGCAACCTCACTGGCTGCATCCTCTAAGATGTCATGGATTTCGCTACCCAGGGTCCGAACCGCTGCCAACATCAATTCATCAAGCTCTACGGCTTCTAACTTATCGGGCTTGCCTTTGATCTGACTCAAGCTCAATAGAGCAATTTCACGGGCAACACTACGGGGCTGTTTTCGGGCGGGCATAATCTAATTTCAGATAAACAATTAAAAAAATAAAAAAAAGCAAATTATTGCTTAATTACTTGGAGGCACCATTAAACTACACTTCTTCCTCTAGAGAAAGCATATCCGCCTGGGGACTGTTCAATTCTTCGAGGGGACGCTCCAATTCACGGGACTTTTTACGGCGGGTAAGATTGAGAGGGATTGTGCCCCGCACCGATTTTCGCTCAGACTCTGCTTCCGGACTCACAATCCCCCCAGAAATCAAGACTTTAAAGGCATCCTCAATGGACATCGATAGATTAATTACGTCATTTTCCGGCACCATCGCATACCAGCCAGAGGTGGGGTTCGGAGTCGTCGGAATAAACACACTTAAAAGCGGATCGGCCACATGGGCCTGCAATTGGGGGCTCACGGTGCCTGTGACAAAACCAAGAGTCCAAACACCAGGTCGGGGATATTCCACCATCACAACCCGGCGGAAACGACTCTGGGAATCTCGCAAAAGGGTTTCTAGCAGTTGCTTTAAAGTTTTGTAAATTGCGCCAGCCAAGGGAATGCCCTGGAGAATTTGTTCCCCCACATCCAATAACCAACGCCCGACAAAATTTCGCGCCATCAGACCGATCACCAAAATGAATGTCAGGGGAACGGTGATCCCAACGCCAATATTTAAGGCATTGGTCAAGATTGGATCCAGGCCATCGAACGGATTAATTTGCTTGGGGATTTGCGTCAGAAAATTAATCACCCAAGTCGCAATGGTAATCGTCAACCAAATGGTGGTTGCTAGGGGAATGACGACAAGCAACCCAGCGATCAGATCGTTTTTTAAATCTTGTTTTAGACGTTCTAACACGGTAGGGCGAAGTTTCCTGGTAGGGAGATGGTGGACGAAATCGAGGAGATTGGCGCAGTGGGAAGCCGCGTTTGTGGGTCTAGGAAATCAGTGAAATTTTGAGGACTAGGATAAAAAAATAAGTGAAATGTTAAGAAAAAAGACGACGTAATCTATTTTACCGAAAAATTGGGTCTAAAGCCCCGTCCCTTCAGCAAGCTCAAGACAAGCCTTCTAGGACGGCTTTTTCTTTATCTTAAGGGATCGAATGTACTCTCTTAAGACATCAGACTTAGATCGCCCAGTGAATTTGCAATAGGCTTCAAGCCTCTCAAACTCTTCATCTGCCAACCTAAAAAACACGCTTTTCTTCATTGTCATTGTATATCGATATGATATACAATGGTAGCATGAGAACCCTAAAGTTCAAGCTCTATCAAAGCAAGCGGAATCGACATCTCAAGCGCAGTATCAATGCGGCTGGGGTGATCTATAACCACTGCATAGCACTTCACAAACGGTACTACCGAATGTGGGGGGAGCACTTGAACTGCAACAAACTTCAGAGCCATATTGCCAAGTTGCGGAAACGAACCCCGTTTTGGCAAACGATAGGATCTCAGGCGGTACAAGATATCTGTCAGCGTATTGAGAAAGCCTACCGACTGTTCTTTAAGCATCAAAAAAAAGGAGTTAGACCGCCCGGATTTAAGAAGGTCAAACGATACAAGTCGTTCACCCTGAAACAAGCCGGGTACAAATTCTTAGGCGGGAATCGAATCAAAATCGGGAACAAGATCTATCAATATTGGAATTCCAGACCGATAGAGGGAGCGGTCAAAACTTTAACTATTAAACGGACTCCACTTGGAGAATTGTTTTTGGTTGTGGTCATAGATAGCGCGGATGAGTTAGAAACCAAATTCGAGACAGGTAACATCGCTGGATTTGACTTTGGACTCAAGACGTTTCTTACTTGCTCGGATGGAACTCAAATTGAGTCACCACAATTCCTAAAACAATCGATTCACGCCATCAAGAAAGCCAGTCGTCAGCACTCCAAGAAACCTAAAGGATCCGCCAATCGAGAACGTGCCAGACTGAACCTAGTTCGTAAGCATGAAGATGTGGTGAATCGTCGGTCTGACTGGTTCTGGAAACTCGCCCATGAATTAACCAACAAGTTTGATGTGCTCTGTTTCGAGACATTAAATTTGAAAGGAATGCAACGGTTGTGGGGGCGAAAGGTTTCTGATCTGGCATTTGGAGACTTTCTTCGGATCCTTAAATGGGTCGCCACAAAGAAAGGGAAGCAAGTTGTGTTCATCGACCGTTGGTATCCCAGTTCTAAGACTTGCAACCACTGTGGTCATGTGTTGGAAAGCTTGGATCTCAACACTAGAGAATGGCGTTGTCTGTCCTGCCAGTCGGTCAATGGGCGTGATGAAAATGCAGCCAAAAATATTTGTACGGTTGGGGCATCAACCGTTAAGTTAGGTGATGTTAGACAGGCAAAGCCTGCAATTGCTGTCTGAGCTTAGAATCCCCATGCGTTCACGCCGGGGAGTATGTCAATGAATTCTTTGGGGTTGCCAATGTGTCTGGATGATCCTTTGTCCGTAAAAATGGGGTGACAATTGTCAGTAGAGGTCACCCCAGGCCGGAAAATATTATTCAGAATCGGCGGGTGCTTCGGGTTTAGGGGCTTGGGATGGGGTTGTTTTGTTGAACCAAGCATTGCGGATGCCGAACCAACCCACAATCAGATAGGCAATCCCTAACAAAAGACTCCGGATACTGGTTGGGATAATTTCCTGGAGGACATTTCGGTTAGCTTCTTGTCGCTGTTTTGTCTGGAGCTCAACAACGTTTTGCTGTAGTTCCTCCAGTCGTGCATTCAGGGCTTCGGGGTCATTGACAAATTTTTGATAGTTGAGGAATTCTTGCCTTTGGGCTTCAACTTCGGCGATCTGCTGGGGCGGCACTTGACCGGAGTTGAGGGCTGTTTCTATTTCTTGGATCTGTTGCTCTAGCTGTTGTTTTGCCTCGGGATTTTGGGCGAGGGCTTGGAGCTGGCTATATTGTTGCTGGACTTGTTGTTCTCGTTGTTGGGTTTCTTGTTCGATCTGGGCGATCGCCTGTTCCCGAATGCCCTGCATATTATCGAGGTGGATGGGGATCAAGATTAAGAAAATCACCCCAAGGACGAGGGAAAAAATAAAACTTAAAAAGCGACCATCTGTAATGGAAGCCCGCAGTTTTGCTGATTTTCCGAGATTGTCATCTAGCCAACTGCCCAGAAGCAGAGCCACAATCCCAATCAAGGGGTTAATCCCTCTACCAACCACCTGATTTGTGAAATTAATTTGCCAAGCATTGTCCAGGGGGAGCCAAGGGAAGGCGGCAACGACGTAATCAACAAAGGAAGAAATTAATAGTACGCCCCCCAAAATCTTGAGACTCAGGGACGTAAAAGAAGCAAGGCGAACATTATTCATACTTTATGTATCAGTCAATGGGCGTTTATGGATGTCACCACTAGAATGACGAGTAACGCTATTTTAGGGGGCATGGTTCGTCCTCTGTAAAGTTTATGACAAAATACTTGGAAATCCTGGATGACAAACCGGAACTCATTAAACGGGCGCTCCGTATTGTCATGGGCCGGATTGAGGAGGCGATCGCTCTTCGGGGTGTCTGTACCATCGCCCTTGCCGGGGGCAGCACCCCCAAACCGTTATACGAAAAATTAGCAGAACAATCCCTCCCCTGGGCGCAACTCCACATTTTCTGGGGAGATGAGCGCTATGTGCCCGCCGATCACCCCGATAGTAACCAACGGATGGCCCGACTCGCCTGGCTGAATCAGGTGCCGATTCCAGAGGACAATATTCACCCGATGCCCACTGAGGCGGCAGATCCCCAGCAAGATGCAGCGGCCTATGATGCCACATTAAGAAACTTTTTTGGCGATCGCCCCTGGCCTAGTTTTGATATTGTGCTGTTGGGCATGGGAGATGATGGCCACACGGCTTCGTTATTTCCCCAAACGGCGGCCCTAACGGTTGGCGATCGCCTGATCACCGTCGGCGAGAAACAGGGAGAACCCCGGCTGACCTTTACCGTGCCGCTGATTAATGCCGCCCACAGTATTATTTTTCTTGTCGCTGGGGCAAATAAACAGGAGGCCCTCCAGAAAATTTTCCATAGTGACGCCGACGGGTGTGCCTACCCCAGTAAACTGATCAACCCAGACCACGGTGTTCTCTGGTGGCTCCTGGATGCTGCCGCTGGCGATCGCCTCGCCCCCGATGAAGCAATCTATCAAACGAAAGCTCGCCCAGAGCCTTAAAATAAAACCATTCTTTCCCCTTGACCACCCACTGTCATGATTAGTTGTCCCAACTGTAACCACCAAAATCCTGACGGCGCTGTCCAATGCGAAGCCTGTTATACCCCTCTCCCCCAAGCATCGGCCTGTCCCCAATGTGGGGCCGCCGTCCAAAGTAATGCCGCCTTCTGTGGTCAATGTGGCTTTAACCTGCAACAGGCCGCTCCCATGGCAGAACCCGAAGAATTACCCAAAACCGTGGTTCCCAATGCTCCCAGTGCCAGCGTTCCGCCCACAGCGCCCCCTGAGCCCACCATGGACTTTCTAGAAATTCCCGAAGCGGATTTCCCTGATTTCCCTGATTTCCCTGACTTTTTCGAGGCAGAAGAAATCGCAACTCCCGCCGTTGCTGAATCCCCAGAATTGCCCGATCCCTTTACGTTAGATTTTGAAGAACCAGACCCCACCCCAGAGGTGCCCCCAACGCCCGCTCCTTCCCCGACGACTGTCCAAGGGCCAAGGCAGGCAACCCAAATTCAAGTGCAGACCGCGAGCTTGCTCCATGTACAAACCCAGGTTTCCTTGGAAATCCCCGAACATCTCGATGTGATTCACATTGGTAAACCCAACGAGACCATTCCTCCAGATATTGATGTCTCTGGTTTTCCAAACTCCGAGGTGGTGTCACGGATCCATGCAGACCTACGCCAAGAAGCGGGCCTCTACTACATCGAAGATACCGGCAGTTCCAATGGCACCTACATTAACCATGTACCCCTCCTCGTCGGCAATCGACATCGACTCCGGGCTGGCGATCGCATTGGTTTAGGCAAAGGCGATAAAGTGACGTTTATTTTCCAAATCAGTTAAAGGCAATTTGCCAATCTTGTCATCTTGCAGCAGCCATTGAGGCGCATTGGTTTAGAAAAACTTATCAATACCCCCCAAAATTCCCTAAGAGGTTCTGATACCGGAGTTTCCCGGAACAACGATATACTAATTCAGTGATGTCACTTTTGTTGGAAATCCCTGCCTCGATACATTCCCTTAAAAATCCATCGTGCAGGCCAAAGAACCCCTATGAACTCAGGAATCGATCTTCAAGGTAGTTTTATCGAAACCCTCCAATCCTTTGGATTGTCCCATGAAATTGCCAAGACTATTTGGCTACCCCTACCGTTGTTACTAATGATTATTGGCGCGACGGTTGGTGTTTTAGTCGTTGTGTGGTTAGAGCGAAAAATTTCAGCGGCAGCCCAACAACGGGTTGGCCCGGAATATGCAGGCCCCCTAGGGGTTTTACAGCCGGTGGCCGATGGTTTAAAGCTGGTTTTCAAAGAAGATATAGTCCCCGCTAAAACAGATCCCTGGCTCTTCACCCTAGGGCCGGCTCTCGTGGTCATTCCGGTCTTTTTGTCCTATCTCATCGTTCCCTTTGGACAAAATTTGGTGATTACGGATTTAAATGTGGGGATTTTTCTGTGGATTTCCCTATCGAGCATTGCCCCCATTGGCTTGCTGATGTCAGGCTACTCTTCTAACAATAAATATGCGCTGCTGGGGGGACTCCGTGCTGCGGCCCAATCAATCAGCTATGAAATCCCCCTGGCCCTAGCTGTATTGGCGATCGCCATGATGTCCAACAGCCTGAGCACCATTGACATTGTCGAACAACAATCCGGCTACGGCATTTTAGGTTGGAATATTTGGCGGCAACCCATTGGTTTCCTCATTTTTTGGATTGCGGCCCTCGCTGAATGTGAGCGTCTTCCCTTTGACCTCCCGGAAGCCGAAGAAGAACTGGTCGCCGGCTACCAAACTGAATATGCCGGGATGAAGTTTGGTCTGTTCTATGTCGGTTCTTACGTCAACCTTGTACTTTCGTCCCTGATTGTATCGATTCTTTACCTGGGCGGTTGGGAGTTTCCGATTCCCCTTGATAAGCTTGCCGGTTGGTTAAACGTTGCTCCCAGTACCCCTTGGCTCCAGGTCATCACCGCTTCTTTGGGGATCATTATGACCCTCGTCAAAACCTATGCTTTGGTCTTTATCGCTATCCTCCTACGCTGGACTTTACCCCGAGTGCGCATTGACCAACTTTTGAACTTTGGCTGGAAGTTTCTCCTTCCCGTTGCCCTCGTTAATCTATTGCTCACGGCGGCCCTAAAACTAGCTTTCCCCTTTGCCTTTGGGGGCTAGATTTTTGTCGTTTCTTTCCTCTTCTTTGTTTACCCTCTCACCCCATGTCCTATGTTTAAAATCCTCAAACAAGTCGGTGACTATGCCAAGGATGCAGCCCAGGCAGCCAAGTATATTGGTCAGGGTCTCTCGGTAACCTTTGATCACATGCGGCGGCGGCCGGTGACGGTGCAATATCCCTACGAGAAGCTCATTCCTTCAGAACGGTTTCGTGGCAGAATTCACTTTGAATTTGACAAATGTATTGCCTGTGAAGTTTGTGTGCGGGTTTGTCCGATCAATCTACCGGTCGTGGATTGGGAATTTGATAAAAGCATCAAAAAGAAAACCCTCAAACATTACAGCATCGACTTTGGGGTTTGTATTTTTTGTGGTAACTGCGTCGAATACTGCCCCACCAACTGTCTGTCGATGACGGAAGAATATGAATTAGCAACCTATGATCGCCACGAATTGAACTACGATAATGTGGCCCTGGGTCGTCTGCCCTACAAGGTAACCCAAGACCCAATGGTGACGCCTCTCCGGGAGTTGGCCTATTTGCCCCAAGGTGTCATTGACCCCCATGATCTGCCTCAAGGTAGTCAACGGGCTGGAGAACATCCAGAAGATATTCTTGAACGCCTAAAGGCCGAAAAGAAACAAGAAACAGCCGATCAATAAGAGTCGAATTGGTTAAGCAAGATTAGTGCAGGTGTGAATTTAGCAGGAGTTTAAAAAGAACTGTGAATTTAGCAGAAGATGTTCAAATTGTTTCGTTCGTCATCTTAATGTTGATGATGTTGGGGTCGGCCCTTGGGGTTGTGCTCTTTGAAAATATTGTCTACTCGGCATTTTTGCTGGGAGGCGTGTTTATCAGTATTTCTGGGTTCTATATTCTGTTAAATGCGGATTTCGTCGCGGCGGCCCAGGTCTTGATTTATGTGGGGGCCATTAACGTTTTGATTTTGTTTGCCATCATGTTGGTGAATAAAAAAGAAGACTTTAGTCAGATGCCTGGTCGCCTCATTCGTCAGGGAGCAACGGCTCTAGTTTGCTTGGGTCTTTTTGCCCTCCTCGGCACAATGGTTTTGGTAACGCCCTGGGAATTGTCTTCAATTTCTCCGGCAGCGGTCGGGAATTCTGTGGTGGCGATCGCCAAACATTTCTTTAGTGATTTCCTCCTGCCCTTTGAATTGGCCTCGGTACTCCTCCTCATTGCCATGGTGGGGGCAATTATTCTGGCCCGTCGCGACATCATTCCTGAGATTACAACCACAGACGAAGGCAGCACCGGCCTTCAGTTACCAGAGCGTCCCCGGGAGCTCGCCGCCGCCAGTAGCCCCAAATCCGAACAAAACTAAGCTTTTTTTTGACACCCATGCAAATTCAACTTGAATACATCCTGGTTCTCGCTGCCGCCCTATTTTGCATCGGCATTTATGGTTTAGTCACTAGTCGCAATGCCGTCCGCGTTTTGATGTCCATTGAGCTCTTGCTAAACTCCGTCAATCTCAACTTTATGGGCTTTTCTAATTTCCTCGACCCCGGCGAAATCAAAGGACAAGTCTTTACCGTTTTCGTCCTGACCGTTGCCGCTGCCGAAGCCGCCGTTGGTCTAGCGATTATCCTAGCCATTTACCGCAACCGCAACACCATCGATATGGAACAGTTCAATTTGCTGAAATGGTAGCTCCGCAAATCCAAGCATAACGTTAATAAACTTCATCTTTTTGAGAGGGATCAGTCTACTGGTCTCTCTTTTTTTCTTCATAAAACATAAGGTTATCAAATAATAACAAGATAAACTAAAACTTAAACTTAACTATCAAAGGATTGAGATAACATTAAGACCACGACAGCACAAACGACATTGTGGGATTGGCCGTAGCAATCCTCAAGCATCGTCCCGTGATTGCGATAAAGATAGATAAGGAAAAATACATGGTTTCGACACTTTCTCCTCAAGCAACCCAATTACCCAATATTTGCGGTCAGGAGCAGGAAATTTCAGAGATTGTCAATCACAGCGAAAAAATCTTTCTCGACCGGAGTGATCTCAATCTCGATCAAGTGAAGGCTGGGTTTGCCTGTGCCCTGCATATGCACCAACCCACCATTCCCGCCGGAACCGATGGCGCACTCATCTGCAATTTGCAGCATATGATGGAAAATCCCCACGATGGTGATAACCACAATGCCACGGTGTTTGCTTGGTGCTACAGCCGTATGGGAGAATTCATCCCTGAGTTAGTAGAGGCAGGCTGCAGCCCCCGGATTATGTTGGATTATTCTGGGAACTTGCTCTGGGGTCTACGGCAAATGGGCCGGGAAGACGTCCTCGATAACCTCAAAAAAATCACCACCGATGCCCGTTATCAGCCTTATGTGGAATGGCTAGGCACTATGTGGAGCCATGCGGTTGCCCCTTCGACGCCCATCCCCGATTTAAAATTGCAAATTCAGGCCTGGCAGCATTATTTTGCGGAAATCTTTGGGGTCGAAGCCCTGAAGCGGGTTAAGGGATTTTCTCCCCCAGAAATGCACCTCCCCAACCACCCGGATACACTCTTTGAATACATCAAAGCCCTCAAGGAATGTGGTTACCGTTGGCTCTTGGTGCAGGAACATTCCGTGGAGCGTTTGGATGGTTCTGGTTTACACCACGATGACAAGTATCTCCCCAATCGCCTGGTGGTGAAAAATTCCCGGGGTGAGGAAATCAGCATTACGGCACTGATTAAAACCCAGGGGTCGGATACGAAACTGGTGGCCCAGATGCAACCCTATTACGAAGCCAAGAGCCGCGATCGCCAACAGTTGGGCGGTCAAGCAGTGCCTTGTTTGGTTTCCCAGATTGCCGACGGGGAAAATGGCGGCGTGATGATGAATGAATTCCCTGGGGGCTATCTCCCGGCTTGGCACGACATTAAAAACGACGGTAGTGTTGTGGGTTTTAACGGCACGGAATATCTTGAACTCCTAGAAGCGAAGGGGATTACCGAAGCCGATTATCCGGTGTGTCAGGCGGTGGGCCAAGCGAAGATTTGGACAAGACTGGAGGCGGAAAATCAAGGTGTTACGCCAGAAACCGTCAATCAGGCGATCGCCTATTTGAATGAGCATGATCACCAATTCCATGTGGATGGCGCTTCCTGGACGAATGATCTCAGTTGGGTCAAGGGCTATGAAAATGTCCTGGAGCCGATGAATGAACTGAGTGCCAAATTCCATGAAAAATATGACCGCCTCGTGGCCGAAGACCCCAGCGTGACGAAAACAGAAGCCTATCAGCGATCTTTGTTGTATTTGCTGTTGGTAGAAACCAGTTGTTTCCGTTATTGGGGCCAGGGCACTTGGACGGACTATGCCCGGAAGCTCTACAGTGATGGGCTTGCAAGTTTGGCTTAGGGCTTGTACCTAGAGTGATGTGATGGCGTAACTCTTCCGGTCTTGGACTGGGGGAGTTTTTTCTTGCTTTGACTTTGCATTATCCTAGGATATTCCCTGAGTTGCATAGGCTGACGGGTTGACCCTAATTTGCGTATGCTAAGGGAACCATTGAGCGATCGCCCACCATGCAAATTTACCTTGATTACAGCGCCACAACGCCCCCCCATCCTTTGGTGATCCAGCGGGTGCAAGCAGTCTGTGGCCAAACCTGGGGCAATCCCTCCAGCTTACATGGTTGGGGCAATCGGGCCGCCACCCTCCTAGAAATGGCCCGGATGCAAGTAGCGAGCCTCATTGGTGTAGCGAACCCCGATGAAATTATTTTTACGGCGGGGGGCACCGAAGCAGATAATCTGGCGATTTTTGGCATTACAGACCAGTACCGAGAGCCGCAACATCTGATTATTTCCCAGGTGGAACATCCGGCGATCGCCAAGGCCGCAGATTTCCTCGAAACTCAGGGCTGGCAAGTGACGCGACTCGGAGTCGATCGCCGCGGGCAGGTAGACCCCCAGGATCTAGAAAAGGCGATTCAAAGCAATACAATTTTAATTTCGGTGATCTATGGCCAGAGCGAAGTGGGCACCATTCAACCCATTGCCGAACTGGGGGCGATCGCCAAAAAACACAACATCATCTTTCATACCGACGCGGTTCAGGCCGTGGGACGGATTCCCATTGATTTACACCAGCTTCCCGTGGATTTGCTTTCTCTTTCTGGGCACAAAATCTATGGCCTCCAAGGGGCTGGTGCGTTGTATGTACGCGATGGCATTGAGCTTCAGCCCCGACTCTACGGCGGTGGCCAAGAACACAACTTGCGCTCCGGCACCCAAAATTTACCCGGTATTGTCGCCTTGGGGATGGCCGCCGAACTCGCCCAGGAAACTATGGCCCAAGAAATTGAACGCCTGAGTTACCTCCGCAATTTTTTGTTAAACCGAGGCAGCAGTGGTGAACATCTGCAAATTACAGGCGATCGCCATCACCGCCTACCGCACCATGTCAGTTTTGCCTTGCGCAAAGATTCACCCCTCCTGGGCCTGACCGGGAAAACCCTCGTGCGTCAAATGAACCTCGCCGGAATCGGCATTAGTGCAGGGTCTGCCTGCCACAGTGGGAAGCTGAATCCCAGCACGACCCTCAAGGCGATGGGCTACAGCGATCAAGAGGCCCTCTCCGGGATTCGCTTAACCCTAGGTGCACAAACCCAAATGGAAGATATAGAATGGACGGCGATCGCCCTCGAACAAATTTTGCAGCGACAACCTACCGTGCTTCTGGCATAACCTGACCAAAATACATGGCTTCTGACTTCTCCAATGATCCCTCCCCGCAGCGGGATCCAAGCCCTCCCATCCACCACAAACAAAATGAATTTTATGTGCTCTATCTCTACGTTGCTGGCGGCAATAGCCATTCCCGCTGGGCGATCAACGAACTAGAAAGCATTTGCAGTGAATATCTCTCCGGACGCCACGAAATCCGGATCATCGATATTTACGAGCATCCCGACCTCGCTGAATCAGAACGGATCGTTGCCACCCCGACGCTAATCAAAAAATTACCGCCCCCCCTACGAAAATTTATCGGTGATTTATCCGACCGGGAGAGTATTTTGATTGGTTTAGATATTTGGTAGAAGCCATGGGGAGAGACCGCCCAACCGCTATACTGACAGACGTTCTGTTTTAATGTGGGCTGTTATGGCAGGGGAAAATCCTGAAGCAAAACTTTCGCGTCGCCTGGCCCTGGTGGGGGTGACGATGACCGGGCTATTTGTGGCGATCGCCCTTGGCGCACCCCTCTTACAAAATATTGGCTGGCTGAAAGACCCCCTCGATTCCCTGAGTTTCCCGATCCACAGTCCTCCCAGTTGGAACCATTGGTTTGGTACGAGTCGCCAGGGTTATGATGTTTTGTCCCGCACCCTCTTTGGCACCCAGGCGGCCCTCAAGGTGGTACTACTAGCCACAAGCCTGAGTTTAATCATTGGTGTCCCCCTCGGCATGGTGAGTGGATATTTCGGCGGCAAGGTGGACCGGGTACTGCTCTTTTTGATGGATACGATCTATACCCTACCGGGATTGCTATTGTCCGTTACCCTCGCCTTTGTGGTGGGAAAAGGGGTGATTAATGCGGCGATCGCCTTGAGTATTTCCTATGTGCCCCAATATTTCCGGCTTGTCCGCAACCGCACCACCAGCGCCAAAACAGAATTGTTTATCGAAGCAGCTCAGGCCATGGGTGCAACGCCGAGGCGAATTTTGTCGAAATATTTATTTCGCAATGTAATCCAGAGCGTGCCGGTATTATTTACCCTCAATGCCGCCGATGCGATTTTGATTCTGGGGGGCTTGGGCTTTTTGGGTTTGGGCTTACCCGATGGAACGCCGGAATGGGGCCACGATCTGCGCCTTGCCCTCGATGCTTTGCCAACGGGGATTTGGTGGACGGCGCTGTTTCCGGGGTTAACCATGACCCTGATGGTGATGGGCTTATCGCTACTGGGAGAAGGCTTAAATACCTGGCTAAATCCGGCTGATCGCCGTTAAGGGCAATCTTTCGGACGGGATTCCACCTCAGCGATTAATTGGTCTAATTCCCGTTGCATTTCCCCTAAAACCCGCTGGTAACAGGCTTCAACGTAGGGGCGATCGCCCGCCGGTGCCCGGCCATATTTTTCAAAGCGGATCGGCGGACAGACCCGTGTATACATTTTTGTCGGCAGGGGAAAGTTGGGTAGGGGGCCAAAGGCGACCCCCCAGGGTAAACCGAGATAAATGGGAAAAACCTCCGGGTCGATGTTAAACAGCCACGGCAGGTTAAACGCTTTTAAAAATTTTTTGAGGGGTTCGTAGATATCTTCAATGACAAAAATACTGTCGTGGGCCCCCCAGGAAATCAGTGGCACAATGGGCACTCCCTGGCGCAGAGCTAGTTTAATAAATCCCCGCCGCTCGGCAAAGTAAATCTGATTTCTCTGGGCATGGGGCCGAAAAACATCTTGACCGCCCCCCGGATAAACGAGGACATTGGCCCCGGCCTTCAACGCGGCGATCGCCATTTTCGGATGCGCTTGAACTGCACCCGTTTTGACGGCAATTTTCGCTAATTCTGGGAAAGCTAGCCAAATATTCGGGTGCATCAGGCCATAGGTGGGTCTTTCAACCCCATACCGCTGAAACCAGTCATACATCATCATCCACATATCCGGTGCCGCAAGGCCGCCATTGTGGGAACCGACTGCTAACACTGGCTCATCTGTCGGTAAATTTTCCCAGCCGCTAGTTTCTACCCGAAAATAAAATTTGTAGAGCCACTCCCAGAGGGGCAGCAAACGCCGAATGGTTTCTGGGTCGCGCCCCTCAAGGGACCAACCGTCTAAGGGCGGATCCAGGGGCGGAAATGGCGGAAAAAGGGGCATAATAGCGACAAAACAGGACTTTACAGTTCTTAAAATTATGGCATGGTTTGTTAAGGAGGAATTCCCTTGGTGAAAATTGCAATTATTGGTTGTGGCTATGTGGGCCAGGCGATCGCCAAGCAATGGACAACGGCGGATCATCAAGTGACCGTGACGACAACAACCCCCGAAAAAGTCCCTCAGTTACAAGAAATCGCCTACCAAGTGAAAGTTCTCAGCGGTGATCAACCTGAAGCCCTCCAAGAGCTTTGTGAAGGTCAAGATGTTGTGCTTTTGGCGGTGGGTTCGAAGGGACGCACCGAAGCAAATTATCAACAGGCCTATTTAAAAACAGCGCAAAATCTCGCCCAGGCCCTCACCCATAACGACACCGTTAAACAGGTGATCTATACCAGCAGCTACGCCATCGTCGGCAATCACCACGGTGCCTGGGTTGATGAAAATACCCCCGACAAACCGCCCCATGTTTTTGCAGAAATTCTTTTGGCAACGGAGCAAACCCTAAAGGCGATCGCCACAGATTCACGTCAGGTTTGCATACTCCGCTTGGGGGGCATCTATGGTGAAGGCCGAGAAATCAAGAAAATTTTCCAGCGGGCCATGGGCCAAGTCCGGCCTGGTGACGGTAGTGAATACGGTAACTGGATTCATTTAGAAGATATTGTGGCGGCGATCGAATTTGCCCAGGCTCGCAACCTCAGCGGTTTATTTAATCTTGTTTGCGATGAGCCGTTGCCCCGGCGGGAATTACTCTCTCGTTTGGCCGAAAAATACGCCCTGCCCCCGGTACGCTGGGATGCGAGCCAACCTTCTGATCGCCCTTTAAATGTGCGTGTGTCTAACCAAAAATTAAAAAATTTAGGGTTTACATTCCGCCATCCGACGATTGAAGTTTAGATTGAGAAACAAAGAGTTACGACCCAAGGTAGAGCTGACCTAAAAATATGCCCATTGATTTTATTCGCGGTGCCAGTTACCCATTCCGCGCCGTGAGATTTTTTTCCCATCACCCGAAGCTTTTGCAATATTTAGCGATTCCCCTTGGCGTGAATGTTGTACTGGGTGGATTGCTTTATACTTTTTCGCTGCGTTGGGCTTGGCGGACGGCGGGGACTGGCTACACTTGGGTGAGCACCAGTCTGATCGGCTTAATTGATCGCTTACCTCCCTGGTTACAGTGGTTAGATTACGGCGCAAATTTTCTGGGGGGGCTGTTAGGCCTTATTTTCATCGCGGCAGTGTTTATTGCGGTTGGATTGCTACTGGTACAGTTTGGCGTTATTCTTGGTGCCCCTTGGTATGGCCAACTGTCAGAAAAAATTGAAAAACTCCGCACCAGTCGCCTGGAAATCATTGAAGTGGGCATTATCCGCGATATTGGCCGCGCCATTCTCTTTGAACTAAAAAAACTAGCTTTGGTCTTGGCGATCGCCCCCTTGCTGTTTGGGATTAACTTTTTGCCGGGAATTGGTAGCGTTCTATCTTCCTTGGGAGGCCTGGCGGTAACCCTAACGATCATTTGCCTTGATTTTTTCGATGCCGCCCTTGAGAGGCGGCGATTTACGTTTCGCCAAAAGTTGCGGCAAGTTTATCAGGCTTTACCGGGTAGTGCGGGGTTTGGCCTGGTTTGTCTTGGGTTGATCAGCCTACCTTTGCTCAATCTTGTCACAATTCCCCTCTGCGTTGCCTCCGGCACTCTGTTTGTATGCGATCGCCTGTTGCCAAAGCTAAATCCCCCCGCCAGTGACGATTAGAAACCTAGGAATTCCCTTCTCTTAATGCTTCTCGATGGGACAAGCTTACTTATTTATCAATTACGCCACGGAACATTAATCCTCTTAATTGTCAAACCCCAAGGGGCGATCGCCTCGGAAGAAGACGATAAACTGCAGAAAGCAACCATTGACTTGGTACTTTACAAACGCACCGCAGTAGCAAATGGCTAGCTTTAAATTAGCCCAGAAACGTTGAATTACAAACGTTTTTTGATTTTTTTTAAGCGGTGTCCATGGCACATCAAGGTTTATGAATTAGCCTTAAGTATTGTAAACTACCCAAGGATTAACCAAATTTCACAGACATCGAGGAGAACAGGAGCTTATGACGGCGGCGGCAGCGTCATCATTGGTAATGTCAAGGGAGTATTTGCGTCCCCCTGGTGGGATGAACCCCAATGTGTGGATGATCATCATTGCAGTCGGATTGATCGCCACCTCCGTGGGAGGCTATTGGTTTTGGGGTTGGTATGACTGGATTTGCTTCCTAGAAAATGTTTTAGCGCTGCACCTTGCGGGAACAGTGATCCATGATGCGTCCCACCGCGCCGCCCATAGCAACCGTGCGGTCAATACCATCCTGGGCCATGCCAGTGCTCTCATGTTGGGATTCGCTTTTCCCGTTTTTACCCGAGTCCATCTCCAGCACCACGCCCACGTCAACGATCCTGAAAATGACCCCGACCATTTCGTTTCAACCGGCGGCCCCCTCTGGATGATTGCCGCCCGTTTTTTCTACCACGAAATCTTTTTCTTCAAGCGTCGTCTGTGGAAAAATTACGAGTTGCTAGAGTGGTTCCTCAGCCGTGCCTTTTTGGGCGTCATTGTCTACCTGGGTATCCAGTATGGCTTCATTGGCTACATCATGAACTTTTGGTTTGTCCCCGCGTTGGTGGTTGGTATTGCCCTGGGTTTGTTTTTTGATTATTTGCCCCATCGCCCCTTTGAAGAACGCGATCGCTGGAAAAATGCCAGGGTTTACCCGAGCAAGCTCCTCAATATTTTGATCCTTGGGCAAAACTATCACTTGGTACATCACCTGTGGCCCTCGATTCCTTGGTATAAGTATCAACCCGCCTATTACTACATCAAGCCCCTGTTAGATCAAAAGGGTTCTCCCCAATCATTGGGGCTGCTCCAGGGGAAAGATTTCCTCAGTTTCCTCTACGATATTTTTGTGGGCATTCGCCTGCACCACAAACCTAAATCCTAAATTTTCCTGAAGTTATGGCTGATACCCAAGCAATTCTGGCTGCCCTCCGTCCCGTTCAAGATCCTGAGCTTCAAAAAAGCCTGGTGGATCTCAATATGATCCGCAATGTCTCTGTGGAGAATGGCACGGTGAAATTTACCCTGGTGCTGACCACACCCGCTTGCCCCCTCAAAGAATTTATCGTCGAGGAGTGCAAAAATGCTGTGCTGCCTTTACCTGGGGTCAATGCCGTAGATGTGGAAGTTACCGCCGAAACCCCGCAACAAAAGGCGCTGCCTAGCCAACAGGGCATTGATAATGTCAAAA
Organism: Picosynechococcus sp. PCC 7003; assembly: GCF_001693255.1. Taxonomy (NCBI): domain Bacteria; kingdom Bacillati; phylum Cyanobacteriota; class Cyanophyceae; order Chroococcales; family Geminocystaceae; genus Picosynechococcus; species Picosynechococcus sp. PCC 7003. The sequence goes on from NZ_CP016474.1 coordinate 1,047,253, forward strand.
ACATCATTGCCATCTCCAGCGGCAAAGGGGGCGTTGGTAAAAGTAGTGTTGCAGTGAATGTGGCGATCGCCCTGGCCCAAACTGGCGCAAAAGTCGGCCTCTTGGACGCGGATATCTACGGGCCAAATGTGCCGAACATGATGGGCATTGGCGAAGTAGAGATTAAGGTCGATAAAACAGGCGGCCAAGATATTCTCCAGCCAGAATTTAACCATGGGGTCAAACTGGTTTCCATGGCATTTTTAATTGATCCGGATCAACCGGTGATTTGGCGGGGGCCGATGCTCAATGGCATCATTCGTCAGTTTCTCTACCAAGTGAACTGGGGAGAGCTAGATTATCTCATCGTTGACATGCCCCCCGGTACTGGTGATGCCCAACTAACGATGGCCCAGGCGGTACCCATGGCCGGTGCTGTCATTGTCACCACTCCCCAAACCGTTTCTCTCTTAGACTCCCGTCGGGGCCTCAAGATGTTCCAGCAAATGGGAGTTAATGTGCTGGGAATTGTTGAAAATATGAGCTACTTTATCCCGCCGGATCTGCCAGATCGCCAATATGATCTGTTTGGTTCTGGGGGCGGCGAAAAGACTGCAAACGAGCTAGATGTACCTCTCCTCGGCTGCATCCCCCTAGAAATTGCGCTCCGGGAAGGGGGCGATACTGGGGTACCGATTGTGGTCGCCCAACCGGAATCTGCTTCGGCCAAGGCTCTGGTCTCCATTGCTAAGGCGATCGCCGCAAAGGTTTCTGTGGCTGCCCTGGCCTAAATTGAATCCCTAAATTCAACTGAATTAACACGAAAAAGGGGGCATCAGCCCCCGGTTTTTTGGTGAATATTTCTGAAAATCACCGTCGAAAATCGCAATGGTTCTTAACGATTAGCGGTTGATTTTCTTCGCCATGTTACGGAACATGTCCATGCTGCTATCGACCTTGAGGTTGGGGCGAGGTGCCGCAGGGGTGATGGGGGTGCTGGCAGCTTCAGAAGAAGCCTTAGTTGCTTCTGTCGCTTGGGATACAGCTTGCTGATTTTTGTTCAGCTTACGGGCTACTTCCGAGGAAACTTGGGTCACGACGGTTGCGCCCCCTTGACCCTTCAGTTTCGGAAAAGTCCGCTTAATGGTTACGGACTTCTTCATCAATTCGGTATCACCAAGGGTCTGGGCTTCTTCAAAGTCGAGGAAGTAATCACTCTTGGGAGTTTCGTTCTTTTTCTTGCCGCCAAATAAGCCAAAAAGTGCCATAAGATTTGAATTTTCTTTTTTTAACAAACAACATTACTTGTTGTAAATGATATCAAAATTTTCTCATTTATGAGTTGGAACTCGCTTCCAACCCCACTTCGAAGCCCTTGGCTTTTTTTTGCATCATTTTAAAAATGTTGTAAAAACCGTTGGCCCGGGACGGCGTCAGGCTCACATTAAGACCTGTTTCTTCGATAAAGTCCGGGGCGATCGCCAGGATCTCGGCGGGAGATAAACCATTTAAACCGGTAATCAACAGTCCTACCAATCCTTTCACGAGTTGGGCGTCAGAATCCCCATGGTAAGTCACTTTGCCCGCTTCGTAGTCTGCTGTAATGAAGACCTGGGAAACGCAACCATGGACTTTATTATTGGCATTTTTTTCGCTGTCGACCATGGGTTCGAGCTTATTGGCGTACCACAAAAGCTGTTGATATTTTTGCTTGGGATCTGTTTTTCGCTTAAACCGACTGACGATTTTTTCGAGGTTAGCAGGCAACGTTCTAGGCATAATCACTTAAAAATAAACGTCTACAAAATTCAAAACTTCTATTGTTAAATATTGTGACAAAAAAAGATTGGCGATCGCCACTGGGTCAATCACCAACGGGGCCTTAGGGAGACCCAATGTTTACAACAGAAATTAGTGCCGTAAAAAGGCCGGTAAATCAACCACCGGCGCAGACATCGGTCGTTTCTGGCTCCGGGGACTGTTGAGGGTCGGCGCAGGCCAGTTATTGTTGGCTTCTGTTTTGGCTGGAGTCTCCATGGGCGCCCTAACCCGCCGTTTTGTTACAGGCGGGGTAATCCGGAGGGCTGCTTTTAAACTCATGGTAGGCTTCAGCCCTGAAGCGGCCCCAGGGGATGCTTCCATTCCTTCGATTTCTTCTTCGAGGGCCGCTAACTGACGATCAAGGTCAGCCTCGGTGTGGGGATCTGCTTTGGCGATCGCCGGTATTGCTGGCTCAATTGTCGTTGTGTCCGGCTCAGACCAAGGTTGAATGTTAGAAGCCTTGGGCATCGAAGCTTCCCCGGTTGCCAAATCGTTTTCCACGGGAATATCTGCGCATTCATCCAGGGCCGATTTGTACTGGAGGGTGTAGCGTTGTTGCCGTTGGAGCCGTACCTGGAGATCCTTAATTTCTTGTTCTGCGGCGAACAGTTTTTGCTGCTGCTCGTTATAGGATTCCTGGAGCAGGGCACATTCGCGCTCAATTTTCGCCAACTGCGTTTGACTGGTTTGGAATTTGTATTCTAATTCTGCGAGCATCTCTTGGTATTGGCGGGCATTTTGTTTGGCTTGTTCAAGCTCTTGTCCCAACTGACTAAGCTGTTGCTGGCTCGTATTGAGTTCGTCGCTCTGCTGGGTAATGAGACTGTCGGCGCTGCGGGAACGGATAATGTGGGCCTGGAGCTTTTCTTGGGATTCGGCTAAAGCTTCTTCGAGTTGGACAACGGTTTTAACCAGTTCGCGGTTGTGCTGCCTCAGTTTGTGGGCAATGACATAGCCATCGGCGTTGGGATTTGGCTTCGGAATCGTGGGACTAGGACTAAAAGACTCTGGTGGTTGTTTTTCAGAATGACCCAGATCTACGGCACTGGTCGCTTCGGTCTCGGGGGCCTGGGGGGGAGACTGATTGAAGTTAGCTTCGGTCTCGGGGGGCGTTGGCTCTGGCGAGGGGAAGTTAAAGTTGCTCATAGTTGTGCTGATGTAGACGGGACGCGAAAGGGAAACAGGAGATGTAATGGGTTTTGCTCTGCAGTGTACCAAGGGATTTAGCCAAGTTTGACAAAATTTGCGAAATTTTATCGTTTTTTCAATGGGCTCATCCCCAAGGAATTGCCCTGGCGGGGCAGGGTTCTCCAAAGTCTTGTCCCAAGTGTATCTGAATTGAACCATGGCGATCGCCAAATTGCATACCACTCCCGTAGGATTCTTAGGTGCTTGGAGCCATGGCCACTTGGATCATTTCCGCAGGGCTTAGGTTCGGGTGCGTAATCCGGCCATCCCGGAGCCAGATAATCCGCTTCGTTTGCCGGGCCACTTCCGTTTCGTGGGTGACCATCACCACGCTCATGCCATCGTCATGGAGGGTTTGAAATAACTCTAAAATTTCTTGGGTTGTCCGGGAGTCTAAAGCGCCGGTGGGTTCGTCCGCTAGCAGCAGCAATGGTCGGTTCACAATCGCCCTGGCGATCGCCACCCGTTGTTGTTGCCCTCCGGAGAGTTGGTTGGGACGATTATAGAGACGACTGCCCAAACCCACTTTAGTCAAAGCAGCGACGGCCCGGTCGCGCCGTTCCTGGGGGGGGACATTGCCATAGACCATCGGCAAAACGACATTTTCGAGGGCGCTCATCTGGGGTAAGAGATGAAATTGCTGGAAAACAAACCCAATGTTGCGATTCCGAATGGTGGCCAGTTGGCGATCGCTGAGGGTGGCAACATTCTGACCATCGAGGAAATAATCACCACTGGTGGGCTGATCGAGGCAACCAATGATATTCATCAGGGTTGATTTGCCGGAACCCGACGCCCCCATAATGGAGCAGTATTCTCCGGCTTGGATGCTGAGTTCTACCTGTTTGAGGGCATAGATTTGAGTGTCCCCTTGGCCGTAGACCTTAGAGAGATTATGGATTTCGATCATTGATTTTTGTTGGGCGATCGCACAGTTGATCCTCATTCTAGGCCACAATCTTTGGGGTCTGCCGTTGTCCAGGTTTTCACGCTATGCCCCAAGAAATCGAACGAAAGTTTCTCGTGATTGGCGATCGCTGGCGGGATCTCGCCCCGGGGATTCCCTATCGTCAAGGCTATCTCCAACGAACCCCCGAAAAAACAGTGCGGGTGCGCATTGCCGGAGAGCAGGCTTTTTTGACGATTAAAGGTAAAACCGAAGGGATCAGGCGCTTGGAATTTGAATATCCGATTCCCCTAATTGAAGCCTTAGAGATGCTAGAACATCTTGGCGATCGCCCCCAGATTGAAAAAATTCGCTACCGCATTCCCCTCGATAATTTCCTCTGGGAAGTCGATGAATTTCTCGGCGAGAACCAAGGCTTAATCCTGGCGGAAATTGAACTCACCACTGCCGATCAAGTCTTCCCAAAACCCAATTGGATTGGCCCTGAAGTGAGCCACGAGCCCCGCTATTACAATGCCAATCTTGTTAGCTATCCCTACTGTCAATGGTCCCCCACAGAACAATCCCCCTAGGGTTTCCCAAAGCTGCTACATTATTGGATCGATAACAAAATCCTTTAATTTTTTTGAATCCAAAGCGCCATGACCTCCTCCCTCAATGACAAAACCATCGTCAAAGATTATTTCAATGCCAAGGGCTTTGACCGTTGGCGACGCATCTATGGTGATGGGGATGTCAACAAAGTCCAGGCTGATATCCGCGTCGGGCACCAACAAACCATTGATAAAGTGGTGGCTTGGCTCAAGGCCGATCAAAATCTCAACCTCAGAAGCATTTGTGACGCTGGCTGTGGGGTTGGTAGTCTCAGTATCCCGCTGATGGAGGCTGGTGCGCGCTCGATCTACGCCAGCGATATTTCTGAAAAAATGGTTGGTGAAGCCCAGGAACGGGCCGCAAAAATCTTTGGCAACACCCCTAATCTCAAGTTTGAGACCAAAGATCTTGAAAGCATCAGCGGCAAATACAACACGGTAATTTGCTTAGATGTGCTGATTCACTACCCCACCGAGGATGCGGCAAAAATGATTGCCCACTTGGCCTCCCTCAGTGAAGATCGCTTGATTCTCAGTTTTGCGCCAAAAACGTTTTGGCTGACGATCCTCAAAAAAATTGGTGAATTTTTCCCTGGCCCCAGTAAGACCACCCGTGCTTACCAACATAAGGAACAGGATATCCGCCAAATCTTAATTGATAACGGTTTTGCGATCGCCCGCACCGAAATGACCAGCACCCGTTTTTATTATTCTCGCCTGTTGGAAGCAGTCCGCCTCCGGTAACATCTCCCTAAATTTTTCCTGGAAAGGAGATTTTCGTCGGCCTAGGGGGCTAAATAGGAACACCAATCGCTCCAGCCTCCAGGGTATAGTTTCAGGTTATGGTGGCCGGTAAGTTCCAAAGAGAGCCAGTTGACGCAGGCCGTGACCCCGGAGCCGCAATACAGCACAATCTCCTGCTCAGGGGAGAGGTTTTTCCAGAGGGCTTGCTGTGCTTCCGGTGATTGGGCGAACCCTTGGGCATCGGTAACTTGCTTCCATGGGACATTGAGTGCCCCAGGGATATGTCCGGCGATCGGATCAATAGGTTCAAGTTTGCCCAAATAGCGATCGCCATCCCGAGCATCGATCACCAGCCGTTGATTGTCCGTCGCGATTAGTAAATCCTGACGATTCATAACCAACTGGGGTTGTAAATTTGGCTCAAATTGACCGGGCTTAAAATCAGGAATGTCACTGGAAACAAGCCTTTGGGCATTCTGCCAAGCCGGGAAGCCACCATCCAATAGGCGGGCCTTGTCATGGCCATAGTATTTGAGCAACCACCAAAACCGCGCCCCAAAAGCACAGTGAAAATCATCATAGATAATCACTTCGGTGCGATTGCGCTCAATGCCGAGGCGAGAAAGCAACTGCCCAAAGGCTTCAGGATTAGGTAGGGGATGCCGCCCCCCATGTTTTTGGACGGGGCCAGAGAGATCCCGGTCGAGGTGCAGGTAATAAGCCCCCGGAATATGACCTTGCTGGTATTGCGTTTCCCCCCAGGTCGGGTCATTCAGTCGGAAACGACAATCCACAATCACAAGGTTGGGATCATCTAGGCGATCGCCCAATTGATCAACAGTGATGAAATGGGAAGACAAACGGGGCATTAGATGTTTAACGATATGTAAATAATTCTGCTGCCGCTGGGGATCACGGCGGTAAGTGAGGTGATTGGCGACCTTCTGTAGAATCATCATGCCACGACCGCCCGCATCTTCTAGGGTCGTTTGCTGGTGTTGTTGGGTGGCGTAATATTGCTCTAAATCAAAGACGGTGGGGCTGTGGTCCCAAATGCGGATTTCTAAGCTATGGTGACTGAGACAAAGTTCAACGGTGATCTGGCACTGCTTGAGATCTTCTCCGTGGGCGTGACGCACAGCATTGGTAAATCCCTCGGCGATCACAATTTTGCACTGGAGCCAATCTTGGCTAGCAAGGCGATGGCGCAGCTGAAAAGCCTCACAGCGTCGGAGGAGCGGATCTAACTGAGCCGTATCGCTGGGAATTTGGAATTGAAATTGGTCTAAGATAGCCAAAGTACAGCCATAAAAAGGGATATTCTCCCTTGGTAGTTTAACTTAAGTAATGCCTCAGATTCTTGTCATTGATGATGACCTTGCGATGCGGGTTCTCTTAGAACGGACCCTCAAGCGTAAGGGTTATCAAGTCACCACTGCGAGTGATGGCAAAACGGGATTGGACTTGGCGATCGCCACCCAGCCCGATCTCATCATTTCCGATTGGATGATGCCGGAAATGAACGGCATTGAAGTCTGCCAAGCCGTGAAACAACATCCCGACCTGTCAACTACTTTTTTTATTTTGTTGAGTGCCCTCGATGCCGTTGAAGATAAGGTAATGGGTTTAGATGCAGGAGCCGATGATTTTCTCTGTAAACCCATTAGTAGCCACGAACTAGAAGCTAGGGTTAGATCTGGCCTGCGGATTTGTCGTCTCACCCAGGATTTGACTGCCCAGAAACGCGCCTTAGAGTCGGAACTGGCCGAGGCGGCCCAATACGTTAAATCCCTCTTGCCAGACCCCCTCTATCGAGATCACTTACGGATCGATAGCTGTTTTATTCCCTCCTCTCAATTAGGGGGTGATGGCTTTGATTATTTTTGGCTGAGTCCCCAGGAATTGGTGTTTTATCTCTTGGATGTGTCGGGCCATGGCCTCAAAGCGGCGCTTCCTTCCATTAGCATTTTGAACCTACTGCGATCGCGGAATAAGACCAAAGGCCTCGATTACCGTAGCCCCCAGGCTGTTTTGAATCACCTCAACCGCACCTGTCAATTTCTTGAACAGCAAGAACAATATTTCACCATGTGGTACGGGGTTTATGACGTGGATGACCGGATCGTCACCTATGCTTGCGCAGGCCATCCCCCAGCGGTGCTAGTGAAACCCAATACCGGTGAACCGCCACAATTGCTGAAAGCCCAGGGGTTTCCCATTGGGATGTTGCCCCCCGACCTCAGTGTCTATGAAGAACACAGCCTTTATCTGCCGTTTAATTCCCGTTTGTATCTGTTTAGTGATGGGGTCTATGAAAATACGGCGGCGATCAACCACAAGCAGCAATGGAATCTTTTTTTGAACTTCCTACAGCGGTTCCAGGGCGATTCTCTCCAGCCCCTGGTCAAAAGTATTGGCGATCGCCTCCACCAAAATCACCTCGAAGACGACTTTTCACTCCTCCGTTTGACCCTCTAGCGCAATTTCGCCGCTGTCCGCAGAATTTGTCCCGCCAAGATTGCCGCCCCAAAGCCATTATCAATATTCATCACACCGATACCTGCCGCACAGGAATTGAGCATGGTCAGGAGGGCAGATACCCCCCCGAAACTCACCCCATAGCCAACACTGGTGGGCACCGCAATCACAGGGCAATCGGCAAGACCCGCCACCACGCTAGGCAAAGCCCCCTCCATGCCCGCCACCGTAATCAACACATCCGCTTGTTCGATCACATGGCGATGGCTCAAAAGGCGATGGATCCCCGCCACGCCCACATCCCAAAGACGGTTGACCGCAAAGCCCGATAACTCTGCAGTGACAGCAGCTTCTTCGGCCACGGGTAAATCGGCGGTACCGGCGGTCAAAATCGAAATAGTCCCCCGATGGCGCACCTGGGGCGGTTCCTGAATGAGGGCACAGATACGCGCTTCAGGAAAATAGGTGAGGTTATGCACCTTGGGCTGTAGTTGATGATAGGTCTCCACATCAATGCGCGTCGCCATGACAATCGGGTGGCGATCGCCCATCGCTCGCATAATCTGGGCAATGTGATCCGGTGTTTTACCAGGCCCCCAGATCACTTCCGGAAAGCCCGTGCGCAATTGACGGTGGTGGTCAATTTTTGCAAAGTCACCCACCGCTTCGAAGGTCAGGTACTTAAGCTCTATCAAAGCATTGTGGGGACTGACTACCCCCTGGGCCACCGCTTCAAGTAACTGTTTGAGGGCCTCAGGATCGCTCATGAATAACCTTGTAGGAAAAGATCGCGCCGCGCCCTAGTTGAGGACTAGCCACTTCTGGCCATTGAGCCGCTGGAGCACATAGCCGACCATCAAGGGGAGATTGACCCGACGTTCATCGATCATGAAAGACTCTAGGGTACTGTGGGGGGACCCATCCGTCGCAAAAGACCAAGCCTTTTGGCCTTTGATGTCTGCATCAATGAAATAGAGGATAAATTGCCGCTTGTTATTGAGCCAACTCCCTTGAAGCTGCCAACAGACTTGGGACTCTAAACCCTTGATCGGAATATTCGTTTCGATAAACTTGAGACCCATGTCCCCGATGCCATTTTCCTTGAGGGTAGTTTGTAGCTCCGGGAGAAAATGATTTTCAATAAACTCCCCAAAGGGTTTTTCTTCTATAGCGGGGGGCTTTTCCTTTTTTTTCGCGGCGGGGGCTGCTTTGGATTTGGGATCGGTTGTTTCTGCCATAATCTGCCGAAAAGTTGAGAGGGTTCACGAAGGGCAAAGGGGTTTTGCTCTTTTTCATTTAAGCATATCCAAGTTTAGCGTGGGGGACGTGGCACAATGGGATGACAAATTTTTTTGTTGGACATTTTTAAAGGAGTGAGTTCGTGGGGCGATCGCGCGTTCGACAGCATGTCAATCCCTTAACTGATAAGTATCAACAGGTGTTTCAAATGCCAAATTGGTCAGACATTTTTGCTGATCTGACAGCCCCTTTACATCTTGATATTGGTTGTGCGCGGGGGCGGTTTATTTTAGAGATGGCCCAGCGGTTTCCAGAACGTAATTTTGTTGGCGTAGAAATCCGCGAACCCCTAGTAGACGATGCCAACGAAATCCGGGATCAACTGGGGCTGAAAAATCTCCACTATGTTTTTGCGAATATCAATACCTCCCTCCAAGTGCTGTTGGACTCCTTACCGACGGCAACCTTAACTTGGATCACGATTCAATTTCCCGATCCTTGGTTTAAGAAAAAGCACCACAAACGCCGGGTTGTGCAACCAGATTTAGTTGATATTTTGGCGAAACATACGCCCCAAAAGCTGGTTTTATTTTGCCAGTCGGATGTAGAAGAAGTTGCTTTGGAAATGAGAGAAAAGTTTCTGGAGCATGAAACCTTCGTCCTCGCCCATGATGCGTTTTGGCTGCAAGAGAATATATTTCCAGTGCCGACGGAACGGGAAGTCGCCACGGCCAATAAAGGCGAGCCTGTCTACCGTTTTCTCTTACACAAAAAAGGCACTACATAAAGGGTACCTGGGCGATCGCCCCAAAAGCGCCTAAATTTTTTAGCGAGACTTTAGTCCCCTAACACAAATTACCCAGTCCTAAGCCGAACCGTTGATTTCGGTTAACCGCGTTGTCTCAAAAATGTGCCGATCTTTACAATGGGGGGATACAAAGCTTTCTGCGGACAACATTGCTATGAGCATCAAAGACAACCCCCCCTCTCGAACGAGGCAAATTGGCTCCATTTTGTTGTGGCTGACGGGACTTTTTTTCCTGGTGAATGCCTTTTTCCCTAATTTGTTTGGTGATCCGACTCCCCAGGTGCCCTACAGTCTCTTTATCAATCAAGTAGAAGATGGTCAGGTGGCCCGTGCTTCCGTTGGCGATCGCGAAATTCGTTACCAACTCAAAGCCGAAGGGGAAGAACAGCAGGGAACAATTCTCCGCACAACCCCCATTTTTGACCTCGATCTCCCCAAACGTCTCGAAGCCAGTGGCGTTGAATTTGCCGCGCCCCCCCCAAAAAATAATTTCTTCGGCAATATCTTGGGTTGGGTGATCCCGCCAATTATTTTTGTCTTAATCTGGCAATTTTTCATTGGTCGCAGTGCTGGCGGTGCCGGTGGAGCAGGGGGAGCGCTCTCTTTTACCCGCAGCAAAGCGAAAGTTTATGTCGAGGAGGAAGCCACAAAGATTACCTTTGATGACGTGGCTGGTGTCGAGGAAGCGAAAACTGAACTCACAGAAATTGTTGAATTTCTCAAAACTCCCCAACGTTACACGGCGATCGGTGCCAAAATTCCCAAGGGGGTATTGTTGGTCGGCCCTCCGGGAACCGGTAAAACCCTCATGGCGAAGGCCGTTGCTGGCGAAGCTGGCGTGCCATTCTTTAGCATCTCTGGCTCTGAATTTGTCGAACTTTTTGTTGGGGCTGGGGCGGCTCGGGTGCGGGATCTCTTTGAACAAGCCAAGAAAAAAGCGCCCTGTATTATTTTTATCGATGAATTAGATGCCATCGGCAAATCCCGGGCCAGTGGCGGCATGATGGGGGGCAATGACGAACGGGAGCAAACCCTCAACCAGCTCTTAACTGAAATGGACGGTTTCTCGGTGGGAGATGCCACCGTAATCGTGCTGGCAGCAACAAACCGCCCTGAAACCCTTGATCCGGCGTTGCTCCGCCCCGGACGGTTTGACCGCCAGGTCTTAGTGGATCGCCCGGATCTCGGCGGACGTCTAAAAATTCTCGAAATCTACGCCAACAAAGTCCAACTCGACAACGAAGTTAATTTAAAAGAAATTGCCACCCGTACCCCTGGGTTTGCGGGGGCTGATTTGGCCAATCTCGTCAATGAAGCGGCCCTACTGGCGGCCCGCAATAAGCGCGAGAAGGTGACCCAGGCAGATTTTTCAGAAGCGATTGAACGGGTTGTCGCCGGCCTGGAGAAAAAAAGTCGGGTCTTGTCGGATAAGGAGAAGAAAATTGTGGCCTACCACGAAGTCGGTCATGCCCTCGTCGGTGCGTTGCTCCCTGGGGGAGGCCGAGTTGCGAAAATTTCTATTGTGCCCCGTGGGATGGCAGCCTTGGGTTATACCCTACAAATGCCGACGGAAGATCGTTTCTTAATGGATGAACGGGAAATGCGTGATCAGATTGCAACCCTACTCGGAGGCCGCTCAGCAGAGGAAATTGTCTTTGGTTCGATCACCACTGGTGCCGCCAATGATCTGCAACGGGCCACGGATCTCGCCGAACGGATGGTCACCACCTACGGCATGAGTAAAGTCCTCGGCCCCCTCGCCTATGAACGGGGTTCCCAAAATAATTTCCTCGGTGAAAACATGATGAATCCCCGCCGCATGGTCAGTGATGAGACGGCCCAGGCCATCGATGCAGAGGTCAAAGAAATTGTCGAGACAGCCCATGATCAGGCGATCGCCATTTTGCGGGCCAACCGAGATCTACTCGAAACAATCTCCCAAAAAATCCTCGATACAGAGGTCATCGAAGGAGAAGAACTCCAAGGCTTCTTAAACCAAGCCGTCAAACCTGAAGCCCAGATTTCGGCCTAGGCCCCAAATCTCTAACAGCAATTTAGAAATGTAAAAACATCATTTCCCAGGGCTTTCCCAATGGCCATGGGAACTTTTTTATGGTGTGGTGGTTTCTGGGGGAGTTACGTCTTCTACTTCCGGTAGGGCAGGCATGCTAGGTAAAGCAGGAATCCCTGCATCGGGAATTTGTCCTTCGCTTGGGGGTGGTGTAATCGTCTCTGGGGTTGGATTTGTCGGGGCTGGCGACGTTGCGGCTTCGTTGCTCGCGACGGGCTGACTGAGATTCAGGAGGACATCTACTTCAGGATAATAACTAGCCCACTGTTTGATGTTGGGGTTCTGTTGCCAATCCTGTTGGGAAATGCGCAAGTTAAACAGAGGGGCGATCGCCACATCATTTTGACCAACCACTAAGAGATCCAATGTGCTTGGGGTGGGACTTTGTCTAAATAAAAAAGGGATCAGTAGTTCGGTGCGATCTTCAGCCTGGCGCATAAACCAGGAATAACGACTGGGAGGAAGACCAGAACTCAACGGTTCAAGACCATTAATTTCAATGGCATCGAAACGGAGCATGCAAGACATTTCTGGGGTGATCGTTGGATCCTGGGGAGGCTCGGCGTAATCACAGGTCAATTGGGGCGGCACTTGGGCGATCGCCTGGGGGGACATCGAGCTTAATAAACCAACTAAGCCCACCAGACTCCAACAAGATCTAGAGGCGAAACCGAGGGCCAATGGGAAGAGGGATTGGGCAGAGATGCGGTTTTGAAAACAATAGAACATCGGCGAAACCTACAATAGGAGCGCGAAAGGAAGGCAAAAGCCTTGTATGATATCATCCTACCGAAAAAATACCTGTCGCCAAGTCAGGCATGATCATCCTCTGCCCTTGACACGTTTCGTCTCAAGACACGAAGATTCTTTTGGCAACCCCTCAGCTTGCCATAAACTTTCTTTAGAAAAGCTTAGATCTAAAGCCTCCGTCGAAAATTAGGGCCATGCTAGACAGCAACGAGATCTGTCTGATTGGTCTCTTTACGTAATTCATGATTCTTAACGCCATCACTCCCGATATTTCTTGGACTGCCCCCTGGAATGTGCTGCAACAGCTGTGTCATCTTTGGCGGCGGTTTGGCATCGGCATCGATCCCCGCGATCGCCTATATATCAGTGGCGCCCAATTACAAGAGGCAGGACTGGCCCTCGATTACGACGTTTTTCATCTCCTCATCGAAACGGATTTTACGGCCCTGCTGTGGGCTAAGGCCATTGATCCCGCTGCAGTTTCTCCGGAAGCGCTATCAGCTCCAGGGGGACAATATGAAATTTCTATGGTATTTGACCCCCAGGCGATCGCCCCCCTCATTGCGACCCTCCTCGGTAGTCATATTGACTTTCCCCAATTGAAGGCCCTGCGAAAAAAGATCTTGCCCCAACGCTCGGCGATTCCGCCGGATCTGATGGTGGGTCTCCTGGAGATTGTGCGATCACCGTCCATTCAAGAAACCGTACCAGAGGAGGCGGTGGTGCCAAACCAGCCCCTCAATATGTTGCTGAGCCAGCGCCTAGAGCAGGAAAAAATTCTCAATAATGTCACCCACCGCATCTACCAAAACCAAGATCTGATGGTGACGGTGCGCATGGCCCTCGAACAAGCCCAACGGTTATTACGGGTTGATCGCCTGCTGGTTTATCAGCTCGATTTACCGACGGCGGATCCAGAGCGTTTTGTAAATCGGGTCACCTTTGAAGTGGTGTCCTCAGAAAAAGTTTCTTCTCTGTTGCATTTCGACCAAGATGAATGCCTGACGAACAATCAACTGATCAAGGATGCCTACCTCAAGGGTAAGCACTTGGCGGTGAATGATATTGAGACGCAACCGAACCTCAGTCCCTGTTTTAAACAACAGCTCCAAGGAATGCAGGTCAAGGCGAAGTTGGTGGTGCCCCTCATCGTCGAGCAGCGCCTCTGGGGTTTGCTCATCGCTCACCAATGCCATAGCCCCCGCCGCTGGCGCAAAAATGAAGTTACTTTTCTATCCCATGTGGCGGAATATTTGGCGATCGCCATCCTCCAAGCCCGGTCTTACCAGCAACTCCGCGAACAAAAAACTAGCCTTGAGACCCTCGCCCAACAACGCGCCCGGGAACTAGAAGATGCTCTCCTCTCCGCCCAGGTGGCCAGCCAATCGAAAAAAGAATTTATCCACATCATGAGCCATGAGCTCTTGACCCCCCTCACGTCGATCATTGGTCTATCCAATACCCTCAGCTATTGGACAGCCGACGAAAATCCCAAAAAGCTCTCCCCCGAAAAACAGCGCGTTTACCTCCAGACCATCCACGAAAGCGGCACTCGATTACGCAATCTGCTCCAAGATATCCTTGATTTTTCCCAAACGGAAGCGGCCCGATCTGTGTTGGATTTACAGAAATTTTCCCTGAAGCAATTGTGTTACCGGGTTCTCAATGGGTTCCAAGAATTAGGCGATCGCCAGGGGATCAGCCTCAAATTTATCAATCAGCTAGAACCAGAACAAGACTCTTTTTACGCCGACCCCATTCGCCTCGAAAAAATCCTCAGTCACCTTTTATCCAATGCCATCAAATTTACCTCCCACGGCGGTGAAGTCACCTTTAGCCTTTGGCGGGAACAACAACAGGATGTCATCTTCCAGGTCAAAGACACGGGCATTGGCATTCCCCCCCAGCAAATTCCCCTCCTGTTTGAGCAGTTCCAGCAACTCGAACCGTCCATGAGTCGTCGCTACGATGGGGCGGGGTTTGGTTTAGCCCTCGTCAAACAGCTCGTCGAAATTCACCAGGGACAAATTCACGTCACCTCCACCCCCAAAAAAGGCTCTATCTTCACCGTCCGCATCCCCAACCAAGTGCCCCGCAATCTTCACCCCGTGGGTAAGGGGAGTGTGGGCGGTAACCAAGGCGGCACCATTGTGCTGGTTTCCCAGGATGAAGAAATGGCGACCCTGATTTGTGAGTTGTTAACGGCGACGAACTACCAAGTGATTTGGCTGATCGATAGCGAAATTGCCAGCCGTCAGATTAGTGCTCTCCAGCCGATTTTAGTGATTCTCGATGCCCACCAACATAAAATTCAAATTGAAGACATTATCGACAGCCTCAAAATGGCCCCCCAAACCCAACAAATCCCCACTCTCTTGACGGGCGATCGCCTCAACGATGATCAGTGGCAAAAATTACAAAAACGTGGCTTCCAAGATTACCTCCCCAAGCCGATCCACAGTGAAAAACTGATTGACATGGTGAACCATTACGTCACCCGCCACTACCTCGCCAATACTCTTTAGAACAGCAAAAAAAGAAGGCGATCGCCAACTGTTTCTAGCACGATCCAACTACGCCCACCCCTCACCCTCGGCCATGCGCAACCTATACCCCCCTCTCCACCCCTACCACAGCGACAAACTCCCTGTTTCCGACCTCCACACCCTCTATTACGAAGAATCCGGCAATCCAGATGGCAAACCCGTCGTCTTTATCCATGGTGGCCCCGGCGGCGGCTGTCCCCCGATCTATCGCCAATTTTTTGATCCGCACCAGTGGCGCATTATTCTGTTTGACCAGCGGGGTGCAGGCCAGAGTACCCCCAGGGCAGAACTACGGGAAAATACCACCTGGGATCTGGTGGCTGATATCGAAAAAATACGCGACCACCTCGCCATTGACCAATGGTTTATCTTTGGTGGCAGTTGGGGCAGTACCCTCGCCCTCGCCTATAGCCAAACCCACCCAGACCGCTGCCTTGGCCTCATCCTGCGGGGAATTTTTATGCTCCGTCAAAAGGAAATCCAGTGGTTCTATCAATACGGAGCCAGCGAAATTTTTCCCGATGCTTGGGAAAGTTACCTCAAACCCATTCCCCCCGAAGAGCGCCATGATCTCGTGGGTGCCTATTACAAACGCTTAACCAGCCCCGATCCCCAAATTCGTTTGGAAGCAGCCCAGGCCTGGTCTGTGTGGGAAGGTAGCACCAGTCGGTTAATTCCGTCGGCGGCCAGTAAAGTGAGTTTTGCGCGCCCCGAATTTGCCGAGGCCTTTGCCCGGATTGAATGCCATTATTTCGTGAATAAAGGTTTTTTCGCCACGGAAAACCAACTCCTAGAAAATATTGATCGCATCCGTCATTTACCAGCAGTCATTGTCCAAGGTCGCTATGATGTGGTTTGTCCGATGACCAGTGCCTGGGAACTCCATCAAGCCTGGCCGGAGGCAAAGTTTGTCCTGGTGCCTGAGGCAGGTCACTCGGCCTTTGAACCGGGCATTCAAACGGAATTACTAAACGCAACGGATGTGTTTGCAACCCTATAGTTTTTATCTTTTGGCAGCATTTATGGCTTGGCATTACCAAACCCCTGGCATTCCGGATCACCTGTTTAAACGTTTACCGGGTATTCCCCTGACAAAACGGGAAGCACGGCTTTTGATTATCTCGGCCCTGCGGATGGAGGCGAATTCTGTGCTCTGGGATATTGGGGCTGGGACGGGGACAATTTCTGTTGAAGTCGCCCTTTTGTGCCCCCAAGCCCAGGTGATCGCCGTTGAACGGGATGAGGAAGTGGCAGATTTAGTACGGCGCAATTGTGCGCATTTTCAAACCGACAATATTACGGTGATTGAGGGAAACGCGCCGGAGTGTTTTGCCCAGATTGCCACGAAGCCAGACCGTATTTGCCTCGGCGGGGGGAAACCGATCAAAATTCTGTTGAGTGAGGCTTGGCACTGTTTACAACAAGGGGGCCGGGCGGTGGCGATGGCAACCAATTTGGAACAGCTTTATCAGCTTTCGGAGGGTTTTTCGGAACTACAGGCCCGGAATGTGGAGGTGGTTCAGGCGGCAATTAATCGCTTGGAAACCCAGGGGATGCGTCAGGTATTTGCGGCAGTAGACCCGATGTTTATCTTGAGTGGGGAAAAAATTTAGGGGCGAGAAATACTTGTAAAATAAACCCCTGGCTTCGATGGAGTAATCAAAAAAAGACAATGCGCCCCCGCAAACGATTTGGTCAACATTGGCTTACGGATCAACGGATTTTAGATGAGATTGTCGCGGCGGCAAACCTGCAACCGACAGACCGGGTTTTAGAAATTGGGCCAGGGAAAGGGGCCTTAACGGGCCGTTTATTGCCTCAAGTAGAAGCCTTGCTCTCGGTGGAGATTGACCGGGATCTGTGCAAGTATATGGTCAACAATTATGGCGATCGCCATAATTTTTTACTCCTCGAAGCGGACTATCTCCAGGCAGATATTAATGAATTTTTAGGGGATTTTCCCCAATTTCAGAACCCCCGCAAGGTGGTGGCGAATATTCCCTACAACATTACGGGGCCGATTTTAGAGAAGCTCCTGGGCACCATTGACCGACCAAACCCAAATCCCTTTGAGTCCATTGTTTTGTTAATCCAAAAAGAAGTGGGCGATCGCCTAGTGGCCCATCCCTGTACTAAAGCTTTTGGGGCCTTGACTTTGCGGGTGCAATATCTCGCTGATTGTGAAACGGTTTGTGTCGTTCCCCCGAAGGCCTTTTACCCGAAACCAAAGGTCGAATCGGTGGTGGTGCGCCTGCGACCCCGGCCCCTCGCCCAGCCAGCCCAGAACCCGAAACTACTTGCAACCCTGATCAAGGTGGGCTTTGCCAGTAAGCGTAAAATGCTGCGCAATAACCTCAAAAGCCTTTACAGTCCAGATATTCTTGACCCGATTTTTGCCGATCTCGACATTAGCCCCCAGGCGAGGGGAGAAGAAGTGGATCTGTTGCAGTGGATTGCCCTGAGCGATCGCCTGAATGATTACCCAAAGGAATAATGCTTTTTCACGGGCTGGGTGATGTCCCAGGTACAGGCCAGGCCCGCCGCAAAGGTGACAAGATCTCCTTTGCCCATGGTGACGGGGGAGCCGCCCTCTGGAGTTACAGTCACTTCCCCCTCAAGGAAATAGCAGGTTTCCGCCTCATCGTAAGACCAAGGGAAGGTGGAGACTTCCTTCGTCCAAATGCCCCAGGTGTTGACCCCCAGTGCCGCTAACCGTGCTGGGCTGGGTTGACGTTCAATGTGAATGGATTGCTGGTTTGTTGTAACCATGGTTTTTCTGAAAAAGACTACAAATCAAGGGCGTTTCGATTTTAAAGGAAAGCTAGTTTTGGAAATACAGGCGACCATCGAGATCCATCAGTCGGACTCGCACATTCATTAACTCTGCCTCTTCCCGTTGGGCAAAAGGCCCGATGGCAATGTGAGGCCCCCTGGGAGCGCTTTTGGCTTCGATCAAATCCTGTTGGATGCCCATACGCCGCAATTGATCTTGAATATCTTGGCCCTGGCCACGGCTGGGAATCGCGATGAAATAGCCACCATGGCTGCTAACGACTGGGGGGCTGCTGGCCACAAACGCATCCCCGGCATCCATGTCCGTAATCTGGGCGGCAATGCCACTGGCCTGGAGGTTGGCCCGGAGGGTTTCTGCGTTTTCTCGCTCAGAAAATAAACCGGCTTGGATGCGATCGCCTTTCACAAAAGCAGTTGGTTCCACTTGGCGCACCGTTGCCAACATCAAGGGGCTAGATCCGACTACTTCAACCCGGTAGCGGGCGCTTGGTCTCGACGCCGGGGTGACAAATGCGGAGGGCGTCGTCGTGGTCATCGTGGAGGTCGGAGCCTCAAAAATGTATTCTTGGCCAGGGGCTGCCGTCGATTCAAAGCCATCGTAAAACACAGGTTCTGAGGCCGGAGCTTCTTCCCAGAGGGGAATCACTGGGGGCACAGGGGGTAACGGCTCAAAGGTGAAAATTTCTTGGGCGATCGCCCCAGGCGAAAATAGCACAAATCCCCCAAGAACAGCCAATAGGGGACACAGATTAGGGCAAGACTTCGACACCGATCTTTTCCTCCGTAAACAGACGGGGTAAATAGGCTTTTTTGACAATCTTAGTAAAGATTTGGCCAAACGCAAATGCTAACCCCAAGCCCCGTCGAGGTTGAAAATTCAAACTGGTATGAGGGTCGGCTTTTGGGACACAATTTTTGCCGTTAAGGCTTCTTCCAAAGGCGATCGCCCCAAACGAGCTTCCAGAATCGCCATCACTTCCCGACCGAAATCATTCGGATTTTGCCGCCAAGCCTCGAGACACACCTCCCCGAAGAAAGAACCGAGGGGTTCCAGGTTCCATAGAAGTTTTTTCGCCGTCCAGGGCATCAAACTCATGGGGTTGTAGTCTGGCTTCAGCACCGCTTGATCAAAGGCATATTGTTCGAGGTGGGTGTGGGGCTGGAGGCCAATAAAGAAAATGGCGGGTTCTACCTTATCGACCCCAAAGATTTTTTCGAGTTCCCGGTGGTAGGCGATGGTTTGGCGGATCGTATCAAAGGTCTCATCAATGACATTAAAGGAATAATTCACCGAGACCACATCATTAAAGCCCGCCGCCTTGAGATCTCGGCAATTTTGCAGTACCCGCCGCAGGTTGTAGCCCATGCGCATTTTTCGCACGAGTTCCTGGGAGCCGCTGGTGATACCAATCTCGAAATAATTCATCCCCGTTTGCACCATCAGATTACAGATTTCTGGGGTCAAATTATCGGCGCGAATATAGGAAGCCCAGTGAATATCGTCCATGCCCGAATCGCGGATCGCCTGGAGCAGTTCCACCACATCATCCATGTATTTTTTCGCTGGGATAAATTGGGCATCGGTAAACCAAAAATTGCGAATTCCCCGATTGTAGAGTTGGCGCATTTCCGCCACCACTTCGGTCGCTGGATTGACCCGGACTTGTTTCCCCTCGACGACGGTGTAGACACAGTAACAACAGTTGTGGGGACAACCCCGTTTCGTCTGGACGCCAATGTAAAAATCGTTTTCCTGGAGGTAATAATCAAACTCCGGCCAGATTTCAGCAATGTACTGGTAATTGCAAGCGGTTTTTTCGATGGGGGTGGGTTCTTCGTGGATCATGCCGGGCCGTAGCTCTGCTTGGCCCACAACGTAACAGCGTTGATCGCTAAAGTCTTGGCCCCGGAGTAGGCGTTCTAGGAGGGTTTCGCCTTCGCCGATGGAGACGATCGCCCCTTTGGGCAACGCGGTTTTGAGTTGTTCGTAGAAGACGCTGACAGCCCCTCCACCAACGACCATTTGTGCTTCGGGGTTATACTGTTGGGCTTTTTGGAGGCCGCGCTTAATGAGTCCTAGGTTGCGCCACAGTTCGCCATAATAGGCCGCCATCACCTTGAGTCCCCCGAAGGCTCCCCTTAACTTGATGAAGGGATTCTTCGCGTAGAAAATCTCAAAGGAATTTTGTAGGGGATTACCGCCCCGACCACCCACGGGGGCATAGATCTGGATATCACGCCAGGAAAATACTAACAGCGTCGGCTTGAAAGCGGCGATACAGTCATCAAGGGCTTTTTTGTAATCCAGGGGTGGTACGGCCCCCAGGTCGAAAATCTTTTGTTCAAGGTTCGGGAAGAGCTTATGGACATGATCTGCTAGGTACACCACGCCAATGGGAAAGATCGGGTTACAAGGGAGGCGGACGTAGAGGAGGCGCTGAGTCATGGTGAAAATGAGCAGGCGTTGTTACATAAGTTAACTCTCATTATAGGGAAAATCCGCAGCGGGGCGATCGCCTTGGGGTGATGACGAATGCCTGTTCAAAAAATGGACAACCCTCAAATGCATCGTAATTGTCGATTTCAAAGCCAACAGATCTGCTTTTTTCTTAAACAGATTAAAAGAAAACTTAAAGTTTTAGCTAAATAATCTTAATTGACGCTTAATTCAAGTAGAGATAATTGTAATCGATATCTTTTATGGTTGCCCATTTGCGCTGATCCGATTTCCTTGAACTGTAGATAAAGCTCTTATTTCAAAACGCCAAAAAGAACTTCAAGCATTTGCTTTTCAAGGATTTTTATTTGAATGAAAGTGTATTACAAGAATTAATTTACCATAAAAAAATGGCATGAATTTTTGTGTAAAACACTCAAAATTCAAACCCAATGGTCGGGGGCAAATTGAAATATTCCTTCCTTAAAACATCTTTGAGATGCTGTAAACTAAGCACCCTACAATCATGATTCACGACGACGGCAGAAGTAATTATTCAAATAATCGCCCTTTCCAAGACATTCTCAAGGCGCGATTCTCCCGCCGGAGTATGCTCCAAAAAAGCATGATGCTCTCCGCTGCTGGTTTTATCGGGGCGATCGCCGGCAATAGCGTCCTCAAACCCAGCACCGCCGCCACCCAAGTTGCCCAACGGAACACGAGCCCTCTCCTCGGTTTCAATGCCGTAACCCTGGCCCAAGGCAATGGCCCCATACCGAGCATTTCCAGCGACTACCAATACCAAGTGTTGATCCCCTGGGGGACTCCCATCCAACCCGGTGGCCCCGAATACAATGGCGATCCCAACACCCGGCCTACCGCCGAGGAACAAGCCCAGCAAATCGGCATCGGCCACGATGGGATGTGGTTTTTCCCCATTGGCAACAACAATGACCATGGTTTGTTGGCGATTAACCATGAATTTGGCATCAACGAACACGTCCTGGGTAAAGCAGATCCAGCCAGCCTTGAGGATGTGCGATTGTCCCAACATGCCCATGGTGCCTCCGTCGTTGAGATCAAGAAAAATAATCGTGGCGTTTGGGAAGTGGTGCGCAGTAACTATGCCCGTCGGATCCATGCCAATACCCCCATGGCTTTCAGTGGCCCGGCGGCGAATCATCCCCTCCTACAAACGGCAGCGGGGAATTCTCCCAAAGGGACGATTAATAACTGTTCTAATGGTCACACTCCCTGGGGAACATATCTCACCTGCGAAGAAAATTTCAACACCTACTTCGGGGCCACTGGGGAGTGGACAGCCACCGAAGCCCAGGCCCGCTACGGCCTCGCCAGCAGTTCTCGCTATGGCTGGGCAAACTATGACGAGCGGTTTGACCTGTCCAAGGCAGCTTACAAAAACGAAGAAAATCGCTTTGGCTGGGTCGTTGAAATTGACCCAATGGATCCCAACCAGACCCCCATTAAGCGGACAGCCCTCGGTCGCTTTAAGCATGAAGGAGCAGAAGTGGTCGTCGGTCGGGGTGGCCGCGTGGTTTGCTACATGGGCGATGACGAACGTTTTGACTACATTTATAAATTCGTTTCGGCGAACAATTGGCAGTCCATGCGGGCGCGGGGCATCAGTCCTTTCGATGAAGGTCAACTGTACGTTGCCAAGTTTAATGATGATGGCTCTGGAGAATGGTTGCCCCTCATCATGGATAACCCAGCCTTACAAGGAAAATTCCAAGACCAAGCTGAAATCCTTGTGTATACTCGCTTAGCGGCAGATGCGGCTGGAGCAACACCAATGGATCGTCCGGAATGGATCACCGTTGGCACCGAAGAAAATGTTTATTGTGCCCTCACCAACAACAGCCGTCGCACGGAAGCCGATGCGGCAAATCCCCTGGCACCGAATCCCGATGGTCACATTATTCGCTGGCAGGATAGCGATCGCCATGTGGGGACAACCTTCACCTGGGATATTTTTGCGATCGCCCAAGATACCCATGGCACCGAAGCATCTTTTGCCTCTCCCGATGGGCTGTGGGCGGATCCCGATGGCCGCCTGTTTATCCAAACCGATGGTGCCCAAAAGGACGGCTTAAATGACCAATTGCTTGTAGCTGATACCAATACTAAGGAAATCCGGCGTCTCTTTACCGGGGTGACAGACTGCGAGGTGACAGGCATTACAGTCACTCCAGAGCGGCGCACTATGTTTATTAACGTGCAGCATCCCGGCGATGGTAACCCTGCCGCCACTAATTTCCCAGCCCCCCAAGGCAGTGGCATGGTGCCCCGGGATAGCACCGTGGTCATCACCCGTAAAGATGGCGGTATCGTTGGCTCATAGCCCTTGGACGATTTAGTTAAGATTTGGCGTTACGGCTTAGTCACCTCGGCGATCTAACCCTGGGGTGACTTTTTCTTTTTATCGGCCAAGGGGTTAAGCTGGATTGTGCTTTGTTGATTGCCAAATTTTTGTCCATGTCCCCAACGACTCACGCCACGGGTCAAGACCCAGAAGTCCAGCTCCAACGGGTTTGTACCCAAGCCTACGGCGAGCCTTTGCAACTGCTTTGGTGGGAAATTGCCAATGCCCAGGGGAGCCTCAAGGTCATTTGTCGGGAACCGCGCCGGGGATATTACGTTGAAGTGTTCTTACACCGCACCGCTGAAGGCTATCAACCCAGCCACGGTTTGGTGACGGCCTTTGCGACTTTATTAAAACCTGACCCCAGTCGCTGGGAAAGTTTGACCCAACGGGCCACGGCAACGGACTGGCAGGCCCTCGATCGCTTGTGGTTCTACGCCTTGACCATTCTTGGAAGTGAGATTCTCTGGGGCGATGAAACGACCATTGGGATCACGGTGGCTGAAAAGGCGATCGCCCGGTTTGGCTATGCAGTGCCCGACCCATCATTGCTTCCGGTGTTGATCTTTGAAAATCGGGCCTTGGGGTTAAATTTGATCAGCTATGTTTGCGATCCAGATCATTTCGCCGGTGAAAATCTCCTCTACGATCACCATACCCGCCGGGGGGAAGCCTACCCAAGCCTGTTTGAGGCCCAAACCCGCTTGAAACAAAAGCTAGAGTTGTATTCCCCTAGCTAGACGGCGGCGATCGCCCAGAATTTATTGGGTTCGAGCAACCCTAAATAATCCGTTGAGATCCCAGATAAAACTTAATCTAAAAAAAGCCATTTCTTTAACTGTAATTAACTTTTCTACCTTGGACACCTAATTACCTAAATAGACTAAAAAAAATAAAGCCAAATCATTGCACTATGGCACTGGAACCTCTGGTCTTGATGACTAGGGTTCGGGTTTTAAGTTAGGCTTGAGTTGAGAAATATAGAGGTTGCCTCTGCGCTAATGGAATTGCTCGAATACCAGGCAAAACAACTTTTTGAACAGGTGGGGATACCCACGTTGCCGTCCCAGATTATTGCCGATCCCCGGGAACTGAAACAATTGCAAATTCCCTATCCCATTGTGCTGAAGTCCCAGGTACGGGCTGGGGGACGGGGTAAGGCAGGGGGCATTAAACGGGTGCAAAATACCATTGATGCGATCGCCGCTGCGCGGAATATTTTTAATTTGGCGATCGCCGGGCAATACCCTGATGTTTTGTTGGCAGAGGCCCACTACGAGCGCAAGCAGGAAATTTTCTTGGCGGTGGTTTTAGATTATGAATTGCAGCGGCCTGTGCTTTTGGGGTCAGCCCACGGCGGCATGGAAATCGATCAGCTTTTGGCGAATCTCCATCAAGTGGTGATCAAAGACTTTTTTTCCCCGTTCCAAGCCCGCCACCTCCTCAACAAAATGGGCATCCGGGGTGCGTTGGTGCCTGCCTTGAGCGACATCATCAAAAAAATGTACGATCTGCTGCTCACCAAGGATTTAGAGCTGGTGGAAATCAACCCCTTAGGCATTAACCAAGCCGGGGAATTAATGGCCCTTGATGGTAAGGTGACCGTCCATGATACGGCTCTCCGTAAGCACCCTGAAATCGCCCTGTTTTACGAGCACCAAAACCAACTCAGTTTTACCCCAGAGGCTGCACCCCTCTCTTGGCACCATGATGTCCAAGGAGGCACAGTGGGCATTGTTTGTTATGGAGTGGGGGCGGCGGCGTTGATTTGGGATATGCTCCATGACCTCAAGGGCCACCCAGCCTGCTGTTGGCTCCTTGGCCCCCGCGCCCAGGGTCGGGTGTTTTCGCCCTACGACCTAGATGAGCAGATCGAGACCATCCTCGAACAATTGGCTGCCCTCCCGCAGATTAAGGTTATTTTGTTGAACTTGGTGGCGGAAGCAGAAATTAATCAGCGCATTTTGGCAACTTTAACCGCCCATTTTCCCCAATTGGCGATCGCCCCGGATGCTGACCCCGATCCAGAGCTGCCTGAGTTGCCCCAACAAATTATCGTGCGCTGTTTACCTTCCCTTGATCCGGCGATCGCCCCTGGTTGCCATTGGGAAGAAGATTTAGAGGCCGCCGTCAAACAGGCGATCGCCCTCAGTAAACCCGAAACCTAAAACGCCTTTCAACTTCTCTCACACAGGACTTAGACACAACGGCAATGGCTTGGCATACAAATCACAATATTTTGATTCAAGGGATCCATACCCCCCTTGCCCAATACTATCTCCCCCGGATGGTCGCCTATGGCACCGAGATTATTGGGGGCGTCAGTGCCGGGGGCGGCGGCGAGACCCGCGATGGCATTCCCACGTTTGATTTAGTCACAGAAGCCAAGGCTCAGGTCGGCGAGATCACCACCAGTTTGATCTTTGTTGAACCCTTTAACGTTTTGGATGCGGCCTTTGAGGCGATCGCCGCCGGGATCAAACAACTGATCATCATTTCTGCAGGAGTACCGCCTTTGGATATGGTACGGCTGCTCTGCCAAGCCCAACAAGAAGATGTCCAGATTCTCGGGCCAGGGAGCAGTGGGTTAGTGATTCCGGGGCAACTGTGGCTGGGGACAAACTTTGTCAACCACTTTCAACCCGGCGAGGTCGCGCTTCTTAGTCGATTTAGTAGCCTCTCCCAGGAGGTGGCAATTCTCCTCAATCAAGCGGGTTTGGGCCAATCCTATGTGGTGGATGTGGGCAACGCCGATCTGCCGGGTTCCCATTTTGCCCAGTGGCTCCACTACCTCGATCAAGATCCCCACACCAAGGCGATCGCCCTTTTAGGCCGTTACGGCTCCCAAGAAGAAATTGATCTAATCCCTTTGATCCGCGACCACATCGAAACCCCCGTAGTCACTTACCTCTGTGGCAGTCACGCCCCCATCCAGCGCAGTTGTCATGATGCCGGGACAATTATCGCCAACCAGCTTTCCTACTGCATTAGCGACACCTACACCCCAGCGGAAATGCACAGCGCCTTCAAACAGGAAAAACTCGCCTTTGGTCGTAATATCAAAGAAATTCCGACCCTGATCAAAAAAGCCCTCCAACCCCCACGCAGTCGCAGCCGTCGCCCCAAAAATTCTTCCACGACCCCTTAAATTTGCATGATCCAAACCCTATCCCCAGCATCGGATCTAAGATAAACTTGGCAACCGAAATGCTCAGCATCCCCGACATCCATGGCACAAATTCTTGATGGCAAAAGCTTTGCCCAAAAAATCCAAGCAAACCTTAAAACCCAGATCGCGGCGATCGCCCCCAAAATGGGTCGCCCCCCAGGTCTCGCCGTGCTGATGGTTGGGGATAATCCCGCGAGCGCCGCCTATGTCCGCAACAAAGAACGCGCCTGCGAAAAAATTGGGATGGCCTCCTTTGGTAAACATTTTCCCGCTGATATTACCCAAGGCGAACTCGAAGCCGTAATCCAAGACCTCAATCAAGATGACCGGGTTGACGGAATTTTAGTGCAATTACCGTTGCCGCCCCACCTAGATGCTGTGGGTTTGCTCCTAACCATTGCCCCCGAAAAAGACGCAGATGGGCTGCACCCATTGAACCTAGGCCACCTCGTGCGCTCCGAACCGGGCCTGCGCAGTTGTACCCCCTACGGTGTGATGGAATTGCTTAAGGAATACAACATCCCCCTCGAAGGGAAAAAAGCCGTGGTGGTGGGCCGGAGTATTTTGGTCGGGAAACCCATTGCCCTGATGCTCCTAGAAGCGAATGCCACGGTGGCGATCGCCCATTCCCGCACCCAAGACCTCGCCGCGCTCACCAGGGAGGCCGATATCCTCGTGGCCGCCATTGGCAGACCTGAATTTATTACCGCTGACATGATCAAGCCCGGTGCCGTGGTCATTGATGTGGGCATTAATCGCATCGTCGATACTGCGACAGGTAAATCTCGCCTAGTGGGAGACGTCGCTTACACAGAGGCCGCCCAAGTCGCCGCCCAAATTACCCCTGTCCCTGGTGGGATTGGCCCCATGACCGTGGCGATGCTCCTGCAAAATACCTTCAACAGCTACCAAGCCAAGGCCGAATAAGCGTTTTTAGACATCAATTCTGATGGAATACTCTCTCCGCCTGGGGGGAGTTTTTTTGTCTTCAACAAGGGGGATTTCCCAAGAAAATTAGCCCAAATAGGTCGATTTTTGATTAATGAAGATATTTTTCAAGGATCCTTTCTGAGCCAAAGGGTACGCTAGCATCACAACAGAAGTTACCCTTGGGTTACGCTTTGCGATTCATTTTTCAACGAGAACCAAATCCCTTGCCACGGTTGACATTGGGTATGTCCCCAGAGCAACGATGATGCGTCCCCAATCCCCTCGATACATCGTTTTAATCAGTATTCATGGTCTCATCCGCAGTCAAAATTTAGAATTGGGCCGTGATGCTGATACGGGTGGCCAAACGAAATATGTGGTAGAACTTGCTGCTGCCCTGGCCCAGCACCCAGACATCGAACAGGTCGATTTGATTACCAAGCAGATCATTGACCCAAAAGTAAGTGCCGACTATGGTCAGCCCTGCGAACTCATTAACGAAAAAGCCAATATTATTCGCATCTCAGCCGGGATTGATGACTATATCCCTAAGGAAGAACTTTGGGATTACCTCGATAATTTTGCGGACAACACCTTAACCTACTTAAACCATCAACCCAGACTCCCGGATCTAATCCACAGTCACTATGCCGATGCGGGTTATGTGGGCATACGCTTGGCGAATCATCTCGGTATTCCTTTGTTTCACACGGGCCACTCCCTCGGTCGCAGTAAACGAAAGCGCTTGCTTGCCAGCGGTATCAAAGGAGAAGTGATCGAGAATCGTTACCATTTAACCCGCCGGATTAATGCGGAGGAAGAAACCCTTGCTTCGGCCACCAGGGTCATTACCAGTACCCAACAGGAAATCCAGGGTCAGTATGCCCAATATGATTTTTATCATCCGGAAAATATGCGGGTAATTCCGCCAGGGACGGATCTGCAATGTTTTTACCCCGCCACGGGGGATGAATGGCAGGGCTCGGTTTGGCAGAAATTATCGGTATTTTTAAAGGAACCCCGTAAACCCATTATTTTGGCCTTGTCCCGTTTAGATCAGCGCAAAAATATCCTCGGTTTGGTTCGGGCTTTTGGGACATCACCGTCGTTGCAGCAGCAGGCTAATTTGGTTGTTTTTTCGGGGACGCGGGACGATCCACGGGATTTGAGCAGCAATGCCCAAGCGATCTTTACGGAGCTGTTGTGGGCGATTGATCGCTATAACCTGTACGGCAAAGTGGCCTACCCTAAGTTTTTGTCTTCCCAGGAAATTGGGGAACTGTATCGACTGGCCAGTCTCTCCCAGGGGGTATTTGTGAATCCGGCGTTGACGGAGCCCTTTGGCTTGACGTTGATCGAAGCAGCAGCCAGTGGTTTGCCCATTGTGGCCACTGAGGATGGGGGGCCAGTGGATATTTTGAAAAATTGCCAAAATGGTTATCTAGTAAATCCCCTCGAACCCCAGGATATCGCCGCAAAAATCAGCAAAATTTTAGGGGACGCCCAACGGTGGCGAAAGTTCTCACAGCAGGGAATTCATAATGTACGCCGGGCCTATACTTGGCAGTCCCACGTGGAGCGGTATATGGAGGTGGTGCAGTCCATTTTGAATCGTACGGAGTCGCGGCAGGAATTGGCGATCGCCCGTCGTCCGGCCTTGTATCATCAGGGAGCGATTGTTTCGACCATTGATCAAAATTTAGTGGGGGATCCAGTGGCTCTCCAGGAATTGGTAACTTTGCTGAATCAACACCGCAAGGAAATTGCCTTTTGTATTGCCACCGGACGGCGTTTGGATGCGGCCCTCAAGGTTTTGCGGGAACACAATATCCCCCAACCGGATGTGCTGATGACGAGCCTCGGCACAGAAATTTACTATGCGCCCCAGTTGACGCCGGATCGGGCTTGGTCAAATCACATTAATTATCTTTGGAATCGTCAACGGGTAGTGGATCTTTTAGGAGATTTGCCAGGCCTAGAACTCCAACCCAAGCCTTTTCAAAGTGCCTTTAAAATTAGCTATTTTTACGACCCGGCGATCGCCCCTAGTGTCGAAGAATTAAAACGCATTTTATTTAAAAATGATCAGACCGTAAATGTTATGTTTTCCTTTGGTCAATACCTCGACGTTGTGCCGATTAGGGCCTCAAAAGGTTACGGGTTACGCTGGTTTGCAGAACAGTGGGAAATTCCCCTCAACCGCATTCTAACGGTGGGTGGTTCTGGGGCCGATGAAGACATGATGCTCGGTAATAGTTTGTCTGTGGTCGTCAAAAATCGTCACAGGGAGGAACTCTCAGATTTAAATAATATCCAACCCATTTATTTTTCTGAAAAAGAATTTGCGGCTGGCATTTTAGATGGTTTAGACCATTACGATTTCTTTGAATTGTGTCGCGCGACGGGACAAAATCATGACTGATTGCTTGCTGTTATGTACTGATCTAGATCGCACTTTGATTCCCAATGGTGCCGCCCCAGAATCTCCCCAGGCAAGGACCTATTTCCGTCAATTTGTTGCCCAGCCCCAGATAACTTTAGCCTATGTCACGGGACGCCATTTAGCTTTAATTGATCAGGCGATTTTAGACTATCAACTGCCTCACCCCCAATTTGCGATCGCCGATGTGGGCAGTAGCATTTACACCTGGCAAAATTCCCAATGGCACCGCTGGCAAAACTGGGATGATCACCTTGCGACAGACTGGCCGAAACAAGGGGCGATTGCCATTCACCACTACCTTGAGAATCATCCGGCTCTCCAACTCCAGGAATCAGCAAAACAAAGCCACTATAAACTGAGTTATTATGTTGATCTTCAAGAAAACAATCAACAATTATTAATTGAAATCAAAACACTTTTAAAACAACAAAATTTTTCTACTCACTTAATCTGGAGTATTGACGAAGAAAAGCAAGTAGGCCTCTTGGATATTTTGCCCTCCCAGGCCAATAAATATCAAGCCATTTCTTTTTTAATGGCTGCCCAGAATTTTTCTTTAACCCAAACTATTTTTGCTGGGGATAGCGGCAATGACGAGGCCGTTTTAAGCAGTCCCATTCCTGCGGTGCTTGTGGCCAATGCCCCTCAGACCTTAAAACAAAAACTCCAAAATACTTGTGATCGAACCCCAATTTATTTTGCCCAGGGCAATTGTTTAGGCATGAATGGTAATTATAGTGCTGGTATTTTAGAGGGCATTTTTTACTACTTTCCTGAATATCAACAATGGCTTAATTCCACCGAAGGAAACATTTGACTATGGCAAAAAACATCGTGATTTTTGGTGAAGTGCTTTGGGATATTTTTCCCGATGGCAACCAAAAGCTGGGAGGAGCCCCTTTTAATGTGGCCTGGCATTTACAGGCATTTGGGGCAAATCCTTTGTTGATTTCTCGGGTTGGTGTGGATGATCTTGGATTAGCAATTCAAACCAAAATGCAGGCTTGGCAGATGACCCTTGCTGGCCTCCAAATAGATGAAATTCATCCCACCGGAACCGTTAAAGTCACCCTTGAAAAGGGTCAACCCCAATATGAAATTACCGCCGACTGTGCCTATGATTTTATTGATCATCAACAGTTTCCACCCTTAGGAGCTAATTTTTGGCTTTACCACGGTAGTCTAGCCCTAAGAAATGCAGTTTCCCAAGGCAGTTTTAGGGCACTTCAGCAACAAGCAGACCAGATTTTTTTTGATGTTAATTTGCGCCAACCGTGGTGGACAGCAGTAACGATCAATTCTGCCCTAGCCGCCAGTCAATATGTGAAATTAAATACTGAAGAATTAACGTTACTAACCCCTGAATTTGCCTCGATTGACCTCGCGATTAATCATTTGTTGAGCCAGGATTCACTGCAACAGATTATTTTAACGGCGGGAGAAGCTGGCGCGAGTCTCTACACCCAAGGCGATCGCCAACAGATTTCACCTCAAAAAAATACCACCGTGGTCGATACAGTCGGTGCTGGGGATGCCTTTTGTAGTGTCTGCTTGCTGGGGCTGACATCGAATTGGCCCCCTTCTCTAATCCTAGAACGGGCGCAAGCCTTTGCCAGTGCCGTTGTGGGGATTCGGGGGGCTGTGAGTGAAGATCCCCACTTTTATCAACCCTTTATTCAGGCCTGGCGGTTATAATTCCCGGAAATAACCCAAGGTTCGTTTAATTTTTCTCAAACGATTTCCCCCAAGCATCTTTGCTTTACTATAAATACGGTTAAATTTTTTAGACTTTAGGTTTCGGGCTATGTACGAACAGTTTTCCCATTCGATTTTAAATGAGATTCTGGATCAATTAAGGCCCGAACTCAAAGAACAAGAATTAAGTCATTTTTATACCCGTTTAGGTGCCAATTTCTATAGCCTTTTTTCCCTCTTTTATAAACTCTATGGTCGCCGCTCAGATTTTAAAGCGCAACTGCTAAGACTGGTCGAAGTAATGGCCTACCAATATATTGGGCGATCGCCAGAATTTAAACAGACTGATCTAGCGCGGGAAAAAAACTTTAACTGGTTTCTGGAATCCCAATGGGTCGGCATGACTTTGTATGCCGATGGCTTTGCCGATGATCTCCAAGACCTCGGCGATCGCGTTGCCTATTTCAGCGAACTGGGGGTTAACTTTATCCACATTATGCCGATTTTAGAGTGCCCTCGCCATGCCAGTGACGGTGGTTATGCCATCAGTAATTATCGACAAATCAATTCTAAAATTGGCACCCTCCAGGATCTCCAACACCTCGTTGAAATCTTCCGGCAAAAAGAAATTTTGTTGGCCCTCGATATTGTAATTAATCACACTTCAAACGAACATGAATGGGCCCAAAAAGCACGTAAAGGGGATAAAAAATATCAGAAATATTATTATATGTTCGACACGCGGGATATTCCCGACATGTTTGAAAAAAATCTCCCAGAAATTTTCCCAGAAACGGCTCCGGGCAATTTCACCTGGGACGAAGAACTACAAAAATGGGTGATGACTGTTTTTAATAACTACCAATGGGATCTCAATTATCAAAACCCAGCGGTGCTCATTGAAATGGTCGATATTATTCTTTTTTGGGCCAACCAAGGTGTTGATGTACTGCGGCTCGATGCAGTTGCTTTCCTATGGAAAAAGATCGGCAGCCAAAGTCAAAATGAAAAAGAAGCTCACATGATTTTGCAGATCTTCAAAGACTGCTGCCAAATTACCGCCCCAGGGGTTATTTTCATTGCCGAGGCGATCGTTGCCCCCGTAGAAATTGTGCGTTATTTCGGCGAAGATGCGATCAATGCCAAGGAATGTGAAATTGCCTACAATGCAACACTCATGGCTCTCCTGTGGGATGCTGCTGCTACCAAGAATGCCAAGCTTTTAATCCAAGGGCTCAAAAATATTCCAGCAAAGCTAGACCGCGCCACTTGGCTCAACTATATCCGCTGCCATGATGACATTGGCCTGGGGTTTACCGATGCAGATATTGCCCAAGCGGGCTATGATCCAAAATCCCACCGACGATTTCTCATTGACTATTTTTGCGGCCAATTTGAAGGCACTGATGCGAGGGGTTTACTCTTTGGTCAAAATTCTAAAAATGACGATGCTCGTATCTCCGGTACTCTGACGTCTTTAATGGGCTTAGAAACAGCTATTGAGGCCAACGACCAGCAAAAAATAGCGATTATTATCAAACATATTTTATTGCTCTACAGTATTATTTTCTCTTTTGGGGGCATTCCGCTAATTTATTATGGCGATGAAATTGGCACTTTAAATGATTATTCCTACGTAGGTAATTTGAGTAAAGCCAACGATACTCGCTGGGCCCATCGACCCAAAATTAATTGGAAAAAAGCAGAATTGCGGCACATTGAAGGCACCATTGAGCATCGTATTTTCTCTGCTCTACAACACATGATTGCGGTACGAAAAGCGATTCCTGCTTTTGCTGATTTTAATAATCGTCAATTGTTATCCATTGATAATTCGCATCTATTTGGTTTTGTGCGTATTAGCCCCAATAAGCGGGATCATGTTCTAGTCATTGGGAATTTTTCACCGGAATACCAAAATTTAGATCTCAGTCACTTAGCTTGTCATCCTTTTGACTGCCATGATCAGGATTTATTAATTGATTTATACAGTCAAAATGCGCCGGAAATTTTTGAAAAACAACTGGTATTAGCACCGTTCCAGTTTTATTGGTTGAGTAAAATGCAACCGAGTCTGACAACAACTTTGTTATAGGTTATTGCCCCAAGGACTAATTGAGGGAGTTATTGGCTTTGCTGCTACCAATTAAATAAAGCAGCGCCATCCGCACGGCGACGCCATTGGTCACTTGTTCAGAAACGAGACTAAGGGCGGGGTGATCCATCACATCGGAGGCGAGTTCTACACCACGATTCACAGGCCCCGGATGGAGAACTTTAACGTCCGGTTGACATTGTTTGAGGCGATCGCCTGTAATCCCAAACCGTTGATGATATTCCCGCAAGCTGGGTAAGAGATGGGCGGTCATCCGTTCATGTTGCAGGCGGAGGGTCATCACAAAATCGGCATCTTTGAGGGCGGGTTCAATGTCCCAGTGGAGCTTGAGGCTGCCTTCGGCATCCGTGGCAAATTCCCGAAATCCTTCTGGGAGCAAGGTGGGCGGCGCAGCCAAATGGACATCGGCCCCAGCGGTGGTCAAACTCCAAATATTGGAGCGGGCCACTCGGGAGTGCAGAATATCCCCGACAATGGCGATTTTTTTGCCTCGCAAGAGTTCACAACGGGGATTTTCGGGGTCAAGTACCCGACAAATGGTAAACAGATCCAATAAAGCCTGGGATGGGTGGGCATGGAGGCCATCACCCGCATTGAGAATACTCACCCCCGATTTGATGCGGTCCATCTCCGCGGCGATCGCCTGGGGAACCCCCGATTGCTTATGGCGAATCACCATAATGTCTGCACCCATGGCCAGGTAAGTCTTCGCCGTATCCAAAATTGTTTCCCCTTTACTCAAAGAAGAAGACCCCGGCGCAAAATTCATCACATCCGCCGAAAGCCGTTTCGCCGCCAACTCAAAACTACTGCGGGTACGGGTCGATGGCTCAAAAAACATATTCGTCACCACCTGCCCTTGCAGCGCTGGCACCTTCTTCATGCGACGAAATAAGACATCCCGCAGGCTAGTGGTCGTCTGCAGTACCGCATCCAGTTCCGCCACCGAAAAATCCATCAGTGACAGAATATGCCGCCGTGTCCAGGTGGCCGTTGCCGTTGTCATAACTTTCCCCATTCACTATCAAGCCACAAAAAAAGAGGGCACTTTCTGTGACGCCCTCCCCATCTTAACCAATCAAATTTAGGTGTCCTTACGCAGCATCCGTGTGGAAGAAGCTGAGGTGCAGCAAATTGCGCTTCCAAGGATGGGACTGGATTTCTCGCACAACCGCAGTGCCAGACCAATCAGGAGTTTTGACTTCAACCACAGTTTCGTTGGGGGTTACTTTTTTCAGCAATGTTAATGCTTCTTTGTAGTCCACTACAAACACATCAGAATCAGCACCCTTGTGACCATAAAGGTTGATTGGGAGAAGGCCATCACGGCGGAGCGCACGGGGGTTGACCCCTTCAGGGCGAGCTTGACATTCAATCGTTAAAGACATGGGAAATAACCTAAATAAATAGCGTTAGAGAATAAAAAGTTAAAAAATAGCAGGCTTAGCCGATGGGTTCACCGTTTCGATCCAACAAGGCCCGTTTGGGACCATGGATTGGGTCTTCGACGATGATCGTTTGTTCTCGACCTGCCCCTAGAGAAACAATGGCGATCGGTACGTCCATTAATTCTGCTAGGAATTTCAAGTAGGCAAGCGCTTCCTTGGGCAATTCATCGAGGGAACGACACTCGCTCGTGGGCTGTTTCCAGCCAGGCATTGTCTTATAAATCGGCTTGCAACGAGCAAACAGATTAGCATTACTCGGGAAGTGTTCACAAGCTTCCCCGTCGATTTCGTAGGCCACACAGACCTTGATTTCGTCGAGGGAATCGAGCACATCTAGTTTAGTAATCGCCAGACAATCTAGGCCATTAATCCGCGCCGCATAGCGCCCGATGACGGCATCGAACCAGCCACAGCGACGCCGCCGCCCTGTGGTTGTCCCAAATTCTGCCCCTACATGGCCAAGGAGTTCACCGATCTCGTCATCGAGTTCTGTGGGGAATGGCCCTTCTCCGACCCGTGTGGTGTAGGCTTTAGCAACACCAATGACCCGGTCAATGATGGTGGGGCCAATCCCGGCACCCACACAAGCGCCTCCCGCAATGGGGTTGGAGGAGGTGACGTAGGGGTATGTTCCGTGATCAATATCGAGGAGAGTGCCCTGAGCCCCTTCAAATAGGATATTTTTCTTCGCGTTGACGCCTTCAAAAACCTTGAGGGAGCTGTCTACGATGTGGGGGCGCAGCGCATCGGCATAGGCGCGATATTCTTCGATGACTTCCTGGGGATCTAGGGGCGGAAGATCGTAGAGTTTTTCGAGAATGACATTTTTGTATTTGATTGCCCAAACAAATTTGTCTTGGGAGTTTTCAAGATCCATGAGATCGAGAACTCGTACCCCCGTCCGTTCGGACTTATCGGCATAGGTTGGGCCGATGCCCCGTCCGGTGGTGCCAATTTTGCGATCGCCGCGCATTTCTTCAGAGGCCCCATCGATTAAACGGTGATAGGGCATCGTCACGTGGGCAGTTTGGGAAATAAACAGGTTTTCCGTCGAAACATTCAGACGGTGGAGCTGATCAATTTCTTCGAGGAGGACTTTCGGATCAATGACCGTCCCTGAGCCGATGATACATTCGGTATCTGGATATAAAATGCCGGAAGGGATTAGATGAAGCTTAAAAGTTTGTCCCTGCACAACGACGGTGTGTCCTGCATTCACGCCCCCTTGGGAGCGCACGACAACATCGGCGGATTTGCTCAGTAAATCCGTGATCTTTCCTTTTCCTTCGTCACCCCATTGGGCACCAATGACAACTACGTTAGCCAAGGGTTTGTCTACTCTAATTCACACAAACTTCAATTATTGTGACTTTGGCGATCTTGTGTCAAGCTTTTTAAAAAAGTTTTCTAAGGGAAGTCATGGAAAATATCAACAAAATCCCAGTTGTGATCAATGGTGCCGGTGGCAAAATGGGCCGGGAAGTGGTCAAAGCCGTAGCTGGGGCTGCGGATATGGAGATTATCGCTGCTGTTGATAAAAATCCAACACTTTTAGGCCAGGATGTGGGAGAAATTGCTGGCTGTGGCGCGGTTGAAGTCCCCATTGTCAATGATTTAGAGGCTTCCCTCGTTATGGCAACCCAAAGCAAAATCCAAGGGGTAATGGTGGACTTTACCCATCCCAGCGGGGTCTATGCCAATACGCGTGCGGCGATCGCCTATGGCGTGCGTCCTGTTGTGGGAACCACTGGATTAAGCGAAGAACAAATTAATGACCTCAAAGAATTTGCCGAAAAAGCCAGCACTGGGGCCTTAATCATTCCCAACTTCTCCATTGGCGTTGTCCTCATGCAACAGGCTTCGTTACAGGCCGCTAAATATTTTGATCACGTCGAAATTATCGAGCTCCACCACAACCAAAAGGCCGATGCCCCCAGTGGCACCGCCATTAAAACGGCGCAGATGTTGGCGGAACTCGGCAAGCAATTCAATCCCGCTGAGGTGGAAGAAAAAGAAGAAATGCCCGGTGCGAAAGGGGCTGTCACCGAAGATAATATCCGCATCCACAGCGTCCGTTTGCCAGGTTTGATCGCCCACCAGGAGATGATTTTCGGTGCTCCAGGTCAAATCTATACCCTGCGCCATGACACTAGCGATCGCTCCTGCTATATGCCCGGTGTGCTGCTCTCGATTCGCAAAGTTACGGAACTGCAAACCCTGGTCTATGGCCTAGAAAATATCCTGTAGATGCGCTGAACATGGCAAAGTCCGCCGACATTGGTAGTAAACGTCTCATTAGTCTCAACCCCGATGCCTGGGTGCAGTGGGTCATGGGGGATCAAACACTCCAGGCCCAAGAATTTATCGACCCCCAATTCCAGTGGGTCAGCCGTGATAGCGATGTACTGTTGCGTGTTACCTGTCCCCAGGATGGCGATTTTCTACTGCTCAACGAATTGCAGCTACGTTATACCGCCCAGATGCCCCGGCGGATGACGGCCTATGCCGCCCTGGCGCGGGAAAAATTCAACTTGCCCGTTTACCCGGTGCTAATCAATATTTTGTCCCCGGCAAGCAAACCGCAGATCCCGACCTCTTACCAAGCGGCGTTTAAAGGGCTGCAAACGAGGCAAGATTATCAGGTGATTAACCTTTGGGAGGTGGAGGCAAATTTGGTTTTGGCCCAATCCCTAACCTCACTATTACCCTTTGTGCCCGTTCTCGCCGGGGGCAATGATGAGGCATTAATTCGAGAAGCGGTCTACCAACTCCGTCAAGAAGAACAACTCGATGAATTGGAGCCGCTGTTGGCCTTTTTTGCTAGCTTTGTATTGGAACTGCCCCTTGTTCAACAAATTATGAGGTGGGATATGACTGTACTTCGGGAATCGCCTTGGTATAACGAAATTCTTAGTCGAGGTCAACGTCGAGGTCAGCGAGAAAAAGAAATTTCAGTTGTGCTTCGTCTCTTACAAAGGAATTTTTCTGTGGAAGAAATTGCCGAGATTGTCGATGATTCTGTTGAAGCAGTGACCAAAATTATTCAGGATCATCAAGGGCGATCGCCACAAGAAGGTACCCAAGCTTAACCAATGCTCATTCCCATTACCCAAGAGAAATTTGAACAACTGATTCCCCTGGTAGCCAGCGGCGAACAATATCGCTATTACTGGGGGAAAACGGAGGATTTTTTACGACGTGCCTTAATCTCCTTCATTTTGGTGGTCTTGTTTTTTCTACTGGGTCTATTACTACGGGAAACTGACTCCCTCCGGCTCCTGACCCAAATCATCGGTGGTTTGTACTGGTTTTGGTCACCCATTTACTCAGCAAGTCTGAAAAATGCGGAATATCGGCGGCAGTCCTACTGCTTTTTTTGGCGGGGCAAAATTCTCGATGTTTACCTCACCGAAGAAATTGTCCGTACCCAGGAAGAAGTCGATAAACTTGGTCGTTTGCTGCGGGTGGAAAATCGGGAACGGCGCATTAATTTAGAAGTCGGCGATAAGGAAGGCTATTTGGCTCGTATTCAAGCGCCTGTGGAACCGATCCATCGCAATTTGAAGCCAGGGCAGGCGGTGGAATTGTTGGTGCTCTCCAATCAGCGGAATTTGGGTCAGAAACTGAAGGTGACTGATGCCTACATTCCTCGGTTAAATTTGTGGGTGGGTTTGTATCCCTATCTGCGGCGGGATGTGTTCTGGGATGTGCGGGAACAACTGCGGATCCGCTACAGCAAAAATCCCAATAATCCTCCCCCTAGACCCTATCCCAAAGGGCGATCGCCTCGATTAATGCGTAATTTTTAGACGACTCAGGATAATTCTTGATACAGATTATGGGTCTGAATATAGTCGGTAACAGCGGGAATGACAGTCTTTTGTTTGCCCTCACTACGATATTCACTAGAAGAAACCGGAGGTGGCACATAGGTAGCCGTTTCCCAGGAACCCTTGAGAGCCTCTAGTTGTTGCAGTGCTTCCGGTTGGAGAGGGTAGCCTCGGCGCGGAAAAATGAGGAGAGTAACCTGCTGGAGGAGATCCTTCGCCCGATACCAACGGGGAATCTGACTCACTAAATCAGAGCCAATTACCAGAAAAAACGCTGTTTCTTGACCCCAAATATCCTGGGCGCGCTGGAGGGTATTTAAACTGCGGCGATCGCTGAGGCGTTCATCTACTATGACATTGTCACAACCCAAATCCTCGATCACCAACTGCAACATCGCTGACCGTTGGGCCAAGGATGCCCCATGTTTTTTAAAGGGATTATCTGCAGCCCAAACCGCCACTTGATCATAATGTTCACTGAGCCAGCGGAGGATCGCTTGGTGGCCCACCGTAGGCGGATCAGCACTGGTACCAAAGAGGGCAACGCGCGTCATGGAAACAGACATTGGTGTGACATGATGGGAGGTTAGGTTGTTCTGAGAAGTTTATATGAATTTACCCACTTGGATCACGGTTTCTCGGTTAGCGGGTGTTCCTTTTCTATTACTGCTGTTAGAAAATCCAACGCCGCGACTACGCCTCATTGCCCTAGTTATTTTTCTCGTCGTAGCCCTGACCGATTGGCTGGATGGCTATTTAGCCCGCAAACTCGATCAGGTGACGGATTTAGGTAAATTTCTGGATCCGCTTGTGGATAAACTGCTGGTCACAGCACCGCTATTGTCTTTGGTTCATCTGCAACAAATTCCTGCTTGGGGCGTTTTTCTGATTTTGGCGCGGGAACTGACCATTGCTGGCTGGCGCGTCACCGGGGAAAAGAAAATTCAGGGGGCCAATCTCTGGGGCAAGGCGAAAACGGTCACGCAAATTGCGGCGATCGCCCTGCTCATTTACCCCATCACCACCCAAGGGGAAACGCTGGCTTTAGGTTTATTCTGGCTGGCCGTCGCTTTGACTGTGATTTCTGGGGTGATTTACCTGTTGCCCCAAACCCCAGATCGCACTCAGGAGGAGCCAAGTAAATAGATTTAAACGCAAATCGAGCACCGTCACATCGAGGGTATTGAACAGCACATAACCCCCAAAAGCCATCAGATAACTGAACAACAAGAGGCGATCGCCCCGGTCAGACAACTTGCGCCAGGCCAACACCCCCTGGGCATAGAGCCAGCCGATGGTGCCGATAAATAAGGCAGCAAAGGGAATGCCAATTTCAGAAGTGAGCATCAAGTAAAAATTGTGGGGGTGGCCCAGCCAACGGTTCATGGCCACTTCATAGCTGGGGGTAAAACTGCGGACACCCCAACCCGTCAAAGGCCGCTGACGAATCATGTCTAGGACAAACTGCCATTGGGTAATGCGGAGATCTTCGATGGCGCGGCCACGGTGCATTTGATCTGACAGACGACCCCAAAAATAGTAAGGCACGATTTGGCGTAGGGGATCTCGCCAGGGGGTTTGGCCAAAGGATGCACCGAGAATTGCGGTACCGAGGCCCGTTGCAAAGCCACAGATCCACCACCAGCCCACATAAATGGCATAGATAAACAGCCCTAAAAAGGCGATCGCCCAGACATTCCGGGAATTCGTCAAAATCAGGGCAACACCATCGAGGAGTAGGGTCACGGTGAGATACAGAAAAATTCGAGATTGACGCAATTTTCCCCAGGCAAAATCCCTCAACCACAGCCCCACCCCCAATAAAAAAGCCATCAGTAGATAGGCCGCACAAATATTGGCATACATAAACGTTGAGGACAGCCGCGTGGGGGGATTGCCTTCCCCCGTTAAGCCCCAGCCAAACAGTTGCCAAATCACAGGTGGTGTTCGCCAGCCAAACCAAAGCTCCCCTAGGCCTAAAACGGCGATCGCCAAAGAAGGGGCCACAATTAGCCAAGCCAAGCGATCCAAGCGATCCAAGGTATTAAAGAGAGCCGAGAAGGCGAGAAAAACCAGGAAAAACGGCACAAAATTAGCCACCCCTAACAAAGATTCCAAAGGATAAGGGGCGATCGCCGTTACTCCGAATAGCCAAACCGAAATAGCCCCAAAAATCCAAGTCAAGGGTTGCCGCCATAACTGCCGTCCGGCCTGTTTTAACAACAGAATCATTTGAATCCCTAGGCAAGCGACCCCCCAGCCAGGGGCGATCGGCAGGAGAATCACGCCCAGCTCTGTCAGGGGTGGTAAATATTCCGAAGTAGGGGCTGGCGAATGTTTGATCATACCGAGGGGAATGGAGCCACAGCCTTCAAATCCTACCGCACCACCTTACCCTTCTTGGATTGCTGGAGGTTCAGCCGCCCCAAATGCCCCAACTGGTTAACCCCACAAGACCCAAACCCAAAGCCCACCAGAGAAATTGATTATCCTGGGTTTCGACTTGGGACAAATCTTCAAAATCCTCGATGGCAAGTTCTTTTTCCTCAACTTTTTTCTTGCCCTCGACATAGAGCGATTTGGCCGGATCAAGGTTATCCAAGCTGGGGATTTCCGTGAGCCACTCTTTCGGGCGTTCGAGTTTGGGGGCTTCGAGAATATACAGTTGCCGCTGGGCCCGTTGGCTGGTGCTGGTAAAGGGATGGGTCATTAGTTCACGGCAGAGGGCGATCGCCTCATCTCCTTGGTTATTGGCCTGGTATGCACTGACAAGCCAGAGTTGCACTTCCCCAGATTCCCTAGAATATTGGGGCAGATTTTCAACGGTGCGCTGGAAATAGTCGATGCTTTGGCGATATTCCCCTTGGAGAAAAGCATCTTTGCCAGTTTCAAACAAAATTTGGGTGCTGGTATCCATCAAAAAAACGGTGGCGCTGGAAAGCAGAATTTATTTTTGCTAGCCTACAAAATTTTGCGGCCCGTCAACATTTGGCGCACCTCTAACATCGCTGAATAGGTGGGCAAAATATGGAGGGTTTGATCGGCGGGACTAAGGGCGATCGCCTGATCGAGGGCTTTGGTAAGATTTGGCTCGACGATGAATTCAGCATTCCCTTCGCAATAGCGCAGCCGCAGGGCCATATCGTAAGTGCGATCGCCGCTGATGATAATTTTGCCGGGGGATTGGGTGAGTTTTTCTAGATCCACATCCCAAATCCAGGACACATCGGTACCATCGGGGGTGCGGTCGTTGAGCACGACGAGGACGGTGCTCGTTTTTCCTTGTTGTTGTAAGTCAGTGACGGCACGGACTGTTTCGTTCATGCCCACGGGATTTTTTGAGAGGAGAATCCGCACGGGTTTCCCTTGGACGGTTAATTCTTCCGCCCGACCAAAGGCCGCTTTAAAGGACTGAATCTGCTCGTTAATGATGTCCCGGTGAATGCCCAGGGTTTCTGCGAGAAGGGCGGCAGCGAGGGTGTTGTATTTGTTGTAGACGCCGATGAGGATTTGTCCCCAGTCTGGGCTATGGATGTCGAGGGGATTTTTGGTAAAGCCGCAACTGTCGCAGTGGTAATCGCCGAGGTGGGACAGGTAAACGCCTTTGTAAGTGAGGGGCGCACCACAGCGGGGACAATAAATAGAATCAACAGCGTGGGGGATGGCCTCTAGGTACAAATCCGGTTCGTTGAGGCCAAAAAATTTCACCGTCTGGCTGAGGTTTTGGCCCAAATCGTTGAGGGTCGGGTCGTCGCCGTTGACGATAATGGTGGTTTCTGGTGGCAGAGGGGCGACCGCCTGTTGCCAACGCTGACTAATGGTATCGACTTCTCCGTAACGGTCGAGCTGGTCACGGAATAAATTGAGGGCGAGGATATGGGTCGGGGAACAGGTTTTGAGGAGGATCGGAATAATATTTTCATCCACTTCGAGGATGGCGTAGTCGATGTCGAGCTGACCGAAAAGATTCGCGTGCTCCAGGAGGGCCGTCGTTAAGCCGTTGATCAAGTTTGCCCCGGTGGCATTGTGGGCGAGCTTGTAACCTTGGGCAGTAAGGATTGCTTTGATTAAGAGGGAAGTTGTAGTTTTACCATTGGTGCCCACCACTAAAATGACGCCTTTTTTCGCCTGCTGGAACAGATCCGGCAAAATCTCTGGGAAAATGCGTCGGGCGATCGCCCCCGGTAAAACACTGCCCGCACTGAGCTTGAGACCCCGTACCACCGCTGTAATTGTTTTGCCTAAACCACAGGCGATCGCCAACCGTACACTGCGCAAAATAGCCATTCCCTTCGGCTGTCTCCCAGACTGTCTAAGTCCTTAAACATAACAGAACTTGCAGTCCCTGCCTATGTCTGAATAATTTCTCACCGATGATTAACCAACTGCCTGGGGTAACCCCTGCCAGCCCCCATGGGCATCTGGTGAATAATAGGTCAAATTAGCCAGCACCGGACGATCAATGCCTGGTAAATACGCTAAATTTTCTGGCTCTAGCAACACATTCCGCAGGTCTGCCCCTTCTAATTTTGCCCCGACTAGCTTCGCGCCCCGCAGATCCGCCTCGGCTAAACAAGCCAGCTTCAGATTGGCTTCGACGAGATTACTGCCCTGGAGATTTGCCTGCTGGAGGTTCGCCCCATAAAGCTTGGCCCCTGAAAAATTCAGCCCGGCTAAATCCATACCCAGCAAATTCACATCCCGCAAAAAGGCCCGACTAAAATTTCCGTGGTGTAAGTTGGCATGCTGTAAATCTGCGTGACCTAGGCGCGCTTCCTGGGCATTGACCCAAGCCAAATTCGCCTGATTTAAGTTTGCTTGGCATAGGTTTACCCGGGCGAGATTCGCCCCACACAAATTAGCCCGCCGGAGATTACCGCCCCGCAGATTTGTATGGTCTAGGCTGGCCCCACACAAACGCGCTTCAACCAGTTGAGCGTTCACCATAAAGGCGCCATCTAAAATCGCTTTTGTTAAATCGGCCCTAACAAGCTGGGCATCGTTTAGTTTGGCGTGGGCGAGGTTGGCCCAATTCAACGCCGCCCCAGATAAATCTGCTTTGAGTAAAAATGTTCGACTGAGATTCGCACCCATGAGGTTCGCCCCCTGGAAGTTGACGCCGATTAATGCCTCACCCCGGAGATCAGCCCCCTGCAGGTTAATCCCGGCAAAGTTTCGTTCCCCATGTTCGTAGGCGCGTAGTAATTGTTGAACATTCATGGATTTTGACCCACAAAACAAAAAAATAGCGCTATTTTTACGCCACGGCTGGACATCATCACGGCGACCGGCTGCTATTTCAATCCACGTTTATTCTATATCTTAAAAAATTCTTAAAAGGAAATTTCCGGGGCGATCGCCAAAAAAATTCACGAATATTTTGGGAAACTTAATAACTCTTCCTGGGCCGAGAATACCTAAAAAACGGAGATTTGTCGTTACATTTCTTCTTAAAGAAATATCAATTATTTCCTCGACAAACATCATAAACTATCTTTGAAAAATCGTTTTTTAGCTGGGTTTAACTGTAAAGAGATCGAGCTTTTTGTGATTTCTGGGAGAAAAATTAAGCGCCCCGCCATCGGGACGTCACGCAGCATTTTTCTGAGAAAATAAATGGCAACCATAATATATCGCAACGGCAACTAACGCACCATGGCGATCCTGGTCAGAGCTAATTGAACTTTAGCGCGGCAGTCCCTATCTCTCTTTAGGGTAGGGAAGGATAGCGCGGTGATGTAGCAAAGCGGAATCACCAACCAGTGTGGAAATAATATGCTATAACGGTAGCCACATTGATCACTTAAAGAGAATCAATGCAGCTCAGGTTAATTTAGCCTGGGCAAGGGGTCAGGAACTGGCCTCTTTAGACGCAGAGCTGCCTAGCTCTACCGATTGCGGAAGCATGAGGCAACTAGGAGCGATGAAGCGTCGGAAACTCTATGCCTCTTGGGCTGGAGTAGTTCATTTAATTACGAGAAAGAGTCCAGGCTTTAAAAAGATACCCTTGACGCTTCGTCCCAAAAAATCTAGGAAAGGGCAGGTTCAAATTCAATGCGTTCGGCGTGGCCCCAGAAGGCTTCGAGGTTATAAAATTCCCGTTCCTGCGGTAGGAAGATGTGTACAATCACTTCGCCATAATCTTGGAGAATCCACATCCCTTCACTCTTGCCCTCCATTCGTAGGGGCACTTTGTCATATTTTGTTTCTAATCTTTCTTCGATGGCATCGGCGATCGCCCGCACTTGAGTCCGCGAAAAACCTGTCGCCACAACGAAAAAATCCGCCAGATAGGAAATTTGATCTACCTTCAAAATCGTAATATCTTCGGCTTTCCGGTCATCGGCCGCCGTAGCGATATCCCAGACTAAACGTCCATTTTCATGGGCTTCAAGCGTTTTCGGTAGAGTCATTAACGGTTCTGTTGTGAAGATCAATAGAGCAAAAATAATTGTTCTTCTAGCTTACCTT
The DNA here is from genome assembly GCF_001693255.1 of Picosynechococcus sp. PCC 7003. Lineage (NCBI taxonomy): Bacteria > Bacillati > Cyanobacteriota > Cyanophyceae > Chroococcales > Geminocystaceae > Picosynechococcus > Picosynechococcus sp. PCC 7003. The sequence continues at coordinate 1,092,092 of NZ_CP016474.1, forward strand.
GGAATCTCCCCCACAGCACCCCAGGGAAAGTAAAGACACTTTCCCACCATTGTGCAAAATATCTTGCCCTTGATCGATCAAACTAAATATTCCTATGTTATGATGCAGCAGTTGAGAATAGTTCTTAATTGATTGGCGATCGCCTTTGGGAATTGTCCCAAGGCCCTGCCATTAGCGTCACCGTTAAGCCCCCATGAATGATTCCCCCATCCTACGCGTCGAAAGCCTTTGTAAGCGTTTCAGTGCCCAAGATTTACCAGCGGTCAAAGATATTCAATTTCAACTTGAGCAGGGGGAAATTCTCGGACTTTTAGGGCCTTCCGGTTGCGGAAAAACGACCTTGCTTCGCTTAATTGCCGGGTTTGAGCAGCCCAGCGCAGGACAAATTATTCTCAATGGTGTACCGGTGAGTACCCCAGAAAATTGCCTTCCCCCAGAGCGACGGAATACGGGGATGGTCTTCCAGGACTATGCCTTATTTCCCCACCTCACCATCGCCGATAACATTGCCTTTGGGTTGCGCCACCGTGAACGTAAGTTTTCCCGCCAAGAGATTCGTCAACGGATTCAGGAAATTTTGCACTTAGTGGGACTTGCGGGCTTAGAAAAACGCTATCCCCATGAGCTATCTGGGGGACAACAGCAACGGATCGCCCTGGCCCGCGCCCTGGCGCCGCGCCCTTCGTTAATTTTGTTAGATGAGCCCCTGAGTAATTTGGATGTGCAGGTGCGCCATCACCTCCGCCATGAGATTCGCCAAATTATTAAAGCGGCGGGCATTTCGGCAATTTTTGTTACCCACGATCAAGAAGAAGCCCTCGCCATTTCCGATCGCATTGCCGTGATGCGCCAGGGGAATTTAGAGCAGTTGGGCACACCAGAGGAAATTTATACCCGCCCGGCCTCTCGGTTTGTGGCAGAATTTGTCACCCATGCGAATTTTTTACCAGCCCAGTGGATTGGTGGGGTTTGGCGCACGGAGATCGGTGAATTTAAAGTGGCGATCGCCCCCCCAGAACAGGCTGCAGAAGGGGAACTAATGGTGCGGGAGGAGGAGTTGGAATTGATTCTCCAGCCAGAATCCCCGGTAATTGTGAAGGAGCGGCAATTTTTGGGCCGGGAATATCGCTATTGTCTCCAGACGGATTCAGGCAAATGTCTCCATGCGCGCATGGGGGTCAATCAATTGGTGCCTGTGGGTTCCCGAGTTCAGATTAAAATTCAATCGGCAACCCCCCAAGTGTTTGCCGCGTCCTAGAAAGTTGGGCTAGAGCTTGAAAGAATAGAGAATTTCACCATCGGGCGATCGCCGGGTGGTACCGTTAAATTCTTTGACCCTGGCATCGAGATATTTTTGCGCTTCTTTGCCAGAAAGCTGCGTACTTTGAGCGAAACGAAGCACCGTCACTTCACCGTTGGTTTCACCGAGGGTCTGGTAAAAATGTTGCCGCAGCCAATCGGAATCAAATTTTTCCTTTCGGACTTGGCGATTTAACCGCCACAGCATAAATGAGCCTGTGCCCGTAAAGGGAACCCCGAAAATAATAAAGGCGGCGATCGCTCCCTCTTGGTCTTCCTGGGAGACATTTTCATTGAGACCTTCGGCGAGGCCATAGATGGCAATTGGTAGCCCCATAATCAACAAAGAGACGCCAATAAAACGTTGGGCGGCGCGAAACAGAAACTTCGCCCAGTGGGTTTTCGGGGGAGCGGCGAGGGGAGCTTGTCCTTGGAAGTTTTGACCCAAGCCACCACTCACCACCGTTGCGGGTACTGCTGCTTTCTGCAAATTCGTTTTTTGGAGATTAATGGCTGGCTTGGTAATGGGTTGGGCGGCACCAGTCAGGGATTGGAGCGCTGCTTTCACGGCCATGGCCGATGGATAACGACTACGAAAATCGAAACAAATCATCCGGTCTAGGATCGCCGCAAATTCCGGGCTGACCTGGGCATCTTGACGCCAAAGAATCTCGGCGGTTTGGGGGTCTTCGTAGAGTTCGTCGCCACTGCGATAACCCATGGGGGGCAACTTGCCGGTGAGAGCTTGGATGATAATCAAGCCTGTGGCATAGATGTCACTACTGAGCTTCGGTTTGCCCCGACCCTGTTCGTTGGCCATATAACCAGGGGTGCCAATAATGGTGCCGACACGGGTTTGACCCTGGGCGTTGATTTGGGTGCCGGCCAGTTCTTTCACGGCGCCGAAATCGATCAGGACAATTTTGCCGTCTTGTTTTCGGCGAATCAGGTTCGCGGGTTTGATGTCCCGGTGAATCACGTTTTGGCTGTGGATAAAGCTGAGGGGTTCGAGGATACTTTTTAGAAGGGCGATCGCATAGGCTTCGCTGAGTTTTTTGCCGACGGTGATTTCCCGTTCGAGACTATGGCCTTCGACAAAATCCTGAACAAGGAAAAATTCTTGATTAATTTCAAAATAGGCGAGCAGGTGGGGAATTTGGTCATGATCTCCCAGACGATTGAGCAGTTGGGCTTCCGCTTCAAAGAGTCGCCGCGCCACCTTCAGGGCTTCGGGGTCACTAAAACTGGGCTTGAACTGCTTAACGACACAGATTTTGTTGAACTGCTTGATGTCCTCAGCGATAAAGGTTTGCCCAAAGCCCCCCGCCGCCAAGGATTTGACGATGCGATAGCGGCCATCGAGTAACTGCCCAATCATAATCTCTGTAACGGTTGGCTCACACCTAAACTGATGTTCCCATTATGGAACAGGTTCGGCGAAAACATTTAGCCAATCAGGAATTGGGCGTGGTGGCGGATATGGTCAATCATAAAAGTGGCAATGAAAAAATAGCTGTGGTTATAGCCTTCCTCTCTAAGTTTCTCATGGATTAGCGTTAATCGATTTTTAGGGCAGGGAAACAAAATCATAGCCAAAGCCAGACCGCTCTAGTTCTTGTTTATTGATTTGATGCTTTCAGAAGAGCTTGCTTAAACTCTAGAGCCGTTTGAAAGTGCAATTTACCCGAATCATCTAAAGCTTGATCGATCACTATGGCAAGGCGATCTGGAATCTCAGTGTTTCGGCGTTGAATTGGTACAGGATGGGTTTGCAAAACGGTGAGTAATGGATCACCACCAAAATCACGGGGATATTTGCGCGTCAGAAGATAGTACAAGCAAGCTGCTGCCGCCCATACATCGATTTCTGGTTGAGCATATTTGAAGTGGAGCACTTGGGCACGGGACATGAAAGGAAATGTACCTTCCAAATGTTGACCACTACGGGAAAGTCCACTTAATCCGGCATTATCAAAAGCTTTTGCGATCCCAAAATCAGCAATTTTCGAAATAAGTTTTCCGTCTTTTTCAGTGAGCAAAATATTACTGGGTTTCAGATCTCTGTGAACTAATCCTTTTGCTGTGCCCAAGCCGCCATCTCGCTGTTTGACGTAGGGAATCTCTACGGCATGGGCATAGTGCAAGCCATCAAGGATAGGGATGATTAGCGATAGAGCTTCTTTGATAGTAAGAGGTTTAGTGAATTTTTCAAGGTATTGTTCGAGGTTGCCTGCTTCGCAATATTCGAGGGTGAAATAGAAAATGCCTTCGGAGAAACCATAATCCAATAGCTGCACAATATTGGGATGTTTCAGTGGCTTAGTATTTTCGACTTCCCGGAGGAATTGTTCTTTTTGGCGGGGATGGTTGGCGACCTCCGGCAGCATCACCTTCAACGCAACTTGGTTTTGGGTTTTCTGGTGAGTGGCGAGATAGACTTCCCCAAATGCACCTTTGCCTAAGACTTCGCTGAGGTAGTAGCCATGAATGGGGAGGAGTGATGGATCGGGGTCGTCGCCTTTGATGAGTTTTTTCAGCCAACCTTTAACAAAATCCATCAGATTGCCTTGGGGTGGAGCAGCAATAAGGGCTTCTTCGTCTTGCTGGGCTTGGGAAAATTGGAAGGTATCGGATTCCGGGGCTGTGTAGGTGGTAGTGACTTGAATCAACAGAGTATCAATGCGGATGGTGTCGTTGTCCTTCAGCTCGGTTTCGATAAATGAGAGTTTCTGGGCTTCTTCTGGGCTGAGGTGTTTGGGGCGTTGTCCGATTTTTTGTTCGTTGATGTAAGTTCCGCTTTTACTACCGAGATCGCGAATGGTGATTTGGGGCGGGTTGATATTGAGCAAACAATGACGACGGGAAATGGCAGAAAATTCTTTAGTGGTGGGCAATTGAATATCGCAGTCGTCTCCCCGTCCGATCAGACAGATTGTACGCTCAGTATAAGTATGGGCTTGTCCTTGGTGAGAGCTATTGAGAAAGCTGAGGGTGATGCTGGTGGGCATGGGACAAAGGGCAAAGGGAAAACTCAATTACTGTAAACGGGATTGCTGTTGAAGATCTTGTTTGAGGTGAAGACAAGCAATAATGACTATTTGCGTTTCTGTGATGATGTAAAACAGAGCATAGGGAAAGCGGCGAATAATTTTGCGGCGGATGTTTTTTCTGACGACAGGGTGTGCTCCGGGATAACGTTGAATTTGGGAGAGGTTCGCATCAATTATCCGGATAAATTCTGACCCAAGTCCTTTGTTTCGCTGTTCATACCAGTCATAAATTTTTTCTAGGTCTTGTTCTGTTTGGGGAGTTAGAACAACAGGTCGTTTCATCGGTCTAAAATGCGTTGTTGTACTTCTGACCAAGGGGAAACATTTGTCGGATCGGTTTGGTATTGCTCTTGACGGCGATCGAGATCTTCTATTTGAAGTTGAGTGAGGGGAAGGTCATCTGTTGTTGTGGCAATGTCGTCCCACAGGTCTTGCACGAGTTGAATTTTTTCAGCAAGGCTTAATTCTTTGATGTGTTGTTGGAGAATACTCATCGTATTTCTGGGGAGATGAAGGGCTAGGAGCGTGCAACTTCCACAATTTTACTCTGGATCAATTGGCGTTTGAGGTTATTTATCAGCACAAAATTTGAATCCTGCCATCGATAGAGACAGCATAGCCCTTCAAACAAGCTACTCCACTACGCTGCCCTAAGGTGATTTTTGGATGGGATTGTTTTCATCGCTGGATTTAGGTTGGACTCCCCACTAGGCACGCTCGATACATTTACATCTATTGATTCTGGCAAATCTTGAGAGTACTGGAGCTGACGCAAGCCACCCGAAAACCAGTGAGCCTGTTGGAGTGGTCAGGTTTACCCCTGGCGCGATTCGCTGAGCGGCAGGTGCTCGGATTGTTGTTCCAAGAACCACCCCGCAATATACGTTCATTACTAGCTGACCATCTAACGCTGTCATCGCTATGGTATACGAAGAACTCACCACGACCATCACCATGCATCCATATGGGGTCATCAGACCATACAATGCAACCATTTTCTTTTGCTTCCTTGGGTTTTTCCTCATAGGTATCGTGCCAAGGATCTGCGCACCACTCCCATAAATTACCGTGCATATCGTACAGCCCAAAAGTATTAGCAGGGAAACTACCCACTTCTGTTGTTTCTTGTCGATAGACCCCTTTTCTCCCTTTGCCATAGACATAATGTCCACAGTAGTTTGCTTGATCTGTGCTGATCGTTTCCCCAAAATAAAATGCTGTTGTCGTTCCTGCCCGACAAGCATATTCCCATTCCGCTTCACTGGGTAATCGATAGCTCTTCTTCGTCTTTTTGTTAAGCTTCTTGATGAACTCTTGACAGTCATTCCACGACACAGAATCTATAGGGTGGTTATCACCATTCTTAAAAGACGAAGGGTTCTTACCCATTACCGCCTGCCATTGCCCCTGTGTAACCAGAAATTTCCCCATGTAAAAGGGTTTTGGGATTGTGACTCGATGTTGCGGAGTTTCCGGCCTAAACCCATCAGAAGAATCCTTCTTGCATCTAGCGATTTCATCGTCCGGTGTCCCCATCATGAAGGTTCCTGCTGGGATTAGTAACATTTCCAGCTTCACCCCATTCTCCAAATCCTCTGTAAAAGATTTTGGTAATGATTTTTGAACATTGGGAGGTTGAGTAATGTCAATCTTACGGGGTATTTGGATGGTTGTTTTCCGGTATTGATTTGGTACTGTGGGCAGAACCCTTGGCGCAGTATTTTCCTGTTTTTGCCCAATGCCCAAAAGCGCTAGCCATTGCTGTATGGATGGGGGGCGATCTGACGCTTGTACCGCTGTCCCCTGAATAATTGCCTCAGAAATTTCTTTACTAACCTTGGGATTCAGCTCATGGACTGGCTTAACAAGAATATTATGTTCTTCCCGATAGTTCCCCGGAATCATCATGTGACCAGATAACAGCGTATAAAGCGTTGCTGCAAGGGCATAGACATCTAATGCCGGTGTAAAATTGTCCCGCCGCTTGTACTGCTCCGGTGGCGCAAACCCTTCTGTCAGACTATTGGTAATGCTATTAATCGCACCAATATCCACTTCTCGCGCCAAGCCAAAATCAATGAGAATCGCTTCTTGGGTATCCTTACGCAGCAAAATATTATTGGGCTTGACATCCCGATGGAGTATCACTTGATCCTGGCTGGTGTGCATATGGTGCAACGCCGCGCCCACTTGTCCAATAATCTTTAACGCTTGCGCCTCTGAAAAAGTTTGACCGTCCCGCAACGGCTTCATAAGATCACTGCCATCGACATATTCCATCACCATGCACCACAGACCATTCGCCTGAAACAGTTGAGGATAAACCTTAACAATATGAGGATGTTGCAAAGTTGCTAAAACCATTGCCTCATTCACGAACTTCTCTTGCATCTCATCCCAGTTGGGGCGATCGCCGTGGAGATGACGATTGAGGGTTTTAATCGCGACGGGTTGATTATTTTTGAGATCAAAGGCACGGTAGGTCAGCCCAAATCCACCGGGGGTCAAGCTTGCATCGATACGATAACGGTTTTTGAGGACTTGCTGGGGCTGGAACATGGTCATGGCAACGGGAGAACACTTACCCAATCTTATAAAGTTTTGGCTTAATCAGGGTATGTGAACAGTGAGTTGCTGTTTGATGTCCTCGGTGATAAAGGTTTGTCCAAAGCCTCCCGCCGCCAAGGATTTGACGATGCGATAGCGGCCATCGAGTAACTGCCCAATCATAATCTCTGTAACGGTTGGCTCACACCTAAACTGATGTCCCCATTATGGAACAGGTTCGGCGAAAACATTTAGCCAATCAGGAATTGGGCGTGGTGCCGGATATGGTCGATCATAAAAGTGGCAATGAAAAAATAACTGTGGTCATAGCCTTCCTGATAACGGAGGGTGAGGGGTTGACCGACTTTTTCGCAGGCGATCGCCAATTTTTCCGTGAGCAATTGTTCCCCTAGAAAACCATCGGCACTGCCTTGATCCACCAAAATTGGATAGCTTAACGGGCCGTTTTTTTGTAAAAGCGCTGTCGCATCGTAGGTTTCCCAGAGGGTTTTATCGGTGCCCAAATATGCGGTGAAGGCTTTGTCTCCCCAGGGGCACTGGCTCGGCGCAACGATCGGCGCAAAGGCAGACACCGACTGGTAAAAATCAGGCTTCCGTAGGGCACACACTAAAGCTCCATGACCCCCCATAGAATGGCCAAAAATCCCCCGTTTCGCCGTCACAGAAAAGTTTGCTTCAATGAGTTCGGGCAGTTCCTCGGTGATGTAGCTGTACATCCGGTAGTGGTTTACCCAGGGCTGTTGGGTCGCATCCACGTAGAAACCGGCGCCACTGCCGAGATCCCAGTCTTTATCTTCGTCGGCGATGCCCGTATTGCGGGGACTGGTATCGGGGGCGACGAGCATTAAGCCATGGTCTGCGGCATATTTTTGGGCACCCGCCTTGGTGGTGAAATTTTCCTCGGTGCAAGTCAAACCCGACAAATAGTAGAGGACGGGCACGGGTTGGGTTTCGGCTTGGGGCGGTACAAACACCGCAAAGTTCATCGGCACACCACACACTGCGGAATTGTGTTGGTAATACTGGACTTTGCCACCAAAACAGAGGGTTTCTTTCGTTAAAACAAGGTTTGTCATCGTTAATTTGATCGTGCGATGGGGGCATACCATGGTAATCCCCCACATAATGTTTCCTTAAAAGGTGACGACGCTGCGGATGGATTTACCCGCGTGCATCAGGTCAAAGGCTTCGTTAATCTTCTCAATGGGCATGGTGTGGGTAATCAAATCATCGATGTTGATCTTGCCTTCCATGTACCAATCGACAATTTTCGGCACATCGGTACGGCCCCTCGCGCCCCCAAAGGCAGTTCCTTTCCAGACGCGCCCCGTTACTAACTGGAATGGTCGCGTACTAATCTCTTGGCCTGCGCCTGCTACCCCAACGATGGTAGAAACTCCCCAACCTTTATGGCAACTTTCTAGGGCCTGGCGCATTACGTTGACATTGCCAATACATTCGAAAGTGTAATCCGCGCCGCCTTTTGTTAAATCCACTAAATAGGGCACGAGATCACCCTCGACTTCCTTGGGGTTTACGAAATGGGTCATGCCAAATTTTTCGGCGATCGCCTTTTTATCGTCGTTAATGTCTACCCCAACGATCATGTCGGCCCCCACCATGCGGCAGCCTTGGATCACGTTTAGGCCAATGCCCCCGAGACCGAAGACGATCACCTTCGACCCCACTTCAACTTTCGCCGTATTGATCACCGCCCCGATCCCTGTGGTGACGCCACAGCCGATGTAGCAGACCTTATCAAAGGGGGCATCTTCGCGAATTTTTGCCAGGGAAATTTCCGGCACCACGGTGTAGTTGGCAAAGGTGGAGGTGCCCATGTAATGAAAGAGCGGTTCGCCATTAATCGAAAATCGTCCGGTGCCATCGGGCATCACACCCCGACCTTGGGTGAGTCGGATCGCTTGGCAGAGGTTTGTTTTGAAACTGAGGCAATATTCGCACTCGCGGCATTCTGGCACATAGAGCGGAATAACGTGATCGCCTGGCTTTAGACTTTTAACATCCGGCCCCACTTCGACCACAACTCCCGCCCCTTCATGGCCCAGGATCGCCGGGAATAGCCCCTCTGGATCGGCCCCAGATAAAGTGTAGGCATCGGTGTGACAAACCCCTGTCGCCTTGATTTCCACCAACACTTCCCCGGCTTTGGGGGGTTCAAGTTGAACCGTTTCTACCTTGAGAGGCTCTTTTGCTGCGTAGGCGATCGCCGCTTTCACATCCATGGGGTCAATCCTTGAATTTTGGTTGTAATCGTTACTATTCTAGAGACAAATACATCGGCTCAGATCTTTGACCGGGGCGTTGTTTGTCATTCTGCCTGGAGGCTAATTAGCATAAACGAAGCTTCAGGACACGAGGCGACAACATTGCGATCGCCACAGGGCCTGCACCAATAAATCCAATCGCACAGGCTTCGTAATGTAATCATCCATACCAGCGTCTAAACAAGCCAACCGGTCATGTTGCATGGCATTAGCCGTTAGGGCAATCACATAGGGATGCGGCTCCAAGTTCAATTTAATTAATGCCTCGGTGGCTTCTAAACCATCCATTTCAGGCATTTGAATATCCATCAAAATCACATCATAGACTTGCCTTTGCACTGCCTCTAGTACTTCTAAGCCATTATTAACAATATCGACTTGATAACCGAGATTTTTCAGGATTTTTGCGACGACCTTTTGATTCGTCAGATTATCTTCTGCCAAGAGAATATTAAGGGGAAGTTTCGCTGCTAAATTTCGATCAAAGACAAATAAAGAGTTTGCGCTTTGCCCAAGGAAATCACTGGATTGATTAAGGATTTCAGCACAGATCATAAACTCGAACTTACTACCGCTGCCCGGCTGACTTGTCACTAAAATTTTGCCCCCCATCATCCGCACAATTTCTTGACTAATGGCAAGTCCTAAGCCAGTACCTTGGGTTTTGAATTTGGCTTTGCCAGTTTGTTCAAAAGGCAGAAAAATTAAGTTGAGCTTATCGGATTCAATGCCAATTCCAGTATCTTCAACTTCAAAATTAAGCAATGTATAAGTCTCACCTAAATCAGGGAAAGAATGGAGCCTTACCCGAAAAACAATTTGGCCCTTTTCTGTGAATTTTACCGCATTATGCAAAAGATTCAACAGCACTTGTTTGAGCTTTTTCTCATCGATACTCACCCCCGCTGGTAAGTTTGGGGGGAATTCACAAATAAATTCGATAGCATCGCTATTAATTTGCGCTTGAATAATTCCCTTAATCCCTTGGAGAAACTTGGGAAAGTCTACTTCTTGAAAGTGAAGTTCAACTCTTCCGGCTTCAATGCGGGAAATATCAAGGATATCTTCAATGAGATGCAGTAAATGAATCCCTGAATCGCTAATTGTCTGTAAATCTCCCCGTTCATATTCATCTAAATTATCAGAATCCTTGAGCAGTTCCACTAACCCTAAAATGGCATTTAAGGGGGTGCGCAGCTCATGGCTCATGCTAGACAGAAACCTTGTTTTAGTGCGGTTGGCATTTTCTGCTGCTTGCTTCGCTTCAATGAGTTCTAAGTTTTGTTGCTCTAATAAAAAAGCATTTTCTTTGAGAATCACCTTACTTTGTTCAAGCTGTGATGATTTTTCTTGGAGGTGAATTTTAGACTGTCGCAAATTGTTAAAGGCTTCTTTTTTTTCTCTTAAAGTCGCCATTAAGCTCAAATTTGTCACCACGATTACCACCGTGAATAACTGCAAGCGTAGTAAGGATTCATTGATATCTTCACTGGAAAAAGACCCCACCCCCCGCACAGTACCTAATACCGCTAACATTGTGACGACGGCAATGAGATTAGTCGCTCCAAATTGACCAAAACGAATTACTGCCCATACCAAACAGGGAATGAGCATGTATTCCAAATGGAGATTTTGGGAAAAGGAGATATAACTAATTAATAAAATAATTGTGAGTAGGCTTAGGATTTCAATAAATCTTGTTTCAAGGAATAAAATCCAAGTCAATTTATGGGGTCTTTTGTAATACCGATTGAAGGTGATAATTGTTTTTTGAATTGGGCGATTTAAGGTTTGTGATTGAAATAGCTCATACCAACTAATCAAGGCCGGCGTAAAAATGTAAATACCGGAAACGTTAGAGATCCACCAAGTCAACCAAGATTCGCCAAAGTTTGCCCAGCTGACTGTATTGCCAAGAGCGAGGGCAAATACACCGGTGGTGGCATTGATTGCCGGCGTTAACGTCCCAATGAGTAACAGAAATATGCAGAGATCATCGAGCTTTTTGAGGGGATTTTTGCGCTGAATTTTAGTATCTAATAAGTATTTCCCCAGACCCATGCCGCCTGTGGTGCCTAGGGCGATCGCCAATACCTGCACAACTGAAACGAGGGCTTGATTGAGATTTTCTCCCTGAAAAAAAGCCCAAATGTTCGCCAAAAAAGAGCCAAGAAAGACTCCTGGCAATACTTGATAGCCATAAATAAATGTTGCGGCCAGGGCAATACCATCTGGAGGCCATACAGGGGTGACGGATTGGGGCGTCGAAGCAACCTGGCGAGAAATTTCTGCGGTTCCGTAATAAGCTAAGGCGAGCAGACTAATAAGGATAAACCGTCGGGATAGTTTCAAGGGCGGTTGCGGAAAGTGGAACATGACGATCCTGATGGAGCTTGGACAGATTCTGGTGGGTGAATCATAATTAATGACCGTGAATGGAATCGGGAAATGTCAACTGGCAAAAAGAGATACGAGGCATTCAGTCCTACTATTCTAGTATTGTCGAAAAAGCACAACTATCCAAAAATACGATTTTGTTTTAGCGTGCCCCACCACCCCAAACTTTCTTGGACACGGCTTGCTTGTAGGCCAGGGGCAAACCTGTAACAATAAGTAGGCGATAAGCAGGCAATCTATTTTTATCTGGCTGCATTTATTGAAATCCCCCATGTATCCTTCTTTTTTACCGCCTCTGGTGAACCAACTGACGGAACTTGACGCGATTCGTCTCGCCCAGCAGATCCAACAGGTGGCGATCGCCACGCCGCTTCAAACCGATCCCATTTTGACTAGCTTTGTGCAACAAGGCAGTGGTGACCAAGACATTCTTCTCATCCATGGTTTCGATAGCTCTGTTTTAGAATACCGCTATCTTCTACCCAAATTAGCCCAGCACCATACTGTTTGGGCCGTAGATCTGCTCAGTTTTGGCTTTACGGCGCGACCAGAACAGCTTCCCTTTACCCCGGAAAGTATCAAAACCCACCTCCACCAGTTTTGGCAACAGCAAATTAATCGCCCGGTAGTTATCGTTGGTGCTTCCATGGGGGGCGCAGTGGCCCTCGACTTTGCCCTGAGCTATCCAGATGCTGTCCGTCAAATTGTGCTCCTCGACAGTGCCGGCCTCGCGCCGAAACCCCTCAGTCGCTTTGCGATGGTGCCGCCCTTAGACCGTTGGGCCACGCAATTTTTAGGCAGTATGAACGTCCGCCGGAAAATTTGCCAAAGTGCCTATTTCGATAAAACACGGGTCACAACGGATGCGGTGCTCTGTGGGGCAATGCATGTCCAGTGCGATCGCTGGCAAGAAGCGCTGATTCAATTCACCAAGGGCGGAGGCTATGGCTCTTTTTATCCCAAATTGAAACAGATCCAGCAACCCACCTTAATTCTCTGGGGCCAGCAGGATCGCATTCTCGGCACCAAGGCGGCCCATCGCTTTCACCAGGGCTTACCTAATAGCACCCTCCAGTGGATTCCCAATTGTGGTCACCTCCCCCACGTGGAGCAAACGACCCTCGTCGCCGAACATATGTTTCGCTTTTGCCAAACTTCAATCCCAATCACCTCTAGTCATTAGATTGAATACTTGAGTTGGCAGGAAAAAATGCTGAATAGGCTCAAAATAATATTTTTTGATTTTAACTAGCTGGTAGAAACCGAAATATCATTTTTACTATTATTAAACATTGGCAACCTGACAGTAAAAGTCGTTCCTTTATTGATACGGCTGGACACGTGAATACTACCCCCAAGCAGATCCACAAACTGCTTAACAATACTTAGCCCTAGTCCTGTACCAGGAATATTACTGGTATTACAACCGCGATGAAAAGGTTCAAAAAGATATTTACGATCTTTCAAGGCAATGCCAATTCCTTCATCTTGGACTTTGATAATTAATATTTGTTTCCATTTTCTTAAGCTCAACGTAATTGCGCCGCTCTCGTGGGTGTAGCGAATTGCATTGCCAAGTAAATTACCTAAAATTGAGTATAGTAAACGTTCATCGAGCTCAGTGATAATCGAAGGACTGGGGCAAATCAATTTAATGGGATGGGGCTGACGAATAAACTCTCCTTCTTCCAATAGCTGACGGCAAAATGTGACCACGTCAAATTTTGTGCGGTTAACTTCTAGAACTTTCGCCTCAATCCTGCCAATTACTAAAATATCGTCAATGATTTGGGTCATGCGCTCAACATTTGTATTGATGTTGGAAAGATAGCCTGCCTTTTCTGCTACTGAAAGATGGGTATCGTAACGTTTAAGGGAAGAAACAGAAAGGGTGATGTTATTGAGGGGATTGCGAAATTCATGGCAAACCATTGTGATGAAACGCGAGCGCATTTCATTCAGTTCCCTTAACTGTTGATTTGCCCGTTGCAACTTTTGGGTCCGCTCTTGAATTTTTTGCTCTAAATCTTCATTGGCCTGCTCGAGAATTTTTTCTGCCCAGCGCCGCTGGCTAATGTCTTGAAACGTGACAACGGCCCCAACTAGAGTTCCATCTTCATCTTTCATGGGTGTACTAATATATTCCACCGGAAAACTGGTGCCATCTTTGCGCCAAAATACGTCAGAAATTACTCGATGGGTACTACCATCTTTGAGAGCCGCATAAATCGGACAATCTTCACGGGGGTAAGGCGAACCATCCACATGGGAATGGTGTAATACCGTATGCATTGACTTCCCAACCAACTCTGTCACTGGCCAGTCAATCATCTTAGCGGCGGCGGGATTAACAAAAGTCACATTGCCATCTAAATCAAGGCCATAAACTCCTTCACCAACGGCATTTAAAATGAGTTGGTGCTGGCGACGGAGCTGTTTTAATTCTTGGGCAAATGGTCTAGACAAGAAACGTTATTATCCTCGACATCAGTACAGTAGAGAGTATTATGACTGACTTTATCGCTCGATTACCATCACTCCTTGAACCAACTAAGGCTTACGTGAATCAATGGGCTAATTACCGCTTGTAGATGATGGGAACGCTGAAAATATTGCATCTATTCAGGAGAATTAATCAATCCGGGATGATCCAGGGGGCGATCGCCAGGGGCATCCCAGAAAAACCGCCGTTCTAATTCTGCAATGGGTTTATCGTTAATGCTGGCTTCTCGACGGCGCATCAAACCTGCTTTATCAAATTCCCAATTTTCATTGCCATAGGCGCGATACCACTGCCCCGCATCGTCCTGCCATTCGTACTGAAAGCGTACTGCAATGCGGTTTTCGCCAAATGCCCACATTTCCTTGACGAGGCGATAGTTTAATTCCTTGTCCCATTTACGTTGCAGAAATTCGCGAATTTTTTCTCGACCTCGGAAGACTTCTGCCCGATTCCGCCAAAAACTATCTTCTGTATAGGCCAGACAGACTCGATCTGGGTCACGGCTATTCCAAGCATTTTCTGCTATCCGCACTTTGGCGATCGCCGTTTCCCTAGTGAAAGGGGGAACAAGAGGTGTAGACATCATTAAAACTCCCGAAAAACGAATTCAATCATGATTAATTTATTCCCGAAATATTGCCGAAAAAAGGGTCACCAGTTCAGAACCAGTAACCCATCATTTCCATGCAAATCAACCTATTTAAGCGTTGTGCAATCTACCACTTCTTGTAGGGGAGGAACTTACCGCACATGGTGACTTGAACGCGATCGCCTTTGGGATCTTCGACCTTATCCACATCGAGCGTAAAATCAATCGCACTCATGATGCCATCACCAAACTTATCGTGCACAACCGCCTTAATGGGCATCCCGTAAACCTGCATGATCTCGTAGAAACGATAGATCAGCGGATCCGTCGGAATCACAGGCTCAAGGGACCCCTTCAAAGGACATTCCGTGAGCGGTTCAATTAAAGACTCATCTGCACCAATCGCTTGCACAATCTTGGTTGCTTCTTCCAAAGAGGCACTGGCTTGACGGTAAATCACAGAGGCAATCCAGACCTCATCACAACCGACTTTTGCCTCTAAATCAGCAAAGCTCAGCCCCGCTGCCTTTTTCGCTGCCAACAACTTTTCGGTAACTGCAGAAATTGCCATGGAATGACTCCTCTTATGCTTTTGATGAATAGTGTGAATAGATAATCAATCAGTTTTAGTCGAGGCGATCGCCCCCGATGATTTCGGAAAAATCCAAAGGCGATCGCCCGGACAAGGAAGCGTTAAGCCCCAACCCTGGCAGCCTCAACTGCCCTCGTTTCGCGAAATAGATGACTTTCCATCTCTACCTTGAGATCGTGGTAAGCCGGATATTGATCCAACTCCTCACGATTGCGGGGACGGGGGAAAGGCACATCCAAGATCTCATCCACTCGAGCCGCAGGACCACGGGTCATCATAATGATGCGATCAGAAAGCAATAGAGCCTCATCAATGCTGTGGGTAATCATGATCACCGTTTTCCGCTCCCGTTCCCAGATGCGTTCAATCTCATCCTGCAAGAACCCACGGGTAAGCGCATCCAAGGCGCCGAATGGTTCATCCATCAACAAAATTTGCGGATTAATCGCCAGCGCCCGAGCAATCCCGACCCGCTGTTTCATCCCCCCCGAAATTTGGTGCGGATACTTTTTCTCAGCACCCCGCAAACCCACTAATTGGATATGCTCTTTGATCGTGCGTTGGATCTGCTTTTTCGGCATCTGCGGATAGACCGTTTCCACCGCAAAATAGAGATTGTCCTCTACCGTCATCCAAGGCATTAGCGCATAACTTTGAAACACCATGCCCCGGTCTGGCCCCGGCCCCTGAATCGGCATCCCATTCAACCGAATTTCCCCAGAAGTCACAGAGGAGAGACCCGCAATCATATCTAGCAACGTGGATTTACCACAGCCAGAAGGGCCAATAATCGAGACAAAAGTATTGGGTTCGATATCAAGACTAATGTCCTCAATCGCCACATAATCCTTTGACTTTTTTCCAGTCACCTTACCCAATAAACTTTGTTGACCGTGGAAGACCTTTGTTACGTTACGAATCGACAGTTGCGCCGTATCAGAAAAAGTATCTTCCGGGGTAAGGGGAGTTGCGTAATTCACAGGAGTAACACTCATTATTTACGACCAAATGCAACAAACTTTTCGACAGCCGCAAAGCAACTATCTAGAATCAAACCGACCAAACCGATGATGAAAATCGCCACCAAAATATTCGGGATATAGAGGTTATTCCACTCGTTCCAGATGAAGTAACCCAAACCAGTCCCCAGCAACATTTCCGCAGCAACAATGACCAGCCAAGCGATCCCCATACTGATGCGTAATCCAGCCAAAATATTGGGTAATGCCGCTGGAATAATTACCTTAAAAATAGTGCGGAGCCGAGAGGCACCAAGAGTTTTTGCCACATTAAGGTATTCTTTGCTGACATTGGCGACCCCAAAGGACGTATTAATCAGCGTTGGCCAAATACTCGAAATGAAAATAATAAAGACACCGGTCTGTTCCGAATCCCGCAGGATATAGAGTCCTAGGGGCAGCCATGCTAAGGGGGAAATTGGTTTAAGGAGTTGAATGTAGGGATTAAAACCCTTCCTTGCCACCGGGGAAATGCCAATCAAAATCCCAAGGGGCACGGCAACAACAGAGGCTGCAACATAACCGATCGCCACCCGGCGGAGACTAATTAACAAATTCCAGCCGATCCCAAGATCGTTAGGGCCATTGTCAAAGAAAGGATTGGTCACCCACCACCACAATTCCTGGATGGTTTTCGTTGCGGTGGGAACCCCTTTCGCAAATAGTTCTGCCCGTGCACCAATCTCCCAGAAGCCAAGGAAAACAGCGAGCGAAACAATAAACAACAGAACAGCTCGGACATTTTCGTTTTGAAAAAAGGATTCCTCTGGTCTACTGTAAATGGACTTCGGTAAGGGTTTATTTAAGGATTTACTACTGATTGCCATCTTGTTTGCTCCTGACTTTATACGCCATATTCTTCAATTTGTTGTTCGACATAGGCGGCAGGATCCGCAGGATCGAAGGTATCGAATTTCAGGGTTTCTTCCCGGTAAATTTCTGTGGGCACTTCTTGACCTAATTCTGTGGCAAGTTCCCGGGCGAGATCCGTGAGGAAGACGTCTGTACCAACGGTGTCATAGCCCTTTTCGGGAATAATCTGGGGCGCTAAACCATCCCCTTGGAGATCCCACCGCACAAGCTGGGAGGAAATCCAGTTGGCAAAACTCTGCCAAGGATAGGGATCAAAGCCAATCCTGTCGGGAATGTCGAGGCTGTTGCCATTGCCATCATCAAATTTTCCGGTGAGGACTGCTTCGACGACTTCCACGGGCTGGTTCAGGAAGGCACGCTCAGAGATCGCGGCGGCAATTTCGGGGCGATTTTCGGGAACCTGAGCATAGGCTGCAGCTTCGATGATGGATTTATTGAGGGCACGGAAGGTGTTAGGGTTCGCATCGATCCACTGATCACTAGCGGCAAAGGCGCAACAGGGGTGTCCTGGCCAGATTTCCTTGGTGAGCATATGAATAAAGCCTGCTCCTTCGTAGACCGCCCGCTGATTAAAGGGATCAGGCATCAGGTATGCATCGATATCACCGGCAACGAGCTGGGCGATGCTGTCTGGTGGGGGAACGGGACGAATTTGCACATCGACATCGGGATCAATGCCACCTGTCGCGAGGTAGTAACGCAGTAACAGGTTGTGCATGGAGTAGGGGAAAGGAACCCCAATGGTGAATCCTCTAAAATCGGCCGGCCCATTCACTTGACCTTTGTAACGTTCGGCAACGGTAATCGCCTGCCCGTTAATGTTCTCAATGCTGGCAAGTTTTACGCCAAAGGCGGCGGAACCTAGACCGAGGGTCATGGCGATGGGCATGGGCGCAAGCATGTGGTACGCGTCCAATTCTCCGGCGATCGCCGAATCTCTGACTGCCCCCCAACTGGGCATTTTGACGACCTTGGCATTAAAACCATACTTTTCATAAAAGCCCAAAGGCTCAGACATAATAATGGGCGTCGCACAGGTAATGGGAATAAAACCAATCTGTAAATCAGTTTTCTCTAAATTGCCCACTGGTGCGTCTGCTGGGGTGTCTTCCGCAGGAGGCGTTGTATCCTGACCACAACTCGCCAAACTCACAAGTGCAGCGCCGACAGCCATATTCCGCAGAAATTCTCGACGGGTCTGTTGGCTACTGCGAATTGAGTCGGCAAAAAATAGACCAGCTTGGGGGCCAAAGGCCGCCGCAAAAGCATTTTCCATGCCACCGGCCTGCTTACAGAGGGCCAAGATAAGCTTTTCTCGCTTTGGATCACTGCGACCAATACGCTTCAAAAATAAAGTTTTTCTCAGTTCGTAGGCATTGACTCCTTCTGCCGCCCGCAACTGATTCTCTTTATAAATCCCCATTTTTACGAGGTCATCAACCATGTCTACAGGATCTTGGGGCATTGTCTGCATAAACTGCCAATGATCATTCATGCCATGGTATTTGCCGCAAACATGACACAAAGACTGTAAGTTTGATCGCCCGTGACCGAGAGAGCCGGAACTTCCAAGGCCCTGTAAAGTCTGCTGTGCTGAAATCAGAGTCATAACTTATATCTACCCAAAAACTAACGACTTAAACATTCAAAATTCTGTGGTTTTGAAAGCGCCCTAAAACTCAGAAGATCACCTTTTTCCATAAAGATTTGACATTCATAATATCAGTCACTTTTTTAAAAGGCATTAGATTTTTTTTTGAAAAAATGACATTTTTTTAGGGTATTTTTTTGACTCCCCTGATATTTTGATTTTTTTGTTAAATCAATTACAGAAAGGTCTTTTTTAGGGATGTTATGCTGCGTTAGTTTTTGTAAAATAACGATGCCGATGACTCACGGAGAGGTGAGCTACAATTGCTCAGAACGCCAATTGAGGGGTGTTTTTCCGTGGAATCGCCGGAATTGGTTGGTAAAGTAGCCGGCATCATGGTAGCCACATAACTCTGCAATTTTGTGGATTGGCTTATTTGTATTTTTCAATAATTTTCGAGCCTGTAGCATGCGCCTAGCGATAATCCATTGCTTCACTGTATAGCCAGTTTCTTTCTGAACTAAATTGCTCAGGTATGAAGAAGAGTAACCAACTTCTTCTGCGATGGCCTTGATTTTAATCGGTTGATGGTAATGATCTTCAATAAAATCAAAAGCTCGATTTAAATTGCTGGAGTAGGGAAAAGAAAAATCGCGATCGATATCTGTTAATGGAAAGTTGATTTCGACATCAACAGAAGCAACGGTTTTGTTTTTTTTTGAGTCTAGGTGGTGATTTTTGATCGTCTCTTGCTGCCGTTTTAGCCGAACATTAATCGCCCCTAAAAATTGTTCAACCGTGCAGGGCTTGGTCAGGTAATCGTCCGCTCCCAGCTGCATGCCATAGCGAAGCTCTGCCATGGTCACTTTTGCAGTTAGAAAAATAAAAGGGATCGCTGTTGTTTTAGGTGAACGGCGTATTTTTGACAATACAAAGTAACCATCCATGTCAGGCATGAGAATGTCACAAACAATTAAATTGGGTTGTTCGTTTAATGCTAGTTCAATCCCATCTAAAGCATTACTTGCAGCACAGGTTTTAAAGCCCTCAAATTCTAGGCATTTAAGGAAAACATTACGGGTTTCTGCTTCATCTTCAATAATCAAAATTTTCGTCATTGCCTTATTGTTTCCAAAAATTGATCATTTATGCTGGCAAGTGGAGCACCCTATATTCTAGGGTTTAGATCGCAAACTGATATTGTTTTGTCGTCCAGATACAGTCACTGCATTCGACTTAAGTTTTATTAGCCTTTAATTGTGGTCAGCTTGATGTATCCCGCTATACAAAATAGGGGCGATCGCCATTATCAACTTGAAAAAGCATTGTTGAATCACGCCTTGAAGTGCTGTGTGACCGTTCCGTACTCGCTACTTTGATCAGCAGGTGATTATGGTTCAGTGGTGTAATAATAAAGTCAAAGATGCTCCAGCATTCTGGGTAACATCGATGGCGATCGCAATCTAGTTCTAAGGCGAGTGGAGCCGATAATCACGAAGCACAAAAGCTCATCACAATAAACAAATAAAACGATTACGATTGAGGTATAAAGTGAGACAAGGCACGGTTGCGGCTTTTGTGCGCTACACTACAATATTAAGAATTATTACATTAGTTTCGATAAGACGAGGTTTTTACCATGGCAGCTCCAGAACCCACCGTTAAGCCCAATCTCGAAGATCCCAAGTTTGGCTTCAATCTCTATTCTGAAAAGCTCAATGGCCGGGCGGCGATGATTGGGATCATTATTGCGATCGCCATCGAATTACTGACCAAAGAAGGTGTCCTGAGCTGGTTGGGGTTGATCTAAGGCCGCTGACCAATTCTTTGTTTATTGAGTCTGGGTCTTCCTCGCCATTGTGGGGAAGATTTTTTTCGTTTTTAATAAGAATCCCCGGCCCCAGGGATCATCACCGCTATTTTTTTCAGTAACTGCCATGCTTCGTCTTACGGAAATCAAACTGCCCCTCGACCACAGCCCGGAGGCGATCGCCCAGGCCATTTGCCAGAAGTTGAAAATTCAGCCGGACGACCTACTCGAGTACCAAATTTTTAAGCGCAGCTACGACGCCCGCAAAAAGAGCAATATTTACCTCGTCTACATCTTTGATGTGCGCACCACCAAGGATCAAGCTCTACTGAAACGCTTCAAAAAAGATCCCCACGTACTCCCCACCCCAGACATGAGCTACAAAATGGTGGCCCAGGCACCAGAAGATTGTGAGACACGACCCATCGTCATTGGCATGGGGCCTTGCGGGATGTTTGCGGGGTTAATGCTGGCAAAAATGGGCTTTCGGCCTATCGTATTAGAACGAGGCAAAACCGTTAACGAGCGCACCAAAGACACCTTTAATTTCTGGAAAAAGAAAGGGGACTTTAACCCCGAATCCAACGCCCAGTTCGGGGAAGGGGGCGCAGGTACATTTTCCGATGGGAAGCTTTATAGTCAAGTGCGCGATCGCCACCATTACAAACGCAAAGTCCTCGAAGAATTCGTCGCCGCCGGCGCTAACCCCGAAATTCTCTACATCGCCAAGCCCCACATCGGCACCTTCAAACTTGTCGGCATCGTTCAAAGCATCCGCAAAACCATCGAATCTCTCGGCGGCGAAATTCGCTTTCAAAGCAAAGTCAAAACCCTCGAACTGGAAAACCATCAGGTTAAAGGCGTCACCCTCGAAAATGGCGAATTTATTCCCAGTTCCCATGTGGTGCTAGCCATGGGCCACAGTGCGCGGGATACTTTCCAAATGCTCCATGACCAGGGCGTTTACATCGAACCCAAACCCTTTTCCATTGGCTTCCGCATCGAACATCCCCAACCCCTCATCGATGAATGTCGCTACGGGGAATTTGCTGGCAATAAAATCCTGGGCGCCGCCGATTACAAGCTCGTGCACCATTGTCAAAATGGGCGATCGGTCTATAGCTTTTGTATGTGTCCGGGGGGCTTAGTCATTGGGGCCACCTCCGAGGCAGGTAAAGTTGTCACCAATGGCATGAGCCAATATTCCCGCAACGAACGCAACGCCAATGCGGGGATCGTCGTCGGCATTACTCCAGAAACAGATTTTCCAGGCCATCCTTTAGCTGGGATCGATCTCCAGCGACAGTTAGAAGCCAGAGCCTTTGAACTGGGTGGCGGCGATTACAGTGCGCCGGGCCAATTGGTGGGGGATTTCCTGGCAGGTCGTTCTTCTGAGTTCTTGGGCAAGGTTAAGCCTTCCTATGCACCGGGGGTCAAGTTAACGGATCTCAGCACCGCGCTTCCGGACTATGCCATCGAAGCCATTCGGGAAGCTCTACCTGCCTTTGACAAACAAATTCAAGGGTTTGCCATGGCCGAGGCGATGTTAACGGGAGTAGAAACGCGCACCTCTTCGCCAATCCGCGTTAAACGGGGCAAAAATTACCAGAGTATTAATACCCAGGGCCTCTATCCTGCGGGGGAGGGAGCCGGCTATGCGGGGGGCATTCTCTCGGCGGCCATTGATGGGGTCAAAGTGGCAGAGGCGATCGCCTTGAATCTTGTTTGCTGATAATTCAGTGAAATCGCGCTTTTTTTCCTAAGGTATCTCCACTACACTGGTACTACAATTTTCGATATTTTGCCTCATTCCGAGGGCAGATATCTGGGTGCATCTTAAATTTAAGGGGATAAGCGACGATTATGACTCGGGCAACTAGTACGACAGACATGGAAGTTACCAGCATTCGCCTAGAGCGCAAACTGAAAGATAAACTCAAGGAACTCGCCGGGAACCAAGGATACCAGGCCCTAATCCGCGATATTCTCTGGAACTACGTCAATCACAACTCAGGGGAATATCGTCCCCAGTTTAGCGAAGCAGATATTCGGGCAACCCTTGAGGCGATCGCCCAAAAAGATGAAACCTGCGCCCTTACGGGTAAACGTATCCAAACCGGTGAAACCATGTTTCTCGGCCTCACCATCCACGGCGATTTTGTTCCCCTAAGTCCGGCTGTCGATCTGCCCAATCCTTAGGTCTACTCCGCCTCAGCGGCAACGGTCAGATACGTTTCTTCGAGCAAAAAAGACCCCCGTTCAAACTTAACTACCCAATAACCACCAGGGCGGCGATCGCCAAGGGTACCGACCTCTCCCACCGCTAACAAATCCGCCGGACGTAGCATCGGCATCGGATCTGCTGTCTTGAGAAAAGGAGGTAACTGGGCCAACTTTACCTGGGCCCCTTGCTTAAATTCGGCCATGATTTTTTTTGCTAACCCCTGTAACAACACCACTGCAAATCTTATCAGGAAAAAAACAAAACCCCCTACCACTCAGGCAAGGGGAATTTATTTATCTCAACTTTCGGAATGCGGTAAAGACTAGGCCACACTAAAGAAAATCACAAAACCCAGCACCGCCCCAAACACAATGAGCGCATAGAACTGGACACGACCATTTTCAATATATTTCAAGCCTTCCCCACTCAGGAGAGTGGCGATCCCCGTCAGGTTTACGGCCCCATCGACGACGCGATAGTCCACCTCCAGGATTTGTCGGGCCACACGCCGGGTACCCATCACAAAAACATTGTTGTAAATATCGTCGAAGTACCATTTGTTCAAAGACAGTTGGTACAACACCGGGAATTTTTCAGCCAAACTCGCCGGATCAATTTTTCGCTGGAGATACATCAGCGAGGCAATGGTAATACCAATGAGGGCGATCCCCACAGAATTACCACCCATGATCAAAAATTCTGTCAATTCAAAACCATGTTCAGCGGCCTCTGCTGTTTCATTGGGAGAAAAGACAAAGGCTTCAAAGCGATTGCCCCAAGGAACTCCCAGCAAACCAATCAACACCGACGGAACCGCCAAAGCCATCAACGGAAAAGTCATCGTTAAAGGAGACTCGTGGGGCTTAGAGCCATGGTGGCCTTCTTCGGGGGCTTGACCTGCCGCAGTCAGGAGTTTTCCTTGCAGTTGATGATCCGTACCACGAAACTCCCCTTCAAAGGTCAGGAAGTACATCCGGAACATGTAAAAAGCGGTCATGCCAGCGGTGGCCCAACCAATGAACCAGAGCACTGGATTGGCTTCAAATGCCAGGCCTAAAATTTCGTCTTTCGACCAGAAACCAGCAAAGGGCGGGATCCCACAGATAGCGAGGGTGCCAACTAAAAACGTTGTGGCGGTGATGGGCATATACTTCCGTAGTCCACCCATCAGGCGCATATCCTGGGCTAGTACGGCGTTATGGCCGACGACCTCTTCCATGCCATGGATCACAGAACCAGAGCCCAAGAAAAGCATCGCTTTAAAGTAGGCATGGGTCATTAGGTGGAACAGACCAGCGGTATAGCCACCGATCCCCATCGCCATCACCATATAGCCCAATTGGGACATGGTGGAATAGGCAAGACCTTTTTTAATGTCGTTTTGGGTCAAGGCAATGGTTGCCCCCAGAAAAGCGGTGGTTGCCCCCGTCCAGGCAATGACATTCATCGCTTCTGGGATCGGCTCAAACACAGGATACATCCGCGCGACGAGAAATACCCCAGCAGCAACCATGGTCGCAGCGTGGATCAAGGCGGAAATGGGGGTCGGCCCTTCCATGGCGTCCGGGAGCCACACATGGAGGGGAAATTGAGCGGATTTAGCCACAGGGCCAAGGAAAACGAGTACGGCAAAGACAATGGCCAGGAGGGAACTAATTTGCCCCGTCGAGACGAGATCCACGAGGCGATCGCCCATCAGATCAAACTCAAAACTGCCCGTGGCCCAGTAGAGACCGAGCATCCCCAGCAAGAGACCAAAATCGCCGACACGGTTTGTGACAAAGGCCTTTTGGCAAGCCTCTGCCGCCGCTTTGCGGTCGTACCAGAAACCAATCAGGAGGTAGGAGCACATCCCCACCAGTTCCCAGAAAATATAAACCTGCACCAGATTTGGGCTAAAAACCAGGCCCAACATCGACGAGCTAAAAATGCTCAAATAAGCATAGAAACGGACATAACCCGGATCGTGGGCCATATAACCATCGGTATAGATCATCACCAGCAAAGCCACCGTGGTGACGATCACCGACATCAAGGCACTCAGGTGATCCACGGTATAGCCCATCTGCAGATGAAAGTCGCCTGCCGCTGCCCATTCTAGGGTGTAGGTAAAGGCTTCATGACCCTGAATTTGACTCCAGAGTAGCCCAAAAGAAAGGGCCATTGAAGTGCCAATGAGCGACAGAACAAATACCGCATTGAGTTGCCGTAGCTTGTTCGTGAATTTGTTTAAGGAGATTAAGCCGATCCCGATGATCATTGCCCCTAACAGAGGCAGCACCGGAATCAACCATGCATATTGATAAAGCGGTTCCATTACGAATGCCTAGGATTCTTGCTTTCTAAGTTACACATCCATTGATGTCAAATTTCCCAATAAATTCTGGGTGACAGCACACAGTTGACCAAGGGCATTTTTCGGAATTGCTTGGGGAGAGTTGCTCTGTTTGGGCTGTTCTAAATAGACACCAATGGTCAAAGAGTTTCGCCCCTCATTGTGACATATCCCCCTAAATCTTCAACGGATTGCCGCCGTTTGATTACTTTTTACTATCACAATTCCCCATCAGAGGCGATCGCCTTGTTCTAATCCATTTCAAAAAAATCTAAAAAAAACCGAAAAAGATTGCCTCTATGAAGATCCCCTTACAAAGCCCCAGGAAGAATGCAACAGCCATCACAAAACCCCCGTAGAAACTTTCTTAAGATGTACCTCCAAACCTTCTTCACTCACAATCTCTCCCTGACTAACGCCTAAGAACTTAGTTCGGTAGAGATAGTGTTTCCAGTAGCCTAGTTACCCCAATTCCCATACCTCAGAATCGGTTACACTTCCCGCCCCGTTCAGTAAACCATGGGCAGCACAATGATAGTCTAAATGGAGTAAAGCCCTTATAATCTTGACTCTAAAGCGGGAAAAAGCGGTTTGTACCGACGATCCACCCCCTTTAAGATCAAAAAAACTGATAAATCAAAAATAATTGGGAAACTGCACATAATGTACGGTATCACTAGCACAGCAAACTCTACTGGAAATCAATCCTACGCCAATCGTCTGTTTATCTACGAAGTTGTTGGTCTGGGTGGCGACGGTCGTAACGAAAACGCCCTCGTTCGGAAAAGTGGCACCACATTCATTACCGTGCCCTATGCCAGAATGAACCAGGAAATGCAACGCATTACCAAACTGGGAGGCAAAATCGTTAGCATCCGTCCCGCAGAAGATGCGGCCCAGATTGTGAGTGAAGGCCAGTCCTCCGCCCAAGCATCTGCACAATCTCCTATGGCTTCTTCGACAAAAATCGTTCACCCCAAAACCACCGACACCTCGGTTCCCGTTAACATCTATCGTCCGAAAACCCCCTTCCTCGGCAAATGTATTGAAAACTACGAACTCGTTGACGAAGGCGGTAGCGGCACCGTGCGTCACGTTACCTTCGATATTTCCGAAGGCGATCTGCGTTATCTAGAAGGTCAAAGTATCGGGATTATTCCTCCCGGTGAAGACAAAAACGGGAAACCCCACAAGCTCAGACTCTATTCCATTGCTTCTACCCGTCACGGCGACATGGAAGACAACAAGACCGTCTCCCTCTGTGTCCGTCAGCTTGAATATCAAGATCCCGAATCCGGCGAAACAGTTTATGGTGTTTGCTCCACCTATCTCTGTAACCTCCCGGTTGGCACAGATGACGTCAAGATCACTGGCCCCGTTGGGAAAGAAATGCTGCTTCCCGATGACGAAGACGCAACTGTGATCATGCTCGCTACCGGTACTGGAATTGCGCCTTTCCGGGCTTTCCTCTGGCGGATGTTCAAAGAGCAGCACGAAGACTACAAATTCAAAGGCAAGGCGTGGCTCATTTTCGGTGTTCCCTACACTGCTAATATCCTCTACAAAGACGACTTCGAGAAAATGGCCGCGGAAAATCCCGACAACTTCCGCTTAACCTACGCCATTAGTCGCGAACAGAAGACCGCCGATGGTGGCAAAGTTTATGTCCAAAGCCGTGTCAGTGAATATGCAGATGAACTCTTTGAGATGATTCAAAAGCCCAACACCCACGTTTATATGTGTGGTCTCAAGGGCATGCAACCCCCCATTGACGAAACCTTTACCGCCGAAGCAGAGAAGCGTGGCCTCAATTGGGAAGAAATGCGCCGCTCCATGAAGAAAGAACACCGTTGGCATGTGGAAGTTTACTAAAAACATTGCCGCGAGCTTCTGCTAGTCACACTATCGTGCAATTTCAGCAAGTTAATGTCTGCCCTGGGAGCCACTATGGTTTGTCAGGGCTTTTTTCTTAGAAGAGAAATCTTTCTAGAAAACCTGGTAAAAATAGGCAGCTCATCCAGAGAATTCACCTTTAATCCCCAAAGTGAAGGGGATATTTATAAAATTGAAGGTAACAAAATCAGCAGTCAAATATGTTTGATCGAAGTCTTAATCGAGTGAACGAGCGGTTAAATCGCACCTTGACTCGTAATCAATTGCTACAACAGGCCACTGATCAAACACGTTGGCAACTCCGAGTAAGTCGGGTTGTCATCTACTATTTTTACCGGGAATGGAAAGGACAGGTGATTATCGAATCCCTGAGCCAGAGTGAATTTTCAATTTTAGGATCGACGGGGGCAGATGATTGTTTTAATGGTGATTATGCCCAACGGTACCACCAAGGCAGAATTCTGCAGGTTACAGATATTGAAGCGAGTGATTTTGAGCCTTGTCACCTGGACTTTTTGCGGTCAATTCGGGTGCGGGCAGATCTGGTTGCGCCGATCATCGTTGATCAACGTTTGTGGGGATTGTTAGCGGCTCATCACCACGAGGTACGGACTTGGCTAACGGAGGAAGTGGAGTTTGTTCGGCAGCAAGCACAAATCCTAGCTGTTGATTTACAACTCATGGACTAGATCCTTACCATGACTCAACTTAAAGGTGTGAATGTATAGGAAATCACAATGTACTAGCCAAATCTCTGCCTTTTGATGTATATGTTGGCGTAACCCTGTAAATAATTTATTTTTATGCTCTCCCTTGATTTGATGTCACATACCCTAGATGCTGAGCTATCGACGAAAGCACGGATCCTAGTAGTGGAGGACGAGGCAGTCATTCGTGACATGATTGTGATGGGTTTAGAGGAAGAAGGTTATGAGGTCTTTTTTGCGGATAATGGCCGTACAGGCTTGAATATGTTGCAAAATCCAGAATTCAACGCTCCGGATATGCCTCTGGATTTGGTAATTCTGGATATTATGCTGCCGGAAGTGAATGGTTTAGATCTTTGTCGTTTTTTGAGATATCAGGGAAACACGATTCCGATTTTGGTATTGAGCGCTAAGGCGAGTGAAACAGACCGGGTTTTGGGCCTAGAGGTGGGTGCTGATGATTATTTAACGAAGCCTTTTAGTTTGCGGGAGTTGGTAGCCCGGTGTCGGGCGCTGTTGCGACGTCAACAGTTTATCCGCAGCACGCCTAAAAACTCGGTGCGCCAGTTTAAGGATATTTCTTTGTTCCCGGAGGAATGTCGGGTGACGGTACGGGGTGAGGAAGTGAGTTTGTCGCCCAAGGAATATCGTTTATTGGAATTGTTTATGAGTTATCCGCGTCGGGTTTGGTCGCGAGATCAGTTAATTGAGCAGGTTTGGGGTGCTGATTTTCTAGGGGATACAAAAACGGTAGATGTGCACATCCGTTGGTTACGGGAAAAGTTAGAGTTAGATCCGAGTCAGCCGGAATATTTGATCACAGTGCGGGGCTTTGGCTATCGATTTGGTTAGGGGAAAGCGGCCATAATTCGATACAATCAGCGATCACATTGTTTCGACAGAGATGGTATGGCTCAGGCGCTCGTCATTGGAATTGGTCGTTCGGGAATTGCGGCGGCACGGCTTTTGAAGCGACAGGGTTGGGAGGTGGTCTTAGGCGATCGCCAAACGGATGAATCCCTCGTCGCGGTGCAACAGGACTTATCGGCCCAAGGGATTACGGTCAAACTCGGCCATACGCCAAACCTAGCAGGCGATCGCCCCGATCTGATTGTGGTGAGTCCGGGAGTACCTTGGGATATTCCTTTTCTGAAAGAAGCGCGAGACCAAGGCATTGACACCATCGGCGAAATGGAATTGGCTTGGCGCAATCTGGATCAAAAACCCTGGGTCGGTATTACCGGCACAAACGGTAAAACCACCACCACCGCCCTGGTAGAAGCGATTTTTCAAGTAGCAGGTCGGGGCGGCCCTGCCTGTGGGAATATTGGTCACGCTGCCTGTGAGCTTGTGTTGGGAGAAGCCACCCCAGAGTGGATTGTGGCAGAAATTAGTAGCTACCAAATTGAATCCGCACCGACTCTCCGTCCCCAAATTGGTGTGTGGACGACCTTCACGCCAGACCACCTCGCCCGCCACTACACCCTCGACAATTATCACAACATTAAAGCGTCCCTCATTCGGCGTAGTCGTCGCCAGGTCTTGAATGGGGATGATCCGTTTTTGCGATCGCAGGCTGAACAATGGCCCGACGCCTATTGGACAAGCACCAAGGGAGCAGAACATTTACCCTGTGACCCTAAACGGGGGGTATTTATCCAGGATGCTTGGGTGAAAGCCTTTGGGGAATTGGTGATTCCGGTTTCTCTGCTGAAAATGGTCGGCGACCATAACCGCCAAAATTTACTCTTGGCGATCGCCGCCGCCCGATTAGCAAATATCGACAAAGGGGCGATCGCCGAGGCCATTGCTACCTTTCCTGGTGTGCCCCACCGTCTGGAGTTAATTCGCCAGCACCAGGGAGTTGATTTTATCAATGATAGTAAAGCAACGAACTACGACGCCGCCGAGGTGGGCTTAAATGCGGCCCCTGGCCCAGTGATCCTCATTGCCGGGGGTGAACCCAAAGAAGGCAATGCCGAGGCCTGGATCAAAAAAATCAAAGAAAAGGCAGCGACGGTGCTCTTAATCGGTGAGGCAGCCCCCCAATTTGCCCAGTTACTCCAAGAGAGCAATTACACCCAGTACGAAATTGTCGCCACCCTAGAAAAGGCGATCGCCCGCAGTGTTGCCTTAATTCCGACCCTCCAACCGAAAGCAGTGCTCCTTTCCCCCGCCTGTGCCAGCTTTGATCAATACCGTAGTTTCGAACATCGGGGCGATCACTTCCGTCACCTCTGCCAAGCCCTATAGAGCTAAAACCCTTTAGCATTAAAGAAAATTACAAACACTTACTGGGAGCACACTGTGAACCAAAGGCCCCTAGCCATTGATTTGTTTGCGGGATGCGGCGGAATGTCCCTGGGGCTAGAAGCGGCGGGCTTTGATGTGGTCGCAGCGGTAGAAATTGACCCCGTCCATGCCCTCGTCCATGAGGTGAATTTTCCCTATGGTGTCACCTTTTGCCGGGATATTCGTCGGCTGGAATGGCCAGAAATGCGCCACGCCATTGAACAGCGCGGCTATTCAACGGCAGAAATTGATTTACTCACGGGTGGCCCTCCCTGCCAGGGATTTTCAGTGATGGGCAAACGACAGTTGGATGATCCGCGCAATCAATTGATCTTTGAATACGTCCGGTTGTTGCGGGAAATTCAACCCAAATATTTTATTTTTGAAAATGTCCAGGGCCTTACGGGGCAACGCCACCAAGGGATGTTGAAACAGCTTTGCCAAGCCTTAGGCGAGGCTGGCTACCATGTTTTGCCTCCCCAGGTGCTCAATGGTGCTGATTATGGCGCTCCCCAACGACGTAAACGCTTAATTCTCTTGGGATATCGCCGAGATGTTCCCCCTGTGGCCTATCCAGCGCCGAGCCATGGCCCTGACCGAAAACCCTATGTCACTGTCCACGAGGCGATCGCCGATTTAGAACCCATCCCCGTTTTTACGGATATTGACCGGGGCATTGTCCCCCCCGAACCCCTAGGAACTTTTGGGCGATCGCTCAACGAGCACTTTCGCCATTGCCATTCCCGTCAACTAGAAACTAATTTTCTCTGGGGACACCTCGGTTCTCAGCATCAACCAGCAATCCAAGCCCGTTTCCAAGCCACCCCCCCCGGCAAAAAAGAAGCCATTAGTCGCCTCTTTAAGCTCGATGCCCAGGGCCTCAGCAATACCCTACGGGCCGGCACCCCCACCGACAAAGGGTCCTTTACGGCCCCCAGACCCATTCATTACCAACTGCCCCGCTGCATTTCGATCCGCGAAGCCGCCCGCCTACATACCTTCCCCGATTGGTTTCAATTTCACCGCAAAGTTTGGCATGGCTTTCGGGAAATTGGCAATGCTGTGCTACCGCTCCTGGCAAAAAAAATTGCCCAAGAAATTATTCATACGTTAGAAATTCAGCCGGATTTGCTACCCCAAAAAACAATTTATATTACCCAAACTGATGCCTTATGGTATCCCCTTGGGCAAGCTAGTCAATATTGGGAAATTCCGTGGCATTTGGTTCCGCGCCGCCGCCGTCCTCCCTCACCTTAAAAAATCATAAAAGTCATATTTTTTGAAACCCAATTTTTCACCTATGATGACTATATTGCTATTTAGCAGACTATCTTTTTAAACCCCAATAACCTGTTATAAGACTGATTTCTAGCTGGTAGAAACTAGTTTATTTTTATTGTTTAATTCTTGTTAATGCTCCTCCTCGATCACGGGTACTATGGATTTTCTCCGACTGCGGCACAGTCGATGGCTACGATGGCTCAGCCTCAATAGCTGCTTGGCGATCGCCTATGCCTGGACTGCGGAAATCAGTCTGATTTTTACCACCTTACCGGGAACTGTCGCCTCAGTATGGCTCCCCTCAGGGTTGACATTGGGCTTAATTCTTCTTTTCGGTAATCAAATCTTACCGAGCATTGCCCTAGGTTCCCTCTGGGTTATTTCTTTTGATTTGATCGAACGGGATCCAAATATTAGTCTTCATGCTTTTGTTTGGGTTAACTTCGGTTGCATTGCCGGCAATTTAGTACAACCCCTTTTAGCCCGTTTTATCCTAAAAAAATATGCCCAGAATCGATACTTTTTCAATCAAGTTCGGGGCGTTTTGACTTACATCACCGCAGCAACTATTTCGCCGATGGCCTCCGCTTTTATTGGTGTCACCAGTGTTGTTTTTGCAGGACGTATGGAATGGGAACACTATGGCTTAAATTGGTTTACTTGGTGGTTGGCCAGTACCTTAGCCCACTTGATTTTTACGCCTGTTATTCTTCTAGGAAAGGATTTCTTTAGTCGAAAAATTCCCTACCATGTTGTAGAGGCGGTGCTAATTTTAGCGATTTTTATCGGTGTGAGCTGGAGTATTTTTATCCAAAGTTACCCCGTCGCCTATCTACTGCTGCTTATTTTGAATTGGACGGTGTTTCGCTATGGCGCTTTTGTTTCAAGCCTATTGGTGAGTATTGTTTCTCTCTTGGCGATTTATACAACCGCCCATGGTTTGGGGGTATTTGTTTTAGAGTCTCAAAATCAATCCCTATTGTTTTTGCAATCATTTATGGGGGTATTTGCCCTCAGTTCTCTGCTCCTCTCGGCGGCAGTCGAAGAACGAAGCCGCGCCCAGTCTTCCCTAAAAAAAGCCCTGGACAATTCCACAAAGCTGGTTTTAGAAAGAACCAAGGAATTACGGCGTAGTGAAGCACTGCTCCGGCAGACCAACCAAGAATTACAAAAATTAGTTCATTTAGACGGTCTAACCCAAATTGCCAACCGACGCTGTTTTAATCAACGGCTCACGGCGGAGTGGCATCGTCTCTACCGCGAACAGAAACCTCTGGCGTTAATTCTCTTTGATGTGGATTACTTCAAACGCTACAACGACTTCTACGGCCACCAACAGGGAGATGAATGTCTGATTCAAATTGCCCAGTCGGTGAAACACATTCTCAAGCGACCGGCAGATTTGGTGGCTCGCTATGGGGGAGAAGAGTTTGTGGTTGTGTTACCAAACACGACTCAGGAAGGGGCAACCATCGTCGCCAAGCGAATTCGGCGAACCATCTTAGATCTCCGAATCGCCCATAATGCAACGGAAACGGGTGAGGCAATCGTCACCGTCAGCCTCGGTGTTGTCAGTGGTATTCCCCAGGGCCAGGAAAAACCCCTGACCTTTGTGCAAAAAGCTGATCAAGCTCTCTATTTAGCCAAGCAGCAGGGGCGCAACCGCATTGTTGTCGCCGGGGAGTCTGAGTTGCCCCGTTTGCCTTAGTCCGAAGGCGCTATTGAAAAGGCCCTAATCCAAAGGCGATCGCCTTGCCTACAATTTGTCAGCCCCTAGGTTTTAAGCCCAGATTAACGGCGATTTATCCCTACGCTAGCCTGGATTAAAAGTCCATTAACCCCGTGCAAGATGATCTCAGGGAACGACCCAACCGTCTATAATGTGGGATGATTTCAACGATTTGCTTTAATTTCGAGCATTTTGTTTTGATCCACTACCCGACATCCCCTTTGAAGTCATCCTTTTCTACAAACTCGGGAATCTGTATGGCGTACCATGACCCCCCAAAAAAATTTTCCGGGAGTACACACCATGCACACTACTTTTTAAAGCACCAAAATAAGAAACCTAAGGAGTTGAATCCATGAAAATAATTGTTCTGGGTGGAGATGGGTTTTGCGGCTGGCCCACAGCATTGCATCTGTCGAAAGCAGGTCACGATGTTGTTATTGTTGATAACCTTTCCAGAAGAAATATTGATAATGAACTGGAAGTAACATCACTGACGCCGATTAGCCCAATGTCGGTCAGGCTCAGAGCATGGAAAGAACTCACTGGCAAAACAATTCAGTTCTTCAACTTCAACATTGCCCACGAATATGACCAGCTCCTCAAGCTGTTCGTTGACTACCAACCGGATGTTGTCGTTCACTTCGCCGAACAACGGGCGGCTCCTTATTCCATGAAGTCTCCCAAGCACAAGCGCTATACCGTTGATAACAATCTGAACGGTACAAATAATGTGCTTTGCGCCATTGTCGAATCAGGTCTCGATATCCATGTGGTTCACCTCGGCACCATGGGGGTTTATGGCTATGGCACCGCCGGAATGAAGATTCCAGAAGGCTACTTGGATGTTCAGGTAGTTACCGAAGAAGGCAAAGTAATCGAAAAGCAGATTTTGCACCCGGCAAATCCTGGCAGTATCTATCACATGACCAAAACCCAGGATCAACTATTTTTTGCCTACTACAACAAGAATGACCAAGTCCGGGTTACTGACTTACACCAGGGGATTGTTTGGGGTACCAACACCGCAGAAACATCAATGGATGAACGGCTCATCAACCGCTTCGATTATGATGGCGATTATGGTACGGTTCTCAATCGCTTTTTGATGCAAGCAGCTGTGGGCCATCCGCTGACTGTCCATGGTACTGGCGGCCAAACTCGTGCTTTTATTCATATTCAAGATACGGTGCGTTGTGTCGAATTGGCGATTAGCAACCCTCCGGCCAAAGGAGAGCGGGTCAAAATCCTCAACCAGATGACGGAGACCCACCGCGTCCGGGATCTGGCGCAGATGGTGGCAAATATTGCTGGGGCGGAAATTCAATATTTAGAAAACCCCCGGAATGAAGCGGCAGAAAACGAACTGTATGTGGATAATCAGTGCTTCCTGGATATGGGCCTAGAGCCAACCAAGCTCGATAAGGGGCTGATGTTGGAGGTCACAGAAATCGCGAAGAAATATGTGGATCGCTGCGATCGCTCTCGGATTCTCTGTACTTCTAAGTGGACTCAAAGTGCGACTTCAGAACCGCTGAAAGTTCCCGCAAAAGTTTAGAGCTTAGAGGTTTTAAATATTTGGCGTAATGGGGGGCGATCGCCCCTCTTTTTTGTTGATTGAGCTTTTGGCTCTCGTGCGGTGGCGAGGCGAAAAAAGATCTGATTTTTTTAAATAATTTTTAAATAAAAAAAGAAGACCTCCATAGCAGCCCATGGAAGTCTAATAAAAGTGACGAAAAACTGGGCGTTTTTGACCTTAGAGTTTGTTAAGGTTGATGCCAGCTTCTCTAGCCATGGCGTCGATGCCTTTCTTTTCAAGGGTTTTGATGGCTTTGGTGGAAAGACGTAGGCGGACAAAGCGATTGCCTTCGGGCCACCAGACTCTTTTCCACTGTAAATTAACTTCCTGTAGCTTTTTCGTCCGACGGTGGGAGTGGGAAACCGCCATCGCATTATTGGCTTTCTTGCCGGTAATCTGGCACTTACGGGACATACGAAAGATCTCCTAGCAATTTTTATAATAAGTAATCCAATCTACAATCATAGTGCATTAACGAAGCGAGGCCAAATTCATGCAACGCGGAAAACTGACCGCTATTATTACCGGAGCGATTTCTCTTTTGTTGGCGATCGCCTATTTACTGCTCGTCCAAATTCTGGATTTTCGCGGCGAAATGAAACCCGCGCCGATGGTGGAGATGCTCCCGACAATGATCAGTGTTTTAGAACAACCCTGCACTAATCAGAAGTTTTACTCCTAAGCATTACAGCGATTTCCCTGGGGCGACTAAGTCAGGCCGCTAGAATGAAACTATGACAATCAATGGGCGATAGTCCTCCAGTCCTCAAATTCATTCATACATTCATAGGGCGATCGCTCGGCAACTGGAGAATTTTATATGGCTTTTACTGGGGAAGAAAAATCTTCCCAAAATCCAACCATCGCAACCCCCTCAACGGACAATTCCCCGCAACAAAAACAAGAGTTTAATGCCTGGCAACTGTGGAACATGAGCATTGGCTTCCTTGGGATTCAGTTTGGTTGGGGCTTGCAGATGGCAAATATGAGCTCTATTTTTGAACATCTTGGCGCCAGCGCCCACAGCATTCCTATTCTTTGGTTGGCAGCCCCCCTGACGGGTCTTTTGGTACAACCAGTCATTGGCAATTTAAGCGATCACACCTGGACTCCCCTGGGACGTCGTCGCCCTTATATTCTCGTAGGGGCTATTTTGGCATCGATGGCGTTAGTCCTGATGCCCCAATGCAGCAGCCTTTGGATGGCGGCGGGACTCCTGTGGATCTTAGATACCAGCGCCAATACGAGTATGGTGCCGTTTCGGGCATTTGTTGGGGATCTCTTACCCCAGCGGCAACGGACAAAAGGGTTTGCGATGCAAAGCGTGATGGTTGGCCTAGGGGCGATCGCCGCTTCGATGTTGCCTTGGCTTTTGAGTCACTTATTCGCTGTAAATTCTGCCACTGGCCCAGATCAGCAGATTCCCCAATCCGTCACTTGGTCTTTTTATATTGGTGCAGGGCTCTTTCTCAGTACAGTCTTGTGGACGGTGCTGACCACTGCAGAATCTCCCCCCCCGGACTTAGACCGCTTCGATCAACTCAAAGAACAACGGGGTGGTATTCGCCAGAGCTTCAGTGAAACCTGGCAAGTGTTGGGGCAAATGCCACCGACTATGTATCGACTTGCCTGGGTGCAAATCTTTACTTGGTTGGGGATCTTTTGTTTCTTTATTTACTTCCCGCCAGCGGTAGCCCGGAATATTTTTGGGGCTGTGGATATCCAGTCCACCCTCTACAACCAAGGGATTGAATGGGCGGGACTTTGTTTTGCTGTTTTTAATGCCGTCTGTATTCCCTTTTCGTTCCTTTTGCCCTGGTTAACCCGTCGCGTTGGCCGCAAGGTAATTCACATCATTTGTCTTTTGTGTGGTGGCTTGAGCCTCATTGCCCTCTTAAAAATTCAACAACCCTGGCTGATTTTACCTTCGATGGTTGGTTTTGGCTTGGCCTGGGCCAGTGCCCAAGCGATTCCTTATGCCATTTTGACCTATGCTTTACCGACCCAAAGACGGGGTATTTATCAAGGCATTTTTAACTTTTTTATTGTGTTGCCAGAAATTGCGGTTTCCCTGGGCTTCGGCTGGATTATGGAACATTGGCTCCAGGACAATCGACTCGCTGCTGTGGTCTTAGGAGGAAGTTTTCTCGTGATTGCGGCAGGCTTGATGGTGTTTGTCCCGACAGAGGCAAAGCAATTAGCGGCACGACAAACGCCACCACAACAAGTAAAAGAGCCTGCCGTTGTTGATTCGACGGTCTAGGGCACTTGGGAAATTTGGGCGATCGCCTGGTCTTGGGTCAATAGATCGAGGGCCGCTTGATATTGCAGATCCGTTTCACTGCCCATCATCCCATAGCCGATTGGCTCTTGGGGCACCACCTCATCGGGCATAATCCCTAACTTATTAATGTCATGGTGCAGGGGAGTTTCATATTTCGCGACGGTGACTGCCATGCCCGCTCCATCTGGCAATTCAAACAGCGATTGGATCAGCCCTTTCCCAAAGGTTTTCTCGCCCACGAGCACCGCCCGACCATTATCCTGGAGTGCCCCGGCTAAAATTTCACTGGCGCTAGCCGTCGCTTGATTCACGAGGACGACCAGGGGCGCATTGGTGAGGGGTTGGCCCACGGCACTGTAGCTTTCGAAAATACCTTGGCGGTTGACCGTGTACACAATGGTTTCTTGATCAAGCCAGAGGCGTGCAATCTCGATGCCAGCCTGGAGCAAACCACCGGGATTATTGCGCAGATCTAAAACGTAGCGGTCAGCTCCCTGTTTTTGCAGCTGATTCAGGGATTTAATAATTTCTGTTTTGGCGTTGGCACTGAATTGGTTGAGGCGAATGTAACCCACTTTTTCGCCATTTTTTTCGTCTAATTTGTCATAGACAGGATTCAGGGCAATGGTGTCACGGGTCACTTTGACGATGCGTACCGTATCTGTTTTTGGCGATTTTACGGTGAGGGAAACGGTGCTGCCTTTTTTGCCGCGCATTCTTGCCGCCGCCTCCTCCAGGCCAATATTGCGGGTATCAATGCCATCAATGGCTAAAATTTGATCTTTTGCTTCAATGCCAGCCGCTTCGGCTGGGGAACCAGGCAGGGGCAAAATCACCTCTAAAACATCGACTTCTGGATTGACATTGATCTGTAAACCGACCCCCGATAGTTCGCCGGAGGTGCTGACTTTTAGGCTGCGGTATTGCTCTGGGCGCAGGAGGCGAGTGTAGGGGTCATCGAGGAGGGCCAACATTTCGCCCACGGCTTCATAGGCTTCTTCGCGGGTTTTGAGGGGCCGCTTGAGAAATTTTTGCCGGATGATCCACCAATTTTGATGGTTAAAGGTTTCATCGACGTAGGCTTGACTAACGTAACGCCAGGCCTGGAGCAGTAAATCTTGTTCGTCGGTAAAGGCGATCGCCCGCTCTATGGGCCCAAAGACCAATACCAACACTAGCAAAAGACTGCAAAGACCAGCCTGTAAACGTTTTCTCAGCATCCGTCGAGTTTTATGAAAAATACTTGATTATTTTTAACACTATAGCGAAATTAACGGCCCTTTGACGGGTTTTGAGGTTATCCTGGGGCGATCGCCGTCAACAAAAATTGGCCCTGACGCCATTAGGGTCACTTCCGCCAAAAAGCCCGATAATCCTTTCACTTCACCACTTGACAGAGCAAGCTGTGTTACATTTTTGTAAAGAGATTTTTCGTTTCTAATCAGGCTTCATGTTTACAAAAGAAGTTACCGACTCCAAATTATATAAGTGGTTTAACGAAAGACTAGAAATCCAAGCGATCTCTGACGACATTTCTAGTAAATACGTTCCCCCCCACGTCAATATCTTCTATTGTCTGGGTGGTATTACCCTTACCTGTTTCATTATCCAGTTCGCCACTGGATTCGCAATGACCTTCTACTACAAGCCCACCGTAGCAGAGGCATTTACTTCCGTTCAATACATCATGAATGAAGTGAACTTCGGTTGGTTGATCCGTTCGATCCACCGTTGGTCTGCCAGCATGATGGTCTTAATGATGATTCTCCACATCTTCCGGGTGTACCTCACCGGTGGCTTTAAGCGTCCCCGTGAGCTGACTTGGATTACCGGGGTCATCATGGCGACGATCACCGTTTCCTTCGGTGTAACTGGTTACTCCTTGCCTTGGGACCAAGTTGGTTACTGGGCAGTCAAGATTGTGTCTGGTGTACCTGCGGCGATTCCTGTCGTGGGCGACCAAATGGTTGAGTTGCTTCGCGGTGGCGCAAGCGTTGGCCAAGCAACCCTAACCCGTTTCTACAGTCTGCATACTTTTGTTCTACCTTGGTTGATTGCGGTCTTCATGTTGGCCCACTTCCTCATGATCCGTAAGCAAGGTATTTCTGGTCCTTTGTAAGGATCAGGTTTTCCGTTTGCTCAAAACAACGTTCTTGTTGAGGAGAACTTTTACTCATGTCTATCATGAAAAAGCCGGATCTTAGCGATCCAAAACTCCGGGCAAAACTGGCTCAAAACATGGGACACAATTACTATGGTGAGCCGGCTTGGCCCAATGACATTCTTTTTACCTTCCCCATCTGTATTGCGGGAACCATCGGTTTAATTACCGGCTTGGCGATTCTCGATCCAGCGATGATCGGTGAACCGGGTAATCCTTTCGCAACCCCTCTGGAAATTTTGCCGGAGTGGTACCTCTACCCCGTCTTCCAAATCCTCCGGGTGCTGCCCAACAAACTGCTGGGTATTGCTTGCCAAGGGGCGATTCCGCTGGGTTTGATGATGGTGCCTTTCATTGAGAGCGTCAACAAATTCCAAAATCCCTTCCGTCGTCCGGTGGCGATGGCTGTTTTCCTTTTTGGAACGGCAGTCACTCTCTGGCTCGGTGCGGGTGCTTGTTTCCCCATTGATGAGTCTTTGACTTTGGGCCTGTTCTAAAAATACATGCCTAATTTTTTAGACTAATTTTATTTTTCATTTCTAACAAAATTGGCGATCGCCCCCTTTGGCTCCGGCTAAACGATGGCGATCGCCTTTTGCGTGACCCCTATCAGCATTTCCGGACGGAGAAGCATCAAGGCTAGACCCTGTGCCATGTATCATTTAGGCTGAGAAACATTCCGTTGACGCCTAAGCGATATGAGCAACCAGACCTCGAAAATTACCTACACTTTTACCGACGAAGCCCCCGCATTGGCGACCTACTCCCTACTCCCCATTGTGGAAGCCTTTACGACCGCGGCCAATATTGAGGTGGAAACTAAGGATATTTCCCTCGCTGGGCGGATCATTGCAAATTTTCCGGAATATCTCACCGCAGAGCAACGCCGCCCCGATGCCCTCGCCGAATTAGGGGCCTTGGCGAAAACCCCGGATGCTTACATCATCAAATTGCCCAATATTAGTGCCTCCATTCCCCAGTTGACGGCGGCGATCAAAGAATTACAGACTAAGGGTTATAACGTGCCGGATTATCCCGCCGACCCTAAAACTGAGGCAGAAAAAGACATTAAAGCAAAATACGCAAAAGTCCTTGGTAGTGCGGTCAACCCAGTGCTCCGGGAAGGCAATAGCGATCGCCGGGTGGCCGCTGCTGTCAAAGAATATGCCCGGAACAATCCCCATCGGGTCGGAGAATGGACAAAAGACTCCAAATCCCACGTCGCCCACATGGATGAGGGAGACTTCTACGGCAGCGAACAATCCGTTGTGATTGAGCAACCGGGCACCCTGAAAATTGAGCATCAAGGCACCGATGGTACTGTGACGATTCTCAAAGAAGCGATTCCCGTTCTCGCTGGTGAAGTGGTCGATGCCGCGGTGATGAGCGTCAAAGCCCTGCGTGCTTTCTATGAAAAAGAAATGGCCGCCGCCAAAGCCGAAGATATTTTATTGTCCTTGCATGTCAAAGCGACGATGATGAAAGTCTCTGACCCGATTCTCTTTGGTCATGCCGTCACCGTTTACTACAAGGACGTTTTTGCGAAATATGCCGATACTTTCCAAGCGTTAGGCGTTAGCCCCAATAACGGTTTAGGGGATGTT
Organism: Picosynechococcus sp. PCC 7003; assembly: GCF_001693255.1. Classification (NCBI taxonomy): domain Bacteria; kingdom Bacillati; phylum Cyanobacteriota; class Cyanophyceae; order Chroococcales; family Geminocystaceae; genus Picosynechococcus; species Picosynechococcus sp. PCC 7003. The sequence continues at coordinate 1,132,757 of NZ_CP016474.1, forward strand.
TACGCCAAAATTGCCAATCTTCCGCCCGCAGAAAAAGCGGCGATCGAAGCAGATTTACAAGCTGTTTATGACGAACAACCCCGCTTGGCAATGGTCAATTCCGACAAAGGAATTACCAACCTCCATGTGCCCAGTGACGTAATTATTGATGCCTCCATGGCGGCAGCAATTCGCACCTCCGGCAAAATGTGGGGAGCCGATGGGAAAGCCCACGATACGAAAGCGATGATTCCCGACCGCTGTTATGCCACCATGTACCAGGCCTGCATTGAATTCTGTCAGGAAAATGGCGCCTTTGATGTCACGACCATGGGTAGTGTCGCCAATGTGGGGCTAATGGCGAAAAAAGCTGAAGAGTATGGTTCCCACGATAAAACCTTTGAAATTGCCGCTGCTGGTCAAGTGCACGTCGTTGATGGGCAGGGCAATATTCTAATGGCGCATCCCGTGGAAAAAGGGGATATTTGGCGGATGTGTCAGACCAAGGATGTGGCGATCCAAGATTGGGTAAAGCTGGCGGTCAATCGGGCCCGCCTCACGGGGAATCCCGCCGTGTTTTGGTTAGATGAAAACCGTGCCCACGATGCCCAGATCATCGCCAAGGTTAAAGAATATTTACCGCAGCATGATCTGAGTGGTTTGGATATTCGCATTCTGCCGCCAGTGGACGCAATGAAATTTACCTGCGCCCAAATTAAGGCTGGCCAGGATGTCATTTCGGTGACGGGGAATGTGCTGCGGGACTATTTAACGGATTTGTTCCCCATTCTCGAACTCGGCACCAGCGCCAAGATGCTCTCCATTGTGCCATTACTCGCTGGGGGTGGTCTGTTTGAAACGGGGGCGGGCGGTTCTGCGCCGAAGCACGTCCAGCAGTTCCTTGAAGAAGGTCATCTACGCTGGGATTCGTTGGGAGAATTTTTGGCGATCGCCGTTGCCCTAGAAGACCTCGCGCAGAAAACAGGCAATGAGAATGCCCTTATTTTGGCAGAGGCCTTAAACAAGGCCAACAGCCAGTACCTCAACAACGATAAATCTCCCTCCCGTAAGGTGGGTGAAATTGATAACCGGGGCAGCCATTTTTATCTGGCGATGTATTGGGCCCAAGCCTTAGCAGAACAGGACAAAAATCCAGCACTGAAAGCAAAATTTGCGCCCTTGGCCCAAGCCTTAACAGACAATCAAGACAAAATCGTGGCAGAACTCAATGGGGCTCAAGGTCAAGCGGTTGATATTGATGGTTACTATTTTGCTAGTTCTGAAAAAGCAAGTCAGGCAATGCGTCCTAGCGAAACCCTGAATCAGGCGATCGCTACCTTGATTGCTGCTTAAAAACCCAATTTTTCGAGGATCGGCTTCGTGGAAACAAAATATTTTCCGAGGCCGATTTTTTGATCACTGGTTTATCTAGCAAAAAAGATATACTAGAAACAATTTTAAGCCCACGAAAAAAGCGATGGATTTGCTCACGGTTCAGGAAGCGCAAAATAAACTCCAGCGACTCATTGATGAAATTGCCGATAGCCATCAACCTGTTGTGATTTCTAGTGAACACAATAAAGTCGTGATGATTTCACAGGCAGATTGGGACGCGATCCAAGAAACCCTTTATTTAGTCAATATTCCGGGCATGAAAGCATCCATTCAAGAAGCAGCCATAGAACCCCTAGAAGAGTGCATTGCTTTGGAAAATTTAGACTGGTGAGCTGGAAAATAGTCCTGTCAAAGCAAGCAGCTAAAGATGCCAAAAAAATTGCGTCTGCTGGTTTGAAACCACAAGTTCAAAAACTTTTAGGGATACTCCAAAACAATCCATACCAGCCTCCCTACGAAAAATTAGTGGGAGATTTAAAAGATTATTATTCACGTCGCATCAACATTCAACATCGTCTGGTTTACCAAGTTTTAGAGTCTGAGAAAACAATTAAGATTTTACGGATGTGGAGCCACTACGAATAAGCATTTGATCGTTTCTTAAAAACCCAATTTTTCGAGGATCGGCTTCGTGGAAACAATATGTTTGCCGAGACCAAGTTCTTGGGGCGGAATACCCAACGCGAGGGCCACTAATTGGGGTAAATGGAGCACAGGAATCCCCAATTTCTGGCCAATCACTTTTTCCACTTCCGGTTGGCGCGAATCTAAATTGAGATGACAGAGGGGACAGGGAGTCACTAGGCAGTCTGCCCCGGCGGCGATCGCCGCTTGCAGGTGTTTCCCAGCGAGACGAAATGCCTGTTCCGTGGCATAACTAGAGAGGGGCCAGCCACAGCATTGGGTGCGCCCATCATAGATAATTGGCGTTGCCCCAACTGCCGAGAAAACAGACTCCAGAGAATGGGGCTGGACAGGGTCATCGAAGGGCAGACTATTCTGAACCCGGAGCAGATAACACCCATAAAAGGCGGCACATTTAAGTCCTTGGAGGGGCTTAATCACTTTTTGCGTAAGCTTATCGAGACCATAGTCTCCTACGAGCGCCCAGAGTAAATGTTTAACTTCGCTGGTGCCTCTATAGGGGGAACAGTGGGACTCGCTGAGGAGGTGATTTACCTGGGAAAAATAATCTGGATTATTGTCTTTGGCTGCTTTGAGGCGTTCATCAACATGGCCGATCACCCCTTGGCAGGTGCTGCAATGGGTGAGTAAGGGCAAATTCAGCGATTCAGCCAACGCGATATTGCGGGCATTGACGCTATCTTCTAGGAGTTGGGATTCTTCTTTGTAGGTGCCAGAGCCGCAACAGGCAGCTTGTTTGAGTTCGATTAATTCAATGTCGAGGGCTTGGGTGAGGGCCGCCGTGGAAAGGTACAGTTCCCGACAGGCTCCCTGGGCAACGCAACCGGGAAAATAAGCATAGCGCAACATTTCAGCCAAACCTTAGAATCTTGGAGGATGTAGGTTGATCTTATCGTTGGTCGTTTCGTAGTCTGTGGAAATAGTTATGTTTTGTTATGTCTAATGGTTCTTCTGCTTTGAATACTGATTTGGCGATCGCCCTCCAGTGGGGGCAATTTCAGGCACGGTTTTTTGGTCAAGTGGCCCACGAACTGCGATCGCCCTTGAGTACGATCATGGGGCTGCAGCAGTTAATTTTGACGGATTTATGCGAAAGTCCCGCCGAAGAACGGGCCTTTATTGCCGAAAGTTATGCGGCCAGCCAAAAGTTATTGGGGTTACTCGATTTGGCGATCGCCGTTTCGAAATTAGAGTATGGCCAAAGTTCTAAACGGGCGGAGTGGTTTGATCTTAAAACTCTCTGCGGCGAATTAGAAAGCCTGCTCAGGGTGAAGGCCCAGAATAAAAATTTGCGGTTGACTATTGCGCATCCCGTCGGCGCCACCCTGGATATTTTTGGCGATCGCCACCACCTGCAGCAGTTTTTTCTCACCCTGATCGACACAACCCTGCAACGAGCCCAACAGGGGACGATTCACCTCAGTTACAGTCAGAAACAAAATAAAATTACGTTTCAATTAACCTCAACCCAAACCACGGACTTTTGGCGTGAAACCCATGTGCCGAATTTAACCCTAGGCGATCGCCCCAGCCTAGAAGAAGTCCAACAACTGGCCCAGGCCCTTGAATTTTCTCCGGCCCTGAAGTGGCAACTGTGTCAAAAGCTGCTGGCGAACTACGGAGGCACCCTGACCCGCCAGTACCAAGATCAAACTATGCAGGTAACGGGGCAGTTTCCTCAACCGCACAGGTGATCACACTAATTGGATGCTCGTGGTTGTGGAGGACCATGGTGGTCGTCGCATTTTCCTTAAAGCCGATGCGCTCATAAAAGGTCTGCTGGTGGGTGGTCATCAAATAAACTCGCTCGACCCGACACATCCGCGGATGGCTAATGAGGGTTTCTACTAACTTACGACCCAGGCCCAACCCTTGATAATCGGGGTGAATCACCACATCCCATACCGTCGCCCGAAAGACGCCGTCCGAAGTTCCCCGGGTGAATCCAATGAGGCGATCGCCATCCCACACCGTCACCACCGGATCACTGTAGGCGATCGCCGTTTCCAAATCTGCCAGAGAACGTTCCCTCGCCCAAAATGCCGTCGCGTTAAACAACGCCTGCAACTGCACCAGATCAACCTTGGCCTTATCCACAGAAAATAAAATATTGCTGCAATCCGAAATCTTATTCATAGCCTTTTAGACGCAGAGGGAATAAAACAAAAACACCCAGGGCAACCCTTCCCTTGTCCCACGGGAATTTTTCTAGGACAGGCGGATCGCGAAGACAAAAGAATAATGACCCAAAAAGTCACCCATTCTCGTTAACCCATCAGCAATCTTAACCTGAAAAATTTGTCCCTCATTGTAACCAGTTCCGCCATACATCCGGTGATGAATTGTTGATTTTTAGCTTTTTTCCCAGAAAATAGCGATTTCCCAAACTGCTGTCCAAAAATCCTTAAATCCGCCCAAATCCCGTCATATCTTGATCCCAGCCCATCCATTCTCCCCAAGACTTTGCTAAGGAGTGATGTTAGAATTTATTGCCATAGCTAGGGGTGTCTGTCATAGGAATCAGACTGAGATAGTCCCTTAGAACCTGAGACTGGGTAATACCAGCGTAGGGAAGCTGTTAATAGAGGATTAAAACAATATGAGAGCTGATTGGGTCGCCAAACGGCAAGGTCAAAGTAACGTCTCCCAGATGCACTACGCACGTCAAGGCGTTATCACCGAAGAAATGGACTACGTGGCGAAGCGTGAGAATCTGCCCGTTGACTTGATTCGCGACGAAGTGGCCCGGGGTCGCATGATTATCCCGGCCAATATCAATCACACCAACCTCGAACCGATGTGTATCGGCATTGCCTCCAAGTGCAAAGTCAATGCAAACATCGGCGCGTCCCCCAACTCCTCCGAAATTAATGAGGAATTGGCCAAGCTGCAACAGGCCGTTAAATATGGTGCGGATACCGTGATGGATCTCTCCACCGGAGGCGGCAATCTGGACGAAATTCGTACCGCCATTATCAAAGCCTCACCAGTGCCCATCGGGACAGTGCCCATCTACCAAGCCCTAGAGAGCGTCCATGGCAACATGGAAAACCTCACGGCGGCCGATTTCTTGCACATCATTGAGAAGCACGCCCAGCAAGGGGTGGACTACATGACCATCCACGCAGGGATTTTGATTGAGCACCTGCCCCTCGTGAAAAACCGGATTACGGGGATTGTTTCCCGGGGTGGTGGGATCCTTGCCCGTTGGATGTTGCACCATCATAAGCAAAATCCCCTCTACACTCACTTTGACGACATCATCGAAATCTTTAAGCGTTACGATGTGTCCTTTAGCCTTGGGGATTCTTTGCGTCCTGGCTGTACCCATGATGCGTCGGACGAAGCGCAACTCGCTGAACTCAAAACTCTGGGTCAACTGACCCGTCGCGCTTGGGAACATGATGTCCAGGTAATGGTGGAAGGCCCTGGCCACGTCCCCATGGATCAGATCGAGTTCAACGTGAAAAAGCAGATGGAAGAGTGCTCTGAAGCGCCTTTCTATGTGCTTGGCCCCTTGGTGACTGATATTGCGCCCGGTTATGACCACATCACCTCGGCGATCGGGGCGGCGATGGCTGGCTGGTACGGCACGGCAATGCTCTGCTATGTCACCCCCAAAGAGCACCTCGGCTTGCCTGATGCGGAGGATGTGCGTAATGGTCTCATCGCCTACAAGATTGCGGCCCATGCAGCGGATATTGCCCGTCATCGTCCAGGGGCGCGCGATCGCGATGATGAGTTGTCCCATGCTCGTTACAATTTCGATTGGGAGAAACAGTTTGAACTGTCCCTCGATCCGGAACGTGCTCGCGAGTACCATGATGAAACCCTTCCGGCGGACATCTACAAAACTGCGGAATTCTGCTCGATGTGTGGGCCAAAGTTCTGCCCGATGCAAACGAAAGTTGATGCGGATGCGTTAACGGAACTGGAAAAGTATTTAGCTAGTACTGCCGCCAAGGAAGAACTCGCCAAAGCTTAAGCTCTATTTATAGGGTGTATTGTTGCGAAATAATGCACCCTATACTCACATTTCCTGCATGAAATTCACACAATATTTTTTAACGACGAGACAACGCCCGGATCGAAGCTTAATAAAATTAGAATGGATTGAGTTCGTGATTCTAAACCCCGAAAAAGAGCAAATCCAAGAAGATGGACGTATCAAGAGATGGGCCAGAATTCATGAAATGGATAACCGGGCATTGAGGGTTGTTTTGCTCCAGGATGGAGAAACTATTCACAATGCCTTTTTTGATCGGAGTTTTAAAACATGAAGATTCAATATTTTCAAGACACAGATACTCTATATTTAGAATTCAATCAAAATCCGATTGTAGAAACGAAAGATATTAACGAAAATACCCTTGTTGATTTAGATCAAGATGGCAAAGTTTGCGCGATCACTATCGAGCATGCTCAAAATTTGACAAGCTTAAATACTTTTTCTTTCGAGACTATTATTCCGGAAATTTCCCTTGCTTCTTGAAGAATAAGTAGCCTGGGGTTTAAAAAAACGAGGTTGCATCGTCCACAACAGGCACTCTTACTGAATGCCTACCTCGAATTAATTCAACGTAGCTACTTAGGCAAAAAAAGAAGTTATGATAATTCATATATTTTCTGCATAAAAATACAATGCAAATCCAACTTGATGACAGCAAAACCAAAGAACTCTTAACAGAGATTGTAATCGACCTCTTACAAAATCGTCAGGAAGTTATTCGAGAAATTCTCCTTGATGCCCTTGAAGAGGTAGGACTTGGAAAAGCAATCATTGAAGGTAGACAAAATGATTTTGTGAGCGAGGAAGAGATTTTTACTTTGTTAAATGAAGAATAATGGAAATACTGTTTGAATCTCACTTTCAGAAAGATCTCAAAAAAATCAAAGATAAAAAAATTCGCCAAAAAGCCAAAGAAGTTATTTTGCAGTGTAAACAGGCCGAGCAATTAAACGAAATTAATAATCTCAAAAAAATGCAAGGTTACCAGGCTTTTTATCGCATCAGGCTGGGGGATTACCGTATCGGCATTGAATTTTTAGACAATACACTGATTTTTACCCGCTTTTTGCATAGAAAAGAGATTTATCGATTTTTCCCGTAAGCCATGAACATGGAGTGATGTTTTGCGGCACTTTGGCGATCGCCTTTTGTTAGGGAGTCAAAGGGCAACCCTGGTCACGAGTCAGAGAAACAACACTATGGCGTGCATAGGGTTCTGCTTTGGAGCCTTTCGCAATGTCAATTTTGATCTTTAGGGCACTCATTTGGGGATGGTTCGCAAAAATCAACTCCGTTAAATGACGATTCACAATTTCCCAATAGTCCGTCTCGTTGGGATAAGCCTTTAAAAACCGATCAATTTCAGCGGCAATGGGGACGAGGTTAATGTAGTTTTTCCGTTGGGCAGTGGGCTGATCAACATAGCGAAAATCCACGGCAATATCGAGGATCGCCCATTCTTGATGCTCAATGGCGTAGTCGTCGATGGTGAAGCCAAAGCTTTCTTCCCGCAGCAGACAAGGATCTAGGGGCGTGGCGATCGCCTTTGGGGTCGGGAGCACCAAGAGCCAAAGGGCTAGACCGAAACAGAAGAGCTTTTTAAACAGAGAAAATGACATCGTTTCCAGGGGAGATCAGCGAATATCCCCACCATCACATCCTGCTAAAAATCTGGATGGCGATCGCCTATTGCAGTTTTACGGAGGAGATGACTGTGGGGGACGGCAATTAAGATAAGCTAACAAAAGCAAATTGGCTGAGTGAGAGCATTAAAACTTCATGAGTGAAACACAGTTTGATTATGATTTGGTGATTATCGGCGCAGGGGTCGGTGGCCACGGTGCCGCACTCCATGCCGTGAAATGTGGCCTAAAAACGGCCATTGTCGAAGCCGCAGATATGGGCGGCACTTGCGTCAATCGCGGTTGCATTCCGTCTAAAGCCCTGTTGGCTGCCTCCGGGAAAGTCCGCGAAATGCGTGACCAGAAACACCTCAGTGAAATGGGCATCAATGTCGGAGCAGTAGATTTTAGTCGTGAGGCGATCGCCGCCCATGCCACCGACTTGGTGAACAAAATCCAAAGCGATCTCACCAATAGCCTCAAGCGTTTGAATGTCGATATTATTCGCGGTTGGGGCAAAATTGACGGCGTCCAGAAAGTTTGTGTTATTGGCGAAGACGGTGTGAAAAACATTACCGCCAAAGAAATTATGATCTGCACGGGATCGAAACCCTTTGTCCCCCCCGGCATCCAAGTCGATGGCAAAACCGTCTTCACTAGCGATGATGCCGTGCGCTTGGAAACTCTGCCCCAGTGGGTAGCGATCATTGGGAGCGGTTATATCGGCCTCGAATTTTCCGATGTCTACACCGCCCTCGGTTGCGAAATTACGATGATCGAAGCCCTCGATGATCTGATGCCTGGCTTTGATCCAGAGATTGCGAAACTCGCCAAACGCGCCCTAATCGATAGCCGTGACATCGAAACCTACACTGGCGTCTTTGCGACCAAAGTTATCCCTGGTTCCCCGGTGAAGATCGAACTCACCGACGCGAAAACCAAGGAAGTCGTCGAAAATCTCGAAGTGGATGCTTGCTTGGTAGCTACCGGACGCGTACCCGCCACGAAAAACCTCGGCTTAGATGCCGTTGGTGTAGAAACAGACCGCCGGGGTTTCATTGAGGTGAACGACAAAATGCAGGTGACCAAAGACGGCCAACCTGTGCCCCACCTCTGGGCCGTGGGCGATGCCACCGGGAAAATGATGCTGGCCCATGCCGCCTCTGGTCAGGGGGTTGTGGCCGTCGAAAATATGATCGGCAATGCCATGACCGTTGACTATGCCGCGATTCCAGCAGCAGCCTTTACTCACCCAGAAATTAGCTATGTGGGGATGAGCGAACCCCAAGCGAAGGAAGCCGCCGCCGCAGGTGGTTTTGAAATTGCCACGGCAAAAACCTACTTTAAAGGCAATTCCAAAGCCCTCGCTGAAAAAGAAACCGACGGGATCGCCAAAATTATCTACCGCAAAGATACCGGGGAATTATTGGGCGTCCATATCATGGGGATCCATGCTTCGGATCTGATCCAAGAGGCCGCCAATGCGATCGCCGAGAAAAAACCCGTCCAAGAATTAGCCTTTAACGTCCACGCCCACCCGACCTTATCGGAAGTCCTAGACGAAGCCTACAAGCGGGCTAAAGTCACTGCGTAAATTACGTTAGAATTTGGCATCAAAACAGAGGTTTTTCGCTGAGTAATTTTAAAGAAACCTCTGTTTTGACCTTATCCCATCCCTTTTTATAATCCCTTAAACCAAATCTTTGAGGCATAAAACCATGGTTTCGATGACCCCCAAAAGTGGTGTTTTATTATTGCTATGCTGCGTCTTTGCGATCGCCGCTGTGGGTTGCGTATTTGAACTCAGCTCCGGTGAACCTGATCTGGGCGCGACCAATACCACTATTATCCTGGCCCTCAGTATTCCCCTGACCATTGCCTCTTTTTTGTGGGCCGTCCAAGACACCCGTGCTAACCAAGACTAGGCACTTAACGGCCCGTATCGATTTACAAAAAATATCTTTAAGATTCGGCAATCTGTCGTTATAACTAAAGTTGGGGCGGGGTAATCCTCCGTCTTTTGCGTTTTAGAAAAAAATCATCACAATGCAAGCTTCTGGTACTCTGCGCCAAATCTCTACTGGCGGTGTTCAAGCGCCGCTTCTGCCCGATGTTTCCCTTGAGCACCATCAAGAAATACTCATTGGCCGCGAACCCAGTTGCCAGATTGCCCTCAATCCCAATCTTTACACCGTTGTTTCCCGTCGCCATGTCCTGATTCGTCCCCAGGGGCAAGGCTGGGAAGCGGTCGATCTAGGGAGTGCCAATGGCACCTTTATCAATGGCCAGCGTTTACAGGGAACACGAGTTCTTCAAGCAGGCGATCGCCTCACCCTCGGAGACAATGGCCCCAGCTTTAGCTTCGAAATCCAGAGCCAAAGTCATGATCCCAAGCCCCCCATTGATCCCGGCTCCCATATCCCCGTCCCCGGCCCCATTGTTAATCCCAACTCTAACCTCACCCTGACCCAGCTTTTCCCCATCGCTGCCACCGGCAAAGACCTCTCCAGCAAAGCCTATCTCGTGCCGGGGATTCTAACCGTTATTTTCGTCGTCCTCATGTTCGCCACTATCGGCGCTCCTGGCCTCTTTAATTTTTTACTGGGAACCTATATCGCTGGGGCCGCTTACTACTACATTTATCAACTCTGCGGCAAGCGCAAAGCCTGGTGGATTATTACCAGTTCAGGACTACTGACTGCTCTAATGTTAGTTACCCCCGTCGTTGACATCTTCATCTTTGTCTTCCGGGGCATTCTGCCAGGCGATATCAGTGATACAGATGGCGTGGCCCGGCTCTTTGTCGGCATGTTTTTTGGAGCTGGCCTGATGGAGGAAATTCTGAAGGCGATCCCTATTTTCGTCGCGATGGGAATCGGCAACATATTTGGCTCGAAACGTCGCGAAAAAATTGGCGTCACCGAACCTCTTGATGGCATTTTGCTCGGAGCGGCCTCCGCCGTAGGCTTTACCCTGATTGAAACCCTCGGTCAGTACGTCCCCAACATCATTAACGAAGTGTCTCTCCAAGTCGATCCCGGCACCGGCGAATTACTCGGCTTACAACTGCTCATTCCTAGGATTCTCGGTTCTGTCGCCGGACACATGGCCTACAGCGGTTACTTCGGTTATTTCATTGGCCTGAGCGTCCTCAAACCCTCAAAGCGCTGGCCGATCCTAATCATTGGCTGCCTTACTTCCTCATTGCTCCATGCCCTTTGGAATACCGTTGGTTCCTTCAGTAGTATCCTGTTGGCGGTGGTGGGAGTTTTCTCCTATGCCTTTCTTGCCGCTGCAATCCTCAAAGCCCGCGCCCTTTCCCCGACCCGAGCAGAGAATTTTGCCACCCGCATTGCTAAATAGTCTGGCCTAGACGTGAAACGTAAAACAAGAATCTCCGGTATCCATCACGATTTTGTTGCGGGGAAGTTGCCATAATAGAATTTACAAAAATTCACTTTTCCTAGACCTATGGCCGATCAACTCATTCGCGGTACCGCAGCAGACAATGGCATTCGGGTAGTGGGCGTTATCTCCACGAACCTCACCGAGGAAGCCCGACAACGCCATAAATTATCCTATGTGGCGACGGCTGCCCTAGGTCGCACCATGGCCTCGGCTTTGTTAATTTCTTCGAGTATGAAAAAACAGGAGGCCCGCTTAAATCTGCGCATCAAAGGAGATGGCCCCCTGGGGGGATTATTAGTAGATGCTGGCCCAGATGGCACCGTGCGGGGTTATGTGCAAAATCCAGGTGTGGAGTTGCCCCCTAACGCGAAAGGTAAGTTAGACGTGGGTGGTGCCGTGGGCAAAGGATTTCTCTACGCGGTGAAAGATTTTGGCCGGGGCTACCCTTACTCCAGTACGGTAGAGCTGGTTTCTGGGGAGATTGGCGATGATGTTACCCATTATTTAGCGACCTCAGAACAAACTCCTTCGGCGTTGTTGGTAGGGGTCTTTGTCGGGGCAGAGGGGGTCACCGCGGCTGGAGGAATCTTGCTGCAGGTACTCCCAAAAGCGGCCCGTGATGAGGCATTAGTGACCAAACTAGAAGGTCGCCTGGGGCAATTATCTGGCTTTACACCGTTATTGCAGCAGGGTAAATCTCTCCATGATATTTTCCAGGACCTCCTCGGCGATGAAGACCTGAGAATTTTCCCAGAAACACAAATGGTGCGCTTTGACTGTGGCTGTACCTTTGAGCGGATGATGGGGGCCCTCAAGATGCTAGGTCAGGATGAATTGCTCGATATGATCGAAAAGGATGGGGGAGCAGAGGCCACCTGCAATTTCTGCAACGAGGTGTACCACGCGGATGTGGATCACCTAAGTCGCTTGGTTGAGGAACTCAAGGAAAATTCTAATTAGACTTTTGACTCGCATGCTGCTTGGCTAGAAGGGAAAAGTCTCCTCTGGCTACGACATTCCCCCTAGGGGAAGATATTATGACGGATTATTCCTGGAGCATCCAGAACCCGGCAAATTGTTCTGCGTCGGGGTTTTTTTGGATGGCAAGAAAGTGAATCCCTGCCGCCGCTTTTTTCGCAGCTTCAAACGATTCTGCTTCCTTAAGGGTTTGGGCATTGGGCAAGTCGGCCGCAATCCAACTGTCGCTCACCCCTGTTTCGAGGACGAGGCTACTGCGGGGATTTTTTTGGAGATGGAGAAATCCGAGTTCGAGGCCAGACATCCAGCCGGCGAGGGGGACAGCTCTGGGGGAAAAAATCAACAGGCCGGGGATCTTTGTCGTGGGGTCGAGGTGGTTGAGGGGGAAGGGTTCGCCAAAGGCAATGTCCCATTCGTCAAAATCGCTGAAGGCGCTGGCTTCGAGGGAGACGATCGCCCATTTATCTCCTTTGTCCCCCCGGACGGCATCGGGGAGAGGAACGGCATTGAGGGCAGGATATTGGACGGAGCTAGATTTGGCAGACTTCTCGTCGTAGTTAGCTTCCTGGGGGTAAACTTCCTGTTCCCGCTGGGTGATCCAGGTCATCAGGGTATAGGTGCGGCGGGAAGGGGCAGCGGGAATGCCAGCATCTTCGCAACCTTTTGTGATCATGTTATTCATCTGGCGGCGAAAGAAGCGGATCTTTGTGGGGCTTTGGCCGGAGGTGGCGATCGCCTTTTCGATGGCCGTCTTGAGGGTGATCGAATTCACATCGGTATTGCCGCAAAATTCGCTGTAACGAAAAAGGGTCGTCGGATCCTGTTGGATGCGGGTGGGGGTTTCGCAGATGAGGATTTCCCATAGTTTTTTGTCGTTATCATCCAAAAGCGGGCGCGAATAAAAATCAAGTTCCCAAATAGTCACGGTAAATCTCAACTACACAACTAAAACCATTACTGATTTTGCCCTATTGCCTCAGCTTTGTTCAATTCCCCTTGCCAGCAGATATTTGCTATCAGTTAATTAACTCCTAAAACTTTAGAGGCGATCGCCATGGCTACCTTTCTCCGGACTCTCAGCTACCGTTACCAGTGGCTTTACGACACCATTTCCCGCCTCGCGGCCCTAACCGTCGGTGGTGAGACCCGTTTTCGGAACCTCGCCCTCCAGGGCTTAACCGGCGATCAGACTCTAAAAATTCTCGATTTATGTTGTGGTGCTGGCCAAACCACCCAATTCCTCACCCAATATAGCAACGACGTCACCGGGCTTGATATTTCTCCCCTGGCCATTGAGCGAGCGAAAAAAAATGTCCCCCAGGCTAACTATGTCGTTGCCCCCGCCGAAAAAATCCCCCTGCCAGATCAACATTTTGACCTTGTCCATACCAGTGCCGCCCTCCACGAAATGACCCCGCAGCAACTGAGCCAAATTTTTCAGGAAGTGTACCGTGTCCTCAAACCCGGCGGCATCTTTACCTTTATCGATTTGCACCAGCCGACCAACCCTTTTTTCATTCCGAGTCTCTATACTTTCATGTTCTTGTTTGAGACCGAAACGGCCTGGCAGATGATCAAAACTGATTTAGCCGAAAAACTGACGGCAACAGGCTTTGAGATTCACAAACAGGAACAATATGCGGGGGGGAGTTTGCAGATGATCCAGAGCCGAAAACCGGGGAGTGAGCGGCTAAAATAAAAGCTTGGAAATCAACAGCAACTGAGGTGTTATGGCGCTATTCAATTCCAACTTACTGGAGCCAAACTTAATTTTAGGGAAAACCATCTTGCATCTCAGTCCAGAGATTATCCGTCACTACCGTTTAAAGGGTTTGATCCTTGATGTGGATGACACATTGGTTTCGATGCGCCAGAGCTATGCCTCAGATGATGTCTTGCAGTGGGTGACCCAAGTAAGACGGGTAGCTGATATTTGGCTCGTGAGTAATAACCTCAGCCAAAAACGCATTGGGCGGATTGCCGAGTCCCTGGAGTTGCCTTATTTGTTCGGGGCGAAAAAACCCTCTCGAAAAAAGCTCCGTAGAGCGATGGACGCGATGGATCTGCGCCCCCAGGAGGTGGCAATGGTTGGCGATCGCCTTTTTACCGATGTCCTCGCCGGTAATCGCCTGGGTTTATTTACGATTTTGGTCGAACCAATGATGGATCCCCTCGTGGCGACGCGACAACACCCAGTGCGGAATGTCGAAGTCTGGATTTCAAAATTCCTTGGCGCTTCCTTTGATGACATGAAACAAACCTTTACAAAAGGGCACAAAAGTAAATCTAAATAAATATAAAAAAAATGTTACGAATCTGTTGAGATTGGCAATAATCAGGCATAATCTTTTACAGAAAATATAACAAGGGATCGCCCAATATATATAGATCCCAACATAATAAACCACTAAAATTCTTTTCAACTTGTTTCGTTCGGGTCGATTCCTCAGGGGATCGATTTTTTGTCTGTTTTGGGTAAAATAACAGCGTTTCTTCTGGTTTTCCGCGAAAATCGTTACAGACCGAAACCAAAGAAAACATTTATCAATATTCCGAAAAGCGCAACTAGCTAAAGGTAGATTTATTTCGTCGATTAAGTTTAAATACCTATTTCCAAATCAGGATTTCTTAATTTTGGCATTCTAAAGAGGGGTTATTGCCTGTTAAACAAGTCCGACAAATGGCACGAAAAAATGGCGATCGCCACCCCCCAAAAGCATCACAATTGAATCCCTAAAACTTGGGTATAGGCCCCCCGGGCTTGGGTCACCCCAATGGTGCGCTGGGAAGCCTCGATCATCGGCCGCCGCAGACTGACTACCAAAAATTGTGCCTGGGCCGCCTGTTGCTTAATCATTTTAGAGAGACGCTCCACATTGGCCCCGTCTAAAAACATATCCACCTCATCAAAGGCATAGAAAGGGGAGGGACGATAGCGCTGGAGTGAAAAAATAAACGATAGGGCCGTGAGAGATTTTTCGCCCCCAGACATAGAACTGAGCCGCTGTACCAGTTTCCCTTTGGGGTGAGCCACCAAGTTCAAGCCCCCCGCAAACGGATCCGTCGGGTCATCTAATTGAAGATAGCCATCGCCGTCGGAGAGGGTGGCAAAGATTTTTTGAAAATTTTCGTTGACGGCATCGAAGGCTTTTTTAAATTCCTGGAAGCGGCGGGTGGTAAAACGTTCGATGCGGGCCAGGACTTCGAGGCGTTCCTGTTCGAGGGTAGTTAGTTTCTCGGATAGCTCCCTAAGGCGGATTTGGGTTTGTTCATATTCCTTGAGGGCGAGCATATTGACCGGCTCTAGGTCTTCAATTTTCTTTTGGGTGCGACGGCTGGCCCGCTGTAGTTTTTCGATCTGTTCTGTGATCTCCTGGAGAGCTTGGTCGAGTTTTTCGGGGATTACCTCCAGCACCAGATGAGTCGGATCAAGATCCGCCGGCAGTTCAGCTTCCTGGGCTTGGAGTTGCTGGTGCAGTTTTTCGAGTTGTTGCGCCCGTTCCTGTTGTTGGGTTTGCAATTTCTCCAGACGCCATTGCACATCTTGGTGTTGTTTTTGAAGATTTTTGAGCTGGATCTCCGTCTGATCCCGCTGTTTTTTGACGTCGCCCATCTGGGCCGAGAGTTCCGTCAACAATGTTTCGGTGGTTTGAATTTCCGTATCGATTTGATCGAGTTGGGTTTGGATGACGGCGATCTGGCCCTGGAGATCTTCGAGGTGGGTTTGGGTTTCCTGGAGCCGTTGTTCGTCGTTGGTTAATTTTTCACTGAGACGAATCAGCTGGGCGTCGCGGTCTTGGATCGTTTGCTGGGTGCTGTTGAGGGTCTGGAGCGCCGTTTGGAGATGACTTTCCTGGGTTTTGATTTCCCGTTGAATCCCTTGCCATTCCCGGTGGGTTTGCTGGGCTTCGAGTTGGGCGAGATGTTGTTGTTGGGTCGTCAGTTGTTGTTCGAGCTTGGGAATCTCTAGGGCGAGGCTTTCTCGGCTGGTCTGGGCGATCGCCAATTCGTTTTGAGATTGCTGCTGCTGTTGCTGGCTTTGTTCAAGTTGGGGGCGCAATTTTGCCAGGGATTTCGTGAGTTGCGCCTGGTGCAGTTGGGCTTCCCGTTCCCGTTGGCGGGCTTGGGTTAGTTGCTGGCTGAGATCCTGGAGGCGATCGCCTTTGTCGAGGAGGGCATTTTCGGTGTAGCGCAACAGGTGCTCAATTTCTTCGAGGCGTTCGCGCAGGGCAACAATTTCCGCCGAATCCCCCGTGGCCATGCTGCCGAAATGGAGGGTTGATTTTTGGGAGAGACTCCCCCCGGTCATCGCTCCCGTGGTCTCTAGGAGTTCGCCATCGAGGGTGACAATGCGGGTTTGCCCCATAAAATTCCGGGCGAGATCAAGGCTTTCAAAGACGGCGGTACTGCCAAAGACGTAGCGAAAAATATTTAGATAACGGCGATCGCATTGAATCAGGTTAACGGCAAAATCAACAAAGCCCTGGGCGTAGCGGGGAATGGTGTTGGTGTGCAATTTCGGGGCGCGGATTTTATTCAGAGGCAAAAAAGTAGCACGGCCCGCCCGCTGATTTTTTAGGAGTTTGATCCCCATCGCCGCCGTTTCATCATCTTCGACAACAAGGTAACCGAGGCGACCCCCAGCGGCAATTTCCAAGGCCCGTTGGTAAGCTTTTTCCACTTGACCCAGTTGGGCGACTAACCCATGGACACCGAGTAAATTGGCATTCAAAATCACCTTTGTGGCGTAGGTGCCCTGGGCTTCCTGTTGGGCCTGGGAGAGGGCTTCGAGTTGATCCAGTTGCCGTTGTTTGTCCCGCTGTTCCCGCTGGAGGCGATCGCCAGTTTCCTGGTCGAGCTTGCGGCTTTCTTCCAGTTGGGCAAACTGTTGGGCGAGGGTTTGAATGGTTTCCTGCTGACGGATGATCTCCGTTTGGGCCGTGGCTAATTCTGTGTCCTGTTGGGTGATATCGGCGCTAAATTGGGCGATTTGCTCGGTTTGGCTAGTGATATTTTGCTGAAGCTGACTAATGCGTTCCTGGAGGAGGGCTTGCTCGGTGCGTTGGGGATTGAGCTGGTCTTGGATGCCTTGAATATCCTTGGCGATCGCCGCCTGTTCCTGTACCCAAGCTTCCGAAGAACTGGCTAACTCATCGGCCCGTTGGCGACTGTCTTGGAGGATTTTTTCAGCGGCAGCTTGGGCGGCCTGGTGTTGGGGGAGGGTTTCTTCTTGGAGGGTGAGTTTTTCTTCTTCGAGGCGTAGGAGTTGTTGCTGGTTGACCTGGACCGTTTCTAAAAGTTGGCGGTGGAGTTGGAGCGATCGCCGTTGGTCTTCCTCCAGTTCCGTTTGCCGCTGGCTCCATTGGTGCCGTTTTGCTTTTTGGGTAGCCAGTTTGGAAGCGACCGAAAGCTGTTCATCTTCCCCGAGGGCTTTCACCTTGGCGTTCAAGCTTTCTAGGGTTTGGCCCGTCTGGAAAATTTCTCCATCTAAGGCGTTGAGGCTTTGGGTTAGTTGGGTGCGTTCCTGGGCACTGCTGGCGAGATCCCGTTGGAGTTTCTCTTCTTGCAGTTGGAGCGATCGCCAAGTCAAGAGAATTTCTTCCTGCTGCTGGCGAGCCAGGTCAATTTTGAGCCGTTGGTATTGTTCAGCCTTGAGGCGATCGTCGGCCAGCTTTTCTAAATTCCGTTCTAGCTCCTGGCGAATAATGTGGCATTTTTCTTCCCGTTCCTTCACCGCATTGAGAGTTTCCCTAGTCTGGGTAATTTTGCGGTCAAATTCGGCGACCCCTGCCAGTTCATCGATAATTTCGCGCCGTTCCCGCCCATTCATCGTAATAATCCGCGTCACATCCCCCTGGAGCACGACGTTATAGCCTTCGGGGTAAATGCGCAGGCGATTCAGTTGTTCGTGGAGTTCTGTAGCGGTACAGGGCTGGTCATTAATGTAATAGGTCGATGCATAACTGCCGCTTTTGGTAACCCGGAGTTTGCGCGTCACCGTCCAATCATGGCTCTGGAATTGCGCTAAAAAGTCCTTTAATTCCGAAGCTTCTGTGGCTTCTGTTTGATATTGCTGGGCCAGGTCACTGAGATCAAAGGTAACTGACACCACCGTTTCCGCAGAACCTTTCCCTTGGCTGTGTTTGTGATTGATCAAGTCCGGCAACCGTTCCGCCCGCATTCCCTTAGAACTGGCGAGGCCCAAGCAAAACAAAATGCCGTCGAGGATATTGGATTTTCCAGAACCATTTGGCCCAGAAACCACCGTAAAACCAGGACGTAGGGGCACAGCGACGGTACCACCGAAGGATTTGAAGTGGGAAAGCTCGATTTGCTTGATGTGTACCATCAGCGCCGGACAGGGGACAAAACAAAGGTTGAGTTAGAATTTTAGCGTCTAACTGCCCAGGCAAAGTGTTTTATCGGTGGCGATCGCCAAATCTTCCTCAGAACTTTGGACAAGCGCAATCAATAGCCTGCTAGAGTGGATGCTATATATAACGCCTAATTTTTTGTCCATTCCACTAAGGTGTTGATGTTGGTCTATGTTGACTGCTGAATCTTTTCTGCCGAGTGTCCCCGTGTTCCAGGTGTTGGTACATCTTCACCCCAACTATTGCCAATGGCTCACTGAGCGGATCCAGCACCGTCAGGGAACCCATGTGGTCACCCTCAATGCCGAAATTGCGATGATGACCGAAAAAAGTAAGGCGATCGCCCGGGTGATTAAGCAGGCAGATTTGATCATTCCTGATGGAGCGGGGATCGTCCTCTACCTCAAGCTCAAGGGCAAAAAACAGCACCGGGTTCCCGGCATCGAACTAGCAGAACAACTCCTGACCCAGGCGGCGGCCCACAATTGGCGCGTCGTCTTT
The DNA here is from genome assembly GCF_001693255.1 of Picosynechococcus sp. PCC 7003. Classification (NCBI taxonomy): domain Bacteria; kingdom Bacillati; phylum Cyanobacteriota; class Cyanophyceae; order Chroococcales; family Geminocystaceae; genus Picosynechococcus; species Picosynechococcus sp. PCC 7003. The sequence continues at coordinate 1,151,668 of NZ_CP016474.1, forward strand.
TTTGGTGGTTCTCCTGGGATTGCTGACCAAGCAAAAGAAAATTGGCTCAAGCGCTATCCTGATTTAGACATCACGACCCAGCACGGCTATTTAACTCCAGAAATGGCGGCGGACTGGGAGCATCAGTTGCAGCAGTTGCAACCCCAACTCATCTTCACTTGCCTCGGCGTCCCGAAACAGGAATTTTGGATCGAAGAACATCGCCACATTTGTCCCCACAGCACTTGGATTGGCTTGGGGGGAAGTTTTGATGTGTGGGCTGGCGTGAAACAGCGCGCCCCAAAACTCTGGCAAAAACTCCATTTAGAGTGGCTTTATCGTCTCTATCAGGAACCTTGGCGCTGGCGACGGATGTTAGCGCTACCGCAATTTGTTTGGCGTGCTCTGTGGTCTTAGCCAATTCATCTGCTTGAAATCAAAAGCAACATCAGCAGAATTGAGTAGGATTGAGGAAATATCATCAACGAATCAAGGTGCTTGCTATGGTAGACACTCTTGCTCAAGGACTCACCCTCCAAGCTTTTTTACAGCAACCAGAAACAACACCTGCCAGTGAATATATTGATGGAGAAGTAATTCAGAAGCCGATGCCAAAGGGAAGGCATAGTGGTTTACAAGGAAAACTTTGTGCTGTGATTAATCAGGTCGCAGAAGACCAAAAAGTTGCCTATGCTTTCCCTGAATTAAGATGTAGCTTTGGTACACGCTCCATTGTGCCTGATATTGCAGTTTTTCGGTGGGATCGAATTCCCTTTACCGCAACTGGCAGCCTTCGCGATAATTTCAACCTAGCGCCAGATTGGACGATCGAAATTCTTTCACCGGATCAAAGAGCGAATAAAGTGCTTGGTAATATTCTGTATTGTCTAGAACATGGTAGCCATTTAGGTTGGTTTATCGATCCTGATGATTTGAGTGTTTTATTTTTGCGATCGCAACAGCAACCCGCATTATATCTTGGCGATCAAGTTATTCCTGTTCTCTCTGATTTAGATTTAAAACTTACAGTGAATCAGGTTTTTGGTTGGTTAAAAATGCTCTGATGAGAGTGAGGGAGTTAGAGGCGATCGCATAGACAGAACGTAGATCGCCCATCATCCAACCCCTGTTGAAAATACATATCGTCTAAACAAGACTTTCCTCTGTAGCGTGTGTTAGCGCAGCGTAACGCACAAATAAAAACTGTAGAGATTTGAAATTAATTTAATAATGTTTTAACTGATATCGGAGATAGAGATTTTTTCGACTTTATCTACATTGTCTCTTTTTCTTAGCATCGCTCTTAAACACATTCTATATTTTGGGTCTGAAAAACAGTAAGCATCTCCTTTAGGAGAACGTTTGATAATTGGATTATTTTGGCTAGCTAAATAGCTAAGAGCTTTGGAAATATTTAATGTTAGATCAACAGTGGATTCGGGGAATTCTTTACGGAGAATTTCTTCTATATCAGTAACCCTAAACTCTTCTGTCTCGACTAAACCTAGTGAATATAGTGTTTGATTACGTCGCTGTACTTTTGTTTCACGCTCATTCATCATGGACTCTACGATGGCATAACTAGCAGATAGTGAAGTCTGCAACCAATATCTATCAACATCATCTAGTAAATTTTTAGTTATTTTTCCGCCATTTTCTTGACCTAAAAATGCAAGCTCTAAACAATACTCATGCAATCTTTGTGGCAACTTATCTGTCGTCCAAGAAATATGATTGACAATTTCATCGAAGTCCTCAATTTCATAGCCTAACTCATTTATAAAACCTGTTTTTACCAGATTTTTACATTGTTCAGATGTCATTCTAGAAACTTCAGGGATTTCCCTAATTCGATTCGCGATCGTTGTAAGATGAGGAGTGTTATTGTAGTACGAACGAAGATCTCCAGGAACTCCTACAATCAAGATCTTGACTTCATATTTTGCGTATCTTGAATCATCGATCAATGTAATTATGTCAGCTAACTCTTTTAATAGTTTGGGATCTGAGTGAATTGTTTCCAAATTATCTAGTACAAGAACTGATGGCTTTCCAGAACTTTTTTGAGATATATGCTTTAGCAATGCTTCAAATGGTTCCATTTCACCAATCTTATAATTGCTTTGATGTTGAACGGAAGCAGATGCAACACCTGCACTAACATCTCCTTTTTTTATCTCGGAGTATCCTGTCTTTTGTGGTTCTTCATAGCTGTTAATTAAATCTGAAAATTCAGCAGTAATACTTCCTAAGCGAGAAGCGGTTGCCAAATTTGCAATAAAAATTTCAAATTTATTTTCTTTTAAAACTTTTTTATAGAGCCATGTTTTTCCACTTCCACTTTCTCCATGAATCAACAAATGCAGATTTGTCCTTAATCCTCTCTTTAATGCTTGTTCTAGTTCTGGTCTTTGGACATACATTTTATCATTAATATCTGGTGCTCTAGGAGTAAAAACATTTTCTGGTTTTTTACCTTTATGACTGGGTGACATAAGATATTACTTAAAGAAGTAAATTATTAAGACTCAAATAAAAGTATAGCCCAGAGTTTTGCTAAAGCCGTTAAGCTATATTACGTACTCATTTTCAGACGGCAGACATGGCACGGGATTTACGCGCATTTATCAAACTGGTAGAAGAACGGGGGCAACTGCGCCGCATTAAGGCCCTAGTGGATTCGGATCTAGAGATTGCCGAGATTGCAAACCGGATGCTCCAGTTGGGTGGCCCGGCGTTGCTATTTGAGAATGTGCGGGGGACTTCCGTTCCGGTGGTTGTCAATCTGCTGGGGACAGTGGAGCGGATTTGCTGGGCGATGAAAATGGAAAAGCCCGAAGAATTAGAAGATTTAGGCCGAAAATTGGCGATGCTTCAGCAGCCGAAGCCCCCGAAAAAGATTTCCCAGGCCATTGATTTTGGTAAGGTGCTGTTTGATGTGCTGAAGGCAAAACCTGGTGGTAGCTTTTTTCCTCCCTGTCAGCAAGTAGTCGTTGAGCAGGAAGAATTGGATCTGGGTTTGATCCCGATGTTGCGCCCCTACCCGAAGGATGCGGGGAAAAATATTACCCTCGGTTTGGTGATTACGAAGGATTGTGAAACGGGGGTGCCCAATGTAGGAGTTTATCGCCTGCAATTGCAATCGAAAAATACGATGACGGTGCATTGGCTCTCGGTGCGGGGGGGCGCGCGTCATCTACGGAAAGCAGCAGAAAATGGCAAAAAACTGGAAGTGGCGATCGCCATTGGGATTGACCCGATTTTGATTATGGCGGCAGCGACGCCGATCCCGGTAGATTTATCAGAATGGCTGTTTGCGGGGCTATATGGTGGTTCTGGGGTGGCATTGACCAAATGTAAAACTGTCGATCTTGAAGTGCCAGCCGATGCCGAATTTATCCTCGAAGGCACGATTACCCCTGGGGAAATGCTCCCTGATGGGCCGTTTGGCGATCACATGGGTTATTACGGCGGCGTTGAGGATTCACCCTTGGTGCGGTTCCACTGTATGACCCACCGCAAAGAGCCAATTTATCTCGCCACCTTTAGCGGTCGCCCTCCGAAAGAAGAAGCGATGATGGCGATCGCCTTGAACCGGATTTATACGCCGATCCTGCGGCAACAGGTTTCCGAGATTGTGGATTTTTTCCTGCCCATGGAAGCCCTTAGTTACAAGGCCGCGATTATCTCCATCGATAAAGCCTACCCCGGCCAAGCCCGTCGGGCGGCCCTTGCCTTTTGGAGTGCCCTGCCCCAATTTACCTATACAAAATTTGTGATCGTGGTGGATAAGGATGTGAATATCCGCGACCCGCGCCAGGTGGTTTGGGCCATTAGTTCTAAAGTTGATCCCGTGCGGGATGTCTTTATCCTGCCGGATACCCCCTTCGATACCCTCGATTTTGCCAGCGAAAAAATTGGGATGGGCGGCCGCATGGGCATTGATGCGACAACAAAAATTCCCCCCGAAACTGACCACGAGTGGGGTGAAGTCCTCGAGTCCGATCCAAAGATTGCCGAAAGGTGCGATCGCCGTTGGGCAGAATATGGCCTTGCAGATATCGATTTAACCGCCGTTGATCCCAACAAATTCGGCTACGAAATGTAACAAAACCATACCAATACACAGTCCAAAAACCCTCCTTTTTTTAATGAAGGAACTTATTTTTGTAAACAATGTCTCTTGTGTAAGATGGATGTATTCAGTACGTGATTTGACACAATCATTATTGAGAGCTTTCAAAATAAATGTTTTAACATCGAGTATTGTTAGTCAAATCACACTCGTTTATAAATTCAAACAACATGTGAGAGTAAACAATGCCCGAAATCAATAAAGCCCTGCAAGACCTCAAATTCGACATACCAATTCGAAGACGGATCTTTATCCGTAACGCAGTTATGGGGGCAATGGCAGTCAGCGTTTTATCGCCGTTCCAAAAGTCTTTGCTCGCCCAGGCAGTCGATGAAGAAATTGTTGTCTACCCAGGTAGAAGCCCCGAAGAAATTGAACGAGAGCTTAATAAGCGAAAAGCTGGAGCACTAGCAGATACATACGACTCTTGGGGATCCGCTGCCATAGCACTAGGTGCAGCCGCATTTGGATTAGCGGTAGCCGCAGTTGAGGTTCCCCCAGCAGCAGTATTGTTAGTACTCGATGGCGCAGCTTTCGTTATTTCAGGAGTCGGGTTTCTTTGGTTAGCCCACTTGATGAGAATGATTGCGGCAGATCCGCCACGCTACCCTTACATGATTGATGCAAACTTGACAGATTCTTTCTTGGTTGAAGGAGTTTTAGAGAAAATTCAAGACCCAGCAGATCAAGCCCTACTAACAACTTCAGATAATCTAATTCGTTCCGTAAGATCAATATGGGATCACTTGGAATGGTGGCAAGCAGCCAAAGAACAACAAGACCCTAAGTGGATGACTATCCATTCAGATCAATTTTGGTCCAGTGTAGATAGCTTCGCTGCAACCTTACCCTCGCTATCTGCTCGCTTAAGAACATCCGTTACCAGTCTCGAGGCACGCTTGAATTTACCGAACAACCAAAGTCTTTTTGATGCCACAAATCAAATTGCGGGTCGTCGCCTAAGTAATATTCCAGGCATCAGGCAGTTTTTGAATAAAGTCATTAACTGGGATTCTGAGCTTTTTGATAATGGTGTTCGAGAAGCCGTGCGAGACAAATTACAAAATACAGTGCTTCAACCGGTCTCTGAGAGTGACTTCAACCGACTACTCAATGAGCTTGATGACGCCGCAAGATATTTTTCTTCTGTCTAAAAGCTTATTTATCAAGCCCCCTGCCCCCGGTTTGGGGGAGATTTTAAGATGATTAACGGGATCAACGTCCCCCATTTTGCCGGAGCTTTAGTGAGGAGATTTAGGGGGCGGTTCAAGACATTGACTAACTTTATAAACAGCCTCTAAACTTGCCGACTTAATTAAGTATTCGTTAACTCCTTATTGGTTTCTCCAAAAAGGAGGATTTTTTTTAATACTGACATTGTTCTCCTCATCTTCCCGGGCTTGATAGAATAGACGATCCATTCTTAAGTTCTACCGAAGATTTCCTCAATCACACTAGCCATGCTGCGAACCCCCGTTGATTTTCAAGATGAGTTTGATGTCATTGTCATTGGCGCTGGCCATTCTGGTTGTGAAGCAGCCCTGGCCTCAGCTCGTTTAGGTTGCCGCACGCTGATGTTGACCCTCAACCTCGACAAAATCGCCTGGCAACCCTGCAACCCGGCTGTCGGTGGCCCCGCAAAATCCCAGTTAACCCATGAAGTGGACGCCCTGGGGGGAGAAATCGGTAAGATGGCAGACCGTACCTATCTCCAAAAGCGGGTGCTCAATGCCTCCCGGGGGCCAGCCGTCTGGGCTTTGCGTGCCCAAACCGATAAGCGCGAATATGCTGCGGTAATGAAAAATATCGTCGAAAACCAAGACAACCTTGTGATTCGCGAGGGAATGGCGACGGATCTTGTGTTGGGCAACAACGATGAAATTTGTGGGATTCAAACCTATTTTGGCACTTGTTTTGGGGCCAAGGCCGTTGTCCTGACAACGGGGACCTTCCTCGGCGGAATGATTTGGATTGGGAACAAATCGATGCCTGCGGGCCGGGCCGGAGAATTTGCAGCAGTGGGCATGACAGAAACCTTAAACGAGTTGGGGTTTGAGACAGGGCGCTTAAAAACAGGGACCCCTGCCCGGGTGGATCGCCGTTCGGTCGATTACAGCAAAATGGAAATTCAGCCGGCGGACGAAGAAGTGCGGTGGTTTAGCTTTGATCCAGAAGCCTGGGTAGAGCGTGAGCAAATGCCCTGTTACCTCACTCGGACAACCCAAAAAACCCATCAACTGATCAAGGATAATCTGCACCTGTCCCCTATCTATGGTGGCTTCATTGATTCCAAAGGTCCCCGTTATTGTCCGAGCATTGAAGACAAGATTGTCCGGTTTGCCGATAAAGATTCCCACCAAATTTTCATCGAACCGGAAGGGCGCACCATTCCAGAACTTTATATCCAAGGTTTTTCGACGGGACTGCCCGAAAGTCTCCAGTTGCAGATGCTCCAGAGTCTGCCGGGGATGGAAGATTGTGTGATGCTCCGCCCAGCCTATGCGGTGGAATATGACTACTTACCCGCAACCCAGTGTTACCCCACCCTGATGACCAAACGGGTGGAAGGTTTATTCTCGGCGGGACAAATTAATGGCACCACGGGCTACGAAGAAGCAGCGGCCCAGGGGATCGTGGCGGGTATCAACGCGGCAAAATTTGCCCAGGGTCAGGACATGGTCGTTTTCCCCCGGGAACAGAGTTATCTCGGCACTTTAATTGATGATCTGTGCACGAAGGATTTGCGGGAACCCTACCGGATGCTGACCTCCCGTTCGGAATATCGCTTAATTCTCCGTTCCGATAATGCCGATCAGCGGTTAACGCCCCTGGGTCGGGAGATTGGCTTGATTGGCGATCGCCGTTGGGCCTTGTACCAAACTAAGCAAGAAAACATTGCGGCCGAAAAGGAACGACTCCACACAGAACGGGTTAAAGAATTAGATCCCTTGGGTCAGCAAATTGCGGCGGATACAGGCCAAAAAATCAAAAGTTCTGTGACTTTAGCAGATTTATTGCGGCGACCCAAGTTCCACTACGCTGATCTCGCCAGTTATGGCTTGGGGAATGAAGCACTCACCCAGGCGGAGCAGGCCGGGGCAGAAATTGATATTAAATATTCTGGTTATATCAAGCGGCAACAAAATCAAATTGACCAAATCAGCCGCCATGCTAATCGGAAATTGCCGGAAAGTTTAGATTACTTGACGGTGGAGACCCTTTCGATGGAAGCCCGGGAAAAATTAAATAAGGTGCGTCCCCTCACCATTGGCCAGGCCACGCGCATTGGTGGGGTAAACCCAGCGGACATTAATGCATTGCTGGTTTATTTAGAGGTGCAACACCGTCAAAAAAATGCCCAGGAACCCGTTACCTCTTAAGTCAATGATCCTGGGGGATGGATTCTGGGGTTGAGCTTTGCTCGCACAGGATTAGCAATACCTGGATCTCCTAGGGGATCATCCCGGTGGAGCGCCGCGCAAATATGGGGCACGTCGGCAGGGGTGACTTGGCAGTACCACACCTCTGTGGGCACCAAGCGCACAGTGACGCCCAAATGACATTGGCCTTGGCAAGGACTTGGGATCGCAAAAACCTGTGGTGGTAGGGACGTTTGTTGAAAAGCTTGCAGAACAAAAGCACTCCCCCGCTCACGACAACTCTGGTGCTGGCAAATCAAAAGATGGCGATCGCCGGGCTGACCGGGCGGAATAATGGTCACACTTTCTGGGGACATGGTGAAAAAGAGCGCAGAATGGGGCAGCGGGCAATTTTTAGATTAGGCGCGACAATGGGAATGAGCACTGATCCATCTCAACCAGGCCAATGACGTATCTTCCGCTGGCACAAGCATCAACCCTGACAAAGTCATTACTACATATTTTGATTGTAGGGGAAGATTTAGGGCGATCGCCCCTGGAGAATTGCCTAGAAAAAATTTCTCGGTGGGATCTCCGTTGGCGATCGCAGCCCTTTGTGACACCCCTAGAGCCCGCCGACTTGATCATTCTCTTTTGCCCTGAGGCACCAACCGCAACGTGGCTCGATCAAATTTTAGCCCTGCCACTCCCTGTAGTGGTCATTACCACAGCACCCCTTCCCGATCAGCCGGGTTTAACCGTAATTCCCCCGGGGGAACTCTCTCCTTTGACCCTCGAACTTGGTTTTCGGGCTGTACTTCAGGAAAAATCCTCCGACTTAGTACACCAGCCAGCCCCCCGTCCCCTAGAAACCCATCTCCAGCTCACCACCATTCTAGTCAAATTTTCCCAAGCCCTTTTCCGTCCCGAAGCCACCCTCGATCAGGCCTTGGGAATTTTGGGACGCCATCTCCAGATGGAGCGGATCACGATTTTTCAATGGCATTGGGATCGGGCCGGCCAAATCAATTCGCCCCCCAAAATTGTCGAACAATGGTCCTATGATGGGTCTCCCCCTTGTCAAAAAAAGGTCGCGGCGTTTCCCCTCCATTGGTGGCAGTTGCTCCTAGAGCTTGGTGATGTCATGGCGATCGCCCACCAAAACCAAGACCCGAAATTAGTTCCCCTGTTGGAATTTCTGGAGGTCAAGGCATTTTTGGGGCTACCGATTTTTGACCACCAAGGCCACCACTGGGGGCATTTAATTTTCACCAGCGAAGCTCCCCGCGCTCATCCCTGGTCGGCCCTCGAAATTCAAACCCTGAAGATGGCGGCGGAACTGCTCCACCACAACTTGATCCGCACCGTTACCCAGCGGGAACTAGAAGCCTCTGAAGCGCTCTACGCCGGGATTGTGACCCATTCTGCGGAGGCCATTTTTTTGGTGCGTGTTCACCGGGCGATCGCCATTACCACCGCTGCCCCCGTTGACCTAACCGAGGCGGTGACTAAATTTACCTTTGAAATGGTCAACCCCACCTACTGCGAAAAAATGGGGGTTTATCCCCGGCAAGTCATTGGTAAATCCCCCCAAACCGTCTTTCCCGAAAAGCTGGCCCAACAACTGTGTGATTCTTTCCAGGGTTGTCTCGAAATTGGCGAAACCCTGCTGTTTGAAGAAGTGATCGAACTCCCCGACTGTACCCAAATTTGGCGTACCTGTCTGATTCCGATCCGCGATCGCCAGGGCACCATCCAACAGATCCAGGGCAGTGCCCGGGATGTCACCGAAGAACGCCAGCTAGAACTGACCAAAATGCGCTACAGCCGCCATCAACATATGTTGGCTTCCTTGACGGTTAAAATTTTGCGCTCCTGGGATATGGAAAAAATGCTGACCACCACGGTGCAGGAACTCCGCAAAACCCTCCAAGCCGACCGGGTGATTTTTTGGGAGATGTTAAATGAAACCGAAGGCAAAGTGACGGCGGAGGCGACTCACCCCAACGTCCGCTCGATGCTCTACCATCGGTTCCCCGTTGCAGCCTTTAACCGGGGCGATTTTGATCTGTTTCGTCAGGGGGAACTCCAGACCTGCATCGACGTAGAAGCCGCGAAATTTCCCCCGGCCCACGATGCCATGCTCCGGGAATATGGCGTTGTCGCCTATGCTGTTCTGCCCGTCCTCGTGAGCGCCATGGACGATCCAGAAGGAGAGCCGCACCTGAAGGGCTTGATTTGTGTCCAGCAGTGCCATTTCCCCCAAATTTGGAATGCCGATGAATTACATCTCCTGCGCCAGCTCATTAATCAAATCTGCATTGCCCTAAACCAGGCGGAACTGCTACAGCGCCAACGCCATTACACCAACGAACTGGCCCGTTCTAACCAAGAACTTGAACAGTTTGCCTACGTGGCTTCCCACGACCTCCAGGAACCGCTGCAATTGGTGGCCAATTACGCCCAACTGCTGGCCCGTCGCAATGGCGATCGCCTGGATGAGCGCTCCCAACGGTATCTCCAGCACATCACCGCCGGCACCCGCACGATGCAAACGCAAATTCAAGATTTGCTGCGTTATTCCCGCCTGAATACCCGTCAAAGTAAACTGGAACTGGTATCCATGGGAGATTGTCTCCAACGGGCGATCGCCAACCTCAAACTCAAACTTAAGCGGACCCACACCCAACTCCACTGCCCCAAAACTCTCCCAGAAGTCCTTGGGGATGGGAGTCAACTCCAGAGCCTCTGGCAAAATCTTCTCAGTAATGCAATTAAATACCGGGGCGATCGCCCACCCGAAATCACGATCAACGTTACCCAAGACGAACACCACTGGCAGTTTGGGGTCAAAGATAACGGTATTGGCATCGATCCCAAACATCAAAAGCGCATTTTCCAAATTTTCCAGCGGCTCCACACCCAGGAAGAATATCCCGGTACTGGCATTGGCCTCGCCATCTGTCACCGCATTGTCAAAATCCACGGGGGCGATATTTGGGTCACTTCTGAACCCCAGGCCGGGGCGACATTTTACTTTACCCTACCGATTTATCACCATTGAGTGATTGATCAGCAGTCAGTCTAGGGCGATCGCCTTGAGCACGACAAAATATAGTAAATTCGAATAAAGAATGGAGGAAAAAGATGTATAGCTTAGACCTCAGAACAAGAGTGGTGAACTTTGTCCGCTCTGGCGGCAGCAAAGCAGAGGCTGCAAGACGCTATGAAGTTTCAGAAGCGACAGTCTATAGTTGGCTCAAGCGTCCCGACCTGAAACCAACAGTAGTGAATCGTCGTCGTCGTAAGCTCGACTGGCAAGCAGTCGCCGAGCATGTCAGGCAGTATCCAGAAGCAAGACTGCTCGATAGAGCCAAGCACTTTGGGGTGACCACAAGTTCAATGCATTATGCCCTCAAACAGATGAAGATAACGAGAAAAAAAACAGCAAAAATATCGAGAGCGTAACCATCGAGAACGGCAACAATATCTCAGAGAACTACGAGAGTTACTCCAAAGGGTAGGAGCAGAGAAATTAGCCTTTATCGATGAATCAGGTTTCGATAACCGCGTGCATCGAAGACATGGATGGGCACCCAGAGGTCAGAAATTATTTGGAGAGAGGACAGGAAAACGCGAAAAGCGAGAGAATCTGTTGGCCGCTCGACAAGAGGGCAAGATGATTGCCCCGATGTTGGTCACAGGAAGCGTGAATGCCATCTGTTTTGAGACATGGTTATCCCATTGGTTGATGCCGCAGCTGAAGGAGAACTCAATATTAGTCATGGATAATGCTCCAATTCACCGCAAAAGCAGGATAAGGGAACTCGCCGACCAGAAGGGTCACATCGTCAAGTTTCTGCCAAAGTACTCCCCAGATTTCAACAAAATAGAACATGATTTTGCTGCTCTCAAGAAGAGAAGGGAATATTTGCCGGAGGGAACCAGTCTTGACCAGCTTATTAGAGATTATTGCGATGACCCTTAATCCTCTAGAACTTATTCGAATTAACTATAACAGAAAAACTTAAGGTACCCATGGGGTCACACCCCTAGATAGGTTCGATAAGATCGAGGTCAATAGTATATTTTGAAAAATTTAGAGTCATCGTAGCCTAGACCCTTTGGCTTCTAACCCAAACGCCCTTGACCCAAACGCCAAACGCCCCCATCTACCATGCTTGTTCTTTGACGGCCATCCAACGCTCCATTTTGATGGTGGATGATCAACCTGGCTATCTAGAGTTGATGGCAGAAGTCATCGAAGAATATTTCCCAGAATTAGACCTCCAGACAGCCCCAGATGGGGAACAAGCCTGGCAGTTTCTCAACCAAGGACAATCCCCTGTCCCGTCGACATCTGAGAGCCCCTGGAATTGGATTTATCCATCGTTGATTATTTCAGACTTAAATTTGCCCAAAATATCCGGCGTCGAACTCCTCCATCGCATCAAACATGATCCTTATCTCCAGGCGATCCCCGTGATTATTTTCAGCACCTCCCAGGCCGAACAAGATATCTTGCGTTGCTACCAGGCCCAGGCAAATTGCTTCATCACGAAGCCTGATAACGTGGATGATTTCTTTAGCGTGGTGCAGCAAATCATTGCTTTTTGGTTAAATTTGGTGGCTTTACCCCATTTTCCGCCGCAACAGATCCCTTGAGACAATTTTGACGTATAGTTTTAGGTCTATTTTTCGGTTATCGCAGTTAGGGAATGTCCATGTCTCAATTTGCCTTACAAGATTTCATTGGTTCTGAAGTGGAACGGAATTACACCGAATCTCCGGTGGTTATTTTGCCCATTCCCTATGAAGCCACAACCACCTATCGCAAAGGGTGTGAATGGGGGCCGGATGCCTTGTTAGAAGCGTCCCACCAGTTGGAATGTTATGACGATGAGTTGCGCCGGGAAACTTGTTTTGATGTGGGGATTTTTACCCATGGGGCGATCGCCGATACACGCCAGAATCCCGAACTGTCCGCCGAGGAAATGTTAGCAGTCACCAGCGAGACTACCCAAAATCTGCTGCAAGATGGCAAATTTGTCATTGCCCTGGGGGGAGAACACGCCATCACCACAGGCGTTGTCAAAGGGCATCTGGAGTTTTACCAAGAACCCTTTACAGTGGTGCAAATTGACGCCCATGCAGATCTGCGCCAGAGCTACGAAGGCTCCGAACACAACCATGCTTGCATTATGCGACGGGTGATGGATTTGGGGTTGCCGAGTTTGCCTGTGGCGATCCGGAGTCTCTGTCGGGAAGAAGCGGATCTATTAGCCGCGAAAGAAATTCCTGTCATTTGGGCTTGGGATATGCAAAATGACCCCAACTGGATTGACAGGGCGATCGCCAATATTAAAACCGAAAAAGTCTTCCTCACCATTGACCTAGACGGCATTGATCCGACCCTCATCGCTGGTGTCGGCACTCCCGAACCCGGTGGCATGGATTGGTACAGCACCCTACGTTTCCTGCGTCGCCTGTTCCGGGAAAAACAGGTGATCGGCTGCGACATTATGGAACTGGCACCTCTAGATGACTCTGTAGTGTCTGAGTATACCGCCGCCAAGCTCGTGTATAAACTAATCGGCTACTGGTACGAAAATCGCTAAACTTCTCCAGAGGCTTGAAGCGGGGCTGATCCCAAGGCCCACTGTAGAGATCTGCTCTGGCCTTAAGGAATAATACAGTTGTCAATTCTTAGATCATCCGACTCTTAATTCCATGACGCCCCTTTCCCTCGGCCAAGCGGCCCCTAATTTTACCCTCACCAATGCCCAAGGCGAACCCCGTACCCTAGCGGACTACGGCGGCAAATGGCTCATTTTTTATTTCTACCCCAAGGACAATACCCCCGGTTGCACCACCGAAGCGCTAGATTTTACGGCCCTTGCTTCCGAATTTACAGCTTTAGATGCCGTGATCGTAGGGGTTAGTCCCGATTCGGAAAAATCCCATGGCCGTTTCATTGAAAAGAAAGAATTAACCATCGAACTGTTGAGTGATCCTGACCATCAAACTGCCGAGGCCTACGGGGTCTGGCAACTGAAAAAATTCATGGGTAAAGAATATATGGGAATCGTTCGGAGCACGTTTTTGATTGATCCCCAGGGTCAAGTGGCGGCAATTTGGTCAAAGGCCACGCCCAAACAGTGCTGGAGACGCTCAAGGCGCAACTGTCGGGAAATTAATTTAGCAAAGAGTTTGGTGATCCCGTTGGCGACGGGCTTCATAGAGCATCAGCGCACAGGCGATCGCCACATTGAGCGATTCCACCCCTGGCCCCATGGGAATCTGTACCGTTTCGTTGGCGAGGCGGGCGATCACTGGGGATAAACCAGCCCCTTCGTTACCCAACAAAATCAAACTCGGTTGTCGCCAGTCGATATCCCAATAGGTTTTGGTCGCCTGGGGCAGGGTAGCCACAATCTGCACCCCCTGGGCGCGATACCGTTGCAGTTGTTCAGCAAAGGTGGGAATGACCACAGGCGTCGTCTGGAACCAAGCCCCCACCGAGGCCCGCAACACCTTCGGATTACTGGGGTTGACGCTGTCATGGCTCAGTAACAGACCATCGACCGCCGTGGCCGTGGCCGTGCGAATAATCGTCCCCAGGTTACCCGGATCTTGGAGTCGCTCCACTGCAACCCCCAGTTGGAGGGTTTGGGGTGGGGTTTGGGAAATCAATGCTTGGTTGAGGGTTGCGACGATGCCATCGGGATTCACCGTGGTTGCTACCTTTTGCAGCACCTCTTCAGAAACCAAGGTTTGGCGATCGCCTTTGAGTTGACTGGCCAATGTCGGATATTTCCTCTGCCAAGCTTCCGTAAACAGTACCGTCTCAAAGGTAAATCCCTTGGCGATCGCCGCCTCGATTAAATTTGTCCCCTCGAGTAGTAAATAACCCCGCTTCTGCCGCTCCCGCCCTTGGTGCAGCTTCCGAATCTCCTTAACCAGTGGGTTTTGTAAACTTGTGAGCATCTTTACATTATTAACCTTGCCGTTGCCGTCGAAGGGCCTAGGGCAAAGTTAACAATTTCTGAAGGGTGAATGCGGAACGCGAGACTTGAACTCGCAAGGGATAAAACTCCCACTAGAACCTGAATCTAGCGCGTCTACCAATTCCGCCAGTTCCGCAGGTGAATATGTAATCACACAATCAACAATTATTACTTGAACTGCGAGGGGCGTCAAGTCAATTGCTAAAAGATTATCTATCGCTAAGGAACCTATTCTAAACCATGAACAAAAAAGTGTAATTTTGATCAACATAGACCAAGACTTTCCGGTAGAATCAAGACGAAAATTTGACAAAATTTCCCCATCTTCTTTCCATTTGTGGAGGATCGACCCATTAAAACTTCTGCCCCCCCCCTCACCAGCCCCAGCACGACCACCGAAACCATCCTCAAAATTGAAGGACAACACCCCCTCAGTGGCGAAGTCAAGATCAGTGGCGCAAAAAATTCAGCCCTCGCCATCATGGCCGGCACCCTGCTCTGTAGCGATCAATGTCGCCTGACAAATATTCCTAACCTCGCTGATATCAAGCGTATGGTGGAGGTGATCGCCGCTTTGGGCGTTAATATTACTGCTGCTCCCGGTAGTCTTGACTTTGATACCCGTCACCTCAGCACCACCGAAGCCCCCTATGAACTGGTTTCTAAATTGCGGGCCAGCTTTTTTATCATTGGGCCTCTCCTCGCTCGTCTAGGGGAAGCAAAGGTACCGATGCCAGGGGGCTGTGCTATTGGGGCAAGGCCGGTAGATCTTCATGTCCGAGGGCTCCAGGCTATGGGGGCAGATGTGATCATTGAACATGGAGTTGTCCAAGCAAAAATTAGGGGTAATCGCCGCCGACTGCAGGGGACAAAAATTTATCTGGATTATCCCAGTGTTGGGGCGACAGAAACCCTGATGATGGCAGCAACCCTCGCAGAAGGGGAAACAGTGCTGGAAAATGCCGCCCAGGAACCGGAGATCGTCGATCTGGCCAATTTTTGTCGCTCCATGGGGGCCAAAATTACAGGGGATGGCAGCAATAAAATTGTGATTCAAGGGTGCGATCGCCTCCACACCACCGATTATCCAATCATCCCTGACCGCATTGAAGCAGGGACTTTTCTCGTGGCAGGGGCCATTACCCAGTCAGAATTTAGTATATTTCCCGTCGTCCCAGACCACCTTTTACCGGTGATTGCCAAGCTCGAAGCAACGGGAACAAAAGTAATTGCCGAAGGGCCAAACCGTCTTCGCATTAAACCCCAAGGGATTCTCCGGGCGACAGATATTGAAACATTGCCCTATCCCGGTTTTCCCACGGATATGCAAGCCCAATTCATGGCGTTACTTACCCTCTGTGAAGGTAGCAGTGTGGTCACGGAAACGGTCTTTGAAAATCGGATGCACCACGTAGCAGAATTTAAGCGCATGGGGGCGGATGTCAAGGTCAAGGGCAATAACGCCATTATCAAAGGCGTTCCTTTCTTATCTGGGGCGCCGGTCATGGCAACAGATCTCCGGGCTTCAGCAGCCTTGGTTTTGGTCGGTTTAGCGGCTGAGGGGACAACCATCATGCGCGAAGTGCACCATATGGATCGCGGCTACGATGACCTCGAAGGGAAGTTCAAGGCTCTCGGTGCAAAAATCGAACGTCTGACCGCCACCCTCTAACCACTCTTTCAATTCCTTTAAATTTAAGAAACACAAGAAGGTTCAGCCCCAGGGTTGAGCCTTTTTCTATTGTGGTTCTCCCCAAAGCCAAAAATAACGATCACGGCCCAAGGAGCAATCGTTTTAGCTGATCGCGGAGAAGCCCCGCGCTGTAATTTTAATTCAGCGTCGGGATGAGGAGCGGTGAGTCGGAGCGAAGCAGAGACGAACAACTCTAGGGAGTTACTGATTTCCTCCTAAGATCCTGATATGATCGAAAAATGCTTAACCTGACTTACGAATACAGGCTCTATCCGACGGTCAATCAATCTTCCAAAATGGAGGAATGGCTGGACACGTGCAAGCGCGTCTATAACTACGCCTTGGCAGAACGTCGTGACTGGATTCAGTCCCGTAAGTGCCCAGTTAATGCTTGTAGTATTCAGCGGGAATTTATTTATCCCATGGATGCGGAAAAACCGACTTATTACAGTCAAAAGCGAAATTTGACCGCTGCGCGAAAAGAGAGTCCTTTTCTGCAAAACGTTCATTCTCAAGTGCTCCAGGACGTAATGGGTCGGCTGGAAAAGGCATTTAACGCCCTGTGGAATAGTGGGTTCGGATTCCCACGGTTTAAGAAGCGTTTTCGCAGCTTTAACTTTCCGCAGTTGGGGAAAAATCCCATTGACAGCAATCGAATCAAGCTGCCGGTATTTGGCTGGGTTAAGACCGTAATGCACCGCCCGATCCCTGATGGGTTTGAGGCGAAGCAAGCACGGGTCGTTAAACGCGCTTCTGGTTGGTATATCCAGCTAGTTATCCAAAGCGACGTTAAAATCCCATATCCTGTCATTGGAGGTCACGCCATCGGGATTGATGTGGGATTGACCGATTTTGTTGCGACATCAGACAACGAGTTAATTGCGAGACCCCGATTCTTTGTGGAGGCACAACACAGGCTGAAAGTGCTGAACCGTGCCGTTGCCAGAAAGCAGAAAGGGTCAAAGAACCAGCAAAAAGCTCGTCAACGAGTCGCAAGATTTCACGAACGAATTACAAACCGACGTAAGGACTTTCACCGTAAACTAGCCCATTATCTCTGTGATCAAGCAGGGATGATATTTGCGGAGGAATTAAACCTAAAAGGACTGGCAAAAGGAATGCTGGGGAAGCATTGTCTGGATGCTGGGTGGGGACAATTCCTCGATACGCTTAAATGGGTTTGCTTCAAGCGTGGTGTACATTTCCAAAAAGTTGCCGCCTATGGCACTAGCCAGGAATGCCCATCCTGTGGAGTAGCGGTGAGGAAAGATTTGTCTGTGCGTCGGCATGAATGCCCGGAATGTGGTTACATCACCAATCGAGATGTGGCTAGCGGACAAGTGATTCGCAATCGTGGACTAATAGCGGTTGGACAGACCGTTCAATCCTGTGGAGCTACGCCCAGTGGGGAGGCTTTGAAGCAGGAATTTCTTAAGGCGACTTAAGAAGCCCGCGCTGTACCATTAGGTGAGCGTCGGGAGTATGTCACTGATTCTGGTTTGTTCAAGGAAAAAATGCTGGTTTGGGGAAGACTTTCGGAAGATTAAGCGCGATGTTTCAGGGCCTGTACCAATTGGGCCAGTTGCGCTTCGCTAAAGGCGCTGTTCAGGATTTGGGCGGCCTCCTTGGGTTCTGTGGGAATCAAGATGTAGGGGAGTTGGGCGATCGCCAAATTTTTCAAATCCGTTGGCAAGCTAATGCGCTCTGGTTCGTTGCGTTCTAAATGGTCGGCAGCTTCTTTAATGCTTTTAATCACAATGGGGGCGAGGGTCGAAAAACGATGGGCCGGATTGGCGATCGCCTTGTGACTTGCCTTCAGGAGTTTTTGCCAAGATTTCGTCTTTTTATTGAGCTTGGCCAGTTCAATACAGAGCTTTTGGAGTTGCTGGCGAGATTCTGGAGTGGCATCCTGGCGAAATAGCCCCAACATTTGTTGCAACAGCCCACGGACTTGTGGCCCAAAGGAAGGCTCTGGCGCGGCTGGTGATCCGGTGGGGGCAGGTGTTACTGGCGGCGAAACCTCTGGAGTAATTACAGCGCCACGGTTGTCGCTGACGGCGAGACGATCCAAATATTTTTGTAACTCGCTGAACTGGGGATCCGCCTCCGCCATGATTTTTTCAATTTCTTCTTCCTGGAGGCCAAAAGGACTTTGGAGTTTTTCGAGGAGCTCTTGGAGTACATCATAGGCGCTCAGAAAAAGAGACTTGAGCGTCTCATCGACGGTAATCGTATTGTCCTTAAAGACTTTGAACGCATCTTCGAGGCGGTGGGCCGTTTTTTGGATGCTTGTGTAGCCCAACATCGCTGCGCCCCCTTTCACGGAGTGGGCAGCCCGGAAGAGTTCATTAACCCGTTCGGTATCATCGACCACCTCCGACAGCTCCAGGATGCCCTGTTCTAAGGTTTCGAGGTGTTCTTTGGCTTCTTCAATGAAATAGCCGAGAATTTTTTGTTGACTGGCGGCATCCACAGTAGATTCTCCTCACACTTTGGGGCTGGGCTTAGACAGATCGAGAGGCGTCTTAATCACTCTCTTTTAACGTTATCAAGGAACGGTGATTTCAGCTTGGATCGATGGTCGGTTTGGGGGATTTTTATTTTTTGCCAATATTCCCAATATTCTAAGGATGATAAATCATATCGAGCAGGTTATTCTGCACTTCGTATTGCATTGCTTCTGTGAGTTGTTGGAGAGTGCCTTGGCGATCGCCTTTATATTGGGCGACATAATCCTGGAGATTAATCGGGGTGCCCACCCGGAGCCAGCCCTCGTGGAGTCCTTTTGGCGCGGGAATTTCAACCCGAAACACTTCCCGCTCCAGACGAGTGAGGGTATCGATAAATCGTTCGGGGCTTGGATGATCTCCTACATAACCATCGTAGATCGCATCAAAATTTAGCAAGCGTACCGTTGTTTGGTAGAGGGTTTCATAGGTGTCGAGGTCGAGGGCCATGTCACCGTCGGCTTTTTCGATGAGGAGCGCCTGCATTTTATAAACCCGTTCCCGGAGGGGGAAATCCTCTGGAAAATTGAGGCCCAACTCCGTTTCACAGAGACTAAGGGCCTGGTTGCGAATCCGTTCAATCCGCTCATTCCAATTATCATCGGCCCCCGGAGTGAGGTTATATTCCGCTTCCAGTTGCTGCAGTACCACCTGGGCGATCCCCCGCAGACGGCCGTAGGGTTCGGGGTCGCTGGGAGTAATCTCTAGTTTCTGCTCTAGGTTTTTGAGGCTTTGCTGAATGATTATTTCAGGGGCTTTGAGGTAGCGGTATTTGATGCTAATGGGCACCAAGTAACAGGGGGGAAATTGATCTTCTTGTTTGGCGATCGCCAACATCGCTTGCATCGGCAACTGGATCGCCCCGGTGCGAAAGGGCATGATCGCATCATTCTGAAAAGAACAGCCCCCCTCTGGAAAAATTACCATTCGCGATCGCTCCTGTTTCAACAGATCTAACGTGTGGGCAATACTGCGGCGATCGCCAAGGCCCCGACGAATGGAATAACACCCCATTTTTTGCAAAAACCCTGCAAGTTGCGCCGTAAAATTTTCGTAGGCCACCAGGTAATGAAAGATTTCTCCTAACTGAGCCGAGAGCAAAAACATCACCAAGCCATCGTCAAAGGTGGGATGATTGGGCATAAAGATCAAACGCGCATCCCCTAAATCCCGAATTTTGCCGAGATCTGCCTCGCTCACCCGCAATTTCAACTGATACTTAAAACGCCCCACCCAATAGGCAATACTTTGCACTAAACGCACGAGCATCGGCTTGGTTTGGGTTGGAAAAAAATCAGGTTTAGACATGGAAACAGGATTACTCTCAGGCAAGCGTTTCTAATATTCTGCCTAAATCCAGCGCCCCAGCACGGGAAAATCTCCCGAAAATTTCATTTATTCACAAACTAGGTCACTTGCCATTGGGACGACGAGCGTTCTCTATCCCAGGAAAAAATATTGATTAAACTGAAATGCTGGGTACGGAGAGGGGGGGATTCGAACCCCCGTCCGAGTTGCCCCGAAACCTGATTTCAAGTCAGGCGCATTCAACCGCTCTGCCACCTCTCCAAAAGTGATGAGCAAAAATATCATAGCGTGAATCTCGACCGCTGATCGGAAAAATTCTAAGAAAACCCGTGCTACCAAGGCTTACTGCTAGAACGATAAAAAGGGGGTAACGGCGATCGCCTCTAGGGGCAGTTGGCGCTTTTCGGCGGTGTGACTATTCACTTGATAGATTTGACGCCGATCAATATCAAAGGCCGTTAACCAACCGCTTTTGGTGTGGTAGACCCCGGTGTCGATGTCCAGCCAGCCGGGCCCCTGTACCACTTGTCCCGGCTGTACCCCCGGAAAGGTGAAGGTGATCGTATGGCCGACGATAATCAATTTATTGGCAAAGTAGGGTTGGGTCATGGAATGGAACTCACTGCGTACCCAACAAAATTGTTCCGCCCCCTGTTCCTCGATGGGTAGGTGGGGCGACAGACCCGCATGGACCAACCAAACGTCCCCCAGATCGAGGTGGGTGGGCCGCTGGCGCAACCATTGCAAATGCTCGGCAGGGATGCGGTGGTTATAGCTTTGGAGGGTGTTGGCACCGCCGCTATGGTACCAGGCGATAAAGGTTTCTTGTTGGACGCTACCATCGTTGGCGATCGCCTCTAGCATCATCATTTCATGGTTGCCGAGGAGAGACTGATAGGAACTACGGCGCACAAACTCGATAATATCCGCACTTTTGGGGCCTCGGTCAATTAAATCACCGAGGAAATACACGGCATCTTCTGTTCCGGGCGCAACCAACTCTAGCAGGGCCATCAACGTATCGTAATGACCATGCACATCTCCTATACAGATTCGCCGCTGACCCATGTGTCCCCTATCCCCGTCACTTGGTAGCCACTAGTACACCCATCATATCCCCGACGATGCCGTAGTGAATTGCGTTCCGAAACCCCGCTTCTTTGGCCAGTTCTTCTTGGGTTTTTCCGGTGGGAAACCGCTCGATACTGGGTTGAATGTAGGCATATTCAGGGGTAAGTTGGAATCGTTCTGCGAGGGGCACGACAAAGCGATCCAGATACCATTGTTGGAACACCTGTTTCCCAGGGTGATCGGGACGATGAAAATCTAAAATAGCGACTTTTTTGCCTGGTTTTAGCACCCGCTGTAATTCCCGCAGTGCCTGGGGAATATCGGTAACGTTCCGGAGTCCATAGCCCATGGTGGCCCCATCAAAGTGGTTGTCTGGGTAGGGTAAGGCCAAGGCATCCCCTTCTTGCCACTGGATATCGAGGTGGGGGCAGAAGCGGGCCTGTTTTTGGGCGGCGATCGCCAGTTGTTGGCTGGCAAAATCAATCCCAATAGTTTTACCGTAGACGCCGACGGTCTTCGCCAGTAGTAACGTTAAATCACCACTCCCACAGCACACATCCAGGGCGAGGTCTCCCCCAGTGACACCACTCCATTTCACGGCCATTTTTTTCCAAATGCGGTGCTGACCGAGGCTAATCCATTCATTGAGCACGTCATACTGGGGCGCAATGCGATTAAAAATTCCTTGGATTTCAGTGGCAGCGTTTGGTTTAGACATGGTTTTGGGGGCAGGACGATTCCCCTGGGAAGATTCAAGGGATAAACCTAAAAATTAAAACAGTTTAATCGGCATTAAAGACATTCAGCCATTGTAAAGAAAGACGGGTAGAGATGTCTTGTTCTAGCGCTGGGATTTGCGGAAAAAAACGAGGCGATCGCCTTAAACTGAGAAATTAAACGGTCAATTTGTCCTCCCCTGATCCTTCGATAGTTGCGCTTGCCGCTGGAACTGCCCATGTCCCAAACCATGACAGAGCCTTTTAAACCACAACAGATCGTCTGTTTAACCGCAGGCGATCGCCGCTTATACAGTGCCGTTATTCAATATATTGAAGCCCAGGCTAGCTATTGGCTGCGCCCCCTGTGTTTATTGAACCCAACCGCCGCAACCCCGACCCCCCTCCACCGCAGCGCCGATATTATCATTGCCGCCCCAAAAATTCGCGCCGCCTTGGATACCGAAATTCTCGATTACTGGTCGGTCCTCTATGACGACTCCGGGGACTATGGCGACAATGTGGCTGGTCGCAGACTGGTGCAAGATTTTTTGCGTAATCTGGATTGGGGCACGGCCACCGAGGACTAGGTTTCGCATTTACGGATCAAAAAATAAGCCCCATTTGCAGGGTTGGCGGCAATACCATCGCGTCAAAAAAGTATGTCAAAATCCTAGGGAGTTTCCCTTGGGGTTGAATGTATGTGGCATTGGCGATCGCAACCGTTAGCACAACGCACTGGTGCAGAAATTTTCACGAGACTATACGGCCAAGCGAGCATTGCCACCCTCCTCGAAAGCCCCTACCCTACCCCCAAGGACTATCCCCAGCTTTCCCGCTACTCCATCTGTGCCGGGGAACCAAGGGCCAATCAACTTTTTACGCCTGCCCTGGGGGAGATCACTGCTTGTTTAAAGCAGCTCCTCGCCACAAAAACCGATCCTCCTGAGGCGATCGCCCATTTACCCTTTACGGGGGGATACCTGGGTTGGCTCGGCTATGACTTTGCCTGGGAAATTGAAACGCTCCCCTACGAAAATCCCGATCCGCTGCCTTTTCCAGTGGCCTATTGGTACCAGCCCGATTCCTTTGCGGTGCTTGATCACCATCAACAGGTGCTTTGGCTGGCGGCGGCCACTGTTGCGGATCTCGATCATTTGACAGCTCAACTCAGTCAACCGTGTGCATCCTTCGGTTTTGATCAGCCTCCAGTCAACTCTGAGGTGGCTTCCCTCGAATTTCTGAGCGATCGCCAAGCCTACATCAATGCCGTGCGCCAGGCAAAACAATACATCCAAGCGGGAGATATTTTTCAGACCAACCTTTCCCTGCGCTTCCGTACCCAAACCGCCCAGAGCAGTTGGGCCATTTATCAGCACCTCCAGCAGATCAATCCTTCCCCCTTTGCTAGCTATTGGCGATCGCCCTGGGGGGAGATGATCAGTTGCTCCCCAGAACGCCTAATCCAAAAACAAGGACGCTTTGCCCAGACCCGTCCCATCGGTGGCACCAGACCCAGGGGACAAACCCCCAGTGAAGACCAAGCCCTCGGCGAAGAACTGTTGCATAACACTAAGGAACGGGCCGAACACACCATGTTGGTGGACTTAGAGCGGAATGACCTTGGCCGTGCCTGTACCTGGGGCAGCGTCGTGGTGGATGAGCAATTTGTCCTAGAACGCTATAGCCACGTCATTCACTTGGTCAGTAATGTGGTGGGGGAACTGGCCGCCGACAAAGATGCGGTAGATCTGATCCGGGGCATGTTTCCGGGGGGGACGATTACCGGTTGCCCGAAGGTGCGCTGTATGGAAATTATCGAAGCCCTAGAACCGGTGCGGCGCAGTTTATTCTACGGTTCCTGTGGCTACCTAGATCAACGGGGAAATTTGGATCTCAATATCTTAATTCGTACCTTACTGTATGTGCCGAATGCCCAGGGGCCAGCGACGGTCTACGGGCAGGTGGGGGCGGGTATCGTTGCCGATAGTGATCCAGAGCAAGAATGGGTCGAGTCGCTCCAAAAAGCTAAAGCCCAACGCCAAGCCCTCAATTGCTAGGGGAATTTTCTGAGGCGATCGCCCGCTGAAATTTTCATCTCCGCCATTTTCACGAAATCTCCATTAACCCGAAAAAAGCCTTTTAAATTCGCTATAACAGTCAAGACATCATTTCGACATCCCTTGAGAAATAATTATGGAACGCCGTCAATTTGTAGGTTTATTCGGTTTAGGTTTACTTGCGAGTTCTTTCCCGACGATTTTAGCTGCCTGTTCTAGCGACTCGGAGTCAACAGCAGTGAGCGAAGCAGAAGAGGCGGCAGCCAACGATGGGGCGATCGCCGAAGCAGAAGACGCCGCGAACCTGGTGGCTGATTTCACCGCCGTGGGGAGTCTCGATGCCAATGGTGAACTTTCCACAGAGGTCAATGGACAGAAAGTCTATGTCTTCCGCAATCCCAATGACCAAAGCCTTGTGGCTGTCGACCCCACCTGTAACCATCGGGGCTGTCCCGTAAAACTCGCCGATGCTGACCTGGTTTGTGATTGCCATGGTTCGCGGTTTGCCTTGGATGGGGAACTGCTCCAGGGGCCAGCCACCGCCGGATTAGCCCGCTACGAAGTCCGTGAAGAAGGCGAGAATATTTTCGTTAAAGTGGCTTAGGTTGCCGTTTTCTCATCGGGAACATAATATTGCACCCCATGGGTCATTATTTTTTGGAGGGGGCGAGCATTCGGGGCATACAAAGCTTGGTATTGTTCAATTTGCTCAGCCCCCAAAGAAATGGGTTGGACCAAGACCAACCAGCGAACCCCTTCAGTGCAAGGGGGAGTCGTTAGAGAACCAAGATAACGGTAATAAGGGCGATCGCCTTGGGGAAGCAACGCTGCCGGGTCGAAATAAATCACCTGACTAAGATGTGCTTGGATTGGACACCGTTGCAAAATATGAGCAAACATCGGATTTGTCGCCCCGGGTTCAACCAGCACCGCCAAAACCGCGATTTCTTGGGAGGTATGCCGGTGGACAAAGTGAACTTCCATGGCAGATTGTTTTCCCTGGATATGGTGCTCACTGGGATAATGAAAATGAATTTGCTCAAGTTTGTAGCGGTCAGCGCCAAGCTGTAGGGTATTACTTCCCGTGACTCGGATTTGTAAAGTGGTATTGGCCGCCTGGACAATCCCCAGACTCGGTTGGTAGTGCCAAGATACTGAAGACTCTAAAGCTGGGGCAGATGATTGAGAAAAAAGCGCCAAGGGTGATTGGGTTTGGCCAACGGCACAAGTTTGAAACTCTGGTTGCAAATCTCCCCACTGGTGGGGGCCGAGATCCGTGTAATTCCAGGAAGTTGCGACAGTTTTATCGGTTATCACAAACTGCGGTTGAGGGGCCATCCAAACGACCCAGATTCCCCACAATAAGGCGATGGCGATCGCCAACATTACTCGCCCTAACATGATCCGAAATCCTTTCCCTGAAACGTCTAAACAATAAAAAAGAGCCATGGTGATCACAGCTCCCATCAAAATTAGCCGAAAATAGCTTTAAAAAATAAGCAACAGATCACCCGGACTCCATACCCTTGATTGATGCATCAACCACAGAATTTTGTCAGAGGGAATCAATCAAGGCAGTTGATATTTTCTAAATAGCAACCCGTAAATTTAGCAAACCCCAAGGATAAAATTAGGGATGTCAAGGGGTTGCCTTAAGAAATCACCAAAAAGCTTGACTATCTTTGCCTTTTTAGCCTTCGTTGATCTGTTTTAGGTGAATGTGCTTGTAGCCAATCTTAATTTCAAATTCATCCCCTGGTTTCAGGTTCATTTGATTCGTGTAAGTCGAACCAATGACGATTTGACCATTTTTGTGAACACTCACGCGATAGGTCGGTTCTCTACCACGGCCATCTTGACTGCCACCGGGGTCTAAGGGGAGTCCTTTTGCTTCAAGGACAGCATCATAAAACCCCGTCAAATTGACACGAGTTGAGCCATTTTTCGTACTGCTATATCCACAAAGCTTTGCTGTTTCTCGCCGTGGCAAATGGGATAATTCCTTTACTTTACTCAGCAGAGCCTTTCCTTTCAAAGGAGTTGTCGGGATGTCACTCATATTTCTAAAACGCTTGTTTTTGAGTCTAAATTTTTGTCGGCAATAAACTTACCACATTTGTAAATATAACTGCAAAAATTCTGTTTTGCGCAGTTTTTTTAAAAAGTTTTTTACAAGAGGCCCTAGAATTTTTTTAAGTTCCCGTAGTGACGATGATTATTTGTTAACTTTATCGACAATGATTTTAACTGCCGAATTCATCCCGATAGACTAGGAAGAGAAGAAATTTGTGGCAAAAAGAGGTTGGCCATGGACATCGCCTTCAATATTTTGCGCCAACGGCAACGAAACGCCGCCCCAGAATTTTTTACTTATCAGCTTTCTGTGCCAGAAAGTACGACGATTTTAGATTGTCTAAATCAGATCAAATGGCAGCAGGATGGTAGTTTAGCTTTCCGCAAAAATTGTCGCAATACCATCTGTGGCAGTTGTGCCATGGGGATTAATGGCCGGGCGGCCTTGGCCTGTAAAGAAAATGTGGGCCAAGAAATCACCCGTCTCCAAGGCACCGATTCTGATCCGGAAGCCGTCCCCAAAATTACGATTACTCCCCTGAATAATTTTCCGGTGATTAAGGATTTGGTGGTGGATATGACGGCCTTTTGGCAACAGCTAGAAGCGGTGGTTCCCTACGTCCAAAGGCGATCGCCCCAGGTTCCCGCAACAGAATTTCGTCAATCTCCCCAGGAGCGAGAAGCCCTAAACCAAGCCGGTAACTGCATCCTGTGTGGCGCTTGCTACGCCGAATGCAATGCCGTCAGCGTCAACCCCGAATTTTTAGGCCCCCATGCCCTCGCTAAAGGGGAACGACTGATCCTGGACTCTCGGGATGATACGACCACCACGAGGCTGGATCACTACCATCAACCGGACGCTGGGGTCTGGGCATGCACCCGTTGCTATCAATGCAACTATGTCTGTCCCCAGGAAGTTGACCCCCTCGACCGCATTACCCAAATCAAAAGCACCCTCCTCCAGCAAAAAGACCCCGCTGAAAGTCGCGCAGTACGCCACCGAAAAACCCTCCTTCACCTGGTGCAAACAGGAGGCTGGATCGATGAACGGCGCTTTGCCTTGATGGTGATTGGCCTCCAGAGTGTTGGTGAGATTTTCCCGTTGGGTTGGCGGATGCTGTGGCATGGCAAATTCCCCGTAACCTTCGAGGCTTCAGAGGGCACCACCGCCGTGGCCGATCTCATGGCCCAGGTAATGGCTTCCAAGCAGGGAAGTCAAGATTATCCAGTAAAATGAGGGGGCTTAAATTAAATAAATTTTCTACAAAAAACGTTTATGGCAGCACAGGTGACAACTTCAACGGATAAAGTTTTGCGGCAGCCGATCCTCGGCTCTCGTCGTTTTAGTAATATGCTTTGGGCCAGTGTTTCTGCCATTGGTGGCATTGGTTTTCTGCTGGCTGGTCTTTCGAGTTATTTCCACAAAAATCTGCTGGGGGTGAGTGACCCCAGTAATATTCAGTTCATTCCCCAAGGGGCTGCCTTAACGTTCTATGGGGTTGCGGGAACGCTATTGTCTGCCTATCTCTGGTTTGTGTTTTTCCTTGATGTGGGCGGTGGTTACAACGAATTCAATAAAGAAACGGGAAAAGTGACCATTTTCCGCCATGGTTTCGTGGGCAAAAATCGCATTATTAATTTTCAGTATCCCCTCAAGGATATTTTGTCGATTCGGGCAGAAATCAAAGAAGGTTTAAACCCCCGGCGGGTGCTTTATCTCCGAGTGAAAAACCGGGGTGATATTCCCCTCAACCGCGTCGGAGAGCCAATTCCCTTGGCAGAACTGGAAAATCAAGGGGCAGAGTTGGCACGCTTTTTAACGATTCCTTTGGAAGGTCTCTAGGTTACGCTAAATCGGCAAAACAGATTCAACAAACAAAAAAGGGACAGTGGGCGATCGCCCCTGCTGCTTCCTATAATTTTCCCAGGCTTTATTTAAAACAAGAGTACGACTAAATTTCTATGGAACGACCTTGGCAGCTATTATGTCTCGCATTCTTGGTGAGCAGTCTCAGTTTGGGCGGCTGTGCGCCGACAACGGAAACACCTCCCAATAACCCACCGGCCACCCCACCCAGCGCCGAAAATTATAAGCCCCGTTTAAATTGCCCGAACCCCACTTCTACCGAGGCAGCTTCAGAAGATACCTGTACAGCAGTGGTTGAAATGGTACTCCAGAGCCAATCGGAGGCGGTGGATGGCCAAACAATCCGCATTGAACTCAATGGTGCAGACGCGCCGGTGACGGCGGGGAACTTTGTGGATCTAGTCAGCCGTGGCGTCTATGATGGCACGGCTTTCCACCGCGTAATTCGAACCCCAGAACCCTTTGTCGTCCAAGGGGGAGATCCCCTCAGTAAGGATAGTCAAGTACCCCTTAATGCCTTAGGACGTGGTGGTTTTACGGATCCGGAGACGGGCATTCGTCGGGATGTCCCCCTAGAAATTAAGCTCCAGGGTGAGGAACAGCCGGTTTATGGCAAGGCAGAGCTTGATCCGAATCAGGTGGTGCTCAAACATGATAAGGGGGCGATCGCCATGGCCCGTTCTCAACTGCCGAACTCCGCCTCGTCTCAGTTTTATTTTTCTTTAGGCCCCAATGATTTCCTCAATGGAAACTATGCAGTGTTTGGCCAAATCACCGAAGGTCTCGCGGTCATCGACAAAATTGAAATGGGCGATCGCATTAAATCGGCGCGGGTCGTAGAAGGCGAAGATCTCCTCGTGAAATAAAGGGACTGAGTCGCATTTAAAGTTCACAGCGTCCCGCAACAGTTCAGAAAATTGCCAGTGATCCAAATCTATCTGGGTCACTTTTTTGTTGGGAAAATGCAAGGGCGATCGCCCCCTGCGCCCCCCCAGAAAAAAACGATACACTGTTGGGCATAGGTTTTCTCTGTCCCGTCGCCATCCATGAACAATTCTCCAACCACCTTTTGTCCCGTCCCGGAAGAGCAACAGCCCCTCAACGAATATGACCAACTCAAGGAATCGTGGTTTTTTAGTTGGGGCAACATGGAGATGGTCTGCTACATCCGCAAGGTAACCTGGGTATGGTTTTGGGCGACCTTGATCTTTACCCCCATTGCTTGGGCGAGTTTTCCCTTTGACCGCTATCCGATTAAATTGATCCTGAGTGCGAACCTCGGCGGGATGTTTTTGTTGAGTTTGGTTTTACTACGCCTCTATCTGGGGTGGCGCTACATCCGCGATCGCCTCCAGACCGAGAAAC
Organism: Picosynechococcus sp. PCC 7003; assembly: GCF_001693255.1. NCBI lineage: Bacteria > Bacillati > Cyanobacteriota > Cyanophyceae > Chroococcales > Geminocystaceae > Picosynechococcus > Picosynechococcus sp. PCC 7003. Next base: position 1,180,808 of record NZ_CP016474.1, read on the forward strand.
TCACCTACGAAGAATCCGGCTGGTACGATGGCCAAATTTGGCGCAAACCCGAAGCCGTCCTCCAGCGCGATCGCCTGATTGTGTCCTACCAAATTGCGCCGATCCTCGCCCGTATCCAACAAACCAGTTTCATTGTCGTGGCGATCGCCATTGGTTTGATCAGCGGTTTGTGGCTGCTATAAACCCTTAAATCTTCACAATTATTCCCGCTACGCCCGTACTTTTCCCCTATTCTTTTACTGCTGAACCTTTACCCCCAATCGTTATGTCCAGAGGCAAACGCGTCCAAGCTCCCCCCCTTGAAATTAACCTCCTTCGGGAAGGTCTCAAAGAATCCACCCACATCGCCGAAGCCGTCGTGTGTGACACCAAAGGCCGTGTCCTGTCCATGGCCGGGGATGCCGAAAGCTCTGCCTTTATCCGGTCGGCCCTCAAACCCTTCCAGGCCCTCGCCGTGATTGGCACCGGGGCCCTAGATCATTACAAACTCTCCGATAAAGATTTAGCCGTCATTTGTAGTTCCCACCAAGGCACCAAGGAACATGCCCGCCAAGTGTTTCGCATCCTGTGGCAAGCGGATCTAGAGTCCAATGTCTTGCAATGTCCCATTCCCCACGGCAAAGACAGCGCCCTCGAACATAATTGTTCAGGGAAACACGCAGGCATGCTGTTGACCTGTAAGCATTGCAACTGGGGCCTCGGTAGCTACATGGAAAAGTCTCACCCTGTCCAGGCCCTAATCCTCGATAAAATTGCCGAATTACTCCAGATGCCCGCCCAGGAATTTATCGGCGCGCGGGATGATTGCGGCGTCCCCACCTATTTGATGCAACTCAGCCAAATGGCCACCCTCTATGCTCACCTCGCGTCTGGCGATCGCCTGGATGTCGAGCGAGTCGTGCGGGCGATGACCTACCACCCCACCATGGTGTCTGGACGAGGCGGCTTCGATACAGAATTGATGCGCCTCTCAGAGGGAGAAATCGTCAGTAAATCCGGTGCAGAGGGAATTCAATGCATCGGCCGCGTTGGAGAAGGTTTAGGCTTGGCGATTAAGGTCAAAGATGGCGCGAAACGAGCTAAATATGCCGTCGCCCTCTATCTTTTGACCCGTTTGGGCTGGATCACCCCCGCAGTCTCTGATACCTTGGCGGAACAATTTTTATCTCTCAGTCCCTACAAGCGTTTGGATGTGGTGGGCGAGTTATCGTTGGTCTAAGCTGGAGATACCTTCTTTGCCGTTGCCCCCAGGAAACCCGATACAATAGCAAACAGTCTTTGGGCACGGCACCATGTGGGAAAATTTCAGTCTGCAACTGTATCACCTCCAACAATTTAGTGACAGCCTGGTCAATGAGCAACTCAGCCATTGGAGTGTGTTGAGCATTTTTCTCGTGTTTGGGGCGGGCCTCCTCACTAGCTTGACTCCCTGCACCCTCTCCATGTTGCCCATCACCATTGGTTACATCGGCGGCACTCAGGATCAACAAGGCAATAATCGCCTCCAAACCTTTTTGCAATCCCTGTGGTTTTGTTTTGGGCTAGCGACGACCCTGGCGGGCCTGGGGATTATGGCGGCAGGTTTCGGCCAGATCTACGGTCAGATTGGCATTGGCTTACCGATCATTGTCAGTGCGATCGCCATTTTGATGGGGTTAAATTTGCTCGAAATTGTTCCCCTGCGTTTTCCTTCCCTGGGAGCAACGGACTGGATCAAACAGGATTTCCCAAAAGCGCTACGGGCCTATCTCGTGGGCTTAACCTTTGGTTTGGTGGCCTCCCCCTGTAGTACCCCGGTGCTGGCAACCCTCTTGGCTTGGGTCAGTACCACCCAAAACCTGGCGTTGGGGGCGGCGCTGCTCCTTGCCTATACCCTTGGTTATGTGGTGCCTGTTTTAATTGCCGGGATTTTTACCGCTTCCCTGAAGCGCTTGCTGTCCCTGCGGCAATGGTCGGGCTGGATTAACCCCGTGAGTGGAGCCTTACTCCTGGGATTTGGGCTGTTTTCGCTCCTCATTCGTCTGCCCATTGGCCTCGCCTAGGGGATTTGCAGCCCTGGACTTAAGCTTTTTTGTTTTAATTAATTTCTCTTTTCTTATCCCCTAAACCATGACAGTTTCTGATTCTTCTCCTAATTCCCCATGGCACGGCTTCCCCCGCAAGATCTGGCGCACGGGTTTAAAGTGGATTGCGGATCTCCGGGTGGCGATCGCCCTGCTGCTGCTCATTGCGGTATTTAGTATTTTAGGAACGGTCATTGAACAGGGCAGTAGCCTCTCTTTCTACCAAGAAAACTATCCAGAAGATCCGGCGCTCCTGGGCTTTTTATCCTGGAAAGTGCTGCTGGCGGTAGGGCTTGACCATGTTTACACGACTTGGTGGTACTTGGTTTTACTCCTGGCCTTTGGGGTGAGTTTGATTGCCTGTACCTTTCGGCGGCAACTCCCGGCCCTGAAAACGGCCCAAAACTGGAACTACTACAGCCAAGCCCGGCAATTCAACAAATTAGCCCTGAGTACCGAATTAGATCATGGTTCGCTCCAAAGCCTAAAACCCCAGCTCGAAAAAAAGCGCTACAAAATTTTCCAGGATGGCGAAAAGCTCTACGCCCGGAAAGGAATTGTGGGACGCATTGGGCCAATTATTGTCCATATCGGCATGATCGTGACCTTGGTAGGGTCTATTTGGGGCGCCTTTGGGGGATTCATGGCCCAGGAAATGATTCCCAGCGGTATGAATTTTAAGGTTAATAATGTGTTTAAGGCGGGGATCTTTTCCCAGAGCGATCGCCCTTGGTCAGTGAATGTAAATCGCTTTTGGATCGACTACACCCCCACGGGCGACATTGATCAATTTTATTCGGATCTCTCGGTGGTCGATGAGCAGGGCCAGGAGCTTGATCGCAAAACAATTTCTGTGAACCACCCCCTCCGCTACGACGGCATTACTTTTTATCAAACCAGTTGGGCCATTGGCGGCGTCCAGGTGCAACTGAACAATAGCCCGATTTTTCAATTACCCGCGGCCCAAATCCCCACAGATAATGGGGCGAAACTCTGGGGCAGTTGGGTACCCATTAAGCCAGATCTCAGCGCTGGGGTCTCGATTTTGATGCAGGATCTCCAGGGTAGCGCCATTGTTTATAACGAACAGGGAGAACTGGTCGGGGCTGTCCGGGTTGGCGATCGCCTAGAGGTGGGGGACATTAACATGAAATTAGTCGATCTTGTCGGTAGCACCGGACTCCAGATCAAGGCCGATCCCGGTGTCCCCGTGGTTTATACAGGCTTTTTGTTGGTGATGGTTGGGGTGGTGATGAGCTACGTTTCCTATTCCCAAGTGTGGGCCCTCGCCGCTGGCGATCGCTTTTATCTGGGCGGGAAAACTAACCGCGCCCAGGTAGCCTTTGAGCGGGAACTCCTAGAAATTATTGACACCCTCGAAACACCATCTCCTCAAGCAACCCCAGAAAATACCTTGACTTCAATTGACCAGTAAGATGACCGATTGGGCGATCCCAACGAGGAAGCCCAACACTCCCCCTAAATTAACGATGGCTTGGAGTTCATTTTTGACAATGCCCTGGATGGCGCGTTCTAGTTCCCTGGGGCTGGTGTTATTGACCCGTTCAATGATCACTTGATCAATGGCAAGAATCGGAATCACCTGACTAATAATTTTTTCGAGGTCTTTTTCTAAATAGCGATCCAAAAGTAAAGACAATTCTTGGCTCACAACACCCAGGGAATTATCTAAGACCTGGGAAGCTTGGAGCCGCCGTAAAATTACCACCGACAAATTGTCCCAATCCACCGAGTCACCAATGTATTCCATCAAGCCCGCCCCTTTATCCTGGAAATACTGACGGATTGTTTGGTGAAAACTTTTGCGGAGCTGCCGCACCGTAGACACAGGCAGATTTTGAAGGGACAAACCCTGGAGCCAGAGGCGCAATTTTAAACGAATTTCGAGGGTAAGGATTAACTCTTGGAGACGGGCGTTGGCAATTTCTCGTTCTTCTAAACAGAAAGCCCGGAGGCGGGTCAAGCTATTTTTAACACCAAATAGATTCGCGACGACCCAATAGGTGCCGCTGGTTTTTTCCCGGAGGCTGGTGTCGATAATTTCAATATTTTTGTCGGTGAGAAAATCAATGGTCGCTTGACGGAGAATATCGGGGGTTAAAACGGTACGCAACAGCCAATCGGTGAGCTGGCGGGCTTGGGCTTCTGTGAGCTTAAAATCCAGCAGCAGTTGATCGAAAATTTGGTAAACCTGGGCCTCTAAAAAGGTATCTTCCCGAGACCAAACCTTAATCAGTCGGGGCAAAGATTCGCTGGCGAGATCTCGCAGAATTGCGGCCAAAATTCCGGCGGTTTTTTGCTCCTGTTCCCCTTGGATTTGCGCAAAGGCCAATTGTAACAGCCACCGGATCGCGGCTTCGATGCGCTCGGTTTGAAGCAGTTTTTGGGCGAGCTTTTGGATTTCTTCGGGGGTGAGCAGCGACCCCATAATAATCCGGGAAATGTTGCGGGCAAGGCGGTCTTGGTTGGCGGGGATCAGGCCTGGGGTGAAGGGTAAACGGCGATCGCCAATGTAGATAGCCTTGTAGGGACGAAACAGCATATTGATCGCAATGTCATTGGTGAAATACCCAATCACAGTGCCAGCGACGGGGGGCAACAGTAACGTCCAAAAATTCAAAGCTGTGCGTCATGATGTACTTAACATTTCTGATTTTAGAGCTTTTGGTTTGGCGATCGCCCAGATTGAGACGTAACTTTATCGACTGTTAGGGCACAAAGGCTTCGGTTCCTTGGGAGGACGGGAAGGGGTTAAAGGCCACTTCTGGATTGCTGGGTTCCTTGCGCCACAGCTTTTGGAGGCCATTGGCGGCGATGGTGATGTAGAGCACATCCTGGGGCTGCAGTTGCCGTTGCAGGAGGGGCCAACCGTGAACCGCTTCCCCTTGGGATTCGAGGTAGAGGGGCACAAAATTTTGGGCGATCGCCGCATCCTGGACTCGCTGTCCACAAAAAGGATGGTTTGGGGTAATCAGAGTTGCAAGGGCAATCCACAACAAATCATCGGTCATGCCATTGCCAAGAATGCGTCCCCCCAGAGCCGCTGCCGCAAAAGAATGGGTCGCCAACTCCGTCGGGGAAAGCACCAGATCAAAGGAAAAGACTTCCTGGGCCGACTGGGCGAAATTGGTATCCTGAATCCGGACGATCACATTGACCTTGGGGGCGATCGCCTTGGCACTCAGGGCAATTTCAACGTTGGTCATGTCTTGGCTAGTGGCAGCAATGAGGGCCGTTGCTTTGGCAATCCGCGCATCCCGTAAACTGTTGGTCACGCTAGCATCGGCGAGAATGACCGGAACCCCCAAGGCCCTAGCCGACCGCAAAAAGCGGTTGTTGTGGTCAGTTTCAAGAACCACGACGTCATAACCTTGGTGGTGGAGTTGGCGGGCGATCGCCATACCCATGCCCCCTAGGCCACAGATCACATAATGGTTTTGGTGGGGGATTTTCGTTGCATCCCAAAACTGACGGATTCGGCTCCCCAGAATGAAATCATTAATTAAGGCGTAGCAGATCCCCACGACCCCAGCGCCGACCACCATCATCACCGCCGTAAAAACCTTGACCCAATCGGGGGCGAGTTCCGCAACTTCTTCTTTACCCCCGGCCCCGGTGATCATCCCCACCGAAAAATAGAGGGCATCCACCAGGGACAAATTAAAATTCACACAAACATAGGTAAAGGTGGCAATGCAGATGGTCACCAACAACGCCATCGTCACGAGGGTCATGGGTCGTACATGGTGTTGGTACTGCCGCAGATTGGCGATCGCCTTGCGAAATTTTTGCCAGAGGGAATGGCGTTGACTTTTGACCTGGGGCGGCGTTCCTAGGATTAAGTGATCCCCCACCTGGAGGCTTTGGTCGGCCACCACCGCCGACACCAGATCCATTTCCCCCTGGGCCGGCAGATAATGAATAAACATCCGCTCCGGATTTTCCCAAAGGGCGCTGAGGGGCTGGCCCAGCCAGGGATGATCCGCGGTGATCACTTCTTCATAAATCGGCCAGGTTTTTTCGTAGAGATGCAGTTGGCCAATGGCCTTATTGCCTAGGGCGGCAAAGGCAAAAATAGGAGCAGCCAGGGCCGAAACACTCATGGTCACATGATCCGGCAGGGTTTGATCGAGGCGATCGCCCAGGGCTTGATTATAAATACGATTAACAATGCGAATATTTGGATTCAGCACCCGGGCCTGGGTCAAGACCGCGAGGTTGAGGGCATCATCATTACTGGCGAGGACGAGGGTTTGGGCCGAGTGTATTCCCGCCCGCACGAGGAGTTGCCCCTGCCTGGGGTCTCCCACAATAATGCCCGCTGCGCGTTGATGACTGGGGCGATCACTAATGCCGATCACCTCAGCCCCTTGATTTTGGAGTAAACGAAAAATCTTATATCCCGTTCGTCCTAAACCACAGACAATAATTTTTGGTTGCATGGAAACTGGGCCTGGGTTGATCAGGACTATCTCAACAGATTCAATTACCCTTCCTGTTTTAAACCCAAACGTTCCCGGCGAGTGTAATGAACCACACAGAGCAAAACAACTTCACATTTAAGCTCAGAATTAGCCCCCCACCAGGGGCAACCCAGGACGATTCCCCCAGACTTGCCCCCAAAGCCCTGTAGAATATTCTTGAAAAAATCAACAGTTTTCCCAACGTAGCTATGGTAGTTGCAGACGCTCACACCCAGGGCTTTTCCCTCGCGCAATATCTCCAAGAACAAAAGACCATCGTCGAAGCCGCCCTTGACCAATCCCTAGTTGTCACTGAGCCTGTCACCATCTACGAAGCGATGCGTTATTCTCTCCTGGCTGGAGGGAAACGGTTACGCCCGATCCTTTGTCTTGCCGCCTGTGAAATGTTAGGGGGCACCGTCGCCATGGCGATGAATACGGCCTGCGCCCTAGAGATGATCCACACCATGTCTTTGATCCATGATGATCTACCTGCCATGGACAATGATGACCTCCGCCGGGGCAAACCCACGAACCACAAAATTTATGGGGAAGATATTGCGATTTTGGCGGGGGATGCCCTGCTGTCCTATGCCTTTGAGTATGTGGCCCGCACCCCGGATGTTCCGGCGGAACGTCTGTTGCAAGTGATCATGCGCCTCGGCCAAGCAGTCGGATCAGAAGGCCTCGTCGGTGGCCAGGTGGTGGATCTCGAATCGGAAGGAAAAACTGATGTTTCCGTAGAAACCTTGAATTTTATCCATACCCATAAAACGGGGGCATTGCTGGAAGTTTGCGTCACAGCAGGGGCAATTTTGGCCGGGGCGAAACCCAAAGAGGTGCAATTACTCTCCCGCTATGCGCAAAATATTGGTCTGGCCTTCCAGATTGTGGACGATATTCTCGATATCACCGCAACCGCTGAAGAATTGGGTAAAACGGCGGGCAAAGACCTCGAAGCCCAGAAGGTGACCTATCCGAGCCTGTGGGGTCTGGAAAAGTCCCAGGCCGAGGCCCGCAAGCTGGTGGAAGAGGCGATCGCCTCCCTCGATCCCTATGGTGAAAAGGCCAATCCCCTCAAAGCCCTGGCGGAATATATCGTTAACCGTAAAAACTAACCCGCGTCACGGCCAAGCACCATGGATAATTTCAGCGCAGTTTTCCAAAATCACATCCTGATCGTGGCATTAGTGGCCTGCATTACGGCACAGTTGCTCAAAATTCCCATTGATTTGATTCGCTATAAAAAAACCAGTCTCCGTTCTCTTTTTAGCGCCGGGGGAATGCCCAGTGCCCACTCTGCCTTGGTGGGGGCCTTGGCGACAGGGGTGGGTCAAGCGAAGGGATGGGATAGTTCTGAGTTTGCGATCGCCTGTTTGTTTGCGGTGATTGTGATGTACGATGCCGCCGGGGTGCGCCAAGCTGCGGGTAAGCAGGCGCGCATTCTCAACCAAATTATTGACGATATGTTCCAGGAAAAAGAGTTCAGCGAAGAACGGCTCAAGGAATTACTTGGTCACACACCAGTGCAAGTGTTTGTGGGGCTTTCCCTGGGCATTGTGATTGCCTTTTTCGCCAATAGCCAACTCGTCTAGACCCTGATTCCGACCCACACTTTCTAAACTGGAATGTGGCCAATTTCTCTTTACTCCTAACGCTTCATGATGCAATCTACGACTTATCTTTTCGGGGCGATCGCTCTAGCTATTTCCCTGGGAGCCTGTAACCAAAACAGCACCACTACCCCAGAATCAAACGCCACTGGGGGAGGTATTTCTAGCTCAGAAGCCGCACCGGAAACCCCGGAATCACCTCCTACTCTCCAATTTACTGCCCTGGAATGGGACGCAAGCCCCGTTAGCCTCGAACTTCAAGACCAGGTGGGACAGACCTTTGAGTTTTCCTGTCCGCCGGGGGATGCCAGCCAAACCATCTGGGGGACAGGTGTTTACACTAGCGATTCATCTATTTGTACCGCCGCCGTCCATGCGGGCCTGTTTTCCGCAGAGATCGGGGGGAATTTAACCTTAGAAATCCTTGCAGGTCAGGACCTCTACACCGGTAGTCAACAAAATGAAGTGACCAGTAGTGATTATGGTGCTTGGGATGGGAGTTTTCGTTTTCCTGAAGCCAGTGGCAACGCTGCAACAACGCCAAATATTCAGTGGGATTCGACCCCAGGTTCCTTTGGAATCGCTGAAAATGTTGGCGATCGCTACAGCTTCAATTGTCCAGCCAACGGTGAACTGGGAGCCTCAGTCTGGGGGACAGATACTTATACGAACGATTCCGCGATCTGTGTAGCAGCCGTACACGCCGGGAAAATTGACCCGACCACAGGTGGCCTAATCACCATTGAAATTGCCCCTGGTCAGAACAGCTATACCGGCGGCGATCGCAATGGCGTGGTGACGGCTGACTATGGCTCCTGGGGTGGCAGCTTTATCTTTGTGGACGAATAAAGCAACCTAAGAAAGTTCCTTAGGGTTCGGGGTAAGCGTGGGTCACATAGGGAACAGCGACAACCTTTCCGGTCACTTCCCCTGTTGTGACTTCTAATCCTTCTCCACCGACTTTGGTACGGATATAACCAAGGGCAAAGGCATCATCCGGATCAACACTGGTGATTACGCCGGCCCGTTCTTCCCCGACAAAAATTTTGCAAGGGACTTCTACAGGAGCAGCAAGTTGGATACCGAAGAGCCGCTGTTTAACGCCTTTGTAGGTATTGAGGCGGGCGATGGTTTCCTGGCCAATGTAGCAGCCCTTATCAAAGGAAATGCAATCCCAAAGGCCTGCTTCCAGGGGATTATAGTCTTCGGTGAGTTCCTGATCCGGGGCGGGCCGACCCTGGTGGATGCGCAATTTTTCCCAGGCTGTTTCACCGCAGGGAGTCACCCCCAGAGCCATGAGATTTTGCCACACTTCAACACCCGCTTCGGCAGGCACATACAGGGTATAGCCCGGTACTTTTAAACTGTTCCCCGTTGCACAAAGGATTTTTTGACCCTGGATTGTAATTTGTTGGTGTCCCCCCGCCGGAAAGTCAACTAAAGTTGTTTCGGTCAGTTTTTCAAGAATGTCTTTTGCCTGGGAACCCATCAAAGACAGAATATTAAACTGGCCAGAGAGATCACTGATTTCTACTTTGTCCATCGGAAAGAGAAACCGATCAAACCACTCCAGGAGAAAAGTTTTTTTCTGGGGCGAAACCTGTACCCAAAGGGCATCATCCAGAATATGTACCGTGGTGAGATCGATGGTGCGGGCGGTGGAATTGACTAGCACAGTGTCGCAGCTTTGGCCGGGTTGAAGCTGCTGGATTTGATTGGTGCTTTGATTGTGGAGGTAGCGTTGACGGTCAGCGCCTGTAAAGTTGAGGAGACCCCAATGGCTTTGGTCATAGAGCAGACAGCCATTGCTAAAATCTTGGGAAATGTCGGCGTCGTTCTCAAAGGTGACAACAGCCTCACCGGAAGCGGTTAAAGGAAAACCTTGGTGCTGGTGGTATTGCAAAAGGGGGGTCATGGCAATGGTCATGGATACTCAATTTGGCACAGATTCCATTATGCCAAGGGGAGAGGTTACACTGACAGAGATATTTTTTATGTGTTGTTTGGGATCGCCATCTATGGACTTATTTCGTCAACAGATTCTGCCGTTTTTAATTTTGCTGGTCTTCCTCCTGGCATTAGGCATTGTCAGCGCCCGGATTTTCCTCCCTACCGATATGCTCGCCCCAGCACCCATTGGTTTTTTGGGCTAGGTCAATGCTACCAGCGGGCTTTTCTCTCAGACGGGGTGCGATGATCGACCGACCGTTGTTGTTGAAGTTTTTGCACCGCAGTTACCAGGAACTTTATCCGGAAACGGGCTTTGATCACCTCCGTACAACCTTGAACCATTACTTCACGGTGGATACGCCCCTCTGGTGGATACGCACGGAAACGGAACAGGTGGTGGGTTGTCTCTGGCTGGGCAATAGTGTTGATCAAATTAGCGGCGATCGCCACAGTCATATTTTTCTGTTGTACGTAATGCCGGAGTATCGTCGTCGGGGTCTGGGTTCGGCGCTCATGGCCACCGCAGAACGCTATGCAAAAACCAAAGGCGATCGCCAAATCACCCTCCAGGTTTTTACCAATAACCAAACGGCCCAAAGCTTTTACCAAACCCTCACCTACCAGCCCCATGCAATTTTGATGCGAAAAATCCTCCCCTAAAGGATCTATGGCTCAACCCCTACTCCAAGTTTTTTGCGATCGCCTCGAACAGGAACTCCGGCCCCACCTCGATCTCATCAGCGAGCATCCCCACCATCCTGTGATCGTGCACCATTGTCCCAGCCCTTGGTATTGCGTGGGCACAGGGAACTATGCTGCGGTTGTCGCCCACCCTGATTTTCCGGCGTGGGTGGTAAAAGTCTATGCGCCTCACCGGGAGGGATTTGCCGCTGAAGCAGAAGTTTATCGCCGCCTGGGGATACATCCTGCGTTCTCGGAATGCTACTACGCCAAAAATGGCCTTTTAGTGCTGCGGCGTTTGCATGGCACGACCCTTTATGACTGCGCCCATCGGGGTATTCCGATTCCAAAACAAGTCATCGAAGATATCGACCAAGCTTTGGATTATGTGTATGCCCAGGGCCTCAATCCCCACGATGTCCACGGGAAAAATGTGATGCTGGGGGTCGATGGTCGGGGGCTTGTGGTGGATATTTCAGACTTCCTCAAACCAGAACCCTGCTATGCCTGGAAAGATCTTAAACGGGCCTACTATTGCCTTTATCGACCCCTGATCGCCGGCCTAAAACTGAAAATTCCCTATGCTTTTTTAGATCAAATCCGCACGGTCTATCGCGTTTACCGTCGGGTTGGCGATCGCCTTTTTTTGAAACCTTGAAACCCTAGAGTCCGTGGCGCAACTGACGTAAAATTTGTTGGGTTTTCGGATCAAGACTATTTAATAATTGCCCCCGTCGTTGATGGCGTTGGCGTTTGCGGTGATCCTGGGAGCGTCGATTGGCCGCCGCCACAGCCGATTGCAACTTTAAAGAAGACATCCACTCGGCCCCATAACCGACCACCGTGTGCCGTTGGGCCTGGTCAGAGGTCACCACAATCACCCGTCGGGGCGTATTATAATCGTGCCGCAAAGCAGCGCAGGCTTTTTCGATGTAAGTATCAGCGGTTTCCGAGAAAGCGGTGTAGTAAGCCGAAACAAATTGGGTATGTTCTTCTTCTTGGCTAGGGGTCTGCTGGTAGTGGGCGTCAAAAACGACTTTTGTCCTGTAGCAGTTGTGGGAGGCATAGTTAATTAAAACTTCGATTAATTCGTCCCGGGCCATCTCAAGGCCATGGCGATCGCGGGTTGTCTTGAGCTCATGCCACGCACCAATGACGTTATAACCATCCACTAAGAGTAGCGCTTCGGGGGATTGGGACTTCATGACTCACTCGTGACCTCCATGGTGAAAAAACAAAGGGATTTTAATGAATAAAAACCTCATCCTAACAAGTTTTGCCACGCTTCTGCCATCGTCGAAATTATGGCTGTGGTCTGCTAATATCTTTCACCATTGCAAGAAGACAACGATGCCCCTGGGGTTACCTCCCCTTTCCATTCATTTTAGTTAAGGCTTAATTTTTAAGTTGCAATTCTTTTTAAATACCTCCCCAAAAAATCTTGTTTCAAGCAAAACATTGCCCTTTTCTTTATTATCGTTTTGGCTAATTTTAGGCGGAATTATTCGTCTGACCAACCTTGGTGCAAAACCCCCTTGGACTGATGAATTTGCAACCATTCTCTACAGTCGGGCGGAAAATTATAATCAACTGCCCTACGGCGAAATTCTCACGGGGAAAGAACTTTTAGCGCCCCTCCTCGGCTACCCAGATCAAGGGGTCACTGAGGCGGCCCATTTTTTGATCAATTACGATAATCACCCACCGTTGTATTTCATGGTGGTTAACCTCTGGCAGCGCCTATTTCCCCTAGAGATGGGGGACTACATTTCCATTGATGGGGTGCGTCTCCTTTCGGTATTGTTCAGTTTGTTGGGGATTGGGGCGCTTTATGGTTTGGCAAAGTGGCTCTTTCAGTCGGAAAAAATAGCCCAACTTACGGCGGCTTTGGTGGCTTTTTCGCCCTTTGATATTTACTTAGCCCAGGAAGCTCGTCACTATACCTTGATCGGCTTGGGGGTGATTGCTTCCCTGGGATTTAGCCTACTCGTGTTGCGCCAAATTAAAACCCAACAAGCTTTATCCTGGGGGCAAGTTGCCGTGGGGATTGTCCTCAGTGGGATCGGGCTATTGGTACATTACTTTTTTGTTTTGACGCTTTTGGCTGAGGCGATCGCCCTGGGGTGGTGGATGGTGGCCCAGCGCAAATATCCGATTCCCAGGCAATGGTGGCGTTTAGGCACGATTATCGTGACGGTGGGGCTTCTGGGGCTGATCTGGAAAACCCAGGTACTCCCCGACAGCTATGGCACGAGTATGACCGCCTGGATTCGCCTCGATCACAGTGATTGGCTGGCATGGCTCAGTCCGGTCTTTCAGTTGTTGGCCACCGTTGTCACCATGGTGATGCTGTTGCCCATTGAGGTGGATTTTTGGCCGACGGTGATTGTCTGTGGTGCGGTGATGCTCGTGGTGGGCATTCGCTTTTTGACCCTGTGGCGACAAGGCATCAAGACCCAGAGCACTGTCCCTCAGTTTCAGGATGAGTTATTTTTTCTCTGTCGTTTTGTGGGGGCCGCCTGGGGACTTTTTGGGGTGCTCAGTTTTGGCCTCGGCATCGATATTACCCGTGGGGCCCGCTACAGTTTTGTGTATTTTCCGGCAGTAATTCTGTTGGGGGCCGTTGGCCTAAGCTACTTTTGGCAACGGGAGAAGATTCGTTGTTTAGGGGTTGAAACGATTGGAACTCGTTTTCCCCAGGTGAAATCTGGCACAAAGGCGATCGCCTTTGTGGTGCTGATTAGTTTCTGTAGTGCCTTGACCGTCGTCCACGATTGGGGCTACCAAAAGTACTACCATCCCGACAAAATCATTGATCGACTGACGACAGGAAGCCAACCTGTGCTGATGGTGCTCCCCCGGGAAAGCACCGTGCAAATTGGCGAAATGATGGGGATCGCCTGGGAACAACAACGGCGCGACCTCGAACGCCCCGTCTTTTTTGCATTCATCCCGAAACAAGATATGCCAGCAGCTTACACTGACGACCTGGAGAGCATCACCGCTCAATTTCCCCAGACGTCCTTTGAATTGTGGTCGATCAACATCTTCGAACCGATTCCTCTGTCAAACTGCGAAGCTTCTGAACAGGTTTGGGTCTCCGGGTACTACAGCGACGTTTATCAATGTGATGCCCCCTGATTTACCATTTCCCAGGGGATAAATTTAAGCACTTTTTTACTGCTGTCTCTAACCTTGGGCCTCTAGCCTTTGGTTAGCGTGACTCAAACGCTCGGCTAAGGTTTTCATAATTTCGATGGCAAAGTAGGGGTTTTGCTGAATGAGGAAGGTAAATCGCTTTTGATCAATTACCACGAGGCGACAGTCTGTTTTGGCGATCGCCGTCGCACTACGGGGAGAACCCGGCTCAATCACACCCATTTCTCCCAGGGCTTCTCCTTCGCCGAGGATACTCAAGGGTTGCCCTTGAAACCGAATTTCCACTTCCCCTGTCTGGATAATGTAGAGATGATCGCCGGGAGTGCCTGCGGTAAAGATCGTCGTACCCGCCGCGAAATCTTGGGTGTCGTGGTCATGTCTAAATAAGTCAAAATGCGCCATCATGATTAGTTCCTTTTGAACCATCGAAATAAATTGCTAAAAACAAGCCAATGCCCGTCTATTCACGATCATAGTGGAGCTAAGACCGCTTTTTTGAGTATTTCTTTGGGCTTATCGCGAATTTAACATTCTCTTTACCAAGGGTATTTTTAACGGGGCGCTTCGGTAAATGCCTGGACACGACCATCGGGATTAAGCACCAGGCGAAATGTCCGACTCCCGGCCGGGAGACTCGCCCCCACATTGCGGCCCACTGAGAGGAAAGACAATTGGGGTTGATACAGCTCGGCAGCTTTACCAATGGGGAAAACCGTTTCAATGGCTCCTTGTTCACTGAGTTTTAAGCGATATTCTAGGACTTCACCGAGGTCGTCAGGACTCTGCCACTGGGTTTGGAAATAGCGTTCGATCCGCTGTTCGGGGTTTAGCCTTGGGGCATTGGCGGGAGAAAGGGCGATCGCCTCTTGTTGGGGCGCATCGGCAAATTGCTCTGCTTGATCGACTGCGGTGGTTCTGGCCATTTGTCCTGCGAAGCTAGGAGCGACGCTCAGGGTGGCGTTCTCCCTGGGGGCGGTAGCTGTGATCGGCGCAGGAGAATTACTGGGGGGACTGGGGATTGGTGCGGCTGGGGGAGCTGGATTCGTAGTCGTGGTTTCCCCTGGGGCAGGCTGAGTAAGATCAACGGTTTGGGGGGCAACCCGTGGGTCGTCTAAGGGGGCATCGGCCGCAGGTGGCACCGGCGAGAAGGTATAGGAGGCATGGGGATTTGGCGGGATAAGCTCTGCTTGGTTGCCTGCTTCATCTGTGGCCTCAAGGTTGAGGGCGCTACCTGTTTCTGGGAGTTGCTGCTGTTGCCAAACGGCGTTACTAATCCCCACCACAAGGAGGACAGAGGCGGCGATCGCCCCCCAGCGGGTGACGGTGCGGCGTTGTTGACTAGCCGTGAGACTGGGTAAGGCCACCATATCGGTCTGGTAGGTTTCTAGGGCCTCGGCCAGGTCATGGAGTTGGGTGGCGTTGAGCTGGAGAGTGGGGCCAGATTCCTTGGTGGCTAGGCGACCCAAGTGGAGGGTATGGGACAAAAGCCCCTGGGTGACAAGCTGGGGTTGGGGCAGGGTCGCGACGGTCTGACCAGGGGTATTGTGATAACCATAGACAGAAGTGGCTTGGGGCAGCCATTCTAAGTCAGGACTGAGGTCTTGGAGAAAGCCTTGGACATAATCATTGACGGCGGTGGCGAGGGATTCTAACTGGGGGCGATCGCCTTTGATGACGATGCGCTGATCGGGGCCAAGGCGCGGATCATCAAAACTCAACTCAAAATTCAATTCTTTAATCAGCGGCTTCCCTGTCCACTGGGAGAGGGCCGAGGTTTTCGCTGCCACTTCCAGGCTACAGGTGGGGGGGGTATAGCGACGGGTGAGGGTGGGAGAGAGCATAGGAACCATCTAAAAACGAAAACAAACTACGGGAGAATTGGGTAAAAAAGAGGAAAAATCAAGGATAGGTTTGGGGACAGTCCCTAGGTTTTGCCTTGATCGATTAACGCTAACCAGAGTCGTCGATGTCCGTTTTTGGCCCCGTAGAACAGCAAATCAATCAGTAATTTCAGGGCGAGTCCCACTAAAGAGGCTGAGGCGATCGCCTCCCCTTCCTCCATGCGTTCTTGGTAGGTATTGCTAAAGTTATCGAGGTAATCCCCTAAAAGGGCGGCCCGGTGCGGTTCTTGGCCCTGTTCCGTCATCTGTTCGAGGAGGGCACAGGCGCGGCGAATATCATCCTGCTGCTGACGGGCTAAATGGCAGATGATCAACACCAAAGAGCGGGCTTCTTCCACATCTAATTTTTTGCGGCCCCCACTACTTTTCCGGAGAGGATTAGACTGCCGCAGCCGCCACAACGTCACGCGATCGCCAATGACCGCTTCCAAATTTAGCTCTTTGGCCGCCTGTAACATGGCTTCTGAACTCAAACCCGCTAGGGATTCTAACGCCAATAACACCAAGTCTAGGTGACTTTTAATATTCTCTAGCTGCTGACCATCGGGGGGCTGGGCCAGGGGCAAATCCGCAAAAGACGCAGGGGTAGGAACGGCTTGGAGACTAGGGCGCATAGTTACAGCTTAGGTGGAAAAAACAGAGACCAGCGTTGGGTTACAGATTTTGCAACTTCCTTGTGGCGACCCCATGGTGGGCGACATCTCCCCAATATTATGCCCCACCCCTAGGGCGCGACCCTTGATCGCTGTATTTTTCCGCAGCCACAGCCGTCGTTATTTTAGGTCGAGGAGTCCCTGTTCTTTGAGCTTGGGCTGGAAGCGGAGGTCAGTCTTGAGGCCCCGGCCGATCAGGTAGTCTTTGATGGCTGCTTCCCGCTGGCGAGCGTAGTTTTTCAGGTGTTTGACCATCTCCAATTCGGTGCTCTGCTGGAGGGTCTCCTGCTCTGCTGGCTGCAAATCTTGTTTAATGTCGATGGGTTGAGTCCAGAGAGATTTTGCCTCGCCGTTGCCGGGGGGGATGGTGCCATTTTCCGTCAGCCAAGCAGCCCGCATTTCTTCTAGGAGGGTACGACTGGGGCGATCGCCTAAGAAAACCTTGACCCAATGGCATTGCTCCGGGCAGCGGACTAAATGTTGCTGCAAGCTTTTGGACACATCACGGGAATAGCCGACATAACAGAGGGTTTGGTTGGCATCAAAAATCCCATAGAGGCCCAGCTTACCGTTAAATGCGGGGCAAATTAGGCCCTCGGCATCGATGTAGGGAAGAAAATCGAGGGCGGCAAGTTTTGGTAAAGACATAGACAATGGGATAAGGACAGATAGGATTAATCCTAGGTAAGACCACGGCTCCCCTGGGGGCGATCGCAAATATCCTTAATGGTTTCTCATCAAAATCTATGGCACCTCTTCCTTCCCCCCGCAGTACTTTTTATCAGCGCCTTGAACGGCGTTGGGTGGCCCCAGCTTACGGAGGCGGCATTCTGCTCACCATTGCCCTCTGTTTTTTTGGAGCCGCCACGAATACGATGGCAGGTTGGTTGTATGTCCTCAGTGGTACGATCCTCGCCATTTTGCTTCTGGGGGCAATCCTGCCAGTGCGGGCCTTGAGGCAACTGGAGATCCAGCGATCGCCCATTGCTCCGGTCAGCGTGGGGGAAGTTTTAAGTGTCCATCTGAGCTTAAGCAATCACAGTAAAGCCGCAAAAACTCTGGTAGCTGTTACCGATAAAATTCCTGCTCCCTTGGGTGCTCCCCGCCGCACTGTGATTGAAGCCCTACTGCCCCAGGAAAGCTTAGATTGGGAATACGAATTGGATGCGAAAAAACGGGGGGTTTTCCCATGGGGAGAGATTGAACTACGCACCGCCAATCCCCTCGGTTTATTTTGGTGCCGCCGCGATCGCCCGGTGCCGGGTCGCATTGTGATTTATCCGCAAATTTTCCCCCTGAGCAATTGCCCGATCATCGAGAATATCGGCGCGGAGGACAGCACCAAATTTCAGAGCGAAAATCTCTATCAAAACGCCACCGAAGGAATGACGAAGGCGATCCGCAATTACCGGGTGGGCGATCCGATGCGACTGATCCATTGGCGTAGTAGCGCCCGGTTTGGGGAATTTAAGGTGCGGGAGTTGGAAATTACCACGGGGGGCGAGGAGTTGATCGTTTGTCTGGATCATCGTTTTGCCTGGGATCCGGAGAGTTTTGAACAGGCAGCCAGTGCGGCGGCTTCTCTGTACTTCTACGCCCGGCGATCGCAATTGAATGTGAAATTTTGGACAGCCCAGAGTGGCCTCCTCAACAGCCGCGCGACAATCCTCGAAGCCCTTGCCCGCATTAACCCCGAACCCGAATCCACGAATCCCGTTTCTCGACCAGACGGAAATCTGCTGTGGTTAAGCCAGAATATGGCCACTTGCACCGAGCTTTCCCTGGGTAGTCGTTGGATCTATTTTCAAGCGGCGGAAAATCCCCTGATCCCTGAAACGAAACGACCGGGTTTAACGATCAATCTTCAGGATCCGCTCCCCAGTCAATTACAACGGTTACCCAAAGGCGATCGCCTTCTGTCCTAGGGCAATGCCTTGCAAATCAGCGCAGCGTGAGCAATTCTCCACAATTGCCGCAAAAAATCCCGGAGGCCCCCTGTATAATTGCTGGCAACCCATCTAGCGTTGACGAAAACCATGGCAAATTGGCACAAAATTTCTAGCAGTGTGACGGCTCCCAAAGGCTTCCGGGCCGCAGGGATCACCGCCGGACTCAAACCTTCTGGGGCACCGGACTTGACCCTGATTGTGTCCGATACCGAAGCGATTACCGCCGGCGTCTTTACCCAATCAGAAGTGCGTGCCGCCTGTGTCGATTATTGCCGTCAGCGCCTCCAAGCAAAACCCAGCAGTCGGGCGATTTTGTGTAACTCCGGCCAAGCCAATGCCGCCACTGGGGAAGCCGGTTGGCAGGATGCGGTTCAGTCAGCTGAATGGTTAGGGGAAGCCCTCAATGTTCCCCCAGAAAGTATTTTGCTCGCCTCTACGGGGGTCATCGGTCAGCGGATTAAAATGGACGCCCTAGAAACGGGGATTCCCAAAGTTGTGGCGGCCCTGTCTCCAGAGGGAGGTGATGATGCGGCCAAAGCGATTATGACCACGGATCTTGTGCCAAAGGCGATCGCCCTGGAAACAGAAATTGAAGGGCGGCCTGTGCGGATCGGCGGCATTTGTAAAGGCTCCGGGATGATCCACCCGAATATGGCGACGATGCTGGGGTTTATTACCTGTGATGCGGCAGTTTCCACCCAACTATGGCAGGAGATGCTCTCCCGTGCGGTGGACAAAAGTTTTAACCAAATCACCGTCGATGGCGACACCAGCACTAACGACTGTGTGATTGCCCTCGCCAATGGTCAGTCCCGCACCACGGCGATTACCGATCCCCAGTCAAAAAATGCCCAACAACTAGAGGCGATGCTCACGGAAGTGTGCCAGTACCTCGCTAAGGCGATCGCCCGGGACGGAGAAGGGGCCACTTGTCTCGTGGAAATTCAAGTGTCAGGCACTGTGGATGATGTTGCCGCCCGGAAAATTGCCCGCACCATCGCCGGATCTTCTTTAGTGAAATCAGCGATTTTTGGGCGAGATCCCAACTGGGGCCGCATCGCCGCCGCCGCTGGCCGGGCTGGGGTGACCTTCAACCAAGAAGATCTACAAATTGCCCTGGGAGATTTTCAGCTCATGGATCAGGGGCAACCCCTCCCCTTTGATCGGGCAGCAGCTAGTCAATACCTTGTGGATCGCGCCGCCGGGGCTTATCTCACAGACGATACGGTGCTAATTTCTGTTTGTGTGGGCAATGGTTCGGGCGAAGGCACGGCCTGGGGCTGTGACCTCAGCTATGACTATGTGCGCATTAACGCCGAATATACGACTTAATCGATTTGGGGTTGCCAGGGCATGAGTGCATAAACCTGTTTGGGATCATTGAGCGATCGCCACAGTTTTATGCCCGCCTGGAGCCGGAGCCATTCTTGGGAGAGGGGATCGCTCGCTTCGATCTCAGCCCCGAACAAATTAGTAAAAATTTCTTCTTCCCAGGTTTGGGGCCGGGGGTATTCCTCAACGGTAAAATCTTCCCCTAATTCTGCGGTGTCCACGGCGTAGGCGATCGCCTCAGATAGCCCTCCCAATTCATCCACGAGCCGAATCGCCTGGGCGTCTTCCCCAGACCAGACCCGTCCCTGGGCAATTTGACGCACCTCTGCTTCTGTCAATCCTCGCGCCGCACTGACCCGGTCTAAAAATTTGCCGTAAATATCATTGACAAAGTTCTGGAAAATCGCCATCTCCGCTTCGGTTTTCGGGCGAGACGCCGTGCCTAAATTCGCCAGTTCCCCCGTTTGGACGCTATCCCAGGTGAGGCCATTATTATTCCCGATGGTTTGGATATTGGGCAAAATACCAAACACCCCAATCGAGCCGGTAATGGTATTGGGCTGGGCAAAAATACGATCGCTTTCGGTGGCAATCCAATAGCCCCCGGAGGCCGCCAGATCCCCCATGGAGACAATCACGGGCTTGTCCGCCTCACGGATGAGCTTCAACTCCCGCAGGATAATTTCTGAGGCGATCGCACTGCCCCCAGGACTATTAATCCGCAGCACAACCGCCTTCACGTTCGAATCTTCCCGCAACTCCCGCAGTTGTCGCGAGAGGGAATCCCCGCCAATAGTGTCCGGTGTCCCTTCCCCACCGACAATATTTCCCTCGGCATAGACCACCGCCACGGTATTTTCTGAGGTGACATTGACCTGGGCTAAATCCTGTTCCAGGCTGTAATCAGCTAGATTCACCTGGGGTAAATCTTCATCCAGTTCTGTGCCTGTAAAGGTTTTGAGTTCTGCGAGGATTTCATCAAAATAGGCCAGGCGCGTCACCAATTGCTCCCCTTGGGCCACCTCCGGCAGGAGAATCCCCTGGGTATCGGCAAGGCTCTGGGGTAGGGTTGTGGCAAAGGGGCGATCGCCAGCCACGGTATCTTTAAAATCCGTCCACAGATCACTGAGGAGGGCCTCGGTTTGCTGGCGATTTTCTGGGCTAAACTCCTCTTGGGTAAAGGGTTCTACCGCACTTTTATAATCACCAACCCGAACCACTTGCACCCCAATCCCATACTTATCTAAAGCCCCCTTAAAGAAAAGCTGCTCACTACCCAAACCATTCATTTCCACGACACCCAGGGGGTTGAGCCAAATTTCATCGGCCAAGGAACTTAGATAATATTCCCGCTCCGTCATTTCCACATCGTAGGCGTAGATTTTTTTCCCAGCGGCTTTAAAATCCTGGAGGGCTTGGCGCACTTCCCGCAATGTGGCGTAACCATTCAAGCTATTTTGCCTGCCATCAAGAAATAGGCCCGTAATCTTGTCATCCTCGGCGGCGGCCCGGATACTTTCGGTGACATCCCGCAGACTGAGGGTTTCCGGAAAATCTCCGGCAATGACATTCCCAATGGAACTAGATGGGTCTCGGTCTTGGATGATCGTGCCCATATTGAAGATCAAAATACTGTTCTCTTTTGGCCTTCCGCCACCTTCCTGGGAAGCAAAGAGGGCAATTAGGGCAATAAACGCTGACAAAGAGAGGGTCGATAAAAGGCTGAGGGCAATCAGGGTGCCAAGGCAACTGCTAAAAACTTGTTTAAAAAAATCTTTCATGGTTGAGGCATTCGGGAGAAGGGTCTTAATTGTTACCTTAGAACTTGTGTAGACAATTCGCCCGTTGTAATTGCTGAAAATTAGCATTGCCCGTACAAAACAGCACCGTCCGCAATTCCAGCAGCAGCAGTTCGACCCATTCGGCCAAAGCCTCTGGGGATTCACTCGCCGCCTTGAGAAAGGGTTGGGCATAGCCCACGAGGTCAGCCCCCAGGGCGATCGCCTTGGCCCCATCTAAACCGTTCCGGAGGCCCCCAGAAGCAATCAGAGGAATTTCGGGATCGTAATGGGCGATCGCCGCCAGACAGTCCGCCGTAGGAATCCCCCAATCCCCAAAGGTTTGCCCTAGATTACGCAAAAGTTGGTTCGGCGATCGCGCCGCCTCTACCTTGGCCCAGGAGGTGCCCCCAGCTCCGGCCACATCAATCACCTGTACCCCCACTTCCCGGAGGCGCTGCACCATTTTGACGGAGATGCCATTGCCCACTTCCTTCGCGATCACCGGCACAGGCAATTGGTGACAAACTTGCTCAATTTTGCCCAAAAGCCCTTTGAAATTTGTGTCTCCCTGGGGTTGAATACATTCCTGGAGGGGATTGAGATGGAGAATTAGGGCATCAGCTTCAAGTAAGTCAACAATTTTGCGGCATTCCTCTACGCCATAGCCATAATTGAGTTGCACTGCGCCGATATTCGCAAACAGGAGAGCATCAGGCGCTTTTTGACGGACTGCGAAGGTGGCGGCTACCTCTGGCTTTTCGAGGGCAACCCGTTGGGAACCAACCCCCATGGCGAGGCGATGGCTTTGGGCAACTTCTGCCAAGCGAAAGTTAATCTGTTGGGCCTGGGCCGTGCCGCCGGTCATCGAAGAAATCAGAATCGGCGCACCGAGGGTTTTCCCGAAAAAAGAGGTACTCAGGTCAATGTCGGCGCAGTCCAGTTCAGGCAAACAGCAGTGCTCAAAACGGTACCGTTCGAAACCGGCGCGATTGTGGTGAAATTGGACATCTTCTTCGAGACAAATGCGGATATGGTCGGCTTTACGAACTTGGGTACTGTCAGTCATGGGTTAGGCAAGGTTTAAGCTCCCAAAATTGTACAGAATCCCCTCTGGGTTCTCGGCATTAGGCAATGGATTGCAATATTTTAAGCTGCCAGGGCGATGGGTCTGGCTTCACTTATGCGTCAAAGACTCCAGATTTATCTCCTAGAACAGGGGTAAGATCAGCCTAAAATTTCGAGTATTCCTTCGCCAAAGACCAATAACGATTCCAGATGAATGCCAATTTTCTGACTGCGGTACTGCTCCCCCTGGCTCTTTTCGTGATTATGCTGGGCATGGGTTTGGGCTTGACCCCCACGGATTTTAAACGGGTCTTGGTTGAGCCTAGGGGGGTGATCGTCGGGGCGATCGCTCAATTATTACTCCTGCCATTGGTGGGCTTTGGCCTCGCAAATCTGTTTCCCCTTACACCGGAATTGGCCGTGGGGGTGATGGTGCTAGCGGCCTGTCCTGGGGGATCAACGTCTAATCTGATCACCTATCTTGTGCGGGGAAATGTGGCCCTTTCGATTACCCTGACGGCGGTGAGTAGCTTGATCACAGTTTTTACCATTCCCCTGGTGATTAATGGGGCAATGCAATATTTTCTGGGGGCCAGCACCACGCTCCAACTACCATTTTTTAAAACGGTGCTCCAAATTGCGGTGATTACCCTGATTCCCATTGGGATTGGCATGATGCTCCACCGTTACGCCCCCAAATTTGCGGCCACGGTCGAAGGCTACGTGAAATGGTTGTCGCTTTTTTTCCTGGGTTTGGTCATTGCGGGTTTACTGTTAGCAGAACGGGCCAATGTGCTGAGTTTCTTCCTCCAGGTGGGCTGGGTGATGCTGGCGCTCAATGTGACGATGATGCTCCTGGGCTATGCGATCGCCCTCGGAACGAGGCTAGATGGCCCCAGTGCCAAGTCCATTAGTGTAGAGGTCGGGATTCAAAATGGCACCTTGGCGATCACCATTGCCAGTACCCCGACCCTTTTAAATGCGCCGACGATGGCAATCCCCGCCGCGATTTATTCTTTGCTGATGTTCATCACCAGTGCGGCCTTTGGTTGGTTTATCCAGCATCAAACATCATCGCCAAGGGCAACGGAGAGAGATTCTCGTCCCTAAAAAATATTTTGTTACAAGAACGATAGAGCCAGGCCAACCAATCAATACAATGGTTCAAGTCTACTTGGCTCCCCTGCCATGGGGCTGACGAACGAATTGTGAGGTGCAACAACAATGGGTGTGATTGACTGGGTTATTGTGGCAATCTATGGCTTGATTGTCATTGCCATCGGCGTTATTGCCAGCCGCAAACAAACCAACACGGACGAATATTTTCGGGGCGCACGGCAAATCCCCTGGTGGGCGATCGCCTTTTCGATCATCGCCACCTCCTTTTCTGCCGCCTCACTATTAGGGGGGCCAGGGGAAGGCTATACCAATGGCTTTTTGTACCTCCAACTCCAACTGGGGGATCTCCTGGGCTATGGCCTCGTGATTGCTCTGCTCCTCCCATTTTTTGCGCGGTTGAACCTCACCACCGCCTACGAGTACCTCGAAAAACGCTTCGATGCCAAAACCCGATCCCTCGGCTCCTTCTGTTTTTTGCTCTTTGTCATTGCCCGGTTAGGGGGATTGCTCTATGCCGCTTCTCTGGTGGTCGCCACGGTGACTGATATGCCCACAGGCATCGCCATTCTTTTGGTGGGGCTGGTTTCGATTGTCTACACCGTCGCTGGGGGAATCACCGCCGTCGTTTGGACAGATGTATTGCAGTTTGCAATGATTTTTGTCGGGATTGGCGCGGGGATCTGGACGGCTGTGACCGGGGTTCCGGGCGGTTTTGGGGAACTATGGCAAGTGGCGGCGGCCAATGATAAGCTCGCCGTCTTTAACTTTGCCTGGGATCCAGGCTCCATCCGGACTTTACCGACAGCCCTTTTTGCTTACGGAATTTTGGCGTTTGCCGTGGCTGGCACGAATCAACAATCTGTCCAGCGCTATGTCTCCTGTGCTGACGAAACCTCGGCCCGCAAGGCGATTTTACTCGGTTGGTTTTCGGGTCTTGTGGGGGTAGCGGCCACACTTTTGCTAGGGGTGCTGCTGTTTGGTTTTTACAACATTAACGGGGGTTTACCTGCCGAAGTGCCCGCCGATGGGATTTTGTCCCATTTCATTATCAATCAAGTGCCCCCAGGGGCTTCTGGTTTTTTGGTGGCCGCTATTTTTGCCGCAGCCATGTCCTCCATTGACTCGGCCCTCCATTCCCTCGCGACTTGCATTACCGTCGATTTTTATGACCGCTATCGTCAACCGAAGGCCAGCGAAAAGCAATCTTTGCGCATTGCACAGATCCTGATCGTGATTTGGGGCTTAGTGGGCATTGGGGCGGCGTTTTATGTGGCTTCAACCGGGAAAGATTTACTGGAATTTCTGGTGAGCTACACCACCATGTTCCTGGGGCCCTTGCTCGGTATTTTCTTAATGGGGGTTTTATTTCCGCGCGTAAACAGCACGGGTGCTTTCTATGGGACGGTGGCCGCAGTCATTTTGGTAATTATTGGTTCGAATGCGGGTTGGCTGACCTTCCCTGGCATTTGGCGATCGGCGATCACGGCTCCCCTGGGTATTTTGCTGGGCTATGGGATCTCTTTATTGGGTCAAATTCCGCCCCGGCGATCGCTAGAAGGACTTACCCTCTGGAGCCAAACCCAAGCAACTAAACCCCTAGGACGTCCGGGCCTCGAAGAAGATATTTCTCGCTATGAGGATTATTAAGCATTTGTATCGATGGGCTGGAAGTAGGGTCAAATGGGGCATGGCACTATGGATCTGCCCAGAAGTTTAGCGACAGGGGCCAGGGGAATCCGATATAATTTTTTGGCAAGTTCAATCCATCTCAAGATCGTAAAACCATGGCACTTCTGACCACCGGCAAAAGCTTTACCCGCACCGTAGAAAAGTCTGGCGCAGTTGCAGTCTATGCTCCCCTTGAGGGTGGTTTCGAAGGTCGCTATATGCGTCGTTTGCGTAGTTCTGGCTATTCGGTGGTGAATTTGACGGCGCGGGGTTTAGGAGATGTGGCCGCTTATTTAACGCAATACCACGGGATTCGTCCTCCCCACCTGGGTAAAAAGGACATTGCTGGCAGTGGGGCGGCGGTGGGCCTCCGGTATTATGTGCCGGGGATTGCGAGCTACCAGTTAGAAAATCTCCCCCAAAAGAGCAAAGGAATTATTCTCTGGATCATTGAAGGGTTTGTGCTCTCCCGCCAGGAACAGGAATACCTTGTGAGCCTGACCCAAGAAAATCCTCAAATTAAGGTCGTCATCGAAATGGGGGGCGATCGCCAATTTTCCTTTAAGCCCTTGGCTGACCTCTTGGTTTAGTTAGAGAGCCGGGCGTAATTTTAAGTAACCATACAAAGCAGTTACGCCCACCACAATGCCAACGACGATCAAGCTGCCATTGAGTCCCCACAGCAACGTTGCCCCATTGGCGATCGCCGCCAGCCCAATAAACAGCAACCGAAACGCAAAGCTATTCAGGGAAATCAGAGTCGCCCGTAGGTTTGAGGGAATTCGTGCATTGAGATAGCTCAAAACCAGCGGGGTGTTGCAGCCCCGCACAAGATAAATCACGACAATTAATAAAATCCCCCAGAGATTTTCAATCAGGCCCATGGTGATGTAGGCGATCGCCATACATCCGGGCAGCAGCGCAAATAAGCGGCGGTAGGAAAACCAGCGGACGAAGGTATGAATGCGCCAAGAAATGAGTGCCATTGCCCCGTGGAATAGTAACCAAGCCCAGCCCAGTTGGGTCAAACCTAGGCCCGGTCTACAAGATATTCCTGGGAAACCCACACCACTAAAAAAGAACCACAACTTAAGGATGCCGAAAAGAGCAGCAGCCACCGGAGCGATCGCCTTTCCTGAAAAATTGCCCGAATTTGCGGCAACAAAGTACGCCAGCCCGGTGTTTTTTCTGGGTGCTGCTGGGGCGGTTCCCGGAGCGTCAACGCCAACCCCAGGTAAGCGCCAATGCAGAAAGTTTGCAAATAAAACGGATAGCGCAGATCCCACTGGGCGACCCAAGCACCCATGAGACCACAAACCGCTTCTGTAATACCCATAATCGCCACCCCTTTCCCTTCCCAGGCTGCATATTTGTCAGTCCGGCCAAGGGCAAGCAAACTCTCATAGGCGATCGCACTATCGGCTCCAGAGATTAAACTACCGCCAATTCCTGCCAAAATTTCCGCCCCCGCAAACCAGCTAAAACTCCCTTGGGTGCAATAAATCAGCCAGCCTAGCAACCACAAGCATGATCCCAAAACTAAGCTATTTTTACGGCCAAAGCGATCGGCAAAATAACCCGAAGGAATTTCCCCCACAAAGATCGCCGCTGACAAAATCGCCTTGAGGGC
This sequence comes from Picosynechococcus sp. PCC 7003, assembly GCF_001693255.1. Classification (NCBI taxonomy): domain Bacteria; kingdom Bacillati; phylum Cyanobacteriota; class Cyanophyceae; order Chroococcales; family Geminocystaceae; genus Picosynechococcus; species Picosynechococcus sp. PCC 7003. The sequence goes on from NZ_CP016474.1 coordinate 1,207,856, forward strand.
GATCGCCTGGACAATGGATAAACCCTGGGATTCGTAAAACAGCACGATGACTGGAATTGGAAACCAAGCAGATTCAAGGCCCTTGAGCAGCCAGAGGGTTGTTGAATTTTTAGCGATTGGTTCCGCTGGTCTTAAGTGCCCCATATCCTGTTAAATACACCATTGGTTTTACCGAGTGTTGCGAAACTTCGATTTACATTGCTCGCCTCAATCGCCCAGCCTGTGTTTCCATTGGCAATTAAGAAACAATAAGCAATGACTGTCAATCATAAATCGTCACTACAATGGCAACAAATATTTCAATTTGCTTCAAAAGACCTCAAAAAATCCAAATCTCACCCTAGATAAACGTGTCTTTATCGGTTTAGAGGATGTCTAAAAAGCCCCTCACCCCCAACTTGTGGGGAACTGCTCAGATGTTGCGCGAATGAAGTTCCCTTGCATGGGGGATTTAAGGGGCGTCTTAACAACATTGGGATGACAACCGCTTAGACCTCTTCCAAAAAAGCAGTTTATCCAAGGTTTCTCTAAGACCCATCATCATTTATTTATCGATTTCTTGAACTGATTGATTATGATTCGTTTCACAAATCCTTTCTTACAGCCGTTACTACATACCATTGCGCCCCTGGCTGTGCTGACCTTAGCTGGATGTTCTTTCTCCGTCGAGGGCTTATCTTTTGGTTTTGGGAACAGAACCCTCGATGATGAAAAACTCGAAACAGAAATCTCCCAGGGACTCACCGACCAAACGGGGTTAGTCACGACAACAGTCACTTGTCCTGAAGGTCAAGCCATCGAAGCGGGCAATGTGTTTAGCTGTGAGGCCGCCCTAGAAGGAGGGCAAACCCTTGCGATTCAAGTCACCCAAAATGATGACGAGGGCAATATCAATTGGAGTGCCGATGAGGGCCTCGCAAATCTCCGGGGGTTAATCTCCAGTGAGGCTTTAGAAACACAAATCGCCCAAGGCATTGCTGAACAGTTAAACATCGAGGCAACCATCGATTGTGGTGCTCCCTATCGGATCTTGCTCACCGGCGAAACTTTTAACTGCACGGCCACAGATAATTCTGGTAATTCGGCTTCTGTGGAAGTCACCGCCGAGGATGATGCGGGCAATGTGGTGTGGCGACTCCAGTAAATTGCACTTGGAGATTTACATCACGCTCCAAAAGGCGATCGCCACCTTGTAAAATACCCACTTAACCCTTGAGTTTTTTAACAGCAAGCACCTCAAAACATTATGGACGCAACAACGCGGGTAGAACTGGGAGAAAATAGCTACGACATTGCGATCGCCAAAGGTAGCCTCCAACAGATCGGGACGTTTCTCCGCCCCCTCAACCTGGGTCAGAAAGTCTTGATTGTCTCCAACCCAGAAATCTATGGCCACTACGGCGAAACCGTCGCAAAATCTCTCCAGGCCGCTGGCTTTGACGTTTTTACTCACCTAATTCCCGCTGGAGAACAGTATAAAAATCTGGCTTCCATTGAAAAAATTTACGATACCGCCCTCGAAAATCGCCTTGAACGCGCTTCGACAATGCTGGCCCTTGGGGGTGGCGTCATCGGTGACATGACTGGGTTTGCGGCGGCTACTTGGCTCCGGGGCATTAACTTCGTCCAGGTACCCACAAGCCTATTGGCAATGGTGGATGCGTCCGTCGGCGGCAAAACAGGGGTCAACCATCCCCAAGGAAAAAATTTAATTGGCGCGTTCTACCAACCGAAATTTGTCCTCATCGATCCGACGGTGCTCAAAACTTTACCTGTGCGAGAATTCCGGGCGGGCATGGCGGAAGTGATTAAATATGGCGTGATTTGGGATGCTGATCTCTTTACCAAACTCGAAGCCGCTGAACAGATTAATAGCTACGAAACCATTGACCCCGATTTGCTGGATTTGATCCTCGAGCGTTCCTGTCGAGCGAAGGCGGAAGTGGTTAGCCAAGATGAACGGGAATCGGGGCTGCGGGCGATTTTGAACTACGGTCACACCCTCGGTCACGCCGTCGAAAGCCTAACCCACTACGAAACCTTTGTCCACGGAGAAGGAGTCGCCATTGGTATGGCCTTAGCTGGGGCGATCGCCACCCGGATGAATCTCTGGACGACTGTCGAAACCCAACGCCAAGATGCCTTAATCAAAAAAGCAGGTCTGCCCACCGAATGTCCGAATGATTTAGCGATCGCCAAGATTCTCGACACTCTCCAGAGCGATAAAAAGGTGAAGTCGGGGAAAGTGCGGTTTATCCTCCCGACCAAAATCGGCGAAGTTTTGATCACCGATCAGGTTACCGCCGACCTTATTACCGACGTTTTAGCGTCTGTTCCCGCCAGTTAATGCCGCACAAACAGACGGCCATCAAGTCCTTTCTATCCAGAAGCAGTCATTGAGGGAAAAATCAACTTTCCCCTCTGAAGGAAGATTTAGGGGAAAGATCAAGTCCCCCTGCCGAAGTCGGAGCTTTAGTGAGGAGATTTAGGGGGATGTCTGCGCCGCAACCCATTCGATCACTTGCTTACCAAGGGAGACCCCATCGAGGCGATCGGCTTCCCGGACACCTGTGGGACTGGTGACATTCACCTCCGTCACATAGCCGCCAATAATATCGAGGCCGACAAAATACAGCCCATCGGCCCTGAGTTGGGGGGCTAAGGTTGCGGCAATTTCCCGGTCGCGCGCTGTAATATTCACCTGGGCGATGCGACCGCCGACGGCCATATTGCCCCGGAAATCATCCCCCGTTGGAATCCGATTCACGGCCCCAATGGGTTCCCCATCTAGGACGATCAGACGCTTATCGCCTTCCTGGGCGGCGGGCAAAAATTCCTGTACCATCACCGGCTCTTTGCCTTGCTTGGTGCTGATTTCCACAAGGGAATTGAAATTGCGATCGCCTTTTTCGATAAGCAAAATGCCTTCCCCAGCTTTCCCACCGAGGGGCTTTAAAACGGCCTTGCCTTTAGCTGCGATAAATTGTCGCGCCACTGCTTTTTCTGTGGTGATAATACTGGCGGGAATCACCGTTGGGAACCGGAGGGCATAGAGTTTTTCGTTGGCGGCGCGGATCCCTTGAGGGTTATTTAACACCAGAGTTTTGGTGGGGATGAGCAAATCCAAAATGTAGGTGGCATAGAGGTAGGCGGCGGTCACGGGGGGATCGGTGCGCATAAAGACCGCGTTCATTTCCGTGAGGGGCAATAATTTCCGTTCTCCGAGGCGAAACCAATGTTCCTCAGCGATCCAGAGGCCATTTTCCAAACGCACTGGCTCTAATTCCACTGCCTGCACCGTTGCCCAGGCCTGATGGTCTACCACGCTCAACTGCTCCATGGTCGTAATCCAAACCTCATGGCCGAGGAGCTGGGCTGCTTCCATAAAAGCCACCGTCGTATCATGGCAGGGGTCAAGGTTGGCAATGGGATCGAGGATAAAGGCCAGTTTCACAGGGGGTTGCTTCCTAAACACAATGGAACCCACTGATCATAATCAATCGCCAATTGAAAAGGCAAAGGTTTGGCCTCACGCTAACTGGGCGATCGCCCCAGCAATCTCCAGAGCCAAAAACCGATCCAGAGCTTGATACATCCAGTGGATCGAACCTAAATCCCCTTGCTGGGTTGGCTGAAAACCAAGGGTGATCGCCAGTTGAGCATAGCTCGGATGGATAATCAAAGTATGCAGATCACAAAGATTGGGAAAATCTCCTTGCATTTTTCGTAACGTTTGCTGGGCATCCACCAGGAAAGTAAGTCGATAGGCCGTTAAATACATAGGATCAATCACCCAACTGCGAATAAACACCGACACACAGGTTTCGTCGCCCACGGTGGCCAGGGTAAACGGATCAATTGCCGCCATCGTACTGAGGTGCAGCGCCTTCTTTGCGGGCCGAAAAAAATTGACATCGGAATGGGCAGCAGTCGGATAGAGCAGATAAAAACCCACCGGATTTTGATTATCCACACGCCTCAAAACCCGCATTCCCGTGGGATATTGTTGCCCCCATTGGCGCAACAGTCTGGCAATTCGGTGGGGCACCGCATCATTATTATTGTTCATCCAGTTGTAATTTACCGCGAGCAAATTTGCCACGGGAATCGCATCACAGCGGGGATTAAACTCCGCCAAAGTAAGGGAAGCAACTGTGTCGGTTTCGGGACTTAAAACCTGTTGCGGCAACGGCAAAATCTCAATGCAGGTGGTGTTGCCATCAAAATACTTGCGAATCAACCCCAGGGCCGCCAGCTTATCTAGCATCATGCCCGCGGCGCGATCGCCCCCTTTTTCTTGATCGCCATAGAACAATTCTGCTGCCTCCCGGTGGGTACAAATAATCGCCCCAAATTGGGTTTCTAATTCCTTTAAGGGGGATTGTAGCTGCGGCTCTTGCGCCAGTTTTGCCTTCACCAGGAGATAGATCCAAAGACGCAAAAAATATTCGGCCCGCACCCGTGTGAGGCCCACCACTTGCTTTAACTGGGTCAGCAAAGCTTGTTTTTGGACTGCGGGAAACCAGTGGTCAAGCTCTTGGAGGGTGATCATCGCTTTTTCTGTGGGGCTATCACTTCATCCTACTTCACCTTACTTCTGTGGACTGCTTCCCATTGCAAAAAACTACGACACTCTACTGTGGCCTTGGGTTTGCTCATTGCGACTACAGAAAATCTTTACCGACAATGAAAGTAACAGAACATAAGTCACCATTGAGGTTCAAGATTATGGCCACTCCTAAATTTGATGCCCCAGCCACCCACACCAACGCTTGGATTTTTCAAACCTGGCTAGCGTTTATTTTGTCCCTCAGTGCGATGGGCGTCGGCATTTATCTATTGCCCCTCAACGGCTGGATGAAAAGCTACCTAGGCATGGGGTTTGTTTTTTCGATTAGCTCCACCATTAGCTTGGCGAAGACCACCAGGGATTTGGAAGAATCAAAACGGATTTTCAATCGGGTTGACGAGGCCAAACTCGAAAAATTGTTGGCAGAATATGATCCTTTCAATAAATAGGCATTGGCACCACAAAATTGGGGAGAATATTATGGCTCTCCCCGGACTAAAAATGTTGGGCGATCGCCTTGATTTTGCTTTTATTCCACCGTGACAGACTTGGCGAGGTTGCGCGGTTGGTCCACATCTAAACCCCGTCGTGCGGCGATGTGATAGGAAAGGAGTTGGAGAGGGATCACCGCTAACAGGGGCGACAAAATTTCGTCTACTGCGGCTACAGGTAACACCTCATCAAAGGTCTGGGTCGCTTCCGTATCATCTAGGGCCGTCACGCCGATCAAAAGGGCATCCCGCGCCTTCGCTTCCTGGGCATTGGAAATGACTTTTTCGTAAATATCCCCTGGCATGGCGATCGCCACCACGGGCACCTTCGCATCGAGGAGGGCAATGGGGCCATGTTTCATTTCCCCAGCCGGATAACCTTCGGCATGGATGTAGCTAATTTCCTTGAGTTTAAGGGCACCTTCTAGGGCAATGGGGAAATTAATCCCCCGACCAATAAAAATAAAGTCCTGGGTATCAGCGAAGTTATGGGCCAGTTCTTCGATGCTTTTTTCTTGATCCGCCAGGATCGACTCAATTTGGGTTGGAATCTGCTGTAATCCGGTAACAATGTGCTGGAGTTTTTCAGGGGAAAGGGTTTGCCGCCGGGTTGCCAACTCCAGGGCCAGGAAATAAAAGCTCATAAGTTGAGCCGTAAAGGTTTTCGTCGCCGCAACGCCAATTTCAATGCCCGCATGGGTATAGAGCACTTGGTCAACAAGGTGGGTGATCGTGCTTTCTGAACGATTGGTAATGCCCAGGAGCCGAGCCTTGAGGTGATCGTTGTGGTGTAGACGACGCTCTTTTTCCATTTCTAGGGCGGCGATCGTATCGGCAGTTTCACCGGACTGGGTCACGCCAATGGTCAAGGTATTGGCCATGATCGGTGAAGGAGAATAGCGAAACTCCGAGGCATAGTGCACAAAGGTGGGAATGCCGGCGAGTTGTTCGAGTAAATATTTCCCCACGAGGCTAGCGTGCCAACTGGTACCACAGGCGACAATTTGGATGTGGTCGATGTTTTCGAGAAATGTGGGGTCATTGATACCGAGGTTGATCGGCTGGGCTACTTCGGGGTTGAGATAGACTTCGAGGTTGGTGCGCACCACCGCCGGCTGCTCATAGATTTCCTTGAGCATGTAGTGTCGGAAGCCTTGTTTCTCGACTTGGCCTGGGTTCCAGTCGAGGGTGCGGGGGGCTTTTTTGAGGCGATCGCCCGCAAAATTATAAATTTCCATCCCCAGGGGCGTCATCCGGGCCATCTCACCATTTTCGAGGGTCAGCACCGCCCGCGTGTGGGGGATTAACGCCGTAATATCCGAGGCACAGAAAAATTCCCCCTGGCCAAACCCTAGGGTCAAGGGTGCTTGCTGCCGGGCGACGATCAGCTCATCGGGATAGTCAACACAAATGACGGCGATCGCAAAGGCCCCTTCCAACCGTTGCACAGCCTTTTGTACCGCTGCGAGGAGGGGTTCCGGTTCAGATTTTGTCGTCTGGAGCACATCCGCAATCAGATGGGGAATGACTTCCGTATCCGTTTCCGACAAGAACACATAACCTTTGCCCTGGAGTTCTTCCCGTAGCTCTCGGTAATTTTCCACGATGCCATTTTGCACCACGGCCACCCGTTGCGCCATGTCCAAGTGGGGGTGAGCATTATGTTCTTCTGGTTTGCCATGGGTTGCCCAGCGGGTATGGCCAATACCAATGGTGGCGGGAATCGTATTTCCTTCTAATTTTTCCCGGAGCCGGTATAGCTTACCCTTCGCCCGTACCGAGTGAAGTTTTTCTTGCCAGATGGTGGCGATGCCCGCCGAATCATAACCCCGGTATTCCAGCCGTTCTAGGCCCGAGACCAGAATATCTGTTGCTGCTTGCGTGCCTAAATATCCCACAATGCCACACATAAAATCAGGTCTCCCTACACGAAAAATGAGCCGTTACTATCCTATTATCTTTAACCTTGAATTTTTGTTTTTGTTCCCTAGAAACGGTCGGATTCTGGAACAGTAGTTGTTCCAGGCTGATTAAGGAAGAGATTTCCCGCCGCATCATTTTGATAAATACAGTTAATACTCGGTGATCCTTGTAGACTCCCGGTATAACCAAAGGTATTCATGCGCCGCTTACAGTCGTTGACTTGTTCTGAGGTGACGAGGTTTTGGCGTTCGAGAATCGCCCAGTTATTTTGCCGAATCACACAGCCTGGCTCCATCTGGGGTTGGGTGACAAAGACGTTGAAGGGATTTAAGGTCACAAAGATTTTCATGTCTGTCACGATGGCACTCGCACCAAATTGCTGACAAAGTTCAGCATCGGGGGCCTGGCGGTCAATTTCCAGGCGAGAATCAATACTTGTCGGGTTAAGATTGGTACTGGAGCTAAAGCCGATGCCCACCGTAACCCCTAGGACAAAAATTCCCCCAAACAATGCCAGAGTTGCATAGTTGAAGTTAAAGAGGGACTTTTTGGGTTCCCGTTCGGGATACCTCGGACGGTCGTAGGAAGGGCGATCGTAACGTGAACGAGTTTGACGTTTCATCAGCGGATATCTATGGGGACCAGCGGCTCCACCAAGTCGATACTTTGTTAAGTGATCATTCTATCCACTATAGCGATTTACTACTCCACCCGGAGCTTATCTCGAGGTTTTCCATGGCGGATCGGCACACACTAGTTTTATTGGACATTCTCATTTCGGCGCGGTTAGCGATTAATTACCTGGCAGATCTGAGTTGGACGGAGTTCCTCGGCAATATTGTTGTGCAGGATGCGGTGATTCGGCGGCTCGAAATTATGGGTCTGGCGGCGCGGAATATTCCCAAGGTGATGCATCCGGAACTCCCCCAAGTGCCTTGGTTTGAACTAGAGGCGATCGCCAAAACCATGAGTGAAGACTACGAAGCGGTTAATATCGCCTTTGTTTGGGATCTGGTGCGTAATGATTTGCCGGTTTGGGCGGAGGCTTTGGAAGTGATTTTGCCGGAAAATCTCCATGTCTAGGGATGGTATTTAAATCTGTTACCCACGACACTTGGGGCCGACAGTTGTGGTTTGTGCGCCACGGAAATCGCTTGGATTTTGTGCAACCGGCTTGGTTTACGACGGCTCTCTATCCCTACGATCCGCCCCTTTGTCCCGCTGGCCACCGCCAGGCCCAGGAGTTAGGCGATCGCCTCGCCCAAGAAACGATCCACCACATTTTCACCTCCCCTTTCTTGCGCACGATCCAAACGGGTCAGTACTGCGCCCAACGTTTAAACCTCTCTCTGAAGCTAGAGCCGGGCCTGGGGGAATGGCATAATCCCGCCTGGATGACCCGCCCGCCGCTGACTCACCCCAAAGGATTCTTGCGTCAAAACTGCGTCAATATCGACTGGCACTACCAGGAAAAATATTTGCCCCGCTACCCCGAAAATCTTGCCCAGGTGAAGCGACGGACGATTCTGACCCTCCAGCAGTTACTCAAATCCTATGCTGGCAACTTGCTTTTCATCGGCCACAAAGTTCCCCTAGGCATTTGTCTGAGTTACCTACTGGGGGACACCAAAACCATGAGCCCCGATGTGTGTGCTCTCAATCAACTGGTTAACATTGGCGATCGCTGGTTTTGGCAACGGCAAAATGAGACCCATTTTTTGACAGACCCAGGCATTAAGGTCGCCCCCTAAAGCATCAATTCACCAAGTCTCTGCCGGGGAAATTCCCAGAAATATTGTAATATTGCTCCCATTACTGGGCAAAAATCACCATGAAAAACGAAGCGAACGGCCAATCTTCCCCTTGCTTTCCTGTCAGCCTCACGGAACAGACCATGAGCTATGACATTGTGCAAGAAGCCGTGTTTTCCCTCTGGCAAGTGGTCAATGGCCTGAGTAGTATTCAACCACCCCGCCGCGATCGCTATCGCGTGACAATTTTTGGTTCGGCCCGCATTACCCGCGACTCGCCCCTCTACCAAGATGTACGTCGTTTAGCCAGTGAGTTAACAACCCTCGGCTGTGACATTGTGACGGGGGGTGGCCCTGGTCTCATGGAAGCGGCGAACGAAGGAAGTGTTTTAGCAGATCCCCTAGATCGGACAAAATCCATTGGGATTCGGGTGGATTTAGGCTTTGAACAGGAGGTTAACCCCTTTGTCGAAGAAGTATTCCAGCACCAGACTTTTTTCTCACGCCTCCATCACTTTGTCTTGGTTTCCGATGCGTTTGTGGTGATGCCGGGGGGGATTGGGACAACCCTCGAAGCGTTGATGATTTGGCAATTACTCCAGGTGCGCTCAATCCACAATATGCCGTTTATTTTGGTGGGGGACATGTGGACAGAATTGGTTCAGTGGGCGGAACAAACCATGGTGCCCCAGATGGCCGATGCGGTGGATTTTGAAATTCCTGTGTGTGTTGGGTCGGTGGATGAGGCGATCGCCCGTTTAAAAATCTCCCATCAAGCCTGGACGGAATGCTCACCCTAGCTTTTTTCTGCTCGGTAAGTGTAGAACTGCTGAAAGATCCCTACTGTCTCAAAGGAGTACCGTGGAAATGGCTCCGGTAGAACAATATCCGTCTGGTAGATGCTAAAGAAAAAATAATTATTGACGCTGGTTTGCCGACTGACAATTTCGCCCAACTGGGCCTGGCTCGCATCAACGAGAGTTTTACAGTAGTTGCGCAACAGATCGCCCTGGAGATTGCCCAAACCGAGGGGCAGATCATCACCGGAATTTTGGCAAACATTATCCTTGAGATAGATGGCAATTTGTTCGCCAGCATAACTTTGGTATTGACTCAGGGGAGGATTGGTTAAGTAGGCGATCGCCCCGAGGACAACAACACCAACGCCGCTGACCATGCCGCTAATTTGAGAAAGTTTCATAAAAAACCTGGACAAAATAAAATCAATTCGATAACATTATTAATCGTGATTATGGCGAGCGTAGCCAAGTGGTTAAGGCAGCGGATTGTGGTTCCGCCATTCGGGGGTTCGAGTCCCCTCGTTCGCCCTTTCAAATCTTATAACCGAAGTCAGGGCTTCCTCACCGCCTGTCCCAGGAGAGATTTTATTAACGATCTGTTTGCGCCCTGAGATGTCAGACGTAGCAACAGTGGCTCAAGCCAAAAAATATGTCTTGGCCTAAATTTTCGGTGCAAAGACATATTTCAAACAGGGTGTGCGCTCGATTCAAGCCGAAGGAAAATTAGCAGAGGATCGATCCCCTAAAGCTGATATTGTCTCACTGCAGGCGGTTCCCCACCGGATTGTACCGGGCGTTGTTGGAGTTGTTGGTTGAACCAAAGGGCGATCGCCAAACTCGAAAAGAACAGCAAAATTGGTAACCAACGGGATGTCTGTGTTGAACGTTGGGGTTTACGTTGGGGCGCTTGGCCGCGAACCCGTCTAATTTTTTCGGGCCATTCGGCAAATTCCCGCTCGGTGGTCATGGTGAAATTCTCTAAAACTTGAATGCAGCAATAATTCACAATTGTGTTTTCCATTATACAAAGCGGCAATGCCTCCTTGGGGCTTGGGCCGTTGCTGGGATGGGGGAACTCTTCTATGCTTTAGGGGCAACCATTTTGACCGAAACAATGCAGGACATTCGCCTACTGGTGTTGGATATTGACGGCACTATTTCGGGGAAAATCAACCAAGTCAGTCCCCAGGTTTTAGGGGCGATCCAAGCAGCCCAAAGGAAAGGGATCAAAGTGGCGATCGCCACCGGACGCATGTTTTGTTCGGCCAAACGGTTTTATGAAGCGATCGCCTCCGATGTCCCCTTGATTGCCTATAACGGCGCTTGGATTCAAGATCCCTTGCAGACGCTTCCCCACCAACAGCTTTCGGTGCCAGCGGACATTGCCCTTGATATTTTGGATTTTCTCAGTACCCAGGCTTGGCGATCGCAGCTTCATTTACACGTCTATCACAACGACGAATTATACGTTGATGAATTTAACGAGCGGACTGCGGCCTACCAAGAAAGAACGGGCTGTAAAGCAAATTTACTCACCGATTTGCGGGACATTGTGGCCCAGGCCCCGACGAAAATTCTCGCGGTTTGCCACACGGAAACGGTACCGAAAACCCTCTTGCCCCTTGTGCAAAAACGCTATACCCAGCAGCAAATTTACTGCACCCAATCCACGGCTGTTTATGTAGAATTCACCTCCCCGACGGCGACGAAAGGCCAAGCCGTAAAATTTCTCACTGAACAAATTCTGGAGTTGCAGGCCGCTAATGTGATGGCCATTGGCGATAACTTTAACGACCGGGAAATGCTTGAATATGCTGGACTTGGGGTTGCCATGGGGGATGCCCCTGCTGCCCTCAAAGCCGTTGCGGACGCGGTGACAACTTCCGTCGAAGAAGATGGGGTCGCCGAGGCGATCGCCAAGTTTTTACTTTAGGTTCATCAATAATCAATCACGCGAATTGTGTTTAGACTCGGATCGTTGGCCCCTGTGATCACACCACCCAACTGTAATGTCTGACGCAAACTGGCGAGGGTTGCTGCCGTGATTTTTTCGCCGGGCATCATTGCGGGAATCCCAGGGGGATAAGGACAGATCAACTCAGCGCAAATTTGATTGAGGCTCGCTTCAAGGGCAACGGCCCTACTGGTGGCAAAAAAAGCTTGCCGTGGCGAGAGTTGTGGCAGTCCATAGCAGGTTTCAGGCTGAGTTGTTGGAATTTTTGGCCGATCTAAGGGATATTGTGCTTGATTGTTTTGGCTAAGTTTTTGAAATGCGTTAATTAACCGCTGAATATCTTGCTCTGTATTGCCAAAGGTGAGGATAAAAGTGAGCGATCGCCCCAGGGGGAGTTCTGCAATCACACCAAAGGGTTCCGTCAAGATTTCATCTGCGGCATAACCCGTTAACCCCAAACCAGAAACATCAATCGTGAGGCGGGTGGGATCAAAATATTCAATACCTGTCTGGGGTTGGGGATCAAAAATTTTTAAGCCTGGAATCGAAGCCAATGTCTGCCGTGCCTGTTGCGCTAAAGCAAATGTTTCTAACCAAAGGGTTTCGCCCATGGTCGCCATTTGAGCGCGGGCCGCATCCAGGGAAGCCAGGAGTAAATAACTAGGACTGGTAGATCCGACAAGTTGCAAGGCGCGGTTAATTTTCTGGGGATCAACTCTAGTTCCTCGCAGATGGAGCATCGAAGCCTGAGTCATCGCCCCCAGGGTTTTGTGGGTTGATTGAATCACCACATCCGCGCCGAGTTCGAGGGCCGTGGGCGGGAAATTAGGATGAAATTTAAAGTGGCTCCCGTGGGCTTCATCAACAATTAAAGGGATATTTCTACGCTGGGTAATGGCGGCGATCGCCTTGAGATCAGGACAAACCCCTTGGTAGGTCGGTGAGAGGGCCAAGACCGCTTTAATATCGGGATGCGTTTGAAAGGCTAATTCAACGGATTCTGGGGTGAGGCCATAGCTTAAATCCCAAGTTGGGTCATAGGGCGGGTTCACAAAAACTGGCATCGCCCCTGACAAAATCAAGCCAGAAATGGCTGACTGGTGGATATTGCGGGGTAAGAGAATTTTTTCCCCTTCCCCCACCGTCGCTAAAATGGCGGCGATAATCCCACAGGTGGAGCCATTGACCAAAAACCAGGTTTGATCAGCTCCAAAGGTTTCGGCAGCTAGGGTTTGAGCCTCTAAAATCACCCCTTCTGGCGCAAATAAATTATCGAGATCGGGGAGCTCCGGTAAATCTGCCCGAAAAATCTCTTTTCCCCAGACCTGTGCCAACCCAGAAAAAATCCCCTGACCACCTTTGTGACCGGGGGCATAGAAGGCTGCATGGTTGTCATGGGCGAGGGCGAGCAGGCGAGAAAAGAGGGGCGTCATTAAGTCAGGGAAGCTAAAGTTGTGGTCACCAGGGCAGTGACATTATGCACCGCAGGTAAACTATCCACCACCATCGCCGTACAAAGCAACATCATGTAAAGAATCGAATATTTAAACATGGATTTGGCTAGGGGCTGATCAAAGGGATTTTGCTTCAATTCCCAGGCTTTTTGGATAAAAATGGCTCCGAGCACTAAAGCGGCGATCGCATAAAACAGCCCAGACGCTTGGAACGGAAAAACCAACAAGAAACTGAAGGGCACAACGATCAATGTATAAATCCAAATTTGATCGACGGTTATTTTTTCGCCCTTGACCACGGGCAGCATCGGCACCTCAACCTCTGCATAATCTTCTTTGATCATCAAGGCCAAGGCCCAGAAATGAGGCGGCGTCCAGAGGAAAATCAGCGCAAACAAAATCCAGGCGGACCAATCCAACTGACCCGTGACCGCTGCCCAACCGACCAGGGGTGGAATCGAACCTGCTGCGCCACCGATCACAATATTTTGTACATGGTGCCGTTTTAGCCAGTGAGTATAAACCAGCATATAAAACACAATGCCCGATAACGCTAAACAGGCGCTGAGTAGGTTCACAAATGCCGTTAACAGGGAAAAAGACAAACTCCCCAAAACCAGGGCAAAAATCAAGGCATGGCGGGGTTGGACTCGACCGGAAGGAATTGGACGCTTACGGGTGCGCTGCATCGAAAAGTCGATGTCTTGGTCATAAATACAGTTGAGGGTCTGGGCAGAGGCCGCCGCGAGGGTTCCCCCCAAGAGCGTCACCAACAATTTCACCGGGTCAATGTGACCGTGGGAAGCAATCCACATCGAAGCAGCGGTGGTAATCAGCAGTAGGGGAATAATGCGGGGTTTGGTGAGTTGGTAATAGCTTTTGATGACCGCCCAAACGTTTTCATGGTGCGGAGAAAGGCTGGTGCCGAGCATAAAAATACCTGAATTTAATAAAGACGCAGAGGAATGGAGAGATAAGGTTTGGTTTAGCTGGTCTGGGGCTGGCGATCGCGGAACGCAAAGACAGAAAACATCGCCAAGGTTCCAAGGAGACTCGCCCCAACGGCCTGGTGGGTCACAGTGAGAGGTTCTACCTGGAGATGCAGTTTAAAGGTGGCCACCCCAATCAGAATTTGTAAGCACACCAGCAAGATGGCGACATTGGCCAGACGGCGCAAAAAAGGGTGGAGAGCCGGCGTCCGCCAAGCCATGACCACAGTAACAACAGTTGCGAGGGTAGCGGGGACAACCCCGATGATGTGACTGTCCATCACCACACACATCTCCCCTTGGAAAAAGCACTGGTGCAAGGCCCACTGGGAGGCGACTAAGCCTCCGGACAGGCTTTGGAGATAAATAGAAATTGCTGCCGCCAAACCAAACCAGGGTAATTTTCCGGCGGTACCATTGCCGCGATATTCACTTAAGCAACTGCCAATGGTGAGTAGGGTGACAAAGAAGAATAAAGCCGTGCCAAGGTGAGCCGTGACGATATCAAAGCGCAGCAGTTCGGTGACGGTTAAACCGCCCAAAATGCCCTGGAAAACGATTAAAAATAGAGCAAAACCGGAAGCCCATGGGAGCCAACGGGGCAGTGCCGCCCGGAACCAGAGGCTAAGTCCGACCAGGGCGATCGCCGATAGACCGATCAACATCGCATCTAAACGGTGGAACCACTCCAAGAAAACCTGTAAATTCATCTGTTGGGTCGGCACCAGTTGCCCGTAGCACAGGGGCCAATCTGGACAAGCAAGTCCCGCATTCATTACCCGTGTTGCACTACCAATCGCCATTAACAACAAGGTGGCGATCGCCATTTTCCAAACCAAACGGCGAACCCATGTTTTCACCTGATCACTCGCTGGCGAAAAAGAATTTGGCGATGAAATGGAATGAGCCATGAAGCCTCCTCACAAAACACTTAACAATCTACGGAGTCAGAACTGCCACAGATGTAAATAGCTACACAAATTAGATTTTGAGCTAAGGAAAATAGCTAAATCTCATTAATTAACACTGTAGTGAACCCATTTAGACGCTGCTGTTCAGCGACCTATCCTGTACAAATTCTTTACATTTAAACAACAAATCACCCAGGAAATCTAAATATAACCTTAAGTTTTTGGTCAGATAGATTACATAATTGAGTTTTCAATGACATTGATACAAAACAATCAAGATTTGTCATCAGTCAACCATGAAGATTGTGACAAACCAAAGGCATTTCCAAACAGTTTGTTTTAACGTGGTAACCAGCAGTTATTCCAAAAAAGCTCCAACATTTCCCGTGAATATTCCCAATAGCATCACAACCTTGATCGCTGGAATTGCCATTACCCTCATCAGTCTCTGGTACGGTCAAAACCATGGTTTACTCCCCGTTGCCGCCTCTGCCGACGCCAATGATGTGGATGAATTATTTAACCTCATGATGACCATTGCCACCGGTCTATTTATCTTGATTGAAGGGGTTTTGGTGATCTGTCTGATTCGATTTCGCCGCAAAAAAGGGGATCTAACCGATGGCCCGGCGATCGAAGGCAATGTCCCCCTAGAAATTGTCTGGACAGCGATCCCCACTGTCATCGTCTTTATCCTGGCGATCTATAGCTTCGAAATCTATAACAAAATGGGTGGCCTCGACCCGATGGTTTCTGGTGGTGGTATGGCCATGGCCCACCATCACACTCCCGAAACCATGGAAAATATGGTGGCAATGGAACCAGATTCCCGCATGGCCATTGGCATTGGTAAATCTATGTCGGCCAGTGACGAAGACCCCCTTGTGGTTGAAGTGAATGGCCTGCAATATGCGTGGATTTTTACCTATCCCGATACGGGCATTGTCTCTGGGGATCTCCATGTGCCCGTGGATCGCCCGATTCAACTCGATATGAAAGCGGCGGATGTGATCCATGCTTTCTGGCTTCCAGAATTTCGCATTAAACAAGATGTGATGCCCGGTCAGGTTTCAAAACTGAGCTTTGTTGCCAACCGCGAAGGA
Organism: Picosynechococcus sp. PCC 7003; assembly: GCF_001693255.1. Lineage (NCBI taxonomy): Bacteria > Bacillati > Cyanobacteriota > Cyanophyceae > Chroococcales > Geminocystaceae > Picosynechococcus > Picosynechococcus sp. PCC 7003. Next base: position 1,223,802 of record NZ_CP016474.1, read on the forward strand.
ACCTACCCGGTGATTTGTGCGGAACTCTGTGGCTCTTACCACGGCGGCATGAAAACCACGATGACCGTTGAAACGGCAGAGGGCTATGACCAATGGGTACAATCGCGCACAGTGGCGCTGCAAGAGGGTCAAAACCAACCTCTACGCGTTGATTCTACGGCCTTAACCGATGCGGAGTTTCTCCAGGCCTACGCCGAAGAGATGGGCATTATTGAAAATACCCTAGAGCAGATTCCCCATCAGCCTTTGGGGATGATGTCGATGGCCCAGTAAGGTCAGCCTTTTTCAAACAATTAAACCAACTAAACCCGTAACTGACTTTTTTAGTAAACGCACAATAATAAATCAACGATCAACCATGAGTGACGCGACAATACACCATGCGGGCGATCGCAAATGGACGGACTACTTTACCTTTTGTACTGACCACAAAGTGATTGGGATTCAATATCTCGTCACGGCGTTTTTCTTTTATTTCATCGGTGGTGCATTAGCAGAAGTTGTCCGCACAGAACTTGCGACCCCAGACCCAGACTTTGTTTCCCCCGAAGTCTATAACCAAATGTTTACGATGCATGGCACGATCATGATCTTTTTGTGGATTGTGCCTGCAGGAGCCGCCTTTGCGAATTATTTAATCCCCCTGATGATCGGTGCGGATGACATGGCATTTCCCCGTTTAAATGCGGTGGCATTTTGGATGCAGCCTGTCGGTGGCATTTTGTTGATTGCCAGCTTTTTTGTGGGCGCTCCCCAAGCGGGTTGGACATCCTATCCGCCCTTAAGTTTGATTTCTGGTAAGTGGGGCGAGGAACTCTGGATTTTATGTCTGCTGATTTTGGGAACAGCTTCGATTTTGGGGGCGATTAATTTTGTCACCACGATCTTTAAGATGCGCGCCCCGGACATGGACATCCACAGTATGCCGCTATTCTGTTGGGCGATGCTGGCGACTTCGGCGTTAATTTTGCTCTCGACTCCGGTCTTGGCCGCAGCTTTGATTTTGCTGTCCTTTGACCTGATGGCGGGCACGGCCTTTTTTAATCCGACGGGGGGCGGCGATCCGATCGTTTATCAGCACTTGTTTTGGTTTTATTCCCACCCAGCGGTGTATATCATGGTGCTGCCGTTCTTTGGGGTAATCTCGGAAATTCTCCCGGTTCACTCCCGGAAACCAATCTTCGGATACCGGGCGATCGCCTACTCCGGTTTAGCAATTAGTTTTCTTGGTTTAATCGTCTGGGCGCACCATATGTTTACCAGTGGCACCCCTGGCTGGCTACGGATGTTCTTTATGGCGACGACAATGATCATTGCCGTACCGACGGGGATCAAGATCTTTAGCTGGTGTGCCACCCTCTGGGGCGGTAAATTACAGCTCAACTCCGCCCTGCTTTTTGCCATTGGGTTTCTCTCTTCTTTTCTAATTGGCGGTTTAACGGGGGTGATGTTGGCAGCAGCACCCTTTGACATCCATGTCCATGACACCTATTTCGTCGTGGGTCACTTCCACTATGTCCTCTTTGGTGGTTCGGTCTTTGCTCTCTTTGGAGCGGTGTATCACTGGTTCCCGAAAATGACGGGCAAAATGTACAACGAAATGTGGGGCAAAATCCACTTTGGGATGACCTTCGTTGGTTTTAATATGACCTTTTTGCCGATGCACTACCTCGGCTTACAGGGGATGAACCGCCGCATTGCCCTCTATGATCCCCAATTCCAGCCCCTAAACCAAGTCTGTACCCTAGGCTCTTATATCTTGGCGCTATCAACATTGCCCTTTTTGATGTCAATCATCCTAGGGTTAATCAACGGGAAAGCGGCTGGGCGGAATCCTTGGCGCGCCCTCACCCTGGAATGGCAAACAACCTCGCCACCCAGTATCGAAAATTTTGATGAGCCGCCTGTGCTGTGGGCTGGCCCCTATGAATATGGCATTGATGATGAACCCAGAGATGAGGATTCCATCGAAGAGATGCTCGCTGAAGTGGCAGAAATGAGTTAGAGGAGTCATAAAAATGCAAAGTTCAACCACCAACCCGGCGATCGCCACCGATTATCAAACGCCCCCGACGGAACACCACGGTCACCCCGACTACCGGATGTTTGGCCTGGTCATGTTTCTAGTCGCAGAAAGTATGATTTTCCTTGGGTTGTTTGCCGCTTTTCTCATTTATAAAGCGACAATGCCTGGTTTCACGAAGGAATTAGAATTGCTCGTGCCGACGGTGAATACAATCATCCTGGTCAGTAGTAGCTTTGTGATGCACAAGGGCCAAAGCGCAATCAAAAACGACGACATTAAAGGTCTCCAGCTATGGTTCGGGATTACGGCATTGATGGGGGCGATTTTCCTCGGCGGCCAGGTTTATGAATATGCCCACATGGAATTTGGCCTAACGGAACACCTCTTTGGCAGTTGTTTCTATGTGCTGACGGGGTTCCACGGCCTCCACGTTACGGCAGGATTGTTATTTACCCTAGCGGTTCTATGGCGATCGCGCGAAGCCGGTCATTACAGTGGCCAAGCCCATTTTGGTGTCGAAGCAGCGGAACTCTATTGGCATTTTGTCGATGTGGTCTGGATTATTCTGTTCGGACTTGTTTACTTACTTTAAAGCGCTGATAACTTTTAATGAATTTGAGGAGGCGACGACCTCCTTTTTTTGTTTTTCTAGGAGCAGAATTTCTAAGCGTTCTAATTGCAAGCCTTCAAGATGAAAGGCGATCGCCTCCTGCATATTCTGGGTCACCTCCGCTTCTGTTTTGCCTGTTGCTGCACAACCAGATAGATCTGGAGAATAAGCGGAATAACCTGTATTGGTTTATTAGGTAACGAATGAATGTCCGTGGCTTAGGCTTGCACTAACAGGGCGACAGCATGAACACAAATTCCTTTCTCCTCACCCATGGCATCTAGTTTTTCATTGGTCGTGGCCTTAACACCCACCTGATCCGGCTCCACTCCAAGGGCTTCAGCGAGACATTGAACCATAGCTTGAATATGGGGTTTTAGTTTCGGGCGTTCGGCAACAATCACCGAGTCAATATTGCCAATTTGCCAGCCCCGCTCTTGGATTAACCGATATACCTGCTTGAGCAATTCAATGCTGTCGGCCCCTTTCCACTGGGGATCCGTGGGCGGAAAATAATGACCAATATCCCCCAAACTGAGCGCTCCCAACATCGCATCCATAATCGCATGGGTCAAAACATCCGCATCGCTGTGGCCATCTAAGCCGAGGTGATGTTCTAACTGGATGCCTCCCAAAATTAGGGGACGACCAGGCACAAGACGGTGGACATCGTAACCGTTACCAATGCGGATTTTCATAGGAATTGTGGGCGGGCGTAAAGTCACTGGTTAGGGTAGCATATCTCTTTTTGTTTTCTAGGTGTGATGGCGGTAAATTTCTGGGACTAAGCTAATGTCTAGGGGAAAGCTGCCTTAGAATCACCTTAGGTAAGTTCACACATTCTGAGCGCAATTTTCTTGGGTTTGGGAATCGTATCGCAGGGAAAAAGTATGGCAATGAGGCAACGCTGGCACGGTTTAATCCTGGGGAGTTTACTGCTAGGTACGGGCGGATTGGGACTGCTCTCGCCTGCTCTGATGCCCTCAACTTTTGCCCAAGAAGCTACTTCTACTACCCAGGAGCGTTCATTCCTCGCGGAGTTGTGGTTATTAAACCAGGGTTTTGTGGGTCTCCGGTCTGACCTAGAAGAGTTCCCCGACAATTTAGCGGCGCTCAACGCTGATACAACGGACTTCGATGCCCAGATTTTTCGGGATGATCGGGCTGGCCTGCAACAACTCCAGGAACAAATCCGTTTACTGGAAGGGCAACTGGCAACGATTCAAGATTCGGCCCAACGGGAAGCATTGACAACGGCGATCGCCAACCTGGATCAGCACCTCGATAATCTGGCCAACCTGATCGAACCCTTTGCAGACGATTTTAATCCGGAAACGATCCGTCAACTCCAGGAATTTTTAGATTTTTTTGAGCGGCGCAACCTCAGTGATGCGGACTATGGTTTCTACGGCAGCGTCACCCAAACGGAGCTAGAAGAATACCTGACGCAACAGTTAAGTGACTTCAGCGAAACCCTCAAAACCCTAAATGAAACGGCTACCCAAGGGGCGATCGCCCCGGATCTGGCCACCTCGATGGATTACCTTTACACCAGCCTGAGTTTAGAAAATACTGTTGTGGGTGGAGGCACGACCTTTCCGGCAATGATCCAAACCCTCCAGCGGGATAATCAGCGCCTGCGACAACGCCTGCGTACAACCAATCTTCTGTTGAGCTTACTCCTTCTGTTAGGCACCGCGACCCTGGCCCTGCTCTATCTACGGAAACCGACGCCAGCACCCTCGGCGGTAAATCGTTATTTCCCGGATGCTGAACCGGATTCTTTTGATCTCGACCAGCTTGAAGCCAAGCTTATCAAGCGACTCCAAAATACCTATGATCTTTCACCCAAGGATAATTTTGCGGCGATCGCCCCGCCACCAGTCACAACGCAACCCACCACCATGCCCCCCAGTGAAACACCGAATCTACAACCCCTGGCCGCGAACACCCTAGACGATCCAGAGGCATTCAATACATCTCTAGAAACGCCTAATGGTCTAGATCTAAACCTTGGGGAAACAGAACTTGAGCCAGATACAGACACCGACGCTGATGATTTTCCGGTGCAGTTTCTCAATGCCTACGATGCCCTAGTAGCAACCTATAACGCTGATGCAATGATCCTTGCCCCGGAGGCGATTGCCTTGGCCGTCCAACCGCCTGTAACCCCAGCCCCCGAAGCTGACGGAGAAACTGAAAATTTCCTGAGCAGCTTATTATTCCAAACCGATGACCAGGGAGACTACTGGGCGATCCAAGTGCAAAATCAGTATTACCTTGCGCCCCGCGCCCAGCTTAAAATCACCCCCGACAATTACGCTTTTTTCCAGCAAACCTTTATCTGCTACGGTAACCAAGGGCCGGATTTACAGACGATTAAATTACTCAAACCCGCCCGCATTGCTGCCACAGACCAAGATAATCTTTGGGAATTAGTCCAACCGGGCATTGTTGTTTTAGAAAATGTTGAATCCTTAGCCTAAAAGTTTGGGCACAGAATACTTAACCAAAGCTGAAAGGTAAAATACTGTCCCAGCAACGGCCCCAAAAACCTCAAAAATGAAGTCTTTGCGCCTCCAAAGCTCTGTGGTAGAAAGCTAAAATTTACCTTAAAATGGCAGCAATTCTAGACAATTTCCGTTCCATGGTTTTGAGGAGTATAAATATGAGCCTTTCTTGCATTGGCCGACAGCAATTGAGTCGCTTGGCGATCGCCACAACCCTACTGACAGGATTCACCGGCACGATCCACCAATCCATGGCCCAGGCCCAGGCCGCCTATGGTAGCTATGTGGGAGCTGGTGCGAGCATTGGCGTTTCGTCTGATTGGAACGGTGAAGGTCAACAACTTGGTGCCGTTTTAGCTGCCCGCTACAAATTTCTGAAATTACCCATTTCCTTACGTACCCAGGCTTTTATTGGTTCTGGCAGCACGGCGATTGTGCCAACGGTTTCCTATGATGTGCCCTTAACCTGGCAGCTCGATGCCTATGTGGGTGCTGGCTATTCCTTTGCGACCGGGAACAACCCTTCTCCTGTAGGTGATCGAAACACCTTGGTGATTCAACCAGGGCTTGATTATGCGCTCCCCAATAGCAATACGGTGCTCTTTACCAATGCGGTGTTTGCCTTTGATGCCTATGAAGGTAAAAATGAAAAAGCCGTTGCGCTCCAGGGGGGCCTAGGCCTCCGCTTTTAGAATCCGCTTTTAGAACCAGTACAATTGAACCGTATGCTAGGCGATCGCCAAAGGAAAAAATGAATAGTTGTGTATTAATGGCGCGCATCCTAGGGGAACCAGAATTGCGCTATACCCCCGATAATACCCCCCTTGCCCAAATCACCATCGAATTTCCGGCGCTCCGGGAAGGAGATCCCGCCTGTCAACTCAAGGCAGTGGGTTGGGGCGATAACCTCAGCCAAGACATCCAACAAAACTATCACGACGGTGATCAAGTGATTGTGACAGGGCGACTGACAATGAACACCATTGAACGTCCCGAAGGTTTTAAGGAAAAAAAGGCCGAGTTAGTTATTTCCCAAATCCAAGCCATTGGTGCAGGTCTAGGCCCCACCTCCCCCGGAACAACCATGGCCAATCCTGCTATCGCCTCACCTGTTCCCCCCAATAATGTGGTGCCCATCAACCCCATGGCCCCCGCCGCCCCCAATCCCACTCCGGCTCCCAGTGAACCGGAACCGAACCTCGATGACATCCCGTTTTAGGTTTTAGACTGTGAACCTAGGCGATACCATTGTGGCGATCGCCAGTGCCGTCGTCCCGAACCAGGGCAGCATTGGCATTGTCCGTCTATCCGGTGCAGCGGCCCTCCCCATTGCCCAGCAACTCTTTCAAGCCCCTGGTCAGCAGACCTGGGAGAGTCATCGCATTTTGTATGGCTATGTGCGTCATCCCCAAACCCAAGCCATCGTCGATGAAGCCCTGCTCCTGCTGATGTTGGCTCCCCGTTCCTTTACGGCCGAAGACGTGGTGGAGTTCCACTGCCATGGGGGAATTATTCCCGTGCAACAGGTACTACAGCTTTGTTTGGGAGCTGGGGCGCGGCTGGCAACGCCAGGGGAATTTACCCTCCGCGCCTTTTTGAATGGCCGCATTGATCTCACCCAGGCCGAAAGTGTCGCAGAACTGGTAGGCGCGAAATCACCCCAATCAGCCCAGGTGGCCCTGGCGGGAATCCAAGGGAAACTGGCCCAACCAATCCAGCAGCTCCGGGGTCAATGTCTAGATATTTTGGCGGAAGTGGAAGCCCGCATTGATTTTGAAGACGACTTACCCCCCCTCGATGAGCCGCAAATTCAGCGGGATCTGACTCAGGTGCTTAAAAAGGTAGAACAGATTCTCCAGACCGCTGACCGGGGCGAATTATTGCGCACGGGGTTAAAGGTAGCAATTGTGGGCCGCCCCAATGTGGGGAAATCGAGCTTGTTAAATGCCTGGAGTCGTAGCGATCGCGCCATTGTCACAGATTTACCAGGGACAACGCGGGATGTGGTAGAGTCCCAGCTTGTGGTGCAGGGCATTCCGGTGCAGGTACTGGATACGGCGGGCATTCGTGAAACGGAAGATGCCGTCGAAAAAATTGGTGTTGCCCGTTCCCTGGCGGCCTCCCGACAGGCGGATTTAATTTTATTTACCATCGATGCGGCGGCGGGTTGGACAGCGGCAGATCAAGAGATTTTTCAGCGCATTGTGGCGGCAAAAGCCAACCAGCCCTTAATTTTGATCCTTAATAAAATCGACATCGGCCAACCGGAAGCCATTGAAATTCCCCCCCAAGTGCAAGGAGTCGTCGAAACAGCCGCCGCCCAGAACCAGGGTTTGGATGAATTGGAAATGGCGATCGCCAATTTAGTGCAAGCGGGGAAAGTGGGGGCTGCGGATCTTGACTTTGCGATCAACCAACGACAAGCCGCTGCCTTGGCCCAGGCCCAACAAGCTCTCATGCAAGTACAAGAAACCATTGCCGAAGGGTTGCCCCTGGACTTTTGGACAATCGATCTACGCAGCGCGATCCAAGCCCTGGGGGAAATCACCGGCGAAGGGGTGACTGAATCGGTTTTGGATCGGATCTTTAGCCGTTTTTGTATCGGGAAATAGGGTCAGGTGCGGATTTTGAACTGATTGAGATAGCTGGCCACTTGGTTCGGTAAAAAGGCCCGTTGGTCAATGAAGTGAATCTCTGACTTAAGGGGTTCGGGGGGTAAACGCAACCCAAATCCCTGGGCGATCGCCCCATAGGGTTCCGTGGGGTAAGCCGCCGCCACCAGTTCACGGGCATTTTGGGGATATTGTCGTAGATCAAAATGTCGCCAGCGAACCATCTGGGTGAGGAGCCACAGGCCATGGGATTGCCAGCAGTAGTTGGCTTGGTCGGGGGCCGTAATTCGTCGCCCTTGGTCAAACCAAATGGGACTATCCCGCCGGGCAATGGGGCGATCGCCATCTCCTCCGTAGAAATATTGCCCACTAAAAAGCGCAGTAATGGCGGTGGGATCCAGGTCAAGGTTACTGGCCAATAGAGGTCCAATGGTGGCGGCGTGGGTGGGATTTTGGCAATATTGGCAACCCTGTAAAGTGGCGGCAATGAGAGCCTTAGCTGTATTTGGGTTTTCTTCTAGCCAGCCCGCACTGGTGGTGATCACCGGTCCTGGGTGACCCTGCCAAATATCCCCTGAGAGGTATTGAACAAAACCAGAGTCATTGGCGATCGCCTCTTGTCCCCAAGGCTCTTGGCTGCAGTAGCCTTGGATAATGCCGGCTTGTAATTTATGGCGAAGCTCCGTAGGCGCAAAGGTAACCAACTCCAAATCTCGATCTGGATGGAAGCCCAGGGCCGCCCACCAATAGCGGTAAAGATAAGCCGTGATGCTGTAGTCGTGATCTACCCCAAAGGTTTTTTCCGGTAAAGCCCGCACATAGTCCCGGTAGGCTGCAGCAAATTCCGCAAAATTAGCATAGTCGATGCCAGAACGAATATTATCGGCCCAGGTTTGTTGGCGACCACAAAAAACACCACCGTGGCGATGGATCTGCATCAACGCGATCAGATCAACCCTAGGACTTTTGAGTTGATAAATGAGCGGTGTCGAAAAGGAGGTAATTGCCGCATCAAAACGGGATTCTAATAATCCCTGCTCCACGGCCTGTTGATCTACTTGGGGATAAAGCTTAATTTCCAGGCCATACTGCTCAAAAAAGCCTTGGGTAAGGGCCATGAGCCAGGGGGCGATCGCCAAGTCTGGCACATAACCTAGGGTAAGGGTTTGTTTTTCTGGGGCACTCAGGTCTAATACGGGAGCAGTTGGTTCTGGCTCCTCTTTTCTGGCGGATCTACCCGGCAGACGAACGGCATCTGGGAGTCGATTACAGGCGGTGAGGCCGTAACCCCAAGCCGCAAAGGTGCCGTATTTGAGCAGGTGGCGACGTTTCATAGGCAAAAATACAGGGAGGCTCCCAAATTTTACGGGTTCGCTTTGGCGATCGCAATTTTCTGTGACGGTTCTACCATTAAAAAATCCCCAGGGCATCGAGGGCATACTGGGGATCAAGGTCACATCACAGCAAGTTTTGCTTAAACGGTGGTGGTTGTCTTGGCGGCATCTTTCTGGAAAAATGCGGCTCGAATTGACTCTGCCATCTGGGCTGGGGTCAACCCATGGGCCGCTTTCGATTCCGCCGGAGTCGCGTGGTCCACGAGTACATCCCCAATGCCAAAGCGTTTTACGGGAACAAGCACATCATGATCCTGGAGCGCTTCACAGACCGCAGACCCAAAACCACCCATTAAGCAGCCCTCTTCAAAGGTGGCAACCTTACCAATTTGCTTCGCGAGGGGAGCAATGAGGTCGGTGTCTAAGGGTTTCACAAATCGTGCGTTGATCACCGTGGCGCTAATGCCATGTTCACTGAGAATTTCAGCCACCTGGAGGGTCGAGTGCACCATGGCTCCATAGCCGATCAGAAGAATATCATCACCATTACGGAGGATTTCCCCTTTGCCGATGGGGAGGGGTTCCCAACCGTCTTCCATTAACGGTGCGCCGACGCCATTCCCTCTGGGATACCGCATGGCGATCGCCCCGTCCGTGTATTCAATGCCGGTGACGAGCATCCGTTGTAGTTCGGCTTCATCCTTGGGTGCCATCACCACAATATTGGGAATAAGGCGCAGGTAGGCAATATCGTACATCCCCTGGTGGGTCGGCCCGTCAGCCCCTACGATGCCCGCCCGGTCGAGGCAGAAAAAGACCGGTAGTTTTTGAATACAGACATCATGGATAATTTGGTCGTAGGCCCGTTGCAGGAAGGTCGAATAAATCGCGACCACTGGCCGTATGCCTTCACAGGCGAGACCTGCCGCGAGGGTAACGGCGTGTTGTTCGGCAATGCCGACGTCGATGTACTGTTTCGGTAATTTTTGCTGGAGCTTATCCAACCCTGTACCGGTGGCCATCGCCGCTGTAATCCCGACAATTTTAGGATTGTTCTCCGCGAGGGTGGTCAGGGTGTGGGCAAAGACTTTGGAATAGCTTGGTGGCGTTGGTTTCTTCGAAGGAAACGCTTTGCCGGTGGCCAAGTCAAAGGGTTTCTGGGCATGGTAGCCCACTTGATCTTTTTCGGCGATCGCATAGCCTTTGCCCTTCACCGTAGCGACGTGGACGAGGGTCGGGCCTTTTGCCTTATGGGCCTGTTTAAAGGTGCGGATCAACTCTTCGAGGTTGTGGCCATCCACGGGGCCAAAATACTTAAAGCCTAATTCTTCAATGACTGCGCCAACCTTCGAGACCGCCAAGCGTTTCATGCTGTCCTTGAGCCGTTCCATCTCTGGGGTGAGGGAATCCCCCAGGAAGGGGAGATGTTTGACTTGTTCTTCGAGGTTATCGGTCAGGAACTGAACAGGATCACTGAGGCGAACTTTGTTGAGATAGCGCGAGATGGCCCCCACATTTGGGGAAATGGACATCTCATTGTCGTTGAGCACCACCATCAGGTTGGTGTCAGGTAAATGACCCGCATGGTTAATCGCTTCGAGGGCCATGCCGCCGGTCAACGCACCATCACCAATCACCGCCACACATTTAAAATCTTCCCCCTTTGCATCCCGTGCCAATGCCATCCCTAGGGCTGCGGAGATACTGGTCGAGGCGTGACCGGCACCAAAATGATCAAACACATTTTCGCTGCGCTTGAGGTAGCCGGCGACCCCATCCTTTTGCCGGAGGGTGTGGAATTCGTTGTAGCGTCCGGTAATCAACTTATGGGGATAAGCCTGATGACCAACATCCCACACCACTTTGTCACGATCGAGATCAAGGGTTTGGTAGAGGGCGAGGGTGAGTTCAACCACCCCTAAACCAGGGCCGAGATGACCACCGCTTGCGGCAATCGTCTGGAGGTGTTTTTCTCGAATTTGCCGGGCAATCTCTTCCAACTGACGGGTGGTTAGACCGTGGAGTTGGTTCGGATGGGTAATTTCACTCAGATGCATGGGTGTTTCTAGAGAGCGATCTTGTAAAGGGGTCTAGTTCTCAGGATATCAGGTCTAACAATTTTAATCAGAAGATTCGGGTTGGCCTGAATGATCCCAGGGGATTGTGTGGAAATCTGGGTCAAGGTTCCACAGATTTTTAGAATCTAATATTTACGGAGTCTTGGACTGTACTTTGCAATATTTTTTATTGTGTTTTGGGTCAGGGGGTCTGGAGTTGCTGATAAACAATTTGGGTGATCGCCTGGGGATTTTCAAAGTGGAGATTATGGCCGCCGGCAACCGTAAGGCGTTGGGCCTGGGGAAGGGCTGCTTGGATCGCCTGGAGATCAGCGGGGCGGTTGAATTCGCTCTGGTCTCCATAGATGAGGGTGATCGGCGCTTGGATATCTTTGAGTAGGGCGAGGTAACGCCGTCTGCTAATGCCATTAAATTCGATGCCCGCCCGGGTACGGAGGAAGGCATCCCAACGCCACCGCACCCCTTTTTCAACGGTGCTGGTGCTGCGCTGGGTGAGGAACTCCGAAAGATCTTTGGGGAGTTGGGGCGTGGCTTGGCGGAGGCGACGGGCAGCCACTTCTAGGCTGGGGAAGGTCGGGTGTTGGGGGGGCGCGGCGAGGTAATCGAGATGGGTGGTCAGGTGATGCCCCGTTTCGGCGTCGTCGATGTCATTGGGGACGATGGTTTCAACGAGAATCAGCTTTTCTACCTGGGTTTGGCGAATTCCTGCATACATCGCACCGATGATCGAGCCCATGGAATGGCCCACCAAGGTAAAGGGGCGATCGCCTAATTGTTTGGCAAGGGCATCTACGTCAGCCAGGAAATCGAGCATACTGTAGGACTGGGCATGGGCAGATTTGCCGTGACCACGCAGATCCGGGGCAACGACCCAATAGCCCTGGGCCGCTAACTGGGGGGCGATCAGTTGCCAGGATGCCCCCTGCTCAAGGATGCCATGGAGGAACAAAACTAATGGTTGGTGGCGATCGCCCCACTCACAAAGACAGGTTTCTAAACCGCGTACGGTCACGAACCGTTCGGTCATGGAGGGGAGAACTTGGGTTTGGGGCGTTAGTTGGTGGGGTTCCTGGGGCAGCTCGTAGGCAAAAGTTTGGGCCAGGTGGATCGTATCTGGCTGGAGAGCAGCGGGCAGGGTAATCGAACGCCATTTGTCTGCAAGGGCCGGATCAATGGCCTTGTGTTGGAGGAAGTTGGGATCCCCGACGCCCATAGATTGTTGGTGGAGTCCATCGGTGAGGCGATCGCCGCTGTAGGGATTGAGGAGCGCTTCGTCAAAATCCACCCCCAGAAAATCACAAATCTCCGCCAAAACTTGGCGGGGACTACGGACGAGATCCTCATAAATTACCTGGAGATAGCGATCCGCACCAACCGTGTGACCCAGGTCTAAAATATTGCGGTTGCTGGTGCGCCAAATGGACTCCGCGAGGGCGTAGGGATTTTGCTGTTCGGCCCCCAGCAGTTTATCCATTCGTAATCGGGTGAAGGATTCAATCACCGCGTAGGGATGACGTACCAGGTGAATATATTTGGCTTGGTCAAAGAGGATTTCGCTGTGGTCTAAGCTATGGCGATCGCTGCCATAGCTAGGAGATTTGTCAATGAGCAAACGCTGTCTCGCCTTTTGCTGGAGATAGGCATAAATCTCAGCAATGGGAGTATCTGCCTCAATCCATTGGTTGACCTTGGCCTGGCTTGCCTCTGGGGTGAGGTTTTCGAGATCCATCAAGGCCCGTTGTAGCCCTTCGCCAAGGTGGGATCGGCCCAATTCCTGATGGCGATCGCCCATGGTTTCAAAGGGAAGCAAATGTAGCTCCGGCGGCGAATATAGACCCGGATGTCCGGCCAACATTACTCGCAGCAAGGTCGAACCAGACCGAGGGCTAGAGAGGATAAAAGCAACGGGATTTGGGTTTTTGCGGTCGGGTTTTTGCCACTGTTTTTTCGTTTTGACCGCAAGGCTTTGGGAGGGAATCACTTCTGTTGTCGTCGCCGCTTCGGGGTCATGGGCCTTGGTAAATTCCGAGGCTAAATAGGCCGTCAATACATCGAGTCTGGGCCGCTCGTAGATTTCCCTGGGGTACAACATCAGTTGTAAATCCTGTTTCAGGCTGGCGATCGCCTCCATGATCATCAGCGAATCCATGCCCAGATCCAACAAGCTATCGTGGCTTTGAATTTGGTTAATGTCTAACCTGAGAATTTGTGCCACAGACTGCCGCAGATAGTCCAGCAGATAGTCAGCCCGTTGGGAAGCGTCTAGGTCGATTAATTTGTCAAAGATCGAAGCCGTTGGAGGGGCATCTTTGGCGGCGGGAATAACAGCGGCAAAATAATGGGTTTTGGCAAATTCAGGAAACTGCTTGGCCAGGTTTTGCCAGTCTGGTTTAAAAACACCCATTTCGCCCTGGGTTCCTAAGACCTGTTCGAGGAGCGTTAATCCCTGTTGCGGCGGCAGCCACGCTAAATTTTGATTGCTGAGGGAGTTGGCCATGCCCCCTTCGGCCCAAGGCCCCCAATGGATCGCCAGAGCCGGTAAACTTTGGGCTTGTCGATATTGGGCGATCGCCGTCATGCCCCGGTTTGCCGCGGCATAATTCCCCTGTCCCGGTGAACCCAGCACCCCCGCCACGGAGGAAAACAACACAAAAAAATCAAGATCGAGCTTTTGACTATGGCGGTGGAGATGCCAAGTCCCTTTCAGTTTGGCAGCGGCGACGGTTTGGAAATTTTGCCAGGTTTGTTGTTGCAGCAAACCATCGGCTAAGGTACCCGCCGCATGGAAAATCCCCTTGATGTGGGGGTAGGTTTGGAACAATTTTGCTACTTGGGTTTCATCGGCTAAATCACAGGGATAGACCACCGCATTGGTCGGTAAAGTTTGCGGATCCGCTGCCGGAACGCGCCGCCCCAAGAGAATTACTTTTTCTGCCCCCTTAGCCGCTAACCATTGGGCAATTTTGCGGCCAATGGCCCCCAGTCCCCCTGTCACGAGATAAGTCTGTTGGGGTTGAATCTGGATGTTGTTCTGGGAAAGTAGCGGTTGCTTTTTGAGCTGTGCCCCATAGAGTCGCTCGCGCCGCACCGCCACCTGTTGCACTTGTCTTTGTTGGCAAATCTGGGCGAAATTCGGCAGGGTGTCATCGACATCAATAATCCCCCCCCACAACTCTGGATGTTCGAGGGCGATCGCCTGGGCGAGGCCCCACAATCCCCCTTGGGCAAATCCGGCGACAGCATCGGTTGCGAGCACCCGTTGGCTCTGGTGGGTTATAAACCAACAGGGAACCGCGATTTTTTGTTGATATAAAGCTTGGATGAGTTGGAGAGCGAAGCCACTGGTTTCCTTTTGAATTTCATCTAGGTCTTCTGAATCTTCTCGGAGGGGACATAGGTAAAGGATGCCCGCTAAATTTTGGGGGCCGACCTGGGTAAATAAGCTTTCCAAGGCATCGGCAGACACTTCCCAGGGGGCATCCGTCGGAAAATGATTCCTTTGGCCGAGATACACTCGTTGGGCATTTTTGAACTGGGCCTCAATGGACTCGCTATGGTGGTGGCGATCGCCTAGGATGAGCCACAGCTTATCCGACGGCTCAGGGGTCGGGGGTAAGGTTTCCAGGGGCGTCCAGGCCACCTGATAAAACCAATCCTTGAGGTCATCAGGTGCTGGGTTTACGGGTTCGGCCTGAACCTTTTGCCAAGAGCCGTGATTAAACCAATACCGTTGTCGTTGGAAGGGATAGGTGGGTAGGATCAGTTTCCGTTGACCATAGCCCGCTTCCACCGCCTGCCAGTCGATATTTAGACCTTGCTCATACAGTTTGCCGAGACTGGTGAAAATTTCTAACCATGGTTCGCTATGGGGGCGTAAACTGGGCAACCACATCGCCTCCTGTTCGGCTAGGCAATGGCGTCCCATGCTCAGGAGCACTGGCTTCACGCCGATTTCGAGGTAAACGTTTGCCCCTGACTGGGCCAGGGTTTGGATGCTCTGCACAAATTTAACGGGTTGCAAAACATGCTTCACCCAATAGTCAGCCTGGGCGATTTCGGCTTCAATCTGGCCGCCCGTGACATTAGAAATTAGCGGGATACGAGGCTGGTGGAAGGTAATTTGTTCGGCAATTTCCCGAAACTCTGCCAGCATGGGGGCCATTAGAGGGGAGTGGAAGGCATGGGAAACCTTGAGGGGTTTGGTTTTGATCCCTTGGCTTTGGAGTTTACTAATACTGGCTTCAAGGCAGGGGGTCTGTCCTGACAGCACCAAATGGGAACCGTTTTCGGCCCCTACGGTTAAATGCTCCGATAGGTAGGGTTTAATGACGGTTTTATCGGCAAAGACCGCCGCCATACTGCCATTGCTGGGGAGGGCATGCATCAGTTTGCCCCGGGCCGTAATTAATTTCATGCCGTCTGCTAGGGAAAATACCCCCGCCAGACAGGCCGCGACATATTCACCGACGCTATGGCCCATACAAAAGTCTGGTGTGACGCCCCAACTGAGCCATAGTTGGGCGATCGCATATTCAACGGCAAAGAGGAGGGGCTGGGTATAGACGGTTTCGTGGACGAGATCAGGGCTATGGTTACCGTATAGCAGGTCGGTGAGGGCAGGCGCTTCAGGGGAATAGGTCTGCCAGAGGCGATCGCACTCATCCAGCACCTGTCGAAAGCGTGGACTGGTTTGGTACAGTTGTTGTCCCATACCATGGTATTGAGAGCCTTGCCCTGTAAATAAAAAGGCGATTTTTGCGGGGGAACTGAGGCGAGGTTGGGCCAGAAAATCTTGATTTAAGGCTTGTTGTAAATCGGCAACCTGTTTAAAGGCAAAAAAACGACGTTCCTTGAGGGGTGATCGCCCGGTATTGGCAGACCAACATAGATCCCGTGGGTCAACGCTAGGATGTTGGGCCAGATAGTCTACATAGCTCTTTTGTAAAGCATTCAACGCCTGGGAATTTTTGGCAGAAAGGGTCAGCAGATGCCAAGGGCGGTCTTGGGCAACGGAGAGATTAGGCGTTGGCGATTTGGCATAGTCCCCCACAATCACGTGGGCATTGGTGCCACCAAACCCAAAGGAACTCACCCCAGCCAATCGTTTTTGCGACCCCCTTGGCCAAGGCTGCTGTTCCCTCGTAATGGTCACTAAACCGTCTAGATCAATGCGAGGATTGAGCTGCTTAAAATGCAAATGTTGAGGAATCACCCCATGCCCTAGGGACAAAATTACCTTGATTAAGCCCGCGATGCCTGCCGCCGCCTCGAGGTGACCAATGTTCGTTTTCACGGAACCCACCACACAGGGCTGTTCCCGCTGTACTGTTTGTAAAACTGCCTTCAGAGAATTAATCTCAATGGGATCACCTAGAGGCGTGCCGGTGCCATGGGCCTCTAGGTAATCTAAATCGGCGGCGGTAATGCCTGCTTGGGCCAGGGCTTGGCGAATAACGGCCTGCTGCGATCGCCCGTTGGGGGCCGTCAAACCATTGCTGCGGCCGTCTTGGTTCACCGCGGAGCCGTGGATCACCGCGAGAATATTATCCCCGTCCCGTTCTGCCTGGGCGAGGGGTTTGAGGAGCACGACCCCACAGCCTTCCCCCCGCACGTAGCCATCGGCCCCTTCATCAAAGGTTTGGCAACGGCCCGTTGCACTCATCATGCCCGCCTGGGTAAAGGTCTGGGTCACATCGGGGGTCAAAATTAAATTCACCCCAGCGGCGATCGCCAACTCCGATTCTCCATTCATTAAACTTTGGCAAGCCAGATGAACCGCCACCAGAGAAGAGGAACAGGCCGTATCGATGCTGAGGGAAACTCCCCGGAGATCAAGGAAGTAAGACAGACGGTTGGCCGCAACACTGTGGGCGTTGCCCGTGCCCATGTAGGGATTGATGGGATTGTTTTCCCGCACCTGCAATTGGGCATAATCACTGTTACTAATGCCGACAAAAACCCCCGTTTGGGAATGGCGTAAACTTGCGGCTGGAATATTGGCCCGTTCCAAGGCTTCCCAGGTCACTTCCAATAGCAACCGTTGCTGGGGATCCATTTGTTCCGCTTCCCGGGGGGAAATGCCAAAAAATTGCGGGTCAAACTGATCAATATTTTCTAAAAAACCACCCCATTCTCCTGTAGCCCAGCGGGTTTTGAGGGGGTGAACACCATCTTTCCCCTGGCGTAATAATTCCCAAAAAGCTTCGGGGTTGTCGGCTTGGGGAAAACGACAACTGAGACCCACCACCGCAATTTCTTTGTCCTGGATTTTTGGTACTTGCGGTAATTTTTCGAGCCCTTGGTTGCCCTGGACTAAAAAGTGAGCCAGGGTGCGAATGGTCGGGTAATCGTAGGCCAAGGTGGGATCTAATTTTCGACCCAGCCAATCCTCTAAATCGGCGGTGACCTGTACCGCTTGCACTGAGTCCAGGCCATAACTCGCAAAGGGCTCCGTTTCATCTAATTGTTGAGGAGCAATGCCGAGGCGACGGGCAATATTATCTTTAAGCCAGGCTTCAATTTGCTGTTGCTGGTGGTTGGGCTGCGAGGAATCTGTGGGGGCTACTCCGGCGGACTTGGGGTTCTGCGTGTTGCTCTCTGGTTTTTCTTCCTGGTGGCTGGGCTGCCACTCGCCGACCACGGCCAAGGTTCCGTCTAAAAAACCAGCTTTGCAGGCATGGCGACGGATCTTCCCGCTCGATGTTTTGGGAATGCTACCCGGTTTAATGAAACAAATGGCATGGGGTTGCAGTTGATGTTCAGCGGCGATCGCCCCACGAATAGCCTGGGCCACTGCCGCAACATTTAATTTGCGGGCATATTTGCGCTCCACTTCCTGGACAATGACGAGCTGTTCTTCCCCATCAATGTCCACTGATACGGCGGCCCCGGCTCCCTGCCGTAAAGCGGGATGGGCCACTTCGACGGTTAATTCAATGTCTTGGGGATAGTGATTGCGACCCCGGATAATCAATAGATCCTTTAAACGACCCGTAATATACAGTTCGCCGTCTTGCAAAAAACCCAGATCACCCGTGCGTAAAAAGCCCGTTTCTGCACCAACGGTTCCTTGGAATTGTTGCTGAGTGAGGCCTGGCTTTTGCCAATAGCCTTGAGCAACGCTTTCACCCTTGACCCATACTTCACCAATTTCACCGACGGCACATTCTGTGAAAGCCTGGGGATCAACAATTTTGACAATTTGGTCGCCAATCACCTCACCACTGCCGACCAAGGTCACTGTCGCTTCAGTTCCTTGGGCCGGGCGGACTTGGTTGGCTTCAATGCCCTGTTTACTAACGGTAATTTCCTGGGGAAGCTGGGCACGACCATTACCCCCGGAAACAATCAGGGTGGTTTCGGCCATGCCATAGCAGGGATAAAACGCTGATTTTTGAAAGCCTGCTACAGCAAAGGTTTGCGCAAAATTTTCGAGGGTCACAGCACGGATCGGTTCGGCCCCGGAAAAGGCCAGTCGCCAACAGCTTAGATCGAGTTCTCTGATTTGTTCTGGGGTAATTTGGCTGGCACAGAGGTCATAGGCAAAATTCGGCGCACCACTGGTGGAAACGCGATAGTCATTGATCGCCTTTAGCCACCGCAAAGGTCGCTGCAAAAAAGCCACCGGGGGCATTAAAATTTGCGTTGCTCCCACATAAATGGGCTGTAAAATGCCGCCGATCAAGCCCATATCATGGTAGGGCGGCAACCAGGAAACCCCCATACTCGCTTCCGTATCCTGGAATCCTTGGTTGATCAGGCCAGAATTGTGGATCAAATTGTGATGGGAGACCATCACCCCTTTGGGATCGCCCGTAGAGCCACTGGTATATTGCAAAAAGGCAAGATCTGCGCCGGAAATATTTGGTTTTTGCCAGTTTTTTGCGGAGGTTAATTCAACTTGATCTGTAGCCAAACAATGGAAGTCTGTACCTTCTAAATCTTCGAGGCGATCGGCAATTTTATCTTTAAGTTCTGTTGTGGTGAGGGCAAATTTCGCCTGGGCATCTTGGATAATGCTATGGAGGCGGTCAAAGGATTTATTCGGTCGCGGCGGGTAAGCTGGCACGGCGATCGCCCCGGCATATAAACACCCCAAAAAAGCACCGATAAACTCAAGACCCGGTGGATATAGTAAGAGTGCTCGCTCTCCTTGGGCCTGGTTAGCTTGCAAAAAAGCGGCGATCGCCTGGGCTTTCTGGTCTAATTCTCCGTAGGTTAGGGCTGCAGATTCCGTTTCGCCGTCAGCCAGAAAACTAAACACGGTTTTCCGCGCCTGAAGTTTAGCTCTGTACTGGAGCAGATCGACGAAATTTGCAAATTGACCAACCATGTATGCCTTAGCAACTCCTGTGAATGGAAATTCTGGACTCCGTATCCTAGCAATTTTTGCGAATACCCACGGGCCATAGCCTAGTTAACCATATTAAACCGTGAGTTCCCTCCCCACGGTAAATCCTCCCAAAATCCGCCGTTCCTTCGGTTATGGAGGGCCTGGTTTCAACTGATTTGAGTGTAAAAGCCCCAGGCTATGTTGACTGTTGCCGCCCTAACCAATCAAGTAAATAGCCGTTAACTAACTCCGGGGCTTCGTCCTGGGGACAATGGCCGACATTATCGAGGGGAATAAACTCAATCTGAGGATATTGGGCGACGAGGCCACGGCCCAGATCAACCGGTTCCCACGGATCGGCTGTTCCCCACAAAACTGCCGTAGGGCAATGCAACTGGGGCAGCAAATCATCCGGGAGTGGCCCCTGGGAATAACTGGTAAAGGCCAAGAAAACCGCTGCTGCGCCTGGATCTTGGGCAGGGGTCAGGATCAATTCCACCAACTCGTCGGTAATCGCTGTTTTATCCCTGTAGGCCTGGGCTAAAATCTTGCGGATTGTTTTCGGCTGGGCCAACTGCTTAAAGAACAGGGAGCCGAGGGGAGTTTGGGTCAAGAGCTTTTGAAAAATGGGGACACCCCAGCGTTGGTAAAAAGGTGCTTTTAAGAGATTGCGTTCGTGGAATAGCCGTAGGGAAAAATTGAGCGCCACAACCCCCCGAACCCAGTGGGGATAAGACACTGCCGTTTGCATGACAACAACACAGCCAATGGAATTACCAACGAGAAAAGCCGGTTCACCAATGATTTCAGCACAAAACGCTTTGATTTGGGTGGCCCAGGTTTCAAAGGTATAGTCCGCTTCGACCTTTGGCTGGGGTTTTGCCGATTTCCCAAAGCCGAGTAAATCGATGGCATAGCACCGGTATTGTTCCCCTAAAACTGGGAGATTTTTGCGCCAATGACCTGCCGAGGCCCCAAATCCATGGACGAGAAGCACGGGCGGCCCCTGGGTGCCCCACTGACGATAGTTAATGGTAAAGCCGTGCCATTGCCAACTGTAATCAGTATGGGGATTGGCGGAAGAAGTGATGGTCATGGTGAGCGATGGATGAAACCGAAATGGGGAGCGAATATCCTAAGGTGTATTGTCTAAATCGTGATGGCAGAGATGGGGTACCGGATCATAGCCTCCAGGGTGAAACGGGTGGCAACGGCCAAGGCGCTTAAGGGCGAGCCAGCTTCCCCGGAGCACACCGAAGCGTTCTACGGCTTCGAGGGCATATTGGGAACAGGTGGGCTGAAAGCGACAACTGGGGGGGAATAGGGGGGAAATCCAGCGGCGGTACCCTTTAATGCTCCAGAGGATCAAACTTTTCATGGCATTTAGACAACGGAAGCGGTTTTTTGGAGGTCGATGGTTTGACCAAGGGCTTCGTTGACGAGACGACTAAAGTCTTCTCCTTCGATGGTTTCTTCTTCAATAAGCCGATCTACCAGGCGATCCACAAGCTGACGATTATCCCGAATGATTTGCTTGGCGGTTTCGTAACACTCATTGATGATTTCTCGCACCTTGAGGTCAATGCGTTGGGCGATCGCCTCAGAATATTCAGGCCGTTCCCCAAACCAATCATTTCTGAGGAAAACTTCACCCCGATTGGTTTCTAGGGCAAAATGACCCAGTTCCGACATCCCAAACTTTGTCACCATTTGACGGGCAATATTGGTAAGCATTTGGATATCCTGGGAGGCCCCGGAGGTGATTTCATCGTAGCCAAACACAATATCCTCAGCAGCACGTCCCCCTAAGGCCACGGCGATTTGGGCGCGGAATTGGGCTTTGGTGGTCAAACCCTGTTCTTCGTTGGGGGTAAACCAGGTTAAACCTTGGGCGCGGCCCCGGGGAATAATGGTGACTTTCTGGAGGGGATCATGGTCTTTGAGGATAGTGCCGACAATGGCATGACCCACTTCATGGTAGGCGATGAGTCGTTTACTTTTCCCATCGGTGAGGGCGGTCCCCTCCATCCCGGCCACAACCCGATCAATGGCGTCGTTAATTTCGCTACTGGTAATCGCTTCTTTGCGGCGGCGGGCGGTGAAAATGGCGGCTTCGTTGAGTAAGTTCGCTAAATCTGCCCCAGAAAAGCCAGGGGTGCGCCGGGCGATCGCCTCTAGGTCGACATCCTCAGCGACTTTTTTATCTTGGGCATGGACTTCGAGGATCGCCAAACGCCCCAAACGGTCTGGATAATCCACGGTCACCTGGCGATCAAAACGACCGGGACGCAGGAGGGCTTGATCCAAAACATCCGGGCGGTTGGTGGCGGCGATCACAATAATCCCGGAATTCCCTTCAAAGCCGTCCATTTCTGTGAGCAATTGGTTTAGGGTCTGCTCCCGCTCATCGTTCCCCCCACCGATGCCTGCGCCCCGTTGGCGGCCGACCGCATCAATTTCATCGATAAAAACAAGGCAGGGAGCGTTTTCCTGGGCCTTGCGGAAGAGATCCCGCACCCGTGAAGCGCCGACCCCCACAAACATTTCTACAAATTCAGAGCCGGAAATACTAAAAAATGGCACCCCAGCTTCCCCGGCGATCGCCTTTGCTAAGAGGGTCTTACCTGTTCCCGGCGGGCCAATGAGGAGCATTCCCCTGGGGATTTTTGCACCAATCGCCGTAAATTTATTCGGTTCTTTCAAGAAGGTGACCACCTCGGCGAGTTCTTCCTTGGCTTCTTCGACCCCGGCCACATCCTTAAACATGATCCCCGTTTCCGCTTCCATCTGAAAGCGCGCCTTGGAGCGGCCGAAATTCATGGCGTTGTTCTGCATGCTGGCCGACCGGCGAATGATCAGCACTAGCCCCCCGATCAGAATGCCAAAGAGGAGGAGGTTAGTGAAAATGGCGATCGCCACCGAATGATCCTGGGAAGGCACCACTTCAAAGTCAACGTTATTTTCCCGGAGGGCCGCAAGGAGTTCTTGATTGTTGTTGAGGAGCTGGATGGTCTGGGCTTCCTCCTCGGTTTGTCCCCGGAGCGTGACCTGGGCAGTGTTGGTTTCCGGATCGAGGATAAACTTATCCACCTGGTTTTGCCGGATATCCTGGAGCAGCTCGCCATAGTCCAAGGTCTCTGTCGACTCCGTTGGTGCTGTCGATTCTGTCTGGGCGATCGCCGCGCCGCCCCCCCAAAGTAAGGCTTGACTCAAAAGAAAATTAGCCATCCCAGCCCGCCACTTGAAACGAGGTTTGGCTTGATGCTTCTGCTTGCTCGAAAAGAGGTGACGATAGTGCTTCATATTTCGGAGGGACAACGACAGAGAAACTGTTCTTATTCTAGAGTTTTCCTCCCATAATCGGGGTGCTCCCCTCAGTTTCGCGCCAAAATCTCCGCTGTTTATCCTCGGTTTCTTTCCCCGAAAGCCGTCACTATTAGTCGCCTGATCACCGCAGCAATCGTTGAATTTGAGCTGCACCGTAGGAAACAACTCCGGCTCTGTTTACGGTAATTTCTTTACCTGGATCTTCGTGACTCGAAAAAAATTCAGATTGTGACTCAATTTTGATCTCAGATCGCAAATTAGCTCGATTTTCATGGGTTTCCTGGAGAGAAACGGTGGTTTCTGCCGGTTTAAAAATTTCGTAGGTTAATTTTTTTTGTGATTTATTCTTGGGCCGCTGTATGGGGCAGTGTTTTTGTTAAGTTGAAGCCGAGATTATTTAGAAAAAGAATTCGCCTTAATCTCAAATCTCAGTCAAAAACGGCGCAAAGACAGAAAATATGAATGGGATACTCCTCGATCTTGGTGTGGTGATCGCCGAGATTATTCTCTTTTTAATCGCCATCACTATAGGGCAATTTTTGATTATTTTGACCCTAAAACGTTTAGCCCAATGGGTACCAGAAAAACAAGGGCAAAACCCCTTGAATTTAACTCAAAAAATCCTTAACAAATCTCTATTAATAATTAAAATTGCTGGAGTCATAGTCATTGCGGCTTTAAATGGCTACTTATTTTTTCAGCAGAAATCGCCCTATATTTATCTTCTTGATTTAATTAACAATGTCCCGCCTGATCAGTGGCAGAGGCTCGCCCTTGGTTTATTGAAAAGTGTTTTACTTTTGCTGTTAGTGAGTTTAGTGATCGCCTCCCTAAGGCCACGACTGAAACGAGGTGGCGATCGCCTCAAAGCTTGGAAAAATATCGAAGGCAATAACCACAGCTTAGATACTCTCTTTATGGCCATTGACCTGGCGATCGCCAATGGTCTTTGGATTTTGGCCCTGGTGGTGTGCCTCAATTTTCTGCTTGTCCCCCCTAGCATTACCCAATATTTTTATCTTGCGATCAAAGTTTATTTTTTACTTTGTCTTGGGATTATTACCGTGCGGGCCTCTTTTTCTTTAATTGATACTTTAGATGGTCTATCAACGGAATTTATCGCGAAGCATCCCCGGTCTCCCCTGCGCTTCTACCCCCGGTTTCGCTATTTATTGGGCCTCACAAAACGCTGTTTAGAAACGGGCATCTATCTGGCGATCGCCGGGGTGATTTGTGCCCAATTTCCCCTCCTCGACCAACTTGCTCCCTATGCGATCCCGGCCAATCAAATTATCCTGATTATTTTTATCGCTGCTCTAGTGATTGAACTGAGCAATATCATTGTCGAAAAATTATTATTGCGATCGCCAAACCTCAGCCCAGTCCAGCAACGCCGCCGCCTAACTTTTATTCCCCTGGTGCAAAACACCGTACGCTACTGCATTTATTTTTTGAGTGGCGTTTCAATTCTCTATGTTTTTGACATTGATCCCACACCGATCCTCGCCGGGGCCGGGATCCTGGGTTTGGCCGTGGGACTTGGGGCGCAAAATTTGATCAATGATCTCGTCAATGGCTTTTCGATTTTGTTGCAAAATTATTACCTTGTCGGTGATTTTGTTGAAACTGATGGCGCCACAGGTCTCGTCGAAGCAATGGATCTGCGGGTCACACGCATCCGTGACACAGGGGGACGACTGCACATTATCCGCAATGGCGATATCAAAACCATTGTGAATTACTCCAAAGATTATGTGTATGCGGTGGTCTATGTTGGGGTAGCCTATGATTCAGATTTAGACCATGTGTATCAGGTTTTAGGGGACGTGGGCCAGCAGATTCAAGGCTTACACCCTGATGTGCTCGAACCGACCCGCATTGATGGCCTCGATAACTTTGCCGAATCTGAACTCACGATCCGCACGGTCACCAAGGTTAAACCAGGCAAACACCTACCGGTGCAGCGTCTTTTACGGAAATTAATTAAAGAAGCCTTTGACCGTGAGCAGATTGAAATTCCCTTTGCCCGCCGTGTGCTCATCTTCAAAAATGAAGCCCCTGACCTCGATTCGCTTCGGGATCCGGAAAATATGTAAGACTTTTGTAATAGCTGGGCTCAAAATAGGCGAAATTCAGTCTAATGGGAGCAGTTGTTGTCTAAAATCCAAGATTATTTGTCATGTCTAAAGCTGCCTTATCCGGAAAAATGTTGGCGATCGCCCTTGCAACCCTCAGTAGTGTTGTTCCCCTGGGGCGCACCCAGGCCCAAACTGTTTTTGGAGAAGCAGAGATCAACCCCGAAACCATGGCGGCGATCGCCGTCCCCCTCAGTAATGGTGGCTATAATCTCCTTGTGGTCGAACAACTCGAACGCGAAGACCGCAAACAATGCTGGGCCGAAACTGGAGCAAATCCGACTCGCGTTGATCCGCTGCTGTTGAACTTTGACTTTACCGGTTATTGTCGCCGTAGCACCGATAGTAACGGCTATTCCATGCGGATCAATGGGCAAGATTTTGGCCAGAGTTACTTATTACGTATTACCCCCTTCGAAAATGAGATTTTGTTGGTGGCAACTCCCAAAGATGATGATCAAGAAGAAATTGTCATTGGTCGTAGTAATGGCCTCACCGAAGGCTTTCTGAAATTCAACCTCCTCCCCGGCTGGGAATTTACCCGCCGTACCTTTGAAGATCGCCCTCTGGGACACTTTTATTTTTCCAGTGATGGTAGTCAAACTGCCGTCCTCAGAAAACCCACCATTGATGATCTTGTCGCCGGAATTACCAAAAGCTCTATTGTGATGCTAGGTGCTGTTCCGGGTATGGAAACCGTTCTGCCAGATACCCCAAGCCCCACCGAAACCGTTGATCCCGGTAGTACGGCCGCCCAATTTACCGATATCAGTGGTGATATCTACCGTAGCGAAATTGCCCAAGCGGTGAATGTCGGGTTTATTGCTGGTTTCAACGACAATACCTTCCGTCCCACCGATGTCCTTACCCGCGAACAGTTGGTTTCCATGGCCATCGAAGGTCTCCAAAGCATTCCCAATGCCTCCCTGGCTGTGCCCGCCCAAGTTACCAACGCCCCCTATCCTGATGTGGCTGCCGACCGTTGGAGTGCCGCGAAAATCACCTGGGCCCAGGCCAATAATATTGTCAGCGGCTATCCCGATGGGACTTTCCGGCCCACTCAACCTGTGACCCGAGCCGAACTATTGGCTGTTCTCCGTCGCACCGCAGAATACGCTAAGGCCGCCCAAGGCCAACCCATGACCCTTGTTGCCACCAATGGCCCTATTGCCTTTAGTGATACGGCGGGTCACTGGGCCAATGATTTAGCCGCCCAAATGTCTACCTACTGCCGTGTGGCCTCTCCTTTAAATGAAAGTGGCGATCGCTTTTTCCCCGATACCGCTTCCCAACGAAACTATGCCGCTGCGGCTACCCTCCGGACCCTCCAATGTAGCGTGCGGTAAATTTGCCCTTTAAATTTCGGCCATAAAAAGGCCATAAAAAATAGCCCTGGTGTTGATCCATCGGGGCTATTGCTGTATCAGGCTTTTACAGACCGAAAAGTTTTAGATAGGTGTAATATTGACAGAATCAAAAAATGCATTGGCCTCTGGACTATCCACGCGATCGCCTTCCGTCACCATCAAAATTTGGTGCAGTGTGGGGCCGTTGGGATCAATATAAATTTCAGCGCGGGTTGTATAAACCTCACCATTATCCTGGGCGGCATTCATTACCAATTTTTTCCCCGGAATCCCAAACTTATCGCTCGGCTCATCGGAAACAATCGTCGAACCTGAGTTGCTGGCAGCTCCTTCCTTCGCCGCTTCGAGTCCTTGGGCCGCATCATATTGATCAGGGGCAACCGGATAAGTGACACTACTCACCATAAAAAATTGCGTATTGGCGTCGTCCGCATAGGACGTCATCGTGAACTGTAGTTCACCGAGATCAGAGGGGGTCGTTTGACTTTCCGTTTGGGGAGTCCCCGGAAACTTAACCGCGAGCTTGCCATTTTCCGTTTGAAAATCAACCCAATCCGCCGTCAAATTTTCAGTAGATGCCTGTCCAGTTGAAGTGTCAGTAGTTGTTGTGGTTTCTTCGCCACTCGTGGTGCCTTCCCCTCCTGGGACGTTCACACTAATTAGGCCACAACCAAAGAGTGCTGTCTGAAGCGTTGCTACACTCAAAAAAAGTAAAAATTTAGATTTCATAAAAATTTTAGACCAACATTTTAATTAAATTGAGCCCGTGACCTCCTCCCATGCCAAACATAACTAGGCACAAAACGGTGGGCTGCCTTCTGTAATCCTAAACATTCCGGTAGAGAGGTGCACTTCTTTTAATGTTACTTAATTGAGTCTGGCTGCTGAAATATTGGTCTAACCTAAGACCCCAGCCCAAGACCCAATGAAAAAGGGTCGATCTCTGCTGTGAGACCAACCCTAGCTCTTTGTGGGAACGCATTTAGTCGTTACTTTTGTAATACCAGCTTGACGTTCGCATTGTTGAGACCGCGTTGCTTAACCTCAGCAAGGGTCTTGTTGATGGCGTACTTCTGGTTGATGGAATTGATCAGTTCAGTTTGGTTGTGCTTCTTCGCGACACCCCAGAGATCGGCGATGAGGTCAAAGCTGCCATCGGCATTGCGAGTCCAGCCGAGGTCATAATCGCCTTCGAGGGTAGCCACGATGTCTGCTTGAATCTGTTGGCCGTTGTAGCCGCGAACTGCAGCATCGGTATTCACAGAAATTCCGAGGTCTTGCAGGGAAGTTTTGAGAACGGCGGCATCGGTGATTTTAGTCCGGAGAGTGCTAAAGTGGGACATTGGAATAATTCTCCAAAAACAACAACATTTGACTTTTTTGTGTAAAGACCACTTATAAAAGTGGTTTTTTAAATGCCAACAAGCTGGGAATCTTGTTGACCTTAATCCGGGACAGATTAAGCCTGTTAGAACTCCAATCGCTGGTATTCGGCGACGGAGGCTGAAGCAGGTCGGGCGCGCTGTCTGGCCCAATCGCGGAGACTATTGACCTGTTCAGTCATGGTGCGGGAAAGGGGCAAAGTTGCCTTGATCGCGGCGATAATATCGAGTTGGGTAAACTCGCGATCCTGGGCAAAGGCCTCGTACATGGCGGCAATGATTGCCTGCTCGATTTCCGCACCGGAAAAACCTTCTGATATTTTTGCCAGTTGTTCTGTGTCGAAGCGATCGCCAACTGGCCGACGTTTGTGGAGGTGGATATTAAAGATCGCTTCCCGTTCGCTGGGGTTGGGGAGATCCACAAAAAAGATTTCATCGAATCGCCCTTTCCGGAGAAATTCCCCTGGTAGCCGATCTACTCGATTCGCAGTAGCCATCACGAAAACGGGGGATTCTTTTTCTTGCATCCAAGTGAGAAACGAGCCAAAGATACGGCTGGAGGTACCCCCATCAGAATCTGCAGATCCAGAGGAACCCGCAAAGGCTTTGTCCAATTCGTCAATGAAGAGAATTGCTGGAGAAATAGACTCAGCGGTTTTTAGGGCACTGCGGAGGTTCGCTTCGGATTTACCCACAGTGGAGCCATCATATACTCGGCCCATATCTAGGCGGAGGAGCGGTAGACCCCACAACCGAGAGGTGGTTTTGGCAAGGAGTGATTTACCACAACCCGGTACGCCGAGAATCAGCATCCCCTTGGGTTGGGGCAGTCCATATTCCCGTGCGGCTTCGGTAAAGGCATTGGAACGCTGTTTGAGCCAACGCTTGAGTTCCTCTAAACCACCAATGGCATCAATGGTTTCATCTTCTTCGATAAATTCGAGGATGCCGTTACGGCGAATGAGTTGTTTTTTCTCGGAGAGGACAATTTCTACCTCTAAAGCAGTGAGTTTCTTCGCCTTAACCTGGGCTTTGCGATAAACTTTCTCGGCTTCGTCCTTAGTCAGGCCCAGGGCTGCCTTGAGGAGTTTTTCTCGCACGACGGGGGAAATGGGGTGCCGGGGATTGAGGTATTGGGCGAGAACTTGATCGAGTTCGTCGAGGGTCGGGAAAGGAAAATCCAGGACAACAACGTCTTTTTCAAGTTCGAGGGGCACCTTCTGATAGGGAGACATTAAAATGATGTGCTTTTGGCGGCCCTTAAAGCTGGCGATCGCATCCCGTAACCAGCGGACCGTGCTGGGATCATCTAAAAACGGGTGCAGATCTTTAAAGATAAAAATGCCAGAATCATTGTGATGAATGACTTCGCGAATGGCCGCCTCTGCGGAGAGGGTGCGGGTTTGGGGCTTGCGGTCGGAACCGTATTCCACCAATCCATGGGTCATCGTCCAGACAAAAACATTTTGATATTCACACAGTTGCGCAATGTGGGCGATCGCCGCCTCGGCCCGTTCCTCCTCAGGGGTGATGAGGTAGATCAGGGGGTATTGAGCTTGAATGAGGGTATTGAGCTCTTCTTTCATGGGTTTAGTCCTGACGTTCTAAAAGGGGGAATTAGGCGGCACCACATCGACCAAGGTGGAGGTAATAGGAAAGAAAATAAACGGCGATCGCCAATTGGACAGCTAGCAAGTGACTAGTTCTGCCCCATCCGCAGCACCCTTTGCACTTTGCAAATCCTGTGCAATCTCTTCATCAAGGAGTACCGTTGGCTGCCTCTTGAGGGAAACCAGTTGTCCATCCCGGAGTACCACCGCCCCTTCGCAATCGGGACAAATGTGGAAACGGTGGGTTTGGCCATAGGTTTCTTGTACTTCTTCTACCACTTCAGGGTGTTGTAGATAGAAGGCCACGGCTTTTTCCACTAAAGCAGACATGGAATCTGCATCGAGGGCTGCCTTGATTTTGAGCTGACGATGGATCGCCGCAGGCAGATAGAGGGTGACTTTTTGCTTATCTTGCATACAACTAATGGAAGCTTTACCCGATGGGGTATACCGCCCTACTGTACCCAGACCATCAGAGACCGTCAAGCTGCTATAGCGTTATGCCGTCTTTTTTGTAATATTCCGTTACATAATGCAGGCGATCGCCACCGTGAGAAAAATGCCATCTGTCTGGAGGTAGACCCTGGTTTTCTCCGACCTTTTCCTTGTAAGCTAAAGACTTTGGGAGAGTCTCAAAAACCGCAACCGATTCAAGATGTGTCAGTATGCTCAAGGCATTGTGGAAAAAATTAGGAATCACTGGGGCACAACCAGCAGTCGATACCCATCCGTTTCAGTGGCTGAATGCCCTCTCGACCCAAGCCTCCCTAGAAGGAGCCATTGATGAAGTCGTTGCCCAAATCCAAGAAAATCTCTCTGGTAGCGCGGATCTCGCCATTCTCTTCATCTCAGCAGCATTTGCCAGCGAATACGCCCGGGTTTTGCCGCTATTGACGGAAAAATTAGCCTGTAAAGTGGTGATTGGTTGCGGTGGCGTGAGCATTATTGGCACTGACGCGGCTGGAGAAACCCAGGAATGCGAAGGACAACCTGCCCTCAGTTTGACGGTGGCCCATTTGCCCGATGTGGAAGTAATGCCTTTCCATGTGACCGAGACAGATTTACCCGATTTAGATAGTGCCCCTGATCCCTGGATCGATATTTTTGGGGTCACTCCTGAGGCGGAACCAAATTTTATTTTGTTGGCGGATCCCTTTTCGTCGAGTATTACAGACCTATTGGCGGGCCTTGATTTTGCCTATCCAAACGCAGCCAAGGTCGGGGGACTGACAAGCTCCAGGGGCAGAACAGCCAGCGGTTTGTTTTACTACGAAGTAGACCAAGAACCAACCCTATTGCGTTCTGGGACAGTGGGGGTGGCTTTAGCGGGGAATATTCAGATGGAAACCATCGTCGCCCAGGGATGTCGGCCTATCGGTGAGGTGTATCAAATCACCCAGTGCGATCGCAATATCATCACTGAATTGTCGGTGGCGGATGGTGAACAGCTCCGTCATGGGTCTCCCCTACGGTTTCTACAAGAATTAATCGCCGAGTTGGATGAAGAAGATCAAGCCCTTGCCCAGGATTCTCTCTTTATTGGCATTGCCATGGATGCTTTTAAGCAAAAGCTCATCCACGGGGATTTTTTGATTCGCAATTTGCTTGGGGTAGACCCTAGGGCTGGGGCCATTGCTGTCGGCGATCGCATTCGGGCGGGCCAAAGGATACAGTTCCACCTGCGGGATGCAGAAACCTCCGCCGAAGATCTCTCGGTGCTGTTACAACAGTTCCAAGCAGGCGAGCCGCTAGAACCCCCCTTTGGCGCTTTGATGTTTGCTTGTCTCGGTCGCGGAAAAGGACTCTATGGGGAGGCAAACTTTGATTCGACCCTCTTTTCTACGGCCTTGCCGACACCCAATTTAGGGGGATTTTTCTGCAATGGGGAAATTGGCCCCGTCGGCGATCGCACCTTTTTGCATGGCTACACCTCTGTCTTTGGGATTTTGCACCCGAAGGCGTGAGTTGAACAATCGCTAAATAATCGGGCTGACCTTCGCGACGACAAATTTTAAATAGCGTCCTTCTGAAAAGGCGGCTGGCACCGGATGATCGAGGGGTTGTCCGGCCTCGTGGATGATTTGGAGATAATAATTGGCGGAAGCGGCGGCAGTGGCAAGCATTTCTCGAAAGGCTTCGGGGCTGACTTGGCTGGTGCAACTGGCAGAGACTAGTAACCCGTCGGGGGCAACGCATTGGAGGGCAAGGGCGTTTAACTTAGTGTAGGCACGAATGGCGGCAAAGCGATTTTTCTTACTTTTGGCGAAACTGGGGGGATCGAGGATCACAATATCGAAGGTTTGTTTTTCTTGGGCGTAGCGGTTGAGAACATCAAAACAGTCGGCGGTGACAAAGGTATGTTTATCTGGGTCAAAATGATTGAGGCGCACATTGGCATTGGCCACTTCAGCCAACTGCTTGCCCACATCGACATTGGTCACTTGGTTTGCACCACCGCGTAGGGCATAGAGGGAAAAAGCCCCAGTGTAGGAAAAACAGTTGAGAACAGTTTTATCGCGGCTAATTTCGCCAATAAATTTGCGATTTTCCCGGTGATCAAGAAATAATCCTGTTTTTTGACCCGTTTGCAGATTCACCTGGAAAACCAGACCATGTTCAGTCACGGTAATATCGCCCTTGGGTTCCTTGCCCCAGAGCACTTGGGTTTTGCTGTCTGTATCGCGATCTTCTAAATTTTCTAAATGTTTGGTGCGCCATAAAATTCCCTGTAGTGGGGCGACTTCCCGCAGCGATCGCACTAGCCAATCGAGCAACACATTAGCCGCTTCCATGTAGGTTTGCACGACGGCATATTCCCCATAGAGATCCACCGTAATCCCCGGCAGGCGATCGCCTTCCCCAAAGAGCCAACGGTAGGCAGTGCAATTGCTTTGTCGCAGAGGTTCCCGCAGATCCCAGGCTGTCTGTACCTGCTGTTGTAACCAGCGGCGGTCTGGCAGATGCCGTTGGGAGAAAATACGCACAGCGATGGGACTTTTGTTATCCCAGAGACCGAACCCCGTCCAGTTGCCGCATTTGACCCGCAACCATTCCCCTGTTTCGAAGCGGAGATTCTTCGGCAATTTATCGCGATAGATCCAAGGATGACCTTGCACGAGATGCTTTTTCAGTTGGGGGGAAACGGTAATTTCGCGGAGTTTTGCCATGGGAATCGTAGAATGGGCAGCCCTCTATTATTGATCGTTCCCGTTGGCGATCGCCCCCAGTAATGGGCCAGATCAAAATTCATCAAATAGCTTTTGTGGCTACAATGTAATTACATTCCTTATTAAACTCAGTCAGTCATGGGCGCAGTAATCAGAACCCGCATCGTGAAAATCGGGAACTCCCAAGGCATTCGCATTCCTAAGCTACTTTTGGAACAAAGTGGCATTGATACAGAAGTTGAAATCGAAGTGCAAGGCGATCATCTAACCATTCGCACCGCCTCCCGCTCACGCCCAGGCTGGGATGAAGCCTTCTCGACCATGGCCCAGCGACAGGATGATGTTCTGCTGGATGACATCAACGCTACCAATTGGGATCGAACAGAATGGGAATGGTAGCCAAACGTTTCGATGTTTTTTTGGTGAATCTTGACCCCACTATCGGTAGTGAAATCCAAAAGACACGCCCCTGTGTGATCATTTCACCGGATGAAATGAACCGTCATATTGCGACGGTAATTGTTGCACCGATGACAACGAAAGGAAAAGCCTATCCAACCCGTGTTATCTGTCAGTTTCAGGGTAAAAGTGGGCAAATTGTTCTCGATCAAATTCGCACGATCGATAAATCTCGACTCGTCAAAAAGCTGGGTCAAATTAGTCAAGATGAACAAAGAATAGTGCTTGAAACTTTGGCAGAGATGTTTGCTGAGTAAATTGCAATGAATTTTAGATTGTTGACTCTGATGGGCAATGGGGGCAAGGCGATCGCCACCTGCAAAAAGCGAGATTGTACATGAAGCACTGTACATCAGACCAACGCTTCTGTGGAGTTCTGTAACTCTAATCACTCCGTGATTTCAAACTTTCCCTATGATGCAAGTCAACCTACTCAGGTCAGTGAAACAGTAAGTTAGCGAACAACTCATCCATAAAATCAAAGAAAAA
This sequence comes from Picosynechococcus sp. PCC 7003, assembly GCF_001693255.1. Classification (NCBI taxonomy): domain Bacteria; kingdom Bacillati; phylum Cyanobacteriota; class Cyanophyceae; order Chroococcales; family Geminocystaceae; genus Picosynechococcus; species Picosynechococcus sp. PCC 7003. The sequence continues at coordinate 1,257,240 of NZ_CP016474.1, forward strand.
CAGGATGAATTTTGTTGCACTCACGCTTGTCACACAGTCTGTCACTTTCCTGTTCAGGATGTTTATTTAGTGGACTAAGCGGAGTCATGTTTACGCTCAGAGACGTTTTTTTTGCCTTTATCCTGATTGCATTGCTGGTTTTAGCGGGACGGTATGTCAAACAAAAAATACACTGGATCCAGAGGCTTTATTTACCTGAATCGATTGTGGCCGGCGTGTTAGCACTGCTGCTGGGGCCTCAAGTTTTAGGGGCGATCGCCACTGCGATTTCTGGGGGAACCTCGATCCTGTCAGATGGGCTTTTTTCGGAACCGATTCGCGCCGTTTGGTCACAGTCCCCAGGGATTTTTATCAATATTGTTTTTGCGGCTTTGTTCCTTGGGGAAGCGATTCCACGACCAAAAGATATTTGGACAAAAACGGCTCCTCAAGTCATCTTTGGTCAAACGCTGGCCTGGGGTCAATATGTGGTGGGAATCCTGGTGACCCTGCTGATCCTAATGCCGATATTTGGTGTCAATCCCATTGCCGCTTGCTTGATCGAGATTGGGTTTGAAGGGGGGCATGGCACCGCCGGCGGGATGGCCGAGACGTTTACTGAACTGGGCTTTGAGGCGGGTGCGGATCTTGCCTTGGGCATTGCCACGGTAGGCATTGTCGGTGGAATTATCGCTGGTACAGCCCTCGCGGATTGGGGCAGGCGTAAGGGCCATGTCACATCTTTTCAGAAAGCTGTAGAAGATTTGGACGGTGTACCGGAACTGACAGAAACGGAATCCCCTGAGGTGCGCCGTCGTCGGGCTCAACTCATGCGCAATTTATTAATTGATCCCCTGTCGATCAATTTTGGCATTGTCGGCGCGGCGATTGTGATTGGTTGGCTTATCCTAGAAGCATTGGTTTGGGTGGAGTCGGTCACCTGGGGGCAAACAGGATTTGAGGTCCTCTCCTATGTGCCGTTATTCCCCATGGCTCTGATCGGCGGCATCATTGTTCAGTTGGTGATGGAACGTCTGGGGTTAGCGCCTTTAATTATTCGATCGTTGATGAGCAACATTGCGGGTTTAGCCTTGGACGTGGTCGTGGTGACGGCACTGGCATCCATTTCCCTGAGTGTAATTGGTTCTAACTTGGGTGTGTTTACCATTTTGAGTGTTGTCGGCATTGCCTGGAACGTATTGATGTTCCTTTATTTCGCCCCACGCATTTTCCCGAGTCATTGGTTTGAAAAAGGAATCGGCGATATGGGACAGTCGATGGGGGTGACGGCCACAGGCATTCTATTATTGAGAATGGTCGATCCGGAGAACCGCACCGGTGCGTTTGAGAGTTTTGCTTATAAACAACTCTTTTTTGAGCCCATTGTCGGTGGTGGATTATTTACAGCGGCAGCGCCGGCGCTTGTTATCCGCTTTGGTCTAGTACCGGTGCTATTGCTGACGGGTGGGCTATTGGTCTTTTGGCTGGCGATGGGATTTTTGATTATCCGCCAGAATAAGCAGCAACGACGGCGATCGCCTTCCCTTTAAGGTTACGTTTATTCGGGCGATCGCCCTTTCCACCAATCCATTAAGGCTTCGTAAAGGGCGCGATCCGCTCGGTCATCAGTAGGCCCATAACTGGAACAACCCAGATTGACAATATCTCCTCTTAGCGTTAGCCAGCGTTTTTTTCCTTTGGCAGACAGGTAGCAGATGCACGTTCGATTCACCCAGTAGGATCGTTTCGCCCCTTCTTCACGCATTCGTTGCCAGACAATATCGGCGATCGCCTGGCGGGGTAACCACAGACAATTATGTCGCCCTAGATTATCAATTACACGGCCCACCAGCCCATGGGACAAGAGCACAATTCCGTAGCCTTCCTCTTGCCGTTTGCGCAACTGGGAGCAATGCCAGGTGCGGTAAAATGATTGAGCCAGATCCCAGGCGAGATAGGTGCAATAGCCGATTAAGACTGCTACGAGCAGGAACAAAAAAAGCGTAAATCCTAACTCCGGTAAGCTTTGTTGGGTTAGAGTTTGCCAAAATCGCTGATAACTGTCGGGCTGATAGATGGCCTGAGACACAAGAGATATCAGTACTCCCAGAACTGGCAAGGCATACATCAGCATGAACGGAAATAAACAGATTTGGACAAACCAATCTGTCTGTGCGGGTAAAAATTTCCCTGGCAGATGGTGAGCACTCCCCTGACGAAAGGCAGTTTGATAGGGTTCTGGTAATGCGGTTAGGGGATGTAGCCCTGCAGGAGGAAATGAGTTTGATGAGGACATTGGTGCTGCGTGAGTCGGAGTTCTTCGATCAAACCCATCGCCGGCAAAACTGATATGACGGTGCGTTACCTGGTACGAGGCTTGCCCCGATGAGTAATACTGAGGCTGAGGACTCAACCAGTCGAGAGAACAAAGAGCGAAAAGCTAAAATGAGAGGTAGAAATATTTACGGTAGCATTGCTTCAGAGCCTCAACAAACCTTCTACTCTGAGTCTTGCGTACTGTGGTTTGACCAAAAATAACCAAAAATAATGGGATACAAGCCCCGTCCTAGAAAGACGGCTTTTTCTGTCCTTGGATATACTGCTTCAACACTTCCAAAAAAATGGCGGCAAGATTGACGGCGGTAGTGGTTTTACCAACGCCTCCTTTACCATTCACAACTGCTAAAATCCGCTGGGATGCCACGATAGATTCGTTTTTTGCTTATTAGCCTTGATTTATGGTGAGTCATTATAGCGGCTCTGTTCCCACTCCCTAGTAAATGCAAAGTTTCTTGAGGGAGAAGTTGCCATCAAAAAGGTGATCGCTCTTCCCAATATGTTCTGGTGGTAGGGGCAAGTTTGAGATCCGCACCGAGCAAATCCAGGCCATCAATCACGTTAGGCCAAAAGTCTCGCTCTATCTGAAGACTTTCAAAACATTGCTGGCGATAATCAGGGTTTGTTTGGAAGAATTTAATCGCATCACCCAGGGGACGAATCACCTCATAGGCATTTTCTGCTTTGGCGATCGCCTCGCGGGAAAGTTCTGTGTGTAAACGTAAAACAGCCAAATCGATCAAATCGCGGGATTCAACACTTCTATCCATGTAGCGATCAGCATTAGCCAGTAATTTACTGGTTAAACAGTCATTTAGACTAAGGCAAGGTACAGGTGACCACGGAGGGAAGCGCGGCTCGTCCAGTTCAAAACGAACCTCAGCAATAATTTCTAATTTAATCGGAACTTGATTGATTTCTACCAACAATCGCACACCATACTGATCAGTGGTAGCTCGTCTAATCGTTAATGAAGAATTTTCATTTAAAAATAAACCTTGATCCCCTGTCTGATATAAATGGGTGCGCAGTTTTTTATAACCCTGGGAAGTCACAGAACAAATAAAATCTATATCTTTGCTCCAGCGATATTCCCCCATATCCAGAGCTGGAAGAGTGCCACCCCCAAAATAAGCTTGACAATCAATTAAAAGTTTTGAGTTCAGAGATTGTAGAACTTCTAAGATAGAGTTGTGATGCTCAAGTTTAAACATCACAATTGAGTTTGAAGCCAGGAATGATAACGTCTTGCCAGTTTCTTTAGAAACGCCAATTCTTCTCCCTGGGGAGGGGTATAAATATTCTTATAACGCCAACCCCGTTCGTAACGAGATAGCATTTGTTCTGGCGTAAATTTGTAGACGTTGTGAGTTTGCCAGCAAATAGACTCTAAAAACGGTAAATGTTCAGGGTAAACTTGTTCTACTGTTTTTGTTTGAATCATTTCACCGCAAGACATTGAAGTAGGTAGGAGGACTCTACTTAACATTCTAACTTAAGCTCACGAACCTTTTTTTGAAATTTTATGGATGTCATTCTCTGTCACCAAACCGTTGATTTTGATGCCCTAGGGGCGGCGATCGGCTTGGCATATTTGCGGGTTGGGGCGCGGGTTGTGCTGACTGGCGGCGCACATCCAGGGGTAAAACGGTTTCTCGCCCTCTATCGGGGGGAATTTCCCTTTGTGGAAATGCGCTCAGTCCATCCGGAACAGTTGCGAACCATTATGGTGGTGGACAACCAGCAGCGACAACGGCTGGGTAAGGCCCAGGAATGGCTAGATCGACCCCAAGTGAAGCAGATCGAAGTTTATGATCATCACCTCGATCAAGAGCGGGATATTCCGGCAACCTATGTGGAAATTGAGGACGTGGGGGCCACAACAACGATCATTGCCGAAAAATTGCAGGCACGGGGCGTGGAGTTAGATCCTTACACAGCGACGGTGATGGCCTTGGGGATTCATGTGGATACGGGATCACTGACCTTTGACCAAACAACGGTGCGAGATGCCCAGGCCTTGACTTGGCTGATGGGTCAGGGGGCGATGGTGAAAATTATTGCGGAGTACGCTGAACCCGGTTTTTCGCCCCAGGTGCAACATTTGTTTTCGGAGGCGATCGCCAACCTGGAGCGGGAAAATGTCGATGGCCATCGGGTGGCGCGGGTCCTATTAAAAACAGCGAATTTTGTGCCGGGACTGTCGAATCTCGTCGAACAGATGATGCAAATGACGGATCTCGATGCGCTGTTGCTTGGGCATTTTTATCACCAGACCGATTCGGAAGGGAAAATGGTGATCATTGGGCGATCGCGGATTGTAGGCACAAGCCTCAATCGACTGTTTGCTCCCTATGGTGGCGGTGGCCATGATCAAGCCGCATCCTTGAGCTTGCGTCTCAACGAACCAGAGGCAATGTTGCACAAAATCTATGCTGAATTTATTGCCCAGGTGCCCCCTGCCCTAACAGCACGGGATTTAATGACGGCTCCTGTGCGCACGATTTTGCCCCAAACGACCATTGAGGAGGCCCAGCGGGTACTTTTTCGCTACGGCCATTCAGGGTTAGTGGTGGTGGATGATCGGCAACAATTGGTCGGCGTTATTTCGCGGCGGGATCTGGATTTGGCAATTCACCATGGCTTTCACCACGCTCCAGTCAAGGGTTACATGAGCCGAGAGGTGCGCACCATTTCCTCAGACACCACCATGCGCGACATTGAAACGATCATGGTGACTGACGACGTTGGGCGATTACCGGTCATCGAGGGCGACCAACTCCTGGGCATTGTGACGCGGACGGATGTTTTGCGACAGCACCACCAGGACGAGCAGCCCCTCGATCTATTACCCACCCCCAAGGATGACAAAAATCGCTATCCTCTACGGGAAATTTTTGCGGAACGGCTGGCCCCTTCTCTGTGGCAGTTATTACAGGCAGTGGCAACGGAGGCGGAAAAACGGGGTTGGCATTTATATCTCGTGGGTGGAGCGGTGCGGGATGTATTGCTCTCAGATTCAGACGAAGAATTACTGCTCCAGGATATTGATCTGGTGGTGGATGGCTTCCATACGGCGGCGGATGTGGGAGCAGGGGTGACTTTGGCAAATTACATTTGCGATCGCCAACCCAACGCGCGGTTATCGGTACATGGGGAATTTCAAACAGCAGCAATTTTATGGCATAAAGATCCGGTGTTGGGTTCCCTATGGCTGGACATTGCCACCGCCCGGACGGAATTTTATCCCTATCCGGCGGCGAATCCGGAGGTAGAAGCGAGTTCCATTCGGCAGGATTTGTATCGGCGTGATTTTACGATCAATGCCCTCTGCTTACGTCTCACAGAACCCCGGTCGGGGGAATTACTGGACTTTTTCGGCGGCCTTTGGGATCTCAAAAAACGGCAAATTCGGGTGCTCCACGCCAACAGTTTCATCGAAGACCCGACGCGCATTTATCGGGCGGTGCGGTTTGCGGTGCGCTTAAATTTTCAGCTAGAAGTCCAAACGGAAGACTATATCCGTTATGCGATCGCCTCTGGGATTTACGACAAATTGCACCACGAAAAACCCCAAGCGCCAGCCTTAACGACGCGCTTACGGGCAGAATTAAAATATCTTTTGACAGCAAAATATTGGAAGCCTGCGTTGCAATTGTTGGATGATCTCGGCGCGTTGAAATGTATCCACAAAAATCTAGCCTTGACAGAGAATGTCTGGTGGCAAATCCGCTGTGTGGATCGTTGGTTGCGCTATCACGACTCCGATTATGAGTTAGAACATTGGCGGCTTCGACTGGAAGCTTTGTTGCTAAATTTGACCCCAGCAGAACGCTTAAAAGTAGGCGATCGCCTGCAATTACCGAAGGATAGTTTGCAACGGTTAGCGAAAATTTCCCAGCACCAAACTGAAATTTTACCGAAACTTTCCCAAGCTAAAAAACTCAGCGAAAAAGTCTTTGCCCTCAAACATTTATCCTTGCCAGAAATTATTTTACTCGCGGCTATCAGTCCGAAAAAACTACGCCATGATCTCTGGCATTATCTCCGTCGTTGGCAGCATATTCAGGCTCCCCTTGATGGTTTTGATTTGAAAGAATTAGGCTATAAACCGGGGCCACAATTTCGGGATATTTTGTCAGATCTCCTACAACAAACCATTGATAAAAACATTGGCGATCGCCCCTCTGCATTAGCTTATTTAGAAACCCATTATCCCCTTGATTAACTATTCTTCGATGAGGATTGCTTTTGGTTCTCCAACGGTTAATAAAGAAGTGGCGAGTAAAATGACTGGATCTGGAGTTTCATTTTGCCCAAAATGTACCATTCCCTCGGCTTCTGTTACCGCATCTCCAGGTTTGAGGAGGGTTTTTTGTCCCGGAGTTAAGCTTTCTTTTGTGCCATCTGCACGGGTAATCAGCGCCGTTCCTTCAATAACCGCATAGGTCAACAAACCAAACTCCACCCGGGCAATTTGTAAACCAGGATGGATGTGGGGCGGTAGGGTCGCAAAAGGGGGAATTTCGTAACGCACCAACTCTAAAATTTGGTTAGGGGCCGCTTTTGGTAGACCCTCGGCCAAAACAGTGCGAGTGACGGTTTGGGTATATTGATTGGTCGATTCTGATTCAGCTAGAGCTGCTTGGAAAACAGAAAAACAGCTACAGAGCAGTAATGAAGAAAGAAAATAACGGGGTTTCACAGGGAAGAGACTCATTTTTGCTAAAAGACCATAGTTGCAGTGTAAGAGTCCCCTTGGCGATCGCTTTCTTTCTGTTTCAAAACAACATAAAAAAAGAGAGAACTAAGTCCCCTCCCTTTTCAAAATATTTCAAACAATGAATTTAGTAGTAGTTGCCCACTTTACGGTGGTGGACAGCCGTCAACCCATCAGGATTCGACACACGACCGGCATCAACTTTACTGTAGACAATCCAGTGATCGCTACATTCCATGCGGCTAATTACTTCACATTCTAGGTAAGCAAGAGCATCATTCAGAATTGGTGAACCGTTTTTCGCAGTTTGTACCTTGACGCCTGCAAAGCGATCAGCGCCAGGAGGGAAACGCTTCAGGAAGTGCTTCATTAACGGCTGATATTTCCCTTCTTCGAGAATATTCAATACAAAGCGATCGCCCACTTGCATCAGAGATTCAATCGCCCGGTCTTTCGCCACTGCAACCGTAAAACCAGGAGGTTCAAAACTGGCTTGGGTCACCCAGGAAGCCACCATCGCCCCTTTCATGTCGCCTTTCTGGGCGGTGATGATGTATAGGCCGCCGCTGATGCGTCCCATCGCTTTATCGAGCTCGGTATCGATATTTTTTCGTTGTTTGAGCTTTTCTTTTTGGGTGAGCAATTGGCCGAGGTCAGTGCCAGATTCTTCGCAGAGTTGATAGAGTCCTTCACTGGGGTCGTCCTTGACGCGGATCGAATCGAAGGCTTTTGTCAGGCCAGCATCGCGGAACCGCATCTGCAATGGATCAATGGGCTCGTCGTTGCCGCCGTAGGATTCAAACATACCAAATACTTGTTTATCCTTTGACGCGGCGAGAATGGTGCCCACTGCTTTACTTAATTCAGCGTTATAGGCACTGTCGATGGGGGGCATCCCGATCACCAGTCCTGCGGCCCGACCGACAATTTCATGGACATCCTGGGGATCAGCGACCTTGAGATCGACCATTTCCACGGCGACACCGGCTTTGGTAATCCCCTTGGCGATCGCCTGGGAGATGCGGTCACTATAGCCATAATCAGAGACATAGAATACCGCCGCCATCTTATCGCCCTTGGTTTGGGCCTCGCTCCACTGGCGGTACCATTCCATCATTTCCTTGGTGTTGTGCTTTAGCAGCGGGCCATGGCCATTGGCAACTAGGGTAATTTCCCCGTCGAGCTTATCCACCCGTTTCATCGCACTCAGCACAGAACGGGCATTGGGGGCCATCAAGCATTCGTAGTAAAAACGGTAGTCCGGCGTAATTGCTTGGAGATTTTCATCGTAGGTGTCGTCGGAGCAATAGTGCATCCCAAAGGCATCGCAGGTGAAAAGAATCTCACTCGCCGGGTCGTAGGTGAAAATGGTGTCTGGCCAGTGGAGGTTTGGCGCACTGACAAATTCGAGGTTGTGACCGTTGCCCAAATCGAGGCGATCGCCACTTTTCACTTCGATAAATTCAAAGGGATCGTGTACCAAATCCTTGAGGAATTTGATCGCAATTTTTGCACCAACCACCACCGCTTGGGGGGCAATTTTCAAAACATCTTTCACTAGACCACTGTGATCCGGTTCTGTGTGGCTGATGATGATGTAGTCAATGGTTTTTGGGTCAATCTCGCCGGTAAGCGCATCGAGGTATAGCTGCCGAAACTTCGCGTGGGAGGTATCCACAAGGGCAATCTTTTCGCCCCGGATGATGTAGGAGTTGTAGGTGGTGCCATTTTGCAAACCGAATTCAATGTCAAAGCGATCGCGATCCCAATCCAGCGAACGAATGGTTGTGGTGTTGTCGTTAACCTTTTCTGTCTGGATCGTTAACCGCTTTTCGGTTTTAATTGGCGTAGCAACCATAGGTAACCCTCCTACACTGTGATGCAATAGTCATCTTTCACTTATTGTGGCACGAATTTATTAGGGGTTGTGGCCTAGAGGTAGGGGGAAATGATTAAACATTTCGATGGCATTCATCATGGCGCAATGGGCTGAACTGCAAGAAATTTCTCGATTATTTTTACGATTAGGCTTTACGGCATTTGGCGGCCCTGTGGCTCATATTGCGATGATGCATGACGAGGTGGTAAAAAAACGCCACTGGCTCACGGAACAGGAATTTCTCGATATTCTCGGCGCAACCAATTTAATTCCTGGCCCCAACTCGACGGAAATGGCGATCCACCTCAGTTTTAAGCGGGCCGGTTGGTGGGGTTTACTTATGGGGGGCATTAGCTTTACGGCCCCGGCTGTGATTTTGATGTTGCTCTGTGCAGTGGCCTATCAGCAGTTTGGGGCAACCCCCCAGGGGGAATGGTTACTCTACGGGGTTAAACCGGTGGCGATCGCCATCATTGCCCAGGCGTTGTGGAAACTTGGCAAAAAAGCAATTAAAGATAAGTTTGGTGTCGGTTTGGCCGTGTTTAACGTGGTGCTATACCTGGTCGGCCTTCATGAGTTGTGGTTGTTATTTATCAGTGGCTTCATTGGTTTTGGAAAAAAGTTCAGCACCCAATGGCTCAAAACAGACCAAACTCGCAGCCTTACCCCGCTCCCTTTTCTCCTTTGGTTGAACACAACCCCCGCAAACTTTAGTTTGGGTTGGCTGTTTTTGATGTTCCTTAAGGTGGGGGCGGTGCTCTACGGCAGTGGCTATGTTCTCGTGGCTTTTTTGCGGGCCGATTTTGTGGAACGTCTTGGTTGGCTGACGGATCAGCAACTCCTCGATGCGATCGCCATTGGTCAAATCACCCCGGGGCCTTTATCTTCGACGGCAACTTTCATCGGCTATTTGTTGGGGGGAGTTCCGGGGGCGGGAGTGGCCACTTTGGGGATGTTTCTTCCTTCTTTTCTCTTTGTGGCAATTCTCAATCCAATCCTGCCTAAGTTACTCCAGGCCAAATCATTTCGGGCATTTCTCGATGGGGTCAATATTGGTGCGCTGAGTCTCATGACCGTTGTCACCGTGTTTCTGGCCCAGTCTTCTTTAGTTGATCCTTTGACCTTTGCCGTGGCGATCGCCGCCTTATTTCTGTTAATTAAATATCAAGTGAATTCCCTCTGGTTAGTATTAGCGGGAATGGCGATCGGCTTAGTTTTACCCTTTGTCATGGCGCAATAATTTCAAAACTTTACTGGTGTTGTTTCGCATAGGCATCCACAAGATTCCGAATCATCGCTTGGTATGAGGCGTTGTGGCGTTTTGCTTCCTGTTTAAAAAATTCAATGCTTTCCTGGGTAAATTCCATCGTCACTCGCACATGATTTTTCTTGGGAATCAATTCCTCCGGTGCAGGTAAAAAATCTCTCACCACAGTAACTTCACCAATCGGTTTAGCGGGATCCGGCGTGATATTGCTCATAAAATTTTCTCCATTTACGCCATTCAGCAGCACCAAAAATACGAATGACCTGATGACGATAGGTAAACCGCACCGTCAAAATACGCTTCTCCACCTTACCAATGCAGAACCATCGCTCTTCCGCCTCACTATGCTTGGCATCATGGACAATTAAACGATTTGGATCAAAAAAAGCGTATTGGGCCGTATGAACTACTCCAGCCTAAGAGGCATGGAGTTTCCGTCGTTTCATCACCCCAAGTTGCCTCATGCTTCCGCAATCGGTAGAGCTTGGCGGCTCCGCGACTGAAGAGGCCAGTTCCTGACCCCTTGCCCAGGCTAAATTAACCTGAGCTGCATTGATATCTCTATCCTCCCTGTGGCCACAGTTTGGGTTTGAGCAAATATGTACCCTGTCTGCCAATGTCTTTGGCGTTAGCTCCCAACATTTAGCGCAACGCTGAGAGGGCTTAAGCGTCCTTGTCGGGGACTCCACATAAAATCCTCCTGCCTCTGCCAGCTTGTATTCCAGCATTGAACCAATCATGCCGAAGCCAACCGAGAGAATGGAGCGGTTAAGCCCTGTTTTTTGAGCTTTCCGTTTGCTGCCTTTTTTGGCTTTGCGGGTCATGTTTTTGACGTTTAACTGCTCACCTGCAACCAGGCTATTACCGCTGACTATGTCGCTTGTGATTTGATGCAGCCAATCTTCGCGCTGACGGGTAATTTTGCGTTGCCGCATTGATACCTGCCGTCTCGCTTTTTGCCACCGCCGCGATGCTTTAACTCGCTTATTTCGGTTTGGTGCACGCTTTCGTCTGAGTTGCTTGGATGCTTGCTTAACCTGTTGTTCTCCCTCCTTAATAAAATCTGGCTTGCTGATTTGCTCCCCTGTCGAAAGGGCAATTGCTTCCTTGCAACCTAAATCAATCCCCACAGACCCACCCTCGGTTTCCCGCTTGGGTTCACATTTGACGGTGATTGAGGCGTACCACTTACCCTGGCGGAAGAATATCGTGCAGGTTGTTGGCTTTCCCCAGGTACGGGCCTTGCCCCTCATCTGCAACCTTCCCACATTGCTCAACTTGAGAAAGCCATGGTGACCTCCTGTTTCTACCTTCCAGCCTGCACCACAAGGATATGTCCACCCCGAATACTTCCGAGATGCCTTGAACTTTGGATATCCCCCCAATCCCTTAAAAAATCGGTTGAAGGCAAAGTCCACTCGCTTTAACGTTGCCTGTAGGGCATGGGAACCCAGTTCTTTAAATTCTGGCCATACTTGCTTGAACCCTGGCAGACTATTTTGCTGCTCAAAGTAATCGACTGCATGGTTGAACTTTTGGTACTGGGTTTTACGGTTAGCGATTGCTGCGTTGTACAAACTGCAATGTAAACGCCGCCAATAGTGCAGCTTTTTTTGCTGTTGGCGACTTGGATAGAGCCTGTAAGTGATTCGGCGTGTTACCATACTCTTATTGTAGTCTATTGTACCCACAATGAACAAGTCAGAAGTACTAAAAATAAGGCTAACATCAGAGGATCTGGCAAGACTCAAGGCGTTCGCGTCCAACAAGGATGTCAGCATGGCTCAAATTATCAGAGAGTACATAAGGCGATTGCCTAAGCCTGATTGATTTGGCTACTTCCGTTTCTCTTCAGTAGCTGCGCTATCCTTCCCTACCCTAAAGAGGGATAGGGACTGCCGCGCCCAAGTTCAAAATCTATACCATGTTTTGCTTTATTACTGATATTTCGTTGATGATGCCACTCAAACGATGAATACATATAGTTTTACACATTTTTATCCATATTAATTTACTGATTAGCTTGGCAAAAGATCAAAAGTTCTCTACCTGGTTACTGAGGTGGTGGGTTTGAATTTAAGGGAGTCACGGTAGACTAAAATCACATCTAAATCTCGAAGTCACCACCATGCAACTCTCGCCCCAGGAAAAAGACAAGCTGCTCATTTTCACTGCTTTTCTCGTGGCCGAACGCCGGAAAAACAAAGGTCTCAAGCTCAACTATCCTGAAGCGGTGGCCTACATTTCAGGCTTAATCCTCGAAGGGGCACGGGAAGGCAAACTTGTCGCCGAACTGATGAGCGAAGGCCAGACTTGGCTGACCCGTGAAGATGTCATGACAGGGGTCGCCGAGATGGTGGATGAAGTACAGGTCGAAGCCACTTTTCCCGACGGGACGAAACTGGTCACGATCCATAATCCCATCCAATAATCAAAAACCAGAGAAACTATTCCCAGAATCTCTGCCTTCCAACAGACGAATAAAACACCATTAAAAACCTTAGAATTGGAGCAGTCTTTTTTTTTGGTGTGACCGGAGTGAGGTGGCTCGGTGAATGTTCTAGATATCCTAAACCGTGGGGGGCCAGCGATGTGGCCCTTGGTACTCTTGTCGATTATGGCCCTGAGTACCATTATTGAGCGGCTGTGGTTTTGGTGGAAAGTAATCCAACAAAGCCAGCGAGTCCAGGACAAAATTTTGGATGCCGCCCATTACCAATGGCAAGCGGTGAGTGAAATTGCTCGCACCTGCCAAAAACATCCCCTGGGGCGTTTTCTCTATGCCCCTTTGAAGCAACAGGCCACTGACCCAGAAATTTTCCATTTAGCCCTCGAAGCGGCAGCCGATGAAGAGTTGGCAAATATGCGTCGGGGCGAAAAAGTCCTAGAAGCGGTCATTGCCCTCTCGCCTTTGTTAGGGTTACTGGGAACTGTTCTAGGCTTAATCAACTCCTTAGGATCGATCCAACTGAGTGATTTAGGCACAGATTCCACCACGGGGGTGACCTTGGGGATCAGTGAGTCACTCTTTTCGACGGCGATGGGCTTGATTGTCGCGATTGTGGCCCTGGCCTTTTATCGTTTGTTCCAAGCACTTTCGAGTAATCAGGTGCGCCTTTTCCGCCAAGCGGGCAGTGAACTGGAAATGCTCTATCGCCAAAATTATCTCGAAGGATTACCTGCTTCTGTGGACAATTTAGATGTGACGCCTAGTGAGGGATACCAAAATGAAGCGTGAGCCGATTAAGCCAGAAACTTTGGGTTTAAGGCCATTCCAACTCTGGCAAGAAAATTCTGCGCCGGATCTGCGCATCGAAATTATTCCGCTGATCGATGTGATTTTTTGTGTACTGACCTTTTTTATCCTGGCGGCGGTCAATTTGTCACGACAGCAGGCGATTAACTTAAATTTACCTGTGGCAGATAGCGCAACGACCCAAATGCCCGATATGGTGATTGTTAGTTTGACGGATTTTGGGCAAATTTATGTGGAAAAACAATTGATTGAAACCCAGGCCCAATTTTCGCAAATTGTTGAGGATTATTTAGGGCGCAATCCCAATGGTGTTGTTGTTCTCAATGCATCGGAAAAGCGTCCTTATCAGGAAGTGATCCAGGTTTTAGATTGGCTCAAATCCATTGGCGGCGAACGGGTGGCCTTGGGAACAGGGGCAGGAACCCAGGGAGAGCAAGCCCTAGATTCTTTCTTTGATGGTCAACAAACTCCGGGCTTAAATCCTGGCACGCCGACGATTCCCCAGGTGCCAGGGGTAAATCCGAATAATGATTTTCAGCTTGAGCCTCTCGATAGTGGTACGCCATTACCGCCGCCCACTGGAAATGGGTTTGAGATGGAGTTAAAGCCCCTAGAGGAGTTTGGGACACCGCCTAGTCCGACCCAGATTCAGGAGCAGCTACAAAATCAGCAATAGTTTGGCGAATTTGCTGGTGGATGGTTTCAGGGGGTTGGGTCGCATCGAGTTGTTGCCAATTCCCTGGATAGGTTTGAAAAATTTGTTGGTAGTTTTGGCGCACTTGGGTGAGTTTCGCTTTGGTTTCGTAGATTTCTTGGTGCGATCGCCTTTGGACGCGGTCTAGGGCCACCTCCACGGGAAGATCGAAATAAAACACCAGATCGGGATTGGGAAAATCCTGGTTGAGGCGGTAGATAAATTCGTATTCGGCGGCGGTATTGGCGTTGTAGGCGAGGGAAGAAAAATAATAGCGGGTCGTAATTACCTGGATGCCAGCGGCGAGTTGTTTAAAGACACCATCAATTTCGTTGTAAAGATGATCGTGGCGATCGCCAGCGAAGAGATAGGCCAGTTGCCGATTCAATTGTGCTGGGTCGGTGGTGAAGCGTAGCCGTTGTCGTAGGGTTTCCCGGACGAGGTTGCCGATAATGCCGTTGGAGGGTTCGGGGCTGAGGACGGCGGGGATATTTTGCCGCTGAAAATATTGATACAAAAGCTCCGCTTGGGTGGAACTGCCGGAACCATCAATCCCTTCAAAAACGATAAATTTTGCCTGGGTTTTACGCTGCATCACCACACCATCTCCGCCAAAAGGCCCGCATTTTCTAGGAGATTGTCCCACGTCTGGAAAGGTTTTTTGTTTTGGATCAAATCACGGCAATGGTAAATGAGTTTGCCGGAGCGATCGCCGAGGACGGTGGCCCCCAACAGTTGATCCTGGCCATCGAGCCACAATTTAAGCGTTAAGTCTTGGGGAAATTGCAGTTGATCCACGCGATCTAACATCAGAGTTTTACTAAGCGTTTTGGTATCGGCGGGAAGATTGGAGCCTTGAAAACCGATGTGATCAAAGGGTAGAGGTTTAAACAGACGATAGGGAATTTCGCCGTAGGAACAGGGCATTTTGCGACGCTGGGAAATATTGTTCACAAGGGTGGTTGCTTCGGCGATCGCCAATTCCGGCAAGGCATAACCGCCCAGCACTGCTCCGACCCCATAAATATTTTTGCGGGGGGTTCGAAGTTCAGGATCAACCTGTAACCACATCTGGGGCGGCTGGCAAAAATCGGGGGGCAAGTTAAGTTGCGTCGTTAAACCCCGGCGCTCTTTGGCCCAAATGACGACCTGGTGTTCCTGGGTAAGGAGGTCTGGGGTTGGCTCAAACTGGAGCGTTATTCCTGCCACTTCAAGAAAAGTCTGTAACCGTTGAACGCAGTCTGGATCTTCTGTGGGCAATAGATTTTTTTCGCTACTTAACGTGACTGTTTTCCCGAATTTTGCGAGGCAGTAGGCGAGGGTTAAACAATGGGGATCGTGACCGACAAGGACAATTTTTTCTGGCAGGGTGCGCCAAGTCTCTGGGTTTAAGAGGTCGGTGGGACTCACGAAATTGTCTTGGGGGTGCGCAGTCCAAGTGGTGCCCGTGGCGATCGCATAATGTTTGCTTTGGAGGCGACGGGTTGCGGTGACAAAACAGGTGCTGGGTTTCCAGACAAAACTGCCCATTTCTGGAATTACATCAACGCCCGCTTCTGCCAGGCGTGCCAAGGGTTCATAGAAATCATTCGGGGCGATCGCCCCCTTGATCCAGGCCGCCAGATCCACCGTTTGGGGTTGTCTGGCCAGGTGTAGCAGTGTTTTTTCGAGGGCGAGTCCCTGCTGATCCTGGAGTGGCTGCCCTGTTTGCTGCACCAAAGCAACTTTTTTCCCAGAGGCGATCGCCCGTTTTGCCGTCGCGATTCCCGCCCCCGTTGCCCCAATCACCACCAAATCGTAGTCCACTGCCATACCAATCCCAATTGCTCACTCTCAAAAGGGATATCATAACCCAGGTTTCGGATCGTCCTAAAGCTGCTGCAATACAGGCTCGGCTGTCGTTTCTTCCTGGGGAATAGGGCTGGTGATTTTTAACACATTCACGGCACAGGCTTTTAATTCCGGCTGCAAGGAATCAGGGCAGGCTTCAGCGTGACTCAGGGCATTAGCTTCGGTATCTTCCCCCCATAAAGCGCCCCAGTGCATCGGCGCAAAAACAGTGCCAGGGATAATATTTTTCGTGATCAAGGCCGGAAATTTAGCCGTGCCGCGCAGCGATCGCACTTCCACCATTTCCCCATCCGTAATCCCTAGATGTTCCGCATCCCGTGGATGAATTTCCAAAAAGGGATTGGGGTGCATTTTTTGCAGTTTGCTGATCCGTCCGGTGCGGGTCATCGTGTGCCAATGCCCATAGAGTCGCCCGATGGTCAGCACAAACGGATAATCTGTATTCGGGGGTTCCGCTAAACCGCGAGAATGGTACGCCGCAAACCGCGCGCGCCCGTCGGGGGTATGGAAACGGTGATCGGTATACAGTCGTTTTCCTTTGAGAGGTTCGTCCTGTTGGAATAATTTTTGCAACAAACCCCGGTTGTCGGGCGGTGTTTCTGGCTCGCTTTTGGTCTCATTTATGGGACAGGGCCATTGGATCGGGCCTTCGGTGGCTAAACGTTGGTGACTCAGCCCCGTCATGTCACAGGGGCGATCGCCTGTGAGTTGCACAAATTCTGCGTAAACTTCCGCTGAGGATACCGCCCGGAACTGTTGCTGGAACCCAAGTCGGCGTCCCACCTCGGCAAAAATCTCCCAGTCAGCCCAGGCTTCTCCGGGGCGATCGCGGAACTGGGGACAATAGGTAACAACCCGTTCCGAATTGGTCATTGTGCCTGTTTTTTCGCCCCACTGTAGTGCCGGTAACAGGAGATGGGCATAGTTAGATGTTTCTGTGGGGTAATAGGCGTCCTGGCAAATGGTAAAGGGGGATTTCAACAGTGCAGCCTTGGTGCGTTCCAAGTCGGGCATACTGACCGCTGGATTAGTTGCCACCACCCATAACAAACCCACCGTCCCCATGTCTAACCCTTCGATCATTGCCCAGGCATCTTTTCCGGGTAGTGGTGAAATGGTTCCTGGGGGCAATTGCCAGGCTTTTTCCAAGGTGGCGCGGTGGTCTGGATTTTTAACGAGGCGATATCCCGGCAGTAAATGGGCGAGTCCCCCCGCTTCTCTACCCCCCATGGCATTGGGTTGACCCGTCAAAGAAAAAGGCCCCGCACCCGGCTTACCGATTTCTCCGGTCATTAAGTGCAAATTAATCAGAGTCCGAACTTTGGCTGTGCCCTCTGCGGATTGGTTAATGCCCATCGACCAAAGAGATAGAACATTGTCAGCATTGGCCCAGTATTTTGCGGCCTGTTCGAGGTGATCGATACGAATCCCACAGCGTCTAGCCACCGTTTCGGGGGTGTAGCTCTGGACAAGCATCGCATATTGAGAAAATCCTTTGGTGCATTCATCGATGAAGAGGGTATCGATTTTGCCCCATTTCAGTAACAGGTGAGCAATGCCGTTGAGTAAGTCAATATCGGTGCCGGGTTGAATCGCCAGGTGCAGATCGGCTACTTCGGCGGTTTTGGTGCGGCGGGGATCAACAACAATTAACTTTGCCTTGGAGCGTTTGTGGTGTTCGCGTAGGCGATTAAACACAATCGGGTGGCATTCGGCGGTATTGCTGCCAATGATAAAGGCGCAGTCGGTTAGTTCTAGGTCTTCGTAGCAGGGGGGCGGCCCATCGGCCCCAAAGCTCTGGATATAGCCCGCCACGGCAGAAGACATACAAAGGCGGGAGTTGGCATCGAAATTGTTGGTGCCGAGGCAGCCCTTGAGGAGTTTTTGGGCGGTGTAATAGTCTTCGGTTTGGAGTTGCCCGGAGCCATACATGGCAATACCTTCGACGCCGAGGGTCGCCCGCACAGTTTTGATCTGTTCCACAATCAGTTCAAAGGCATCATCCCAACTGATGCGCTGGAATTGATCCTGTAGCGATCGCCGATACATGGGGTAGAGTAAGCGGTCTTGATCGAGGGA
This sequence comes from Picosynechococcus sp. PCC 7003, assembly GCF_001693255.1. NCBI lineage: Bacteria > Bacillati > Cyanobacteriota > Cyanophyceae > Chroococcales > Geminocystaceae > Picosynechococcus > Picosynechococcus sp. PCC 7003. Next base: position 1,275,302 of record NZ_CP016474.1, read on the forward strand.
TTCGGCAATGGTCGCACCCTTGACACAGACTTTGCCGAGGCTAGATGGATGTTGGCGATCGCCCATGACTTTGAGGGTGGGTTGCTCATTTTTGATCACCTCGGAAACTTCCAGGCCACAACCAACACCACAATAGGGACAAAGGGTTTTCGTTTTACGTTGATCCATTGCTAAACCGCCAACTTAAGACTTCAATAATAGGGTTAAAAATGCCAGAAAATTACATGGCGTCCATTAAAGGAAAATTCCCCTGGGGCAATGATCCTGAAAGATTCACATGGCCCCAAAGAGCGTAATAGAAAAAAACCTGTAAAACGCCATTACTTGCCATGACTTTTGTTTTACAGGTTGGGCCTAAACTAATCTCAAAAACCTAGTAGGTTGCTTCTTCCTCAATGGGAGGGGTCGCGGTCATTTCCGTTTCACCTTCATGGAACTCCGCAAAGGAACCCTTGGGTTCTTTGAGGAAAAAGGCGCAGAGGAAAGCAACAATCAAGCCCGTGATCCCCAGCACTTGGAAGAAACCGGCGTTGACTGTAGCCATCACTGGCTCACCCCCATTGGCCCCGGCCGAGGCTTCGGTGAGCAACAGCAGCACTGTCAAATAGGCCACTGCTCCCACATTGCCGTAGGCGCCAACGTTTCCGGCAATTTGTCCGGTAATACGTCGTTTGACGAGGGGGACAATGGCAAAGGTTGAACCCTCTGCTGCCTGCACAAAGAAGGAACAGGCCATCGTTAACAAAACGGCGATCGCCAAAGGCCAAGTCCCCGCCACCGAACTCATCAGCAGATAACCAATCCCCATACCCACCGTGAGGACAACCATCGTCCATTTTCGGCTGCCCATTTTATCGGAGATCAAGCCTCCCCCTGGGCGGGACATCAAGTTCATAAACGCATAGCTAGAAGCAATAATCCCGGCCGTTGCCTTGTCTAAACTAAAGGTGCCTTCAAAGAAAGCCGGCAACATCGTCACCACAGCGAGTTCAGAGCCAAAATTCACAATATAGGTCAGTTCTAAAATAGCCACTTGGCTAAATTCGTAACGGTCTTCCGGGGCATAGCGTTTTTTCCCGGTCATTAAGTCCTTATTCACAGTCCAGCAGTTATAGGTCTGGAACAGATAAAGGCCCACTAGTGCCAGAATGGCGATCGCCAATCCAGTGCCATTTAAGAAATTTACCTTTTGCAAACGCCAAGCCAAGACCATCAAAATCAGGGTCAAAGGCAAATTCATGGCCAATAGAAACCAGAAATCCTTTTTGGTGGTGACTTCCATGCCCCGGGCACTCTTGGGGCGATGGTACGTTTTACCGGGGGGCGTATCACTCACGCTGAAGTAATACAACATCCCATACAAAGCCGCGATAATCCCTGTACCGGCGATCGCCGCCCGCCAGTTCAAAATAGCCGTATTAAATTCCGGGAAAAAGAGAATCTTAAAACTTTCCGGCTGGCCAAAATTAAAGGCCCCGGGAAGGAACGCCAAAATGATCCCAAAAATCACCATGGTAAAGGCCGAAAATGCCGAGCCAAAGTTACCCCAGCCCCCATAAATGCCTTCCGCTGTCCCCACATCTTTGGGGGGAAACCATTCTGCGACCATCCGAATGCCAATCACAAAGCCAGCCCCAACAATCCCCATTAAGAGACGTCCTAAGACCAGTTGATTAAAACTCTGGGCCGTCGCGAAAATCAAACAAGGAACCGCAGCGTAAATCAACAATAATGAGTAGGTTAAACGGGGGCCGTATTTATCCAACAGCATCCCGATAATGATCCGTGCGGGCACCGTCAAGGCAACGTTACATAACCCGATTGTGCCTAATTGAGCCTTATCTAAGCCAAAGTCCTGGGCGATGGTGGTTGCGAAAGGTGGAAAATTAAACCACACCACAAACGACAGGAAAAAAGCAAACCAGGTCATGTGCAGGATCTTATACCTGCCATTAAATGACCACATTTCTCCAAGCATTGTTTACCATCCTAAAAAGAGTATTCTCAAGCTGCAGGTCAGACTGTCAATTTTCGACCTTATGGGAATTCGAATCAATCAAGAAGTTATGGGATTATCAAGAAAACAAACAAGAAAATTATTCTTTCCTATTGTGGGAAGATCAACAATCTCTGATCTCGACAATTGTTTATTTTCCTATTGATAGTTCGAATGGCCTAAAAATCTCTCGCCACCGCAAGAAGTTGTGATAAAGAATCACATTCTTTCTTCGCTGAATTCGTAACCGCTGATACTCTTTATGGGGATCGATGCGCTTTTAGGATGAGAGGGGGCTTAATCCTGCATGTTAGGCATCTGGATCTGTTTCTGGTGCTAATGAGGAGGGTTCATCGGGGGTTTCTGCGTTTTCGCCGTAGGCAAAGCCATGTTCATCGGCGTAGCGGTGCATGAAACGCATAAATCTTTCCCAGTGGTCGGCATTGTCAATTTCAAAGCGACAAATGACGCCCCGGAGTTCGTCTCCTTCTTCGCCACCAAAGACAATCCGGCAACTGGAGGGGGTAACTGCGATGTCTCCTTCTTCGTCGATCAGTCGGACAATGCCATTGGAACCGGCGGTAAAGCTCTGGAAACGGTCTAGGGCATTGAGTTGGGCAAAGGTCATGGAGACGGATTTGACACCGGTTTTGGGATTGCGCTGCAGGCTAACATTACTCAGTTCCTCGCTGATGCCGTTGAAAAATTCGATCCGGGGTGTTGGGTCTTTTGGTGGGGGCGGGACGGCTGGTTCGGTTTGTTTATTTTTAAAAAAGTTAAACATGGTTCTTGGGGGCGATCGCCAGTGAGGGAGGGATATAAGGCTATACCCCTATCCTAACAATCGTGCGCTGAACCTATTCAGCTTTGCCTGCTTTATTTTGGATTTTGAGGATTAAAAATCCCCAGGCTAGACCAAAAAGAACTGCGGTAATGGCGATGATAAAGCCGTTGAACATCATGCTTTCTGCGCTCATGGGAATACTCCTTATATCTGGTTATGATGGGTTGATCTTAAAGCGATTTCGCTACAAACGGTATTTTAAAACAGGGAGTGGTGTTTTTGCGGTTGGGGTATTCCAGGGACGCGGTTGGGATATGCCAGGGGCGATCGCCTGGCCGTAGGCCTATAAATTTGTAAGCAGTTGTGGGAATATATAATGTCTGATTTTTGCCGTAGGGAACATGCTGAAAAACGATATTTGGATCCTCGAACAAGCCCAACAAGGGATGATTTCCCCCTTTGAAGCCTCATTGATCCGCAAGATCCAACTGTCTCCCCAGCAGACTGTACCTGCCCTCAGCTACGGCCTTTCTAGTTACGGCTATGACATTCGCCTCAGCCCCGAAGAATTTCTCATTTTCCGCCACATTCCTGGCACCGTTGTGAATCCCAAAGCCTTTAGTCCTGAAAACCTTGAACGGGTTGACCTCAAGCGCGACGAATATGGCGATTACTTCATTATTCCGGCCAATTCCTATGGTTTAGGCGTGTCCCTCGAAAAAATTCAGATGCCCCCCAATGTCACCGCTATCTGTCTTGGCAAGTCCACCTATGCCCGCGTTGGTCTGATCGCAAACACGACCCCCCTGGAGGCTTCCTGGTGCGGCGCAATCACCCTCGAATTTAGCAATGCCTCCAGCACGGACTGCCGCATCTATGCCAATGAAGGGGTTGTGCAGCTACTCTTTTTTGAAGGTGAACCTTGCAACACGACCTATTCTGACCGGGGTGGCAAGTACCAAAACCAAGCCGGAAAAGTCACCTTGCCCAGGGTCTAGATTGATTCTGAATGTATTTGGCGATCGCCGCAATTTTTATTACAACCGCCTAGGCATTGCTGATTTTTTGTCTATGGTGAAATCAAATCTTTACTTCCCCTACATCTTCATTTGCTCCCGAGTTTGAATTGTCATGAATAAATTTCGCGTTGAAGTGCTCCGTTCTACCCCCAACCCCCAACAAACCATCTGGAGTGCCATGCACCAGGACTACTGTGAGGAATTTGTGTGGGAACAACAGAGTAATTTTCCAGACGAGCAAAAAGCAGGGGAGTTAATTATTAAACATCTTTTGGCGGGTGGTCGCGGTCACTATGGCCCCCTCGAACATCCTCAGATTGTTTTTAACGTCGGCTATTTCCCCCATTCGATGATGCAGCAAATTCGGACTCATCGCGTTGGCGTCTCCTTTGATGTGCAGTGTCTCGCCGGGGATACGGAAGTCACCTTTGTCCAAGCCTCTGGATCTCTCCGCAAAATCAAAATCAGTGATCTCCATGACCTTTGGCACAACGGAGAAAAAGCGGTGCGAGAACGTAAAATTCGTGGCCGCAAAGGCGAACAGCCAGGATTTTACCGCCGTGACTGTAAAACTCGCTTGCGCAAAATGTCATTAAGGGTGCTGAACGAGGACACTGGTAATTTTGAAATTGGCCATCTCCAAGATGTCATGAATAGCGGTGAGCAGCCCGTTTATCGTCTGACTTTGGCGGATGGCAAAACCCTTGATTGCACTGTTAACCACCGTCTCTACACAACCCAAGGCTGGCAACGCATGGGAGAAGCCCTGGGTTTAGTGACTGATACAGATCATCAAGTCTTGGCAGTGACAAAAACCTGCGAAGTCATGACCAATGGTGTTGTCCGTCCCGATGCCCTCTATAGTCAGCAATCTTGGTTAGCAGCCCAGGTAAAACAGGGATTAACTGCTCGGCAAATTGCTAATATCTGTGACTGTTCCCCAGACGTGATTCGTCATTGGGCAAAGAAATTTCAATTAAAACTTCCTGCTGGTCATCAACGAGGCCTAAAAACAGTGGTTGGAAATGGCCGTTATCGTAATCGCGCCTGGTTAGAACAGCAGCTTGAACAGGGGTTACATACAGATGAAATTGCGGCTTTAGCCAATTGCTCCATTGAGGCAGTGAAGAAATGGACTTATCATTACGGTCTTCAGCTCAACAAACGTCCATCTGGAACAAAACAACCTTGGAACAAAGGTTTAACGGGTTATCGCCTTGCCTTGTCTGAGACAGCCATGGAAACACGACGGCGGAATGCGCGACGTTTCACCAAACGTGGTGCAGATTCCCATTTTTGGAGAGGAGGCACTGCCACAGAACGGCAACACATTGGGGCATGGACGCGACAAATTGCGCCACAAGTCCATGCAAAATTCAACTATATTTGTCAGTCTTGTGGCCAGCAAGGGGGACAATTACAAGCCCATCATCTTGTACCCGTTTTTGCAGATCAATCCCTCGCCTATGAATTTGAGAATTTAGTTTCTCTTTGTCAGAGCTGCCACCAATATCTACATCACAATCATTTAGAGGCGGATTTTGCTCAGCAGTTTCAACCGATTCGAGAACCCAAAACATGGGCCGCAAAACCGAAACCCAAGGGGCGTCGTTTAAAAGCGCATCCGGTGAAGGTCGTTGCTGTGGAATATCTTGGGATCCAGCCCACCTATGATCTGGAAGTACAAGGGCCTTGGCATAACTTTGTGGCGAATGGTGTTGTCGTGCACAATTCTTTCCGCTATACAGGACAGCGGATTATTGATGTGGCAGAAGGCAAGCGGGACGTGGAAGAAGTCTTCTATCTGCGGCCTGTGGGGAAGTATGACAACCGTCAAGGGAAAAAATATTTTTACTCAGAAGAGCAACGCCAGGCGGATAAGGAATGGTGCCTGGCCGCCTGCGATCGCTATCGGCAACGGATCGAAGAAGGCTTGGCAGAGGAGCACGCCCGGAGTTTGATTCCTTTTGATGCGCGGCAACATTTTGTCATGAGTTGCAATGTGCGATCGCTGATGCATTTATTAGATTTGCGCTGGAAAAAGGACGCCCAACTCGAAGCCCAACAACTCTGTGAATTATTATTTGTTCATTTTGAGACTTGGTGTCCAGAAATTGCGGCTTGGTACCACAAAAATCGCGCCCAAAAAGCACGCCTGTCACCTTAAGATTTTCTTTAGATTTTTAGGGCTGAAGACGGATAAAATTACGCAAAAGTTAACATTGCTTGGTAATCTGTAACGTTTTTTCTAAATAGATTAAATGGATGAAGCCTTTGAAAATCAAAGAATAAGGCGGATTATCCATAAATTTTGATTGTCATGGCCGGGGAATTTTGTGAAAATTCCTTAATCCTTTTGAATTTTCCTTTTAAGATAGAAACAGTTGCTTTAACTTGGTTGTGATGCCTCGAATTTTAATTATTGATGATGATCCGGCGATCGCCGAATTGGTTGCGATAAACCTTGAAATGGCGGGTTATGACGTCAGTCGTGCCGAAGACGGTATTAAAGGTCAGGCATTGGCGGTGCAGCTACAACCCGATTTGGTCATGCTCGATCTGATGTTGCCGAAAGTGGACGGGTTTACCGTGTGTCAACGCATTCGACGGGAAGAGCGCACAGCAGATATCCCCATTTTGATGTTGACCGCCCTAGGACAGACCCAAGATAAAGTGGACGGCTTTAATGCTGGGGCCGATGACTACCTCACGAAGCCCTTTGAAGTCGAAGAGATGCTAGTGAGGGTGCGGGCGCTTTTGCGACGGAGCGATCGCATTCCCCAGGCAGCCAAACACACAGAAATTTTAAACTACGGCCCTTTAACTTTAATTCCAGAGCGGTTCGAGGCGATTTGGTTTGATCAGACTATTAAACTGACTCACCTTGAATTTGAGTTGCTCCACTGTCTCCTCCAGCGCCATGGCCAGACCATTTCTCCCAGTGAAATCCTCAAGGAAGTGTGGGGTTACGATCCCTCCGATGATATCGAGACCATCCGGGTGCACGTCCGTCACCTGCGCACTAAGCTAGAACCAGAGCCCCGTCGTCCCCAATACATCAAAACCGTTTATGGGGCGGGTTACTGTCTGGAGTTGCCCTCACGGGTGAACCACGGAGAGACCCACCATATCTCGGAACCGATGAACTCCTAGACCTAAGCTTACCTTTCGTTGAATTAGTCAGTAATCAAAGGTAATGGAGGCAACGGAGTCCCCAACTTCTAGAGACCCACCATATCTCGGAACCGATGAACTCCTAGACCTAAGCTTACCTTTCGTTGAATTAGTCAGTAATCAAAGGTAATGGAGGCAACGGAGTCCCCAACTTCTGAGGCGATCGCCCCGGGCAAAACGGCCACACAGTACCTGGGAGAGTAACCAGCGTTTTAGGGGAGCTTGCCATTGTCGCAGTAAAGCCTGTAGCCCCCAACCGAGCAGGCCTAACGCGATAGGAACGAGGATAAAAAGTAGGGGCTGCGTCATCAGCGTTGACCAACTTAAGATCACAGAAATCAAGACAAAGGCGATCGCCAAGGGCCAGGCGAGACAACTTAAACCATACTTTCGTTGTCGCCAGGGTAATTGCGCCAATAATTGCCCGATAAACCACCCTTGAATTTCCGCTAACTGTTGATAAAGGGAAGGAGACGTCAACAGATCCGCCACCATTTGGTGCAACACATCGCCATCAAGGCCAATTTGGGTTTTTAAAACATTGATCCCTTCGTAACGCAACAAAAAAGAGAGGGACGCCTGGGGCCAATTACGTTTCCGAAAAAGCACATATTGTCGCCAAGCGAGGTTAAACTCATCGGTAAACGTCAGGGTTTGCCCTTGGTGTTTGAGTGCCAGGAGTTTCAAAAGAGCCTCATGATCCAACACAAATAAAACCCCGTGGCAGAGCGTGGACTGCGGTGGCGTCGTTAGCGGTTCTTGATCCAGTTGGATGTAGGGGTGAGCGGAAACAGTCACGGGAGGAAGGGCAACAAGATTAAATGACGGGGGAAGCTATTGGGGTTTGACAAGGGTCGCTCCATGGGGATTTGGCCGAGCTTTGGGCGTTTGTCGATTGGGTTTAGGCTGTCGTTTTAAGATTCCTTGAATGAGGCTGATAAAAAATCCAAGTAACCCCTGCCATTGCTGTTCACTGGTTTGGATATTGTGCTGGTGGGCCTGGAGGATTGTCGTGCAGTGGGGATGGGTCATGAGCGCTTCGGCGTAGGTATTCATAATGGTGCCATCCAGTTGCAGGATCGTTTTCGCGTAAATAATGCCTTCTGTTGGCGTTTGTTTTGCCTGTTGGTGTTGTCGTTTGCGTTGGTCAAGGGCAATTTTGAGTTCCCCTAGCTTGCGCAGGCAACAGAGAAATTGGCGATCGCCGAGGAGATGCTGGAGTTGCTGTTGGTCTTGGGCATCACCCGTGGGATTGGGGAGTGCGGGTAGAGGGCCGGAACTTTCGGAGCGATATAAAGGGTGCGTCGGTTCCCTGAGAAGGGCCTGGTATTGTCGCTCTAGTTGCGATCGCAAATTGCCGTAGGCCGCCTGTAGATCGGGGGGGCAATGCTGCGGACTGAGGGTATCTTCGCTGAGATAATACAAATCCTGGTACACCTCCCGGGGAATGAATCGCTGACCATCAATGGCATCAACCACCATCGTGCTGACCTCTAGGGTGGTGGCATCCAGAAAAACCTGATTTAGAGCCTGGATAAATTGGTGCATGGCAACGGCGGGCTGGAGCTGAGGGGATTTAGCTTCGGGGGCAGAACGATTCATGGGAGACCAACAAATGGGATGAAAATGAAACAATTGGGAGCGTGCTTAGCATAGGTACCTAGGGCTCTTCTTCTAGGAAAAGGAGCTCTTCGTCTCCAAGATCAAGGTCATCAAAGTCCTTGCTATCGAAGGCATTCAGTTCTTCTAAATCCGCCAGGGCTTCGTCTAAGTCCAGATCATCTAGGGGGGCGATCGCCTCATCAGTGGTGGATAGATCAATGGCGCTTTCTTGATCCGACTTATCGAAGTTGGCGCTATCGACCGCAGAATTCCCCTCATCGAGGCCAAGATCAAAATCAGGATCCAGCTCACCCGACAGATCAAGTTCCTCTAACCAACTATCATCGGTGAAATCATTGGTCGGGGCGGCCGCCGCATCATGGTGATGATTGACATCGCTGGTGCCATGGCTTTCGTTGTCTAGGGAAGGTAGATCGACCGTAAGGTCAAGATCGTCATCCAAAAGGGTCATGGTCTCCAGTGGCAGATTCTGGGGGTCAAGATCGAGGTCTAAGTCATCAAAACTTAGGGCCGCAGCATCTAACAAATTCAGGTCGTCTGGCTGCTGGAAATCTGCCTGAATCACCGTCTCTTTGCTGAACTCACGAGCCTCAAAGTCGTGTGAATTTTCCTGGTCATCAAGGGCCTCGGTGTCAAGCTCAGAGAGGTGGTCTTGATCGAGGTCAAAGTCGAGCAATGCTGATTCATCGAATTCCCCTAGGTTAAAGATATCTTCGTCTTCTTCTCCTAGGTCGGTCATCTCCGACAGCCAAGCATCCTGATCTTGATCCGTAGTGGATTCTGGGGAGGCATCAGGAGCGCTAGAGGAGGCTGCCGCATTAATGTCTTCCGTGAAGTCTTGCTGTTCGAAGTCTAAATCCAAGGATGTATCGAGAGAATCAAGGGTCATTTCCCCCGATAGATCCATCTGTTCGAGGTCAAACTCAAAATCATCGGGTTGATCGAAGTCTTCCTCGAATAAAGCGTCTGTGGCTTCTAGGGAATCGGTATCTAACCCAGAATCGTCACTGATGCTGTCGGCAGGATCCATTTCCATTGGTTCGAGGTCAAGCTCAAAATCACTGAGGAGATCGAAGTCTTCCTCGGCTAACGGATCGGCTGTGGCTAAGGGATCAGCCTCGAGATCAAAATCAGCGTCGACGCCATCGGGATCAAGGTCAATGTCAATGTCAATGTCTCCATCGTTCTCTAAGTCTAGATCCAGGGCCAATTCTGAACTGTCAAAGTCTGGGGCATTTAAGGGGCCAAGGGTATTTTCGTCTAAATCTGTGGGAAAGATGTTGAATTCAAAAGCATCCAAATCCTCTAGATCCGTGGGCAGATATTGGTGATCTGCAACGGTATCCTCAGGGGCCCCTGCTTCGGTGGTTGCAATGAGCATTTCTTCATTACTCTCCAGGAGGTCGTCTAAGCCAGACACCGCGAAAGACTCTAGTTGTTCTAAATCAGAGGCCGTTAACTCTAATTCGTCACCAGCTAAGGCATCATCTGTAGTCAACTCTGACGACGGTTCAGGGTCGTAATCAAAATCGGTAGTGATAACATCCGGGAAGGGTTCGGTGAGGCGATCGCCAAGTTCATCTTCTGGGAGTTCTCCGAGGGCCAGATCTTCTGGGAAAAGATCCTCCTCAAAGTCGGCAGTCGTTTCGTCTAAGTCTTCTAAATCTTCTAATCCCTCTAAGTCTTCTTCTCCATCACCCGCCTTAGTCTCTGCCTCTGATAGATCGGGTAAAGCCTCCGTTTCAGCGGCCAATTCCTGCTCTAGCCAATTTTCCGGGAGGGGCGGTAGAGGTAATTGGCTTGTCTCGGGCCCATCGAGGGATGTGACTTCCGTGACACCTGGGTGATTATGCCAATCCTGACTCAAAAACGTAAATAAAGTCTCATCATCGACCGTATCTAGATCTGCCGTTTCTGGCGATGTCACCGCCTCAGTCATGGGAGTTTCTGGGTCTTCGAGTAAGTCTTCTAACCCTAAATCATCCTCTAAATTGCCTAAGTCTGCCTGGGCGGCGATCGCCTCATCTCCGAAGGGATCGCTGTCTACTTCAAAATCTGCCAAGTTGGGAACATAGGCATCCGGGCGATCGCCGTTGGCTCGTTCTACAGCCGTGGTATCAATGGGCGTCTCCCAAGCTTCAATCCCTGGGACATCATTGGCCGTTAGGGCCGCATCTGGGGTTTCATCCAGGGCAATATCTGCAAAATTGTCTAAAAAGTTGAGGGAATCAGAATCGGTTAAATCTTCGTTCTTTTCTGGGACTACATCGGGCTGAGATTTTGAAACAGCTTCCATCGGCGCACTCGGCGCAACCGTTGGCAGGGCATGGTCGTCCTGTGGCGGCGTTGTTGTGAAAGGTTCAACAACCTTAACCGTTGCGGCCATGAGGGTTTGGTTCGGTATTTCAAGGAATTTCAGGTCTAGGGGTTCCTCCGCATTCATTAAACGGTCATACTGCTGCAAAGTCACAAGCAACTGAAATAGCTGTTGCAAACCCTGGAAGTTTTCTTGAATTTTACGGTGACTTAGGGCAACTTGCTGTTGGTGAAAATGCTGGAGATTTTGGTACTGAGCAGTATTGAGTACGGCCTCACCAACGTCATTTTCCACGGTTCCATTGATGAGATCGACTTGGGTATGGAGGCTGCTATTGGGAGGGTAGGGTTCGCCCTGGTTCGGATCACGGACAATTCGAGTCGTAATATTTAGGATTGCTGCCTTACTCGCCACCATCGTAAAGGCTTTGGAAAGGTCGCCGCTGCGGAGAGCTTGCTTAAATTCATCGCTTAAGGACATGGTGGAATCTCCTTGGTCACTGGGTTGGCGCCAAAATAGGGGCGCAGTATGGATGGATAAAGTCTGGGGATGATGGCTAGGCGGATGTTGATTTCTTCTCAGAATATCCCATCCCTAAAATGTCGTTGGTAAAATGCCAGTAAATGTAACATTGCCCTATTTGTGTAAAATTTCCGCTGATGCTAGGGCCATAGAGTCTGAACGGTATAGCCGAGGTGCGTCAGCATTTCCCGCAATAGCGGTAGGCTCAAACCAATGACGTTACTATGGCAACCTTCGATCTTCTCGATCAGAAGCCCTCCTTTCCCTTCAAGAGCAAAACACCCCGCACATTGCAGAGGTTCGCCGCTACGGACATAGGCGGCAATTGTGTCATCATCAATGGCGGCAAAATATACTTTTGTGACCCCATGGCGCACCAAGGTTTGGTTTTGGGTTTGATCCACGAGGGCATGGCCTGTATAGAGCAAACCGTAATGGCCCCGCATGGTTTGCCACCGGGCGATCGCCTCGGCGGGGGAGGCCGGTTTCCCAAGGATTTCCCCCCGGACATGGAGCACCGAATCGCAGCCGAGTATCAACGCATCTTGGCGATGTTCGGCGACGGTCTTTGCTTTGGCCGCAGCGAGGGCTTCGACTAACTGGGCCGGATCATCATGGTGAATTTGGGATTCATCAAAGTGACTCACATGGACAATGGGATTAATCCCAATGCCTTGGAGTAAACGACGACGGGCAGGGGAAGCGGACGCAAGGACAAATTCCATGGTGTTTTGAGGTAATGCGGCGCAAACAGAGGCAATTACAGCATACCCAGGTGGATACACTGGGGGATCAAGGTTTCAAAATATTGGTTGAGATTAGACCTTAAAGGATTTAACCATCGCATTAAAGAGTTTCTCGACTTGGGGCCAACGGCTTTCGCGGGTCGAGAGATTGAAGGTATAGAGTTTACCCAGTTTTACAGCAACAGTGGCGAGGTCATGGCGCATTTGACCTCCGGGGAGGGTGACGCGATATTCGAGAGTATAGTAGGTCTGGCCCTGGTCGGTGCGACTTTCGGCCCGGATCAGTTCGGGTTGGCGATCGCTATTTTGGCTTGCTTCTTTCATGAATCGATAGCCAACGTCAGTGGGAGTTCCCAGGTCGCCTAAGGCTTTGTCGGCGGGAACATCACTGATAATGACACTCAAATTTTCGGAATACTCCACCAAATCCCGAAAAACGACATCTACACCAGTCTCGCTTTTGCTGACATCAACGGGAATCCAACCATTGGGATAGAGAAATTGATAGCCATAGGTGCCATTACTATAGCCCTGCAGACTGCCGACGCCACCACAAGCGGCCAACGTACAACTGATCACGATCAACAAACTGGCGATCGCCTTTTTCCATCGATTTTGGCGCATTTATTTACCTCAGAAATTTAAAAGAACTTAAAAAATAAACTCGCAGAGCCGGAGTCTCCGCGTTCATCATCCTAGCGAAAACACCGGCTCAAACTGAAATTTACGGGGTCTAATAAGGCCCTAGGCTCTTGCTAAATGGCCTCTTCCGTTTCGAGGTTAAACAGCATTTGCAGCGATTGTAAGCAGACGCGGCGGGCTTCGATATCCTGTTGAGCACGTAGTTGCACCATCGGATCATGGAGAATTTTATTAACGATCCCCCGGGTCAAGGTTTCAATAACCTCCTGGTGCTTCTCTTCAAATTCTGCCCCGAGGCGAGAAAGGGCTTTTTCAAGTTCCTGCTCCCGAATGCTTTCGACTTTGCTGCGTAGGGAACTAATGGTCGGGACGGTTTCGAGGGACTGCCACCATTGGATGTAGTTCTCCACTTCCTCTTCTAGGAGGGCCTCGGCTTCTTCGGCCATTTTGCGGCGAGACGCTTGGTTTTGGGCGACCACTTCCTTGAGAGCGTCTACATTATATAAACGAACGCCGGCGATTTCTTCCACATCGGCGGCAACGTTGAGGGGCACAGAAATATCGATCAAAATTAAGGTGTGGAGATCGAGATCTTCGAGTTTTGCTCGGTCGAGAATCGGTTCTGTTGCACCGGTACTGGTAAAGACAATGTCTGCTTGTTCAACGACATTGAGCATCTCTGGCAACAATTCCAATTGCAGATCTACATCGGGAAATTTTTTCGCGAGATCCCGCGCCCCCCGTTCAGAACGGTTAACGATGGTGATGTCTTCGGCCCCTTTAGAAACGAGGTGTTGCACCAACAGGCGCGACATTTTTCCGGCACCGATAATGGCGATTTTTTGATCAGAGAGATCCTTGACCTTCATCTGGGCTAATTCCACGGCGGCGGAACTAATGGAGACAGCCCCGGTACCAATATTGGTTTCGCTGCGGACGCGTTTCCCAGCGGTAATTGCTCGTTTGAACATCCGATCGAGTAAACGGCCCAAGCCTTTATGTTGTTGGCCAAGCTTGTGGGCGGCTTTGACCTGGGCGAGGATTTGGCCTTCTCCGAGGACGAGACTTTCTAGGCCCGCAGCAACCCGCAATAGATGACGGATGGCATCTTGGTGCAGCAGGGTGAAGAGATAGCGGCGCAGGCGATTGAGTTGGAGTTGTCCGGTTTCCGCAAGAAATTGGCAAATTTCCCGCACGCCCTGTTCTGTTTCCTGCACGACAGCATAGATTTCGAGGCGATTACAGGTGCTGATGACGGTGACTTCTTCCACATGTGGATAGGATTTGAGGTGGGCGATCGCCGCGTCCATTTTCGCTTCTTGAATACTGAGTTTTTCGCGGATTTCGACGGGGGCTGTTTTATGACTCAGGCCAACAACAACAATATTCATGGGGTTTTCTCTAAAGGTTTTATCTCTCTAGGGCGCCAACATCCAAGGGAAGCGCAGAGTTTTATTAAAGGATTTTTTTAACTTCCTATGCAATGTAGTCTCCGAACATTTCGGGACAAAAGGTTTTGTAAAGAAAATTTATGTAACTTTACGGCGTCCTCACGGCTTAACCTGCACGAAAAAAGGCGACCCCCCACTGGCGATCGCCCTTGCTTTTTTTTCAAGAAGGCTAATTGAGTTTTAGATCAATCCTTCAAAGCTTGCGACTTAGAGTTGGATTGTTTGGGGGTTATCCCACATGTGAATGGTGTCGACGAAGCGGGCAGTCATGGATTGGCTAGAGATAACCAGAGACTGGGTACGAGCACCACCGTGGAACAGGCGAACCCCTTCCATCAAAGTACCGGGGGTAATCCCACAGGCCGCAAACAGAACCGTTTCGCCAGAAGCGAGTTCTTCTGCTTCGTAAACTTTGTCAGGATCAGTAACGCCCATGGACTTAAGACGCTCGATATTTTCTTCACGGCTCCAGCCAGCACTTTCGGGGGTGTTTACATCGGCGGGATCGTAGATCAGTTGCCCTTGGAAGTGGCCACCGAGGCAACGCATTGCTGCAGCACTAATGACACCTTCAGGAGCCGCACCAATCCCCATCAGCGCATGGATGTTGGTACCAGCAAAAGCAGCACAAATTGCCGCAGATACGTCACCATCACTAATCAAACGAACCCGGGCACCAGTGGCACGGATTTCCTTGATTAGATCTTTGTGGCGGGGGCGATCCATTACAACGATCACGAGTTCTTGGGGATCGCGACCGAGGCATTCAGACAAAATCTTGATGTTTTCGGTGGCAGACTTGCGGATGTCAACTTTCCCTTTGGCGGCTGGGGGCGCGGCCAATTTTTTCATGTAATAGTCAGGGGCATGGAACAGACCGCCTTTTTCGGAAATGGCGAGCACTGCCATGGAACCGGGTTGACCGTTGGCGACGAGGTTGGTGCCTTCACAGGGGTCAACGGCAATGTCAATTTCGATCAGTTCATCGGGGTTGCAATAGGCTTTTGCATCTTCACGGGTGCAAATCCCGACTTCTTCACCGATGTAAAGCATGGGGGCATCGTCCCGCTCCCCTTCACCGATGACGATGCGACCGCGCATATGAATTTGATTCATGCGTTCGCGCATGGCTTCGACGGCCACTTGGTCGGCGGTATCTTTTTCGCCCATGCCCATCCACTTGGCAGAGGCGATCGCCGCTTGTTCGACAACTTCAATAATTTCTAAACCGAGGGTGCTTTCCACGCTTTTTATCCTCCAGACTGCGACTGTTGATCAAAACCACCAGTCATTTAGTTTTTTTGTAAACACCCCAAAGTCTATCAGAGAAGGGCGATCGCCTCAGAAGATTCCCAGAAAAGTTTTTCCTTTAAATATTGCTGGATCGGCTAGAGAAAATAGGTCGTCAAAGTTTCATATAGGAGAGTGAGATTGGCTTGGCTATAGTCATGCCGGAGGGGAGTGGCAGGGGGAATATTGTGGAGCAGTCGCCGCAAATTTGCTTGGATTTGAGAAAAATCCCGGTAACGGTTTTGAAGTCCCTTCAGAATTGGACAAATGACAGGTGAAGCCAGGATATTCGGATCGGCTCCGTTGGGCATGAGGGGGTAACGTTTGAGGTGATTAAAATTGGTTTGGGGGAGGGTGGCGATCGCCTGGATAATTTCTTGGCAACATTCCCGGGTAAATTCCTGGGCGAGGTAACGCTGGATCGAAGGTTGCAGGCCAAAGTAGGGCTGATGATTTTCTTTTTTATCTAGGAGGAAGCGTCGATCAAGGGAGCGCACCGCATCCCAAACTTCACTGGCGAAGGACATTTCTAAATGGTAGTTGGCTTGCAGTTGTTCGAGGGTAATGGACTTGCCCCACAACATCAGCCAGTAGAGCACTTCCTGTTCGGAGTTGCTAATGCGACAGGTGAGACTGTAGAGAATATCCCGTAGGGTATTGCCACCGATAATCGTTTCTTGATTTTGAAATTGCATCACAGAACCGCCGTACCATTCTTGAATTCCCGTGGCGATTAACCGGAGCTTGAGGGGGTTGCCACGATAGGTCTCGACCAAATCAGCCCACAGTTCTTGATCTTGGAGGTTGTATTCCTGGAGAATCTGCTGGGCCACTAAATTACTAAGGCCTTCGACGGTAATCAGGGTGACCTTGGGGTTGTCTGTGGCCAAGGCTTCGATGGACGGGGAATTTTCCCTGGAAATAATGACGACAGTACCCGCTAGGGTCTGGTGGGCGATCGCCTCTAAAAATTCCACATACATTGTATGTTGTGGTTGATAGTTCCCCGATAGACAAGCGGTGGTAAAGAGCAGTTCCCAGTGATCAAAGACTAAGATCTTCGGCTGCTGCTGCAAATAATCCTGGAGTTGGGCGATCGCCCCGTCGGGGTGGTCTTCTAAGGCCCATTCCTGCTGAATCAAAGCCCAATTTTGATCAAACATGAGGCGATCGCTAAGGTTGCACCAAAGGGTATTTTCCTGGAGGGGTGGGTGGTGCCGGAGCACTTCACTAACCAGGGTGGTCTTGCCTAGGCCGCCACCGCCTAGCACAAAGATTAACGAAATACCCCGTTGTTGGAGTTGTTGCCCCAGGGTACGCAGGGTTGACTCTTGGTTATAAAAACGATTTTTGTTTCTGGGAATACCTTGGTACTGGGGTAGCGTTGGCGCTGGCACTTGGGGTTCTGTGGCCGTGGCCATGCCGTTGGGGACGATTTTATCGACCGCTGCCTTTTCTTGCTCCGAGAGCTGCTCATATTTAGTAGTCAAAGCCAACTGGAGTGAACGAATCCCCACCCGTTGGTTACAATAACGTCCGAGGCGTTTCCAGAGATCTGGAGCAATGACTCGTTTGACATAGCTGTGGGAATAGCCATCGATCTGAATATCTTTTAATTTGTACCCTTCCAACGCCCGCAGCAATAGCTCTTGGCGCAGTCCATCCAGGGGGTCTCCATGTTTGTGACTGAGCCAAATACAAAGCTGAAGGAGCGTGAGGTTGGTCATGTGGCATTATTCGATGAATTTTAGGTGACGACGGCAATAGACAATGCTCTGCTACACACTAAGATGACTATCTAAGAGTTTATCTGTATTCCTTTCCTTCCTGGCGCGATCGCCCAAAAGTTGTGAATAATATGACTTTATGAATAAAGTGACTTTCTGAAATCGTCGATGAGCAGCAAAATGTTGCAAAAGATGCATTGCAAGCATTTCCGTGGCGTTTTATTTTTGACCTCTCAGTCAAGATAGGGGCATTCCGTTTACGCGGTTAAGCATCTATCGTGATGACCCGTCGCTTTTATGCGAAATTGAGGGGCAAAATATTCATCACCGCGATGGTGGGCAGCAGAGACTTTTGGCGATCGCCCAGACCCTAGAGAAAAATCCTTTAGGATCAAAAAATCGTTGTGCAAGCGAAAAACACCACCGAAATTGATGGGATCAGTTATGGAAATTAGTGCAGCATTACCCGCCTTTGTGATTACGTTGCGGGAGGGCTTTGAAGCGGCCCTAGTGGTCGGCATCGTCTTGGCTTGTCTGGCTAAAGCGCAGCAGATGTCTTTACAAAAGTGGGTCTATGGCGGCATTGGTGCCGGGTTGGGGGCGAGTGTCCTGGTCGGCTGGGGTCTGTGGGGACTGCTGTTACAGGTGGCGACGGCGGATGGGGCCTATGCACCGGTTTTTAAACAAATTCTGGAGGGGAGTTTTGGGATTGTGGCGATCGCCATGTTGAGTTGGATGCTCATTTGGATGACCCGCCAGGCCAAATCCCTAAAATCAGACGTCGAAGGGGCACTACAAGCAGCACTCCAGGATAGAGAAACGGCGGCCTGGGCGGTATTTTCCCTGATTTTTATCGCGGTGCTCCGGGAAGGATTTGAAACAGTGATTTTCATTGTGGCCCAGTTCCAAGGGGGGTGGCTGATGCCGAGTCTTGGGGCGATCGCGGGCTTGACCGTGGCAACGGTGCTGGGATTTCTCCTTTTTGCCCTGGGGGTACGGCTGAATATCAAGTTATTTTTTCAGGTGATGGGAATCTTTTTGCTGCTAATTATTGCGGGGCTGGTGGTCGGTGTTTTAAAGCACATCGATGCGGCGATCGCCCTCTTTGCCCAGATCCAAACCCAATATCAGGCCCTCTGCATTTCCCCCGCCCCAGCTTGTGTGTTGGGGATTCAGCTTTGGGATTTATCAGAAATTTTACCCGACAAACAGTTTCCAGGGATTCTGTTGAAATCTCTGTTGGGTTATCGCCAAAAAATTTACCTGGCCCAGGCGATCGCCTATGTGCTCTTTCTCAGTTCCGTTGGCACACTCTATCTTTATAGCCTCGGTTTATTCCGTAGAACCGAGGCTCCTTCCGTGAAACCTTAGGACAATCGGCTAATCATCGTAATCGTATGAACGCACGCGACCACATTGCCGCAGCAGATAAGGGGGCACTGGGTTGCCGCGATAATATTCCTGTCGCCACCGGGCCGGTAAGCAACTCGCATCGATGCCGTAGTTAAACCCGCGCTGATAACGGTAGTTATTGTAATTGTTGTAGTTACGGTCGAAAAGAACACCGAGAATAATGTCACGGATCAAATTGTCATTCCCCCTAGGCAGACCGAAAGTTTGGAACAGGCTCCGACGCAGATTTTGGTCGCGTCTTAGAAAGTAAAAAAGCTCGCGGGGGATGCGGTTATTGTAATTGCGATCAATGTCATTAAAAATCCCGTCCCAGGAAGAAACTTCATCTCGCCAGTCGTATTGACGATATGGATATCTGTGGCGATCGTCGTCGTCATCATCCCAATCATCATCGTCATCATAATCCCAACGATATCGATAGTATTCGTAGGAATTTTCTGGGGTGTTGTTTCGTCTGGGGCCAGCATTGGCCGGTAAGGTAGGCAGTAATGACCCTAAAGTCAGGAGGGGAATCAGGCCCAGTAGTACCCATTGGCGTGTAAAGGGTTTCATGGTGCTAAATATCCTGTTCAATTCAATTCTCTGTAGAAATCCATGACAGATTAAGCCACAAAAAAGTTTCCCAATGGGCGTGAAATTAGTGATGAAAAAATATTTGTACTGATTAATGTTTTACCGTGACGAAAAAAATAAAAAAGCAAGCTTGAAATGATATTTTTCCAAAACTTGCTGACAACTAACTGTACTTTTTCCTGAAGTATGGAATTGGTCTCATTTAGAAGACTGTTTTTAAAAATTCAAGTAGTTCATCCCAAGATTTGAGATCAGCTTGGGGGTCATAGTCGCTAGAATCCCATTTGGTAAAGGAATGGAGGGCACCCCCATAAATTTCCATATCGTAGGTCACACCCGCAGTATTCAAATCCGTGGCGAGGGCGGCCACTTCAGCGATGGGAGATACAGGATCGGCAGACCCATGGAGCACTAAAACGGAACCTGTGGTTTCACTGTAGTCTTGACCTTCTGGCAGGGCTAAGCCGCCGTGGAAAGAAACAAAGCCGTCGAGATCCGCCCCTGACCGGGCCATTTCTAGCACCGCCGAACCACCAAAGCAATAGCCCATGATCGCGACTTTTTCTGGGTCAACTCCTTCGAGTTGCTTGGCGACCTCAAGGCCTGCTTGTAATCTTTCACGCATCAGTTGGCGATCGCCATAGAGTTTGCCACTTTCTGCCTGGGATTCAGCAACATTTTTAGGTCGTACCCCCTGACCATAAAGATCGACGGCGAGTACCGTATAACCTTGGGTCGAGAGCATATTGGCGCGCATTTTTTCGTAGCGGTCGAGGCCATCCCAATCATGCACAAGCAAGACAACGGGCTGATTATCCCCAAAGCCTTCATTGCGGGCGACATATCCCTCAAAGGGTTGGTCGTCAATGTTATAAACCATGGGATAGGCAACAACATCCGCCTGGGCCGGTAGGCTGAAGCCAGCACCCACCATCAGAGTTAGGCCAAATAATAGTTTTCGTAACATTTTTAAAGGAGCTCCCATCAAGTGAATCAACTCGTATTGTACTGATTTCAGGCGATCGCCTCTTGGCTTGGGGGAAGCGGGGCGCAAAACTGAAGTTAAGCAGAAAAAGAGTTAAAAATTTCCTGAAAATCATGGTGCTAAGGGTTTGGAAGGAAAAATTTCGCGCAAAATAAAGACAACTGACCAAACTCATGGAGACGGTAAGCTGTGGCTGTGGATTACGATATTGTCATCATTGGCGGTGGTTCTGGGGGCCTAGTGGTCGCCAGTGCAGCAGCCCAGTTAAAGGCAAAGGTAGCCCTCGTGGAAAAAGATCGCCTTGGGGGAGATTGCCTCTGGTATGGGTGCGTTCCCAGTAAGTCTTTTCTCCATGCGGCAAAGGTTGCCCACCAAGTGCGCCATGGGGGGCGGGTTGGCGTCCACACAAAACCGCCGGAAATCAATTTTTCAGAGGCGATGGGTCATGTGCAAAAGGCGATCGCCACCATTGAACCCCACGATTCCCCAGAACGGTTTACGGAGTTGGGGGTCGAGGTGATTTTTGGCGATGGTCAGTTTCTCGACAGCAAAACTTTTCGGGTCAATGGTCGCAAACTAACGGCGCGCGCCTTTGTGATTGCCACCGGATCACGGCCCGCTGTTCCCCCGGTTGACGGACTCCAGGAAGCGGGTTTTATTACTAATGAACAGGTGTTTTCCCTCACAGAACAGCCAGAATCCCTCGCGGTGATTGGGTCGGGGCCGATCGGTTGTGAGTTGGGGCAAGCGTTTCACCGTTTGGGGACGGAAGTGACGCTGTTTGCAAGCCGCGATCGCCTGTTACCCAAAGAAGACCCCGATGTTGCCGCCGTCCTCGAGCAACAATTTAACCAAGAAGGAATCACCATTCTGAAAAATGCCCGGTTAAAGCGGGTGGAAATGGTCAAAGGCAAAAAACATCTCTACACCGAGGATGATTCCCAGGTGGCGGCGATCGCCGATAAAATCCTCCTGGCCACAGGCCGCACCCCCAATGTCAAATCCCTAAACCTAGAAGCCGCTGGGGTAGACTACGATAGCCAAGGAATTTGCGTTAATGACAAACTCCAAACGACTAATAGCCGGATCTATGCCTGTGGCGATGTGATTGGCGGCTATCAGTTCACCCATGTGGCCGGTTACGAAGCCGTTGTGGTGCTCCAAAATGCCCTAAATCCCTTGCAACTATTTCTTAAAAGCGTTGATTATCGCGTAATCCCCTGGGCGACCTTTACTGATCCGGAGGTGGGACGGGTTGGCATGACCGAGGAACAAGCCCGTAAACGCCACGGTGATGTACTGATTTTGAAAGTGCCCTTTGCGTCAGTGGATCGGGCCCAGGCGGAGGATTCTACCGTGGGCTTTCATAAGTTGATCGTGCGTCACAACGGTGAAATCCTGGGGGCGCATCTGGTGGGGCCGATGGCCGGGGAGCTCATCCATGAAGTTGTTTTGGCCATGACCTATCGCCTGCCGGTTGCGGCCTTAACGGGGATTCATATCTACCCGACCTTGAGCGAAATCAATAGTAAAACAGCGCTGCTGCTCTCCAAGAAAAAATACGCCGATAACGAAAAACTCCAAAGTTTCCTAACGAAGTTTTTTAGCTTTCTGCGTTCCCTCTAGGCCGCCAAATCACATCAGCAATTTTCGCGACATCGATCATCTCTGGCCCATCGTGCACCCGGAGGATATCCGCCCCAAAGGCGATCGCCCCCGCACAGGCCGCCGCTGTCCCCCACACCCGTTGCGTGGGATCTGGTTTATTGAGGATGTGGCCAATAAAACTTTTGCGGGACGGCCCCACCAGGAGCGGGTAACCCAGATCGCGAAAGTCTTGGAGCTGGCGAATGAGATCATAATTTTGCAGGGCTGTTTTCGCAAAGCCAATGCCCGGATCAAGGATTAGGTGATTTTTCGGGATTCCCAAAGCTAAGGCGGCATCGATGCGCTCCTGGAAGAAATTTTTTAGATCGGCGATCAAATCTTGGTAGTCCGTCAGACTTTGCATCGTTTCCGGGGTGCCCCGGATGTGCATCAAAATAATTGGCACGTTCAAATCCCGCACCACCGTCAGCATCTGGTCGTCAAAGGTGGCTCCGGAAATATCGTTCACTATATCGGCCCCGGTAGCGATCGCCTTTTGGGCCACTGCCGCCCGGGTGGTATCGATGGAAATCACCGTCTGAAATTTTTCTCGAATGGCTCGAATCACAGGAATGGTGCGATCTAGTTCTTCTGTCAGGGAAATTTGCGCCGATCCAGGGCGAGTAGACTGACCGCCAATGTCGAGGATATCAATGCCTGCGGCGACCATTTTTTCGGCTTGGGCTACTGCTGAAGCCACGGAGTTAAACTGGCCCCCATCACTGAAACTGTCGGGGGTAACGTTGAGAATCCCCATGACATAGGTGCGATCGCCCCAGGTAAAGGTTTGATTTCGGAGTGTAAGTCCTTCCATCAGTTACAGCTCCACAATTACAGGGGTATGGTCACTGGGTTTTTCCCAACCGCGCGGCTCCCGGTCGATCCAACAGCGTTTCGCCTGGCCGTAGAGTTGTTCCGTAAGGTAAATGTGGTCAATGCGCCAACCGCGATTCCGACTAAAGCCCCGCGTCCGATAATCCCACCAGCTAAATTGATCGGCGTCTTGGTTAAATTTGCGGAATACATCCTGAAAGCCGAAGCCGAGAATCTCCGTGAGTGTTTCCCGTTCTGCGGGGGAAGCCATAATGTGATCCGGTTTTTTCGGCATGTAGATATCCCGGTCTTCGAGGGCAATATTAAAATCGCCACACATTAAAATTTCTCGATCGTCTTTGCACAATTCTTTTAAATAGGCCTTGAGAACCTCAAACCAGCCCAGCTTGTAGTCATATTTTTCGCTGCCGACGGCGGAACCATTGGGCACATACAAATTCACCACCCGCACGTTACCAATCACCCCAGAAATCACCCGTTTCTGTTCGTCAAAATCCTGGGCGATCGCCGCACCGACCACAGGTGTAAAACCAATAATCACGTCCTGGAGCTGTTCCCGACTGAGGAGAGCAACGCCATTGTAGGATTTCTGGCCAGAGATCGAGGTGTGGTAGCCTAGGGCTTCGAAGGGCTGCCGGGGAAAGTCTGGGTCTACTACTTTTGTTTCTTGGAGACAGAGCAGATCAACCCCCGTTGTTTCTAACCATTGACAGATATGGGTTTGGCGAGAACGCACCGAGTTCACGTTCCAGGTTGCGATTTCCATGGGCTTCGAGAATTGGACTTAGTTAATTTAGCGTAGTTTGCGGCGACATATCCCCATAACTCCTAGGCGATCGCCTAGGAGTTATGGACCAGGAAAGCTGGAGGTTATACTTTTCGGCCATGGCCATAAACAGCTCCGTGGGAATCATTTGTTCGACCGGGAAGAGACCCGGTTTTGAAACTTGTTCCGTCAAAAGCAGTTCCGCCACGATCGCTACCCCTAAGCCTGCGGCGATCGCCGTGTGTTCATGGACAAAATCCACCGTAACCTGTTGGGGCGTACCATCTTTAGTGCCGCTAACAATCGCTCGCATTGCCACCCCAACCCCCGTAAAAGAATCGGTGAGCTTGGTCATGCCGTAGCTAATTTTGCTAAGACCTTGAATGATGCGGGGATGTTGACGCAGTGGTTCAGGCAATAGGGTGATGGCCCGCGTGAGCTGATTATAAAAATTTGGCAGAGAACCAAATTTTGTGACCACCGTTTTCACTGGGAAGGATTCGGCAAAGGTAAAAGTTTCGGCCACATCAAACCAATACACCGTTGTTTTGCCAATGGGGTTAGGGAAATCAATTGTCGTCGGCTCAGAATAGGGTTGTTTGGCCTGCCAAGTGCCGTCCTGAAAAACGAGAAAAGGCTCCCCCAACCCCAGAAAAGTCGTTGTCATCACCGTTTCTCCGGCGCCCCCGGAACCCGCAACACCATAATAAAGCTCAATTTTGTGCGGTTCGTCGAGCTGCTCTACACCGAGGCGCACCATACTATTAGAAATCCCCGGAAAGACCCCTGCATTACACACTGCGGTGATTCCGGCATCTGTGGCGGCCTGGGTCAAGGGCTTAAGCTTTTGGTACAGGCAACGGTGGTCACTGATGTCAATGTAATTTTTGCCTTGGTGGATGCACGTTTGTAATACTCGACCATCCCGGCGGTGGAATGGCCCCGCACAGTGAATCACCAAATCATGGTTGGTGATCGCCTTTTCTAAAGCCGGTAAATCCTCTAAATCGAGGCGCAAAAATGTTCCCTGGAGTGCCTTTGCCTCTCGCACCGAACGCCCTGTCACCGTCACCGAACCCAGGGGGGCGATCGCCGCTGCCACCCGTTGACCGATGCGGCCCGTGCCCCCCAAAATTAAAATTTGCTTGACCATTGGCGCTGTCCTGTACTCTGGCTTCCACACCTTGGGCATTTTATCAGGCCGCTTCCTGGGGAATGGATTAACGACCCTCCGCACAACCGCAAACCGGAGCCTAAAAGGTCAAATTTTCTCCGCTGGATTTACCTTGGAGTCAGATAATATCAAGGTAGAGACTTCGTTTGTTGCCAAGCCCATGGATTGAAAAGAATAGGTCTGGTTCAAAGGGCGGCAATGTAGACTAAGCTAAAACAGTCCCCCTGGGTCACTACCCTTGAGGACAACGCCTCACCTTCTTTGATCATCAATATTGATTTAAAATCTTTATTCAGTTTTTGCTTCTTTTTCAACAATTCTGCGCTCATTATGGATAACAAAATTGCAGTTTTTCACCCCACGGGCATTTTTGATAATATTAAGTCCCTTGAGTTTAAAGACGATTTACTCAAAAGTATTACCGACGAAAAAAAAGAGGTTGTGATCCTTGATTTTACTGGGATCACGTTTATGGACAGTGCAGGCCTCGGATCATTAGTTTTACTATTAAAAACGGTGCGTACCCACGGGGCAAAAATGATTTTATGTAACGTCAACGAACAAGTGCAAATGCTGTTTGAATTGACCAATATGAACCGTGTTTTTGAAATTTTTGCGACCCAAGCAGACTTCTTTGAACAGCAGGCAGCACAGTCCTAAACAAGTCCCAAAGAGGCAAGGCGATCGCCGTAATTCTGTATTGATTTTGCGGCCCCGTAAAGAACTGTAATACATTGGATGAACCCATGAATGCTTCCTGTCACCGTCGCCATTACCTATGACTTTTTCTTCGGTTGTTCGTTTTTTGAGCCGTGCTGCCCTCACAGCAGAATTAACCCAAAAGCTCCAAACCCAAGGGGAACTCGCTTTAAGTGGTCTGCCCAGACTCCCCAAAGGACTGTTGGCCTCAAGTTTGGCGCAATTGCAGGAGAAAAATTTGTTGGTGGTCTGTGCCACCCTCGAGGAAGCCGGACGTTGGGCCGCCCAGTTAGAGGCCATGGGTTGGGGCCAGGTACTGTTTTATCCCACCTCGGAAGCGTCGCCCTACGAAGCTTTTGATCCAGAATCAGAGATGATTTGGGGGCAGATGCAAACCCTAGGGGCGATCGCCTATGGTCAGTCATCTGCTGTGGGTAAGGGGATGGTTGTGGTGACAACGGAGCGCGCCCTCCAGCCCCATCTGCCGCCCCAAGCGATTTTCCGGGATTATTGCTTGACCTTGCTGCCAGGAGCAGAACTTGATCATTCTGAGGCGATCGCCACCCAGTTAACGCGCCTCGGCTATGAGCGGGTGAACATCGTCGAAACCGAAGGCCAGTGGACCCGTCGGGGCGATATTGTTGATATTTTTCCGGTGTCGGGGGAGTTGCCGGTACGTTTAGATTTTTTCGGTGATCAGTTAGAAAGCATCCGGGAGTTTGACCCCAACAGCCAACGTTCCCTCGATAAAGTAGACCAACTGGTTTTGACCCCCACGGCCTGGGCGCCTTTAATTGGTCAACAAATCCTCGATCCGGCAGATTTACCGCTAACCCCAGAGGAAAAAGAACAATGGGGAGAAGGTGTTTATCCTGAAGGAATGCAACGCTTTTTGGGGGTCGCCTTTGCGGATCAGGTGGCCTCGATCCTGGCGTATCTCCCAGAAAATACGTTGGTGGCCATTGATGAATTGTCCCAATGTCTTGCCCATGGCGATCGCACCTACGAAACTAGCGAGGCCCAGTGGCAGTTGCTCAATGGCGAATCTCCCCTACCCAAAGTTCACCGCAGGGTGCAGGAAAATTTTGACCAGGTTAGCCAACGGTACCAAAAAATTACCTTGACAGAACTCGATGATGTCAGTGAAGCCAGCATCAACCTATCTAGTCGTCCGGTACCGATTACACCGCACCAGTTCGGTAAATTGGCAGAAATTTTGCGCGGTAAACGGGAAATCTATAGCACCATTACCCTTGATAAATACAACGCTTGGCTGGTTTCGGCTCAACCCACACGCTCCGTTTCCCTGCTCCAGGAACATGACTGCGCCGCCCAGTTCATCCCCAATCCTAGGGATTATCCCGCCATCGAAAAACACCAACGCCAAGGCACGGCGATCGCCCTCAAGTACAAGGGCCAAGCAGAACTAGAAGGCTTCATTTTACCCACCTTTAGAATCGCCGTTGTTACCGACCGAGAATTCTATGGCCAACACGCCCTCACTACCTTTGGCTACATCCGAAAACGTCGCCGGGCCGCCTCAAAAACCGTTGATGTTAATAAACTCAATCCCGGTGATTATATTGTCCACAAAAGCCATGGCATTGGTCGCTTTATTAAAATTGAAACCCTGCAAAGCCGGGAATATTTAGTCCTCAAATATGCCGATGGGATCCTCAGAATTCCCGCAGATTCTTTAGATACCCTGTCCCGCTATCGCCACACCGCTAAGGGACGCCCGGAACTCCACCGGATGGGCGGCAAAACCTGGGAAAAAACCAAGGCCAAGGTCAGAAAGTCCGTTAAAAAGTTAGCCGTTGATCTGTTGAAAATTTATGCCCAACGGGCGGAAATGAAGGGCACAACCTACCCAAGCGATGCCCCCTGGCAACAGGAAATGGAGGATTCTTTCCCGTACCAAGCGACCCCAGACCAACTGAAGGCGGTGCAGGATATTAAGCGGGATCTCGAAAGCGATCGCCCAATGGATCGGCTCGTCTGTGGCGATGTGGGTTTCGGGAAAACAGAAGTGGCAATCCGGGCCATTTTTAAAGTGGTCACCGGTGGCCATAAACAGGTGGCGTTATTGGCACCCACCACAATTTTGACCCAACAGCACTACCACACCCTAAAGGAACGCTTTTCCCCCTATCCGATTAATATTGGCCTGTTAAACCGCTTCCGCACCGCCTCCGAACGCAAGGACATTTTGGAGCGGCTCCACAGGGGCGAACTAGACATCGTTGTCGGTACCCAACAACTCCTCGGCAAGGATGTGCAATTTAAGGATCTAGGCTTGCTCGTAGTCGATGAAGAACAACGCTTTGGGGTGAATCAAAAGGAAAAAATCAAAGCCCTCAAAACGAAGGTTGATGTTTTGACGTTGTCCGCAACCCCGATTCCGCGAACCCTGTA
Source organism: Picosynechococcus sp. PCC 7003 (assembly GCF_001693255.1). Taxonomy (NCBI): domain Bacteria; kingdom Bacillati; phylum Cyanobacteriota; class Cyanophyceae; order Chroococcales; family Geminocystaceae; genus Picosynechococcus; species Picosynechococcus sp. PCC 7003. The sequence continues at coordinate 1,303,099 of NZ_CP016474.1, forward strand.
TATGTCCCTGTCCGGTATTCGGGAAATGAGTTTAATCACGACGCCACCGCCCTCCCGTCGCCCGATCCAAACCCATGTGTCTCGCCATAACCCCGAAATTATCCGCACTGCCATTCGCAACGAATTAGACCGGGGCGGACAAATTTTCTATGTGGTGCCCCGTGTCGAAGGGATTGAGACCATTGCCACCCAATTACAAGAAATGATTCCCTCGGCGCGGGTGGCGATCGCCCATGGGCAGATGAACGAAGCCGATCTCGAAACGACGATGTTGACCTTTAATAACGGCGAGGCGGATATTCTTCTCTGTACGACTATCGTTGAGTCTGGACTCGATATTCCTCGGGTGAACACGATTATCGTTGAAGATGCCCAAAAATTCGGTCTTTCCCAACTCTATCAACTGCGCGGTCGGGTGGGACGTTCCGGCATCCAGGCCCATGCGTGGCTCCTTTATCCCAGCCAAGGAGACCTCACCGAAAAAGCCCGAAAACGGCTGCGGGCCTTGCAAGAGTTTAGTCAACTGGGTTCTGGCTATCAATTGGCGATGCGGGATATGGAAATTCGCGGGGTGGGTAATCTCCTGGGGGCAGAACAGTCCGGGCAAATGGAGGCCATTGGTTTTGATCTATACGTAGAAATGCTCCAGGATTGCATTAGTGAAATTCGCGGCCAGGAAATTCCCCAGGTGGATAATTGCCAGGTGGATCTACGGCTCACGGCCTTTATTCCGAGTAACTACATCACCGATGGTGACCAAAAACTTGATGCCTATCGTCTGATTACCCAGGCCAACTCCAAACCGGAACTGATGCAAATTGCCGCCGATTGGGGCGATCGCTACGGTAAATTACCCTCCTCTGTCGAACAACTGCTCCAGGTCATTGAGCTAAAGATGATTGCCAAGTCCCTCGGATTCTCGCGCATTAAACCCGAAGGCAAACAAAATATCGTCCTCGAAACGCCCATGGAGGAACCCGCCTGGCAGCGCTTCGCCGAAAAGTTACCATCCCATCTCCAGTCCCGCTTTGTGTACACCTCCAAAAAAGTGACGGTGCGGGGTCTAGGGGCAATAAAGCCCCAACAACAATTGGATAGCCTCATCGAGTGGCTCGGCAGAATGCAAGGAGTGTTAGAGGAAGCCGGGGTATAACAGAACCATCAAAGCAACCGAAATTTTCAAGCGTAATGGAGAAAATCAATGGTGTTTAACAAATACTTCGTCCATGGCTATAAAGTGCTGGTTTTACTTGGGCTAATGTTATTTTGTCTGACCCCAGCGGCGATCGCCTTACCGGTACCGGCCCAGCAACCCCTCCAGGAAATGCAGATCCATTTAGGCACAGCCAGCGGCGCCCTAAGATTTGTCCCTGACCAGTTGGAATTTGTCGCCGGCCAACGCTACAAATTGCTGCTCGACAATCCCAGTAATCAAAAACACTATTTCACAGCTAAAGATTTTGCCGACACCAGTTGGACCCAAAAGGTAGAAGCGGGCAAGGTGGAAGTGAAAGGGGCAATCCACGAACTAGAACTCAAACCGGGGGCGATCGCCGAATGGATTTTAATTCCCCAAAAGACCGGCAAGTTTGAACTGCATTGTTCTGTACCCGGCCATGCCGCTGCGGGGATGGTCGGCACCATCCAGGTCATCGCTGGTGCATAAAAAAAACCCCCTCAAACCAAGAGGGAGCCGTAGGGGATAGTTGTGGACAATTTTCAAAAAAATTTAACTGGGCACCAGGGGCGGTTTTAGACAGCTTCGAGGTCTTTTTCCCCGGTCCGAATCCGGACGATTTGATCCACGGGAGAAATGAAGATTTTCCCGTCGCCGATTTCCCCAGTCCGGGCGGCCGCAACAATTTTGTCAACGACTGCATCCACTTGATCATCATCGATGACGATCTCAATCTTGAGCTTTTGGAGAAATTCAACGGTGTACTCAGAACCGCGATATCTTTCTGTTTGTCCTTTTTGGCGACCGAAACCGCGAACTTCAGAAACGGTCATGCCGACGATGCCTGCATTGACGAGGGCGATTTTGACTTCATCGAGTTTGAAGGGACGAATAATGGCTTCTACTTTTTTCATTGAAGTGATGACTCCTCTTAAATAGTCTGAAAATAATGAAAAATAATGGATTAAGTGCGTGAGCTACCTTGTTTTAGCATCACAGGTAAAAAGATATCGTTAGATTCAAGACAATTGTACAGGCTAAATTTTGCTGTCCTCGATTTTTGGTGCATTCCTTAACCATGTTTCGACGGCTAACGGTAGGCCACAACGCTGACGGGTTGAGGGATTGATCGCCACATGGCGAGTGAGGGCCGTGGCCAGGGGCGATTCTGTTGGGGAGTCGTGATTTTCCGTAAAAATCCGGTAAGAAATCTTAAATTGACTAGAATTTTCAGGTTCTGGGTAGAGCTCAATGTCTAGGCGATCGCCCCAGATGATGGGCCGAAAAAAATCGATGGCACTGTGGACAATGGGCAGGGCAACTGTTCCCTCCCGGAGCAACCCAGACCAATCCATCCCACTCTCCGTGAGGCACATCTCATAGGCTTCATGGCAAATGTGGAGAAGCCGCGCAAAATAGACCACCCCGGCGGCATCGGTATCTGCCAAATGAATGGTTCGTTGATAAGCGTAAGCCATAAACTTCGATTCCGAAATCTCTATGGGACAATAAAAGCGTTGTGCCGCAAAAATGACGATGTCTGCTCCAGGCCCCTACCAAAGTAAACTCTTTAACTTTCTCAATCGTCAATCGATCCAGTGGGGAAACCGACTGACCCAGGCCGCCCGTCGCCTCAAAATCACCGTGGAGTGGGGCAGCCAGATCGCCTTGTATCCTTTGTATTTACTCGTGCAAACTAGTCGCGTCGCGGTACGTCAAATTGCCGCCGCCCAAACGGAACGCAAACGCCTTACCCTCGCAGAAGCCGCTACCCAAACGCCAGATTTTCCCCTCAGCACTGCTGAAAGTGAAGGCACAACTCAGCCCCCCCTCCAGGGGATTGCCTGCGACCTCACAACCCAAGACATTTTATTTATTGATCAAGACAATCACACCGTCGAACCCCACCAATCCCAAACGGAACTGCAACGACAAATTAGTTTTCATCTAGGCAGCGTTAACTATCAAAAAAGACAGCAGCATCTCGCGAGTCAAGCGCCAAATCCCCGGATTTTACCCCCGGTTCACGGCCATAACCCCCGGCTTTTGGCCCCGGTGCGTTGGTTGATGCAGGGCTTGAGTTGGCTGGAGCAAAGTCCGGTGGCGATCGCCATTGATCTATTCGGTGAGTCCCACTGGCACACGGCGGTGGTGCCCCCCGAAATTTATTCGCCCCAGTTGTTACCCCCTTTACCCCTTGCCCCAGTGCTTAAGCCCCTGGATCAACGGCTAGCCCAGTTAGAACAGCGGGTTCTCGCACCCACGGTTCCTGCCGAAGCTCTACCACCCCTGCAGCGGTTTTTCCGTAACTGGTTTAAGATCCAACCCACCACCAGTGCCATTACCGCCCCTGACCCTGTTGTCACCCCGAAGCCCTGGCTGACCTGGGCTGATCTCTTCCAGGCCAAAGCAAAGTCTTCCGAGGTTGCGGATCCAGCGAATCTCAATTTGCCTCAGGCCCCACTAACGCCGCTGCCGCCATTGGTAACAACTTTAAATCAACCGATTTCTAGCCCTGAATCAGGGGCGATCGCCACAGTCGAAGCCCAGACCCAGAGCCTAACACGACCAGATGTGCCGCCAAGTTCTACGGAGATCGAAGCCAAACCGGAATGGATTGAAACGGAGGCCCTCAGCGTTGGCTATGAGCAACATTTCTTGGAGCGACTTTTAAAAGCGCTGGATCACCTTTTGGCTTGGGTCGAACATACGGCCAGCCAACTTTTTAAAAAGCTGAATCAATTGAGGAAATAGACAAAACTCAGTCAATGGCGTTGCAACAGACAGGTGTCGTCAGGATCGATGGCCCAACAGGCTAAAATTGGAGTGTTTTCAAGAACATTGGCAGTGGCAGACTATGGTGGCGATCGCGCTTGTGGGTAAAGGACTTAAAAGTATCGGCTTAGGTGCATTGGCCCTGGCGTCTGGAGTCGTAATTATTACCCTGCAACAGTTTCGCCTTGATAGTTTGCAACAGGGCACCGATTTAACTCCAGAAATTGTCGAGCGTCAGGCAAAAACAGAAGCGGCCAGTTTAGACCTGTGGCAACAACTGCCCACCTACGGTTACGACAATTTAGTTTCAGACTGGGTTTTTCTACGGTTTTTACAATATTTTGGGGACGATGAGGCGCGGAGATTGGGCGACTATCGCCTCAGTGCTGATTATTTCGAGGTGATTGTCGATCTCGACCCTTGGTTTAAGGAAGGGTATTACTATCTATCAGGGAGCAGTTCCCTCTATGCTGGCACCCCGGATCGCACCGTCGAGCTATTAAATCGCGGCCTAGCCCAGATGACCCCCACTGTCCCGGATCAAAGTTTTTATCTCTGGCGCATGAAGGCCATTGACGAGCATCTTTTCCTCGGTGATATCCCAGCGGCCATTCAATCCTATAAAACGGCGGCGGCCTGGGCTGCCTACTACGATGACCCCGAAAGTCACAATGCCCAACAACGCTCTGAGGCCAGTGTTGCCTTTTTGGAACGGGATCCCCGCAGTATTATGGCGCGGGTAACGGCTTGGTCGTCGATTTTAGGTCAGGCGCGGGATGTGGAAACCCAGAGACGGGCGATCGCCGAGCTAGAGGCCATGGGGGTAATTGTTCGCATTGATGAAAATGGTCGTCCTCGCTTTGAGGTACCGCCGGAGATCCTAGAGGCGGAAAAAGAAGCGTTCCAAATTGAGGAAGATTAGCCTTGAGATGACCCGGAAAATTCAGCAAAGCACCGCTGGAATACTTCAATAAATCCTTGGATCTGTCGGGGACTATGGGTCGCCATTACCGATACGCGGATGCGACTGGTGGGTACTGTTGGGGGACGAATGGCGGGGGCAAAAAAACCAGCGGCCAAAAGGCGATCGCCCATGGTTAGCGCTTGCTGGGGATTAGCGAGGCCAAAACAAAGTACCGCCGACTCAGAAGGCACCAATTCGTGGTTGCCGAGGGCGCTTTTTAACTGACGAATATTTTCCCAGAGTTGCTGTCGCCGTTGGGGTTCTGCCTGCAAAATATGAATCGCTGCGAGGGCCGCCGCCGTATCCGCCGGGGAGAGTCCGGTAGTATAAATCCAGGTCGGGGCCCGGTTACGGAGAAAATCAATCAGAGCTTTACTGCCCGCCACATAGCCGCCGAGACTGCCCAGGGCTTTGCTGAGGGTGCCCACTTGAATAAGCGGTTGCTGGGTACAGTGAAAATGTTCCACGGCTCCAGCGCCTTTGTTGCCCAAAACCCCAGTCCCATGGGCCTCGTCCACGAGTAACATAGCGGAAAATTCCTTGGCGATCGCCAGTAATTCGGGCAGTAAACACAGATCACCATCCATACTAAAAACGCTATCGGTGGTGATCAGACAACGGCGGTAGTTATGCCGATGGGCTTCGAGGAGCTGGCGTAACCCATCTAAATCGTTGTGGTCATATTCCAACACCGTGGCACCGCTTAATTTCGCCCCATTTTTCAAACTCGAATGGTTGTATTGATCCCCTAAAATCAAGTCTTTTTTATTTGTAATGGCGCTAATGGTGCCAAGATTGGCCAGATAACCGGAACTAAATACCAGAGCCGCTTCGGTTTGTTTGAGATTGGCGATCGCCTGCTCTAGATCTTGGTGGAGTTGTCGGTGGCCACTGGTGAGCCGAGAGCCTGTACTCCCCGTACCCAAAGTTTCGGTGGCTGCTATGGCGGCATCAATTAAACGGCGATCGCTCGCTAAACCCAGATAATCATTGCTGGCAAAATTCACTACGGATTGACCATTTAAGGTGACCGTTGCCCCCGATTGACCCGTGATTGTCTTCGGGTATCGATACCAGTTTGCTTTTTTGATGGTGGCTAAAGAAGTCTCTAGCCAGCCATAAATGGGATCAGGATTAGCCATTTTTACTTTGCATCCAGCCAATTTTTACCGCAGTGAATATCAACGACCAAAGGAATAGATAAAGGTACTGCTTGCTCCATTGTGGTTTTAATTTTAGAGCCTAATTCTTCCCATTCTTCTGGGGGCATCTCAAAGACTAATTCATCGTGGACTTGGAGTAGTAAACGGGCCTGATAATCCTTTAATAATTCATGAATCTGAATCATCGCTACTTTGATAATATCGGCGCTGGATCCTTGAATCGGTGCATTAGCCGCCGCCCGTAATAATTGGGCATCATTATAGGCATAATCAAGGCTATCTAAATCAATCGCTGTGGGGTCAGTCCCTTTTAATTCAATTAAACAGTTACTGATAAAGTCAAAGTTACGCCGCCGCTGCAAAATTGTACTCACGTAACCCTGGGCGATCGCCTGTTTTTTGACTAACTCTAAATATTCAAAAACTTTGGCATAGCGTTCATGGTAGCGGTCAATAAAGGCCCGCCCTTCTTCCTTAGAAACGCCAGCTTCCCGGGCAAACCGTTGGGCGCCCATCCCATAGATCACGCCAAAATTAATAATCTTACCAATGCGTCGTTCTGCAGCAGTTACCGCCTGGGGCGAGTCCCGATCAAAGATCATCTGTGCCGTGACCCGGTGGACATCTTCTCCAGCTTGATAGGCCTGTAATAAAATTGGTTCTTGACTTAAATGGGTCAGGATTCTAAGTTCAATTTGCGAATAGTCCGCCGCGACGAGCACCCAATTTTCTTTCGGAATAAATGCACGCCGAATTCGTTGGGAAAATTCTGTGCGCACCGGAATATTTTGTAAATTCGGATTTGATGAAGAAAGTCGCCCTGTGCTGGTCAAGGTTTGATTGAAATCCGTGTGGATTCTGTTTGTTTTCGGACTAACAAGGGTCGGTAAAGCATCAATGTAGGTAGATTTTAATTTTGCAAGGGTACGATATTCAAGAATGTAATCAATAATCGGGTGATCCCCTTGTAATTTTTCGAGCACAGCGTGATTTGTTGAATAGCCTGTTTTAGTTTTGCGTGTTTTCTTCGTATTTAATCCCAACTTTTCAAAGAGGATTTCTCCTAATTGTTTGGGAGAATTGAGATTAAACCGCTCATCTGCCGCATTGTACGCTTTAGTTTCCAGTTCTATTAGATCCGCCCCCAATTCTTCGGCCAGTTGTTGAAGATAACCTTGGTCAATGCGAATGCCTGTATTTTCCATGGCACACAGCAGTGGTTCTAGGGGCGTTTCAACCTCTTCGAGGAGTTTTTCTAAATCAGGGTAAGCTTTAAGTTCGACTTTTAATTTTTGACAAACTAAATAGGTTGTATAAACATCTAAACCACAATATTCTGCCGCAATGGGAATTTCCAAATCCGCAATGGTCTGTTTTTTAGTTAGTCCCAGATCTTTATAGCTTTTGGCAATAATATTTCCTAGATAACGCAAGCTCAAATCCGTTAAATTATGCTTCATTTCTGGATGTAAAACATAACTCGCCAACATCGTATCAAAAACCACACCAGCTAGGGTGACTCCCTGGTGAGCAAAAATGGCGCGATCAAATTTTGTATTTTGAAAAACTTTTGGATATTTTTCTACTTCTAAAATGGGTTTTAAAGCCTGAAGAATATGTATTTTTTCTAATTGTTTGCCTTCGTGGTGGGCAATGGGAATATAGGCAATATTGCCTGGATCTCTACCCCAACAACAGCCAATACCGACGAGATCGACTTCCCGAGGATCTAAACCAGTGGTTTCTGTATCCCAAGCCACGGGGTGATTGATATCGGTTTGGGTTTTGAGTTGATCGATTAACTCGGTGAGCTTCTCTGTGGTGTCAATAATCAGGGGCTGAATCGGCGAGACAGTTGGGGCTGGGGGCGTCTGGGGCTGATTTTGGTCTGGGGCAGCGAAAATAGAAAGCTGTGCATTGCCGGCTTCGTCAACGGTCATATTATTAGATAGGGCAGCTTCTAGGGTGGGAATCTCGATGGTTTCTGCGCCAAAAAGTTGCTGGATTCTACCAATGTCTTGGATGAATTTTTTTAATTCTAGTTTTGTTAAAATTTCGATTGCTTGTTTGATGTCAAACCCGGTTAGATGAAGCTCATTTAAGGCAATATCCAAGGGTGCATCCTGGGCAATTTCTGCTAATTTTTGGCAATGATAGGCGGCGTCTTTATCGGTTTCTAAGCGTTTTTTAGTAGCGCCCTTAATCTTGTCGAGGTTGGCATAAATATTATCTAAATTGCCAAATTCATGGATGAGTTTAATGGCTGTTTTTTCACCAATGCCCTGGACGCCTTTATAGTTATCAGATGAATCGCCAGCTAGGGCTTTGAAATCTACGACTTGTTCTGGTTTTACACCCAGTTTTGCTTCGACGAGTTCCGGAGTAAATTCTTCGTAACTACCACTTTTGACACCCTTGGTATCAAGGTAGAGAATGCTAATTTTTTGGTCAGGGTTCACCAACTGAAAAAGATCGCGATCGCCAGTTAATATCTTTACCTGTTGGCCTGCTTCACTGGCTTGCCGGGCGAGGGTAGCGAGCACATCGTCAGCTTCGTAGCCCACAGCAGTCACCCGGGAAATATTTAGACTATCAAGGAGATCAAGGAGATTTTCAAAGTCAGGCCGAAAATCATCGGGGGCGGGCTTGCGCTGGGCTTTGTAGTTTTCGTCGGCAGTATGGCGGAAAGTGGGTTCGGGTCGGTCAAAGGCGATCGCCACCGCATCCGGTTTTTGCCGTTTGATTACCTGCACGAGGGCATTAAGAAAACCAAAGCAAATACTTGTCGGAATGCCCGTTGAAGTCCGCAGCGCCCCTTGTCTAGACTTGGCAAAGGCGTAGTAGCAGCGAAAGGCGAGGGAGTGACCATCAATTAGGAGCAGCAGCGGCGTTGTCATTAATATTTACGGAGCAATTCAAAAAACAATCGACTATGATGATCTTCCCATAATCCCGCCATTTCATCACCCCAGGGACTTGTTTTCTCCTAGAAAGGAGATTTTTCTTGCTCTCTAAATTTTAAACAATTTAAAAAATAACTATATTTAATTATCAAAAATCTTGCCCTTTAAATCTTCTAAAACATGAAAAATTTCGACGCTTTTTTTCAGAAAATTTATTCTCAACCCATTGAAACCCGTCAGCATTGGTATGCAGAAGCAACCCAAGCCTATGATCAATATCGCGCTCCCTATGTGCCGGAAATTATTGATTTAATCTGTGAAAAAATCCCGCCAGAAAGTGTCATTCTAGAAATTGGCAGTGGCCCAGGTAACGCGACCCAACATTTTGCCCAACGGGGTTTTTCGTTAATTTGTCTGGAGCCGAACCCCAGGGCCTGTGAATTTGCCACCCAACGCTTTCAGAATGACCCAATTCAAATTATTAACACCACCTTTGAGGAATGGGAACCGACCCCAGAAAAATTTGAGACGATCCTTGCCAGCACTTCTTTTCACTGGTTGCAACCAGACACTAGATGTCAGGCGATCGCCCAGCTACTGAAGCCCCAAGGAAAAATAGTCCTGCTTTGGAATACCGTACCCCAACCCGATCCCAGCATTTTTCAGGATCTATTGCCCCTCTACGAAAAATATATGCCCAGCTTTGCCAGCTTTGAAAATATCGCTGTCCAGGAACAAAATCTCAAAAACATCAGCCAGGGTTTGCTCGATTCAAATTGTTTTCAAAACCTAGAACTAACCCAGGTAATTAAAACAAAAGATTATTCCCCGAACGATTACCTCAAATTACTCACAACCCTCTCCCCCTACATTGCCCTGGATCCTACTATCCGTAGGCAGCTCTTTGATGAACTGGAAATGGTCTTCCAAACCCGAAAAATTCAAATGATTCCCACCCAATATATTTGCGCTGCTCACATTGCCCAAGTAAAACCACCCAATTAAAGGGAGAAAATTTACAAAAAAAGGTGAGAATCCTTGACTCTCACCTACCTCTTTTTAATTCAATATTGTTGTTAAATATTAAATTAATCTAATTTATCGATTAGCTATCTTTCAACCAGCTAAACATTGCCCGGAGATCTTTACCGACAACTTCAATGGGGTGTTCTGCTTCACGGCGACGAATCGCAGTAAATTGTGCTTGGCCCGATTGATTTTCGAGGATGAAGTTCCGAGCAAACTCACCTGTTTGAATCTCCGTCAAAATTTCCTTCATCGCCGCTTTGGTTTCAGCGGTGATCACCCGTGGCCCACTAACGTAGTCACCATACTCAGCGGTGGTAGAAATGCTGTCCCGCATTTTCGCCAGACCACCTTCTACAACGAGGTCAACAATCAGCTTCACTTCATGCAGACACTCAAAGTAAGCCAACTCAGGTTGGTAACCCGCTTCCACGAGGGTTTCGAAACCAGCTTTAATCAGGGCGCTTAGACCGCCACAAAGAACTGCCTGTTCACCGAAAAGATCTGTTTCTGTTTCTTCCCGGAAAGTGGTTTCAAGGATCCCACCGCGAGTACCACCAATCCCTTTTGCGTAGGCCATTGCCAAATCACGGGCTTGACCGGTGGCATCTTGGTAAACCGCGAATAACGCGGGAACCCCTTGGCCCTGCTCATAGGTACGACGCACGAGGTGGCCAGGGCCCTTAGGCGCAACCATTACAACGTCTACATCGGCAGGGGGCACAATTTGACCGAAGTTGATGTTAAACCCATGGGCAAAGGAAAGCACATTACCCGCTTGGAGGTTGGGGAGAATATCTTTGGTGTAGACAGATTTTTGGACATCGTCGGGCAACAAAATCATGATCCAGTCCGCCACTTTTGCTGCTTCTGCAACAGGTAAAACCTTCAGACCTTCTGCTTCGGCTTTGGCGGTGGACTTACTCCCGGCATACAGGCCGATGACGACGTTAATCCCACTGTCTTTTAGGTTGAGGGCATGGGCATGACCCTGGGAACCATAGCCGATAATGGCAACGGTTTTGCCGTTTAACAGATCTAAGTTTGCGTCCGCATCATAATACATGCGAGCCATAGGACAATTCTCCGACGGAAATTACAAAGTTAAGAATATGTGTTAATGCATACTGCAGACTCTGTATTATAGGAGATTGTTGTCAACTGAACTTTTGCGAAGCAAGCTCCACGGAAATTTTTAATAACTTGTGATCAAAGAAGGAAATCTGCATTTTGGATTGCAGCAAACTTTGCTAACCGTTGCATCGATATTTTTATGTTGGCAATTATCTTGGCGATCGCCGCGGATCGCCGCAGCTTTTTCGCGGGACTTGACAGGCGCAGCAATGATTCCCAGAAGGCTTTTGGGGCTGCTACGCTGTTACAATAAACCTCTGATAATTCTGTTGGTCTTACAATCAATAAACTCCCATGGGTAAAGGCATCGTTCTGCTATCAAAACGAGAAATTGAAAAAATGCGCAATGCGGGACGGCTAGCGGCGCAACTCCTCGATTACCTGGAGCCTCTGGTTAAACCGGGAGTGACGACCCTCGAATTGAACGATGCGGCGGAGGAATGGACCCAGAAACATGGGGCGAAAAGTGCTCCCCTCGGTTATGGCAAAAGCAATCCTTACCCAAAGTCTATCTGTACCAGTGTCAATGAGGTAATTTGTCACGGCATTCCCAGTAAGAAAAAAGTCCTCAAGGACGGCGACATCATCAATATCGATGTGACCCCCATTCTCGATGGTTATCACGGTGATACGTCCCGAACCTTTTTTGTGGGTACCCCAGCACCCCGAGTCAAAAAATTAGTCGAAGTGACCGAAAAATGTCTGTACATCGGCATTGAGGCGGCCCAACCCAATGGTCGCATTGGGGATATTGGGGCGGCGATCCAAGAATATGCCGAATCCCAGGGCTATTCAGTGGTGCGTGATTTTGTCGGCCATGGGATTAGTAATGTCTTCCACACAGAACCCCAAGTTCCCCACTATGGCAAACGCGGCAAGGGCACCAAAATTCGTCCGGGGATGGTGTTTACCATCGAACCGATGATCAATGAAGGTACCTATGAGAGTCAATTGCTCAGTGATGGTTGGACCGCAGTCACCAAGGACGGCAAGCTCTCGGCCCAGTTTGAACACACTATTGCCATTACCCCAGAAGGGCCGGAAATTTTGACCCGCAGAGACTAGCCTGATTCATATCATGTCTCCACCAGAATCAAGCCCAGAAAACATTGCTTTAACCTTTGTCCAGGCGTTAGTCCAAGGAACTTTTGAGGTAGCTCATGCTCTCCTGACACCGGCATTGCAACAGCAATATCCAGTGGAACGGTTGCAGCAAGTGTTTGAGGAGATGGTTGCCTATGGTGGGACACCCCCCCATGTTGTAGAGGTGATGGCGACTCTGGCGGATTGGCCTGGGAAAATACAAGAGGATTGGGGTTGGGTTTATGTTGCGGTGGCTGGGGATGACTATGGTGAGGCCGTCACCGTAATTGTGCAAAAAAATTTGCGGATTCGTGATCTTGAGTGGGGCCGTCCCTAGAGCTGATATTGTCTCGCTGCGGGCGGTTCCCCACCGGATTGTATCGGGCGTTGTTGGAGTTGTTGGCTGACCCAAAGGGCGATCACCCCAGAGGGCCCAGAAATTCTAACCCTGGCAGATTAAAAGTTTGTGATTGAACCGTTTGACGACTTTAGGCACCAATAAAAAAGACCCCATCTGGGGTCTCTTCGCAATTAATTTTTAGAGTCTAAGCGTTTAGGCTCTACTCTTCTTCGTCTGCTGCTTCAGCCTCTTCTGCTTCGAGGGTTCCGGCTGGGACAAATTCAATCTCAGACTGTTCTGCGAGCCAATCGAGGGTTGCCTCAATGGTCAGTTCTTCTTTGATAGCTTCCTGGAGCCGCTCTTCATCAAAGCCTTCCTGGAGTTCGGCCTTAGCTTCCTCTAGGCGTTCATTGAATTTGTCGGTGTCAATTTCGATCTTCTCGACCTTGGCAATTTCCGTCAAAATCAAAGAATTGCTGAGACGTTGTTCTGCCTCTGGGCGAGCTGTTTCCCGCAGTTTAGGAATCATATCCTTGGTAAAGATCCGATTCACGTCGATGCCCATGCGGCTGAATTCCATCATCTGCTGGGTGAGTACTGCCGTGATTTCTTCGTTAACGCTTACTTCTGGCAGTTCGGCGCTGTTGTTAGCAGCGAGTTGCTCTAGCAGATAACGACGCACGCTGTTTTTGGTGCTGATTTCGGCGTTTTCTTTTAACTGGGCCTCCAGACTTTCTTGCCAAGCAGCGAGGGTTTCAAATTCTTCGTTGGTGGCTTCGCTGGCAAATTCGTCATCGAGTTCGGGTAACTCGCGGCTCTTGAGTTCCTTGAGGGTTACGGTAAAGGACACCTGTTTCCCGGCCATTTCTTCGTTGCCGTAGTCGTCGGGGAAGGTCACGGTGAATTTTTTGGTTTCTTCGGGTTTCATACCAACAAAACCGTCCACAAAGCCTGGAATAAATTTGCCTTCTTCGAGGTCAAGGGAAAAGTCTTCGGCTTGGGTGCCGGGAATGATGTCTGCTTCTTCTTCGCCAGCGTCGTTGACATAGCGGCCTTCATAATCGGCGATCGCCACATCGCCCATTTGGGCAGCCCGGTCTTCGACGGGGACAAGGGTGGCCAATTCGCGCTGTTTCTGGGTAAGAAATTCATCGAGATCCGCCGGGTCATATTCGCTCTTTTCGGCCTTGAAGCTGAGGCCTTTGTAGCTATTGAGGGTCACGGTGGCGGGGACATCCACGGCAGCCTTGAAGGTGAAGGCTTCACCGGGTTTGTAGGCGCTGATCAGGTCATCGAAGGAAGATTTGAGTTGGAAATTTCCTAGGGCCTCAATGTTTTCTTGGGCGATCGCCGCTTTTAAGCTGTCGTCGATCAAATCCTCAAGGACAGACGCCTTAATGCGATTGGAGCCTAACCGTTGGATCAAAATCTGCTTGGGAACTTTGCCTTTCCGGAAACCGGGGAGGTTCACGGTACGGGCGAGTTTCCGCACTGTTTCATCATAGGCTTTTTGGGTGACGTCAGCGGGGACTTCGATTTCTAGCCCAACTTGGCTGGCAGGAAGCTTTTCCTGGATAACTTTCATCGATGTTTAAAGGTTCTAATATATAAGTTACAACTAAGGGTCTTAGGATAGTTTTTGTTCGTTGGCGATCGCCCCTTTAGGGGTCTGAATTGAGCGCTCCATGATATCCTAAGGTCAGTAACCCAAACGCAGGATTACCCAGAATATGTTTGGGTCGGTCTATTGCGTTCTTACGAGGGGTTAACCTATCTGATAATAGTATAATTAGAGCTTCGATATACAAAGTCTTACGAAAGGGATGCACCAGCTTAGAACGACGAAAGCGGCCCTGCTTACTCTATCCCGACCCTCGCCTCCGGGGTGATGAACCCTCCCCGCCACATCAGAAAATTTCCCCAGGCGATCGCCCCCACCAGATTTTTGCTTTTTAATTCCATTACCCTTAACCCAAAATCATTAGGAGGTTTATTCTTTGTCAAAATCAGTCAATGTCGCCATTCTTGGTGCTACCGGAGCCGTTGGCGCAGAACTCTTACAGTTACTAGAAGAGCGGGATTTTCCCCTCAACAACTTGAAACTTTTGGCCTCGCCCCGTTCTGCCGGGAAAACCCTAACCTTTAAAGGCCAGCCCATTACCGTCGAAGCCGTCAGCCCAGAAGCCTTTGCAGGTGTCGATATTGTCCTCGCCTCCGCCGGGGGAAGCACCTCGAAAAAATGGGCCAAGGCCATCGTCGAAGCCGGAGCCGTGATGATCGACAACTCCAGCGCCTTCCGTATGGATCCGGATGTACCCCTTGTGGTGCCAGAAATTAACCCAGAGGCAGCCCAACAACACCAAGGCATCATTGCGAACCCAAACTGCACAACCATTCTCATGGGGGTGGCGATCTATCCCCTCCATCAAGTGCAGCCCATTCAGCGGATTGTCGTTTCTACCTACCAATCTGCCAGTGGTGCCGGGGCGATGGCCATGGAAGAAGTTAAACAGCAAACCCAGGCGATCTTGGCTGGCGAAGAACCGCCCACGGAATCCTTTCCTTATCCCCTCGCCTTTAATCTTTTCCTCCACAATACCCCCATTAATGAAGCGGGCTATTGCGAAGAAGAGATGAAAATGGTGAACGAAACCCGGAAGATTTTTGGCGCGCCCGACCTGCGGATTAGTGCCACCTGTGTCCGGGTGCCGGTGCTCAGGGCCCATTCAGAAGCGGTAAACCTAGAATTTACGCAGCCCTTCGATCCGGCCCAGGCCAAAGATATCCTCGCCACGGCCCCTGGTGTTACCGTAGTAGAAGATTGGGAAAACAACTATTTCCCGATGCCCATGGATGCGACGGGGAAAGATCCGGTGCTGGTGGGCCGCATTCGCCGGGATATTTCCCAACAGAATGGCCTGGAATTGTGGCTCTGTGGCGATCAGATTCGTAAGGGAGCAGCCCTCAATGCTGTCCAGATTGCGGAACTGCTTTGGGAAAAAAATTGGCTCCAACCGGCGGCGATCGCAACGGCGGTTTAGTCCAGTAAGATTTATGTGTGTTGTGTCGATTCGTTTATGACAAGTACAAGATTTGGTCGAGTGATCACCGCAATGGTGACCCCCTTTACGGAAGAGGGGCAGGTGGATTACGCGATGGCGGAAAAATTAGCGGCCCATCTCATTGACCAGGGGAGTGATGCCCTGGTTGTCTGCGGCACCACCGGAGAATCACCAACGCTAACTTGGGATGAGGAGTATGACCTGTTCCGGGCTGTCCAAAATGCGGCCACCGGCCGGGCAAAGGTGATCGCAGGCACAGGGTCTAATTCCACCAGTGAGGCGATCGCCGCCACCCAAAAAGCCGCTAAACTAAATTTAGATGGCTCGTTGCAAGTTGTTCCCTATTACAACAAACCCCCCCAGGAAGGACTTTATCAACATTTCAAGGCGATCGCCGAAGCCTGTCCAGACATCCCCTTGATGCTCTATAACGTGCCGGGGCGCACCAGTTGTAACCTGTTACCCGAAACAGTGATTCGCCTCGCCACAGTGGACAACATCGTGGCAATCAAAGAAGCAAGTGGCAACCTTGACCAGGCCGCCCAGATTCGTTGTGGTGTGGATTCCACCTTTGAAATTTACTCAGGGGATGATAGTCTAACTCTACCTCTGATGAGCGTAGGGGCCCAGGGCGTTGTGAGCGTGGCCAGTCACCTCGTGGGGCCGCAGATGCAGGCAATGATCCAAGCTTTTCTTGCTGGCCGTACCCAGGAGGCGATCGCCCTCCACCTTAAGCTTTTCCCCCTCTTCCGTGTCCTATTCTGTGATACCAATCCCCTTCCCGTTAAAACCGCTCTCATTCTTCAGGGATGGCGTTTAGGCAGCTTTCGCCCGCCCCTCTGTCCCCTCAGCCCTGACCGCACGAAACAACTCACCCAAGTCTTGAAGGACTTGTCCCTCCTCTAGAACGAAACATTCGGCGAACGGCCCACTGCCATGGCTTTTGACAACTGAACAGTATTGCGCCAATTACCAGCACCCTGGCGATCGCTGGTTATACCTAGCCGTTGGTCTTTCAGATACCTTCTCTAACAAGTTTTCTATTTCAAACCTTTTCTCTAGTTTTAACCACACGCAAATCTAAGGAGTTTTATGAACAAGAGCAAACCCCAACCCACAACCCGTAAAAGAACCCGCACTAGCCAACAACAAACGACCAAGCCAGAAAATCTCAACCCCCAGGACAGTATCAAAATTATTCCCCTGGGTGGTCTCCACGAAATTGGTAAAAACACTTGTATTTTTGAGTATGACGATGAAATCGTGCTGCTCGATGCGGGCCTAGCCTTTCCGACGGATGGGATGCATGGGGTCAATATTGTTCTGCCAGACACAACCTATCTCCGGGAAAATCGCCACAAAATTAAGGGGATGATTGTCACCCACGGCCACGAAGATCACATCGGTGGCATTTCCCATCACCTCAAGCAGTTTGATATTCCCGTGATCTATGGCCCACGTCTGGCCATGTCTCTCCTTGCCGATAAGCTAGATGAGGCAGGGGTTAGCGATCGCACCAAACTCCACAGTGTTATGCCACGGGACATGGTGCGCATTGGCAAAAATTTCCTCGTGGAATATATCCGCAACACCCACTCCATTGCCGATAGCTTTACCGTAGCAATCCATACCCCCATTGGCGTGATCATCCACACAGGGGACTTTAAAGTAGACTTTACCCCCGTTGACGGTGAACAGTTTGATTTCCAACGGCTCGCTGAACATGGCGAAAAAGGTGTTCTCTGTCTTCTAAGTGATTCGACGAACGCAGAAGTTCCCGGTCGCACTCCTTCAGAAGCTTCTGTAAAACCGAATTTAGACCGCATTTTTGGCCAAGCTCAGGGACGACTCTTTGTCACTACCTTTGCGTCTTCTGTCCACCGGGTCAGCATTATTTTAGAACTGGCGCAAAAACACAATCGTAAGGTGGCCGTAGTGGGCCGCTCCATGTTAAATGTCATTTCCCATGCCCGCAATTTGGGCTACATGAAATGTTTAGATGAGCTGTTCATTCCCCTGCGGCAACTCAAAAGCATGAAGGATGAGGATGTCTTGATCCTGACAACGGGCTCCCAAGGTGAGACGTTATCGGCCATGACCCGGATCTCCCATGATGCCCATCGCCACATCAAAATTAAGGAAGGGGATACGGTGGTCTTTTCGGCCAACCCGATCCCTGGGAATACGATCGCCGTGGTAAATACCATTGATCGGCTAATGATGCGCGGCGCCAAAGTCGTCTACGGCAAAGGGGAAGGGATTCACGTTTCTGGTCACGGCGCCCAAGATGATCACAAGTTGATGTTAGCTTTGACGAAGCCGAAGTTCTTTATTCCCTTCCACGGGGAGCACCGGATGCTGGTGAAGCACGCCCAAACGGCTCAATCGATGGGTGTACCGGAGGAAAATATTGTGATTATCGACAATGGTGACATTGTTGAACTCACGGAAGATTCCATTGGTGTTACTGGCAAAGTGCCCTCAGGCATTGAATTAGTGGATCGTTCTGGCATTGTCCATGATTCGGTACTCCAGGAACGGCAACAGTTGGCTGAGGAAGGGGTGATTACGGTGGCCGTGGCGATCGCCCAGGACGGTAATTTGATTGCACCGCCAGAAATTCATCTCCGGGGTGTGGTCACCGCAGCAAACAATAAATTGCTCCACCAGTTAATCCAGCGGAATGTCGAAAATGTCCTAGAGGATCGCCTTGCAGAGTACAAAGAGCATGGCAAACGCAGCAATGAAGATATTGACTGGACTGACATCCGCCTAGAGATTGAAGCCTCCCTACAACGCCTCGCCCGTCGGGAATTGCAAGGGGAACCCCTTGTGGTCTTTTTAATGCAGGTCAGTGAACAGACCGCCGTTAGAGCCCAACGCCGTCGTCGTCGCCCTACGGCATCCCTTGCTTCCTAAGTAAGAGTAAGAGGATTTGGCATTTGCGCTAAGTCTCTTATGAGCATCTGAATATTACGAAAGGGAGCCATAATGACTCCCTTTTTTGTTTACTGAAAGGATTTGAAAAAATCTGCTGGCCGATGGCCAAGTTCCCAGGGAAATTAATTTTCGCTGTTTTGAGCTTGAGCCGGATCCACCCAGATAATGCGCCGTTGCTTGGGATCGACTTTAATGGTGTACTCCTGCATTAACTGATGACTCCCATAGGCATCAAAGTGGCGGTTAAATTCTTGTCGTAGTTTGGCGACCCGTTGTTCTGCCTCGGTGACTTCGCCCTTAAGAACGGACAATTGCTGCCGTTGGGAGAGTTGGGCCGGTAACAGTTGGGCAATGGAGACGATCGCCACCCCGCCGAGTAAACAGTTCACAGAAATCTGCGCCGCTAATTCCCAACAGGCTAACCGATGGTGTTTTGTCGCCGCCGTCGATTGGCCAGAATTTTTTTGGCCTTTGTTATGGCGACGTTTCTGGAGGGGAACGGGGGTCTGTTTCTGGGGTGATTGTGGGGGAGAGAAGCCGTACATGAACACTGGATCCAACAACTAAACAAACAAGAAATCGCGTAACCTGAAGTTATCGAAGCATTTTTCTTTGATTGAGAATGCTTGTAACAAGCCTTTTTAGAAAAAAACGATCGATAGTTTTGCCGATGTTTAAAGGCGTTTAAATAACAGTAGATGCGCTCAAAATGGATCAAGGCGATCGCCCAAATCATGGAGATTTAAATGCATTTAAGCTCGAAATTAGCAACAATTTTTGGAGAAACCTTGATCAAATTCTGGCCTTGATGCTAGCAGCATCTTAGCATTTACATTTTAAAAAATTAGGATCTCTTCAAAAAGCAGCCCGGATCCCCCAAAAACCAGGCAGATGTAATTTCTATTGATAAATAAAACAAATCACAGCCACACAAATTTTGTCAGATTTTAATAGGTTTCTGCATAGGGGCTGGGACTCTGGGCCAGATTTAAAAACTTCGTTAGCTCCGGCTGGAAAATCAGCTTGACCGTTCCTGTGGGGCCATTACGGTGCTTCGCAATAATCACCTCGGCAATATCTCGCTCCGGGGAATCCGGGTTGTAATAACTGTCGCGGTAGAGCATCAAAACCAGGTCGGCATCCTGCTCGATGGAACCTGATTCCCGCAGGTCAGACATCATCGGGCGTTTGCTGTTGCGGGCCTCAACGCCTCGACTTAACTGGGATAGGGCAAAAATAGGTACATCTAATTCCCGGGCAAGTCCTTTGAGCGATCGCGTAATTTTTGAGAGTTCTTGGACGCGATTATCGCCACCGCCCTCCATAAGTTGCAGGTAGTCAATGAGAATCAGCCCTAACTTTCCCCCCTGTTCTGCCTGGAGTTTCCGGGCCTGCGATCGCATCTGACTGACGGTAATGTTCGCCGTATCATCGATAAATAAAGGCACATCCGACAAAAATTCCACCGCCTTGATGAGGGGACGCATATCAACTTCATCGAGGCGTCCAGCCCGGAGACGATTACTTTCAATCTGCGCCTCCCCAGCCAAAAGACGCTGCACCAATTGCTCCTTAGACATTTCCAAACTAAAAATCGCCACGGGGAGCCGTTCTTTTTTCGCAATATTGGTGGCCACGTTCAGCGAAAAACTGGTTTTCCCCATGGCGGGGCGTCCGGCAATAATCACAAGATCCGAACGCTGGAAGCCGTTGGTCATCGCGTCGAGATCATAGAAGCCACTCGAAAGCCCCGACAGCATCTCTTTTTCCTGCTGCTTGGTCTGGCGTTCTTCGATATTGCTAAAGGCTTCGGCAATGGTTTCGGCAATGGCGGTTAGGCCATCCTGGGGACGGGTCTGGGTGAGGCGGAAGATTTTTTGCTCTGATTCATCCAGGACATCGGGTAAGGTTTTAACGGTGTCATAGCCGAGATCAATAATTTCATGGCCCCCGGCAATGAGCTGTCGCCGGACGTATTTATCCATGACCAGCTCCGCGTAGTGGTCAATATTCACAGCAGAGATGGTGCGATCAACCAATTGGGAAAGCTTGGGAATACCACCGACTTTTTCGAGACGCTCGTTGTCCTGGAGCCAAGTGCTCAGGGCTAATAAATCGGTCGGTTTGCCCTGATTGTGGAGTACCAATAAACCTTGATAAATATCCCGGTGGGCTTGGACATAAAAGGCATTGATCACCAGGACATCCACCACCCGGCCCATGGCCTCTGGGTCCATTAAAATTCCCCCCAGAATAAATTCTTCGGCTTCGATGTTTTGAGGAGGGAGGGCGTTACCGGGAAAAGCAGGAGTCGAATCGGCCATGGTGGGGGAGGTAGTGGGGCGTAAGGAAACGCTTTCTTGATACTTAATAGTCTAAACGTACTGATTGAAAATGGAAATAGCGATCGCCACCGGGACTTGCTGGAATGCCAGGGGCAATGGGAAGATCGCAGGCATTAGGCAGAGGGGATTTCATGTTTAGTTATCTTAAGGGAGAGGCGATCGCCATCCACCGGAATTTGCAGGGGCGTTCTTTTCTCATTCTTGAAGTGAGGGACATTGGCTATGAGATCCAAGTGCCAGGACGCCTCGCCCAGGAACTAGAAGCGGCAATCGGTCAGCCTCAACATATTTTCGTCCACAGCCAACAGCGGGAAGACGGCACCTATCTCTACGGTTTTGCCAGCGGTGCCGCCCGGGATTTATTTCGGCAGCTGATCAGTGTCAGTGGCATTGGTGCCCAGGGGGCGATCGCCCTCCTCGATACCCTAACCTTACCGGAACTGGTGCAGGCCATTGTCACCGCCGACCATCGCCAGTTAGCAAAAGCGCCCGGCATTGGCAAAAAAACCGCAGAACGACTCGCCCTCGAACTCCGTAGCAAACTCAGCCAATGGCGAGATCAATTTTCGCTCCCTGACACAACCAGTCAGCCTAATGCTGCCGTTCACGAGGACTTGGACTTAACCTTGCTGGCCTTGGGATATCAAGAAACCGAAATCCGTGGGGCGATCGCCACCCTGAGCCAAGACCCACTGCTGCTGCAAAATACCAATGCCGACGAATGGATCCGACGGGCGATTACCCTCTTGAGCCAGGCATAACAAGACAAAAACCCCCTGCAACGAGGAGGCCCAGGTTCACCTGTTCGATTGAGAAAAAACGCTACTGAATTTCCCGGACACGGGGTTGTCCGTCGATAATTTCACCGACCAAAATCACATCCGCAACCCCGACAAACAAGCCATTTTCCAAGACGCCAGGAATATTATTAATCTTTTGTTCTAATGTTGCCGGGTCGTCGATACCAGTAAATTTGAGATCCACAACTAAATTTCCCTCATCGGTGACGACGGGGCCAGCCTTTTTGACTCCCATCCGGAGTTCTGGCTTACCTCCCAACGCTTCTAGTTGACGCATCACCGGCGTAATCGCCATGGGAATGACTTCCACGGGCAATAAAAAGGTCGAACCCAAGCGATCAACCAGTTTGCCGCTATCGACCACGACGACAAATTTGTTGGCGAGGGCATCCACCACTTTCTCCCGGGTGTGGGCCGCGCCGCCCCCTTTAATTAAATTTTTCTGGGGATCGACCTCATCGGCCCCATCAATGGCCACATCGATATGATCGACGGCATCCAAACTGGTGAGGGGAATTTTGTACTGTTTTGCGAGAACTTCCGCCTGGAACGAAGTGGGAATGCCCACAATATTCTCCAGTTCACCTGCGGCTAAACGCTCACCAATGTATTGAATCGCATAGGCAGTTGTTGACCCAGTCCCTAGACCGACCACTGAGTTGGACTGGACTAGGGCCGCGGCGGCTTTCCCTACTTCCTGTTTCATGACCGTGACGGCATCCATTGTGTATCCCTCCGAGAAAAAAGTTTGAATAAAAAAATCAATGATGAAAAAATTTTTGGCGCAAACAAAACAAATCCTGCCACACGATCTGCAGCAGGAAAGTCAATGGCCCAAGGCCTAAACGTTAGCGGTTTGCTGTTGGAGCATGTCTTTGAGCTTTTCGAGTTCGCTGGCCCAGCGGGGATCGGGTTGAGCTGAGCTGGCATCGCCATAGCTCGATTGTTTTTTGCTGCTGCCACTGCCACCACTGCGCTTGCGCTTGCTGCCGCCTTTGGCGCTGCTGGCTTCGGCGGGCTTGTCGTCGCCTTTGGTGCGGGGGAGAGCCTTCTCAATTTTGAGGGGGCTGTCCATGAAGGATTGGCCATTGTACTTTTCGATGAAAGCATCGGCTTCTTCATCGGTGGGCACGGTAACAAAGGCGAAACCACGACATTTGCCTGTTTTCCGGTCTTTGATCACTTTGGTAGTTGCGCTTTCACCTGCTTCAACAAAGAAATCAATCAGGGCTTGCTTTTCGACGACGTCTTTGGGCAAATTGCCGACATACAAACGTACGGACATAGGGAACCTCCTAGATGTTGGTTGGGTTAGATGAAAAACTGGCTGGGGGACAAACTCGTCCAGGGATCAAGTGCTGATAATGTGGCGATCGCCTTTGACCTTGAATACAAAAAAATTTAGCTGTAAAAAGACTGATCATCCAGTATTGTTGTGCCCTAGGGTCTTCAGTGAAAACTGATCGGTTTGTCTGTCACAGGAGCAGTGGTGGCATACTTCACATCGTGCGGTTGCTCTGGAATTTTTACTTTACCGTGAACGTTACAGAATGTATAGCACCATCGAGTGACCAATTATCGGGTAAATGGTGCGGAAAGACAAGTCATTTAACGTTTTTTTTCGTTTTCCCAAGGGAATTTATGCTATGGCGATCGCCTGGAAAATTCTGGCTGTCCTGGTTTTGCTAAGTGATTATCTATCGTAGACCTTAGGCGAAAAAATTTCCTCCGGTAGTAACAAGGGTGACGGCACCACACAACGGAATGTGAAAGATCGATCAGAAAAGTCGGTAGGATTTGCTAGAGTGGATCACCGATTTTCCAAAACATCTATGGAAAACGAATTGTGTTTTAAGTTCGGGAGAGTGAGGCAGGTTCCATGGCAATGATCGTTCAAAAATATGGCGGTACCTCCGTCGGCTCCGTAGAAAGAATCCAAGCGGTGGCTAAACGGGTACAGCAACGGGCCCAGGCGGGCAATCAAATTGTCGTGGTGGTCTCTGCCATGGGAAAAACTACCGATGGCTTGGTGAAATTAGCCCACGAAATTAGTGCGAATCCCAACCGACGGGAAATGGATATGCTCCTTTCTACGGGGGAACAGGTCTCTATTTCTCTGCTCAGTATGGCGCTCCAGGAACTGGGACAACCGGCGATTTCCCTCACCGGTGCCCAAGTGGGAATTGTTACCGAAGCGGAACACAGCCGCGCCCGCATCCTCGAAATTAAAACCGACCGTCTCCAACGGCACCTGCAAAGGGGAGAGGTGATCGTTGTGGCGGGATTCCAGGGGATTTCCAAAACTGAAGATCTAGAAATTACCACCCTCGGTCGGGGCGGATCCGATACCTCTGCGGTGGCGATCGCCGCCGCCCTCAAGGCCTCCTGTTGTGAAATCTATACCGACGTGCCAGGCATTTTAACCACTGACCCGCGCATTGTCCCCGAAGCCCAACTGATGGCGGAAGTCACATCGGATGAAATGCTAGAACTCGCCAGTTTAGGGGCAAAGGTACTCCATCCCCGTGCCGTTGAAATTGCGAAAAATTATGGGGTGCCCTTAGTGGTACGTTCCAGTTGGACTGACGATCCAGGGACTTGGGTAACGTCTGCGCCGGTGAGCGATCGCCCCTTGATTAACCTCGAAATTGCCAAGGCCGTCGATGCGGTGGAGTTTGATACCGACCAGGCCCGCATTGCGATGCTGCATATCCCCGATCGCCCCGGCGTCGCCGCCAAATTATTTGGGGAAATCGCTACCCATAATGTCGATGTGGACTTAATTATCCAGTCGATCCATGATGGCAACAGTAATGATATTGCTTTTACCGTCACCGAAAATGCCGCGACCCAAGCCCAGGCGATCGCCGAAGCCATTGCTCCCACCCTCTGCGCGGGCACAGACCAAGATTTAAGTAACGTAGCGGTGATGAGCGCCAATGACGTTGCCAAAATTACCATCTCTGGGGCTGGAATGATTGGCCGCCCCGGGATTGCCGCCACTATGTTCCAAAGTCTGGCCGATGCGGGCATTAATATCGAGATGATTTCCACCTCGGAAGTGAAGGTGAGCTGCGTCATCCAACAGACCGATTGTGACCGGGCGATCGCCACCCTCTGCGACGTCTTTGACATTGCCTCTTCCCCGATGAATGCGGCCCCTGCTTCCTTAAATCCTGAAGATCATCCCCCTGTCCGGGGTGTCGCCCTTGACCTCAAACAAGCCCAACTCGCCATTCGTCATGTCCCGGATAGCCCCGGCATGGCTGCCCAGATTTTTTCGCTGCTGGCCCACCAAAACATCAGCGTCGATATGATTATCCAGTCCCAACGCTGCCGTGTGCTCAATGGCCTAAAGACCCGTGACATTGCCTTTACCGTTGCCCAGGGGGATGCTGAAGCGGCCCGCCTCGCCCTCTCTGGCATGGCAGAACAGCTAAACTTTGGCGAAATCGAAGTCGATCCGGCGATCGCCAAAGTCAGTATTGTCGGTTCTGGGATGATTGGGGCACCAGGAGTTGCGGCCCGCTTCTTCCAGGCTCTGGCCACGGCAAAAATCAATATTCAGATGATCACCACCTCTGAAATCAAAATTAGCTGCGTTGTCCCCGAAACCCAAGGCCAAGCCGCCCTCAAACTCGTCCATGAAGCCTTTGCCCTCGGTGGTGAAGCAAAGGTCGAGGTGCCAGCCTAATCGTTTCCCAAACCCAGGATTAGCCCGCCTATAAGAATTAGGAGCAAAATCCCCAGGATCATTAACACGCCCATACGAATTCCCTAAAAATACGATCTGCATTCAAACCCAGCCTAGCCCGGTTGGGTTTCTTTGTGACGAAAATGACTCGATTTTCAAAAATCCCTCGCAAACGAAAAAGAGCCCACCGGAGTGAACTCTCTTTATGCAGTGCCGGGAGGCGGAATTGAACCGCCGACACGAGGATTTTCAGTCCTCTGCTCTACCAACTGAGCTATCCTGGCGTTTTGCGCACAAGTTCTAATTTAGCAAAGCAATTTTAAATTGGCAACCCCTAGGCCCAGATTTTTCTAAAAAAAAGTTTTTTACAGCGGTTTTTCCCTCATTCTTCGATGGCAATGCGCCCCTGACGCCCCAAACGGAACAATAGAAACGTCAGCAAATACACGACATAAATCACCAGGCCGACAATTCCTAAAAAGCCGAGAAAACCGGGGGCTGAGTTGGCATGCAAAATTTGTTGGTAACGACTGGGTGCTTCTAGCCACACTTGGCAATAGGCCCCTTGGCGCATTGCTGCCGAGAAAGCACAGCCCACAAACGGTAAATTGGCGATCGCCCCAAGCGCACAGTAGACCGTTACCGCCCAACGCCAAGCTGTGAACGCGAGTTTCAGACGACTGCCCGGTTGATCGCGAATTTCTTCATTGAGATCAATCCAAAACCACAACCCAATGGGGATCAAAATCCGTGACAACAGCCCCGTCAGGTAACCCACCGACCAACTCGGAATCAACAAATAGACTGTCACCATTAACAAACTGGCTACTTTCCAGTAAATGCCCAGGAGCCGCTGCATCGATTCCACCTTCGCGACGAAACTCCAGATCAACAGTGCAATCGGCACCATCACCGTAAAAATCACGGCCAAACGGTAGTCCATCCAGGCCAATTGCTGTAGTAACGTTTCATCCATGGTTTATACGCGGTTTGAGACAAATTAAGATTGATTTTCCACAGTATACACAAGTCAAAGCAGTGGCACTACGGAGAGAAACCACTGCTTTGGGGGATTGGCATTTAGCACATTTTTTGACCTTACCGGAGCCAAGATCAATGGCTAAAAGCAGATCAACTCATTTTTTGAACGGAAATGGCCGCGATCGCCGACAGAATTAGTCTTCGTAGAGACGGCATTCATCCGCGTCGGGGTTATCATCACAAAACTTTTCTAGGGGACTTTTTTCCGGCTCTTTTTCCCGTTGGTGGGCGGCTTCAGCCTGGAGTTCTTCAACGGCATCCCAAGCGGCTGCACATTCAGCGGAAGTGGAGTCAGTACTACAAGCTTCCCGAGCCGCATCACGTTCTTGTTCAATTTTTTGATGAATATTTGTCATGAATCCTCGTTTTATCTTGCTATTTTTTATTAAGGGCTCCAGTGACGAATGTTGCAATGTTTGCTTAAGCTCAGCAGAGAACAAGGGCAACAGCCACTGGCGTAGGAACGAAACTCTTTGCTTTCCTTAGCAGTGATTGGCATTCACCGATGGAGATTAGCGCAGGCTGAAATTCAAAAAATAGAAAGTCCCTACTGTTCCCCATTGTACCGTAGGAAACCTGGTGGGTCGGTTTATTTTAGATCGGGTATTGCGCCACATCCGCACTAGAAAAAATCCCGCCAGCCAGGGAATGTTGTAGTAGAATCTATCTGCTCTGCTTGGAGATCTCCGGAAAAAGCCATGAAGTTTGTTTGCAGTCAAAGTGATCTAAATAGCCAACTCTCCCTTGTTGGTCGGGCGGTGCCTTCGCGGCCTACCCACCCTATTTTGGGAAATGTGCTGTTGACTGCGGATGCGAGCCGCCATCAGATTCAACTCACCGCCTTTGATCTCAGCCTGGGCATTCGCACGAGCTTTCCGGCCCAAGTCATTGAAGGAGGTACCCTAACCCTGCCGGCAAAGTTGCTTAATGATATTGTGTCGCGTCTGCCTGAGGGGGAAGTGACCTTGAGTTGTCCGTCGGAAACTTTGATGAAAGGCGATGCCCAAGCGACCCTAACTGCGGCCACGGGACGGTTTCAAATTCGAGGTATGGGAGCAGACGAGTTTCCTGAATTACCGACGATCCAGGATGGCAAAAAATTAATGTTGCCGGCGATCGCCTTAAGCGAAGGCCTGGGAGGGGTACTGTTTGCCGCTAGCCCTGATGAAACCAAGCAAGTTTTAACGGGGGTCCATGTCACTCACCACCAAGATTGCCTTGAGTTTGCCGCGACCGATGGCCACCGCCTTGCCCTCGTTGAAACCAGTGACCAGGTTAGCCCAGAGCCAGAATCCAGCGACGCCGGAAAACTCCCCACCTCAACCCTGGAAGATTTTGCCCTAACCATCCCCGCCCGGGCGCTTCGAGAATTAGAACGCATGTTAACCACCGCCAATGAAGCGGATTTGATTGCCCTACATTTAGACGATAGCCAAGTTATTTTTGAGGTCAATCACCAGCGCCTCACCAGCCGCAAACTAGACGGTGCCTACCCCGCTTACCATCAGTTAATCCCCCGGCAGTTTAGCCGCGATGTCACCCTAGAGCGACGAGCTTTGATTAGCAGCATTGAACGGGTGGCGGTTCTGGCCGATCAAAAAAATAATATTGTGAAATTCCGCCTCAACAGCGCCGAACAAAAACTTCACCTCGCTGTGGAAGCCCAGGATGTGGGCAGTGGTGAAGAAGCTTTGCCCGCCCAGGTTTCGGGGACAGATTTAGAGATTGCCTTTAATGTGAGGTATCTCATCGACGGTCTGAAGGCCTTACCAAGTAATGAGATTAAGATGCAGCTGAATGAAAATAATCAGCCGGTTATTTTTACGCCCCTGGGTGCGGTGCAGATGACTTATTTGATTATGCCAGTGCAGATCCGCAGCTAGGGAGTGACGGCTGGGGTCGCCGCTGGGGCTGATGGGCTAGGGGCTTGGATAATGTCCTTTTTAGCCATGTGGTCGTAGAATTGGCGGCTAATTTTGTGGAGTAGCTCTTTGCCCTTGGGGTCGTTGTAGGGACGCTCGACAAAAATTGCAGCGACGTAACGCTTGCCATTGGGCAGATCCACAATCCCTGCATCGCCGATGATACTGCCGATATCTCCAGTTTTATGGACGATGTCGGCTCCCTGACCCAAACTCTGGGGTAAGAGGCGGTCGTTACTCGTGGCTCCCATGATCCGAAAGAGGCGATCGCGGGACCGGACAGACAGAATTTCACCTTGGTTAATGCGGGCAAGGAGATGGGCGAGATCCTTGGCACTGGTGAGGTTTGTGCCTTCGAGATCTGGCAAAGGATTATTCAACTGGGTTTGGGTCATGCCCCACTGCTGAAATTTCGCGTTGAGGACGGCATTCCCTCCCAACAACTCGGTAATCATGTTGGTGGCGGTGTTGTCACTATTGACGCTCATTTCCCTCGCGGTGTAGAGGGCAGTGTAGGTGCTGCCGGGGGTTTGGTACTGCATGCTGCCAGACCCACCCCCGATGACTTCTTTAGTGAGGGTGAGGGAATCATCTAGTTGAACTTTGCCACTGTCAACGGCTTCTAGGAAGGCTACGAGAATGGGAATTTTGATCGTACTGGCGGCGGATAGGGGGCGATCGCCAGCCACGTCTAAATATTCCCCAGTGTCTAAATCCACAAAAAGCAAAGACGCATCGAGGTTTGGGTCAGCGGCGATCGCCGCTTGGGTCGTTTCTGCCAGTTGGGTGAGGGGCGTTTTCAGGGGGAGTGGCTCTGGGGCTGGGGACAGCTGCCCAGAGAGTAGCTGTTGGCTGGTTATATTTTCAGGGGGATTAACGGTGGGGGCAGAGCGTAAATTCGCGGCACTGAGAATGGTGCCAATACAAGCGCTAACGCCAACGCCCACAATTAGTAAACGGAGAGGATACAGGAGCGGCCGGGGTAATTTGAGGCGGGCTGGGCGGCGGGAGCGTCGATTCGTCTTTGGGGAGTTAGGGGGAACCATGGTGGCGATCGCCTGGGGGGAATTCCCTTGCCGGTGACGGGCCCCAAAAGCGACCACTTTAGTATCGGTCGCAGCGTTCAATGCATTCAATGATCGTGGTGCTGGGGATTTTCTGCGTTTAGGACGACGGGACTTACCAACCACTGACGACTCCTACCTTGACTTTGGGGTAACTGAAATAGATTTTTTTCATTATGCCCGAAGACCTTGGCGATCGCTCCCCCTTTCTCAAAATTTTGTCGGCTGGTTGCCTTGCATCTTGGACAAAACTGTTGCCATCAAATCTTTCAGATCTATGTCACATTCCTCTGCCGGGATGGGCTTTTGAACTCTGGAGAGAATCTAAATTTAGCATTCCTAAAGCCCCGTTGATTAGGTGATTTGGCGATCGATTCCTCTTCCATAAAAATTTGCCTTTGTGCTTAAAAATTCAAGTTAGAGGCTAATCCTCCTCGGCCGAATCTCACCTTAGACTCGTAAAAGAACTGTTAAAATTTGCTTAAATACTCAAGCCAATTTAGGGGAAACAATCAAGACAATTCTCCCCTGCAAAATAACTGACAGCAATACTAAAAAATAATTCGGGGTGTTGTGTATGGCCGTTTTTTCTGTTGCGTTGATCGGGGAGAGTCTACGAGATTTTTTAACAGGGCGGATGTACATGCCCCACGGGAGTTGCTATCTCTGGCAGACTCCTTTAGTCAGCTTACATCTGGTCGCGAATCTTCTCACGGCGATCGCCTATTTTTCGATCCCGATTATGCTGGTTTATTTTGTCAGAAAGCGACAAGATATGCCTTTTTCACGGGTGTTTATCCTGTTTGGTTTTTTTATTACTGCCTGTGGCATTGGTCACTTTTTAGATGTCCTGACCCTCTGGTTTCCCATTTATTGGATTGATGGAGTGGAAAGCAGTTTTACAGCATTGATTTCCTGCTATACCGCCATAGAACTTTATACGCTTCTACCGAAATTTTTAGCCCTCAAAAGCCCAGAAGAATTAGCGGCCATCAATCAAAAGCTGCAGATCGAAGTGCAAGAACGAAAAAAAGTTGAAGACATTTTAAGTCGCATTTTGGCGGGCACTGCTGCTGTCACGGGCCGTGATTTCTTTTCTGCCCTGGCCGAAAATTTGGCGATCGCCCTTGATGTCTGGTACGTCGCCATTAGTGAAATCTTCGAAAATAGCACAGATCCTCCCCAAACCCTCGCCACCTGGGAAAACCCTAAATTTCCCTCGATTCCAGCTGCGGCGATCGCCTCTTCCCCGGAAGGAGCCAACACCAATCAATTCCTCCAGTTTCCGATCCAAGACCGCAATTCCCGCCCCATCGGCACCCTCCATGTACAGCACCATCAACCCACCATTGATCAAGAGCTCGCCACAAAATTAACCAGTATTTTTGCCTCCCGGGCCGCCGCAGAAATTGAGCGAAAACGCGCCCTAGACGAACTGGCCTGGGCCAACAGTCAGCTCGCAACCATGAATAACCGCCTAGAAGAAAAGGTCGCCGAACGCACCCAAGCGCTAAAAACCGTTAACGAAACCCTCCGGAGCAGTGAAGCCCGTTACCGCAGTTTGGTGCTCAATATCCCTGGGGCTGTGTACTGCTGTCTCCCCGACGCACAATGGACAATGCAGTTTCTTTCCCATGGCATTGAACCGATTACCGGCTACCCCGCCACGGATTTTTTACATAATCAAATTCGCGCCTTTAGGGACATTGTTCACCCCGAAGATTACCCACGGATTTTCGCCTCTTTGGCAATGCTTACCCCCGATAATCCCACCTATACCGATGAATATCGTCTTGTTCGCGTTGATCAAAATATTTGTTGGGTCTTTGAACAAGGACGGGGAATTTTCGACGAAACAGGTCATTTAATTCGCCTTGAGGGGGTGATCATCGAAGTCACTGACCGTAAACTTGCCAGCCAAGCCCTAGACCAAGAACGGCGGCAACTGCGGCAACTGATCCAAAATATGCCTGTAGCGATGGCGATGTTAGACAAGAAGCTACGCTATGTGGCCCATAGTCGTCAATGGCTCGTCGACTATCAGCTTGGGGAAGAAACCCTCGTTGGGCGATCGCACCATGAGGTCTTTGTGAATCTCCGGGAAGACTACCGACAGCATCTCCAAACAGCCCTAAGCGGTCAGGTGATCACCTGTGAAGAAGATTGCTACGTCCAACATGATGGCAAAAAACAATATCTCAAATGGACAGTCCAGCCTTGGTATCACCGGGAAAATCAAGTGGGTGGCGTGGTCATTGTCACCCAAAATATTAACGATCTTGTGGAAGGTCGTGAGGCGGCCCTCGCTGCGTCCCGCCTCAAATCGAGCTTTTTGGCGAATATGAGCCACGAAATCCGTACCCCCATGAACGGCATTCTCGGCATTGCGGAGCTTTTGCAGACGACCCAACTTAACCCCCAGCAACAGGATTTTGTCAAAACCCTCAGCCAAAGTGCGAACCATTTACTCTATGTGATCAACGATATTCTCGACTTTTCTAAGTTAGAAGCCGGGGAGATGCGCCTCGAATCTGTGCCTTTACAGATTATTGACTGTGTGGAGTCAGTGGCGGAGTTGCTGGCGATCCAGGCCCAAACGAAACAGGTGGAATTGATCACTATTATTGATCCACAACTGGGAGGGACAGTCACGGGGGATTCGATGCGGCTGCGGCAAGTGCTAACAAATTTGGTCGGTAATGCAATTAAATTTACCCATCGCGGTTCTGTGGTGATTCGCGCTTTGCCCGTGGCAGAAGATGAGGCATCTGTTTTGGTGAAGTTTGAGGTCATTGATACTGGCATTGGCATTGACAAAGCAGATCAAGCAAAATTATTCCGGTCTTTTTCCCAGGTTGATCCGTCTACGACAAGGGAATATGGGGGAACAGGTCTTGGTTTGGCGATTGCCAAATATCTGGTCAGTCTCATGGCCGGGGACATTGGTTTAGAAAGTAGCCCTGGTCAAGGTTCAACCTTTTGGTTTACGGCCCGTTTCCAACGGCTCGAAGCGCCGCCCCCGCTGCCCCAATTGGCCCCCTACCGCGTCCTCCTCATTGACTCCCAGCCTTTGTCCCTAGAGGCGATTCGTCGGCAGCTTAGTCACTATGGGGTCAGTGTGATTGCCTATGGTGATTTTATGGGGGGAATCCTCGCCCTCGAACAGCAGGATAGTTTTGATCTAGTGCTGTTGGCTTTACCCATTTTTGGCAACCAGGCGGGCATCGAAACAGTTTTAGATAAAGTAAAAACGCTTCTCCCCCGGGAAAATTTGGTGCTGCTGCTAGCGGCGGTGGATTATCCTCGGCTAAAAAATTGGCTGCAGCCCCAAGGACTCCGCTATCTTCTGCGGCCCCTCCAACAGGAAGCACTGCTGCGCTGTCTACAAGCAGAAATAAGTCCAGATCAAACAATGGCGGATATTGCGGATGAGGCTGGCCTTGATCTGACTTTGGCGGAAATTTTGGGAGATCAAGGGGGGCGATCGCCAAATATCCGGATCCTGGTCGTCGAAGATACGCCCATTAACCAAACGGTCATTCTCAATCAACTTGAAATTATTGGGTTTAACACCATTGATTGTGTGAGTAATGGCCGCGAAGCCCTCGCCCAGCTCCAACAGCGGACCTATGACCTGATTTTGATGGATTGTCTGATGCCAGAGCTAGATGGCTATACGACCACTGAAATGATTCGCCAACGGGAACAGGAGGATACCCACCAATTGATTATCGCCATGACGGCCAATGCAATGAAAGGCGATCGCGAAAAATGTTTAGCGGCGGGGATGGACGGTTACATTGCCAAACCCACCAGTATTAAGACTCTCCGTCAGGTCATCGATCAGTGTTTACAAAAGTCAGAAAAAAAACGATCTGTCGTAGCGATCGCCTCCCCAATCCTAGAAACAGCCACAGATCCGGACGTCCCCGTAGATTTGACGCAATTAGTGCATTTCTATGGCAACAATCCCAGTTTCCACCGGGAAGTGTTCGTACAATTCCTCGAATTTGCGCCCGGTTATCTACAAGCACTCCAAGGGGCGATCGCCAATCAAGATGCCGCAAAAATCTCCTACGAAGCCCATCGTCTCAAGGGAGCCGCCAGCAGTGTGAGTGTGCGTAAAATTCCAGATTGGTGCATTGCTATCGAAGTCGCCCTCGCTAACGAAAACTATGCCACCATCCAGACGCTTTCCCTGCAGATCGAAACCCATTTCCAGGTGGCCCACGAGTTTATCCAGGCTTACCTCGAATCCCCTAGATGATGGCATTAAAACTCCCCTTTCTCTCAGAGTTCTGAGCGACGAATATCCTGCTCGGCCTGCTTTCTCAAGAGGCGATCGCGGCGGCCATGGTAGAGCTTGGTTTCCTCTAGGGTCATCTGGGTTGGATCGAGGATAATCAACCCATGGAAATTTAACGCCGGATAAACCTTTAGATGGGGTAAACATTCCTCCAGGGCCTGCAACACAAGCCCATAGACATCCGCTAAAAAATAGTCAAAGGCCTCTGGCTGATCCCGTTGTCGATAGCCCACTGCCTGTTCCAGGTCTTTTTGGGAAATAATATAGCCCGCCTCAAATTGTGAAAACTCCAACATTGCTGCTAATGCTTAAAAGGAAAATCGAACAAAAAATCCCCCAGAGAGGGGGATACATTCAGTTTTTCAAAAAGATTGCTACACCGCTTGGGGTTGTTGGGGTTGCCGTTGGGGCTGGAATTGGAACAGAGAATACACCACATTCCGGCGGATGTCGATCATCATTTCCAGGAACATCTCGTAGCCCTCTTGCTTGTATTCGATCAAAGGATCTTTTTGACCATAGCCCCGTAGCCCGACAGATTCACGCAGGGCATCAATAGCCTGGAGGTGCTCCCGCCAGAGGGTATCGATCTGCTGGAGGATAAAGAAGCGTTCTGCCTGGCGCATTAAACCGGGTTGACTTTTCTCCACCTGAGCTTCCTTAAGGTCATAGGCTTTGCGCACTTCTTCATGGAGGAAGGTTTTGATTTCTGGAACCGTCATATCCTCAATATCCTTGGGTTCTAGATCTTCGAGGAGGTAGATAAATTCCTTCGCTTTATCGAGGAGTTTGTCTAGTTTCCATTCTTCGGGGGGGAGTTCTGGGTTGACATAGGCCTCGACAATCTCGCTCATGGTCTTTTCGGCGTATTGGATGACCTGCTCTTTGAGATCTTGACCTTCTAAAACCCGACGGCGTTCGGCGTAGATGGCACGCCGTTGATTGTTCATCACTTCGTCGTACTCGAATACCTGTTTCCGGGCGTCGTAGTAAAAGGTTTCTACTTTCTTCTGGGCGCCTTCGAGGGAGTTGGTGAGCATTTTTGATTCGATGGGCATATCTTCTTCGACCCGGAAGGCATTCATCAAACCGGCCACGCGATCGCCCCCGAAAATACGCAGGAGATTATCTTCGAGGCTGAGGAAAAATCGCGTCGAACCAGGGTCCCCTTGACGACCAGCCCGGCCCCGCAGTTGGTTATCAATCCGGCGGGATTCGTGGCGTTCTGTCCCAATGACATGGAGACCGCCATTTTGAATCACTTCGTCGTGCTCCACGCTGGTGAGGTCATGGTAGGTTTTTTCGATGGCATGGTACACCGTCCGCAACTTCTGCACCACGGGATCAGCGGTGGGGGCATTTTCCGAGGCGATCGCCAATTTTTCCTCTGCCTCTAGTTCCGTCAAACTCTGGTTGCCATACTGATCGACGGCAAACTTTACCGCGTCCTTCAGTTGCTGTTCCAGGTCTGTGGGCAGTTCCGTCGGGTAAATATCGAGGGTGGTTTTCCAGGTTTTTTTCTTCTGTTTGTTGTTGGTATCAAAGCCCTGACCGCCACTATTCTTTCCACTACCGGCGATCGCAAAACTCCCCTCATCCTCTGGTTTAACGATCTGGGGCATGAAATATTCACGCATCTTCAGGCGAGCCATATATTCCGAGTTTCCGCCGAGGATAATATCCGTACCCCGACCCGCCATATTGGTGGCGATCGTCACGGCTCCTTTACGACCAGCCTGGGCGACGATTTCTGATTCCTTTTCGACATTTTCCGGTCGCGCATTCAATAGGTTATGGGGAATACCCAACTCATGGAGATAGGCCGAAATAATCTCCGACTTTTCCACGCTGGTGGTACCGACCAGCACCGGTCGTCCCGTTTCGTGCATCTGGGCACATTCTTCAGCGACGGCCCGCCACTTTGCTTTTTCGTTTTTGTAGACTACGTCTGCTAGATCTTGCCGCTTAGTGGGACGATTGGTGGGGATAATCGTCACCTCAAGGTTGTAGACCTTTTCAAATTCTGTTTCTTCGGTTTTGGCTGTCCCCGTCATCCCAGAAAGTTTCGGGTAAAGCAAGAAAAAGTTTTGGTAGGTGATATTTGCGAGGGTTTGGGTTTCTTTTTGGATCGTGACCCCTTCTTGGGCTTCGATCGCCTGGTGGAGGCCATCGCTCCAGCGCCGTCCCGGCATAATCCGGCCAGTAAATTCATCGACGATTACTACCTCATCGCCGCGCACAATGTAGTTCACATCTTTTTTAAACAGTTCCTTGGCTTTGACGGCATTGAAAATATAGTGGGCCCAAGGATTTTGCTCGTCGTATAGATCCGTAACCCCCAGTAATTGTTCTGCTTTGGCAAACCCTTCGTCGGTCATCAAAACATTGCGAGCTTTTTCATCGACTTCGTAGTCACCGGGGCCGTCTTCTTCGACTTGGGGAACCAACTGTTGCGCAATTTCAGCCGCTTGGAGATATTTTTCGGTGGGGCGTTCGA
Source organism: Picosynechococcus sp. PCC 7003 (assembly GCF_001693255.1). NCBI lineage: Bacteria > Bacillati > Cyanobacteriota > Cyanophyceae > Chroococcales > Geminocystaceae > Picosynechococcus > Picosynechococcus sp. PCC 7003. The sequence goes on from NZ_CP016474.1 coordinate 1,339,335, forward strand.
TCTGGCCAGAAATAATCAGAGGCGTTCTGGCTTCATCAACGAGGATCGAATCCACTTCGTCAATGATGCAGTAGTTAAAGGGACGCTGCACCACCTCTTGGATCGTGGTAGCCATATTGTCCCGCAGATAATCAAACCCCAGTTCGGAGTTGGTAGTGTAGGTAATATCGCAGCGGTAGTTTTCAATTTTTTCGGCAGGCCCCATGCTGGACTGGATTAGCCCCACAGTTAGGCCCAAAAAGCGGTGCACTTGCCCCATCCATTCGGCGTCCCGGCGGGCCAGGTAGTCGTTCACGGTGACCACATGAACTCCTTTCCCCGTTAGACCATTGAGGTAGGCGGGCAGGGTGGCGACGAGGGTTTTTCCTTCCCCGGTTCTCATCTCGGCGATTTGCCCTTTATGGAGCACAATCCCCCCCAAAAGTTGGACATCGTAGTGACGCATTTGAAGCACTCGCCACGCGGCTTCACGGACGACGGCAAAGGCTTCGGGGAGGATTTCGTCTAAAATTTCTTCGGTTTCTTCGTCGCTGTTGGCTTTGTCGAGCTTGGCGCGAAATTCTACGGTTTTCTGGGCTAGGGCTTCGTCTGTAAGGTTAGCAAAATCCTCTGCGAGCAGGTTGATTTCAGCGACGAGGGGCTGGAATCTTTTGAGTTTGCGGGCGTTGGGGTCACCAAATAGCTTCTTAAACATAGGATTTTGATTACAAACGGAGGATTAGGGGAGAAAAATATGCATTGCGCTGGCACTAACTGAACGCTATTTCTCCAATTTTGGGTCTGGCGTTCGGCGATCGCAAGGATGAGTTTAATAACTTTTTTTAATTATGGTATCACTCCCATTTTCGGTGAGAGAGTGGGGAAAATACGCCAGGCCCCAGAACTTCAGGGGCAACAAAAAGGCGATCGCCCCTGGCATTTGGCTAGTCAAGACTGAAGCAAGCCACAATTTAGCGCATCATGGTTTGCCCAATAGTGACAGGCAATTTTGTTGGCAAAAGCAACCGCATACCAAGGACGGAAAGATGTTGAGCTGAGCCTAGGCTTTGGTGAATTCGAGGCCATTTTCCGCCGCATAACGTTCCATGAAGCGCATAAAACGATCCCATTCAGCGGTCGAACGCATCACCAAACGCGCTTCAATGATGCGGGGTTTCCCGTCATAAAATTTTGCTTTTACTTCGCGGGTCACAATTTCGCCTTCTTCGTCGATGAGGTACATCCCAGTGATTTCATCGGTACTTTCTTGGGCGAGGGCGGCGGGATCTTCAAAGGAAAATACGGCGGTGCCGGTATTGCCATCAGGGGAACGGGTCAAGCGAATACCGGGAACTTCCGGCTCATTGACACCCTGGGAAAACTGAATAACTGCCATAATAATTTAATGTTTCTTCATATACTTGTGCCCTTATCTTCTCATATTCCCATCGGTTTATCGATGACCCCCAGGGAGGAAAGCAGGAAATTTTCCTGGGCATTAAGGGGCCATAAAATAAGACTAATCGGCAGTGTCAGTTTCCAGTTGCCAAGGTTGTTGGGCACTGACTTTTTTTTGGATCATGTCAAAAACAGCGCGGCAGTGGTTGTCGATATGGAGGGGTAATTCTTCGTTCTTGGCCACAAAGTCGACTTGGAGTTTGCCGTCTTGGATTTTGTTGCGATCAAACAAGACTTCGAGTTCCACGAGTTTGGTGAAAGAGACATTGCCGGGTTTTTCTTTGGCCATGATGTATCCCCCCGTTTCATAGGCGAGGTTAAGGTCGCACTCCTGAATAATCTCTTTCAGAGAGGCAAGCATATCTGCTTCGGGGAGTCCAACGAAATAGGAGCAAGTGTAACGCGCCATAAAAAAAATTAGCTTTCAACCATGCTGAGGCATTCTTTTTTATATTACCGAACGGAAGGACTTTCCTTATGATTTCACTAGATCAGATTGTGGGTCAGCCCCAGGCCGTTTCTCTTTTGCGTCAGGCGATCGCCCAGGATCGTCTTGCTCCTGCTTACCTATTTGCGGGGCCAGAGGGGATTGGTCGCAGTCTGACAGCCAGGGGGTTTACGACGGCCCTCATGACCCAAGGGGTACCTGAAGCGGCACAACGTTTGATTCGCTATAAACTCCTCAAAAATAATCACCCCGATTTACTGTGGGTTGAACCCACCTACCAGCACCAAGGCAAACTCTATACTCCCGCCCAGGCCGAGGAAGCCGGCTTAAAACGGAAGGCCCCACCCCAGATTCGCATTGAACAGATCCGTCAATTGGGGGAATTTCTCAGTCGTCCCGCCCTAGAAGCGCCCCGTTGTGTGGTGGTGATCGAAGCGGCCCAAACCATGGCAGAAGCCCCGGCTAATGCCCTTTTAAAAACCTTAGAGGAACCTGGTAACGCGACCTTAATTCTGCTGGCCCCCAGTGGCGATAGTTTGTTACCGACCCTTGTTTCCCGCTGCCAAAAGATTCCTTTTTATCGCCTTGCCCAGGACGATGTGGCGCAAATTTTAACGGCCCAGGGTTATCAACACATTTTGGCCGATGCAACGATTTTGGCGATCGCCCAGGGGAGTCCCGGCGCCGCGATCCAAATTTATGAATTGCTGAGTAATGTCCCCCAAGATTTATTACAAAGCCTCCAGCAGCTCCCCCAAAATCCCCTTGGGGCCTTTCGCCTGGCGAAGGAAATTCACAATGCCCTTGATACGGAGGTGCAATTGCAACTCATCGACTACCTGCAGTACCAATATTGGCAAGGATTCCGCAATGACCAACTGATTCAGCGCCTCGAAACCACCCGCAAACATCTTCGCAATTACGTCCAGCCCCGTCTCGTGTGGGAAACTTTTTTCTTAGAATGTTGCCAAACTAACCCTTAACACCACTGCTGCTGTCGCTGGGAATGATGTAACGCTGGAGGAAAACAAACAGGATCATCACCGGCAGAATCGAAATAATCGAACCCGCGGCGATCAAGCGCCAATCGAGGGAAAACTGGCCGGCCAAGGTCGCCACTCCCAGGGGTAAAGTGTAAAATTCCGGACGGTCAATGACGATCAGCGGCCAGAGAAAATCGCTCCAGGCACCAATAAACACAAAAATTGCCAGGGTAATCAAGGCTGGACGTACGGCAGGAATCATGATGTGCCACCAAATACCCAGTTCCGAACAGCCATCAATGCGGCCTGCTTCTTCTAATTCCTTGGGTACCCCTTGAAACGCCTGTCGGAGCAGGAAAATTCCAAAGGCAGAGGCCAGACTGGGAAAAATAATCCCCAAATAGGTATTCCGCAACCCTAGCTGCACCGTTAGGACATACAGGGGGATCATCACAATTTGAAAGGGAATCATGATCGTCGAAACGATGGTGGCAAAAATCGCATCCCGGCCCCGGAAGTCCAGACGCGCCAAAGGGTAGGCCGCCAGGGCACAAAATAAGAGATTAAAGCCCATGGTGAGAACCGCAACGAGGGTGCTATTGAAGAGGTAGCGGCCAAAGGGATGTTGTTGCCAGACGGTGACGAAATTGCTGAGGGTCGGCGCCTGGGGAATCAGTTGGGGCGGGAAACTAAAGACGTTCTCGGTGGGGGATTTGAGGGCGGTGCTCAACAACCAGAGCAGGGGAAAAAGCATGACGAGGGCGATCGCCCCCAGGAGCAGATAAGTGGCAGCGGTTTTCAGGCGGTTCATGGAGGGCTGAAATGGAGAAGATTGCAGCCTTATTTTGTCATATTCGGCTGGATATCTCGGCAAGGAAAACGTTAGGCAAAGTGCTGAAAGGTTTGGGTTTGGCTCAAGGGTATGGTTTCACCTGCCGCATTGGCGATCGCCACCGTTTGTTCTGCGGTAATTTGGCCGATAATCGCCCCCTGACCTGGAAGCTCGGCCAGTAGACCTTCCGCTGCTACCGGGGGGAGACAAAGCACCAGTTCAAAATCTTCGCCACCATACAAGGCCCACCGTAAAGCTGTTTCTGGATCTTGATAGCGCCGGAGGGCAGGGGATAAGGGAATTTTCTCTGCTTCAATCACGGCGCCGACACCACTGCGCTGACAAATTTGCAGCACGGCATCGGCTAAACCGTCGCTACTGTCCATCCCGGCTGGGGGCGAATTTAAAGATATCAAATGGGGCAGCACATCCAGACGAGGGCAGGGGGTTTGGTGGGCGCGGATCAAGGCTTGGCGATCGCCAATGGATAAAGTTTGGGAGCAAGCATCGTCATGGAGCAGCAGTTCCAGGCCCGCACGGGAATCCCCATGGCAACCCGTAACGAGAATCACATCGCCCACTTTCGCGGTACTGCGTTGAATTGCTCGGTGCGGCGATACCACCCCAAAGGCCGTAATGCCAATGGTTTTCACCGGTGATCGCGTTAGATCCCCACCGACTAAAGGCGTACCATAACGACCTAAACAGGCAGCTAACCCTTGATAAAGCTGATCGAGCCACAGAATCGGTGTTTCAGGTGGCAGAGATAAACCCACGGTAATGCCGATTGGTGTGGCCCCCATCGCTGCTAAATCCGATAAATTTGCCGCCACTGCTCGCCAGCCTACTTTCTCTGGAGGCATCGTGCGATCGCCAAAATGCACCCCATCCACCAGCACATCCGTCGTCACCACCAAATTTTGGCCAGGGGGGAACGCTAAAACTGCCCCATCATCACCGATAATTTCTGCCGGACAAAACCGCTGTAACCGTTGGAGAATCTCCGCTTCCCCAAAATCCTTGAGACATTTCCCTGCCGTCATCGTTTTCTTGCCAAGCCCTCCATGATGAATTGTTTATGCTCTGAAAAAGTATAGTAATTGACTAAATCCATTACTTTTTTTGTAAAATCGAGGAAATAGTAATGGACTATGACAACATGGGTACCAAAAATAAAGCCGTCACCGCCTATCTCCCCGAGGAAATTGAAGCACGTCTGACTGCTTTTTGTTTGGAAAATGGTCTGTCTCGCCAAGGCAAAAAAAGCGGCAAAGAGAAGCCCGCCTTAGGCACAGGCATTATCGAAGTGCTGCGGATCTTTTTTAGTGCTGACCTTAATGGCAACACCCCCACTCCCGTTTTAGACAAAGATGAGCTCCAGGCCATTGTCTCTGAAACTCTACCCAGTAATGTACCAACCCAGGAATGGGTACAAACAGAAATTCAACAGGCGATCGCCCAGCTCAAATCTGAGTTAGACAGCCCGGCCCAAACCACCGAAATACCACCCAACCCCGAAAAAAAAAGTCCCCTCATCCTGAAGCAAGCTGACCTCGCCCGCCGCCTCCGTTCCAACCCCTCGACCCTCAGTCGCCATAATCAAAAAGGGGGCCAACATTTTGCCCAGTGGTCGAAAGCCAAAGATCCCGAATCTGTCGCCTGGCAATACCGTGGCGTCGAGGACAATAGCAAAATGTATGAAACGATTGAGCTTTAAAATCAAACATCATTCGTCATGTTTTAATGTTTCTCTAATCGATAACTCTGGATTTTCCAAGGGTGAATCTGGGTGTCAATTGCTTGTGAAATAGTATCCTCTAAACCATTTACTTGTTCTGTGATGGTTAATCCCAAAGTATTACGATCATTTAATTTAGTTGCTTGGCCACAGGCTTCATAGAAACGGAGGATATAGCCTTGATTAGATTCCGCTTGTTTTAATGCTAATAAAACCAAATTATCTGAACCTAATGTCAGAAAAGAATGGTGGGGCAGTAAATGGTTTTGGTTGGTGGTAATGTCGGGAACCACTGCGCGTAAAGGGGAGTTGAAATCCCGCGCTAAATTAACCGTTCTTGCCCGTTGCCATGGGCCGCTGTGGGGATATAGGGCATAGGCTAAGTGATGCGTTCCCCGATCTGCTTTAGGGTCAGGCCAGAGAGGACTTTTTAATAATGTTAGGCGCAATTGACCGGATTTTACATCGTAGCCATGGTGATTTTTGGTGAGAATACTCACGCCATATTTCTCATTATGAAAATCAGCCCAACGTAAGGCTGGTACTTCCCATTTTGCTGGATCGATTTCAGGTTTTCGTTCGATGGCGCCACAGGGGGTTTCGTAGGTGCAAGTAGCCTCGTCAATGGCAAAAGGAAACGCAACTTTTAAGACAACCTGTTCTGCTTGCCAATCCACGGTGCTATAAATCTTCAGCATTTTCCCCTGGCAATCGAGTTGATAATCCTGGATAAACGTGGATTGATTTAATTGTTTTTTCACGCGGATCACTGAACGCACAGCATTTTTCTCCCGCCAGTGAATTGAAACGACTCCAGCGGGTTGGAGAGGCTTACTTTCGTAATCAGGGGCAATGTCCCAAGCGTCCCAGTATTGACCTTTATCTTCAAAGGCTTGCAGTTGATTTCCCACACCAGAAAAGATATTTTCCCCGTTGATTTTGTCAAAATATTGGGCAATATCTCCCGTTTTTGGATTAATTTCAATCCGGAGAAAATCATTCTCTAAAATAAAGTCTGGTTCATTGCATAAATCATCTTCTCTTTGAGTTGGTGCTTGTGGTTCAGGACATAACCAGTAGAGGGAGTAACCGACGGATGGCACTGTCGCCAGAAATGATAAATATTTTTTGTGATTTTGATCTGCCTGTAAATCCTCAACAATAATTTGTGACTCGACTTTGTTGCCTTTCCAGTCGTAAACTGTCACTAAATCTGGAACGCTTAAACTAACAACCTCTGTGCGTTCCCAGTTGAGATCATTAAATAAGAGTAGTGGTTTAGCCGCAGTTTCTAAGGGACAATCATAGACGATTTGTGTGGCGATCGCCTGTAGATTTTGAGATAACATCGCCTCGCCAACATTAATCACTTCCTGCCATTGTTGATTCGCTTCTGTAAAGACTTCAGGAATAGAAGTGCCTGGCAAAATATCGTGAAATTGGTTAAATAAAACTTTTTTCCAGAGATCTTTTAGTTGGCTTTGAGCGTTTTTTAATCTAAAGGGATCTGTATGGGATAAATTGTTGGCGATCGCCGACCAGATTTCGATTTGGCGCAGCAAGGTTTCACAGCGATTGTTAAAGATTTTTTGATCCCGGTGCACAGTATAGTAGCCACGGTGCAATTCTAAATAAAGTTCGTCCTGCCAAACTGGCAAATTGGGCGTTTCTTTAACGTGGTTGAGATAGTTTTCTGCGGTGGAAAATTCCAACTTTGGGAAAAATGGCGACTGTTGCCATTTGCGGGCCACCTGCAACATATCCTTGGTGGGGCCACCGCCATGATCACCAACGCCCGGTAACCAAAAAATATCTTTTAAATGAGTTTGATCCTCCCATTTTTGGGCATAACTGGCCATCGTTAGCGGATTGGTATCCATAATTCCCGTGACATTGGGAGGGGTCATTAAGGTTAACAGTTCTGTGCCATCGGGCGATCGCCACCAAAACAAACCATGGGGGAATGGGGCCGTATCATTCCAGTGTAATTTTCCGGTACCAAATGCTTTAATGTCACAATGCTCAGCCAGTTGAGGAAATTGATTCGGAAACCCAAAAGAATCCGGTAACCAAGCAATAGTTGAACGTCGGCCAAATTTTTCTAAAAAATATTGTTGGCCATAGAGAAATTGACGAATAATTGATTCCCCAGAAACTAAATTTACATCGGGCTCAACCCACATCCCCCCCAACAATTCCCAACAGTTATTATTAACGGCTTGTTGAATTTTCTCCCAAAGATCAGGACGATTTCTCTCAATCCAATCGTAGAGTGCCGGGGTGCTGTGGCCAAAAATCAGTTCAGGAAATTCCCGTTGGAGATTTAAAACCGATTGAAATGTGCGTTGTCCGACTTCCCACGTTTCAGCAGTTGTCCAGAGCCAAGCCATGTCTAGGTGGGCGTGACCCAAAACATGAAATTTTCTGGCTTTAATACAATTGGCAAGGGGAGTTAGTGCTGTCCGTATTTCTGCTAGCGTTTGATTGAATTTTTGTGTCTCTGCGACTTGCGCCCAAGGGATATGATTTAAGTGCGATTCTACAAAGTTTATTTTTTCCGGATTGTGACGTGCTAAATAGTCGGTCAGAATTTGTAATTCTGTGGCAAAACTACCTGCTTCTAAAATATCCAAGGTCGGGGATTCAAAAATCAAACTCGATTTCATCAATGCGCCAATATCATGGCCTGGACTGACAAGGGCGATCGCCACCTCAAAAGTCTGATTTACTTGGGCATTATCTGTTAATAGCAGCCGTGTTGAAGAATCAAATAAGTCGCCTTCGCAAATTAATTGACCATTGACAAAAATTGCGGCAATTTCAGCCCACCAGGTCAAATTTAAGCGAGCATTTAACCCAGAAATATGATAGTGATTAACGCTTTCGGGGAGCGTAATTTTTTGGTAAAACCAAGCAAGTTTTAATCCCTTTTCAAAAACGAGATAACCATTATTATTCGGTTGAATCGCTTCTAGCTGAGCGGGTTGAAAGTGTTCTAAATCTGGCCGGAATGTTTTCGAGACAGTGGTCTCGGTTTGATAAAATTGCCAAGTTGTTTGGGTCGGCAGAGTAACAAAACTTTTTAGGCGCTCGATGGTCGCTTGGATAACAGGGGATGCCATGGGGATTTTCAGCCAGAGAACTGACTTTTATCTTAAACCCCAAGGGATACCGGTGTTTTCGATGTCACGGGGCAGGTATTACTCGCGTCTAGTTGGGCGATCGCCTGCCAGTTGATCACATCTTGAAAGAGCATCGCATAGCCTTCACTGTTGGGATGGAGACCGTCGGCGCTGAGGTGATCATTTACCCAGTGTGTGCCCCGGCTGAGCCACAAATCAAAAATATCCAGGTACGGAATTTGGCGATCGCCGCACAGTTTTTTCGTGAATTCTTTGTAGTGATATTGTTCGCTGTGACTGTAATAGAGGCAGTCTAAAAAAGGCATTTTGGCTTCATTAACGGGCACTTGACCGATGAAAATCACCGGACAAAATTGTTGCGCTTGTTCTAATAAGTTGTCTAATTGGCTTTGGAAAAGAGCAAAATCCGTAAAACTTTTCCCATCGGGACGCCCCAAACGCGGCGAGTCATTTACCCCGACGGACAACAAAATTAAATCGGGTTGTTTATTGCGTAGCTCACCCCGTTGTTGATATTCCCCCCGGAGGCGATCGCCAACCAATTTCACCGTATCGCCCCGCACACCGAGGTTATAGAGCACATGACCTTGGGGATTGCCCATCCAATGGAGCCGCAACTGCTCTACCCAGCCACCCCGGACTGGATCGCCGAACCCATACACCAGACTGTCCCCGAAAGCGACGACCCGCAGCGGATGACGTTGGGCGTAACTGGGGTTGATGTGGGTCGGACTAAGGGCGGTCATGGCGGATGTATTCGCAAAATACGCTTGCTTCATAAAGCTACATCAAAAATGTCGCCGCAACGTTTACTGATAGTGATTTTCAATCATTTGGCGGAGTTTGATTCGGTTTAACTTTCCCTGGGCATTGCGCGGTAACTGTTCAACGACAAACCAATATTTTGGCTGTTTGTAACGACTCAATTGCTTGGCGATCGCCATCTTTACCTTGTCTAAATCGTCTGGATTTTGTAGGCTCACCACAGCAATAACAACTTCTCCCCAGTAAGGATCTGGCAAGCCTAAAACCGCCGCATCTTTGACGAATTTCGTCCCCAGAATCGCCGCTTCAATTTCTGCTGGGTAAATGTTTTCACCGCCACTAATAATCTTTTGGCTTTGGCGTCCAAGTAAATGTAAATAGCCAGCTTGATCAAAGGCACCAACATCATCAGTTTCTAGAGTTTTAGAATAATTAAAATTTGGATAATAACCGAGAAATAGTGATTGAGCCGTAATGGAAATCAAGCCCGCTTCTGATAAAGATAAATTGGCATGGGGCAAGACTTGACCTGCACAATTTCTTCCGGCTAAAAAGTCTGCTGGTTTTAGGGCCACCACCTGGGAAGCGGTTTCTGTCATGCCGTAGGTCAAGGCAATCTGGAGCTTAAATTGCCGGGCTTGATCAAGGAGCGATCGCCAGGGAGGAGCACCACCAAGTAAGATTAAGCGAAACTGGGCTAACCATTGGGGGCAAACTTGGAGCAACACCTGTAATTGGGTCGGCACTAGGGATAAACAAAAATCACCCAGATCCCCATCCGGTAAAATGCCGCGTTTTAGAGCTTGATAGTCGCCGAGTTTAAATTCACCCCCACTCAAATGCGAGCGCCACCATTGCATCAAGCCGCTGACATGGTAGAGGGGCAAAATGCAAAAACAATTTACCCGTGTCAAGGCGAAAAAATTCCGAAAAGCCTGGGCCGAAGCAGACAGAGTTTCAGGGGTATGAATTGCCAATTTTATCTGTCCTGATGTGCCACCAGTGGGAATTAAAATATGGGATTTTTTTGTCAGAATTTCTGGCCTTTGATCTGGCTCTAAGAAAGAGTTAATTTGTGCTCGTTCTGAAGTTTGCCAGGTGAAATTGACCAGCAATACCGATTCTTGACGGGCGATCGCCTTTTGAAATTCCGCAGCAAAGAGGACTGGATTTTGTTGATCAATGATTTGGAGAGACGACATCGGAGCAGATGGGCAGAATCCTTTAGAATACGGAGACAAACGCCCCTTGGTTGCTGATTATTCCACAATGTTCTCCAAAGAAACCCTGTTTGCTCTGTCTCTTTTTCCCTACCTCGGTTTTCTCTGGTTCCTGACCAAATCCGGGAAAATGCCCAAACTGGCCCTGATTGGCTTCTATGTCCTCCTCGTTTTTGTGGCGATCTCCATTCCCGCCGGAATTTATGCCCAGGTGCAATATGGCGAAGAGCTAGCCAATGTGGACTGGCTCCATGGCGGTGCTGAATCTTTTTTGACCCTATCCAATGTGCTGGTGGTCTTGGGTTTCGTCGGGGCGATCGCCAAACTCAAACAGACAAAATCCGAGTAGTTTAAATTTTAAAAACCCCCTCCGGATTTACCGAGAGAATGGGCCGCCGCTGCACCCCTTCCCGCTGGAGAATACTATTGGCGGCGAGCAAACCGCTACTGATGGCCCGCTCCATCAACCCACAGGGGAACGGCATTTTTACCCAATCCCCGGCATACATTAGGTTGCTAATTTCGCTTTCTGTGGTGGGGCGATCGCCATAGCTATTGGGCGGATAGCCAGAGAAATTCTTTTGGTTCACCAGTTGCCGGTGGATCACCGTCGCCCCCTTGAGTTCCGGCACAATTTCGTACAGTTCCTGCTCAAAGGTAGCCAATAGCGCCTCTTGGGTAGGAAATTCTTTTTCCTTGTAGCAGTAAGCATGGAGTTCCACCACACTGCCCCCGGTGCGGGCCGCCCAATCCTTAAACTGGGTCTGGATTTGGTGATACAGGGTAATGCTATCGGTCAAGGCATAACCCGACAACGAAGCAAATTTACTATGCTCCCAGGGGAAGTCCCGATCCAGCCAGAACCGACCCACCGCAAAGGGATCAGACACCACAAGCTGATCAACCTTACGCTGCGCCTCTGGATCCCGGTCGCCCACTAAGCGGGTAAACAGATGACGAGTTCCGGGTACATCTGTCGCCAGCACCACATAATCTGCGGCAAGGGTTCCCCGTTGGAGATCATTACTAGGATTTTCGGCCACCAACTGTACTTGATCAGCCTCGCGGTCTTGGACTTTGAATTGCGGTAAATCCCGTTGGGCCGGGCCACTCAGACGTTTCCCATTGGCATCGTAACGCGCCCCATGGCAGGGACAGAGGAAAGACCCATCCGGTTGCCGACCAACGGTACAACCCTGGTGGGTACAGGTTAAAGACAGCCCCTCCTCCGTTTCTGGATTGACCGCATACATCGCATCCCCAGCGCCGTAATATTCCAGACTGTCAGCGGCAATCAACTCATTTTTCTTTGTCCAGAAAGGCACATCCGTTTGTTCGTCCCCCTGTTGGTAGGCGATCGCCTGAATTTTATTGTCCTGACATTGAATTTCACTGACGGACACATCGGTCAGAATTTGACCTCCGTTAGCGCGGATCGCAGCGGCAATGGGTTGGACGAGACTTGTGCCCATGTCATCTACGGTGCCGTTAAATGCTAAGCCTTCTGGGTTCCCGAAAAAGTAAAAGTGAAAAAATTGCAGCAGTTCTCCGGTGCTCAGGGTATCGGGGGCATTTAAGCTAGATTTGGCAAAGGGCAAAAAGTAGAGATCATAAAGGCCCTGGGGAAACTCACCCCGGACCCAATCCGCCACGGTAATGGTGTCGTAGGTGTCGTAGGTGCGGGGGATTTTAAAGCCCGTAATCGCGTGAAAAACCTCTAAATGCTTAATTTTTGTGAGGTTAATGCCCCAACGGAGTCGGTTCGGAGAAGAAATGGCCAGATCAACGATATTCCAAGGAAAAGCGGTATTACTGGGACGAAAGACCTCTGGGCGATAGCGGTCTGGGTCTTTGAAAACGAGGGAATAAAAATCTAGGGATTGAAAGTTGTCGTTGATGCTCAGTTCACTGACCAAGCTTTTGAGGTTGTAATACTGGGGAAAAAAGCCGTGGAAACCGTGTTCCATCATGAACTCATCGTCACCGACGTTAATTTTCCAACTGGCGACTTTGCCACCGAGTTGGGGGGCTTTTTCTAAAAGCGTGACCTGAAAACCCCGTTGGCTTAATTCGTAGGCAGCCGCTAGTCCTGCTAAACCGCCCCCAATGACAACGACTTTTTTTCCTTGGCTATGATAGCGGGGTAAATCCAATGATTCCTGTTGGTGGATCGTCGGGTGGGGTTTGGCGAAGCGGGTGTACCCGACCATCGATCCGGCGGCTCCCACCCCAAGGAGTTTGAGGGCGCTACGGCGGGAAATGGGGGGAAGGGAGGTATTGTCGTCACTCATGCCATTCAGTTTAATTGCACATCTAGTGTCAATTATTATGAACTGATTTGCTGGGGGCGGGTTGTTTTTTTAGGCACTTTGTCACATTTGCGCAAAAAGACTTAGTTTCGGCGGATATTGAAGCAACACCACTCGTCTTTTTTCCAGAGGGCAGCGATCGCCCAGCCATTTTGCTCGAGGGTATCGGCGATGGGTTGAATTTGCTCGATCAGAATCCCACTGAGGATGCCCCAGGTGCTCGGTTTGGCGATCGCCGACATCTTGGGGATCAGCTCAATAATAATTTCCGCAAGAATATTACAAACAATGCCATCAAAGGGTTCTGGGTACATTTGGGGCAATGTTTCGATGCTGCCCTGGGCGACGACCATGCGCTCTGGGTCGATATTATTCAGCGCCCGATTGCTATGGGAGGCAGTCACCGCCAAAATATCGGTATCCACCCCAAAGGTTTGCTTGGCCCCCAAAAGGAGAGATCCAATCGAGAGAATCCCCGAACCACAGCCAATATCAGCGATCACCTGGGTTTCTGGTCGCTGCCCTAAACGCATTTCTAGGGCTTCGAGGCACAGTTGGGTGGTCTGGTGAGCGCCGGTGCCAAAGGCAGAACCCGGATCGAGGCGCAAGAGGAGGCGTTCCGACTGGGTGGGCACTTCTAACCAAGCCGGGTAAATCAACAGGCGATCGCCAATTTCCTGGGGTTGCCAGTGACTTTTCCAACTACTCGACCAATCTTCCTCATCAATGAGGTGCCACTTGACCACGGGTTTAGGCAAACGGGCAATTGAAGCATCCTGTTTCAACAGCAGCGCTAAGGCCGCGAGATCCAAATGATCAAACTCCACCTGGGGGCTATAGGCACGGATCAGGTAGGACTGTCCCTTCTGCTCCCCCGCCATTCCCCGACAGCCAAAATCATCTAAGCGCCAGAAAATCGTTTCTTCTAAACTAGGGTCGCAGAGGATCTGTAATTCCCACCAAGTTGTTGTCATTTTTTGCCTCTTGTCATTGGACAGGGGAAAGCATCCAGAGACCTTTCCCCCGTAGCTTAACCTTACAGCTTAACCGTGTAGGCATCCCGGATTCCGGTTACCTTCGTAATCTCACTCAGAACGCCTTCTGGCAGCGGATCATCCAGACTCAAAACCATCACAGCATCACCCCGGACAATCTTGCGGCCCACCTGCATACTGGCAATGTTCACATTAAAGCTGCCCAGCAGAGAGCCGATCTTGCCGATAATCCCCGGCACATCCCGGTGGAGGGTAAAGAGCATATAACCCGTCGGCGGCACATTAATTGGAAAACCATTAATGCTGGTAATGCGAATATCCCCATCACTCAACAGCGCCCCATTGACGGAATGTTCTCCATCAGCGCCGGTGGCTTCTAGGTGAATGGCCCCGGTGTAATCACGCACTGACTCATCACGGGTTTCAATGATCCGGATCCCCCGTTCCTTGGCTTCGATTTCTGCGTTCACATAGTTGACCCGTTCCCGCAATGCCGGAGAAAGTAAGCCCTTGAGCGCAGCCACAACCAAAGGCTTGGCTTCTTTTTCGGCCAAATCCCCTTGGAGCGTCACATTTAATTTTTCGATGCGGCCTCCGGCTAACTGACCGACCATATTACCCAGGGTTTCTGCCAACTGGAGATAGGGACGGAGTTTTTCCATAACGTTGGCGTTGAGGCCAGGAATATTGACTGCCGAACGGGCGGGTAAACCCAGAATGACATCCCGAATTTGCTCGGCCACATCAACGGCAACATTCACCTGGGCTTCAGCGGTAGACGCGCCCAAGTGGGGAGTCAGGACAACGTTATCCAAGGCCCGGAGTTCAGAGTCACCCAGGGGTTCTTCTTCAAACACATCCAACGCGGCCCCACCAAGGCGACCTTCCTGGATCGCTTTGGCAACGGCGGCTTCATCAACCACACCACCGCGAGCACAGTTAACAATGCGGGTGGTAGGCTTCATCTTAGCGATGGATTCTTCCCCAATTAGGTGGGTAGTTTCGGGGGTTTTGGGGACGTGGAGGGTAATGTAGTCGGCTTCCCGGAACAGGTAATCGAGATCAACGAGGCGACAACCTAATTGTCCGGCCCGTTCCTCAGAAATAAAGGGATCGTAGGCGAGGAGCTTCATCCCTAAGGCTTTACCGACGCTGGCCACATGGGCGCCAATTTTGCCGAGACCGACAACGCCGAGGGTTTTTTTGTAAACTTCTGCGCCGATGAATTTTTTCCGGTTCCATTCCTTGGCTTTGACGGACTGGTTGGCATCGGGAATATGGCGGGAGAGGGACAACATCATCGCTAGGGCATGTTCGGCGGCGGCAATGGTGTTTCCTTCGGGGGAGTTGACGACGATGATCCCTTGGCGGGTGGCGGCGGGAATATCGACATTATCAACACCGACCCCAGCACGACCGATGATTTTGAGGTTTTTGCCGGCTTCGATCACTTCTTTGGTGACTTTGGTACCGGAGCGAATCATCAGGGCATCGTATTCGGGAATAATGCTGATGAGTTCTTCGAGGGGTAATCCGACTTTAATGTCTACTTGGGCGACCTGGGAGAGGATATCGATTCCGGCTTGGTCGATAGAGTCGGAAACAAGAACTTTAGCCATAACAATTCGATTAAATATAAATGTTTCGTTTGGGTCGGATGCTGCGGGCCGTGTCACCAGGGGCGTGGCTTGGGGAAAGTTACCGTAGGGACAAGGGCGACAGATCCTTAAGTTTTTGTATAGAACAAAGGATTATTCTATCCTGACTGCTCACCCTGAACGGATTTTTCCCAGGGGGCGATCGCCTTTTTTCTGGATTTGCAAGCAGAATTTTGGCGCTTAAATCTCAAAAAGTCCGGGAGGTGCGTCTACTTCCAGGCGACTTTCTACCAGATCAACGACGGGGACAATGGCTTTCACGAAGGGGACGAGGTGCTTTTTCTGGTTAGCATCGGTGACTTCGAGGACATCTTGGGCGGCTGTATAAAGATCGCTGACAACCCCTAGTTTTTCTTGGGTGTTGCAATCAAAGACCTCAAGGCCAATCAGGTCGCTAACATGGTATTCGTCGGCTTCGAGTTCGGGGCGATCGCCAGCCCGCACCAGAACTTTAGCACCCCGAATATTTTCTGCTTGGGTGCGGTCTTGGATATGTTCAAATTTCACCACAAATAAATTTTTGCCAGGGATTTGCCGGCCCCGTTCGAGTTCTACCGACTGGGGATCTTGATTGGGCAGTTGTAACCACCGTTGACCAGGCACTTCGAAGCGTTCGGGAAAATCGGTGCTGGGATTAATTCGCACTTCCCCCTTAAGACCCTGGGCGGCCACCACCTGGCCAATGATGATCCAATCCTGTTCTGCCATGTTGTGCCTCGATGCCTTTTTGGGACGATGTGAAAAATATGGGTTAAAAACTCAGGCTTCTTACTTTATCGGATTTTTCTGACGGAACGCGCCCTTTACAATACTTATAAGTTTTACTTGGAATCTAGCCCTTAGCGATGAATGACACAAATTCTGGACAAAATAAACTCAAAGGTCTCGTAATTGGTTTGGTGGCGATCGCCTTGGCGGTATCCCTCGCCCTGGGGATCAAATTCCAGCCCCCCGCCGCCACCCTCGAAGCCCAAGCGGCCGAAGCCGTGCCCCTCACCGTTGCTCTCGACAATGGTCGCCCGACTTTGATGGAATTTTATGCAGATTGGTGTACCAGTTGTCAGGCCATGGCCCCGGATCTCCGCCAAATCAAACAAACCTATGGCGATCGCCTCAATTTTGTGATGCTCAATGTCGATAACGGCAAATGGCTCCCGGAAGTGCTGAAATACCGTGTTGATGGGATTCCCCACTTTGTTTTCTTAGATGAAGCCGGCCAGGCGATCGCCGAAACCATCGGTGAACAACCCCGCAGCATCCTGGAAGCCGACCTCGATGCGCTCCTCGCCCATAACGACTTACCCTACACCTACGACCAAGGCCAGGTTTCTAAACTAGATCGGCCCAATCAACAACCCCGCCAGAGCGATCCCCGGAGCCATGGCGCCCAGGTCAAGTCCTAGGTTCTGGGTCAAAAACTTGCTCCGTAAATTTCCCAAAAAGGTTGGCTATAATTGAAGCCAATTTTAAGGCCCTGGCCGGTTTATGCTGGTGCCTCAGATTTTTCCCAATTCCCTAGGTTTCAGGTTACGCCCTGTTTCAGTCAGTATCTATGAATATCAAGTCTCTCCTCACCACCATCACCTGTTTGTCCATCGGCTGTCTGGCTCCCAAAGCCGCCCTGGCCCACGCCATTGAAACGAACTTCCAGGTGCGCTTCGATAATTTTGAGATCCAAAGCACCTTTGGCGATGGCGAAGTGTTCCCCAATGCTCCCGTGACGGTTTATTCCCCTGACAATCCAGACCAACCAATCATGATTGGCCGCACCGACGAAAATGGGAAATTTAGCTTCAAGGCTGACACAACAAAGGCCGGAGATTGGGCCGTCGAAATTGGTTCCGCCGACGATAGCCACTGGGATCGCCTCATTGTGCCCGTCCAAGCAGAGGGGATCGATGCCAACGCCATTAGCGAAGTGCCCCAACCGGAACACAGCCATGATTACTTTGCCTATTCTTTCTTGGCCGGGATCGTGGGCTTGGGCCTCGTCTTTGGGCTACGCCAGGGGCAAGACCAAGCCTAAACTGATGATTTCAATCACAACATCTAGGATGATCTAGAACAAAGCAATGGCATTTGAACTTTAGCGCGGCAGTCCCTATCTCTCTTTAGGGTAGGGAAGGATAGCGCGGTGATGTAGCAAAGCGGAATCACCAACCAGTGTGGAAATAATATGCTATAACGGTAGCCACATTGATCACTTAAAGAGAATCAATGTAGCTCAGGTTAATTTAGCCTGGGCAAGGGGTCAGGAACTGGCCTCTTTAGACGCAGAGCTGCCTAGCTCTACCGATTGCGGAAGCATGAGGCAACTAGGAGCGATGAAGCGTCGGAAACTCCATGCCTCTTAGGCTGGAGTAGTTCATTTCGACCATCTCTTTATCTGTGTCGATGTCGGTGCAGAGATTGCTAATGATCTCATTGCCCTTGGCTTAAGAGAAGGAACAGCAAATATTCATCCCGGACAGGGCACCAGCAATCGCCGCTTCTTTTTCCATAACGCCATGCTGGAATTACTGTGGGTACATGATCCAGAGGAAGCGATTGCCGACCTCACCCGTCCAACCCATCTTTGGGAGCGGTGGCAAAATCGCCAGTCAGAGTGTCCTTTCGGGATTTGTCTACGGCCTACAGCCAGTGGTTCTAACTCTATGGCTTTTCCCCATTGGACTTACCAGCCGGTCTACTTACCAGAACCCCTAAGTATTGCTATGGGTACAAATAGTGACATCCTCAGCGAACCGCTGCTGTTTCAAACACCCTTTGGCCAACGCTCCGACCAATATTCTCCCGATAAAGCACAGCCTATCAAACACCCCATTGGCTGGCGAGAAGTCACTCGTGTGGAATTGATTCAGCCGATGACTAATTCACCTTCGCCAGCACTACAAGCTGTCTTAGGAACGGCACAAGTGAGTCGAAGAATCGGTAATCATCACGGAATTGCACTGGGTTTTGATGGAGAACAGTCTGGGCAACACATCGATTGTCGGCCCGGTTTACCATTGATTTTTAGTTGGTAAAAATTGCTAAACATTCAGGCTGACAGTCCCCTGACGGAGAATGCGCCAGCCGGAGCCTGTCCACTGGGCCACCGTCGAGGGCTGCCCACTGCCTATCTTGCCCATTTGTTCCTGGGTTGTGCAATCGAGCACCGGGATCTCTGGAAATTCTGTGGCGATCGCCGTCATCCATTCGAGGGGGTCGCTACCGGAACGGTTGGCGCTAGTGGTGGCGAGGGGGCCTGTTTCTCGCAAAATCCCTTGGGCCAAGTCTAAATCGGGGACACGCACGCCAATGGTGCCGGAATTGGTGGGGTTCATTGCGGCGGAAACCTTTGCAGAAGCGGGTAGAACGAGGGTTAATGCTCCTGGCCAATATTGCTGGGCGATCGCCTGCCATTGTTCTTTTTCTGTCTCACTACCCACCACATAGTCCCAAATCTCCGGCAGGGAAGCCGTCATCAGGATCAGCGGTTTATCGGGCGATCGCCGTTTCAATTGATAGATCAGTGGGGCAGCGTCGGGTTTCGCCGCGAGGGCAGGCACCGTATCCGTGGGGAAGCTCACCACTTGGCCATTGTTTGCCTGGTCAACCAGGGCAGCAGCAGTAACGAGGGGCATTAATTATTAGGTTTGTTTGAGATGGTCAAATACACTTTTATCACCAATATCATCGGCGGGCTTTTGTGTAAATTTACGGGCCGCAAAAATCACAAACAAAACGCTCCACAGACTGAACCCAATTTGGGCAACTTCTAAGGGTAAAAGCTGAGTCAAGTGGCCCAAAAGCAGCAGGGGCACCAGGGGCGTCAACAGCATTGTTTCCAAACGTCGAAAACAAAAGCCTTCTTTAAAGAAAATTCCCGTTAAGGCCGCAAAAAGAAAACCAATGCCCCAGAGAGTTTGAGGTTGATCTAAAACGGTGACGAATAGCGGTTCTGGAAAAATGAGACCAAAGGCGATCGCCGCCCCACAGCCCACGAGCCAAAAGCCCTGGAGTAGTCGGTGTAGGGGAATTAGATAAATATGAATCTTTGCCAAACTGAGACCCAGACCACCACAAAACCCGACAAATAGTCCAGAAATCAGCCCCGGCGCCCAACCCTGATCCCCAAAAGTAAGGGCGAAAGCAGTGCCGAGGCTGAATGTCCCAGCGGCGATCGCCAACCCCAAACGATAGAGAAAAACCTCCTGGCGATCAGCATCAGTGATCGTAAATTCGCCGTAGTAACCCGTGTAAACTTCTGGGGTTTGGGGTGATAAAGAAGCATCAGACATCGTTATTTCCAGTTATCTATTTCCAAAACAGCTACGTTTATCGTTTCAAATTATTCAGCTCTGCTTGGAGAGATTCCACTTCCCGCCGGAGCCGTTCCGCTTCGTCCATGGCGTCAGTGTTTTCGGGTTCGTCATCGTCCAGGATTTCAATGCGCCGCGGCTCTTTGGTCTCGCTGTTCGAGTCTGTTGTTTCTGGGCTTTGGGGCACCCGCTGTTGGGCCTGCTTGACCATTTCATTGACAAACTTTTTGGCCTCCTCGGCGTTCATCTCCCCTTTTTGCACCATTTCATCGGCGATGACCTGGGCCTGTTCGCGTAGATCATGGATCGTTGCCCCTGCTTTTTCGGCGGCGAGGGAAGCGGCCCCGACCCCAAGGTAAAAAGCCTTTTGTACTAAATCACTGAAGCCTGCCATAGTCTAAAGTCCTGT
This sequence comes from Picosynechococcus sp. PCC 7003, assembly GCF_001693255.1. Lineage (NCBI taxonomy): Bacteria > Bacillati > Cyanobacteriota > Cyanophyceae > Chroococcales > Geminocystaceae > Picosynechococcus > Picosynechococcus sp. PCC 7003. Next base: position 1,359,576 of record NZ_CP016474.1, read on the forward strand.
GTCATCAAGCGTGCTGTTTTAAGCATAGTCGATAAATTTGAGGCTTGGGCTGGGGGCGATCGCCTGTCCCCCCAGAGAAGGACGATATTCCAGACCATTCTTTAGGAAGGAGTAGCGAAACGTTGATCTTCTTGCAAGGAATCGGTTACAAACAATAACAACAAGCAGTACATCTTTGAGGAAAAACCCTTGCCCCATTCCATTGTGACTGACGTTTGCGAAGGCATCGCGGACTGTGTCGAAGCTTGCCCTGTGGCTTGTATCCACGATGGCCCCGGCAAAAACGCCAAAGGTACCGATTGGTACTGGATTGACTTTGATGTGTGCATTGATTGCGGCATCTGTATTCAGGTTTGTCCCGTCGAAGGGGCGATTATCCCGGAAGAAAATTCCACGTTACAGCGTACTCCCTAATTTTGGGGACTTGGCTTAGATAATTTTGATAGGTGACAAATCCCCGCAGCAGGGGATTTTTATTAGCAGCGTAAACCCTTTACTGTTCCGGGTTGAGGGTCTGGATAAAGCGTTGAATATCGGCAGGGTCTAACCCATCGAGGTGAATTGTTTGTTGGGGTTGGCGAAAGTGGCGGGGCAGCGATCGCCGATAGGTGGGGTCATAATGTTCTTCGAGAATCGCTTCAACAAATTCTGGCCATTGTTGGGCATCAATTAAGGCATACCAAGCTTGGATTTTGCGCTTGCCATATTTGGGAACAAGGTGACTGAGCAATTGTTTTAGGGTCGCGGGATGTTCGATGAGGTGAGGATATTCCGCGATAAGCAGCTTGACCCGTTCGGCCATCGGTAAGACCACTTCCACCACCGGCGATCGCCCCATGTTTTCCCAGAGGGGTTTCGGCACATGGATTTTGCCAATGGTTTTACTTTCTGACTCGACCCAAATCGGTCGCCCTGGATCAAAGGTTTTGAGCTGGGCCACCAGTTGCGACTCAAACCACTTTTGCGCAGGCTGTTGCTGGGGCGTTGTTTGCCACATTTGTCCCAGCAGAGATCCCCGGTGGGCGGCGAGGGCTTCTAAATCTAAAACTTGAAACTGTTCTGCCTGTAACGCCTGGAGTAATTTAGTTTTGGCGCTACCCGTATAGCCACAGAGCACCCGTAAAGACAGGGTTGCCCCGAACTGGGCAAGGGCTTGGCGCACGTACTGACGATAGGTTTTGTAACCCCCGCTCAGTAGGGTGGTCTGCCAACCGATTTGGCTGAGTACCGTCGCGAAACTGTGGGAACGCTGGCCGCCGCGCCAACAGTAGATGAGGGGATGAAACTCCTTGGGCTTTTCTAAAAAATGCGTTTCTAAGTGACGGCCAATATTTTTAGACACGAGGGCGGCCCCAATTTTACGGGCTTCAAAGGGCGATCGCTGGGTATAGATGGTGCCCACCAAGGCCCGCTCTTCATTGCTGAGTACCGGAAAGTTGACGGCACCGGGAATATGATCCTCGGCAAATTCCGCTGGCGATCGCACATCAATAATGGTTGTGTAGGGTTGAAAATCCTGATCCCAAGGATTTGTCGTGCTGTGAATCGGAGGAGCCATCGCCACCTAACTTTGCGTTTTGAATCAGGCTTTTACCATAACAAAAAGACAGCCACGGGGCTGCCTTCGGGGTTTAGGTTTTAGCACAAGTCCAGCGAGACCTAGAACAGAGGAGACAAAGGAGCACTAAAGAAGATTGCGGCGAGGGCAAAGGCGACACCACCGGCTAACAACACGTTGTTGTAAAACCAACCGATTTCTTTTTCTTGGCCAAAGAGGTTTTCTTCTTGACCCGCAGAGAAGAAGAGGGACCAAGCTTGGGTAGCAGAAATGGTCGCGTCACTGAAGTCCTTACGGAAAATAACGGGGGTGAAAAGATTTTCGGGTTTGTAGTTGAAGTCAGTAACCATAAAATTGCCTGTTTTGTTTGTCTACACGGACAATCTTAACATATTTTTACGAAATATTGCAAATTGTTACAAGAGTGTTGACTTTTGCCTTGGTATTCAAAAAAAAAGTCAACTTCCCAGCCAGTTGGGTTCGAGATAATTACACACAGAACAGGGCTGGAGGGCATCTAGGATCTGTTGACCATAGGCGCGGTGGTTGATGCGATTGTCGAGAATGGCGATCACGCTTTGCTCTTGGTGGAGGGGATAAGTGGCCCGTTGCATTTCTTGGAGGGCTGTGGGTAATAGGTACAGGCGAAACCAATCTTGGCGTTTTTGTTTGTATTGGGCGACGCGGGCTGCCACCAGGGGATTTTCTAAGGATGGGAGGGGGAGGGTGGCGATCGCCATCAGTTGAGGTAACGGGAAGCCCACAGATTGACCATAAAATAAGGGATCCGTGAGCCGTCGCCAAAAGGCCCAACCGCAGATCAAAATACTGTCGGCCTGGGGATTAGTTGTTTCGACCTTGACCCGCGACCCAAACTCAGCGGCCAGGGCGGCCCCCATCTGCGCCTGGAGGGGCACATCATTAATTAACAAAACAATGGGGCGATTGTGGTGGGGGTGGCGGCGGATCAAATGACGCAGTTGGTGTAACAATTCCTCTTGAAATTCTGGGGTATTGGGTAAAGGAAGACGTTGCTCCGGCAGATAAACGCGCACTTGATGCTGTTGGCGGGGAGGCGCAAAATCTACACAGGTGAGCTGGTCGGGGTTGAGGCCAATTTGCGCACAAAAGTTTGGGGCCTCTCGTTGGGGTTCGAGAAAACTCCCAATCAGTAAAGTCGGCTGCCTTTGCCAGAGGGGCGCCAGGCTGTGGTTAAGGGCTTGGGGGGCCACTTGGAGAGAAAATCGGCCATCCCGTTGGTGGAGCTGCGCCCAACAGAGGGGGGACTGGTGGCGATGCTGCCAGGTATCCGTAAAGGTGCGCCAAGCTGCGGGTAAGCGGGGAAGTTGAAAACAGGCAGCCAGGCGACGTTGATTGTCTGGGTCGAGGGGATAGCAATGGTAGGGATTGGGCGATCGCCGCAGCAATTGCGCTTTCAGTTGGTCGTACTGGCTCTGAATGAAGTCCTGCTGGGCAGGGTTTTGTTGCTTGAGGGCTTCCCAATCTGCGAGTTGCAGTTGGCAACGGTAAAAATCTTGGGCCCACTGCCACAGTTCATCGACAGGATTAAGAATTGTTGTCACCGGGGCCGGGGGGCGATCGCCAGTCATTCTATTTAACCACTGGGTAGAGGTCAGGAGCGTGACAGCGCTGGGATGGGGCTGACCTCCAGATTCAGCGGTGACAATGGGGCGCTTGGTTGCCAGTAAGCGTTGCAGTCGCGGAATTTCCTCCGTCTGGAGCCAAGTCAACAATAGCTGGGGGACGACAATGACGACAGGCTCTGGGGTCAAGAGAGCAGGGGTTAGATAGCTCAAGGCATAGTCTTCGATGCCGGTTCTGGTTTGAATCAGGGCAGAACGGCCTAGGCGTAATCCCCGCGCCACCAACCGCGCCAGGGTTAAATGATGGGGCCAGGGGCTAATATCTTGCTCACGGGCGATCGCCACCAGGATTTGGTGTACTTGCGCTTCCATCATCGCGTCACTTTTCCCATCAACACAACGACCCAGAATTTCCTAAATAAAAATCGATCAGTCATACGCACCCGCGAAAACGTTTTCTAGCCTATCAGAAACGTTTAGACTCAAAGCTGCCCCCATTGCCGGGGCGGTGATGGGTCTGGTATATCCATGGATATGGATCAAAAAACGCACTTACGGCAAACTTTTAAGCAACGGCGGCGATCGCTACCGGAATCGACTTGGCACCAGGCCAATGCCGCCATCTGTCAGCATCTCCGGGACAGTCAGCTCTGGCAGGATTCCATCACGATTTTGAGCTACCTATCCCATCACCGAGAGCCTTGTTTACAGACTTTGCTAAATGCCCCTAAAACTTGGGGATTACCCCGTTGTGTGGGGGCCGATCTCGCTTGGCACCATTATCAAAGGGGCGATCGCCTTGTGCCTGGTAAATTTGGGATCCGTGAACCGGAAGCCACGACTCCTTTAATTGATCTGGCGACCATCGATTTGGTGTTAGTACCCGCCCTTGCCTGTAGTCAAAGGGGCGATCGCCTCGGCTACGGCGCTGGATTTTATGACCGATTTTTTGCCACCCTACCCCAGCCCGTCACCACAGTGGGTATTGTGTTTGAATGCTGCTTTGTGCCGACCCTGCCCAACGATCCCTGGGACGTGCCCTTAGACTATGTTTGTACAGAAAAACGACTGATTAAAATCGCCCAGGAGCTTTCCCAATGACCTGTGTCATCCTCAAATCTTTGCTGTATTTTGTATTGGCGGGGTTGTTTGAAATTGGTGGCGGTTATCTCGTGTGGCTCCCAGGGAAGAGAAAAGTTGAGCCGTCACCCTTCTGGGCTGGCTGCTGCTATTGAAGCGAAGTGAACTACCCCGCCGCAAGCAGCGGGGCTTCCTACCCAAAGAAAAGCTTTCTATTCCGAGGAATAGCGAGTCTTATATTCTGGCGATAGGCGGACTCCCCGGTTCCCGAGGACAAAAATCACGGTCACAAAAAATACTTTGTATGTTCTAGCTTGGTTTTCGCTATCCGTTGCCGTGTCAACGATATGATTATAGAGCATTACGCCCCAAGGGGCGGGGATTTCAACCCTTTGCCGTTAAAAAGCTCCCCAACCCGCTAAGAGTTGAGGAGCCAAGCACGAGGCGATCGCCAAATAATTAGTTAGCGGTTTCTTCGCCTTCAGCAGGTGCTTCTTCGGTGGCTTCACCGTCAACGGGGGCTTCTTCAGTAACTTCGCCTTCAGCGGGAACTTCTTCTTCAGTTACTTCACCGTCAACGGGGGCTTCTTCGGTAACTTCACCTTCAGCGGGAACTTCTTCCGTGGTTGTTTCATCGGTGGGAGCAGTTGTCTCAGGGCCGCAAGCACCTAAGAAACCAAGGCTCATAACAGAGGCGATCGCCACCAACAGAAAACGTTTGATGTACATAGTATAAATACTCCTTAATCTAAGTTAAGACCAAGTTAAAACGGCTATTAATTATAGCGATGAAAAATTGTCCTTGAGTAGCCGTCAAGGCAAGAACCATAAAGGTTTGAACAAAAGCAAAGCCGATCATCAGAAAGGCTAATCAAAACACTATTGCTTTTCTTGTTTTTTCCGCCTAAAGGATCATGGTCTTTTGAGGCAACTTAAGTTAGGGCTTTATAGCCAATGTTTGAGTGCATCAAATCCAAGCTTTTGCTATAAATTCTCAACAAAGACTATAATAAGTAACGCTACTTACTGCACCTAGTCCAGAAGTTCCCAAATGGGGCTTTATGGCCAAAACAGCTTGGTACTCTTGAGCAAAGATTATTTAAACCTGAAAAATTGTTCCTAGTATCACCAATATTTTGATCGCAATTTTAAGGGCAATGAGAGGAGTCAAAACACAGCTATTTTCACAAAATTAGTGATGTTCAATTTTAAATAATTATGACTTTTTTCTAAAGCAAAAGGTCGAGAAAAATGATTGCATTATTAGTGGGACTCAGTGCCTTCTTCTTGATTACAACCTATATCACAACTCAGTGCGGCGTGATTTTTGCCAATTGGGGGTTCAGCTCCCTTGTTCAGATCAGTCAACAAATTATATTTTGGCTAGGGGTTCTCTTCGTGGTTTGGTGCTTTGCAGAGGATTAACCTTAAACTCACGATTACATTTTATTTAACTATTGCCTTTATCCTAAGCGAAGTTTCAGTTATTTTTTAACCAAAATCATCTTTGTCAGCAACTATTATTTATTTGCCCAACGCTTTGAGTCGTGTAAGCCCATGGACGCTGCGGAAAAAGTTTGCCATTCCTTCCTACGGGGCCAGGTCATTCCCCGCTATTCTCAGGATATTTGGCAGGTGGAACGGGGTGTTTTGCAGCTCCGGAGCCATACCACCGACGGGACAGTGACAGTGTTAGGTTGGCTGCAAAAAGGCAGTTTTTGGGGGTCATTTATGACTAAGCTGGAAGGAATTGAGGCGATCGCCCTTGTGGACAGTCGTCTGGTGCGCCATTCTGCCAAGGCAGTGAAACAGTCCCCTAGCCTGCAACAAGAATTGCTCCAACAGACTCTCCAGCGCCTCCGTCAAGCCGAATATCTTCTGGCGATCGCCGGTCTCAAACGCATTGAAGACCGCTTAATTTCTTTGTTGCTGCTCCTGAAGGATGAAATGGGCAAACCAGAAGCGACCATCACCCGACTTCGTTATCGTTTTACGCACCAGCATCTCGCCGATGCCATCGGCACCACCCGTGTCACTGTCACCCGACTCTTTAAAGAATTTCAACAGCAAGGCTGGCTCAAAATTGATGGCGATCGCCACATTTTATTATTAGATGATCCCCAAGGCGATCGCCTTCCTCTGCCCAGACTCTAAGGGTTTGCTCTAGCCCGAACATTGTTGACGCCACATCACATCACCAATTTCGCCGCCCCCTGTGCGAGAACCGCCTTCGACATTGAAGTAATGATCATAGGCACCAAAACCGGAGATCATCGCATACTCCGATTTCACATCCCCATAAGTCGGCATTAAGCGACCATCAAAAAAGTAGATGGGAAAGCTGGGCGGATCCGTCGGGGTTGTGCTGTTTTGCAAAATGAGATTGGCCCTAGGATAGCCCACTGAAATTGAATACTCAAACCGGGCCACTTCTCCCCGTTGTTGATGGGTGATAATGCCAATATAGGGAACCGTCACAAATCCCTGGGCTGGCTCAAAGCGCAATGATACTTGGGGATTCCCAATTGCTTGGAAAGTCACATTCCCGTTGCGACAAGCTTGGGAGCCGTTACTCGATTGGATCGTATTTTCTGGCTCAGGATTAAACAAATCAGGCCGGTTTACAGGAGGTACTCGCATTGGTTCCGGCGGTGCTGCCACAGAGCCAATGGCTCCAATCGCATCAATATCTGGGCCACCGTAGGGACTACCACTCGTTCGCCAGTCGGGATAATCACGTAATCGCACGAAGCGATATTGAGCACCAGTTGGCAAATTATTGAATTTCGCTAAATCCACAGAACGAGTAGAACCTTGAATACGTCCCAACTCATACCATTGCTGCCCATCTATAGAAATCGACACGTTGGTGGCTTCCACCGCTGGCCCCACTTCAAAAATGTAAAGATCTGGCCCTGGCGCATCCACCAGGCGATTATTCACAAACTCCACAATCAACGCAGAGGAATTCGTGAGATCTGAGGTATTACCGAGGGATACGTGGTTACCATCTGGAATTCCTAGGGCGCGGGAGCTATCACGATATTCGCCACTGACATCGGTGGCCCCATTGTATTCTAGGCTCACTACCCGATCTGCAAAAGAGCTGGCCCCCTGGGGAAAATCAATTCCTTGATAAACTTCGGCCTTCACTGAAACTGCGAAAGATGCGCTAAAAAACAAAGTGCTGCTGAAGAGAAGATGCAAAGGCGAGGGCATCAGATTTTGATCTCTAATCGCAATATTCATGATGACAATGATTTAAGAAGCATTGTTTCGATTATAGTGGGGCAGTTAACTGTAAAAATCGGCCATAATAAGGAAAATCGTTGCTTCTAGAATTTAAAAAAGATATTGATAGCCTTAAGATAGAGTGGATTGCCAGAAGTATTTAATGCAAAAATAAATAGTTTTTTGATTTGCTTTAAAGTAGTGTAAATCAATAGGTGATATCGGTTTCAATGGTCACTTCTAGGGTCTCTTCATCAATGGTGATAAACAGACGATTGGGCTGACAACAGACTTGGCAATCTTCGATGTAACTCTGGGAAAAACCACCACTGAGATCAACAAAAGTAATGCTTTCTTCTCCACAATAGGCACAAAAATAGGTCGCTGTATTTTCCATAATGAATTGCACGCTTAGTTTGTTGTTCTGTCACTAAATGTTTCTCAATATTTTCTGGGGGAGCACCTCAAGTTTTATGAAGGCTAAGGGAGGGGATTTCGTCTCCTAAGACACAATAAAAGTAGTTAGATACTGTATATGGGACGTAGGAAAGATGGTCATGTTTCAGCAGCGATCGCCAAAGACAGGATTAGCAGAGAACTGCGCGGCAGACCAGCCCCGGGACCGAATTTTGAAGGCGGCGCTACAGTTATTCGCCCAAAAGGGATATGAAAAAACCACAACAAAGGAATTAGCCGCCAAGGCCCAAGTGGCAGAGGGCACCTTGTTTCGTCACTTTAGCAACAAAAAGACCATCCTTGTGGAAGTGGCGACCCTCGGCTGGATGGATCTCCTCACGGACTTTTTAACGGAAATGAGTGAGATGGGCAGCTACAAGGCGATCGCCCAGGTGATGCGCCACCGGATGCTAAATATGCACAAAAACAAAAATTTGCTGAAGGTTTGTTTCATTGAAACCCAAGCCCACCCAGAATTGCAGGAAAAAATCCAGGCAGAAGTGATCGATAAGATGACCGGCATTGCCGAGGCATTTTTCGAGTCAGCCATGGAAAAGGGCATTTACCGAAAAATGAACCCCCACATCGTCGCCCAGGTCTTTTTAGGGATGTTTGCGATCGCCGGCTTTTCTGATGTGACCATCGCTGACCCCCATGCGACCCCAGAGTCGCTCCGGGAGATGGCAGAAGGCATCGCCGACATTTTCCTCCACGGTGTTTTGGCCTAGAACCCAAAGTAAGGGGCGCATCCCAGCTAAGGACACGCCCACCTTTAAATAGGGTCAATTGATGGCGCTCTATTTGTAAGCTTTTACGCACTCTTCGACGAGGGGCGCAACGGCATCGATATCTTTCCAGCCAAGGATTTCTACTTCTTTTTTCTCCAGGTTTTTGTAGGAGGCAAAGAATTCGGCAATTTCATCTAGGCGATGCTGGGAGATCTGTTTGATGGATTTAATGTCGTTGTAACGGGGATCTTCGGCAGGAACACAGAGGATTTTTTCGTCGCGATCGCCACCGTCGATCATTTCTAACATTCCAATGGGGCGGGCGGCGATGACACAACCGGGGAAGGTCGGCTCGTCCATAATGACCATCCCATCGAGGGGATCGCCATCATCGGCGAGGGTATTGGGCACAAAGCCGTAGTCGTAGGGATATTTCACCGAAGAAAAAAGCACCCGGTCGAGGGCAAAGGCATTCATATCCTTATCGAACTCATACTTGTTTTTGCTACCGCCGGGGATTTCGATCAAAACGTTAATCAAACCAGCTTTCGGTTGGGCAGGAATCCGAGATAAATCCACGGGTAATTTCTCCAAATATATCCAGAACAAAAGATTGAGGCGGCCCCAAAACACGCTAAAAAAGTGCTAGGCGATCGCCCTCAAGCATTCTACACAGAAGCGGTTCCTTTGCCCGCAGGATTATTTCAGTAACACAGAGGAGGTGAGATCCGGGGCGAGGTTCTGGACGGGTCGGTCGGAGTAATAACCAATAATCAGCAAGGGAATGGTCAAAGTCAAAAGGGCGATCGCTGTACCAAGCAGATCAGACCATCGGGGGGAAGGGTCGGCAGGTTTGCCGGGAGAGCCACTGGAGTCCATAGGTGTCAGGGCTTGCTAACACAATTGTTAGGAAGCCAATGTTTTAAAAAACTAAAAAATTAAGTGGTTAAAGAAGGTGCTGTTATTCTAACGAAGAATTGGCCCAGAACTGTGTTGGGTTTGACGATTTTCTCTACCCTTAAGATTTCTTTAATCGTTGGGGCCTCGTCACCACAGGCTACTGGGGGAAATTTAAGGCTTGTTCTGCCACCAAAAAATCAATAAACTGACGGGCTGTCCTGCCTGAGCGACCATTGTGACGAGTGGCCCATTGCTTCGCTTGAAAGTCTAAATCAGCCGGAGTCAAATTTAAGCCAGCTTTCTGGGCTAAATGGTGGACGATTTCCAGATAGGTCGCCTGATTTGCCGGGGCAAAGGTCAGGGTCAACCCAAAGCGATCGCTAAAGGATAATTTCTCTTGAACCGTATCCCAGTGATGAATTTCCTCTGCCTGGCTGGGTCGGGACCGTTCCTCGAAAAATTCCCGCACCAAATGGCGACGATTGGAGGTGGCATAGACGACGACATTACTCGCTTTGGCCCGGATACTGCCTTCGAGTACCACCTTGAGGGACTTAAACACTTCGTCATCCTCTTCGAAGGACAAATCATCAACAAAAATAATGAACTTTTGGGGTTGCTGCCGGAGGATCTCCACAATTTGCGGTAAATCTCCCAGGCCCGTTTTGTCCACTTCAATGAGTCTTAAGCCCTGATCGTAGTAGGCCCCTAACAAAGCTTTCACCAGGGAAGATTTACCAGAACCGCGACTCCCGTACAGGAGAACATTCAACGCCGGTAAACCCTGGAGCAAGGCTTCGGTATTACGAATTAAAGCTGTTTTCGGTTCTGGATAGCCCACAATATCGTCGAGGGGCAGCCATTCGGGATCAACGACGGGTTGCAAACTGGCTTCGGCCCAACGGAAGGCACCGTATTGGCTAAACTGACCCGCCCCGTGGCGATGGTAATAACCGGCCAACTGCTCAAGGGAGTCGGGCCAAGCGTCGTGGGAATGGAGAAAGGCATTATCCATAACAGGCGATCGCCGCCAAGGGGTAAGGGTGGTGGCGACCTGGGTAGCAACGGTGACCCAATAGCGGACGGTTTCTGGCTCACATAAATACACTTGGTGCAAAATCGTCAGGTCATGGCGCACCGCCTCTTGCAGCGCATGACTCATTTCCCCTAGGGATTTCACCTGGGCCTGGCGACTAAAGGGATTATCATCCTGGAGAATACGTCCCACGAGCCAATCTTGCCAACTCACATCGGCGATCGCCAAAGCTTGAAACCAGCGCCCGTACCGTCGCAAACACTGAATACTGGCCGTTGACCCAGAGGACTGGGCCGCTTGGTCTGAATATAAACTTTCTAACAGTGCGAGAAAAGTCTGACCAACTGGATCGGCAAACACCCCCTGAAAAATCAGTAAAGACGCAATTTGGGGATAAAGTAGCCTGGTCGAAATTGTGTTTGAAGCGGGAGCAACCATAAAAAATATCTGCCGATGTAATGGGCTAAAAAATCCAGATGAACCGTATTGGTGGTGCGATACCATTCTGCTAAGAATTTACCGCATTGGGGAAATGGCGGTATTGTATTTCTCAGCATCCTTTACATTTTCTCAATCCGGATCAGATGGCATATTGGCTTTTTCAAGGGAACCCCCGTTACCATCGTGTACTTGATGCCATCCGTGAACAAACGGAAATGCCCTGGCTTGTGACCCGCTACAAAAATAAAATTCAAGTCGGTGATGGCGTCTTAATTTGGATGGCCGGTGAAGCTGCCGGAATTTATGCGATCGCCGAAATCATTAGTTTGCCCACAGTCATTCCCCCCAAAGACATTCAAGACCTCGACTATTGGACGGACCCTAAGCGCCTCCGAGCCGATAAACCCCGCAGTCAAATCCGCTTTATTCGCAAACTCCTCGGTCAACCCCTACGCAAGATAGAATTGCGATTTGATGGCATCCTGCGCGATCTCGATGTTATCCATACCCCCAGCAGTACCAACTTCAAAATTACCCCCGAACAATGGCTGCGGGTACATCAACTAAAAGGCTGATTCCCCCTAACTTCCCGAAAAACCTCCGTTAAAATAAAACTCTGCTGTGCACCCTTCTTCACCATGACCTCGACCCAAAGTAAAATGCCCCCAACCGAGTCCCCAGATCCCATGCGGGAGATCCCCGATGAAGTGGAAATGTCCTTTTTCGATCACCTCGAAGAACTCCGCTGGCGTATTTTTTATTCTCTAATTGCCGTGGTTGTCGGTTGGATCGGCTGTTTCTTTTTTGTCAAACCTATCGTCCAAATCTTAGAAGCACCTGCCGTTGGGGTGAAATTTATCCAGGTGGCCCCCGGCGAATTTTTCTTTCTGTCATTTAAAGTGGCGGGTTACACCGGCGTTTTATTGGCGAGTCCTTTCATTCTGTACCAAGTCATTCAGTTTGTTTTACCGGGGCTGACCCGAGGGGAACGGCGTCTCCTTGCTCCCGTTGTGTTGGGGTCTGGTGTGCTGTTTTTTGCGGGCTTGGCCTTCGCCTACGTTGCCCTAATTCCAGCGGCCTTGAATTTTTTCATTACCTATGGTGCTGATGTCGTAGAGGCGGCCTGGTCCATTGAGCGATATTTTGAGTTGGTGCTGGGTCTGATGTTCTTTACGGGGCTAGCGTTTCAGGTGCCCGTGGTACAAATGATTTTGTCCTGGCTGGGGATTGTTTCTTCGAGCTTGATGCTTAAGGGTTGGCGCTTTGTGGTGCTGGGGGCGGTGGTTCTCGGTGCTGTGATTACGCCCTCGACAGATCCGATGACCCAATCGCTCTTGGCTGGGGCAGTGTTGGGCCTATATTTTGGTGGTATTGGTATTGTGAAACTCTCAGGACGCTAGAAACTTGGAGCCAGGGGCTTGGCGATCGCCTGCAGCACAGCATCCATTAATTCGTGGCGACCGAAGGGTTTACGGAGGAAAGAATCGGGCTTGGGCACAGAATATTCTGGCAAAGCATCGGCGCTGATCAAAATAAACGGAATTTTTTCGGTGGATTGATCATGGCGCAATTGACCAAAAATTTCTCGGCCATCAAGACAGGGCAAGCGAAAATCACAAATAATCACATCTGGCGTCAGCCGTCGCGCCAAACTAACCCCAATGGCACCATTCGCTACACCTGTAACGGCATAGCCTTCGACAATTAAGGAAATAACCAAGCTACCTCGCAGATCAGATTCAGCTTCGATCACTAAAATTTTGGGGATCATGATGCGTCACCAAGGGAAATAATAATTTTTGCGGAGAAAATTCAAGACTCTTTGTGAGCCTGAATCCAGGGAAAATGCGACGGATCTAAATAGTAAATAAAGGTCGTGACAAATTTTGTCTTGCCAGGGTTAAACACAATTGGTCAAGAGAAATCTCACAACAACAGCAGCAAAAAAGTAATTTCGCAGCATTGACCTAAAATTGCTTACGGTACTGATCATAGAGGTGACTTTGCCTCGAAAAAATAAACCCTAATGAACATTTAAGGTTTCCCGCAAGCAAGATTGATTAAGTTTGTTTTTCTTAACTTGTCTGTGGTTTTGTAACTAATTTTCTGAAAATTTATTGCGATTTACTGCGACTTGCGTCGAAATCAAATTTTATTTTTAGGTATTTTGTCTTACTGGCTGAAATTATCGACTAAAAATTTTTTTAGATTGTTTGATGACCGTGATCAGGCGCTATCTTGAAAGCAAACAAAATCAATGCTAATTTTCACGTTTATTTTAGCCAGAGGATTTTTACTCTATGACTTTGACAGCAGCAGCCGTAATTGAATATTTGGGCCTGGAGCCCCATTTGGAAGGGGGCTATTTCCGAGAAACTTACCGATCGGCACTATCCATGGCCACCGAGAGACCGGGAGGCGATCGCCAACTGTTAACTTCGATTTACTATCTGCTCAGTCAATCCCGGCCCATGGATTATCTGCACCGTAACCAATCGCCAATCATGCACTATTTCCACGGTGGGGCGGCAATCACTTACCACACCCTTTCTCCGGAAGGCCAGTGGCAGACTACGAAGCTCGGCTTTGACTTGGCGGCGGGGGAAGTGCCCCAACTCCTGGTGCCAGGGGGTTACTGGAAAACAGCCATTTTAGAAACGGGCGAATTTGGTCTTTTGGGGGAAGCGGTGGCCCCAGGGTTTGATTACCAAGATTTGGAAGTGGCCCAGGGGGCAGTTCTTAAAGATCTGTATCCGGAGCATTGGCCGCAACTTAAGGCTTACATTCATCCAAACCATTAAGGGAGATCACTGTCTCACTTTGGCGATCGCCCAGGGAAACCCGTTAAACTTTGACCAATGGATTGGCAACCGAGGGAAACACAATGGCAATTTGGGATTTCGGTCGCTTCATGCAGACCCTCATTCAGTTTGATGTCATGCCGGGGAGTCAGCTGATTAAACCTTGGTTGGGTCAAGAAAACATGGCGGCAGATAGTACAGCATTTGGAGGCAGCGCCCAGATGAGAAAAATTTTAGTCGTGGGTGGCGATCGCCCAGAAAATCAAACCCTTGTGCAGGCCCTTTTGGAGCGTGGTTATCAAACCCATTGGGCACAAGATGCCGATGAATCTTGCGATGGAGCAGCCATGCTCATTCTTTGTGCCGATCTCGCCGCCACAACCAGAGAATCCCTCCTCACCCAGGCGAGCCGAGACCCCCAATGGCGATCGCCCCAGTGGGAACTGTTTAATTTTCGCCAAGCGACCCCTGCCCTCGCCCAACTGTGGGGGGCCGTGGACGACGTGGTGATGGGGGGCGTCAGCCAAAGTCAATTACGATTAACCCCAGCCGGGGCGCTATTTACTGGTAATGTCTCCACCGATAACAATGGCGGTTTTGCATCGGTACGGACAAAAAGTTTGGCCAATCCCTGGGATTTATCTAAATATGCAGGGTTCCGGCTCCGGGTAAAGGGCGATGGCCAACGCTACAAATTTATTGCCCGCTGTGAAAACCGTTGGGATGGCATTGGCTACAGTTATTCCTTTGAGACCACCGCAGACCAGTGGCGGACTGTGGATATTCCCTTTAGGGAGCTGGTGCCTGTTTTTCGGGCCAAATCCGTACCGCAAATGGGGCAATTTCAAGCGGATCGGGTCTATGCACTGCAGTTGATGCTCAGTAAGTTTGAATACGATGGGCAACTCAATCCCAGCTTTAAACCGGGGGGGTTCCAACTGGTCATTGAGGCGATCGCCGTCTATGGTGGTGAACCTTTCCCTCAAATTATTGCCCTAAGTCAAACCACAGCCCCCCAGGAGGCGCTCCAGGAAACGGGGATTCCCTACTGTTTAATTCATTGTCCCCAGGGTTTTACCGCAGAAAATCTGCCAACTGTGATCAATGTCATTGGCGATCGCCAAGCCGTTAACCAAATTATTACCTGTACGGCGTCCCAATAACCGCTAACGGGTTACCCATGGCAAAGAATTGCGGGGTATCCGGTTAGATATTCAGCATAAACAAGTAAGATCGGAAGCATAAACACTTTGGTTGCCCTAATCCTGTACCATTAAACGCTGGTTTCCCGTGGGAATTGTTTCTCAACCTATGACTCCCCCCGTCTCTCTCCAAGCCATCATTCGAGAGTTAGAACAACATCCAGATGCCCAACGCATCAAAAAGTTGTTGATTTATACTGCTGTCAACCGTTGGGAAAGTAACCCCCAGTTACTCCAACGTCTCTCCCTTGAGCGCATTGTCAAAAAAAACCTTGATCAGTTTTTGAGTTTCAAAGAACTCCAACGAGCCTTTAGCAACTCTGTCAACACCCTCAGTCGGCCTGCCACCTATGGTCGCCTTGCCAATGACATCTTGACCCAATTAAGCCCCCTCTACGAAGACCAAGATCTTTCTACGGGGATTGTTGCGCCTGGCCAGAGTAATCAACAAAGCATTACAGAGATTCACCTCGAAGTTGCGGTGCAGACCCTTGAGGAACATCGCGAAAATATTCGCATCAAAAAATTGCTCTATGCCCTCTGTTTTAAGTGCTGGGAAAATAGTTTTCAGGTTTTAGAAGAATACACTTTGGCTAATCTGTTGCGCCAAGTAATCGTTAACTACCCCACCCGTAAACAATTTGAGACGATCCTGCGTAAATTAGTTTCCCTACTTAACCGCCAACAAATCTATGGCCAATTAGCCGACGTGATCCTTGGGGCGATCGCCCCCCTATACAAATCTGGTGATTCTGCCACAGGTTTAACCAAACCCACCGCCGATCCCCCAGCACCAGTCCCCACCCCGGTTGGCCCGCCCCCTGCCCCAACCCCAGAGCCGGAGCCTGTGAACTATAAGCAGACCATGGCGTTTAATATTGGTGAACTTCCCATTCCCCATCCTGCCCAGTCAAGGGATCTTGATTTCAGCCCAAATCAAACCCTAGCTCTAGATCCAGAGACCCAGGGGCCCCAAACGATGGTACTCAACACCAGTGCTCCCCAACCAGCGCCGAAGCCCGCTCCAGCCCCAGCCCCGGTGGCGAAAAAAAAGCATTTTGCGGCTGATCTCAACATCTACGAACTCAAACTGGAGGTGATGAAATATGCTAATCCCCTCCGCACAAAAATTCTGCTGTTTTCCGTCGTCCATCACCCCTTCGATCTTAGCGGTAAAGATTGGTCAATGTTACGCACCTGTGATTTTGATGAGTTATTATCCGAAGTGCTGTGCGAGGCCTCTAGCCTCAATGCCCTGACAATCAAAATGTCGGCGATCGCCCGCTCACTCTTTGACGCAAACGAACATCTCCAAGCCGCCGAAGCCATCGTTCAAGCCGTGACGACCTTCACCAATCCCCCTGTCCATGACCTATGACCCCCCAAGAACTAATTGCTAAATATGCACTGGGAGAAACCCATTTCCCAGGGGCCCAACTCGATGGTGCGAACTTTTGGGGGGCAGATCTCATCGGCATTAATCTCCAAGATGCCGACCTCCATAATGCAATTTTAATTTTTGCCTATCTCAGCCGGGCTAACCTCAAACAGACCAATTTTATTAATGCCAACCTCAGCGGCGCCAATCTTAACCAAGCCAATTTAACCTTGGCCGAACTCCACAACGCCGAACTCCATGGCGCTGTCTTAATTGGTGCCAACCTAACCAATGCCGACCTGACCCTAGCGAATTTACTCGATGCCAACCTCATGGGGGCAGACCTGCGGGGAGCAGACCTCAGTGGGGCTAATCTTTCTGGGGTTTGTTTGCGGGAAGCCAATCTGCGGGAAGAAAAGCGAGTTTATAACTCCAGTTTGCGGGGCACCATCCTCCGAAAAGCCGATCTACAGGGGGCTAATCTCCAGGGCGCAGACCTCGCCCGGGGCGAATTAAGTGGTGCCAACCTCAAGGGCGTTAATTTCCGACGCGCCGATCTCCACGAAGCTGATCTCAGTGGGGCCAACTTAGAAAATGCGATCTTGACCGAAGCGAATTTAATTGGGGCAAACCTTGTCAAAGCCAACCTCAAAAATGCAAAGTTGGAACGGGCTTTGATGGAAGATGCCGATCTTCGCCTCGCCAATCTCACCTGGGCCAATCTGCCGGGTGCCCGTCTCAATCGCGCCAAACTCAATAAAGCTGACTTGACTAATGCCCGTCTCAACCGTGCAGATCTCAGTCGTACGAACCTGTCCCAGGCCAAATTAATTGATGCTGAAATGATTGATGCTTACCTTGCCCGTGCCAATCTCATGGGGGCAGATTTAACCCGGGCAAACCTGGTCCGTGCTGAAATTAGCAGCACAAACCTTGCTGGGGTAATTCTGACTGGGGCGATGATGCCCGATGGCTCCGAACACCGCTAGATCAATGTTGGCCTTTTCTTTAGCGGTATTCGGGGGGCTTCCCCTGCCATCTTTGCGAGAAAAAATTTTTTCAATAAAAAAACCAGCCTAAGCTTCAGGGCTGGTCAGTTTGAGCTTGCTGTATGAGAGGAGAAACTCAATGTCAAGACGGCGCATGGTACTTTGCCGACAGATCCACTGGAATGGAAATCTGTAAAATCTTGGAATGAGCTTTGTTAAAAATTGTAACAAGCGCCATCAGTTTTTGCAATATTTCTTTACAGACGAACTGATACTTGGTTCGGACCTTGACTTTGAGCTTGGCGATCGCCAGCAAGATTAATCACGGGAAAATAGATTTTCTTGAAAAGGGGTTATTGTATTTTGCTTTAAGAACAGCCATCAAAACGATAACGAAGATAAGTAATTATACTCAATTCTTTTATCTAAACTTTTCTTTCTTTGGCGATCGCCTTTGGTTTTTCAGTTGATAGGATAAAATTCCATTCTTAAAGGATTTCTGCATTTGGAATTGTCTTTGGGAATGGACAGGGCAAGACACAATCAAATCTTAAATTATTGTTTATTGTTTGCAAGATCAATAGACATTACGGAATTAATCAGCAGGAACAAATGAGTATGAGGCATTATTGCGACGAGTGGATTCAAGAGTGGTGTGATGGTAATGGTTGGACGGATCCAACATTAGTCAGTGCAGATTTTTATTGGGCTTTCCCGCCAAATGGAGTCATGCCCGAACCCATTCCTGGAGAAATTCTCCGCCTCATTAAATCGGAAAAAGGTTTTACCCAAGATGAAAAATGTTGGTTGGCCTTGGCTGCCGGGGTGAGCTTGGTCGCCGGTATTTTTACTTATTATTGGCATTGCCCTTTACCGTTGGTGATGGCCTTTGCCTTTAGCGCTGTCACAGCGGCACGTTTAGAGGTTGAAATTCCAGCAACGGCTTAGGAGAAAAAATCGTCATTTCTCTTTAGTAAGTATTTACAACTAAGTGACCGACGGTAATCAAGATCAAAAATTCGTCAATAAGTTGGCAAAAAAAAGTCCGGGAGAAGTAACCCTCGGATCGAATATCTTTTGCGATAATAGGGAAATATTTTTTTACCTTTAAAACGTGTTGGCTAACAGAGATCTCCTACACCATTGTTTAGCGTATTTTACTGAGGTCAAGCATTGGGCCTTAGAGGCAAGGTTGTTGCGGTGGTTGACGTTGCTCTGGCTTGGGCTTGGATTGGTTACCCTTTTTTCTGCGTCTTATCCGGTGGCAGCCGTCGAGAATGGGGATGGTTGGTACTACATCAAGCGGCAAATCGTTTGGGCGATCGCCGGTCTGATTTGTGCTGGGGCGATCGCCCGTGTCCCCCTCAAGAAACTTCGCTTGGTCTCGTTCGGCGGTCTGATGATTTCTTTTGTATTGATTCTACTGACGATTGTCGGTTTTGGTCGAGGTGGCGAAGAATGGGGCGCTTCCCGTTGGATTGGGATTGCTGGATTTGCCCTGCAACCTTCAGAGTTTGCAAAGCCTTTTTTGGTTTTAGAGGCCGCTAATGTATTTAGCCGTTGGCGTCAGTTGAAAATTTGGCACCGGGGCGTTTGGCTGAGTTTGTTTGCTGGTATTTTATTGGCAATTTTGAAGCAACCCAACCTGAGTACCACCGGCCTTTGTGGCATGACCATTTGGTTTATTGCCTTGGCCGCGGGTCTTCCTTGGCTACTGCTGGGGGGAGCCGCTGGTGTCGGGGGATTAGCTGCCTTGGTAAGCGTTAGTATCCATAGTTATCAACGGGAGCGATTGACGTTTTTCCTTGATCCCTTTCGAGCTGCACGGGATGAAGGTTATCAGTTGGTGCAAAGTCTGTTGGCGGTATCCTCCGGTGGTGGTTGGGGATTAGGCTTTGGGGAATCCCAGCAAAAGTTATTTTTTCTCCCCATTCAACATACAGACTTTATTTTCGCGATTTTCGCCGAGGAATTTGGTCTGATTGGCTCCTTGGGGCTACTGGGGTTACTGTTGGCCTATGCTTCTTTGGGGAGTTATGTGGCTTGGCGATCGCCTGTGCTCCGTCACCGACTCATTGCCATTGGGGCCACCTTTATTCTCATTGGTCAATCTTTGCTCAACATTGGCGTAACAACGGGGGTTTTGCCAACGACGGGCTTACCGTTGCCCCTCTTTAGCTATGGTGGTAGTTCAATTATTTCGAGCCTGATGCTGACAGGACTTTTGGTGCGGATCGCCAGAGAAAACGGCGAAGCGACGGTCATTTCCCTCGCAGAACGGCGGCAACAACGACAAGAAAATCCGACATAAGTCGCTCAGCAGTTAACTTAACAAATTAAGGGTCAGACAGTTTACGCTCCAGGGCTTCTAGCTGCTCCCTGCGCACCTCTAGTTCGAGTTGACGACGGGTAAAGTCTTGGCTCTGGGCTGTCATTTCCTGGCGCCAAGTTTCTATTTTCTTTTGCTCTTGCTGGACGAACTCCGGGGTAATTTTCCCTGGTACGAAGTAATGGTGCACCACATTCAATAGCCAGTCCGTCGCGTCTTGGATGCTGGCCAATTGTCGCTGTTTATCCAGTTGAATTAAAACCAGTGCCCCCACAGCAAATTCCGTTTGGGAATAAACCATGGAGGGGCGATCGCCTTGGTCATGGATTAGCCAACTCCCGTCAGGTTGCTCTTGCGCCACAAACACAAGTTGAGGCTGAGTCGATTGGGGATGACGTTGAATTTGAGCAAGGTGACGCATCACAGGTAAGGAAAACGTATTACTGAAGTCGCTGTAAACGTTCCGTCAAGATAGATTGTTGTGCTTCAGCTTCGGTAAGGGCAGACCGGGCACCTTCGATCACCTCTGCTGGGGCTTTGTTGACAAAGCCAGGGTTATTCAAACGAACACTGAGGGATTGAATCTCCTTATTCACTTTTACAAGATTCTTCTCTAATTTTGACCGTAGTGCAGGAATATCGACAAGGCCTTCAAGGGGAATTAAGACCTGAATCGTCCCAACAACCCCGGCGATCGCCTGTTTGAGGGTGTTATCCACAGTATTGGTCAATTTTAACGTTTCCACCTTGGCTAATTTAAGAATATAGGCTTCCCCTTTGGCGAGGGTTTCTAATTCCGTTTCGGTTTCACTTTGGAGGATGACGTTCACCGTTGCTCCCGGTTTGATCCCTGCCTCGGCGCGGAGATTGCGAATCGTGCGAATAGCTTCGATCAACAATGCAAATTCGTTCTCTAGGGCTTCATCCACTAACTGATTATTTTCGGCGGGGAAAAGCGCTGTCGCCAGGAATTTCTGACCGTTTGCCTGGGTGAGGGTCTGCCAAATCTCCTCGGTGATATGGGGCATAAAGGGGTGGAGCAGTTTCAAAATATCCTCTAGAACCCATGCCAGAACCTGCTGGGCAACGGTACGGGAAGCTTGATCCTGCGCTTCCTTTGCATAGAGACGGGGTTTAACCAGTTCGATATACCAGTCGCAGAAATCGCCCCAAATAAATTCGTAAAGGGCTTTTGCGGCCTCTCCTAATCCATACCCTTCGAGGTTTTTGTGGGTGTCGGCAATGACTTGGTGCAGACGGGAGAGAATCCAGCGATCGCCTAATTCGAGATCTGCCATCGCAGGACGATCCAAATCGGTGGGGGTTTTTCCATCGAGGTTCATCATCACAAACCGCGCCGCATTCCAGAGCTTATTGGCGAAATTACGGGAGGCTTCCACCGACTGGGATTCATCGGTTTTGCGGTCGTATTGCAAACTGATATCCTGTCCGGCTCCAGCCACTTCCCGGATCAGGGTATACCGCAGGGCATCCGTGCCATAGCGATCGCACATCAGCAGCGGATCAATGCCATTATTCGCCGATTTCGACATTTTTTTGCCGTTTTCGTCCCGCACTAGCCCGTGAATGTAGACATCCTTAAAGGGAATTTTGCCCGTGAAATGGCTGGACATCATCGTCATCCGCGCCACCCAGAAAAAGATAATGTCAAACCCCGTCACTAACACGCTATTGGGGAAATATTTCTGGAAATCATCCGTATTTTCAGGCCAGCCCAACGTGGAGAACGGCCATAACCCAGAGGAAAACCAAGTATCTAAAACATCAGGGTCTTGTTCTAGTTGGCAGTTTTCTCCGTATTCGGCGATCGCCTTTTGTTTTGCTTCGGTTTCATCATGGGCAACGATAAACGGGGTGTGGTCTTGGATTTCGCCGTTAGTTTCACTGACCACATACCACGCCGGAATTTGATGTCCCCACCACAACTGCCGCGAAATACACCAATCATTCAGCTTCACTAACCAATCCCGATAGACCTTACGCCACCGTTCCGGCACATAGTTCGGTTGATTGTCCTCATCTAAAAAGGCAAGGGTTTTCTGCGCCAGCGGGTCAATTTTTACAAACCATTGGGTGGAAAGGAGTGGTTCCACCGGAACCTTACCGCGATCGCTGTGGGGGACACTGTGGCGATAATCTTCTGTTTTCACCAGTACGCCGTCTTCTTTTAACTTCGCAACCAGATTTTTCCGCGCCTCAAACCGATCCTGCCCTGCAAACGGCCCCGCATTTTCGTTCAACGTCCCATCGCGGTTCATGATGTTAATAAATTCGAGATTGTGGCGTTTACCCATCTCGAAATCGTTTGGATCATGGGCGGGCGTAACCTTGACACAACCCGTTCCAAATTCGGGATCCACATGGTCATCGGCAAAGACGGGAATTTCCCGCCCGACAATCGGCAAGGTTAATGTTTTTCCAATTAGATCTTTGTAGCGTTCATCGTTGGGATTCACAGCGACCCCGGTATCACCGAGCATCGTTTCCGGTCGTGTCGTTGCCACTTCCACATAACCACTACCATCGGTCAGCGGATAACGGAAATGCCACAAATGTCCGTCTACTTCTTTATTTTCTACTTCCAGATCAGAGACGGCGGACTGGGATTCGGGACACCAATTCACCAAATAGTTGCCGCGATAAATTAAACCTTCTTCGTAGAGGGTAATAAAGGCTTTTTTCACCGCTTCCGACAGATTGTGATCGAGGGTAAACCGTTCCCGCGTCCAGTCGGCGGACAGTCCCAGGCGTTTGAGCTGGTTCACAATCGCCCCACCGGATTCTGCTTTCCATTCCCAGGCTTTTTCGAGGAATTTTTCCCGACCGAGATCGTAACGGGTTTTGCCTTCGGCTTTAATTTGTTTTTCGACGAGGGTTTGCACCGCAATACTGGCATGGTCAGTGCCGGGGAGACAGAGGACATTGTCCCCCTTCATGCGGTGATAACGAACGACAGTATCGATGAGGGAGGTATTGAAGGCGTGGCCCATGTGGAGTTTGCCCGTGACGTTGGGGGGCGGAATCACGATACAGAAGGGATCACCTTTTTTCTGGGGATCGGCCCGAAACACTGACCGTTCAAACCAAGTCTGTTGCCACTTATTCTCGGTGTTGTGGGGATCGTACTGACTGGGAAGATTGGGTATATCGGTAGTCATTGGGCCGTCTTAGAGGAATAAAAAACTTGAGAGATGCTTCATTGTAAATCGATCTTCGCCCTAGATTGTGCCATGCTGGGCTAGTTCTCCCCAAATTTGGTTGAGGACGGCGATCGCCTAGGACATTAATCGGTAAATTTTGCGCAACACCGAAACGCGGAACAATATGCTAGAAGGAAGATAAGTTCGCCTATATCTGAGCAAGATGGTAAAGAAAGAGTATTTTTTATATGGTGGTTTATTCTTGGCTGGGGCAGTTCTGACACCGGTGACAGTTGGTCTACTCAATAAAGGCGATCGCCCCGCTGAGACAGCAGAAACAGCCGCTAATGAAACCTTTGAAAATGGCGGCTCAGACCCAAGTTTCATGGTCGACGAACCCAGCACCGCCACCTTTGCCGAAAACGATAGCCGCGAACAGATCCTCCAAGATTACCAAACGGTCTCTCCCGAGGCACTCCGCAACATGCCGACGGCGATTCCCCAGTACGCCACCAACCAGCCTTCTGTGCCGCCCTATCCCAACTATTGGGCGAATATCAGGATTCCGAACTTTACCAGTCAGCCCCTCAACCCTAATCTCAGTGCAGGTCAACCCAGTGGTCAAACGGCAGGCGATCGCCCCTCTGATACCGTCGCCAGCGTACCAACCCTCGGCTCACAAACGACCCCAGACTCTTTTCGGCCTGACCCGGCAACATCCCCGCAGGAAAACACCGATTTTCAGGGCCAAGACACGATCCAAGCCCCAAGTTCTGTCAATCTCCGGGATTTTGTAAACTCGGCCCCGGCCCGGGATCTCAAGCTGCCCTAGTTTGCAGAAAATCACGCACAATTTGCAGGATTTGCGCGGAGCTAGTGCCGTCCCCAAAGGGATTGACGGCATTAGCCATTTGCTCATATTTTTCTTGATCTGTGAGCAGTAGTTGAGCGGCTTGGAAAATATTATCCTGGGCAGTGCCAATCAATTGGGCTGTGCCGGCGGCGATCGCCTCTGGGCGTTCGGTATTTTCCCGCAAAACCAACACTGGCTTACCCAAGCTCGGTGCCTCTTCCTGGAGCCCTCCGGAATCCGTGAGTACCAGGTAACTCCGCTGCATTGCCCCGACCAACTGGGGATAGTCTAGGGGTTCTGTGAGAAAAATTTGGGGATGTTGGCCCAGGATCTGTTGAATCGGCTCCCGGACAGTGGGATTTCGGTGCATGGGTAATAAAATCGCCACATCTGGAAATGTGGTCACAATTTTTAGCAAGCCTTGCAAAATGTCCTGGAGCGGTTCACCCCAATTTTCCCGACGGTGCACCGTAGACAGGATAACCCGTTGTTTTTCCCAATCTAAACCGGGAATCTCACAAGGAGGGTTAGCCGCCGCGACGGTTAAGAGAGCGTCAATCACCGTATTACCTGTACAATGGAGTCCCCCTAAAATGTCCGCCTTTTTCAAATTGGCGATCGCCTGGGTCGTCGGCGCAAAATGTAACTGGGCAATCTGAGAAATCAACCGTCGATTTGCTTCCTCTGGGAAAGGATTCATTAAATTATCCGTCCGCAAACCCGCTTCCACATGGCCCACCGGAATCTGCTGATAAAAAGCCGCCAAAGCCGCCGCAAAGGCTGTCGTCGTATCCCCTTGCACCAGGACTATATCCGGAGATAGCTCTTGGTAAATCGCTTGTAAACCCACCAAGCTCCGGCAAGTAATATCCGATAACGTTTGTCCCGGTTGCATAATTTCGAGGTCATCATCCGCCCGCAGATCAAACCACTGCATCACCTGATCCACCATTTCCCGGTGCTGCCCCGTCAAAATCACATGGGTTTTAAAATCAGACTGCTGGCGAAATTGCCGGATCACAGGCGCGAGCTTAATCGCTTCCGGGCGGGTACCAAGGGTGATACAAACTGAGGGCATAAAACACTCACCAAAAGGTCTTACTCATTTTACAGATTCCCTCGACGGTCACGAAAAAACCCGGCAAATTACCGGGCAGACACAAGCATCTTTTTTTACATCACTTATGAACTTTAGAAAACTCTAATCAACAAGGCAGTGTGCAATGCAAACGCGCCTCTAGCCAACTTCACAGGTTAAAGGACAGGCTGCAAAAACAGAATCCGATGCTACCTCTGCATTTCCATGGAGCCAAGTTAGCCAAGTAACTTCCTGGGGGTGTACACCTTTGGCCGTTAGCATCGCCGCCGCTACCAAAATTCCCATCAAGGTGCCGCCAATAATGGTACCAGCCACAACGAGCACGGCACTAACCGGCAAAATAGATTGGAGCACAATGGCCATGAGTGAACCAATAGTCATCATTAAAACAACAACCGGAAAACCAACAACCAAAAGGCAAACCAGTAGCGTAAAACTCCAGATCAAAAAGCTTTTTAATAGTACAGATAGGTAAGCTGAATCCCAACTGCGCGTCGATGAGTAGTCCATAATCTGTCCCCTCCCAGGGATATGTTTAGTTGTCAAAAAACTTAAATGGCAGCATCAATATTTATGGGTGTTGATGCCCTTCGATAGTAAATAGTATAAACAGGGAAAAGACGAAAATGAGAATCTCTTTACATAAATTAATTTCCAAAGCATTTTTTTATGGTAAAAATCTAACAAAAAACAGCGAAAACATTGATTAATCAGGTCTTTCAACCCTTTTGAGTCACTAGAAATAGTTATTTATACTCAGATAATAAAAAGTCTTTTAAGAGCCGCTATTGAACACATTTTTATCGTCAAAATCCTGCCCTGGCTCCTGAGATTTCGTTACATTAATTCATATTAGGCCATGGGTATTTATGCCAGGTTGGAAAGGGGCTATTTTCTTCTCAGGCAGTATTCGATCAAGCGTCAGGAATATTGTCGTAAAAGATCCCTGGATTCTCTGGATAATCCTTGAGATTGTGTTAGTGCTAAATTGTTAGAGATAAAGGGCGTGATCTTTGGTTTTTGGGTCAGCATAAAGGCGATCGCCCACAGTATTTCCCCTTTAGCGGAGCGAAGATTTCAAGTTACCATAGGGAAAGTTAGCCAATAAATCTAGGCAAAATTCCCCGGTTAAACCCATACAACACCAGGGTGTCCCCTCATTTCTCAGTCCCCTCCATTGCGGAAAGATACCTATGAGTGATCCCATGCCTCCTAACCGTTCTGCGGGCTCTCGTCCTCCGGTCCCCCCTGCCACCGAGGCAACCCAAATTATCTCTGCACGGCCTCAAGCTGACGTTCCAGCGGATGAAACACAAATTGTGATGCCCCAAAAACGGCGTCCTCAACCCACGGCCCAACCCCAACGTCGTCCTGCGTCTCCGCCGCCCCCACCGCCGCTGCAACGGATGCCGCCCCCACCGCCTTTACCGGCGCCACCGCGCCAATATTTAGGAGCCAATGCCGAACGAATTCCCCAACGGGGGCCAGGACAACCCAGCCTAAAGGAATTGGTCACCAGGGCTCACAAAGAAGGATTTTCCGATGTGCACCTTGGGGTAGGGGAAGTCCCCCGGTATCGTGATCGGGGGGAAATGGTGATCACGGAGTACCCTGTGACCGACCAAGATACGTTTTATTCTTGGTTGCATGAAGTGCTGAAACCCCCGGAGATCAAACGCTTCAAGGACAGTCTCGATTTTGATGGTGCGACTCAATACGAGTTCGCGCGGGTGCGGATTAATATTTTTGATTCCTTAAATGGCCCCTCTTTGGTTTTGCGTTTGATTCCGCTCAAAATCTTGACCATGGAGCAATTGCGTCTACCACCCATCTTTAAGAATATTTCTGATGCAGAAAAAGGCCTTGTCCTTGTTACAGGGCCAACGGGTTCGGGTAAGTCCACCACCATGGCCGCGATGGTGGATTACATTAACAAAACTCACCCGAAGAACATCATCACCATTGAAGATCCGATTGAATTTGTCCACCAAAGTCGGAAATCCTTGATCAAGCACCGGGAAGTGGGGATGCATACCCTAAAGTTTGATAATGCGCTCAAAGCGGCGCTCCGGGAAGATCCAGACATTATCCTTGTTGGGGAAATGCGGGACAAAGAAACGGTCAATACAGCCCTCAAAGCGGCGCAAACGGGGCACCTGGTTATGGGAACGCTCCACACAAACAATGCGATTAAAACCATTGAACGGATACTCAACCTCTACAGCGCCGAGGAACAAAATGCGATGAAGGTGGCGATCGCCGAATCTTTGGTCTCAGTCATTGCCCAGGGGCTATGCCGTACCACTGATGGCAAACGGGCCGCCTACCACGATATTTTGATCAACACCGAAACCATGAAGGACTATATTGTCCGGGGCCAATACGACAAAATGTTGGAACTGATGCAAAATGGCGACTTTGATGGCATGGTCACCATGAACCAATCGTTGTTTAACCTTTATCAAGAAGGTCGAATCACCGAAGAAATTGCCCTAGAAAAATCGCCGACCCCCAACGAAATGGCGATGATGCTCCGGGGACGGATCTAGGCAGAAAGCCATTTCTTGGTAAGCTTGTAACGAATTGTAACAATCAAGCAGCTATGTCCGATTCTCATTCTTTACTCTTGGCAGTCGCTGGCCAACCCTTCCCTTTGTACTTCACCCTCGTTTACGTGGTGGGCTTTGTGGCGGCGGTTTCCATTGGTCTAATCGCCTTTTTTAATTCCAAGCGGCCTTCGGGTTGGGAAGATGCCAAACGCCCGGATCTGATTCCAGATTTGCAGAAAAAAGAGTCCGAGGATGAATCCTAGTCGGTTTCGCCGTTGGGTTTAAAGTCGGGGCCAAGGATTTCTTCCATGTCGGGATGGTTCTCTGGCTCTGGAGGGAGATCAAATTCGGCGATCGCCTCAATATCAGAAGGATCGCGGGTGATCTTAACCTGCTGAAGACGGGGGCCATCAATGCCCATCACTTGAAACTTTAGGTCTTCAAATTGGAATATTTCGCCCGTTTCCGGGATTTTTTGCCATTGGTAGAGCAAAAAGCCGCTGAGGGTTTGGTAATCGTCGGTGTAGGGCAATTCGACATTCAGGAGATCATTTAATTCTTCGAGATCAATTTGGGCATCGACCAGGAAAGTTTGTCGATCTAAAGCTTTGAAATGGAGCGGCGCATTGGGATGACTGTCGAGTTCATCACCAATAATTTCATTAATAATATCCTTGAGGGTGACAAGTCCGGCGGTGCCGCCAAATTCGTCAACGACCATGACCATCGGTTGCTTGGTGCGCTGCATCTTCGGCAAGAGGTCGGCGATTGGGGTGCCCTCGGCGACAAAAGGAATGGGCTTCACCCAGCGGGTAATGGCCGTGGTGAGATTCATCCCGCCGGCCGCTAGGGGCTTGGCAAAATCTCGGAAGCGCACAAAACCGACAATGTCATCGATGGATTCCCCATAGACGGGATAGGCGGAGTGATTGGTCTGGCTGACTTTTTGCAATAGATTTCCAAGGGTGGCCCCATTGGCGATCGCATGGATTTTTGTGCGGGGTGTCATAATTTCTTCGGCGACCACATCACCAAATTCAATGACATTACTGAGAAGTTCCCGTTCCTCGGCCTCTAACCCCATGGATTCTTGCTCAGTGGTGATAATCAGTTGCAGTTCCTCTGGTGTTAGTCGGTCATACCAAAGGCCCTGCTGGATCGGTGCAATGCCCCCAAGGCGCAACAAGAGACGGTTAGATTGATTCAGGATCCAAATAAAAGGTTTGAAAATGCGGGCGATCGCCAAACTGGGAGGTGCTAACCAGCGGGCCATTTCTTCGGCATGGGAGAGGGCCAAAGATTTCGGGCAGAGTTCCCCCAGGACGATCTGCAAATAAGCAATTAAGAAAAAAGCAAAAGGGATCGAAATGGATACGGCAAAGGGTTGAATCCAGTCGTCGGGGAGGGGCAATCCCACCAGGAACTGAGCAATAACCGTCGCCATGGTATCTTCACCAATCCAGCCCAGGGCCAAACTAGAGAGGGTAATCCCCAACTGGGTCGTCGAAAGGAGGCGTTCTAAACGAGACTGGAGGGCTTGCACCATCTTGGCCTGGAGATCCCCTTCCGCAATTAATTGACTAATGCGCGATCGCCGCACCGAGACAATCGAGAATTCTGCGGTCACAAAAAAAGCATTAATTGCGATCAGCAACAACACAGACAATAATCGGACTAAAATTTCACCGCTCGATAACATGGAATTGTGCTATGACCCTTGCAGGCGTACTATTTCTACCTAACGTATCACTGGAATCTGAGAAAGTTCGAGGGAAATTTCCCGATCAGGATAGTCCTGAAGTTGGAGCGACAGGCTTTTCGTCTCATCAAGGATCACCGCCGGAATCCGAATAGTGCCAGCGTATTTTTGCCGATTTGCAGGAATTTCGTTGGGGAGGCCGTCCATTTGGGTACTTAACAATCGTCCCGTCTCGGTTTTAATTTCGAGGAAGTTATACAAAAAATTCACCGCTTCCTGGCCATTATTTTGCAGGTTTACTTCCATGAGCCAATCGTTGCCAGACAGTTGGCCGCTCACAATTTCTAACGTGATATCGTCTGCACTGGTGGTGAGGGGGAAGGTTTTTTGATCACCTGTTTCTGCGGGGGGCTCAGCCGCGTCAATAAATGTATTTTTTTCAGGTGTCGCTGACGCGGTGGCCTTTTGGAGTTCCTTTTCTTGGGCCTGGATTTGATCGTAAACAGACACAATGATTGATCGCTCGGACACAAATTCTAGGTTTTCGGCGGGATCTGCTTCGCCGTTGTCGGGCTGACGACTATGAATTAGTTGCTGACTCGGATTTCCTTCGGGCTGCTTGACGCCTTTTAGGGCTTCATAACCGACGGTAAAGCCGTAGAGAGCACTCACAGTTCCAGCGCCAAACATCGCAAGCAGAAGCAAGAAAGTAAAAGCCAGGGTCGTTTGAAACTTCATGGGCGATCACCAGAGGAACAGTTAAGGAAAAGGAGAAATTGTACTATGATAGCCTGTGGGCAAAATCACCCCAACAAATTTCCCAGGGTTGGCCGAGCGGTTTAGGCAACGAACTCATAATTCGTCCCAGGCAGGTTCAACTCCTGCACCCTGGACTTTCAGGCGAACTTTCTATTTTTCAATTTATAAATTCAACCTTACGAAAAAATGTCCCAAAGGCGATCGCCTTCCGTTTGGGAGCATCGCCGTTTGGGTGAATGTTGTCTAATAACCCATGTTATGGTCGAAGGCGGCTTCCGTTTGCAGGGAAGAGTTAAACGGATTCGGCAAATCCTGGGTACGGAGCACCGGGTCACTGCCTACCTGTTGCAACAAAATATCTCGGTAGAGAATATCGATTTTTTTGATATCTCGTTTCGCCCGGTGTTCTGGATAGCCCGCACCATTCAAACCAAAGGGCACCAAACCAAAATATTCATTCAGAACTTGGCCCGTGCTAAAGCTCGCAAAGGTATCTTTCAATTCGTAGTAGAGGGCACGAGTAAACACATCATTGGTATGTTCTGGGTAAGTCGGGTATCTTCCCTCTAGATAAGTTTGGGCGATCGCCTCCTGGCCAATTCCCTGTACCGCCGCACCTACCACAAAAACTGTGGTTAAATGATGAAACCATTTTTTCATGGTATTACACCCATAAATCAAACCTTTACCAGCATCTTTGCTCACAAAACCCAATTGGTCAAGTTTTCTCTGTACTGAACTTCATAACAACCATGCCTGCCCTTTCCGACCTCCTGACCGCTGATCAAGCCACCCTCAAACAAACACTCCTCAATCAAATCGCCACAGACGCTTACAAAGAAGGCGACTTCACCCTCTCTTCCGGACAAAAAAGTACCTACTATATCAACGGCAAATTGGTCACTCTCACCCCAATGGGCGCTCTCCTCATTGGTCGTCTCATCCTCACCCAGCTCGATCAAAATGTTGCTGCTGTCGCGGGTTTAACCCTAGGGGCTGACCCAATCGTTAGCGCCGTCAGTGTTGTCTCAGCCTACGAAAATTGTCCCATTCCCGCCCTGATCATTCGCAAAAAAGCCAAGGGCCACGGCACCCAAGCCTATATCGAAGGGCCACCCCTCGCCCCAGGCGCTAAAGTGGTTGTCCTTGAAGATGTCGTGACCACCGGACAGTCCGCCGCCCAAGCTGTTGAACGTCTCCGGGATGCCGGCTACCAAGTCGAAGAAATCATTGCCCTCGTTGACCGGCAGCAGGGAGGATCTGAATTTTACGCTAGTCAAAATCTCAAGTTCTCCAGTTTATTCACAATCACCGAAGTACAGGCTGCCTACCGCGCTCTAAATACGTAGGGTCAAGCAGTAAAGTTATATCCCAATCTAGTGCGGGCCTTAGAGATCAGCCCCTGCGTAATGTTTGGTAAATGCGCTCTTGGCTAGGTTGGTGCGGCAATGCTATGACTGAGGCAAGTGGCCATGGTGGAGCTTAAGATAATGGCGAATCGCTACCCGACACAGATCAATGCTCTTTGGACAACTTTCCTCTTGGGAATCTTGTTTCATACAGACCTGGGGTTAATGCCTCTGTTCCATGACCAGGCCGTGGAGCACTCCCATGCTGGGGGCAATCTAGATCTAATTTTTGGGTTTATGTTTTTGTTCTTCACCATCCCCATGGTGTTGATAATTTTGACGACCTTTACCAACAGTAAAGGGTTTCGGCGACTACATTTTCTGGTGACGTTGTTGTATTCGGTACTAAATATTGGTCATTTGATCGCAGATATTACTGTTAAAGCTCCTTGGTATCAGCTTGTTTTGATGACGCTACTTTTAGGGATTGGTATTTTATTGAATGTGGTGTCGTACCAGTGGCTCCAAAAACGTTACCATCGGATCAGAAAAACAATTCCAGCCGCCTAGGGTTTTTGTGTTGAAAGGGGCGGTGATGCAGCGTAATCAATGAAAGTTTTATGTGTTCACGGCCTCAGCCGGACGCCCTTTTCTCTGCTTGGGTTAGCTCAATATTTAGAGCGCCATGGTTGGACGACGGAGCAGTTTGGCTATTTTGCGGCCACAGAAAGTTTTGAGCAGATTGTGGTACGGCTTCGCCAAAAAATTCAGGCGATCGCCAAAACCGAGAAATACAGTATTGTGGCCCATTCTTTGGGAGGAGTGTTGACGCGCGCCGCCCTTACTTGCCCGAACACGCCAGACCCAGAGCACGTGGTAATGTTGGGAACCCCGAACCAACCGCCTCGTTTAGCGGCTTGGGCGTGGCAATTGCCTCCTTTTCGCTGGTGGACGGGGCAATGCGGGTTCAATTTAACGGATCCAGCCTTTTACGAAGCTCTACCTAATTTAGATGCTCCCTACACTGTGATTGCGGGCGTAGGTGGCCCCAGGGGAAGCTTGAGTCCCTTTGGCGAAGAATTTAATGATGGCATTGTTGCTCTCGGAGAAACGCGACTTTCCTCGGCAGATTCAGTGATCCAATTACCGGTACTGCACACTTTTATGATGAATCACTTGCCCCTCCAACAGACTGTCCGCGACATTTTGCGCCCCCACTCTCCCGCGTCTTGGTGAAGATAAAAAAAGACGCACTCCGGTGCGCCTCAGAAAATCAACAGCAAATTTTTTAACTCAACGTTTAGAAATTACTCAATCCCTATTGGAACGCCGTTGTGATCCGTTTCATTGCTTCGAGCACGTTTTCACGACTATTGAAAGCAGAAATACGGAAATAGCCTTCCCCAGCGGCCCCAAAGCCAGATCCAGGGGTGCCAACCACATTACAGTTGATCAAGAGCTTGTCAAAAAAGTCCCAACTCGATAAACCAGCGGGGGTTTTGACCCAGACATAGGGGGCATTCACGCCGCCATAGACATCAAAACCGACGGCCTGGAGTTCTCGACGAATAATGGCCGCATTTTCTAGGTAAAAATCGATCAGTGCCTTGATTTGCGCTTGACCGGCTTCGGAATAAACGGCCTCTGCCCCCCGTTGGACGATGTAAGAAACACCGTTAAACTTGGTGGACTGACGGCGATTCCAAAGGCTCCAGAGTTGCACGGCTTGGCCATTACTCGTGGTGACAGTCAGGTTTTTCGGCACAACGGTAAAGGCACACCGGGTTCCCGTAAAGCCCGCATTTTTGGAGAAGGAACGGAATTCGATGGCGCAATCTTTTGCCCCTTCTAATTCGTAGATCGAGTGGGGTAGGCTCTCGTCGGTAATGAACGCTTCATAGGCGGCGTCAAAGAAAATAATCGAGCCATTGGCCTTGGCATAATCCACCCAAGCTTGGAGCTGTTCTTTTGTCGCCGTCGCCCCGGTGGGATTATTCGGAAAACAAAGGTAGATCAGATCGACTTTTTCTGTGGGGATTTGGGCCACAAAGTCATTGTCGGCGGTGATGGGGATGTAGGTCAGGCCACCATACTTACCTGATTCGTCGGCTTCTCCGGTGTGTCCTGCCATGACGTTGGTATCAACGTAAACGGGATAAACGGGGTCAGTTACAGCAATAGTGTTGTCTTTGCCAAAGATATCAAGGATGTTTCCGGTATCGCATTTGGCACCATCGGACACAAAAATTTCAGAGGCATCGATGTCACAACCGCGCGCTTGGAAGTCGTGGGCAGCAATTTTTTCCCGGAGCCAAGCATAGCCTTGTTCTGGGCCATAGCCTTTAAAGTTGGCGCGATCGCCCATGTCGTCAATGGCCTTTGCCATCGCTTCGCGACAGGCAGCGGGCAAGGGTTCGGTGACATCACCAATCCCTAATTTGATAATGGGCGCATTGGGGTTTTCTGCTAAAAACCCATTCACCCGCCGGGCAATTTCGGGAAAGAGATAACCTGCTTTCAGTTTGAGGTAATTTTCGTTAATTCTAACCATAGAAAAATCAGGGGCAAAAGACCGTAAAACAGATTAACCTATCATCCCATGCCCCAGGGAAGCCGATGGATCTTTTTGGGGTGGCGACGCTGAAAAAATTGTCTGTCGATCCTCACCCAGGCAACCCGCAGCACCGGGTTACAAAAATCGAAACGCCGTCCCATTGCCGCACAAATTTTGAAACCCTAGAGTATAGATCTTCTCCAGAGGCGATCGCCTCCTAGGCTTCCTCGGCCCGCAAGGAGATTCTTTCGTTTATTTCCTAGAAAATTATGAACTGCTAATTTCTAGGTGAAATCCCCGACTTCCCAAAAATATTTCTGAGTTCCGTATCTCCGGTCTAAATTTTCCTGATTTTGCCGAGATTATATTGTCCTTAAAGGCAGACAAAGGGCTCTTTTTTGCATAAACTGGACTTATTGGTCAAAAAAATATTCTTTTTCAATCTTTTAAACGGTAGCAAAAGTCACAAGGGAGACCACCGCTACAGGTAAAGAAGTCTATCTCTGGGTGGACTTAACCCCACCGAACTTGATTTTATTCGCGCAAAAAGATACGCTATAAGAAGTAAAAAGTCTTGGTTTTTGGGTATTCCCCACCCCCTCTAGTATGATAGAGGTTTCGTTTTTAAGGGATGTTTTCCCTAAAAGTACCAGCAGCATTACAGCGAATCGTGTATTTCAACGGCACTACGTTTTAAATTGAGTCTGGCGACATCCCAAGTTCGGTAATCCCGCATCTTTTTCCCTTTTCAATCCCTCAGTCAATCAAGGAGAATTGAGTATAGAGCGTCTATGAATTCTCCATCCCTGAGATTTTTGTGAATCGTTGAACCTTTTCTGATTGTTGCCCGTCTAAAGTAGTGAGTGCTCAATTAAAAGTTATAGAGCGTAAAAAAAAATAAGGGGTATGCCGTTATATTTCTTGGAAAAATTTTTTGTGTTTTAGATTCTGACCTGCATGATGATTGTTTTGTAAAGTATTTGCCCCCTGGGCCGCACCATATAATTCTTCGTTCTTTAGATTTAAGGAGTTAAAGCATAAATGCCTAAAGTAAATCTTCAACAAGCCCCCAATAACGGCAAAAGTTCTGCGGATATGGTGCGCACCTATCTCCGGGAAATCGGTCGGGTGCCCTTGTTAACCCACGAAGAAGAAATTGTCTATGGGAAACAGGTGCAGCGCCTGATGGCCCTCCAGGAAAAACGCCAAACCCTAGAAGAATCCCTTGACCGGGAACCAACCCGGGAGGAATGGGCTGAGGCTAATCAACTAACACCGAAGCAACTCCAACGGGATCTCCAAATTGGGGAACGGGCAAAGCGCAAGATGATTGAAGCGAATCTCCGGCTTGTGGTGGCGATCGCCAAGAAATATCAAAAGCGCAACCTAGAATTTTTAGATTTGATCCAAGAAGGAAGCCTTGGTTTAGAGCGGGGTGTCGAGAAGTTTGACCCCACAAAAGGGTATAAGTTCTCCACCTATGCTTACTGGTGGATTCGCCAGGCGATTACCCGGGCGATCGCCCAACAGGGTCGCACGATTCGACTACCGATCCACATTACCGAAAAGCTCAACAAAATTAAGAAAACCCAGCGACAACTGGCCCAAGACCTGGGACGGGCAGCAACCATTGCGGAGATCGCCGAAGCCCTCGAACTAGAGCCGGCCCAAATTCGCGAATATTTCCGCGTTTCCCGGCACCCCATTTCCCTTGATGTCCGGGTTGGCGACAACCAAGATACGGAACTGATGGATCTGCTCGAAGATAGCGATGCGTCCCCCGATGATAATGTTACCTATGAACTCCTCAAGCAGGATCTACGGGATCTGATTGCGGATCTCACTCCCCAACAGCAGGAGGTGATTATTCTGCGGTTTGGGCTCAACGATGGCAAAGAGCTATCCCTCGCAAAAATTGGCAAACGCATGAACCTCAGCCGAGAACGGGTGCGCCAGCTAGAACGCCAAGCCCTAAATCATCTGCGACGGCGGCGATCGCAAATTCGTGAATATCTGGTTGCCAGCTAGGTTTTTCAACTTTTCACCATGACTTAGGCATTTTGAGATGGGGCATTCTCCCCATCTTTTTTTGTCGCTTCAGACAGCTAATAAAAAAGATTTTTAATATTGTTGACTTAATTTATCAACTAAGAGTATCCTAAAGATGGTGTTTTTCTCTCAAGGATGTACAGGGTGGGGGGTCCCACCTTTTTTATTGCCAAAAATTCAAAGAGGCAACACCAATAGGCACAACATTAAAAGCGATGGGCGAGGATTTAGGCAACAATGGACAAGGATTCGAGGGCAATGCAGGGGGTATAGCAAGAGCCTTGCCAGCGGCGATCGCCTCCCACTTCGATGACCTGTTTGAGGGCCTCATAAACATTCCCTGTGACCAGCGTATCCTTAATGCGTCCGGTGATTTGTCCTTGTCGCACCTGGTAGCCTAGGTCAATATTGACGGAAAAGTCCCCCGAAAGGTCTGCGTCTCCCCCCAAGATTTGATCGACGACAATTGCTGTATCTAATTGAGAAATAATTGTGTTAAGTGTGCCCACGCCAGGGGCAACAATCAAATTAGCGAGCTCTGGGGTTGGATAGCGCCCCAAACTGGCCCGAAACCCATTGCCCGTGGGTCGAATCCCAAGGTTCCGACTTGTTTGGCGATCGCCATAGATATCTTGGGCAAAGCCTTCACGTACCAGGGACAAAGATCGCGTCGGCGTACCTTCGTCGTCAAAGTGGCAAATGTAAGGTTTGGCGGTGGGGTCTTGGTAGAGGCTGATCTGAGGCGAGATGACCCGTTGACCAAGGGCTTGGCTCCAGGGAGAAGATTTTTCGAGGATATTTTTCCCATTTAGGGCGGCGGCCACCGTTGACCACAGTAGGGGCGCGGCATTACTGGTAAAAATCACCGGCACTTTGCCCGTGGTGGCCGGACTATTTTGCTTGGCCCAGTGGAGACGCTCCAACAGCCTTTGCACTGTTGCCTCTGGGTCGAGGGAATCCTGGGTAATATCCCCATCATAAATGCCTAAAAAGTCATCTCCCCGCACCCATTCAACTTCTAGGCCATAGCTGAGGGAAATATCGGCGGCAGTGCAATAGAGGCCCTCAGAATTAACCAGGAGCGTATGGCTCGATTCACAGTCAAAAACACCGCTACAGAGAATTTCGGGATAGTGGTCGCGCAGTTGGGCGATCGCCGCTTTGCCTTTCTCCACCAGAGTTTCCACATCCATGGCGGTACCAATGGGAGGATTGATATCGCGGCGGGGTTCACAGACCTCTAGGGGAGTTGGCTCCTGGAGCTGACTGAGGGCGATCGCCTTTTCAACCAACAGTTGTGGTGACCCGTGACCATAGGCCACCGCCAGCCCAGGTCGCCCCTGGTACCAAAGTCGCAGCGCCGTACCGATGGACTCGGACGTTTCTAGCTGTTTTAGGCGATTCGCCTCAAAGGTGACGGGGTGGGAAACGGAACTTCCCTGATAAACTTCCGCAAACTCGGCTCCTCTCTGGCGTGCCAGATCCAGGAGCTGCTGGGCAAAATCGCTCATAAAATTTTCCTACCGGTACCCTACAAACTGTGAATAACGCCGTTTAGCTGAGACTTTAGACCTAATCCTAATTCTCCTAAAAGACCTTCGCCTCAGGCAAAATGAGCATCGCATCCCCAAAGGAATAGAAACGGTATTCCTGGGCGATCGCCTCCTGGTAAACGTCGAGCAATCTTTCGCGGCCGATCAACGCACTAACCAGCATCAGTAAGCTCGATTTTGGCAAATGAAAATTCGTGATCAGGCCATCCACCACCTGCCATTCATAACCCGGATAGATAAATAAATTGGTCTGTCCCTGGAATGACTGTAACTCCCCAGGCGAGGCTGCTGCCATTCCCTCTAGCGATCGCACAACCGTTGTCCCGACCGCAATGACTCGACCACCCTTTGCCTTCGTTTCCCGGATTTTTTTCACCGTTTCCTCCGGCACGTCAATCCATTCATAGTGCATATCATGGGCGGTGATATCTTCTACTTCCACCGGACGGAATGTGCCAACCCCCACATGGAGCGTCACAAAGGTTTTTTCAATACCTTTTTGCTCTAATGCTGCAAGTACCTCCGGCGTAAAATGTAGCCCCGCAGTCGGTGCCGCCACAGCCCCAGGAGTATCGGCATAGATCGTTTGATACTGGTCGGGTTTCGCCTCAGAGTCCGTAACGTAGGGCGGGAAAGGGATCTCCCCAAAATCATCTAACACAGACCAAAGGGTTTGATTTTCGCGCAACTGAAATTCGAGTAAACGTCCCCCGGTGTCTGGATCCCGGTCAACCACCGTTGCTTTCAAGGTTTGGCTCAAATCATGGGGAGCGGTGAATAAAATTTCTGATCCTAGGGTAAAACGCTTACCCGGTTTCACTAAAGCCAGCCAAGTGTGAGCTGAGCGTTCTTCCAAGAGCAGGACTTCTACAGGAGCACCCGTTGTCTTACGGCCATGGAGCCGCGCCGGGATCACCTTTGTATTGTTCATCACCAGCAGGTCATTGGGGTGTAGCCAATCAACTAGGTGGTAAAAATGTTGATGCTGAATGCTATCGACAGAATCAAGTACTAATAGGCGGGAACGATCACGGGGAGTGACAGGGGTTTGGGCGATGCGTTCCGGCGGCAGGTCATAGTCATAACTTGAGAGGCTTTGGTCTGGGTTCATAGCTCACTGAAGCGAATAAAAATCTCCGATATAATGAACACAACTTTGAGGACGGCACAGCAAAATTTTTTTATTCCGACTATACCGACACAAGTGCAATGGTTGAATCTAGCTTACATTACCCTATTTTTGGTGCTGAAATTCCCTGTCCCCATTGTCGTCAAATGATTCCAGCTTTAACTTTGACGGATAGTTATCTCTGCGATCGCCATGGTGCTTTTGAAGCAGATCCAGAAACAGAAATCTTGGTACACCTTCAATCCAGTCGCCAATGGAAGCGCTGGGAGGAAAAATGGTACCGCCAACATACCCATCCCGATGGCATTCGCTTTGAGATCCATGAAGCCCTCGACCGCCTCTACACCCAAGGGCTACGGGCCACAAAAATCACCATCGCCCAACGCTACCAAACCCTTATGCGGCGCACCCTGGATTTTAAATCGGCCCCTGGACGGACAGACATAACCCCAACGGACTATGCCGCCTCTTCAGTGCCTCACCTATACGGCCTTCCCGTGGTTTTCCATGAGGCAGGCGATCGCCAAGACCGCTGGCAAATTGTCAACTTCGAGCTAGAAACTGAACCCGGCTCTCCCCGTCGTTATCCCTACCATTACCTGAGCCGGGACTAACCCGACCCAATTCGACCCTTATTTCTGACCCGATTCTAGGCCCTGGGGCATCAACTCACTCAGGTCAAACTTTTTCAACTGATTGGCAAATTGGGGCAAAATTTCTAGGCAAAAGGCCTCCGCTGCCTTGGAACGATAACGGTTTGGATTAACAATTACGCTTAAAATCCGCCGCACTTCCACATCTTCAATGCGCGCCCGGTGCAGCACGCCCATCCGCAGTTCTTTCTCAATGGCGGTCACGGAGACAAAAGAAGCCCCTAGACCCGATTGCACGGCATTTTTAATCGCCTCAATGGAATTGAGTTCCATTTCAATCTTGAGCCGTTTGGTATCGATATCACAGCGCGTTAAAACTTGGTCAATGACTTTGCGGATCGTCGATTGGGAATCAAGGGCGATGAATTTCAGTTTGTACAAATCATCTCGATAAATGGTGTCTGCCTTGGCGAGGGGGTGACTCACGGGCAAAATTAGGGACAGTTCATCTTCGGCATAGGGAACGATTTTCAACGTATCTTGCAATTCCGAAGGGACTTCGCCGCCAATGATCGCCAGATCCACTTGACCGTTGGCAACTCCCCAGGAAGTGCGTCGCGTTGAATGGACTTGCAGTTGCACCGCCACATCGGGATATTTCTGCCGGAAGCAACCAATCATCCGGGGAATGAGGTAAGTACCTGTGGTTTGGGAAGCGCCCACAATGAGGGTGCCCCCCTGGAGATTTTGTAAATCTTCAATGGCGCGGCAGGTTTCTTGGCAGAGGGTAATAATTTTTTCGCCGTAATCGAGGAGAAGATAACCGGCTTCGGTGAGTTGGGCCCGCCGTCCACCCCGGTCAAAGAGGGGGACATTGAGCTGTTTTTCGAGGTTTTGTACCTGGAGACTGACGGCAGGTTGGGAGACGTAGAGACTATCTGCTGCCCGTTTAAAGCTTCCTTCGGTGGAGATGGCCTTTAGGATACGGAGTTGATCCAGGGTAAATGGAATGTCAGACATATAGCCTCGGCAAAAAGGGACGACAAAGAGGGATCACTGCTGGTTTTATGATTGACAGTACCATAATAAGGGGATCGTATCTCTTTTCATGGATAATATAGCTTGTACTAATTTTAAGCAAAATACTTCGATCGACGGAATTATGACGGATTTGAGCTGGTTTTCGACAAGTCACTGGATTATGGCGGGTCTTTTGCTTGGTTTTGCGATCGCCCATAGTGGTTTGGCTGCCTTACGTCCTTGGGGCGAACAAAAAATCGGTTCTCGACTGTACCGGGTGCTGTTTGCTTTAGTCAGTATTCCCTTTGCCACCTGTTTAATTATCTATTTTTTCAATCACCGTTATGATGGCCTGGTGTTGTGGCGAGTCCAGGGAGTCGCTTGGGTGAAACCAACGGTGTGGTGGCTGTCGGCGATTTCTTTTTTCTTTTTGTATCCCTCAACCTTTAACTTGCTCGAAATTGCGGCGGTCAAGCAACCCCAGGTGCATCTCTACGAAAAGGGGATCATTCGCATCACCCGTCACCCCCAGATGGTTGGTCAGTTGATTTGGTGCGTGGCCCATACCCTCTGGATTGGAAGCTCTTTTACATTGCTCACCTCCATTGGCTTGATGGCCCACCATATTTTTGCGGTTTGGCATGGCGATCGCCGTTTGAAATCCCGTTATGGCAAGACTTTTCTCGCTGTGAAAGAACGCACCTCGATCATTCCCTTTTTGGCGATTCTCCAGGGGCGTCAACAGCTCAAGCTAGAAGAATTCCTCAAACCTGCCTATGTCGGTGTTACAGCGTTCATTGCCCTGCTCTGGTGGGGACATCCCTGGTTGATGGTAATGACGGCGAAAGTGCCCTGGTAGCGGAAAAAAAGATGATCCCCAGGACCGATACAGGTAAGATAAGAGACCACAGATAATATTGAGTATGTGAGCGAAAAGAACAGGTAATTATGGTTCTATCAATCACCGAAGCGGATTTTACCCAGACTGTTTTAGAAGCAAATCAACCTGTTTTGGTGAACTTTTGGGCACCCTGGTGTGGTTTGTGTCATTTGCTCCATCCCTTTTTGGTGAAGTTGCAAAAGGAATGGGAAGGACAATTTCTCTTGGTCGATGTTAATGCCGACGATAACCTGAAGCTCGCCAATACCTATCGCCTCAAAACCTTACCGACTTTAATTTTGTTCAACGATGGCACGATCGTCGAGCGCATCGATAAATTCCAAAACCGCGATCGCCTCAATGCCCAACTCGAACAACTCCTCCAGGGCGTGGTGATCCCCTAAATTTTCTATGACTTCCCCCATCATCGTCATCTGTGGTGCCACCGCGACGGGTAAATCCGGCCTAGCCCTAAAAGTTGCCGAGAAACTAGACACCGTAATTCTCAGTGCTGATTCGCGACAAATTTACAAAGAATTCGACATCGGTACGGCGAAACCAACCCCTGCAGAGCAGCAAAGCATTCCCCATTACCTGATTGATATTTGTGAACCGACGGAAACCCTGACCCTCGCGGAATACCAAACCCAAACCCAAGCACTGATCGCCCAATTTCACGCCGAAAAAAAGCCTGTTTTACTCGTCGGCGGCACTGGCCTTTACATCAAAGCAATCACCAAAGGATTAAAAATTCCCCGGGTTTCGCCCCAACCAGAGCTGCGCCAACAATTTACCGACCTGGGCCAAGCCTATAGCTATCAACTGCTCCAGCAGCTTGACCCAGAAGCTTGCCAAAAAATTCACCCCAATGACCAGGTACGTACCCTCCGCGCCCTGGAGGTGTTCTATGTCACCGGGAAACCGATTAGTCACCAACAGGGAGAAAATCCACCCAGTTATCCCATTCTTGAAATTGGTCTCGATTGCAATCCCGACCACCTCGATCAGCGGATTCAACAACGCACCCAGCAGATGGTTGACCAGGGTTTCGTCACCGAAGTTGAACATCTCGGCAAAAAATACGGTTGGGATTTGCCCCTCCTGAACACCCTCGGTTATGCAGAATTTCGGGAATATGTCCAGGGTCAAGGGACATTAGAGGAGGCGATCGCCAATACCGTTCTCCACACCCGCCAATTTGCCAAACGCCAACGCACCTGGTTCCGCGCTAACCCAGATATCCACTGGCTCGACAACACAGCCTCGGATCTCCTTGAGCAAGCTCTGAATCTCATTACCCAACAATAGAAATTCAGAGATTTTTCAATCAGAAAAAAGCACCCTTTCGTGAGAAAGAATGCTTCAACAAATTTGAGGCTGAAAAATCAGACAAATATTAAGGGCGTTCTTCAATTACCTTATCAATCAGGCCATATTCCAACGCTTCCTGGGCTGACATAAAGTAATCCCGATCCGTATCCTTCTCGATTTTTTCGATGGATTGACCCGTATGGGCGGCCATCAATTCATTGAGTTGATGCTTAATGCGGATAATTTCCTTGGCTTCAATGTCAATATCTGTCGCTTGACGACGGCCTTGGATCCCACCGAGGGGTTGGTGAATCATAATCCGGGAGTGGGGCAGGGCCAGACGTTTACCTTTGGTGCCCGCAGACAGCAAAAACGCCCCCATAGATGCCGCTAAACCCACACAAATGGTTACCACTTCCGACTTGATGTGTTTCATCGTGTCGTAAATCGCAAGACCCGCTGTCACTGAACCACCAGGGGAGTTGATGTAGAGATAGATCGGCTTGCCAGGATCTTCAGAATCGAGGTAAAGCATGATGGCAATAATCTGGTTTGCCAAAGCATCATTGACACCCCGACCGAGGAAAATGATCCGTTCACGGTACAAACGGTCATAGATATTGATCCAGTCAGAATAGGGCTGACCGGGCATTTGATAGGGAACTTTGGGTACACCGATGGGCATGGATTTTGTTTACCTTGATCTGAACAACGGGAAAAAATGAGGTGATTTTAAGCAATCACAGGAGCTACAGCGCCGGTACGGGGGACGGCAAATCCTTCGAACTTTCGAGCACTTTATCGATAATGCCGTATTCGAGAGCCTGCTGGGGTGTCATGTAAAACATCCGGTCAGTGTCCTTTTCGAGTTTTTCGAGGGGCTGACCTGTGTATTTGGACATCATTTGCAGGATTGTCCGTTTGTTTTCGATCACTTCCTTCGCCCGAATTTGAATATCGGAGGCTTGGCCCTGGGCCCCTTGGCGCGCTTGGTGGAGAATAATCGTCGAGTGGGGCAGGCTCGCGCGGCAGCCCTTGGTGCCAGCAGCAAGAATCATGGCCGCTGTCCCCATTGCT
Organism: Picosynechococcus sp. PCC 7003; assembly: GCF_001693255.1. Lineage (NCBI taxonomy): Bacteria > Bacillati > Cyanobacteriota > Cyanophyceae > Chroococcales > Geminocystaceae > Picosynechococcus > Picosynechococcus sp. PCC 7003. The sequence goes on from NZ_CP016474.1 coordinate 1,402,944, forward strand.
TGACCGAGGCAAATGGTATGCACCGGCGGCGTGATGTAGTTGAGGGTATCGCAGATGGCGAAGGCTTCTGTTTCAAACCCAATGGAGTCGCCACCGTACCAAGAGGTGCCGGTGGAGTTGATGTACATGTAAATGGGTTTATCGGGATCATCGAACTGCAAAAATAGCAGTTGGGCAATGATCAGTTCGGTGACATCTACGCCAATTTGATCTTTATACTCATCGGGGGAAACGAGGGGCAGACCGAGGTAAACGATCCGCTCTTTTAAAAGCAGGGAAGGGAGATCTGGCGGTGGCGTCCTGTAGGTGGAGCCGCCACCTCTGTAGGGTGCTTGTACAGCCTGAATCGGTGAGTTCATAGATCTTTATTAATGCGTTGGGTAACGTGTTGGCGTTACGGTTGCGGGGTGTTTTTGTCTGATTTTGTCTTAGCATCTAATTTTAACGCAAGGTTTGACGGTGGTTTAGGGCGATCGCACATGGGTAAGGTATTTTTGCTGGGAGCCGGTTTAGGGACAAAAGACTATTTGACGGTACGGGGTTGGAAAATCCTCCAACAAGCGGAGGTGGTGATTTATGACGCGCTAGGTTCCCAGGAACTGTTGGATCTACTGCCCCAGGATTGTTTGCGGTTATTTGTCGGCAAGCGGGGTGGAGAAAAGAGTACGCCCCAGGGGGAAATTAATCGGTATCTGGTCGAATATGGGCAGTCGGAGAAACGGGTGGTGCGCCTCAAGGGTGGAGATCCGTATATTTTTGGGCGATCGCACCCGGAGATTCTGGCACTGAAAGAGGCAGGCTGTGATTTTGAGGTGATTCCTGGCATTTCATCGGCTTTGGTGGCACCGTTACTAGCAGGTATTCCCCTCACCCATAAAGACTTGAGTCGCGGCTTTTTTGTGGGGACAGCCCATGATCTAGACGCGTTTGATTGGTCTGCTCTGGCCCATTTGGAAACCCTGGTGTTTTTGATGGGGGGACGCAATTTAGGGGAAATTTGCCAGCGGTTAGTCAAAGCGGGGCGATCGCCTGATTTTTCCATTGCCATTATCCAAGCGGCGGGATTACCAGAGCAGCAGGTCTGGACGGGAACGTTACAGAGCATTACGAAGCAAACGGCGACGGTTCAAAAACTTTCTCCCTGTGTGATCATTGTGGGTCAGGTGGTTAGTCTCCGGGAGGATTACATGGATCGGGCTCCATTGGGTGGCAAAACAATTCTCATTACCCGTGCCGCGTCGCAATCAAGTGAATTTACCGAACTTTTGGCAGAAACCGGCGCAAAGGTCTTGGAAATGCCCGCTTTAGAGATCCGTGAACCCTCCACCTGGGAACCCCTCGACCAGGCGATCGCCACCCTAGAAACCTTTGACTGGCTGATCCTCACCTCGGCCAATGGCGTTGAATATTTTTTCCAGCGACTCGAAACCTTGGGCAAAGATGTGCGGGCCTTAGGTAAGCTCAAAATTGCCGTCGTCGGCAAAAAAACAGAAAAATTCTTGCGCCAGCACGGCCTAAAAGCGGACTATATTCCCCCCGATTTTATTGCGGATTCTTTAGTAGAAAACTTTCCAGATTCTCTGCAAAATCAAAAAATTCTTTTTCCCCGGGTCGAAACAGGAGGGCGAAAAATCCTGGTGCAAGAGCTCGCCCAACAAGGCGCTCAGGTGATTGAAGTGCCTGCCTACGAATCGGGGTGTCCGCGACAAATTCCAGCGGCGGTGTGGCAAGCCCTCGAAGCACAAACCATTGATCTAGTAACCTTTGCGAGCTCTAAAACAGTGCGCAACTTTTGGCAGCTAATCCAGCGGCAGGGGGGAGATTTAGCACTGTTAAAACCGCTGAAAATTGCCTCCATTGGCCCCCAAACTTCCCAGACTTGTTTAGACCTTTTCCAACGGGTTGATCTCGAAGCCGAGGTCTATACCCTAGAAGGTTTACGGGATGCGATTCTAACCAATTGTGTATAAAAATAATCAGCCATCATTGGCAGTTTTAGAGGCGATCGCCTTTGACGTTCACAATCCCGATGAGCGGACTTGATAGGGAATTTCTTCGATGGGGAGATTATTTAAATTCCAGTCTGTGTAACGCAATTGGAGGCGTTTTTCCCCAGCATATTCAACGATTTTGCCACCATATAAGCGGGCATCAGTACCTAGGCTTTGGATCTTGATGCTGCCGTTAAAGACCGTGGCCCGGGCGAGATAAATCACCAAATCGTCGCGGGAAGGGCGATTGACTGTGGTGCTAGCGGTGAGGTGAGCTAAACCCCGTTCGTCTAATTCCTGGGCGATCGCCATGGCTGTATTGCGAATGCCGCGAATGGCCACAATATTGGCTGCCACCGCCATCGTAATGTCAATTTTTTTGGTATCCGTCAGGACTGCATTGTGGGCTAAAAAGTGAAAATTTTCTTCCCCTAAATCATTGCGAATACGTCGATGGATCGGATTATGGGCATTGTAATTTTTTAGAGTGCCGACAATTGCGCCACAGGCGTTGCGAGGTTCGCGCCACGGTGATTCACGGGTTTTTCCATATACCTGCTTGCCATCCTGACGCAGCCGTCCCACATGGGTTTTGAGATCAATGGCCACCAGGGAAATGGATTGGGGATTGCCTTCGTAAACGCGCCGCTTTAGAGATTCGTCTAGCTCGTGAGCCACGGTGACATGGGCCAAAGTTTCACCGTCATCGGTGCCGCCACCCGCCGGAAAGAAAGCCTCTAATTTTAATTCGCCGATTTCTGAGAGGGTCGCAAAACGGGACGCCACCACATCTCGATATCGCTTTGTGGCTTCCCCCTGGTGGATGCGATCGCCACAATTGGTATAGGCGAGGGTCGTTACCACACTGGGCAAACTCATATCCGCCCCACAGGCCTTGATATCCGTTGAATCTGAGGCGACAAACTGTAATTCATCCCGCAAAATCTGCAGTCCACTGATCAGAGCATAGCGATCGCTGACGATTTCATTGAGGTAATTATGGTAGGCATTACGCTCCATGCCGAAACTGGCGGTGAGTTGCCAAAATTGTTTAACCCGTGCTTCGGTGGGGGCCGCATCGAAGGGTAAAGTCATAGAATTTTATCTGAAACGTTGATGTGATTTTAAGCAGAACAGTTGTGGCGCATTGGGGGAGGTGACTACGGCAAGTCCGTTTAACAACCCATAATTTTGGTGCAGCCCATTATTGCCAGGGATATGTGACAGTTCCGATTGGCTGAAACAGGGCGATCGCCTTTTTATTCTAGCGAACCACGGGTCACCCCCAATTGATTTTGGAGCTTGAGGGTTTTCCAGAGCTGTGCTCCAGAAATTTTTCCCGTAATGAGCTGTTGATAAAGGGCAATGGTCTTTGTAATTTCCTGGGGGGATTCGTGCACAAATTCAACACGGAAGTGCCGCACTCCCAAATTCATAAAATGCTGCATATACTCTGCGCCAGTCTGGGCGGTGCCATTAAAAACCGTATTCCGGCAGCCTGCATCGGCAACTAAAACATGCTCGATACCAGTGCGATCGCCTAATTTTACTTCATGGCTTTCACAGGGACGACCACAATTTGTAAAGTCAGTGCCATCGGAGAGAAATGCACAAAAAACACAGTGCTCCATGTGAAACATCGGCATATGTTGGTGGATCGTAATTTCAAACCAGTGGGGCGGTGTATTTTTCAGGAGCGATTCTAACTGATGAATATTCAGATCGTAGGAGGCCGTAAGACGTTCTAGGGGAAAGGTTTTTTTAAAATAATTGGCAGTGATTGGATTAGAAATATTTAAAGAAAAATCAGCGGTAATCCGTTCATTTTTAAAGAATTTGAGGTGATCGTAATTGCGGATTAAATAGCCATCTGCTTGACTAGACAGCACTTGATTGAGAATGTACTGTTCCTTGGGCTTAGTGATTCTGGGCGGTGCTACCCAAATTTCTGGTTGATGTTCTGTTTCTTTCGCCAGTTTAACCGCTTCACGGTAGTTGATCGGATTTTCAAACTCACAATAAATGGTCTGGATATTTGTATCTAAGATAGCCTTAAGTTGCAGCAAATTACGCACTAAAACAATAATTTTTGCTGAGTTACTCGCCGATTTTTCTAAACAGGGTAAAAGACTTTGATAGGATGCGCTACGATTCAGTTGCCAACGCTTCGGTTGAGCGCGCAAAGTTTCTAATTGACTGACCATTTCCCGCCGCATTCGATTTAGTTCACTCACGGGAAGAATGGCCTCACCAACCAGGTTATTTTCTAAATGCTGGAGGTAAAAAGGAGTATTTCCTAAGCGCCCAAATTGTTCTGTTAAACGTTCCGTCGTTAGGGGTTTCTTGATTGCTGCGTCGAGGCTGATTTCTGATGCGACCTGGACAATATTACCCTGTTCATCACGGGCGATCACCGTCAAATTTCCGCCAATTTCCCCATGAATTTCTAAAGTAATCGGGCGTTGAAATTGAATTTTTTCACCAGTAAAGGTTTGCCGTAATTTTTTATCCAGTTCCGGATCATTCGTTTTCCAGAGGCGATCGCCAACCCGCACCCGCCGCAAATCCACATCCCGCCGTCCAAAGGTCACAAGGGTATCTTTCCCGTGGGTTTCCACTGCGTAGACTCGTCCACCTTCCTCCCGTTCCGCTGGTTTTCCATAGTCAAAAACCACGCCATCCCCCGCTTTTAAGGGCGCTTCTAAGCGTAAAACCACTTGTTTATCCCGACCATCACGCACCTGTTTAATTTCGCCTAGATACACGCCGCGCTTTTTACCAAATCGAGCATGAACCAGACTTTGATTATCAATGCCATCGAGCCAACCTGTATATAAGCCCCGCGAAAATGCCATTTCTAATTGATATGTTTCCCGCTCAGAAACTTCATATTCTGCTGATAGATTGGTGACTGCTTTATCAATGGCTTGGCGATAAATTTGGGTGACACTTGCCACATATTCCGGCTGTTTTAAACGCCCTTCAATTTTGAGAGAAACTACTCCCGCTTTGATCAAGTCCGGCAACACAGGTAATCCTGCCAAATCTTGGGGACTTAATAAATAATGTCTGTCCCCTAAATCGAAGGGTTTGCCATCAACAATCATCTCGTAAGGCATCCGACAGGCTTGGGCGCATTCCCCGCGATTGGCCGACCGTCCGCCGAGGGATTCACTGGTCAGACATTGCCCCGAATAGGCGACGCACAACGCCCCATGCACAAACACTTCCAGCGGCATCGACAGGTTTTGCTGACCCAATTCCTGCTGAATTTTTTCGATTTCCTTGATGGCACATTCCCGCGCCAACACCACCAAATTACAGCCCAAATTTTGCGCAAACTCGACCCCCGCCGCGCTGGTGACGGTCATTTGCGTGGAGCCGTGGATCGGAAAATCGGGCGACAACTGCCGAATCAGGCGACACAAACCCACATCCTGCACGATCGCCGCATCGACCCCCGCCGCAATCATCGACCGCAAATATTGTTCAACCGCCGCCAATTCCGAGGTAAAAATCAACGTATTCAGCGTCACATAACCCTTCACGCCGCGCCGATGCAAATAGGCCATCAACTCCGGTAAATCCGCCTCGGTAAAATTCTGCGATCGCATCCTTGCATTGAACTGATCCAGCCCAAAATAAATCGCATCTGCCCCATTCTCCACGGCGGCGATCGCACAGTCCCAATTTCCCGCCGGAGCCAACAGTTCAGGGGTTTTTACTAAGATGGTAGATTCTACAGGGGTAACGGAGGGAGTAGACATAGGAATATCAAAATAGAGAGGCGATCGCTCCAGTAGTATAGTGGCATCCTGTCTAGGAACGAGTGATGAGTCTGAGCATAGCGTTTTGAAGGATCCAATTACTGTGAGAAAAGATAACTTCTCTCTCAAGAAACTTTGCATTTACTAGGGAGTGGGAACAGAGCCGCTATAATGGCTCACCATAAATCAAGGCTAATAAGCAAAAAACGAATCTATCGTGGCATCCCAGCGGATTTTAGCAGTTGTGAATGGTAAAGGGGGCGTTGGTAAAACCACTACCGCCGTCAATCTTGCGGCCATTTTTGCAGAAACACAGCAGGTTCTTTTGGTGGATAGTGATCCCCAAGGATCAGCCTCTTGGTGGGTAGACCGTAACCCCGATGAATGGCAGCTAGATGTAAGCAGAGAGCATCAACCAGATTTACTCCAAAACCTCCGACAGATTAAAGGTTATGACCTGATTGTGGTGGATACGCCCCCAGCTTTGCGATCGCAGGCCCTCAAAACCGTACTCCGCATTGCGGATTATGTGGTTTTGCCGACGCCACCGGCCCCAATGGACTTGAGTGCATTAATTGAAACGGTGCAAACGGCCATTAACCCCATTGAGATTCATCACCGGGTACTCCTGACAAAAGTCGATAGTCGCAGTCTCCGGGAGAGCATCGATGCCCAAAATACCTTGATTGAGCTGGGGATTCCGGTGTGTCATGCCTTTGTGCGTAGTTATAAAGCCCACGAGCAAGCTGTTCTCGCCGGCGTTCCCATGACCCAAATGCGTGGTAAAAAGGCTAAGGATGCGGAAACGGATTATCGTCGTGTCGCGGATGAATTGCAACGAGATTGGATTTAACGGTTATGGCTAGCAGTAAACAAAATTTATCGGATTTATTACGGCAGGAAGCAAAGCAGGATAAAACCAAGGCTTCTGCTCCCGAAACGGCAGATAACTCACCGGAGAAACCTTCGACAACGGCCCTTTCTCGGATGACGAAGGCGCAACTTCTGGCCCACATTGAAACCCTGTATGCCCAACAGGAAACGGTAACGGCCGCCCCTGTTGATCATGTTGATCAAACGCTGCTTACGGAGAAGGAAACCTTGGCGAGTGAGGTAAAAGCCCTCGAAGAAAAAATTGCGGTTCAACAACAGGCGATCGCCAACGCCGAGAAAACGATTAAGACCCTCAAAGCGGATTCTTCTGAAAAAGCGAAACTTGAACAAGCATTAGACGAACAACGGGGCCTCGTCGAAAAGTTGTACGGTCAAATCCAAAGCCTCGAAGCCCAACAGACGGAAAAAGAAGCCGCCATAGAACGCACCGTCGAAGAAGACCGCGCCCTTGTGCTTGCCCGCATTGCCAGCTACCAAGCGAATCTGCAATTTCCGGCGCAGCCCCCCTCCAGCATCCCCGATGAGGAAATCGGTTGGTTTGATTAGGGGAAAAACCGCCAATGCTCGGAATTCTGGGGCTTGATAGAATAGATCCCAGGATTTTTACGCAGCACATTTAACAACTCAATCATGATTAAACGGTTTTTTTATGGGGCGATCGCCATTGTCTTGGCCTTTACCCTGATCTTTACCCCGGCGGATAACGCTTGGGCGGCCCGCAGTGGGGGACGCATTGGTGGCGGTTCCTTCCGCAGTGCTCCTAGTCGCAGTTTCTCCCCAGGCCCAGCGCGTCGCGCTCCCGTTGGCGGTGGCTATGGCTACGGATTCGGGGGCGGATTTGGGTTCCCCTTCCTGTTGCCCTTCTTCGGATTCGGTGGTTTTAGCGGCATCTTTGGTCTTTTCATGATGTTGGCGATCGCTGGATTCCTCGTCCGCACCTTCCAGAATGTGATGGGGGGTGGCATGAATGAGGGCGACAGTCTCGGTTACTCTGCCCCTAGTAGCAAAATTTCTGTGGCGAAGGTACAGGTGGGTCTATTGGCCCAAGCCCGGGATCTCCAGCAGGATCTAAACCGCCTCGCGAGCACCGCTGATACCGGAACCCCTGCCGGACGCGCCAAGGTTCTACAGGAATCCACCCTTGCCCTGCTGCGTCACCCAGAATATTGGGTCTATGGCGCGAGCGAATCCCTCGAGGCTGGGGTTGATGCTGCCGAAACCAAGTTTAATCAATTGGCTTTGAACGAACGGAGTAAATTTACCGCCGAAACCCTCAGCAACGTTGACAACGAACGGGATGTGGCAGGGAAGAGCGCCGGTGTTGATTTGGTAAAAAGCGACGGCACACCGAACGAATACATCATGGTGACGATTATCGCTGGGGCCATGGGCAAAGTTGAGTTACCGAAAGTGACTGATTCCCAATCCCTCGAACAGGCAATCCGGCAAATTGGTGCCCTCGGTGGCGATCGCCTTTTGGCCCTCGAAGTTTTATGGACGCCCCAAGCGATTGGTGACACCCTCAGCACCGACGATATTTTGACCTATTACCCCGACATCAATCTCGTTTAATCAGGTCAAACGCTAAAGTAATCCAACGTAAATGATGGCAATTTAAAGAATCCCCCGTATTGAGGGGATTTTTTTTGATTTTTGTAAAAATTTGCCCTGCCAATCCCCTATTGGGTAAATGTATTTTCTAGGCTTTGCAGGCTTCAATGACACAAATTTCCTCGGCGGTTCTGACAATGCGCGTCAGTTTTAAGTCCGCCGCCGCCAACAGGGTTTCAAATTCCATCGCAGTGCGCTCTTTGCCACCGGGGCACATCACCAGCATATTGATGTCGAGCATCTTTGCACCGCTGGGTTCATTACCCTCTGGTACCACCGCTTCACAGATCAAGATTTTGCCGTCATCTGGTAGCACTGCTCGACAATTTTTCAAAATGGCGATCGCCGGCTCATCGCCCCAATCGTGAATAATATGTTTGAGTAAATAGGCATCGCCCCCAGCCGGAACCGTTCGAAAGAAACTGCCGCCAATCCGTTGACAGCGATCGCCGACTCCGTGGCGGTTTAACGTCGGTGCGGCATTGTCCACCACATAATCTTCATCGAACAAAATGCCCTGCAACTGGGGGTATTTGGCCAAAATGCTGCCGAGCAACTCCCCGTAGCCCCCACCCACATCAACGATGGTTGAGAAGGCAGAAAAATCATAATGGGCCAAAATTTTTGGCTCTTCATTTTTGGAGAAGCTGTTCATCGCCTCATGAACTACTCCAGCCTAAGAGACATGGAGTTTCCGACGCTTCATCGCTCCTAGTTGCCTCATGCTTCCGCAATCGGTAGAGCTTGGCAGCTCTGCGTCTAAAGAGGCCAGTTCCTGACCCCTTGCCCAGGCTCAATTAACCTGAGCTGCATTGATTCTTTTTAAGTGATCAATGTGGCTACTGTTATAGCATATTATTTCCACACTGGTTGGCTACTTCCGTTTCTCTTCAGTAGCCGCGCTATCCTTCCCTACCCTAAAGAGGGATAGGGACTGCCGCGCCCAAGTTCACAAAACCAGATTTAAGATTTAGCCCATAAAAAAATTCGCCCCCAGCACCGTAGACCAGAGGCGAAAAATGAAAATTTGCAGTTAATTTTAGAAAGCCAAATGTTTTAAGCGTTTTGGAAAACTGTTGCTGCTGCTTTCACGCCAGCGCCTGCCTCAAAATCACCGTGGCCTAAGCCCTGGAGGGTTGCTTCGAGGGCGGCGATCGCCGTAATGATATCCCGGTCATGGACAAAGCCTAGGTGACCAATCCGGAAAATTTTCCCTTTGTAATCATCCTGGCCGCCAGCGAGGGCGATATCAAAGTTTGTGCGCATCGCCTTGCGGATATCCTCGGCACCGAGAGGCGCGGGGTCAACGGCGGTCACCGCTGTACTGGCATTGCCATCGGGGGCGAAAGTCTTTAAACCTAAAGCTTTTACTGCCGCGCGAGTGGCATCGGTTAAGCGTTGGTGGCGAGCAAAAATATTCTCTAAGCCTTCCCGTTGCATCATCCCTAGGGCCGCCTGGAGGGCGAAAATTAGATTCACAGGCGGTGTAAAGGGGGTGGTATTTTTCGCTAAATTTTTCTTCGCGGCCTTGAGATCAAAGTAGAAGCGGGGAATTTTTGCAGTTTCGTAGGCAGCCCAAGCTTTATCACTGACGGAAACAAAGCCCAAACCCGGCGGAATCATAAAGCCTTTCTGGGAACCAGAGGCGACCACATCGAGGCCCCATTCATCAGTGGGAACATTGCAAGCGCCTAAACTGGTAACGGCATCCACAATCATTAATGCACCGTGGGCTTTGACGTAGCGGCTGATGGTTTCGAGGTCGTTGAGGACACCGGTAGAAGTTTCTGAGTGGGTGACGACGACGGCTTTAATTTCTTTGGCAGTGTCGGCTTCGAGCTTGGCGCGGAAAACTTCAGGATCGAGGGCTTCACCCCAGGGGGCTTGCACCTTTTCGACGTCCATACCGTAGGTTTCACAGACGATCGCCCAACGTTCACCAAACTTGCCGTTATCGCCGACGAGGACTTTATCGCCCGCATTGATGAAGTTGATCAAACCCGCTTCCATGGCGCCGGTACCGCTGGCGGCGAGGCAATACACATCGTTTTTGGTTTGGAAGAGCCATTTGAGTTGTGCCGTGACCTCGGCCATGATTTCGCTAAACTGGGCGCTCCGGTGACCGATAGGGTGTTTGGCCATTGCTAGCAAAACCTGCTCCGGCACAGGGGTCGGGCCGGGAATCATCAGCATATGTTTGTCTTCCATGTTGTGTTTATCCTCGCTTAGACAATTTTTTTGAACCTGCCACCAATCCCCAAGAGCCGAGGGAGGTTCCGCAAAAGCTAAATCCTATCCTATGCGATCGCCCAGATCAAGCTACTGAGATGCCGTCTATTTATTCACGAAAAGCAAAAATTTCACGAGGCAGTGAAGAAAAACGTTAAGGATGATTGAGAAGCGTCACAAAGTCCAAAAAATCGGGGGCCAAGTTATATCCTAAAGGCACCTTCGATTCACCGATCAAACGGAAGTTTTCCCTCGGTTGAAGTGGATCGAAGGGAAATGTTTTGTACGGTTCCAAAGCCAATGAGTGACCAATTTGTTGAACAAAAAACAACGGGGTATTTTCAGCGCCTCGGCAATTCCATTGTGGGGATTTTCCTGGGTATCGTTCTCTTTTTAGCGTCCTTTGGGGTGCTCTACTGGAATGAAGGCCGGGTAGACCTCTCGAAAATTGCGGCCACGGCCACAGAAATTCCCGCCACCGGCACTGCTACGGTAAAGGCCAATAGTTTTGTGTCGATCACAGGCAACCTCAGCAGCCCAGAAACCCTCGGCGATCGCCCCTACTTAGAACCCGGTGAATACATTGCCCTCAGGCGCAAAACAGAAATGTATGCCTGGGAAGAGAATAGCCGCACCACCACCAAGAAAAATGCAGGGGGTTCAGAAACGAAAACAACGACCTATACTTACGCCAAAGAATGGGCTGAAAATCCGGATGATTCCTCACGGTTTAAGAATCCAACCGGCCATTACAACCCCGAAAAAAGCATCGAGAGCCAAGACCTGCGGGTTTCCCAAGCCCAAGTGGGGGACTATCAACTGGATGTCAATCAGCTAACGTTTCCCATCAACCAGCCCGTTAATTTAACGGCAGCCCAGATCCCAGCAGAATCAAAAAACAAACTCAACGGCAGTTACTTATTTTTTGGGACAGGTAGCCTCGGCAGTCCAGAAATTGGCGATCTGCGGCTCAGTTATCAAGCCCTAAATAAAAATATTCAAGCAACGGTGTTTGGGGACTTGGGCAACGGCAACCAGCTCACGCCCTACCAAGGCCCAAAAAATGTGACGTTTTATCGACTCTTTCCCGGTACCCGTGACCAGGCGATCGCCAACTTAGCAAACCGACATAAGCTGATCACCTGGGGCCTACGGTTCGGGGGCTTTTTATTAATGTGGATTGGCTTAAATTTAGTCGTCGAACCCCTCGGTGTTGTGCTGGATATCATTCCGTTTTTAGGGGATTTGACCCGCACCGCCACAGGTTTTGCAACGTTCATTGTGGCGGCGATTTTGTCTGGTTTAACGATTATTGTGTCGATGATTCTTCACAGTCCGATCATGATTTTCCTGGCCCTCGGTCTCTGTGGTTTCATTGTCTACCGCTGGACGAAACGTAAAAAGACCAAGGATCAACTGGCTTAGGTTCTCCCTGGTCAAGTAAAAGTTTTAAAAATATTTGGGAACGGCGATCCGTTCCTTTTTTAGTGGAATTTTTGTAAAAATTAGCCCAAACGACGTTTAAGGAGCGGTTGGATGGTTGCCAAGGCGATCGCCCCAAAAACCGTCAAAATTCCAAGCACTGCCCCAAAGTTTAAATCTCCCCAAGGTGCACTAAAAACCACACTCTGCCATGTCCAATCACTGTGCATATAGAGATAGCGAATCGGCTCAATGGCATAGGTCAAGGGGTTTAAGCTCGCGACAATCTGTAACCAGTTCGCCATGAAATCTAAGGGCGCTAAAGCGGTACTGGCAAACAGCAGGGGTAAATTCACCACAAAAATTACCGCAATCAGTTCAATATGTCCCGGCAGCGCAAAAGCCAAACCTAAACTGAGGGCCGTTACCGCCAACACAATCAAGAACACCACCAAGGCGATCGCCCCGAGACCCAAGGCACTGGGTAAACCCGCCCCCAAGAAAGCACTGGCCCCGACAATCACCGCCGTTTGAATCAAGGTCAGACCCATAATGTAAATCGTTGAGGCCGCCACGATGGAGTAGCGCGTCGCTAAAGGAGCCACTAGCAGTCGATTTAAAAAGCCAAATTCCCGGTCAAACATCACCGGTAAACCTGCATTCAATGCCCCGGAAAAGGCCGTAAACACAATAATCCCTGGGGCGAGGAATTGGGCATAGTTAATATCATTCCCAAACAGTCCTTGGGGCGCTTTATAAAATAGGGCACCGAATAAAATCAGCCACATAAACGGTTGGATAATGCCAGCGATTAGGGTCGTTGGGCGTCGCTGTAATTGAATCACCAGCCGTTGGGTGAGGGCCACCGTTTCCTGAAAAAAATCCTGCCAGCCATTTCCCTCAGGAGTATTGACCTTCGCAGTGGGGGACAGAATGGAGTTGGGAGTAAACACAGATTGACTCATAACAGTTGTTTCGCGTACCCAATGGGCGCAAATGTTGGCTCTTTTCTCAGGACTAGATTAACGTATTCCACCCTAAATCATGGTCTTTGTTCCCCTGGGGATGCGCCTTGTCGGGGGAGAGAATTCCCACTAAAATCAGTGGGGCTTAGCGAGAGCTATAGTTTTACTTCTATGTCGTTTCTGAAGGCGATCGCCCCTATGACCACCCTGACCGACGTTTCTGCCGCTGACCTGGCCGCCGCTTTGAATACGGACGTTGATTTTAACTTGGAGCTGCCGGATCCTGAGGATGACCAACTCCACGATGCGGAATTTGATACCCAGATTGAGCGGGTCTGGCAAATTTGCGATCGCTTTGATCTGCAAACAGACATTTGGCGGGGCCGGATTATGCGGGCCGTGCGGGATCGAGAAAAACGTGGCGGCGACGGGCGCGGGACAGGCTTTTTAAACTGGCTCAAACAGCGAGAGATTAGCAAAAGTCAAGCCTACGGCCTCATTGAACTGGCCAACAGTGCCGATACCCTCCTCGCCGAAGGACAACTCGACCCCAACAGCATTAACAATTTCAGTAAAAATGCCTTTGTCGAAACGGCAAAATCAGCCCCAGAAATTCAAAAACTCGTTGCCGATGCCGCCCAAAAAGGCGATCGCATCACCAGACGGGAAGTAAAACAACTGGCCGACGAATGGACGAGTATGAGCTCGGAGCTGCTCCCCGATGAAGTGAAAGAACAGGCCGCCAGCGGTGCGCTCCCCAGTCGGTTTCTTTCGCCCCTGGTGAAGGAATTAGAGAAATTGCCAGAAGCCCATGTCACGGCAATCCAAGAGGAAATCCGCGAAGCCCCCAACACCGACACCGTCAAAGCCATGACCCGGGAGGCGAAAAGTCTAGCAAAATATATCGATGCCGCCGCCCAGGTGCAGACCCTCCGCAAGGCGAACATTGACCTAGAAATGGCCCTCGAAGAAGCCCTACGTTTGGATTGTCTGGGTACCGCCGCTGATCTGGTGAAACAGGCCACCCAAATGGAGCAATGTGTGGTGAAACTCTTTACCACCTGGAAGCGCCTAGGAAAATTAGCCGATCGCCTTTATGTGGATACGGGGGCGAGCAATCCCTATCTACGGTCGATGCTGGGCACCCTAGATGCCTTGAGTGGCGAGGTTTTAGAAGTCGATTTAGATGATTCCGGCGAGAGTAGTGTGCGGATTCGCATTTTGGGAGAGGAGTAAAATAGCAGAGAACAGTTTCAATCAGGAGTAGCGGATCCGATGGGTAAATGGTTCGGGGCGATCGCCTTAGTCTTCGCTTTAATTTTCGGTCTCGGACAAAACGCAAGTCTGGCGGCACCTCTGAGCGATGCTCCCGTGGTGGAATGGTTAACCTTTGCCGTTCCCCAGGCCGACCAGGCAAAATTCATCGAAAAGGAACTGGAAATCTGGAACCCAATTGATCGGCGATCGCCTGCCTTTGTGCGCAAAGAAATCTGGCAAGCTGCTGACCACCCCGATCAGCTTACTGTCGTTGTGTCTTGGTCGAGCCAAGCCCTACGGAAAGTCGTTTCCCCAGAGGAAGTGGCAGCCGCCGAGAAAGCCTTTGATAAAGCCATGGGCAAAAGTTACCCAATCCTCGAAAAGAAAGAGTTCTACAATCTTTCTCCTACCAATTGAACTCGCTAAATTTCTGTTGCACTAATACCCATAGAAAAATATGATTCTCACCACTACCAACACCATCGAAGGGGCAACCATCACCAGTTATCAAGGTGTCGTCACCGCTGAAGTAGTCTATGGCACCAACGCCCTCCGGGATTTCTTTGCGGGCATCCGAGACATGATTGGCGGCCGCACTGCTAGTTACGAGCGTATCTTTGAAAAAGGTCATCAGGAAGCACTGCGGGAGCTAGAAAGCAATGCCCAAAAACGCGGTGCCGATGCGGTAATTGGCCTGAGCATGGACACGGGCACGATCAATATCGACGACAAAGGCGTTCTGCTGCTGATCACGGCCACTGGAACCGCTGTAAAACTGGGGTAAGAATTTTCTTTACTGGGCGATCGCCACGATCTTCCCAACATCGTTCTCTGAAACCCTGCAGATACATAGCGCCGTGGGCAACAAGGTTCAGAGATTGTTTGAAGTTGATGATTTTACTGGGGTGCCAGGATTCGAACCTGGGAATGTCGGAACCAAAATCCGATGCCTTACCGCTTGGCGACACCCCATTGCGTTTAAGCCTTTAGAAATATAACACCAATTTTTCGGAAGCGTCAACAGTCTCACCAAATCTTTTTCGAGTGGCCCTGGATAATTGTCAAAAACCCCAAAATCCAGTAAACCTTAACCGTTGCCCTTAATTTCATTATTTTTTTAATGTCAGATCTGCTTAAACAACTCCAGTCCAATTTTGGCGACAGTGAGTGGCATGACCTCGCGCCCCATGCGGCCCGTGATGCGCTGATTGTGGTACATCCTTCCTTAGATCTGTTACAGGTGGGAGAGGCGATCGCCACGGATAATGCTGCCCTAGTGGGCAAGTGGATGAGCGGTGGCCTAGTGCGTAAGCCCACAAAAGAAGAACTAGAACGCTGGAACCAAGCAACCCAGACCCTAGTATTTGCGACATTAATTGTGCAGCCCTTTGTGCTGATCAGTGGAGACCAACCAGAAGTTTAAAGGGGTGATCGCCCGGAATTTTTTCGCTGGGACGACGGGTCTTGTGGGGTAAACTGATTGAGAACAATCCATTGCCCTGGTGTGAGACCTCTGATCATCGCGTATGATCGGGTTTGAGCCTCATTGATGGCATGGCGATAGATAGCGATCATCTCCCGTCGTGGGTTTGCAGCGAACCAAGTTTGTTTTTCTGAGAGTATGAATGATTCTGTGAGCGTAATGCCCAATCCTAGTTCCCCATCGGTATCCCCAGGACAACCCTACCTGTTGCAAAATCTGCCGGATCTATTGCCGGAGGGAAAAGTTTTTCCGCGCCGGGCCCAACAGCAAATTGACCTGCTCCTCTTGGCCCTAGAAGCGTTGGAATTGGGCGGTTCAGAACTAATGCTGCGCTCTGCCCAAAAACTAGAATTGACGGAGATTATCCCGAATCGGGTCGTCCTCTGGCGACTGCGGCGCACCAACCCCTGGCGACGGTCTCACACCCATGGCCACCTGACCCCCACAGAAGCCAAGGCATTAGTTTTGATCATTGGCGATCGCGCGAAGAATTTACTGGCCCTGTTACGACAACTCCTACCCGCCGCCCAGCACCTCCGGGAACGGAATCTCCCCCTCGACAGTCATTTCCGTCTTTCTGAATACCTAGAAAGGTTTCGCGCCCATTTCCGGAGCCGGATGAATCCTCGACGTGTCCGTGTTACACTCTACAACCAGTCAAAACAAGATTTAAACGAACTGGCGATCGCCCTCCTCGAAAAGCTGTTGTTTTGCACAGGCACCGTTGGCACCCAACGGCTATGGGTCAGCCTCTTTGATGGAGAAGTGAGCTAAACAATTACCATGAATATTCATCGCCAATACAACCTCCCCAACTGCACCCTCACCCTCGAAGGATTCGACGATGGTAGTGGCAAACTCCTCGACACCCTGAGCATTCTTTCCAATGTAGAATGCCGTTTTACCACCTCCCAGAAAGTACTCAGCGGCGGGAAAATTTTCTTTGATCACCTCGTCCAAGCTGTGAGTGAATATGCCCAGGGCATTTTAAGCGGTCTCCAACGTCCCCCCGAAGTCCTCGATGCAAAGGGCCAGGTTCGCTTGGAAACAGCAACGGCAACCTATACCCACCATCTCCATTGGCAACAACCCGATGGCAGCGCCGCCGAAACCCTCGAATTAACGACGGCGGAGTTATTTGATTTGACGGAAGCCATTGATCAATTCCTGGCCGATAGTTTGACTCTACCGGATTTTGTTTTACCCCTCACGCCCCTGAGTCGCCGCCATTGCGTACCGGAGGAATCCTTTGCAGATCGGGCGGTGCCGCCCCTGGTTGGCGTCAGTGGGTTAGCCCTAACAGCTTTTGCTTTATTCTTCGTACCAGCGCCAGAAAAAACACGTACTGACAGTGAACAGATCGGTTCTGGGCAGGAGACAGAACAGCTCGCCAGCGAAGCTTTGCCGGATACGGCCCTCTGGACGGAAGCCGAGTTTGATCAACTGGGTGAAACCTTGCCCACCATTGCCACAGATCGCGATCTGCAGTTAATGCAGGCTTATCTCTATGGCACCCTGGACTCGGCTTGGACGGAGCGAAATACGACAGATAATGCCTCTTATCGCTTGGCCCTCGGCACTGATGGTCGTCTTTTGGGGGTGCAACCTTTAGATGGCGCTGAGATGACGACGGGGATAACGGCTTTAAATGAGTTGGGTTATACCCCAGAAGTGGCGGCGATCACCAACGAGCAGGCCATGGCCCAATTTCGGGTGAATTTTACGGGGAATGTCTTGGAAGTAAGCCCCTGGGACGGTTTTCAAAGTTCTAGCGAATTGGATTTTGACTCCCGCGAAGTGGAAGGGGATGCCCTCCGCCAATTGATCCAACAGGTCAAGGACAACATCGCCACCGAATTTGATCGAGAAAATACCACCATTCCCCAAACCCTGGCCTATACCCTAGGAGTCACCAATGATGGGGCGATCGCCCTCGTGGTCGCCGACAACAACGCCGCGAAAACAGCCCTTGATCAAACGCCCCTCCCCGCCCTAGTGGAACCAGCGGCGGCGGGCATTGTCCCTGGCGAAACAATCTTGCCCACTGAACCGCTGACCCAGGTTAATGTGGTCTTTCAAACCAATGGCGTGATCGAAGTGAGTCCCTGGGCAGGTTATCGTTAAAAGAAAGCGACCACCGCAAAGCCATGGTCTACAGTACCCAAGATTTAATTGAAATCCTCAACCAAGAGTTAAAGGCAACCCTCCGGGGCGATCGCCTTTTGCTCTCACCAGATGCGCGGGTAGGAGTGCCGATCGTGACCATGGCCCTCGATCAAGACCAACTGGGAAAAGTGTTTGCCTGCCAGGACTTTACCCAACAGATTCATCAATACCAACGGGAAAATAATGTTTCCGGCATCGTCTGGCGGGAAATCACTGTGGGCGATCGCCAGCTGCACCTGCCGGAAATTCACCAACAACTGATTGCCATTGACAGCGATAAAGCGATTCTCCGGGCGGCAAAACCCAATGTTCTCGACTTTTGGCACCACATCACCGCTGGCTTAAACCTCTGGCAGTTAGTCGATCATCAACTTTCTCCCCTGACTTTTGCGGAGTTAGAGCGGGCGAGTCAACTCGCAGAATGGGCTGAATTAGACGTGGGTCATGGTGAATTTTACCTCGCCCTCTGCTGGGGTAACCCAAAGGAATGTCATTACCGCTGGGCTGCCCCCCAATCCGGCTGCGATCGCCTCATTGCCGCCGCCGAACAACCCCAGCATCTCAATATTTTCTAACCCCCCAAACATTTTTTCTGATCCCCCGCCCCTGCGCTAAAATTGTGAAATAGACGTACTAATTTTTCTCCGCTCCATTGAGTCTTTTTATGGCGATCGCCCCGAGTTCATTTTTTGCTTAGTTTGCATATATATTTTTTTGCTGCAAAACCGCCGCTCCACCCCCTTGGTAAATCCTGCCGCAGATTTAGCCTGCTCCCCCCAGAAGCCTTTTATGGTATAATTTTTGCCTGATTTAACCCAAAAACAGGCTACAGAGTTTTTACGCCCAAAATTCGGAGTTCGTCCATGACCAGTAATTACAGTGCCCAGCAGATCCAGGTTCTCGAAGGATTAGAACCTGTCCGCAAACGTCCCGGAATGTACATCGGCACCACTGGTCCCCGTGGCTTACATCACCTCGTTTATGAAGTTGTTGATAACTCCGTCGATGAAGCCCTGGCCGGCTACTGCACAGAAATTAGCGTTGAGATTAATGCCGATGGCTCCGTCACCGTCACTGACAACGGACGTGGTATTCCTGTTGATGTGCACCCCAGTACCGGGAAATCAGCCCTCGAAACCGTGATGACCGTCCTCCACGCAGGGGGCAAATTTGGCGCGGGCGGCTATAAAGTCTCCGGTGGTCTGCACGGGGTAGGGGTTTCCGTGGTCAATGCCCTATCAGAATGGGTCGAAGTGACCGTTTGGCGCAACGAAACCACCTACAAACAACGGTACGAACGAGGTGTCCCCCAAGGCGAACTCACCGAAGCCCCGGCCCCACAGCATTTATCGGGAACGTCCGTTTGCTTTTTGCCCGATGCGAAAATTTTTACCGAAACCACCGTTTTTGATTACAATACCCTCGCTGGACGCCTACGGGAGCTCGCATACTTAAATGCTGGTGTCAAAATCGTCTTTACGGATCACCGCTCAGAAAAGCAAGCCAGTAATACCTATTTTTATGAAGGGGGCATCAAAGAATATGTCGCCTACATGAACCGCGAAAAATCGCCCCTCCACGAAGAAATTATCTATGTCACCGGGGAAAAGAACGGTGTTCAACTAGAAGTGGCCTTGCAATGGTGTACTGATGCCTATAGCGACAACCTATTGGGCTTTGCGAATAACATTCGCACCATTGACGGGGGGACACACCTTGAAGGGTTAAAAAGCGTACTCACCCGAACCATGAATACCGTGGCGCGGAAACGCAATAAGCTCAAGGATAATGATTCGAATCTAGCCGGGGAAAATATTCGCGAAGGCCTAACTGCTGTGATTTCGGTGAAGGTGCCCGATCCAGAATTTGAAGGGCAAACGAAAACAAAGCTCGGCAACTCAGAAGTGCGGGGGATTGTTGATTCCTTTGTGGGTGAGGTGCTGACGGAATATTTTGAATTTAATTTAAATGTCGTTGATTCAATTTTAGAAAAGGCAATCCAAGCCTTTAAGGCGGCAGAAGCGGCACGGCGGGCGCGGGAATTGGTGCGCCGTAAATCTGTTTTAGAATCTTCGTTGCTCCCCGGTAAATTGGCGGATTGTAGTGAACGGGATCCGGCTAAGACTGAGATTTACTTGGTAGAGGGGGATTCTGCGGGTGGTAGTGCCAAACAGGGCCGCGATCGCGCCTTCCAAGCGATTTTGCCGCTGCGGGGGAAAATCCTCAATATTGAGAAAACCGACGACGCCAAGATTTATAAAAATAACGAAATTCAGTCTTTGATTACAGCACTGGGGATGGGGATTAAAGGGGAAGAATTTAACCCCGAAAAACTCCGTTACCATCGGGTGGTGATTATGACCGACGCGGATGTGGATGGGGCGCACATTCGGACGTTGTTACTGACCTTCTTCTATCGCTACCAGCGGGAACTGGTAGACCAAGGCTATATTTACATCGCTTGCCCGCCCCTCTACAAATTGGAACGGGGGAAAAATCATGTGTATTGCTACAGCGATCGCGAACTGCAAGATCAAATCCGTCAGCTCCCCGACAACGCGAAATATAATATCCAACGCTTTAAGGGTCTAGGGGAAATGATGCCCCAGCAGCTTTGGGATACCACCATGAACCCAGAAAGTCGTACCCTCAAACGGGTTGAGATCGAAGATGCTGCCGAAGCGGATCGAATCTTTACGGTGCTCATGGGCGATCGCGTCGCGCCCCGTCGAGAATTTATTGAGATGAATGCCCCCAAACTGAATATGGATGATCTCGATATTTAACAGCAGCTTTAAGTACAAAAGGGGTCATGCCGAGATACGTGTAAAAAAGTGCAAGTAGATTCTAGAAACCTTGCTATGAGTAGGTTTCAGGCACTAATCGACAATTTCCTTATAAGGCGTTCCACAAAGGGGGCAAAAACGATGTCTGAGAGAGGAGATTGGTTCTTGGCAACTGTGACAACGGGAACGAAGAGGAGAGCCACACTCGAAGCAGAAATGAGCCCGTTGATGCATCCATAGAGGTTCAGGTGGTGTCCCTGGAGTCCAGCATTGGGGACAAAAGCGGAAAGTAGTAGCATCGCTGATAGCGCCCCCCCGCTGGAGGGAGTCCAAATGCTCAACTGGAATTTGAAGAGCATAGGCAAGACCGTTGAGTGTCTTGTCATGGAGCGTGTTGGTTTGGCCACGTTCAATCTTGCCAAGGCTTTGAACATGTATCCGAGCCTTACTCGCCACGTCCTGTTGGGAAAGACCGAGTAAACGGCGTATCCGCAAAAGATAATGAGCGATGGACTCATCGGAGAGAGGTATTTTTTCAGAATCAGAAGTAGATGTCAAAATATAGAAAAGAGTATGGATTAGAAATATTCTATTCGACTACTTTTTAAATGACCTAGGCCGAGAAAATAAGAGTATGTCTGTCTCCCTTGCAAAAGTAGCAACCGAGTTTTTAGATCGCCCAGGTCTAGCCCCAAGTACCGTGCGTTCCTACGAATCAACATTACTACCCGTGCTGAAACAATATGGTCGATGGCCGATAGAGCTATTAGATCGCGAAAGTATTGGTGAGTACCTGAATGACCGAAAAAACCTGAGCTACACCACCCATCATAGACATCAAGCGATTTTACAGGCACTATTCAATTTTGCAGTGGAGCAAGGTTATATCCGTGTCAATCCATTGGCGGGTTTGCGCCGCCGTAAGCCCAATCCTGAAAAAGGAGAACATCAATCAGATCAGACGATTCATTACTTGACGACAGAACAGCTGACAGTGCTCTACCAACAGCTCAGGTCTGACAATCGTTTGTATACTTTGGTCAAACTCCTGCATTGTAGTGGGGCAAGAATTTCCGAAGTACTCGCTTTAGATGAGAGTGATATGGATTGGGGAAGTCAGAAGTTCCAGGTGCTTGGCAAAGGCAACAAACAGCGATGGTGTTTTTACAATGATGAAGCCGCTCAACTCCTAGAGAAATATCGCAAGTACTATCGTTTTTCAGGTCACTCTGCTCTATTTACAGCGAAACAGCCAATGAGCGGTCATGTCACCAGGCTAAGCTATTCGACGGCCTACCACCGCTGGCGAACATTAACGAATCAAAATCCTCTATTGAGGGGGCTCCGGCTACATGACCTACGACATACCTTTGCCACTGAACGGGTTGGCTTAATGGGGATTGAAGAGTTAAGAGCACTGATGGGCCATGAAAAAATTGAGACCACCCTACGCTATCAAAAAGTTACATCTGAGCGCGCTAAATATATAGCAAAAAAAGCATTTCAAAAACTATAGATTATTAAATATATGGCGACTACTTAGTACTACAGGTTATTCAAGATTTTTATCACTTTGGACCAATTAAGCCATTTGGTTGTGAGTATGGGCTATACTCTGCGGCTGCAAATAATGACATAAAGCGGGCCAAACAGCCCAGAAGCTTGACAATGACGGTTATTGAGCGAACGGCTTATCCCAAAATCTCCAGGACTCCCAGCACCAAGGAATTGGAGGAACGATACAGACCAACGGAGGAGGAGCTCGCTTGGGCTCGCCCCCATGTTCGCACCCAGGCAGGGCTATTGAGCTGGTTGGTAACCCTCAAAATATTCCAAGCAACGCACTATTTCCCTGCCCCCAAGGACGTCCCAAAAAGGGTCATCCGATATATTCGCAGCCATCTCAAACTCCCAGCATCCCTTTCCGGAATGCCAGCCAAGCGTTCCTGGCGGTTGTATCAAGAACAGATCCGGGGTCACCTAAATATTGTTTCTTATCGTCCCCAGGGGGAGCAATTAGCAATAACGGTAGTTGAAAAGCTTGCTCTCATTCGGGATGACCCAGCAGATTTAATCAATGGAGCTTTGGAGGAGTTGAGTGAGCGAGGCTTTGAGCTGCCGGCTTTTAGTACCCTTGACCGTTTGGTGCGTCATGTCCGTGCGGCAACGAATCAGAAGCTTTGGGAGCAGCTCGCCGATAGCCTCAGCGCTGATGATTGTGCCTATTTGGATCGCTTGATTCATACTGAAGAGGCGACAGACGAAGCAATGGAAAATCAAGACCCTCAAGGGGATACTCCCGAGAAGTTGCCAGTCACCCTAAATCTTCTCAAAGCTTCACCCAAACGTCCTTCCCTTTCCCATCTATGGGAACTTCAAAACACCTTGGAGCGCCTCATGGGTTTCGGGGATGCTCAGGAAAAACTCAAGGATATTGCCCCGGCCAAGGCGAAGGCGTTCGCTGCCCAAGCCAGAGCCCTCGATGCCGGGGAATTCAAGGATATGCGACTGCCGAAACGGCGCTCCTTGTTGCTATGTCTACTCCACCGTGCTCAGGTTAAGACCCGCGACCATTTGGCTGATATGTTTGTGCAGCGTATGGGCAAAATTCATAACGCTGCCAAGCAGAGATTACTTGAGTTACGGGAACAACATCTCAGGCAAACGGAAATAATGTTGGGCATCTTTGCTGAAGTCTTGGCGGAATCAGCCGACAACGCTGAAGACGAAGCCCAATTAGGCAAAGCCGTGCAAGCTATATTAAATACCCATGGCGGCACCACCAATTTGCTGACCCAATGCAAGGAGCTCACAACTTACAACACCAATAATCATCTGCCCTTGGCCTGGCAGTTTTATTCACGGCACCGTAAAGCGATGTTTGATTTATTGCGTCTGTTAGAGCTCCGCCCAACTTCAGCAGAACAATCGCTGTTCACTGCCTTAGAATTTCTCCAAACCTATGAAGATAAGCGTGCCGCCTATCTTCCTGCTGAGTTAGAGCTGAACTTCATCAGCGAGAATTGGCGTAAATTGGTGGTTGTGGAACGGGACGAGGAAACCGTTTTAGTGCGACAGCAACTGGAGGTTTGTCTGTTCAGCTATCTGGCCACCGAGCTCAAAACCGGCGATATCTGTGTCATGGGGTCAGAATCCTATGCTGATTTCCGCGAACAGCTCCTCCCTTGGGAAGAATGCCAAAATTTGTTGGCGGAATACTCTCAAGAAACGGGTATCCCCAATACTGCTGAAGCCTTTGTCGAACAGCTCAAAAGTCAGCTCAGCCAGGTGGCAGCAGCGGTGGATACCATTTGCAAAGATGGTACCCAGGTGACGATCTCTAAAGAGGGGAAACCAGTGCTCAAGCGGCTGAAGGCGGCACCCAGCTCCCCATCAGCACTGCGGCTGGAGCATACCATCCATCAGCGTCTGCCAGAGCGCTCAGTTCTTGATATTCTCTGCAATGTGCAGCACTGGGTTAATTGGACGCGCCATTTTGGCCCCCTGTCCGGGTCAGAGCCTAAGCTAGATGAGCCAGTTGAACGCTATATTTTCACCACTTTTGGCTATGGGTGTAATCTTGGCCCCAATGAAACTGCTCGCCATACCCGAGGCTTGCTCTCGGCCCATCAGCTCTCCTACATTCATTCGCGACATATCAGTACTGAAAAAATTGAGGATGCCATTCGCGATATCATCCAAGCTTACTCCCAGTTGAAGTTGCCCAATTGTTGGGGCACTGGCAAACGAGCTGCGGCGGATGGCAGCAAGTTTGAGGTCTACGATAATAATCTGATGGCGGAGTATCATCTACGCTACAAAGGCTATGGGGGCATTGCCTATCACCATGTCTGTGACAATTACATTGCCCTGTTCACTCATTTCATCAGTTGTGGCGTCTGGGAAGCGGTCTATATCCTGGATGGCTTGCTCAAAAATACTTCGGCTCTTCAACCTGATACCCTCCATGCCGATACCCAAGGGCAATCGACTCCCGTCTTTGCCCTGGCCCATTTATTAGGCATTGAACTCATGCCCCGTATTCGCTCTTGGCAAGACTACAGCTTCTTTCGACCGGATAGTGAGGTGGTTTACGACTACATTGACCCATTGTTCACCGATGTTGCT
The DNA here is from genome assembly GCF_001693255.1 of Picosynechococcus sp. PCC 7003. Taxonomy (NCBI): domain Bacteria; kingdom Bacillati; phylum Cyanobacteriota; class Cyanophyceae; order Chroococcales; family Geminocystaceae; genus Picosynechococcus; species Picosynechococcus sp. PCC 7003. The sequence continues at coordinate 1,427,643 of NZ_CP016474.1, forward strand.
CAATGGGGGCTAATCCAAACCCATTGGCAGGATCTCATGCGTGTTGTACTATCGATCCGTGCGGGCAAATTAATGCCTTCCACCATCCTGAGGAAGTTAGGTAGTTACAGCCGCAAAAACCGCCTGTATCAAGCTTTTAAGGCCCTTGGGCAAGTCATTCGCACTCTGTTTCTACTGCGCTATATCTCTGAGCGTCACCTCAGACGACAGATTAATGACTGTACTAACAAGGTGGAATCTTTTCACCGGTTTCTTGATTGGCTTTTCTTTGGCAAGGAAGGGGTCATTACAGAAAATGATGCTGATGCCCAGGAAAAACAACTCAAATATCTCGAATTAGTCTCTGCTGCTGTCATTCTGCATAATGCCGTTGATATCTCACAGGTCATTCGGGAGCTCTGTACCCAGGGTTATACCGTCACACCCGAAGATGTGGCCATTATGAGTCCTTATCTCACCAAGAATCTACGACGCTATGGTGACTTTGTGGCTGATCTCGGGCAAACTCCACCGGCACTTGAAGAGGCTTTTTCTCTTCCGTTTATTATTCCTGATGACTTTGCTCTGTAAGCATTTCAGCATCTAGGGAAACTTTTATCCGTATCTCGGCATAGCTTGATTCTTATCTGTGAAACATCGATTTTGTCCCCTCTATAGAACACCTCATCAAGAAATTGTCGATTAGTGCCTGAAACCTACTTGTAGCAAGGGTTATAAACTCTACTTGCACTTTTTTACACGTATCTCGGCATGACCCCCAAAAAAGCCTCCTAATCGCAACGAAAAGGAGGTTTTGTTTTTTCTTAAAAAATTAGCAATTCAGCAATTAATCGTGCATTGCTTTTGCGAGTTCAGCCGCGACGAGGGGGCGAGAGAATTGTGGCGGTGGTAATTCCCCACGACGGAGCATTTCCCGCACTTTGGTACCAGAGAGGTGAATCCGGTCTTCGGGGCCGCTAGGACTGGTTTTGGAGGTCGCCATCTGTTCTGTTTTCTTACAGAAGAAGGCGTGCTCAAATTTCATCGGCGTGATCCCAAGAGCCTGGGGGTCAAACTCTTCAAAGATCTTTTGGGCGTCATAGGTGCCATAGTAATCACCAACACCGGCATGATCACGACCCACGATGAAATGGGTACAACCATAGTTTTTCCGGATCAGAGCGTGGAAGATCGCCTCACGGGGGCCAGCATAGCGCATCGCCGAAGGATTAATCGCCAAAATCACGCGCTCTTGGGGGAAGTAATTCTCCAGCATGATTTCGTAGCAGCGCATCCGCACATCAGCGGGAATATCATCACTCTTGGTCGCGCCAACGAGGGGATGGAGGAATAAACCATCAACGGTTTCGAGGGCACATTTGATGATGTATTCGTGGGCGCGGTGGATCGGGTTCCGGGTTTGGAAGCCGACGACGGTTGTCCAGCCCCGCGCTTGGAAGGCCGCCCGGGAAGCGGCAGGATCAATTTGATATTTGGGGAAAAGGGGATGGTCATCCCGTTCGAGTAACCAGACGGGGCCAGCAAGGTTTACGGCTCCCTGTTCGTAGACGACTTTGACACCGGGATGCTTTTCTTCGTCGGTGCGGTAGACGTTGATCGCTTCGTGGGCTTTGTTGTAGTGGTATTTTTCGGTGAGTTCGAGGACACCGATAAAGCGACCATTAGCATCATCGAGGCGTACCCAATTGCCTTCTTTGAGGGGATCGGCAATTTCTTCAGACACGGAAAGGGTGACGGGCACAGACCAGGGCAGGCCGTTGCTGAGGTGCATTTCTTCGACCACGAGTTCGTAGTCTTTTTGCTCCATGAAGCCCTTGAGGGGACTGAAGCCACCGATGGCGATCATTTCTAAATCGGATTGGGCGCGGGCATCGAGGGTAATGCGGGGGAGGCGATCGCCCTGGGCGAGGAATTCTTGCTTCTCGGCGTCGGAGGCGATGCGGTTAATTAATTGGCCACCGTGGGGCGCAATTAGACCGGATGGGGTACTCATAAAATTTAGGATATAAAAGCATGGCTATCTGCAAGCTCTCATGGTATCAGTTTCTGTTCTTTCCATTGTGGGAATGGGGCGAGTTATGTTTCGTGGTGGAGAATCTCTAGGTGGGAAAATTGCCGTTCCTGGGCGATCGCCTTCAGTTTGCGGTCGGCCTGTTCAAATTCCCGTAGGTAATAGGCAAAATCCGGGTGTTGGGGATCAAGGCCCTGCCATTTTTCCTGGCAATAGCGGCGATGTTGAGTCCAATTGACGTGTTCAAGGGTGGCGATCGCCGCATGGATATTCAAGGTGGCCCGGCGCACATCGATTTCGGTGGTTTCAGTGAGGTAGAGCAGAGAGCCAAGACTGTGCATCCGTTCGGGGTGGTGGGTCAAAATATCGAGCATCCGGCCCAACAATTGATTATGGACATGGTTTTGCTTAATTTCTAAAGGGGTTTCAAGGATTTGTTGCCAAAGCCAACGGTGGTGGGACAGGCTAAACATCACTTCCTTTTCGGCAAGGCGTGCTTCGATGGGGTGACGCTGGGCCGGACTGTGGAGATAAATCCGCAGCAGCAATTCTTCGGCCTGGGCGAGGGCAATGGTTTGGGAGGAAATGGCGATCGCCTCTGGTTGCACGTCTGGGGTCGCCGCCGGGTTCCGGGCTTGGGCTTTGCGGAAACGGTTCACCTGGGTTAGGAGGGTTGCTTCCAATTGTTTTTTGTAGTGGGAATCTTCGTGGTTAATGAGTTCACTGGCCTTGGCGATGTAGTGGCTCCGAAAACTGGGATTATCAATTTTGGCAATCAGGCGAACGATTTGCTTGATCACCCCTTGGAATTGGTCGGCTTGGGTGACATCTTGGCCCAGCAAAATTTGATCCAGTTGCCAGTCGAGCCAGAGGGGAGCTGTTTCGAGGGCGGTTTGGTACTGTTCTGGGCCTTGGTCTGTTTGCAAAAACTCGTCCGCATCCTTCCCCCCAGGGAGATTGAGAATCCGTACCTGGGCCTGGCCGCTGTAAATGAGCGGTTCAATTTCGGTGAGGGTACGTTGGGTTGCCTTGATCCCCGCCTTGTCTGCATCAAAGTTGAAAATAATTTGCTTGGAGTCGGTGTAGCGCAGCAGTTGTTTAATTTGCCCCTGGGTAAAGGCAGTGCCAAGGGAAGCCACCGTATGGTCAAACCCGGCCCCATGGAGGGCGATCGCATCAAAATAACCTTCGACGACTACGGCAGCATCTCGTTTGGCGATCGCCCCCTTCGCTTTGTCGAGGGCAAAAAGCGTCCGGCCCTTGTCAAATAAAGGGGTTTCCGGGGAATTGAGATACTTCGGTTCTTCGTTGCTTAGGGTACGGCTACCAAAGGCGATCGCCCGGCCCTGGACATCGTAGATCGGGATCATCAGGCGATCGCGGAATTGATCATAATGGCCGTTCCCCGACTGGCGCGGTTTAATCAAGCCTGCTTTTTCGACCAATTCGATGGGGTAGCGTTTTTGTTCCACAAGGTAGTGGTAGAGCGTATCCCAGCCCCCTGGTGCATAGCCCAGACCGAAGTTTTGAATCGTTGCTTCCGTTAATTGCCGTTGCTCGCGGACATAATCTAGCGCCGTTTTTCCTTCCGGTTGCCGCAGGGAATATTGATAAAAATCATTGGCGATCGCCACAATTTCATAGAGCTGCTCCTTCAGAGAGAGTTCCCGCTGGATCTCTTGGTGCTGTTCCGGTTCGAGGGTTTTGACCGGGACTTGATACCGTTGGGCCAAGTCCAGCACCACCTGGGCAAAGGGAGACTTATTAATCTCCATCAAAAACTTGATCGCATTGCCCCCCGCCCCACAACCAAAACAGTGATAAAACTGCTTCGTCGGACTCACCGTAAAACTCGGTGTCTTCTCATCGTGGAACGGACAAAGCCCCAGTAAATCCTTGCCCCGCTTTTTGAGCACCACATAATCAGATACCACCTCAGTAATATCAACCTTGGCGCGAATTTCTTCGATGGTGTCAGGATGAATCGAGGGGTAGGCCATGGATTACGCCGCAAAAATCTCAAAAGAATGCACCCTTAAAGATAAAAGAAAATCTCCGGGTGCGCTGCTACAAACCATAAATTGATCTGCCCTCGGCTTTCTACCCACAAAAAAAGCCCACAAACTGTGAGCTTAGAGAATGTGCAGTTGATAAACGAATGTGTAACAGAGAGTTCATGACAAAAACAAGAATCCAGTCCGAATACTCAAGCTTGTTTTCCGAATCTATTTCAGAAAATCTTGGAGCTGCCAAAGAACTAGCCTTGATCAAACTCCCCTGTTCAGCACTCTGGAAAATAGCGAATGTTCGTGAGGATTATTGCTTTTGGATATGGATGGACAGACGTAGTTTGGAACAGCGTTTTCACCTCTTTTTTCTATTGTTTAGATTAAGCTGTTTAATCTGCCAGGAGAAGCGCTTCGCTTCTTGTCTCTAAAGATATCACCCAAATCGGGAGATCCGGGGGAACGTGATTTTTCTTTGGGCCACTAAAAGTAAGCACTTACAAAAGATTAAAAAACATAAAAATTCAGCCATAGATCCAGGGCCAGGAGGGTTAACCCCAAAAGCAGACTGAGATAAACATAGGCCCGCCAGCGGACGACATTGATTAAAAGAATCAGAGTGATGCCATTGAAGAAAGTTCCAGTCAGGAGAAAGCCAAGGGCAACACCAGGGCTACGACTCCCCAAAATCAGATCAGCGATCGCCGCCATTTGCGTCGGTTGAATAGCGTACAAGATCCCCGCGCCAAATAGACCCGTCATGCCGTGGCTGAGTAATGTTTCTAGGGGGAACAGAACTTGACCGCAGGCCATCATGCCACAGGCGATCAAAAGCCAGACCGACCATTCCAGCAGTTCTTGCATGAGGTTTTGGCTCGCCATGAGGGATCGAAACCGACGAGAAGTGGGCAGGATTGTCAGTTTACTCGGTGGCGAAAGGGTTTCTGGTTGGGCGTTGGGAATTCGGTGGGAACTGGGACGGGCGATCGCCGGATACAAAAAAGTTTCTAGATCCCCCTGTTGGTAACTGCGTTGCTGACGCGCCAACATAAAAATACTGGCAATCAAAAGCAAGATCCCCAGGCTCAGGCTGCCATAGAACAACAGGAGTCCTCCCCGCCCAGATAACTGCTGCCAAAATTTAGCCAGCACAAAGGGACTCAGGGAAACGGTGCTCAACCAAAAGGCGATCGCCACCACCGAGGACCCGGATTGCCACAGTAGCCGTCGCATAAGGGGCAGTCCTCCAGCCTGACCTAGGGGCAGGATAAGACCGAGGCCAAGGCCAGCCAGTAATTGCAACCAGGTGCTTTGGGGGAGGACTTTCTCCCACCAGGGACGGGGCGCAAAAATCAGGGCCACCGTCGAGAGACATCCCCCCACAAAAAGCCAGGGCCAAAGGATCAGCCATTGGGCGATCATCAGGGTAAACCACTGTTGCAAAGCGACCATTACCACACCTAAATTCCAGAAAAATTGCTCCATTTACCCTAACCGATCCCTGGTCTTTTGCTCGATTTTGAGCGGCGATCGCCCCGGCCCGACACCCCCCTGGGGATCTTCTTACAAGCCTTGGAAAAAGGAGCTTAATGGGTTATTAGTATAGAATTGAAAAACTTTGTTTATCATCATTTTTTAACTGAGAGGAATCAAACCATGGATTGGCGAGTTGTTGTTGTTTTAGCTCCTGTAATCATCGCTGGCTCTTGGGCAATCTTTAACATTGCTGCGGCTGCCCTGAACCAACTCCGCAACATGCAAACGAAGAAATAAGTCTTTATCTCTACTGCTTTTCGCGTAAATTACCCTTTGTTTTTGACAGGAGCAGCCCCTAGGGGTTGCTTTTTCATCCCCAGCAATTCCTATGACTGTGCAAATCCGTCGTCTCCACCCCAGCCGTCCCGTTAACGTCAGCATCTTGCAGTACCAAGTGGCGGTGCCCGATGCCAAACCCCAGCATATCCTGGAGGAAATTGTTTGGCATAAAGAAAAAGAAGTGGAACAGCTGCGCGATAAGGTTTCTCTCCTGGAGCTGCGCCAACGGGTGACGAAGGTGCCACCGGCAAAAGATTTTCTAGGGGCCTTAGTCCATGGGAAGACCCAACCTGCACTCATCGCCGAAGTGAAAAAAGCCTCTCCCAGTAAGGGGGTAATTCGGGAAGATTTTGACCCAGTGGCGATCGCCAAAAGTTATGCCGCCGGGGGAGCCAGTTGCCTCTCAGTCCTCACCGATAACAAGTTTTTCCAGGGGAGCTTCGAAAACCTGAGCCTCGTGCGCGATGCGGTGGATCTCCCCTTGCTCTGCAAAGAATTTATTATTTATCCTTATCAAATTTTTAAGGCCCGCAGCCACGGTGCTGACGCCGTTCTGCTGATTGCTGCGATCCTCAGTGACCAAGACCTTGCCTATTTCGTCAAAATTATCCGCAGCTTAGGGATGACGGCCCTGGTGGAAGTGCATACCCTCGCTGAACTGGATCGCGTCCTCGCCATCGAGGGGGTCAGCCTCGTGGGGATCAATAACCGTAACCTCGAAGATTTTTCTGTCGATTTGGAAACAACCACCATGTTGCTGGAAAGTCGTCGTGCTGAACTCCAGGCTAAGGGGGTCCGCGTTGTCAGTGAATCGGGCCTACATACCCCCCTTGATCTCCGGTTTGTCAGAGAGGCCGGAGCCAAGGCCGTTCTCATTGGGGAATCCCTCGTGAAACAGCCGGATCCTCAACAGGCGATCGCCGACTTGTTTCAGTTTTAGATCGGGTTAAACCTGGAGCGGCACCGCCGCCGTTTGGAAATGCTTCTCGATGGTGGCCTTGGGGATCGCAGTCTGTAGATGCTGCCAGGGGAGCACCTGGGTCGTCGGCCAATCCTGGTGGACATAAAATTCTAAGGGAGGAATTTGTCCTTTGAGGTCTTTAAAAGCCCGCTTGTAGCTACCGAGGGTATCGCCATAGTCACGGGTCAGTTCGAGTAATCGTGATAGGCGGCGATCGCCCCGGGAAAGCAACCCCTGAATCACTGACCAGTTATAGCTTTCTGGCCGGAATTCCATCCCCTGGGAACGGAGCTGTTTCTGGAGGAGTTGCAGCCGTTTCTTCGCCGCTGGGTTCACCCCAAACCACTGGAAAGGCGTGTGGGCCTTAGGCACAAAGGTGCTACAACCCAGGGTTAAGCGCAAGCCTGGGGCCGCTTTTTTGACGGCCTTCATCATCGCCACAGTTGCTTCTACATCGGCCATTTCTTCCCCAGGAATGCCCACCATCCCGTAGAATTTAATCCCCTTAAGGCCGCCTGCCTTCGCATTTACTGCCGCTGTAATAATTTCGTCATTGGTGAGCTTTTTATTCACAATTTCCCGGAGCCGTTCAGAACCACTTTCTACGGCAATGGTGATCGAACGGGTATCCCGGGCGGCGAGGGTCCGGGCCAATTTTTCCGTGACGGTGTTTGTCCGTACCGAGGCAATACTCAGGCGCACATCGGCATATTGGGGTTGAGAAAGATAGTCTAATAGTTGCTCAAATTCCGGGTGTTGGGTCACAGAAGCCCCGAGCAAACCGAGGCGATCCGTAACTTTAAGGCCCCGCTCAATGGCTGGGATCAATGACTGCTCTAAATTAGCCGTCCGAAAAGGCAAGGTGACATAGCTGGCGAGACAAAAGCGGCACATCTCCGGGCAACTGCGCACCACTTCTACCATGTAGATGTTTTCCCAGGCGGCTTGTTCTGTGACCACCGTCGAGGCCGAGAGGGTATTCCCCCGGTAGGTCTGTTTTTCGACGCTGGGAGGCACATCGGCATATTTGGGTTCAATGGTTTCAATGGCCCCCGTTGGCTCCTGGTAGGTTACTTCGTACAGACTGGGCACATAGATCCCCGGCGTTTGGGCGAGGTGGCGTAATTTGGTTTGGCGATCGCCTTGGCGTACCCCTTGGTATTGATCGATAAATTCATCCAGGAGATTTTCCCCGTCCCCCAGGAGGATCACATCGAAAAAGTCCGCAAAGGGTTCTGGATTGGCACTCAACACCGACCCACCACCAAACACGAGGGGATGCTGCTCGCCACGCTCGGCTGCCCGTAACGGAATTTTTAGCTGCTCCAGAAGGCTAAAAAGATTTGTGTAATCCAGTTCCCAAGAAAAAGAAAAGCCCACAATTTCTGGCTGGGACGGCAGTTTTTCCTCTAAATCCGTAAACAGGCGACGCACATCCACATCGGGCCGCTGGCTAAATTTTGCCCACACCAGTTGATAGCCCAAGCTCGTAATCCCCACGGTGTAGGTATTGGGAAAGGCGAAAACCAGGGGGATTGCGTTGGCCGTTGGTGTTACCGGATCAAAGAGGAGGCATTCTTGGTCAAACAAAGTCGTCAGGGTCAGAAAAAGTTTTGTACCCTTGCCATTGTAAGGGAGTCCCTTCAGGGATTGGCGATCGCCACAGAGGGGACAGAAAAAAGCGGGTTTTTCCCCGATTTTCCCTAGCGTAAATACCCCAAATTGACCCCAAAATTTTGTAAAAAAATTATTTGTTTTCCAAGCTTATCTAGTGTTAGTATATGCAAGCTTTCTGTTTTTCACCATAAATATGGTGCCATCTCTAAACAGAATTTTTTTAATTTAACCTCTTCATCCCGTCTGCCCTATGGATCTCCGTCAAGATACTGCCCCCTCCAGAAGCACCACTAGCGCCACTGCAATCTACTCTGCTTCCAGGGCGGCGGTAACACCGACGAAACCCCAGACCTATGTGATCAAACGGAGCGGTAAACGGGCCCCCCTCGATGTCACCAGAATTCGCAACGTGGTGCAATGGGCCTGTCAGGATTTAGAGGCCAACACCATTGAACTTGAAGCCGGCCTGAAAACGCGCCTCAAAGATGGGGTCACCACCCGGGAAATTCAAGAAAATTTAATTCAATGTGCCCTGGAAATGTGTAGTCCTGAAGAACCGGACTGGCGTTATGTGGCTGGGCGTCTACACATCTGGAGCCTCTGGAAAGATACCCTCGTGGCGCGCGGTTATCAGTATGGTCAATATTCCCAACTCGTGGCCGAAAAAGTCGCGGCGAAAGCCTACGACGAAAGGCTGTTGCAATACAGTGCGGCAGAGCTAGAGATTGCTAATGGTTGGATCAATCCTGATTGGGATATGGATTATGACTATGCGGGGGCGGTGCTGCTCACAAAGCGCTATCTTCTGGATGATGAACTGCCCCAGGAAGCGTTTTTAACCTGTGCTCTTCTCCTGGCTCTCCCGGAAAAACCAGAAAATCGGCTGAAGTGGGCAAAGAAATTTTACGAGGCGATCGCCCAACGGCAGATTTCTTTAGCGACGCCGATCCTCGCCAATTTACGCGTCCCCAATGGTTCCCTTTCTTCCTGTTTCATTATCGGCATGGAGGACAACCTAGAAAGTATTTTCCGGGAAATCACCAACGCGGCCCGCATTTCTAAAAATGGTGGCGGGGTGGGCTGTAATGTCAGTCGGATTCGCGCTACAGGTAGCCGCGTCATGGGTAAAGCGAATGCCTCCGGGGGCGTGATCCCTTGGATTAAACTCCTCAACGATACGGCGATCGCCGTTAATCAGGGGGGACGCAGAGCTGGGGCAATCACCGTTTCCCTCGATGTGTGGCATTTAGACGTGCCGGAATTCCTCGAAATGCAGACCGAAAACGGGGATCAGCGGCGCAAAGCCTACGATGTGTTTCCCCAATTGGTGGTCACCGATGAATTCATGCGACGGGTACAAAACAAAGAAGCCTGGACTCTGGTCGATCCCTATGAAATCAAAGAAAACCTCGGCATTGATCTCGCGGCCCTCTGGGGAGAAAAATTTGACGCAGCCTACCGTCAAATTGAAGCAAGCCTCGACAAAGAAATTAAGCTCTACAAAAAAGTAGATGCCCGGCACCTGTTTAAGGAAATTATGCGATCGCAGATCGAAACCGGGATGCCTTACATCGCCTTTAAGGACACCATTAACCGCGCCAACCCCAACCAACACGAGGGCTATATTCCTGGGGTCAACTTGTGCGTCGAATCCTTCTCCAATGTCGTGCCGGGTCAGCTTGCCCACACCTGTAACCTCGACTCTTTAAACCTGGCGAATATTGAAGCCGAGGAACTAGCCGATGCCTGTGAAGTAGCGGTGCGCATCCTCGATAACACCATCGAAATTACTAACACCCCCTTTGAAGACAGTAGCATCCATAACCAGCGTTACCGCACCATTGGCGTCGGGGCGATGGGCTTGGCGGATTGGCTCGCCAAAAATAAGCTTTCCTATAAAAATGTTGAGGCCATTGATCGCCTGTTTGAAGATATTGGCTACTATTGCACCCGCACCTCCGTGGACCTCGCCAAAGAACGGGGCGCTTACCCTGCTTTCCCGGGGAGCGAATGGAGTAAGGGTCATTTAATCGGCGCGAAACCGATTACTTGGTATCGAGAAAATGCCCACGAAGTAGACCGCTGGGAAAGCCTCAGTGAGGATGTGCAAAAGTATGGCATCCGCAACAGCCACATTACGGCGATCGCTCCCAATACTTCCTCTTCCCTAGTGCAAGGTTGTAGCGCGAGTATTTTGCCGACCTACAGTAAATTTTTCTATGACAAATGGGCAAAAGGCACCGTTCCCATCGCCCCACCGTTTATCGGTAAATCTTTCTGGTTCTACCAAGAAAACAAAAGTATGGATCAGCGGATTGTGGTCAAAGCCGTCGCGACGATGCAGAAGTGGATTGATACAGGCATCTCGATGGAATTAATTTTCAATCTCAACCAAGGTATTTATTTCCCCAACGAACCGGAACGAGCCTTAAAAGCGAAGGATATTTTTGAAATCTTGATGTTGGCTTGGGCTGAAGGATGCAAGGCGATTTACTATATCCGCACCGTGCAAAAAGATGACTTTAAAGAAGGATCTGAAGGCTGTGTTGCCTGCGCGAATTAGGAAACCTGCATCAAAAAATATATTGATCGAAAGCTTTTGCTGACCATTGCGGTTCATTAAGCGCCTGGTGGGAGAGGGATCAGGGGCTTCGGGGAATTTGTTAGGATTAGAGATTACATATTTCTTGTTCCGCAGTTGTTCAAAACCCTATGGCAGACACCAAAAAACCGATCAAAATCATTAGTGATAATCGCAAAGCCCGTTTCCAGTATGAAATCCTCGAAACCTTAGAGGCCGGGATTCAGCTCCAGGGAACGGAGGTAAAATCGGTGCGGGCTGGCAAGGTGAACCTAGGGGACGGTTATGTTTTGATTCGCAATAACGAGGCGTGGCTGCTCAATGTGCATATTTCGCCATACACTGCCAGTGGCCAGTACTTTAACCATGAACCCAAGCGCGATCGCAAATTATTGCTACACCGTAAAGAAATTCGCCGCTTGATCGGTCAACTAGAACAAAAGGGATTAACGCTGATTCCTTTAAAAATGTACCTCAAGGGCAGCTTAGTGAAAGTCAGCCTGGGGCTAGGCCGTGGGAAAAAGCTCCACGATAAGCGCGAAACGATCAAGCGCCGCCAAGATAGCCGGGAAATGGCGCGGGCCTTAAAACGTTATTAAACTTATCCAATACTGGAAAGTTTCCCCAAAAAGCACCCTGGGCCAATCAAAGGTGCAAGTAAGTTGTGGGGCGATCGCCTTGGAGAATATCCATATTCTTCGGTCATCCCTTTGATAATTGGTGGAGTGAAACCCAGTGATCAGAAATCCCCAACAATAAAGGCGATCGCCAAAACTCAACAAAAGCATTCGTCAAAAGGGTGAATGTATCTTAAGATTGTCAGATAAGAGAATTAATTTTCTTGACAAAATCACGAATAAAATAAGCAAGTAAGATAGGAGGACATCTATGGCTCTCGTCCCAATGCGTTTGCTCTTAGATCACGCTGCAGAAAATAGTTATGGCATTCCTGCGTTTAACGTCAACAACATGGAACAGATTCTGTCCATCATGCAGGCTGCTGATGAGACCGATAGCCCCGTAATTCTCCAAGCGTCCCGTGGTGCCCGTAGTTATGCCGGGGAAAACTTCCTCCGTCACCTCGTGCTTGCCGCCGTGGAAACCTACCCCCACATCCCCGTTGCGATGCACCAAGACCATGGCAACAGCCCGGCCACCTGCTATTCCGCAATCCGTAACGGCTTCACCTCCGTAATGATGGACGGCTCCCTCGAAGCCGATGCCAAAACTCCCGCGAGCTTTGACTACAACGTCAGTGTGACTGCTGAAGTTGTAAAAGTAGCCCACTCCGTTGGTGCTTCCGTCGAAGGGGAACTCGGCTGCCTTGGCTCCCTCGAAACAGGGATGGGTGAAGCAGAAGACGGCCACGGTTTTGAAGGTGCCCTCAGCAAAGAACAACTCCTAACCGATCCCGACGAAGCTGTCGAATTTGTTGAGCGGACCCAAGTAGATGCCCTTGCTGTAGCGATCGGAACCAGCCACGGTGCTTACAAATTTACCCGGAAGCCAACTGGTGAGATCCTCGCCATTAGCCGGATCGCTGAAATCCACGCGAAGCTTCCCAACACTCACTTGGTCATGCACGGTTCTTCCTCCGTACCCCAAGAGTGGCTCGACATGATCAACGAGTACGGTGGTGCCATTCCTGAAACCTATGGTGTACCCGTAGAAGAAATTCAAAAAGGGATCAAGAGCGGTGTTCGTAAAGTAAACATCGACACCGACAACCGTCTGGCGATCACTGCGGCAATTCGTGAAGCAGCGATGAAGGATCCGAAGAACTTCGATCCCCGTCACTTCCTCAAGCCTTCGATCAAGTACATGAAGCAGGTTTGTAGCGATCGCTATCAGCAATTCTGGTGTGCTGGTAACGCCAGCAAGATCAAGCAAATCCCCTTGGATGAGTTTGCGAAGAAATATGCTAGCGGTGAACTTGCAGCAAAAACTGCAGTTAACGCCTAAGCTTAAACTCCTTCCGGCCTTAGATGTTATTGTCTAAGCCAGTCTGACTTGAGTCCTATTCCAGTGAGAATAGGACTCACTTTTTTTGCTTAATGAAGAGGGGGAACTAGAGGGTTATCACTGAATACCACAGTTGCGAAATAACCCTCCCCTAGCCTTTCCAGTGGAAGGGAACCGGAAAGCTATTCCTTGGGGGAGGTGCCGAAGACAGAGGGTATTATCTCCAGAGAAAGATTAACCCTGGAGGCAATCATTTAGTTGAGGGTGCGCACATCGGTAACTTGACCTGTAACGGCGGCAGCTACGACCATCGCTGGACTCATGAGTAGGGTGCGCCCCGTCGCGGAACCTTGCCGCCCTTTAAAGTTGCGGTTTGAAGAAGAAGCGCTGATTTGGGTGCCTTCGAGCTTATCAGGGTTCATGGCCAGGCACATGGAGCAGCCGGGTTCCCGCCATTCAAAGCCTGCTTCGGTAAAAATTTGGTCAAGTCCCTCGGCCTCAGCTTGTTGTTTCACTTGCTCAGAACCGGGCACCACAAAGGCTTTTACTCCCGGCGCAACTCGATGACCTTTGGCGTATTTAGCCGCTTCTTGGAGATCGCTCAAGCGACCATTGGTACAACTACCGATAAAACAGACATCAATTTTGGTGCCTTGGATCGGTTGGCCCGGCTGGAGCTGCATATATTTGTAAGCCTCAGCGGCGATCGCCTGTTCATCTTCGGCCATCATGTCTGGGGTCGGCACCGATTCATCGACGCCAATACCTTGACCCGGCGTGATTCCCCAGGTGACGGTGGGGGCAATGTCTGCTGCCTCAAAGGTGATCACATCGTCATATTCAGCGTCGGCTTCACTGCGGAGGCTATCCCACCAGGCGATCGCCTTTTCCCAGTCTTCTCCCTTGGGGGCAAAGGGACGATCTTTCAAATAATCGTAGGTCACTTGGTCAGGATTGACATAACCACAGCGGGCGCCCCCCTCGATGGACATATTACAGACGGTCATCCGCTCTTCCATGGACATTTTCTCAAAGGTTGTCCCGGCATATTCATAGGCATAGCCGACGCCCCCTTTAACGCCCAGTTTACGGATAATGTGCAGAATTACATCCTTGGCATAGACGCCCGGTTGGAGATCGCCATTGACTTCGATCTTGCGGACTTTCAACTTCGCCAGGGCCAGGGTTTGGGAGGCGAGCACATCCCGCACTTGGGACGTGCCAATGCCAAAGGCGATCGCCCCAAAAGCTCCATGGGTAGAAGTGTGAGAATCGCCACAAGCAACCGTCATGCCCGGTTGGGTTAAGCCTTGTTCCGGGGCAATCACATGGACAATCCCTTGGCTCCCAGAGCCGACATTATAAAAACGAATCTTGTTAGCGGCAGTATTTTTCTCAAGTTCCTGCATCATTGCTTCGGCGAGGGGATCCGCAAAGGGCCGCGCTTGATTTTCTGTCGGGACAATGTGATCCACGGTGGCGACGGTGCGTTCTGGATACATAACCTGGAGATTGCGATCTCTGAGCATGGCAAAGGCCTGGGGACTGGTCACTTCATGGATCAGGTGCAGTCCGATAAATAGTTGCGTTTGGCCAGAGGGTAAAACTTTAACGGTGTGTAAGTCCCAAACCTTATCAAAAAGAGTGCCTTTGCTCATAGAACTGAATTGCTTAAGTACGCCAATAATATGCTGTGCAGAGCTTCAATCATACAACTTTTTTTTCCTCGCTTTGGGCAGGGGTTTGGGAGAGGGGTAAGGTAATTTTAAAGGTGCTACCTTCTTGGAGGCGGGAGGTGAGACTGATCTGGCCTTGGTGGGCTTCGAGGATCAGTTTTGAAAGGTGTAGCCCCAGACCACTGCCGCCGTTGTAATGCTTGCCTTGGCGAAACCGCTCAAAGATTTCTCCTTGATCTTCAGGGCTAATGCCGCTCCCTGTGTCGCTCACTTGAATTTGCACTTGGTCTTGGTCTATCGGGGTTAATTTAACGGTGACGTGGCCTTGCTCGGTAAATTTAATGGCGTTACTTACGAGATTAACTAAAACGCGATGCACCGCCAGGCGATCGCCTTCGAGCAATACAGGAACTTCGGGGAGTTCCCCTTGGAGTTGAAGCTGTTTTTCCTGCGCTAAAGGGCGTAGCTCCTCAAGGACATTGGTGATCATCGTCTTGAGATCCACCCGACTAAAATAAAACGTCTTCCGCTCGGACTCGTAGCGATAAACCTCCAAAATATTGTTCACCATCTCCAACAGGTTGGCATTACTGCGGGACATGGTTCGTAAAACTTCTTGCATTGCTTCCGACAATTCCCCCAAAGCCCCCTGCAAGAGGAGATTGAGCATCCGATCCGCCGCAATCAAGGGGGTACGCATATCGTGGGTCAACCGGGAGGCAAAGTCTTCCCGCTGCCGGACAATCATATTTTTTTCATCAACGGTATGTTTAAATCGCAGCAGCGATCGCACCCGGGCAATCAGTTCATCAATCTCAACGGGTTTACGGATAAAGTCATCGGCACCAATATCCAAACCCAAGGCAACACTTGGTTGGGCATGGGCCGTGATCAACAGGATCGGAATATAGGGAATATCAGGGTCGTTGCGAATGTGCCGCGTAATCTCAAAACCATCCATGTGGGGCATCATCACATCGAGCAAGATTAAATGGAACGGCTGCTGTGCCACAAGCTCTAGGGCCTTGCGACCATCATTAACCGTCACCAGGTCTAAATCTTCATCTTCTAAAATGCTCTGGATCAACAATAAATTATCTGGCGAATCATCCACGACCAGAACACGATCACGGTTGCTCAGCGAAAACATGGCACATCACCCCAGGTTAATTTCGACTCAACTGCTGGTTGAGCAGCCGAATCCCCCATTTTAAACGTTGAACCCGATGGCAGTTACGGCGCTGCTTCTCTAGCTTCATTATACCCAGGCCATTACAGGGAAATGGGACAATTAATAAGTTTAAATACTCAACTCCTTTAATCGGGCGATCGCCCCTTTTCGCCAAATCCGATCAAGTAATTTTCAGTCGCTCTAGTCCGCATTATCTCCCCCCAAAAGAGTCTCCCAAAAAAGAAGTCAGATTAGTCCAATCAATCCTTAATTTGACAAAGAAAAGAAGAGAAATTTGGTAGGATAGAAAGGCTGACTCTGTCCCACATCAATGGTTTATTTCCAAATAAGGGCTTGAGATAACGGCTAAGGGATCAAGTTTCCCTTTTGAACAATTGTTAACAGCTAGTACGGAGAAGTCCTCTTTTTGTTACTAACTTTTAGCCCCCCTCGCACTCGCCCTAGATCAAAAACATCAGAGCAGGTTGTGTAACAAGAACAGAAGGAACGTTGGATTAGGAATAGAGACTTTATGATTAATAAATTGCCAGATCAAGGGGGGCAACCACCGAGGGGAGTCGGCAGTTTTGCATGGTTAATTGAGGCCTATGGCCAGGCGATCGCCCTATTAGAAGATCAAGCGGCCCAAATCGAAACTTTAGAAAATGAAAAAAATCATATCGCCAACCAATATCGAGAGGCGCTCCAACAATACCATCAGTTAAAGGAGCAATACGATCACCAATACAGTCAACAGTACCAAGAATATTTTTCGCTGCCCCTTCCCTGCTACCGTTGGCAAGCCATTGAGGGGGAGCTTTATCTATCGGACTTTAATCCGGCGGCGGCGCGGTTCAATAGCCAAGCACTCCAGCAGCCTGCGTTGAATCTAGGGCAACGACCCCAGAAAATTTTTGCGGCCTTACCGACTCTCTACCATCATCTAGACAATTGTCTCAAGCAGGAGGTCTCGAACAGTCAGCGGTTGCAATTTATTCGTTTAAATTTGTACCTCCGGGTGGAGTATGTGTTTATTGCTCCAGATCAGATCTTGATGTGTATTCTCGACGAGAGCGAGCAACTCCTCACGGAACAACAACTCCGTCAACAGGTGCGCCAACAGTCGGCGATCGCCAAACTAGGGAGCATCAGCCTCAACGCGTCAGATTTAGCAAAATTATTCCGTCAAGCGGTGATTTTCGTGGCCCGCACCCTGGAAGTTCCCTATAGCTGTCTCTATCTGAAACAAAAAAAGACCGCCATCTGCACCCTAGAAGCGGGCTATGGCTGGCCCGTCGATCTCATTGGTTCGATCACAGTGAGCACAACCCCCGATAGCCATGTGGGTTATACCCTGACCCAACAACAATCGATCAGCATCGAGGATCTACGCGTTGAGAGTCGTTTTCGGGGCGAAACGTTACTGCACAATTATCAGATTATCAGTGGGGTCAGTATGCTCATTGGCCCAGCCGACAATCCCTGGGGAGTGCTGGCGGTCTATAGTACCGAGGAACGTCATTTCAGTGGGGATGAGGCTTATTTTCTCCAGGCGATCGCCCATGTTTTGTCCAGTAGTATCGAACGCGATCGCCAGGCATCGGACATGAACCTGTTACACCGCTCGATTAACGTGATCCGTCAGGGAGTCGTGATCACCGATGCCCGAGAAGAGAATAATCCAATTATTTATGTCAACCAAGGTTTTGAAAAAATTACCGGCTACACCGCAGACGAAATCCTGGGGCGTAACTGCAATTTTCTCCAGGGCCGCGATCGCCAACAGCCATCCCTCACAGAATTGCGAGCCGCGATCCTCAAGGGTCAAGAATGTAAGACCACTCTCCGCAACTATCGCAAAAATGGCGAACCCTTTTGGAATGCCCTCCACATTTTTCCGGTACGCGATCCCGTCGGTTATCTGACCCACTTTATTGGGATCCAAACCGATATTAGCCATGAAAAGGCCGCCGCCGCTAATCTACAAAAAACCGAAGCGCAATTTCACCAAACCTTCCAACTCGCCCCCATCGGCATGGCGATCACCAACCTAGAAGGCCACTATGAACGGGTTAACCAGGCCTGGTGCCGCATCATTGGCTACGATCAAGAGGTACTGCTACAAAAAACCTACCTAGAGTTGACCCACACCGATGACCAAGCCGAAGATGAACGCCTCAATGACATCCTGCGCCAAGGCGATCGCCAGGAATTTCAGCGGGAAAAACGCTACATTGCCCAAGATGGTCAAGACGTCCATGTTCTAGAGCAAGTCGCCCTCGTGCGTGATGCCGAAGGAAAACCCCTCCATGTGATTCGGCAAATGGTTGACATTGGCGATCGCAAACAAATTGAACAGCGCCTTGTCCAAGGAGCCTTCTATGATCACCTCACCGGCCTCCCCAATCGCTCCCTCCTAGAAGAGCGCCTAGAGCAAGTCATTAAACAACAACAACGCTATCCCCAGCACCACAACGCCCTCTTATTCCTTGACTTAGATTATTTCAAGGCGATTAACGACAGCCTCGGCCACCTCGTTGGCGACCAGCTCCTCCAAGAATTTGCCAAACGTATTTGCCAATGTCTCCGGGATGCCGATACCTTAGCCCGTCTGGGGGGTGACGAATTTGTCGTGCTCCTCACCGAAATCGCCGAAACCCGGACTGCCTTTGAGGTGAGCCAACGGATCCACAAAGCCCTACAAACTCCATTTGAACTAGCGGGCCAGTCCCTATTTGTGAAAGTGAGCATCGGTGTTTTGCCTAACCTTGATCGATATCTCACCTCGACAGGCATTTTACGCGACGCCGACTTAGCGATGTACCATGCCAAAGCCAAGGGCCGCGCCCGTTCAGAAGTCTTTGAACTACCGTAAATTAGCCCACCCAAGCCAGCCGCAGACGCAGCTCCAGCCCAACGCATAAAAAAAGAGACTTTTTCCTCAATTAGAAAAAGCCCCATCTACAAAAAGCTGGAAAAAGTGAGCAGATTAACTGCCGCAACAACTACAGGGAAGCCTTCGCTGGATTAGCGGAAACATCTTCCTGAAGAGCTGCATACAAACGATTCAAAGCGCTGATATACGCCCGGGCCGACGCCACCACAATATCTGTATTTGCCGCATGGCCAGAATAAATTCGTCCCTCGTGCCGCAGACGAATCGTAACTTCACCAATAGCGTCAATGCCCGCCGTCACTGACTGTACAGAATATTCAATTAATTCATTGGGCACCTGCACCACCCGGTTAATCGCCTTATAGATGGCATCCACAGGCCCGGTACCAATGGCGGCATCGGTTAATTCTTTTCCTCCGGGGGTGCGAATCGTAATGGTGGCCGTGGGTTGGGCATGGTCACCACAGGAAACTTGCACTAGCTCCAGACGGAATAATTCGGGGGGTTGCTGGGTTTCGTCCTTGACGATCGCCTCCAAATCCCAGTCGGTAATTTCTTTCTTCTTATCGGCTAGATCTTTAAAGCGTAAAAAGGCTTTGTTGAGATCATTGTCAGACAGGTCGAACCCTAATTCCGCTAAGCGGGTGCGAAAAGCATTCCGACCAGAATGTTTACCCAAGATAATTTGATTATCGGTCAAACCGATGGACTGGGCATCCATAATCTCGTAGGTGAGCTTGTTTTTCAGAACGCCATCCTGGTGAATACCAGACTCGTGGGCAAAGGCATTCAGACCAACAATCGCTTTATTCGCTTGGACAGAAAGCCCCGTGAGATTAGAAACCAGGCGAGACGTTTTGTAGATCTCTTTGGTATTGATATTGGTCAAGGGCGCTTCTGAGTCAGCGGGACGACCGAGGAAAGGATTGTAATATTGACGGCGTACATGGAGGGCCATCACCAATTCTTCGAGGGCGGCATTTCCGGCCCGTTCGCCAATGCCATTGATGGTGCATTCTAATTGTCGCGCACCATTTTTTACGGCTTCGAGGAAATTGGCCACGGCTAAACCCAAATCGTTATGACCATGGACAGAGATAATTGCTCGGTCAATGTTAGGGACGTTTTCTTTGATGCCTTTGATCAGAGCGCCAAATTCAGCAGGGGTCGTATAGCCGACGGTGTCAGGGATGTTGACGGTGGTCGCCCCAGCATCAATCACGGCTTCGAGGATCTGGTAAAGGAACTCTGGATCCGAGCGGCCTGCGTCTTCGGGGGAAAATTCCACATCATTGGTGAAGGTTTTGGCGTAGGCCACCATCTCTGGGGCGATCGCCAACACATCCTTGCGACTTTTGCGGAGTTTGTATTCGAGGTGAATATCAGAGGTGGCGATAAAAGTGTGGATTCGATTTTTAAAAGCAGGTTTGAGGGCATTTCCCGCCGCTTCAATATCGCCCTTGGTGGCCCGGGCTAAACCACAGATTGTTGGCCCATTTTCTGTACCGACTTCGGCGGCAATGCGTTGAACAGCATCAAAATCACCCCGACTCGCCCTAGGGAAACCCGCTTCAATGACATCTACACCAAGTCGCGCTAGGGCACGGGCGATCGCCAGCTTTTCGTCTCCATTGAGGGTTGCCCCCGGAGATTGTTCACCATCCCGTAATGTTGTGTCGAAAATAATAATGCGATCGTCTTGGTTGTTCATCATTTCCCGCTCCCTTAGCGTGAAAATAGTCTAAATAAAAACTCTATGTTGATTGGAATAAAAGTACTGGCTATACCCAATTTTAAGGAGTCAATAGCTATCTCCCTAGGATAAACCAATTCCTTAGAAATTAGATATTCTGCCGTAAAAAAGGATTAGTAGCATTCGTCCAAGGCATAACAGATGGTCAGGCGCAACAGGTTGCTTCCCTCGCAGGCAGCTTGGTGAGCCAAAGTCCAGAATATCGGTAGCGGACAAGAGGAGAGTTATGGTTGCTAGTTATTGAGGACAGCCACGCTACTAGAGCACAACACTCGTTTTTGGCCTGAGTCTAGTCAACAATAGCGATCAATAATCAACAATTCAAGAAATTTAAAGGCTTCTACAATTGCCGTAATTAGTTAAGGTTCTGTTTTTTCAATTTCGGCCCGCAGATTATTTAAATCAATGTAACAATCCGTGGCATTTCTCAGTTCCCGCGCAATCATTCCTTCCGTTGAAACAACGGTAATGTGAGTGTTTTTTGAGCGCAAAAGTTCAATTGCTCGTTCAAAATCACCATCACCACTAAATAAAATAACTTGATCATATTGATCGACTGTATTAAACATATCGACCACGATTTCAATGTCTAAATTTGCTTTTTGAGAGTAGCGACCGGAGACATCATCGTAGTATTCTTTGAGAATTTTTGTGCGTACCGTATAACCCAGACTAATTAAAGCATCCCGGAAACCTCGCTGATCTTGGGAGTCCTTTAGGCCTGTGTACCAAAAGGCATTAATCAGGCGCACGGTGGGATCGCAAGTAAAATAATCTAAAACACGACGGGGGTCAAAAAACCAATTATTTTTCTGCTGTGCATAAAACATATTATTCCCATCTACAAAAATAGACAGGCGACGCTGATAAAAGTTCATAGCAAAATTGGCCCTAAAATAATAGGGTGATTTTTAAATATAGGGTTTTAGTTTGGGTTTAAATAAAGGGAAAAAATTTTTCCCTCGCAGTAAAAATAAAAGAGAAATATAGTGTAGGTTAGCAGATGGACTAGGCCAGGACTTTCCTACGGAATAAGGCATAAAAATAAGTCTATCGGCCTATTGTAAAGGCTAAGGGATCGTTTCGGCAATGATAAAAAATAGAGGCGATCGCCTGTAGAGTAAACAAGATTGAGGCCCGCAAAAAACCATGAATTTTCTCCGGAAAAAGCAATTACAGCAACGCCTGAGGGAAGATCCGTACTATCGCCTCCGCTCCCTCGAAGAAGTCGCCCTCGCTGCGGCCATGGGCATCAAGATCGATGTTAACCAAGCTACCGTCGATGATTGGCTCCGGCTGCCAGGCATTTCCATTCACCAGGGGCGATCGCTCGTGCAGCTCACCAGCCAAGGAGTACAGTTCTATAGCCTCGATGATGTGGCAGCGGCCCTAGGAATTCCCGTGCAGCGTCTCCAGCCCTTGGCCGCGATCCTCAGTTTTGCCTACTATGCACCAGAATTAGCGCCAGAACAAATTAACCTGAACCGCGCTGATCTTAAGACGTTAGTCAATTTTGGCGTCGAGGCTCCCCTAGCCCAACGGATCATTACAGAGCGACAACAGGGTCATTACCGTGATTTCGCAGATTTACAGAGTCGGTTACAGCTTTCCGGCGCTCAGATCATGCAGTGGTTGCACTTGTTTCGTTTTTCGTGAACATAGCCGTCCGATTGACCGCGAAACTTGTTAACGTGGGAAGAAATATTATGATTTTTCGCCGAATCCATGACCCATCAGCGCGATCCCGAAGCCCAGGCTGTTGCCCAGGAATTAAAACAGCAACTCATTATTTTGGGTTTGTTTCTAGCGAGTTTTTGGGGCCTGGAAATTAGTGATCAGTTTGTTTTTCAAAATCTTTGGCGGGGTGGCCTAGATGTGTTCGGCATTCTGCCCCGACAACTGCTGGGACTAAGGGGAATTTTCTTTGCGCCCTTTCTCCATGGTGGTTTCCAGCACCTCGTCACCAACTCGATCCCCTTTGCTCTGTTGGGCTGGCTTGTGATGCTTGACCGCATCCGTGACTTTTTTACGGTCACCTTAATCACAATGCTGGTCGGTGGCCTGGGGGTGTGGCTCATTGGCGCCCAAAATTCTGTGCATATTGGGGCCAGTATTTTAATTTTTGGATATTTAGGATTTTTGTTATTCCGGGGTTACTTTCGGCGGGATATCCCATCCATTGCCGTTTCGCTCTTGGTGTTTTTTCTCTATGGTGGGGTACTCTGGAGTGTTTTGCCGACGACCCCAGGGGTGTCTTGGGAGGGGCATTTATTTGGACTCATTGGCGGGGCGATCGCCGCGAAATATCTCAATCCCCGTTCCCCTCACCGCTGATTCATTGCCCCGTTTGTGCTGCTTCTTCGGGCCGCTATTCTGGGTCATTTGTCTCAAGCATTTGTTCCGTAACGGCTGCTGATTCTGTCATATCTAAGGGCGCATTGGTGTTTTGCCACAGGGCAAAGGCAGAGACGGCCATTAGGATCACCGAGGCGATCGCCAAACTCCCCGCCGCTAGGTGGTGCTCCCAAGACCACACCTGCCAAAACTTTCGGGGTAAGGGGGCCATTTTTACGCCGGGTTGCTCTTCTGGGGCGATCGCCAATGCTCCGGCATCGTTGAGATAAATCAATCGCAATTGCATCAACCGCAGCAGAGCTTGATCAATATCTTCGCCGCTGGCCTTTTCCGTGAGAAATTCTGCAGTCCAGACTTGAAAATACTGTAAATTCAACTCCTCTGGCTTCGTTTGGTTTTGCTGAAAATGGAGCCAATGGTAAAGGAGAGTTTCGCAGGGGGTAAGGCGTTCTTTGATCATAGGTTTGGACTAATGCACAAATCGAAATTTATTCGGTAACATTTGCTACAAATATTCTAGAAAAAAAAGCTCCCTTTGGGGAACTCGATTCACGTTTATTGACGTTTTGTGCCCAGAAATGTAATGAAGCCCAGACAATACAGCCCTTTAGCCGCCAATTTGCGACATGGTGCGGCCATACTGACCTGTGGTGGTGCCCATATCGCGCATTTTGAAATTAATCTCCGGTTTTTGGTCGAGAAGCGCTTTGACCTTCGCTCTGATCTCCCCAGGATGAACCCCCGTCCGGAGTAATGTTTTGAGATCCATTTGTGCCGCTTCATTTAGTAGACAAGGCCGGAGCCAACCATCTGCCGAGAGGCGCATCCGGTTACAGCGATCGCAAAAACATTCAGACATTTGGGAAATAAACCCAAGCGTCCCCTTCGCCCCCGGAATCTTGAAAATATCTGCGGGGCCATTGCCTTGAACCAGCGCCGTTTCTAAACCCCATTTCGCCCGGATCCGTTGCCGCAGTTCCTCGGAAGGAATCCAGGCCCGTTCATTAAATAATTTGTCGTTGCCGATGGGCATAAACTCAATAAAGCGCACATGCCAATGGCGATCGCCCGTCAACGCCGCTAAATCGAGCACCTCTTGATCATTGACTCCAGGGATCACCACCACATTGAGCTTGAGGGGGTCAAAACCGACGCGATGGGCTGCTTGGATGCCATCCCAAGTTTGTTGCCAGCGGCTCTTCCCCCGGTTACCAATAATTTGATCAAAGGTCTCAGGCTTCAAAGAATCTAGGCTGATATTGAGGCGATTGAGACCCGCATCATAGAGATCTTGAGCTATGTCCGCCAGGAGATAAGCGTTCGTGGTCATGGATAAATCCTCTACCCCCGGCAAGTGGGCGATCGCCCGGACAAGAGGAACCAACTGGGGACGCAGGAGAGGCTCTCCCCCTGTAAGGCGAAATTTACGGAATCCCAAGGGAATAAATACCTGTTCGAGGAGCGTTAAGATTTCTCCATTACTCAGTTGCTCTGAGGTCAGCAAATATTGGAGACTCGCTTCATCCGGAACGCAGTAATGGCAACGAAAATTACATCGATCAATCAAGCTAATGCGGAGATAATCTACCGGATTCATGCTTACTGCTACCACGACAAATAAAGGACAAGCTTTCTTTGAGGATACAGAAGATAACGATCCTCTGCCTGGTTCAGATCAGACTTTAAAAAAATATCGATCTGTGTTATTTTGTTCGGAATATTTATTTGCTCTATAAATACCGTTTTTAATATCCCTTCAGCATTCACAATTTTCCCCAATCTCCACAGCAACCCGGCGAATGCTGTTGCTGGGAAACGCGACGCCTTGGATTTTATTCCTGGCCCACCTTACTGTTAACTTCCACTAGGGATTTTTTGCTGAACGTGACTACGACTCCACTCCAAAAACCGATTGACGCCACTAATACAGGCAGCAGTCTTCAACGCCAAATTATCGTTATTTTAGACTTTGGCTCTCAATATTCTGAGCTGATTGCCCGAAGAATTCGCGAAACGGAAGTTTACTCTGAGGTTATTTCCTATCGCACCAGTGCTGAACAGTTGCGGCAACTCAATCCCAGTGGGATTATCCTCTCCGGTGGCCCCAGCTCTGTCTATGACGATTATGCTCCGGCCTGTGACCCCGAAATTTGGAATCTCGGTATTCCTGTCCTTGGGGTTTGCTACGGGATGCAGCTGATGGTGAAACAACTCGGCGGCACCGTCGAGCGGGCCAAGCATGCAGAGTATGGTAAGGCATCTATCTTCATCGATGATCCCACCGATCTGCTGACCAATGTGGAGGAAGGTTCCACCATGTGGATGAGCCACGGGGATTCCTGTGTGCAGCTACCCGACGGTTTTGAAATCCTCGCCCATACGGACAATACCCCCTGTGCGGCGATCGCCCACCATGGCCGTCAACTCTACGGGGTACAGTTCCACCCAGAAGTGGTTCATTCCCAGGACGGGATGGCTCTCATCCGGAATTTTGTCTACCACATTTGTAAATGTGAACCCACCTGGACCACAGAAGCCTTTGTTGAAGACGCGATTCGGGAGATTCGGGCCCGGGTCGGTGATCAACGGGTACTCCTGGCTCTTTCTGGGGGCGTTGATTCTTCTACTTTGGCCTTTTTGCTCCACCAAGCCATCGGTGATCAACTGACCTGTATGTTCATCGACCAAGGCTTTATGCGGAAAGGGGAACCGGAACGCCTTGTGGAAATTTTTGATGAGCAATTCCACATTCCCGTTGCCTATATCAATGCCCGTGATCGCTTTATCGACAAGCTCGCAGGGGTTACAGATCCCGAAGAAAAACGTCGTCTCATTGGCCACGAATTTATCGCCGTCTTTGAGGAAGAATCAAAACGCCTTGGCCCCTTTGATTACCTCGCCCAGGGGACTCTGTACCCCGATGTAATCGAATCCGCAGACACCAATGTTGACCCCAAAACGGGGGAACGGGTCGCGGTCAAAATTAAGAGTCACCACAACGTCGGTGGCTTGCCAGAGGATCTGCGTTTTAAATTGGTTGAACCCCTCCGTAAACTCTTTAAGGACGAAGTGCGTAAGGTGGCGGCTAACATCGGTTTACCCGATGAAATTATTCGCCGTCACCCCTTCCCCGGCCCTGGCCTCGCAATTCGGATTATTGGAGAAGTCACCGCAGAGCGGTTAAATATTCTCCGGGATGCGGACTGGGTTGTGCGGGATGAAATCAAAAAACAAGGGGTTTACAGCGATTTCTGGCAAGCCTTTGCGGTCTTACTGCCGATCCGCAGTGTGGGCGTGATGGGCGATAAGCGCACCTATGCTCACCCTGTTGTGCTACGGATGATTACCAGTGAAGATGGGATGACAGCGGATTGGGCTCGCCCTCCCTATGAGCTTTTGGAAACCATTTCTAATCGCATGGTGAATGAGGTGAAAGGGGTTAACCGGGTGGTCTATGACATTACCTCCAAGCCCCCCGGCACCATCGAATGGGAGTAAGCTATTACCCCTAGCTCCCCTTCAGGAACACCCATCTAGCTCCCCTCAAGGGGAGATTGAGAGTCCCGCAGGTGAAAACTGTTGGGGCTTTTTTCTTGGGGAGCAACTGATCTTGCTTAGGTCGCTCGTGGTAGAGAGACAGAAAATATTGTGCCTTGGTCTTTGCTTGCGACGGTGATTTTGCCTTTATGATTTTTGGCGATCGCCGCCGCAATGGCGAGACCAAGACCGGAGCCAGTGCTACTTTCCCCAGGATTCGTCCGGGCGGGATCAAGGCGATAGAAGCGGTCAAAAATATTCGGTAAATTGTCAGCGGGAATGCCGATGCCATTATCTTTGACCGTCACTTGGAGGATTTCGCCTGCGGTGCGTCCTGTTTTTTCCTTGAGGGCCATGGTGACGGTGATTTGTCTGGGTTTATCGCCCCAATCCCCCGGAAAAGCGTAGGCGATCGCATTGCCGATCAGATTGGTAAAGAGTCGCGCCATTTGGTCCCAGTCGCCGAAAATTTTGTAGGGTTCCTCCGTGGCGGCTTCTCCTAAAATATTCAATTGCAACTCAATTTTTTCCTGGCGACAGCTAGCCCGTTGTTCTTCAATGACTTCTAGCAACAGGGCATCTAAGGGGATCAGTTCAAATTCCGCCTGGAGAACCCCGCTATCACTGCGGGCGAGAAATAAGAGATCATTCACTAGACGGCCCAACCGTTGGGTCAACCGTTCAATTACCTTGAGGTTTTGTTGCCGTTGGTCGGGATCTGGGTAGGCGATCGCCATTTGCACATTGGTTTGGATCATCGCAATGGGATTACGCAGCTCGTGGGACGCATCCGCCGTAAATTGCCGCAATTGTTGATAAGACTCCTTTACCGGTTCAATGGCAATGCCAGACAGTAACCAACCAATCACCGCCCCACAGGTAATCATGATCGCGATCCCCAGGCTGAGATCGAGGACTAATTTCCGAATCGGTCGCGTCACCTCAAACCAAGGATGGCTCACCCGTAGATAACCCAAGACGTAGCGATCTACTTCGAGGCGATCGGTGATTTGTCGCAGCAGATAATCATTTCCTAGACGCACCGTTTCTCCCCGGGGGTGCAACTCCAAGGGTAAGATTAACGGTTCCGAAAAGGTTGACCAAAGCAATTCTCCGGCTGGGTTGAAAAACTCCAGGTCAATGCGGTCATCCTCGACGGTGGGGGACTGTTGCCGAAAACTGGCTTCTAGATTGATGTGGTAGCCCACGGGATCATCTGGCTCAATGATTAGCGATCGCTCCACCACTTCCACCACGTGCTTTAGGGTGTCATCGATGCGTTCAATTAAGGTATAACGAACATAAAAATAAACCCCCGTCGCGAAAACCAAAAGCAACACTGCGGTGATCGCTGTATACCAGAGGGCCAGACGATTACGGGTGGTTTGAAACATTACTGTTGCGCCGTTTGGATCAACTCCGCTCCCACAGGGGTGCCGACAAAACCGAGGAAAGCCTCAACCTGGGGGGAAGCGGGTTCTTGATAAGCATAATAAAGGGTGCGGGTGTAGGGATAAAGATCCGATTCCGGCGTTACCCCATCGATGGGCACCGTTCTCACGGTTTGCTGATTGGCAATTTGGCTGTAGGTGGCATAACTGATTCCGTCAGCGCCCAGGGCTCGCAAAATCGGCGTGGTGGCGTCCTGTTCTAGATTGGTGAAATTAGGGCCATTGCCGAAGTTTGCCCCATTAAGCACTGTTTCTTGGAAAGTTTGGTGCGTGCCGCTGACCGGGGGTCGATTGATCACTCGAATTTCCCCCGTGGCCTTATCGGTGATCGCTGACCAATCGGTAAGATTCCCTTGAAAAATGCCCTGTACCTGTTCCCCGGTCAGCCCGGTACTAAATGGATTTTCCTTGGCGACCACAATGGCAATGGCATCGGTGGTAATGGCGATCGCCTTGAGGCCCTGTTGGATTTCTTCCGGTTGGAGGGGACGGGAAATCGCCGCGAGGTCAATATTTCCTGCCAGCAGATCCTCAAGGCCTCTACTGGAACCATTAGCCATCGTTTCAACACGGGTCTGGGGATATTGCAGCTCAAACCGATTTTTTAGGGCAGTGTTAATCTGCACCATACTGGTAGAACCAGAAATTTTTACCACTGTCCCCGGAGCCACCATTGCCGGCGGACTAAAAGGATTGTCCGTTGCTTGGGAAGGACGGGTGATCGCCCCATCCTGAGAATTCGTATCCGTCCCATTGGGAGACAAACCCTGGAAACCAGAGCGGTTCAGAAACCACCAACCACCGCCCCCCAGAATTCCCAGGGTAACGGTGAGGGCCAGCATTAGAGGCAATGTATCGTTTTTCTGGGCCATGACTGCTCCCACTGCATCCATCAAGAATGCCTTTAGGATACCCTACCTATTACGCGGGCGGTATCTGCCACTACAAGGACGGCTCCTCGAAGCATTCCCCAAGGAAAAAAGCAGTCCACCATCGCTAAAAACCAGACCCTAATCGCTCTTCACCGGTCGGAAGGGATAAAGGAAATTCATAAGTGGGAACAAATTGCGAGATTGTACCCAGAGCTTACCCCGACCACTAAAGCGACAGACTAGCCCTTCCCCACCGAGAATACCCGTCCGCAAACCCCGGAAGGACAAGCCACCAATCATTTCCACGTTGTATTGCAACGTATCCTCAAAGGCAACAATGTAGCCCGTATCCACCACATAATCCCCTTCGACGGGAATTTCGATAATTGCCCCGTAGGAACTAAACCAAAAATCCCCTTGGCCCGATGCCCGCAGGAAAAAGATCGATTCCCCCGTAAAAAAGCCCTTCAGCCCTTGGAATTTTGTATCCAAATCCACCGAAGGACTAGAAGCCACAAAACCCGAAGACTGCACCATCAGACTTTTAGAACCGTCTAAATGATAATGGGTCACATCTCCCGGTACCCCTGGCGAGATATAGAGTTCCCCGGCGCTATTTCTGGCGGTAAATTCACTGATAAATAGGGATTCTCCACTGAACATCCGCCCGATGCCCTTCATCAAGCCCCCCCGCATCTTCGATTTCATTTCGATGTTGGCATCCATGGCCGCCATGGCCCCCGCTTCCACGAGCAGGGTTTGGTTGGGCGGTAAGGTCACAATGAGCGAGGCATAGGAAGGATTATTTTCAACGCGAAATTTAAACTGAGACATAATTTTCAAGCACTTTCAGCACTGGCTTCAAAGGACAACTTAACGGGGTGGTAATTGGGAGCCGACCAGGGAACCGAAGGCTCCAGGGTTATGGGTTTGACAGTAAAGTTTGCCTTTCCCCCGGAAGCGACAGACTAGACCTTCTCCGCCGAGGAATGCACCGATCCAAGAGGGGTTTGCTTTACCCACGGTGAAACTCAGGCTCTTTTCAAAGGCAACAATATGGCCTGTATCAACGACGTATTCGCCGTCTATATCCACTTCGTAAATGGCCCCAAAAGACGTGACCACCAAAGGCCCTTGGCCGCTAATGCTGAGCCAAAAGATAGATTCCCCCGAAAAGAAAGATTTAAAGCCTTGCCAACCGAGATCAATGTCCACATTTGGGCCAGAGGCAAGGTAAGAAGAGGCCTGGACAACAAATTCATCGCCTCGCATTTCGTAGAGGAGGAGGTCTCCCATCAGCTTGGGAGCAAACCAAATTTCGCTGTTAGGTAAGGGTGCCCGAAAAACGCTTAAAAAGAGGGATTCCCCGGCCAGCATCCGTTTTAGTCCCCCCATAATGCCGCCCCCTTTGCCTTTGCGGAGGGTCGTGCTGGCATTGATATTGCCACTCATGGCAACCATTGCGCCGGCCTGGGCAATGATTTCTTCGCCAGCATCGAGGGTGACATGGGCGATCGCATTATCTGGTTGATGTAAGAGTTTAATTTCCATAGCTACCCCCTAACGACATTTTGGACGTAAAAAGCCCACAAGACCCGACACACTCCGCGATTGGAGATAGATTCGGCCACGGCCCTTGAGTTTATTCACCAGGCCTTCGCCGGAGGTGAGGGAACCAAATAATCCCCCAGACATCCGGATATTCATCGTGATGCCCGGATCGTAGGCAACGAGGTGACTATTATCGACGATAAATTCCCCGGCAATTTGTTTTTCGATGATGCCGCCATAGCAGCCGTAAAAGACCCGTCCACTGCCTGTGAATTGCAGTTTGAAGAGACCTTCCCCCGCAAACCAACTGGCAAAACCAGCCCAACGGATTCCCATTTTTGCGCCGGGGGTATGGGCAATGTAGGCACCGGGCTGAAAACAGATCGGCCCCTGGGACAGATCAATGCGGTGGATATCACCGACTATTGACTGCGTTAAAATGACAGTCTGGGGTCGCTGACTTGTGTTGCGATAGACATTCACAAATAGGGATTCTCCCCCAAATAAGCGACGGAGAATCGCCGGGAAAAATCCCCCCGAAAATTCAGTTTTCATTAAGATTCCGCCATCCATGCTGACCATTGCACCAGATTCGGCTGTGATCTGTTCGCCGGGTTCGAGGGTGACAAATAGACAAGCAAAGGCGGGTTTGTAGCGGATTTCGTATTTCACCGTGACTCCACCATGATGAGAGTTTGAACAAACTAGCCCAATACAAGCTAATTCCCCTTATTTTTAGCAGGGCAACGGGAGTGAAGAAATGTTTGTTAAGGTTGCTTAATAGGGAAATCATCCTCGCCAGCGGCGATCGCCCCACAATGTTAAGATCTGTAAAGAAAATCTCATTTTAAAAATATTTATGTTTTCTCCAGAACCTGCCAATGAAAAGCAACTTTTAAAGGCTGTGCTGGCCCCGCTTTTAGATGATTTTCTCTACTGGTTTGATCTATCCCTCACAGCCCTCGAAAAAAAATCCTTAAGTTTTATGGCCCCTGGTGAACAGGAAGACTTAATCGCCCGCATTCGCCAGGCCCAGGGAGAGGTGATGGCCACCAAGTCCCTTTTTCAGGCAATGGATGGGAATGCTGGGGTCGATGTTCAGGTGTTGATGCCTTGGCACCAATTGGTTTCTGAATGTTGGCAAGTGGCCCAGAAGCGGCGTCAGTTAGAAGGAGAAGCCTAATTTTGAGCCTGTTTATACTTGGTTTGACGGTAAATAATGATGTCTGTGACGTTTGAATTGGCTCCTTGGCGATCGCCTCTAGCACGGGCTTTGCACCGGAATAAAAGTCAGCCTCACCATCGCTTTTTTCAGTTGGCAACCGTAACGCCGGTGGGAACACCCAGTAATCGCACGGTGGTTTTTCGGGGGTTTCTCGACGAGAGCAATGATCTCAAAATCATTACGGATCAGCGCAGTGAAAAAATAAACCATCTCTCGGCTTGCCCTGATGCCGAAATTGCTTGGTATTTCACCAAAACTAGGGAACAATTTCGTTTTAGTGGTCAAATTACCATGGTTACGGCGCAAAGCTCATCATCACGACTCAAGCCCGCCAGACAGCAGACCTGGCAGGCCCTTTCCGATGCGGCCCGGGCCCAATTTTTCTGGCCCCAGCCTGGCGATCGCCGCAGCGAAAATTTAGCGGATTTCCACCCGGATGCAGTCAATGATCAAGAACCTGTTTCTAATTTCGTGCTTCTCCTCTTTCAAGTGACAAAAGTGGATCACCTAGAATTGCGGGGCAACCCCCAAAATCGTTTTCTGTATCACCGCACGGCCGACGGCACTTGGCAGCAAAATTTTGTCAATCCCTAGGGGAAAGAAAGCCATATTTTTGCAAAATAGCCTGACTCTGCTGACCTAAAATAAAATCGATAAAAAGTTGCCCTTGGGATTGATGTAGTGAGGTTTTAATCGGGGCGATCGCATATAAAATTGAGTCTGTTAATTCTGGTGAAAAAGATTCAATCACTCGCAGATTAGATTGCTGAAAAATGTCCGTTTGGTAGACAAATCCTGCTGTTACCGATTGATTTTGGACATAGGTTAAAACTTGCCGCACATTTTCCCCAAAGACTAATTTTTGAGACTGTTCTAGGGTTTCATAAAGCTGGGGATATTTTTCCAAAAGATTTGCGGCATATTTTCCTGCTGGTACTGTTTTGGGATTACCCAGGGCAACTTTTGGGACGTCCTCATCAGCCAAATCTTCTAAGTGGTTCAATTGTGGTTGACTTTGTTGATTTTGAATTAGAACAAGTTGATTTTTTGCAAAAATTCGGATTGCTTCTGTTTCGACAAACCCTTTTTGGGCCAAGGATTCAACAGGTTCTAGGGCGGCGCTGGCAAAAATATCAATGGGAGCTTGTTGCTCAATTTGCCTTTGTAAAGTCCCAGAAGCGGCAGTATTAAATTGAATTGAAATATCTGGATGCTGTGCTTGAAACTCAGCGCGAATCTCTGCCATAACATCCGTCAGAGAAGCGGCGATCGCCACCACCAAAGTCGGCTGAGAATTGCCCAGGGTACAACTACAGAGACCGATAACCAGGGTAGTAATGAGACCCCAAATAAAATACGGTAGTTTAAATTTCATCCCACTAAGGCACTACCTAACCCTTGGAACATCAGCCAAGACAGGAAAAAATTAGCAATAAAAATCGCCAATAAAGAAGTAACAACAGCTGTCGTTGTCGATTGCCCTACTCCCTTGGCTCCCCCAGTCGTCGTCAAACCCCAACTGCAACCAATGACTGCAATTAAGCCGCCAAAAACAATAGACTTAATCATAGCGCTGATGATGTCCCAATATTCTAGGAAGCTTTGGGCTGAGTTGATGAAAATTGACTGGGGAATCTGATATAAATTCATGGCGATAATCAACCCACCCCCCATGCCTGTCAGGAGAGATAAAATCGTCAATAAAGGCAACATTAAACAGCAGGCTAAAAAGCGAGGCACCACCAAATAGTCAATCGGATCTGTGCGCAAAATATGCAACGCATCAATTTGTTCTGTGACTCGCATCGTACCAATCTCCGCTGCAAAAGCCGACCCGACCCGCCCCGCTAGCACTACCGCCGTCAACACCGGCGCTAACTCCCGGGATAGAGAAAGGCTCAAGACCCCCCCCACCGCAGTCCCCGCACCAAAGTAAATAAATTCCCGGGCCACCTGAATGGTGAATACCATGCCAACAAACCCAGCAGTAACCAGGGCAATGAGAAGAGAATCAGGCCCCACTGCCGCCATTTGTTCGATAGTGATGCGTCGATTGAAGCGCCCCCGCAGGAGATGTACAATGACTTGTCCCCCCAAAAGCATCGCGGCAACTAACCGCTCAAACCATTTGCTGAGGGAGCTTTTTGATCTGCGTTGGCTAGTCATAGGTGATGGGATGAGACAACTGGAGAATTAAAAAATAAAAGGCAAAGAGAAAAGGCGATCGCCAAACTCTATGCAAATTTTATTGGCATGAACGCCATTGCCCAATCATATTACGCCTCATCCGTGGATTCTATGCGGAATCGCTCCACAGAAGACAATAGATCCCGGGCAATGCCCACCAACTTCTGTAACGATCCGGCCACCCGTTGGGATTCCCGGGAGGTTTCCTGGGCCGTTAACTCCACTGATTGCATCACCTGGGCCACGGCGCGAGAATTTTCCCGCTGCTCAACGGTATCCGCCGTAATCGAGCGCACCAGGGCATCAATACGGTTCGAGACCTGAATAATGTCCTCTAGGGATTGTTTCGCCTGTTCCGCCCGTTTGGTACCGTCAATAACCTGCTGGGTACCCTCCTCCATCGCGATCATGACCGAGCTTGTTTCACTTTGGATTTGTAAAACAATTTGCTCGATTTCCTTCAGGGCTTTTGCAGAACGGTCTGCTAACTGACGGACTTCGTCGGCCACAATCGCAAAGCCTTTTCCTGATTCCCCAGCCCGGGCCGCCTCAATGGATGCATTCAACGCCAGGAGGTTTGTACGGGACGCAATCTGGGAGACCACCGCGACAATTTTCGAAATTTCTTGGGAAGACTCGGCCAGGCGTTTTACCTTACGGGCTGTTTCGGCCACCGTTTCTCGAATCTGTAAAATCCCGGCTACGGTGTGCTCTACGGATTCTCCCCCCTTGAGGGCCGTACTCGAAGCGGTTCGGGCAACTTCTTCGGCTTCCCGGGCGTTTTCAGCAACCCGCTGGATCGAATCGGTCATCATCTGGACTGAGTTGAGGGTGACAGCTAATTCTTCGGCTTGACGGAGGGCATCGCTGGATAGGCCTCGAGCAAAGGATTCACTGTCGGCAGCGTTTTTATTCACCTGACGGGCCGCCTGTTTTACCTGTTGAACAATTTCCCGGAGGTTTTGAATGGTGAGGTTAAAGGCGTCAGCGACGGCCCCTAGTACGTCGGCAGTGACCTCTGCTTGGACGGTAAAGTCGCCCCGGGCGGCCCCTTCTACATCATCAAGGAGACGGATCACCTGACGCTGGAGGTCTTCTTTGGACTGTTCTGTTTCTTCGGCCCGCCGCTGGGCTTCACTGGTGGTATTGAGAATAACCCGGGCCATCTTATTAAAGCCCGTGGCTAAAGCCCCAAATTCATCCTCCGCAAAAACCGTTGCTTTGACATTGAGATTCCCCTGGGAGACCGCGTCAAACTGGTTCTGGAGGTTATCGGTGCTGCGTTTGATCTGTCGGGTTGTTAACTGTCCTAAAAATAGGGTCGTACCAAAGCTGGCCGCCCCGGCTAGTAAACTTGTGAGTAAACCTGTTTTCGCCACGGGCCAGAGGGCTTGGGAGCGTTGTTCGGCTGGGGTTGTTTGAAATACGCCCACTGTTACAATCAAGGTGGCGATCGCCGAAGCAGCAGCAGCACCAGTTGCAGTAAATAACTGTTTTTTCTGGAGAGGCACATTCTCAAACCACGCCAAATACTTTTTGGGGTTTTCTGCGACAACTTCCTGGGCTTTATCAGAAACAGTAAAATCTGTCCCTAAACCACCAGAAACACTATCTTCCCCTAGGGTGATAAATAGGCTGTCGTCTTCATTGAGTCCCAGTTCCTCGGGAAAATCATCAAAATCAAACTCCCCTGTGGTTGTCGGTGTTTCTAGGGGCGCTTCAAAAAGAGCTGTATCGGGCATTTTTTGGCCATCATCGAGGATATCCGAACTAAAATCGCCAAAATTATCTAGATCTTGCCCCTCAAGAATCCCAAACTCCTCAAGAAATCCCCCTTCATCTTGTTTTGGTCGCTCTTCTGGTTCATCAAATAGTTCTGCACCAAGGCTGCCTAAGCTAATTTCATCGTCAAAATCATCAGTGTTAGCAGAAGATAGCGAATCAGACGCGAAACTTGGGTGAGTCGGCTCATCAAATGTCAACTCGTCTTCCTCAGCTAAAGAAGGATTTTCAAGCCAAGTGGGAGACTCACTTTCAAAGTCTAGGGGATCAGTGTCTACTACATCAAAATGGTCTAGATCTGCTGAAAATTTACCGTTTTCATGCGTTGGAGACCAGTCTAGATCAAAGGGGGATGTGTCCTCATTCCCCAGGAGATCACCGTCTTCTTCTAGACCGACCGCACTATCGAATTCAACCAATTCGTCTTCGTTAAATTCAATAAATTCACCAGCTTCTGCCTCAAAAAAAGGATCATTGAGAGATTGGTCTGAGCCCGCTTCAGTGGAGTGATCATCGCCGGGATGGGGTACGAGAAAGGTTTCTTCGTCCTCCGGAAAATTCCTCAGGGGCAATTCTGGCTCTGCCCATTGCGCTGCGTAATCATCTACATCTGCGGGAATCTCTGGTTCCCCGGATGCCGCAACAAAGTTTTCTGGGGATGCGTAATCTTCTGTAAGCGGGTGGTCTTCTGGCTGGGTAAAGGTCGGCTGTCCGCCGGTGGTTTCCTGGTGACCATTGACTTGCCCGCTATAGGCATTGACCTGAGCCAAACCTTGCCGGGCATATTCATGGTAATCCCGCTGGTTGGTCACATCCAAAACCCGGTGGTAAAACGCGGAAGCCCGCCCTAGATCTTGTAAACCGAGGGAAATATGGCCACTCAAAAGCAGCAGATGGGGATCGTCCGGGTAATCTTTGAGCAACTGATTGGCGATCGCCTCTGCTTCAGACAAATTATTCTGATAATAGGCCTTCTGGGCCTCAGCATACTCTTTTGAATAATCAGTGGTGCTGGGCGGCATCGGGTTCCCTCCTGGACTGGCACATTTTTAGGATTATCTTACTGAGCGCTGCACAAACTTTTTAACGGATGCAAAACGTATTTTTAATGTAATCTACTTTCTCGCAGATCACAGCACCACCGCAGTAAGTATTAACACCCTTATGTTGCCCACCTGGCCGATCTTAAAATCGCCACATGGTCTAATAAATGCCAAGATTTGCTGGCATCATCACCATCGGCCCAGATTCCCTGCACAAATGGAGCCATAACATCTGATAGATCACTCAGCTGAATTTGCAACGTTTCCACAGAAAGCCACTGCATCCCTTGCATCTCTTCAACAGCTAAACCCAGCAGCATATCTTGATCTTCGATCGCAATCACCGGAATTTCTGCACGGTCTGTCCGCAAAGGGGCACTATCCCCTAAAAACTGTCCTAGATCCGCAACCCAAATGACCTGACCCCGGAGATTAATCGTACCCAGCAGCAGTGGAGAGACATTGGGAATCGGCGTAATCCGATCCGGTGATTGTTGCATCACTTCTCGAATACCAAACGCCGGCAGCACAAAACCAGTCCCAGAAGGAAGCTGAAATTTAAGGTGTAGCTCTCCTTCCGGGCTTTCTAAACCCTGTAACTGGGTTTCCAAAGACGTCAGGTTTTGTTGTAGGGAACTGTCATCAGGTGTAGACATAGATCAAAGAAAACAGACAATTCAGGTTTGGCCAAAAACAGTTATTCCCTAGGGATCAACCTATTTTTTATTGCTGCGCAGGAGTTGCTTGATTGTGCCAATTAACTCCGCCGGCTGAAAGGGTTTAGCGATATAAGCATCAGCTCCCTGCTTCATGCCCCAATACCGGTCAAACTCTTCCCCTTTTGAAGAGCACATCACAATGGGGATTTTTTGAATTTGGGGGTCGGATTTGAGGCGACGACAGAGCTCATAACCATTCATCCGTGGCATAACAATGTCGAGCACAATTAAGTTGGGCAGGGTTTTAGCTGCATTTTTAGTCATTTGACTGAGGGTTTCTAAGGCCTCAAGGCCATCACCGGCAACATCCACCGTGAGGCCGTTGCCTTTCAGTAATTCTGAAATCATTTCCCGTTGAGAGAGACTATCCTCAACAACCAAAATTCTACTCATCACAGATGTCCTAGCAATAAAATCACCGGTGTAATAATCACCGTAGCATCAACATTGTCAAAAATATGCCCTGGAATGGACAGACTTCAATTTATCAGGGAGAGGGATTGCAAAATGTTTATTTCTTGAGAAAGTTCTTGGGAATTGCCGTAAATCTTGGCGTTTAGTAAGGGTGCTATTAGAACTAAGGGTTAGACCATCGCCATCATAACTTGTTTTTTAGCTCCAAGGGCGATCGCCGGGGGAGATCCTCGATGGTTGATGGTTTGGGAGATATTTTTCAAGCAAGGTTAACAGTTCCTGCTGGCCGAAGGGTTTAGTTAAATAGTCCGTTGCCCCAGCAAAATCGGCCTGAATTCGGTTAATAAATTGTTCTTGGCCCGTCAGCATAATGATGGGGAGATCTTGAAATCGCTTACTGTGGCGCAGCATCATACAAATTTCATGGCCATCGAGGTGGGGCATGGCAATATCACAAAGGATCAAATGGGGGGCCACGGCAAAGGCAACTTGAATCGCCTCTAGGGGATTTTGGACGAGGTGCACTTGGTAACCCTGGGTGCTGAGGATTTGTTCCACAGCCTTGCCGATGGTGAAATCATCATCAATGCAAAGGATGCGCCAGGTCTGATCAGACGGCACTTCATGAGGGCGCGACAAACCCAGGGGGTGGACGGGATCTAGAACTTGGAGCCAGCCTTTTTGGATATAGGGGAGTAAGGCCTTAGCAAGGGCAACGAGATCGCGATTGAGATAACGGGCCAGTTGACGGAGGGTTGTTTCTCCAGTAATCCACTGGGCTAATTTTTGGTAGGCGATCGCCGGTAGAGCTGCCGCAAGTTTTTGGGGCTGGGATAGAAGTAAACGCTGTTGGGGAAATTGGATATGGGGATAGAGTTGCTTCCATTTTTGGACTTTTTTGACCGTCTCAAACAGCAAGGAAGTCACCGCATAGGTGTGTAGCTGTGGCCCAAAGGGAGTGCCCAACTGAAAATTAAACTGGCCTTGGTGGAGACTCAGGAGATCAAAGAGGGTTTCTTGCACCATCGCCTGGAGGATATGGCGCGCCTGGTCAACGGTGATGGTTTGGGTTTCTAGGAGCCGCCACAGGGCTGCATATTCAGGAATTGTGGTTGTGGCGATCGCCTCTCGGTCAAGATCCGCTAGCTTGTGGCTGAGATGGTAGTGAACTAGGTAATCTCGCAGACGGTGCATCTGTAGGGAATAGTCATCAGTCCCGTAGACAATTTGACCATTCACAAAAAAAACTAACCAGGTAGATAGGGGCAGTGATTGTTGGAAATGGGGAGTTTGTTGAAACTGCCAGCTCAGATCATCAATGGCCCCCAATGGTCGAGCTTCGATCCACAATTGCCCAGTCCGTTGCCCCAGCTCAATGAGCTGTAAAATACTGCGTAGATCAATTTCATTGAGAGTCCCTTGCATAATTTTTTGGGGATCATTGGGGCAGGGCGATCGCCTAAGGCTTTAATAAGCTCAACTCGCCCCGTGACGATCATGCTGGTGGGCGAGCATTCAGGCTGAACAATTCACTATTTTCCCTTTAGGGTAAAACAAGTGGTTCCTCACCATGTCAGAAAATCACGAAAAATTACACTCCTAGCTGAGAAGACTAAGCCAGTACAATGATCTTCTAAAATCATTTAAGGTGAGTCAACTTCAGTCGTAAGTGCCCCTTGACCATGGGTAATCCTAAAAATATTTCGTGATGGCAGTCCTCCGGTCAGTCCCAACCAACGGCGATCGCCTAAGGCTTTAAGGTTTGGTCACCTACGCACTAAACTCTATCCATGACTCATCACCACTTCGCTCAGGCACTAGCAGTTTCAGGGGGAATACATTCACGTGCTATACCTTGCAGAGGTCAAAAAAACGAAAGGATTCATGGGCAGCAAAACCGAAATTAAATTGCTTGCCTGTGAACGTAATGATCGCAGTTGGAGCACGGTGCCTGGGGAAGAATTAGTCCCCGCCGATGAATTGAGTAATTTCAGTGACGGTGCCCTAGTCGTTGTCAACCTGGGGAATAACCGTTTGATTCAGGGGACCCCCGAAATCGCCACAAACCGCATTTTGACGGTGTTACAAAACTTTTCTCGCCTCATGGATAAATCAAAATCCCAAGAGGAAGAAATTGAACAATGGCGGCAATCCCTGACCTACCAAGCCGATGAACTCAATCGTCGTCAGGAGGAAATGAATAGTCGCCTCGATCAAATTGAAGAAACTGAAGCCGAACTGCAAAAGCTCCAGGACGAAAAACTAGCCTTTGAAAAACTCAAGGCCGAGGCCGACGAAATTAAAGCGGAGTTTGCCCGTAAGCAAGCGGAATTGGAAGGGGCCTGGCAACAACTCCGCGGGGAGCAACAACGTCTCCAGGAAGAAACTGGTGGACAGGGGTTAAATCCAGCGATCGCCACAAAAATCCATCAAATCCTCGTTCAGTGCCAAAGTAACCATGCCCCCACGGACGAAGTGCGAATTCAACTGGGGGATCTGCTCCAAGAACTCACCCAACAGGAACAACTTTTTCAAACCTTCGCGCAATATCCCCAACAGCTCCAGGAACTAGAAACCCAACTCGCGGCGATCGCCACTCAAGTTCAGACCGAAACCACCAATGTCGAAGAGAGACACCAAGCCCTAGAAAACGCCAAAACCCAACTCCAAGTTCAACGGCAACTCCTCCAGGCCAAACAAAGCCACCTCAACCAATTAGCCACCTCACGCCAGCGCCAAGAGGATATGCAGGATTTGCTCACTAGCCTTGCTGCTGGCGCTGGGGGCATTGAACACTATGGGGTGGACTTGGCCACCATCGAAGCGATGCCCCTCGGAGAACTCGAAAGCACCGTCGAAAAATTACGGGACGATTTGGATAAACTGGTTCGCTTTGTCAATGACCAGGAAGAAGAACTCACCCTTCAACATGAAGCCGTCGGCGAAATCAAAGCATCCTTGGCTGCGGTCGCACCAGATAACGTGATGGAGCTCCAAGAGCTTGAAGAAGAACTCCGGGACGAAGAAGAAAAATTAGGGATGCTCAACCAGACCTTAGTAGGCCAACGACGCACACTCCGGGAACGTCAGGGGGCATTACAGCAGCATTTGCGCGTCCTCAAACGTCGCCAGGGGATTATCGAAGTAGAAGCAGAGCAAAATATTGATCTGAGTCCGGCGATCGCCTACCTCGAAGATTATGAAGTAGAAGACGAAACCCAAAAGCAGAAGCTCGAAGCCGAAATTGAGGCAATGCACCATACGATTCAGCAGCTTGAAAATATCCTCATGCCCCAGGAACGGGAGTTAGCACAACAACAGAAGAACCTAGAGCAAAAACAAGCGGAATACGAAGCCAAACAACGGGAACAAGCACAACTACAGGGAAAAATTCAGCTCTACGAAGAAAATTTACTCCCCATGAAAAGTGCTTTAGAACAAATGACCCAGTCCCTACGCACCCTAGAAGATTTAATCCATCAGTTTCTACAGGTCAACGAACAACAGCAACAGCTCGCCCAGGAACTCGAACAAACCATGGCCGAGGCAACTCACTCTCCGTAGGATTAATTACATTTACACAGATAAAAGCGCATCACCAGTGGCCAAACCAGCGGCGATCGCCCCTTCGATGCCATTCCCCAAACACCAGTCTCCACAGGCGATCAGGGGAGAATTCGTGGGAAAACGATAGTAGGCCTGGCCATAGTTCGTTTCAGGGAGAGCATAGCGCCAACGCTGAATTTGCCACCATTGGGGGGTCGGCAAGGCAAAAAGATTTTGGATTTCAGAGAACAGCATGGTGGCGACGGGGGTTAGATCCGTTGTCTCTAGATAGTCTTGAGCAAAATTTCCCGTCGTTTGACAGACTAGGGTAAAGTTTCCGGGCGATCGCTTTTGTCCTTCATAGCTAATTGTGCGCCACAGGGGATGTTGGGTGAGGCGGAGCGCTTGCCAGGGAAATATCCAATCAAACTGGTCATAACCGATCATCATAGAGAGGGCCGGAGCATAGAAAATTTCCGCAAGGCGATCGCGCACGGTAATAAAAGAATAAGTGAGTGTGATCACCTGGGGCAGGGGCAGCGCTAAAACTAACTGCCGAGCGAGAACCGTTTCCCCCTGCTCAAAGGTCAGTCGCCAATGGCCCGAAACTTCCTCAAGGTGAATCAGACGCTGGCTCCGATGAATGGTTAAATCCTGGGCTAAATATTTGGCGATCGCCGTCATCCCTGCTGGCGCCATCCACCGTTGTTCCCCAGGAAGGGTTTTCCAGAGATCTGGATCAAGGCGATCGCTCGTTGCCACTGACCAGGGTTCTAACAGATCAGCTTGTATTAAAGTTTCCGTTAAAGCTGCTGTATAAGGCCCTAAAACTTCCCAGTAGGGTAAGCCATGGTCGAGGGGCAGCCCCTCAATTCGTCTGGTTGCGAGGCGACCACCCACACCCCGGGATTTGTCAAAAAGAGCGACCTGGTGGCCTGCCCGTTGAATTTTCCGGCCACAATGAATCCCTGCTAGTCCCGCCCCAATAATCGCCACATCTAACATTGATCCCGTTTCCTAACGCTCTTTGTTCGCGCCCCATTGTAAAAAGTTGACCAGGGAAAAGCTAGATTAAAATAGACGGCATCACGCGTGGAGATGATGTTTGCTGTGGATGAACTACGGACGGCCCTAGAACTGGCAACGGATGAGGAACTGCACCACCTCACTCAACTGCTCTTTAGCCGCAAATTTAACCCCCTCGACTATTGGCAAACGCCCCAACCTAGTGCCATTCGTAGTCAAGACCGCGATCGCCAAATTCAGCAGATTGAAACTCGCTTTCGTTTTTTAGCCGCCGATGGGGTCACTGTACTCCGTCGCCAAACCAAGACCCTCACCTACCGCCAGATTTTATTTCAGGTGGGGGAATTCCTCGATATTCCCTGTGGTACGGCTCTGGATACGACAGAGATTGAAGCAGAAATTTTCCTAGCTTTGACCAGCCGCGCTTGGGATAAACTTCCCCAAAAAGAACAGCGAGCCTTGATTCATAAAGTGAGGCGATCGCTGGCCCAAACGGATTTACCAGAAGCTTTGCCTGTTCAACTCCAACATAACCCCCTGAGAATTTTCCTCAAAGGCAGTAGCACCTTGGTGATTAGTAGTGTGCTGAAATCATTTTTAATGAAGCAAGTTGCCCGACAGTTGGCGCTACATTTTGCGACGGGTCAAGCTCTAAAAACAACCACGACCAGGCTGGGTTCTCTGATGCTGACTCAAACAGCCTTGCGTTATGGTTTAACCCGTAGTGTGTTAGGGGCTGTTGTCCCAGCCTTGTGGAGCTGGTTCCTCGTCGAT
The DNA here is from genome assembly GCF_001693255.1 of Picosynechococcus sp. PCC 7003. Classification (NCBI taxonomy): domain Bacteria; kingdom Bacillati; phylum Cyanobacteriota; class Cyanophyceae; order Chroococcales; family Geminocystaceae; genus Picosynechococcus; species Picosynechococcus sp. PCC 7003. The sequence continues at coordinate 1,470,574 of NZ_CP016474.1, forward strand.
CTTGGTTGGCGGGCGATCGCCACCAATTATGGGCGTATTATCCCGATGATTATCACCTTGGCCCAAATTCGCCTCACTAGAGAACCCCTGGTTGTTGCTTAAAACCCCTGGTTTAACTCCGTTACATATAACCCATTTTTACAAAAATTTGAGCTAGGCTGGGGCAATAGATTTGGCAAAACTTCCCCATGCGCAAATTTCTGATTTTATTGCTTTTTTGTGTTGGTCTTGGGTTTGGTCTTTGGCGCGCACCAAGCTTGGCGACCGAAGGCGAGTATGATTCTTTGATCTTAGATTTTCGCGAAACCGTAGAAACCAGTGTCGTTGAGGCACAGTTAAAGGCGATCGCCCAACAATTCAACCTGATCCCCCAGCTCAACAGTGAATTTTCTGCCGCTGATCAAATCTATGTCATCGAAGGCAATCAAGAAATGCTTCAGCGGTTGCGCAAATTTGACCCAATCAAAAAAGCAACGGAATACATCGAACCGAACTATATCTACCGGGCCTATGGGGTGCCCAACGACCCAGATTACCCGAAGCAATGGAATTTACGCAGCATTAATGTCGAAGCCGCCTGGTCAGAAACCCAAGGGGAAGGGATCACCGTGGCGGTTATTGATACCGGGGTCAGCCCTGTGCCAGATTTAGAACAAACTGCTTTTGTTGGGGGCTATGATTTCGTTGGCGATCGCCCGGAAGCTTTCGATGATGTGGGCCATGGCACCCATGTTGCCGGTACTATCGCCCAGTCTACTAACAATAACTACGGTGTGGCTGGCATTGCCTATAAAGCAAAGATCATGCCCATTAAAGTGCTCGCCGCCAATGGTGGGGGGACCGTCGCTGACATCGCCGAAGGCATTCGTTTTGCCACTGATCAAGGGGCCGATGTGATTAATCTCAGCCTTGGGGGAGCAGGGGCCAGTCAATTGATGCAAGAGGCGATCGACTATGCCTACCGTAAAAATGTGGTGATCATTGCCGCTGCGGGTAATGCAAACAAAAATGCCGCTGCCTATCCGGCCCGTTATCCCAAAGTGATTGGTGTGGCGGCCACCGATGCGGCTGGTAAAAAAGCACCCTATTCCAACTACGGGGCAGGGATTGATCTCGCGGCCCCTGGGGGCAGTGAAGCGGGGGGCATTCTTCAGGAAACCTTGAATCCCAACACAGGGCAACCAGAATTTATCGACTACAAAGGAACCAGTATGGCTGCGCCCCACGTGGCTGGTGTGGCGGCAATGGTCAAGGCGAGCGGTGTGACTGAACCAGCCGAAGTTTTACAGGTCTTAACCCAATCGGCCCAAAAGGTAACCGAAGATCCTTTAAACCATTACGGTGCAGGGTATCTCAATGCGGGACAAGCAGTAACAGAAGCCCTGAAAGGCAAAATCACCGTCAAAGATTTCTTCCGCTGGCTCCGGGACAATGGGTATTTGAATCCTCGTTTTTGGATCGATGGGGGTACAGTAGCCCTTTTGCCGAAGTTAGCGATGGTTTTAGGTTCCTATCTCCTCGCCTTTCTGCTGCGAAACTATTTACCCTTTGGCTGGGGTTGGCCCCTCAGTAGTGGCTTAGTTTTCGGCAGTTCGGGGTTATTTTTCCTAAAAGGTATTTATATTTTTGATTTGCCTCAGGCTCCTTTTCGGCTTCTGGGCAGTTCTCTCCCGGAATTGGGTAATGCTATCAATGGCAGTCCTGCTTTAAATCCCCTGTTTGCCAGTGTTTTGATTCCCTTTGGAATATTGCTGCTGTTTGCTGGCACCGAAGGGGGAAAACGCTTTGGGGTTGGCCTCTGTTTAGGGGTTGCGAGTTGCCTCTGGGTCAGTGCGATCGCCGCGCCGACGGTTTGGGGTTTGGGGTCTGGCGTTTTGGCCCAGGCATTTTTAGGGATTAATGGATTGCTGTGCATCGCCCTGGCGAAATTGATGCTGACGGAACCGTTGAAAACCAGTGACTAAGTCACCCGTCAGAACTTAGCATTACCATTTCAAAACAGCCGCTTCTGGGCCTTTTTCCTGGCGCGTTTTGGCGTCCTTTTCAAACCACTGGATAATTTGTTTGTGGCTCAGGCTTTCGACGGGACAGTCGAGATCTTGGGCGATGATCCCCAGTAGCCGTTGGGAGGAAATGGTGAGACGGGCGAGAAATTTCTCTGGACTACTTAGAAGGGCAGCATCGACATCGAGGGATTCTTCTGGAGTGAGAAAGTTGGGTTGATTCATGACCAATGGGTTGGGATTTACTTTGGGCAATGATGGTTAATACTGCCTATTTTATCGTCCCGGCGAGGGGGACTTTGGTGCAAATAAGTTGCATTAGTCTTCCTCTTCACTCCACAATGGGATTTTGGTACCTCTCCTGATTGTGAATCCCTTGAAACGTTTACAGCTCAATTTTTGGACTCCGATGACTTTGGCGATCGCCGCTCTGATTGCCCTCCCAATTTTTTCTGTATTGGGGAGTGTTTTTACAGATTCTGGCGAGATCTGGCGTCACTTGGTCGAAACGGTGCTGGGGCGTTATGTGCTTAATTCTTTCTGGTTGATGCTTGGGGTTGGTGCGGGGGTCACGATTTTGGGGGTCGCCACGGCTTGGCTGGTGACGATGTGCCGCTTTCGGGGCCAAAGTTTTTGGGAGGTGCTGTTATTGTTGCCCCTCGCTGCACCGGCTTATCTATTGGCCTATATTTACACGGATATTTTGGACTATTTCGGCTGGGTACAGCGGTTTTTGCGACTGATCTTCGGTTGGCAATCGGCCCAGGATTATTGGTTTCCGGAGGTTCGTTCCCTGGGAGGGGCGATCATCATGTTGATCTTGGTGTTGTATCCCTACGTCTACCTGCTGGCACGGGTTGCTTTTTTAGAACAGTCGGTCACAACCCTAGAGGCGAGTCGTGCTTTGGGCTGCGGCCCCTGGAAAAGTTTTTGGGCGATCGCCTTACCGTTAGCCCGGCCAGCGATTACAGCGGGTCTGGCTTTAGCTTTGATGGAAACGTTAAATGATTTTGGCACGGTGCAATATTTTGGCGTGGAAACCTTCACCACGGGGATCTATCGCACTTGGTTTGGTTTGGGGGCTCCCCAGGCAGCAGCTCAACTCGCGGCAGTCTTGATGCTGTTTATTGCGGGATTGTTAGTGCTCGAAAAATGGTCACGGCACCAGGCCCAGTATTACCAAACCAGTAATAACTACGACAAACCCCAGGCTTACGAGTTGCAGGGATGGCGGGCGGCGATCGCCACGCTGACCTGCGGGATCCCGGTATTTTTTGGGTTTGTTGTGCCCGTCGGGACTCTGTTAGAAATGGCGTTTAATCGTCCCCAGGCGCAGTTTCGGACGCAGTTCTGGGAGTTTGCCCAGCACAGTTTTGTCTTAGCCAGTGTGACGGCGGTTTTAGCGGTGGCGATCGCCTTGGTTTTAGCCTATGGTCAACGGTTAAATCACAGCCTCTGGATGGCCTTGGGCGTGCGGATCTCTTCCCTGGGTTATGCTATTCCCGGTTCGGTGATCGCGGTGGGAATTCTGATTCCCATGGGTAAGCTCGACAATGCGATCGCCAATTTTTTCCAAGCCCAGTTTAATATCTCAACGGGTTTGCTCCTGAGTGGCACCATTACCGCCCTGGTTTTTGCCTATTTGGTACGCTTTTTGGCGGTGTCCTTTGGGGCCGTCGAAACAAGCCTCGGCAAAATTAAACCCACCCTAGATGATGCCTCGCGCAGCCTCGGTTATACACCGATTCGTACCTTAGTGAGTGTGCATACTCCCCTCATGTGGAGTGGTTTATTAACCGCTGCGATGTTGGTGTTTGTGGATGTAATGAAGGAACTCCCAGCGACCCTGGTGATTCGTCCCTTTAACTTCGATACCCTGGCCGTGAAAGTTTATCAATATGCTTCCGATGAACGTTTAGTCGAAGCCTCTGTGCCCGCTCTGGCGATTTTAGCGGTGGGTCTGATTCCGGTTATTTTTCTCAGTTGGCGCATTGCCCATGTCCGCAACGACTAAATGACTAAATGAATAATAAATGTAAGAAAGTCTCCACAAATCTTTAGTAACTGGGTGAGAACAGGTAAAGTGACTTCTAGAAGATTGATTTAGAAAAATCGTCGTTATCCTAGTCGGCTTCCCAAGTAAATGTTTCAGGATTCCCCCAGGCTGCCGGATTCCCAGTCAAGTCAAAGTCTGTCCAGATCACGCTTCAATGTCCGGTATTTATTTTGGGGATTGGCGATCGCCGTTATTGGTGTCGTTGCCGGTGGCGTTTTCAGCTTTCGTTGGTTTAGCGAAAAACTTTTACTCGACCTCCAGGACAATCTTTTGGGAGTGGCTAAACTCCAGGCGACCCAAATCGACCAGTGGTTACTGGAGCGCAAAGGCGATGCCCGGGTACTTGCCTCGCGACCGACGACCATTGACGCCCTAAAAGCCTTTGCGACCAACGATCCGAATTCCGCCATTGTCCAACAGCAACAGGCGAATTTAAATCAATTGGCCCTCGATGTGCAAACCAGTTACGATTACCGTCGCATCGTTTTTTTTAACCGCCAGGGACAGGTTGCTTGGCAAACTGGGGTGCAAAATCCCTTACCCAAGGAAATTAGCACTGTTTTTGGGCACGATGATCACCTAACCAGTCTGGGGGGAGATGTGCGGTTGATCGACTTAAATCTCCTTAACGTAGGGGGCCAAGAAATTCCTGTTTATGGGGTGTTGGCTTACATCTACGATAAGCAAAATGACTTTATCGGGGCGGTGTACTTAGAGAAAGATCCCCAGAATTTTTTATATAGCTTATTAGACCGAGTTTCTAGCACCAGTGCTACCGCTGAAATCTTACTGGTGCGTCGTGAAGGAAATGATATTCGCTACCTCAATCCCCTGCGGTTTGCGGATAATTCACCGCTACAGTTCCGGCGTTCCCTAGACCGAGAGTCTCTCTTGGCAACCCAAGCGATTCTTCAGTCTCGGCGTTTGGTGCGAGGCACTGACTACCGCGATATTCCCGTTGTGGGAGCTTCCTTTGAAACAACTCAGGCCCCTTGGATCGTAATTTATAAGGTTAATCTCCGGGAGGCCAATGCTCCCATTCGCCAGTTGACGATCGCCATTAGTGGTCTATCGGGCTTACTGATCGGGGTTGTTTTTTGGGTGGGCTACCAGATGCTGCGGTTGCAGCGCTTTAAGTTAGAGGCGATCGCCAGGGAAGCAGACATCGAAAAAGCGCAGATTCGTGCCGCTAGTGCTTCCCAGTATTTAACAGCCATTGAAACTGCCATCGATGGCTATGCCGTCTTAGATAACCAAGGCTATTTTCTTGAAGTCAATGCGGCCCTGGGTAAAATGACGGGCTACAACCCGGATGAATTATTGCAACGGTCAATCTTTGATCTGCTCATTACCGATGACCTTGATACCACACAACTGCTCGCAGAATGGGGCGATCGCCGCAAACTCAAACTCTATCAACAGTGGCGACACCAAACCGGCCAGATCCTAGAGATGCAACTGAGTTTGACCACTGACCCTAGCGGAGATCAAAACCGATTTTTTATCTTTGTCCAAGACATCACCCAACAAAAACAAGCGAATGCAGCCCTTGCCGAAAGCGAACAACGTCTCTACCATGCGATTCAAGATGCGCCCTTCCCAATTCTCCTCTATGCCAGCGATGGCGAAATTTTGCAGCTCAATCGTACTTGGACAGCGTTAACGGGCTACGATATCACTGAAATTCCCACTATCGAAGCCTGGGCAACAAAAGCCTACGGTGATAAGTATCTGACAGCCCTACAGGGTATCCAAAAAGTTTACGAGATCCAAAACTCTACCCATGACGGCGAATATGCAATCCTCATCAAAGGCGGCGAAAAACGCATCTGGGATTTTAGTAGTGCTCCCCTCGGTACCTTGCCGGATGGGCGCAACCTAGAAATTACCATAGCGATGGATGTTACAGAGCGCAAAACCAATGAACTTGCCCTCCAAGCGGCCAAAAAGCAAGCCGAAGAGGCAAACCGGGCAAAAAGTTTGTTTCTCGCCAAGATGAGCCACGAGCTACGCACACCTCTAAATGGCATTTTGGGCTATGCACAAATCCTAATGTTCGATGAATCTTTGAGTGTGGAGCAAAAGAGCAGCTTAGGGGTCATTGAAGAATGTGGTCATTATCTCCTCAGCCTGATTGCCGATGTGCTGGACTTTTCTAAAATCGAAGCCCAGCGCCTAGAATTAGTGCCGACGGCGGTACAGTTCCATTACTTTATTTTGGATATTCTCCAAACCTGTCAGATCAAAGCCACAGAAAAGCAACTTCTGCTCAACTACGACATTGACCCAAATCTCCCTGATTATTTATTAGTTGATGATCAGCGTCTCCGGCAAGTGTTACTCAATCTATTAGGCAATGCCATTAAATTTACCCACCAGGGGAGCGTTGTTTTAGAAGTTAACTTAAGCCAGCCCCAGGAAGCTTCTCCCCATTCCTCTAAGCAACATTGGCACAGGGTACACTTCGCGGTTCGGGATACGGGCTGTGGCATTGAACCGGAACATCTCAATAAGATTTTCTTGCCTTTTGAGCAGGTCGGCGATCGCCATAGTCGTCCCCAGGGTACTGGTCTAGGATTAGCCATTAGCCAAAAATTAGTAGCGATGATGGGGGGTGAACTCCAGTTAACGAGCAAACCCAACAAAGGAAGTTGTTTTTTCTTTGACCTAGAGCTATCGGAAGTGCTCGTCAGTCCTCCACTGGTTTCTGATGATGGCGCAACCCGCGATCGCCGACAAATCATCGGTTATGTGGGCCGTCGGCAAACTATTCTCATCGTTGATCATCACTGGGTTAATCGTTCTTTGATTAAACATTTCCTGATGCCCCTGGGATTTAAGATTCTTGAAGCAGAAAACGGTAAAGATGGCTTAATCATGGCAGAGGCCCATCCCGTGGATCTAATTATTTCGGAGATGCTGCTGCCCTGCATGGACGCCCAAGAAATGGCCCAGCAGATTCGTCAACTCGAAAAATTTAGGGCGCTCCCTATCCTCGTCATGTCCGGGGATGTATTGAATAATGGTTGGCATAATATAAATCCGGATTTTGATGCTTTTTTAGAAAAACCACTTGATTTTTCAATTTTATTGGACATGCTTCAGACCCATCTCCATTTCACTTGGGTTTATGAAGGCGATCGCTAAATTGATTTTGATGGTGTCCGTCAGTCCTAGCAACTTGCACACCCTTGTAAACACTTGATTGAGGTAATTTTCCATGGCTCGCACTGAATCCACCATGCTCCCCCTCGGTGCTCCGGCTCCTGATTTTGCTCTACCGGATGTCACCACCGGAAAAACCGTCAGCCTGGCGGATTGCCAAGGGAAAGCGGGTTTGTTAGTGATATTTATGTGTCGCCACTGTCCGTTTGTGATCCATGTCCAGGACGAGCTGGCCCGGTTGGGAGTGGATTTTGTCCCCCAGGATCTGGGCATTGTCGCCATTAGTGCCAATGATGCAGAGAATTATCCTGATGATGGCCCAGGGAAGCTCAAGGAAATGGCCGCGGCCCTCAAATTAAATTTTCCAATTCTCTATGACGAGTCCCAGGCGATCGCCAAAAGTTATCAAGCGGCCTGTACCCCTGATTTTTTCCTTTTCGACCATGACCTAAAGCTGGTCTATCGGGGCCAGTTAGACGACGCGCGCCCTGGTAATGACAAGCCCGTAACGGGAGCTGATCTACGCCAGGCGATCGCCGCAGTTTTGGCAAAAGAAACTCCCGATCCCAACCAAAAGCCTAGCCTTGGTTGCAATATCAAATGGAAACCGGGTAATGCCCCCAGTTATTTCGGTTAAACCACAGGGGACGACTTGACCGTCAGCCATAGCAAAATGACGAGGGCCAGGACAAGCAGTTTCACGAAAATGTATAGGGTGCCATCGGGAAATAAATAGGTGCTTAACATAAAGCCTCCTTGGGACTTCACTCAGGGGTCTCTCGCCCATGTAGGGAGCCATTGATCTGTGGTGTCCCTCTATCTTTATTGTCCTGCGCCCTTCGTCCTTTGTAGGCCCATGCTGATATTTAGTTGGGAATATTCACAAAGCTTAAGGTGGCTGGATCGGTTTTGTGAGGGTTTGTTAGCGACGCCGGGCACGTTTCGCTTTCGTTTTTGTTTTGCTGATCGTCTGGTTCGTTTTGGGAGGGCTGGGTTCTGCAAAGACTGGCACCGTAAAGGAAAATTGGCTCCCTTGATTTTTGCCCTGGGATTCTGCCCAGATCGCTCCACCCCAGGCGGTGACAATTTGGCGACAAATCGCTAATCCCAAGCCAGTCCCACCAGCACTCCGCCGCAATGCCCCTTCTTCTTGGTAGAAGCGATCAAAGACTGTTTCGAGGCGTTTGGGTTCGATGCCCCGGCCATTATCGATAATGCTTACGGTGAGTTTATTGGGATCTTCGGCGGTGATGGCGATCGCCACTTGGCCCTGTTTGGCATCACTAAATTTACAGGCATTGTCCAGCAACTTGGCGATCACTTCTACGAGCCATTCCCCGTCAGCTTGGACGAGGGGCAAATCTGGCGAAACATGGTTAATTAGTTGTGGTAAGGGTTGGCCGCCACTTTGATACCGTTTAGCTCGCACGTGGCTCATGGCCAGTTCCACGCATTCATAGAGCATCAGGGGCTCAATGTTCCACTCTACTCGACCACTTTCGAGTTGGGATAGGGTCAGAAAATCCTGGACGAGGGTCCGCAGCCGCTCTGCATCCTGAAGGGCTGTATCCAGCATCACCTGGCGCAGTTCCTCCGGCATATCCGGCTCATTGGCTAGGCTTTCTAAACAAACTTGAATCGTTGACAATGGTGTCCGGAGTTCGTGACCGGTGATCGCCACAAGGTTGGAACGGGTGCGGTCGAGGGCCGCCAATTGTTCGTTGAGTTCTTCTAGGTTGTTGTAGGCTTCGGCTTGGATTAGGGCAACACCCACCTGGATGGCGATCGCCCCTACGAGGGCAATGTCTTCCTGTCGCCAATGAACCGCCTCTGGATGACAGTGATGCAGCTCAATCATGCCGATCAGTCGTCCTTGGTAGAGCACTGGCACCAACAGCCAGGAAACAATCGAGCAGGTTTGGGTGAGAGTTTCTAGCTGGTCTTTGATGAAGTCCGGATCTTGATCAGTATTATCAATGCCTAGGGGTTCCCCCAGGGAGACCACCTTTTGGAAGAGGGGATTATCTTTTAGGGGCCAATTTTGACCCTTCACAGAGATTTGATTCCCATGGAGAAATTCATGGTGGATCTGGGCTTGTTCGTCTGACTCTTTACAGCGGTAAATAATGCAGCGGCAGACCCCAAGGCCTTCCCCTAATTTTTCCACGGCCAATTGCAGAATATCCTCGGTGTCGAGCGATCGCCGAATGGCCGCCGTGACCGTATTAATTAAACGCTCCTTTTGTTCTTTGTTGGCCAGGGAGCGGTTGGCCTTGAGAATCTTGTATTGACCAGCCTGGAGATAGTTCACCAGCCGTTGCACAAAGGGATCGGCGGTGGAATTGGGCTGATGTTCCGTTAGATCTTGGTGGCCATTCTGGAGATAGGTGTCCTTCGCCGCTTGGATTTTTTCCTGGAGTTCTGGGCGATATTGAGCAATGCGGTCTAGGAGGATTTCCGCCGCTTTTTCGGTAATATTTCGATCTTCTGTCCAAATGCCTTCAAAGCGACGGGCATTATCAGCGAAGTGATCCCTTTTTTCAGAATTGTTGTGTTTTTCCCGGCACAGGAGACAACTGGCAAAGTTTTCCCCGATCACCACCAAGTGCCATTCTTCGCTCAAGGCATCGTCCGGCGTAAAGGCAATGCGCTCGTAGGTGTCAGAGGCATTGGCAAATTCTGTTTCTGGGGCCGCTAGGACATAAACCTGTCGGGATTTATCGGCAATGCGACGATAACGGGTCGCTTCCTGACGGTAGTATCTTTCCTGTTGGAAGCTGGCGATCACCAAGGGGGAATCCTGACCCGCCAGGATTTGATCTTCCATCGCGTGGGAGAGCGCTGTTAGGGAAGATTTGAAATAGAGTTGCGATCGCCCATGGGGAACGGCTTCAAATAATTGTTTGACAACCGAGGTTTGAATACTCATTAAGAAATGCTTTTTCCCGAAAGGAATAGTCGCCTTCTACGAACGATGGACCAGAGGAATTCCCTAGATTATCCTTGATCACCTAATATTGATCAATTTTTCTGGGAGATTTCTCAGTGAAGTCAATAGTCAAGTTTCTGGTGCTATTAATTAGACCCCAAGGCACGAATCAGTTCGGGAATGGGTTTAGGCTCACGGTCACTGTCAGTAATCGCTTCAATAATTCGCCGGTTTGCTTGGGGATGATCAAGGGTGGCCACGCATAATTCGGCCACCTGCTGTCGGGGAATGCGCCCTTCAAACAGCGTATCGGCTTGGGCTAGCACAAGGGGCGCTTCGGCTTCGGCATTGAGGCCACCAGGGCGGACAATGGTGTAATTAAGGGAGCTATTGATTAAGTAAGCTTCTGTTTGCTTTTTCCAGAACAGCACCAGACCAAATAAATTCAACGGATGGAAAAATTTAGACACACAAAGGGACGTTACGAGGACAAACTGTTTAACCCCCTGGGCCACGGCGGCATCGATCAGCGATTTGGTGCCGACATAATCCACTTGGAAAAACGCAGCGGGGTTTAAACTGGGTCGGGCAGCGGCGGCACAGATGATGTGATCACAGTCGGCGATCGCCTCTGGCAGGGATTTTCTATTGAGGAGATCGCCAACGACCAATTCGGCGTCCGAGGGCAAAATTTCTTTCCCTTTGTTTAGATCCCGCACCATGGCCCGCACCGGGATATTTTGGGCAATTAGGGTTTCGACAACGCGCCGTCCCGTTTCCCCCGTCGCCCCGACCACTAAAACTTTCATCCTCGTTAACCTCCTAAAATCGCTGGCTTAATTTGCCTTCGATTTACAATTATTACCCTGAATTCTTCGGTCTTGGGGTGCAACTTTACAGAAAAGCGGGCATGATTTTAGGTACAACAAGTTTATTTCTTGTCTTTTGCTGCTATGAACCCTGCGGAATCGTCTCGTCTATTTACGGCCTTTGGTGACGGTAATCCCGAAACGCCACCAATGCATTTTGAGACCCACTATCGAGGGATCATGCAAATGTACGCGCCCCTAGAGGAGGTTGCGGCATATCTTGATCGCCATGGCGGTTGGTTTCACCGTTGTGCGAAACCGATGCAAGTAGAACCCCTCACGGATAATGGCTATATTCTGACAGTGGGCAAATTTGGCAATTTCGGCTACGAGGTAGAACCAAAACTGGCGGTGGTTTTTGATCCTCCCGTTGAAAATGCCTACAGAATGTACAATGTGCCATTGCCTGAAGCCCAAGCCCAGGGCTATGCCATTGATTATGATGCGCTGATGTGTCTCGATCATCTCCCCTGGGAACAGGTACTCGCCAACGATGCCCAGGCGCGAAAATTGTTGGGCGATCGCCCGATGCCACCGGTGATTACCCAGGTGAATTGGGAGCTACATTTACAGGTGCTAGTCCAGTTCCCTCGGTTTATCTATAAGCTGCCCCAGGGTCTCCTCAAAACCACTGGCGATCGCCTCCTCGCGACCATTGTTTCCCAGGTCTCACCGCGCCTCACCACAAAAGTACAGCAAGACTTCCATGACTGTTTCGATCTCCCCTTACCCCTCAAGAGTGGCCGGGGTTGCACCGTCATTCGCACCCCAGAAGACAGTCCAGAAACCCACAAAAAAGAGGACAGTGCCCCTGTCCCCCCCGAAAATTTTGCCTGGACGCTACCTACAGACGGCCAATAATTTTCGTCACAATGTCCATCCCGCTCACAGCCTGCCAACCAAACAGGGCCACCAGCAATGTATTCAGGCCAATGTGAGTAACTCGCGCCAGGTCATTGCCCCGTTGCATGAAAGGCACCAAAGAAGCCGAGATTGCAATTAACCCGGTCATCCCTAAACCGACGAGGAGGTGGGGGCCAACGAATAATTTACCGTTGTTGATGTAGGTTACGGCCATCCCGCCAATGGTGCCCAAAACCATAAATGCCAGCAGGGCAGAACCCACTTGGTGGTGTTTGAAGTTAAATTGCTTTTTCACCAGTTCCTTGCGGACTTCTTTATCGGCACTCCGGATGCGACGGATCTGAATGCCGAGGTACATCGCATAAATACAAAGCCCAAACAAGACCCACATCATAATGGGATGACCAAACTGGGACCAGACTTTGACGGACTCTGGAATTTCAAAACTCATGGGTGTTTTCTCCTTCGTTCAGGATGCTGGAAATCTTTATAAAACTTAACCGATTCCCTTGGTAAATGGAAATTATCACTCGGAATCTGGGGCAGCTTAGGACAGTATCGATCCGGGATACTCCTACAATAGAAATTAATCTTTATTGTATGTTTCGCGATGACAGCCCCCGTGGACCGCGCCCAGTTATTTCAGGCAATTCGCGCCCAAAATGTGGATCGAGTGGCTGCCTTGCTTGCCCAGGGAGTGCCGGTCAATATTCTCGATGGCGATCGCACGAGTCCGTTGATGTATGCTTGCCAGACAGGAGCCTTAGATCTCGTTAAACTCTGTCTCACCCACGGCGCGGATCTAGAACTGCGGGGGAAATATGGCCTCACGGCGTTGATGGTGGCAGCGGCGGCAGGCCAAACGGCAATTCTCCATTTTTTAATTGTGGCTGGCGCGAATCCTAATGCGACCAATGAAGATGGTAGTACGGCGCTGATGGTGGCGGCCTATCGGGGGGCGATCGCCACCGTAGAAATTTTGCTCAAGGCCGGAGCCAAAATCAACCACGAAGATTTTGATGGGGATACGGCGTTGAATTTAGCGATTCAAGGACGACACCCAGCAGTAGTTCAGACACTCTTGACCCAGCGGGCTAACCCCTACCAGGGCCTGGGAGCAATGACGGTGGCTGTATCAGAGCGGGCGATCGCCTGTTTAAAAGTGCTGCTCGAGGCTGGGTTAAATGTGAACCTCCCCAGCAGCGACGGCAAGACACCCCTGATGCATGGGGTTATTTCTGGGTATGACGAGGTTGTTGAAATGCTGTTAGCGGCTGGCGCAGCGGTCAATGCCACGGATCTTAATGGAGATACGGCCTTAATTTTTGCCATCGAACAGGGGAATTTGCCCCTCACACAACGCCTAGTTCAAGCCGGGGCAACCCTAATTCAGCCAGATTTAATGCCTCTTGCGGGGGCTGCTGGCAATCTGGCCTTGGTGCAATATCTGCTTCAGCATCAGTTGGATCCCAACAGCACCGATGAAGCAGGCGACACGGCCCTCCATTTAGCAACCCTCGAAGGCCACTACGAGATCGTCGAATATTTACTGAGCCACAATGCGGCGGTGAACCTGGCCAACCACCAAGGCGATACCCCCCTCCTCGTTGCTGCTTACCAAGGACAAAGGGCGATCGCCCAACTCCTCCTCGACCAGGGCGCAGACCTCCACTACCGAAACGAAGGAGAAAACGCGCTCCTGATCGCCTTCAACCAAGGTAAGCTTGCCCTCTTCGAACTTTTCCTCGCTAGAGGGGCAAATCCTGACGAACGTCTCCCCAGTGGCAAAACCCTCCTCATGGAGGCGGGCGATCGCGGTTATCAAGCGGTCATTGAAATGCTGTTGCGTGCAGGGGCCGATGTCAACGCTACAGATCAGCACCAAGCCACGGCCTTAATGTGGGCTGCCCACCGGGATCACCATGCCGTCGTTCAACTGCTCCTCGAACGGTGCCCAGACTTAGATCTCAATGCCCAAAATAAACGGGGCGATACGGCCCTCAAAATTGCGCAGTTCAACCAATGTAAAACCGTGGTTAAACTCCTAAAGGCTGCTAGATCTAGATGATGGTGGTTGGGGAGGATCCTCCTCCAAGCCAGAGCTATTTAAAAACGCTTCAATTTCTAAGGATTCGACCACATGGGGATTTTTCACCGGCGCCGTGGGGGGATTCGCATGGCGCACATCCGTAATCCACCAATCAAGGGCTGCTTTTTGCAGATCAATGGTTGCCCCCGTTTTATCAACACAGTAGCGCCCGAAAACCAATTTATCTTTGAGGCGTACCCCTGAGCCTAAGCGAGAATATTCAAAAATCACACTACTTTCGACGGTGGCTCCCGCACAAATCCAACAACTGGGGCCAATCATTGTCGGGCCAATAATTTTTGCGCCATCTTCAATGCGGGTCATGCCGCCAATATAGACGGGGCCTTGGATCTCGACTTTATCCCAGTTGACGGCCACATTCAGGCCAGTATAAATGCCTGGTTTGACTTCGATGCCGGGGATGGGCACATTTTTGATCTTGCCCTGGAGGACGCTCTGAATCGCTTGCCAATAGTCGGGGACTTTGCCAATATCCACCCACTCAAAGTCCATATCCAGGGCGTAGAAAGGTGCGTTGGCAGCCACAAGCTTTGGAAACAGTTGACCACCGATGTCAAATTCGCAGTTGGGGGGGATAAAATCGATCACCTCTGGCTCGAAGATATAGATTCCGGTATTGATTTTTGTGCTGAGGGCCTCGGTAACGCTGGGCTTTTCTTGGAAACTTAGAATCCGGTCTTCGTCGTCTGTGACCACCACACCATAGCTGGAGACTGCTTCTTTGGGGACGGATTTAGTGATTACGGTGGCGATCGCCCCTTTTTCTCGGTGCCACTGCACCGCTGCTGTGAGGTCTAGATCAATTAGGGCATCACCACAAAGCACCACAAAGGTATCGTCGAAAAACGGATGAAAATCTTGGATCTTACGCAGACCCCCTGCTGAACCGAGAGCTGCCCCCTGTAGTTCGCCATCCTGAATATTGCCTTCAAAGGAATAGGCGAGGTGCACCCCGTAGCGTTGACCATCCTTAAAGTAGCCTTCAATTTCGTGGGCGAGGTGGCTCACATTCACCATAATCTGATCAAAGCCATGTTGGGCGAGCAGATCCAGCAAAAATTCCATCACGGGTTTCTGCAGAATTGGGATGAGGGGCTTGGGGATGGTGTAGGTAATCGGACGAACCCTGGTTCCTTTACCCGCTGCCAGAATCATGGCTTTCATGAATGGTATTGTCCTCGAACAATGACTGTTTTCAGGCTAAATAACGCAAAGCCTCGGAAGATTGGTCTTTATTTTACCGAAAGGTGTTCCTTTCCCTAAATGCCCAAATTTCCCTAAAGATTCAGTTTAGGATGGAATGACAGTTGTTTTCTGTCTACAGTAATGGCGATTAAACGCAATCAAGGCCATGTTCCCCCTTCCAAACGTGATCAGGCTTTGGGTAGGGATGCCCTCACCACGAGCCAAGCCCTGCCCGAAGACCAGGAACAGTCGGCCAATGAGGACCGAATTCGTCCCCAACGCCTTGCCGATTATCTGGGCCAGAAGGATCTCAAGGAAGTGCTGGGTATTGCGATCGCCGCCGCCAAAGCCCGCCGTGACCCCCTCGATCACATGTTGCTCTATGGCCCGCCTGGGTTAGGAAAAACAACCATGTCGTTGATTCTAGCCGCAGAAATGGGTGTGAACTGTAAAATTACCGCGGCCCCAGCCCTGGAACGACCCCGGGATATCAGTGGCCTATTGGTGGGCCTAGAGGCTGGCGATATTTTATTTATCGATGAAATTCACCGTCTCAATCGCATGGCCGAAGAATTACTCTACCCAGCGATGGAAGATGGGCGCTTGGATGTCACCATTGGCAAAGGAGTCAGTGCCAGAACTCGCAGCATTCCCCTCAAGCCTTTTACCTTGATTGGCGCGACAACCAAAGTGGGCGCTTTAACGTCTCCCTTGCGCGATCGCTTTGGGTTAATTCAACGGTTGCGCTTTTACGAGGTCGATGAATTGATTGCCATTGTCCACCGTAGTGCCCTAATCCTAGAGCAGCCCATTACCCCAGAGGGCGCTTTAGAAATTGCCCGCCGGGCGCGGGGGACGCCCCGAATTGCCAACCGTTTGTTGCGACGAATCCGGGATTATGCCCAGGTAAAAGGTTATGGAGAAATTTCCCAAACGGTGGCGGCAACGGCACTGGATCTGTACAACGTTGATGCTTTGGGACTGGACTGGACAGACCGCCTAATTTTAGAAACAATGCTCAATCATTTTGGGGGGGGCCCGGTGGGTTTAGAGGCGATCGCCGCCGCCACTGGTGAGGATAGCAAAACCATTGAAGAGGTCTACGAGCCTTATTTACTCCAAATTGGTTTTTTAAATCGCACGCCCCGGGGACGTCTAGTGAGTGCAAAAGCAAGACAACATCTGGGTTTAACCGCAGCAGAACAAACCACGCAATTAGACCTTTTACCCTAACTGTGGCTGGGGTTTTGGGTGAAGGCCGCAAAATTTCTTTCTGGGGAAATCCTTCTAAAATAGGGAAAACACTTGAAATTTGGACGATCAACGCAACTTCATTATGGATTTTTCCCCTGCAACCTCAGCATTAATACTGCTTATTTTCGCGGCTTTGGGTACGGTTTTGTGGGGCTATCGGCGATCGCAAAAAGCGGGACGCTTAGGTTTATTAGCCTGGGGACAATCCCTGGCGATTACGATTCCCTGGTTGGTGCTATTGAGTTGCATTCTTTTAGGGGTAAGCCTTGATCTCATTGGTGTGGTGCTGATTTTGATGGCTTCGGCAGGGGCTTATATCTATCTGGGCAATCTACGCCGAGAGGCAGGCCAAGGGGAAATGATTCGCAAACAGGCCCTCGAACGACTCCAAACCGAAACCACAGACACCGAATCCTCGACACAATCCCCAGCAGATTCAGCGACTGAACCCGAAATTCAACCCATTAACCCGGAGGATCTCCAAACCATTAAAGGTATTTTTGGCATTGATACATTCTTTGCCACAGAAGCGATTCCCTACCAAGAAGGGGCCATTTTCAAGGGAAATTTGCGGGGGGAACCCGAAGAAGCCCACCGAAAACTGACGGAAAAATTAGGCGATCGCCTGGGGGATAAATACCGCCTTTTCTTAGTCGAAGACCCAGAAGGCAAACCAGTGATCGTGATCTTACCGAGCAGTAACGACCCAAAAACCACGAGTCTCGCCCAGAAAAATGTTGCCCTAGTCCTATTTGTCGCCACCTTAGCGACGACCCTAGAGGCGATTGGTGTCCTTAAAGGCTTTGATTTCTTCAGTAATTGGCAGCGTTATCCCGATGTTTTGCCCCTCAGTCTTGGGATGTGGCTAGTCTTGGGGGTTCATGAACTGGGCCACTGGTTCACGAGCCAAAAATATAACGTCAAACTCAGCGTTCCCTTTTTCCTCCCCAACTGGCAGATTGCTTCTTTCGGGGCGATTACCCGCTTTGAATCCCTGCTCCCAAACCGTACAGCGCTCTTTGACATTGCCTTTGCTGGCCCAGCGGCAGGGGGGCTAATTTCCCTTTTGCTCCTCTTGGGGGGGTTCGGACTCTCTAACCCGGATAGTTTATTTAAAGTTCCCAGTCAATTTTTCCAGGGTTCAGTGTTAGTGGGGACCCTGGCCCGCATTTTCCTGGGCGATGGACTGCAACAGGCCATTGTAGCGATTCATCCTTTGACGATTCTGGGCTGGTTGGGCTTGGTGATCACCGCGTTAAATTTACTCCCCGCAGGTTGTCTGGACGGAGGCCGCATTATCCAGGCAATTTATGGCCGTAAAACGGCCCGTCGTACCACCATTGCCACCCTCGTGGTTTTAGGACTGGTGGCTTTGTTTAACCCCGCAAACCCCATCCCCCTCTACTGGGCCTTAATTATTATTTTCCTACAACGGGAAGCAGAACGCCCCAGCCTCAATGAACTATTGGAACCTAATGATACCCGGGCGATCCTGGGATTGGTCGCTTTATTTTTGATGCTGGTGACTTTAATTCCCTTGAGTCCTAGCTTGGCGGGACAATTGGGGATCGGCGCCTAACCTCTTGGGGAAAATTCAAGCTTAAATGGACAACATTTTTTCAGCAAAGGATAGCAACAGCAATGACAGCGCGTAATTTTTCCTGGGATGGTGATTGGTTTTCACCGCAGGCCAGTCAAGATCAAACTTTAATCGAGCAATTGGGTTTCGTGCCCGGTCTGAGGGAACTGCTATTTATTCGCCAAGCCCACGCCCTGGAACATGGAACGGTTTGGGTGCTTACGGAATTGGCAGAACGCTATCCAACGGCTTGGCGTCACCACTATGCGGAATTAAGTGGGATGTCCACGGGGCAAGGTTTTTATTTATTTGGCGGCGTGGATAAAACTGATCTCTACCGGGCGGTCAGTACAGCAGGCGATCGCCTCCGGTCTGGGGAGTGGAATTTAGCCGTCCATCCCCGCTGTGGCACCAACATTTCTGTCACTCTATTACTGACTGCCGGATTAGCAGGCGGAGCTTCCTGGTTGCTCCCCAAAGATCCCCTCACTCAACTCCTGGGCATGGGGACTGCCGCCGCCACGGCTTGGGCGATCGCCCCCGATCTCGGTAGATATGCCCAGCAGCACATCACCACCGCCATTCCCTTTAATCTCGCCCTCGAAGAAATCCAAGAAAACACGGGCGAGAGTGGAAATCCAAGCCATTTTGTCCGATTACGGTGGCAGGACTCGCAATAAAACTTAAACACTTCAAGTGCCTGAAAACCCCTATCCGATAGTAGGCTGTTATCTAAGTCTAACTACACTCTTTAGTAATCGCTTTAAAGGAACATAAGCATGGCTATCGAACGCGGATCCAAAGTTAAAATCCTCCGGAAAGAATCCTACTGGTACGGCGATGTCGGCACAGTAGCAAGCATTGATAAAAGCGGTATTATCTATCCCGTCATTGTTCGCTTTAACAAAGTCAACTACAACGGCTTCAGTGGTAGTGCTGGTGGTCTAAACACCAACAATTTCGCTGAGCACGAACTCGAAGTTGTTGGCTAAGTCCTTCTACCTCTCTTTTTAAAAACCCATTTTTGATATTAAACACACAACGAACATCGTCTCCTTGCGGGGCGGTGTTTTTATATGCCCCTTCAAATTCCTAGAGGACAATGGGAAAATAGCCACCACGAAGATTAAATTAAACCACTACAACAAAGGATTAACCTCGTGACTGTTCGCGTTCGTATTGCCCCAAGTCCCACCGGAAATCTCCACATCGGGACAGCTAGAACTGCTGTCTTTAATTGGCTTTTTGCCCACCACCATGGCGGTACCTTTGTCCTCCGGGTTGAAGATACCGATTTGGAACGGTCTAAGCCCGAATACACCGAAAACATTAAGACTGGTCTCCAATGGCTTGGTTTGCACTGGGATGAAGGCCCTTTTTTCCAAACTCAGCGGCTGGATCAATATAAAGCAGCAATTCAGACCCTTTTAGATAAAGGCCTTGCCTATCGTTGCTACTGTACTCCTGCAGAACTTGAGGCGATGCGGGAACAACAAAGAGCCAATAATCAAGCCCCCCGCTATGACAATCGCCACCGTAACTTAACAGAGGCGCAGCGAGCGGAATTCGAAGCCCAAGGCCGTAAACCCGTGATTCGCTTCAAAATTGACGATGACCAGCAGATTGCCTGGAAAGACCTAGTCCGTGGCGATATGGTCTGGAAAGGCAGCGATCTCGGTGGTGATATGGTGATTGCCCGTACCCCAGCAGAGGATGAACCCTTTGGTCAGCCTCTCTATAATCTTGCAGTGGTGGTTGATGACATTGATATGCGAATCTCCCACGTGATTCGGGGGGAAGACCACATTGCCAATACCGCGAAGCAAATTCTTTTATATGAAGCCCTTGGCGCGGCAGTACCCGGGTTTGCCCACACGCCCTTAATCCTCAACCAAGAAGGACGTAAGCTGTCTAAGCGGGATGGAGTGACGTCCATTGATGATTTTCGCAAAATGGGATTTTTGCCCCAGGCGATCGCCAACTATATGAGTCTTTTGGGCTGGACACCGACCGATTCAACTCAGGAAATCTTCACCCTAGAAGAAGCAGCGAAAGAATTTTCCCTCGAGCGGGTTAATAAAGCCGGCGCAAAATTTGACTGGGACAAGCTTGATTGGATTAACGCCCAGTACCTCCACGGCATGCCGATCCCCGCACTGACGGATCTGCTTGTTCCTTATTTACAAGAAGCAGGTTACGGAGATTATCTAGGCGATCGCCCCTGGTTAGAATCCCTTGTCGCCTTCGTTGCGCCTAGTCTTACCCGTCTGGCCGATGTCACCCAAGAAACCCGACTCCTCTTTGGGAATAGCATCACCTTGGACGAAAAAGCCACGGCTCAACTCCAAACCGAAGGCGTAAAAGCCATTCTCCAGGAGGTTCTGCAAAACATCCAAGCCAGTACCGATCTCACCCCCGATGATGCCAAAACACTCATTAACCAAGTCACCAAAGCCCATGGCGTCAAAAAAGGCGTCGTCATGAAATCCATGCGCGCCGGACTAATGGGTGAACTCCAAGGCCCCGATCTGATGCAATCCTGGGTACTCCTTCACCAAAAAGATTGGGATATCGCAAGACTCAATCAGGCGATCGCCTCAATCTAAACAATTAACGTAGGGATTTGGTTGCCAAATCCCTGATGTGTGTATCCCTTATTTCCCTCTTGCTTAAAAAAAGCCTTAAGGCAGGGGGGGGGATCCAAATTTTTTTTATTTGTCGAAGCCTTGCCCTAACTTGATTCCAGGGATTCCGCCCAAGAAATATCAAAAAAAGCTGGAAAAAGGTGTTGACATCTCCAGGTTGTCTGGTTAATATAGTTAAGCGCGGTTGAGACAGACGCACTGAACCGACGCCCCGAACCGAGACAAAAGAATAGAATTTGAAAGTGACTATCCGCCCCCTTGTTTTAACAAGATTATAACAAGTGAGCTGGTTGAGATTGAAACAATCGATACCAAGGAACTTAGTTAAGGATAAAGAGAGCCTTAAAAAAATATCTCTTAATAAGAGGAAAGAAAGTTCTAAGGAATGAGTAAAGAATCTAATATGGAGAGTTTGATCCTGGCTCAGGATGAACGCTGGCGGTATGCCTAACACATGCAAGTCGAACGAAGCCTTCGGGCTTAGTGGCGGACGGGTGAGTAACGCGTGAGAATCTGCCTTCAGGACGGGGACAACAGTTGGAAACGACTGCTAATACCCGATATGCCGAGAGGTGAAAAGTTTTTTCGCCTGAAGATGAGCTCGCGTCTGATTAGCTAGTTGGTGGTGTAAGGGACCACCAAGGCGACGATCAGTAGCTGGTCTGAGAGGATGAGCAGCCACACTGGGACTGAGACACGGCCCAGACTCCTACGGGAGGCAGCAGTGGGGAATTTTCCGCAATGGGCGAAAGCCTGACGGAGCAATACCGCGTGAGGGAGGAAGGTCTTTGGATTGTAAACCTCTTTTCTCAAGGAAGAATAAATGACGGTACTTGAGGAATAAGCACCGGCTAACTCCGTGCCAGCAGCCGCGGTAATACGGAGGGTGCAAGCGTTATCCGGAATTATTGGGCGTAAAGAGTCCGTAGGTGGTCATGCAAGTCTGCTGTCAAAGCCCACAGCTTAACTGTGGATCGGCGGTGGAAACTGTGTGACTTGAGTACGGTAGGGGTAGAGGGAATTCCCAGTGTAGCGGTGAAATGCGTAGATATTGGGAAGAACACCGGTGGCGAAAGCGCTCTACTGGACCGTAACTGACACTGAGGGACGAAAGCTAAGGTAGCGAAAGGGATTAGATACCCCTGTAGTCTTAGCCGTAAACGATGGATACTAGGCGTTGTCTGTATCGACCCGGACAGTGCCGAAGCTAACGCGTTAAGTATCCCGCCTGGGGAGTACGCACGCAAGTGTGAAACTCAAAGGAATTGACGGGGGCCCGCACAAGCGGTGGAGTATGTGGTTTAATTCGATGCAACGCGAAGAACCTTACCAAGATTTGACATCCCGTGAATCTTGCAGAGATGCGAGAGTGCCTTCGGGAGCACGGAGACAGGTGGTGCATGGCTGTCGTCAGCTCGTGTCGTGAGATGTTGGGTTAAGTCCCGCAACGAGCGCAACCCTCGTCCTTAGTTGCCAGCATTAAGTTGGGCACTCTAGGGAGACTGCCGGGGACAACTCGGAGGAAGGTGGGGATGACGTCAAGTCATCATGCCCCTTACATTTTGGGCTACACACGTACTACAATGGTCGGGACAAAGGGCAGCAACCCCGCGAGGGCAAGCGAATCTCATCAAACCCGGCCTCAGTTCAGATTGCAGGCTGCAACTCGCCTGCATGAAGGAGGAATCGCTAGTAATCGCAGGTCAGCATACTGCGGTGAATCCGTTCCCGGGCCTTGTACACACCGCCCGTCACACCATGGAAGCTGGCAACGCCCGAAGTCGTTACTCTAACCGTTCGCGGAGGAGGGCGCCGAAGGCAGTGCTAGTGACTGGGGTGAAGTCGTAACAAGGTAGCCGTACCGGAAGGTGTGGCTGGATCACCTCCTTTTAGGGAGACCTAACCTACTGAAGTTTGAAAGCAATCAGCAAATAGAACGCAGTAAGGTCATCTCGAAGGTCGTGCGAGGGGGAATAACGGAAGTCATTTTCAAATTTAGGTTCGTGGACATGGGCTATTAGCTCAGGTGGTTAGAGCGCACCCCTGATAAGGGTGAGGTCCCTGGTTCAAGTCCAGGATGGCCCACTTATCAACCGTTGATAATCATCAATTGTTGATGTCAATGGGGGTATAGCTCAGTTGGTAGAGCGCCTGCTTTGCAAGCAGGATGTCAGCGGTTCGAGTCCGCTTACCTCCACCAAGACCACGAAATAATGAAACGAATTTGGCATCAGCACCATAAATTTGCCATTAGGTAAATAGTGTTGTTGAATGCTGAAAGAAATTTCAGTAAAGCACCTTGAAAACTGCACAAAAGAATATTAGATAGTCGAAATAATAGCTAGGTAGGAAAGTACGAAAGTACAAACAATCCAAAAATAGCCAAGAGTCTGACCTCGAAGAAAGGTCAAGCTACAAAGGGCTAACGGTGGATACCTAGGCACACAGAGGCGAAGAAGGACGTGGTTACCGACGATATACTCCGGGGAGCTGGAAGCAAGCATTGAGCCGGAGGTTTCCGAATGGGGCAACCCTAAATACAGCCATCTGAATATATAGGATGGTATGAGCCAACTCAGCGAATTGAAACATCTTAGTAGCTGAAGGAAGAGAAAGAAAAATCGATTCCCTTAGTAGCGGCGAGCGAAGCGGGAAGAGCCTAAACCAACTGCTTAGGCGGTTGGGGTTGTGGGACAGTGATATGGACTATAGAGGTTAGACGAAGTAGTTGAAAGCTACACCAAAGAAGGTGAAAGTCCTGTAGTCGAAAATCAAAGTAGCCTAACTGTATCCCGAGTAGGCCGGAGCACGTGAAATTCCGGTTGAATCAGCGAGGACCACCTCGTAAGGCTAAATACTACTGTGTGACCGATAGTGTAAAAGTACCGCGAGGGAAAGGTGAAAAGAACCCCGGGAGGGGAGTGAAATAGAACATGAAACCGTTAGCCTACAAGCAATGGGAGGACGATTTAACGTCTGACCGTGTGCCTGTTGAAGAATGAGCCGGCGACTTACAGGCTGTGGCAGGTTAAGGTGAAAAGCCGAAGCCAAAGTGAAAACGAGTCTGAAAAGGGCGTTAGTCACAGTTTGTAGACCCGAACCCGGGTGATCTAACCATGGCCAGGATGAAGCTTGGGTAATACCAAGTGGAGGTCCGAACCGACTTCTGTTGAAAAAGGAGCGGATGAGCTGTGGTTAGGGGTGAAATGCCAATCGAACCCGGAGCTAGCTGGTTCTCCCCGAAATGTGTTTAGGCGCAGCGGTTGATAAAAGCTTGTACAGGGGTAAAGCACTGTTTCGCTGCGGGCTGCGAGAGCGGTACCAAAGTGAGACAAACTAAGAATACTGTACAAAAAGCAACCAGTAAGACGGTGGGGGATAAGCTTCATCGTCGAAAGGGAAACAGCCCAGACCGCCAGCTAAGGTCCCAAAATACTTGCTAAGTGATAAAGGAGGTGGGAGTGCATAGACAACCAGGAGGTTTGCCTAGAAGCAGCAATCCTTGAAAGAGTGCGTAATAGCTCACTGGTCAAGCGCTCCTGCGCCGAAAATGAACGGGGCTAAGCAAGTTACCGAAGCTGCGGACTCGAAAGAGTGGTAGGGGAGCGTTCTATATGGTGTGAAGCATTAGCGGTGAGCAGATGTGGACTGTATAGAAGTGAGAATGTCGGCTTAAGTAGCGAAAATATGTGTGAGAATCACATACCCCGAAACCCTAAGGGTTCCTCCGGAAGGCTCGTCCGCGGAGGGTTAGTCGGGACCTAAGGCGAGGCCGAAAGGCGTAGTCGATGGACATGAGGTTAATATTCCTCAACTCTTATGTGGGAGCATAATTATGACGCATGAAAGATAGCTACACCCTGAATGGATTGGGAGGAGACTACGGTCTCTGCGTAGTAAAGGATAGTGCCTAGAAAAACTAATTATGTGTTGAAAGCATAGGACCCGTACCCGAAACCGACACAGGTAGGGTGGTAGAGTATACCGAGGGGCGCGAGGTAACTCTCTCTAAGGAACTCGGCAAAATTGCTCCGTAACTTTGGGAGAAGGAGTGCCAGCGAGAGCTGGTCGCAGTGAAGAGGCCCAGGCGACTGTTTACCAAAAACACAGGTCTCTGCAAACTCGTAAGAGGAAGTATAGGGGCTGACGCCTGCCCAGTGCCGGAAGGTTAAGGAAGTTGGTTAGCTTAGGCGAAGCTAACGACCGAAGCCCCGGTGAACGGCGGCCGTAACTATAACGGTCCTAAGGTAGCGAAATTCCTTGTCGGGTAAGTTCCGACCCGCACGAAAGGCGTAACGATCTGGGCACTGTCTCGGAGAGAGGCTCGGCGAAATAGGATTGTCTGTGAAGATACGGACTACCTGCACCTGGACAGAAAGACCCTATGAAGCTTTACTGTAGCTTGGTATTGGGTTCGGGCTTTGTTTGCGCAGGATAGGTGGGAGACGTTGAGATTGCCCTTGTGGGGGTAATGGAGTCACTGGTGAGATACCACTCTAACAAGGCTAGAATTCTAACTCTAAACCGTGAAGCCGGTGAGAGGACAGTATCAGGTGGGCAGTTTGACTGGGGCGGTCGCCTCCTAAACGATAACGGAGGCGCACAAAGGTTCCCTCAGGCTGGTTGGAAATCAGCCATCGAGTGCAAAAGCAGAAGGGAGCTTGACTGCGAGACCTACAAGTCAAGCAGGGACGAAAGTCGGTTTTAGTGATCCGACGGCGCTGCGTGGAAGGGCCGTCGCTCAACGGATAAAAGTTACTCTAGGGATAACAGGCTGATCTCCCCCAAGAGTTCACATCGACGGGGAGGTTTGGCACCTCGATGTCGGCTCATCGCAACCTGGGGCTGAAGTAGGTCCCAAGGGTTGGGCTGTTCGCCCATTAAAGCGGTACGTGAGCTGGGTTCAGAACGTCGTGAGACAGTTCGGTCCATATCCGGTGCAGGCGTAAGAGTATTGAGAGGAGTCTTCCTTAGTACGAGAGGACCGGGAAGGACGCACCGCTGGTGTACCTGTTATCGTGCCAACGGTAAACGCAGGGTAGCCAAGTGCGGAGAGGATAACCGCTGAAAGCATCTAAGTGGGAAGCCCACCTCAAGATGAGTACTCTCATGGAGTTAATCCAGTAAGGTCACGGGAAGAACACCCGTTAATAGGCATTAGGTGGAAGTGTGGCAACATATGGAGCCGAGATGTCCTAACAGACCGAGGGCTTGTCCTTAAACAGATGGTTAGACTAAGTATTTCGATAAACTAATAAGTATTTTGTGCAGTCTTGAGGGTGTGAGACCACACCACTGCTTGGTGTTTCTAGCATAGTGGAACCACACTGACTCCATCCCGAACTCAGATGTGAAACGCTATAGCGGCGACGATACCTGTGGGGTAGCCTACCGGGAAAATAGCTCAATGCCAAGCTTCTCTCTCTTATGAAAAACTGAATATTTTATTCTTCAACTCTATATTCTAATCAAAGCTCTCAACTCATTGTTGGGGGCTTTATTTTTTTCTTAGAACTATAGTCAAGCTGTCATGATGAAAAAGACAGCTTATGGTATTTTTTGAGTGATTGTGTAGTTTAAAAGATAAAGCTAGTGATCATTCCACTGAGTAGAATAAAGCCAATGATGACATTTTCTTCGAAGAGCTGATTGTAGGCTTTGCGAGAAAGATTGGGTTTGCGAATTTTTAGGTATTGTTTAAACCAAAGACCGACTGCGATCGCCCAGGCAATACCGTAAGTCAATAGATTAATATTCAATGTTCTGCCTAAAATAGCAAGACAAATCGCTGTTAAAACAAAGAAAATACCCACGGCTTCGGGGGCAAATTTACCAAAAAAAATAGCACTGGAATTAATGCCAATTTTTAAATCGTCATCTCGGTCGGAGAGGGCGTAGATGGTGTCAAAGCCTAATGTCCAGAAGACCGTTGCTCCCCACAATAACCAGGTTGCGGCGCTTAAATTTTGGGTCACGGCACTCCAACTAATGAGAACAGCAAAGCCCCAGGCGATCGCCAAAACAAGTTGAGGCACGGGAAAGAAACGTTTTGCCAGAGGGTAAGCAATAATTACTGGAACTGCGGCGACACACAGCCAAAAACTCAGGGGATTTGTCCAAGGATTAAAATAAAAGGCTAATCCGGCGGCACAAAGAAAAAAGGCGATCGCCGTAATAATCCCCACTTTGACCGTGAGAGCTTTGGAAGCGAGGGGGCGAATTTTCGTGCGCTCCACTTGGGGATCAATATTCCGGTCCCACAAATCATTCACAACGCAGCCCGCCGCACTGGTCGTGATCGCCCCAAGGATAATCACCAAGACCAGTTTCCAGTCAGGCTTGGCCTCGGCCGCTAAGAAGACAGCCCATAGGGCAGGAATAATTAAAATTAGGCGACCCGCCGGCTTATCCCAGCGTAATAAATAGATAATTTTTTTCCAGGTAGGCTCAAAAACCATAGAATTTCAACGAAGAGATGTCATAAAAAATCAGTAAATCGGAGGTAATCCTTAATAATAGAGAAGTCAGCAAAGATGACAGACATAAATCTATGGCTACTTCCGTCTATCAGCTTAAAACGAATTCCACTCAATTTGCGAATGTCACCCAAGGGGAGGACTGTACCCTAGCAGCAATTGACATCGGCACTAACTCAATTCACATGGTGATTGTCAAAATCCAACCCAGCCTGCCTGCATTTACAATTGTGGCCCGGGAAAAAGATACGGTGCGCCTTGGTCATCGCGATCGCCTCACAGGCAATCTGACGGAAGCCGCCATGGATCGTTCTTTAAATGCCCTCCGCCGTTGTCAGGATCTAGCGACGAGCTTTCAGGTAGATTCTCTAGTAGCCGTAGCGACCAGTGCAGTGCGTGAAGCCCCCAACGGTCGAGACTTTTTACAACGAATTGAAGCAGAATTAGGGTTAGAAGTTGATTTAATTTCCGGCCAAGAAGAAGCGCGTCGTATATATCTCGGCGTTCTATCGGCAGTGGATTTTAACCAACAACCCCATGTCTTGATTGATATTGGGGGCGGTTCGACGGAAATTAGCTTGGTGGAAAGCCATGAAGCGCGGTTTCTCAGCAGTACGAAGGTGGGAGCAGTGCGGTTAACCCAGGATTTTGTGAATACCGATCCGATTAGCAACCGAGAATTTGCGGCCCTACAGGCTTATATTCGGGGGATGTTGGAACGTCCCATTGAAGAATTGCAAGAGCATCTTTTACCGGGGGAGCAGGTACAAATGATTGGCACCTCTGGCACCATCGAAACCTTAGCAGCAATGCACGCGATGGCCAATTTGGGGAACGTACCGAGTCCCCTCCATGGCTATACGTTTTCGCGTCAGGATTTGAGCAAACTGATTCAACAGATGCGGGAGCTTAATTGTCGGGAGCGTTCCAACTTACCGGGAATGGCGGATAAGCGGGCAGAAATTATCCTGGCCGGGGC
Organism: Picosynechococcus sp. PCC 7003; assembly: GCF_001693255.1. NCBI lineage: Bacteria > Bacillati > Cyanobacteriota > Cyanophyceae > Chroococcales > Geminocystaceae > Picosynechococcus > Picosynechococcus sp. PCC 7003. The sequence goes on from NZ_CP016474.1 coordinate 1,498,688, forward strand.
AATCATTCTCCAAGAAGCCATGGATCTGTTGGAGCTTAAGAAAATTACTCTCTGTGAACGGGCGTTGCGAGAAGGGGTGATCGTCGACTGGATGCTTTCCCATGGTTTGATCGAAAGTCGCCTGCAATATCAAAGTTCGATTCGAGAACGGAGTGTGATGGCGATCGCCAAAAAATATCGCGTTGATTTGGTTGCCAGTCAACGCACCGCTGACTTTTCCTTGAGTCTTTTTGACCAGCTCCAGGGGGGCATCCATCAATGGGACACCGAAGCGAGGGAAATGCTATGGGCGGCGGCGATTCTCCATAACTGTGGTCTTTATATCAGCCATGCGGCCCACCATAAACACTCCTATTATTTAATTCGTAATGCAGAACTCCTCGGTTTCAATGAAACCCAATTGGAAATTGTCGCGAACCTCGCCCGCTACCACCGCAAAAGCAAGCCAAAGAAAAAACACGAAAATTATCAAAATCTCATCCACAAAGAACACCGACAGATGGTGAGTGAACTGAGTGCGATCATGCGGCTTGCGGTGGCCCTTGACCGACGCCAGGCGGGGGCGATCGCCAAAATTCAGTGTGACTTTGATGCGAAACAGCGCCTACTCACCCTCAAACTGACCCCGACCCATGGGGATGATGCCTGCGAACTAGAGCTCTGGAGTTTAAACTATAACAAGGAGATCTTTGAAGAAGAATTTGCAGTGACCGTGGCCGCCCATCTATGCCCTTAAACTCTTAAAATAGTTAGTCTACGTTAATCTTTTCTTAAAATCCCTATACCAATAGGGCGGCGATCGCCCCTGTGACTAGCCCAGATAGCCCCTTACTGCTACCCTTTAGAGAAGATTTCGTTTATTTGACTACACTTTCTAAACTTTAAGAGAACAATTGTGGTTCTGAGTACTCCTAAAGCCGATCTGACCTCTGCTCCCTTTCCGACCCACCATGCTGCTAAATGGCCGGGCTTGATTAACGCGTATCGCCAATATCTCCCCGTAACCGACAGTACCCCCGTGGTGACCCTCTACGAAGGCAATACACCCCTGATTCCAATTCCCAGTATTGCCGCAGAAATTGGTCGTGGGGTGCAAGTCTATGCCAAATATGATGGCCTTAATCCCACAGGGAGCTTTAAAGACCGGGGCATGACCATGGCGATTACTAAAGCCAAGGAAGCAGGGGCCGAAGCTGTGATTTGTGCGAGTACCGGTAACACCTCCGCCGCTGCTGCTGCCTATGCCAGACGGGCGGGTCTACGGGCATTTGTCTTAATTCCCGATGGTTATGTGGCCCTTGGAAAATTGGCCCAGGCGTTGTTATACGGGGCTGAGGTGATCGCCATTGAAGGTAACTTTGATAATGCCCTCAGCATTGTGCGGCAAATGTCAGAGAATTACCCTGTGACGTTGGTAAATTCTGTAAATCCTTACCGTCTCCAGGGTCAAAAAACCGCAGCCTTTGAAGTAGTTGATGCCCTTGGTGAAGCGCCAGATTGGCTTTGTATCCCCGTGGGGAATGCAGGGAATATTACGGCCTACTGGATGGGCTTTTGTGAGTACCATGAATTGAACAAAGCGACGAAGCTCCCCCGAATGATGGGCTTCCAAGCGGCGGGTTCGGCACCGTTTATCCAGGGAGGGCCTGTCCATAACCCAGAAACTCTAGCGACGGCAATTCGGATCGGCAACCCGGTTAACTGGGATAAGGCCCATGGGGTGCAGGCCGCTAGTCAAGGGGCTTTTAATGCGGTGACCGATGAAGAAATTATTGAGGCTTATCGCAAGCTCGGTGCGAATGAAGGCATTTTCTGTGAACCTGCTAGTGCGGCTTCGGTGGCCGGGCTTTTGAAAGTCAAAGATCAAGTGCCAACAGGAGCAACAGTGGTCTGTGTTCTGACAGGTAATGGTTTGAAGGATCCCGATGCGGCGATCGCCCACAGCCTATCGAAGGGACAAACTGGAATTCCCGCAAACATGGCAGCGGTGGCCAAAGCGATGGGATTCTAGGCTGTCATTAAATTACTTTTATAAATAAAATAAAAAACCGCGCCTGAATCTTCTAAGGATTTGGGCGTTTTTTCTCAGCAGCGAGGCCATAAGGTCACTATGTTAAGTTTGACTCCTTCTCAAATTGAACAACTCATCACCCAGGCCCAGACCTGCTACCCGGAAGAATGTTGTGGTCTGTTACTGGGGCACAATAAAACCGTAAGGGAAATCTGGCCTACGGAAAATACTTGGACGCTGGAATTTAGCCAAGGGATGCCGGAATTGCTCCCCCCAAATCCCCAAGCCCAGTCGCGCCATGACCGCTTTGCGATCGCCCCTACCGCGATTCTGAAGGCCCAAAAATATGCCCGCACCCAAGACCTCGCGATCATCGGCATTTATCATTCTCACCCGGACCATCCCGCGATTCCGTCTGAATATGACCGGGTGATCGCCTGGGATATTTATTCCTACCTCATTCTTTCTGTGGAAAATCAGCAAGTGACCACTTACCGCAGTTGGCAACTCGATGGCGATCGCCAATTTCAAGAAGAACCCATTCAGATTAATTCCTGAGTTCTTACAATAGAGCTAACTTCCCCCAGAGGCTCTCCCCATGAGACACCAGCGTTGGTCACGTTTTGTGGTTCCCATCTTGTTCTATTTCGGTGCCCGTTTCGTCTTTGAGCAGACAGAACGACCAACCATTTCTCCCACAGCGAATCAGCCAGTCGTCCAACAGGAACAACCCCTCACCTCCCAACCCGTTAAACTCCCCAATACCGAAACCATCGAGCAACAGATTCACGCCCAAATCAACGCCTATCGAATCAGTCTGGGCCTAGAACCTTTAACCCTGGACTATCGGATTACAAATGAGTCCCGCAAATACAGTGCCAAAATGGCCTCCGGCGAAGCCAGCTTTTCCCACGATGGTTTTGAAGATCGGGCCGCTAGCCTCGAAAAACAAGCCTTAAAATATGCCAGTGTTGCCGAAAATCTCGCACTCCTCCAAGGCTATGATGACCTGGCCACCGTCGCTGTGGAAGGCTGGATCGACAGTCCTGGCCACCACAAAAATATCATTGGCGACTTTGATCTCACGGGCATTGGTGTCGTTAAAAATGAAGAAGGCGTTTACTATTTCACTCAGCTTTTTCTAAAACGCCGTTAACTACTGCTGACTTCTATCGATTGATCCTGCAGATGGTGCTGATTATCGAGCAACTGCAACTCTGGCTTCTCTTGGGCAACATTAAGCTCAAACCAAAACGTGGTGCCAATGCCCACCTCGCTAATCAGATGAATCCGACTATTGTGTTTATCAATGATATTTTTCACAATTGATAGCCCAAGGCCCGTGCCTTCGAGGGTATGTACACGATTTTCTACCCGAAAGAAACGGTCAAAAATTGCCTCTTGATCCTCAGGGTCAATCCCAATCCCTGTATCTGAAATTTCAATGCGCACCCGCTCTGGGTCATGGGGAACAGGATAAGCCCTCACACTGACACAGCCCCCTGCTTGGGTGAATTTGAGCGCATTCCCCACGAGATTTGTCAGTACCTGTAACAGCAGATCATAATGGCCCAGAACCATCGGTAGATCAGTTGCCAACTCATGGGTTAGTTTAATTTCTTTATCCCGAGCGTTAAGTTGGTGGGTTCTTAGGGTCTGCTCAATGGGCTGGGAAATATCCACCTCATCCAGACGATAAACACGAGAAGATTCAAGGCGCGATAAATCTAAAACATCATTCACCAGACGGGTGAGGCGATCGGTCTCATTATTGGCGGTTTCAAGGAAATCTTGCCGCTGCTGCTCTGTCAAATCATCCCCATATTCATGGAGTGTCTCAATAAAGGACTTGATATTAAAGAGTGGGGTGCGCAGTTCGTGGGAAACGTTACTGATAAATTGGCTCTTGGCTTTATTAAGCTCCGCTTCTTTGGTGATGTCCTGGACGGTAATCGCAATGCCCCGTACATTGATTTTGCTCTTATCCAACACTTCAGTGAGCAAAATCCGAATTGTCGTAGCTTCTGCCACGTTGTCCACCATATCTTCGAGGGTGATTTTAAATTCATTTCCCCGAATGATTTCTTCGGCATTACCTTGGACGGCATGGTGCTCAATCAGGAAGTCTGAATCTAGGTTTTCACCTGCGGCAATTTGGTGGAGCGGACGGGTAATTTGGGTGGTGACAGAAGCGGGTAAGTGGTGAAGAACCGTGGTACCAATGATTGATTTTTCGTCCCAGTGGAAAATTTTGCGGGCCGTTGGGTTGGCCAAAATAATTTTTAAGTCTGTGTCGAGGAGGATGGCGCCATCGGCAATGGTGGTGACGAGGGTTTCGAGTTTGGCTTTTTCGGAGGTGAGTTCTTCAATGTTTTGCTCTTCGTAGCTGGCGAGCCGTTCGGCCATTTCGTTGAAGTTTACGATCAGTTCACCAAGTTCTCCACCAAAGGGAAGATCGATCCGTTGCTCAAAATTTCCGGCGGCAATATTTTTCACGCCATCGAGGAGTTCTTTAATCGGTCGCGTAATGGTCAGGGCGTTAAAAACACCACCGAGGATGACCATGACCCAAATAAAGACAAATACAGCAAGGGTGACATCCCGTGTCAGATTAGAGGAGGCAACAACGGTGGCATTGGGATTGATCCCAACCACAAGAATGCCGAGATATTGATCATTTTGATGAAGGGGGACAAAGACGTCTGTGATTTCACCGTTGGGGGTCAGATGTTGCTTGGCGACGGGAAAAAAGCCGGCGGGATTGTAATCGTCTGGCGGGGTGATGCGCCGTTCGATGGTGAGACTGTTTTGGACTTCGGCTTCTGAGTAGGGAATACCGTAGACGATTTTGCCGTTGGGGTCGGCATAAATGAGGTAGCGGACGTTTTCGGTGCTGTTATAAAAGCGATTGGTGAAGAGGGCAAGGTCAGAAAGATTGTGGTCGGCGACAAGGGGCGCGACGTTCGCGGCGAGTAAAAGGCCCAGATCGCTGCCGAAACGGGTGTCGTTAAGGCGGGCATCTTGCTGGATTGAGTTCACCGCCCAAAAGGTAAAGCCACTCATCAGCAGGGACACGGCTAGGGTGGCTGCAGCCATCAGTTTGGTCTGCAATGTGAATTCTGACCACCAGCGGGAAAGGATATTGCGGAGTTTGGTGATGAGGGTTAGCAAGGTGTTTTCGGGGGTGAACTTACCAGATCAAGTTTGCTTTATTAAATACAATGTAACGTTTTGTTGCAAGTTACGCTTTTTTGAGGCGATGACCAATGTCGCGACGATAGTACATTCCTGGGAACTGAACCTTGGGAACGGCCTGGTATGCGTTGGCGATCGCCTGATCAAAACTGTGGCCACGGCAGACAATGCCAAGGACACGACCCCCATTGGTAACGAGAGTGTCTCCTTCTAATTTAGTCCCTGCATGGAAAACTGTCGCACCCAGAGCTTCAGCTTCTTGGATACCTGTGATAATTTTGCCCTTTTCGTAGGCACCGGGATAGCCCGCCGCTGCCGCCACAACACAGACAGCACTCCCGTCGTACCACTGTAAGGGAGGCAGTTCGGCAAGGGTTTGATGAATGCAGGCAAGCATAATCTCATCGAGGGGCGTTTCTAGGAGGGGTAAAACGGCCTGGGTTTCTGGATCGCCAAAGCGACAGTTAAATTCCAGCACCTTAACATCACCGTTCGGCGCAACCATGAGACCTGCGTAGAGAATCCCCCGGTAGTCAATGCCGCGATTTTGTAAGGTTTTAAGGGTTGCTTCCAAGACATCGGTTTGCACCTGGGCCATAATTTCAGGGGTCGCAATGGGAGTAGGAGCATAAACGCCCATACCGCCTGTGTTTTCGCCGGTATCCCCTTCGCCAATTTGTTTGTGGTCTTGGGAAGGCAACAGGGGTCGGATCGTTTTTCCATCGGTGAGGGCGAGCACAGAAACTTCTTGACCGACGAGAAATTCTTCGACGACCAAGGTTTTGTAACCTTCGGCCCAGAGGCGATCAACGGCATTTAGGGCTGCTTCGAGGGTTTCAGCAACGATCACCCCTTTTCCGGCAGCGAGGCTATCGGCTTTGACGACGATGGGAGCGCCTTGGCTTTGGATATAGTCTTTTGCTGCTTGGGGATCGGTGAAGGTACCCGCAGCGGCGGTGGGTACCCCTGCTTCGCTCATCAGGTCTTTGGCCCAGGCTTTACTGGCTTCAATGATCGCGCCATCTTTTTTCGGGCCAAACACGGGAATATTGCGTTCTGAGAGAAAGTCAGCGAGGCCGAGGGAAAGGGGGACTTCCGGGCCAACGGCAACAAAGGTGATGTCGTGGTCGGTGCAGGCTTGGGCAATGCCCGCAAAGTCATCCACGGCGAGGGGCAGATTGAGGCAATTTTCTAACAGAGCGGTGCCGCCATTACCGGGGGTACAAACGACTTTCTGGACGTTGGGAGATTGGAGCAGTTTCCAGGCGATCGCATGCTCTCTGCCGCCGTTACCCACCACGAGTACATTCATTGTTACTAATTCAACCTTTGTTAATTGATCAATCTTTTATTCTATCTGAAGAGTTTCCCTCCCCGGAGACTATGATAGGGTGCTGGTAACCCCGGCTAACAGTCATGATCCACCTTAAAAAAACTTCTCAGATGGGGCTTTGTGGGCAAGCATTCAAATCAACTCAAACAGTTTGTGGGCCGACATTTTTTATCGGCCTTAAGCTTGATTCTTTGCAGTATTGCCATCGTGATGGTCTGGCAAGAATTGCGACGAATGAGTTGGGGGCTTGTCTGGGAAAATATCGGCCATCTCTCTCCGGTGCAGTTAGCGATCGCTGGCTTGTTTACGTTGTGTAGCTATGGGGCGATCGCCAATTACGATCTGTTGGCCTTCCGTTATCTCAAGAAACAATTACAACACCATAAAGTCGCCTTTGCGGGCTTGATCACCTACACCATTAGCCCAAATGTGGGTTTTGCCTTTTTATCGGGAAGTATGCTGCGATATCGCCTTTATCGCCAGTGGCAGGTGTCTCAACTCGATATTGCCCAGGTGATTGCCTTTACGAACTTGAGTTTGTGGGTGGGCTTGGTCACCGTGGGGGGCTTTATTTTCACCGTCTTTAATTTGCCCCTACCGACAGCCATCGAACTCCCGTTATTCGCCCAGTCTTTACGGGGGTTGGGACTTTTTTGTTTGGCGCTGAGTGGATTATACGGACTGGGTAATCTTTTGCTGCAAAAACCCTTGCGGTGGCGCAACCATCAATTCACCTTCCCCTCGTTACAAATTTCGCTGCAACAGATTCTGATTTTTAGTTTGGATTGGGGCTTTGCGGCTTTAGCCCTTTATTCACTGTTTGATGTATCGATTTCTTATCCTGTCTTTTTTGGGATTTATGTCTTGGCAATGGTCGCAGGCTTGATCAGTACGATTCCTGGGGGCCTGGGGGTTTTTGAAACGGTGATTCTATTTTTTCTCCAAACGACCCAGCCAGAGGAGGTTATTTTGGCCACCTTAATTGTTTTTCGTGGCCTGTATTATCTGTTGCCCTTTGCGATCGCCGTTGCCGCTTTGCTGTTGTTTGAATATCGCCAGACGAAAAAATCATAATTCGCTCCGCCTTAAACTTCCTGCAGGAGGCGAATCAATTCATCTGTTGATAACTGTCCGCCAGCATCGGTACCTTCGAGAAGGCTATTCGCTAGATCTCGTTTATGACGATGGAGATCAACGATTTTTTCTTCAATTGTGTTTTTTGTCACCAGGCGATATATCGTCACAGGACGTTGCTGCCCCATGCGATGGGCGCGATCGCTGGCTTGATCTTCGACGGCGGGGTTCCACCAGGGATCCATGTGAATGACATAGTCGGCTGCTGTTAAATTCAGACCGGTTCCCCCTGCCTTGAGGCTAATAAAGGAACACATCTCCAAAGGGTGTATTCGGTGCTTTGTCAATATTGAGCAGTGTCAAACAACGGATGATATTCGCCCGATTCGTCAAACTATAAATCACCGCCATGACCTGCATAATTTGTTGCTCGATGCTGGAACAACGCTCATACTTGGCGAATAACTGTTTTTGTTCTTTGAAGTGATCAGGCATGCACAAAAATCCCAAAAATTATTAAATTAAATAGTATGAAAAAGAAAGTTTCTTTAGCTCACTGTTGCATACGGAGACGCGATATATTCAGGTTGTGGCCCTTTGGGTAAGGCATATTCGGCCAAGCTTAAGTTTTTCGCAAAAATTTCGTCAATCGGCCGCATTTCCCCTGTGGTTGTCAGGAATTTGTGATCGGGGGTTGCCCGAATAATTTGACCATTTTCCAGTTCGTATTCGTACAAAAGGCGATCGCCCCGCTTGTGCCACTGTTCAATGGGTTGGGTGTAAATTAATCCTTGAGCATCAACACTGTACACATGGCAGAGCAATTCCTGCTCCACGATGGTTTGAATCGGCAGCACCCCATATTCCACGGTGACGACAGGTGTATCCCCGGCGAGGCAATATTCCGCAAACTTCACCATCTGATCAAATAAATCCCTGGCGATCGCCTCCGAAACCCCATTGGCCGCCGCCCCCTCCACAAACTTGGCCTCGTGTTTTTTCATTTCGTCAATTTTCTTTTTTCCCATCGCCCGCCGCAGCAAATCCGCTTCCCCAAGGGAATAGCCCGCCAAATCCTGGGCCATTTTCATAATCTGTTCCTGATAAACCAACACCCCATAGGTTTCATTCAAAATCGACTGCAAAAGCTCATGCTGATATTCGATTTTTTCGACGCCATGTTTGCGGTTGATAAAAATCGGAATTAACCCCGCATCCAAGGGGCCAGGTCGGTAAAGGGCGAGGACAGAGGAAATATCCTCAATGCCGGAGGGGCGCAAATCCTGGACAATTTTTTTCATGCCGTCGGATTCTAGCTGGAAGATTCCCTCTAGATCACCTCGACCAAACAGATCATGGGTTTTATCAATATCACCCGGTAACTTTTTCGTATGGCCTTTACTGATAATTTCTAGGGCCTTGCGTTCGTCGAGGGGCAACTGATCGAGATCCAGTTCCACGTGGCGATATTCTTTGATCAAATCCGCCGCTTTTTTGATCGTGGTGAGGTTTTTTAGGCCGAGAAAATCCATTTTCAGCAGCCCCATCGCCTCCACATCTTCCATGTAGTACTGGGTAATCACTGCCCCTTCATTGTTGCGCTGGAGCGGTACTGCTTCATCTAGGGGCGTGGAAGAAATCACCACCCCCGCTGCATGGACGCCAAAGGTTTTGTTTGTGCCCTCGATGCGGATCGCCATATCGACCCAACGGCGCACCTGGGGATCCGTTTCATAGCGACGTTTAAATTCTGGTTCTGGCGTCTCGTCGGAGATCATCACCTTGAGTTTTGCCGGTTTGCCCCGAGCCACGGGGATCATTTTTGCCATCATGTCCGCTTCCCCATAGGGAATATCCAGCACCCGCGCCACGTCCTTGAGCACAGCTTTGGAGGTCATGCGGTTAAAGGTAATAATTTGTGCCACCCGATCTTCGCCATATTTTTCGGTGACGTATTTGATCATTTCGTCCCGCCGCTCGATGCAGAAATCCGTATCAACGTCAGGCATAGATTTTCGTTCGGGATTAAGGAAACGCTCAAACAGCAGGCTGTGGTGAATCGGGTCGATATTTGTAATGCCGAGGGAATAGGCGACAAGGGAACCGGCCGCAGAACCCCGCCCCGGCCCAACGGGAATATCATTGTCCCGAGCATATTTCACGTAGTCCCACACCACGAGAAAGTAAGTGGAAAATCCCATCTGCTGCATCATTTGCAGTTCGTATTCGAGGCGTTCTTTGTAGGTGGGATCGACTTCGGCCTGGGTTTTGCATTTGAGGCGTTTGAGGAGTCCGTCCCAGGTGACTGCTTCGAGGTAACTGTCAGCGGTATGGCCCTCGGGGACGGGGTAATCGGGAATACGGGGTTCCCCCAGGATTTTGTAGGGTTCGACCTTGGCAGCAACTTCGAGGGTATTGGCGATCGCCTGGTCGATGATTTCTGGGTCGAGGTGGTCGCGGAAGAGTTTACGCATCTCGTCGGCGGATTTGAGATATTCGGTGCCGCTGTAGCGGAGGCGCTTATCTTCGGTGATTAATTTTGCGGTTTGGATGCATAGGAGGGCATCATGGGCCTCTACGTCGTAGCAGGAAATGAAGTGGGAGTCGTTGGTGGCGATGATTTTAATGTCGAGCGCCTGGGCAATTTTGACGATCTCCACATTAACAATGCGGTCTTCCTGGGAGCCGTGGTCTTGGATTTCGAGGTAATAGTCATCGCCAAAAATATTTTTGTACCACTGTGCCACTTCCTTCGCCCGCTGGTATTCCCCCTTGAGGATACATTGGGGCACTTCCCCACCGAGGCAGGCACTGGTCATAATCAGCCCTTCGTGGTGCTGCTCAATGAGTTCTTTATTAATGCAGGGGCGCGCGAAAATACCTTTACCTTGAAAGCCCTTGAGGTGGGAGATGGTGGTCAGTTTCACCAGGTTTTTGTAGCCCTGGGTATTTTTCGCCAGAACAACCTGATGGTACTTCTTAAAGCGTTGGGTTTTGTCTTCGATGTCGCCGTTGATCACGTACATTTCGTTGCCAATGATCGGCTTGATCCGCTTATTGCGACAGGTTTTGAGTAGTTCAATCGCCCCGTACATGACTCCATGATCTGTTAAGGCGATCGCCGGCATCTTCAGTTCTTCGGCCCGTTTAATGAGCGGCTTAATCTGGGAAGCGCCATCGAGCAAACTGTAATCACTGTGGATATGGAGACCGACAAAAGACATGGGGGAGGCGACTCAAAACGAATAATGCATCTCTTATCTTAAGGGAGTTTTTCTATGAATCTTCACCCTGGGGTGCTAGACGCAACAGTTGACCCGAATTTGCATCCGTTAAAACATAGAGGTAACCATCGGGGCCCTGGCGCACATCCCGCACCCGTTGGCCAATGGGAATCCGTGACTCGGCGATCACATTTCCCTGTTCATTGACCTCTAAACGGTGAATATCCCGGGAAACCAAGCCCCCTGCAAATAAATCTCCCTGCCAATCTGAAAGGCGATCGCCTGTATAAATCGCCAACCCAGAAGGGGCGATCGAAGGTGTCCAAACCCGCTGGGGATCCGTAATTCCTGGGGCTGTCGTTGCGGGGGCCACGGGTCGCCCTGTTGCATATTCCGCACTAAAAGAAACCTGGGGCCAACCATAATTCGCATCTCCCTGGATCAAATTCACCTCATCACCACCCCTAGAACCATGTTCCGTCGCCCAAACCCGCTGGGTGATGGGATCGAAGGCCAATCCTTGGATATTGCGGTGGCCGTAACTCCAAATTTCCGGTAACGCTCCTGGTTCATCTACAAAGGGATTATCGTCAGGAATTGAGCCATCATCGTTAATGCGGATTACCTTCCCCAGGTGACTATCAAGGTTTTGGGCTTGGTTCCGGATAAACTCCCCATCCTGTTCTAGGGGCGGATTCCCACCGTCACCAATGGAAATCAGTAAGGTTTGATCCGGGAGCCAAGTCAGTCGGGAGCCGAAATGCTGTCCCCCTTGTTTAGTACGTGCCACCTGGAAAATCACTTCCCAATCGGTTAACTTTTCTCCGTCAAATTTAGCCCGGGCGACCCTTGTGCGGTTTGCATCTTGGGTACCGAAAGCATAGGTAAAGTAAACCCAGTTATTTTGCGCAAAGTCTGGATGAAGCGCAATGTCTAATAAGCCCCCCTGCCGGGACGCAAACAGTTGTTGGGCCTCAGCTGCAGAGACTTCTGCAACCCCGGCGATCGCCTCTGGTTCCAAGACCCCATCCCGCACGAGGCGCAACCGTCCCGGTCGCTCCGTGATCAACATATCCCCATTGGGTAGCCAAGCGACCCCCCAAGGATGTTCTAAACCTTCAACAATTGGCGTCACCGTCACGGCGTCCACCGCTAAATCCTCAACCTGGGGACTCATTAAAGCAACCGTTTCTGGGGTTCCATTGGGCATTGAAACGGACTGAGATGAACAACCCACCAAGGGCAAGGCACTCCACCATAGGGCCGTCATCAGCAGCTTCAGTCGAGTGTTCATGGGGACAGATACTCCGCTAAGGATAAACAATTCCCAGGGTAGATCATGGCTCTAATTTTTGACTGGCTGTGTCTTCCTTCCAGCGTTTCAGAGGGATACAGTCAATCTCAAACTGATCCAAGGCCCTGGCAACAACAAAATCTACTAAATCATTAATGGTTTGCGGTTGGTGATACCAGGCCGGAATCGCCGGGACAATCTTGACACCGACCTCAGCCAGTTGAGTTAAATTTCGCAAATGGATCAAACTAAAGGGCGTTTCCCTCGGCACAATCACCACCTTGCGACCTTCTTTGATGGAGACATCGGCGGCCCGTTCGAGGAGATCAGAACTGAGACCATTGGCAATTTTGGCGACGGTGCTCATGCTGCAGGGAATCACCAGCATTCCTCTCGTACGGTAGGAACCACTAGCAATCCCTGCCCCCACATCGCCCCAACGGTGACAGCGTAAAGTACCTTTTTCGGGGACCCCTGCTTGGTCACGCCAAAAAGTAGCCTGGTGATCGGGATCTGCGGGCATGGTGATCTGGTTCTCCGCTTGCCACACCATAAAGGATGCTTTTGAGGCGACGACATCCACGGTAAAGTTGGCTTCAAGTAAATATTTAAGTGTCCGCACCGCATAGATAAGCCCCGATGCACCACTGATACCTACTGTGAGGGGTCGATCCATAGAAAATTTTGACTGCAAGGTTTGTAAAGTTTTTTTAAATCAAACCTTCAAATTCTAACGCTTCGATCATTTGCAGGCCATTGGGATCCCCAATGCGTAGCAGCGCGGCCCGGGCGTCTTCTTTGACGCCGACATCCTCATCTTCAACGAGGGCTTCAATCAGGGCATCGACGGCGGTGGCGTAGATCACGTTGGAGGGCATTTCACGACAAAGTTGCCCCAACGACCAGGCGCAGTTACTGCGGACGGCGGCCATTTTATCGCGACGTAACCCCCGAATGAGGGGCGGAATCGCCCGGGAAATATCTTCGTACTGGAGTTTGGCCACCTGGGCGAGACTACTGGCGGCCCACAGACGGACAGCGGAAATGTCATTTTGGAGGGCGTGTATTAACGGATCAACGGAGCGGCGATCGCCACAGTTCCCCAAAGCCCAAACAACCCCCTTGCGCACATAGCCATTCCAATCCTGATCGAGCACATCAATTAAAGCGGGTACCGCTGTTGCTGAGGCATTACGACCAAGGGCATAGGCAGCACTCACACGGGTGAGGGGACAAACGTCTCCCTGGAGCAGCTCAATGAGGGGATTTACGGCTCGCTCATCACGGTGGTCACAAAAGTAGCGGGCGGCGATCATGCGTTGGTTTTTATCGGCAGCAGCAAGCATTGTGAGCATCGAGTCTGCCGTCACTGCTCCGTCTGGGGTGCTTTCCTGAAGCGGCTGTTCACCCAAGGTTTCGTCAATTAGGTTAAGGTCGTTTGGACTTGGCATAATTAATTACCCTACTACCGTTGTTGTTCTAGGGGCAACTGTTGGGTGGAACCAACGACAGGCGCGCCACGTAGCGGATCCCTCTGAGATCGCCAACATTATCGCCTCAAAGTCTACTGGAGAGCATTTTCTTTGCAAAGGAATAAAACGGAAACTTTATAATAGAAGGCGATCCCTTCGTTCACCAAAAAAATTATGGCATTAGCACTCACGACCGAAAACGTCGAAGCAACCCTTGATGAATTGCGTCCCTACCTCAAAGCCGACGGTGGCAACGTTGAGTTGGTAGAGATTGATGGCCCCGTGGTTAAACTGCGTCTCCAGGGCGCTTGTGGGTCTTGCCCCAGTTCAACCATGACCCTACGGATGGGCATCGAACGGCGTTTACGGGAAAATATTCCGGAAATTGCAGAAGTAGAACAGGTTTTCTAAATCACTTTTCACTTTCTCTAAAGCTGAAGGGGTTTACCGTGGTAAACCCCTTTTTGGTATCTGACGGATCTGTTTGAGATCAACCGGTATTGCGCATGCCGGCAGCGATGCCATTGATGGTTAAAAGGGCACCCCGCAGGAGTTCTTCTTTGCTGTAGCGGAAGTGGACGATACTGGCCTGGGTTTCCCTGGTGTATTGCCTTAATCGTTTGAGGAGCGAGACTTGCAGGAAACCGAGGGGGACAATGGTGCCATTTCTCAGTTGGACAGAACGTTGCAAAGGGCGATCGCCATCGAGGAGCGCTTCATTTTCTGTGATTTCGAGGATTAACCGCTTCGTGAGGTTGTATTCCTGGGAAATCTGCTCCAGTAGCCGTTCAAACCGGGGAATATCTTCTTTTTCCGCCAGTTCATGGACATAATGGCTCGCCATCTGTAAGTCCACCTTGGAGAGGGTCATTTCCACCTTCGAGATCACCATCCGGAAAAAGGGCCATTTGCTGTAGAAATAGCGCATTAACTTCAGGTTCTCGACGGGATCTTCTTCAAAAAAGCCCTGGAGTGCCGTGCCCACGCCATACCAAGCGGGAACCAAGAAACGACTTTGGGTCCAGCTAAAGACCCAGGGGATTGCCCGGAGACTACTCAAATCTTTATTGCCCTTTTTACGACGGGCCGGGCGGGAACTGATTTGGAGTTGGCTAATTTCCGGAATCGGCGTCACGGACATGAAAAAGTCGAGGAAGTCTGGTTCTTCGTAAATTAACGCCCGGTAAGCCGCCCGCGATCGCTGGGAGAGGTCTTCCATAATCCGGTTCCAGGGCTGAATATCATCAAAACCACTGGCCAACAAACTCGATTGAATCACCGCTGTAGAAACGCTTTCGAGGTGATATAAAGCCAAGTCTGGGAGGGAATATTTGGAGGCCAGCACTTCCCCCTGTTCGGTGATTTTAATCCGGCCATTAATGGTGTTCGGCGGTTGGGCCAAAATTGCGGCATAGGCAGGGCCACCCCCCCGACCAACGGAACCGCCCCGACCGTGGAAAATGCGGAGGTCAATGCCGTAGGGATCAGCTACTTGCTGGAGATTTTTCTGGGCTTTGTGAATTTCCCAATTACTACTGAGGAAGCCGGAATCTTTGTTGCTGTCGGAATAGCCGAGCATAATTTCCTGGAGATTGGGCACCAGGCGATCGCCAAAGGTTTCATCACAGCGTCCATCGGCGGGGGGTTCGTAGCCACCAGCCAAACAAGCGCGATAGAGGGGAATTTCAAACAACGCCTGCATGATTTCCGGGGCGTTGCGCAGGTCATCCACCGTCTCAAAAAGGGGCGCAATGCGGATGGTGGTCAGCCCTGTGAGGGGGTCATACAAACCCGCTTCCTGGGCCAAAAGCAGCACTTCTAAGACATCACTGACTTCGTTGGTCATACTGATGATGTAGGTCTGGCAAATGCCGATACCAAATTCCTGTTGGAGGCGGTGCAGTACTTGGAGGGTTTGGATCGTCTCAATGGTTTTTTCCGAAAAGTGCATTTCCTTCGGAATCAGAGGACGGCGGGTTTTGAGTTCCTGCACCAGCCAAGCGGTTTTCTCTGCGTCGCTGAGGTCGTTGTAGGATTTCGGTAATACCCCCAGGTAGTCCACAATTTCGGCGATCGCATCGGAATGTCTAGTGGATTCTTGGCGAAAATCAAGGCGGGTAAGTACAAAGCCAAAAATCTCTACCTGGCAAATAAGCTTGTCTAGGGCCGCACAGTTGATTTCCGTTTGCACCAGGCTTTCACGGATTAGTTTCAGGTCAGCGAGAAACTCCTGTCCACAGAGATAAACTTTTTCATCGGCGGCTTCTACCTTATTTTCCCAGGCGGGCATATTCGCCAAACGGCGGTTGCGTTCTAGGGTATTTTCTAAGCGCCGCTTAATGTAGGCCAATTTGAGGCGATAGGGTTCTTGGCGGTAGCGAATTGCCAGGGTTTCGTAAATGTCGGGGAAAATATTTTGATCTTGCTCCAACGAATCCAGCAGATCCGGCAGCACATTACTCCAATGCAGCGATAAGCTCAACACATCCGAAAGGGATTCCACCGAGGCAACGTAACGCTCTAGCACCAAACCCCGCTGGTAGCAGGCTGTCTTCCAGGTCACATCAGGGGTCACGGAGGGGTTGCCATCGCGATCGCCCCCAACCCAAGAGCCAAAATTGCAAAAATTGGTGGTGGGCACCTTGAGGGTCGGGAAAGATGCCTTTAGGGCCTGTTGGAGTCGTACCGATAATTCCGGTAGGGTGTCAAACAGAACTTCCTCAAAGTAATGCAAGGCATAGTCCACCTCGTCTAACACCTGGGGTTTAAATTGGTGCAGTTCATCGGTGCGCCACCAGAGCCGAATTTCTTCGGTAAGTTGCTGTTGAATATTTTCGATTTCCCAAGAATCGCTCGTCCCCAAGCTTTTAAGCCCTTCTTCGGTTTGATCTAGTTGGCGCAGGATTCCCGCAATCCGCCGCTGTTTATTGCGAATCGTATGACGCACAATCTCCGTGGGGTGGGCCGTAAACACCAGGCGAATATCCAACTGATTGAGAAGACGCTGGATCGTCTGGGGCGGCATATTTTGCTGCTTGAGATGGGGAAACAGCCAATCAAAGGTACCGGCTTGGGTGGGGGCAATTTCTGTGTGGACGCTGTTGCCATTGGCTTCGTTGGCATTGGCAGAGGCGAGGTTCCGACGAAATTGTTGTTGTTCGCGCTGTTCGTAATGTTGCTCGACGCTATTAATTAACTGGAAATAAAGGGCAAAGGCCCGCGCTGCCCGGATTGCGTCTTCTAGATCTAGGGTTTCGATCAGTTCAGAAATATTACTGGGAGAGAAATTTAAGCTTTGGCCATCGGCGGCCCGGGTTGCCCGGAGATGATTGAGCCGTTCAACGAGTTTTTGACCACATTCTTTCTGCAACACCGCCTGCCAAATGTCTTCAACCAGCGTGAGGCGTTGCCGGAGGAGAGATTGGGAAGTGGACAAAAGTTCAGCTTCGGCACTGGGGGGATGCATGACTTGGTTCATGGTACTTAGACGTTTGGGGCTAGGAAAATGGGCTGTCTGCTGTGAAAGAAGATCTTGATGATTGTAAGGGCTAAGGTTCGATCGGGGTAGTGCGGTGGAACACGGAACGGGAGATCGCCTTTTAGCGGTTAAGGGGAAGGCTCAGGCGAATCGGACTGCTCAACATCGGGAAAGGGTAGAGAAGGGAGGCGATCGCCTCGGAAAATTTCTTCACTCCAAATCCCTGCCTGCATTAAGGTCTGGGCGAAATCTTCCCCCCAACGGTGGGTCAAAAGATAGGCTGGGGCCAATAGCCCAACGAGGAGATTAGGAGGAACAGGGAACTGAACTTTCATAGGGCGATAGACACGACAGACCATCCCTATCCTACTAGCCTATTTATGCGAGAACAATTCCGGGGACTTTCGTATATCTTAGGGAGTGAATTGTCCCCACTCGGCCAACCCAAAAACGCCCCTTTGCCACTGTGACAACTGCAACCTCCACAGATCTTCATTTTCATCTGGCACCCTGGCTCCAGGATGCCATTCGTCAGGCGGTGCCCCTGGGAGGGTATTCACGGTTGCGGGTGCGACTGCGGGGAAATACGCTCCATATCCTTTGTGAAACCAGTTGCCCCACGGAAAAAGAAGAGATTACCCAAGCGATTTTACGGAGCATGCGCCGTCAACCGCCCCCTGTACAACTCCTAGAGCCAAATCCTACTGTCACCATTCACCGTCTTATTGTCTATGGACGCCTCCGCCAGGAGAAAAAAAGCCTCTGGTTAAGTTTGATTCCCCTGGAACAATCGCCCACATCGCCGACCCAAGGGACGTTTCAGCTCAATCGAAAAAACCAGGCCCGCCTCGGTTATCCCCAGGCGATCGCCCAATATTTAAGTCAAAATCTCAGTCAGTTGGGGATTAGTATTCAGGTTGAAACCCAGACCCTAGCGAATACAGCCCCCCACCAAGGGCAGCAGCGTCTTTGGATCACCTGTGAATGCGACTACAGCCCTGACTATGGCTTACTAACAGAATCCCTCGTGCAACGGCTCCGGGAATTAGAAATCAAAGGCTTTCGCGATGGGGCAATTCGCTGTCAAATTCGTGGGGAAGAAAAACCAGAATGGTTGCTATGGGTTGATCTGACGCCCCCAGATGTCATGTTGCGGCAGTGGGGCCAATGGGGAGATCCTGAGGCGATCGCCCAGATCTTGACCCAGGCATTCCAATCTCACCCCCTGACAATTCGGGCGCAAGTGACCGATACTGTGCTGTCCCTTGAGTGCCTCCTAGCGCCAAATATTTCCCTAGCCCAGCCCCGTATTCTCAAGACTATTCAAGCTATTCTCGATACCCTAGCGCCCCAGGGGTTGCATCGCGCCATTATCCGGGCGAAATCAGCCCCCCAAAATGACGAACTCTGGCACAGTGAATGGCAGTTGCCGGGCGGTGATCAAGGGGCACACCATGATTCTCCCCAACAGTTGGCCCAACAGGGGGATTTAGAGGCTTGGCGGTTTTTGCTCCAGCGCTGCCTGAATCCTGATCTAACAAGACGTTTAGCCACCGGCGGCATCCATATCACCCTCCGTCAAAAAGATGACACCCTCTACATCATGACGGAGGCGATCGCCTGTCCGCCCCAAATGGCAACGCTCAAGGCGATCGCGGCGCTTTTTCGGGGTTTAGAACCCCACCCCTTTACTCGTCTGAAGGTCTATGGACGCCGTTCGGGTCAAAGCAAAGCCCTCTGGCAACAATCACTAAAATTCAATACCGTTACCCCAGTCAGTACATCATCACAGACAGCAACGGAACCGACCTTTGCCCCCGTTGAAACTGTCCCCAGTCCCTCTCCCCTAGAACGTTTAAACCAGGGTGCCCGTAATCTCCTCCAGCGCAGTCGCCTCTGGCAGCCAGCACCGGATAACAGTGGTCTTGTTTTACACCAAGGGGGGCTTGACCAAGGAGCCTTTTCCTTGGAGCGGCGGTGGCGAGTTGCTTGCTTCTGGCTAATTGGAGGCATTGTCGTCACCGCCCAAACCGATTGGTTGGCCGGCCAATGGCTCCGGCGGGAGCTGGCCCCCCCTCAATCTGTGTCCATGTCTCAAACTGATCCGGCAACCCGCTCAGAAGTCTTAGATGCCCAGCTCTTCAACACCAATTGGCAAACCACAGCCCCAAAGGCGATCGCCCCACCATTGACTAGCCCCTATCCTTCCTTTGACAATCCGCTCCTAGACGAAAAACTCGCCCTCTACCAAGAGCGGATCGCCAAAAATGGTGTGCCTGACGTTCTCATTATTGGTAGTTCCCGTGCCCTGCGTGGTCTTGATCCTTTGGCCTTGCAAACGGCCCTCACCGAAAAAGGCCATCCGCCCCTGGATATTTTCAATTTCGGGATCAATGGTGCCACTGTCCAGATTTTTGATCTCCTGCTGCGGCAAATTCTCCCTCCGGAGCAACTGCCCCGGTTAATTATCCTTGCCGATGGCGCCCGGGCGTTTAATAGCGGTCGGCAGGATTTAACCTACAAACTGATGACCCGTTCCCCAGGGTTCCGAGCCCTTGAAGCCGGTACATTCTCCCAACTGTTGTCTCAGGATCTCCCTAAACGTCAAACCCCCACTTTTGTTTTTCCTGATTTAGAACAAATTGCTGCCCAATGGCTGGGTACAGCTTCCCAGGTCTACGATCAGCGACAACTCCTTAAAGAACGTCTTTTTGCCCAAACATTAGCGCCACTACACACTTGGACTTCTACCGCAGAGGCAGCCTCCCCAATGGCTGCTGCTGAATCAGGTCAGCAGGCTCAAGGTTTTAATTTAGATGGTTTTTTGCCCCTCGATCGCCGTTTTATACCAAAAACCTACTACCAAAACCACACCCAGGTAACAGGAAATTATGACGGGGATTATGCGGCGTTTAACCTCCGGGGTACGCAACATGAAACCTTTCTGGAGCTTTTGAGTCATCTTGACTCCCACCAAATTCACCTGGTTTTTTTAAATCAACCTCTGACGGATTATTACCTCGATCCGGTACGTTTGGACTATGAACGGCAGTTTCGGCAGTATTTTCGCCAATTAGCGAACCGAGACAAGCTTGATTTCGTTGATTTTGTCCATCAACAAGCGTGGCAGGGTCGCTATGAGTGGTTTTCAGATCCGAGCCATCTCAATCAGTTTGGGGCGGCCCAGGTAGCCCAAGAACTAGCTAAAATCTCAACGATTCCCTGGCCTCAACGTGCTTCAGACTGAATTTTCTCAGGCAAGGTTTTGGGAGCCGTTAATTCCTTGCGATGGCGTTCAACGACCTGTTTAACCTGGGGAGCCAGCCACGCATCATAGGCCGGATAAACGGCGAGCCTGGGTTGTAATTGCCAACCTTGATCCGCGAGCAGGAGTTGCAGTTGATCGAGGTGGAGATGAGGATAGTCGGGGTTGACTTCATCCTTGGGGACGAGGCCGCCAAGATCCCTTGCCCCAGCCTGGAGACAACTTAAGAGCCATTGGGGATCGGCTACAAGATTAGGCGGAATTTGAATTGCGATCTCCGATGGTAAGATGTCGCGGGCCAATTGGATGACCTCTGGTAGTTGCTCCGGCAAAAAGGCTTCACCTAAATAATCCTGAGTTTGACCAGGACGGTGGGGCTGCAAGATCACTTCTTGGATGTGACCATATTGATCCTGAATTTTGGCGATCGCCTCTAATGTATCTTGCCAATCCTGGGGGGTTTCCCCGATGCCCAATAGAAGACCTGTTGTAAACGGAATTTGTAGCTGTCCGGCCCAAACCAATTGCTGCGATCGCACTTGGGGATCTTTACTGGGGGCGTGGCGATGCACAGGGAGATCCGAACGCATCTGTTCTAACATCAGCCCTATGGAACCATTTACATCCCTGAATAATTCCATTTCTGCCCAACTCAGGGGGCCAGCATTGGTGTGTGGAATAAAACCGTAATCTAAGGCCAACTGACACAGATCGTAAATTAGCCGGATTAAAGGCGATCGCCGCGCTGAAGCTGGGTGCACCTCTCCACTCAAAATCAAAATTTCTCGGACTCCCTGCCCCCGGAGGTTTTCCAGGTGAGCTTGGGCGGTCGTTAGGGTCAACCAACGATCTTGACCTGGGTCAACGCGAAAATTGCAATATGAACAGCGATTGAAACATTCGTAAGTTGGCACCAACGTAAAGGCTGGACTGTAGGTAATAACAGCGTTTTCATGACTATCGCCTCCCACTATCGGGCGATCAACCCTTGACAGATCCAGCATGGCCTCTCCGCAAATCAAAACATTTCCTTAAAACACTTTACAAAAAGCAATAGTTTCACTAATATAGCTACTAAGGTTAAGCACCTTGATAATTTCATAGCAATCATAAACACATGACTACTACACTACAACAGCGCGGCAGCGCTTCCTTGTGGGAGAAGTTTTGTCAGTGGATCACCAGCACCGAGAACCGCATCTATGTCGGTTGGTTCGGCGTCCTGATGATTCCTACCCTTCTCACTGCAACCACCTGCTTCATCATTGCGTTCATCGCAGCTCCTCCCGTTGACATCGACGGTATCCGTGAGCCCGTAGCAGGTTCTCTCCTTTACGGTAACAACATCGTCTCTGGCGCAGTTGTACCTTCTTCTAACGCAATTGGTCTCCACTTCTACCCCATCTGGGAAGCAGCTTCCCTCGATGAGTGGTTGTACAACGGTGGCCCTTACCAGTTGGTGATTTTCCACTTCCTCATCGGCGTATTCTGCTACATGGGTCGTGAGTGGGAACTTTCTTACCGCCTCGGTATGCGTCCCTGGATCTGTGTTGCATTCTCTGCTCCCGTAGCAGCAGCAACTGCAGTATTCCTGATCTACCCCATCGGTCAAGGTTCCTTCTCTGATGGTATGCCTTTGGGTATCTCTGGTACGTTCAACTTCATGATCGTATTCCAGGCAGAGCACAACATCCTGATGCACCCCTTCCACATGCTTGGTGTGGCTGGTGTATTCGGTGGTTCTTTGTTCTCCGCAATGCACGGTTCTCTCGTAACCTCTTCTTTGGTACGTGAGACCACTGAAACCGAATCTCAGAACTACGGTTACAAGTTCGGTCAAGAGGAAGAAACTTACAACATCGTTGCAGCTCACGGCTACTTCGGTCGTTTGATCTTCCAATATGCATCTTTCAACAACTCTCGTTCCTTGCACTTCTTCTTGGGTGCATGGCCTGTAGTAGGTATCTGGTTCACTGCCCTTGGTGTATCTACCATGGCATTCAACCTGAACGGTTTCAACTTCAACCAGTCCATCCTTGATTCTCAAGGTCGTGTAATCAACACCTGGGCTGACATTCTGAACCGTGCCAACCTCGGTTTTGAAGTAATGCACGAGCGTAATGCTCACAACTTCCCCTTAGACTTAGCAGCTGGCGAGCAAGCTCCTGTAGCACTGCAAGCACCTGCAATCAACGGTTAATAACCGATTGAGTCGCTTAGTTGAAAAAAAGATGATTGCTTTGACAGTAAAACTGAATAAGTAATGATTGGCAGAGGCCCCTACCAGAGATGGTGGGGGTTTTTGCTTGCTTTTTTTTGGGAAATTTCCAACTGTTGGCATCTTCAGCTAAGGACAATTGAGATTTTAGCTAGAGGCTGTTGAGCAAATATTTTCATCATTCACGTTTGTAATGGCTGAGGCGTCAAACTCGCCACCACTGAATTCTCCTTCTATCGTGAGCTCGTCACCAACTGAGACATTCTGCCTGGTATTGTCACCACATATACTCCAAGAATCGACCCTGATCGTGCGATCGCCTGTGTTGATCCTGAATCCATCCTCCCAGACTCGTTCCACAGTTCCTGTCAGAGCACCATTTTGCATCTGCGCTGTGCCCGTACAACCAACCAAGCCCATCAAAACCAAGATAGTCTGAACCGATAGTTTCATAAGAATTTTCTTACTCGGTAGTGTAAATGTCTCTATTTTAGATTTTATAGAATTAAGTTTCGCTATAACTATGGGGGTAAGAGTGAAAGAAACTAACGATAATGAGCAATATTTATGATCTTTCGATTTTTTTAGAACCCCAAGAAAAAATTCTCTGGCAAGGCATGCCCCAGGCGGTCGGATCATCGCCCTGGAGTCTGAAAATCATTCAAGCTTTTGGCTATTTCGGCCTATTTGCATTTGGCTTCTTTTTGTTAATTGGGCTTGCAAATTGGGATGAAATCGGGGAAGCTCTCGGAATTTGGCTTATTTTTTTGGGATTAAGTTTGGCGATCGCCTTTACCTTTCTCGTTGTCATGCCGAAGGTTGTGCGTTCTTCCCTCAAGGCGACCCATTACATTGTGACCCCGACCCATGCTGTCATTGTGCAGCACCTGTGGCAAATCCAAATTAGTCGGATTCCGGTACCAGAAAACGAAGAAATCGTGATTTATCGCGACCAAAATTTCCAGACTGTACGTTTTTATCATTACGATAATCGAGCTGCAAATCCAGAGAACCGCGTCTACCGTGTCTATCAATTCGAGCGACTGACTCCCCATGATGCGGCCACCGCTGCAAAAGTCCTAGAAACCATTCGGGGCCAAGCGGGGCCTGGTGCTCAACCCGTATTTTCGAGCCGCCCAAAACCTGCCTAGAACGTCGTTCGCTATGTAAAAGCAGCTGAGTTGACATTTTTAAAATGCCTTAGTTTGGCGATCGCCGCCGGAATTTTTCGGGTAAGATACACAGATTTTCACGAAAGAAAATACAATACAACTCAACATGGGTTCAGCCTCTGCCAGCAAATTTCCTCTGTCTGTCGAAAGGAGTATGGCAAAATGAACAGGTTAAAAACATTGTGAACGGAACGGGTATCGGTTAATGTCTAAATTTATCTTTGTCACCGGTGGTGTGGTCTCCAGCATCGGGAAAGGCATTGTGGCAGCAAGTTTGGGGCGTTTGCTGAAGTCTCGCGACTATTCGGTATCGATCCTAAAACTTGATCCTTATATTAACGTCGATCCCGGCACCATGAGCCCGTTCCAGCATGGGGAAGTGTTCGTCACGGAAGATGGCGCAGAAACGGATCTCGACCTCGGCCACTACGAACGATTTACCGATACCTCTATGTCTCGCCTCAACAGTGTGACCACCGGTTCCATTTACCAAGCGGTGATTAATAAAGAGCGACGGGGCGATTACCAAGGGGGAACGGTTCAGGTGATTCCCCACATTACCAACGAAATCAAAGAACGAATTTTTCGCGTCGCGGAGAATACCAATCCTGATTTTGTGATCACAGAAATTGGCGGTACCGTCGGCGATATTGAATCTTTACCGTTCCTAGAAGCGATTCGTCAGTTCCGCAAAGAGGCTGGTCGGGACAATGTTTTATATATGCACGTGACCTTAATCCCCTGGATTCCGTCGGCAGGAGAAATGAAAACCAAGCCCACCCAACACTCTGTTAAGGAACTGCGCTCTATCGGGATTCAACCGGATGTGCTTGTGTGCCGTTGCGATCGCCCCCTACCCCAGGGCCAACGGGAAAAAATTTCGGAGTTCTGTAATGTCCCAGAAGAACAGGTGATTACCTCCCAGGATGCCAGCAGCATTTATGAAGTGCCCCTGATGCTGGAACGGGAAGGCTTGGCAGAACAAACCCTCAAACTGCTGCGGATGGAACCCCGGCAACCGAATTTAGAGCAGTGGCAAAACCTTGTCGAACGGATGAAGCACCCGAACCGCCATATGGATATTGCCATTGTCGGCAAATATGTCCAGCTCAATGATGCCTATTTGTCCGTAGTGGAATCCCTCGGCCATGCGGCGATCGCCAATGACATGGACATCAAACTCCATTGGGTCAACGCCGAAGATATCGAAGCACACGGCGCGGCCATGTACCTCGCAGACATGGCGGGGATTGTCGTTCCCGGAGGATTTGGCTTACGGGGCGTTGATGGGAAAGTGGCCGCCATTGAATATGCCCGCATCAATCAAATTCCTTTCCTCGGCCTTTGTCTCGGGATGCAATCTTCAGTGATCGAATGGGCCCGGAATGTTGCCAAATTAGAAGATGCCCACAGCGCCGAATTTAACCCAGAGGCGAAGAATCCCGTGATTAACCTCCTGCCAGAACAGCGGGATGTGGTGGATCTCGGGGGCACCATGCGCTTGGGCTTATACCCTTGTCGGCTCACCCCCGATACCCTGACCTATCAACTCTATGGCCAAGAGGTGATCTACGAGCGTCACCGTCATCGCTACGAATTCAACAATGCTTACCGGAGTCTATTTTTAGAAACAGGCTATCAGGTGAGTGGCACTTCCCCCGATGGTCGTTTGGTGGAAATTATTGAATACGCTGACCACCCATTTTTTATTGCGACCCAGTTCCACCCCGAATTTCAATCCCGTCCCAATCACCCCCACCCCCTCTTTTTCGGGTTTATTCAAGCGGCGGGCAATCACAAGTCCCAACCAATCCCTGATCTAGATAACCAAAGCACGGAGATGTCCATTTCTCTGTCCTAGGTTGAAAAACCTGTAATTAACTTGATAACAACGACAAAAACCATGGCAAATTCCGTACACCATATTGTTCTGTTTGAATTGGCAGCTTCAACAGGGACTGCCGAAACTCAAACCATTATTGAAGATGGCCTGAGTCTTTTGGGGGCGATTCCTGGCGTTTTAAAAGTTGACCTGGGATTAAAAGCCCGGGCAGATCGTGATGTCCACATTAAGGATTATCAGTTGGCTTTGTATGTGCAATTAGAAAGCAATGCAGCCCTTGATACCTATGGGCCTCACCCCAACCACCAGGAATTTCTCCAACGGCATAAGTGCAAATGGACAAAAGTTCAGGTGGTTGATTTCTTCGGACAGTAAATGGTTAACTTTGTTTATTTCTCATGCGTTAGTGCGAGGGCGATTCCTTGAATTCCTACGAAAGTCGTGGCCATTTACTCACAGAACAGGTCAACCCCCAGAGCCAAAATTTAGATCAAATGTCGGCTTTGGAATTGGTCGATCTCTTTAACCAAGAAGATCAAAAAACCCTAGAGGCGATCGCCAATGCCCGCAAAGCACTTGCCCAGGCCATCGAAATCACCAGCGAAGCCCTCCAACAGGGAGGACGTCTATTTTATGTGGGAGCTGGCACCAGTGGCCGCCTCGGTGTTTTAGACGCAGCGGAATGTCCGCCCACTTTCTGCACCCCCCCGGAACTGGTTCAAGGGATTATTGCCGGAGGAGCCGGTGCCCTCGTGCGCAGTTCAGAAGATCTTGAAGACCGGGCCGAAGATGGTAAAAAGGCGATCGCCCAACGCCAAATCACCGAATTAGATGTGGTCGTCGGCATTACCGCTGGTGGAACAACCCCCTACGTCCAAGGAGCATTAACTGCCGCCCAACAGCGGGGTGCCAAAACCATTTTCATTAGTTGCGTTCCTGCCGATCAAGTGCCCTTTGCTGCCGATGTGGATATTCGTCTGCTGACTGGCCCCGAAATCTTAGCCGGATCTACTCGTCTTAAGGCCGGAACCGTCACCAAAATGGCCTTAAATATTCTCTCAACCAGCGTAATGGTCAAGCTCGGTAAAGTTTATGGCAATCGCATGATTGACGTAGCTGTAACTAACCATAAACTCCATGACCGAGCGCTTCGCATCCTCCAGGACCTAACAGATTTGAATCGCGAGGAGGCAGCAATTCTCCTTGAAAAATCCCATCGCCGCGTCAAAGTCGCCCTCCTTATGCATTGGAAAAATATTGGTTTTGAGGAAGCAGAAAGTTTATTAAAAGTCCATCAAGGAAGTCTCCGGACGGCGTTAAAGTCCTAAATCAATAGAAGATCACTCTTGCTATAGAAATAATGAATCATCCCATAGAAAGAGTTTGTATATGAATAAAAAACGAAACAAATTTGTTGCTTATTTATTAGGGATTGATATTTTTTTTGAATTTTTCACTGTTTTCTAAAAACAAATAAAGCACTTTAAGTGTCTAGTTAATTAATCAAATATGGCCAATAAATTAGCAGAAAGAATAGAATTAAATAGACAGATTTTCGCTCCTTTTTTTTTGTATTAACCGTCGCCATATTAACTCGTTTACCCTATTTTTTTGAAACCGATATTGATTGGGACGAATCAACTTTTATTTTATTAGGTCAATCTGTACTGGATGGTCACTTACCGTATACAGCTCTATTAGACGTCAAGCCACCATTACATTGGTATATTTTTGCAAGTATCATTTGGTTGGCACAACACTCGTTTGTATTTTTACGCTTTTTAGGAGCAATAATTGTTGCACTTATTGGTTTTATTAATTATGAGATTGCCAAGAGAATCTGGAATAAAACGACAGGACTTATCTCTGGGATATTAGTCATTTTTTTGATTAACTTAAATCCAGGGGGGCAGTCTATTATGTCTGAGCATCTAGCTTTAATACCGATGATGCTTAGCTTTGCATTGATTCTCTTTTGTCCAAAAAATAAACCTGCCTTAGCAGCAAGTGGCCTATGCATGGGATTAGCGATTATGATCCGGCTAAACCTTGCTTATCTTGGCTTATTTGTAGGATTTTATATCTTATTTATATCCATTAAAAGTGGCTTTCCTAACTATAAACTAGTTTTATTGCCAGGCATCTGTTTTGCTCTGGGGAATTTGGGAGGTATGTTGGTTATCTTGCTTCCTTACTTCGTTACTGGCAACTTAGAGGCATTAAATATTGGTTTAATTAAAGCATCTTTAAATTATTCACAACAAAGCGATTTTTTGAATGTTATTGTAAATCAATTGGGTTTTGTTGCAGATATTTTTGTGATGACGATATCCATTGCTTTTAGTGCCGTCTTTGGCCCAACACTTTTTTTTGCATTTTCGCAGCTCATTCAGGTACAGAGACAAGAACAAAAGCTAGATTTTTTTAAAAAAAGATTCTACATAATTGGGATTTTGTTTTGTTTGTCTATAGAATTTTCGATTTTAAGAACGAGTGTTTTTTATAAACATTATATTATTCAATTCTTGCCTATATTTTCTTTACTTGCTGCCCCGGCGATCGCCAATTTTTTAGATCGTAAAGACAATTTCAAAAAACAACTCGTGGCGGTTATTCTTTCTGTCTTACTCGTACACTTTTCCTTGCAGTATTTCAAAACAGGCTCTTATTGCCTCAATAGTCCTAGTTGTCTCCACGGAACATCGATAACAGTCAAGCAATATTTAGTAGAGCATGGCCCCCTAAATGGCAACATTTGGCTAACTAGAGGACACTTAGCCTATTGGTTTGCTGGCTGGACCCCAATCACCCCATTGGTCACCCATCCCAGCAATATTAATAAGCGATTTCTTCTGGAAAGTTGGTATGGACAGGAAGCCACTGTTTCCCAAGAAATTGATAAGATTTTCGCAAAAAAACCTGTTTTGATTATTGGCGCTAGTCTCCAGGATTATTTACGTGATTCCACGGCCCAAGCAAGATTAGATGATTTTATTCAATCGGACTATCTAGAACTCCCAGGGTTGGAAAAGTTGCATATCTATCAGCGGCAAGGATAGAAACAGGAAATGTTAAACTTTACAAAAGTTAACGTAACAGATTGCCCCTATGGTTTCCGCAACAGAACAGCTTTCCTATCACCAAGCCGCGTGGCAAAAAGGCTATGAATCCCAGCGACAGGAGCTAGCCTATGAAGTTACTGACGTTGAAGGGGAGATCCCTGTCGAACTGATGGGAACCTTGTTTCGCAACGGGCCTGGGCTCTTAGACATTGGTGGCACACCGATTAAGCATCCCTTTGATGGTGATGGAATGATTTGCTCAGTTACCTTTCAGGAAGGGCGAGCCTATTTCCAGAATCGCTTTGTGCAGACAGCAGGGTTCGTCGCTGAGCAAAAAGCAAGGAAGCCTTTGTATCGAGGGGTATTTGGCACGCAGAAATTAGGGGGCTTCTTCAACAATGTATTTGACCTCAGGCTCAAAAATATTGCCAATACCAATGTGATCTACTGGGGGAAAAAATTATTAGCGCTCTGGGAAGCAGCAGAACCCCATCGCTTAAATCCAGAAAACTTAGAAACGTGTGGCCTGGATTATTTAGGAGAGACGCTCAAGCCTGGGGATAGTTTTTCGGCCCATCCACGCATTGATCCAGCTAGCATTTGGGATGGAGGACAATCTTGTTTAGTGAATTTTGCGGTAAAACCAGGTCTGCCGACGCGATTGGTGATCTATGAATTGAGTCCGACAGGGGAGTTGCTGCGCTACCGCGAACATGAGGCCAAGGGATTTGCCTTTATCCATGACTTTGTGATTACGCCGAATTATGTGATTTTTTTCCAGGCATCGGTGAAATTTAATCCTTTGCCCTATGTTTTTGGGTTTAAGGGAGCTGGTGAATGTGTCAAGTTTGAGGCGGATAAACCAACACAGATGATCGTCATTCCGAGGGATCCGGCGCGAGATGATGTGCAAACCTTAGAGGCGGAGGCGGGCTTTGTATTTCACCATGCCAATGCCTTTGAGCGAGATAATCAGATTATTGTGGATTCGGTCTGTTATCAGTCGATTCCCCAGGTGCAGGCGGATGTGGATTATAAAAACGTTGATTTTGATGCGTTAGATCCAGGTCAGTTGTGGCGCTTTACCTTGGATTTGGCGACAAAAAAGGTGACGCGAGCACTATTGGATACCCGCTGCTGTGAGTTTCCGGTGGTGCATCCAAAACTGGTAGGACGAGACTATCGCTATGCTTATATCGGGGCGACCCATGCCAAAACAGGTAATGCACCTTTGCAGGCGGTTTGGAAAGTGGATCACCAAGGGGAGGATTCCCAATTTTATTCCTTTGCGCCAACTGGATTTACGGGAGAACCAATTTTTGTACCCCGTCCTGGGGGCGTTGCGGAGGATGAGGGTTGGGTTTTACTAATGGTCTATGATTCGACCAGGCACCGTTCGGATGTGGTGATTTTTGATGCGCAAAATTTTGCTCGACCTTTGGCGACCCTACATTTAAAGCAGCATATTCCCTACGGTTTACATGGCAGTTGGACACCGGAAGTGTTTGTGAACTTCTAATCAGTGGATTCTTTAGGGCCAGGCGATCGCCAAATCCACCAGGCTCCTAGACAGAGGGTGCAATTTCCGACGAGGGTCAGGGCGGCTTGGATGGTAACGAGCCATTCGAGGCTGGGAGCATTGTCGAAAAAGTGCCAAGTGCAGGCACACATCGCACTCACAAGAGACGGTAGCATGCCCCAGGCCAGGGCCGACCAGCTTTTGTCTTGGATTAAATTACCGTAGGTTTGGATCAACCAAATGGCCAGAATCCACTCTAGAACGCTGGAAATGTGGACAATCCAAGTGGGAAAGGAAAGGGCATTCATTACAGGGGACAGGAATTTTTGTTTAAAGTTGCTTGATAAAGTCTAGTAGATGATGAGCGATCGCCAACTTGCTGGCCTGGGGAATAGTGGCTTTGCGGCCCTCTTTATCAAGGAAAATCAGTTGGTTTGTTTCACTGGCAAAACCAGAATTGGCTTGATCAATGGCATTGGCGGCGATCGCATCGAGGTTTTTCCGTTGCAGTTTAGCGAGGGCTGGGGCGGTAATTTCTCCCGTTTGAGCCGCAAAGCCAATCAGTTTTTGGTCGGGGCGCTTCCGTTGCCCCAGTTGAGCGGCGATATCAGGGATTTCTTCGAGAGCAAGATTTTCCGGCAGTTCTGCTTTAGCGAGCTTATGGTCATAATTTACCATGGGACGCACATCACCGACCGCCGCACATAGAATGAGCCAATCAAACTGATCCGCCTGAAACAGCATGGCTTTTTCCATTTCGGCCGCGCTGGTGACCGGAAACCGCTTAATGTTGGGCAAATTTTCTAACAAACGGCTTTCGATTGGCCCGTGAACAAGGGTGATAGTCGCCCCCCGGTAGGCCGCTGCCTCGGCGATCGCCAACCCCATTTTTCCCGTCGAAGGATTACCAATGAAACGCACTGGGTCGAAATGCTCCCGGGTTCCCCCGGCACTGATAAGAATTTTTTTGCCTACTAGATCCGCTTGGCCGCGACTGTGGATCAGGGCTTGCACTGCTTTAATAATTTGCACGGGTTCTGCCATGCGCCCTTTTCCCTGGCGATCGCAGGCCAACAAACCACTATTTGGATCGAGGATGTGATACCGCTGATCCTGTTGGAGTCGCCGCCAATTGGACTGTACCGATAGCTGTTGCCACATGTCCGTATTCATTGCAGGCGCAACCAGCACCGGGCAAGTGGACGCCAAAATAATATTCGTCAATAGCGTATCCGCAAGGCCCAAGCTCACCTTGGCTAAAGTATTTGCGGTCAGCGGAGCCAGCAAAATCAAATCCGCCCATTCCCCCAGGTCGATATGCACCGGGCGGGGTCGATGGCTATCCCAAAAATCTTCGTCGGTGTAGGCCGGGTGGCGGCTGAGGGTAGCGACCGTGAGGGGCGTGATAAAACGTTGGGCCGAATCCGTCAGGACGACCCGCACCTCTGCCCCAGCCTGGAACAGTTGGGAAATGACTTCACAAACTTTGTAGGCGGCAATGCCCCCACTAATGCCGACGACAATCTTTTTTCCGTTGAGCATCTATGATTCGTCGTAGGCTTCGATGTCCAACAGGTGCCAGTAGGGTTCGACTAACTCTTGCCGCTGAAAGGCGATCGCCCGCAACAAGTGCCAATCCTGGAGGGCTTCAAAGGGAGTCCCATAATCGTCCTGTTCTAATCGTGCGGCGAGTTGAGCCACATCCGTTTCGTCCATGTGGGCGATTTCCTGGGGGGTTTTCGTTAAGACTGTCATAATAAGACCTCCCTGACGCTGCACGTTCTTTTAGGTTTTGTTCATTCTTTATTCTACTCTTAGAAATTCCCAAAACAATGGCCTGTCATCGTTCTTATTGTCAACTTGATTTGTCGAGTAAACTAGACGTAATCTTAAGGGGAGATTCTGTTCCCCAAGGAGTCAGCCTCCCATGTTAATTGAACCCAGCGTGTTGCGAGCTGCCCAGCAGATCTATAACCAATATGTTGCTGTTCATCCCGTGCGCTCCCAATATGTCACTGGGGTTTCGGTGAATCCCAAAACGCTCCAGGGATTTGTCAGCTTTCGTGAACGGTCTATCCTTCTGCCCCGGGAAGTCTTTGTGCCCGTCGAACAGCTTATGAGCTACGATGTCTGACGTTAAAAACTAAGCCTTTCCTCGGCGGATCGCCTTCAGAGAAAGAGTTTTAGGTTTCCGTTACTGACGTTTCGAGACGACAGCGATCGCCAACACTACAGGTTTGTCGTGCTTCCCGGTTTTGGATCAGAGTGATTAAATCGGGGCGGCCCGTCAGTTGGAGACGATATTTTGCCCAGATGCCATAAACCCAGTCGGCCAATTGCCCAATACCAGGAATTTCCGTGATGCCGTAGACCCAGCCCATTCCCAGAACTTCGTAAACAGACCGAAAAACCGCCACATTTTGGAGCACTGTGCCGTCGGGTAAAACACCATGAATCCGCTCCATGGCAGTCTGGAAAGTTACGCCACCGTGGCGGCTAGGGTCGTAATCATCGGCGGCGACATCCACAAAGCAAATTAAACCGCGACCATTATCCTTGCGCCGCAAAAAGTTGACTTCCCGCAGACAAAGGGGACATTGGCCGTCATAGAGCAATTTAATTTTCCAGGATGGGGTGGAGGACATGGCGCAATTTTGGGGTGAAAAACTTAACTCTATTGTAAAGATTTTTTGCGGGGGCCTGGGGACCACCAAGGGGCCATGTTTTTGTAATGCCCATTTGGCGATCGCCCCAGCCTTTTCGGGTTTAGATTGCTCCTATCCCGTTACCAAATAGAATCCCACCAAGTATCATTCGTCGGCGTTGGGCCGTTGGTTTCGATAAAATCAACCTTGCGGCGAATGTCGGCTGGCTCCCAACCCGTTAACTTCGCCAGGGTTTGTACCTCCGCTTCCTGGCGTTGGTAGGTTTGACGTCGGTAATCCTGGGCCGCACTACAAGTCATTTCCCCACGGTAAGGATGGCGAATCACATAGCGTCCTTGGAAAAACTGACGATTAGCTGTTTCTTGGAAACGGAGATCTTCCGGAAACTTGTCGCGGCCATAACGCACATGGAGTCTGGTGATAAAGACCCTCGGTAGATATTGATCTTCATCCCAAAAGACTCCGGCCTGTTTAAGCTCTGCCTTCGTTAGATTGGGGGCAGAACAGGGATCACAACTGCTCATGTCCCAGGCATATTCTAGGAAAATATCATCCCGGCCCTGGCGCTGGTAATCTTGCTCGAACATGGTGGTATAAAAATCACCAAATTCCGCTTCTACAAACTCAGGGATTTCTACATTTGAGGGAATTTTCACCGTGCGATAGTTGGTGACTTCCGCCTGGCCCTTGGGGGAAAGGATATAGACAATTAGATCCTGAGCTTGCTGGGCGTTCATCATTCCCAAGCGAATCGGCAGCATGTACTTCGGAGACTCGAAGGCCATCATTAAGGGACGTAATTGATTCACACCGCTCCGGTCAAATTCTTCGAGGTTGACCTTGGCCACAAAGAATTTCAGTTTGTTCCGGATGTAAGGTCGTAGTAACTCACTGGCCCCCTGGGGTAGTTGATAATCGTTTTGGCGTAACCAAGTTTCGAGGCCATCGGATTCTTTGGCACTGAGAATGAGGATGTCGTATTCGCCGACGCTAAATTGTTCCTCGATGGTGACGCCGAGATCGGCTGCTGTTTCGCGCATGGATTCTGCGGCCATGGGCATTGGTGGCGCCGCATTTTGCAGGAGCCCAAAACCATCATCAAATCTCCTTACAGCACAGGGATTTTCGTCAAAATATTCCACGAGGCGGGGGGCGCTAAAGTCATCGAGGCGTTTGATGATACTCGCTTCCCCAATGTGAACTTGTTCTTCTTTGAGAACGACGGGGACGGGCACCACCAGGGCAAAATCTGAGACTTCTCCTTCGTAGTCATTAGCCATGGTGAGAACAGTGCGATCGCCATCCCGGGCAATAATTACTTGGGATGCTTGGTTATAGAGCTCGGTATCGGCTTTGGCGACGTAAAAACCACAGAAAGCCCAGGCGGGTTGCGTCAGCAGCAGTAAACCAATGCAGGTAATGGCGAGGCCGCGCACATATTGCAAGATCGTTTTAAACATGATTTTCCTTAGATAACGGGGCGAGTTTGTAGGTTCAGGGAAACATTGCTAGAGGAGGCCTTCGGTTGAGCTTTTTCTTGCCACTGGAACCGGGGTGATCGCCAAATTTTATCGATCACAATGGTGCTAGGCGCCAGACAGAATAACGCCCAAAAAATTGCCATTGAACTATAAAGGCCATGTTGTAAAACAAAGGTCAGCAGGGCAATACTAATGGCCCAAAAAATTCGTCCCTGTTTCCCATTGGGAATTGAGCGTGGATCCGTCAGCATAAAAAACGCAAAGAGCAGCAACGAACCACTGGTTAACTGATGGGCAACCACATCCCAACTCCAACCCAGCCAAAAGTTACGGAGAATTTCTAAACCGCCATAACTCGCGAGAAAAGCGATAGAAGTATCCCAACGGCCAACGCGGTTGAGCACGAGGCCAGCGGCACTAAAAAACAGCAATAAATACCACCAATCAGTGCCCCATTGACCGGGAGAAACCCAAGCCCCATCTGTCCATAGGAGAGCCATAATGATGCCAAAATTGGCGGGGTTGAAAAAATGTTTTTCTTGGTAACGAAATAAAAATTTGCTGGCGATCGCCCCGACCGCTGCCCCCACTAAAACGAGGGGATGATTTACCCGCAGGAGCAGAGAAAGGCCCAGGCCGGTAATCACCGCACTCCGCGCCCCGGAAATGAGTAGCGGTGGCCATTGTACAGGGGTTTCTTTCCGGCAACGGTAGGCTTGCCAAGCACTAAGGCTCCATTGGGTCGCAATACAAGTGGCGATCGCCACCAAAACCCAGGTTAAATGTAACGTCCAATCCCGCGTGTAAACTCCCAGCAGAAGAAACGTCGTCAGAATGGCGATTTGATAATCACGGGCATCACTGAAGGGCATTAAAAATCCTCCCTCACTAAGCAAAAAATAAGTTGCCTAAAGTATGGGAGAAAAGCCGAGGGACGGTGAAAAGGTTTCTTTTTTTGTAACAAAAAACCTTGAGACTGATGCAGGCCGTAAACTACAGTCAAGGCAAGATTCCAGGGACTGTTTAATATTAAAAAATGTGAATTTGATGGACCAAGAAATTTCTCGATCGTCAAACACAATTGTCCTTGTGATCTCGCACCTGTGTGTAGGAGTATGAAAAAAATGAAACTGAAAAAATTGTTTGTCCCGTTATTGGCAGGAATGTTGTTCTTGGGGGGAACCTCCGGGGCGATCGCCGAAGAACTATTGCGCACGATCACCGTCACGGGGCGCGGCGAAGAAGCCATTGCCACCAGTCTTTCTGAGGTACGCCTTGGGGTTGAGGTGCGGGGGGCGACGGCAACCCAAGTCCAGGCTGATATTGCCAAGCGCAGTAATCAGGTGGTGGATTTTCTCAAGTCCAAAAATGTCGCCAAGCTCACCACCACGGGGATTAATCTCCAGCCGGAATATGACTACAACAATGGCGATCGCCGTCTCATCGGTTACCTAGCTACCAACACTGTGAGCTTTGAGGTGCCCACTGCCCAAGCCGGGAGCCTGATGGATGAAGCCGTAAAAGCCGGAGCGACCCGCATTGATGGGATTTCCTTCCGGGCCACCGATGCCGCCCTCGCTGAAGCCGAAAAAACCGCCCTCGCCGAAGCCGCTCAGGATGCACGCACCCAGGCCCAAACTGTCCTCACTGCCTTGGGTCTAAGTCCCCAGGAAATTGTCCAAATTCAGGTCAATGGCGCGGCCCCACCAACACCCATTTTTAAGACCATGGATGCGGTGCGGACCATGGCCCTCGAAAGTGCGGCACCTTCTCCCGTGGAAGGGGGTGAACAGACGGTGAATGCTTCTGTAACCCTGACGATCCGTTACTAAAACCCTGCTTTTTCGGCTAAATTGCGCTTAAATTTAGGGGCGATCGCCTGGTGGGATAGGGGCGAAACTTGAGGGAATGTTAGATCTAATTAAACTTGCGGGACAACTGCCAGATATGGGGGCGCACCTCCAGGAACAGGCCGCCACGGGGCGCGAACGAATCGAGCGGGGAATTTCTCTGCTCCAGGAAGCCCAGGCAGATTTCCAGACCCTCCAGGCCCACCAAAATACCTGGGGCGATCGCCTCATTTTTAACCATGGCATTCCCCTCGAACCCCTAGAGACCCGCATTCCCATTTCTCCCCCTTCCCAAGCCCACACGGTTTTTGCCACAGATGGCTCCCAGATTGCCCCATCCCACCACGAAATTGCCTATTGTTATTTGATTAATATTGGTCGGGTGATGCTCCACTACGGCCAAAGCTTGCACCCGTTGCTGGATCATCTGCCGGAAATTTTTTATCGCAGTGAAGATCTCTACACCTCCCGCAAATGGGGGATCCGCACCGATGAATGGCTGGGTTATCGCCGCACCGCCTCCGAAGCCGAAGTGCTCGCTGAGATGGCCTGTAAGTGGGTATTGCCCCCTGGTGCCCACGGCCATATTCCCAACGTGGCGATGGTGGACGGCTCTCTGGTCTATTGGTTTTTAGAAAATTTGCCCGCCGAAGCCCGCCAACAGATTTTGGAACCCCTCCTGGGGGCTTGGCAACAACTCCGGGAAACCCGGATTCCGCTAATTGGCTACATTAGTTCAACCCGCAGTGTGGAGGCCGTCCATTTTCTGCGGCTCCAGGCTTGCCCCCACGACAAACCCGATTGTCAAACCCATTGCCTCGACGGCGAAACCAAGGAACGCAAACCGGAATTTCGCGACACCCTCCCCTGTCAAACCATTGAACCGTTGCGGGATAGCACCCTCTTTGAGCAACTGTTGCAACCCGGCGATCGCAGTGGGCTTTGGCTCAGTCAGGCCCGCATCTTAAATCAGTATCCAGAAGCGGATCAGGTTTGTTTTTGTTATCTCCATGTGGGGACGGAGGTGGCCCGGATCGAGATGCCCCGCTGGGTCGCTGAAGATTCTCAACTCCTCGATCAAAGCCTCGGAATTGTCCTGGGCCAAGTGCAAAAGGGGTTTGGGTATCCCGTGGCGATCGCCGAAGCCCATAATCAAGCCGTGATCCGGGGTGGCGATCGCGCCCGTTTTTTTGCGCTCCTCGAACAGCAACTCCTCAAGGCAGGCTTAACAAACGTCGGCGTCTCTTACAAAGAAACTCGCAAGCGGGGCTCTGTAGCTTAAAAAATTTAAGATTACTAAGGTAAGAATTTTTCCAACCAACTCACGACATCTGGTATGTGATTTAATCCTTGCTGAATAAGGGAACGCGTCACAGTTTTTAATCCTTCTTCCGAAATAGTCTTTATTTGACGAGAAAGCCGATTCTTATCTTCTTCAGGCAAATCAGAATCAATGACTTTGCTCATCAATAAATTTTGGATAGTTTCATTATGAAGTTTGATTGTTATAGTCCCCAAGATTTCGGATAATCCTCCGTCGTCCTCTAAGAAATCTAGTCCTTTCGCTGTGATTTTTATTTTGTATAAACTAATTGGATTAACACCAATCTTATGGTATTCTATCAACCCATGTTCTTGTAAATAGCAAAATTGAATGAGTTCACTGTCATAGTCAAATTCTTTAAATACATCTTGGCATGGGTAAGGATAATGACTTGCGAGCTTTTCCAAAATTTCCTTTTGACGTGTTCGATTTAGAGGCATTGATATTTGTCTTTTAACTAATTTTTTAAAATTCAAAGTCGTACTTAAAAATTAACACTTTTGCCATTCAATTATTTTTTGAAATCCTAAAAATATTCTAGAATATTGCAGGATAAAGATTGTTTTTTGAAAAAATCTTTATTGCAAATTCCAATGTTCTGTGAAAAAGCATACAATAAAGAAACAGTAACATTGGTTGTATGGGTAGGCACAAAGACGAGGCTAAAGACGTCCTATGCTTTGCCCGGTAATTTTTTTAGTCACTTCTGCGCGAACCGATAATGCCCGAAAACTCTCAATCTCCCGTTGAACCAACCAAAAAACCCAGCGGAACGGAACAACAGCACGAAGAAAACCCCTGGGTAGAGACCATTAAAACCCTTGTGACCGCTGGTATTTTGGCCATTGGGATCCGCACCTTCGTCGCTGAGGCCCGCTACATTCCCTCCGAGTCGATGCTGCCCACCCTAGAAGTGAACGATCGCCTAATCATCGAAAAAATCAGCTACCATTTCAAAAACCCCCAACGGGGCGATGTGGTGGTGTTTAACCCGACAGAAATTCTCCAGCAGCAAAACTACAAAGATGCCTTTATTAAGCGCGTCATTGGGATTCCCGGCGATACCGTACAAGTCAGTGGCGGCACCGTTTTTATTAACGGGGAAGCCCTCGAAGAGGACTACATCAACGAAGCCCCAGAATATGATTACGGCCCCGTGACGATTCCAGAGGATCATTACCTCGTCCTCGGCGATAACCGCAACAACAGCTATGACTCCCACTATTGGGGGTTTGTCCCCCGCGAAAAGCTTGTGGGGAAAGCCTTTATTCGCTTTTGGCCCTTTAACCGCGTCGGTATCCTTAACGAAGAGCCGCAATTTGCCGACGAAGAACCGATTACACCCTAGCGTCCCATCCCAGAGACCGCTAGGATATAGGGCGACTCCCTATCCCGGCAACCATGAGTGAACCATCTCCTTTGCTGCAAGCATCAGGTCTCCATAAAAGTTTCGGTGGCATCCGTGCGGTGCAAAATGCTTCGATTACTGTGCCCCGTGGACAAATTACGGGTTTGATTGGCCCCAATGGTGCGGGCAAAACGACGTTGTTCAATTTGCTCTCGAATTTTATTACGCCGGATCAGGGGAAGGTCATTTTTAACGGCCAGGAAGTGCAGCATTTACCGTCCCATCAGATTGCGGCGCGGGGCTTTGTGCGCACATTCCAAGTGGCACGGGTGCTGTCGCGGTTATCGGTACTCGACAATATGCTGCTGGCAGCCCAACAGCAAACCGGAGAAAACTTCCTGCGGGTATGGCAGCAGGGAAAAATTCGTCGCCAAGAAAAGGCAAATCGGGAAAAGGCGATCGCCATTTTAGAATCCGTCGGCCTAGTCGAAAAAGCCCAGGATTATGCTGGGGCCCTATCGGGGGGACAACGCAAACTCCTGGAAATGGCCAGGGCTTTGATGAGCGATCCCCAGTTAATTTTGTTGGATGAGCCGGCGGCGGGGGTTAATCCCACCCTCATCAATCAAATTTGTGACCACATTATCCGCTGGAACCAGCAAGGGATTTCCTTTTTAATTATTGAGCACAATATGGATGTGATCATGTCCTTGTGTAATCACATCTGGGTGCTGGCAGAGGGGAGTAATTTGGCGGATGGGACACCGGCAGAGATCCAGTGTAATGAACAGGTTTTAGAGGCTTATTTGGGATCGTAATGCGCGTTTTACTAACGAATGATGATGGGATTGATGCCCCTGGGATTGCGACCTTGCAAAAGGCGATCGCCCCCCATGCCAAGGAAGTGGTGACGGTGGCACCCCAAACGCAAATGTCTGAATGCGGCCATCGGTTTACGGTTTATGCCCCCATCCCCGTCGAGCAACGGACAGATAATGCCTATGCCGTGGCGGGCACACCGGCAGATTGTACGCGCTTGGGTCTCACGCAGTTTGCGGCGGATGCAGATTGGGTGCTGTCGGGGGTGAATGCGGGGGGAAACCTCGGCGTGGATATTTACACTTCGGGAACAGTAGCGGCGGTGCGGGAGGCAACAATCCTTGGGAAGCGGGCGATCGCCTTTTCCCATTTCATCCAGCGGCCTTTGGAAATCGACTGGGATCTTGTCACCCACTGGACGGGGAAACTGTTGGCGAAATTATTGACCCAAGAATTGCCAGAAAAGCATTTTTGGAACGTGAATTTTCCCCATTTAACGGCGGCCTCTGACCCAGAAATTATTTTCTGTGAGCGCAGTACCGACCCGATGCAGGTCCGCTACGAAGCACGGGATCAACAGTTCCATTATGTCGGCTCCTACCCCGATCGTCCCCGGGCTGCGGGTACCGATGTGGATGTGTGTTTTTCGGGAAATATTGCCGTCACCCAAATTGCGATCTAAACCAAGGCGTTAAAAATGACCTTCAGCAACCACAGGGTCAGCAAACCGCCCAAAAGAATCACCAAGGCGATCGCCCCCAAAATTAAAATCAGAGGACGCCAGTCAATGGGTGCATTGTCTAGGTCAGTCTGATCGGGCAAATCCTGTTCTAAAAGCTTTAAATTTGCTTCGTTGGCTTTCCAGGCCACATCAAAGAGATCCCCTGCCACGGGCACCGTACCGACAACGCTATCAACAAGAAGATTGAGGGCCATTTTGACGAGGGTATCCTGTTTGGCTCCCAGTTTGGCCGCCTCGAAAATCAGGTAGCCAGAGAGAATCAAGCTCAGGTAATCCCCCACCGCTGGCACCAAACCGATGATCGGATCGAGGCCGATTTTGTACTTTGTCCCCGGAATGGCGATCGCACTGTCGAGTAGCTTACTGAGGGTGCGGATACGTTTTAACGTCTTCGGGTTTGGGGTCTTGGGGACAGTCATGGGTCAGTGGGGCAAGCCAGAACATTGGGCAGCAGCCAGTGGAGCATGGTTTCAACATCCCGCAGGATTAACCGTCGATTGGCCGCCGTGATTAGGGGCACATGGAGAAATAGGGCCCGCGTTGGGGATTGTTGCCGCTGGAGATGCTTTAACACTTGAAAATATAGCCCTTCACAGACAAATTTGCCGGCATCGTGGCTAATCTCTGTAAATTCTAGGGGAGCCGTGAGCGCCTGCAGATCCAAGCGTGTTTGTAACTGCTGTCCCTGATAAAACGCTTGGGATTCCACTGTGAGGCGATCACGTTTTTCGGCCATGCCACAGCAGAGCACCAGATCCGGCTGATAAGCGGCAATGGCTTGGAGGGTTTTTGCAGAGGCGATCGCCGTTTCCACGGGCAGATGGTGCAGAAATAAAAAATCCGCAAAAGCTAGCGGCCTCGCCTTGAGTTGACAGAGGAGATCATCCGAGGCATTGGAGGTGTGATGTTCCAGCCAGGGCCGAAAGGAGGTGAGTAAAATTTTGCCGCGCACGCGTTACGAATTACTATTACTAAGTCTGTCGAGGCTATATTGGGCTGCTTCCCGCACTTGGGGATGATCATCTTTGACGAGGAACTTGACCGCCGCCAGACTTTTCTCGCAGGGGAGTACGCCCAGGGCTTCTGCGAGCCGTTGTCGCACCAGCCAATTTTCTGAGGAAACAAAGGTCACAAGACGATCCACAGTCTCCACTGCGCCAATTTCTCCCAGGGCAGCGATCGCGGCTTGTTCTAAAATCGCTTCCCCACTATCGAGGGCTTGGATCAGGGCATCTTTTGCTTCCGGACGACCAAGATTCCCCAGAGAAACCGCCGCACTAAAGCGCACTAACCAAGATGTATCTTCATAAAAAGCCCGTAACAACGGTTTTAAGGCCCGCTCATCCTGGAGATACCCTAAAGCGCCCGCCGCATCGGCCCGAATGCCATAATCTGCATCAGTTTCTAACAGCTTAATCAAAATTGGATAAGACTCTTCTGTCTGCTTAATTCCTAGGGCAAAAACCGCCATCGAGCGAATTTGGAGCACCTCATCATCTAATACTTT
This sequence comes from Picosynechococcus sp. PCC 7003, assembly GCF_001693255.1. NCBI lineage: Bacteria > Bacillati > Cyanobacteriota > Cyanophyceae > Chroococcales > Geminocystaceae > Picosynechococcus > Picosynechococcus sp. PCC 7003. Next base: position 1,540,585 of record NZ_CP016474.1, read on the forward strand.
TTTAATGAGAGGCATCGCTTCTAGGGGGGCTACATCCCGCAATTGGGCAAGGGCGACCATGCGATCCTTGGAGTTGTCACTTTCGAGTTGTTGGGAAAGTGTCGCTAAGCTAGGGTGAGACATAACCAAATTTTGTAAAAGTTCTTAATAAAATTGTAATCAAGATTCTCAGGATTTTTCAATAAACCATGACTCACTCCCCAAATCCGGTGTTGTTAATCCACGGTTTTTTAGACCGCCACACCGTGTTTAAACCTTTAACCCGCTACCTTAGTCAGCAAGGTTGGGAAATTCATGCCCTTGATTTACAACCCAATGATGGCCGTCAAGCACTGCCCGTTTTGGCCAGTCAAATTGAAGCCTATGTGCACCAACATTTTGGCGCGACCCAACGGTTTGATCTCGTGGGATTTAGTATGGGAGGCATTGTGACCCGCTACTATTTGCAACGGCTCGGTGGCAATCGACGGGTAGAACGCTATGTGAGTATTTCAGCCCCCAATAATGGCACGTTATCGGCCTATGGTTTGCCCTTTCCTGGGATTCGTCAAATGCGCCCGGATAGTGAGTTGCTCCAGGATTTGAACCGTGATGTGGCCACGGCCCTAGAACCCGTGAAGGTTACCTGGTTATGGACACCCTTTGATTTAATGATTCTCCCAGCCAAGAGCACTAAGCTCCCCATTGGCACAGGGGTGCAGTTGCCCGTGCCCTTACACCCTTGGATGTTGTCTGACCCCCGTGCTCTCAAGGCGATCGCCAAGGCCCTGCAGCAATAGTTAACCTCAAAGCGTGTGTCGCTCTGGTTGGTAGGATTGAATCGCTCGCATGTATTGGGCGCGTTCAAAGGCACTTTCATCGGGACAATTAATCTGGCTCATGCTGCCCCGCAGTTGCTCCAAAGATAGATATTCATGTTCTTCGAGCCACTGCACCATTTCCGTTTCCATGGTTTCAATGTGTTGAATGCCGTGGCGTAATAAAGTGGCCACTAAAGCCGTTACTTTTGCCCCAGCCATTAACATTTTGATCGCATCGGTTCCCCGTTGAATACCGCTAGTCGCCGCAAAATCCACATCCAAGCGGCCATAGAGCATTGCAATCCAGCGCATCGGCAAACGCATATCCAACGGACTACTAAGGATTAAATTCGGGGTCACTTCTAGTTCTTCAATATCAATGTCCGGCTGATAAAAACGATTAAATAAAACCAAGCCATTTGCACCATTATCGACGAGACGTTTTGCCATATTTGCCATATTGCTAAAGAACGGACTCAGCTTAACGGCAACGGGAATATTTAAGTTTTCCCGCACCGTCCGCACAATTTGAATGTATTCATATTCCACTTCTGAACCATTTTTATTGATATCTGTCGGCACGTAGTAAATGTTTAATTCAATGGCATCGGCTCCGGCTTGTTCCATTAGTTTGGCCGTATGCTCCCATTCCCCTTGGTGGGAACCGTTAAGGCTAGCAATGATCGGCATTCTGACCATCGATTTGGCCGTTTGAATGTGCTCTAAATAGGCTTCTACGCCCACATGGAAAACATCAGAGGCATTTTCTGGGAAGTAATTTAAGGCTTCGGCAAAGGAGTCTGTGCCGTAGGTGAAATGGTGGTGGAGTTCGAGTTTTTCTTTGCGGATTTGTTCTTCAAAGAGGGAATGTAAAACGACGGCTCCGGCTCCGGCATCTTCCATTAGTTTAATGTTGTCGATATCTTCGGTGAGGGGCGCGGCGGCTCCGACAATTAACGGCGATCGCAAAGTCAGACCTAGATATTGTGTGGTTAAATCCATGGTGGTTCTCCGGTAGATTAATGGTTTTATATCCCCCTAAATCTCCTCACTAAAGCTCCGGCTTGTTAAGGGGGACTTTTTATTGATCAGGCTTCGGGACGGTTGGCAAGGTATTCGTACATTCGCCAACGGGTATCGACATCACTCTGAGCTTGTTTGAGCAGTTCTTTTGCTGCTTGGGGTTTGGTCATGGTGAGCATCTTGAAGCGATTTTCTTTGTACATGGAGCTTTCGACGCTGCCTTTGGGGGTACGGCTATCGAGTTGCAAGGGGTTTTTGCCCTCTGCTTTGAGGTCGGGGTTGTAACGGTATAGGAGCCAGCGACCGCTTTCGACGAGTTCTTTTTGGTGGGTCATGGCGGTTTGCATGTTGATGCCGTGGGCGATGCAGTGGCTATAGGCGATGATCAGGGAAGGCCCGTCGTAGGCTTCGGCTTCGAGGAAGGCTTTTAAGGTGTGTTCGTCTTTGGCTCCCATCGCAACGGAGGCGACATATACATTGCCGTAGGTCATGGCGATTAAACCAAGGTCTTTTTTGGGGGCTGGTTTCCCGCCGGCGGCGAATTTGGCGACGGCAGCGCGGGGTGTGGCTTTGGAGGATTGTCCGCCAGTGTTGGAATAAACCTCGGTATCCATCACCAAAATATTGATGTTTTTACCGCTGGCGATCGCATGATCGAGACCCCCAAACCCAATGTCATAGGCCCAACCGTCACCGCCAACGATCCAGACAGATTTTTTCACGAGATAATCCGCAAGGGAAGCTAACTGTTTGGCATCGGCAGAATCGAGGGTTGCCAGTTTATTTTTAAGTTCGCGCACCCGTTGCCGTTGTTCCCAGATATCAGCTTCATCGGCTTGGTGGGCAGTTAATAATTCACTGACGAAATTATCACCGAGTTCACCGCTTAAACGTTGTAATAATTCCGCTGCAAATTGGGCTTGTTTATCGATCGAAAGGCGGAACCCTAACCCGAATTCGGCATTATCTTCAAACAGAGAATTTGACCAAGCAATGCCCCGACCTTCGGCATTTTTTGTGTAGGGGGTTGTCGGTAAATTGCCGCCATAGATGGAGGAACAACCTGTCGCATTGGCAATCACCGTGCGATCGCCGAACAGTTGGGAAACCAATTTAATGTACGGGGTTTCGCCACAGCCGGCACAGGCTCCCGAAAATTCAAACAGTGGCTCCTGTAATTGTTGTTCACGAATTTGATTCAGTTTTAATTCCCGCCGTTCCGGTAAAGGCAAACTGAGGAAGTAATCCCAATTGGTGCGTTCCTGTTCCCGCAGGGGCAATTGTTCCACCATATTGATCGCTTTTTTCGACGGTTGCGCCTTATTTTTCGCGGGACAAACATCCACACAAATGCCACAGCCTGTACAGTCTTCGGGAGCGACTTGAATCGTAAATTTCTGCCCCGAAAAATTCTTATCTTTCGCATCAATTGCTTTAAAACTTTCTGGCGCATTTGCTAATAGATTAGGTTCATAAACTTTGGCGCGGATCGTCGCGTGGGGACACACCATCACACATTTACCGCATTGAATACAAACCTCTGGATCCCATTCTGGAATAAATTGGGCGACGTTACGTTTTTCCCATTTGGAGGTTCCCGTCGGGTAAGTACCATCACAGGGCAGACAACTCACCGGCAGGCGATCGCCTTCTTTGATCAACATCGGTGCTTGGACATTGCGCATAAAGTCGGGCGCATTGGGGGAAACGGCGGGAGGCTTATGGATCGGGCTATTGGCTTCACCCACATTCACCGCAAATAAATTCGCCAAGGTGTTATCCACCGCCTGAATATTCATGGTGACCACATCCGCCCCTTTCTTGCCGTAGGTCTTCTTGATATATTCCTTAATTTTAGAAATGGCTTCTTCCTTGGGCAGTACACCGGAGAGGGCAAAGAAACAGGTTTGCATCACCGTATTAATCCGTCCCCCCATCCCACTTTCACGGGCAACTTTATTCGCATTAATCACATAAAATTTGAGATGTTTACGAACAATTTGTTCTTGGACTTCAAGGGGTAATTGATCCCACACTTGATCCGCTGTATAGGGGCTGTTTAAAAGAAAAGTTGCCCCATCCTTTGCTCCACTCAGCACATCCAATTTTTCGAGGAATAACCATTGGTGACAACCGACAAAATTCGCCTGATTAATTAAATAAGTCGAGCGAATTAAATTCGGGCCAAAGCGCAGATGGGAAACCGTCACTGCCCCCGATTTCTTCGAGTCATAGACAAAATAACCTTGGGCATAATTATCTGTTTCTTCGCCAATAATCTTGATCGAATTTTTATTCGCGCCCACGGTGCCATCGGAACCCAAGCCATAGAACATCGCCCGCACGACACTGTCCGGTTCCGTCGAAAAATTCGGATCATACTCAAGGGATGTGTGGCTGACATCATCATTAATGCCCACCGTAAAATGATTCTTGGGTTTTGCTTGATTTAAAGCATCAAAAATCCCCTTCACCATTGCCGGATTAAACTCTTTGGAAGACAAGCCATACCGTCCGCCAACCACCTTGGGCATCGCGCCTTCCCAACTTTCCATTAAGGCGGAAATCACATCTAAATAGAGCGGTTCACCGTTTGCGCCGGGTTCCTTCGTTCGGTCTAACACAGCAATTTTTTCGACGGTTTTCGGTAACGCCGCAATTAATGCTGATCCATCAAAGGGACGATATAACCGCACTTTTAACACACCCACCTTTTCCCCTTGGGCGTTGAGGTAATCCACCGTTTCATGGACGGTTTCACAACCGGAACCCATCAGCATAATTACCCGCGTCGCATCCGGCGCACCCACATATTCAAATAATTTGTAGGCGCGTCCTGTCAGTGCCCCAAAGCGATCCATCATTTCCTGTACAATGGCACCGCATTTTTCATAGAACGGATTCACCGATTCCCGCGCTTGGAAAAAGACATCGGGGTTTTGGGCAGTGCCACGAATGACGGGATTATCTGGGGTTAAGGCGCGGGCACGGTGGGCAAACACATCTTCATCGTCGATCAGTTCCCGTAAAACAGATTCATCGAGTAATTCGATTTTCTGAATCTCGTGGGAGGTGCGGAACCCATCAAAAAAGTGGATGAAGGGCACACGGGCTTTCATGGTCGCCGCTTGGGCAATCAGGGCCAGATCGTGGGCTTCCTGCACCGAGGCGGAGGACAACAGGGCAAATCCCGTCCCCCGCACAGACATCACATCGGAGTGATCGCCAAAAATAGAAAGGGCTTGGGCGGCGAGCGATCGCGCGGCAACATGGATCACCGCTGAGGTGAGTTCCCCTGCAATTTTGTAGAGGTTGGGGATCATCAACAACAGCCCTTGGGAAGCGGTAAAAGTGGTGGTTAACGAACCCGTTTGCAGGGAACCGTGGACGGCTCCGGCGGCTCCCCCTTCACTCTGCATTTCGATGATGCTGGGCACTGTGCCCCACAGATTTGGCTGTCCTTGGGAGGCCCAAGCATCGGCCCATTCGCCCATCGGTGAAGCGGGGGTGATGGGATAAATGGCGATCACTTCGTTTAATTTGTAGGCAACTTTGGCGACGGCTTCATTCGCATCGAGGGTTGCAATTTTTGGGGTAGCCATAATCTCAATTCCTTGGTAGTGGTCAATGGGGCTGAATTGGCTTTTGGTGGTAAAGGTGAAGACTTTTTGAGGGGCAACAAAAGCACGGGGTTGTCTTTATGAATTAATCTGACTAAAGCAACTTTTTTCTTGTTAAAGTTATTGGGTATTTATGGGGAATAAAGGTAATAGTATTTTTTACAGCCCATAACAGTTTTATTGTAGGGAGAAGCTTGATGGGATTGGAGATGGTATGACAAAAAGCAGGGAAGGTTTAAACTCTGTAAAGTCGCCTTTGATCCCTGCTAAGAAAGATTTTTTTTTGCTGTTTTTTGTAACGGTTCTGGTTATTTTCTAGATCTTTGTTTTAAGAGTTGTTTCATAAAGCCCCCTCGCCCCCCAATTCTGGGGGGAAACTGCTTAGTATTCTCCAAGCTTGCCGGAGCTTTAGTGGGGAGATTTAGCGGGCCAATCAAAGACTTGATTGACTTTATCAATCGCCTCTTCTATCTTTAGCAGGTAGAAACTGAGATATCTCCCGATGAGAAATAGGCACAGTCACCATCGGAGACATAGGAGCCGTAGCCCCCAGGCCCACCAGTGCTGGAGTAGGAATCATAGCCGCCATCGTAATCTGTAATTTTGCATCTCCCGCCACTATTAGAGTGCAACGGATAAAGCTATTAATGCTATTCAGTCAATCTAAAAAATTGTGGAGACTGAAATCTCAACGTCCATTCGGTTGGTTAAAGCAAAGGACTAAAACACAAGTAATAATCAAACCAAGAAGAAGAACCATTACAGCAATGTCTGTGGAAGTATCCCAATTAGGGTGTTTTTCGACCTTGGGAGGCTGTATAGGAGAGACTGGATAAGCGGCAAAAGCATTAACCAACCCAGGATCTTTTGGAATTTCCCAAAATGCTAGATTATTGCCAGCAGGAAATAGATGAGAGTGACTAGTAACCATAAAGCTGTACCTTGAGACGAAGAAATGGTTATTACCGAGGACAAAGAGGTCTTAGCAAGGAGTAAGTAGATCGCCACTAAGGAAAACGGTTTAGCTCACGTTCATCGCTGTGGCGATCGCCCCCTTTCTCTTTAGCAGGTAGAAACTGAGATATCTCCCGATGAGAAATAGGCGCAGTCACCATCGGAGGCATAGGAGCCGTAGCCCCCAGCCCCACCAGTGCTGTAGTAGGAATCATAGCCGCTAGAATTATTGCCATAGCTGCCATCGTAATGATTACTGCTAGCACCAAGGTAACCTTGCACCGTGTAATCTCCTGCATAGCCCCACGCACCGGTATTGTAGTCAAGCCAGTAACTACCCGCAGGAATCGAGCCGCCAGCAAGGTACTCAAGGATCATCAGATCTTCGCCCTGGATATATTCGCCATTGACATAGACTTGGGCTTTCACAGGTATCGAGGCACCAGCGAGCAGGAGAAGAGAAGACAAGACCGTCAGGGAAACTTTTTTCAGAAACATGGAATGAACCTCCCGTGAGGGAAAACTAGAAAAGTTAAGGACTGGAGCATTCTGGAACGATTAGCTCAGGCTGCTGGGGGTAAGTAGTGGCCACAAAATTTTACTGATGCAGCTTGTCGAAATGTTTGACGATCACCCTTGATTCATTATCTACGGATGTTTGAATTTCTCAGCGGTTTTTAACACTACATTTTCCCTAAACTACAGTAATCCCCAGTGAAACTCAGCCGAAGAGACACGCTATTATCTCGGCTTTTTATATGAAGGTTTTCTCATGGAATCTTCACCCGGGGTTTAGGGAGGAAGGTCAAGATATCCATAGTCGTCAAGGATTTGGCGATCAATGTCGCGGTCAGATCCCAAAGGAGAGGTATTTGCCCATGGAACCCGCCCAACGACAACGGAATGTTCAATGGCGATCGCCCCAAGGGATCTCTATCCAAGCCCCTATTCCTGTGAAACCACACCCCCGCCACCGTATCGCGTTATATTCCCACGACACCATGGGATTGGGTCACAAACGGCGTAATTTGTTGATTGCGCAGACCCTACAACGATCAGCTTTACCCCTAGATATTTTGCTCATTAGTGGCATGGGTGATGGCAACGAAGGGCTTGCCACTGCGGGGATTGATTGTTTAAGTTTGCCTGCTCTGAAGAAAAATCGTGATGGTTCCTATCGGGCGCGTCATTTAGCTTTGCCTTTACGGGAAATCATTGGGTTGCGATCGCAGTTAATTTTAAACGCAGTCCAACAGTTCCAACCCGACGTTTTTATCGTGGATAATGTCCCCCGGGGGGCGGAACGGGAACTTGATCCCAGTCTGGAATATATCCGTAAACAGCCCCAGATGCACTGTATTTTAGGGTTACGGGATGTGTTGGACGACCCAGCAGCGGTGCGACGGGATTGGCAACGGGCGGATAATGAAACGGCAATTCGTCGCTACTATGATGCGGTGTGGATCTACGGTGATCCCCAGGTTTATGATCTGCGGCAAGAATATGATTTTTCCCCAGAGGTGATCGCAAAAATGGTTACTCTGGGCTACTTTAACCAATGCGATCGCCTCCAGTATTTAGGGCAACCCTGGCAAGAAACCTTAAAAGCGTGGGATTTACCAGCCAGGTTCGTCCTCGGTGCGGTGGGTGGCGGTCAAGATGGGGAAACCCTGGCGATCGCCTTTGCCCAAATTCCCTTCACCGCAGACCTGCCGGGGGTACTACTCACGGGGCCTTTTATGCCGGAGTCCGTGCGCCAGACCCTAGGGGCGATCGCCCAGCACAATCCCCATCTGACAACCCTGCCCTACTGTCCCGAACCGACGATCCTCATGGCCGCCGCCGAACGGGTGATCGCCATGGGTGGCTACAATACCACCTGTGAAATTCTCTCCTTCCAGAAACCCGCTTTGATTATTCCCCGGGTCAAACCCCGTCAGGAACAATGGCTCCGGGCGACCCGTTTAAAACAATTAGGTCTGGTAGATGTGCTCCACCCCCACCAGGTTAATCCCCAAAACCTAGCGGCTTGGCTCCATTGTGATCCGCAACTCCCCAAGGGCAACCTCGATCTAAATCTCCAGGCCACCCAACAGTTGCCCCTCCTTTTGGGGCAACTGCTCAAAACGTCTACTTGTTTTACTGCCCAGGCTTCCTAGTCCATCATTTTATTTCCATTATTTTTCAAGGTGCCATGGCCATTGCCTATGTTGTTAAACGCTATCCCCGCTATTCAGAAACCTTTATTGTTAATGAAATTCTCGCCCATGAAGCAGCAGGTTTAGATGTCAGAATTTTTGCCCTACGGCCCCCGGTGGATAGTCATTTCCAAGATAAAATTGCCCGGGTCAAAGCTCCCGTCACCTATATTCAAAAACCCAGCCAAGGGCGATCGCATCCCACTTTATTAGGACAAAATCCCACCGCCGCCAGTTATCTCTGGGCCGAAATTCAAGCCACTGCCGCCCTGATTCCCGACCTCTGGGGAAAACTCGCCTACGCCACAGGGGAACGCTCTAGCGTTCTATATCAGGCCCTCTGGCTCGCCCAAGCTGTCCGTCACCAGGGGATCACCCATCTCCACGCCCACTTTGCCAGCGTCGCCACCAGTGTCGCCCGTTTAGCGGCCCATTTTGCGGGGATTCCCTACAGCTTTACGACCCATGCCAAGGATATTTTCCACGAAAGCGTTGACCCAGCCGATTTCGCCCGCAAACTCCAGGATGCCGCCGCCGTTGTGACTGTCAGCGACTATAACCGTGCCTATTTACAGCAACAGTATGGGGAAGTCGCCACTAAGGTAAAACGCATTTACAACGGCATGGATTTAACGGAACTTCCCTACCAACCTCGTTTAGAGAATCCGGAGCCGCCGTTAATTGTGTCGGTGTCGCGGCTCGTGGAAAAGAAAGGCTTAACCTACCTAATCGCCGCTTGTGATCTGCTGCGCCGTTGGGGTTGTGCGTTCCGCTGTCAGATCGTCGGTACTGGCCCCCTCGAAACGACTTTGCGATCGCAAATTGCCCAGCACCAACTAGAGCCTTGGGTAGAAATTACTGGCCCCAAACCCCAGGGGGAAGTGTTTCAGCTCCTTAAACAGGCGACGGTTTTTGCGGCCCCCTATGTCGTCGGTAAGGATGGCAATCGGGATGGTTTGCCCACAGTCTTACTAGAGGCGATCGCCTTGGGGACTCCCTGCGTCGGGACGGATGTGACGGGAATTCCTGAAATTATTGTTCACCAGAAAACGGGGTTGCTAGTGGCCCAAAATGATCCAGAACAACTCGCCAAAGCCCTCCAGACCCTTTTGCACCAGACAGAACTACGTAGCCACTTCGCCCAGGCAGCCCGCCAACGGTTAGAACAAGTCTTCAACCTCCAGCGCAATGCGGCCCAACTGCGCCAACTGTTTCACTCAGGGGGGGCACCACAATGAAAATTGCCTATGTCTGCGCCGATCCAGGCATTCCGGTCTTTGGTTGCAAAGGGGCCTCGATCCATGTGCAAGAGATGATCCGCGCCTTTCAGAACCAGGGGGCAACGGTGACGCTTTTTGCAGCGAGGCTTGGAGGCGAACCGCCCGCAGATTTAGCCGATTTACCCGTCTATTGTTTACCCAAAGTTCCCAAGGGTGATTTGGCAATGCGGGAGCAGGGCTTATTTCAACAAAACCAGATATTGCAAGATTTATTAACCCAGGCGGCCCCCTATGATCTCGTCTATGAACGCTATTCCCTCTGGAGCCATGGGGGGATGACTTTTGCGCGAAACCGGCAAATTCCCAGTATTTTAGAAGTGAATGCGCCCCTGATTGAAGAGCAAGCTACTCACCGGGGTTTAATAAACCGGGATTTAGCGTTGCAGGTGGCAGAAACTGTTTTTAGAGGGGCAACGGCTTTAATCGCAGTTTCCGAGGGAGTGAAAGCCTATTTGCAACAATGGGTGCCGGGCGATCACCTTTTTGTGGTGCCCAATGGGGTAAATCCAGACCGTTTTTCAGAAATCTCCCAGCCGTCCGCCGCAATGCCGTTTACCGTGGGTTTTGTCGGTTCCCTCAAACCTTGGCATGGCCTAGATTGCCTCATAGAAGCCTTTGCCCAATTACGCCAAGTCGTCCCGGAAGCCCGCTTGTTGATCGTCGGTGATGGCCCCCAACGGCAAGCCCTTGAACAGGCGATCGCCCAGCATGATTTAACGGCCCAGGTGCAATGGACGGGCGCAGTGCCCCCGGAGGCAGTCCCCCATTGGTTAGAGCAAATGAGCGTGGCCGTGGCCCCCTATCCCGCCAGTGAGGATTTCTATTTTTCGCCCCTTAAGGTGGTCGAATACATGGCAGCGGGATTACCCGTGGTGGCGAGTCGCATCGGTCAACTGCCGGAGATAATTGACGATGGGGTGACGGGGATTTTGTGTCCACCGGGAGAGCCAACCGCCTTTGCCCAGGCCCTGGAACATCTCTGGCGATCGCCCCAGCAACGGCACCAGTTAGGCACCGCCGCCCGCACCGCCGTTTTTGCACGCCACACTTGGGATCACATTGCCGCCCAAATTTTGGCGATCGCCCAAGCCTCGTTTTTCAACGTTGAGGTTAAAAGTTAGAAAAATATGCACCGTGCCTCCCCCATGACCCAAGCTGTCCCTAGCCTCTGGGCTGTGATCACCACCTTTTGGCCCCAAATCCGTGCCCAGTGGCGACTCTTGCTGGTGGCGATGGTCACTTTGTTGGTGGATGTGGGGTTGCGGCTGTTGGAACCTTGGCCCCTCAAGCTGCTTATTGATGGGGTGCTAATTCCTGCTCAAACTCAACCGACTCTCGCTTTTCTCGGCTTTAGGAACCTCGATCCCGCCTGGTTGTTAGTTTTAATTGCCGCTGGGGTGATCGTCATTGCCGTCGGTCGGGCGATCGCCACCTATTGGAATACCGTCAGTTTGGCGATTGTGGGTAGTCGCGTCATGGCCCAGGTGCGGGATCAACTCTATGGCCATCTGCAACGGCTTTCCCTGCGTTACCACTACCAAGCCCGCAGTGGTGACCTGATTATCCGGGTGAGTAGCGATGCAAACCGTCTCCAGGAAATTTTACTCACGGCAGCGTTACCCCTGGTAGTTAGCCTGTTAACCCTGGGGGGAATGCTTGGGGTGATGGCCTGGCTTGACCTGAAACTCACCCTCTTGTCCCTCGTGACTTTCCCTCTATTTTGGTTTGCTGCCAGTCGTTTAAGTGCCAAAATTCGCCGTGCTTCCCTCACCCAACGCCACCGGGAAGGAGCCGTCGCCGCCACCGCCGCCGAATCCCTCGCTGCCATTAAACTGGTGCAGGCCCTTTCCCTAGAGCAGGCCTTTGCGGATCTCTTTAGTCGCCAAAACCAGCAAAGCCTCCAGGAGAGCATTGAAACCAAACGATTAGCGGCAAACTTAGAACGGGTGGTGGATGTATTAATTGCCCTAGGGACAGCTTTGGTGATGGGCTATGGGGCCCATCTGGTGATTGAAGATGCCCTCACGCCAGGAACAGTCTTGGTGTTTTTAACCTATCTGCGCAATGCCTACAAACCCGTGCAGAATTTTGCGAAATATACCGGGCGTCTGGCGAAGGCGGCGGCTTCAGGGGAACGGATTTTAAGCATTTTGGCGGAAACCCCCGATATCCAGGACAAACCAGGGGCGATCGCCACGCCGCCTCTTCAGGGATTGATTCAATTTAAAGATGTTTCCTTTGCCTATCACCCCGACCAAAAAATTCTCAAGGGGCTAAATTTAACGGTGCAACCCGGGGAAAAAATTGCCCTCGTTGGTGCCTCCGGCAGTGGAAAATCGACGCTTCTCAGCTTGCTATTGCGGCTCTATGACCCGACGGCGGGAAACATTCTTATCGATGGTCAGGATCTACGGGATTATCAACTGACGAGCCTACGCGCCCAAATGGCGGTGGTGTTGCAGGAGAGCTTATTGTTTGCGGCGACAATCCGGGAAAATATCGCCTATGGCATCGAGGACGCAACCATGGCCAAGATCGAAGCGGCGGCCCGTTTAGCCAATGCCCATGACTTTATCTTGCAACTGCCCCAAGGCTACGACACGGTGGTGGGAGAACGGGGTACAACCCTCTCCGGTGGGCAACGGCAACGGTTGGCGATCGCCAGGGCGGCCATGCGACAAACCCCCATTCTGATCCTGGATGAACCCACCAGCGGCTTGGATAACGTCAATGAACAGTTAGTTTTTGACGCCCTGGAACGGTTAGCGGAAAATCGCACCACCTTTCTCGTCACCCATAATCTCCAGTTGGCGATCGCCGCCGACCAAATCCTTTATCTCGACCAGGGGCAAATCCGGGAACAGGGCACCCATCACGAACTCCTCGCCCGCCAGGGAGCCTATGCCGACCTCTTCCAACGGCAAATCCTGACAAGCATCACCGAATCTCTTGGGCGTTAACTATGGCAGAAATTTCCCCGGATCCCAAAATACCCTGGCTACCGTTTGCCCTCGATCCCCAGTTAGCCCAGCCCCACCTCGCCACCATTTTTCCTACCTTACAAAGGGTGACAACGGCTAAACTTCTGCGCCACAAAATCGGACGAAGAGCGTTAATTGCCTATCACTTAGACACCGACGCGGGGACACAGATTATTCTCGGTAAAATTCGCGCCAAGGGCACAGATCATCAAAGTTACGGCTACCAACGAGCGTTATGGGAGAACGGCTTCCATGGGGATAGTGAAGATGGCTTATCCGTGCCGGAACCCCTTGGTTTTATTGAACCCTGGAGGATGTGGCTGCAAAGTTGGGTGCCCGGTCAACCCACAACAAAGTTATTGCCGATCCAGCCAGGTTTACCGGAAAAAATTGCCGCCCTCGCCCACAAAATTCACACCCATTCCGTAGCGACCAACAAAACCCACACTATCGCTGACGAATTACAGATCCTAGGCAATCGCCTCTGGGATCTTGCCCAGCAGCAACCCCAATGGCAGGGAAAAATGCAGCACTTTATCGCCCAGAGTGCACGCCTCGGCCAGGCTTTAGATCAGTATTCCCGTCCCTCCACAACGATTCACCGGGATTTTTACCCCGATCAGATTTTGGTGGAAGGCGATCGCCTTTGGTTGGTGGATCTCGATCTTTATTGCCAGGGAGATCCCGCCGTTGACCTGGGGAACTTTATCGCCCACATGACCGAGCAGAGCCTCCGCACCTGGGGTGATCCTGATGGGATGGCTAGCCAGGAACAGACTTTAAAAGCGGCTTTTTTAGCAAAACAGACCCAAATTAACTTTGAACTCAGCAAAGCCATCGATATCTACACCAGTCTCACTCTACTGCGGCATATTGCCATTAGTTGGCGTATTCCAGAACGTCGTTCTAATATCCCGGCCTTAATCGAACTCTGTGGCGATCGCCTTGCCCGACAACTGCAACAGGTTTAGATGAGAAACTTCTCACGGAATTTTCAATGTTGTTTCATCGCTCCAGGTCATCCTAGTAGTGAGATCGAGTCGCCCGACAATCCCTATCCTTTAAAAATCGGCTATTTTCCCATGGGTCAGTATCAGCATTCTTTACAATCTCAGTTTTGCCGTCTTGGACTGGGCCTTGCACTTTTCATTGGTGCTTTCGGATTCCGTCCCGTCCTCGCCCAAGCGACCCAATGCAAAGGCAGTTTAGGGGCGATCGCCATTGGGGATCTCGAAGTCCCTTCCGGAGCCACCTGCATTCTCCGGCAAACCACCGTGCGGGGTGATATCATCGTCCAACCCAGAGGTACTCTCATTGCTAATGGTGCGGTAATTCAAGGTAATATTTGGGCGAAACAAGCCCTTAGTCTCAATCTCAATGCCGCCACCCAAGTGGCCGGTATTATTGAACGCCCCTTGCCCCAACGCTCCCTACTACAGCGTTAATGGTCGTCTTTTCCCCTAAACAATGGTTCAAACTGCTGCGAATCCATTTTCTCTCGGTGCGTGGTCGGGTTTTCTTCTGGTATTTACTGTTGCTGTCGGGGTTCCTCGCCATTTCCTTTCCCCTGATGTTGCATTTGGTATTCAGCAACATTAACCAGCGGGTGAGAAATGACCTTAAGGAAGATGTGTATTTGTTTGAAGGGTTACTTAATAATGACCCCCAAGTGAAACAACGGTTTGCCCTCCGGGAAACTGAAATTTTGCCTCTTTCGACCCCGGCGGATTTGGTTTCTTTGTTTAATCTGTACCTCGCCCGTCGGGTACCAGAGGATGACACTTTTATTATTGGGGTCATTGCCGAGGAATTCTATCGCTCCAGTCCCGAAGCTCTGCCGCCGACCCTCCAGGCAGATTCTGCTCTGCTCCAACGTTTGGCTCAGGTGAACCGCTGGCAAGAGGGGGTTGATCCGCGTCCCAATTCGGAAACGGGGGATATTCTGTATGTAGCGCTGCCGATTGAAAATGCAGCGGGAGAAATTATTGGCCGTTTTATTGCGGTGCATGCGGTGGCGGGGGAACATAACGAAACCTTGGCTTCTCTAAAAATTGTGTTCGCGACGTTGACCGGGGTTTTTTGTCTGTCCATCGCGGTGAGTGCGGTGATTGCGGGGCGCGTTTTGGCTCCCTTAACGTTGATTTTAAAGACGGCGACCAGCATTAATGAATCCAACCTGACGCGACGAATTCCGATCACCACCCAGGGGGAATTGGCGAATTTAGCCCAGGCCTTTAACTCGATGTTGGATCGTCTGGAAACGGCCTTTGAAAATCAGCGGCAGTTTCTTAATGATGTGGGCCACGAACTGCGCACGCCGATCACGATTATTCGGGGTCATTTGGAATTGATGGCGATCGCCCAGCTTCCCCTCGAAGAACAAAAAACGGTGGAATTGGTTTTAGATGAACTGGATCGCATGGGCCGACTGGTGCAGGAGTTGATCCTGTTGGCGAAGTTGGAGCGACCCAATTTTTTGCACTACGAACCGATTGATTTAGAGTCGTTTTTAGAAGAGCTTTACACGAAAATTACGGCTTTAACGTCTAGTCCTCGCCAATGGCAACGCCAGGGGATGGTGACTGGGATTCTCTGGGGCGATCGCCAACGCCTGACCCAAGCGCTGATTAACCTGGCCCAAAATGCTGTTCAACACACCGAACCCGATGACCAAATCTGTTTGGGGGTCACTCGCACCGGTAAAAATTTACAATTTTGGTTACAGGATAGTGGGCGGGGAATTGCCGCCGCTGACCAAACACGGATTTTTGAACGGTTTGCCCGGGGCCGCCAAGTACGGGGCACAGAAGGCTCAGGCCTCGGTTTAGCAATCGTTAAACAGGTGGCGATCGCCCATGGCGGCAGCATTACCGTCACAAGCGAGTTAAACAAAGGCAGTACATTTACCCTGACGATTCCCTATGACCCAGATTCTGATTATCGAAGACGAACCTAGAATCGCTTCCTTCCTCGAAAAGGGGTTTAAGAGCGAAGGCTTTACGGTAACTATCGCCAGCACCGCCAAAGAAGCGTTGGATTGGGCCTTGCAATATCCTTTTGCCCTTTTAATTTTAGATCTGGGGTTGCCCGATGCCGATGGCCTCGAAGTGCTCCATGATCTGCGGGGTCAGGGGGTCACAGCCCCAATTATTATTCTCACAGCCCGCGATGATCTCGACGATAAGGTGATGGGTCTAAATCTGGGTGCCGACGACTATTTGGGTAAACCTTTTAGTTTTAAAGAGCTCCTGGCCCGTGTCCAAGCGCGGTTACGCACCTTTACCCCGATGGCGACCCCGGAGCCGATGTGTCTAAAAACCCAGACCTTGGAGCTAGATCTCAAGGCGCGTCGGGTTAGACAAGGGGATGTTTGGCTAGAGTTGCCCACCCGTGAATTTATCCTGTTAGAAACGTTGCTGCGCCACCCTAACCAAGTTTTGAGCCGTCAGCAGCTCCTAGATCAGGTGTGGGGCTATGATTACGATCCAGGCTCGAATATTGTCGATGTGTACATTGGCTACCTCCGTAAAAAGTTGGGGAGTGATCTCATCGAGACGGTGCGGGGTATTGGTTATCGCCTCAGGGCCTAAATACTAGGGCGATCGCCTGGTACAGTTGAAAAATTCAAAAAATTCCGTCGTGGGCAATTTATGATCAGCCGTTTTAATCTGCCAGCAATTTTAGAAGGATATTCCCAGGGCTATTTTTTGATGGCGGATGAGCAACAGCATTTGGGTTGGTATTCGAGTCGGCAACGGACTTTGATTCCCCTCGATGAACGGTTTCGTTATCCTAAATCCCTGAGGCGATCGCTCAATCAACAAATTTTTACCCCCAAAATTAACCAGGCCTTTGATGCGGTGTGTGCCGGCTGTGCCAACCGTGACGTGACCTGGATTTCGCCGGAATTGATGGCTGTTTATCGAGCGTTGCACCGGGCGGGGTGGGCCCACAGTTTTGAAACCTGGCAGGGAGATCAATTGGCTGGGGGCATTTTAGGCATCGCCATTGGTGGGGCTTTTATCGGGGAATCGATGTTTTTTCAGATTCCTAATGGTTCCAAGGTGGCGATGGTGCTGTTAGTCGAACATCTGCGGCGGCAAGGGTTTCTGCTGTTCGATGCCCAGCTACAAAATCCGCACCTGGAGCGATTTGGTTCCTATGTCATTGATAACCAGGATTATCGGCGTTTGCTAGCCCAGGCAGTGCGTTTGCGGTGTCAGTTTGCGCCGGATTAAAGAAAGGGAAATATCTTTTTTATAATTGAGATGAGATTTTTTCGGCAATAGAACGATGGCTTCCCTTGATGACCTGCTACGGGATTTAGAAAATCAACATCGCTCGGCAACCCCACAGCCACCGGACAACGGCCTGGATCAAACGCTAGCGGCGCTCCAGCAGGAATACCAAGCTCGCCCGCAGCCTGCCGTAGAAAAGCCATCCCAGGGCGATCGCCTCTCGTCCATGCTGCAAGCCCTCGAACAGGAAACGACCGCCAATAAACTCAAAGATTGTGAAAAAAATCACCGCCTGTACCAAGACATTAACCGACTGATCGCCGCGCAGCAAAAGCAAGCCCAGCAGCCCCTCCCGGAGACAGACCTCAAGGCGATCGCCGCTGCCGAAAAACAAAAGCAGGCTGAGGCTAAATATTGGCGCACCAAAGCTGAAACTTGGCTTAAGCAACTGGATCCCCTCTCCAACGAAGGCCTCTGGTTTATGGACTTTGCCGAGGGCTATGACTCCCCCCTTGCCGCCGCGATCGAGTATCTGCAGGCATTAGAATGAGGGGACACATTATTTTTGGCAACCCTGGCAGTAACTATGGATTGGTGGCGCAAACTTCGAAATAATTCCCTGGCGCGTTTGGGCGCGATTATCCTGATCACCTTTTATGTCCTCGTCATTGGTGCTGATTTTTTTGCCCCCTATGACCCCTATGTGTCTCAGGCAGACGGTTCTTTGATGCCGCCAAGCGCGATCCACTGGCGCAATGGCCTCCCTTCTGTTTATCCCACCAGCCAGGGGCCGACGGATCTCGACACGGGCGATCGCCAACTGATTGTTGACACTGATAACCCCCAACCGCTGCGCCTCTTTGTCAAAGGCGATCCTTACCAACTGTTCCAGATCAAATTGCCCTTGCCCCCGACCTTCGAGGAAAAAATTGTCTTTCCGGGCATCCGGGGCGATCGCCATTTATTTGGGGTGGTCGGCGAGGCCCGCTTTAATCTTCTTGGCACCGACGAACAGGGGCGTGATCAATTTAGCCGTTTACTCCATGGGGGCCGCATTAGCCTGTTTATTGGCCTCGTGGGGATTGTCATTTCCTTTCCCTTGGGGATGCTCATTGGCGGTATTTCCGGCTACTTTGGTGGCTGGATTGATGCGGTCTTGATGCGCTTTGTGGAAGTGTTGATGACCATTCCGGGGATTTATCTGCTGGTGTCCCTGGCGGCGATTTTGCCAGCTAGTTTAACCAGTGCCCAACGATTCCTCTTGATCGTGCTGATTACCTCTTTCATTAGCTGGTCTGGCCTCGCCCGGGTAATTCGGGGTCAAGTGCTCTCCATTAAAAACCAAGAATTTGTCCAGGCGGCCCAAGCAACGGGGGGGCGATCGCTCTACATCATCACCAAACATATCCTGCCCCAGACGGCGAGCTATGCAATTATCTCCGCGACCTTGGCTGTACCGGGATTTATCATTGCTGAATCGGTATTAAGCTTGATTGGCCTCGGCATTCAACAGCCCGACCCCAGTTGGGGAAATTTGCTTTCTCTCAGTACCAATGCTTCTATTCTGGTCTTGCAACCCTGGCTTGTCTGGTCACCGGCCATTTTGATTATCGTTACGGTGCTTTCCTTTAATCTGCTCGGTGATGGCCTACGGGATGCCCTCGATCCGAAGAGCCTTCAGAACCGCCAAGATTGAATCCTGTTGCGACCAGTAGCTAAGGTTCATTAATTAAAAAAAACTAAAGACTTTTGTAAATCCTGGGGTGATTGTTTGTAGAGATATGACCCTGGGATATTTTTTGTGTTGGGCACAGAAAAAAGACCGGCGACTTTCCGTGTTTCGTCTCGGTCTTCTTTCTGGTTCGCTCCTCACACACCTGTAAGTTTAGACCATCTTTTCTCAAACTGCCATGTTTTTTTCAAGTTTTGTGTCGAAAATTTCAAATATAACAATCAAAAAAAGCGTGAAAGCTTTTGGTTCACTGTCTTTGAGCTTTATCAATTAATTTTCTAATTGTGGAAGATAGCAGGCTAAAAATTGAGCGAGATAGGTAAACCACTGCCAATAATGACGGCCTTGGGTGGGATTTTCACGGAGAAAATAAAATAGGGGGCAATGGCGTTGTACTTCCCAGAGATTTTGTTCGAGGACAGCAAACAGGTGGGGTTTCGGTCGGTTTTCGAAACTCCCTAAGGCGCAATGGGCGATCGCCTCTAGGAGGGCTTGCTCCCAGGTTGGTAAAATAGCGTTTTCAAAATTCCATTGGAGCGTATCAGGGGCGTAGTCAGCGGCGAGGTTGCTGAGGTCTTGGAATCGCTGCTGCAGGTAATGACAAGAGAATAAAAGATCTGGGGACAGCTTTGGAGCAGTCAGGTTTTCTGGCCGTAACAATAGTCGATCTAGCCAGCGGCCAATCTCCGTTGGCACCAAGAAAAATTCTAACCAACCCTGGGGAGTGGCGATCGCCTCATAGGTAAATGCTGTTGTTGCAGTCTGGTGCTTGGGATCGGGTTGTGGCGTTGGGGCAGTGAGCCGTGTGAGATAGGCCTGGGCAATGGCCTGGGGAGACTGGTGGGTGTGGGCCGCTAATTTTAAGGCGATCGCCGAACGAAAGCCGATGCCTTGCCGTTGAAAACAAAGCTGGAGCGGAATTTCACTGGCCTTGGGAAAATCTCCCGCCTGGGCGAGGTGTGCCCGAAGATCGTTGGTTAAATTGCCAGCCTGGGTTATGACTGGAATGGACAACATCGCAACTTGCCTGGGTTAGGGGGATCTTCTAGGATAATAAAGCTTTCCGCAGCTTTTGTTGGTCTTGATTACCCCGAAAACCAATCCGAGATTAGCTCGCGCATATTCACTATTTTTGTGTATTTTTGTGTCTCTATAAAGAAGTAATGTCTCAGTTCTTTGCCGTTGATGAAATTAAGCCCCAATCGCCTTTAATCACAGAGTTTTTGCAAGAATGGGCGATCGCCCACTGTCGGAGTCGAACTTTTTTCCAAGAAGAGACCATCCCCACCCGGCCCGGTTTACTTTACTTTGTGACGAAAGGGTTTGTGCGCCTTGAAAGTCGTCTGCGGCATTTTCAGCCGTCCCTTTCCCTCGATGGACAGCCGGTGATTTTGGCGTTTATTGGAGCCGATCAACCCATTGATATCTACCGCAGTCCAATGATCTCGCTCCAGGCGATCGCCCAAGTGGATCAAACAGAAGTCTTTTGGCTCTACTGGGAAGATCTCGATCAGTGGCCCACCCTAAAAAACAACGTCTTACAAGCGCTCCGGCACCAACAGCAAAACCAACGCCTAGAACAAACCCTGCTGTGCCAAGGCAAAACCATTGATCGACTGTGGCTGTACCTGGAAATGTTGGGGCGCACCTATGGCAAACCTTCCCCTGAGGGAGTAATGATTCCGTTTCCCCTCACCAGCAAGCACTTATCTGAGGTGCTGGGGGCGACCCAGGTGACGGTCAATCGGCTCCTCAAACAACTCATGCAAGCAGACAAAATTCAACTCACCCAGGCGGATCGATTTCAGGTTCGCCTTGGCCACTGAAGACAAAAATTGCAAGATTAAAGGTTAAAGGGCGAGGATTTTACGCACCTGTTCCATGGTTTCGTTGTAGAGTACATCTTTGCCCCAGCGCTGGAGCTGTTGCCCTAGGAGATGCTCTGTTGCTTGATCGGCCAAGGGAGTGACCTGTTCAATGCGGCAGGCTTGGGCACCCCCCCCCGATTCCATGTGCATACAGCCAGAGGTTTCTGAGCAAATTACGGTACAACAATCGGCATCGAGGTTGCTGGAAGTGAGTTTGAGGCTCACGAGATCGCCGACTATATCTCCCACATCGGCCATGGGCAATCCAACAACTTCCGCTGTGATTGTTTTATTTTGGCGATCGCCAAAGCGAATGCGGTGAATTTCATAATCCCCTGATTCCCGTTCGATGTCCGTCGGATCCCAGCCGAGGCGACTAGCGAGCCAGCCCAAAAACAAAATCGCTTGGGTGGCGTTACCCTTTTCGTAGTTAAGATTCACATGGTCTATATCCCAGATGGCGGCCCGTCGTTCTGGGGGGTCAAAGGCAGCGGCGGTTAACTCTTGCCAGGCCGCCAGACGACTCCAATTGAGATCAGCAGTATTGATTCCCTGCTGCAACAGTTCGCACACAACCTTGAGATCCGCTTCAGAATCCCGGAAGCCGCTAGAGTCGAGGATGAGGGTATCCGCTTCTGCCATCAACCGCTGAAAGAGGCCATAGTTGCTGTCTGGTACTGCTTTCCACCAGATGAATTTTGGTAAATCCCGTACCATTAAAGCCGTAATTAAGCCCCCAATGCGCTCTAGGGCCGCTGCTGTGCCACTTAAGGTAATGTACTCGCAACAAACGAGGGTACTGCCGCCTCGCTTATTAATCGGACAATAGGCGGAAACCTGGGCCGAAACCCCTTCATCTTCGCCGGTGGTGGGACAGAGGGTGATAATTCGACAGGGATTAGCGGCGGCGATCGCATCGGCCACCCCAGAACTACTCAGATCGGCCGAATAGGTCAATGGTTGACAGCCTTGATCCTGTCTTTGACATTCCCAGGTCTCCCGGAGCTTTGTGAGTAATTCCGGTGAAATCTTGCCTGTTTCCTCAAAACCATAGGCCTTTTGGGCGGCACGAATCGCTGCCACCGTCCGCGAACCGGCAATTCCATCGATGGGCCCCGAATAAAATCCCAAACTCGCTAACAATGCCTGGGAATCGTCCGGCTCATAGACTAAAAAACTAAAGGTTGTAGCCCGGGTGGCACTCATGCCCTCATCGGAGCGGTAATTTTGCCAGAGTTGCGACAGTTCCGCTTCAATCTCCTCAATCGAGACATCCTTCGGAGCTTGCAAAGAAACAAGGGGTGCTGAAATAGTCATAATTTTTCCAGAGATTGATTTAGAGAGTTTTTTGCGAAAAGAGTTAAGCAATCAAAAATAAACAAACACTGAGACCTGATATCTGTTTCCTAAAATTGGAAATTTGCCTCTACAGCCTGCGCCAACGGCGACCATCCCGATTAATCAAAAATTCCGCTTCCGTCGGTTCCCAAGTGCCGGCCTCATACTGGGGCACATTGCTGGGATCCGCTGGCCCATCCCACGCGGCTAAAGCTGGTGTAACCACGCGCCAAGCCTCTTCCACTTCATCGGCCCGGGTAAAGAGGGTTTGGTCGCCGACCATACAATCTAAAAGCAGTCGGGTGTAAGCATCCTGGGTGGCCATGGCAAAGGATGTTCCATAGCTAAAATCCATATCTACGCTGCGGGTTCTAATATCTGCACCGGGCATCTTGGCCTCAAAGCGTAGGGAGATCCCTTCATTCGGTTGAATCCGCAGGGCAAGGGTATTGGGGTTCGCCTGTTTTGCCGCTGATGGGAAGATCGCCAGGGGCACCTGCTTAAATTGAATCGCAATTTCTGAAACTTTCTTGGGCAAACGTTTCCCGGTGCGCAGATAGAAAGGCACACCCTGCCAACGCCAGTTATCCACCATAAATTTCATCGCGACGTAGGTGGGAGTCGTTGATTCGGGGTTGACGCCGGGTTCTTCCCGGTAGCCCGGTACAGGTTTCCCCTTCATCCAGCCTGCTTTGTACTGACCCCGGATGGCGGATTTGTCGAGGTTATGGATATCGGCGAGGTGGGTGGCCTGTAATACTTTGGTTTTTTCGCTGCGAATACTGTCGGCATTCAGGGCATTGGGGGCTTCCATGGCGGTTAAACAGAACAGTTGCATCAGGTGATTTTGCAACATATCCCGCAGGGCACCAGAAGTTTCATAATAGCCAGCGCGGTCTTCTACGCCTACCGTTTCGGCGACGGTAATTTGCACGTGGTCAACGTAATGGCGATTCCAGAGGGGTTCAAAGATGGCGTTCGCAAAGCGGAACACTAATAGGTTTTGGACGGTTTCTTTGCCGAGGTAGTGGTCGATGCGGTAAACCTGTTCTTCACGACAGACATTTTTGACGACGTTATTTAAAACTTGGGCAGAACTGAGATCTTTGCCGAAGGGTTTTTCGATCACGAGGCGATGCTTGAGGGGATCGTTGAGCATCCCAGCGGCGCCAAGGTTTTTAATGCCGGGGGGGAAAAATTTCGGGGAGACGGCGAGGTAAAAGACACGATTGCCCCTAGTACCTCGTTTTTGATCGAGTTCGTCTAAGAGGGTTTTAAGTTTTTGGTAACTGTCGGGGTCGTCCATATTGCCGGAACAGTAATAGAGCCCTTCGGCAAAGTTGTTCCAGAGGTCTTCGCTACCAATGCCGTCAGAAAATTCCTCAATGCCCTGGCGCATTTGTTCGCGGAAGTAGTCGTGGCTCCAGTCCCGCCGGGCGACACCGACGATGGTAATTTCTGGCGGTAATAAATTGTCTTTTTTGAGGGCGTAGAGGGAAGGAACGAGTTTACGCTGGGTGAGATCGCCGGATGCGCCAAAAATGACAATGATCAGGGGGTCTGGGGTGCGTTCTTGGCGGAGTCCGGCTCTGAGGGGATTTTCTTGTAAGGCAACCATAGGGCTGGGTTTGAAGGAGCAATGGGTAGAGAAATAGAGTAATCAGAAGGGGATTTTGACATCCCCCTAAAATCCCCTTTCGCAGGGGGACAGGTTTCGGCAACAGGGGCTAGACAGTGGCCAGTTGTTTAACTTTGGTTTCGAGGGAGTCCATGAGGGATTCAAAGGGTTTGATGAATTTTTCGATCCCTTCTTCGAGGAGTTCGGCCATGACAGCGTCAAGATCGATCGCCACGTCTTCGTCACCAAGGGCGGCAATGATTTGTTTGGCTTGGGCGACATTGGCGGTGATGCGGTTGGCAGGATCGCAATGGTCGGCACAGGCTTCGATGGTATCGGGAGGCAGGGTGTTGACAGTATCGGCTCCGACGAGTTCATCGACATACATCACATCGCTATAGTCGGGATTTTTTGTACCAGTGCTGGCCCAGAGGAGCCGTTGGGGTTTAGCGCCTTTGGCGGCGAGGGCTTGCCAACGGTCGCTGCTAAAGATTTCGAGGTAATGTTGATAGGCAATTTTCGCGTTGGCGATCGCCACTTTTCCTTTGAGGCCGATCAGCTTACTGGCCACATCTTCACTGACTCCGGATTTGATTTTGGCATCGAGTTGATTGTCGATGTTGACGTCAATGCGGCTGAGGAAAAAGCTGGCAACGGAGGCAATGTTGCTGATATCTTCCCCGGCGGCGGCGCGTTTTTCTAATCCTTCGATGTAGGCCCAAGCGGTGTCGATATAGGCCTGTACGGAGAAGAGTAGGGTGACGTTTACGTTAATGCCCTCGGTGATCGCCTGGGTGACGGCGGGCAACCCTTCAGGGGTACCGGGAATTTTGATCATCACGTTGGGGCGACCAATTTCCTTGAAATAGCGCCGGGCTTCTTTGATCGTGCTTTCGGTATCTTTGGCGATGTTGGGGGGGACTTCGATGCTCACGTAGCCATCGAGGGCATCGGTCTTTTCGTAGACCCCAGCAAAAATATCGCAGGCGTTGCCGATATCCTCAAACACGATGGATTCGTAGATTTCGAGGGTGGATTTTCCGGCCGCAATGCCCTGTTTGATCGCTTCGTCGTAAATTTCGTTGCCGGCGATCGCCTTTTCAAAAATCGCTGGGTTAGAGGTAATCCCATGGATCCCCCGACTGTCGATCAATTGTGTCAATTCCCCAGAGGTGATTAAATCCCGACTGAGGTTATCCATCCAGATACTTTGACCATAGTCTTCAATCTCAATAATCGGGTTTGCGGTAGCCATAGGTCATTACTCCTTTTGTGTGCGGCGATCGCCCCCAGGCTGTGGGTATTAATGTTTCGATACAGTGAATGGGGGCACTACTCTCAACTTACAAGATCTTTTTAAAAGTGGCCGGGGATTGTTGAGGAAGTTTTCACTTTTTGAAAAAATCTTGACCTGATTTGTGAGGATTACCTCACCTCAAGGGCCAGGGTCTGGATTGCTGGGACGAAAGAATTATTTTAAAGGCTGTTTTTAAACAGGTTAACTTCTCCCTAAAGCGTTGCTTCGCTTGGGGTTGTGACAACAGAAAAGCGTTTTTGGGGTGACGATCTCCCCTAACCCTTGGCATTTATTAAACAAACATAAAATTACGTCTTAAGTGAAAATTTTTCTTTAGGAAAAAGCATTAAAACTTAAGATTTCACCGCCTTGATTTTCGCTAGCTAAAAAAGGTCTACTGAAAGGGTTGAATTTCGATGGCGTCTCCATCTTTAAGATAAGGTGCGCCCTTGACCACCAGGCGATCGCCCGGTTGCAACCCCCCTAAAACTTCAATCTGATCATTGTCTAAAAGCTCCCCAAGCTCGACGGTGACGGCGGTGACAGTGTTGTCATCATTCACCCGGAAAACCGTTGCCTGCTCGCCATCCTGGGGAACTACGGCTTCTGTCGGTACACCGATCCCCTGGGCCTGAGCCAGAATAATATTGCCCCGCAAAAACATCCCCGGCTTGAGAGCTGTCCCTGGGGGCAAACTAATTTTCAAGGTCGCCTGGCGGGATTGTCGGTCAACGGTGGGGACAATCTCTTGGATCTGTCCTGTGAGTTGAAGGTTGGGATCGCGATCGCTGGTAATTGCGACGGTTTGACCGATTTCAACCTGACTAAGCTGGGTTTCGGGAATGTTTGCTTCGAGTTCCAATTGCCCTGCTTCTAAAAGATTGAATAGCGGTTCATTGGCAGAACTGAGATCGCCAAGTTGGGCAAACTTTTCGAGGATTTTACCGGAGCGCGGTGCTCGGACTTGGGTCTCCCGCAACCGGGTGGTCACTAGGCTGACCTGGGCCTGGGCCTGTTGCAGTTGGGCTTCGGCCTGGGCCAGGGTTTCGAGGCGGGGGCCACGGCGCAATTCCTGGAGGCGTTGTTCGGCTTCCCGTAATGTGGCTTGACTTTGACTGACGCTGGCAGCCGCGCCATCACGACGGGTGCGGGTTTCATCGAGGGTATCGGCGGCGATCGCCCCGGCTTCAAATAATTCTTGGTTCCGTTTTAGGCGTTGTTCGCTTAGTTTGAGATCCGCTTGGCTTCGACCGAGGGCGGCCCTGGCTTGGTTCACCTGCTCCTGGGCGCGGGCAATTTCTTCGGAGCGGGCTCCGGCTCTGAGTTCAGCGAGGCGGGCCTGGGCTTGGGCCACCTGGGCTTGGGCCTGGCGCAGTTCTGCCTGGAGGGTGGCGTTGTCCAGTTGGGCGAGGAGTTGACCGGCTTGGACATTGTCCCCTTCGTCCACCAGGAGGTTGGTGATCTGGAGACCCGAACGGGCTGCCGTAATCGCCACAATCTCGGCGGGGGTAACGGTGCCCACAATGGCCATGGTTTTGGCGATCGCCTGGGGTTCGAGGGTCAAGGTCGTGACAGCTCGCCCAGGGGCTTGATTGGGATTCGTCGTTGGGGCGGATGACGTTTCTTCGGCCTGGGGAGTAGAAAATTGGCCCCCCACATAGGTGGCGATCGCCCCGATCAAGATCCCGACCACTAAACCAAGCCAGGGTAGCCGCTTCGGTTGACGGGCGATCGCTGGATTATCAGTCGGATCAGGTTTCGGGGCAAGTTGGGTCACGGTGGAATGTTTGTAATATTGCTTAATAATTATCTTAAAAAATTTTGGGCTGATTTGGTGGCTTTCCCTAGAAGTCCCTAGCAACTAGGCTGATCACCCACCCCGAAAGTGACGACCGCCGCCCCCGTCAGCCAGAAACGAATGTCAAAATATAAACATTGTCTTAAATTCTCCCCATGACCCTTGAGTTGATTTCCCTAGAAACCCTGCAAACCCTCGTCACAGAATATGGCTACTGGTCTGTTTTTATCGGTATTGGCCTGGAAAATATGGGCATCCCTCTCCCCGGAGAAGCGTTGACCTTGCTGGGGGGCTTTTTTGCGGGGAGCGGCGAGTTGCAATACCGTTGGGTTTTGGGCGGGGCGATCGCCGGATCATTTATCGGCAATAACATCGGCTACCTGGTGGGGAAATGGGGTGGGCTGCCGCTGCTGCAAAAAGTGGCCCATGTCTTCAAAATTAGTGACGAAAAGCTCGCCGAAACCAAACAAAAGTTTTTAGAAAATGCCCCTAAAGCCGTTTTTGTTGGTCGATTTATCACCTTTTTTCGGATTTTTGCGGCCCCCTTCGCGGGCATTGTCGGGATGGCATGGCCGGTCTTTCTGCTGTGCAATCTAGCTGGGGCGATCGCCTGGGGAACAGTGACGGTGACACTTCCTTATTTTCTCGGACGCATTATGCCCCTGGCGGATGTGTTGCGGTTCATGGCGAAATTTGGCCTCATTGTCTTTGCCCTTGTGGCGGCCTGGATTATTATTCCCCTGTGGTTGGAATATCGTCCCCACAACCAACCAGAAAAATAAGCCGCCTTAAGATTTTTAAGTTTCCTCGCCTTCCCCACAGGGCCGCGATATAACCGGATTAGCCAGCGGAGATATTGCGCACCATGTCAGGTAAAAATAGCGTTTCTCTTTTATCCATAATCGGCCTCATGCTGCTGGGTTTGCTTTCCTTGGGGATTGGGGCTATTTATTTAATCGGCCGGCTATCTGCGTGGACACGACCCGTCACCCTCAAGTCTCCGGTAGAATCCGCTCCCCTTGTTTCTAGACCAGCAACAGCCTCCCTCTGGATACCGACAGAAATCGAAGTAATTACAGGCGATCGCCTCAAGGCAACCATCAACAATCAAACGGTTTTAATCAAACTGGCCTGCATTGAAATGAAACCCGAAGCCCAGGCTCAAAAACAGGCAGCAGATCGCGTCCGGGCGCTAATCACTCTGGGTGAACCCGAGTTCTATGTGCAATGGCTAGGGACAACTCCAGATGGGGATCGATTAGCGGAATTTTGGGTGTCCCAACACGGATCAGAACCCCGATTAGTGCAATTTATCCTAGCTGGTGCGGGTATTGCTGTTTTTCGTCCAGAGCCTGGAACGACCTGTCCCAGTGCCGCGTTCATCCAAGCAGCCCAACGCCACGGAGAAGGACGGCTCAAGTCACCGCCAACGATTCAACTGCCAGCTTTCTAGCTCAAAGCACCACCACAACTCGAACCGCTCCCCGCTGTGCAACCATAGCAATAGGGCTTCGTTGCCACCGTTTTAATGGCATCCAAAGAGTTGGCCTCTAGGAGATGCTGCACTGTAACAGGCTGACCGTCGGGAGTGCGAGCAGGGAGATTTTCCATCTGGTTAAAATCACAATCAAAAATATTGCCTTGGTAATCCACAGAAAGCTGATTCCGACACATAAGGTTTGGCACCGTTTTCCCGTTGTGATGTGCCGCTAAAAAGCTGAGATAGGGTTCATAAAGCTCGTGGGCCTGGAGATAATTTTTAACCCGGCCAATGGGCAAATTCGTGATCGTAAACAGGTGATTAAACTGAATTTGAAAATGATTTTCCAAATAAGCTTTGTAATCCTGTTCTAGGGCCGCCTGATTGGGGGTAAGGGAAAAGTCCTGGTTCCGGGGCACGGGCGGATTGTAAACCAAATCCAAAACTAGGGCTGGATCCCGACCGTAGCCCAGGGCATGTAATCGTTGTAGGGCCGCAATGGAATCTTGATATACCCCCGTACCCCGTTGGCGATCGACATTATCTTCCAAATAACAGGGTAGGGAAGCCACCACGCGCACCTGATTTTCCGCAAAATATCTGGGTAAGTCCTCATACCCAGGCACGAAAAAAATTGTGAGGTTTGAGCGCACAATGACATCTTTTCCCGTTTCCCGTGCTGCGGCCACCAGTTGCCGGAATCCGTAATGCATTTCCGGTGCTCCCCCAGTGAGATCCACCGTTTGAATTTGGGGAAAGGTGCGAATCACTTGGATTAATTGGGCACAAATTTCCGGGCTGAGTTCCTCGGTGCGCTTCGGGCCAGCCTCGACATGGCAATGGGTGCAGGCGAGGTTACATTTTTTACCGAGGTTAATTTGGAGGGTACTGATGGGAGTTTTGCTGAGGGGCTGACCCAAGGTTTTCTGAAAAGCGGGGATGGCGGTTTGGGTAGGGGTTTGAACCATGGTGATTGGGAGAACAGAACAAGGATGAGTTTTAAGCAATTTAGCAACAACTGTCGGGGCTGCAACAGGCGGAGTCTACGGTTAGTTGGGTCAGGTTATAATCTGCGCCTTTGGTCTCTTGGGGATCACGGCGGGCCTCTGGAGGACAGTTGAATGGAGCAGCGGCTTCCGAGGAAATTCCTTGGTAGGGGGCAACGGCGATAAATTGCCCAGCATAGGGGCCGTCGGGATTGGTTAGGCGTTGAAAGGTTTGATCACTAACGGCCATTCTTTCTCCCCGAAAATAGGTGTGGCCCGCGTCGTCTTGGATCTGCTGCCAGGGGCCTTTATAAATAACTGCTTGGTGCCGTTCGCGACCAATGCCCACTTTGCCTTTGTAGGCCCGGACAGTCAAGGAGCGAAATTCGATGCCATCAATGGTTTGCCAGGGTTCAGCAGCGTAACTCAAGATTTCCACCCCATAAAAACCAGCATCCACAAACATTTGCAAAAATTCGGCTTCGAGGAAAGCGCCAGCAATGCAACCACTCCATAGCTCTGGATCATTGAGGATTTTTTCGGTGGGTGTCTCGTCACAAACAATGTCCGAGATAACGGCGCGGCCACCTTGTTTGAGTACCCGGTGGATTTCTTGGAACAGTTGTTGTTTATCGCTGGGTTTGACGAGGTTCAGAACACAGTTGGAAATCACCAGATCAATGCTCTCGTCGGCAATCAAAGGGGACTCTGCCCGGAGGCGATCGCCTTCTGTTTCATAGCGGGCGATATCTTCTAGGGTGGTAATGGGATTAGCCTGGAGCCAAGCCTGGAGCGGATCGAGGGGGAGTTTGAGGTCTTGGATTTTCCCTTTGACAAATTCGGTATTGTGGAAGCCAATTTTGGTGGCGATCGCCCCTTGATATTTACGGGCGAGATTTAACATCACATCATTAAAATCAATGCCAATCACCTTCCCTGTCGGCCCCACTTTTTGGGCGACCATGTAGCAATTCTTGCCAGCCCCCGAACCGAGATCCAAGACGACATCCCCTGGTTTTGCATAGCGAGTCGGATCACCACAACCGTAATCCTTTGTCAAAATTTCATCGGGAATCACATCCAGATAATGGACATCCTGGTATTCCGTCGGACAACACAGGCTGGGTTCATGGGTCTCGGCTCCCGCTTGGTAGCGACTGAGAACCGCATTCTCCACATCGTAGGTCGGTGTAATACTTTGTTCGGGCATTGGTGAGTTTAAACCCCAGATCAGCGCGTATGTGTTGATCATGATATCGATGATTTATGAAAATCACCTGAGTCAATGGCGCAAATACGGCCAAATCAACTGAATTTCCTCACCATCAGTTAACCTTTGCCCCTATGTCTGCCCTTCGGTTCTTGCCTACAATGGGAAAGAATTTTTAAGTTTAAATGTTGCCTTCACCCATGACCTCAAACGCTGCCCCCGTTGGAACTGACTTTGATCGTGCCATGATGCAACGCTGTATTACGTTAGCAAAGCAGGCAGCCGGAAAAACCGCCCCCAACCCGATGGTGGGAGCTGTGGTCGTTCAAGATCAAAAAATTATTGGCGAAGGATTTCATCCGGGGGCAGGTCAACCCCATGCAGAGGTGTTTGCTCTCCGGGAGGCAGGGGCAGCCGCTAAAGGAGCAACGCTCTATGTCAGCCTAGAACCCTGTAATCACCACGGCAGAACACCCCCCTGTAGTCAGGCTGTGGTCAAAGCGGGTGTTGCCAAAGTGGTGGTGGGCATGATCGATCCGAATCCTTTGGTGGCAGGGGGCGGTTTAAAAACCCTTACAGATGCGGGTATTGAGGTCGTAACGGGTGTTGAAGAGGCCGCTTGTCGTGCGTTAAATGCAGGCTTCATTTGGCGGATGGTGCATCAACGTCCTTTCGGAATTTTGAAATATGCCATGACCCTCGATGGGAAAATTGCCACAACCACGGGCCACAGTGCTTGGATCACCCACCAGGAAACTCGTAATCGAGTCTATGATCTTCGTTCTCAGTGTGATGCCGTGGTTGTCGGGGGAAATACGGTACGCTTGGATGATCCCTATTTAACGACTCACGGGACTACTGACCATAATCCTTTGCGTGTTGTTGTGAGCCAGACTTTAACCCTGCCCCGCGATCGCCATTTGTGGGATGTGGCCGCTGCGCCGACGGTGGTTTTAACCCAGGCCACAGCAAACCCAGAGATGCAGGATTTCCTCCGGCAACGAGGAGTGGAAGTGGTGCACCTTGATCCGGTAGCCCCTGAGGGCGTGATGCAATATCTCTACGACCGGGGTTGTTTGCAGGTGTTGTGGGAATGTGGCGGTACCCTCGCGGCGGCGGCGATCGCCTCTGGCAGTGTCCAAAAGGTAATGGCTTTTATCGCGCCGAAAATTATTGGTGGCCAAGGAGCACCGACCCCCGTGGGAAATTTAGGTTTAACGCTCATGGACGAGGCGATCGCCCTCGAAAATGTCAAGCTTCAATCCATCGGCCATGATTTTTTAATCGAAGGTCAATTATCCACTATATAGATTTTTATTGTTTGCTTAAATGAGGTTAATTTGGTAACAATATTAAATATTTCTTTAGGTGATTTTTCAGCAGAAAATGACTTGAACCTCAGCGAATATTTTGTTGAAGACACCCCAGCTTATAGAGCTTCAGAAGACATAAATGATGATCGGTACATATTGTTGGGGCGTACTGGTTCAGGTAAATCCGCAATATTATCACACATCAACAGCAAATTTAGAGATAA
This sequence comes from Picosynechococcus sp. PCC 7003, assembly GCF_001693255.1. Classification (NCBI taxonomy): domain Bacteria; kingdom Bacillati; phylum Cyanobacteriota; class Cyanophyceae; order Chroococcales; family Geminocystaceae; genus Picosynechococcus; species Picosynechococcus sp. PCC 7003. The sequence continues at coordinate 1,572,543 of NZ_CP016474.1, forward strand.
TAGTAATTATATCTGTGCTTTTATTCGACCAGAAAAAAGCTATCTAGAAGCCATTATCCAAACAGATGAATTCTTTGAATTGAAAACAATAAAAGGGCTTGAAAAAATACTTTTTAAGCTGATATGGCAATATGTAATTATGATTGAGGTTCTCCGAGAAAAATATGGACATAATGGTCCAGCAAGAAAACTTAAATTATTGATTGGGAATGATCTAAAAGCTTATAAATTTCTAAATAAAGTCAATCAATTATCTAGAGAAAATCAAACGTTAGCTGACGTAATAATTAATTTATTGAAGGAAATAAAAATTCAAATAAAGGATATTTCAGTTTCCGCAGGGAAAGACGCAAGATCGTCTTCTTACGAAGTTACTCATGGGCTCATTAAAGAGACCGAAAGTTTTCATAAAAATGGATTTTGGGATGTGGTTGGTGGAGCAAAATTGTATCTTCTATTCGATGATTTAGATCTTGGATGGAATCCTGAAGATGAAAATCAACAACTACTTCTTGGTAGTTTGTTCATGGTTATGAAAGACTATGTTTATCGAGAAAGAGTAAAACCATTGATTGCATTGAGAACAAATATTCTTGAGGGGTTAGATTTACCTCAAAGAGAAAAATTTGACAACAATATACTACGAATCTCGTGGACTAAACCCAAGCTTGAAACCATGCTTCTACTACGTTTTATTAGATACTCTACTACTCGAAAAATAGAAGGCATGAGTGACATCTTTGATTTAAGCTCTCAAGAAAATATAAATTCTCCTGTTGATTACATGATCAAAAGAACCCTCTATCGACCACGAGATTTATTAGCCTTTTGTATGCATGCGATCGAAGAAACAAGCAAAATTGGTTGTGGCAAGATTACAATTAAAAATGTTGTTGATGCCGAATCTCAATATTCCTTGAATAGAACACAGGCACTTGCAGATGAGTGGAAGTATCTATATCCTGATTTGGATTCTCTCGTTAAGCTTTTAATAAAAATTGCAAAAAACACTGGAAACCTTGAATATATTTCTCCGAAAAAACTTAAAGAAATTTTAATCGAGGCAAAAGAGAGAATTTTAACTACGCCTGAGCCTAATCGTTTTTATGAAAATATTAAGTGGCTAGGTTCATATTTTCCTGACGACAATAGTCCTGGTGAAATTGTTAATAGATTATTTAAGTTAGGCATTATTGGGTATAAGCAACTTTCAGATAGCAGATATATTTTTTCGTATGAATTAGATAAACTACCAGACATCAATGAAAGTACATATTTTACTTTTCATCCAATGTTTGAAAAACTATCTACAAGTGAACTAGCATTTGGAGACAGAAATCCTTGGGAATAATATGGAGTCAGTCATTATTATTATGGGATTTAGATGTTGAATACTAGGTTCTAGAATTGCAGCAATACAGCGTTTTCCAGTCTAATGAGTCGTCAATGGGTGATCATTGGTTTACTTTAGATAATCTTAAGAGTATTGAAATGATACTTTTTTCAATTAAGCTATTGTCAAGATTAATCTACGAAATATCGTCGTTTTCAAGCATAAGTTGAACGCAAGTTTGGAGAGAATTTAATTTTGTTGTCATAATGCTCCAAACGATTTTGGTATTCACACGAAAATATGTATGGGCAATAATATCCCTCAAGCCGGCAACCTTCCTCCATTCAATTTGTGGATATTGCTCACGTAGAGAATCGGGAATCTGTTTTGTTGCTTCGCCAATAATTTGCAAATTGTGGGCGATCGCATCAAGGGTATGACTGTCTTCACAAAGCTCTTCATAGGTTAAATTCTCAGCATAATTTTGAATTTTTGTAATGCTCTTGAGAATATCGGTGAGATAGAGACGAAGACTACGGGACATAAATCACTTGTTTAAGGATATTTTCTCTGATTTGGGGTTTGAGATCTTCTTTGATGACAAGATCTACTTTGCGGTTAAATAGTTCCTCAAGAAAAAATTTCAAATCCATGTAAATATCAAATGTGAGTTCAGTATCAAACTCTACTAAAAAATCTAAATCACTATCGATAGTCGCTTCATCACGGGCAGTAGAACCAAATAGAGCGAGAGACTTTACCCCAAATTTTTCAAGCTGATTATGGTATTTTGCAAGGCTCGAAAGGACAAAACTTTGCTTAAGTATTTCGGGCTTCATAAAATTACCTACTGACAGCGACAAATTTTTTCTTGTAATTGTCATTATTCTACTAAACACTTTGGCGATCGCCGTTTATTATTTCTTCGTTAATAGCGGTTTGAGGAATTTACCTGTGTAGGATTCTTTGACCTTAATCAAATCTTCAGGTGTGCCCGTTGCAATAATCTCTCCGCCGCGATCGCCACCCTCTGGCCCTAGATCGATTAGCCAATCACTACAGCGAATCACATCCAAATTATGCTCAATGACGAGGACAGAATTTCCTTTGTCAACAAGCCGTTGCAACACATTTAATAGATGATGCACATCATAGAAAGACAGTCCTGTGGTCGGTTCGTCAATCAAATAAAGGGTTTTGCCCGTCGCCCGTCGCGACAGTTCCGAAGCCAGTTTTACCCGTTGTGCTTCCCCACCGGAGAGGGTTGGTGCCGGTTGCCCCAAGCGAATATAACCCAAGCCCACATCAACCAGGGTTTGTAGTCGATTTGCCGCCGTTGTGATATTTTCAAACACGCCCAACGCCTCTTCCACCGTCATATTCAACACATCCGAAATGGAATAACCCTTAAATTTCACCTGAAGGGTTTCGCGGTTGTATCTTGCCCCCTTGCACACCTCACATTGCACATAAACATCCGGCAAGAAATTCATCTCAATCACATTCACCCCTTGACCACTGCACGCCTCGCAACGTCCCCCTTTTACGTTGAAGGAAAATCGCCCTTTTTTGTAACCTCTCGTTTTCGCTTCCACCGTTTCGGCAAATAGATTCCGAATGGGGTCAAAAATTCCGGTGTATGTGGCGGGATTCGAGCGGGGGGTTCTACCAATTGGCGATTGATCAATGACGATCACTTTATCAATGGACTTTAACCCTTTGACACCGCCCAACTCCTTTGGAAAAGGCACATTCCGATTCAGGCTATGTTGCAACGCCGGATAAAGCAATTCATTCATCAGGGTGGATTTGCCGGAACCGGACACCCCAGTCACGGACACCAATTTTCCGAGGGGAATTTCTACGGTGATATTTTTGAGGTTATTTTTGGTGCAATTTTCAAGGCGTAATCTGCCGCCGTTGCCTTCCCGTCGCTCTGGGGGCGTTTCGATGGTACGTCTGCCGGAGAGATAAGCACTGGTGAGGGATTGTTTATTTTTGAGAAATTTGTCAAAGCTGCCCTGAAAGACGATTTCACCGCCATGCACCCCTGCTTTTGGCCCAATATCAACGATGTGATCGGCGGTGCGAATGGTGTCCTCGTCATGTTCTACGACGATCAGTGTATTGCCGAGGTCACGCAATTTTTCTAGGGTTTGCAACAATCGCTCATTATCTCGCTGGTGTAGCCCGATGCTGGGTTCGTCGAGTACGTATAAAACCCCTGTTAAGCCGGCACCGATCTGGGTGGCAAGGCGAATGCGCTGGGCTTCTCCCCCTGAGAGGGTCATAGCGGCACGGTCGAGGGTCAGGTAATCTAAGCCGACATCGAGCAAAAAATTTAATCTGGCGCGAATTTCTTTTAGGGCTAATTCGCCGATCAGTTTTTGGCGATCGCTTAACTCTAGATTTTCCACCCGTTCGAGGCAGTCCCGAATGGCAACGCTGGTCAATTCATCGATATTATATTGTCCTAAACGCACCGACAAAGCTTCGGGTTTAAGTCGTTTTCCTTGACAGACTTCGCAGGGTTGATTAATTAAATATTTTTCAAGTTTATCTTTAATGGCATCGGAATTTGTGTCTTCATAATTGCGTTCTAATAGTTTTAAAATGCCGGAATAATGGCGATAGTAACCTTTGCCACCCCCATAGCGGGATTCTTCCTCAAACCAAATGGGTTCTTCTGTGCCGTGGAGTAAAATTTTTTGGTGTTCTTTACTGAGTTTTTCCCACGGAGTTTGGATCTCAAAACCAAAGTTTTGTCCGAGGTTATATAACAACGATAAATAGTAGGTATTTTCCTTTTCTGACCAAGGGGCGATCGCCGCATAGAGGGGTTGTTTCGGATCGGGAATCACGAGATCAGGGGAAAAACGCCGATGACTGCCTAACCCATGACAGGCGGGACAAGCGCCATAGGGGGAGTTAAAGGAAAACAAACGGGGGGATAATTCTTCCATCACCGCACCATGTTCGGGGCAGGCGAAATTTTCGGAAAAAATAATTTGTTCACCCGTCTCAATTAAATCGACGATCGCCGTCCCTTCAGAATGCTTTAAACAGGTGCTTAAAGAATCCACTAATCGCTCTTGAATGCCCTCTTTTTTCACCAATCGATCCACCACAATTTCGATGGTGTGATAGTGATTTTTATTGAGGGAAATATTGTCACTGAGTTCGCGGGTTTCGCCATTAATTCTCACCCGTGCAAACCCTTCGGCGGCAATACTAGAAAGGGTCTTTTTGTGGGTTCCCTTTTGGTGCCGCACAATGGGGGAAAGTAACTGAAATTTGGTGCGCTCCGGCAATGCCAACACCCGATCACACATCTCATCGATGGTCTGGGGCGCAATCGGGCGATCGCAGTGGGGACAGTGGGGTTCACCCGCCCGCCCGAAGAGTAACCGCAGATAATCGGCAATTTCCGTGACGGTTCCCACCGTGGAACGGGGGTTATGGGAAGTGGATTTTTGGTCAATGGAGATCGCCGGACTCAGCCCTTCAATGGCATCCACATCGGGTTTATCCAACTGCCCTAAAAACTGCCGTGCGTAAGCACTGAGGGATTCTACATAACGGCGCTGTCCCTCCGCAAAAATCGTGTCAAACGCCAAGGACGACTTCCCCGAACCGGACACCCCCGTAAACACAATCAACTGGTTACGCGGCAAATCGAGATCCACATTTTTTAAGTTGTGCTGTCTTGCGCCACGGATGCGGATTTGGTCGGATTTGCTCATGGGGGCGATCGCCATTATCGAGGAAAAGTGCTTAAACATTATAGATAGACCTGTCGAGAATTTCAGAGCCCTGCCCTGGTCAGATCCTTAACCGCTAAGCCACAGCAATTTGCATCAAACAATAAAAAACCACAGCCCGATGCCGTGGTTTCGCAGATAACCAAAATCGTTATAGTGTTAAATCACTTTACTGAAATCAACCTAGAGATTTTCACTGGGTGTTTCTGTGGCGGCCAACAACTCAGGGGGCAAAATCACAGCATCGATCACATGGACAACGCCATTACTGGCAGGGATATCGGCCATCACAACATTCGCATTGTTGACTTTCACGCCATCATCGAGGGAGATCATCACATCACTACCTTCAACGGTGGTTACAGCCCCAGCACTGAGATCGCTAGACATGACATTACCGCTGACCACATGGTAGGTCAAAATCTGGGTGAGGAGATCTTTGTTCTCCGGAAGTAAAAGGCTTTCGAGCACACCATCGGGAAGGGCGGCAAAGGCATCATTGGTGGGGGCAAAAACGGTGAAAGGGCCTTCACCAGAAAGGGTCTCGACGAGGTCAGCCGCAGAAACTGCTGCCACGAGGGTCGAAAAAGCATCGTTGCTAGCAGCAATGTCCACAATGGTCGGTGCTGTCATTGCCGCCGCGGGTGCGGGCGCTTCAGCTTCGGTCATGGGTTTGGTTTTGTCACCGTAGCTACCATAGTCCCCTGCTTGGGCAACGGTACTGAAGCCAAGGGTGCTACCAAGGGCCAGACTGAGGGCGAGGGTTTTTGTAAAACGCATAGATACTTCCTGTATGTGAGCGAACAGTAAAAATGTTTCTTTTTGTGGTGTTTTGTAAAGCAAACTTTACAATCTTCCTCACTGTAGCAAGTATTTTTTGTTTTGGCAGGAATTGTCTGGAAAGGTCTATTTATTGGGAAATGATGGAACTTTCTTGGGTGAACAACGGTCTAGGAATAGTTATTTTCAGAATTTGTTGGCGATACCACAGGCCATAAAGATTAGAGCAGGCTTGACTTTTTAAGAGAGAACGCGTAGAGGATAAATCGTCCACATTTGCCCCGTAACCGTGGGGAGATGAATTTTAAAATTACGGCCATCGGTTACCAGTTTGGTCACAACTGCAAAGAGATCATTTATGAAAGGAGAAACATGGCGGAGGCGATCGCAACCATTTTGTACCAGCTTTAAACACCAGTGGCGCAACACATCGTACAAGACTTCTAAGCTAATGTAGATGGCGACTTTCTGGAGTTGACTAAGGTTGAGGGTCAGGGGCGAAAGGCAATAAAGCCAACATAGGAAACCAAATACAGCGAAGGTAAGGGCGAGTTTGAGGGAGTGATGACGGAAAAAAGTAGTAATAATCATCGGACTGGCCTGCTCTGTTGTGGTACTGCTTGATAGTTGCCACGCCCCAGAACAAATGCAGTATTTGGTTACCCACAGCAAAAGCCCCCTAACAGACTGGTCGTGTTAGGGAAAAGATTGCGCTTATGGGTCAGGTCTCAGTCAAGGCGATGATGTGCTTTGTGCCATCACACCACCACCTTGGCGATCGCCTTTTTTAGAAAGAGAAGATGGAGCTTTGGTTTTGAAAGCTGTTTTGGAAACTGCTGTTGTTGACGCTGTTGCCGAAGCCAATTCCCGCGCCTGTTTGGCTTGCACCCACCTGGGAGATACTGGCATTATTGCCGAATCCAAAGGCACCAGATTGTTGTTGAGTGCTGGACTGTCCTAAATTGTTGTTGACATTGTTGAAGAAGCCATCGGCAACGGCGGTTTGGGAGCCAATAATTGTGGACTGGGCGCCGTTGTCACCACCACTAAAGAAACCGCTCTGGTTTTGGAAATTCGATTGGCCCATGCTGTTAGAGGTGGAGTTACCCACACCGACGGCGGCACTGGTCTGTTCAGAAATCATGGTGCTGCTAGAAACATTATCAGCTTTAGCGGGTTGGGCGAGGCTGAGAACACCGAGGGCGAGGAGAGCACCAGCGGTAGCCAGCTTGAGGGATTGGGGACGGGAGAAAGCGAAAGTAGTCATTTGTTTTACCTGGTTGGCTTGATTGTGTGTTGCCAGGTGATAGTGACCAGAAATTTTGCTTATGCAGTTTTGAGCGCAACTTTTTTGCAATTCCCTACTATCAAAGGCTACAGGGTTTTCGGTAAAAGCTGACCATCTGCTTGAATCGTTAAAGGCGTCTCCGGAAAGTCCCGTTGGGTCAATTGTTGCATCCGCTTAATCGCCGTTCCCGTAGCATCGTAAAACGGAAATCCTTGGCCGTTGAGGCGCACAGGATGGAGTTTTCCCTTCAAAAAACGCCCCTCACTACTCATCGAAACCTCTAAAACAACGCTTTCGGCAAGGGTACTGGCCACCGACAGAGCACCATCGGCAACGAAATTACCGAGGGAATAGGCGATCAAACGACCTTGGTAAAGTTCCACAGCCCGGAGTACATGGGGGCCATGGCCAACGATTAGATCGGCTCCGGCATCAATCAGCGTCCGGGAAAATTTATGGAGGTCGCCACGGTTCTCGCCAAAAAACCATTCGGTACCAGGCCGGACGCGATTTGCCCCAGTACCCTCGGCACCAGCATGGACAGAGATCACGATAATGTCGGCTTTGGCGTCGGCTTCCTTGACCAGGGCGACGGCGGCATTCAGGTCTTGAACCGTGTTGTGATACTGGTAGGTACTAAAACCGATGAGGGCAACGGTAAGGTCTTTGTGTTGGTGGTAATGGATTTGATTTTTAACGCCAATGGGAGCAATGCCAGTGTCCGTGAGGGTCGCTTGGGTATCTTGAAAGCCTGTTGGGCCGTAGTCGAAGGTGTGGTTGTTGGCGATGCTGAGGGCTTGGAACCCGGCATCCTTGAGGAGATTGACGTAGCTGGGCGCTGTCCGAAAAGCAAAGACATTGGGCCGACTAATATCTTTGGCGGCGTAGGGATGATTGGTGAGGGTGGTTTCTAGGTTGCCGATGAGGAGGTCACTCCAACCGAGCTGGCCTTCGACTCCGGCGAACATTTGCATTTTTTGTTCGACTTGGGGGGTTTTCGAGTAACGAGTCCCTGGGGCCATATCTCCAACGGCCTTGAGGGTGATCACAGTCGTTTTTGTTTGAGGCGCAGGAAGCGTTGCCTTGGCCGCATCGGTGGTGATCGTGGTGAGGGTGCTGTTGCTGATGACGACGGAAGTGCTGCTAAAAGAAACTTGTTGTCGTTGATAATGACGGAACCCCAGAATGCCAAGGGAAGCGATGATCGTCAGGCCACCTAAACCCCAGGGCAACCAACGGCGCAGGGATGCAGGAGATAAAGGAAACTGTGCCATAGCAACGGACGCAAAAGTACCGCTTTATCGTACTGGATTTTTGGCGCTTCAATGTTTAGGAGACACAGAAAATAAATCATCGGTGGCGATCGCCTTTTTATCGCCTTTTCCTCGCCCGCCTGTCGTCTTTTTATTAACAAACTTTTGGGGCAGTTAAAAATGCCTTTACCAACGGGTGTCGAGGTAGATATTTTGGTCGTTGTGGTAGGTGGGGCGTTGCCAAGGATTGCGCTGCCAATAGGTGTTGAATTGGGGTGATGGAGCCGCCTCATTTTTCCAGGGCTGTTGCCAGTAGGGCTCATATTGCCAAGGGCGACTCTTTTTACTTTTGAAAGTATTGCTAAAAGAATAGGTATGACGGCTACTCGGCTGGCGGTAGTGGGCTGGTTTCCAATGGCGATCGCCCTGCCGTCGATAATTGCTAGACCCAGGATAATCACCATAGTAGGGAGAGCGGGAATAGTAGGCATGGCCGTTGATAAAAGTGTTGGGGCCAAAGGTCTGGATACTATACTGATTCCCCCGACCATCCTGGCAGGTGGTATAAAAATCGCTAATCCGGAGACAAGTTCCCTGGGCGGCGACGGGGATCGCCAGCCAGGAAATTCCCAAGGCCAAAATTAAAGCTTTCATTTAGTTGATGCAGAGCGCTGAAACTTGCTTTCAGTATAGCCAAAGGATTTTTGAGTTTCTTGGCGTACACCTTACCAATTCCACAGGAGCGGATTTTCGTCTAAAGGATCAGTCACGGTTCGACCAATATGGTCAATGGCGTCGAGATCTTCAGCCGTTAACTCGACATCGATGGCCTGGGCATTGGCGATCGCCTGTTGGGCATTGCGCGCCCCGACAATGGCATTGGTTTGGGGCTGCCGAATCAGCCAGGCGATCGCCAGTTGGGCTAAGGTGCAATTTTTCGTCGTGGCGATCGGTTTCAGGAGTTCTAGGGCTGCTTGTACCCGCTGGTAATTTTCTGGGTCAGCGTACAGACGGTTGTGGGAGCGGTGATCTCCGGCTGCAAACTGGTGATCAGGGCCAAATTTCCCCGTGAGCAGCCCCTGAGCTAAGGAAGAGTAGGCGAGGATCGAAATCTGCTGGGCCGCACAAAACGGTTGAATTTCCCGTTCAATGGCTCGCCAGAACAGAGAGTAGGGCGGTTGAATACTATCGATTTGGCCGTGTTCCATGGCTTCCTGGAGCTGTGCGAGGGAAAAATTAGACACCCCAATGGCGCGAATTTTGCCCTGTTCTTTTAATTGATTCAGGGCGGTCATGGTTTCGCCAATGGGAACTAGGTCAGAATTCCAAGTGCCCGCTGGCCAGTGGATTTGATACAGATCGATATAGTCTGTTTGGAGTCTTTTGAGGGAATTTTCGCAGGCGGTGATCACCTGGTCATGGTGGAGATGATTTGCAAAAACTTTGGTCAGTAAAGTCACTTGATCCCGTTGGGGGGTGATCGCCTCGGCGACCCGACGTTCTGAATCCCCATCGCCATAAATTTCAGCGGTATCGATGGTCGCAATACCTGCATCTACGGCGGCACGGATCCCAGCAACAATTTCTTGGTCGTCAATATTTACCCAATTGCGCTTTCCCGCTTGCCATGTGCCGAGAATAATCGGGGTAATTTGGACGGAACTTTTGCCTAGTTGTCTTGTTTTCATAAGTTCGTTTTTTTTGGCGGGTCACTGGTTTCACTGTAGCTTGTTCCGTTGAGGAATTAATCTACACTCTCAGATTCGATAAGCTGGGGGGGCAAGGGTTGGAGGAAAACAAGTATGACCATCCAGGAACGTTTGATTTGGTTACAGGAGCGCACCAGCCTCGGTTGTTTATCGATGGAAACCCTGGGGGCGATCGCCGCAGCACTCCAAAGGCAAACCCTCCCTCCCCAACAGGCCCTCAGCGAGATCGGCCAAGCGCCCCAAGGTTTATACATTTTGATTTCCGGGGAAGTGGTCTGTCACAATGCCGAGGCTGCACCGGAGACCAACTCCTTAACCAGAGGCAGTACCGTTAACCTGCGCTCCTTACTGCTGAATGAAGCTGCCCAAGAGGCGATCGCCACCGTCACCGAAACAGAAGTGTGGTTTATGCCGCGCCAACAGTGGCAAGACATAATTCAAAACTATCCTGAAATTACCCAGGCCTTTTCCCAGGATCTCGCCCAGGAACTCGCAGAAGTCGCCCAAGCCCTCCAACAGGAACAGCAACAGCAGGAAATTTTGCGCCCCTACCTCGTCACCAAAGCAAAACGGGGCGTTGTGGGGAAAAGTCGCTATGCTAAACGCCTGCGGCAACAAATTCGTGAGGCGGGCACCCATGATCGATCCATTTATATTTTTGGAGAGCCGGGCTTAGAAAAAGATAATTTAGCCGCCTTGATTCACTATGGTTCACCCCGGCGGCGCCAGCCAATTATTAAGATCGATTGCAGCATTCTCCAAAAAAGTGGCGCTGAACTCTTTGGCCGCACCGATGGCAAAAAAGGTCTCCTGGAATGGCTAGGGAAAGGCACCCTAATCCTCAACAAGATTGAAGAACTACCCCCGGAATTGATCGATAAAGTCGCCACTTTAATCGAAACCCAGACCTATACCCCCATCAGTCGTCCCGGTGATCCAGAACCTGTCCCCCAACAAACTGCGGCAAAATTGGTGGCGATCGCCGAACGACAACTCCCTGCCGTGGCCCGCCATTTTTCCGAAACGATCAAGGTGCCACCGCTGCGGGTCCGCAAAGCAGATCTAGCGGCCCAGGTGGAATATTACACCAGCTTATTTTGCCGGGCGAAGGGCCTCGATAAACCGACCCTTACCCCCGAAGCTCTCCGTCGTCTCCAGTCCTACGACTTCCCGAACAATATCCGCGAGTTGCAAAACCTGGTGGAACGGGCCATTGTCCAATCGGATCAGGGGTCAATGCTCACCGAAGAAATTTTTTGGTCAGCCCAGGGGAAACAAAAACGATTTCGCCTCAATTTACTCAATGCCTACCCTACCTTCCGGCGTTTTCTCCGGAGCCCTTGGTGGCCCGACCGCATTAACTATGGTTTTACGGCGATCGCCTTTCCGTTAATTATTGCCGTTCTCTTTCTCGCCCCCCAAACCCGTGACCAAAACTTTGCCTTAAATTTCTTTTGGGCTTGGTGGTGGCCCCTGGTGCTCCTGGCGTTTCCCTTTGTCGGTCGTCTCTGGTGTGCCGTTTGTCCGTTTATGATCTACGGGGAAATCACCCAAAAAATTACCACCGAACTCCTGAAGCGAGACCTCAAACCCTGGCCCCGTCAGCAGGCCGAAAAATGGGGCGGTTGGTTTCTCTTTGGCCTTTTTGCCTTAATCTTTCTTTGGGAAGAACTGTGGGATTTACAAAATACCGCTTATCTCTCCGCTTGGTTACTGATTATCATTACCGCCGGGGCGATGATCTGTTCGGCGATCTTTGAACGGCGGTTTTGGTGTCGCTATCTTTGTCCCATCGGCGGCATGAATGGCCTCTTTGCAAAACTCTCGATGACAGAACTACGGGCGCAACAGGGCACTTGTTCGGCAGAATGTAGCACCTATCAATGTTACAAAGGTGGTCCCCAAAAGGGTGAAGGCTTAGAAACGGCGGGCTGCCCCCTATACTCCCACCCGGCCCAACTCGAAGACAACCGCGATTGTGTACTCTGTATGACTTGTCTCAAGGCTTGCCCCCATCGGTCGGTGGCGGTCAACTTGCGGCCCCCAGCCATTGAACTCTGGACAACCCACCAACCCCGCGCCTATGAAGTGGCTCTTTTACTGTTACTGCTGGGGGGCATTTTTCTTCATCGGCTGCCGGAAATTAATCAAGTCCTGGGTTTAAATGTAGACCTCAGTCAATTTTGGCCCCACCTGGGGTTGGCGATCGCCGCCTTGGGAATTCCCGCTGGCTTGGTACTCCTCACGGGGGCAGCGGTGCAATTTTTAAATTCACCCCCCAAAGCAAAACCCTTTTTACAACTGGCCTATGGCTATCTGCCCTTGGTTTTGGGAGGCAGCCTTGCCCATTATCTCCGTCTCGGTTTAGGGGAAGCCGGCCAAATTTTACCCGTCACCATGGCCACCTTCGGTCTCCAGGGCAGTACCTTACCGATTGTTGTCGCTCACCCTGCCGTCATTGCCTTTCTCCAAGGTTCTACCCTGATCTTCGGGACGCTCTGCACCTTTGTGCTCACGAAAAAGATTAGTAAACAAGCCTGGCGATCGCTGTTGCCCCAGTACCTGACAAGTCTCGGTCTCACCTGGGCTATGGCTCAGATTATTGTCGGTTTGTAACAGATTTTTGTTACAAAAACCCAGGGCTTAACATGATTTTTCCGCCCATTATTGCTCTACCCCGATCCCCTGTAAGGATTGGGGTTACTGCTGTTTGGGGCAAATGGCGGCGCAGAAAATTACACCCCAGAAAAATATTTTTCCGTCAATAGCTTGCAACATTTGTTTACAATCTGTTATATTTATTCATGTAAGCAAACACGAGGTTTCCTCAATGGCTACTGGTTATACTTCCAACGAATTCGGTCAACTCAACAGCTTTGCAATCGAGCCTGAAGTTTACGTTGATGCAGAGCACACCGCCGGCTGGACAAGCTACGCCGAGAAGTTAAATGGCCGCCTGGCAATGATTGGCTTTGTGGCGCTCATCGCAACGGAATTGATTGGTGGCGACACCCTCATCAATCTCCTGTTCCAACTCTAATTTTTAAAGTTTTTTCCCAGTTATTTGTCGTTTTACGAGGCTAGTTGCAATGTTTGGTTCCCTGGTTATCTTGGTTCGCAAAGTAATGGGTACAGCCCGCTTTAACAAAACCCGTGGCAAGGTCATCGGTCTTCATTGCAAGACGATCTCCAACTTCTGCAACGCCGTGGGCCTCGATGCAAAAACTCGACAAAGTCTGATTCGCCTCGCGAAATCCAATGGCCACCGCCTAGGTTTCATGGCCTAACCCCCGTTGCACTCTTAGGTACTCCATATGTCCCGTCAGCTCACCACCAAAAAACGAACCCCAACTTCTCAGAATGGGGGCATCATTGCAATTCTCTTCTTCTTAGCTGGTGCGCCCCACATCTACAGTTTTCTCAAACGCCGCTCTCAACAGGGGGCCAGCCTTGGGGCCTTAGCGATGAAAATCTTAGGGTTGCTTGGGACGGGTACCATCGGGGCGATCGCCGTGAATGCCCTCTAGGGTCATCTGTAATTTTCTCTAAGTTTGTCCAAGTTTTATTCTCCTCTACACGAGCAATCGTGATCATCAACTCTAAAACTCCAGTGGGATGGGGCTTTAGGGTTTTTTTATCGGGGAAATTAAAGGAGAAAAGGTGCTCCCAATGGGTATCGATCGTTATGCCTTGAATTGGGCGATCGCCTTTTGAACCGCACTTTGAAACTCATGCCAGGACTTCTGACAGCCTTCAGCCAGTTCTTGCCAAGCACTGTCTGTGCTATGTTTCAGATGATTGACCTGTTCTTGCAACTTAACTTTTTGGGATTCTAGGGTGGCAATGTTCGCCTCAAAAGCAGATCTCGCTTCCGCCTTGGCAAGATTAGCTTGGAGCTTCAACTCATCGATATTGCGAGAGGCTTCGTCAATTTGCTGATGTAACTGGGTGACTAGCTCATCTTTGTTGCTGGGTAAATTCATGGCTTTCCTCTGGTTCGACTTAGCTGCAATTGTTGACCAAGGCAGGATAAATAAAGTCCGCTCATCGGCTGAACTTCGTTCTGTCGTGGTCAGATAGCGCTGTGTAGATCACTACAGGCTGACTTAAGTATAGAAAAAATATTGAAGTTTTTGGTGGTCTTAATCCAAAGTTTCATGTCAGACTTATTTGTTTTAAACGGAACTCCAGGACGTTATCCAGGCCTAGATTTTTTCCGGAAGTGGTTTTCTAATTACAGAGCAAAAATCAATCAAAGATCGATAAATTTAGATTAACAACTTGTAATCAATCTTTTAATTGAGCAAGTAATTGGGCCAGGGAATGGCCTTAAGGAATCTTAATCTTTTCCGTTGGGTTTTTGCGGGCAATTGCTTGGCGTCCTTCAGAAGTTATGTCACAAAAAATGTAACCATCGTTGGGGTCAGAAAAATCCTGTTTAAGCTGGGGACATTAGTAAACGAAAAAAACTTTTTTGGCTTGGGACCGTCGGTGCATATAAATCGCCGAATTTTAAATCTGGTGAAGTCAGAAAGTTATCGTATAAGGTGTGATGATGAACAAAAAATTAGTTGGCAATTGTTTAATGATCGCTGGGGCGATCGCCCTTGGGGGCATTGGTATTTTGCGACAGTTACCGCCAGCCACCAGCCAAGGGGTTTGTCGGAATACGAATGATTTAAGCGCCGTTAGTGAAACCCGCATGGTTAAGTTCGAGCAATTTGGCATCGAATTGGAAATTCCCCGCAATTTTCGGACGATGCTCCGCAATGATGGCAGTATTTCGATTCTTAGGCCAGGGGATTTTAATTTGATTCGTTGCCTTGCCCAGGGAACCCCTGTGCTGGGGACAGACGCGATTTATCCCCAGACCCTCCGCCGGCAACCCAACCCCCAGAATTTAACCCTCCAAGAATTTGCCCAGAGGCGCACCGTGGGGCCGAATCCGAAGCTGAGTCGCGCGTCGATCAATGGCATTGATGTGGTTTTTGCCGAAATTCAAAGTCAGTTTGATGTGGCCTATGGTTGGTATGAAGCGCCGGATGTGCCGGGGATTGTTGAGGTGCAAAGCGTAAATAAGGCGTCTTTGATGAATTTATTTGATCAAGCAACGTTATTGTCCCAGGCAACCGAGCCACTCTTACTTGCAAACAATGGGGCTGCCCAAGATCCGCTCATGGTGGCCTTGGCCACGGCAAGAAGCCTTGGTTACACTCCAGAGAGTTTCCGGGTGAGCATCGAGCGACAAAACGATACGGTAGAAAATCCCCAGCGTTCAACGGTGACCATTACCCAAGAAGGTCTGTTGGATGATTCGGTGCGGGGACAACGGTTCACGATTAGCCTCAATAAAAATGTCAATGGCACCTGGACGGTCAGCGATCGCCAAGTAACCTGGCGCTGTCAACCGGGTCGGGGTTCCCAAACCTATTCACCGCAACTCTGTCTCTAGCGTTTTTGTTGGCTGAAATTTTTGACTGAACTTTCAAAGTGATTATCCAGGAGCCCTGCCGACCATGCAAAAATTTTACTATTACACTCTCCCTGCCACGGCCTTTGTTTTCAGTGCGATCGCCGCCTATCAGTTTTTCGGGAAGCGCACCACCGCCAGTATTCAGCCCCCCGCTCCCCAACCGGGCTTCGGTGCTGTTTTAGAACAGACTCCCACTGAACCTGAGGCGAGTCTTCCCACCCCGCAACCGGAGATCACGCCGCCGATCTCAGTGGCGATCGCCCGCCCGGTGACTGGATCGGAAAAAGCCAGTATTTTTCAGCGGGTCGTGGATCAGCAAGCCAGCCTCGGCCTCTGCCTGGACAACGATAATTTGGCCGCCAATCTCGATGATGCGGCGATTTATCAACAGGGCGAGGATCGATATCTGGTAAGTGTGCTGTGCTTTATGGCGGCCTACCAGGGAGCTTATGAATTTGTTTACGTTGACGGTGAAACCATTACCCATTCGCGTTTAGCCCTCGCTGGCTTTCCCTCCTTTGACCCAGAAACCAGCGTTCTCAGCAATGGCTATAAATTTAACGGGGCAGGGACTTGCCTAGAAGACTCTAAATATTATTGGGATGGCTATAGTCTGCGGCTTGTCTCTGCCAGTTTGATCGATGGTGTCCCCAATGGCTGTGCGGATCTCGGCGTGCGATCGCCCAGTGCAGACTATCTAATTACCAGCGAAGGGGTTGGGCCAGCTCGTCTGGGAATGACTTTTAGGGAACTCAAAGCCCAACTGCCCGCTGCGGCCACCTTTGAGGTTGTGCCTTTGGGGGTCGATCTGCCCACCGGCTGGCAAGTGAATCTCTACGGTGCGGCGCAGTTTGTGGTGGCCTTTGATGGGGACAGCGGTGAAAATCTCCCCGGCGATCAAGAAAAAATTAGCTGGATTATGGTGGACAATCCCAGCTACCGTACCGCTGCCGGGGTTGGCCCTGGTACTCTTCTGGCTGAGGCGATCGCCGCATATGGCCCCGCGACCCTCAGCTACAGCACAGAAAACGAAAGTCGAGAATTGATTCAATTTGCCGATTCCCCCTTCAATGACGATCAAAAATCCCGGCTCTTCTTTCGCTCTAATCAATGGACCCTAAGCGATTACGCTGGTATTTACCCCGATCGCCAAGTCAGTTATCAAACAACCACCCAATACGCAGACCATGCCGCCATCGGCTCCATTTGGCTGACCCAAGATTGATCAAAAGATTACTCTTGAATTTTTAAGACGGTCACTAAATTTAGGGCCTGAAGCTGGGAATAAATAAGCAAGTTTGAGATGAGAGACGTGAAAATGACGATCAAAGCCGTCAGCCCATAAATCCCCGTGTTTAGGGTTAACGGTAGGCGATAAAGCTCCGTATTGTAAGCTTGCACCAGTAGCCAGAGCAGCAGCACCCCGAACCCCAAACCCAAGGGAATGGCGATGAGCGTCAGTAGGGTTTGTTCACCCAGGAGAATAAACGCTATTTCAGTTTGGGTAAATCCCATCACCCTTAGGGTCGCGAGCTCGCGGCTTCTCTCGGACAGGGCAATGCGCGCTGAATTGTAAACCACACTGAAGGTAATAATGCAGGCAAAGAGGACAATAATGCCGGTCATAATCTGGAGGCTTTCGCCACTAATGGCCTGGAAACTTTCTAGCAAGGCTTCCCGAAAGGCAATGCCTTCAATGGCTGGTAGTTGTTTGAGTGCTTGGTAAAGGGGGGCTTTCACTTGGGAGTCAATGAGGGCATAGACCCCGGAAATCACTCGACCTTCACCCAGCATCTGATTCAGCGCCTCTAAATTCATATAAGCAGATAGGCCAATTGGCTCATCCACTAAGCCCATCACCCAGGTTTCCGTCTGTTGGCGTTTCCCTTCAAGGACTTCGACCCAGAGGCGATCGCCGGGTTGAATATGTAGGATTTCCCCCAGCTTTGTGCCCAAGACGAGACCCCCCGGCGGTAAAGACACGGGTTGCAGGTGACGGTTAACGAGCTGTCGCAATTCCCCTTGGGGTTCTAGGCCAGTAATTGCCAGGCGATATTGATAATGGCCATGGCGTAATCGCACCGGCACCGAGCGGAAGACCTCTGTTTTGAGAATGCCTGGTAGATGGCGCAGGTGATAACGGCTGCGATAGGGCAGCAGTTGGTTAAACGTTAATGTGATGTCTTCGCGCTGGACGGTCTGGAATTGGATATCCATCAAAGTCGTCATCGACCCTTGGAGGCCAAACCCCGTCAGTAAAACAGCCACGGCCACAGCAATGCCCAAAACCGATAAACTGGCCCGGAGGGGACGACGTTCGAGATTACGCAGAATAATGCGTCCGGCTGGGGAAAAAAACCGTTGTAAGCCCAATCTTTCGACCACGGTGGCGCGAAATGTCACGGGTTGCTGCGGCCGCATTCCCTCGGCTGGGGGCAAGAGAATCGCTTCCCGTACCGCCATTAATCCACCAATACAGGCCGCACCGCCACTAATGAGCAAGGCGGTGATGATGAGTAGGACACTGGCCTCGTAACGCAGGAAGGGAAAATGAAAAAAGTCTGCGTACAGTTGGGTTAAGCTTTGTCCTAACCAAAGTCCCAGGGATACTCCCAAAACAGCACCACCACTAAAAACCAGCAACATGAATTTGAGGTAATGCCAACCCACTTGAACATTAGTATAGCCAAAGGCTTTGAGCACGGCGATTTGGCCCCTCTGGATGGCAATCAGACGGGAGATCAAAATATGGAGCAAAAAAGCGGCGATCGCCAAAAAGATTGTCGGGAGAATCGTGGCAGAGACCTCTAAACTCTTAATTTCATCGCTCACGATGCGGTGGGAAAATTGATCATGGCGACCATAGGCTCCTAAGCCGCCATACCGTTCGAGCAGATGATCTAACTGGGTAATCACGGCCCGTTCATTCGCCCCAGGAGTCAATGTGAGCACGATGCTATTAAAGGCCCCGTCGAGACCAAAGGCCTGACTTAAAGCGGTTTCGTTGGCCCAGAGAATGCCAAAGCGTTTATCGTCTGGATAAATATTGCCTCCAGAGACTGCATAGATATATTCAGGGCTGAGGGCAATGCCCGTGACCCGGAGGTCTTGCCAGCGACCATTGAGAATTGCCCCTAGGCGATCACCCACTTGGATCTGATTGGCTGTCGCAAAGGCTTCACTGATGAGTACTTCCTCTGGGTGCTGGGGATCGGGAACGGTGCCTGGACTGCGCAAAAACAAACCATTGAGCATTCCCTCGCGCCTAGGGGGTAAGGAAATCAACCGGGCTGTAGCCGGTTCTAAAAGTCCTGTTACATTCAGGGTGACATCGGCGACAATCCGGGTTTGCACTTCCTTGACATTGCTGATAGCGGTGATTTGCGGTTGTAGGCTTTGGGGCGCGCGCTTCAGTTCGGCAAACACTTCTCCAAACCGGTAGCGTTCATAGTAGGCCGTCTGGGTGAGTACTAGGGAATGGTAAGCACTCATCATCATGACGAAACAAGCAATGCCACAGGCCACCACGAGGGCGATCGCCAAGAGTTGACCCCACTGGGCCTGTAGATCTCGCCATAACTTCCGATCCAGCGGTGCAATCATCCTTACCACTCCAAAAGCAACGGCGATTTTTTGATCGCGTTCGTCTCAATCGCGACAATTTCCCCACTGCGCATCCGCAACACCCGGTCAGCCATGGCGGCAATCCCCGCATTATGGGTAATTACGGCGACGGTAGTGCCCAGGTCGCGATTAATCTGCTCAAGCACTTGCAGCACTCGTTTCCCGGTTTGAAAATCTAAGGCTCCCGTGGGTTCATCGCAGAGCAAGACCTCCGGTTGTTTGGCGATCGCCCGGGCAATGGCCACCCGTTGTTGTTCGCCCCCCGATAGCTGCGCCGGAAAATGATCTAGGCGATTTCCTAAACCCACTAAGGTCAGAGCCTCCGTGGGGGCCATGGCATGGGCAACCAGATCCGTTACCAAGGCAACATTTTCTGCGGCGGTCAGACTTGGAATCAAATTATAAAATTGGAAGACAAAGCCCACATGGTTTCGGCGATAGCGGGTAAGTTGCGCTTCATTGGCGGTGGTGAGATTTTTGCCCCGAAAAAAGATTTCGCCCGCACTCGGAACATCTAAGCCCCCCAAAATATTGAGCAGGGTTGATTTGCCGCTCCCCGAAGCCCCCAACAGCACGACAAATTCCCCCTCGTATAGTTCTAGATCAACGTTTTTGAGGGCTTGTACGGCCACATCGCCAATGTGATAAGTCTTGGAAAGGTGTTGGATCCAAAAAAGAACAAGGGGTGAGTCGGTCATATATGGCTCTCTAGTTTGTCGGCGCTGCATGGTCTACCTGGGGCTGTACCCGACGCCCCGATTGAACTTCCCCGGAGGGATAAAGGATCACTTGATCATTGGCGGCTAAACCATTTGTAACTTGGGCATTTTGTTCCGTCTTATAACCAATCTCCACCGCTACCGCCTGGGCCTGTCCCTCTTCTACCAGAAACACACACCATTGCCCATCGCAACGAAATAAGGCGCTAAGCGGCACCTGCAAAACGTCTTCCGCTTGCCAAACCACGATCTGGGTTTCGACCCGATATTGATCGCCCAGGTTGGCGGGAATGTCATCGAGGCTAATCACCACATTCACGCGCTGTTCTTCGACGCCGAGGGCAGAAATTTTCGTGAAAGCCGCTGGTTCAATGCGTTTTACCCGGCCAGTTAATAGGCGATCGCCACCCCATTGCGCAATTTCAACGGGATTTCCGGGTTGAATCTGGGTCGCTTCACTGGAGAGCACATCCACCATCACTGCCAAATTTTGCAAATTGCCAAGCTCCAGCAGGGGTTGCCCGGCCTCCAAGTATTGGTGATTCTTTTGATAGAGACGCAGCACTTGACCACTGATGGGTGCTTTAATTGCGGTGCGTTGAACTTGGTCGGTGCGGCTGGCGAGCTCTGCCTCTAAACTGCGAATCTGAGCATCATAAACTTCGAGTAAATAATCGGGATCCTGTTGGGCCGCCTGCAGTTCCTCCCGGGCGGCGATCGCCTCTTGCAGATTAGCCTTAGTCTGATTGATTCTTTGTTTTTCCACCTCTAAATTTTGGGCGATCGCCTGGGTATTCAGTTCTAGCGTTTCCAACGCCTGCTTCGAGATGGCCCCATTGCGATAGAGAAATTCCGCCCGTTGCTGTTCCTGTTGGGCCTGGATTAAACGAATTCTCAACTCCGTGGCGATCGCCTGATCTGCCGCAATTTCCGCTTCAACCGCCTTAATATTAGCTGCCGCCTGGGTCAAACTTTCCGTTTTGGGTCGGAGAGTAGCAACGCCTGTTTTTTCAGCTTGGAGGGCATTAATTTGGGCCAAGATTGCCGACGCCTCATTATCAAAGACGAGGGGATCGATCTGGGCAATCACTTGATCCTGGCTCACCGGATCACCAACCTCAAGACTCAGGCGGGGTACATAACCCGTAACAGGGGTAGAAACCAGGTAGCGATCTTCAAGGTAGGTTTGTCCCTCTTCAATAATCATCACTTTCAAAGGCCCTGGTTGGATGGTCACCACTTCTACCGGAATCGGTTTTGGGCGAAATAGGACAACACAAATTCCAGCGACCGCGATGATTCCCAAACCAGATAGCCACGGTTTGAACCGAATGTCTGAAAATTTTGAGGATTTCGACGATAAGGAAGGGTTTGTGGCCACAACTAAATAGAACCTATCGAGTCAGGTTGTACGTCTGGGAGCCTACTTCCATCGTAGCCATTGCCGCTTGAATCAGACCGCTATAGTAATGTTTCGCTAACTCATGCCGAGATTGAGAACTTACTGCGATCAAAATTCCCCACAATGATTTGGCGATCGCCCGCTCCTGAGCCTGCTATATTCGCAAAACCGAAGGTCGGCAATAATCGCTATCCCCTGTTGCTTAAGGGGATAAAACTCTATCGAATTCAATTTAAAATTATCAATATAAGTTAATATTTATTGACCAAGAGATTAAGCTCTAAGATAAAAGCCTAAGCAATATTTATGGCCCTAAAACTCCTTGGGTACAATGAAAATAAGGGGAGAGCCAGGGAAAAGAAATCATTAAATTGTTAAACTAAAAAATAAATTTAGTGAGTGATTAAACTCGTTAAATCTCAACAAAAGAGCCCTTCTCCAAGCCCCAGGTAATTTATCCCAATCATCACCCGATTAGTTACCCGGAAGCAAATCGATTTACCCCAGTCTCAACGGAGGGGGAAAGCAAATGAAAATTCAACAGGTCGTTCATGTTGGCGGACAGGCTTTTTTGCTTGGTATTTTATTGGTGATGCAGGGGACAACGCCCATGGCGGCGAATCCGAACCCCTTCGATGAAAACCAAAGGATCTGTTTGCCGGGGACATCATGTGGACAATTTGAACCCTCATCCCAAGGAAATCCCGTAAAATCCCTCAGCTCTTGTCGCACTTACAATCTAAATTTTGAAGGGCCTTTGGAAGCAACGGCTTACCAATCAGTTTTGGATAACGGGGCCCGTAACCCTGGAGATTTTTATGTCGTTTTCTCAAGGATTACCCCAGAAATACGACCAAACTGGACAGAATACAACGGAACCTGGGAAGCAATAGGGCCTTTTACCCTAAAATCTGGCAGAAATCATTTATTTGAGTTTAATGGAACTCTCCCACAGCAGATCAAAATGCACGAAGGCTCTCTGCCCTACTACGTTGAAGGGACAGCGAGTTGGGTACAGGCCCAAAACACGGGTTGGATGAGCGGGTCCAATACGAGCTTTGCCTACTGTCTAGTCCCAGCTTCTCGATATCACGGCACAACCCAAACCTCCACATCATCTCAGCCAATCACCGAGGCGATCGCCATTCGACAGGTAATGACGATCCCAGACATTACCCAATGGCAAGACTTACTGGCGGCGACGGCGCCCCAAAATAGTGCTCATATTGAGGTCGTCGAGCAGACCGACGCCTATTACCTCTTTCATGTCTATGAAGTTGTCAATAATCCTGGCGAACCCAGCCGTACCGTAACCTACAACTGGTACGAAGTGGATCGACAAACGGGCGAGATCTCCCCTATGTTCCCCTAGTTTCGCATTAGAACAAAGAATCTACATACATTGCTCAGCAAAGAGTTTAGCTAAACCGATGCGGTACTTTTCAGAATTCAACACAAATACTTGATCTTAACTTGCCGTCTGTCGGGAAAAACAACTAGGCCTTGCTGCTTCCGTTTTATTGTTTTCGTTCTTAAGGTAGGAAGTGAAGATGAATATTCAACAGGTTGCTAATTTTAGTGGTCGGACAGTTTTTTTAGGGGCCCTACTGCTGTTCCAAGGGGCAACCCTCACCGCAGCCAACCCATTCGATAATCTCGAAAATCGCTGTTTTGAGGAAGTTTGTGACCAATACAACTGTCGTCTTGTGGAAGTTCCCTGTAGCCAATCTAGTTCTCAAAATACGTCCCAAGAGGATGGCGGCGATGTGGCTCTTTCCTGTGGTAACTATGGTTTACCGTTTCAGGGGCCTTTAGAATGGACGCCCTACCAAGAAGCTCTCAATGATGGCGCCCAAAATCCTGGGCCTGTGTATGTCATTTTTTCGATGATCACCTCAGAAATGCGGCCTAACTGGACCCAAAATAATGGAATATGGGAAGTCGCTGGCCCCTTCGATCTGAGATCAGGCAAGGGTTATCTCTTGGAATTTGGCCCCCAAACGCGCCAAGTGCGAATGATCGAAGGCCCGCTGCCCTACTATGTCGAAGGAACCGCCAGTTGGGTACAGGTGCGAAACACCGACACGTTCCGCAACAGCTACGCTTATTGCATCGTGTCAGCCAATAAATATAACAGCGCCACCGAGTCATCTGCACCGAGCCAGACCCAGACCCAAACGGGAGTCAATTCGAGGCAATGGCGAGGCACCTTAACAAGAAATAGTAAGGTTTTTGATGATGGGACATTTTACAATGCGCATCTATTTACAGCTCAAGCTGGAGATACGATTCAAATCACCTTAGAAACCCAAGCTTTTGATGGATTGTTGATTTTGGTTGATCCCCAGGGAGAAGCCATCGCACAAATTGATGATAATTGGAAAGGAGAAAAAGAAACATTAGCCATTAAGCTACCTGATACCGGGGAATATACCATCGTTGTTAATAGCTATGAAGCCGGCGAAACAGGGGACTATCTCCTCAGTCTCAGTCAAAATAATTCCGTTGTCCAAGCGCCAACAGCAACCCCAGAAGTTGCCCTTCAAGAAGTGACGCTTTTTGATAACAATAATATTTATGGTGTTCGTAATAATCCAAGTAGTGCCACACAGTTTTCTTTACCGAATGCGGCGCGGTTGACTTATTTCATGAACTACCACTGGAACGATGCCCAGGGTCAAACTCCAGGAACGATGTGGCTGACTCATCAGGATGGTACAACCTATGGCCCCTGGCAAGCGACAACCCAACCGGGTCAAGGGGGAGTGCCGAATGCCTATTGGATTGTGCGTCCGAATGTCATCTTAAAAGCAGGCAACTATACCATTGGCGATAGTCACCCGAGCAGTTGGGCGAATAATCAGCAATCGGGATTTAAGGGAATGTCGCTGCTCAAAGGGGTTGCGATCACCAGTTCTTCCGGGAATGCTGGGAACGGCACGATCGATTGCAGTCAATTGGAAGGACTAGACCGTGTTTTATGCGAACATGACCCACGCAATGACAAAAAAAGCAGCCTGTAGCCGCTTAACAAAACAGATAACCTAAGACAGGATGTTTTGCCTTGAAGATGTCACGGTTTTAGAAGCCGTTGAAAATAGTAATTTCAGCGATCGAAGCAAAAATAACCCCGAATAAGAAGTAGTTCCAAAGCCAGCCTGTAACACGCTTTTTACCAAGTTGACCCTCTGAAGTCCCGCCTGTAAAAAACAAAGACCAAGCCTGGGTCGCAGAGATTGTTGCATTGACGAAGCTGTCTTGGAAGACTACGGGAATATCAGTGGTTGTGGGAGTGTAGCTAAAACCTTGAGTCATGTTATTTGCCTATTGTGTGAGTGCCGCTTTGATCTTAACAAGATATTAATTTTTATGTAGGAATACTTGACTGAATGTCATGCATTAGAAACAAAAGTTTCTGGTATCTGTTTGTCGAAATACTACGAACTCAGCCATCCCTCCCAGCATCGCTTCCATAATGAAAGGTAGTTGGTGCAACCGCTAACGCCTGTTGGGAATGGGATAACTGCCGCCACAATGACTCAAAAAAATAGCATGCCAAAAATCCTCAAGATTGTGCTGCCGATTGTATTGGTGGGAGGATTGGGCGTTGGTCTGGTGAATTATTTTCTGCGTCCAGAACCCACCCAAGGCCTTGAACTCAGCGGCAGAATCGAAGGCTATGAAACGGATGTTGGTGCGAAGGTTGGTGGAAAAATCGAGGCGATCGCCGTACGGGAGGGAGACAGGGTTACAAAGGGTCAAGTCCTTGTCACCCTTGACAGTGCAGAATTACGGGCTTCCTTAGATGGGGCACAGGCTCGGATTAACGCCGCCCAACAGCAGGTAAACCAAGCCCAACTGCAAATCACCGTCATCGAAAATCAGATCACCGAAGCCCAGCTAACCCAACAGCAGGCCCAGGGTGACACCGCCGGACGGGTCAATGCGGCCCAAGCGAATGTTGCCGCCGCCAAAGCCCAACTCGCCCAAGCCCAAGCGCAGGTGAAACAACTGGAAGCCGAACTCGCCCTTGCCAAAGCCGATGGCGATCGCTTTCAAAGCCTATACGATTCCGGTGTGGTTTCCAAGCAGCGATTGGAACAAGCGCAAACCCAATATTTATCGACGAAGGAAAACCTTGATGCCCGCCGTGCCGTGGTTGCCGCCGCCGCTGAACAGGTGAAAACCGCCGAAGGCAATCTCACCCAAACCCAAGCCAGCCAATTTAATCCAGATATTCGCGCCGTCCAAGTGCAACGGCTCCAAACCCAACTCGCCCAAGCCCAATCCCAACTCAGTGCCGCCCAAGCCCAAGTGCAAAATGCCCAAGCCAATTACAACGAAATTGCGGCAAAACTCAAGGATTTAGAATTGGTCAGTCCCATCGATGGGGTGGTCTTAACCCGCACCGCCGAACCGGGGGAAGTGGTGGCAACGGGAAAAACGTTGTTAACCCTAGTGAATTTGGGGGAGGTGTATCTGCGGGGTTTTATTCCCGAAAAAGAGGTGGGGGCGATTCACATTGGGCAGGAGGCGGCGGTATTTTTGGACTCTGCACCGGAGGAGCCTTTAAATGCCACTGTGACGGCGATCGATACGGAGGCTTCCTTTACGCCGGAAAATATTTATTTTCGGGATGATCGGGTGACGCAAGTGTTTGGGTTGAAGTTGCAAGTTGAAAATGAAGCGGGTTTGGCGAAACCGGGGATGCCTGCGGATGCGACGATTTTGACGCAGGAAGCGGCGGCAACGAAAAAAGCACGACGCTAAAGGGGCATGATGGCAGCAACGGCAATCAACCATAAAAATACTTTTGAGAATGGCTTACGCCACGGGGCAACCACAATTCAGGTGGCGGGACTGCGGAAAGATTACGGCGCGGTACAGGCGGTGCGGGGGCTGGATTTTTCGGTGAAGGCGGGGGAGATTTTTGGGTTGATTGGCCCCGATGGGGCGGGCAAAACTTCGACGTTTCAGATTTTGGCGGGGGTGATGGGGGCAACGGCTGGCTCAGTAACAATGCTTGGTAAAACGCCGCAGGAATCCCGTTTGGAGGTGGGTTATCTGACGCAACAGTTTTCGTTGTATCTGGATTTGAGTATTTTGGAAAATTTGCGCTATGTGGCGGGTTTGCGCAATGTGCCAGAGCAGATATTTGGCGATCGCCACCGTCATTTACTGCAGTTAATGAATCTGGATCAATTTCCCGATCGTTTGGCGCGGCAGTTGTCGGGGGGGATGAAACAGAAACTAGCATTATGTTGTGCGTTGATTGCCCAGCCGAAAATTTTATTGCTCGATGAACCGACGACGGGGGTCGATCCGGTGTCACGGCGGGAATTTTGGGATTTGCTGGCGGGAATTGCGGCGCAGGGGGTAACCATTGTCACGGCAACGCCCTATCTGGATGAGGCGGAACGCTGTCATCGCATCGCCCTGATTTATGACGGGGAAATTCAGCAGCTGGGTACGTTGGGGGAGTTGCAGCAGGATTTAGGCTTACATCGCTTGGAATTGCGAGCGAATGCTCTGGCGGCAGCGGAGGAATTGTTACGCAATCAGCCCCCCAAAACGGTGCTCGATGTGCAATCCTTTGGCGATCGCCTCGATATTTTGACCGCCGATATTAACCAAGCCCAGCAGGACATTACGCAAACCCTAGCCGCTGCAAACATTCAGGTACAAAGCTTAGAGACAAATGAACCAACCCTCGAAAATGTCTTTGTGAACCATCTGCGCCAGCAAGGGGCGGATCCGGTGTACAAAGCGTTTCCCTATTACCGCAAACGGGGAGATTTAAAGCCAAAAGCCCCAAAAATCGCCATTTCTGCCCAACGACTGCAAAAAACCTTTGGGGAATTTCAGGCAGTGAAAAATGTCACCTTCGATGTCCACTACGGCGAAATTTATGGACTCCTTGGCGCAAACGGTGCGGGCAAAACCACCACGATTAAAATGATCTGTGGCCTACTCCCGGCGACGGCGGGGGTGATGGCACTGGCGGGGGAAACGGAAAATCTCCATCGTTCGGAAGTGCGATCGCGCCTTGGGTACATGAGTCAAAAATTCACTCTCTACGACGATTTAACGATTCAGCAAAATCTAGAGTTTTACTGTGGAGTGTATGGCATTCCGCGCAAATTACGGCGGGAAAAAATCGCCTGGGTGTTGGAAACGTGTGGGTTGCTCGGTCGGGAAAAAATTACCACGGGCAGTTTACCGGGGGGTTGGAAACAGCGGGTCGCCTTTGGTGCCTCGGTGATGCACGAACCGGACATTTTATTTCTCGATGAACCGACTTCGGGGGTCGATCCGGTGGCGCGGCGGCAGTTTTGGCGACTAATTCGGGATTTTGCGCGGCAGGGGACGGCGATCCTCGTTACGACCCACTATTTAGAGGAGGCGGAAAACTGTAATCGGATGGCATTTATGGTGGCGGGGGAAATTGTGGCCCAGGGTTCCCCCACGGAAATTAAGGCGGCGCAACCGGGGGAATTGATCGAGTTTTGTACGAATCGGCTTCAACGGGCCTCGGATTTGCTCAAGGAAAATTTGGATCATTGGCGGGTGTCGATTTTTGGCGATCGCCTCCACCTGGTTTTAGATCATCCAGCCCAAGAATTAGCGTTTATTCAGCAAACTTTACAGCGGGAGGGGATTGAAATTTACAGTCAACGCACCATTCCCTTTACCCTCGAAGATTCTTTTATCGGTACAGTCCAACGGGCGGAGGATGTACGCTAAACCATGAGCCTCAAACGTGTGTTGTCCCAAGCGAAAAAGGAACTGGCGCAATTTAGCCGCGATCGCCTGACCGTTGCCTTGGCGTTGGTGCTGCCCTTGGGAATGTTGTTAATTTATGGCTACGCGATTCGGTTGGAAACGAAAAATATTCCCCTCGCAGTGCAGGATTTCGACAATTCGCCCCTCAGTCGCAGCTATGTGGAACGACTTTTTGCCACCAATCAATTTATTCCGACCCCATTGGTCGACAGTTTGCCCTTATCTTCTCTGGATCGAGGCACAGCCAAAGCGACCATCGTCATTCCCCCAACCTTTGCTGAAGATGTCGCAGCGGGGAATGCCAAGGTACAAGCCCTGATCGATGGCACGGATGTGAATAATGCGCGGGTGATCCAAAACAGTGTGCGGGCGGTGACTAACTTTTTTATCCAAAGCCTACCCAATGCCCAACGTCCCGAGGGAATTCAGGCTAGGGTGCGGATTTGGTTTAATCCCGGTCGTGAGGAAGCCCTGTATATTGTGCCGGGGATTTTTGGGGTGGTGTTTTGGGTATTCCCCTCGATGCTGGCGGCGATCGCCGTGGTGCGGGAAAAGGAACAGGGAACCGCAATTCAGGTCTACGCTTCCGACCTCAGTGCTACGGAATGGCTGTTGGGTAAGGGGTTAGCCTACTGGCTGGTGGCGATCGCCGAAACCCTCGTGGTGATGACCATCTCCTTTGTCTTGTTCCATATCCGACTCCAAACCAGTCCCCTCCCATTAATTATTGGCACAGCTATTTACCTCGCAGCGGCGGTGTCCTTCGGGTTATTTATCGGCGCACGGGGCGGAAACCAAAATGCCGCAGTCCAAGGCACGGCGATCGCCGGATTTTTGACCTCATTTTTGCTCTCTGGCTTTATTTACCGCTTAGAAAATATTCCCTTTCCCCTCTCTTTAATTGCCAACATTATTCCCGCCCGCTATTACATTTTGCTCACGAGAGATGCCTTTGTGCGGGGCAGTGGTTGGAGCAGTATTTGGTATGTACCCATTGTTGTCGGCGTGATTGGTTTACTTCTCTTTAAAGCCGCTACAAAAATCATGGAAAAAATGCAGTTGTCGGAGTGAAAAATGAAGTTATGAAAATTAATTTTCTATATCGCTTTTTTGATAGTCGATTTTGGGCATTGACCCTCAAAGAAATCCGACAAATTTTGAAGAATCGCCAATCTATTTTTCTCCTGATTTTTCCGCCGACGATTCAATTATTAGTTTTTGGTTTAGCCCTCAGTCCCAATGTCGATCACCTCAGTTTAGGGTTAATTGATTACGCCAACTCTGTCCAAAGTCGTGAATTTGTTTCTGCCTTGACGGAAAATGACATCTTTCAAATTGAGTCAATCCCTAAAAATGAAGCCCAGTTACAGGAGCAGGTACGCAATGGAAAATTAACCGCCGGATTAATTATTC
Organism: Picosynechococcus sp. PCC 7003; assembly: GCF_001693255.1. NCBI lineage: Bacteria > Bacillati > Cyanobacteriota > Cyanophyceae > Chroococcales > Geminocystaceae > Picosynechococcus > Picosynechococcus sp. PCC 7003. Next base: position 1,602,081 of record NZ_CP016474.1, read on the forward strand.
CGCCCAACCTTGATCGAGATTTAAACCAAGGCAATTCGACGGAAGTACAAGTTTTTATTGATGGAGTCGATGCTAATACCGCTGGCATTACAAACGGTTATATCAATCAAATTGTGAATCAATATACCCGCCAACAAAATCCTATTTTTAAAACGCCTCCCGTCGAAACCCAAAGCCGTTTTCTTTATAATCCGGGTTTAATTAGTAGCTGGTTTTTTGTGCCGGGGGTGATCGGTTTAGTGCTGACTTTAACGGGATCTCTCATTTCTTCGGTCACGGTCATTCGGGAAAAAGATGTGGGGACATTAGAGCAATTACTCATGACTCCAGCATCGGGCTGGGAAATTTTATTGGCGAAAATCGTGCCGTTGTTTATCCTTTTGATGGGTGATGTTTTGATTGCTTGCGGTATGGGAAAGTTTATTTTCAATTTACCGTTTCGGGGCAATTTTTTAATTTTCTATTCCCTTTCTGGACTGTATGTGTTTGTGAGTATTGGTTTAGGGATTTTACTCGCCACCCTATCCCGTACCCAGCAGCAAGTGGTGCTTACTTCGTTCTTTTTTAATGCACCGATTATCCAACTTTCTGGGGCGATCGCCCCGATTGAGAGTATGCCGAAATTTTTCCAGATTCTCTCGTGGTTTGACCCGCTGCGCCATTATGTGGCGATCGCCCGCAGTTTAATTCTCAAAGGTGTGGCGATTGACTCCCTGTGGCCGAATATTTTGGCATTGCTAGGGTTTGCGATCATTCTGTTGTCGGTTAGTGTGCATCGCTTCCGGGCGCAGTTGAATTGAGGGCTAACCAGCGTTTTTTCCAGTGACTCGTGGATTCCCGCTGGCTGGATTGTTGTTCGTCCCGCCGCCGTTGCAAAATCGTGGCCGCATCGTCCTGGAGGGTCGGATCTCGGTAGGCGATCGCCGCATTGGTCAGAAGATGCTCCTGCTCCTGTTGGGAAAGGGGGATGAGATTATCGGGGATAAACCGCGCGAGGGTTCCGGGAGATTTGCGACCCACACCGGGAGTTTTTCCGAGCTGCAAACCTGCTGCCTGGAGGGCCACCCGAACCGCCGCCGCACAGGAATAGGTCGCCAGATAACCGCTTGGGGTAAGGCATTGGGCCACTAAACCCAAAAATTCCACTGTCCAGAGTTGGGGACATTTAGGAGGCGAAAAGGGATCAAGAAAAATGGCATCGGCCTGGAAATTTACATCGATCACCCGTTGGATAGTCTGCCGTGCATCTCCTGTGAGTAATTGAGCTTTTAATCGGCTTGTTTCAACTTGAAGCGTTTCGCCCAGTTCCCGGAGTAGGGAAACCACTGTTTCGGGATAGGCAGCCAGAACATTTTGCTGAATGCTATCAAGGGCGATCGCCTGGTCTCTTTCGAGGGCAAATAATGTCACGCGACAGTGAGGATTGATCCGCCAAATTTCCGTGAGAGCCGCGGCGGTATTGTGACCCAAGCCATAGCAAATATCCAAAAGTCGGAGTTGGGGTCGTTGGGCAAGTTCAGTGATCCGGCAGGGTCTGAGAAATTTTTCCTCGGCCTCCCGTTTCGCCCCCACCTGGGAGTGGAAATGCTCCTGAAATTCCTCAGAAAAAAAGGTGTAGGAACCGTCGGCGGTTAACTGGGGCACCAAGCTCGTCATGGTCAGGCGTAACTATTCTGTCTCACCGTCGATGGCGGCGCGGATGCGTTGGGTAGCGGCTTCATGCTCGGCGAGGGTTTCACTGAAAACATGGGTGCCATCGTAATTGGCCACAAAAAATAAAAAGTCCGTCGCTTCAGGCTTGGATGTGGCGCGAAAACTGGCTAACCCCGGTGAGGCGATCGCCCCTGGTGGTAGACCTTCATTGAGATAGGTGTTGTAGGGGTTGGGGGTGCGCACCTGCTCGAGGGTAAGGGGTTGTTCCTTCGTTTGGCGAATGCCCAGGCCATATTCCACCGTCGGGTCTGTTTCTAGGCGCATCCCCTGTTCCAGGCGATTGACAAATACTCCAGCAATTAAAGGCCGCTCCTCAGGGATTACCGCCTCTTTTTCTACAATGCTCGCCAGGGTTACCCATTCCGCGAGGGACAAATCCAAAGGCACTGTTTCCGCATCGTAGAGGGGCAAAACCACCGCTTCAAATTGGCCCAACATCTGCTCAATGATCGCTGGGGGGCTAGGCTGGGCGTTATCGAGAAAATAGGTGTCGGGAAATAAAAAGCCTTCCAAAGACGTTAAATCTTCTGGCAACCAGGGAAATTGCTCACGAGGAATGGTCTGGGTCGCCGCAATAAATTCCGTGGCGGGGAAAAAACCCAATGCCTCAAAACGGTTGGCCATCTGTTGGATCGTCCAACCTTCGGGGATGGTCACGCTAGTCTGTACCACATCCCCCGACCAAATTTGCTGGGCGATCGCCGGGAGATCTTGGTTCGGTGGAAATTGGTAGGTGCCTGCTTTTAGACTGCCGCCCCGATCCGTGAGCCTGAGCCATTTCACCCAGATCTGCCAGGCCTTAGGAGATTGGATTAAACCCAAAGTCGCTAAATCTTCGCCAATTTGTGCGGCGCCTGTACCAACCGGAATGTCGAGTTGCACCGTCTGGTCAGCATTTTCACCAGGGGCGATCGCCCACCGCCACCAGGCCCAACTCTGCCAAAAGGCGATCGCCACTGTCAGGGTCAGAATCCCAGAAAACCAAGGAAAACCCTGTTTCCGACGTGATAAGGGTTGCGTTTTTGGGGACGCATTAGTCGGCATCGGCATCTTGGAGCAGGAGCGTATCAACTAAACTTTGGATCATCGGATCCCCTGGTTCGAGGATCTCCATTTCTTCATCCTCGGTCACCTTCACAAAAATGGGAATCGGCTCTAGGGGCGTGTAGATGCTATACAGTTGATCGAGGTGGTAGAACCGCGCCAGTTCCTGTAATTCTTCAGCTTCTAGATCCTCGTCTTCGAAATTATCATCTTCAATTTCTAGGGAAAGAATTTTATCTTCCTCTAGGGGGGGCAATTCGCCACGGACGGTCATCACATGGGCCGTATCCTGCAAGATCAAATCATGTTCTGCCAAAACGGCCTTCGCATCGGGGAAAATTTCTGCGAGCTCCTCTGGATCTTCAACCAGTTCCGTTTCCGGTAAATCGCTCTCCTCGGCTTCATCTTCGTCCCAAGCGAGGATTACCACCGGCTGGTCTACCGGCATCAGGAAATAGTACTCAGTGCCATCCTGGGTAATTTCATTCTCAACATAACAATCTAGCGATCGCCCCATGGCATCGGTGAGGGTAACGATGTCCTGAGCATCAAGCTCCCGTCCGGAATCAAAAGAAGGCGAAGACATAGACAGTGGCTGGCAAAAAAGGAACAGAAATAATTTCTCTCAGAATATCACGCAGTGGGCCAAAGTTTTGATTTGTACAGGGCCCCTAAACTCCCACTATGATGTTTTCAATGCGCCCATTGTGATCTGCCCATGTCCAAAGCCCCAATTACTGTCCAATCCGAGGTTACAGCCCCCCTCACAAAAACCGCCCAGGAACAAGAATTTGAAGAGAAACGCCTCCAGGATATGTTGCTGCTCATTGAAACCATGTTTTTGCGAGAAGAGACCACAGTCAAACTGGTTTTAGAATGCCTCTACGATATTGGCTCGGTTAATCTCATCAACAAAAAAGTCCGCCGTCGCCCCCTTAATCGCTTGGCGAAATATATTGCTCGATTTTCTAAGCCTATTTTTCGGATTTTAGCCTGGCGTTGGTTTATGAAAAATTGCCCGACGTTGCTGGTAAATTGGCTCCATGGGAAGGTGTCTAAATTCTAGAAAAGTCTTGATATTTCCATTAATGTTCTAGTGGTTATTCGGAGCACAACAGGGGAACAGCCATGGCAGAAAAAACAGTATTAGTCACGGGGGGAGCGGGTTACATTGGCTCCCAGGCAGTTTTAAGCCTCCAGCGGCGCGGTTATCGGGTGATCGTGCTGGATAACTTGGTTTATGGGCACCGGGATCTGGTGGCGTCGGTGCTCAAAACGGAATTGATCGTCGGAGACACGGGCGATCGCCCTTTGTTAGATCAAATATTTGCAGACCACAAAATCGATGCGGTGATGCACTTTGCCGCCTATGCTTATGTGGGAGAATCGGTCACAGCGCCCGCCAAATACTATCGCAATAACTTGGTCGGGACTTTAACACTCCTGGAGGCGATGATAGCAGCGGGAGTCAAGCAGTTTGTCTTTTCTTCCACCTGTGCCACCTACGGTGAACCAAGCGAAATTCCCATCCCCGAAGCTCATCCCCAAAACCCGATCAACCCCTACGGCATGAGCAAGCTGATGGTGGAAAAAATGCTCTGGGATTTTGACCGAGCCTATGGGCTGCGGTCAGTGATGTTCCGTTATTTCAACGCCGCCGGGGCAGACCCAGAGGGCAACCTCGGAGAAGACCACAATCCCGAAACCCACTTGATTCCCCTGGTACTCTTTGCAGCCCTTGGTAAACGAGACAGTATTTCAATTTTTGGCACCGATTACCCTACCCCCGACGGTACTTGCATCCGCGACTATATCCATGTCAGTGACCTCGCCGATGCCCATGTGCTTGGCCTGGAATATCTACTGCAAGGGGGCGCTACCGATGCTTTTAACCTCGGCAATGGTAATGGGTTTTCGGTAAAAGAGGTGATTGAAGCGGCCCGGAAAATTACTGGCCGAAATATTAAGGCGATCGCCACCGACCGCCGCCCCGGTGATCCTCCCAGCCTTGTAGGGAGCAGCGCCAAAGCCCGCACGATCTTGGGTTGGCAACCCCAATACGCCGACCTCGAAACCATCTTGCAACACGCTTGGCACTGGCACCAACGGCGTCATGGCTAAGGTGTAGAGTGAAAAAAAATCGGCGGTCGCCCAGCAGAAACTCCCGAATTGCGAAAGAGAAAGGAACTCAACCAGATAAAATAAAAAGCCACTACCCCGCTTGTCCACTTTCTAAACTCAAGAGGATATACAACATTGTCTCGTCGTTATCTCTTTACCTCCGAATCCGTCACCGAGGGACATCCCGATAAAATTTGTGACCAAATCTCCGACGCAATTTTAGACGCGGTGTTGGCTGCTGATCCCACTAGCCGTGTTGCTGCTGAAGTTGTAACCAATACCGGTTTGGTGCTGATTACGGGTGAATTAACAACCCAAGCGAATGTGAATTTTATCCAGGTGGCTCGCCAGAAAATTGAAGAAATTGGCTATACCAATGCGGACAACGGCTTTTCTGCCAATAGCTGTTCTGTGTTGATTGCCCTGGATGAACAGTCCCCCGACATCGCCCAGGGGGTAACTAGCGCCCAGGAGCAACGGCATCAACTCAGTGACGACGAACTCGACGAAATTGGTGCCGGAGACCAAGGGTTAATGTTTGGCTATGCCTGCAACGAGACACCCGAATTAATGCCCCTCCCCATTAGCTTGGCCCATCGTCTGTCTTTGAAATTGAGCCAAGTGCGCAAAAACGGTGAACTGCCCTACCTCGGCCCCGACGGTAAAACCCAAGTCACGGTGATCTACGAGGACGGCAAACCCGTGGGGATCGATACGATTTTGATTTCGACCCAGCACACAGAGACCATTGGGGAACTGACAGACAACACGGAGATCCAAACCAAGATCAAGGCGGATCTTTTAGAAAAAGTTGTTAAACCCGTTTTTGCCGGCGCAACGGTAGGTTTAAGTGACAGTACGAAATTCCTCGTGAATCCTACTGGCAAGTTTGTCATTGGTGGCCCCCAGGGGGATTCTGGTTTGACGGGCCGCAAGATTATCATCGATACCTACGGTGGCTATTCCCGCCACGGGGGTGGTGCTTTCTCTGGCAAAGATCCCACTAAGGTAGACCGCAGTGCTTCCTATGCTTGCCGTTATGTGGCGAAGAATATCGTCGCGGCGGGCCTGGCGGAAAAATGCGAGGTGCAGGTGAGTTATGCGATTGGGGTTGCCCGTCCAGTCAGTGTGATGATCGAGACCTTTGGCACTTGCACGGTAGATGAGGATCGGTTGCTGGAAGTGGTGCAGAAACATTTTGAACTGCGTCCGGCGGGGATTATCCAGGCCTTTGATCTGCGCAATTTACCGAGCCAACGTGATGGGCGTTTTTATCAGGATGTGGCCGCCTATGGGCATTTTGGCCGGACAGACTTGGATCTTCCCTGGGAGCGTTTGGACAAGGTCGAAATCCTGAAACAGGAGCTAGCCACGGCCACCGTTGTCTAGTTTTCTTGCGTACTGACGTCCTAAACCTAAAAAGCTAATTAAATTTCCCCTGGTGCTTCCTCTGGCAGTGGGGGATTTTTGTTGAGTTGGCGATCTCCACGTTTGAGAGCATCCGCCAGCATGGCTTCGCCGATGACGACATTGAGCTGATCCCCTAGGAGCATCACCAGGGCACTGAGTTGGAGCCAGAGCATCAGGATAATCGCCGTCCCCACAGCGCCATAGACACGGTTATATTGGCCAAAGTTGGCAACATAGAGGCGAAATAAAGAAGAGATAATCGCCCAGGAAACGGCCCCTAAAACGGCACCGGGGAGAATGGGCATCCCTTTAATCAGACGACTAGAACCCATGCTGTAGATAAAGGCAAAGGCAATGGAAACGATCGCCAAGGCAACGGGCAAACTCAAGAAACGCCAGAGAATGACCAACAAATTTGCCAGATCGTAATTGATCTCCATATCGACGATTAGATTTTGGATAAAGAGAATCGAAAAACACAGAGCAAAAAAAGCAACAAGGGCGATCGCCAAGCCAAAGGACATTTGTTTGAGTTTGCGCAGGGGGTGACGCCGATCAGGGGGACTCGTCAGAATATTAACCACCATCGCAATGATGCCCGTCCCTAACCCCAACGCTAAGGGGAAACTCAGCAATCGCCAGAGGGTGACCAGGACATTGACCCCCGTCGTATCCACGGGTAAACGCACAATCAAATCTAGCCCCACTTTAATCACGCTATCGCCCACCAGCACCAGGAATGAGGCGAAAATCAACAGGGCGATCGCCCCCAGGGTGATAAAAATCGACATCAACTTAGCTTTCCAGAAAGGACGCCGTTGTTCCGGGGGGATTTCATGGATTTGATCGAGGGCATTCATCGCCGCACTCAGCGCCCCAGACGAGACCCAGATCGTCGCCACAAAACTCACTGAAAATAAACTTTTACTGGGGGTTTTACTAATTTCCGCTGCGAACTCCCGCAGGAGCGTCCACACCGACACCGGCATTACATCTTCGTAATAGCTGGCCAACTGCAAAATTGTTTGATTATCTAGGGTAGCCGTAAATAACCCCAGGGCCGTCAATGCCATGATGATCGTGGGGAACAAAGACAGCATCACATTAAAAGCAATCTCTGCCGAAAGCCCCAGCAGTCGTCGCCGCAACGCCTGGCGGATTGTCCAATACAGCGTTCGGTGATTGAGAAATAAAAAAAATCGCAAAAAACGTTTCATCGCCAGACCGATCGGGGCAACATATTTTTTCGGGCGTGTCTACGCAGCTGCATTTGCTGAAACATTTTGAGATTCCAAGAAGTACAGTACCACTACCTATTAGTTTATCGGTCAAACCTGTTTTCGCAGCGGGGCAAGGCTCGTTTTGCCGTTAACCATATTCCGTCGGCGATCGCCTTGCTTCTCCCATGTACAAACGCACCAGAGCTGGGCCACTGCCACACTAATCAAGAATTATCTGGCGATCTAATCACATAACCAAGTCCCTTTTTATTGAAAAAATTGTTCCCAAAGTTTACCAATGAAAGAATATTTGATAGATTGCTTTTGAGAAAATTCCCTTTAGCCTTAATATAAATTAGCCACAAAATCTCAATTGAGAAGCGTTTAAAACACGGCCTAAGATTTGCTATTTTCCTCCGAAGTTATCAATCTCTAAGCGGATGCTTAAAAAGTCTACTTTGCCCCCTAGTTGGGGGGAGATCACCTCGGTTTTTGGTTAAAAAAAGTTCCCCAAATTGCGTGATTCGGCGGACGACTTGACAACATTTGATACTTCTCAGATAACCTCTAAAAAGAGTCAAGTAATCCCTAAATGCAGGGGATCACCCCTCAACCCCATAAATTCAAGCTTTGGTTTCTAAAAGGAAATTTTTCGTTTGAGGTTCAAATCCCAAGCCCCTAGAGGTGACTCTCCTATTGAATAGTTTTCAAGTCGAGCCGAGTAAAAAAATAAAGAAAAAATTAAATCTTGCAAGCCATTGGTCATTACTTTTTATAAAAATAAGCCGTTGTTGCGGGGAAAAATAGCGACAATATGATTAGCCCTACATCACTTTTCGATGGTGGAGGTAACTGATATGTTACGCCCTACAATGCATCAAACCCTGAGTCTGTTGCTGGTGCCCCTCGGCTTAGTCCTGGCCACAGCCCTAGGCCCTCAAAAAAATCTCAATGCCCAATCCTGCAATGTCTACATGGGTCAAGCAGTGACTGGCGCGAGTGTCAACGTGGATCGCTGTTCTATCCGTCGAGCCAGTGAACGCAGTGTTAACTTCACTTACTACCTCGGCCAAATGAAAATTAATGCCCAGGCCCATTGTTGGGATAATACCTGGACGAGCTTCCATGATGGGGTGACCCATAGCCCCAGATCCACAGCCACGCAAAATATGTTGAACTTTGTCTGTGATGGCAACCCCGGTAATACAGGTGCAAACGATACCGCCTTTGTCTTTGCTCCCCCTTCTAATGTGCGAACCTATCCCAATGGGCCAATTTTGTGCACAGTGCGATCGCGCCAAACCATCAACCTCTACGGCAACCAGGGAAATTGGTTTTATACCGATGTCTGCGGTGGCATGGGGATGATCCACTCTAGCCAAATTCGTTTCTAGGGATTTATGGCGATACGCAATGTTGGACGCCTAGCTTTGGGCCGTTGGTGGGACATTTGTTGTCTTAGGTGGGAGCCTTGCTCAACGGAAAAATTATTTTGGTGATTTTTTGGCGGCTCCGTAAAAGATCAACAACGCGATGTAACAAACCCCAGGGGAGAGATACACTACAGGGTAGCGCTGGGGTTATTTGATTCAATCAGTGAGGAAAGCATGCCCATCAATAACGCATCACAATTAGAGCGTCTACTCTCTTTAGTCAAAGAAGGTCAGCTTACCCAGGCGGAGTTTAATGTACTCCAGGCTCACTTTGACCTCAAAATATCCCCCATCCCCCAAGGCTCGCCGAATCAGACGACTACGACCCCAGAGTCTCCATCGACGGAAGAAAAAACCGCCGATTCTTTTTGGAAGAAGCCAATTTTTGGCAACAAGAGCTTGGTGGAGAAGGTCACAAATTATTTTGCGAAGCCTGCGGTTCCCCCTTATTTTCTTGATCGCTATGGGCAGCTTTGGAAGCAGCTTGAAACGAAGGCAATCACCCTCCAGGGCTTAGAAAATCGAAAATTTGGCAATCAGGAATTTCTTGATTTCTTTCGGATTCGGATTTTAATCGATCTGAACATGGGCACCTTTAAAAATCTCAAGAATACGATTGATTTGTTTGAGGTGATGTTATTTTCCCTCGAAAGTTTTGTGTTGATTAATGAGACCGAATTTCTGTATCGCAGCCCAACTCAGCTTAAGGTCTACGAGGCGATCGCCGATATTTTGGACAACAACACAGACAGCACCGAGATTGTCCTGGAAATGAAAGCGAAGGTCACCCCTTTCCTCAAGGAATTTAAGACAGATGAGGGCTTGCGGGTTACTAAAAACTATATTTTGGCGATTAAAGAGGTCAGCCGCTATAAAAGTGGTGTGAAGTTGCTGAATATTTTGAGAAACTTGAAATCACGCTATTCTCTACTATTGTCAACCTTCAAACTAGCCCAGGAAGTGTTAACCCAGCCGATTGGTACGAACCTAGAGGTTTTGGAGCAGCGGGTTTTGGAGATCGAGGAAACTGTTTATACTCTGTGTTCGGCGATGGGGATGCCGAGGAATCAAAATAACCTTTTGGGCCACGTCAAAGTGTTTCACTTCCTGGCCTTGAACTACCGTAATAAAAATGCAGGGGCTGAGTTTAAGGCTCTCCTGGGGGATCTCAGAAAGTGGGAGCAAATTGCTGGAGAGTTGCAAAACATCAAAGATGCTTATCCTGCCAGTGACTATGATGTACCAGATATCTTTAAGCAGGATTTCCCTGGTTTGCCCCTCTATCAGAAATACCAACGTTTCTTAAATATTCGCAAGACCTAAGAGCCTGTTTATAAAGCCCCCCGGCCCCCCAGTTTGGGGGAGATTTTTAGGCAAATCAGTGGGTCAAAGTCCCCCAGCTTGCCGGAGCTTTAGTGAGGGGATTTAGGGGGCCAATCTAGGGATTTATTAACTTTATAAATGACCTCTAAAGGCGACGTTGCCAGCTTTTTTAGGGTTAAGCTTGCTCGATGTCTTTATGGAATTGACAAAGGGTGTGTTGGGCGATCGCCTGCCAGGATTTCCCGGTGTGTTGGGCGATCGCCTTAACGTCTTCGTATTCCGGTTGGACGTTATAAATTTTGTCGCCCCGGTAGCCGATTTTCAGTTGAATATCTCCGGCCGGGGTGGCAACGGTTGCAAAGCGCCGCTGGAGAATTGACCGGGTTTGGGTTTGGCGACGGATGCCGAGGGTACTGGTTTCGATAAACAAAATTTCTTCGCAAATCTCAACCAACGCAACGGGACAAATCACCGTTAAGAGAGTACCCAGCCGATTTTTCTTCATCGTGATCCCCTGGGTGAAAACGTCTAAGGCCCCAGCCGCTTGTAATTTTTCGCAGGCATAGGCGATCGCCTGGGGATTGAGATCATCAATTTGGGTTTCCAGGGTAACGACAGTTTCCAGGTGAGGCGTTTCTGGCTGGTGACCGATCCAGAGCCGCAACAGATTGGGTAAAGGTAAATCAATGGTGCCGGAACCGAGGGCAATTTTTTCGAGGGTCATGGCTGGTGGCCGACAAAATTCCGTCGCTAACGTGGTGGCGATCGCCGCGCCAGTGGGGGTGACTAATTCTTTTTCGATGCCATTGCTATAGACCGGAACTTGGCGTTGTTGCCAGAGTTGAAGCACTGCTGGTACAGGTACGGGCAAAATGCCGTGGGCTGCTTTCACTGTGCCGCCACCGGTGGGCATGGGCGCACAATACAATTCATCAATCTCCAGCCAATCGAGACCCAAACAAGTGCCCACAATATCCACGAGGGCATCGGTCGCGCCGACTTCGTGAAAATGTACTTGCTCTGGGGTTGTGCCGTGCACCGTTGCTTCGGCGATCGCCAAATTCTGAAAAATTGCCAAACTCCAGCGCTCAACCCGCTCTGGTAAGCCAGCCCCTTTAATCATGGCTTGAATTTCTGGCAAATGACGGTGGGGTGCATGGCCATGGTGATGGTGGTGATCTGGGTGATGGCCATGCTCCTGGGAATGGGAATGATCATGGTGAGCGGACTCAGTTTTGAGATCCACAAAGACCTTTGTCGCCCGCTGTCCTTGACGAATCACCATTTCCGCCCGAAGATCGTATTCAGCGGCAATTCCCAAGCGATTTAGCTGATTTTTGAGGTATTCCAGCGGTACGCCCCCATCTACCAATGCACCGAGACACATATCCCCTGCAATTCCCGTCGGGCATTCAAGATAGGCAATTTTTTTCATAGCGACAAAAACAATGGCTAATTATTATTCTCTCCACCCCAAAAATCCCCAGCAACGGGATTTAGAGGCGATCGCCCAACAACTCCGGGCCGGGGCCGTGATGTTATATCCAACAGATACAGTGTACGCCATTGGTTGTGATCTCACCGCAAAGCAAGCCGTGCAAAAAGTGCGCCAACTGAAGCGCCTCGCCAACGATAAACCCCTCACTTTCCTCTGCTCGTCCCTGTCGAATATTTCTGAATATGCCCTGGTCAGTGACGAAGCCTACCGGATTATGAAACGGGCAATTCCTGGCCCCTACACTTTCTTACTGCCTGCCACAAAACAGGTGCCGAAGCTAGTGATGAGCCCCAAACGCCGCAGCACCGGGATCCGCGTCCCCGATCACGCCATTTGCCAGGGTTTACTCCAGGCCCTCGGCAATCCGATTGTTTCTACCTCTGCCCACCTGCCAGACGAAGACGGTGAACCCTTTACCCTCGGCCTCGAAAAAGCGCGCCTGTTCGATGCCCTAGAACCCCTTGTCGATATCATCATCGATAGTGACAGCGAACCCGGCACCAAGACCTCTACAATTCTCGACTTTTGCGATCGCCAACCAACCCTTATTCGTAAAGGCCTCGGCTGGGATGCCCTTGAAAGCTGGCTCGATATCGTCGATCTCTCCGACGCCACCCAATAAACCCACTATCCTTCCCTGGGGAAGGTGGCCGCTAGGCCGGAAGGGGTTCTTCCCTGGGGAAGGTGGCCGCTAGGCCGGAAGGGGTTCTTCCCTGGGGAAGGTGGCCGCTAGGCCGGAAGGGGTTCTTGTTCTTCCCTGGGGAAGGTGGCCGTTAGGCCGGAAGGGGTTCTTCCCTGGGGAAGGTGGCCAATCTTCTCCCCTTCAGGGGAGCTAGAGGGGTGTAGGTGTTTCTCAAAAAGGGAACTAGAGGGGTGTCATTCTCGCTAGCCCCGTTGCCCGGTGATGATATAAGAAACACGTTGGGCAATATTTGTGGCGTGGTCTGCCATGCGTTCTAAATCCCGAATAATCAACGCCATTAAAATAAATGGTTCCATAACCCCAGGCTGATTTTGCTGCTGGGCCAAGGCCGCATAAATGCGGTCATAATCATCATCGACCCGGTCATCCAATCTTTTTACATAGGCGCCTGCATTGGGGTCTAGATCCGCTAAAGCCACCAAGCTTGTGGACAACATCAACTGGGCGTGCTCCGACATCCCTTCAATATCCGCCATCAGAATGTGGGTCGAATAGGGGACTAAACGCATTGACTTTTCTGCTAAATCCTCCGCATAATCAGCGATCCGTTCCAAATCTCGCACTAACTGCATAAACGCACTCACAAACCGACAATCTTGACTCACTGGGGCCTTCAAGGTGAGCATTGCCGAGCAATCAGCTTCAATCTGGCGATAGTAGCGGTCAATCTCTTTATCCAAGGCCCGGAGCGTTTCATAGGCCTCTAAATCTTCTTTAAACAGACAGTTATGACCCAAACGAAAGGCTTGCTCGACCAGCGCCCCCATCCGTAAAACCTCTTGTTCTAAACGTTGTAAAGAACGTTCAAATTGCGTTCGTTCTCTTTGGGGCGACTGATGAAATAATTGCATAGATTTTAAATTACGTTTCTTTATATCGTTTTTTATAGAGACTATTCTCACATTATAATTCCAAAGCTTAAAAAAGATTAAGTTATAGTTTGGTTAACAATTTTTCTGAGGGGTTTTCTTCGTCAAGGGGGCACTTTATGGGCAAAATCAAGGAAGATTTTAGTCGTCAGTAAGCTCTAAATGTGGTGGGTGTTTTGGTGGTTTAGAATCCTCCAGAAAGTCGACTTTATAAGGATTATGGGCTTCTGCTGCCCGTGGCAAATTGCGCTTTGAATTTATGGAGGTAAGCGGTTGCTTTATTTGGTTAAAGGCAGAACGTCGCCGTTGGGAAAGTTGCTCTTCGTTTGTATTTTTTGCTACCAATTCGTACAAAAGAGCTAACTTTGTCGATGATTTGCCTTTGCGTAGAATTCGCCCTAAACGTTGTACATATTCTCGACTCGAACCGCTGCCGGAGAGAATAATTGCCACTCTAGCATTGGGAACATCAACCCCCTCATTTAAAACATGGGAAGTCACCAGGATATGGTATGTTTCGCGACGAAATTTTTCGAGGATTTGATGGCGTTCTTTGACGGGGGTCTGGTGGGTAATGGCAGGAATTAAAAAGTCTTGGGAGATGCGATAAACGGTGGCGTTATCGTTGGTAAAAATAAGAATTTTTTCAGGGTAGTGACGTTGGATTAACTGGGCGAGGGTGCGCAGTTTTCCAGCAGTGCCAGCGGCGATATCTTTGGCTTGACGGTGAGCCAACATGGCGCGGCGACCCGCAGCGGAACGACAACTGATGGCGACAAAATTTTGCCAACCTTCGAGGGAACCCAAATAAATATTATTGTCCCGCAGAAATTGATTGCGGGTAGCAATGAGCTGTTGATATTGTTCGGCCTCGGTGGTGCTTAGGGGAATTTTAAGTTGAACAATTTGGTGCTCGGCCAGGGCCTTCCCAGAGAGGGAACTGGGGGTGCGGTCATACACAACGGGCCCAATGAGGTGTTTGAGATCTTGCTCGCGGCCATCGCTCCGGTCGGGGGTGGCGGTTAAACCGAGACGATAGGGGGCAATGGAATATTCGGCGATCGCCCGGAAAAAGTCGCTGGGTAAATGGTGACATTCATCGAAAATAATCAGGGCATATTGGTTTCCTAGGGTTTCCGCGTGGATCGCAGCGCTGTGGTAGGTGGCGATTAGGATCGGTGTGCGATCGCGGGAGCCGCCCCCCAATAACCCCACGTCAATGTTGGGAAAAGCGGTGGTGAGCTGGGCATACCATTGGTGCATCAAATCGAGGGTGGGCACCACGACCAAGGTTGTGCGGGGGGTGCTGGCCATGGCCAGTTGGGCGAGGTAGGTTTTTCCGGCGGCGGTGGGTAAGACCACAACTCCTTGGCGATCGCCTTTTTTCCAGGCCAATAATGCTTCCTGCTGGTGGGGATAGGGTTCGAGGGAAAAGGTTGGCTCAAAAGCTAGGGGAGAAAATTGTTGGGCCGCATCGATAAAATCTACCCCTTCGTCCCGTAACCGTTCCACGAGGGGGCGATAATCCTGGGCAGAGAGTCTAAATTTTTCAATGCGATCATCCCAGGTGACGAAATCTAGCCAAGCTTTCCCCCGGGGCGGGGGATGGAGGATCAGGGTGCCCCGGTCATAGGTGAGCTTAGGTCGTCGTCTCATTACCGATAATGCGGTCGAGTTGCCAGAGGATCTGATTACCCTCTCGTTTTACCCGGGAGACAATCCAATTGCGCCAAGTCCATTCTTGGCCTCGACTGGTGACGGCACTGGCATTCACATCCATGAGATCTGCCAACTCCGAGCTACTAATAAAATAGCCATGTTCGGCAATTTCGTCGGCGATGCGGAGACTTTCGATAAGGTCTGTTAACCGCTTGACTCGTTCATGGTAGGACAGGGTGATGTCTTCAGGGGCAATGCTGGTGAGATCTGTCATGGGCTCTTGGGGAGATGGATTCGGCGTTATAACGTTAGATTTTTGGTAATCTATTGTCAATTGTGGCGGGCTATCGGTGGCCATACCTCTAGATTTTGGTAGATCTTTGGGGCCGTTGGTGGTGCGCAGGCTGGGGACTTGGCCCCGGGCAAATCCATTGGCGATCGCATCAGCCCGTTCATTCCCCGCCTCACCGCTATGACCTTTGACATGACGCCAAGAGATGATCGGTTGGTTCAGTTGGTTCAGCTGCTGCCAGAGATCTTGATTTAAAACGGGGTTGCCGGTAGCGGTTTTCCAGCCCTTTTTTTGCCAGCCTTTAATCCATTTGGTGATGCCGTCAATGATGTATTTACTGTCGGTAAAGAGGCGCACCGGTTCCTGCTGAGGACAATCTCGGACAAATTCGAGGGCCTGGATTGCGGCTTGCATTTCCATGCGGTTATTGGTGGTTTCGGGTTGGCGATCGCCCATTTCCAGAACGGTGCCATCGGTAAACTGGATCACCACTCCCCAGCCACCGGGGCCAGGATTGCGAATACAGCCACCATCGGTGTAAATGCGGTCAATTGTGCGTTGTTGTGCCATGAAATGCGAGAAAAGAATAATGGAGACGGTGAAAATAGCAGTGGCAAAGCTTGATTAGTCAGCCCAAGGATCCGACGACAGCGGTGAAGATGGGGCATTGAGCACTGCGTCTATGGCCTCTAAACGTTCCTGGGCCTGGGTAAAGTCCGGAGTAAGGTGCAACACGCGGCGGTAGTTAATTTGGGCGTTTTCTAGTTTGTTGAGTTGTTCTAGGGTAAGGCCCCGCTGGTACCAAGCTTCGGCGAGGTCTTCTTGCAATTCGATGGTGGTATTCCAGCTCTTGAGGGCCGCCTGCCATTGTTCAAGGGCCATGAGTACATAACTGTGATCGCGCCAAATGAGAACGTTATCGGGAGCTAACAGAATTGCTTGCTTGAGGGATTCGAGGGCTTGGTCATATTGCTTGAGGCGACCAAAGGCACTGCCCCGGTTATGCCACACTGCAGAAACCGTTGGATTGAGTTCAATCACTTGATCCCAGGCGGCGATTGCCCCCGCAAAATCTCCCTGATCGGCTTTTGTTAGACCAGCCTGAAACAACGATTCAATGGTTTTGGAAGTGTCCTCAGTTGTGGTTTCCGTGATTTCTTGGGTAGTTTCCTCTGGTATCTCTTCGATCGGCGTTTCTGATTCCGCTGGATTGATCGTTTCCGGCATTTCAGGCAGGGGTTCCGCCGCCGTTTCCACTTCGGAGATGACGACCGGTTCCGCTAGTTCCGGAGATGCTTCTTGGGAATGTTCTAGTACTGGGATATTATCTGGAGCCGTTTCTAGTTCAGCGAGTTGATCCGCACCGTTGTATTCCCAAATTTCAATGGTAATTTTCCCGCGTCCCGTAACTAATTGTTGCCCTGTATCCCCGAAAGCACGGGCGAAACGTTGTAACTTCGGCGAATTTTTAAAGGCGTTACTGATGTAGAGCAATCGTGTGCCGATTTGTTGTTGTTGGGGAGGCTGTGCCTGTGCTAGTATTTGTGTACTGTAGCGTTCTAGCCATGCTTCCCAGGCGGTGACTTTGCCGCGAATCCCCAAATCAGCGATAAATACTTCTAGGCGGTCAGGCTGCCACCCGCGAGAGATACCCTGGAGGAGCTGCGCCAATAAAAATTCAAAATCTGCGTCGGTGAGGGGGGGAAGGTCTACGGTGGGTGTTTGGCCCCGACCCTGAGAGGGAGAAAATAGCTTTTTTAACCAACCCGCCATATCCTTAATAATCCTTTTACTTGCTCTGGTCGTTCTTGTACTCACCCATTTTATGTTGTTAACCCCCAGATATTAGACATTGGACGTTAGATATCGATTCTTTATCGTTGCTGCTGGATCCATAACTGTTTACTGATCGCCGTCCTTTATCGAATTTTTCGTTGTTTCCCATGGCCTACGAACCGCTCCACCACAAATATCGTCCCCAGACTTTTGCGCAGTTGGTTGGCCAAGAGGCGATCGCCACAACTTTAAGTAATGCCCTCGAACAGCGACGCATTGCCCCAGCCTATTTGTTCTCAGGGCCACGGGGGACGGGGAAAACCTCCAGTGCGCGGATCTTGGCCAAGTCTCTGAATTGTCTAAATGCGGCCCAACCAACGCCCCACCCTTGCGGCGAGTGTGAAGTTTGTCGGGCGATCGCCAACGGGTCAGCCTTAGATGTGATTGAAATTGACGCGGCGAGTAATACAGGCGTCGATAATATTCGAGAACTCATCGAGCGATCGCAGTTTGCTCCGGTGCAATGTCGCTACAAAGTTTATGTTGTTGACGAATGCCATATGTTGAGTGTAGCGGCGTTCAATGCCCTCCTGAAAACCCTCGAAGAACCGCCTGCCCACGTCGTCTTTGTCCTCGCAACCACTGATCCGCAGCGGGTTTTACCCACGATTATTTCCCGCTGCCAACGGTTTGACTATCGGCGTATTCCCCTCGATGCGATGGTGGCCCACTTGCGGAAAATTGCCCATTTAGAAAATATCGATATTCCCCTCGAATCGGTGACGTTAATTGCGCAAATTGCCAATGGGGGTCTGCGGGATGCGGAAAGCTTGTTGGATCAACTGAGTTTGTTGTCCGGTGAAATTACCCCTGATAAGGTCTGGGATTTGGTGGGGGCCGTGCCAGAACGGGATTTATTGCAATTACTCCAGGTGATTCACAGCAATGATCCAGAAGCAGTCATTCAACAATGTCGGAGCCTGTTAAATCGAGGCCGGGAACCTCTGGTCGTTCTACAAAATTTAGCAAGTTTTTATCTAAATTTACTCATCGCAAAAACAGCCCCCCAACGGGGAGATTTGATCGCTGTGACCCAACCGACTTGGGAAATCCTTTGCCAGGAAGCAAGCCAGTGGGACCTTGCCACTATTTTGCAGGGACAGCAACACCTCAAAGAAAGCGAATATCAACTTAAAAATACGACCCAACCGCGTCTGTGGCTGGAAATTACCCTTTTGGGATTGCTCCCCGCCGCTTTGGGGCAGACCCAAACAACGCAAACAGCGGCCACTCCTTTAAATATTCAAACCAATCTGCAACCGCCACCTACGTCGAAACCACCAACTTCTCCGCCACCCCCACAGGAAATTCCCCATCCCTTCGGGGAAACACCCACTGCGACCAATGGCCATGGTTCTGGAACGTCCCTCGCTGCGGTAGAACCTCAAGTCCCCCAATCTCCCCCTGAACCCGCAGTTCCCCAAGTTCCGGCCCCTGTACCAGACGTAAACGCGCCCCCTCAATCTCCGCCGCTCCAGGATGTCACGCCCCCAACGGCGCAAAATCGCGAACAACCCAATGGCGATCGCCCCCTCTCACCACCACCTTCTGCAACCACCAGCCCGACAATTTCAGCCCTGGAACGGGAAGAACTGTGGCAAGGCATTGTGCGCCAACTGCCCTTGTTGAGCCAGTCTTTGTTCCGAGACCATGGCAAACTGCTCCAGCTCACGGAGCACACCGCCCTCATCGGCATTAAAAGCGCCAATTTACTCAAAATTGCCAAAAATAAAACCCCCCAGCTTGAGGCTGCCTTTGGAAAAATCTGTGGCAACCCCCTTAAGGTGACCTTGCAAGTGGGCCATGGTTTGGAAAATGGTCAGGGGGGAGCATCAGTAACCCCGGTTTTCTCTACATCTGTACCAACCCCCACGGCTGTTCCCCCGGCGCAAAGTGCTGTCGTGGTGCCGCCCCCCCCGGTCGTTGAAACCCCGAAGCCCATGACTCCACCGCTCTCAGGGGAGCCAACAAGACCCGCACCAGCCCCAAATCCGCAACCTCCGGAACCGATACCAACAGCGCACCACAAAGCGGATCTCGGAGAGAGCGCCTCGCTATCCCCGGAGGGGCCCCCAAGGGTTGAGCCAGAGTCAGCACCGAATCCCGCAGTTACAGAAAACATCCCCGAAGCTGCTGATGATATCCAGGCGATCGCCCAACAGTTTGCAGAATTGTTTGACGGAGAGGTGATCGAACTGACCCACTTTGTGCTCCCAGAAGAAACGGATGTTCAGGTTGTGCTTCCTGCTGAATCCGAAAAACCTCCAGCACCTGCTCCCGAACCGCCGACCATACCCACTGTTCAAGGTCGCCCGCCTGTCCCAGTTGCCCCGGACGATGAGATTCCGTTCTGAGAACCTCGTATATTAGTGTTGATGTCTCTTAGATGAAGCTCCTATGACTTTGCAACGCACGCCCCTCCATGATCTTGCCATTGCAGCTGGTGCCAAATTTGTGCCCTTTTCCGGTTGGGAGATGGCCGTGCAATACAAAGGCTTAAAGGTGGAGCATCAGGCGGTGCGCACAGAAGCGGGGATGTTTGATATTTCCCACATGGGCAAGTTTCAGTTGGCTGGGGAAAACCTCATCGCAGCAATGCAAAAACTGGTGCCTTCAAATCTGGCGCGACTCGACCCAGGCCAAGCGCAATATACAGTGCTGCTCAATAACCATGGCGGTATCATCGATGACGTGATTTATTATCACCAGGGCGATCGCCAGGGCTTTTTGATTGTGAATGCGGCCACCACCCAGAAGGATTGGGATTGGTTGACGGGCCATTTATCAGACCAGGGGATCACCTTAACCGATGTCTCCCAAGAAAATATCTTGCTGGCGATCCAAGGCCCAAAGGCAGAGGAAATCTTGCAACCTGTGGTGGAAAATTTAGACTTGGCGACCCTAAAGCTGTTTAACCACGGCCAAGGGCAAATCTTTGGGGAAACGGCCTTTATTGCGCGAACTGGCTACACCGGCGAGGATGGTTTTGAGGTGATGGTCGCACCCATGGCCGGGAAAAAACTTTGGGACTCCTTAATCGAGGCGGGGGTGATGCCCTGTGGTTTGGGGGCACGGGATACGCTGCGACTGGAGGCCGGGTTACACCTCTATGGTCAGGATATGGATGACGACACAACCCCCCTGGAAGCGGGTTTGGGGTGGCTGATCCACTGGCAAGAAAAAGACGAGTTTATCGCAAAAGATATTTTGCAGACCCAAAAAGCAGTAGGCATTCAACGGCGTTTAGTGGGCCTAGAGATGCAAGGGCGTGGTATCGCTCGCCACGACTATCCTGTTCTTGTGAATGGTGAAGCAGTGGGCCTTGTCACCAGCGGGACGATGTCCCCCACCCTCGAAAAGGCGATCGCCTTAGCTTATCTACCACCAGCATTGGGCAAAGTCGGTCAGGCGGTCACCGTCGAAATTCGGGGCAAACAGTACCTAGCCCAGGTAGTGAAAAAACCTTTTTATCGTGCAGACAAAAAATAGCTGAACCGTTAGCGATATTTTTTTAGCAGATTTGTGATCTTAGTTTAAAAAATGATTCAAAAATGACCAAATATTAT
Organism: Picosynechococcus sp. PCC 7003; assembly: GCF_001693255.1. Taxonomy (NCBI): domain Bacteria; kingdom Bacillati; phylum Cyanobacteriota; class Cyanophyceae; order Chroococcales; family Geminocystaceae; genus Picosynechococcus; species Picosynechococcus sp. PCC 7003. The sequence continues at coordinate 1,622,768 of NZ_CP016474.1, forward strand.
GGGTAGCCAAGTTCCTTTAATTGATACTCTAACAATAGAACTTCTTAATGCCCTTTGCCAACAATGGAAAATTCAAGAGTTCTCAGTTTTTGGGTCTATTGTACAAGGAGGTTTTAGTCAAGAAAGCGATGTTGATTGCTTGGTAAGATTTTCAGAAGATGCTGAATGGGATTTACTGGATGTTATCCAACTGAAACAGAAACTTTCTGATCTTTTTGGTAGACCAGTTGATCTTATTGAACAAGAAAGCATTTCTAATCCTTTCATTCTAAGATCAATAAAAGAGAATCATCGAGTTCTTTACTCCAGCCATGGATAGAAATTATGCTCACCTGTGGGATATGTATGAGGCATGCAGACAAATTGAAAAATTCACTCAAGGCTTAACCTGGGAAGAGTATCGTCAAAATGAATTGGTGCAAAGTGCTACAGAAAGACAATTGGAGATCCTAGGAGAAGCCGCCCGGAGAGTATCTGTAGAGTTTCAAAAAAGTCATCCTGGAATTCCATGGAGTGCACTTATCGGTCAGCGAAATGTTATTTCCCATCAATATGAAAAAGTCAGTCACAAACGAATTTGGTTAACAACACAAAAATCCCTCCCGCCACTAATGGCAGATCTAAAAAAGTTAATTCCCAACTTGGAATAAACGGGCAATCACACCAGTTGATGTATTTTTTGTTGGTAGCCTATGAAAACTAGGCAGTTAGCGATATTTTTTGAGTAGATTTTCAGAATCCTGGGGGTCGAGGCCATCACCGAGGGCCGTCATCGCCCAGCCGTTTTCCTCCCGACGTAACTCGGCCATCAACATCCCGGTTTTGCCTTGGTAGGTTTCGCCGGATAGTTTGTAATGGGCGATCTCTTGGTTGTTACTCAGGTCAACGAGGCGCACAAAGGCATTGCTGATCTGGCTAAATTCCTGGCCCCGTTGTCTGCCTTGGTAAATGGTGACAGTAAACAGCAGACTTTGGATCGCCGCAGGGACTTGCTCTAAATCGACAAAAATTTGTTCATCATCTCCTTCTCCCGCGCCGGTGAGGTTGTCCCCTTGGTGGGCGATCGCCCCGGATTGGTGATGGAGATTGGCATAGTACACAAAATCACTGGCGCTATTGAGCTTCCCTTGGGAATCTAAGCACAGCACCCCGGAGTCGAGGTCAATGCTGCCTGCGGGCTTTTTAAAGATGCCGAGGAAACCGCCCCCTGAGTTACTGGTTGCCATGTCCCAGCCGAGGCCCAGCATCACTTTTTTGAGGCCGGGGGCTTCTTTTTTGAGGGAAATGCGGTTGCCTTTTTTCAGTTGAATTGCCATAGGTTTTTACCACGCGAAACATCATTTAACAGAAGAACCAATGGGGGCGATCGCCGACAATTTTAGGTGCGGGTGATCCCCTTGGATTTGGTGGAGATTCCATTCATTTTTAAAGAGAATCACGGGCCGTTCCCAGAGATCTTTGACGATCATTGTATTGAAAATTTTGCCCGCCTTTTCTAGGGCTTCCCAACCGTTCGTCACCCAACGCGCCACACTGTAGGGAATCGGTTCGAGCTTGCTATCTACGCCATATTCACTCTGGAGACGGTGTTGCACCACCTCAAATTGCAGTTGTCCCACCGCAGCGAGGATTGGTTCCCGCTTAAATTCATCAGCGGAATACATAATCTGCACTGCGCCTTCCTCTTGGAGTTCTTTGACCCCTTTTTGGAATTGTTTAAACTTCGAGGGGTTGGGATTTTTTAGGTAGGCAAACAGCTCTGGCGAAAAGCAGGGAATGCCTTCATATTCGAGTTTTTTGCCACAATAAATCGTATCGCCAATGGCAAACACCCCTGGATTGTTTAAACCGATCACATCGCCGGCATAGGCCTCTTCGAGGGATTCACGGCCCTGGGCAAAGAGCTTTTGGGGACGGGATAGGCGCACTGTTTTTCCGGTTCGGGCATGGCTGACGGTCATATCCTTTTCAAATTTCCCGGTACAAACCCGCACAAAGGCGACGCGATCGCGGTGTTTGGGGTCCATATTCGCCTGGAGTTTAAAGACAAACCCAGTAAATTCGGGGTAGGTGGGCTCTAAATCTCCCAGGGTAGAGGCGCGGGGTTCCGGCTTCAGGGCATATTCTAGGAACGCACTGAGGAAGAGTTGCACCCCAAAATTAGTCATCGCACTGCCGAAGAAAATGGGCGTTTGCTTGCCTGCGTGGATTGCTTCTAGGTCAAAGTCGGCGCCGATTTCTTCGAGAATTTCTAATTCTTCTTTTAGTTGTGTGAAAAGTTCAGGATCCAGAATGGCTTCGAGGGCCGGATCATCGATTTTATAAATGGTCTCCGTGGCAGCCTTGGTACCGTGGGCCGTCCGTTCAAATAAGTGCACTTCTTCAAGGCGGCGATCATAAACCCCTTGGAATCGGTCTCCCATGCCGATGGGCCAATTTACCGCGTAGGTTTGCAGGCCGAGTTCCTGTTCAATTTCATCGAGGAGTTCGAGGGGTTCCCGCCCAGGCCGGTCTAACTTGTTGATAAAGGTGAAAATCGGTAGCGATCGCAGTTTGCAGACTTCAAATAACTTGCGGGTTTGCGTCTCCAGACCCTTGGCCGCATCCACCAACATCACCGCATTGTCCGCCGCCGCGAGGGTACGGTAGGTATCTTCACTAAAGTCCTGGTGACCAGGGGTATCGAGCAGATTAATTTGATAGCCATTGTATAAAAATTGCAGCACCGTCGAGGTAATGGAAATCCCCCGTTGTTGCTCCATCTCCATCCAGTCAGAGGTGACTTTGCGCTGTTCCCGGCGGGCTTTAACGGCTCCGGCCTCGTGAATGGCACCTCCGTATAACAAAAGTTTTTCGGTGAGGGTAGTTTTACCCGCGTCGGGGTGGGAGATGATCGCAAAATTCCGTCGCAAGCGGACGGCTTCTTCTAGCTCTGTGTGCAATTCTGTCGCCATAAATCTGGTCTGGGGTTTGTGCTTCTGGATGAATGGTGCGTCTACAATTGTACTGCTTTGATCTCCCCCAGAAAGTCCTCTAGGCTTTTCCCGGCGAGAAAATCTAGGGTTTCAACCTCGGAAAAATGCTGATGGGGTGGGCAATGGGAACAAGTTTGGCGATCGCCGTGGTGCAGAGGCGTGCCGTCTTGAAAGTATTGATCTAGATCCTGTTGCAGTTGGGTCAGCAGGGCGGCAAGTTCGGTTTGGATTTGCTGATGCCAAGTTTGATTATATTGAAACGTTAGGGATTGCGGTGTTTCGCTTGGGGCGATAAACCAATAGGTCATCGCGAGTTGCTCCGGCTGATAACCCGTGGTCTCGGCCATGACGTAAAGATACAGCTTCGTTTGCCAGTGGTCTTTTAATTCCTCGCTTTGACGGGGTTGACGGTAGGTTTTCCAGTCATAAATCTGGAGAGTGTCGGCACCAAAATTGATCCAGTCACAAATAATGGTGAGCAGAAAATCGTCCATCATCAAAGTGCGGCGATATTCGGCGGCGGTTTGTTGCTGTTGTTGGTCGAGGAGCTGGGGTTGGGCGGTGAGCAGATCCTGGAGACTCTGATGGAGATTCGGGTCTATGGTAATTTGCGCCGGGGACAAGCCTAGCTGGAGTTGCTGCATCGCCTGGTGAAATCGGATCCCCCATTGCTGATTTTCCAGGTAATTGGGGTCGTTAGGAGCCGTTAGTTGCTCTAGGTAAAGGGCTTGGAATGTTGGTGGGCAGCGCTGGAAGCGTTCAAGGTGGGCTTGGGAGAGATAGAACATGGAAAGTTTGAAGATTTTTTGAGGGCGATCGCCTTTTCCCTAGATTACAAAACTGGGGATGAATTTTATGGGAAAAGATTAGCCCAGCGATTGAGGGCCGGATCCTGCTGACAAATGGCGATCGCCTGGGCGCGCACATTGCGGATATCGTTGATCGTGCCTGTTGCGGGGTTTGTCCGCACATCCATGCAAGCGCACCCATAGCCATAACTGCCCACATTGGTCACTACCCACTGATCCGGCGCAAAATTTGGCCAGTCCCAATCCGTCGCTACCTGGTGCCCCCCTTGGACACCAATGATCCATTCCCGGTCGGCATCATAGAGGGAAATATTGCCTGGGGTCGGATTCGAGAACCAGCCACAGCGAGTTTCAAAGCTAGTGGAAGTTTGGGCAATGGGTTGTGGTGGTGATTGGGGTTGTACCGGGGGTTGCGGTGCCGTCGGTCTCGATGTTGCGATGCCGCCACCAGTGCCCGTTGTAGCAACCCCCTCATCACTGGCCCCGGAACGGGTTGCTGTATTGCCTGGTGGATCTTGGGTGGCCACATCTTCTGCTGGGGGAGTTTGCGGATCAGATCCAATGGTTACTTCACAGGCGCTCAAAGCCAATAACACAGCGACAGTTCCTAGCCGATAAAGGTGCTTCACCATGGGTAATCTTCTCCAACGCTTCCAGTGATTGATGAAAAACTGTCTACTTCAAAAAGTGATCCTTTAATTATCCATCATCAACTAAGTTTCTTTCAAATGAATTTTTATTTAATTTTTTGCAATCAAAAAGATGAACTATCCAAGTCCTTTCTAAATTGTTCAATCATGAGCGGTCAGATTGTAAATATAAAAATCAAAATCATACCTGGCCTAGAATAAAAGGCATTTCCCAGGGGCATTCTTTTGGCAAGTTACGTGCTGCGGTTTTATGCTCTTTTCTAAGAATTTTGATTGCGCCTTGATAAGCGGGTTTTAATTGTATCTCTATTCCCTCTAGATCTGACCCATGAGAGTCTAGTCTACCCATGAGAGTCTAGTCTTTTGATTTCTTGGATTTTCTTGCGAGTGAAATCAATAATTACTTTAAGATTATCAAGATCTGGATCAAGTCCGTATTCTACTTTTAACAAAGCGACTAATAAAACCTGTAAATATTGCTGCAATTCTTGCTGTTTCAATGTCGCTGATTCATCCCGGACAAACCACTGATCCAATTTCTCTTGTGCGGCGATTCGATGTTCTGGTTTGATATGTTGAAAAAATGTTCCGAGGGTGACAATGAGGGCGCTGAAATCATCCCCGTAACCAACCGCTGGCAGAAAATCGGTGACAACATCCAGGGGCATGACGAAATAAGCCAACACCGCAATGATTGCCCCTTTAATCTGAAAGGGGGTTTCTGGATCTTTTAAGCAAAAATACAAAACCAAGGCATTTTCCAGGATGGGCTTGCCGATGTTATGGGGGTGTTTCTTGATCTTTGCCCAAAAGGAAGGTTCATCAAATTGGCGATCGCTTGGCGGCATCTCTCCTCCCGTGGCCCTATTGTCCATTGTGCCCGATCTTTTTCCAAGGCGAGAACAAAGGCGATCGCCCCTAAAAAAATCCCTGGCCCTCCTAGGCAGCAACCCATCCATTCGGGGGTTAAAATAAGCCACTGACCCTTACAACACGGAGAACCAAGAGTGGAAACGCGATACAGTGCCGCTGATATTGAAGCGAAATGGCAACAACAATGGCTAGAGCTTGGCTTAGACAAAACCCCTAGCCAAAGTGACAAGCCAAAATTCTACGCTCTGTCGATGTTTCCCTATCCCTCCGGCAAGCTCCACATGGGTCATGTGCGCAACTACGTGATCACCGATGTCATTGCTCGCTACAAGAGAATGCAAGGCTATCGGGTGCTCCATCCCATGGGTTGGGACGCTTTCGGGCTACCCGCAGAAAATGCGGCGATTGATCGGGGCATTCCCCCGGCAAAGTGGACGTATCAAAATATTGCCCAGATGCGGGAGCAGCTTAAACAGTTGGGTCTTTCTATCGACTGGGATCGAGAAGTCGCCACCTGTTCCCCCGACTATTACAAATGGACGCAATGGCTTTTTTTGCAGTTCTACAAAGCTGGCCTCGCCTACCAAAAAGAAGCCGCAGTGAACTGGGATCCCATTGACCAAACGGTACTAGCCAACGAACAAGTAGACGCGGAAGGCCGCTCCTGGCGATCGGGGGCGATCGTTGAGAAAAAATTGCTGCGCCAATGGTTCCTGAAGATCACCGACTATGCTGAAGAACTCCTCCAGGATCTTAATACCCTCGACGGTTGGCCAGAGCGAGTGAAATTAATGCAGGAAAACTGGATCGGCAAATCCACCGGGGCGCACCTGGAATTTCCCGTTGTGGGCAGCGATGAGAAAGTGGCAGTCTTTACCACTCGCCCGGATACGGTCTTTGGGGTCACCTATGTTGTCCTGGCGCCGGAACATCCCCTCGTGGCTCAGGTGACAACCCCCGAACAAAAAGCTGCCGTAGATGCGTTTATCGCTGAGGTGAGTCAAGAAAGCGAACAGGATCGTACCGCCGACGATAAGCCGAAGAAGGGTGTCCGCACTGGGGGCTGGGTGACCAATCCCTTTACCGGAGAAGAAGTGCCGATTCTGATCGCGAACTATGTGTTGTATGAATATGGCACAGGGGCAGTGATGGGGGTGCCCGCCCACGATAGCCGTGACTTTAAGTTTGCCAGCGAAAATGATTTACCGATCAAAACGGTGATTATCCCGGAAGGGGGCGACGCGACGGCGGCACTCACAGAGGCTTACACCGATGCGGGCATTATGGTGAATAGCGGTCAGTTTGATGGCTTGGTTTCTACCGAAGGGAAAAAGGCGATCGCCAAATTTGCGGCAGAAAACGGTTTTGGTCGAGAACAAATTCAATATCGCCTGCGGGATTGGCTCATTTCTCGACAACGGTATTGGGGTTGCCCGATTCCGATGATCTACTGTGACGACTGTGGGGTGGTGCCCGTGCCAGACAGTGATCTCCCTGTCGTATTGCCTGAAGATGTGGAATTTTCCGCGCGCGGTGGTTCACCCTTAGCCCAAATGGCAGACTGGCAAGCGGTGGATTGCCCCTGTTGCGGTAAAGCGGCCCGTCGGGAAACCGACACCATGGATACCTTTATTGATTCGTCCTGGTATTTCCTGCGCTATACCGACGCCAACAATACCGAAAAACCCTTCGCCCTCGATCCAGTTAACGATTGGATGGCAGTAGATCAGTATGTGGGCGGCATTGAACACGCGATTCTCCACTTGCTCTACTCTCGTTTCTTTACAAAGGTGGTGCGCGATCGCCAACTGGTATCTGTGGATGAACCCTTTAAGCGACTCCTGACCCAGGGAATGGTACAGGCGCTGACCTACAAAAATGCCCGCACGAATAAATACGTGCCCGCCGATCAAGTTGACCCCAATGATCCCAAAGATCCAGAGACCGGCGAAGCACTCGCAGGCTTCTACGAAAAAATGTCGAAGTCAAAATACAATGGCGTCGATCCGGCGTTGGTCTTGGACAAATACGGTGCAGACACAGCGCGGATGTTTATCCTCTTCAAAGCGCCCCCCGAAAAGGATCTAGAGTGGGATGATGCGGATGTGGAAGGGCAATTCCGCTTCCTGAACCGCATTTGGAATTTGGTCGCCGCCTATGAAGTAGCAGAGACTAACGTTAAGGCGACAGGAGAACTCTCTAAGGAAGAAAAAGATCTACGTCGGGCCGTTCACACTGCGATTAAAGAAATCCAAGAAGACCTCGAAGGGGACTATCAATTTAATACGGCGATCGCCGAACTGATGAAGCTCAACAATGCGATCAAAGATGTTAAATGCGTCGATTCCCCCGTGTATCAAGAGGCGATCGAAACGCTGATTTTGCTGCTGGCTCCCTTTGCGCCCCACATCGCCGATGAGCTTTGGTCAAATCTCGGTCACAGTGAATCGGTCCATACTGTTCCTTTCCCACAGTTGGATGAAGCGGCCCTGACCGTGGACGAAATCACCATCGTGATCCAAATCCTCGGTAAGACCAGAGGCACGATTCAAGTTCCGGCAGGCATTAGCAAAGCTGACCTGGAAAAAATGGCGACTGCCTCGGATCTCGCCCAACGTTATATTGCAGGCAAAGACATTAAAAAAGTGATCGTTGTCCCCAATAAATTGGTGAACTTTGTGGTGACACCCTAGATAAAAGACGCGCGCGCATCTATTGGGGGGGGGTGATTTTTAACCCAGGCTTCCCCCTTTTCTTTTCGTCCGCTAAAAACAAGCTCTACAATAGCAAGGACTCCACCAGCCGCCGCCCATGACCCAGACCGTTATCGAAATTTTGTCTGCCGAAGAGATGCGCCGCACCATCACCCGGCTCGCTTCTCAAATTGTCGAAAAAGCCGGAAACTTAGGAGATTTAGCACTCCTGGGCATCCATACCCGTGGCGTCCCTTTGGCAGAAAATATTGCCAAGCAGATTGAAACCCTCGAAGGTATTGCGGTGCCCGTCGGTGCCCTCGATATCACGTTTTATCGCGATGACCTCGACCAAATTCGGGTACGGACGCCCTCAAAAACAGATATTCCCTTTGATCTCAATGGCAAGAATCTCGTCCTAATCGATGATGTGATTTACAAAGGTCGCACCATCCGCGCTGCCCTCAATGCGGTGAATGATTATGGTCGCCCAGAAGTGATTCGTCTAGCCGTTCTTGTAGACCGGGGCCACCGCCAACTGCCAATCCAGCCGGATTTTACCGGGAAAAAGCTCCCCACCGCCAAAGAGGAAAAAGTCAAAGTCTATCTCCAGGATTTAGATGGCCGCGATGCCGTGGAACTGATCAAATAAACAGCAAAAAAGGTGCATCGCAATTTCTACAACACACCTTCTAAATTCATTTTAAAAAGAAATCCTAGTGGAGGAAATGGCGGGAACCGGTGAACATCATGATTAGGCCCAATTCATTGGCGGCCTTGATCGAATCTTCATCGCGGATGGAACCACCCGGCTGGACGATCGCCTTGATCCCGGCCGCTGCCGCACTACGCACAGAATCATCAAAGGGGAAGAAGGCATCGCTCGCCAGATAAGCCCCTTGAGCTTTTTCGCCCGCCTGTTCAAAGGCAATTTTTGCGGCGCCGACCCGGTTCATCTGACCAGCACCCACACCGACGGTGGCCCGATCCTTGGAAACAAGAATCGCATTGGATTTCACGTGCTTACAGAGCTTCCAAGCGAAGAACAATTCCGCTAGATCGGCCTCGCTGGGTTGCTTCTCGGTGACGCACTGCCAATTTGCAGGATCTTCAATTTGAACATCAGCATCCTGGGCCAAAAAGCCACCGGCGATCGCCTTTAGGGTTTGGGTGGGGCCAGTGAGCAGATCAGGAAGGGTCAAGACCCGCAAATTCTTCTTCTTCGCAATGATTTCCCGCGCTTCTGGGGTACAGTCAGGGGCAACCACACATTCTAAAAAGACTTTCCCCATTGCCTCAGCCGTCGGGCCATCGAGGGGTTTATTTAGGGCGACAATGCCCCCAAAGGCAGACACAGAATCAGCGGCAAAGGCTTTTTCGTAGGCTTCTTGTAACGTTGAACCCAGGGCGACACCACAGGGATTGGTGTGCTTGAGAATGGCTACAGCAGGATCCCCATCGGGAAATTCCGCAATGATCCGTCGCGCCGCTTCGAGATCTACGAGGTTGTTGTAGCTGAGTTCTTTCCCCTGGAGTTTTTCGGCGGCAGCCCAACCACTGGCCTGGGTGCCGGTCTTGTACCAAGTGGCTTTTTGGTGGGGGTTTTCGCCGTAACGGAGGGTTTGCACTGCTTCGCCACTGATCCCTAGCCGTTGGGGTAAGTCGGCATCTGCATTGACGGTGCTGGCAAAATAGCTGGAAATTGCCTGGTCATAGGCATAGGTGAGAGCAAAAGTTTCCCCGGCCATGCGCTGCCGGAATTCAAGGGTTGCGGTGCCGCTGTTATTGCGCAGTTCCGTTAAATATTCGTCGTAATAGCGGGGGTTGGAAATCACCGTGAGGCTACCAAAGTTTTTCGCCGCTGCCCGGAGCATCGCGGGGCCACCAATATCAATTTGCTCAACGGCTTCGGGAACGGTCACACCTGCTTTGGCGATGGTCTGCTCGAAGGGATAAAGGTTGACGGCGACGAGGCTGAGGGGTCGAATGTCGTTGTCCGTTAAATCCTGGAGGTGTTCGGGAAAGTCCTGACGCGCGAGGATGCCGCCGTGGATTTTGGGGTGGAGAGTTTTCACACGGCCACCGAGGATTTCTGGGGAACCGGTGTAATCGCTGACCTTGGTGACGGGAACGCCCGCATCCTTGAGGGCTTTGGCGGTGCCACCACTACTAATGATGTCAAATTCAAATTCTTCTACGAGTTGCCGGGCAAATTCGACGATGCCAGCTTTGTCTGAGACGCTCAATAGTGCTAAACGACGTGCCATATCCGCGATTTCCTTATGTGAACCAGCGTCCCATCATACGCGATCACCTTTACCTTCTTCAAACGATTACAGGGGCATCTGTCAGGAAGGATTAACAGCTCTCAGCGGTGCGACAACCCTGCACCCATTCGCTCATCCCCCCGGCAAAAAATTCCTTTTTCCAGATCGGGGCATTGTGTTTAATCGTGTCGATGCCATAGCGACAGGCAGCAAAGGCTTCGGCCCGGTGGGGACAACTGGCGGCGACGAGGACGCTAATTTCACCAATTTCTAGCTTGCCGATGCGGTGGTGAATCACGACTCGATTTGTGTCGGGCCACTGTTGGCGGATGTCGTGGGCGATCTGCTGAAAAATGGCGATCGCCATCGGTTCGTAGGCTTGGTATTCAAGATAATGGACGGCCTTGCCATCACTGCGATTCCGGACGGTACCGCTCATCACCACCACGGCCCCACTGCCAGGATCTTCGGCGAGACGGTACACCGTATCAAAGGAGAGGGGAGCAAAGGCGATCGCAAACTGATCGTGGGGATAGGTGGGGACGCGCATCGGGTTTCATCTAAAAGCTTATGCTAGTCTAAAGGACGGTTCTTTCTTGATGCAAAACGTCTATGGCTTCGCAACTCCGGGTTTTTGTGCCTGATCATCCCCTCCTCAAGCATTGGTTGGCGATCGCCAGGGAAACCAATACCCCCACACCCTTGTTTAAAACCGCCATGAAAGAACTGGGGAAATGGCTCACTTATGAAGCCTGTCGCTATTGGCTGCCCACCCTCGATGCCGCCGTTGAAACTCCCCTTGCCCAGGCCCCAGCCACCTTAATCCATCCCCAAACGCCGCTTATTGCAATTCCCATTCTGCGGGCCGGACTGAGTCTGATGGAAGGAGTCCAGGAGGTAATCCCCAACATTGCGGCCACCTACCACCTCGGTTATCGGCGGGACGAACAAACCCTTGAAGTAGGCTGTTATTTAAATAATCTACCAGAGCAATTTGACCCAGAAACTCGCCTGCTGCTCCTCGATCCAATGTTAGCCACGGGGGGAACAATCACGGCGGCCATGGCTGAAGTGACAAAACGCGGGGTTGCCATGGAGAATGTGCGCATTGTTTCCGTAGTTGCTGCTCCCCCAGCCCTCCAGAAACTGAGCCTAGACTATCCTTCCCTGCAAATTTATACGGCGATGATTGACCAAGAACTTAATGATCAAGGCTTTATCGTGCCTGGTCTAGGGGATGCAGGCGATCGCACCTTTGGCACCCACTAAATCTCTGACGTTGGTTTGCCAGGGGACAAAAAAATCAATCTTCCGGCAGCGGTCATTCCCGTGCAAAAATCTTTGCAAATGTACCCTAGTCAAGAGCGATCCCCAACCGTTAAGCTTAAGGTAGCACTGAGAAGAATCAAGGATTTTGGTTTCCTATGAGTCAACGCGATGGATTTGGAACGGGGTTCCTGTTGGGCACTATTTTTGGTGGTGTTGTGGGGGGCATTGCCGGGGCGATCGCCGCTTCGAAAGTCAAGGACAATAATGCCCCGCGTCAGGCTCAGTGGTCAGAGGAAGAAGAACCCCTCAGCTTTGATACCGAAGAAGGAATGGAAATGGCCCGTCGCAGTTTAGAGAATAAAATTGCTCAATTAAACGGTGCCATTGACGATGTCCGCCAACAAATGACGGTGTTGCATCCCCACAATGGCCAAGAACCCTTGAACCCCAATTCTTGATATCCGCACCCAAGCAATTTTGCAACATCGGTTAAGATGAACGACAAAGGCCCCATTGTCAGGTCTTCAGTTTTTTATACGGTAACAGGAATATGGCAGCCGAATTATTACGAGTCAGCCTCGGAAACTTTATCCAGATTTATCTTCTGCTTCTCATTGTCCGCATTCTTCTCAGTTGGTTTCAGACCGCAGATTGGGCAATGCAAGTGATGGGTTTTCTGAGCCCTGTGACCGACCCCTACCTTAACCTGTTCCGTTCGTTTATTCCGCCCCTAGGCGGGTTGGATCTGTCTCCCATTGTGGCGATTTTCTTGCTCCAGGCTGTTGGTGGTGTCCTGGGTGGTGGCGCTTTGTTCTAAAGGCCCTAAGTTTTTGGCGATCGCCCCCCATTGTGATTTTTCAGTTGGGGGCATCAGTTCTAGGAAATTTTTCAAGTTTTTTCCACAAAAACAGTTCTTTTTCCACAAAAATTTGGAAGTTTTCCACAAGAAACCCGGCCAAATCTTAAGGAAACGTAAAAAACTACTTTGGCGATCGCCATCGTCATTGAGAAAAAATTGGCTGAAGCGTGATGAAAATTGAGATATTTTTCGTACTACAAAAAGCAGTGGGTCTTTAAGAGCGTTCTTCGCTTCAGATTAATCTGACAAACTCTGCAACTCATCAGTAATAAGATTTTGCCATTCTTCATCACAGTGAGTATTTAAGTGAATCGATGAAACGAGGAGTTCCGATAGGATTTTTCCCCGTTGGCGATCGCTCAAATCAGTGAGCTGTAATTGATGAATGAGAGAAATTACTTGTTGACATTCCTCTTGAAGTTCTAAGAGCAATGCATTTAAGGTTTCATTTTGAGTGTTGATTTTTTTTTCAACAATCTGCATTAGTTTTTCCCTAATCATTCACTGTCGGAATTTTATCGAGGGACACAAACGATGCCCAAGCCTGCCATCTGTCGAATATGCTCATCAAAGGCAAAAATCTCTGGTATTTGAAGCCGCTGAGACATAATTAACAAGGAGCAGTCTGTGTAGCTCCATTTTTTATCATCGTATTTTCTGAAGGTTTCCCAAATGGCATCATCATCACTGTCAGATAGATGGCAATATTGATGTTCTGTACGCAAAATTTCACCCAGTTGTACGGAAGCTTTACTAGAAACTCTTGTACGAAACCATGTCACAGTTTCATCAAAGACCGTTTTTAGTATTACCCATTCTTTTTCTGGATGACTCACTACATATTTTCTGGCGGTTTGGTTATGAGTTTCTGTTTTGACGAAGAACGCAATTAATGCAGAGGTATCTACGAGAATTTTCGATGTAGACATTGTTAGTATAAGTCTCGATCCAGATTTTCTGCGTAGTTTGTAGTACCTGTTTGATCTGCCAATTCCCAAGAATTTGGGTTTGTGACCTCAAATGTTCCACATAGCTCCCATGTCTTTGTCGTTGTAGGAGATCTTTTTTCTAAATATTCATTCAGTGCTTGTAAAAGAAGAGTTTGTAAAGGCTGGTTTTGTGCCTCTAGTTTCTGGATCACATCGTCTGGAATATTGACAATAACATTCATAAATTATCTAAAGATAAAACATTTATTATTTAAGTATTCCTTTGAGTGGTTAATATTACATTTAGAAAAACTCAAAATTAGTAGACTTTTAATATTCAAATCTAAGTAAACAATTTTAAGAAATTCTTGATATCCTCCAGCAAAGTATGTTCAAAGTCAAAAATATCTTTATGCTTCAAAATGTATTCTAATTCACTAACTGAGCATTTACGTCCAGCCTGTTTAGAGTCTTTTTTTGAGCGTGTATCATACCGCAGATAAATACTTAGCCAAAACTTATCGAATTCTTTGAGAGATAGTTTTCCCTCTTCTCCCATGCATTCTTTTAAACAATTTTGCCATGAGCTTAAACAATCTGCATAAGTAGAGTCGGATTTTTTAATAGCTTTTAATAGAGTTTCTAATTCTCCCGAGTTATTGACATTGGTAAAATAAGTACCTATTTCTAGATCAATATCCTGCACAGATAAAGAATACAGATTTCCGACTTCTTGAATTATACTTATGTCTCCAAAAACTGTGCTTAGACAATCATTGACTAGCTTTAATTTTTCTTCTTGAGAATCATAATCCTGATCGATAATAATCCCTATCTTAGATATATTTCTTTTGAATAAGCTATCGGATAGACTTTTGATGGCTTTCGTCAATTTATCTGAATTCAATCCACTCAGACATTCATAATTATCAATGTTAATAGGAGAATCAACTATCAATTCATTAATTTGCATTTTTTCTATAAGAGCCTCGAAGAAAGCCTTATCATTTTTGCTTTCAACAATCAAAATATTTGCCATATAAATAACTACTCTCCCCGAACAGGCTTGTGATGCTCCAGTTCGTATTGTAAATCATCAATACTTCTGGTAATAGCGATTGTTTTTTGAGTGCGAGGATTTTCTGCTAATTCGATATATGCTCCTTGTTCAGAATATTTTTTTCCTGCTAAAGCAAATGCTTTGATCATTTCTAGGCTGTGTGTTGTTGCAAATATTGTCACATCAAATTCCTTAGAAAGTCGAAATAATAGCTCCCAAAATTCTTTTTGATTAGTATGGTGAATACCATTCTCTATTTCATCTACAAAAATGACTTTGTTATCCTCACTTAAAATCTCTAGTGCAATAGATGAACATCTATATGTTGCATCACCAAACAAAGAAATTGGGAAGCCTCTTTTCTGATTGTCTTTTCTTAAAAATAGAGTTGGTTCAACAAATGAATATGTCTCAGCTTCTACAATGGAAGGATCTAAAATTTGAATCATTTTCAAGAAGTCATCACTTTTTCCTTCATATTTTACTCTGTCATACTTTTTTGCAATTTCCTGACCTGATATAGGCACAGATGATGGAATCACAGGTATGTCAATCTCATCGGGAAAATCTGGAGAATAAAAGCCGCGAGAATGAGCTACTAAATTTTTCTTGATAATTTCTTCTGTATTGATCTGTTGTTGTATTTGTAAGATTGATATCGAAGAATTGTCTTCAGAAATAATTCCCAATAAGTCTTTTATGTTTTCATCTTCATTAAATATTTCAGACTTTAAAGATTGGGCAACTAATAATTTGATCTTTTTACATTGACTGTCAAATTCCCCTTGCAGGCAAATCTTCTTCGTTATATCTTGATTGTAAAAAAGACTATTCCATGCTTCTTTGGGCTGCTTTTTTAAGGAATCAGAGGATTGTTTTCTTGCCTTTTTTATGCCAAGAGTGCTATTGGGGTGAGGATAAAAAAAGAGTAACAATGCTTCTAGGAGAGAAGTTTTTCCGATATTGTTTTTGCCTCCAATTAAATTAACTTTTTTGAAGCCATCTACTTTTAAAGATTGGAAACTACGAAAATTTTTGATTTCTATAGTATTTTTCATTCTTTTGATTCTCATACTAAAAATGAGATTTTACATGGAGGAATGCAAAATCTCATTATAGGTGAAGTTTGAATATATTTTCCTATTTTGCGCCAACGGGCATACCGAGGAGATCCTCAATCTTCGGCATATCTTCCAGGGCAATTACGCGACCCTCATCCTCAAAACCATCAATCTCATTGAAATTGAGGTAACGGTACAGATCACCCTTAAACGGATCAATCTTCTCAGAGACGATCGCCTGATATTCTTCCACCGTGGGAATCTTGCCGAGGAGCGCACAAACTGCCGCCAATTCCGCAGAACCGAGGTACACTTGCGCCCCCTTACCCATGCGGTTGTTGAAGTTCCGGGTCGAAGTGGAGAAGACCGTTGCATTATCTTCCACACGGGCTTGGTTCCCCATACAAAGAGAACAACCAGGCATTTCTGTCCGTGCCCCTGCCGCCGCAAAGACACCGTAAACCCCTTCATCCCGGAGTTGCTTTTCATCCATACGGGTGGGCGGACAAATCCAGAGACGACCTTTGACAACACCAGCCCCTTCAAGGATTTTCGCTGCGGCGCGATAGTGACCAATATTCGTCATACAGGAACCGATAAAGACCTCATCCACTTTGTCCCCTGCACATTCAGACATCAGTTTGACGTTGTCAGGGTCATTGGGAGCCGCCACGATAGGTTCCTTGATCTCGTTGAGGTTCACCTCGATCACATCGGCATATTCCGCATCAGGATCGGCAGACATCAGAGAAGGATTCGCGAGCCATTCCTCCATCTTTGCAATGCGGCGCAGCAGAGTCCGGGCATCGGAATATCCTCGCGCAATCATGTTCTTCATCAGCACGACATTAGACCGCAGATATTCCGCCACGGTTTCTTCACTGAGTTTAATCGTCGAACCAGAACAGGAACGCTCGGCAGTGGCATCGGTCAATTCAAAAGCTTGCTCCACCTTGAGATCCGGCAGACCTTCCATTTCCATGATCCGGCCATTGAAAACATTGATTTTGTTCTCTTTGCCGACGGTCAGTTTGCCCTGTTGCATCGCCACCCAAGGAATCGCATTGACGATATCGCGGAGGGTGACACCGGGTTGCAGTTCGCCCGTAAATTTCACGAGGACAGACTCAGGCATATCGAGGGGCATCACACCTAATGCCGCCGCAAAAGCCACCAAACCGGAACCTGCGGGGAAGGAAATCCCTAACGGAAAACGAGTATGGGAGTCGCCACCGGTCCCAACGGTATCGGGCATCAACATCCGATTCAGCCAAGAGTGAATAATGCCATCGCCCGGCTTGAGGGCAACACCGCCACGGGTCGAGAAAAAGTCCGGTAACTGTTTGTGGGTTTTAATGTCTACGGGCTTCGGATAGGCTGCGGTATGACAGAAAGTTTGCAGGGTCAAGTCTGCGTTGAAACCGAGACAGGCCAATTCTTTCAACTCGTCACGGGTCATGGGGCCAGTGGTATCTTGGGAACCCACAGTGGTCATGATCGGCTCGCAGGATGTCCCTGGACGCACGCCGGGGAGACCGCAGGCTTTCCCGACCATTTTCTGGGCGAGGGTAAAACCTTTACCAGTATCTTCTGGCATCGAAGGACGCACAAACAATGTTGTTGGCTCAAGTCCGAGGGCTTCACGGGTTTTGTCGGTGAGGGCACGGCCAATGAGAAGGGGGATCCGACCGCCTGCGCGAACTTCATCAAGAATCGTTTCGGGCTTCAGTTCAAAAGTCGAAACGGTTTCGCCTGCTTCGTTGGTAATTTTGCCTTCATAAGGATGGATGGTAATGACGTCGCCAGTTTTGAGTTTGCTGACGTCACATTCAATGGGTAGTGCGCCGGAGTCTTCAGCGGTATTGAAGAAAATCGGGGCAATTTTCCCACCGAGGATATAGCCCCCTGCTTTTTTGTTGGGGACAAAGGGAATTTCGTGGCCGAGGTGCCATAGTACGGAGTTGATCGCTGATTTCCGGGAGGAACCGGTACCGACCACATCACCAACATAGGCAACGGGATGGCCTTTTTGCTTCAGTTCAGCAATGGTTTCTAAGCCCTCTGGCATTTTGGACTCTAGCATTGCGAGGGCATGGAGGGGAATGTCGGGGCGCGTCGTGGCGTGGGGCGCGGGGGAAAGGTCGTCGGTGTTGGTTTCACCGGGCACCTTAAAGACAGTAACGGCGATCGCCTCGGGAACTTTGGGCTTGCCAATAAACCAAGCGGCCTCAGCCCAGGCATCAATGACTTGTTTGGCGTAGGGGTTGGTAGCGGCGAGCTCGAGGACATCGTTAAAGGCGTCGAAGACCAACAGGGTTTTGCTCAGGGCAGTGGCGGCGGCACTGGCAATATTGCTGTCGTTGGCTTTGAGCAATTCCACCAAAGATTGGACGTTGTAGCCACCGACCATCGTGCCCAGGAGATCTACTGCGCCTTGGGGACTGATCAGGGGACAGGTAATTTCTTTTTTAGCAATGCCTGTGAGGAATCCGGCTTTGACATAGGCAGCTTCATCAACGCCGGGGGGCACGCGATCGCGCAGTAAACTCAGCAGTTCTTCTTGTTCTGCTGTGGGGGGATTTTTGAGGCGATCGCAGAGTTCGGAAGTTTGTTCTGCGGTGAGAGGTAAGGGGGGAATTCCTAATTGGGCGCGTTCAGCGGCGTGTTTGCGGTAGGCTTCTAGCATAGGGAGATCTATCGGTTATCTAACGTTTTAGATACTCTATTGTAATGCCCGCTGTAATGGCGCTATGGGTGAACAATCTGGGTCTTGGATTGTCCACAAGGGTAAGGAAGTATTGATGGGTTTAAAGAATTTTTTGGAGCAAACGATAAATCAGGGTAAACAGGGCGATCGCCGCCACCAAGCCCGCCCCAACTAAAACGGCGATAATTGCGAGGGTGGTGAATTCCACGGTTTGCACCAGGAAAAAAGCCGCACCCAGGGTAATCGCGCCGAGGATCACCATTTCTTTCAGTTCGAGGATTCTCAGGGCGATCGCCAAAATGATTAACCCCATGGCCGCCCCCCAAACGCCCATACCCACATTACCCGCCAGGAAAGTCCCCACAAGGGGCATCAAGAATACTCCCTGAAAGCCCGTAAACCCCGCCCCAATTAGAAGTGGCACCACAGAACCAGTCGGTGCTTTCGTCGGTGGCGGTGTTTTTTTGGGTGGAGCAAGCGGTGCCTGTTTTTGTTGTTTAGGGGGTTTCGCTGGAGCCGGCGGCTGAACCCGTGTGCTTGAGGCGGCGGGTTGTGCAGGGGCTTGTTGCTGGGCAGGCAACTCTAAAAGTTTGAGGGCCACCTGGGCAGATTTTGGGCGATCGCCTGGGGTGGGTTCCAACATCAAATCCAAGAGTGCGCCAAATCGGGGTTCAATGTTTTGGATAAATTTGCGCCACTGCCATTTATTTTGATACCCATCAAATAGCGTTTCCGGCTTTTCCCCCGTGAGCAACACAATACAGGTCACCGCCAATGCATAGAGATCCGTGGCCGGATAAACCTGCGCCCCTCGCATCTGTTCCGGTGGTGCATAGCCCGGTGAATAAATCCCCGTCGAACGTTGGGATGCACTGGCCACTCCCGCTCCCGCCGTGACCTCTTTTACTGCCCCAAAGTCCAAAAGATAAAGTTCACCGTCCACATGGCGCATAATATTTGACGGTTTAATATCTCGGTGGATTGTCCCCTGGTCATGGACAAAGGCCAAAACCTTTAACATCGACACGAAAATTTCTTTGACTTCTCTCTCCGGCAACTTGCCCCGCTCCGCTAATTCCTGCTCCAGATCTTTCCCCTCAATGTACTCTTGCACCAGATAGAAATATTGCGCCGTTCCCTGGCCCTGGGGTTGCGGCACAATTAACGGAAAAAACGCAAACAAATCCGGGATTTGGGGGTGACGGTTGCCGATTCGTTCTAAAACATGGGCTTCCCGTTCAAACAATTCCTGGGCCATGGCCAACTGCTGATCGTCTAAATTTCCCATCGGTTGGAACTGTTTCACCACGCACAAGCGCATAGTCGGTGTGTAGCGATCTCGCGCCAAAAAAGCTGTCCCAAAGCCCCCTTGGCCGAGAAGTTTCTGCGGGAGGTAGCGGCCACCCAAAATTAAATGCATCCCGCAACTGGTGCAATATTTCTGCTGGGCCGTTTTTAGGTGGGTTGGATCATCGAGATCACTAAAATGATTTTGGGGATGGTGACATCCGGGACGGGTGCAGAGGATCTCCATGCCAAGGTTTAAAAATGAGGTAAAAAAAGAGCATCAATTTGCCCCCCATCCTAACAGAGAACCTTTTAGTAGAGTTCGTATTTCAGCAGGCGACATTCCAAGCCACCGTTATAGACCACAAAGCGCCGTGATGCCCGCAGCCCGACCCGTTTCGCCAGTTCTGCATTGCCCGTGAGAATATAGCCTGTCCAGCCTTTAAACCGCTGTTTAAAAATATCGCCAATACGTTTGTAAAGGAGTTCCAAATCTTCATCGGCACCGAGGCGATGGCCATAGGGCGGGTTACAGATAATCACACCATGGTCGGCGGGCGCTTCCACCTGTTCCAATTCCCGACAAGCCAGTTGAATGTGCTCCGCAACCCCACAATTTTCCGCATTCGTCCAGGCCTGTTGAATCACGTTTTGATCCCGGTCTTGGCCAATGATCGGCTGTTGCAGTTGATCCTTGGTGGCGTATTCGGCGTCGTTGAGGAGGGTTTGCCAAAGGTCTGCGTCAAAATCCTGCCAATGCTGAAACCCAAAATCCCCTTGGAACAGACCCGGCGCAAAATTCAAACTCTTCAGGGCCGCTTCAATGACAAAGGTGCCAGAACCGCAGAGGGGATCGACGAGGGGCAGATCCGGTGTCCATTCTGCGAGATCGAGGAGGCCAGCGGCAAAATTTTCCTTGAGGGGGGCTTTCCCCATGGCAGGTCGATAACCCCGACGGTGCAAGCTGTGGCCAGAACTATCGAGGCTGAGGGTACAGCGATTGTCCCGAATGTGAGCATTGATCAGCACATCCGGATCCTCGACATTGACGCTGGAGCGATCGCCAAATTGATCCCGCTGTTGATCGATGATTGCATTTTTCACCTGGAGGGCCGTGAAATGGCTGTGATTGAGGTTTTTATTTTTACCGGTGCAGGTCACCGCAATGGTTTGGTTGGGGACGAGGTATTCAGACCAGTCAATGCTTTGCACGCCGCGATAGAGTTCCTTCGCCGTAAATGCCTTCACTTTTTTGATTTGCACCAGCACCCGAAATGCTAACCGTGACCAGAGATTCACTTTGTATAACAATCGGCGATCGCCTTGGAAAGACACCCCGCAATATTCTGTTTTCACCGCCTGGGCACCGAGGTTTGTCAGTTCCTGGGCCGCGAGGTCTTCGATGCCCTGGGCTACCGTTGCAAAATAGGTTTGCATTCTATATTTATCGCCTGAAATTGTTTGCTGGAAAGATTACCCCCCAGTGTAAGGGATGGGGCGATCGCCTTTTCCCTTTGCTAAATTCGGTAGGATAGAACGTACATCATCCAGCACGAGGGACGATTCCATGACCGTTGCCACGAGCCGACCCGTCCTCACCGAAACCCAAAGCTTAACCCTGCCTGGCCGCTACAACTGGGAAGAATTCCAGGCGATCCAAACGGCGCTGGGGCAAACTGTCAGCCTGCGGATCACTTACCTAGACGGAGTAATTGAACTGATGACCCTGGGGGAATACCACGAATCTATTAAGACGATCATCGGCTTTCTCGTAGAACTGCATTTGTTCAATCAAGGGATCGAATTTTATCCCGTTGGGAGTGCGACCCGGGCTTCGCGAGAAAAATCCGTTTCCTTCGAACCAGACGAATCCTATTATCTCGGTGAACAAAAAGAGCAGCCCGATCTCGCCATTGAGGTCAATGTCACCAGCGGTAGTCCCCAGAAACTTGAAAAATATCAACGCCTCGGCATTCAGGAAGTTTGGATGTGGCAAGCGGAAAAATTTTCAATTTATGTCCTCGAAGAAAACACTTACCAAGCTTTTCCCAAAAGTAAATTGCTGCCAGATCTTGACTTTGAACTGTTGGCGAAATGTGTGTTGATGCCGTCGCGATTAGAAGCAATTCAGACCTTTACGGCCCAATATCCCCAAAAATAATCAATCCAGATGCCAAATGGGGTTTAAATCTAGCTCAAAGCCGGATAAAACTTGTTCTCCAGTAAGGTAACTGGGTTGTTCTAAAGTTTCGAGAGCTTGATTTTCGCGATAAATTTCTACTCGCTGCGTCGTCGGATCAATCAGCCAACCTAATTTTGCGCCATTGTCTCGATATTCCTGCATTTTTTCTTGGAGCGTTTGGAGGCGATCGCTCGGAGAACGAATTTCCACAACAAAATTTGGACAGAGGGGCGGAAACTTCGCTTTTTCGGCAGCGGTGAGGGCATCCCAACGGTGACGGCTTACCCAGGCCGCGTCTGGAGAACGGTGAGCACCATTGGGCAACTTAAAGCAAGTGGAAGAATCAAATGCAACACCAAGAGTTTGATGATTGCGTTCCCAAGCTCGCACCTGAAACGATAAATCCATATTGCGTCGCCCGGTTTCGCCGCCCGTTGGTGGCATGATAATCAATTCTCCTTGGGTACTGAGTTCAAAGCGGCAGTCCGGATTGTTTTGACACAACTCGAAAAATTGTTCGCTACTGAGCCGCCATGTATCGGGAAGACTGAGGGTGAAATTCATCGCACTAGACCCCATCGCCAGAAAGTTTTGTCTGCATCCAGCTTAGCTTGCCTGTTTCAAAAAAAAGGCGATCGCCTACATCATGTTAGTTAGGGAAAATAAAATATTGTGAGAGGAGGGGCGCAGTTTTTATACCAACACCGCATTTTAGTTTAGATAAAGTTTTAAGATCCTTCCAAGAAGGCGTTCGAGCTGCACAATAGTTTTTGCTACTTTTATAGAATCTAGCTTTTTCAATTTTGGTTCTTTTTCTTTAGCAAAATTTAGAATCTCAAGAATTTCTTTTTCAGATGAATCGAGTAGTGATATTTGAAGCAGATTTCCTGTTTCCGCTAGTAATTGAGACTCCATCTTCTCATTAACAGCAATACAAAAAACGAAGTCAAGCTTTGCCTTTTTTGCTGCTTCTAAGAGGATGTCTGAGAAAATATTGTAAAGATTACGCCAAGCGCCTCAGAAGGATGCGAATGGATGCTAGATATATCCACGCTTCCGCACTCCTCGTATTACATTCATAGTCTCGACTCAAACGGCGGCACCAGTAAAACCAGCCAAAGGTTCTCTCCACTACCCATCGCCTTGGTAATGCTGTGAATCCTTTGCACTCCTCCGGACGTAATACTTTCTCCAATATCCAGCCAAACTTGTCCATTACCCAGCGCACAAGACTTTCTCCGTGATACCCCCCATCCACATACAACAGGTAAAAACACTCTAGATTCAGTCCCATCCTTTGGATTCGTGCCAACAATAGCTTTAATCCTTGACCTTCCGCGGTGTTGGCGGCAGTTACCACTACGGCCATCAAAATGCCCAAGCTATCCACCATGATGTGTCGTTTGCGACCTTTAACTTTCTTATTTCCATCAACTCCAACATCCTGATGAATCATTGTTGCTGTATCCACCGATTGAGAATCCACCACCCCATAGCTCGGTGAGGAGGGTGGTCATGACCTGTGGTGCGTTCCCACTGATGGAGAGTTTGGTTAATACGTTCGAGGGTGCCATCGTCACGCCATTGGCGGAAGTAGTGATAGACGGTTTGCCATTTGGGGAAATCATGGGGCAGTAAGCGCCAGGCGATACCACCCATGAGGATATAGAGGAGAGCATTAACGACTTGACGCAGGTCAGTGGAGCGGGGACGACCACCCGATTTAGCTGAGGGAAGTAGGGGTTTAAGGAGAGACCATTGGTCATCGGTGAGGTCTGTCGGATAGGATGTAGACATGATTTTTGAGATTAGAGATTTATGTACTTCTACAGGCTAAATCTCTATTTTTTTATCCGCCATACCCTTCTCAGACATCCTCTAAAAAACAAGCAATAAAAAAGGCGATCGCCTGACCGCCTCATTACTTTCACAAAGGATTTTTTAAAATCTAGAAATTTTAATTAACTTGCTTCAGCATCACTCGGGATCAACCGTAAGAAAGCATCAAAATCAGCAATGGCATTGTTATATTCCGTTGATGTTGCTGCCTCATTTTTATTTTGGGCCGCGACATCAAGACGTTCTAGGTGGGCAAAGATTTCATCAATAAAGTTCTTCGCCGCTTTTTGATCACTCGGCAGCAAAGTATTTGCTAAGTAGGTGAGGTCACGGCGTAGGAATCCCAGAGGCCCGTGGATATAGGTACGGGTATCAATCCAGTTATTTTCCTGGACAAATTTACCAAGAGTTTCCATCCCTTGGCGCGCCTCATCGACCGGGGTGGCATACAGTTGAATTTGGGCAAGCCGATCAGGGGTATAGGTATCGGGGACTTTGGCCGCGGGGCCAGAGCAGCTAACGAGAAAAGTGGTGATGACCACCAACAGCAAGGACAAAACTGACCGCAAACGTAGCATCATGGTTATGTATTAAAGCTTAATGACGTTATCAGGTTTTCAATTGCCAACATCATCTCACAAATGGGACTGAGATCAGGTTTTCGACTAGCGCCATTCATATTTTTTTATGGCTCCCCTGGTTCCCTAGCCGAGAAATTCACTCAGTACAGGGGCGATCGCCTCCGGAAAATGCTCCTGGGGATAATGCTTGGCTTCGGGCAGGGCTTCCCAACGGTGGGCGGTTTCTGTTTTGACCCAGTTTTTGATCTGGTCATTGTCTAACCAAGGATCTTGAGTCCCCCAAAGAAACAGGGTCGGTTCCGGGCGATTTTTGAGGCGATCGCCCAAGTCCGGCAACACCTTCGGCAAATCAAAGCGACGCACGGTGGTCATCAGGGCGCGGCCCACAGCGGAACTCGTTTTGTAGGGTTTACGGTAGGTGGCAAGATCAGGATCACCAATCACGAAGCCACTGCCTTTTTCGAGGGTGCGGTCTACTAATAGCGGATCCTGGGTGAGCATATCACCGGCGAGGGGTAGGCCCCACTGCTGCATCACCCAGGGCAGTTTACTCCCCGGCAGGATCGGGCTATTGAGAATGACCAGGCGATCGCATAGTTCTGGTTCGTTGAGGGCAAATAAAACGCCCACATGACCGAGAAATCCCTGGGTGACAATGTGACAACGCTCAATTTCTAAAGCGGCGAGAAAGTCCTTTAACGCCCCTTGAAAAGCCTCGGCTCGGTAGGAAAATTCCCGACTGCTGGGGTAACTCGAAAAACCAGATCCGGGCCAATCCGGGGCAATACAGTAAAAATTTGCAGCGGCCAAGCGTTTCATGACACCACGCCAACCGTAACTGTGGGATGGCAGTCCGTGGAGAAAAAGGATCGGCAGGCGGCCATTGTCTAATTTTTCAGTCTCGCGGTAGAACCAAGTGAGGTCTCTGACGGTAATTTTTTGTTCGGCGATCGCCATGATTTCATTAGCCCCCATAACAGTGAAGTGAAATTTTCACTGTGGCACACTCCTCGACCAAAACAAAGTCCCCTGGGTGAAGCGAGATAGAGCCAGGGAGATGCTATCTTTTTGGGAAGTTTGATCAACGCCAAATAACCCCGTGGAAAGTAAATCGTCACTCCCTCTCTTTTTTCAGAAACCTTCTGGCACCCAACTGTTGGGTCTTTTAAGCGCCTTACTGGTGGGCCTCGCTGTACTGATTAGCCATCAGCCCCAACTGAACCCTAGCAATGTTTTGCCCCTATGGATTCCGGTCTTGGTCTCAGCGATTATGGCGGGGATCTCTGGGGTGTGGATCGTGCCCCTGTTGCGACGGCTCAAAACGGGTCAAATTATTCGCGAAGAAGGTCCCCAGGCTCACCTCAAAAAAGCGGGAACTCCCACCATGGGTGGCCTCATTTTCCTGCCTGTTGGCCTGGTAGCTGGGGTGATCTTTACGGGGTTTGATCCAGAGGCGATCGCCGTGGCCCTCGTGACCCTCGCCTACGGTGTGATCGGTTGGGTAGATGATTGGCAAGTGCTGCGCCTCAAATCCAATAAAGGCATTTCCCCCCGGATGAAGCTGATCCTCCAAATTGCGATCGCCGTGGTGTTTTGTATCTGGCTCGCCGTCACCGCTCCGGAACTGACCACAATTACCTTCTTTGCAGGGCTGAGTTTACCCCTCGGCATTTTCTTTTGGGCCTTGGCCGGATTTGCGATGGTCGCCGAAAGTAATGCCACGAACCTCACCGATGGTGTTGATGGTTTAGCCGGGGGCACAGGGGCGATCGCCTTCCTGGGTGTGGGTGCCCTCGCTTTACCTGAACATCCGGGCTTGAGCTTACTCTGTGCTTGCCTAAGTGGAGCTTGTCTGGGCTTCATTTACCACAACCGTAATCCCGCAAAAGTTTTCATGGGAGATACTGGTTCCCTGGCCCTGGGGGGCGGCTTGGCCGCAGCGGGAATTCTCAGCGGTAACATTTGGGGCCTGCTGATTATCAGTGGCATTTTTTGCATTGAGGCCGTTTCTGTCATTGCCCAAGTCAGTTATTACAAAGCCACCAAAGACGAAACAGGTCAGGGAAAAAGATTGCTTAAAATGGCGCCCATTCACCACCACCTAGAACTCAGTGGTTGGCCCGAAACCCAGATTGTCGGCGCTTTTTATCTGATTAACCTGGGCTTAGTCCTGCTCAGTTTTGTCCTGACCTAAAAAGCCAATTGAGCACGCTAAAATTAGAATCAATTTTCCTTTTTTTCCTAGGCATCCATGACCCTTATTTCTCCCCTTGCAAAAGCCTCACGCAAAGAATCGGGTCGCACCGTTGGCCGGGGTGTTCGTCCCTGGGGAATTATGTTTGCCGCTAGCTTGGCACTCCTGGGCGGCATTGGCTCTCGCTTGGCTTTTTTGCAACTCGTTAAGGGAGAGGAACTACGGCAAACGGCCCGCAGCAATAGTGTCCGCATTGCGCCCAAACCACCGATCCGGGGCAATATGTTCGACCGTCATGGCAAGGTATTGGCGACAACAAAACTCGCCCATGCCGTCTATGTGTGGCCCGTAGCTCGCACAAGACCCGATTGGCCAAAAACAAAACAATTGCTCTCTCAGTTGGTGGGCATTGCCCCCAACGAAATTGAAAAGCGCCTAGAATCCCAAGATATCTACGCTACTGAACCTTTGGCGATCGCCCGTAATCTGACCCTTGCCCAAGTCACCGCCATCGAAGAACATCACCAGACCCTCGCCGGGGTAGAGGTGATCATCGAACCCGTTCGTTACTACCCTGAAGGCGATACGGCCTCCCATATTCTCGGTTATACCCGTGAATTAACCCCCGAAGAATTCGAGGCCCGCCGCACCGAGGGCTATCGTCTCCAAGATTACATCGGTAAATTAGGTCTAGAAGCATCCCTAGAATCGCGTCTGCGTGGGGAATGGGGCGGTCAAGAAATTCAAGTAGACCGCGATGGCCGGTTTGTAAAAATGCTCGGGGAAAAACCAGCCCAAGCCGGAGAAGATCTCCGCCTGACCCTTGATGCCGAACTCCAAAAGGTTGCCCAGAGGGTTTTGGGACGGCGCAAAGGGGCGATCGTGGCCCTCGATCCGCGCAATGGCGATGTCTTAGCGATGGCGAGCTACCCAAGCTTTGATCCCAATATTTTTTCTGACCGCATTTCCCCTGAAAAATGGGCCGCCGTCACAGCCCAGGGCGATCCCTTCATTAACCGGGCCATTCGTGGGTTTCCCCCAGCGTCGACCTTCAAAATCGTTACCGCCGCTGCCGGGATGGAATCTGGCAAATACCCAGCCAATACAGTGTTGAGTACTAGCCCTTACCTTGCCGCTGCCGGGGTTCGTTTCTACGAGTGGAACCGGGCTGGCTTTGGCGCCGCCGGCTACGTGAAAGCGATGGCCTGGAGTAGTAATACCTTTTTTGGCCAAGTGGGACGGGGTGTTGGCGGCGAAACGCTCATTGATTGGTCGCGCCGCTTTGGGTTTGGTTCACCCACTGGCATTGAACTCAACGAAGAAACCAGTGGCCTAATTCCGGATAATGATTGGACCCAAGCGCGCCTCGATCGGCCTTGGAATGTGGGGGACACTGTGAATATGTCCATCGGTCAAGGTTTAACTTTGGCCACCCCCCTACAAGTGGCCCAGATGTTTGCAGTGACAGCCAATGGAGGCTATTTGGTCAAACCCCACCTCGTCCAAACCGATACCCCGGTAAAAACCTCCCTCAACATGGCCCCTAGTACCCTAGAAACCATTCGTAAAGGCCTGCGGGCTGTGGTTACTAATGGTACCGGCACAGTGCTAAATGTCCCTGGCATTCCGACGGCAGCGGGTAAAAGTGGTACCGCCGAGGCACCCCCCCGGGAAAACCATGCTTGGTTCGGTGCCTTTGCTCCCTACGACGATGCCGAAATCGTTGTCGTGGCCTTTGCGGAACACTCCGGCGGTGGTGGTGGTTCTGTGGCCGGGCCAATGGTGCGGGATGTGATGGCTGCTTATTTTGAACTCAAGGGAAAGGCCGAAACTCCGGAATCTACATCAGCAATGCCAGAATAGCCAGAATGGATAGCTTGTCGTTGAGCTGCGTTCAATAATTTCAGCAGAATATGGCACAATGGGCAGGTTCAAATTTCCACAACTGAGTTAACAAAATCCCCTGTGAATATGTCTGCGAATCTTGAGTGGCTAACCCGTGGCACCAGCGAAATTTTTCCGGATAATCCTGAAGAAAATTTAGCCCAGGTTCTCCAGACAGGCGATCGCCCCTTGAGGGTCAAATTAGGGATTGATCCGACAGGCTCTGATTTGCACCTCGGCCACAGTATCCCGTTCCGTAAACTGCGCGCCTTTCAAGACGCCGGCCACACCGCCGTAGTAATTATCGGTGACTTTACCGCCCAGATTGGCGACCCCACCGGCAAATCAGAAGTGCGCAAACAACTCAGTGCCGCCGATGTTCAACAAAATGCCGAAACCTACCTTGAGCAACTGCGGCCGATCCTCGATTTTGAGACCCCAGACCGCCTCGAAATTCGCTACAACTCCGAATGGCTTAAGGATTTAGATTTAGCCAAGATCCAAGAGCTGCTGGCGACGATGACGGTGCAGCAAATGTTGGCCAAAGAAGGCTTCGCCAAACGTTACCAAAGCGAAAACCCGATTTATATCCATGAATTTCTCTATCCCCTGATGCAGGGGTATGACTCGGTGGCTGTGGATGCGGATGTAGAACTTGGGGGCACTGACCAAAAGTTTAATATTGCGGTAGGGCGAGATCTCCAGCGGCACTTTGGGAAAAAGCCCCAATTTGGTCTATTACTCCCCATCTTGATTGGTACCGATGGCAAAGAAAAAATGTCCAAAAGCCTCAATAACTATGTGGGCCTCCAGGACAACCACCACACCATGTACCAAAAGTTGCAAAATACCCCCGATAGCCTACTGAAGGACTATTTTGAACTCCTGACCAAACAAGATCTCCAGACCTTACCTGCAAACCCCCGTGACCAACAAAAACTCCTGGCCCGGGACATTGTCACCCAATTCCATGGGGCTGCAGCGGCGGTCGATGCCGAGAAAGCCGTGCAGGATGTGGCCGCCGCCAATATTCCAGAATTTTCCCTGAAGGTAGTGGAATTTCCCTCACCCCTGTTTTATATTTTGGGTGCTTCTGGCTTGTGTTCCAGTGGCGGCGATGGTCGTCGGCAAATTAAAGGGGGCGCAGTTCGTCTCGATGATGAGCGGATCACGGATATGAATCTTACCTTTGAGAAGCCTGAGCAATTGGTAGATAAGGTGCTCCGGGTGGGGAAAAAGAAATTTGTCCGCCTCGTGCCCTAGGATTAGGACTCTGATTTCTAAGGATTTCAT
Organism: Picosynechococcus sp. PCC 7003; assembly: GCF_001693255.1. Lineage (NCBI taxonomy): Bacteria > Bacillati > Cyanobacteriota > Cyanophyceae > Chroococcales > Geminocystaceae > Picosynechococcus > Picosynechococcus sp. PCC 7003. The sequence continues at coordinate 1,652,180 of NZ_CP016474.1, forward strand.
GAACAGTTGTAACATTTCCGGCTGTTCTCAGAAAAAATTCTGCGATTAGGGACGGACAACGCGATACCCTAGTTTGAGTCAAAATTTTAAGATCATTTTTATAAATCCGAATTGATATGACCGCTGAGACCCCCTCGAAACGCACTGTGCGGATTGGCTCCCGCAAAAGCCAACTTGCTTTAGTCCAAACCTATTGGGTACGGGATGAGCTGCAAAAAGCCTATCCAGAGATCACCTTTGAAGTACAAACCATGGAAACCCAAGGGGATAAAGTGCTGGATGTGGCCCTGTCAAAAATTGGCGATAAGGGATTATTTACCCAGGAACTCGAAGACGGCATGTTGAAGGGGGAGACAGATTTTGCGGTGCATTCCCTGAAGGATTTACCGACGAATTTGCCTGAGGGGTTGATGCTTGGCTGTGTCACGGAACGGGTTGACCCGGCGGATGCCCTGGTGGTTAACGAAAAACATCGGGATAAAAAGCTAGAAACCCTCCCACCAGGCTCGATAATTGGCACTTCTTCACTGCGGCGTTTGGCCCAACTGCGGCACCATTTCCCCCATTTGGAGTTTAAAGATATTCGTGGCAACGTGAATACACGTCTGGCGAAGTTAGACCGGGGCGAGTATGACGCAATTATCCTAGCGGCGGCAGGTCTGCAACGGCTTGATTTTGGCGATCGCATCCACCAGATTATTTCCAGTGATATTTCTCTCCATGCGGTGGGGCAGGGGGCCTTGGGCATCGAATGCCGGGATGGGGATGAAGAGATTTTGGGTCTGCTGCGGCCTGTGCTCGAACATGCCGAGAGCCGCGATCGCTGTTATGCGGAACGCTCTTTCCTGCGTCAGTTAGAAGGAGGCTGCCAAGTGCCGATTGGGGTCAACACGATCATTGAAGGCGATCGCCTGACTCTGGTGGGAATGGTTGCGAGCTTAGATGGGCAAACCCTCATCCGGGATGAAGTCAGTGGTAGCCGCGCTGATGCAGAACAACTCGGTATTGAATTAGCCCAAAAGGCGATCGCCCAAGGGGCAGACAAGATTTTGGCCGAAATTAACGAAGCGAACCGTGCCTAATTCCGTAGTTGAGTGATGGATTGCACCCTCCTCCAAGGGAGGGGGGATTTTCATAGCAACTTTATAACTGGGGTTCTGGTCGGTCTGTAGGAATCTCTGGCGATCGCAGTCGATTGTGTTCGCCATAGCCAAGCCGATTCAAGGTCTCGATATCTCCCTTAGGCGATGGAGACGTTGTGGTTGGTGAGTTTTGAGACTCCGCTTTACGTTGTTTTTTAAGTTTAGATTTTCGTCCCATGGTGAAGATCTCCTCACAATGCGCAGTGCCGCTTTCAGGCGTGCATTTGGAATGTTATCGGCTTGCCTAAGTGCCTCAACAGTCTTTCATTCAAGACGTTTCTGCCAACTTTGGGTGAGCGTCATGAAAGAACAGCGACCCACAAATTTAGAGACTCGTAAACTATTGGCAAAATCTATCCCTCGACAAGCCATTCATAAAATTGGCACAATGGTTTGTGGTTTCAAGTTTTCCTAGAAAATTTTACCCTTGTTTCCGGAGGCTTGGTGAATCCTCGTCTTTCTTCTGTTTGGAATATCCCGCAACTGTCGTCAGCCGATGCGACCCTCAGCCAGAGTACCTTGAGTATTCGGCCTGCTACCCTAGAGGATGCCCGCGCCCTGGCAACGGTCTTGACCCATAGTTTCCATCACTACCAAGGCACTTGGGGATGGTTAACTCCCCTCCTGCGCCTGGGGGTCTATGAAGATTTACATCACCGTCTCAAACAGACTAAAGAGCACCATGCTTGTTTTGTGGCAGCAATGCAGACGACAACAACTGAGGAAATTGTCGGCACAGTAGAAATTTCGGTGCGCTATCTCAATGCCCTGGCGATCGCCCCTGCCAAGGCCCCCTATATTTCCAATTTGGCAGTCAATCCCGAATACCGTCGCCTGGGCATCGCCCGAAAACTTTTGGCCCGGTGTGAAACCCAAGTGCGTTACTGGAATTATGGCAGTGTGGCCCTCCATGTCTTGGAAAATAATCAAGCCGCCAAACAACTCTATCTCAGTTGTGGGTATGATATTAAATATGCAGAACGTCCCCTAAGTGCTTGGGTACTCCGTCGGCCGCGCCGTCTCTTTGTCCAAAAGAGTTTATCTCCCTAAGCAGGTTTGTTTGTTCACCGCCGCTGGTTTGGCGATCGCCACTGTTCTTTATCCTTTGCCATGGGCTCTACCTCCCGCTCAACCACAAATTCTCCCATCGACCATCGTCAAATTTTGACCCAATTGAAGCAGGGAGAACTTTTGATGGTAAACCCCCGCCGTAAAAATGGCTTGATTTTACGCAAAGCCTATCACGGCGATTTTGCTGGCCCGGGAGCAATCATTGGTGGCGTTTTTGATCAAGATGTAGAATCGGTAATTGCCGTGGGTGCCCTGTCCTTGTTAGTGCCAGCGCCCGGTACCGAGCGGGAAAAGGCCTATCTCATTCGGCGGCAATGGGTCAGACTTCTGAAGCAAATCACCGACAAACCCGTTCCAGAACAGCGGGCCCAAGTTATCTTAAATCAGTTTGAAAATTGGTTTGACCTCGACACGGCTGCCCAACTGTCCGATGATGTCTTTGCTGAGTTGGTGGGAGTACTCCCCCAAACCATCGCTAAGGTGCGTAACCGTGTCAACCGCTCAGAAATCTAACGGCAAAATGTTCACCTTTGGATTGTTGTAAACCTCACCTTTAGGGGATGATAGAAATCAGTCACCAAGAGGAGAACAGTTGGCATGGGGGAGAGCATCCCAGAACAGCAGGCGATCGCCGAAACGATTGCCCTCTTAGAATATTATGGCTTTGAACTCAATGGTCAGACCGCTGCCGCCACCATTGAGCAATGGTGTTCCCATAGTTCTATTGCCTGGATTCGCCTTGCTGTCCTCGAAGCTCTGTATCGGGGCCGCTATAAAAAAATTTCTGTCACGGCAATTCTGCGGGTTTGGCAACGCTGGGGAAAGCCCCAAGTCCAATTTAATCGGGACTTTGAAAGCCTCATTTGTGCTGAACTTCCTACCAAGACGACCCTTGCTCAGCCTGGTCAACCCAATCGTGTATCCCCACAACTACCCTCCCCAAGCCTTGAAATTGCCGCCTTCTCGCCGCCACCAGAGTTGGCAAATTCCGATGCTTATCAAAAACTAAAGGCGATCGCCACCCAGCCAGACACCAAAAAACCCTAGGAAGACACTAGGGTTAAAGACGAAAGCCAGATGTAGAATAATGCCGTTGCTGGCTAATGGTGCGTTGAAGTTAGTGAACTACCCCGCCGCAAGCAGCGGGACTGCCTGCCCAAAGAACAGCTTTCTATTCCGAGGAATAGCGAGTCTTATATTCTGGCGATAGGCGGACTCCCCGGTTCCCGAGGACAAAAATCACGGTCACCAAAAATACTTTGTATGTGTCTAGCTTGGTTTTCGCTATCCGTTGCCGTGTCAACGATATGATCATAGAGTATTACGCCCCAAGGGGCGGGGATTTCAACCCTTTGCCGTTAAAGTTCTTTATCAATCGCAGCAGCGAGGGTTGTTTTGGGCACAGCACCGACTACCATGCTGACCTTTTTGCCCCCTTTGAAAATCATCAAGGTGGGGATGCTCCGAATACCATATTCGCTGGCGACACCAGGGTTTTCGTCGGTATTGAGCTTAAACACCTTGATTTGATCTTGGTATTGTTCGGCGATCTCCTCCACGACGGGAGCAACCATACGACAGGGACCACACCAAGGAGCCCAGAAGTCGACGAGTACAGGGACGTCACTTTCGAGGACTTCTTCTTGAAAGGTTGCGTCTGTGACTGCGGCAGTTTTTGACATGCCTCTAAATTCCTAATTTATACAAGATTTTTCTAAGGATACCTACGGATTCTAGCATAAAGGTCCCGACCCATTTGGAACTTTGGGCAAAATGATAGAAAATTTTGCGTTTGTTGCTTTCCTGAAAACTGAAGGAAAACCAATGCTAGGATATAGCGAGCTTTTTTTATCCTCCATCGCTCAGGGGGATACGACAAGCAAACCTTTTCAAGAAAGGTGATTGATCCCAGGGGGAGTCGGCAACTTTGCGCGCAACAATCCTGTTAAATTACTGACAAAAAAAACGCCCGAATACTATGGCGATTCGGACGAAGTATGGTGTGAGGAGTGAACAAAAACTTTCATTCTTTATCGCAAAAGTTTTTGCCCATCTCTATTGTAAAGGAAAAAAGAGCGTTTGTTCAGACCCGCTCGGCGAGCTGTGAAATTTCTTTAAGAGGTTAAATGCATGGGGAAAGAAAGGGTATTTTTGCAAGCGGTGAGGGAGATGGGACAATGCGCATCTTAGTACTCAGTTGGGAGTTTCCCCCCCGGGTTGTGGGCGGAATTGCTCGCCATGTGGGGGAATTGTATCCAGAAATTGTCCGCCTGGGCCATGAAGTTCATATGTTGACCTTGGCCACGGGGTTAGCGCCAGCCTATGAAATTGTCGAAGGGATCCATGTGCATCGGGTCGTGGTGCCGGATCACCCTGATTTTTTCGAGTGGGTGGGGGCGATGAACCAAGAAATGCTGGCCTATGGTGCGGCTTTTTTAGAAAAAACGGGCCTCTGTGAGTTAATCCATAGCCATGACTGGTTAGTTGCTGATGCGGCGATCGCCTTAAAAAATCAGTTTAAAATTCCACTTTTGGCTACCATTCACGCCACGGAATATGGTCGCCATAATGGCATTCACACCGATACTCACCGCTACATTGCCCGCAAGGAAAAAATGCTCTCCCATGAGGCTTGGCGGGTGATCGTTTGTAGTCAATACATGCGCCATGAACTGGAGCGGGCCTTGCAAACCCCCTGGCCAAAAATGGATGTGATTTTTAATGGGATTCGGCCGGAAAAAAAACAACATGCGGGCAGTTTTGACCGTCAGTCTTTTCGCCGTCAGTTTGCCCCCGATGACCATCGAATTGTTTATTATGTGGGGCGTTTGACCTACGAAAAAGGGATTAACGTGCTCCTGAGTGCCGCGCCCCGAATTCTGGAGGTGATGCGGGGGAAAGTCCGGTTTGTGATTATCGGGGGCGGTAATAGCGATCGCCTCAAGGAACAGGCCTGGAATTTGGGCATCTGGGAACAGTGCAATTTCACGGGGTTTATGTCTGACGAAGATTTGGATAAATTCCAAACCATCGCCGATTGCGCCGTGTTCCCGAGTTTATATGAGCCCTTTGGGATTGTGGCCCTCGAAAGTTTTGCGGCGAAAGTCCCGGTGGTCGTTTCCAATACGGGCGGCTTACCGGAGGTGGTTATCCATGGGGAAACGGGCATTGTCACCTATGCGAATGTGGCCAGCTCCCTTGCCTGGGGGATTTTAGAGGTCTTACAACACCCAGACTATGCCAAAATCCTCGTGGAAAATGCCTATGCGGATCTGCCCCGGCGCTTTAATTGGGCAAAATTGGCGATCGCCACGGAGCAGGTTTACCAACGTATTGTCCAGGAGCGGGCCGCCGTGGTCTGGGAATAAAAGCGATTTATCTAGCCTAAAAAGAGTTTGTAGGCAGGATTTTGATTTTCGTCCCAGTAGCGGTAGCCGAGTTGGTCGAGGAACGTTTGCCAATCGTCCATTTCGGCGGGGGGAACCTGGACGGCGATCGCAATCCGTCCGTAATCAGCACCATTATTACGATAGTGGAACCCACTAATATTCCAATGGGGGCTCATGGTATCGACAAATTTCATCAAAGCCCCTGGATATTCGGGAAACTCAAAGCGATAGAACAACTCATGGGTTGCCTTGGGACTACGGCCACCGACCATGTGACGCAGGTGCAATTTTGTGAGTTCATCATCGGTGAGATTGAGGGTTTTAAAGCCATGCGCTTCAAAGGTTTCGGCGAGGGTCTTAATTTCACTGCGGTCAGAAATTTGTACCCCCACAAAAATATGGGCTTCCTGCTCATCGGCAATGCGATAGTTGAATTCGGTTAAATTGCGGCTCCCCATACAACGGCAAAATCTCCGCAAACTGCCTGGTTGTTCTGGGATTGTCACCGCAAAAATCGCTTCTCGACCCTCCCCAAGTTCGGCCCGCTCGGCCACAAACCGCAGGCGATCAAAGTTCATATTCGCCCCACAGGCAACGGCCACTAAGGTTTCGTCCTTAATACCTTCCCGTTCTACATAGGCTTTCATCCCGGCGATCGCCAACGCCCCGGCCGGTTCCAAAATAGAGCGGGTATCCTCAAACACATCTTTAATCGCCGCACAGGTATCATCGGTGGAAACCAGAATCACTTCATCGACATATTCCTGGCACAGGCGAAACGTTTCTTCCCCGACGTAGCGCACCGCTACCCCATCGGCAAATAAGCCCACCTGGGATAATTGCACCCGTTCCCCTGTTTCGAGGGATTGTTTCATGGCATCGGCATCGACGGGTTCGACACCAATAATTTTGATCTCAGGCCGTACCCGCTTCACATAGGCCGCAATCCCCGCAATCAGTCCGCCACCACCGATCGCCACAAAAATTGCGTGGATCGGCTGTTGGCACTGGCGCAAAATTTCCATACCAATGGTGCCCTGCCCGGCGATCACGTAGGGATCATCAAAGGGATGGATCAACGTTAACCCCTGTTCATCGGCGAGTTTACGGGCATGGGCATAGGCATCATCATAGGCATTCCCATGCAAGATTACCTCGCCCCCCCTGGCTTTAACCGCATTGATCTTCACCTGGGGGGTCACCACGGGCATCACAATCACCGCCCGAGTCCCCAATTTCGTTGCGGCCAAGGCGACCCCCTGGGCATGGTTCCCGGCGGAGGCAGCGATCACACCACATTGCAATTGCTCTGGGGTCAGGTGTGCCATCTTGTTGTAGGCGCCCCGCAGCTTGAAAGAAAATACTGACTGCATATCCTCCCGCTTAAGCAACACGTGGTTGTGGAGGCGGCGCGAAAGATTGGGGGCCACTTCGAGGGGGGTTTCTTGGGCTACGTCGTAGACGCGGGCATTTAAAATTTGGATCAAATAATCGCAGTGCATAGGGCGATCGCCAACGGGAATTTTTTAAGACAGATAAAAGTGTGAGGATTTTACTGTACCCCCATCCCGTCAATCCACGAAAGCCTAGTTCAACGAAAAGGTCAATTTCTTGAGGGGCGATCGCCAATCTCGCGTTGTTTTTTTGGGGAGAGGTGGGGCTTGGCATTCCGGTTGTACCACAGGGACTAGGTGCTGCTCTTCAACCACCAGTTGCCCATTATCTAAAGCTTGTCGCCATTGCTTCCCCTGTTTCCAAGCCTGATACTTTCGGACATTCCAACGGGGATTACTGGGATAACCCGCAAAGCCAGACCGTAGGGCAGGATGACTTTCCCTCGGGATCGCAGTTTCGATGTAAATGCCTTCGGCCAATTCCACCAACCGTTGTACAGCATGGTTTGTCATCATCTGACTCTGCCTCCCTAACGTCAACGAATATTACAAGATCACATTACCCTTTACTAAATGCACCAAAAAACAAGACTAGCTTTTGGTATCAATGGGGGGAAAACGCCAGGCGAAACTTCCCACATATACAATGGTGAACTGCCATAAAAAACAAGCCCAGCCATCTGACTAATGAAAAAATACTATTTCGGTATCTTCCCTTTAGTCTAGACTGAAAACTTTGTTTTTACAAATTTTTAAGATTGTGATCGATAAAAAGATTTAGATGACAATCATTGATGTGATTATTGAAATTTTAAGAGGCTATTTTTGCCCCTAAATCAGCCTTGAGGGCCATGAGGGTTTCTTGCAATTTTCCGGTTTTGAGCCAAGTTTGGGCTAAATCTAAGCCACTTTGGAGATCCTTGACTTTGCCGCAATGCCACAAATAAAAGCCCCCATTCCACACAGCAGAATCAGTTAAGGGTGAGGGCTGTCCCTGGAGCAGTGCGGCGAGATCTTTATAGTATTGATCCGGGCTCTCTAGATGAATGTCTTCGCCCCCTAAACCATAGTCATAGGGATTGGGTTTGAGATAGACAAATTCATCGGCGGATTCGGTTTGATTGGTGACAACAATGGTGGTCTGGGAAATGCGCAGATCGCCACTGCCTTCTAAGCCTTTGATCAGGGTATAGGGAGGGTTACCCCGCTCTGTAAACGTATCGCGGATAATTGCTTCGGTGGGGGGATGTACGTAACCGGCGATGGTGTGGGCTTGGCGATCGCCATAGGGAGACCAGACCAATTCGAGGGTTGCCAGGGAAGGACGTTTGCCTAATTCTTCGCGGTAGGGAATCAGGGTTTGGCTAGCGGGCAGGAGGGTGGGGGTATAGCAGCAAGCAAAATGGGTGCGCTGGAAGTAGCTTTGCAATTGGGCAAAACTGAGGGCTTTGAAATCCAGGCCCAGGGCTTGCCAAATTTCTCCGAGGGGGAGGCCATATTTCGTCGGGAGGCGATCGCCACCGTGCAGGAGCACCGGCACCCCAGCCGTTTTCAAGATCAAAGCCGTGATCGGTGCAATGGGGGCTGTTTTGGTGCGGCCATCGTAGGGAATCCCCAAGATAAAAACTTTTTCACCATCGGGGAGGGGGTCTAATTTTTGACTGCGGCGGTCATAGGTATCGAGCATCCCTGCCAGTTCTACCCCAGTGGGTCGTTTGATCCGTTGGGAAATGAGGAAGGCCCCGATTTGGGCTGGGGTCGCAGTACCATCGAGCATCATGTCTAAGGCGATCGCCGCTTCGGCGCGGGTCAAACTTTTGCTGGTGTGTTTACCGCTGCCAACTTTCTTCAGTAGCTCACGAAATTCGGTACTCATGGGGCCTTGCTGTGGGTGGGGAAATGGATTTTCTCAGATTAAGAAATAATTAGCTTAACTGATTGGCTTCTAAAAATCAGCCAAGTTCGGAACTTGTGGCGCTACCAATTTTTTTCAGGGCGGCGATCGCGTGGAGTTGGATCGGCTTTTCGGGGCTTTGGCTAAAGGCAGTTAGTAAGGTTTGGGCGCGGAGATCCTGGAGCTGGCCGAGGGCATAAACAAACGCTTGTTGAATCGGCAAGGGTTGGGGCTGGGAAACTTTTTGCCAAAACTGAAGCAAGATCGCTGTGCCCTGTCCCCGGAGACTGGGTTCGGTGATCCGGCCAAGGGCCTTGAGCGTTTCTAGGACAATCGTGTCAGCCTCGTGGTAGAGCAAGGATTCGAGCTGGGTTAGACTTTCTGGGATTGCTAACCAACCAAGGGCTTGGATCAGACTACATTGCAACGGTTCGGGAGTATGGGGAGATTGCAGTACAGTGGCGATCGCCTTGGCTGCTTGGGGAATTGGGAAACGACTGAGGGTAAACCCGGCCTGGGCACAAACCTCCAGGTTGAAATCGTAGAGCAATGGCTGGACTTTTTCGCACAACACAACCGGATCAACGGACTGGCCCCAAAAGCCCAAACCCTTGACCGCCTCCCGACGCACCTGGGCGACGGTATCTGTTAGGGCAGACAGCAGGGCAGTAAAAATTTGCGGCTGGCGAAATTGACTGAGGGTTTCGATGGCTAAACACCGTATTTGGGGATCTGGGTCATCAATGACCGTCAGCAAGGGATCAATAATTTGCGGATAGCGCAGTTTACACAGAGCTTTGACGGCGAGGCTGCGACTTTCTGGTTTGGCCAAAAGCGGCACCAAATAATCAACGGCTTTTCCTTCTAGCTGCACTAAAGTTCTTATGATTTCCTCGAGGAGGAATTCTTCTGAGCAATGGTCAATGAGTAAAATCAAGCGGGCGATCGCCTCAGGATCTTGGTACTGCCCTAAAATGCGAATCGCAAACCAACGTAATTCAGTTTCGGCGGTGTGGTCTTCGGCGATGGTCAAAAGAGGGGCGATCGCCGTTGGGCCTAGTTTTGCAAAAACCTTAACCAGTCGCCAGCGTTCTTGAAATGTCCCTTCCCGGAGTAACTGAAAGGCCCAGGCTTGGGCGGTGGGTTCCTGACGAATATCCGCCGTCATATATAACTGCAAAAATTCCTGGAGTGTTGGCTGTTGGGCAACATCAGACAGTGCTGTATTTCTTCGCCCCATGAATTCACTCCCCTTACTGCGACACAAAATGTTGACAGACCTTCAAGGTAAGTCTCTCTCTCCGGAAAACTGGTATCACAATTTACAGGATGCCTGAGGGAATTGCATAAATTGCATAATTTTCATGTATTCAATAAATCTTTTGCTGCCAAATTACGGAAAGCGAGCATTTCTTGGGCAGGGGTGCGATCGCCGTTGCAGGCAATGCGTCGTGGGGCGCTCAAAGTTGTCACAGTGAAACCCAAACTTTGATAAAGATCTAAAATTCTGGGTGTGGCTTGGTTCGAAGCAATCGTTGGCACCGTTTGCTGTGCCAGCCAGGTGGCTAATCGTTCTTGATCGGCCCAACTAAATCCCCCGGCGGCATACTGACGAAACTCCACATCATAGGGCGGATCAGCATAAACAAAACTGTGGTCATCAACTGGCATTTTTTCAAAATCTCCCCATTGAAAATGCCAAGCTTGAAATAAATTTTTGTAGGCTAAAAAATCATCTCTGTAGTTAATTGAACGATATCGACCGAAAGGAACATTGAATTTTCCCTGAGAATTAAATCGACATAGGCCGTTAAAACCAGTCCGATTCAGATAATAAAATAAGCTTGCTGCCTCTTGGGTCTCACTCTGATTATTTTCAATTAACTTATTAAACCGTTCTCGGTATTGATAATAGAGATCAGCATCATTTTTCATTAAAATGTCACTTTTCAAGCCTTTTTTAAGTTGCTTATAAAAATTAACAAGGTGGGGATTAATGTCATTTAAAATTGCTTTTTCGGGAGCCAACCCCAAGGCGATCGCCAACCCACCACAAAACGGCTCAATCAATTGAAAATCCTGATAATCCTCCCAAATTGTTTTTAGAGTCGGCACAAGCCAACGTTTACCACCAGCCCACTTTAATGGTGGTGTTAAATTTTCAGGATTAACCATAGACACAAAAAAACGACAGGATTTTATAATACCAACCCCATCGTATAATTCCTTCACTTTAGTTCAACATATAAGCATTAAATGCTAGCGATTCAGAACATCATTGCGGTGCTGCACTGAACCCACAATGGTGACGACTTCGTCGATTAAATCTTGGGACACATTCAATTCCTGGAGGGTCAACACCAAATTTTCGGCGATCGCATCAAAATGGATATCCGTTAGGCCAGCATTTTCAACCAATTCCTTATGGGCCGACCGCATCGAACGACCCGGAAAGCGATCCGTTCCCCCAAAAACATAGGTCATGAAATCCTTTTGGTGCTGCTTTTGTTTGGCCATGTCAGTGTCGACAAAAAAACGATTGACCCGTTCGTCAGCCAGAACCTTACCGTAGAACTTCTCCACCGCAAGATCCACTGCCGCTGCGCCACCTAACTTTTCGTACAAACTAGCCATAGGCGAACCTCCGTTTATTTGGCACCATCCCATTCATCGTAACAACGAAAACCTAGAGGTCAGCAAAACCTTTTTTCTTTTTCGCCTTTTTCTTTTTCTTCGGTGTACCACCACGGCCAGGACGTCCCCCCATACCAGGCATCCCCCCACCGAACATGTCACCGAGTCCACCCATGCCGGGTAAGCCACCCCCTTGGCCCATTTGCTGCATCATCTTCCGCATCCGGGTAAAGTCAGCAATGAGTTTCGAGACATCTTTTTCTGATAATCCAGAACCCTTAGCGATGCGGGTACGGCGTTTGGGGGTTTGGGCTAAGACATCCGGATTTTTGCGCTCCTCTTTAGTCATGGAGTTAATCATGGTCTCCACACGCTTCAGTTGCACTTCTCCCTGTTCGAGCATATTTTTATCAATTTTGTTACCCATGCCAGGGATGAGCTTAAGCATGCCGCCAAGGGAGCCCATATTTTTTAACAGGCGCATCTGTTTGAGAAAGTCATCAAAGTCAAAGCGAGCTTCCAGTAACTTGGCCTGCATCTCCTCGACGTCGGACAGATCGACGGCTTCTTGAGCTTTCTCGACAAGGGTGAGAATATCGCCCATGTTGAGGATACGCGACGCTAAACGGTCTGGGTAGAACGGCTCCAGAGCTTCTACTTTTTCGCCAACCCCAATAAATTTAATCGGTTGACCAGAGATCATCCGCACTGATAGGGCCGCCCCACCTCTGGTATCACCGTCCATCTTGGTGAGAATGGCCCCGGTAACGCCAATTTCCTCGTGGAAGGTGCGGGTTAAACTGGCGGCTTCCTGACCTGTCATCGAGTCAACGACCAACAAAGTATCGTCAGGGTTAATCGTGTCTTTAATTTGCTTGAGTTCGGCCATCATGTCGGCATCGATCTGCAAGCGACCCGCTGTATCCACAAGGACGACATCAACACCGAGTTCCTTGGCTTTTTCGACTCCCTGTTTGGCAATGTCAACGGGATTTGCATCACTCCCCAGGTCAAACACAGGCACATCAATTTGTTCACCGAGAGTTTTGAGCTGATCGATCGCCGCTGGACGGTAAACGTCGGTTGCGACCATCAGAGCGGTTTTATTTTGCTTACGGAGATAGAGAGAAAGCTTGGCTGTGGCAGTGGTTTTCCCGGTCCCCTGCAGCCCGGCCATAAGAATCACGGAGGGCTTATTTTCTGCTTCGGCGAGGGGAACGTTGCTCTCCCCCATGATTTTGACGAGTTCGTCGTAGACAATTTTGATGAACTGTTGCCCTGGATTCACGCCAGAAATCACTTCTGCACCGACTGCCGCTTTTTCTACATCAGAGATAAAGCCCTTGACCACCTGGAGGTTGACGTCGGCTTCGAGGAGGGCACGACGGACTTCTTTTAGGGCTTCTTTGATGTTAGATTCGCTGATTTTGTCCTGGCCCCGGAGGGATTTCCAGGCATCTTCTAGGCGTTCGGCTAGGGCGTCAAACATAGGTCTTTTCTCTGGGTGGGCTGTTTAGTGACTGTCTAAATACTTTACCAAGTTGCGGACTGTCGCAGGTTCGGCAGTCTCTCTTTATCAGGGGCGATCGCCTTTTTGTCAAGAAAGGCCAAATTTCGGACAATAGGAAAAGGTAAAGAATTGTAACGGACATTTTAGGGATGAGTAAGGGCAAGGTTGCGGTTATTGGGGCGGGCATTGGTGGCTTAACGGCGGGGGCTCTGTTGGCGAAACGGGGCTACGATGTCACGGTTTATGAGCAGGCGGCGATCGCCGGGGGCTGTGCGTCCACTTTTAAGCGTCGGGGCTTTACCTTCGATGTGGGGGCAACCCAGGTGGCAGGCCTAGAAACAGGGGGCATCCACCAGCGCATTTTTCAAGAGTTGGGCGTAGATTTACCCGCAGCGACGGTTTGCGATCCGGCCTGTGCGGTGTTTTTACCGGGTGAAACAGAACCGATCAATGTCTGGCGTGATGCCGAAAAATGGGAAGCTGAACGGCTCCAACAATTTCCCAAGAGCGAAAAATTCTGGCATTTATTAAAGGTTTTATTTGCGGCGAGTTGGCAATTTCAAGGCCGTGATCCGGTGGTGCCGCCCCGTAATTCTTGGGATATTGTGCAGTTGATTAAGGCATTTCGGCTAGATACTTTGGTGACAGTTCCCTTTGCTTTGCTGACGGTTTTAGACGCGCTGAAATTATGTGGTGTTGCGGCAGATCAAAGATTGAAAACTTTTTTGGATTTGCAGTTAAAACTGTATTCCCAGGTGGATACTTCCGAAACAGCGTTGCTCTATGGTGCGACGGCCCTTGCGGTTTCCCAAACGCCCCAAGGCTTATTTCATCTCCAGGGTAGTATGCAAGTCTTAAGCGATCGCCTCATCGAAGCCTTAGAAAAACATGGGGGAACTCTCCTTACCCGCCACCGAATTAAGGAAATTGACTTGGGTCAAACTATGCCTCAATTAACAGTCTTTGATCAGCGCAAAAATGAAATTTCAACCCAAGCCTTTGATCACATAGTCGCTAATACCATCGTCCAAGATTTAATCAAAATTTCAGAAAATCCACCCCCATCAATTTTCAAGAAAATCTATCAAAAACGCATTGAAAATTTACCAGATCCATCAGGAGCATTTGTTGTTTACTTGGGTGTAAAAGAGGTTGCCATTCCCGAAAACTGCCCCCCCCACCTGCAATTTCTCTATGATTATGACCAAGAAATTGGCGAAAATAATTCCCTTTTTGTTTCGGTGAGTAAACCCAATGATGGTCGCGCCCCAGAGGGTCATCGGACGATTATTGCTTCTTCTTTCGTCGATCCGGATCCCTGGTTTGGCGAAGGTTATGCAGAACGCAAAGAACGTTACACCCAAGAGGCGATCGCCAAATTAGGCCGTTATTTTGACCTTTCCCCAGAAAATATCATTGTCCAAGAAGCCGGAACCCCACGCACTTTTGCGTTCTATACGGCCCGACATAAAGGCTTTGTCGGTGGGGTGGGGCAGCGGATTTCAACCTTTGCGCCCTTTGGATTCGCCACCAGAACCCCTTTTAAAAATGTGTGGCTTGTGGGGGATTCCGTCCACCCAGGAGAAGGCACGGCTGGGGTAAGTTATTCTGCCTTGACTGCTGTGCGCCAAATTGAACAGGCAACTTAAACAGTCAATAAACGAGCTTCAATTTTTTTCATTCGTTGATTGAATTCTAACCAATGATCTCGATGAAAAAGATATTGATTTATATCTGCAATTTCTTGGGCGATCGCCACCTGTTCTTCTGAAACTAAATCATGTTTAAATAGCCATTGAGAAACCCTTGACCAGCTCCAGATCATTGATTTTTGACTCATCCCAGAAATAGGCAATGGAAAATTGCCAGTACCTCTTTCACCATTGATTAACAAACGCACATATTCACGACTTTTTTGGATACGACGTGCTATTTCAGAAACTGTCACTAGATCATCTGGCTGAATACTATCAACACGAATCTTAGGTTGAGCAATGCTTTCAACTTGACGAATCGCTGACCAAACGGCTTCACTGAAAGAAGCTGCTTCACGATCAAAATCTAAATAAACCACACCATTACGGGTTAATAATGAAGCATCGTCACAACCTACTTCAAAAATACGATCAACAAGCTGTTCATCAAAGTCATGAATATTTGCTAAAACCAACGTAAATTCATAATTATTCATTGTCTTCTGAATGGGAGCATTGTTTAATGGCTTTTCTGATTTGCTTAGCATGATTCTCAGGATTACGGGGTGTAGACAGAACGGATTTTTTACAACCCAACCAACTATGTTCTGGACAAAGTAAAACCCCAAAAGCATGGGCAGAACCGCTAGATTTTTTGAATATCCAACCTTGTTCTAATGCTTCTTGTATGGCGGCTGCAATTTCTTTGTTGTGGTGTAGCTTGCCCATTGACATCCCATGCTACTGGTCATTTGTACTTTGATTGGAATAACAACTATTAACCTATCCTTGCTGTTGCCGTATGTCAACTAACAATGAAGTCCTAAATGAACGTATTTCTTGATTTCTCCGCAGGCGATCGCCTCAGGCCACCCTTGCAGTACCATTTGGTTAAAGAGACGACATTTTTTAGGACAAGTACATCGTGAGCGAACAGCCCAACCCCAAAGTATTTTTCGACATCACCATCGGCGGCGAAAGTGCCGGACGCATTGTTTTTGAACTCCGAGCCGACGTTGCCCCCAAAACTGCTGAAAATTTCCGCGCCCTCTGCACTGGCGAAAAAGGCATCGGCAAGCGGGGCAAACCCCTCCATTTCAAAGGTTCTAAATTTCACCGGGTGATCCCTGAATTCATGTGCCAGGGGGGAGACTTTACCAACGGCAACGGCACCGGCGGCGAATCCATTTATGGAGACACTTTTGAAGACGAAAGCTTTGAACTACGCCACAACGTACCTGGGTTGCTGAGTATGGCCAACCGTGGCCCCAATACCAATGGCTCCCAGTTCTTTATCACCACGACCCTGACTCCTTGGCTCAACGGTAAGCACGTAGTCTTCGGCAAGGTGATCGAAGGGATGGATGTGGTCAAAGCGATGGAGGCCCAAGGTTCTGGTAGCGGTGCCCCGAAACAGGAAATTGCGATCGCCGATTGTGGCGAGCTTTAGGTTCGACAGTATTTAACACTGCAAAAAAAATACTGCTGTTTTTGTTACGAAACGGGGGGAGAATTCCTGTCTATGATGAGGAAGCCAAATATTCCCCCTTTTTTGTTTTTTTGAAACCATGACCCAAGCTAACGATGCCCCAATTCTGAATGTTTCTGATCTCAATGTTTATTACGGTGAGAGCCACATTTTACGGAATGTAGATTTGAATGTGCCCCAAGGGGAGATGGTGTGTCTAATTGGTCGCAATGGCGTCGGGAAAACAACGCTCCTAAAAACCATCATGGGATTATTGCCCCCCCGCACCGGGAAACTGCGTTTTTTGGGCCAAGAAATTAATTCCCTCGCGACGGATCGCCGTGCCCGGTCTGGGATTGGCTATGTTCCCCAAGGAAGAGAAATTATTCCCCGGGTCACAGTCAAAGAAAATTTACTCCTCGGCTTAGAGGCATTACCCAAGGGCCGCCGCAATAAGAGCAATATCCCCTCAGAAATTTTAAATTTATTCCCAATGCTCAAGGAAATGCTGCACCGGATGGGGGGCGACCTCAGTGGGGGTCAGCAACAACAATTGGCGATCGCCAGAGCTTTGATGGGCCGACCGAAATTACTGATCCTGGATGAACCCACCGAAGGGATTCAGCCGTCGATCATTTTAGAAATTGAAGCAGCCGTGAAACAGATTATTGCCGAAACAGGAATTTCTGTGCTTTTAGTGGAACAACATTTACACTTTGTGCGCCAGGCAGACCGTTACTACGCGATGCAGAAAGGGGGCATTGTCGCTTCCGGGAGTACCCACGAGTTAAGCCAGGCTGTAATCCAGGAATTTTTGGCCGTTTAATAAACATCCCGCGCCGCCCGATGGAGCAGGGAATGGCGGTACACAAGGTCATGGATATTTTTCGCATAGCCCCCACCAATCACACAGGCCACTGGATAGCCCGCCGCCAGACAAGTACTCAGTACCATGCGCTCCCGTCGGTACAAACCGGAGTTCGTCATTGCTAATTTGCCGAGGCGATCGCCCACATGGGTATCCACTCCCGCATCATAAAACACCAAATCCGGCTTCACCTGACTCAGGAGATCTTCTAGATGCTTGGCCAAAATTTGCAGATAGCCATCATCATCTAATCCTGCTGGCAAGCCAATGTCGAAGTCACTGCGCTGCTTTTGGCTGGGAAAATTCACCTCACAATGCATCGAAAAGGTAAATACCGTCGGGTCATCTTGAAAAATAAACGCCGTGCCGTCCCCCTGGTGGACATCTAAATCCACGATTAAAATCCGCTTCGCCAAGCCCCGTTGCTGAATTGTCCGGGTGGCGATCGCCAAATCATTCAAAATACAAAATCCCGACCCATAGCCCGGAAAAGCATGGTGCGTTCCCCCTGCCGTATTACAAGCCAGTCCATGCTCTAGGGCCAACTGCGCCGTCAAAATCGTCCCTCCCACCGCCGTCAAAGTCCGTTGCACAACTCCCGCACTCCAGGGCAGACCGATGCGCCGCTGTGCCTTTGGGGTCAATGTTCCCTGGCAATAGGCCGTCACATAGTCCGGCTCATGGACAAGTTCTAGCCACCTTCGATCTGGCAATTGCGGTTGATAAACTTGCTCCGGTTGAATCACCTCATCCCCCAACAGCAACTCATGCAATAACCGAAACTTCGGCATCGGGAAACGATGCTCCTCTGGAATCGGCGTCACATAATCAGGATGATAAACAACCGGAAACCCCATACCATGCCCCTAAATTAGCAATTTATCCTCCCAGGATTGTAAAGAATTTTTGCAGTAAGGGCAGTAAGATTAGCTTTTAGCTGCCTAAGACCATTAAAAATTTAGACATCTGATTCAAAATCCAATAGAGCAGCTATAATCAAACGTAACAAGATAAGGATTTGATCCAGTTAAGTGAGATTGTCTAATAGTTTTCCTGACTGCGTAGCTTTCCGAATCTCTGCCCTCTACGATTCTCCGATTCGGAAGAATATTCGTTAATTATGTCGATTTATATTGGAAATTTGTCCTATCAGGTCACTGATGAGGATCTAAAAGAAACCTTCGCCGAATATGGCAAGGTAAACCGCGTCCAAGTTCCCACTGACCGGGAAACTGGCAGACCGAGAGGATTCGCCTTTGTAGAAATGTCTAGCGAAGACGAAGAAAATGCGGCCATTGAAGCCCTAGATGGTGCTGAATGGATGGGTCGTGACCTCAAGGTTAATAAGGCAAAACCCCGTGAAGACCGTCGTCCCGCTTCCCGTGGCGGTGGCCGTAGCCGCTACTAAAGCTTTTTTGTAGCATTACCACCCGATACAGCTACTTAGTCTAGCTGTCGTCAAAAGTAAATTGGTTTGTTTCCCACTACCATCGGCAGTGGGATTTTTTATGGGGCTGTGTTGCCGTTTAGCAATCGTAGTAAAGGGAAAATTCGTAGGGATGAGGCCGCAACCGGAGAGGATTCACTTCAGCGTCCAATTTGTACTCAATCCAATTTTCAATGAAATCTGCCGTAAAGACACCGCCGACCGTTAAAAAGTCGTGATCTTGTTGGAGGGCTTCGAGGGCTGCTTCCAAGGAGGCGGGGGTCGAAGGAATTTTGCTCAGTTCCTCAGGGGTCAAATCATAGATATCGACATCTAGGGGATCGCCTGGGTCAATGGCATTTTTAATCCCGTCAATGCCCGCACAGAGCATCGCCGCAAAGGCAAGATAAGGGTTAGCGGTGGCATCGGGACAACGGAATTCGAGACGTTTTGCTTTGGGATTTGGCCCAGATAGGGGAATACGCACCGACGCCGAGCGGTTCCCTTGGGAATAGGCCAAATTAACCGGGGCTTCAAAGCCAGGGACAAGGCGCTTGTAGGAGTTGGTACTGGGGTTAGAAAAGGCGAGTATGGCCGGGGCGTGCTTGAGGATCCCGCCAATGTAATGAAGCGCTAGTTGACTCAGGTTGGCATAGCGATCGCCCCAAAAAAGTGGTTGACCCTCTTTCCAGAGGGATTGGTGAGTGTGCATTCCGGAGCCATTATCGTTAAATAGCGGTTTCGGCATAAATGTCACAGTGCGCCCATACTTGCGGGCAACATTTTTGATCACATACTTATAGGTCATCAAATAATCCGCCGCCTTGAGGAGCGTCGCAAAGCGAAAACCCAATTCATTTTGGCCCCCGGTGGCTACTTCGTGGTGGTGTTTTTCAATGGGGACACCACATTTCGCCATGGTCAGTAGCATTTCTGTGCGCATATCCTGGAGGGTGTCCGTCGGTGGCACAGGAAAATAACCCTGTTTGTAGCCTGGCTTGTGGGCGAGATTGCCCCCCGGTTCTTTGCGGCCCGAATTCCAGCGACCCTCGACGCTATCAACGTAATAAAATCCTTTATTCTCCGTCTGGTCAAAACGCACATCGTCAAACACAAAAAATTCTGCTTCGGGGCCAAAATAGGCGGTATCACCCAGGCCGGAGGCCGCGAGATAATCCACTGCTTTTTGGGCAATGCTCCGGGGATCACGGCTGTACCACTCCCCCGTGCGGGGCTCTTTGATGGAACAAATGAGGCTGAGGGTTTTTTCTTTACAAAATGGGTCGATCCAGGCAGTTGTGGGATCAGGCACCATCGCCATGTCAGATTCATTAATGGCTTTCCAACCGCGGATACTCGAACCGTCAAAGGGCACCCCATCAACAAAGGAGGCTTCGTCCAGTTGATCTTGGTAA
Source organism: Picosynechococcus sp. PCC 7003 (assembly GCF_001693255.1). Lineage (NCBI taxonomy): Bacteria > Bacillati > Cyanobacteriota > Cyanophyceae > Chroococcales > Geminocystaceae > Picosynechococcus > Picosynechococcus sp. PCC 7003. The sequence goes on from NZ_CP016474.1 coordinate 1,672,085, forward strand.
AACGAGCAATGTTGCCAAATGCCTGGTAGATCAACAAACTTGAGGTCGATAATTTGAATATTTTCCTCTTGGATCAGCCGTAAAACGTCGGTTGCTGTCTGGGTCATGGTGGGGCGCCTCACAAACGATTCTCAATTTTCACTGGTGGATCCGGCAAGCGATGGGATTAGCTTCGACACAGTTCGCTTGATCCTAAAAAGAGTTATGGCAGTTCGTTGTAGCCTGGGTCACATCTTCACAGGTTGCGGCCCATGAACCGCCATTGTCAGGGTAAGGTAGATTTAAAACTTCGGGTCAGGCGATCGCCAAAATTTCACCAAAATATTTACAGAAAGTCACCCCACCTTGCGTTGATGGTCACAGCCTCGGTTTTGCTTGGGAAAAACAAAAATCGCCTTTTCACTCTCAGATTTAGAGCAGTTTTATTATTTTTTTTAAAGAAATGTAATCAATACGGCCCGAAACCTGGGATTATAAATGCCGTATAAAATTACGGAAAAAGGCATCCTCCACTCCTTTGGGGGACGTAAAACAGGCTCGTCCTGGGGTCTCTACCCAAAGGAAAAACCATGTACTTCAGTCATGGGAGTATGTCAATATAAAACGAAGCTTCTCATCCCCCTGGGATGATCTTTTCTAAACGCGCTTAATAAAACTGCTGTTCGGAGAAAATTTAATGCGGGACGCTGTTACAAGTCTGATCAGAAATTACGATACCACCGGGCGTTACTTTGACCGTGATGCCATCGAGAGCCTTAAAGATTACTTTGCTTCGGGGAATGACCGAATCGCCGTTGCCGCGATGATCAATAGTCAATCTGCGGAGCTTGTTAAGGCCGCCGCTAATAACCTCTTTGAAGCGGTGCCTGAGCTGCTCTTAGCCGGGGGCAACGCCTATACAACCCGTCGCTTTTCTGCTTGTTTGCGGGATATGGACTACTACCTCCGCTATGGCACCTATGCCTTGATTGCTGGGGATATGGACGTTCTCAACGAGCGGGTACTGCAGGGTTTAAGAGAAACCTACAATTCCCTAGGGGTGCCCATTGCGCCGACGGTCCGGGGGATTCAATTCCTCAAGGATGCCATTAAGGAAATGGCGGCGGCGGCTGGCATTGCAAATACAGCTTTTGTCGATGAACCGTTTGACCACATGACCCGTGAACTGAGCGAAATAGATCTCTAGATTATTTGACGGCAACTAACTTATCCCAATGGTGGGCTGTCACCTCAGTTCCTTGCTCTGACCCTGGTCGGGGCAATTTTTTTATGGATCTTTTTCTAAACCTAGACCTAGGCACTGAGGGTATCGAGGCGCGGTTGAGAAAGAAGTTGGGTAATGAGGCTACAAAAGTATTGAATTGGCGGAATCTCTAGGCGATCGCTGGTCGTGACGAGCACGACTTCCCGCATATCCATCGCATCGGGTAACGCTTTGACCACCAGGGCAGAATCAGTGCGAGCTTCAACAAGGGCAGATTGGGGCAAGAGGGCAATCATATCGCCTTGGCGTACCAGTCCACGGAACGCATCGAGGCTATTGAGTTCAACGGTGGCCGTGGGGGCGAGGCCGTGGTTAGCCAATTGATCTTGTACGTAGCGTTGCATGCCATAGCCATCTTTGAAAACAACTTGGGGGTAGCTCGCGATGTCGATCCAGCTTAATTTTTCCTTTTGGACGAGGGGATGATGTTTGCTGAGGAGGACTTCAACGCTTTCTTTGTAGAGGGGCATCACGACCATATCGGGGCTGGCGGTAAGAAAGCGATTGTTCATGACAATGGCCACATCCACGAGGCTATCCCGCAATACTTTCAGGGCGCGATCGCTGCCGAGGGCGGTGACCCGCAGTTGGGTTTGGGGATACATCCGACAGAATTGTTGGAGCACAGGCGGCAGGTGATAGGCACAGACGGAGTGAATCGCGGCGACACAAAGCTCCGATTGGTTGCCAGCGAGGAGATCATTGATTTCAGCACGGGCATTATCCCAACTGCTGCAAATTTTGCGGGCATAGGGCAAAAACCGTTCCCCCGCCAGGGTAAGTTTGACCTGGGCACTGCGGTGAAAAAGGGGCATGCCGACGGCGGCCTCAAGGCTTTGAATTTGGCGACTGACGGTGGATTGGGTGACGCCACATTGCTGGGCTGCTTGACCAAAATTTCCGGTGGCGGCGATCGCCAAAAATGCTTGCAATTGCTCCAGGCGCATGGGTCATCCCCTTGGTTAAATGTTTTCCTGTCATGTGCCCAATGAGTTTACTGCATTGATTTTGGGGCTTTTTGTTCCGGATGTTACAAACGTGACATACTCCCGACGCTCATGCTGACGCATAGAGCGCGGGGCTGCTTGCGGGAATAGCTCAATAATTTGACAAAAGTCCAGCAAGTTTTGCAGAAGAATCTATGATGGGGACAATTTGCACCTGTGCTCAATCTATGGCCGAGTGATTTGCCTCGGTTGCATCGCTAGATATGCCCAATATGAATCACTCAAATCCGGCTCCCTTGGTTCCCTCCCTTGACCATTGGGCCATGCCGTTTAGTAATCAGCTTGTCACCGTCAAAGGTTTAGGAGCTTGGTTTGGGTCTGGGTTTAATCCGACTCAACCAGTGACTCGGCGTGAATTTGCCACGGTGCTGGCCCAATGTTTTGATCTGCCACGGCCCTGGGGCACTTTTGTGCCGGAATTCTCGGATGTTTCTCACCCAGACCAGCTGGCGATCGCCAAAGCAGTATCCATGGGATTTTTGACGGGTTATCCCGATGGTCCTTTTCGCCCCCAAACTGTCCTAAAACGCTTTGAAGTGCTAGAAGCATTGGTACGGGGTTTGGGCCTAAGTCCGGGCAATCCGGCGGTCTTACGGGCGTTTCGGGACTACGCCCAGATTCCCTCGGCGGCGATGGGGGAGATCGCCGCTGCCACCCAACATCACTTTGTCGTGACCCAGCCCCAAGTTGATCTCCGGCCCCTCCAACGCATTACCTGGGGAGAAATGGTGGCTTTTTTGCACCAAGCTTTGGTTTTACAGGGAGAATTGCCCGTCTTGGCTGCGCCTGGGTTGGTCGATCCGCTGCCCTATCTGCCGACTTTTACCGATGTGCAAAATCATTGGGCCAAGCCCTTTATTCAGGCGATCGCCAATCTTGGCTACATTCACGGTTCAGCCCAGGGCGAATTTTCCCCAGATCAGCCCCTCAGTCGCGGCCAGTTTGCCCTGTGGATCCAGGCCCTGTTTCACCCCAGTCCCCGGCGGCCCCGGCAGCAATTTCTCGATGTGCCGCCCCATTCCCCTGCGGCTGAGGCGATTCAACAGGGCTATCGGGGCTGCTTTTTTTCAGGGTTTCCTGATCAAACTTTTCAGCCCCAGCAACCTTTGCGGCGCGTCCATCTTCTCGTGGCGATCGCCCAGGGCCTCCGTTTACCCCCAGGGGACATTGCCCTAGCAGAACATTACACAGATTATGAGGAGATCCCCCCCTATGCCCAGGCAGCGATGGCGGCGGCCCTCCAAGCAAAGATTGGTGTGCTCCCCCAGGAAAAATCGAGACTCAAACCCGGAGCGATCGCCACCCGAGCTGAAGGCCTCGTTTATTGTCACCAAGCCTTGGTTTATCGTCGACGGTTATTGCCGCAAACCTAGGGACTGACAGGATTTACGGGGCGCACGGGCACCTGATGCTGTTGGAGATAGGTCTTAATTTCGGCGACGGTCAGTTGACCATAGTGGAGTAACGAGGCGAGGAGGGCGGCCTCTGCTTTCCCGGTCGTCAAGGCTTCGTAAATATGCTGGGTATTCCCCGCGCCCCCAGAGGCAATGACCGGAATTTCAACGGCATTGGCGATCGCCTTTGTCAGTTCGAGGTCATAACCCGCCTGGGTACCATCGGCATCCATACTCGTCACGAGCAATTCCCCAGCCCCCCGTTGGGCCATTTCCTTCGCCCAGCCCAGGGCATCAATCCCGGTATTTTCCCGGCCTCCTCGCACATACACATCCCAACCCGGATTTGCTGGATCTGGTCGTCGCCGGGCATCGATCGCCACCACAATGCACTGATTACCAAATCGTTCCGCCGCTTCATTGATGAAATTGGGGTTCCGCACCGCTGAAGAATTGATACTGACCTTATCGGCCCCGGCCCGCAGGAGATTTTTAATCTGGGCTGTGGTGCTGATGCCACCGCCGACGGTAAGGGGAATAAAGACCTGTTCTGCGGTTTGGTAGACCACATCGATAATGGTGTCGCGGTCTTCGTGGGTGGCAGTGATGTCTAGAAAAACCAATTCGTCGGCCCCCGCATCGTTATAGACTTTCGCCAGCTCCACCGGATCACCAGCATCCTTAAGATCGACAAAATTCACACCTTTGACAACCCGGCCAGCATTTACATCGAGGCAAGGCAAAATTCGTTTGGCGAGCATTTTAAATGGGGTCTCCTAGGTCAGGGGGCAAGGTCATATTTTAAGCGGTTTCAGGTTCGATCAAAACAATAGCGATTCACTGTGGCGGCAGCGAGGGGGGTTCCTTTTATGGGCAACATCATGGTTGCAATGACCTTCAGAAACGTAAGCGCAAGCCAACTGATACTTGGGAATTTTGCGGTGATTTAGAATAGGCTTGTATTTCGCCGATCAGTTTTTATGCGTGTTGTAGCTCTCCAGGATGACATTCTCTGTATTCACCAAGATGATCTGCCCCCCTACAAAAAAGGCGGCTCGGTGGTGCGCAATAGTTATTTTTGGGCGTTGAAATCCATTGCTTGCTATACGCCACGCCAGGGAGATTGGGAATTTGATCGGGTGGTGTGGGTTGCTTTGGGGCGGATGTTGATGGCATTTACCACCTCCGGTTACCTCGGCAGTTCGGAGACGACTTTAGAATTTCCGGAGGCGATCGCCATCCCCGAATCTTTACGTTCCGTTGCCACCTATCTCTAGGGTTTCTTAAGGAGTCTCCCGCCAAAAGACGATGGATTCATCCAAGGGCTGGAGGGTAGTACCAGGATAATAAAACTGGAGAATCCGCGCCGCTGACCAGCCTAAATTAGCAAGATTGTAGGAACCGTATTGACTCATGCCAACTCCATGGCCGAACCCGCCCCCCACAAAGGTATAGCCCGTGAGTTGATTCTGGGGATTGAGGTTGGGCTGTAGGTAAAACAGGGTGCTGCGGGGCGGCCCTAGGGCACTGCGAATTTCATTTTTGAGGAGTTTGACAATGCCCCGGTCGGTGGTGACATCCAATTCTAGGACGCGACCCGAAGGCGATCGCCGCTTAATTTCAAGTTTTTGCACTGTCTGAATGCCCGCGAGGGGATTTTGGGTGCGTTCTAAATAAGTTTGTAGGGTTGTGGCCAATTCCTGGAGGGTGGCGGATCTTTCCCAACGGAACACAGTACGCCCCGTTTCGTTAAAGCCTTGGTTGAGGGCGATAAATTTCCGAAAGGCTTGTTCGTCAGCGAGGGAGTTACCCTTAAGATCCCAGACTGGGTTCGGGGAATCAATCACGGCTTTGAGGTAGGGCCGCTCTGCCCCGTCCCACACATCGCTAAAGGAGGCTGTCACCCCCCCGGTGGTGGAAGAATACAGGGCATCGACCAATTCGTTGTTATAGGTGAGCACTAAACCTTTGGTGCGGGCGATCGCCTGGTCAATGCGGGGACTGGTGCCCTGGAGACCTTTGTAAACCTGACAATGGATCGTGGCACAAAGTTCGTAATCATCTGCCTGGAAGCGCCGTAAATTACGCAGGGCATAGGTGCGGGCAATGATCGTCTGGGCTTCGACGGCATTATCGGGGGCATTGGGGCCAATTTCGTAGGGAACGACCCCCCGTAAATACACCTCAATATCCACATCACTGACGAGGGTAAAGGTGCCATAGGCATTGGGTTGTAGCCTGAGTTCTCCAGCAAAACGACTTTTTGTGCCGCCATCTTCTTGAATATCAAACAAACCGTTGCGCGAACGGATCGTCACATTTGCTCGATTGTAGCGATATCCCCCCACCACAAAGGAGGCGATCGCCTTTTCGGTGCGCACCGTCGAGCTTAGATAAGGGGTCGTGTAACCCTTCGCCTTTAATTCCTGGAGCAACAACCGCCGGAGGAGGGGCGTTTGATAAACATCCCGTTTTGCCCAGACTTGCCAGCGACCGGGTTGGGTAATTTCTACTTCAATGCCGAGGGAACGCCAAAATTTGGCGCTGTCTTCCGCCGTCTCGAAGGTGCCCTGGTCACTGAGGACAACGTATTCTGCCAATTCCGCCTGGGGCAAGGGTTGCTGGGCGACTTCTAGGGTGACTTGATCGGTCTGGAGCGTTTGTTTTTGACCGCCGCTGAGAATGTCCACCTCAAGGCGATCGCCCGGCAGACTAGAGATCGTCAAAGTATCGTTTTGCTCTTCCCCGAACCGTTGGACGATGCCCACTTCGATCTCAACGGCATTTCCGGGTAACGCCCCCGGCCCCCATAGCCCAAGTCCGATCCATAACCCTAATCCGAGCCACTGCCCCTGAAATTTAGCACTGCGCACCATGGCGAGTCCCCTAACACCTAAAACAATTGATGGAAGTATAGACGGCGATCGCCATCCCAAAGTTACGCCACCACCTTACCATTTTCATCTAGCAAAATTTCCCCAGCCATTAACCGGGCCGCTGCCCCCAGCAACTGATCTTCCACATAGGGTTTGGTGAAATAGGCCTTTGCTCCCCGGGCCGCTGCGATTTGTCGGTGTCGTCCGGCCCCGCGTGAGGTCAACATGGCGATGGGAATGTGAGTCAACTCAGGATACTTTTGAATTTCTTCGAGCAACGCTAAACCATCCAAACGCGGCATCTCAATATCGCAGAACACCAAACTAAAATCTGGATTTTTCAATAACTGCTCCAATGCATCCTCTCCATCCCGGGCCCGTTCCACATGGTAGCCCGCCTTTTGGAAGGTAATGGCCAGCAATTCCCGCACCGTCACCGAATCATCCACAATCAAAATCCTTGGGGCCGTCACTTTCACCGACGCATCATCTAGGGGTTCAAAATCCCCCATCTCGTCTTCAGGTTCCAAGACCGTGGGCTGTCGCGTACTGCCGGGCAGCAATACATCCCCTTGGCGCATTTTTTGGGCCGCATCTAAAAGCACTTCCTCAAGATAGGGTTTCGTGAAATAGGCACTCGCTCCCAGTTCAGCGGCCATTTGTCGGTGGCGATCCGCTCCCCTGGATGTGAGCATTGCCACCGGAATTTTTTCTAAATTGGGGTCTTTTTGAATCCGCGATAATAGCTCCAAGCCATCCATGCGCGGCATCTCAATGTCGCAAAAGACCAGTTCACAGGGTAATCCTCCCCGGAGTTTTTCCCAAGCTTCCTGGCCATCCCGGGCCTGCTCAACCCGATAGCCAGCCTTGGTGAAACTCATCGAGAGGAGTTCGCGCACCGTGATCGAATCATCTACAATCAACACAATGGGCTCTGTTTGCACCATCTCTGGCACGAGTAGATGTAAGGCCGGGTTATCTTGCCAGGTGGTAGCCTTGGCCCTGACCCGTCCCTGGGCCGCAAGTTCAATCAGCTCTAGCACATCGACCACAGGCATAACCGTGCCATCCCCCAGGACTGTCGCCCCGGCGATCGCCGCTGGTTTTGGGATCGGCCCTTCGATCTGTTTAATCACAATTTCCTGTTCCCCCAGCACCTGATCCACTTGAATCGCCAGGAGATTCCCCGCACTGCGCAGGATCACAACGGGAATTTGGTCAGGATCGCTAACTCCACCATAGATTGAGCCCCGCCCAATTTGCCGTTGGAGCGTCAACAAATTATTGAGAGGATAAACCCGCAATCGAGAATCTCGCCAGCGAATATAACGTCTGCGACCTTGCTGTTCCACTTGGTCTAGGGTGTAAGTCTGCATATCTTCAACCCCATCCATGGGCAGGGCAATGCGGGCATGGCGGTTGAGACAAAATAAAGCACGACAGATATTGAGGGTGAGGGGCAGTCGAATGGTAAATGTTGTGCCTTTACCCAGAACGGAGTCAATGGTAATCGTGCCTCGAATACTACCCAGGGCAGTGCGGACCACATCCATGCCAACCCCGCGACCCGAAAAGTCATCGGCCTGGGCCTTGGTGGTAAAGCCAGGATGGAAAATAAAGTCATAAATATCCTGCTGACTGAGATCCGGCAGTTGCTCAGGGGTGATCAGGTTCTTTTCGAGGGCTTTGTGGACAAGGGCTTCAGAATCCATCCCTGCGCCATCATCAGCAATAGAAATGACAATTTGATTCCCCTGAATGTAAGCCTTGAGGGAGACAACCCCTGCCGCAGGCTTACCCTTACTGAGGCGTACTTCCGGGGCTTCGATCCCATGGGTAATGGCGTTGTTGATCAGGTGAGTTAGGGGGTCGTAGAGTTGCTCCAGGATCATTTTGTCAATGAGCACTTCTCGACCTTCAACATTGAGGGAGGCTCGCTTATTAAGTTTGAGCGAAATTTCCCGGACGGGGCGCACCAGGCGATCGGCCGCTTGGGCAAAGGGAATCATCCGTGATTTGGTCAAACCTTCCTGGAGCTGCGTACTGACCTGCCGGAGGTTACGGGCAATTTGTTCATTATCATCAACTAAAAATTCGATGTCAGAGGAAGATTCACGCACCCGCACGATCAGCTCAATCATCTCCTGGGAGAGGAGATGGAAGCCAGTGAACTGATCCATTTCGAGGGGATCGTATTCTTGGGCATTGCTGCGGTTGGGGGCGGCAGGTTTGTCAGTAAAGCCTGAAGGAAAGTGATATTCAGTATTCTGGCCGCGACTGGCAAGCAGAGAACGCTCTAGGAGGGAGCGCTCGTAAAGATCTTGCATCTGGCCACCAATGTCATTGAGCCGTTGAACTTGGCCCGTGAGATTGTCGAGGAATTGCCGGAGCTTTTCTTGGCTTTGTTCGAGGGTATTGCGGTTGACAACAAGTTCTCCCATCAAGTTGCTCAGGTTATCGAGTTGCTTGACGGGAATCCGCATGGTCTGCTCAAAGCTGTTGACCTTTTGGGAGCGTTGACGAGTTGTGTTGGGGCCACTGGTGGTGGTAATAGGAGGCCCGCCCATGGTGTCTGCCTGTTGGAGCAGGGCTTCTAATTCGCCGAAGTCTGTCTGTTTGGAAATGGTGATTTGGGGACGTTTTTGAGGGGAGGGACTAGGGCTAGAGCTAGAGGCGCTAGGGGCTTGTTGAATGAGTTGGGTGAGGGCGTTCCAGTTTACAGGGTTGGCCGACGAACTGGGCGTCACTTCTAGGTACTGACTGAGATCTTCTAGGGGAGAGTAATAGCTGATCTGACCATTGGTTACCGGGGAGATCTTGGTGGCAATGGCCTTGGGGCGCTTGAGGGGCGGGGAAACGGGGTCTTCGAGGGGGAAATAAGGTTCGCTCTCGACAGCGTAAGTTTCTATTTCGGGGGGTTGGTTGGGGTTAGTATCTTGGAGGAGAGCTTCTAAATCGGCTTCGAGGTCGGCTTCGTTTTGGGGCGAAGCTTGTTGAGACATTTGCGACTGGGAAGATGTCGCTTCCTCAAAGGCTAAAAGTTCTTCAAAGTTGTTCGCAAAGCTGATAAATGAAACTTTCGGATCGATTTCCTTGGGAAAGTCGACCGTTGGTGGAGGCGGAGGGTCTGCTTCGAGGTCTTCAAATAGTTCTAGGAGTTCGTCCTCAAACTCAGAGTCTTGATAGTTATGCGCTTCATCATGACTGTTGTTGTTCACTGGTGCCCCCATCCAACGCAGGTCAAAAAATACAGAAAATGTCAATTACAATCAGGATAACCTAATCTTTCGGGTGGATTACCCAAGGTAAAGTTTTACTGACAGGTTCAAAATCTGTTGTGTATTGGCGGCCTGTTATGGTTTAAAAGCGCAATAGTAATGATTTGATTTGAGCATTCGCAATGGCTGGACATAGTAAGTGGGCAAATATTAAACGACAAAAGGCACGGGTTGATGCGAAGAAAGGGAAAACGTTTACCCAGTTATCGCGGGCAATCATTGTTGCGGCTCGCCATGGCATTCCTGATCCGGCGGGCAATTTTCAACTCCGCACTGCCATTGAGAAAGCAAAGGCCGCTGGCATCCCCAATGACAATATTGAACGGGCGATCGCCAAGGGGGCGGGTACCTACAATGATGGCGAGGCTAATTACGAAGAAATTCGCTACGAAGGCTATGGGGCCGGGGGCGTGGCCATTTTGATCGAAGCCCTCACCGATAACCGTAACCGTACAGCGGCGGATTTACGGGCTGCCTTTAGTAAAAATGGTGGCAATTTGGGAGAAACGGGTTGTGTGAGCTGGATGTTTAGCCACAAAGGGGTGGTGACACTCACGGGGGAGATCGACGAAGAAGCCCTACTAGAAGCGTCTTTAATCGGCGAAGCGGAAGGCTACAGTGCCATTGAAGATAGTGATGAGGTGGAAGTGCTCAGCGCCGTCGAGAACCTCGAACACCTCAACCAGACCTTGCAAGATGCAGGTTTTACGGTAAAAGAGGCGGAGTTACGGTGGTTTCCAGAGACGGAAATGAACCTCACCGACGAGGCCCAGATCGAAACGATCCTCAGGATGATTGAAATGATCGAAGCCCTCGATGATGTGCAAACGGTCACCAGTAATTTGGCGATCGCCCCGGCCTTGGCGACCCTTTAACCGTACCTAGAAAATCTAGCCAATGTGATCTCCCCACGACAGAGAGACCCTGAGACGTCTCAAGACCGCGCAAAATATTTCTAGTTTGGGTACCTTGAAAAGAGAAAATGATCTTTTCACCGCAGCAAGGAAATCCTGAAGTGATGCGTACCCCCGAACCTTTGCCCCACGAAGCAGAACGTCTCAAATCATTGTTCCAACAGGAGCTTTTAGATACTCCCCAGGAGCCTGAACTTGATCGTATTGTCAACCTCGCGGCGCGATTGTTTCAGGTCAAGATTGTCCTGATTTCCCTCGTGGACGATTGTCGGCAGTGGTTTAAGGCGAAGGTCGGTTTAGGGGCGAACGAAACCCCCCGGAATATTTCTTTTTGTGGCCACGCCATTCGAGAAGTCGATATTTTTGAAATTCCGGATACCTTGGCTGATGAGCGCTTTTGCGACAATCCCCTCGTTACGGGAGCACCCTACATTCGTTTCTATGCTGGTTATCCCATCCGCTCTGGGGACGGCTATCCCCTCGGCACCCTATGTTTAATCGATGAACAACCCCGCACATTGACCGCCACAGAACGGGAACTGCTGCAAATGCTGGCGCACCAGGTGGAAGATGTACTCCGTTTACGCCGTAGTCTGAAGCAAAAGCAGAACAAAATTAAATTGCTTACGGTGCAAGTGCAATCCCTCGACCAAAGCAATCGCCTCAAGGATCAGCTATTAGCGGTGTTGTCCCATGATCTGCGCAGTCCCCTGATTAGTTTTCGGTCGGTGATGGAACTCTTAGCGGCCCAGGATCTGGAACCGGAGGAGCTAAAAATTTTAATTCCCGAAGTCTGCAAAAAGTTTGATCAAACAGAAATAAAAGTGATGCAGATGTTGCAATGGGCCCAACAGCAACTCCAGACCCAAACAGTACCCATTGAGCCGATCAGAGTAGAGGCGATCGCCGACCATGTGTTGCCCTGGTGCCAAGACTGCGCCCAACAAAAAGACGTGACCTTGGAGGTTGAGATGGAACCCCAATTACAAGTCCTGGGTAATTTGGAACTCATCGGGGTTGTGCTCCGCAATTTGTTGGGCAATGCGGTGAAATATTCGCGCCATGGTGAAACGATCACCTTGTTTGCACGCCAGAGTGACCAATATGTGGAATTGGGAGTCAGGGATACGGGACTAGGGATGAAACCCGAAACCCTCAAGAAAATTCGCAGCCATAGCTATCAACTGTCAGCCCCAGGCACCGACAATGAGAAAGGGACTGGCCTGGGGCTATTGCTCTGTCAGACCTACCTCAACCAGATGGGCACCGCCCTAGAGATTGAAAGCCGCTGGACAGAGGGATCGACGTTTTCGTTTCCCTTGGCGATCGCCCCCAGTGTCTAAAGCGTAACTTGCCCCTGGAAGCTAATGGCCGCTGGCCCCGTCATATAAATGTGATTGTCCGCCACTGACCATTCGATTTGGAGACAGCCCCCCGGTAGTTCTACAGTACAAAGGCGATCGCAATGGCCCGTTAAGACCCCGGCGACCACCGAGGCACAGGCCCCCGTCCCGCAAGCGAGGGTAATCCCAGCACCCCGTTCCCAAACCCGCATTTTGATATAGTCGGGACGAACCACTTCAATAAACTCGGTATTGATCCTTTGGGGAAAGGCCGGATGGTGTTCAAAGTCTTTCCCAATCGCCTCTAGGGGGATTGTCACCACATCTTCGACAAAGGTAATGCAGTGGGGATTGCCCATGCTCACACAGGTCACAGTCCAGGTTTTCCCAGCCACTTCGAGGGACTGATTGACGGCTTGGCCATTACTGTCTTTTAGGGTGGTGGGAATGTCCGTTGCCGTGAGGATCGGTTCACCCATATCGACCCGTACCAATTCATCGGCTTCTAAACGGGGTCGAATCATCCCTGCTAGGGTATGGATGCTGTAGGTTTTGCCGGGTGGATTTCCCCCCTCTAGGTGGTCAATGAAGCGGGCTAAACAGCGAATCCCATTGCCGCACATTTCCGGTTCAGAGCCATCGGAGTTGAAAATGCGCATGGTATAGTCGGCACCAGCCTGGCCTGGCAGAGCAAAAATAACACCGTCGGCACCGATGCCAAAGTGGCGATCGCACAGTTGAATGGCTTGCTCCGGGGTGACGAGGGGCGTTCCTTGCTGGCGATTATCCAGCAGAATAAAATCATTACCCAGACCTTGATATTTCGTAAATTCCAGCACCATACTTGTCGGTTAAGCTATCAATAAAAGTTAATTCGCCATTATGACAGAATTTAATACGGGCTATCCGAGTGTGCGTCGAATCCAGAGCTTCGTCAAAGTAAAGGGGGAAGTGGAGATTAAACTGATCACCAACGATGTCATTATTGGCCGAATTTTATGGCAAGATCCCCACTGCCTTTGTGTCGTTGACCGCAGCTCTACTAAGGAATTTATGATTTCTCGCCAGGCGATCGCCTACGTCAAAGCGTGAACTATCGGTAAACTTTTTCGCCTGCTGTACGTCCCTTTAATCTATTGACCTAACGCAATTTATCATGACTGTTTCTCTCCCCCGTTTTCTCCCCTTCTTCGCCAGCCTTGCCCTAGTTGTGGGGTTTTCAGAATCAGCCACCAGCGAACCGCAACTCCAAGTCACAGTCAATCCCAGCAGTCCCAAGCTTGGGGAGAGCATGGCCGTAATTATTGATCCCCCCGGTACCCTCGATCCTCAACAGGCCGATACGTTAACGGTGCGCTTTACGAAAAGTGGCGCGACCCAGGCCGATACCTATCCCGTTTTTCCCCTCGATCCAGCCGGCGATCGCTACCGAGCTTTGATTCCCACTTCCCCCCTCGAACCCCACGGTAAAACCCTCCTCCAGGTGAGCGATGGTAACGAGACTCGCAACCTCGCCGTGTGGGTCCAAGACCGCCGTTTCCCGACCCAGCGTATTACCCTTTCTGGTCGTGGCTCCGGCCCAGCCACTCAATACGAACTTGACCGTGTTGCAGTCCTTAAAGCCCTCGTTACCCCTACCAAACATTGGAATGGCCCTTTCCTCAGGCCCAATAGCGGTCGCGTTTCAACGATTTTTGGGGTGCGACGCTACTACAACGGCGTTTTTGCCCAGGATTACTACCATCGCGGCGTTGACTATGCAGCGGGCTATGGTTCCCCTGTGGTCGCTCCCGCCCCTGGAAAAGTGGCCCTGATTGATTTCGAGAAAAATGGCTTTAAGGTGCACGGCAATACCGTCGGCATCGACCATGGCCAGGGCGTTATTAGCGTTTTTCTACACCTCAACAGTATTCCCAGCAACCTCAAGGAAGGAGATTTTGTCCAGGCAGGTCAAACCATCGGCACTGTCGGCTCTAGTGGCGCTTCGACCGGGCCTCATCTCCACTGGGGACTTTATGTCAACGGAGTGGCGATCGATCCAGAGCTTTGGCGTAACCAAACGGTCCAATAACCCGACGGCGATCTACGCTATTTGGTTGAGGAAACTGAATTACCGCTCCATGACCCAGGCATTCCTGCCAACTAGTCACCCTCAAATCACCGGAAAACCAAGATAAATTAGGCCTTTGAGCTTTCTCTAGTTCAAGGGCTTGCTGCTGCAAATGTGGGCCTTCGCTAACTGAGATTTAGACGAATGCAGATCTGGTTACAAAAGATTTCATTGGTTTAGCGGTATGCAAAAATGTTATAAATTTATAACTGAGAATCTTTTTTATTATTTTCTCCAAAATCAATCCGCTTAGAGGATAGACAGCATGACCCTTTTAGACTTAGCTGTTGGTCAAATCGCGCTAGTCCGTGAAATTTCTGATAGTAAATACGGTCAAAGTTTAATTACCCGCCTAGAGGCAATGGGAATTCTTCCTGATAAACCCATTCAAGTTTTACGGAAAGCAGCCCTCGGAGGGCCACTCCATTTGCGGATTGGCAGTACCACGGAGGTTGCCATGCGGCGGGATGAAGCGCGGCATATTTCCGTGATCGTGGCAGAGGTCTAATCGATGGCTAGCCATTGCCATGTAACCCAGATCAACTCGCAACGGAAGGATGTAACGCGGCGGATTGCCTTTGTGGGACATCCGAATACGGGGAAATCGACGTTTTTTAATCGGGTTACGAAAGCGAATGCGGCGATCGCCAACTGGCCGGGTTTGACGGTGGACTTATTTCGGGCGGTGATCAAGCTCGATCAAGAGGTTGTTGAATGTGTCGATTTGCCGGGAATTTATGACCTTAATGGTTATTCCGATGACGAGCAGGTAGTGCGTCGATTTTTAGAGGAGTATGCGGTCAATTTGGTGGTGGTGGTGCTGAATGCAGCCCAGATCGATCGCCAGCTACGCTTACTCTTGCAAATTAAGTCCCTCGGTCTGCCGGCGATCGCCGTATTCAATCTTGCCGACGAAGCCAAACGTTATGGGGTCAAATTTGATGCGATCGCTATCAGCGAACGGATTGGTGTGCCTGTCTATGCCATTAGTGCCAAATATGGCGAAGGTTGTCCCCGTGTTGTGCAAGGCATCACCCGCACCGTCCATGAACAGGTAGAAGCCTATCGTATTCAAAATTTAAGGCAATCACTCCATGACCACCACGTCCACAGCGAGGAGGTGGATGCCATCCTTGAAGGGGTATTACAGATGCCCTCGCCCACCATCCGCACCTTTACCAATGTGTTGGATGGTATTTTATTGCACTCCGTCTGGGGGTTACCGATCTTTTTCGCCTCAATGTTTGGGGTCTTTTGGCTCATCTGGACAGTCGGCTTACCCAGTGCTGATCCGGTGGATGCGGTCACGGGTTGGTTTCAGGGAGCTGTTTTAGAACCGCTGCTGTCCCCCTTACCGCCGCTACTCCATGATTTACTGTTGGATGGGGTTTGGGCTGGCTTTGCGGCATTGTTATCATTTGTGCCGTTGGTAGCAATCTTTTTTATCGTGATGAGCTTCCTCGAAGGCAGTGGGTATCTGTCTAGGGCGGCTTATTTAATGGATTCTCTCATGGGGCGTTTGGGTCTCGATGGGCGCACCTTTGTGCTACAGATGATGGGCTTTGGCTGTAATGTGCCCGCGATTATGGGAACGAGGGTGATGCGGAGTCGGGGGATGCGCCTCTTGGCGATGTTGGTGATTCCTTTTTCTCTGTGTTCAGCGCGGTTACAGGTATTCGTCTTTATTCTCGCGGCGGTGATGCCGGGCTACCAAGGGGCGATCGCCTTATTTGTGTTGTACCTAATGAGTTTTGCCACCGCCTTTATCGTGGCTGCCATTTTGAGTCGTTTCAAATATTTTGCCGTGCGGGATCCCTTTGTTTTAGAACTGCCCCCCTATCGCCTCCCCACCCTCCCCCAAGTCGCCCTGAGGGTATGGGGAGAGATGAAAGAATTTGTGGTACGTCTCTCAACCTTCATGATTATCGGCAGTAGCCTGATTTGGTTGCTCACGAGTTTTCCAGAAGGTAGTGCCGGACTCGACACCTACGCCGGACAAATTGGTGGCTTATTTCAGCCGTTGATGGCTCCCCTCGGCTTTAATCCATTTCTGACGATTTCTGTGTTGTTTGGCTTTGTTGCCAAAGAAGTTCAAGTTGCGGCCCTGGCTGTTCTCTATGGCCTTAGCGAAGCTGCAACGGCCCAAGAGTTGAACAATAGTATTACCTTTGCCCAGGGCTTTAGTTACTGCCTATTTAGCCTCATTTATATGCCCTGTTTGACGACCCTCGGTGCTATTTGGGGTGAGGCAAAGTCAGTACGTTATTTACTCATTTCGATCATCATTCCCTTTGTCACAGCTTGGATCTTTAGTTTTGTTGTTTACCAAAGTTTTTTGCTATTAAATATTGGCACTTAAAATATTTTTTTGCAAAATAAAATCAACAAATCAAGTGTTGATAAATTCCTGTAAACAGCACTAAAAAACCTTTTTAATTCACAGTAAAAATTAATAAAGGTAAAACTTTAGCCATGCCATAATAAGGACAAGGGCATCAAGCCTCACTTTAGTTGGTAAAAAACGCGAAAATTCTGGAGAAAGTCAATGTTAGAACAAGTCAAAAGTGCCTACAATCAAAGCTTAAATCGTAACGGTACCCTCAAAACCGTCGCGCTTGTTGCAGGAGCCGTGGTATTAGCGCCCGCCGTTGCGTCGATCCTGAAGCCAGTGGCGAAAGCCTCCATTAAAACCGGGGTTGTCCTCTATCAAAAAACCAAAGGGGCGATCGCCGAAGCTGGCGAACAAGTTGGTGATCTTGTCGCCGAAGCCAAGGCAGAAGTCTTAGCGGAACAGGCTGAGAAGCAAGAACTTCCCGCCATCGAAGCCGTACAAGATCACAATGCTTAAGGCTGAAATTTTAGTCTCAATGTCAATTATTGCCATGAAAAGGATAGTGCCATGGTCAGTACAATTACCTCTGTAGAAAATACATCTCAAACCAGTCCCGAACCGGAAGTGACTCAACTGGCAAATTTTGTCAAAGAGCATGAAGAAATTGAAATGATTTTGCCTGTTTTGTTGGGGCTATTTATTACTAGTCGCCTCCAGTTACGGGGGGCAAATGCGCTGCTCGTCAATTTAGGTATTGCCACTGTTTTACGACAGATTTTTAAGGAGTTAAAACAGCCCACAACGACCCCAGAAAAGAAGGTAAAAACGTCAGAAATGGATCACAGTGATGTATTTGGGGAGGGGGTGACAATTGTTCATTCTGTGCCCGGTCGGATTCGCCTCCGGATTGATCAAATTGCGGGCGATCGCCTTTTTGCGAAACATCTAGAACGGCTGCTGCGGGATGATGACCACGTGCTGGGGGTGCGTTTCAATACCTCGGCGAGTTCGGTGGCAATCCAATACGATGCTGGCGCCCTCTCGGATATGGAACTGGGGCTACGTCTGATGGATATTCTCAATAAAGCCCGCCTCGGTGAGGCGATCGCCTAAGTCAATCAATTGAAAGTTAATGACCTCACTCCAGCTTAGTTCGCAATTTACCTGGGACTTTCCCTTTGACTATGAGATCGTTCACCAACTCGCAGGGCGGATTCGCTTAAAATTAGTCGCCTTTCCAGAGAACGGTTACAGTCGCTTATCGGCTTATTTCGCCACATTGCCTTGGGTCGAAACCTTTCGGATTAACCCTTGGGCGGCATCGGTGGTGATTCACTACAAACCCGCACAATTACGGGCCGCCCCTCTACCCCAAACAACGGTCAGCCCACCCCCAGAAAGCGAAACTCCCTCCCTCTGGACACAAGTGCAGCAATCTAGTTTAACGTTGCCCCTCTTGGCGACGGGATTGGGTCTAGCGAGTAATCAATGGGAAAATTTGTTGCTTAAAAGCTTGGCGCGGTTAACCCTCTTGGGGGCTGGTTTTCCGGTGGCTCAACGGGCGATCGCCAGCCTTTGGCAAGACCACAAACTCAATATTGACTGTCTGGATTTCCTGGCCCTCATTTTTAGCGGCTTACAAGGCAAACTCGTCACCCCCGCCTTGGTAATTACCCTCCATGAACTGGGGGATTTAATTCGCGAACAAACCGCCCGCGCCACGGAACGCACCACCGCCAACTTAATGGAGACCATCGGGCGTTGGGCTTGGGTCGAACGGGAGGGGGAAATGATTCAAATTGAAAGCGATCGCGTTCAAGTCGGCGAAACAGTCATTGTCTATCCGGGGGAACGGATTCCCGTTGATGGCGTGGTCATTGGCGGTGAGGCGACGGTGGATCAACAGCAACTGACCGGTGAATCGATGCCCATCGTCGCCCAGGTGGATACAGAAGTTTATGCCGCCACCCTGCTCCGTTCCGGAAAATTACGGATTCGCTGCGAACGGGTTGGTCACAATACCAGGGCCGCCCTCAGTGTGGAATTGCTAGAAAAAGCCCCCGTCCACGATACTCGCATGGCAAACTACGCCGCCCAGCTTGCCGATAAACTGATTTTGCCTTCCCTCGTCCTCGCCAGCGTCGTCTATTGCACAACCCAAGACCCAACCCGTGCCGCTTCCATCCTCACCCTTGATTTCGTTACGGGAGTCCGGGTGTCGATGCCGACAGCTTTTTTGGGGGCGTTAAACCATACCACCCGCCACGGCATTCTTGTCCGCAGTGGGCGCACCCTCGAACTGTTGGCAGAAATTGACACGATTGTCTTTGACAAAACAGGCACCCTCACCCAAGGCAAAATCACCGTTGAATCAGTAACCCCCTGGGGTGCTTGGGGCGATCGCCTTTCCCCAGAGCGACTCTTGCAACTGGCTGCCTCTGCCGAACAGCGGATCACCCATCCCGTCGCCGAAGCCATTGTCCACCACGCCCAACAACAGGGCATTGAACTCCTCCCCCGCCAAGGTTGGGACTATCAGGTGGGATTTGGGATCAAAGCCACCATTGAGGGGCAAACCATTCTCGTCGGCAGTGCGACCTTCCTCGAACAGCAGGGCATTTGTCCCCTTGCCGATCAGCGAGAAATTGATAATTTTGCGGCATCAACTATTTACGTCGCCTCTGATCAAGCGTTACTCGGTTGGCTGACCTATACCGATCCGTTACGTCCCGAAAGTGCGTCTTTGATTGCCACGCTGCAACATGAGCGCCAAATGGCGGTGCACGTGTTGACCGGAGATAGCCACCAACGGGCGCATCAGGTGGCTCACGCCCTAAAAATTCCCGCGCACCATGTCCATGCGGAGGCATTCCCAGAGGATAAGGCGCGGATTGTCCGCAACTTACGGCGGTCTGGTCGGGTGGTTGCCTTTGTGGGGGATGGTCTGAATGATTCGGTCGCCCTCGCCTATGCAGATGTATCTATTTCCTTTGCCGATGGTTCAGACATTGCTCGGGAAACGGCGGATGTGGTGCTGATGAATAATGATTTGAGTACGCTCCTCGAGGCGATCGCCATCGCGAAGGAAACCCAAAGTTTGATTGAACAAAATACCCTGTTGGTGGTCGCGCCCAACATGATCGGCTTGGGTCTGGCGGCAACGGTGGGACTAAATCCTCTCTGGGCAACGGTGATCCACAACGGTACGGCGATCGCCGCAGGTTTAAACAGTCTCCGTCCCCTACTCCAGCACCAATTGGAAACCCTGTCTTAATTATTTCCAGCAGTGAGGTGGCACAACCCACGATTATGTTCTGACGCTAATTTGTCGTTTATTTTTCAACAATTTATTTTTGTTTTTGACAATGCTAAAAAATTTAGAAATCGCCCTTAACGAAGCCCTCCAAGACGAATACAAAGCCGGCGAAACCTATCGCGTTGTCATCGAAAAATTTGGGGCAGTGCGTCCTTTTACGAATATTATCGAAGCCGAAAAACGCCATATTCGCGCCCTTTTGCCCCTTTTCCGTAAATATCAACTTCCCATCCCCATTAACCCTTGGATCAATAAAATTCCTGTCCCTGCCACCCTCCATAAAGCCTGTTTAGCGGGGGTAGAAGCAGAAATTGAAAATGGCGAAATGTATGAAAAACTTCTAGCTCTCAGCGCCGGCTATGGCGATGTGCAACAGGTTTTTCGCAATCTCCAGCGGGCTTCCCAACAAAATCACCTCCGCGCCTTTCAACGGGCAGCCGGGTTGCCGATCAATACCCCACCCCTCGACCCCGAACAGGCAGCATCCCATGGAGGACGAGGCACCGGGGGCAGGAAAGGGCGAGGCTTTCGGCATGGTCAACGCAGCAGAACTACTTTCGGTCACTGTGGGACGGGCTGTCGTTAATGTTTCGGGTGGCGATCGCCTTTTGCTAGCAGTGGGATTCTGGAGCTTGAGCCTCTCCATTCACTGCCGCGAGGTCAACATCATTCATTTCCAAGGGCTGACCCCCACGGCAACGATTACCTTGACCCTGTCCCAGCATGCCCCGACGACCCATTCTGCCACGACCCCGGAGGGGCGCTTGGTCAAGTACTGTCTGAATTTCTGCAATCAGTTGACGGACAGGTTCCCACGCTTCATCGGGATTGGTGTCGCATTGGGCTTGATAATTTGCCAAGATGTCCTCGAGTTGGTGCAGGGTTTGCCCCGTGAGAACAGCCTGCCCGCGATCTAAATGCTTTCCCAAGGTTAATAGCTCCTCTTCAATCGCTGCGGGGACGCGAATCGTTTTTGTTGCGCCACTCTGCCATGCACTCTTACGACCTGCACCGGGACGCATTCCACCTCTACCTCTCATTGTCTTTCCTCCTGAAAAATGTGGGGAATTTATTCCTTTTCTATCCTCAGGATAGCCCTCTTTTGATTTTGTGTCAATATCTAAAAGCTTTCATGGCATAAATTCATAGATTTCGTCACGGAAATAAAAGCCGCTACTGTCACCATCCCTAGCCTAGGGCATCAAATTTCTCCATAAAAGACGCTTCAATTGCAAGGATTATGCAATAATAAACCCAGGTTTACCTTGCAAAACTTTCAATGAGGTTCAAGTTTAGCCATGTCTTTGATTCACTGGAATAAGTCCGTCCTCAGTTTGCATCTCAGGGAAATTTTTGAGGATTATCATCGGGGTGATTCAAAGGCGCTCACTAGCCTCGGTACGGTGATGTTGGGGGCGATCGCCTTATCTACCACCTTCAAATTAGGGAAACCCCTACTAAAACAAGCCATCAAGACAACTCTGACTCTCTCTACCAATCCCCCTTCTTCCCCCGTCTCACTCCGGGCCAATCTCGAATCATCCCAGCGTCACCTCCCGAATACCCGTTCTGAATAGAGCGAGAATTTCCCCAAAGACGTTGTCAAAAAGCCTGCTTATTTTCAAATCATCTCCAAAAACAATGGTTGCATCTCGTCCGTTTGTTTAAGAAAGATTTTTATTTATCCATGATTACACTAGCCGTTCACCACCGATCCTTTGCCTTTGTCGGTACAGCCAGCAACTTTAAACTGGGTAAACATCAGCGGATTCGACATTTCGACCTCCAGACTGACCATGGCTCCTACCGATTTAAGATTCCGAGCAAGCTCCACAAACGGCTCCATTTTCAGCTCGGACCCCACAGCAAGCTAGAGGTGCGGGGCATCATTTGGCGTCATCCCAAAAAATCCAAAGAGAAGTTAGAAATCCAACACATTGCTCTCTTATCAGAGCCTCAAGGTAAAACGCCTAGAAATTCCCCTGGCGATCGCCCTACAGGAGCTGCCGATTCGACAGGCAACAAAACCCCCAACATTGAAGAAAATCCCAGCCCAGCCGTTAATGGTTCCCAGAAAATTGTTTTGTGCAAAAAATCCACCTGCTGGAAACGGGGCGGCCAACTCATTTACGAACGCCTCCAAGAAGCTATCCGAGACCAAGGCATCGCTGACCAAGTCAGGATCGAAACCACTGGTTGCATGGGCCGCTGTAAAAAAGCACCGAACCTTGTGGTGATGCCCGACAAACAAAAGTACAGTAATTTTCCTCCCAATGCTGCCGCTGAACTCATTCACCAACACTTTCAAAAACATCTTGATCCCCAATTGATTGCTTCGGATCAAATTCTCTAAGCTTAGCCGAACAATAAAAGTTGTGGTCTCACAACCATAATGATCCCAAAGAAAATCATTAAAGTACCACTTACGAGCTTTAATACTTTTCCCTGGTCTTCCGTCAAGCGAGCCGATTTAAAGGAATAGATAAAGTTTCCTAAAATTGCTAGAAGCGGCACAATGTAGACTAGTGAATATAATCCAGTCCAAGCAGAAAAACAAAACCAACTGTTATTTGCTGGGCAATATTGGACCAAGCTCGTCAGATAAACGACCGGCAAAATCGCCGTACAACCTAATTCAATTACATTTACAAAAATTGCTAGCACCATTGTGCCGCCCAGGGCTGCCAAAAAAACTTTGGGATTACGTTGGTGGAGTTGGAGCGTTCGGGATATTTTGCCTGCCTTTTGGCTAATTAAAACCTTTTCTTTTCGGGAAAGACTCAGGGAGATCAATTGGTTAGACAGCAGATAATCTTTGAGATTGATAACACCAGCAATGGTAATCAAAACCCCTAGAATGAGTAGCGTCATTTTCCCATAAGTTTCTAGAAAAACTGATCCCACTGCAATCATTAACATAATAAACACAAAATACATCACAGCAGACGTAAACACGAAAGTCAGACCAATGATGGCCATATCACGCCGGCTTTTAGTATAGGTAAGGAGAGATAATAAAATCAGTAAGACCGTAAACGCACAGGGATTAAATCCATCCGCCAAAGACAGGATAGAAACAAAGAGTGGAAAAGGTAAACCTTGGGCCATATTTTTGATCATCACTTCAGGAATCATGGCTAAAAATATAAAGAGACTCACTAAAATTAGTGCAATCCCACCGCCAATCCAGTATCGTTTTTGCTGGTCGGTTTTAAGTCTTCGTTTAAAAATAGGATGGCAGCAAAAATAAAAGGCCGGTACACCTAAGATCCACCAAGGAATAGTCTGGCTGACATGCCTGCCGGGAATATTAATCCGTTGTCCTAATTGGGCTTCAATGGCTTGGATAATCTGATTACGGTAGCCGACATAGCCTTGGTAGATAGGATTGTATTCTAGATTTCCGTCGGTATTGCTGTAGCCAATGAATGAGCGATCGCCAATTTGAGTACGGGGAACAGCGGTGGTAGTTAGTTTTTGTTGAACGATGAAATCCCGCCAAATATAAGGATTCTGATTCACTTCATAGGCTTTTAAGACGACTGTTTCATTCTGTTGATCAATATATTCCATTAATGGCTTCTGTTCGGCACAATGGGGGCAGGTATCACTATAAAAAAAATAAATTTCTACGCTATTCTCATTGGCGATCGCTGGAGCAACATGAAGGAAAAATCCTAAAATAAAAACAAGGAAAAAATAAATGGTTTTTTGGTAAATGTTTAAAAGTTTCATTTTGACTTCATTAGACCCATCAACAAAAATGATTTTCTCAAAGCTTTAAGGAAAGTGATCTTTTTATTTTTAATAGCCAAAAATTTGTTTTGTCTTTATATTTCAAAAGCTCAAATACTAAACTAATATCTATCCTTATCCTACCCCTGCTTTTTTCGTTCTTAACAGAGTCTTAAGGTTTAAACACAAAAAGGGGACACGGGAAAACCAGCATAAAAAAATTGGGTTCCAAGGAGGACTGGAACAACAGGACAAAATAGCCCTAAGCGATAGGCTTGCCTTGGAAATTAGTTTCGCAAAAAAACTTGAAATCATTAGGGACAATTTCTTGTATACCTGTGGAAGCAACCAAAAAAATTGACTTATAGTAGAGACCAGACACCACTCTACAGCGGGTATTCCATGGTTTTTTCTCTGACCCAGAGCAGTTCACGCCAACGGGAAATTATTGAAATTGTCTTCAGTAATGGTTGGGACTTCATGAAGAGTCTCCTGACCGGTGGCAAGGCCGATAAACCACAGATTCCCCCCCCTGAAGTTTTTCGCAATATTCTGGTGGAGCTTGGGCCTTTTTATGTCAAGCTCGGACAGCTTTTGAGCACTAGACCCGATCTTTTGCCACCTAAATACATTGAGGCCCTCACGGCCCTCCAGGCAAAAGTCCCCACGGTGCCTTGGTTTGAAATCGAGCAAACCATTCGCCAGCAACTCTCCAGCCCCCTCGAAGATGTTTTTCAAGAAATCAATCCAAATCCCATTGCAGCGGGTTCCATTGCCCAAATCCATCGGGCGGTTTTGCGGAGTGGTCAAGCTGTCGCCCTAAAGGTGCAGCGGCCAGGCATTGATCAAATCGTCGCCCAGGACATTGCCCTGATCAAAGGGATTGCGGAACTCGCGGCTTTAACAGAATTTGGTCAAGATTATGATGTGATTGCCCTTGCGAAAGAATTTACCAAGGCTGTCCAGGCGGAACTCGATTTTCGTACCGAAGCAGGTTACACCGATCAGCTCCGGCGCAATTTGGCAAAAAGCAGTTGGTTTGATCAACAAAAACTGACAATCCCAGAAATTTATTGGGAGCTGACCACCGAAAAGCTGCTGGTCATGGAGTGGCTCGACGGCAAACCTTTGCTTGAAGCGGAGGTCACTTCAGAAAAACAACGTCAAGCAATCACCACAATTTTGTTTCGGGCCTTTTTCCAGCAAATTTTTGTGGATGGTTTTTTCCACGCCGATCCACACCCCGGTAATATTTTCTACCTCGATAGTCAGACGGTAGCGTTAATTGATTGTGGAATGATTGGCCGCCTTGATCCGCGCACCCAGAAACTGCTGACAGAGATGCTGCTGGCCATTGTGGATATGGATGCCCAAAGCTGTGCTCAGTTGACCCTTGAACTCTCTGAAGGTGCTCATACGACGAACATCGCCCGCCTAGAAGCCAACTACGATCGCCTGCTGCGTAAATATTACGACCGGAGCTTAACGCAACTGAATTTTAGTGAAGTGTTTTACGAAATTTTGCAGGTGGCCCGCAATAATAAGGTCAAACTCCCAGGAAATTTGGGTTTGTATGCCAAAAGTCTTGCCAATTTAGAGGGGGTCGCCCGTAGTTTTAACCCAGAAGTTAATTTACTCGATGAGATTAAGCCCCTGATCACTGATATTTTCCGGCGGCAATTGGTGGGAGATACCCCGTTTCAAACCATGTTCCGCACGGTACTCGATCTCAAAACGATCTCTTTGCGATCGCCGCGACAAATTGACGTGATTCTCGACCGCCTCAGCTCAGAAACCCTCCAGTGGAATTTAAACCTGCGGGAGCTCGATGGCCTGCGCCGCAGCATTGACGACTCTGCCAATCGCCTTTCCTTTAGCATTGTGGTGGGATCTTTAATCATGGGGGCCGCGATCATCACCATTTCGCCGAACCGTCAGTTAATGATTGTGAATGAAATTTTGTTTGCAGCGGCCAGTCTTTTAGGATTGTGGCTAATCATTAGTATTTTGCGGTCAGGACGCCTAAAGTAAATATCCCCTGGGTGATGAAATCTAGAAAATTGCCCCAGGCAGAACAACCAAGGGATACTATAGAAAATGGCCTTGACCTTTGGCATGAATTATCGCTCTGATTAGAATTCATTATGCTCTCCACCCTCCTCGCCGACTTCCGCATTATTTTTGAACGGGATCCCGCTGCGCGTAACTGGCTTGAAGTTTTATTTTGCTATCCGGGCCTCCAAGCACTGCTGTTCCATCGCGTGTCCCATGCCCTCTATCGCTCTGGTCTGCCGTTTATCCCCCGATTTCTCTCTCATATCGCTCGCTTCTTAACAGGAATTGAAATTCATCCAGGTGCCCGCATTGGCCACGGAGTTTTTATTGACCATGGCATGGGCGTTGTGATCGGTGAAACGGCCATTGTCGGCGACTATTGTTTGATCTACCAAGGTGTTACCCTTGGCGGCACGGGGAAAGAGAGTGGCAAACGTCACCCGACCCTCGGTGAAAATGTGGTAGTTGGTGGGGGGGCTAAGGTACTCGGCAATATTGAAATTGGGAATAACGTGCGCATTGGGGCCGGGTCAGTGGTCTTACGCAATGTGCCTTCGGATTGCACGGTGGTCGGCATTCCGGGGCGGATCGTCTATCGTTCTGGGGTCAAGGTCAATCCTTTGGAACACGGCAGCTTACCTGATTCGGAAGCAACGGTAATTCGTACTCTCTTAGACCGCATTGAGGCCCTAGAAGAGCAAGTCCAAACTCTCCAAGGTCAACAGCAGCCAGATCTCGTCACAGCCCACCATCGTCAACATACACAACATACAAAAGATAGCTGTCGCTTGTCTGACCGGGAAATTCAACAATATTTGGATGGTGCAGGGATTTAAGATTCAGGTGCAGACCAATTCATTTGATCAATAAAAATTTTGATCTGAATTCCTTAAAGCAAAAGGCTTTCGAGCATGGAGTTTGAGTTTTCTCACCACGCCCTAGAAGAAAGTAAAAAGCGTGGGATTCCTCTCGAATTAGTTGAGGCAGTTCTTGCCAATCCCCAGCAAGTTTTTAAACAGAATGAAGCAATAACGGTTTATCAATCCCAGGTTACTTTCGACAATGGCAAAAAGTATTTAATCCGTATTTTTATGAATACGATGGTTGATCCCAAAAAGATTGTCACCCTCTACCGCACGAGTCAAATTAAAAGATATTGGAGAGTCGAATGAAAATTAAATATGATCCTGAAGTTGATGTGTTATGCATCACCTTAAAAGATGTAGATATTGAGGAAAGTGGTGAAGAAAATCCTGGCATTATCCTCGATTATGATCGAAAAGGGCAGGTGATTGGTATCGAGATTTTACAAGCCTCAAAACGTATTGACAACCCCCAGGCCATTGAATATCAAATCCTACCAACATCGATGGAAACGATGATAGAACCAGTGACTTAGTGCCTCGTAATATTATTAGTAAAAGCCAGACCAAACTTCCCTAAAGACTATTTAAGAAGTCGTCATCTAGTTCGTAACCTAATAGCTGGGCGATCGCCTTTACCCGTAACTGGGGTTGAATGCCGAATTTCGGTAAAGTCTCACTGAGGCAAAACACTTTGTTCATCACAAAAATTTCGAGGGCTTCGGGGTTATATTGAATCCCTTCGGTGCGATGAAATTGATGGGGAACGAGCATCGCCGTATAACGGCCTAATTCCCCTGCTTTCCAGTCGAGGAGAAAGGGAAACCAGGGAAAGATCGCATCGAGGCGCACAAACCAGAGACGAATTTCTGGGATTTCTGAGAGTTCGCGTGGGTCGTTTGCTTCCTGGGGAAAATCAATCTTTAACTGAAACTTTTGCTCATGGTCTGCGAGGGCCTCATCGAGCAAGATCGATTGTACCAGGGTTTTCAGGGGGGCCAAATTAAGACTAAGGATGTCGCGTTGGGGAATTTTGATCTCTGCCATGGTTGCTTTGGTCAACAGTCTTCCCATTGTAAAGCTTGGAGATGGGTGCTGAGCGCCCCAAGGCTCGTGAATTGCATTTGGCGATCGCCCTGGGACAAAATCCAGCAGGTGGGCTGCTCCTGGAGATCGAGGCGCAATGGACAAGGCGTTTGTACCGCTTCAAAGCCCAGACGGGTTAAGGCGCGTTCTGTCCAGGTGGCCGCCAAGCCTTGGCCGGTGAATTGGATGGGTGATCGCCGCTGGTACTGTAGCTGAAACTGACCACTCATTTGATCAAAGTAAAAGCGATCGCTACTAAAGGTTGATCCCAAATATCCCTCTAGGGCCAATTCCTCCGGTGTCCCGACCACTAACCTTTGGCTGGGAGTAATGAGCCAGAGCTGATCTGCACTCCGCAGGGCTAAATCGAGGTCATGGGTAGACATCAAAACGGTGCGTCCTTGTTGGTGCGCCAAAAACCGCAACAATTGCATCACCTCTACCCGACGGGGCACATCGAGATAGGCCGTCGGTTCGTCCAGCAACATTAAATCCGTCGCCTGGGCCAAAGCCCGCGCAATCATTGCTTTCTGTCTTTCACCGTCGCTAATGTTGTTCAGGGGTTGGGCCTGGAGATTTGTTAAACCAACGGCGGCGATCGCCTCCCGGACAATCTGTTGATCCGTTGGCCCCAAACGCCCTTGCCAATCGGTATAGGGATAACGCCCCAGGGCAACCAGTTCCGTCACTGACATCCAAGGGAGATCAACCCGTTCTGTTAAAACCAAGCTCAGGCGTTGGGCGCGCTGGGCCGCATTGAGGGCCGTCAAGGGTGTCCCATTCAGCCAAACCTGACCCGCTTGGGGAGACTCTAGACCCGCCAATGTCCGAATCAGGGTTGATTTTCCCGATCCGTTTGCGCCCACTAAACAGACAAACTGCCCCTGGGCGATCGCCAGATTCAAATCCTGAAGTAAGGCACGCCGCTGGTAGCCCACCGTTAAATTTTCTGTCACCAATAAAGGCGCTTGGGGTTGCAATGTTACCGTCAAAGGCGATCGCCTCGATTAATGGAGGTGGGTTTGGGCTTTTTCCCGCGAACAGACCCAATCATGGGGGAGTGCCGAGGGCCAACCCATCAAGCGAGCCTCCGGGCAAATGGTGGTGATCGTTAACTGGCAATCGAGTAACTCGAACCCCTGCTGTTGACATTGGGCAATGCTGTGTTTGTTGATCGCGACATCCTCAAACTCAATGGTTTTATTGCACTGGACACAGACCAAATGGTGGTGGTGGGCTTGGGATTGGTTCAGCTCATAATGTTTATGGCCCTCTGCTAGCTCTAGCTCCCGTAAAATACCCATGCGGGTCATGAGTTTTACGCTACGGTATACCGTCGAGAGGCTAATCTTTTCCCCTTGCTCCAATAACTCATTGTGTAAATCTTCAGCGCTGAGGTGTTCGCCCTTCGGCAAATTTAGAAAGGTGCCGAGAATTTTTTCCCGCTGGGGCGTTAACCGCCACCCCTTAGCATTGAGTTCGGTCTTAAGGGCGCTTACGTCGTAGGAAGGTACCAGCATATTTTTTCAACAAGTTCAGCTTATTGACAAGCATAAACGTCCTTTTCTACTTTTGCAACAATCTGGCTTTATTGCGAATAAATACCAACATTCAAGCCAGGATCCCCAAAAAAAGGCAATCGCCTGCTCTAGACGATTCCGTGAAAACATGGCCCCTGTTTTTTGACTCAGGACGATCAAGGGGCCTCATCTAGTAAGGTCATCGGATCAATATATTGCTCGATGTGATTTGCGAGGGTTTCGAGGATTGCTTCTTGGCGTTCATTAAAATTGGCAATGCCTGTCGGTAGAGAAGAAAGTCCCCGTTTTTGGCGGAGGGCATTAAGCCAAAAGCGACACCAGGAACCATTATTAAACAATCCTTGTAAGTAGACGACCCAGATATTTTGACTTGGGTTAACGAGGCCCAGATTTGGGGTTTCAAAGAGTTGGGTATAACCGCTACTGGGAGCATAGTTCAGGATGCCACAGGGTAGGGTCATGCCACTGAGGGGAAGATTTGGAAAAGGCAGACGTGAAAATGTTTCGACAGGGAAAAGGGCGGCCTTGGTGTGGGACTGGCTAGCAAAAGGCATTAAACCGAGGGCCGGCTGAAAATCCCCACTGGGGAGGACAATTTTTTTACTGAGTAGATTGGCACCATTACCAATTCCCAACACCGTACCGCCAGCATTGACGAATTGCTGCAACTGTTGGGGATAACCATATTTATGGAGGTAGTCGAGATCGGCGATCGCCTGGTCTGTGTGGGGCACAATCACCGCATCGGGATAACAGAGGGGTTCGGTGTGATCAAGGAACTCCAAGTTCACGGAAGACTCGCCCATCAAGGGATCAAAGTCTGCATAGGATGAGAGATTGGGGAGCTGGAGCACCTGCAAGCGCAGTTTATTTTGGGGTAATTTCGTGGGATTAGGGGCGGGGAGAGTACAGAGGCTTTCGGGGTCAAAGGTGAGATTTTGAAGGGGCCGAATATAACCGAGGACGGGTCGTTTGAGATGCGTTTTCACCCATTGGCTGGTTTGGGTTTCTTGGGGGCGATCGCCTTGCCACTGATTGAAGATGACCCCCCGAATCAGTTGACGATTTTCTGGGGAAAGCCGTTGCCAGAGGCCCCATAACTGATTAATCCCCCCTTCATGGGTGCAGTCGATCAAAATAATGCCAGCGACGGGCACCTCTAAACCCTTGAGGAGCTCAAAATTTTGGTCGGTATCGCTGGCGAGGGGATGGCAAAGACTGTCGCGATAACTATCGAATAGCAGCACGTCACAATTGGACTGCAATTCCATCAAACATTCTCGAATCAACGGTCGCGCAATATCGTAATAATTATCGTAGTAGGCCGTTCGTTTGACGGTACCAATGCCCCGCCCTTGAATCAGCAGTTGAAACTTGGGCCATGGCTCACCAGGAGGACTACAGGCTTTCAATAAAACTGGGTTGAGATGGGTTGCTGGTTGAATTTTTGCGGCCCACGCTTGCCAAGCTGACGACTGGCTGACCTCTGCGGCGGCATCTACCCGATAGCCGTCTGTGATTTCTGTTTGGCTTTGGAAAGGAACAACCCGCAACCCTTGCCGAGTTAAGGAGCGGGCCAGCGCCGTAATCAACCATGATTTTCCAGACCGACGACTAGGGCTAAAAATGGCGATCGCCCGCATGAAGCTTCCTCACATTAAACCTAAAGATAGATGCATAGATTTAGATTGTACAGTCTAGATCGAAAACCGACTCAACCAACGTTGTAAACTATTTTGGAGCCGAGACAGCCATGACACCCGTAGAGCCTGGGGTTCCGCTTGCCATTGGGCTAATACCTGACGCCCCAGAGGTGTTAAACGAAAACTATCTGTCAACCCCTGACCATCGACCTCCCGCCGGAGCAAGCCCACTTGGATGAGCCACATCATCAACTCCTCCACGACTCCTTCCGTGAGCGATCGCCCGCTATAACCCGTCTGGAGTCCTGCTTCCCCAGCAATATCCGGTAGCGCCACACTCTGATCTTTCATCGCCGCCAGCAGTTGCCATCGGAGCGGTGTACAGGCAAAGGCCACCAGTGCCCGCTGAATCGTTTCGGGAGGATATTGAATGGGCTTTGGCGTAAAAACTTGGGTCATGGCAGGAACAGAAACGATTGCAATCAAACGGAATTAGTTAAATTGCATTGTATATCTTTCCCCAAAGTTCTTGATGGGGAATCCTCATCGAGCCAGCTCCTGAAATTCGTTAAAAGAAACAGACGGCGACACTTTTTGGTAGCGATATCCCTTGAAATGGTGCCATTTTCTTTGCGAGATACATCGTTTTATTGACTTTTGTTTTCTTCTCCGAGAACCCGAAAATCATTTGCGAAAATGACACTGACTGAGATCACTTTTTGATCACAAACCAGTTTTTTTTGGGAGTAAAAATACTTATGAAACTTGCCTATTGGATGTATGCAGGCCCAGCCCACATCGGCACGTTACGCATTGCCAGTTCTTTTAAAAATGTCCATGCGATTATGCACGCTCCTTTAGGTGATGATTACTTTAATGTGATGCGTTCGATGTTAGAACGGGAACGCAACTTCACCCCCGTCACCGCCAGCATTGTGGATCGGAATGTTCTGGCGCGGGGCTCCCAGGAAAAAGTTGTCGATAATATTGTCCGTAAAGATCAAGAGGAACAACCGGATTTAATTGTCCTGACCCCCACTTGCACCTCGAGCATCCTCCAGGAAGACCTCGAAAATTTTGTTGCCCGCGCCCAGTTGGATGCCAAGGGTGATGTTATCTTGGCCGACGTGAACCACTACCGGGTCAATGAACTCCAGGCCGGCGATCGCACTCTCCAGCAAATTGTCCAGTTTTATATCAATAAAGCCCGAAAACAAGAAAACCTAGCCACCGAGAAAACCCCACAACCCTCGGTAAATATTATTGGGGTCTCGACCCTCGGTTTCCACAATAACCACGACATTCGTGAACTGAAAACCCTCATGGCTGAGTTGGGGATTAGCGTGAATTTGGTCATTCCCGACAAAGCCTCCGTCCATGATTTGAAAAAGTTGCCCCAAGCCTGGTTTAACCTCGTGCCCTACCGGGAATTGGGCTTGAGCACTGCGAAATATCTAGAACAGGAATTCGATCAACCCTATGTGGACATTACCCCCATGGGCGTTGTGGAAACAGCTCGGTGCATCCGCGCGATCCAAGGGGTGATTAATGACCAAGGGGCCACAGCCGATTACGAAGCTTTCATCGAAGAACAAACCCTCCATGTGTCCCAGGCGGCTTGGTTTAGTCGTTCCATTGACTGTCAAAATTTAACCGGCAAAAAGGCGATCGTCTTTGGGGATAATACCCACGCTGCGGCCATGACAAAAATTTTGGCGCGGGAAATGGGCATCCATGTGGTGTTGGCGGGAACCTACTGTAAATATGA
This sequence comes from Picosynechococcus sp. PCC 7003, assembly GCF_001693255.1. Classification (NCBI taxonomy): domain Bacteria; kingdom Bacillati; phylum Cyanobacteriota; class Cyanophyceae; order Chroococcales; family Geminocystaceae; genus Picosynechococcus; species Picosynechococcus sp. PCC 7003. Next base: position 1,704,610 of record NZ_CP016474.1, read on the forward strand.
TGCCGACTGGTTCCGTCAGGAAGTCAGTGAATACTGTGATGAGATTTTAATCAGTGAAGATCACGGTGAAATTGCCGATGCGATCGCCTGCCTAGAACCCGCCGCAATTTTTGGTACCCAGATGGAACGCCACGTGGGCAAACGGTTAAATATTCCCTGTGGGGTGATTGCCGCGCCGATCCATATCCAAAACTTCCCCATTGGTTATCGACCTTTCGTGGGCTACGAGGGCACCAATCAACTTGCGGATCTGGTGTACAACTCCTTCACCCTGGGCATGGAAGACCACCTGCTCGAAATTTTCGGCGGCCACGATACCAAGGAAGTGATCACCACCACCATGTCGGCCAGTTCTGACCTGAATTGGACCACAGAGGCCCAGGGGCAACTGAACAAAGTCCCCGGATTTGTGCGGGGCAAGGTGAAGCGCAACACCGAAAAGTATGCCCGTGCCCAAGGACTGAGTGAAATTTCCCTGGAAGTGCTCTACGCCGCTAAGGAGTCTGTCGGCGCTTAAGCTCTGGGGAGATCTGCGCTAAAGTGAGAGGCTGATCGCACGCTTGGTTGCTCTTTTTCCCATGCTTAAAGTTGTCTTTTTCGGCACACCCCAATTTGCGGTGCCTTACCTAGAAGCCCTATTGCATTATCCAGACATTGAAGTGCTGGGGGTGGTCACCCAACCGGATAAGCGGCGGGGCCGGGGTAGTCAGCTGATTCCGTCGGCGGTGAAAAAAGTGGTGATCGCCCATGATCTCCCCGTCTGGCAACCGAAGCGCATCAAAAAAGACCCGGAAACCTTAGCGATTCTCGAAAACCTCCAGGCCGATGTGTTTGCGGTGGTCGCCTACGGGCAGTTGCTCTCGCCGCAAATTCTCCAGATGCCCCGGTTGGGCTGTGTTAACGGCCATGGTTCTCTGCTGCCGAAATATCGGGGGGCCGCGCCGATCCAGTGGAGCTTAGTCGAGGGAGAAACGGTGACGGGCATGACCACCATGCTCATGGATGAGGGGATGGATACCGGGGCAATGCTCCTCAAGGCCGAAACGCCCATTGATCTTTGGGACAATGCCCATGACTTGGCAGTGAAATTAGCGACCTCTGGGGCGGCTTTATTGACGGAAACGCTTATTCAACTTGCTCAAGGGAAAATCACTCCTGTCCCCCAGGATCCAGACCACGCCACCTATGCGCCGCTGATTCAGAAGGAAGATTTTCAGTTAGATTGGCAAAAAGGGGCGATCGCCTTACATAACCAAGTGCGCGGTTTCTATCCCAACTGCGTCACCATCTGCCGCGATAAACCTTTAAAAGTCCTAGAAACGATTCCCATCGTGCCGGAATGTTTTGCGCAGTACCCCGCAGCATACGAACCCCTCAAAGAATTGGTTGGGAGCACAGGAAACGTCGGAGAAATTGTGGCGATCGCCAAAAAATTTGGGCCAATTATTCAAACTGGGGACGGACTTTTATTGCTCAAACAGGTGCAACCCAGCGGTAAAAAACCCCAGTCCGGTTGGGATATGGTCAACGGGATGCGCTTAACCGTGGGTGAGTGCTTGACCTAAGCCCGTTGCGAGCCACAAAAAAAGCCCCAGGCCTATGCACCTGGAAGCTTTTGGAGAAGAAACAATGAACAATCAGAAAAGTTTAAGAAACGCCTTCCATTTGCGCCGTTCTGACAGTGATCTCTGAGGTGCGATCGCCCCGACGGATTTCGAGCTTCAGGTTGGCATTGATACCGCTCTTTTCAACGGTTTCCTGGAGTTGTTGGGCATCGGCGATCGCCTTACCATTGATTTTCGTGATTACATCGCCCCGACGCAGGCCAGCTGTTTCTGCTGGACTACCCGGCACCACACCCAGCACTAGCGCGCCGTTCACTTCCGGTAATAGCACGATGGAATTGGGGTCAGCGTTATTTTCCTTGGCCATATCCGGTGTGAGGCTTACCATCCGAATCCCAATGAAGGGGTGGGGGACTTCTTTCCCAGCAGCGAGGGTGGGTTCAAGATCCTTGGCTTTGTTGATCGGGATTGCAAACCCAATGCCCATCGCATCCCGACGGATCGCGGTGTTAATCCCAATCACTTCACCGTCGGAGTTAAGGAGGGGGCCACCGGAATTACCAGGGTTAATGGCGGCATCGGTCTGGAGGAAATCGACGCGCTTATCGGGAATCCCCGCCTGGGCCGAAGACCGCTCCAGGGTACTGATGATCCCTAGGGTAACGGTATTGTTCAGACCAACCGGATTACCGACGGCGATCGCCCAGTCACCCACCTGCACAGCCCCAGAATCACCCAGGGGAGCCACGGGAATAGACTCACTTTTAGGGTCAATTTTCACGACCGCGAGATCGGTTACTTCGTCGGTGCCTTTTACTTCCCCTTCGAAGCTACGACCATCTTTTAGCGTGACAGTTACTTTATCGGCACCACTGACGACGTGGGCATTGGTCAGAATCACCCCCGAGCGGTCGGTAATAAACCCAGATCCCTGGCCAGTGACCACCTGACGCTGTTCATCGGGCATCTGTAGACCAAAGCGATCGCCAAAAAATTCCCTGAAAAACGGATCATTCATAAACGGGTCTTGGAAGCGGCGCACAACGGTTTTTTCCGTATCGATCCGGACCACTGCTTGACCGGTTCTGGCCACCGCATCGGCTACAAAACTACGACCTGCCTGCACCGGCACCGCCGCCACTTCCTGGGGAGGCTTAGTATCGGCCAGGGGTTGGTCAAGGGTTTGGCTAGAGCCTTGCAACGCCCCGAAGGTAATGGCACAGCCCACACAGAGGGCAACAATGTGGGTTGTAAATCGTTGGACAAATTTTGATCGTCTCATAGAAGTTTTTCTATCCAGTCTGTATAAAGTTTTAGGATGATGGCCACATCGAACCGGGTGCTGGGGAGACACCACAGGGGGTTTTATCGTTCAATCTTAGCAATTGAATTCACCCGGTTTAGGTGAGGTTTTCTCGCCATTACTAAACCCTGGGTCATAATTTTTGACGTAAATTTGCGGTTTTTGGTTCACAAAAATGGGGATCAAACAACTTAACCCCCACCATCAAGCAATTTAAAAATTTGCTGCAAAACTAACTTGTTGCTTCGCTGACCCAATTTTGTAAGGTGGCAACCACATCATCGAGGTCAAGATCTTGGCGATCGCCTTCTTTGCGGCGCACCACTTCCACCTTGCCATCCTTAAGGGATTTGCCCGTCACAACTCGGAAGGGAATACCAATCAGTTCTGCATCCTTGAATTTCACCCCGGCCCGTTCGTTGCGGTCATCGAGGATCGTCTCGACCCCAGCGGCATTGAGATCAGCATAGAGTTTTTCTGCGGCTGCCATCTGTTCTTCACTCTTAACATTGGGCACCACTACCACGGCATGGTAAGGGGCGATCGCCACGGGCCAGATAATGCCATTCTCGTCGTAGGATTGCTCCACGGCGGCTTGGGCCAGCCGGGAAACCCCAACCCCATAGCAGCCCATCACCAAGGGTTGTTCCTTACCATTTTCGTCGGTAAAGGTCGCTCCCATGGCCTCGGAATATTTCGTCCCCAATTGAAAAATGTGACCCGCTTCGATGCCCCGCGCCGTTTGCAGAATTTGGGTCGGATCGTGAACGGCGCGATCGCCGGTCTTCGCTAACCGCACATCCACTTGCAATGCAGGTAGTTTAAACTCTGTACCCCAGTTTGCACCGAGGACATGGTGATTCGTTTCATCGGCACCCGTCACGAAATTTTCTAAGGTCGCTGCCGTATGATCAACTAAGCGCAGAAATTCCCCTGAAACCTCTTTATTTTGAGCAATGAAATCATCTGCTAAGGCCGGAGAAATGTAGCCTAGAGGCAATGATTTTGCGGCCCATTTTTGTTGGGCGTCGGCATCGGGTACTGTTAAGGCAATGACTGTTTTTGCATCGTAATTAGGCGCTAATTTTGTCAATTCATTTTGCAATTTGACTTCATTGACATCTTGATCACCCCGAATAGAAATCAAGACTAAAACTGTTTTGCCATTATTATAAACTACCTGATAAAGAACATTTTTAACGACACAAGTGGGGGAACAATCTAGGAACTTACACAGGGATTCGATGGTAGCTGTGTTCGGGGTTTCGCGCTTTTCAAAACTGTTGAAAGGAGATTCAGTCGCATCAACGGGCAGAGATACTGCTTTCTCGGTATTCGCCGCGTATTTTTCGTCTTCGGTGTAGAGAATTTCATCTTCCCCGGCATCGGCGAGGATCATAAATTCCTGGGAACCAGAACCGCCAATCGCCCCGGAGTCGGCCTCTACAGCCCGGAATTGCAATCCACAGCGACGCAACATATTGCGGTACGCCTGATCCATGTCTGCATAGGTTTTTTTGAGACAGTCCTCGGAAGCATGGAATGAATAGCCGTCTTTCATGATGAATTCCCGCCCGCGCATCAAGCCAAACCGGGGTCGAATTTCATCGCGGAATTTCGTCTGAATCTGGTACAAATGCTGGGGCAACTGCCGATAGGAGCGGATCATGTCCTTGGCGATGGTGGTAATCACTTCCTCGTGGGTCGGCCCCAAACCCAACTCTCCGTCCAGGCGATCGCGCAGGGAAAACATAATCCCTTCTGCCTGGGTATAGGTATCCCAACGGCCTGACTCTTGCCAAATCTCTGCGGGTTGCAACTGGGGTAAAAGGGTTTCCTGGGCACCGGTGGCATTCATCTCTTCCCGGACGATCTGGGATACCTTCTGGAGCACGCGCCACATCAACGGTAGGTAAGCATAAATCCCCCGCCCAATCCGCCGGATATAGCCGGCTCGCAGCAGGAGCTTGTGGCTAGGGATCTCCGCATCGGCGGGATCTTCTCGGAGGGTAACGAACAGACTTTGGGAAAGGCGCATGGTTATTTTGAGTTTTTCGTGACAGCTAATGAAATGATTCATCGCCCATTATGGATTACTTGCTGCCATTTTAGAATCGGGGGCGTGGTCAAAACGTCGTTGTCAGTCAATTTTCTTCTGGCATGAGTTAGAGAAGTGAGTCAATTAATTGGCAATAAAAAAATAAAATAAAATCTCTCTTTTTTGTTTCAAAAATTAGTTTCAAAAAAAATTAAGCAAGATTTATTTTTAAGGAATACATAGTTTAGGCAGTCTTAAAAAATTGTCAAGACCTAGATCCTTTACGAGGCGAACATGGGCGTGGTACAGAACAAGACTACTTTTACTTTGATTTTGCCCCAGGACATTTCAAGTATGAAAAACAAAAAGCTTAACAATTTAACGACACGATTTTATAAAACTAAATTGCTAGAATTTGGAGGATCAAATTTACAGGTTGATTTTCAAGCTTAAGTTATGCCAGTGTCATCGTCACTTCCCCCTTGCCATGCCCAACCTGAGGCAGCCTTGATTCAGACTCTCCAGAGCGATGCAGAACGGGGGTTGTCGCCAGAGGCAGTGGCCCAGCGTTATGAGCAGTATGGTTGGAATGAGTTGCAATTTCGGGCCGGAAAACCAGCTTGGTTGCGTTTTTTGTTGCAGTTTCATCAGCCTCTTCTATACATCTTAATCATCGCTGGGAGTATTAAAGCGGCCTTGGGTTCCTGGACGAATGCCTGGGTCATCTGGGGGGTTACGCTTATCAATGCGGTGATTGGCTATATCCAAGAAGCTAAGGCTGAAGGGGCGATCGCCTCCCTGGCCAAAGCAGTTACCACCGAAGCAATGGTTCTGCGGGAAGGCAACACCCTCCGGATCCCGTCGCGGGATTTAGTGCCTGGCGATATTGTGCTTTTGGCTTCCGGGGACAAAGTGCCAGCCGATCTACGGTTACTCAAGGTGCGGAACCTCCAAATTGACGAGTCGGCCCTAACCGGTGAAGCAGTACCCGTCGAGAAAAAATTAGGTTCTTTGCCCTTGGAGACGCCCCTCGGCGATCGCCGCAATATGGCCTATGCGGGTAGCTTTGTCACCTTTGGTCAGGGCACAGGAATTGTCGTGGCGATCGCCAATCAGACGGAAATGGGGCAGATTTCCCAATCCATGGAAAAGCAAGTCAGTTTAACCACACCGCTGACCCGCAAATTCACCAAATTTAGTCATTCCCTTTTATATGTGATCTTGACCCTGGCGACCCTCACCTTCGCCATTGGTTGGGGCCGGGGGGGCGACCTCGCCGCGATGTTTGAAGCCGCCGTGGCCCTGGCTGTGAGTGCCATCCCCGAAGGATTACCCGCCGTAGTGACGATTACCCTGGCGATTGGGGTCAGCCGCATGGCCCGCCGCCACGCCATCATCCGTAAATTACCAGCGGTGGAAGCCCTCGGTAGTGCTACGGTGGTTTGTTCCGATAAAACGGGCACCCTCACCGAAAATCAGATGACCGTCCAGGCGATCTATGCCGGGGATGTCCATTACAAAGTGAGTGGCAGTGGCTACAGTCCGAAAGGGGAAGTTTACCTGGCTGCAACCGGTGATGATGGGGAGGCCAGCTTTGAAACCTTACCGCCGCTCCTGGCAGAATGTCTTACCGCCGGGTTGCTCTGCAACGATTCTCAACTGAAACAAGCGGGCGATGATTGGTCAGTGGTGGGCGATCCAACGGAGGGAGCATTGATTACCGCTGCGGCGAAGGCAGGCCTCAGCCAGGTAGGCTTAGACGCCCAGCAGCCCCGACTCGATTCGATTCCCTTTGAGTCGGAATATCAATACATGGCGACCCTTCATGATGGTACGGGGCGGACGATCTATGTGAAAGGGTCAGTGGAATCCTTGTTACGTCGCTGTGAAACGATGCTCTTGGACGATGGCCAGGCGATCGCCCTCAATCCAGCAACCATCGAAGCAGTGGTAGAGACCATGGCCACTAAGGGATTACGGGTTTTAGCCTTTGCGAAAAAAGAGGTGAGCAGTCACCAACACAGCGTTGACCATGAGGATCTCGCCACAGGGCTTGAGTTTTTAGGACTCCAGGGAATGATTGATCCCCCCCGACCGGAGGCGATCGCCGCTGTCCATGCCTGCCAAACGGCGGGAATTAACGTCAAGATGATCACCGGCGATCACATTGCCACCGCCAAGGCGATCGCCCAACGCATGGGGATTCGCACCGGAGAAACGGTAATCGCCTTTGAGGGCCAAGACCTCGAAAAAATGGATCCCCAAAGCCTGGCCGAAGCCGCCGAAACAGGATCGGTCTTTGCCCGGGTTGCCCCAGCCCAAAAACTGGCCCTCGTCGAAGCGCTCCAGAAAAAAGGCGATATTGTGGCCATGACTGGCGATGGCGTTAACGATGCCCCAGCCCTTAAACAAGCCGATATTGGCATCGCCATGGGCAAGGGTGGCACAGAGGTCGCCAGGGAATCTGCCGCGATGTTGCTCACCGACGATAATTTTGCCTCCATCGAAGCGGCCGTAGAGGAAGGACGCACCGTTTACCAAAATCTCCGTAAGGCGATCGCCTTCCTCTTGCCCGTCAATGGCGGTGAATCCATGACAATTTTGATCAGTGTTTTGCTAGCGCGGGATTTGCCGATTCTTTCTTTGCAGGTGCTCTGGCTCAATATGATCAACTCGATCACCATGACTGTGCCCCTCGCCTTTGAAGCCAAGCCCGCCGGGATTATGCAATCTCCCCCCCGCAATCCCAACGAACCCCTGATTACCCCCAAGCTGCTCCGACGGATCGGGATTATTTCTATCTTTAACTGGATTCTGATCTTTGGCATTTTTGAATGGATCAAAACCAGCACCGGCGATTTAGCCTTGGCCCGCACCATGGCGATCCAAGCCCTCGTTGCTGCCCGGATCATTTATTTACTGAGTATCAGTCAACTGGGTCGTAGCCTAATCCGTTACATTAGCGGCCAAACAAAAGCGATCATTCAAGCCCCACTCCTGTTGGTCGGCATCGCCGTCGCGGTGGCGTTGCAGATTGCCTTTAGTCAATGGGGTCTTATGAATCAACTCTTCCAAACGGCCCCTCTCACCTGGCAACAGGGATTAATCTGTTTACTGCCGATGTTACCGATGATCCCCACGGCGATCGCCGCCAATTATTTGGATACCTGAACCTGAAGGAAAATCACGAAAATCAGGGGAAGATTGTTCAGCTTCCCCTCCGTCCGCCAAAAGCTCCCACCCATAAACCCCACAGCAGATCCCGTCGAGATTCCCAAAATCTCCCAGAACTCCCCTGCCACGTATAGAAAGAAACGTCAACTTTTGGGATAATATGAGGCTTGTTTTCCCAACTGACCCGAGAAAATTCACTATGCCCTCTAGAGAAATGCCCCGCCGCACCAAGATCGTTGCCACCATTGGCCCTGCGACTAGCAAACCAGACGTTCTCCGGGAAATCATCGAAGCAGGGGCGACCACTCTACGGCTGAATTTCTCCCATGGTACCCACGATGACCACCAGCGCAACATTCGCCTCATTCGCCAAACCGCCTTTGAACTAAACCAACCCGTTGGCATCCTCCAAGATCTCCAGGGGCCAAAAATTCGTCTCGGTCGCTACGAAAGTGGTTTTATCACCCTCAAAAATGGCGATCCCTACATCATCACGAGTCGCGAAGTCCCCTGTACCCAAGAAGTGGGTTATGTCAGCTATGACAAGCTGGCCGAGGAAGTCCCCGAAGGCTCCACCATTCTCCTCGACGATGGCAAGGTAGAAATGAAAGTTGAGCGGGTCGATATTGCCGCCAAAAATCTCCACTGTCGTGTAGTGGTTGGGGGTAAGCTCTCCAATAACAAAGGGGTCAACTTTCCTGGGGTTTATCTCTCCGTCAAAGCCCTCACCGATAAAGACCGCGCAGATCTGATGTTTGGCCTCGACCAAGGCGTTGATTGGGTCGCCCTCAGTTTTGTGCGCAATCCCCAGGATGTCTTAGAGATCAAAGAACTCATCGCCAATGCCGGAAAAAATGTCCCCGTGATTGTCAAGATCGAAAAGCACGAGGCGATCGAACAGATGGAGGCCATTCTGTCCCTTTCCGATGGGGTCATGGTCGCCCGGGGGGACCTTGGGGTCGAACTGCCCGCAGAGGATGTGCCCATCCTCCAGAAAAAACTCATTGCCACCGCCAACCGCTTTGGGATTCCTGTAATTACCGCCACCCAGATGCTCGATAGCATGGTGAGTAATCCTCGCCCCACCCGCGCTGAAGTTTCTGACGTGGCCAATGCGATTTTAGACGGTACTGATGCGGTGATGCTCTCGAATGAAACCGCCGTGGGTGAATTCCCCGTAGAAGCTGTGGCGACCATGGCAACCATCGCCAAACGTATCGAAAAAGAACCCGACGGCATTCAAAAACAACCTTCTGATAAAAAATCCATTCCCAACGCCATTTCCGCCGCCGTCAGTCACATTGCCGGACAGTTGGATGCAACGGCGATCATGACCCTCACCAAGTCCGGGGCAACGGCCCGAAACGTCTCCAAATTTCGCCCAGCAACGCCGATTCTTGCCGTGACTCCCCATGTGGATGTAGCCCGTCGTCTCCAGTTGGTCTGGGGAGCCAAACCCCTCCTTGTCATGGACTCGCCATCGACGACCCAAACCTTTAAAGCGGCAATTAATGTCGCCCAGGAGAGCGGCTTTCTCCATGAAGGGGACTTGGTGATCATGACAGCCGGGACGCTCCAAGGGGTGTCTGGCTCCACAGATCTCATTAAAGTTGAAATGGTGCAGGCGGTACTCGGAGAAGGCATTGGCATTGGTCAAGGGGCGGCCAGTGGTCGTGCCCGGGTCGTGAATCAAAGTGAAGATATTAATGATTTTGGGCCAGGGGAAATCCTCGTTGCTCGCTCTACGGATGCAGCCTATGTGGAGATGATCCGTAAGGCCAGTGGCATTGTGATCGAGGAACCGAATCAAAATTGTCATGCGGCAACTTTGGGGATGCGCCTAGGCATTCCGGTGATTGTCGGTTTTAAGGAGGCAACCCAGCTAATTCGGGATGGGTCGATTATCTCTATCGATGCCCGTCGGGGTACTGTCTATTCTGGGGTAAATGTCAGCCTTGGGGATGCTGTGGGTGGCACCAAAATGTCCCTGGCTTAAGGCTGAACCAAGGTAATTCTCATTTCCATCGTCCAGCAGCCCCAACAATGTTTGGGGCAATTTTTTTGGGTCGGAACAATTGCGATATCCTAGGGGATGTGTTGGCGATCGCCATCGAGATCCGCCACGCGATGCATCCTGTGGAGAGATCATGCGGCAACTGAATTTTTTATTGTTTTTTGCCCTGTGCTTAGCCCTAGCGCTATTTAGTATCGAAAATACGCAACCCGTCGGGATTAATATTATTCCGGGATTCCAAGCCGAAGCGCCCCTCTCCATTGAACTCCTACTGGCAGTGGGCACAGGGGCGATTTTGGCCTGGATGTTTAGCCTATGGGATCAGCTACAGCGGCAAATTGAATCGTGGAAAGCCCAGCGGGAACTCAAGCTCCAAAGTCAAAAAATTGAAGAATTAGAAAAAGCTTTGGCTGAACTTCAGGCTGCCCAACAAAACGCCGCAGAATCATCGACAGATTCCCCCATCGCGACAACATCCACCGCAGACGAAACTGCGCCTGAACCTGAAACTTCTACCGCTACCGTGGAAACCCAGGAAACCGCCGACACATCCCAAGATGATTCTCAATCTGAGCAAACGGCCTAATTTTTGACCCTTGAATTTCAGCCATGGCCACCCAACCCCAAGCGGCGATCGCCACCCTCATTGAACTAGCCCAACAGGGAGAAATTGATCCCTGGGACGTGCAGGTCATTGATGTCATTGATCAGTTCCTGAACGAACTAGGCCTCGCCGGAGACACAGACCCAATTCTGAGGGAAGCAGACCTACCCCAGTCGGGCCAGACCTTTTTGTGGGCCTCTAAACTGGTTCTTCTCAAGGCCGACACCCTCGAAAGTTTAACAGCCATTGAAGCAGAGGTTCAGGACGAAGAATTTTACGAAGATTGGGAAGCCGGTGATGTTGAACGACTTCCCCTCAAGCTCGAAAAAAGACTCCGGCGACGGGCCGTAGCACCTCCCCCAAAACGGCGGCGGGTCACTCTCCAGGAATTTATTGAGCAAATCCAACAAATCGCCAACGAGATCGAGGATCACACCCCCAAAAAACGCCTCAAAACGCCCCGTAAACTATCCAACAAAGCGGCCATTAAACAGATTACCCAGTTGGCCCATGATGAAAATCTCACGGAATTGGCTGCCCAGCTAGAACAGTTTTTTCAGACCCAAATGCCCCCGGATCCAGAAACCCCCATGGTGTTTGAATTAGACGATTTAATCCGTCAGTGGATCGCCTACAAAGAAGCCAACGAATTTTTCCCCCAGGACATCACTGCCAAGCAACACCGTCACGAAAAGGTGGGGATCTTTTGGGCCTTACTTTTATTGTCAGCCCAGTCCAAGGTGGTGCTGTCCCAGGATGATTTTTATGCGCCGGTGTTGGTGCGTCCGCTTTATCCAGGGCACCGGGAGATTTAAGCTCTAAACCGTAAAAGATTTGAGAATCCAGCCCAGCACAATGCCCACTCCTGTGAAGCGGACAATTTGCCAAAAGGGTTCCTGCCATTTGAGTAACTGACTTTCGAGTTGCAGTTCTAACTTGGCAATTTCGGCGGCAATGAGGTTGAGTTCTGTTTTAAGGGAAGCTTGTTTTTGGATCGTTTCTGGCTCTGCCTGGAGATTGTCTTGTTCTGCTTTTAGTTCTGTGATGCGGGCTTCGGCAGCTTTAACCTGGGCATGACGAGCTTTCAGGGCGGCAAGGTCAGTTTCCACTTGGGCGATCGCCTGCTCAAATTCAGTGTGGGAAAGTGCCATCACTCCAAACCCCAGGAATTTTCTGTTATGGATGCGGACGGAGAGACTCGAACTCTCACGTCTAGGACACTAGAACCTAAATCTAGCGCGTCTACCAATTCCGCCACGTCCGCAAAATTAATTAGCTCAGTAAATATATCACATCCATTTTCCGGCCGACAAGGGGAACCCAAAGTCCGCTTATCCCGTCAGCAAAACCCATAGGATCCCGCTAGGATTTACTGTGACGCACGAGAAATTTGAAGATGAGTAAAGGTTTGCAGGCTCGAACTAGGTTAAAAATCGGCATTGTCGGGTTAGGAATTTTTGGGTTTACCGCCAGTAGTGCGATCGCCCAGGTGCCGCCGGACATCGTCGTGGACACAGAACCCAATGCAGGGAATACGCCCGGTGATGTGATCGACAATTCTGGCGATCGCCGTTTTGTGTGTCAGTATGACCAAGGACAATACACCGTGATGTATCAACCCGAAAGTCGTCCGGGGGAAGTGTATCCCTGGGCCATTCCCCGCACCATGGGGGGTGGTTGGAGTGCAGAGCGTCGCTGTGAAGAAATTGCCCGCCGTTTAGAAATGTACCGGGGTGATGGTCTCGTCGAGCTTACTACTGGCCGCGAAAATGGTTATGACATCGTTTGTGTGACCACCGAACTGAATCCCAGCTGTCAAATTGTCTTTACGGTACCCCGGGGCCAAAATGCGATCACCACCCGGGATCAAGTATTCGATAACCTCCTCAGTGCTGACAGTGGTTTCCAAACCCGTGGGGTCAACACCTTTATGGGCACCGGATCGACCAATAGCCTCCTGGGGCAACTCCAAAGTATTTTTGGGGGCCGTCGCTCCACCCCTAGCCCCATGGCCCAAAGTTATTCAAGCAGTGGCATTAGCCTCAAGCCCTTCCTCGATCCCGCCGATGGTGGTACCGGTGAATATTTAACCCAGGGTCGCGCCGCTGGTCAGTCGAATCCGAGCCCGACCAATAATGGCCTCAGATTGAACACCGATCTCTTCCGTTAGAGCATCTGGGCCACACAGCATTTCGCTTTGCCCGTAAGCGTCCTCTACTGTGTAATTTTTCCCTAGGCGATCGCCTGGGGTTTTTTCTGGCCTGAATATCTCAATCGTTAACAATCTACCAAAGCGGGTCACTGGCTTTTTCGGAATGGGGCAGAACTCCTTACAATAGAAGGAGGTTTCGTCACGAATCCCCACTGTGTGCGATCAAGGTTTTTGGTCAGCTAGAACAGGGTCAAATGACATTGATTCGTCTCGTAGTCCCAAGGAGCAAGATACATTGTGGCCCATAGTTTTTTGTTGGAAGCAGGTCGCTGGACGTTAAATGGTAGTTGGATTGAACGAAATCAACCCCCCATTCTCATTCGGGGCAAAACCATTGTTGCTTGGGGCCAAAATAATTGGTTTACGATGGTGACAAAGTTAACGTTTCAAGACGGCGATCGCCCCGAAATTTCTTATCAATACAAAGGGCGTTTAGATAGCGGTGAGCGACAATATACCTATGTACTGCAACAAAGCATTTTGGGACGGGTGGAAGGGGAAGGTTGGGTTGGCTCAGAATCAATCATTCAGCGATACTGGGTGCTTGGCGATCGCCAACGGCGTAGTGGCTTTGAAATGTTCTACCAGATTAACGACAATGAATATCGCTACTCCGGGGGGATCCTCGCAGGCCACTATCTCACCAGTACCATTGAAGGGACTCTCCTCCGTCAGCTTTAATAGCTTTAGTGATCTCAGTTTTGTCTGGTCTCCTATTTTTTTGATTGTTTTGTTCGTCCACCCCAAACTATGACTACCGATCCCAATGTCAATCGCCTTCTCGCCGGCCGTTATCGCCTGGTAGACCTCGTAGGCCAGGGGGCTATGGGGCGTGTCTACCGGGGTGAAGATACAGTGCTAGGGGGAGTCACTGTCGCCGTAAAGTTTTTAGCCCAGACCTTGCTCAACGATAAAATGCGCCAACGTTTTGAGCGGGAAGCCACCATCTGTGCTCTTTTGAGTGAAAAAAGCATCCATATCGTGCGGGTAAAAGACTATGGCGTTGATGACCAGGATGTGCCCTTTTATGTCATGGAATTTTTAGAAGGGGAAAGTCTTAACGATATTATTGCCCACGCGACCCTCGGTTTACCGCGCTTTTTTCAAGTGGTACGGCAGGTGTGTTTGGGGATGGAAGCCGCCCACCAAGGGATTACCTTCAAGGGTGAACAATGTTTAATTATTCACCGGGATATTAAACCCAGCAATATTCTGATCATGCAGGATGCGTCCCTGGGAGAACTGGTAAAAATTCTAGATTTTGGGATTGCTCGCCTGAGCCAAGCTGGTGCCGCCCAGACCCAATCGTTTATGGGCACCCTCGCTTACTGTTCCCCAGAGCAAATGGAAGGCAAGGAATTAGATCAACGCTCTGATATCTATAGCCTGGGGATTACGATGTACGAGATGCTCACCGGGGATATGCCCGTGATGCCCGAAAATAATTCCTTTGGGGGTTGGTACCGGGCGCACCATGACACACCGCCGATTCCCTTTGATAAAAGTCTGCGAATTCCGGCTCCTTTGGCGGAAATTATCATGTGCTGCATGGCGAAAAATCCGCGCGATCGCCCCCAAACTGTCAATGATATTTGGCAAGCCATGGCTCCCATCGCCAAATATTATGAACAACAAGCAGCCGAAACCAAGAAATCCTTTTTCACCACGTCCCAAAATCTGCAAAATTTCCAGGCGACATCTCCGGTGGCTGGCCCCAATGATCCGACCCGGATTAACAATGCCACCACTGCCCCCAGCTTTCGTAATTCGACGGTAAATCGCCAGGGAAGACCCACGGACAAACTGAATACAACCTTTACGGACACGGTTTGTGCAGCCCAGTCCTGGCCAGCGGATAAACCCCAAAGTAAGATTGTTTTCCCTCGGATTGTACCGGCTGAACCGACGGCGATCGCCAGTCTTTGGGCGATGTTAGAGGGTGAGGAGTTAGGTAAGCGCCGCTTTGATACCCGCTATAATCAGTTCCTCTTTATTGAGGCTCCCCATCCGATGTTGCTGTGGATCACAGTGCTGTATAACAGCAGTGAAGGAGCCCGCTGGTTGCCTTGCTATCTGGACTTGAAAACAAAGATTGGCCAACAGATGGCACGTCTTTTAGCTAGTCAAGGGAACTATCGAATTTTGCTCTTTGCCCTGGGGCAACCCCAACGGTATTTTCATATTACCCAGGCAACAATTTCCCTCAAGCAACGGGAGCAGCTTACTCGCTGGGCGGATTTGAGCCAGAGACTACCTGCCAGTAATCCTGTGGTGAGTAAACAAACTTTGAAAAAAGAATATGAGAAAAGCAAGGGCAAAATCCTCATGAAGTTGGCCGCTTCCCGGACGAACAGCAACCTTGGGGGATTTTAAGCTATCTTGAGTCTTCGTCCAAAGGCGATCGCCCCCTTAAACTCCCAGCAATAATCATCCCGTCAATTCAAAGGTAGTAAATTGGCAATCGCTAAATCTTATGCCATAAAAGATGGCAAGATACTACTTTTTCTGCCGAAGATTAGTCATGTCTTTATTGCTTTTCCCTAAATTGCACAAATTACATAAGGTTTGATAGTTTTCTAATGCATTTTTTCCTCCTTTTGAACGAGGGATAATGTGATCCACATGTAAAACAATATTATCTCCCGCTGTTCTGCCACAGGAAACACATTTCCAATTATCTCTCTGGAAAACTTGCCACCGAATAGCTGGCATCACTTTTAGCCTTTTTTCTGCATTTTTTAAAGCTTTAATATGATCAAGATTATGATGAATAGGAAGATCTTTTTCATCAGACTCATTTGAATTTAATTGATCATATTTCCATTTATGAAGCTTAGATAAAAGATCTTGAAAGCAAAGATCTTGACCCATCGAAATTCTCAAATAAGAGTCATATACTGGATAAAAAGAAACATAAGCATCAATAATATCAATCAAGTCTAATTCTGTAATAGGAAATTTATAAACTCTAGAAAAATAATGATTGTCAAAATATTTATTCGCAATCATATACTCATAATGATCTTTAAAAGACGAGATATATGAGAGTTGATCACCCCAATATAAAACAGGATATATATTACTCCGATAGCAAAGAGTATGAAGCAAATCTTCAAATTGCAAATGAAAATCGAAAAATTTCTTATAAGATTGATTTGTTAAGCCAGTAAGCCAATAATTTTCAAAGAAAATTTCAAGACCTGCTTCTGTTAACATTAATCCGTAGCGAAAGGGCAGTATCTGTACAGGTTTTTTATTCTTTTTTTCTATCCCATGCCACTTGTCTTTGATTCTTTTCCCTCCTAATCCCGCATAAGCAGTGTCATACAAAAAAGTTAATTCTTTTTCTCTTTTAGTTCTGAAATGTGGATAATAAGAGATAATAGAAGTATCGAAGACTTCTACCTCATAGACTCCTCTGACCTTTGCTATGCATTGATTGAGTAGCTCTTGTAAGCGGGGAACAACAGAATATTTTAGTGCATCAGCCCTTAGCCGAGGGTCATTGACTTGAAATAAATTTTGATCACTTTCATCAAAAGTAATCTCTTTAAGCTGTAATTTCACGTTGAAATCATCTCCTATAAAGGGATAGATTTTGCATGGTAAGAATTATTTATCCAACTATTGCAATGAGTTTGGACAATTATAATCAACAGATCAAACTAAGGATGTAAACGACGGGCGATCGCCAATCAGGTTAAATCCAGGACAAGATCCTTGAGGAGATTAACACCCGAAATCTTACGAGGTAGAGACAAGACTTGAGTTTTGCAATTGGGGGTGTAAATTTCAGCTTGTTTTTCTTTGCGATTAACTAATATTCCAAAACTACAGCCATTATCCTGATATTCAGCCATTTTGTCTCTTGTTTTCTGGACAGCATCACTAGGCGAAACTAATTCAATGACAAAATCCGGACAAAGTGGAATGAATTTTTCCCGTTGATCAATACTTAAAGCTTCCCAACGGGATTTTTCGACCCAAGAAACATCAGGGGAACGGGTCGCACCATTGGGCAAAATAAAACCCGTTGAAGAATCAAAAACTTCCCCTAATTGGTATTTCTGATTCCAAAGTTGCACCTGAAAAATCAAATTGGCATTTTGTCGTCCCGTTTCGCCACCAGTGGGAGGCATAATTACGAGTTCTCCTTTAGCTGTGCGTTCCAGTTGAAGCTCCGGATTAACCAGACAAAGTTGCTGAAATTGTTCATTGCTTAACGTGAAAACGGGTTCTAGCGCCAGGGTCATTGTAGTCATTAGCCTTACCCACTTGATTTGTGCTTTCTATTGTATTCAACGATTCTGATTAGGGGTGTAAGCGACGGGCGATCGCCTGACTAAACCGCGATAGACATCATTGGTTCAAAATGTAACACCATGATTTGTTCTGGTAATAGACCCACCGATTCAAAGGTTCTCCCTTGGCGATCACTAAACTCTACTTCAAAAGCTTTACCATCCGCAAGAATTTCGACAACAGTACCAACCTGTCCTTTTAATAAATTAAACTCTGGTAAATCAACCGTTAAAGCAACAACATCTAATAACTGAGTTGAATTTTTCATTAGATTTGTTCTCCAAACTTATAAGAGATAACAAGTTGTTAGTTTAGGAACATTTGAGCCATGCTCAATTATCCAGCCACTACGCACTATTGCTCTTTTATTCTGCCATACCAATTCAAAATCGACAGTATAACGCTGACCAAATTGATCACGGCGACCCAGTTGAGCATCATGGGTTTGCACAATGTCAAATAAGATCAACCGTAATCGATCAGCATCTTGAGCTTTCATTCCCAATTGAGAACGGAATAATCGCGCCTTATGTTTGCCATCACTATGGTCTAGATTAAGGCAATAATCTCGCAATTTCCGAATATCAATAATCGCATTTTCTGCATTGGGAACTCTCATTTCTTAGGGATGTAAGCGACGGGCGATCGCCTCACTCCAGCTAGTGGTCATTTCGGCAACGGAAACATTGATCAAAGAGCCAATTTCCAGATGATTGGAATCATTAACCACACCGATCGCCTGCCAATTGTCCGCCAAAGATTGGGTTAAATGGGCTTCAAATTGGGCTTGTTTATCGGGGGCGACGGACACAATAATTTTGCCGCAGGTTTCACCAAAGAGCATTTCGTCTAAACGCCCTTCTGAATCGACAGAAATCGTTGCGCCGACCTTGCCGCCAATACAACATTCCGCCAGGGCAACGGCTAAACCCCCTTCCGCTAAGTCATGGGCAGAGGCTAACAGTCCAGCGGCGATCGCCTCCCGCACGGTTTTTTGGACAGCTTTTTCGAGGGTGAAATTCACTTGGGGGGGAATACCAGCCACGGTATTGTGAATCGTATTTAAATATTCCGAACCGCCAAGGGTTGTTGTTGCTTGAATGCCCAAAAGATAGACCTTATCCCCAGCATTTTGGAACGCCAAACCACAGACCTGATTAATCTGTTCAACCCGTCCCACCATACCAATTACAGGCGTTGGATAAATGGGGGTCGGTTTGCCATCACTATCAAGGGTTTCGTTATAGAGAGAAACATTACCACCCGTGACAGGCGTATCCAATTCCCGACAAGCTTCCGCAATCCCTTTACAAGCATTTGCCAACTGCCAATAACCCACAGGTTTTTCGGGACTACCAAAATTTAAATTGTTAGTAATTGCCAAGGGTTCCGCACCGACACAACTTAAATTTCTTGCCGCTTCAGCCACTGCCGCCTTTGCCCCTTCCAACGGATTCAAATAGACATAACGGGGATTGCAATCGGTACAAGCTGCCACGCCAATTGTTGACGCATCGGGCTTACCATTTACTGGACGAACCCGCACCACCGCTGCATCAGCTCCACCGGGGAAAATCACCGTATTGTTTTGCACTTGATGATCGTACTGGCGATAAATCCACTTTTTAGAAGCAATGGTCGGCACATCTAACAGGGTTAATAAAATCTCATTCCAAGATTTTCCAGCGATGCCATTAACATCACAATTCGGCAAACTATCGGCAGACCAAGCCCAAGCTGTTTGCGCATATTCGGGGGCTTCCGCCATCAATTCCCGGTGATAAATTGGTGTATTATCTGATAGCGCAGTGGCTGGAACTTCCGCCGCAATTTCACCCTTAAACATGATTTTGACGATGGGTTCTTCAATCACTTCGCCCGCAACAACTGCCTGTAAACCCCAACGGTGGAAAATATCAATTAACTCTTGTTCACGACCTTTGTGGGCAACAAATAACATCCGTTCTTGGGATTCCGAAAGTAAATATTCGTAGGGAACCATGCCCGTTTCCCGCACCGGAATTTTATCGAGATCGAGCAGGACACCGACCCCACCTTTTGCCGCCATCTCCGCCGTAGAACAGGTTAAACCCGCTGCACCCATATCTTGTGCCGCTGCCACCGCTCCGGTTTTAAAGGCTTCTAAACAAGCTTCAATCAGGGATTTTTCGGTAAAGGGATCCCCCACTTGCACAGCAGGGCGATCGTCCATGGATTCATCGGTTAATTCCGCACTGGCGAAACTTGCACCCCCCATGCCATCGCGTCCCGTGGTGGAGCCAACATAGAGCACCGGATTACCAACGCCATAGGCTCCCGATTTGATGATTTCCTCGGTTTCCATCAAGCCCAACGCCATCGCATTGACGAGGGGATTACCGGAGTAAGCCTTATCAAAATAGACCTCACCGCCCACGGTCGGCACGCCCACGCAGTTGCCATAGTGTGAAATTCCTTCGACCACACCGTTAAAAATGCGGCGGGTTTGGGCATTGTCGAGGGTTCCAAAACGCAGGGAATTTAAAAGGGCGATCGGACGCGCACCCATCGTAAAAATATCGCGGAGAATACCGCCGACACCCGTTGCAGCCCCTTGGAAAGGCTCGATCGCCGACGGGTGGTTATGGGATTCAATCTTAAAGGCGAGGTGCAGACCATCCCCCATATCGACAACCCCCGCATTTTCACCAGGCCCCACGAGGACGCGCTTCCCTTCTGTGGGGAAACCAGACAGCAACGGGCGGGAATTTTTATAACAGCAGTGTTCCGACCACATCACGCCAAACATCCCCAGTTCCGCCTTGTTGGGGTGGCGACCTAAACGGCTGACAATTTCTTCGTACTCTTCGGGCTTGATACCTTCGGATGCGATTTCTTCAGGGGTGAAAGGGCAAGTGGTCATGGATTTTGCATCAAAATTTCTGTAACAGCGCTATTGTAAGGCTTCAGGGGAAAGATAGTATATGCAAAGAGGCGATCGCCACTTTACTGGGGTTAATCGTTATGATCGCCAATGAGACAAGTTTTCAGGAGATTCATCAAGATGGAAAAAGCGCTCTATGATCGTGATTTTTTGGTGTGGATCGAGAAAACTGTCGAGGAACTTAAAGCTCAAAATTTTGCAGCCCTGGATTTAGAACACTTAATTGATGAGGTGGAATCCTTGGGGAAACGGGAAAAACGTGAACTCAAAAGTCGCTTAATTACGCTATTTGAGCATCTCCTAAAGCGCCACTATGTCCCTATGCCTGAATGTTATCGGGGTTGGGATGTAACGATTCGGAGAACTCAATCTAAATTAAAAGATTTGTTAGCAGATTCTCCTAGTTTGAGTCATTTACTCGAAGAAATTTACCTGGATTGTTATCAGGAAGCTATAGCCAATATGCAACTTGAATATGATGTGAAATTTCCCCAGGATTATCCTTTTCTTAGTCCCCCACAAAACCTATTGAATTAAGTCTAACCATTGTTGAATTTGGTGAAGATTCTATTTTTTAAAGGCGATCGCCTTTTTTTAAACGGTGACGTCAAAAGCGAGTAGCCCCAAGCGAACCGAACCCGAAACGACGGATTCCACTACTCAACCAGCAAGGTGAGAATTTTACATTTTGTTACAATGTAAGCAGTGAAAGCGGACAAAAAGGTTTTCAATAGCGCTAAACGTAAGTCTTTTTGGGCCTCAACAACCATTCGGGAGGTTCATTTATGAACGGCAATTTTCGGGTGGGGAATTTATTTGGGATTCCCTTCTACATCAATATTTCTTGGTTTATTGTTCTGGTGCTCGTTACCCTAAACTTTGGCGGCGGCCTGGCGTCTCAGTTTCCGGCCCTCGGCATCAACGCCTTAATTTTAGGATTAGTAGCAGGTTTGCTCCTGTTTGCTTCTGTATTACTCCACGAGTTGGGCCACAGTTATGCGGCGATTCGCCAAGGAATTGGTGTAAACTCCATCACCCTATTCCTGTTCGGGGGACTCGCCAACCTTGATGAGGAAGCGAAAACTCCCGGTGGTGCATTCTGGATTGCCGTAGCAGGGCCGCTTGTGAGTTTGGCTCTATTTATCGCGCTTTTCCTCTTAACGGGTAGCGGTGTCCTGAGTGGGCCGCCAGCGGCGATCGCCGGATTGTTGGCTTACATCAACTTAATCTTGGCCACCTTTAATATGATCCCTGGTCTACCCCTTGATGGTGGTAACGTCCTCAAATCCATCGTCTGGAAACTGACGGGGAACCGCTTCACCGGCACGATCTGGGCCAGCCGTGTTGGTCAGTTCATCGGTTGGACAGCGATTATTCTCGGTGCATTATCTATCCTTGGTATTTCTAATGTGGGTAGCTTCTGGACACTGATTATTGGTTGGTTCTTACTCCAAAACGCGGGTCGTTCTGCTCAATCTGCCACCATTCAATCAGCCCTCTCTGGTTTAACGGCCGCTGATGCAGTGGTTAAAGACAGTCCGATTATCTCAGCAGAAACGACGCTACGGGATTTAGCAAACAGTGCTATTCGCTCTGGTAACCAGTGGAAACGCTTCCTAGTCCAGGACGAAACAGGTCAATTGCTCGGTGAGGTGCACCTTGATGTTCTCCGCGCAGTGCCTACCAATGACTGGCCCCACAATCAAGTGCGTGATTTCATCAAATCTGTCCCTGCGGAAAATCAAGTCCAGTCTGATTTGTCACTCTTAGATGTGGCCGCCAAACTCGAACAACAAGGTTTGCAAGCCCTCGCCGTCATCCAGACCAATGGAACTCTTGTGGGACTCCTAGAGAAGTCCGCGATCATTAAACTATTGCAAAGCAGTCAGCAGGAGGCAAAAGTCCAGTCTGCTTAATCGTTAACTCAAAAATTAATATCAACTTGGGCGATCGCCTTTTGGGAGCAAAAAAGTTTCCGGGGCGATCGCCTGATTTTGAGGTTTTCCCCAGGAATCCACCGCAAAGAATGTCACAATACAGACAGTAAAGTTTGTAGCGCAAAAATTTTTCGTAACTCCTATGTCTAGTGTGCCTCCTGTCCTGAGCGGAAGTGAAATTCGGTCAAAATTTTTAGAGTTTTTCAACCAGCGGCAACACCCCATCCTCCCCAGTGCTTCCCTTGTGCCGGAGGATCCCACGGTACTTTTGACCATTGCGGGGATGTTACCGTTTAAGCCGATTTTCCTCGGACAGCAGGACGCCCCTAGCCCCCGCGCCACCACCTCCCAAAAATGTATCCGCACCAATGACATTGAGAACGTAGGCCGCACCGCCCGGCACCATACTTTCTTTGAGATGCTCGGAAATTTTAGTTTTGGGGACTATTTCAAAGAACAGGCGATCGCCTGGGCATGGGAACTGTCCACAGAAGTATTTCAGCTTGACCCGAAAAATATTGTCGTTAGCGTGTTCCGTGAAGACGATGAAGCCTTTGATATTTGGCGTGATCAAGTCGGTGTGCCCGAAAAACGAATTATCCGCATGGGTGAGGAAGACAATTTCTGGAAATCTGGCCCCACTGGCCCCTGTGGCCCCTGTTCCGAGTTGTACTATGACTTCAAACCAGAGTTGGGAGATGATGACATTGATCTAGAGGATGATACCCGGTTTATCGAGTATTACAACCTCGTTTTCATGCAATATAATCGCGACGCTGAAGGCAATTTAACCCCCCTCCAAAATAAAAATATTGATACAGGGATGGGGTTGGAGCGGATGGCGCAAATTCTTCAGCGCGTCCCCAACAACTATGAAACAGATCTGATTTTTCCGATTATTGAAACTGCCGCCAAAGCCGCCGGAATTCACTACGAAAAAGCGGACGAAAAAACAAAAGTTTCGTTAAAAGTCATTGGCGATCATGTGCGCTCTGTTGTCCATATGATTGCCGACGGGATTACTGCTTCTAATACCGATCGGGGTTACGTATTACGCCGTTTAATTCGGCGGGTGGTGCGTCATGGTCGGTTGATTGGCATTGAAGGCAATTTTATTAATCAAGTGGCAGAAACCGCGATTCAACTCTCTGAAACTGCCTACTCCAATACCCGTGAGCGGGAAAGTTTTATCAAGCAGGAATTAGAGCGGGAAGAAAACAATTTCCTGAAAACTTTAGAGCGGGGTGAAAAACTGCTTGCAGAAATTATTTCAAAAGAAAAAAAACAAATTTCTGGGGTTGATGCTTTTACCCTATTTGATACGTTTGGTTTTCCCTTTGAATTGACCCAAGAAATCGCTGAAGAAAACGGTTTAACGGTTGATGCTGAAGGCTACAAAGCGGAGATGAAAAAGCAGCAAGAACGTTCTAAAGCCGCCCATGAAACCATTGATTTAACTGTCCAAGGAAGCCTTGATGAATTAGCTGAACATATTCATCCGACGGCATTTTTGGGCTATACCGATCTGCAATCCCAAGTGAAAATTGAAGCGGTTTTAGTGGATGGGCATCGGGTTGAACAGGCGGAGGCTGGTGCGGAAATACAGCTCATTTGTGACCAAACACCTTTCTACGCGGAATCTGGGGGACAAATTGGCGATCGCGGTTATTTTTCGGGCGAGAATCTCGTGGTTCGCATTACCGATGTGCAGAAAGAATCGGGATTTTTTGTTCACTATGGCAAGGTGGAACGGGGTGTTTTAAACGTTGGTGAAACCCTTAATGCCACGATCGATCGGGCTTGTCGTCGGCGTGCCCAAGCGAATCACACCGCAACCCATTTGTTGCAAGCAGCCTTGAAAAATATTGTGGATGATTCCATCTCCCAGGCGGGTTCTTTAGTGGACTTTGATCGCCTCCGGTTTGACTTTAATTGTCCTCGGGCTTTAACACCGGCTGAATTAACGCAAATTGAGGATCAAATTAATACTTGGATCGCTGAAGCCCATGATAGTCAAGTGACAGTGATGCCCATCGCTGAAGCGAAAGCAAAAGGGGCAGTGGCAATGTTCGGGGAAAAATATGGGGAAGAAGTCCGAGTGGTCGATTTCCCCGATGTTTCGATGGAACTTTGTGGCGGTACCCATGTTAAAAATACCGCTGAAATTGGTCTGTTTAAGATTATCTCTGAAACGGGTATTTCTTCTGGTATTCGCCGCATTGAAGCGGTTGCCGGAGCCGCTGTTTTAGAATATTTAAAAGTCCGCGATCAAGTGGTGAAAGAATTGGGTGATAAGTTTAAAGCCAAGCCCGAAGAAATCACTGAACGGGTGGAGAATATTCAAACTGAACTCCGCAATACCCAGAAAGAACTAGAGAAAGTGAAGGGAGAACTGGCGATCGCCAAATCGGAAGCCCTTGTCAGCCAAGCGGAAACCGTCGGTGACTTTAAGATCCTCGTGGAAAATATGGGGGATCTCGATGCCAAAGCCCTGCAAACTGCCGCCGAACGTTTACAACAAAAACTCGGTAATGCAGCGGTGGTCTTAGCCTCCACCCCAGAAGACGGCAAAGTTTCCTTGGTGGCAGCCTTTAGCGAAGGCATTTATAAAGACAAAAAGCTGCAAGCCGGTAAATTCATCGGCGGCATCGCTAAACTCTGCGGCGGTGGCGGCGGCGGTCGTCCGAATCTTGCTCAGGCCGGGGGACGGGATGCCAGTAAATTACCAGAAGCCCTCCAAACCGCAAAACAACAATTGCTTGATGCTCTGGGTTAAACACTGCAGCAATTGAATGATCGGGATGGGTTCTTAATGCTCATCCTTTTTTATTGGCTATGGCTGTTTGAGATAGCGTTCAACCAATAAAATCGCCACGATATCATCGATAGGTCGGGGGGGCAGGCGCATTCCTTGGGGGAGTAATCTCTGAAATAGATTGGGTGGATACATCTGCCAATAGCGATCACGGGCTTCGAGGGTGCTGTTGCGTTCATTCACAAAGGCGATCGCCAGCCCCTGGGGCAAAATAGCGCTTAGTTTTTGGTGCCATTCTTTGGCCGTTGTTTGATTGCCCATGACCACCAGGGAAACGCCATACTGTTGGCACCATTCTTTCGCAATGTTGGGTGCTTGATCCGCAGCAATGACACCGTGGTTCAACAATTGCCCTTGGCCATCCAGCGCCGCAAGGCCACATTTGTCACGACCTGGGTCAAACCCAAGATAAATGCTCATGTATTCTTTTTGTCCTACTGTCTGATGACGATTCTACCGTTATTCAGCCCCACCAATTCTAAGCGGAGCGGCCCTGCCGTAAAGCCGTTTTCGATGGCGATCGCCCGAATTTCTGTGATGGGTTCTGGCGCGTTGTTGAGGGCTTCGACGAAATCAATGATGTGGCCCACATTGCCATCTTTTACCTGAATATCCCCCAGGACACCCGCTCGTCGTGCCCGGAATTGCGCTGCCCCCAACAAGAAATCCACTGGACGGCGGGCGGCGCTCGGATTTTGCACACTGAGCTCCTCTAAAGATAAAGTGGCAATCACTTCCCCCGCCCGAAAAACCTGCTCATTTAAAGTCACATCCGCAAATACTTGAACGGAACCTTCCCCCTGGAGATAGTTCCCCGCTGCCAGGAGACGCACCACATAGTCCCGACCATCGGCAATTTGCCCAAGAAGTTGTTGCACCTGGGCATTGGTAATTTGCACCACCCGCGCCTCAAAATCAGGATTAACGCCCCCGGTGGCAATGATTGCATTACGATTCGCTTCCCGGAGCAGCTGATCAACGGCCTGGGTCGCTGCTTTGGGATCGATAATCCGCACCACGCCAAAGGCTAAGACCTGCCCCGTGGTGAGGGCCACATTCCCGCTGCGGAAATTGATGTAGTTGGCTTCGAGGATATCAATTTGCTCTTCTAGGGAGCCAATTTGATTTTCTAGGCCCGTGAGCACTTGATCCTTTTGGGCGATCGCCTGGTCGAGTTCGGCAATGCGACCATCGCGCTGGTTGATCTCGGCTTGGAGTTCACTTTGTTGGGCTTCTAAGGCTTCAATCTGCTGGGAGCGCTCCTCAATAATGGTGTTTTGTTGATTCAGTTGGGCGCGGAGGGTTTCGCTTTGGGCCTGGAGGCGATCGCGCTGTTGTCGCAGGGTCGTTTGTTCTGTGGTGAGCGCATTAATATCGGCCTGGAGGACACTGGCCTGTTCCCGAAAGCCTTCTAGTTGGGTTTGGGCTGTTTCAAATTTTGCTTCAATCTCCTGTAAATCTTGTTCTGCCTCTAGGCGATCGTCCCTGGCAGCTTGCAATTCCTTTTCAATCTTTTCCTTTTCTGCCGTCACATCCATCAACTCTTGTCGCCGCTGGGCGAGGATTTCATCCAACTGAAAAACCCCCTGGCGCAAAGACTTACTCAACCCGAACAATAAGCCCAAGGTGCTGGCGGCGATCACTGTCCCCGTCATGACCGTGACGACCACCGCCGTTTGTTTTGGCCGTAGATTAAATAACGTCAGCCGCGCTTTGCCGACCTTACTACCCAGGCGATCGCCCAGTGCTGCCAGGATGCCCCCCAAGATTAAAACCGAAAAAATTAGTACAAAAGCACTGGTCATTTAACAAAAAGGTGACATCCGAACACACAAGTATGACTTTTCTACTTTAGCGTTAAGCGAACTGTTGACTCAGGTTTACGGGGTCATGGACGGTAATTTTTTTCTTATAAATCGAAATCATGTCCTGTTCTCGAAGTTCCCCCAGGAGGCGCGTCACTGTCACCCGCGTTGAGCCAATTGCTTCGGCGATCGCCTGGTGGGATAGCTTGAGATCGATACGAATCCCTTCATCGGTCGGCACCCCGAAATCTCGACAGAGAATCAACAGGAAACTCACGAGGCGCGAGCCCATGTCCCGGTGAGCTAGAGTTTCGATCATCATCTCCGTTTGCAAAATGCGCGACGACAACCCCTTTAGCATTAACATCGCCAGTTCTGGGTGTTCATTAAGAGCCTTTTGCACCTGCTCAATGGGAGCCGACAACAACTCCACTGGCGTAAAAGCCACCGCATGGTAAAAGCGATCCGATTTTTGTCCCGTGAGTAGCGATAAAACCCCAAAGACACTGTTCTCTCGGAGGAGGGCCACCGTAATTTCTTCCCCCGCTTCGTAGACCCGGGACAAACGGACAGCCCCTTTCAGGAGGAAATAAACCCGTTCCGCTGGATCCCCCGGAAAAAAGATCGTCTTGCCCCGGTCATAGTTCTCCACGACGGGTGGGAAGGGGCCACTGTGAAACTGACGAAACGCCGTCGCAAGGTCTGTAATTTGAGTCGCAGGTAATTCAGGCACTGGATTGGCAGAAGAAAAAGGAGGTTGGTTGAAGTCAGGGTTGTACATCATAGATTCTGTTGGGCAACAGTTCCCCACCGTGATGGGTGAAACATTAGCGCTCAGTGTGCAGAGACCATGAGCATTCCCCTTAAACTAAATCTTACTCTGGTATAGTATTTTGTACTTTTTGCTTCAAAATAATTATGGATTTCTGGGTTAGTTCCCAGGCATTTTGCAGAATTTCCCCTGATTTGCCCTAAAGTAGCCGTTTGCATCGAGGTCACCAGAGCGCGAAGATAATATACGCTGGCTTCTTGGCTTTAATTTTTTATACTTTTTGAGAACCCATATGCTTGATTTAACTGGAAAAAATGCCCTAGTCACTGGGATTGCAAATAACAAATCCATTGCCTGGGGGATCGCCCAACAATTACATGCCGCCGGGGCGAATATTGGGGTCACTTATCTCCCCGATGACAAAGGACGGTTTGAGAAAAAAGTAGGTGAGCTTGTTGCGCCCCTCAACCCTTCTCTTTTCCTCCCCTGTAATGTGCAAGATGATGCCCAGGTGGATCAAGTGTTTGAGTCTGTCAAAAAAGAGTGGGGCAAGTTAGATATTTTGATCCACTGTCTTGCCTTTGCGAATCGCGAAGATTTGACGGGTGATTTTAGTGATACTTCGCGGGATGGTTTTAATACGGCCCTCGACATTAGTGCCTATTCTTTAACGCGTCTCGCCCGGGGTGCCAAAACAGTGATGACAGAAGGGGGCGCGATTGTAACCCTAACTTACCTGGGTGGGGTGAAGGTTATCCCCAATTACAATGTGATGGGTGTGGCAAAGTCGGCTCTCGAAATGAGTGTGCGTTACTTGGCGGCGGACCTCGGCCCCAGTAATATTCGCGTGAATGCAATTTCGGCCGGCCCGATCCGGACTTTGGCGTCTTCAGCGGTGGGTGGCATCCTCGATATGATTCACCATGTGGAAGCAACGGCTCCTTTGCGCCGAACCGTAACCCAAAAGGAAGTGGGTAATGCGGCGGCGTTCCTCTGTAGTGATCTTTCGAGTGGGGTCACAGGTCAAGTGCTCTATGTGGATTCTGGCTACGAAATCATGGGGATGTAATGTCCTAGTTTAGGGTTTTGCGTTCTTGGGCTCCCCCTCAGTGATAGGGGGATTTTGTTTTTTATTGGATGGATTCATGGCGGAAGCGTTTAAGCATATTTCGGTGTTGAGAGAAGAGTTGGTGGCGGGCTTGGGAGTAAAACCGGGGGGCCATTACCTGGATGTGACCCTGGGCGGCGGCGGCCATACAGCATTGATTTTGCAGCAGTATCCCGATGTGCGCGTTACGGGAGTGGATCGGGATGGTCAGGCGATCGCCGCTGCGTCAGAACGATTAAAAGAATTTGGCGATCGCTTTCGGGCGGTGCGGTCAAATTTTGGCGAATATAATCCCCAAGGAGAAAAATTTGATGGGATTATCGCGGATCTTGGGGTGAGTTCCGTACAGTTTGATCAAGGCGATCGCGGCTTTAGTTTTCGAATGGATGCGCCCCTCGATATGCGTATGGATCAACGGCAAAGCTTAACAGCGGCGGATATTGTCAACACCTATGAAGAAAAAGCGTTGGCGAATCTGTTCTATGAGTATGGTGATGAACGTTTGTCACGACAAATTGCCAAAAAAATAGCCATGAAACGCCCGATTCAGACAACTAAAGAATTAGAAGAAATCGTGTTTTATACCTATCATCCCAAGGCCAGAAAAGCGAAAATCCATCCGGCAACAAGGGTTTTTCAAGCATTACGTATTGCCGTAAATGGTGAACTCGATGCGCTGCAATATCTATTAGTCAATGCCCCCCAATGGCTCAAACCCCAAGGCAGATTAGGGATTATTAGTTTTCATAGCCTCGAAGATCGTCTGGTTAAAAATGCGTTTCGACAGCGGGAAATTTGGCGGGTACTCACCAAAAAGCCGATTGTTGCCAGTGATGAAGAAGTTGATCAGAATCCCCGGGCACGATCCGCAAAGTTGCGTTTTGCTGAGTTAAAAGAAGCCGCAGAATAGGGCGACTATCGCTCGAAGTACAGGAATTTTAACATCAAAATATGAATAATTGTATCGAGAAGAAATTGTTATTATCCTTTGGCGACACAATGGCTATAGATTGAAGTTAAAATCATGGCCAATACATACGAAGCAGTTATTGAACGCTGGAAGCAACTCCCTTCCGATTATTCAGAAGTTAAACTAGAAAAGCATTTTATCGATGAATGTATTTGGCCATCGTTGGGATTAAACTTCACTCAAATAGAATCACAGATTAAGATTGGTTCAGGATTAAAGCCAGATTATTTAATCTTTTCCGATGACGATAAAAGAAAACCACTAATCACTGTTGAGGTCAAAAAGCGAGATCAAATTCTTGCAGAGTCTGCGGATGAATTCTTCATCGATAAATGCAAAGAAAATAAATATTATCAAGAATCAGTAGGCTATAAAACTGACGGAAATGGGATTCAACAATACCTCAACAAAGAGAGTGTAGATGGAGATAAGCTACCTCCCTATGGCAGGGGCTACGCATCTAAAATAAAACCAGAGTCAGCAAGGATTTTAAGTAAAAAACCATTGTCCATGGCAGCCTTGTAACGCTTCATGGTGAGGCTGGTTTGAGAAGTCTCCTGACGAAGCAGATTCAACGTGAACCGCCTCATTAGGCTCATATTACGAGCCGAATGACCTTGGCGAATTCGAGAATTATCTTCTCCAAAGACCACGTCAAGACACCAATGAAGCTGATTTTCAATTCCCCAGTGATTGCGAATATGACTGGCAAACTCCTGATTTGTCGCTTCTATAGAACTGATAAAGAAGCGGATTTCGTGAGTAGTCTTATGCCAAAGTTGACGAGTTCCTTCCACAATGACGATGGTACGGAGTTGCTGCCAAGGCTCCCGTAACTCTTGAGGCAAAACATGAGATGCTGGAATTTGCCAGATTGTTCTGGTTTCTAGACGCTGATGTCCCTTCTCCGTCTGATGCCATCCCGTTTCTCGCCATTCTTTGGCAGATTCTCTTTGCTTTTCAAACCAGGTTTTTACTGCTTTAAACAATCTACCCTGGTTGCCCTTGAGAGCCAGAATATAGTCTGCTTTAGCTTGACAAATCTGTTGGGCGATTTTCTTTTGAGTGCCCATGGCATCGATGGTCACAATACATCCTTTGAGCTCTAGTTGTGCGAGTAGTTGAGGAATGGCTGTAATTTCATTGGATTTTGTTTCCACAGCCTCTTGTCCTAACACTAGACGAGATGACGTTGCCCAAGCACTGACCAGTTGTAGGTCTTTAATGCCTTTTTCCCTATCGTAGGAGCCTCGTGAAGCTTTTCCATCTATGGCAATGACCTGAGCTGAGAGCTTTCCTGCTATTGTCCCTACCCAGTTGCGAAATTCTGCTTCTAATTGTTCTGAGTCTAATCTGGCAAATACCCTGGCAAAAGTATCATGGGAGGGGATGCCGTTGGGCAACTCGAGAAATTGCCTGAGCCATTCTTCTTTGGAATTTCCATAGGTTTCGATTCCTACCCAACTATCGGCTCCTGATATAGTGGCAAAAAGAGCGATAACGATGATATCGACTAAGTAGTGTGCCCGTGTACGTTCTACTCTTGGGTCTTCTATTTCTCCAAAGTGCTTGTCAATACTGGCTTTGAGAACTTCGTTGTTAAATAGGGATGCCATTCTTTTCACATTTTTCCTCTTTCCTCCTTTCTACACCTTTTTTTAGATGCGTAGCCCCTGCTCCCTATGGTCTAGTGATGAATGGTGATTTCTTTCAGATCTGGAAGCGCATTGACGGTTTAGTTATGCCGATGACAGATATTCAACGAATGACCGAAAAGACTATTCCGGCTCTGATGAAGCAGCTAAATTATTGTCTTAATAATCCCTATAGAGCTTTGGTGACAGCTGTCTGGAATCAAAAAGGAGGCGTCGCCAAAACAACGAATACTATCAACATCGGTGCTGAGTTGGCGTTGGCGGGTAAACGTGTTTTACTAATTGATTTAGATTCACAAAACGATCTAACACGAGGGCTTGGTCTTATTCCAGATAAATATAATAGCTGGCTGCTCGAATGTGTTAAATCCATTTCCCAGAGAAAAATCAAAAACGCAAGAGAAATTCTCAATTCAGTTATTCAGCATCGAATTTTTCCCACCTCAGAAAAGGAGAAGCTAGAAATTGATGTTCTGCCCATTGGGAAATATGCATTAGATGAATTCCGTGAATCTAAAGGGCAATATCAAGGATTTTCGGCAGCTAAAGTTTTCCCAAGAATTATTGACTTATTGACACCTAGTTTTGATTATATTTTTATCGATACATCTCCTGCTGCAGATCAACTAACTCGTAGCTTGATGTACAGCATAGACTCTCTACTAATACCGATCGACCATGGAAAAAAGTCGATTTATCATGGTGTACGTATCCATAAAAAAATCAAAGAAGTACGGGAATCACGCAAAAAGGTAAAGACTCTTCACTTAGGCCCGTGGAACCTTGGCTTAGTTTACAGTAACTGTCCGGCAGACGCAGGTAAAAGACTAGATCAAATGATTGACCAAGAACTAGATAAACATTGTTTCTCTGGCAAAAGATACAATGAAGTTATTCGCACATTTGCCCAGACTAAAGTTGCAGAATTCAAACAGATGCCTGTTGTCTGTTGGCGTCAATCTCAGATCACGAAATGCTACCAAGAGCTAGTTAAAGAAGTATTTATCAATCCAAATTTTATCAATGAATAAGCTATGTCTATCTTAGAAGATTTACCATTAAATGAATTAGAAGTTGGTGAATTAGTTCAAGTTCCTTGTGATTTTATCAAATCTAAAAATAAAGAAAAGTTTAACAAGATTATTTTGGAAAATTTGGTTGAGCAACTCAAGCATTCCCAAAGAAATATTTTGCCAGTTATGATCAAACAGCTAGAGGAAGACCAATATGAAGCTATGCATAATACTTTTATCTTAGAGGATGTCTGAGAAGGGTATGGCGGATAAAAAAATAGAGATTTAGCCTGTAGAAGTACATAAATCTCTAATCTCAAAAATCATGTCTACATCCTATCCGACAGACCTCACCGATGACCAATGGTCTCTCCTTAAACCCCTACTTCCCTCAGCTAAATCGGGTGGTCGTCCCCGCTCCACTGACCTGCGTCAAGTCGTTAATGCTCTCCTCTATATCCTCATGGGTGGTATCGCCTGGCGCTTACTGCCCCATGATTTCCCCAAATGGCAAACCGTCTATCACTACTTCCGCCAATGGCGTGACGATGGCACCCTCGAACGTATTAACCAAACTCTCCATCAGTGGGAACGCACCACAGGTCATGACCACCCTCCTCACCGAGCTATGGGGTGGTGGATTCTCAATCGGTGGATACAGCAACAATGATTCATCAGGATGTTGGAGTTGATGGAAATAAGAAAGTTAAAGGTCGCAAACGACACATCATGGTGGATAGCTTGGGCATTTTGATGGCCGTAGTGGTAACTGCCGCCAACACCGCGGAAGGTCAAGGATTAAAGCTATTGTTGGCACGAATCCAAAGGATGGGACTGAATCTAGAGTGTTTTTACCTGTTGTATGTGGATGGGGGGTATCACGGAGAAAGTCTTGTGCGCTGGGTAATGGACAAGTTTGGCTGGATATTGGAGAAAGTATTACGTCCGGAGGAGTGCAAAGGATTCACAGCATTACCAAGGCGATGGGTAGTGGAGAGAACCTTTGGCTGGTTTTACTGGTGCCGCCGTTTGAGTCGAGACTATGAATGTAATACGAGGAGTGCGGAAGCGTGGATATATCTAGCATCCATTCGCATCCTTCTGAGGCGCTTGGCGTAATCTTTACAATATTTTCTCAGACATCCTCTTAATCAAGAAAATCAACCAGTTGTTTGGCAAGAACTAGCAGAGACATTGCCCGAGATATCGCCGACATAAACCCCTTTACGAATGACGCCAATGCCATTGGAAATGATTAAACAACGTTGGTATTGTGACTGGGTATCTGCCAGGACGATAGTGCGCAGCGGGCTGGTGTTACCTCGGTAATTAAAATTAATCGCTTTGCTATTGGCATTGTTGTATTTGATCACAACATTTTCAAGCACCACATCCTCCGTTACCCGACAATCAGAGGACACTTTTGCATTCTCGCTATTGTTGGCGGGCAAAATGACCCGACAAGTGCGACTCTGGCGAATGGCTTCCTGTTGGGTACGTTGCAACAAACCCTGTAAAGCCGTAAAGTCTTGTCTTGCGCCTGCCCGTGCCAAAAAGCCGAGGAGTGACGGGGTTGCAATTCCTGCCAAAATACCAACTAGCAGCAAAACCCCCAACACTTCAAACAGTGTGAAGCCTTGGGTTTTGAGGGGTCTAAAAGGTGCTTTGGCCCTAGAGAATAATAGTGACATGAAACACAGCCTAAGTAGATCTAACTACACCCCCCATGATATCGAGTATCAAAAGCTGTGAGCAATCAATCTTACGGTAGACAATATTGCTTTTTCGTTAGCTTCTATTATTTTGCTCGACCACAAACTCTACTCATTGGACTAGATATGCCATTTGCTTCTGCAACAACTCCGTAGCAAATGTTTGTATTTTTATCGATTGGGCCATCCGTAGCTGTTGATGTTTTGATATTATCTAAAACTAAATCATTAGGTGTACAGTCATTACTAGTTGAGCAGAAATATAGCTTGTAACTTGTTACATTCGTGTTTAAACTCCAACTAACCTTGGCATCGTAGCGCTTATCTGACCGCTGAGTAAATTCAAGTTTTAGACCTTCCGGTGCAGTTAAACCTTGTATCGCACCACAAAGTTGCTCACTCGCAGGACTAATCACCGAACCCTTAGTTGCTTTAACGACGAAACACCATTCATTACCAACACTCGGATTATTATCTGGCGTAAAGGAAAGATTTGTTGTATTCGCTGTGTCCCCTGATAATGGATCACAGATTCCCTGCCCTTGACAACTAAACACTCGATAACCCGTTGCTCCAGTAACGGCTGACCAGTTCACAGTTGGTTTCACCAAAGATGAGTTATTCAAAGTAATTACAGGCGCAGCCAAACTCGTTTCGAGGGTCGTACAGGTTTGGCCACTGGTGGTTTGGGTGCCAGAGGTAACCTCAATGGCGTAACAAATGTTAGTGCCTTCAGCAATACCAGAAACACTATTGGTAAAACTACCGCTACCTGTATTTTGTGTCGTTCTGGTGGATGCCACTGTGGTGGGTGTGCAGTTTTCTCCAGTACAACGTTTTAGAGCAAGACTGTAGGTTGGTGATGCTGTACTGCCCCCTGTAATCGAACTCCAGGCAATATTGGCTTCGGAAGCATCCGGGTCAATGGTGACAACAAGGCCGCTCAAAAGTAGAGGATCAATTTTTGTTTCACACACAGTTTCCGTCTGGTCTGTTGCTCCGTCTGCGTCACTGACTTGCACGGCATAGCAAACATTCTGACCTCTAGCAATGCTACTGACATTATCTGCATATCCGGATACACCTGAAGTTACATCAGAAGTCAGCAAGCTGGGGGTACAGCTTGTGTTGGTCGTATTACACCGATAAAGATTATAGGTATAGTCTGGGGTGCCCCCTGTCGCATCAGGCCAGGTAATATCCATCTCGGCGCTACTAACATCAAGGGTCACTGTCAAAGAATCCGGCGCAGCAAGGGGCGCATCTTTAATTAGACATTCTGTTTCCCCAATACTGGTAGCAGCACTGTTGTCTGTCACTTGCACAGCGTAGCAAATTTTATCGCCGCTATTGACTGCTGAAATATCATCTCCAGAGAAACTTTTATCTTCAGTCGCCAAGTTCAGAGATGTGGTTGGAGTGCAAGTTTGGTCTGGGGCGACGTCACAGCGCAATAGATCGTAAGTGTAGGGATAGTCACCACCAGAGGCACTCAACCAAGTGAGATCAACGGTATTATTAGCTTGTTCTGTAATCTTTTTAATCGGTGGTGCAGAGAGAGGTTGTCCCTTGATGATGCATTTCGGATCGCCCTGGGCTATTTCTCCTATTTGATCTTTGACAACAACGGCATAGCAAATTTTTTGACCATCGCTGATGCCCGTCACAATATCAGGGAAGTAGGAAGTACCAGCAATTTCTGGATCGCGCACCGATGTTGTGGGGTCACAATCATCTGCATTTCCTGCGACATCACAACGCTTCAGACCATAGAGGTAGCCGGGATCACCACCGGAAGCGGCCCGCCACTCAAGGCCCACTTCTCCCTGGGATTCCCAAATGTCTTCAATTTGCGGCGGGATTAGTTCTTCTACTAATTCGACACAAACAGGATTACTGGTTCTGGTATCTCCTAAGTTATCAACAACCTTCACTTCATAGCAAACGGTATTGCCTCGGGACAGACCAGAGATATTATCACTGTAGGTTCTGGTTGTTAATTCGCTGGCGACCGTGTCAGAAGTAGCTTGATCGATTTCGCAGGTATCCGGCCCCTCACTGCAACGATAGAGGGTATAGGAATAGGGTTTTTCCCCGCCGAGAGCTTCACTCCAGTTAACCGTCGCAGTCGTCAAATCACTACTTAGGGCCACTGATTCGATAGAAGGGTTAATTAGGATATCTCCCTGGGGATTAATACTCCGCGCAAAGGCGGAACTACTAACACTTAAAACTTCAGATGTATTATTACTACCCTCAAAATCATTAACTTCACCGTGGAGCGCTAGATCGACTTTATAAATAGCATTACCTGTTGCGGAGGTCTCTTCTTCCAAACAAGCACGAAAGCCTGTATTCCCAATTGTCGTGCTTCCTTCCGGACAAGTAATGTTTGGAGGAACAGGAATATTTGTGTTCTCAGAAATGGCATCAACGAGAACTGTCCAATTAACGGCATCTGGATCATCTCCTGTTCTATACTCTTTCCGTCGGAGCACCATCGGCCCTACCCAGGGGGAATTGTCATCTTTTTCTGCTATGGAATATTCAATGGTTCGTGAGTTGATGTTGTCTCCTATTTCTGGGAAATATTCTAAAACTAAGGTGTCATCGGTGGCATCGTTGGTTGCAACATCAAGAACACGCGATCGCCGGACATCTTCTGTGATGTAATCAATGGCCCGGTTGAGTTGAGAACGCCGCTGGGTACGGGCTTCGGTGCGATTGCTGGCATTGAGGGTGGCGACCATGGCTGTGCCAAGACCAGTAGCCACAATCCCGCTCAGGGTGATCGCCAGGAGCACTTCAATAACAGTAAAGCCTCGGTTTCCTTGTGAGGTCGATCGTCTATTGAGCAAATTAAAATAGTATTTTAGGAGCCAACGTCTCATCGTTTTGCGGGCCTCGAACCGGTAGCAATGTAAAATGCCATATCACTTTAATGATACCCAAAAAAGCTATTGCAATGAACACTTAGCTGGGTCTGTTGAACTATCGCCGGGTGGGTAATTGCCATTACGGACTAAGCCCAAACCACGGGAAACAATGACACATTTTTGGTTCCCCAAATTTCCATTTTTTGTGAGAATCAGTACCAAATCATTTGTAAGGAAGTTTCTGCTTGGATCACTGGTTCTACCTCGGAAATCAAACAAAAAATCGGTCGGTTTAACAGTGGCACCATTATGACGCATGGTGATCCCCTCTAAACTGCGATCGCCTGTGACAAAACAATCACTGTTAAGGGTTGGATTGGTGGCAGGACTCGACGGCAAAATAAATCGACAACTAATACTACGGCGGATCGCTTGGCGTTGGACTTCCTCTAAAGCCCCAAAAAGCTCACTCCTGGCACTGGTTAACTTACTGCGATTGATAAAACCAAACATCACAGGCGTGGATATGGTTGCCAAAATGCCTGCCATAAAAATTGCGACCATCAACTCAATGAGTGTAAATCCGGCCGAGTTACGTCTAATTCCGACAGGCAAAGAAGGCATCAGGGATAATCTCCGAATAATATTCTGCGACGATTCGCCCGCTATCTGGATCTTCAACTCGATAACTGACTTCCACAATGTTGTAAGGAGGCTGATCCGGAATACTTAAATTTCGGTTCATATTGTATTCTTTGTTCACCAGAGTAGGAGGGTCAGGAGCCTTAATCTGATTGATTAATGCTTGGGCATAACCCTTTTCTGGGGTAGTTGCGTCGCAGTCAGGCGAGGCATTTGAGAAAGACAAAGCAGCCTCATATTTAATTTCGTCAAAGTCTGACTGGATTGCATTCATCGCTTCAGATGCACGCTGGGCCTGTACTCGCAAAACAACACTAACAAATGTGGCCTCGGCTGTCACAAGCACAAAGATTGTCGAAACAATAATCCCTGCCAAGACTTCAATAAAGGTAAAGCCTTGCTGACCTTGTTTAGGGACAGAGCTAGAGTTGTTTTTTGTCGTCCATCGAGGTTGCATCATGGCTAGTTAGTTTGTTGCTTCTCTTCTCTCCCACGTAACCACGCCTGTGTTGACAACTTGTGCTGGCCGTTTGAGAGAAATGCTTTCAAAGGTTGTACCAAAGGCATTGCCCAAAGCTTCAGGAGCACCCGGGGGAATATTAACAACTGCGCCACTGGCATTGGAATTAGAAGCGTCCCAAATTTTTCCCCAGATAACGCCGTTCATGCCGTCGCCGTTGCCGCCACCATTGATTCCCACCTGGGCATCAGGAGCATAGACAAAGAATGTCGAACTGGCTGTCCCGTTAATGCGGATATTTTGAGAGACTGTGCCTGTACCACTATCTGGCTTACCAAAAATTGCAAAGTCACCAAAATCACCTTCATGGATAATTTGGCGGTTCCCAGAAATTGTTAAATCACCAGAGAGGAAGACAATCACAGGCGCGTTTGTTGTGTTAATCGTCCAGGTTTTAACGCCACCACCAATATCAATGTCTTCTGCTTTGTAAACATAGGCTTGATAGGCCTGGGCTGGGCCTGCACCATCAGGATCAAAGGAAACTGTTTGATCACCCCCGCTAGGTAGATCTCGAACATTACTGCCTAAATCTGCGGTAATTGTTTGTGGGGGAACCGGCAAGGGCGGCAGATTGGGCTCACCTAACCGAGGAATGACGTTAGTGAGTTTAGAGTTATTCTGAGCCCCCATTGCATCTCGATGGATTAAGTTTGCATAGTCTGCTGGGGAAATATCGGCGGCACAAGCGTCTTCTAAGTTAGAAAATTGACATCTTGTGCAAATAATATTGCTTTTTTCATTCGGATCAGCACTGACGTTAGGAATTAAAGAGACATCGTTGTTGCCGAGTTCAATAAAGTTTTCCATGTACATACCAGGGAATGTCGATTCCCCTTCGTTGGAAAATTCACCGACATACACAGATGCTTCAAGGATAGCTGTACCTCGATCACCGGATAAACTTCCCTCTACAGTAAAGGTGCCTGTGCCCGTTCGAGAATCATAATCATAGGCAAGGAGTTGAAATTCACCTTTGTTGTCAACTGATATACTGCTGTCACGAATCTGAGCCACCGCTAAAGGAATATCTTCAGAAGCATTCTCTTCACCATCACTTTCTTGGTTATTGTATTCGCTACAGCCACCGTCAAAAACTTCTGCAGTTGGCTTCAGGCTATCGTACTTCTCTTTTGTCCATTCGTTCTTGTCAAGCTTTAGAAAGATACTATTTTCCTCAGAGCGAAGTACCCCAAGCACTCGGTTTAGACCTGCTTCGGCGATCGCCATATTTTCTTGGCTATGTTTCTGTAGCGTCGAGGCGACTTGATCATCATTGGAACGGAGGAGCATTGTTGCACCGGTGACCACCAAGAAAAGACCTAGCCCCAAAGCAACCACGAGACTAAAACCGCTTTCCTTAGTCTGTTTTGTTTTTAGGAGGAACTGGAGTAAGAATGTATACATGGTGGTTTTAACCTCGCAGTGTTTATTGAAATTCCGCAATATTCTAAGCAACGACCTGGGCAGCACTGCTTCTACCTCTAATTCTTAGGATGCCCACAACTTGAGGTGTTTGTCGCATTTTACAGATTAAACTTTATATATCAGCTTTTTCAGCCGAGACAATCAACCAAAAGTTGCTTGAGGACAACACATTCAAAGATAAGCTGCCTTAAGTTAAATTTAAGTCTAAAGGTAGATATTATCAGTGATTTTAATCACGTATGACACTTACGTAACTTTCTTCAGATGCGCTGGGCGGATACGTAGCGATCGCCCCCAGCAAAATCATCAATGATCTGAATTTGGGTGTAGCGGCCATTGTCTGCGAGTAATTGCGCCACCGCTTCCCCCTGACCACGCATCATTTCCACGAGCCAAATGCCACCAGAAACCAAATAATCCGGCGCTTCATTCACCAAAATTCGCAGGTCGGCTAACCCGTCTGTGCCCCCATCAAGAGCACTATGGGGTTCATGACGATAAACTTCTGGCTGTAAATCCGGCAGTAGGGCAGCGGGAATATAGGGGGGATTGGAAACCATTCCCGCCACCTGTCCCCGCAAATGTTGTAGCGGCTCCCACCAACTGCCTTGGTAAAACTGAATTCGATTTTGAAAGCCGTAGGCGATCGCATTTTTTCGGGCGACTCCAAGGGCGGCGGCACTCTGGTCAACGGCATGGATCGTCGCTGCCACAAAACTCTCTGCCAAACCCAAGGCGATCGCCCCACTGCCCGTCCCCAGATCGACCCAGTGGCCTGCGTGTAAATTTGTTGGGCTAGTCCGCGCCAAATCGATTAAATACTCTGTTTCGGGCCGAGGGATTAACACCGCCGGGGACACGAACAACTCAAAATTTCGCCAGGGCGCTTTCCCGACGAGATATTGCACCGGAACTTTTTCCTGGCAGCGCCGTTCCCAGAGCTGTGAAAGTTCAGCCAAAGACACCTGACTCTGTACAGCTTCCCGGATTCCTAGCCGCAAACTGAGCCGATCCACGCTGGTCAGCCCCTGGAGAAACCAGTCCACTTCCTCAACAGAAATATCGGTGGCGATCGCCTGGGTCTGGGCCCACTGTCGCCACCGTCCTAAATCCTGAGCCGCAATGATCTCAGTCAAGAATCAACCGTTCCCAACACCCTATTATCGTTGTTGCTGTTGCTGCTCAATCACAGCTTGGATCAATTGGGCCGATTCCGCTGAGGGAATGAGGGTCATCGACTCCAAAAATTCCTGTTCCTCTGTGGGCAGATCCTCATCGAGTAATTTGGCAATAAATACCTCAAGGGGCATCACATTAATACTTAGCTCTTCATCTTCTGGGAACGCATCCAATTGCTCAAGAATCGGCTGTACCTCAAAGAAAACGGGGATTTCGCCGTTACCATTGTTGTCATCCCCTGCCAGGGTTGGGAAAGAAACAATATCCTGTCCATTGGCATCCTTTTCCTGAATCGAGAGGAAAAATAAAGGGACACCAGGGAAGTTTTCCTGTTGCGTCACTTGGGCCGCTGCATTTAACTGGGCCATGGTCGGCAAAAACTTAAAGGTTAAATCTTCTGCTTCGTCACTTTGAGCAAACTGGTAGATCTTATCCAAGCCGATGGGCAGAATGTTGGCCTCTTGCCACAGGGCCGCTTGGGCTTCTAGTTCAGCGACAATTTGGGGATCGGCATTGGGTTTTGCCCGTTCTGCATCGAGGAGTTTTTTCGATTCTGTCTGGCGGGCCGCCACGAGATTTTCTGCATCCGCAAGACTGACAAAAACCCCCGTAACTCCCGACTCACCGCCATTTTGGTCAGTGACCGTCGCGAAAATTGGCTGCCCTTCGTCGTTGATCAGCATATACATCGGAATTGGCCGGAGCTTTTCGACAACCGTTGCCTCAGGAAGCGCCAACACACTGCTATTAACGCCCAAGATTGTTCCGGCAATTACCGTACCCATCAATAAGGCTTTTTGACCCAAACGAACCAGACTTTTCATAAATAAAACCTCGAACAAAATAACTGCAAGATTAGAAAAATTAATCCTAAAGAAATAAGCCGTCAAAATGCTTTGTATTACGTCTTAGAAATCCCCACTAAAAAAGCGGCAATCTATTCCATGATCTCGATAAACTGGGGCTTTCCATGGGTGACGGATATTGCAGTTTACCAACGTATTCTAGAGACGTGACTCCGTAAATTGGAGTTCCATTTCGTAAATGTTTATACTCAAGTCCCATTGCAAATAGAAAAGTATCGGCATAGACTTGCCAATGATTTCGACTCTAACACAAAAAATTCAATTATTCTGGGGCGATCTAGGCTTTTTTATGACGTGCCTAGGCTGGCCTGGAGTGGTCAAATTAACGGGGGCGATCGCCACCAGAGAGTCTTAAAAATCAAAAAATCGGGATGACAGGATTCGAACCTGCGGCATCCTACTCCCAAAGCAGGCGCGCTACCAAGCTGCGCTACATCCCGTTAAAATACCTCAGCTAGTATAACTTAGCCTTAGACTATTTGTGAAATCATTTTCAGCTTGGGTACCAAAACATCCCTTTAATCCCTTCTGGATCAAGGATAAAACCCAACCGCCGGTAAAACTCTACTACTTGGGGATCAGCAAAAAGCGTAATGTTGCTGATATCTGACTCCCGCAGTTTTTTGATCATGAACTGCATGAGGCCCTTACCTAAGCCTTGGCTCTGGAACTGGGGATGGATCACCACATCCCACACCGTCGCGTTAAAAGCACAGTCAGAGGTGGCCCGGGCAAACCCGATGAGACGCCGCCGTTTGCTATTGCGCACTTCCCAGACCGTGACCACCAGAAAGCTATGTTGGATTGCTTTGCGGACTTTACGAATGGGACGTCTGGCCCAACCCACTTGATCACAAAGTTCTTCTAGCTCGTAGAGATCAAGGTCGCGATCTAGGCTAAAGAAAATACGCGGTTGGCCAGCAGACTCCAGTTGTGAATTACTGATCTGGGCATTTGGAACATC
The DNA here is from genome assembly GCF_001693255.1 of Picosynechococcus sp. PCC 7003. Classification (NCBI taxonomy): domain Bacteria; kingdom Bacillati; phylum Cyanobacteriota; class Cyanophyceae; order Chroococcales; family Geminocystaceae; genus Picosynechococcus; species Picosynechococcus sp. PCC 7003. Next base: position 1,747,007 of record NZ_CP016474.1, read on the forward strand.
AACGGTGGGATTAAATAGTCGTTTTAGGAAACCCATGCTCATTTTATGGGGGCGATCGCCTCGGATGAAGTCGCAAGACACGACAAATAAATATTCTTGATAATCTTACAAGATCTTTTGCGAAGGCTGACTGGGGGCTGCTAGGGCACCAGAGTCAAGAAAGCGCAAAATTCCTGGAGTAAACTATAGGAAATAAGGGTTATTCGGAGATCAGCATACGCATTTTTATTTTCTGAAGTCTTTTTTAGCCACACCGCCCCCATTACCTATGGCCGCCACCCTCAAATCCTCTAATTTAGATCTACTGAAACGTTTTAATCGTTCATTTCCCGAATTTTACGAACAATTCGTCAGTAGTGAAGCACAATTTCAAAATCTCCAGTTAGCCTATCAGCTTTACCGGGCCAAGCGGCCGATCGTTGAAATTAGTCCCGATGGCAACCGGAGCATTTTCCAGTTTGCCTACCGAAATCAATCCTTTCTCTTGAGTGATATTTTCGGGATTCTCCTCGCCTACGGTCTGAAGATCCATAGCCTCAGCCTGTATGGGCAGATCCAAGCGCCAATGCTCGTTTTCATCAAGCTCAGAATTGATCGTAATGACCAGGCCCTCACCCCCAATACCGCCGGGAATGTCTGTCGAGCAGTGCGGGAAGCCCTGGCGGGCCGCTTTGCCGTGGAAGAGATGTTGGCCGTCGAGTTTGATTTTGCGGCGGGGCTCGCTGAGGTGCATACGGAATTTTACATTGACCCTGTGTTCCATCTGCCGACCCTGATCATCGAGGCGAAGGAACAAGAAGGTCTGTTGTACCGAGCAATGTATGCGATTTGGCAGGAAGATCTGTTAGTAATTAATGCCAATCTGGTGTCTTGGCGCGGCAACACCAGGCTAATTTTGTACCTTTTTGGCCCCAATGAAAGTGCAATTCCTGAGTATTTAGGCCAGCGGATTGCGAATAATGTGCGCGATCGCCTGCTGCATATTTCATAAATGTAAATGTCCCTAGGCCGAGAAAGCTGGGCGATCGCTCTTGGGTAAAATAAAGAGTGATCGAAATGTGAGCCCATTGGTAAAAAGACTTTATGGCAACAACGGTAATTCGCGATGTGCTCCATGCCTATGACTTTACCCCCAGCGATCGCCCCTCAGATCCTGCCGGAGAAGATCCCGAATCTCCGGTGCTTGTATTTATCCATGGTTGGCTCCTGAGTCGCGCCTATTGGCAACCCCTCATTGATCTTTTAAAGCAAGATTATGCTTGTCTGGCCTACGATCTTCGGGGTTTCGGAGAATCTGCCGCCAAAACCCAAGGCGATCGCTACCCAGACCAAGGCTACACCCTTCAAGACTACGGCACCGATCTACAGCATTTACTCGAAACCCTCAACCTCAAACATGTTTGGCTTGTGGGTCACTCCCTCGGCGGGAGCATCGCCCTGTGGGGGGCCGCCATTTGTCCCAAACGGGTGCGGGGCATTATCTGCATCAATGCTGGGGGGGGCATTTATCTTAAAGAAGACTTTGAAAAGTTTCGCAATGCCGGCCAAAACCTCGTCAAAAATCGCTGGCCTTTCCTGAAACATATACCTTTATTGGACTTATTTTTTGCCCGGTTGATGGTGCATCGTCCCCTCTCAAGACAGTGGGGAAAACAGAGAATTCATGACTTTCTCCAGGCTGATGCCACTGCCGCCCTCGGTGCCCTCCTCGAAACGACCACCGAACAGGAAGTGCACTATCTACCGCAGTTGGTGGCCCAATTAGTCCAACCGGTTTATTTTTTGGCCGGACAGCAAGATCCGGTGATGGAACTGAAGTATGTGCGCCATTTAGCCAGCTTTCACCCTAGTTTTGGTTGTATGGGCAATAATGTCCGAGAAATTGATCACTGCGGTCATTTAGCAATGGTTGAACAAACCATCGCAGTAGCAGAAAATATTCGCGAAATTTTAAATCAAGATCACCCCTAAAAGGACTGTAAAAGTGCAGGGAGATTGTCTACAATGCTTAGTAGAGAAATGTTATTGTGCTCTGCCCAAACTTTGGAGAAGCTTATGCTACACCGCAAGATTAACCAAATCTGCAACGATGAAAAAGAAGTTTGTATATTCTTGCGGGATCAACAGCGCTGGATTGAAAATGCGACTATTACGGCGTTTGAAGGAGAAATTCTCACAATCCGTTATGAAACGGAAGAAGAGGACGAAATTTCCTCTTGGGAAGAATTGGTGCGCCTAGAAAGCGTTGGCGCGATCACCCAAAAACTCGCCTCGGTGCCGAAGATGGATGTGGAACTTTCCATTGCCGAAGATTGCCCAGAAGCGGAGCAAATTTTCCCCCATTTCCCCGATTCAAAAAATCAAGACTAAATCTCTTCTGATGGATCTGGAGCCTGGGCGATCGCCTGAAACTCTGGACAATACCCCTCTGGTGTCACCTTAAAGCGATACAGGGGAGATTTTGGTTGTTGGCACCGCAATCCTTTTTGAAAGCGGCAGTTGAGGCAGCAATCTAAGTTGTTAAATCGTTGGGCATCGACATTATGGCGTAGCAGTTCCCGCTCGTTAATGCCGCGCAGCACAAGTTCTTCCCCCTGCCAGCGCGCTTCCACCAGACCCGTATCCGCAAAGGTTTGCCAACGGGGATCATCGTTGAGGCTATTGGGCAGGCTGATGGTAATCCAAGCCCCCACTTCATTAATTTCCCCTTCGTATTCCGTGCTGTGGGGGCCTTCTGGTTGGATAAACGTGGCCCCAATGGGAAGCTCGACTAACTTTCCGGCGGCGGGACAATGGAGTTGATAGCGGCTTTGGAGTTCTTCGAGGGCGGTGAGATCTTCCAAGTCTTGGCTAGAACCATGGAAAAAGACAACGTGTTGGGGCCGCAAGTTGTGGATTAACTGGGTGGTATTGCGACCGTCGCTGTGTTCGGCGAGGAGATAGGTTTCGATTTGGACGTGTTTTTTAGGGGCGATCGCCGCCAGGGGAGGCGCTTCAATATCTAACCAAACCCCTGGATGTTCTGGTAAGAGGAGTAAACAAGGGCATTGCTCTGCTTCGCAATACTTGGCGAAGTCATTGGTGTAATCGGTGATGATCACATGGTTGCCCTGGTGCAGGTCTGGATATTCACCTGGGGCGAGGCGATGCATCCGGGGGTAGACCCGGTCATCCCAAAAGAGGGCCTGGTGACGGGCAAAATTTTGCACTGGATTTGGCAATTCTGGCAAGATCTCCAAATACAAATCGCACCCACGGGCCACTTGGCCTTCTACCCAAATATCAACTTTTTTGCCGGTAAATTGGTGGTGCGATCGCAATAATTTTAAGATTTCCTGGCCGAGGCCGAGGCGCGGTACGGGCAAAATCACCGACTGACCAGAATCTAAGGCGTCGAGAATCCGTTGGGTGAGGTATTTTTCCTGTTGACGGCGGTGGGGATGCCGCATCGTACCATAGCTACCCTCGATGATCAGCACATCGGGCTGGAAACCCCGCAAAGCCTCAATGGATAAGCCATTCACCAACTGAAAATGGGAAACGGAAAAATCTCCCGTGTAAAATACCGTGTAATCTCGCTCTGGGGTATGGAACGTAAACAAAGCCGCCGCCGCCCCCGGCAAATGTCCGGCGGGGAAAAGTTGGAGGGTTAAATTGTCGGCAATTTCGACGGGCGATCGCCAGGGCACCACTTGACCTAAATCAGACGGAACCTTTGCCCCAGGCCAGTTGAGGGGCAACAATGTTTGAGTCGCAGCACTCAGATAAATGGGGACTTCCGGAAAATGGCGATGTAAAGCGAGGATGCCTTCGGCGTGATCCCGATGGGCATGGCTACAAAAAACGGCATCGGGCATTTTGTCCTGGGCGAGGAGCCGCGCAAAATCCGTGACACCACAGTCGAGTAGCAGTTGATAAGGCCCCAATTTAAGAAGAAGACAAACACCTTCTGCTTGTTGACCAGTGGCGTAGGGCAGGCAGGATAATTGAGGCAAATCGGGGGCGACGGCAGGGGGCATTGGGCACAAAAAATCCTAGAATCCCAAGGAGGCGATCGCCGCAGGAGATCCTAGAGTATCTCAACGAACAATAAAAGATCTGGTTAAGGGAACTTGTGGCGAAACCACCCAAAAATGATGGGCAGGCACATTAGTGGGCGGAACCATTGCCGTGGTAATCATCGGAATCATAAAAACCATTTTGGGTGCCGAAAAAGAGACAAGCCACAGTAAAGACACCTGTCAAAGCCAATAAAAGTAATTTGATATCCATAGAGTTAGGGTAACTGTACATTCAGTTTCATCATAGCGATTTTTCCAGAGAGCGGAAATTAACTTTTATGGCAGCAAAATTTGCTATTTCATTGGAAATTCTTGGATTTTATGGAATTTTGACCCATTGAAATAAGATCTGTCCTGCGGGAAATTTAAGGGTGGGTTTCGAGGCGATCGCCATAGGCCGAGATTTCGGGGGCACCATGGGCCCAAACTTGGTAGTCACGCACTAATTGATCAAGGAGTTGTCCTTTGATGCGTTGCAAGATTTCCTGCAGGAGGCGATCGCCCGTCTTTTTCACTAAGGCCTTGGGGGTAAACCAGAGGGGGGGCGGCAGCTCGAGTTTGACCTGGAGATCTGCTTCACCCTGGAGTAACCATTGCGCCTGCTTATCGGCGACAGGTTGTAATCGGCCAGTCACATCGAGTTTAAAACCTTTCATGAAGGGTTCGAGGCCCCGCAGTTGATAATCCAAACTTTTGATATGGACTTGGCAGTGGCGATCACACCAAATTTTCAGGGTCACAATGGGCTGGAATTTGTATAGATCTAAGAAACCAATGGGCCGCATTTTGAGTCGGTATTGATCCGGGGCAATTTTTTCGGTGCGCTCAGGATCGGCGATCGCCCCCACCAGACAATCAATTTCCCGGAGATACTCCTGAATAGGACGGGGCGCCTCCGGCACGGAGAGGGCAACAACTTCGAGGGCTTGGAAGCGAATGGCCATAGTAAAGTTCTATTCCTAAATTTTGTATCAACACCGAATCAATAAAAACATTGGTCTCTGCCTCCGAAAAAGCAACCCAGAAAATTTCAAAAAATGCCCAAAATTGCCCAGAGACGCAGGATTTTTAGGGATATGTAACACAACGTAAACTTATATCACCTTTTCGCCAAGGGACTTCTAGCCCTGCGGTAAACTAACCCATAATCCAGAATGCTGACATAATCAAACCACATTCTTGTAGGAGTTAACACTCAATGTCTCATAGCGTTAAAATTTACGACACTTGCATTGGCTGCACCCAGTGCGTCCGTGCCTGTCCCCTTGATGTCCTAGAGATGGTTCCTTGGGATGGCTGCAAAGCGGGTCAGATCGCATCTTCTCCGAGAACAGAAGATTGCGTTGGTTGTAAGCGGTGTGAAACTGCTTGCCCCACCGACTTTCTCAGTATCCGGGTTTACCTCGGTGCCGAGACAACTCGTAGTATGGGTCTGGCCTACTAAACTCGCCCATTTAACACAAGCCTTTTTGTATTGGGTTATATTAAAACACTATCCCATTAACGTTTTCAACCATTCTGGTCATCTCTGGAGAGGCATTTTAAGTCCTCTCTTTTTTTATTGTCCGTTATATTGTATTTGTTTTGCCACGAGCATGCGGCGATCGCTTTCCAGGAGAATCGCCATAGGTCAAACGTTTTCGCAATTAAGAAGTTCTATTTTTCAGGAACAAACTAACCAATCCAGTTAATTTCTGTGGGCTCAGCACCAGTGCTCTTGGCCGCGTTCAGGGTGTCTTTGGGTAGCGCGGATTGAGTGGCTTTCGCGTTAGGTTTTTCGATGAGAGATGTTTTGGGGTGGTGGGTAGTCTGCCAAAATTGGCGATCGCCAACATTTTTATTTAGGATATTGCGCAAGAAAAAATTCAAAGTTTTTTGAGGAATATAGCCTTTTAAGACCGCTAAACTGCCAAATAGCAGATGGTTAAGCTTTTGCTCCTCGAGAATGAGAGCGAGCTGCTCGGTGGTGAGCAAATCCGCCTCAAGCAAATAATCACCAAGCCGTTTGCCATCAATCAATATCAGTTCTTGTTTCGCATATTTCGCGAAAAAATCAGCCGTTGGTTGGTGAATCCAGCCCCGCAGAGTCAAGATTTCACCAAATTTTAAATCGTTGTAAATTTGCTGATCAAAAAGGGCCGTTTGTAATTGGGCCTCGGAGATCAAGCCTGCATCTTCAAGGACTTCACCAATTAACTGAAGTTTAGGACGATTATTGGTAGATGCTGCATTCATAAGCGCTATTTCAACCTACTGTAGACGACGCAAAATCAATGCTTTATACACCCAGTAAAACGCATTACTACTAAAAGATCACTTGCTTATTTTTTATTTTCCTATAGAAATATAACTGGGCATTTATTGATTGAATGGGGGTACTGTAACTATTTTAATGCAATCTTAAATGATTACTGTTAATTTTAACTCTCACTTCCGCCATAGATGAGCAAATAAAATCTTTAGCCGAGCAAGTTGTTGCAATTCTGGTCTATTTTTGTTGATTCTCCTTCAAATAGAGGCAGGCCCTCTTGAATGAATATAAATACTTATGATTTTTAAGATCTTTCCTAATTAAAGATCAAAATTTTTGTATTGCCATGGGAGAAAAGGCTGAACAGAAAAAGGCGATCGCCATCGTCCCATGGAACAAATAGAAGTAATCTCAAGCTGGGTATTGAACTGACAGCGCAACCCCTAGGGGATGATTAAGACCGGGCAAGGAGAAAGATTCGTGACTTTACTGGTGACACTTTCGGCGGCCCCTTCCTGGGTTAAGCCCATACCCCGACAGCCCATCACGATTAAATCAGCCTCAATTTCATCGGCCACATCGCAAATGGTGAAAGATGGCATCCCTTCCCGTTCAATGATGTCGGCTTCGATTCCGGCCTGGGCAAAGAGATCATGGGCCCCCTGGAGGAGCTTGGCCACCGCTTCTTCGGAATTCATCACCCCCTGGCGCTCCTCTGGCTCTGTTGGTTCGACCACGGAGAGCAGGACTAAACGACTTTGGAAGGATTTCACAAGGCTGATTACGGTTTCTGCCGCTTCACGGGCTTCACGACTTTTATCAACGGGAAAAAGAATGGTTTTAAACATAGTAGCTCTACCTCCTAGACACAGGCTCCGGTAAAATCTGCATGGAGATATTTTTCTGGATTTGGAACTCTAGTTCAATTTTCTCGGAAAAATGGTCTTCTTCTGATGACAAGATGACAGAACTTTATAAAAAGCAAGCATTTGGAGGATCTTATATTGTGGCTAAGAAATCAGTTGCAAATTTAACAGAGGCAGATTTAAGCGGTAAGCGCGTATTTGTCCGGGTTGATTTTAATGTACCCCTCAATGAAAGCGGTGCAATCACTGACGATACCCGGATTCGGGCCGCACTCCCCACCATCAAATATTTGACTGAGAAAGGTGCCAAGGTGATTCTCGGAAGCCACATGGGTCGTCCGAAGGGTCAGGTGGTTGATTCGATGCGCTTAACGCCTGTGGCCGCCCGCTTGTCTGAATTGTTGGGCCAATCTGTCACTAAGTGTGATGATTGCATTGGGGATGCGGTAAACCAGGCGATCGCCAACCTCAGTAATGGTCAAGTGGCATTATTAGAAAACCTCCGCTTTAACCCTGGCGAAGAAAAGAATGATCCTGAATTTGCCAAGCAACTCGCGGCCAATGCAGACATTTATGTCAACGATGCGTTCGGGACCGCTCACCGTGCCCATGGTTCCACCGAAGGCGTCACCCACCACGTTGGTACTTCCGTTGCTGGTCTTTTAATCGAAAAAGAACTCCAGTTCCTCAAGGGGGCCATCGAAGCTCCCAAGCGTCCCCTCGTGGCGATTGTGGGCGGTTCTAAGGTGTCCAGCAAAATTGGTGTCATCGAAACCCTCCTGGAAAAGTGCGACAAGCTCCTGATCGGCGGTGGGATGATCTTCACGTTCTACAAGGCCCAAGGGAAATCCGTCGGTGGTTCCCTCGTGGAAGATGACAAGATCGATTTGGCGAAGAGCTTAATGGAAAAAGCCCAAGGGAAAATTTTGCTCCCCACTGACGTGGTTGTGGCAGACAAGTTTGCGCCTGACGCTGAAGCGAAAACGGTTAGTGTTGATGCCATTCCCGATGGTTGGATGGGTCTCGACATTGGTGCTGATTCTGTGAAGGTCTTCCAAGAGGCTCTCGATGGTTGTGGCACAGCGATCTGGAATGGCCCGATGGGGGTATTCGAGTTCGATAAATTTGCTGTAGGTACCGAGGCGATCGCCAAGACCCTTGCGGGGGCGACTGAAACCGGTACTGTCACGATTATTGGGGGTGGTGACTCCGTTGCTGCTGTCGAAAAAGTCGGCGTTGCAGACAAAATGAGTCACATTTCTACTGGTGGTGGTGCCAGTCTCGAACTGCTGGAAGGGAAAGAGCTGCCCGGTATCGTTGCCCTCGATGATGCCTAAACTTTTAACTGTTCTTTTGATCTAACAAATACCCCCCTAGCTGATTTAGGGGGGCTTTTTTTCGGGGAATTTGTCGAGACGATTAAGCTTGTGGGGCGTCTTCTAGGGCAAATTGCACCAGGCGATCCACCAATTGAGGGAAGGGAATGCCGCTTTGTTGCCATAACTGAGGGTACATACTCAGGGCCGTAAAACCAGGCAGGGTATTAATTTCGTTAATCAACACCGTCTGGGTCGCTTCCACATAGAAAAAATCTACCCGGGCAATGCCACGGCAGTCGAGGGCTTGGAAAGCTTTGATCGCGAGTTCTTGAATCTGTTGGGCGATCGCCGCTGGGATCTCGGCGGGAATGTGCATACTGGATTTCCCATCGGTATATTTCGTTTCGTAGTCGTAGAAATCACTGTCAAAGCGAATTTCCCCCACCACCGAGGCTTTCGGCTGATCATTGCCCAGAACGGCGCATTCTACTTCCCGGGCTGTTACCCCAGCTTCAACGATGATTCGACGGTCATATTCAGCGGCAAGATCCAACGCTTTTTCGAGTTCGTCACGGCTGCGCACTTTACTAATCCCCACAGAAGACCCCAGATTTGCTGGTTTGACGAACATTGGGTAGTTAAGCTGGGCTTCAATGTTGTCGCAGACTTTTGGGAAAACGCAAGGGCCAGACCACACTTCCGAACGCAGCACGCCCACATAATCCACCTGGGCCAGACCCGCTTGGGCAAAGACCATTTTCATCGCCAGTTTATCCATACCGGCGGCCGAACCGAGCACTTTACTCCCCACAAAGGGCTTTTCCATCAGGGTCAGCAGACCTTGGAGGGTACCATCTTCGCCATTGGGACCATGGACAATGGGAAACCACACATCAACGCTAGGAGCCGCTGGGGGAAATTGCCAACGACTGGCCGGATCAACGGTTTCTGCGGGGAGAGCTTTTCCGGCAGTGAGCACCTGTTGGGAAATCTCTGGGCCGTGCCAAATGCCATTGCGGTCGATGTAAAACGGGAGGAGTTCGTATTTTTCGGAGTTATCATCCTGGGCAAAGGCTTTGGCGATCGCTGCCGCTGAGACGATAGAAACATCATGTTCCCCAGATTTTCCCCCAAACAATAAACCAACCCGTTGCCGTGCCATCACGTTCTCCACCATAGATATCGGGATCATTATAGGGGCAAGGGGACGCCGCGAATGGCAAAATCGAGCAGTTCCATGGGATGCCATAGGGGAATTGTTTGGCCCTGTTGTTGGAGATGGTTCTGGATTTGCAGACTACAGCCTGGATTCGCCGAGGCGATCGCCTTTGCGCCAGTGTTTACGAGATTGCGAGCTTTGCGTTCTCCTAGTTCGGCAGCGATGTCCGGCTGGAGCAGGTTAAATACCCCGGCACTCCCGCAACAGAGATTATGTTCAGCGGGTTCACAGAGCTGCACATGGGGAATTTGCTGGAGCAGATCGCGCGGTTGGGCAGAAATTTTTTGGCCATGGAGCAGGTGACAAGCGTCCTGATAAACAAGAGGCAATGTGTCAGAGGTTAAAGGATTTAAAGGGGTCGTTAAACCCACCGTCGCGAGAAATTCCTGGGCATCGCGCACCTTGGCCGCAAAATTCTGGGCTTTTTGGGCATAAGCTGGGTCGTCCTGTAAAATTCGTCCGTATTCCTTGAGGGTATGGCCACAACCAGCGGCATTGATAATGATGTAATCGAGGTCTTGATCGGCAAAGCTATCGATCATCTGTCGCGCTAATTCTTGGGCTTGCTCCGTTTGTCCTTGGTGGGCCGGGAGCGCCGCACAACACCCCTGACTTTTGGGAATCACCACTTCGCAACCATTAGCCGTTAAAACCCTGGCCGTTGCCTCATTCACCGGAGAAAAGAATAACCGTTGGACGCAACCCAGCACCATGCCAACGCGATACCGTTTTTCTCCCTGGGCCGGAATCAGAGTGGGTAACGATTGTTTGCTGGCCTGGAGATTAACTTGGGGCAAAATCAACTCCATCGCCGCCAACCGGGGAATCAACTTCAAAATACCTAGTTTACGAACAAGCCACTGCAGACCCGAATTTTGGTAAAACCACAGCAATGGCAGCAGCAATTTTAGGCGCAAAGGATAGGGGAATAGGTTGAAAATCAGCCACCGAAATAGGCGATCGCCCAGGCTTCTGGTGTAGTTGCGCTCAATTTGCGCCCGCATCGAGGCCAGTAGTTCGTCATAACGGACCCCCGAAGGACAAGCCGAGGTACAGGCCAAGCAACCCAGACAACTATCGAAATGTTGCACCGTGGCGCTGTTAATTTCCGCCTCTCCCTTGGCGATCGCATCCATCAGGTAGATCCGACCCCGGGGAGAATCCATTTCAGAGCCGAGCACCCGATAACTCGGACAAGTATCCAAACAAAAGCCACAATGCACGCAACTGTCGATCACTCCCTGTTCTGGGGGAAGCTGCGGGTCAAAACCACCTAATTTTGTGTCAGAAAGGGTCATTGCTCGTCCAAAAACTACCTCAAACCACTATAGAAGTTTGCGACTCCGAGAAAAAACCTCCCAGGATAGGGAGGCAGAAAATCAACATGATTTGTAACGTCCTAAATGATTAACGGGTAATTCCCGGTTAAACACCTAACGACCTTGGGGGAAAACGTAGCCAACCCCCAGGGTGAGACCCACATCCGCATCATCGGCAAACCCAACATTGAGACCGACATTCCCCACAAAATCCCGTGAGAAACGGTAGTCAATGCCGCCAGTGGCCAAGAAGTCGGTGTCTCCAGAATCTGTGACTATGCCGGCGCCAACATAGGGATTGATGCGTCCCCGGGCCGCAAAGTCATAGGTAATTGGTAGCGTGACGGAGGTATCTCCCCCAAAATTGACGCCAGGGCGGAAGGATACGTTGTTTAGAATCGCAATTTTACTGATCACCGTGACTCCGTCATCGGCAACACTACGATCAGGATCGGTTAAACCGACATTTCCAGCAATACCAATGTAACTGTATTGATTTGTGGGAGTGATTTGGGCCTGGGCTGCACCAGCCGTGAGCATAACGCTACCTAGGCTAAGTAAAGCAACTATTGTTTTCATGATTGAGCACTCCTCAAAACGTTTGAAACTCGTCTGAAAAAGCCTCGCTTAGGAGAGCAAAATCAGGTGTTTGACAAGTTTCCTTACACTTCCATTGTAGGATTTTCGTTCAGGAGTTGGGGTGAGATAGCTGGGTATGGCTGCTTTATTCGGGGTTAATGCTGTCCCGTTGCCAAGCACCATATCGCTCGGCGTAGAAGGAAAGAATCGCTTCAAGTTGTTGGCGATCGCCTTGGGGGAGATCTGCTGGATAGTGGAGACGCATTTCCCCAATTTGGCTATGGAAGTAATTAAATTTTGGCGATCGCCGTAACTCTAATTCCACCTTTACCTGGGGCACCTGTTGTAGATGGGCCGCCACCTCCCGATAAATGGCCAGGGGCAGATCCTCCCGCCGCAAACATTCTGTGATCAGTTCTGTTACAGTGCCCGGAGTTGTCACAATTGCTGTCCTTTTCCACGTCAAACATTAGGAGCATTGTACCGTTTTGCCTGCTCCCCTTGGGGGGTAATATTTCGATGGTGATTGGCTTGTTTTCTGGACGAATTTAACCTTCTTCTAGGGTCGGAACAGTACGTTCTCCAGGATTACTCGCCACCGAAGTTTCATTGAGTTTTTTCTGAATCGTCATGCCGTACTGCTCCAGAGTGACAACGGGAACACCCCGATTAAAGGCGATCGCTTTTACAAGTACCTGACCATTGGCCACATAGTCTCCCACCTTCACATAGCGGCTAAAACGCTCATCGGGGGATTCCACCATGACATAATCAATCCCCCCTATTTGGACAACCCCAGTAACCTTGGTATTGCGGGCTGCTGTAGGCTCTGGTAGGGCAGGGAGAACCGGCGTAAAGTCCAGAGGTGGCGGTGGGGCGATCGCCACGGCTCCAGGGAGTGTACCTGGCGTAGTCTGTCCAGGGGTACCAGCGCCATTGGCTGTACCTGGGGCACCCGGTTGCGTACCAGAAGCAGTCGGTGTTGGTGTTGGTGCTGGGGGAGGCGCTAAAGTCACCTGGGGCACAATGGGAAGATCCGCAAAGGGATCTGGCCGACCTTCTGCGGTGGCTCGACGACGGGCATCCGGGTCAGTAGACGGAATCAGCACAGAAGATAATGTTTCTGTTGTGGGGGGGGCAAACAATTCAGCGTCTGGCTCCGGAGCTGGAGTTGGCGCTGTGGCTTGGGGAGTTTCAGGGGTCGGTTCATCACCGCCACCACCGGGCAATAGAGAGCAACTCCCGAGTGTTAAACCCACGGCAGCAAGGGGCAACAACAGAAATATTTGACGCATGGCGGCAACCTCAACACACAATTTTGGGGCAGGATATGGATGAAAATGAAGTTTTAAAAAGTTGCTTCCAGTGTAGAGGAAAGTGCCAGATTGATTCTGAATTAATTGGTGAAATTTAACGGTTACCGATTGATGGGACGAAAATCGGTTCCTTTGATCCTCGAAATACCCATGAGGAGTTACGCAAATGCTTGTTTTACACCACAGTCATTCCTGGGATGTTTCCCCTGCGATCGCCCGGGAGATTCAAACGTCACTACGACAATGGCTCCTGCTCCAAGATTGCTTACCTACAAAGGTCAAAACCATTGCTGGGGTTGATGTAGGCTTTGAGGAACGCTTCATGATCACACGGGCGGCGGTGGTGGTTTTATCATTTCCCGATTTGGAGATTATCGAAACGGCGATCGCCCGCTGCCCCACGTCCTTTCCCTACGTACCAGGGCTATTGTCGTTCCGGGAAATCCCTGCTATCTTAAACGCCTTAGAAAAAATCACACACCTGCCAGATTTATTGTTCTGTGATGGCCAAGGCTATGCCCATCCGCGCCGTTTGGGGTTAGCTTCTCACTTGGGTATCTTGTTAGATTTACCGACGATTGGGGTGGCAAAATCCCGCTATATTGGTACCCACCAGGACGTTCCCCTCGAAAAGGGACAGTGGGTGCCTTTACAGGATCACGATGAAACCATTGGCGCTGTGCTCCGGAGTCGGACGAAGGTGCGTCCCCTCTATATTTCTGTGGGCCATCGGGTCAGTTTAGCCACGGCCATTGATTTTGTCCTCGCCTGTACGCCGAAATATCGCCTCCTGGAACCCACTCGCTTGGCGGATAAACTGGCTTCTCGAAAACCTAATTTCCCATGAAAAATACCGCCTTTTGGCGGCATCGTTTTCCGTGAACTACCCCGCCGCAAACAGAGGGGCTTCCTACCCAAAGAACAGCTTTCTATTCCGAGGAATAGCGAGTCTTATATTCTGGCGATAGGCGGACTCCCCGGTTCCCGAGGACAAAAATCACGGTCACAAAAAATACTTTGTATGTGTCTAGCTTGGTTTTCGCTATCCGTTGCCGTGTCAACGACATAATTATAGAGCATTACGCCCCAAGGGGCGGGGATTTCAACCCTTTGCCGTTAAAAAGCCAATTAGTGGTTTAGGCGATCGCACAGGCACGACGGTAACACCACCGCAGCAAAGTGATTCCCAAAATAAATTTTGCGGCTTCTAGTACCCAATACAAACTGTGCCACACTGACATCTGTAAAGGCATCGTTGCCGTCCCATTGAGGCCAGTCATTTCTAAGCCAAAGCCAGCTAACTGAGGCGTAATCAAATAGGTATAAAGTAAAGCAATATTTAACAAAATGCTGGCAATGACGAGGGCATTTAAGGCTTGGCGATCGCCAAAGAGATGTTCAAATTTAAACCCAAAAAAGATTGTTAAAATCCCGGCGGCACAGACCACCTCTAAACGGTTAAACACCCCAAACAAAACATATCCCGTGCTGATAAAACCGCTGTCGGCCATCATCCCGGTCATTGACAACACAGGAATGATTACAAAATCGAGGAGGAAAGAGGCACTCAACCAAAACCCCAAGATTGTCATGACAATAGCCGATAAGTTGAGGGAAAATGGTTGCTTTTTGAGGGCGTCGTTGAACATGGTTTCTTCTCCCGAAACGGGGCCTTACTTTTTTTAGCTTAAAAGCTCAGGGAACCCCATCGAAAGCATCGCCCCAAAACGACATAATCTAGTAATACTCTTTCATAAATCGCAATAATTTATACGGTCTCTAGGCGGACTCGCCAGCATGGTAGGAACTACGCACCAGAGGCCCTGAACGCACATGGGAAAAACCCATTTCCTGGGCGATCGCCCCTAGGTGTTCAAATTCCGCTGGTGTCCAATATTTTTGTACCGGTAAATGAGCGAGAGAAGGGCGCATATATTGGCCTAGGGTGAGGCGATCGCACCCCACCGCCCGTAAATCCCGTAATGCTTGGATAATTTCTGTTTCCGTTTCCCCATGGCCGAGCATTAAGCCTGATTTCGTCGGGATCTCAGGATTGTACGCTTTTACCAATTCCAAAACCCGGAGCGATCGCCCATACTTTGCCCCCCGACGCACGGGACCCTGGAGCCGTTCTACCGTTTCAATGTTGTGGTTATAACAAGTCGGTTGCGCTGCCACCACTGTTTTGACCCGTTCTGCCTGGGCTGTCTCTGCCCCTTTTCCACTCCAAAAATCCGGGGTCAGCACTTCAATTTGTGTCCCTGGATTTTCCGCCCGGATCGCTGCCATCACCGCCATAAACCAGCCGGCTCCCCCATCGGCAAGATCGTCCCGTGCCACCGATGTCAACACCACATAACTCAGTCCCAACAGCCGCACCGACTCTGCCACCTTTTGGGGTTCCTGGGGGTCAAGGGGGAGGGGAATTTGGCCTTTATCCACCTGACAAAACGCGCAGGCCCTAGTACATACTTGCCCCATTAATAAAAATGTTGCGGTTCGATTGGCGTAACACTCACCCCGATTCGGGCATTTTCCCTCCTCACAGATGGTATGAATGCCCCGTTGTTTAATGATTCGCTGTACCGTCGAGATCTCACTCGCTTTACCAAGGGGAGCTTTGACCCAATTGGGCATGGGCAAAATCGGGACGTTGGAGGAGTGAGGCGCAGAAGGAGCCATAATTTTTATAAAAACACTGTTGAGAGATGTTCTGGAATTTTTAGAATTAGTTTACTGAAAATCCAGCTAACCCAACATCCCTAGGCGTGGGGCTAACCCCGTGGGCAACATCACGGTGGCTTCAGGCCGATGAGTATGTCAAACTGAGAAAAACTCAATCGCTTAACTGCTAAATGATCGTAGATTTTGGTCGAAGCCTCTAAACTTTTTACCAAGTCCACGCCATCATAGAGACGACCCAGTCAGCTATTTTATGTTGTGAAGGAGTATGTTGTGACCCACAAAATCCTAGTGATTGACGACAGCAAAGTGATCCGCATGCGGGTTAAGGATATGCTGCCAGAGGGGAATTTTGAAGTCATTGAGGCCAAGAATGGACTTGAGGGTTTCAATCTTATCAATACGGAACATCCCAATCTGATCATGTTGGATTTTCTCCTGCCGAAGATGAGCGGCTGGGAAGTATACCAAGAAATTCAAAAGCGCCCGGAACTAAAGGCGATCCCTTTGGTGCTAATGTCTGGCCGCAAGGAAGAAGTCACCGAAAAGCTACCGGAACCCTTTGAACTGTTTTCCTTCATCGAGAAGCCCTTTGACCAAAAGCAACTGATCAACGCCATCAAAGATGCAATGGCGAAGGCTAGAAAGCACGCACAGACAATCCCAGAGGCTCCCCTTGCTTCCCTCAGTGCGAGCACAACGGGGAATCCAATGGCATCAGAAATTGTGGCGTTGCAGGCGAAGGTGAACGCCCTCCAAGGGGAAATCGATCTGCTCAGAAAACAAATGGCACAGTTGGTTAGTTTTGTGAAACAAAAGCTGAAGTAGGCTCGCTAAACTGAACCAGTATTCTTGGCCAAAGGTCAATGGCGACAACATCAAGGGATAGTAATTTCGATGGGCGCACAGCTTTATTCTTTAGTTAAGGTGTTGGTGATTTCGGCGGCGGGGGCGGCGTTAATTAAGTATGGCTTGCCCTATGGTTTTGGCTTGGGGGCGATCGCCTCATCTAATGGCGGTGCTGTGGCGGCGATTTTACTACCGGCGCTGGTGATGGCCGGGCTATTGTGGTGGCGGAGTATGTCCCAGACTTCCTAAATGGGTAAGGGTTAGTCAAAACTAAGACATAATCAAAACAACAGCACTAACTTGAGGCGTGTGAGTAACGTGGATTTTCGGAAATGGAGCGGCTTCATTGTTCTTCTGAGTTCCCTTTATATTCTCTGGCAAATTAAAGCGTTTTTACTGTTGTTACTCACGGCGGTGATCCTGGCCAATGCTCTCAATGTGCTGGTGATCAAGCTACAAACCTGGGGCGATCGCCTCGCGGCCCGTTTCAACCAACCCCTCCTGCGAATTGGACGCTCCTTTGCGGTCTTTACGGCCCTATTTCTTGTGGCATTAATCCTATGGCTTGCTTTAACCATCGTTATTCCACCTTTTATTGGCCAGTTCCAAATTCTGTTTAGCAAGCTCAACACAGGCTTCTATGAAATTGATGGGTGGTTAGATGCACAAATTCTCAGAATTGAAGAGAACTTTGGCTTGCAGATCAGCGAACAGTTACCGAACTTCGATGAGGTTATTCCACAACTCTCCACCCTCCTTAATGAGCTACTCAATCGTGGCTGGAGTCTATTTTCCGACTCCCTCAAGGTGCTTTTGAATGTCTTGTTGCTCACGGTTTTAACCTTGATGTTTCTAGCAGATCCCCAACCCTATCGCCAGGGATTTATTCGTTTGTTTCCGTCCTTTTATCGGCGGCGAGCAGACGAAATTTTGACCCTTTGTGACGCAGATCTCAAGGGCTGGGTAGCGGGCATTATGTTTAATATGTTTTGCATTGGTGTGTTGAGCTATGTGGGCCTCTTGATTTTGGGGTTGTCATTGGCTTTACCCCAGGCAATTTTGGCTGGTTTACTAACCTTTATTCCCAATATTGGCCCCGCTTTGAGCGTGATTCCCCCCATCCTCATTGCTCTGTTGGAAGCTCCATGGAAAATCTGGGCAGTTTTGATCTTATATTTTGTAATTCAGCAGGTAGAGGGGAATGTTTTGACCCCCTGGGTGATGGCTCGGCAAGTATCCCTACTCCCCGCCGTAACGCTTCTGGCGCAGGTTTTGTTTGCTGTGACATTGCAGTTGGGTTTTTTGGGGCTATTTTTGGCATTGCCCCTGGCAGTTATCGGCCAAGTAATCGTTCGGGAAGTCTTGATCAAAGATATTTTAGACCCTTGGCAAGCGAAGGAAGAAGGCCAAGTATTGGCCATGGTTTCTGGAATTGTAGATATTGAATCCAGTCAATCAGTAGCCGCAGAACCAAGGGGAAAAACGCCAGAATTGCCGACGGACCATCCGCCGGAGTCCCCCAGTTAAGGAAAACTTTGTGTACCCTTGTTAAGAGTGATTTTATTTCTGGTTGAGGAATTTGATGTATGGGCGCGTCCCGGAGTGATTGGCGATCGCCAGTGGTCTTAAGTCTAGTTGTAAGCTGTGCTGTGAGCCTCAGTGGCTGTGGTGGTCAACCGCCCCAAGCCCAAACTCCCCAGGGAGTACCGGTGAAATTCGAAACCTTAGACCCCGATCTGCTCGCCACCACCACTGAATATGTGGGGGTTTTAGAAGCTGATAATCTCGTTACCCTGAAACCAGAAGTAGACGGCATTGTCCAAGCCATTCAAATCCAAGAGGGGGATACGGTCGCGGCGGGAACACCTATTTTGACCCTCAAGTCAGAGCGCAGCCAGGCTTCTTTGCAACAGGCGATCGGCGGGGTAGAAGCAGCCCGGGCGGCCCAAACCAATGCCGAAGCCCAACTCAGTGCCGTCAATGCGGAAAAGCTCGAAGCCCAGGCCGATTTAAAACTCCGAGAACAAGATCTTCAACGGATTAAAAGCCTCGTGGATACCGGAGCTTTACCCAAGCGGGATCTCGACCAGAGCCAACGGGATCTAGAGGTGGCCAAGGCGCGACTAAATACCATTAATCAACGGATCAAAGCTGCCCAAGCGAGCGTGAACCAGGCCAAAGCTAATCTCCGCCAATCAAATAATACGGTGGCGATCGCCAACGAAGACCTCCGGGAAACTCAAGTAACAGCCCCCGTTACCGGCATCATTGGCGACTTAACCGTTCAACCAGGAGACTACCTCGAACGGGGAGCCACCATTGGCACCATTGCCCAAAATACGCGCCTTAGCCTCAACTTTTTTGTCCCCATCGAGCAGGCTGCTGATCTTCGTCTCTCCCTACCTGTCGAGCTGATTGACTATCGCACCCTAGAAACCGTAGGTCGGGGCCAAGTAAGTTTTATTTCCCCGGAAGTAGACCTTGCATCCCAAACCATCCTGGCGAAGGCCAGCTTTGATAACCCTGACAATCGCCTTTTCACAGGACAACAGGTCAAAGCCAAACTCATTCTGAGTCAGCAAACGGGAGTTTCGGTTCCCGTCACCGCTGTGTCACGCATTGGCGCAGAAACCTTTGTCTTCGTCACTGCCCCCAATCCCGACGCCCAAGGGGAAAATGATCCGCCTTTAATTGCTGTGCAAAAACCCGTCACTTTAGGGGCCATTGAAGGCGATCGCTATCAAGTGCTAGAAGGCTTAACCACCGGAGAACAGGTGATTACCACGGGCATTCTCAATTTGACCGATGGCACCCCTGTCTTCCCCCAAACCGAGGAAGTCTTCTAGTAAAGCGCGAGAAGCTAGTTAATGCCGATCACATATTTGCGCCATTCGTGGTTGAGATCGTCCCGAGTGTATTTTAAAAGCTCGAAATAGAGGCTACTGTGGGGTTTGCGCGGCTGGATCAATAACTCCATTTCCGCTTCTTTGGGGGTGCGATTGCCCTTGCGCACATTGCAACGCATACAGGCGGTGACGAGGTTTTCCCAACTGTCTACGCCGCCCCGCGATCGCGGAATAATGTGGTCGAGGGTCAGTTGTTCGCCGCGCTTACGACAATATTGGCAGGTGTGGCGATCGCGTTCCAGAATATTTTTACGGGTCAGGGGAATCTCGCGGTAGGGCACTTTAATGTAGTGGCGCAGGCGAATGACGGTGGGGAGAGGAAAATTCTGGTAAATGACGCGGCCATTGTGTTCTAGGCTTTCGGCCTTGTCTTTGAGCAACAACACCACTGCCCGACGCCAACTGGTAATGTTGAGCGGTTCATAGGAGGCATTTAGCACCAATACCTTGGCCATATTCTCTGCGTAATGTTTAAAAGAAAGACGCTAGACTCAATATTTCCGCCTATGCTAGCACAGCTCTCAAAGACAGGGGGGCGTTGTCGCCATGGAGGCCATTACGCCACAATTTGTGTATATCCTTGATGATTTAAACTTTTTTCAATGAAAATTGCGATTACCGGTGCAACAGGTCTTGTGGGGCAACGCTTAGTTGAACGCTTGTACCCTACCCATGAGCTTTTAGTCTTGACCCGCAGCGAGGCCAAAGCCCAAGGTATTTTTCCAGCCTCAGCCTATCCGAAGCTCAAGATTGTGGCCTATATGCCCACGGAATCAGGCCCCTGGCAAGACTGTATTTCTGGCTGCGATGCGGTGGTGAATCTGGCCGGGGCTCCCATTGCAGAACAACGCTGGACACCCAGCTATAAGCAAGAAATTCGCCACAGTCGCCAGGGGGGAACAGAAAAAATCGTTGAGGCGATCGCCAAAGCCGCCCAAAAACCCCAGGTACTCATTAATCCCTCTGCTGTCGGCTATTACGGCACCAGTGAAACCGCCACCTACACTGAAACGAGTCCTCCCGGTAACGACTTCCTCGCAGACGTTTGTCAAGCCTGGGAAGCGGCGGCCCTAGAAGCCCAAAACCACGGCACTCGCACCGTCATTCTCCGGTTTGGGATTGTCCTTGCCAAGGAAGGAGGCGCCCTCGCAAAGATGATTCTCGCTTTCAATACCTTTGTCGGTGGCCCCCTTGGTACAGGGAAGCAGTGGGTCTCTTGGATCCACCGCGATGACCTTGTTAGCTTGATTGAAATGGCCCTCACCCGCGCCGATTGGCAAGGTATCTACAACGGCACTGCCCCCAATCCAGTCACCATGGAAACCCTGGCCCAAACCTTAGGCTCCGTGATGAAACGCCCGGCTTGGCTACCTGTCCCCGGCTTTGTTTTAGAATTACTCCTCAGTGATGGTGCAAAGGTCGTCTTAGAAGGGCAAAAAGTGCTCCCCAAACGGACTGAGGAGGCCGGTTTCCAGTTTAAATTTTCTGATCTCAAAGCCGCTCTGATCGATTTACTGGTTAATTAGATCCTCAGTAGCATGACGATCCATCCATACTTTTTAGGGTTGGCACCCTATTATTTTTAATCAAGATTTATCGTTCTTTTTTAACAAATCATGTCTGAAATTATCACTGCCGCAGTAAGCGATCGCATTTGTAACCACATGAACAAAGACCATGGCGACGCGGTTCTCCTTTATGCAAAGCATTTTGGCCAGTGTCATCGTGCAGAAGCCGCAAAAATGTTGTCCCTTGATGAAACGGGGATGGCCCTTGAAGTGACTGACACAACCGGCACAGAAGCGGTACGGATTCCTTTCCCCAAAACCTTGGCCAACGCGAAAGAAGCTCACACTGTTTTAGTAGAAATGATGCAAGCGGCCCAAGCTGATCCCACCTAAGTAAACTCCCAGCAACTTGAATCATAGTTTGTTTAAAACCGCCGATCTCAAGCACTCTGTGGGGGATGGGCGGTTTCTGAGTGGCCTGACACATCTCAAAATTTTATAAAAATTTAAGAATCATGTCCTTTACAGTATGCGTTCCATTTAATTGGTTACTCTAAAGTCAGTTCAATGCGCCATATCCCAAAGCAAACGAGCGCTTGTGGCTAAGGATCTCCTGACTTATGAAAGCGACCCCTAGATTTTTCTCTTCACTGTTTATCACCGTTACGATGAGCTTTTTGGCGCCGATGGTGATTTGCGGTTTACTTTTGACTCTCTGTGCAGCGGTGGGGATTTTCCCTGGGGTAACCGTTGAACTGTTAACGGATGCCTTTAGTAATATCCTTAAAGTGTTTGGCAATGGACGCATTTGGGAAGGGGTCTTGGTCATTGCGATCGCCTGTGGTTTTGTCGGCGGTATGTTTGAAACCTTTAACTTTTACTATTACCAAAACATGAACTGAGGAACTAAATCCCTGGGGGCGACCGTCTTAGGACATAACGGAAAATTACGATTGGTTACCATGGAAATAGGTAAATTCTTGGTTTGTCATCCAATCTACCTTCCCTATTAAAAACAGCCACAGGAACACAAGCATCATGTTGCATCGCCGGAAAAAACGCTGGATGTATGGTCTATTAGCCTGCATTGTCGCGATCAGCGTCAACCTTGCGACACCCACCGTAAGCCAGGCGGGTTTTTTTGAAAATCTTTTACGGGGCGTTTTGATCTGGGGGGTACAGAGTTATCAAATCTCCAATCTCTCGGATGCCCAGGAACAGGACTTTGGTCAACAAATTCACAATGAACTGACCCGTTCCGGCCAGGTAAAACTCTATCAAAATCAGCGGGTTGTAAGTTACATCAACGAAATTGGTCAACGCCTCGCTCGCCAAAGTACACGCCCCAATTTAAATTACAGATTCTTTGTCGTAGAAGATGACAGTGTGAATGCCTTTGCCACCATGGGGGGCTACAACTACGTCAACACAGGACTGATAAAAACCGCCGCCAATGAGGCAGAACTTGCCAGTGTGATTGGCCATGAAATTGGTCACATTGCGGCGAAACATTCCCTAGAACAGATGAGAATGCAGGCACGGAACCAGGGGATTCTGGCGGCGACGGGCTTGGATAGTAGTCAGATTGTTCAGTTGGGGGTGGCGATCGCCGTTGATTATCCCAACAGTCGCAGCGACGAAACGGAAGCAGATGATCTCGGATTTAATATGTTGACCCGGGCCGGTTATGCCCCAGAGGCGATGGCTTCCTTTATGAAAAAGTTAATGGCTGCCAACAGTGGTGGCGGTCGTCCCCCTGAATTTTTGAGTACCCACCCAGCCACCAATGATCGGATTGCTCGACTTCAAAATAAAGCAGCTCGTTATGCTGGTAATCCCCAAGGCTCGCTCTACGCGGAGGGGTTAAATCAGCAACGTTATCGGAGTCGGATGTCGCCCCTGCTTTAAATTCTTTGGTCTTAACTCAGTTTTTTAGGCGATCGCTCTTCCCCCGGGCGATCGCCTTGTGTGTGTACCGATGGGCAAAAAAATCCCCCATGGTGTTGGGGGAATAGCAAATCCTGCTTTATGGATGAAAGTAAGACTGTTAACGGCCGCCGCCCTGTTTTTGTTTGAGGATATCGAACATGGCATCCTGAATTTGTTCCTGGAGAGTCGGGTTATTGGGCAACTGATTACTAATGCGATTAAAGGTGCTGCGGGGCATAATATCGTCGATGAGATTGGGCAAGACATTGTTGCAGTAGTTGCGTACTTTCCCAATGGCAGCACGGTTATTGAGGCGGTTAATGCTTTGGGGCTGATCGCAGCGAATTTCCCAGTCCGGTTTGCGGCCAATGAGATTTTCGACTTCCAGCAGGAGATTATCCATGCTGTTGTTGCCGTAGATCGCCAGATAAGCCTCGGCATAGCGATTGATGTCTGCGGTGCTCGGTTGTTGGGCGATCGCCTGATTTTGCCAGCCAAGAATTTCCGGTTTGAGGGTTAATTGGGGGGCTAGCCCCAAGCCCAGGGAGCTGAGGGTGAGGCAACTGCCCAGCAGATAATCTTGGAAGCGACGGGGTAAAAGCATAATGACCGATGGGGAATAAAAATCAGCGATGGCAAATTTTAAACGTATTCAATATTAAAGAATAGGTTTTAGGGAGGGAAGTTCCAGGGGAAAAGTTTTTTCTGCCATGATTCCAAGGGTTTAACGGAAATGCTGACAGAGTTCAAGGATCTTCGTCGGGAGAATCTCCGTGGCGATCGCCCCTTGTTTTAGACCGGCTTCAAGTTCGAGCAAAATCGGCAGGGTTTTGAGGAGTTGCTGGCTCCGCAACCGGGCAATCTCTTTTTTGAGAAAATATAGACGTTTGGGATTTTTGAGATCCGCGAGTTTGGCGATCGCCTGATCGTCCCGTTCCCCCGCCTCAATCATTACCTTGATAATTGTCCATAATCGGAATTGCCCGATTAATGTCGCCACAATCCGCAGAGCTGGTTCATTTTGCGCCAACAGTTCCCCCACTAGTTGAATGGCTAAACCACCATTGCCTTCCCGGATCGCCTCACAAAGTTGCAAGCTATTTTGGTTCGTTGCTGCCACCAGGATTTGAATGTCAGATTGAGTTAGCGGTTGTGTCCGGTTCCCTTGATAAATTCTGAGCTTTTCCAACTCATTCCAGAGCCGCCGCGTATCATTTCCCACCGCCTCACCGAGCAATTCTGTGGCTTGTCGATCTAAATTCACCCCCAATTCCCGCGCTGTTGCTTTAACGCGATCCGCAAGGGCTTCCGTTTGCCAGGGAGGAATCGGCGAAAACTCTCGCACTTTGGCGTGTTCATGGATAAATTTTGTCGATTTTAGCCGCTTGTCCGGTTTTTTTCGACTGGTGATAAGGAGATGGGAGCTATCTGGGACGACGGGCAACGTGCGTTGTAATTCCTGTAAAAGACTATCTGAACAGGATTGACACAGGGTTGCTTCATTGAGCCAGATCAAGCGTCCTCCCATGCCAAAGGGCGGCGTCATCACCTCGTTGAGGGCATCAATGGTACTTTCCTCTTTGCTGCCGTCGTAGGTCTGAAAATTAAACGATAGCCACGCCGGATCTAAGACCGATTGCTTAATCTGATCCACCGCTTGGGCGATCGCAAAATCATCCTCTCCCCAGAAAAAATACACCGCCATCGCAATCCGCTAAAATCACAAACAAAGCAAGGTAAAGTAAATAGAGCATCCCTCGCAACGTAACCATTATGCCCAGAACACAGCGCAACGATAATTTCATCGACAAAAGCTTTACGGTGATGGCCGATATCATCCTCAAAATTCTGCCCACCAACAACCGCTCCAAAGAAGCCTTTGCCTACTATCGCGATGGGATGTCGGCCCAAGCTGATGGGGAATATTCCGAAGCCCTCGAAAACTACGAAGAAGCCCTGAGACTCGAAGATGACCCCAACGATCGTAGCTATATCCTCTACAATATGGGCCTCATTTATGCCAGCAACGGCGATCACCGTAAAGCCCTAGAACTCTACCATGAAGCCATTGATCTCAACCCTCGGATGCCCCAGGCTTTAAATAACATTGCTGTGGTCTACCACTACCAAGGCGAAAAGGCGAAGCAAGCCGGCAATGAAGACGAATCGGAAGCGCTCTTTGATAAAGCCGCCGAATATTGGAAGCAGGCGATCCGCATTGCGCCAAACAACTACATCGAAGCCCAAAACTGGCTAAAAACCACTGGCCGCTCGGAAATGGACGTCTTTTTCTAAATTAGCCCGTCATTAAAACTTTAAAAAAGCAAGCATTCACATTGAGAATTTAAACATGATTGATCTTGAACAGGTTCGCAAGGTTGCCCATTTGGCACGGTTGGAATTGACGCCGGAAGAGGAACAACGTTTACCATCCCAACTCAGTGCGATTTTGGATTATGTCGAACAACTCAGCGAACTGGACACGGACAATGTAGAGCCGACTACCAGAGCCATTGATGTGAGTAATATTACCCGCGCCGATGAGCAAAAAACCTTTGGCGATCGCCAATTGCTGCTAGACAATGCCCCGGATCGCGAAGAAGACTACTTCCGCGTCCCCAAGATCCTCGGCGAAAGCGAATAGACCATTATTCTTTGAGTATTGTTAGCCAGGTTTCTCTGTTTACCGCCATGGGGAGATCTGGCTGCTTTTTTAGATTTCTTGATCAACAGACTGCACCGCTTCCTGCAGAATCTCTGTAATCCACTTGTTAATGCTAATATTTTTGCTGGTCGTAATCATTGAGATTTCCCGGTGTAGCTCCGGCGGCACTCGCAAATTAAACCGTCCTGAATAGTCTTTTGTTGGCTTAATCCCTTTTTCGGCACAGACTTCGAGAAAAGTATTAAGAGAATTTCTAAATTCCTGGCGGAGTTCTGCTGGATTACTACCATAAAAATCTGCGCCGCCATTTAACCCCAAGATTTCGCCGCGAAATAAGTCGAGTTCGGGATCATACTCAATTTTTGCTCGATAACCATCAAGAATCATCATGTTCATGGTTTTACTCCGTGGGATTCTAACTATTTCCGAATGCTGGCAACGGCTCCTTTATCAGTTTTAGGGGAAGGGTGAGGTCGATGAAAAACCCGCACTTCACCAAAGAGAATTACAGCAACTCGCGATCCGCTTCTCTCGGAAATTTCTGCTCCTAGTTCCAGCAAGAGCCCCTCAATGTCAGACCAGGCAATGTTGCCACTGATGGGCCTTTGAAAAATAAGCGCTAAGGTTTTACTGTTTTTACGCTTCATTTAGTTAAGCACCTCGATGGTACTACAAAAAAGTACCAAAATATTATGCCCAGAACATTGCATCACGATAATTTCATCGTGAGAAGGGTCGCAGTTAAAATATATGTTTCGTGGGGGTCTTGGCCTAATTAATCTCAAAGAAATTTCCTAGAAGCCCAAGATTTCAACAAAGATTTGTACAATACAATACGGTTTCTTTAAAAAATATTAAGGTTTTACCCATGGGCCAGACCACAGAAGCACAGACCCTAAAGTATGGGGAGCGCGAAATTGAAAACGGCGAGCTGATCACCTTCCCGAACCCCCGCCCCGGACGACGTTATACCATTAACATCACCCTGCCAGAATACACTTGTAAATGTCCTTTTTCTGGCTACCCGGACTTTGCCACGATTTATATTTCCTACGTTCCTGACCAAAAAGTTGTAGAGCTCAAGGCAATCAAGCTTTATATCAACAGTTACCGCGATCGCTATATTTCCCATGAAGAAGCAGTTAATCAAATTCTCGATGACCTGGTAGCGGCTTGTGACCCCCTCGAAATGACGATCAAAGGGGACTACCAACCCCGTGGTAATGTGCATACTGTCATTGAAGTCACCCACACGAAAGAACAGGCATGATGATTTTCGCTTGGCAGTTCCAATCCCCCGGCCCCATTTTGTTTGAGGTGGGTAATTTTGCAATTCGCTGGTATGGTCTTTTGATAGCGATCGCCGTGTTGATTGGGGTGAATCTCTCCCAATTTTTGGCAACGCGACGGGGGGTCAAACCGGAGTTACTAGCCGATTACATTATCTGGGGAATTATCGGGGCCATTCCCTGCGCGCGCTTGTATTATGTGCTGTTCCAGTGGCGTAGTTACGCGGATCGGCCCCAGGATATTATTGCGATTTGGCAAGGGGGCATTGCAATCCACGGGGCGATCCTTGGTGGCGTGATTGCAGCCTTGATTTTTTGTCGTCTACATCGAATTTCTTTTTGGCAGCTAGGGGATTTGATCGCGCCTTCCTTGATTTTGGGTCAAGCTATTGGTCGCTGGGGGAATTTTTTCAATTCTGAGGCTTTTGGGGCACCGACTGATTTACCCTGGAAGCTTTATATCCCCCTCCAAAATCGTCCTTTAGGTCTTGTGGAATACGAGTATTTTCACCCAACTTTCCTCTATGAATCTGTCTGGAATCTTGGGGTTTTTGCCTTGCTCCTCTATCTGTTTTTCTGGGGTATGCGCCATGGCGATCGCCTCAAAACAGGCACGATTTTTCTGACCTACTGGATCGCCTATAGTGCGGGCCGGGTTTGGATTGAAGGCTTGCGAACTGACAGTTTGATGCTTGGTGGTATTCGCATTGCTCAACTGGTCAGCTTAACCGGGATGGCCCTTGGTATTTTGGGGTTGGTTTGGTTGTACGTCCTCAAACGGCGTCTGCCCGATGTGCGATCGCCGCGGGAATTGCGAGAGGCAGAAGCTATCCCAGAAAATTCTGAGACTTAAACCATTACCATTGCTCCTCTAATCACAAGGTTATCCATGGGCCAAACCATCCTCGTTACTGGAGCGGTCCGCTCCGGCAAAAGTGAATGGGCAGAACACCTTGCCCTCCAGTCCCAACGCCCCGTCACCTATATTGCAACGGCCACCGAAGATCCTGATGACCCCGAATGGATGGCCCGTATCCAACACCACCGCGATCGCCGCCCCGAAACTTGGGGATTTATCGGTGAATCAGTCCATCTAACCGCCGCCATTCACCGCACGCCTGAAGACCACTGCGTCCTCGTAGATTCCTTAGGTTTGTGGGTTGCTAATCATTTAGAAACAGAGCCTGCTCCTTGGCACCAGCTCACCACAGCATTTTTAGAGACCGTCAAAAATTCCCCACGGATCCTAATCCTCGTCGCTGAAGAAACCGGTTGGGGCCTCGTGCCTACTTACCCATTAGGACGCTTATTCCGCGATCGCCTAGGTCGCTTGATCCGCGAAGTAGGCCTTGTTGCTGATCAAGCCTATCTGTTAGTGGGTGGCCACGCCTTAGATATTAAAAAGCTAGGACAACCCTTGCCTCCAGTAAAAACGCCCCTTAGCTGAAGTTGATTGTATCTTTTTGTAACAAAAACTCTGCTAGATATTAAGAAAAGTGTTTACACTCAGGTTATAAAATCCTTCAGAAGGCTGTATGCCCATGGAGTATGTGTTATTTTAAGAAACGTTAACCGTCTGGAATAGCCTATATTTCATAAGGTTGACCCGCTTACGTAGTTTCAGGAAACTCCCCCGACCATAGGATTTATACCTATTGGCTTTTGCTCATTTGACAGGGAGAATCCATAACAAGGAAACTAGCGTAAGCCATTTAATATCCAACCCTTGTTCATTCATATAGACAAGAGGAATTAAAAACTATGACTATTGCAGTCGGACGCGCGCCCCAGGAACGAGGCTGGTTTGATGTCCTCGATGACTGGTTAAAGCGAGATCGATTTGTCTTCGTCGGTTGGTCCGGTATCCTCCTGTTCCCCTGCGCCTTTATGGCTCTCGGTGGCTGGTTGACTGGTACCACCTTCGTTACTTCTTGGTACACCCACGGATTAGCATCCTCTTATCTCGAAGGGTGTAACTTCCTGACTGTTGCTGTATCCAGCCCCGCTGACAGCCTCGGTCACTCCCTCCTTTTCCTCTGGGGCCCCGAAGCCAACTGGAACTTTGCCCGTTGGTGCCAACTCGGTGGACTCTGGAGCTTTGTTGCCCTCCACGGTGCTTTCGGTCTGATCGGCTTTATGCTGCGTCAGTTTGAAATTGCCCGTCTGGTAGGAATCCGTCCCTACAATGCGATCGCCTTCTCTGGCCCCATTGCGGTATTCGTCAGTGTATTCCTGATGTACCCCTTGGGTCAGTCTAGCTGGTTCTTTGCACCTAGCTTTGGTGTCGCTGGTATCTTCCGTTTCATTCTGTTCCTACAAGGTTTCCACAACTGGACCCTGAACCCCTTCCACATGATGGGTGTTGCAGGGATTCTCGGTGGTGCCCTGCTCTGTGCGATCCACGGGGCGACAGTAGAGAACACCCTGTTTGAAGACAGTGACCAAGCAAATACCTTCCGGGCATTTGAGCCGACCCAGGCAGAAGAAACCTACTCGATGGTGACCGCAAACCGTTTCTGGTCTCAGATTTTCGGGATTGCGTTTTCCAATAAGCGTTGGTTGCACTTCTTCATGCTGTTTGTACCTGTAACCGGGCTGTGGATGAGTTCTGTGGGTATTGTGGGTTTAGCATTAAACCTACGAGCCTATGACTTCGTATCCCAGGAGATCCGCGCAGCGGAAGACCCTGAATTTGAAACGTTCTACACGAAGAATATTCTGCTGAACGAAGGTATGCGGGCCTGGA
The DNA here is from genome assembly GCF_001693255.1 of Picosynechococcus sp. PCC 7003. Lineage (NCBI taxonomy): Bacteria > Bacillati > Cyanobacteriota > Cyanophyceae > Chroococcales > Geminocystaceae > Picosynechococcus > Picosynechococcus sp. PCC 7003. The sequence continues at coordinate 1,776,511 of NZ_CP016474.1, forward strand.
TGGCACCGCAAGACCAAATTCACGAACAATTTGTATTCCCTGAGGAGGTATTACCCCGTGGTAACGCTCTCTAATGCGCCCATTTCCGGTGGTCGTGATATCGAATCGACCGGCTTTGCGTGGTGGGCTGGTAATGCCCGCCTGATCAATCTCTCCGGTAAGCTCTTGGGTGCCCACGTTGCCCATGCTGGCCTTATCGTATTCTGGACTGGTGCGATGACTTTGTTTGAAGTCGCCCACTTTGTCGCAGAGAAGCCCATGCACGAGCAGGGTTTCATCCTAATGCCTCACCTCGCAACCCTTGGTTGGGGTGTAGGCCCCGGTGGGGAAGTTATCGATACTTTCCCCTACTTCGTTGTTGGTGTATTACACCTCATCTCTTCTGCGGTTCTCGGTCTTGGTGGTATTTACCATGCTGTCCGTGGCCCTGAAACCCTTGAAGAATATTCCAGCTTCTTTGGTTATGACTGGAAAGACAAGAACCAAATGACCAATATCATTGGTTACCACCTCATCCTTCTCGGCTGTGGTGCGTTGCTACTTGTCTTTAAAGCGATGTTCTTTGGTGGTGTATACGACACTTGGGCCCCCGGTGGTGGCGACGTGCGTATCATCAGCAATCCGACTTTGAATCCTGCGGTGATCTTTGGTTATCTGTTCAAGGCTCCCTTTGGTGGTGAAGGTTGGATCATCGGTGTCAACAACATGGAAGATATTATCGGTGGTCACATTTACATCGGTTTGATTTGTATCTTCGGTGGTATCTGGCACATCCTCACCAAACCTTTCGGTTGGGCCCGTCGGGCGCTCGTTTGGTCTGGTGAAGCTTATCTTTCCTACAGTCTCGGTGCTTTGTCCTTAATGGCCTTCATCGCGACTTGCTTTGTTTGGTTTAACAACACTGCTTACCCCAGTGAGTTCTATGGCCCGACTAACGCTGAAGCGTCCCAGTCTCAGGCTTTAATCTTCTTGGCCCGTGACCAATCTATGGGTGCGAACGTTGGTTCTGCTCAAGGTCCTACTGGTCTTGGTAAGTACCTGATGCGATCGCCTACTGGTGAGATCATCCTTGGTGGTGAAACCATGCGCTTCTGGGATTTCCGTGGTCCTTGGTTGGAGCCGCTTCGTGGCCCCAATGGTCTTGACCTCGATAAAATCCGCAATGACATTCAGCCTTGGCAACTGCGTCGTGCGGCTGAGTACATGACCCACGCCCCGAATGCTTCCATTAACTCTGTTGGTGGGATTATTACGGAGCCTAACTCCTTTAACTTTGTGAACCTCCGTCAGTGGTTGGCTGGTTCTCACTTCGTTCTTTCTTTCTTCTTCCTCGTTGGTCACCTGTGGCATGCTGGTCGTGCACGGGCGGCTGAAGCTGGTTTCGAGAAAGGGATTGACCGTGAGACTGAGCCCGTACTGAACATGAACGAGCTTGACTAAGAGTTTGTTGAGCCTTCAGTTGAGTCACTGAATTTCACTCATAGAAACCAAAAAACTCCTGCCCTAGGGTAGGAGTTTTTTGCTTGGGGGATACAACCTTTAGGAGAATGTATATGAGCGGAACATGGCTTGGGTGCCTTGTTCGAGGGCATCGGCCAACTGGGCGGTGTCTTTAAATTTTTGGGTTGCCAGGGCTAAACCGGGTAATTCTAGGTCTGCGAGACTTTCGTTGACTAGGCGGAGGTCTTTGATAATGTGCTTGACCATGAAACCCGGTCGAAAATCGCTAGCGGTAATTTTGTGGCCGAGGTTGGCGATCGCCCAGGAACCTGCCGCCCCGGTCTGACAAGCTTCGATCATTAAATCAGGGTCAATGCCTTGGGATTGGGCCAGCTTAATCGCCTCACAGAGGGCCACCATATGAATTGCGCAAAGAACTTGGTTACACATTTTTACAGCCTGGCCACTACCTGTCTTCCCGCAGTAGTAAATATTCTTACCCATGGCTTCTAGGTAAGGTTTGGCTTCGTCGAAATCAGGGCGATCGCCCCCACCCATAATCGTCAAGGTGCCATTTTCTGCGCCGACATCCCCACCACTGATGGGGGCATCGAGGAACCGGAGATTTTTGGCTTGGAGTGTTTCGGCAATTTCCTGGGCCGCACGGGTGCCAATGGTGCTGAAATCAACAACCAGGGCATTGGGTTTAGCATGGTGGATCACCCCTTTTTCCCCTAGGAGAACTGATTTCACGTCGGGGACATCGCTCACACAACTAAAAATGTAATCTGCATCGTTTACCGCAGTGGCGATCGCCGGGGCAACGGGCAAACCCGCTGTGGCCACCCTAGCTAAATGAGGACTGGCAGCGGAACGATTCCAAACCGTGACTTGGAAACCTTTTTTCTGGAGGTTGAGGCTCATCGGTGCCCCCATGACCCCCATGCCGAGAAACGCAATTTTTTTCGTCATTAGTTATTAATGATGATCAAGATCGCTTCTAGGTTACTCCGGGAACAACTGAATTTCCGGAGACTCTAGATCATTGGTGCTTTGTTCTAGGGGATCTGTCTCTGGGGAAATATCCGATTCTGGCACAGTGGGGCTTGGCTCAACCTCTGGCTCAGGAGCGCTTTCAGTGGTTTCCGGGGGAGACGATATTTCTGGTTCTACTTCAGATTCCGGTGCGGTTGGTTGTGGGGCTTCGATCTCTGGAGCTGTGGTGGGAGCGACCTCTTCATCAATCTCTGGCGGAAGATCGGGTTGCTTAACTTCCAAAGATGACTCAGATTGACTGGGGCTTGCCTCCTCGACGGTGGCAGCAGGTTCTTCTGCCTCGGCTGGCATTGTCTCAGGCGCATCAGGAGAGGGGATGGGTTCCGTCTCTGGTGTTACTTCTTCTTCTAGTGTTGGTAACGTTTTTTCTACAGCAGGAGCTACTTCTGTTTCTGCTGCGGGCATGGGTTCATCAATTTCCGGAACAACGGTTGGTGCTGGCTCTGATGTTTCTTCCGGGGTGGTGGTTTCTACTTCAGGGGTGAGAGGCTTGGTGGTAACGAGACGCTTCGCGGTTCTGAGGGAGAGTTTATTTTGGACGAGCTTGGCCAGGGTATCGTTGAGCTTCGGATCGTAGTTAATGACGCGGACAGGGCTATTGTAGATATTTTCTAGCAGTTCCCCTTGGTCATCGATAAATTCCAGTTTGAGCCAGTTTTCGCCTTTTTTAAAGCCTTCGAGGTAGATGGGGTGCCAGTCATCGAGAATAAAGCTCTCACCATTAATGGTGATCCGGATGCGCCAGTCGTTTACATCGTCACTATTGTCGGCCTGGGCAATGAAATGGAGTGGGGCATTGGTCAGATAAAAATCCAACATGATCGGCTCGGCACCATAGGTTCCCTGGGGACGGCTATAGGTAAGCAGGGGCTGTTGGAAATCGGGAATATTATTATTGCTCTTGGTGAAAATATTAAAGGTGGTTTCGGCGTAGGCACCTTCGTTTTTAAAGCTTTCGTGCCAGGGACGGGAGGCAAAGGCGCGGATCAGGTGGCTACCGGGACTGAGGTTTTCGAGGGTGACGGGCTTGCTGGTGTCATAGACGGCAATGTAGGGCTGGTCATCGACAAACAGGTGAACGTGCGGCCCCATGCCTAGTTCTTCGTCTTTGAAAATGGGTAGGTCATTGACCTGGAGCTGGACGTCGATGGTGGTGCTGTCAAAGGTTTCGTCGGGACGGGGACTGAGAATTTTGACCTGGGGTTGGTATTGGTCTAATTCTTGGCGCAGTGCGGTAATGAGGCTAGGAGTCGCCACTTCTGTGAGTGCTTGGGTGGTGACGGGCGTCGGTTCGCGATTGAGATCACTGGCGAGACGGGCATCGAGGCGATCGCCACAACTCCACAGGCCCAATGCCAAAACAATAAGGAGAATAATCCGCTTAAACATTTCCCACAGTCCTTGATAAGCCACGCTTTTTATCTTCTCACTGACCCGACAAACAGCCAATGGTCAAAATGATAATGGGCTGTTTCTATCAAATTACCAGCGAATTTTGTAGAGATGGAACAGTTCGCCAGATTGTTCTTTGATGATTTTGGCCCCGGATTTTTTGATCAGGGCTTGCCAGTCGTTGAGATTTTCGAGGAATACTTCGGCGCCCAGGTAGGTTTCGAGGATTGACCAGTCTTCGGCCATGTCTTGGGTTGGGTCAATCACATCAAAGACAAAAAAACTGCCTGGTTTGAGGACACGCTGGACTTGTTCTAATACGGTTTCCCAATATGCCAGGGGATAGTAACAGCTAAATCCGGTGGCGATCGCCAAATCGAAAAAACTGTCCTGGTAGCTTTCGAGGTGATGGGCAGGTTTGTTCGAGATGCCCTTAAAGAGTTTGGAATTGAGCTGGGGGGCGCGGGATTGGAGGATTTCTGTGGCAACTTTGCTGATGTCTTGGCCATAAAAATAAGCATTCCAGTCGCGCCAAGGGTAGATCAAAAAGCTGATCCCGCAACCTAGATCGAGGCAATGTTGATTTTTCTTCGGTTGGGCTAATTCCCAAAATTTCGAGGTAACGCGGTTCTGGAGTTTGCCGGATTGCCAGTCGAGGAAAATAGGCAGGGCTTGTACTTCGTCGGGAAGATCGGGCCTTTGGTTTTGGTATTCTGCGTCGAAACGTTTGGCGATCGCCTCCGTGAGGGTAAACCAATTCAATTCGCGGTTATCGGTGGGTAACTGGGAAAACATGGGCGGCCCCAAATCCTAAAAAAGCATCCAAGCCATTCCATTGTACAAGTCGCCTTCAAAGAAAATTTTCAGGTCTGTCTTCGGAACAGTACAGTGTTTCTATAATCTTAGGTGTAAATCTAGCATCTATGTCCCCAAGCTATGCAGCAATCCATCTGCCTCAACCCTGCTTGCTCCAGCTTCAATCCGATTCAACACAATTATTGTTCCCAATGCCGCACCCTCTTAGTTCCAAAATACCGTTATGAAAACCGCCTGCCAAGCCGGTCTGTCGGGGGTCGATGACCTAGATAAGTGGCGTGGGGCAGGAATACTCAAGAGCGATCTTGGTTGGGAAGCCCGTGGTGTGCTCTTAGGGTCAGCGTCGGGAGGATGTCACCGGCCACCGACGACAACATTTTTAATGCGCAAGTGAGGGCCGCCAACACTGACAGGTAATCCTCCTTGGCCACCTTTACCACAGCCGCCGTTGGTATAGAGGGTGTCGTTACCGATCGCCTCAATGTCCTTCAGAGTTTGGAAGACATTACCAGAAAGGGTGACATCACTAACGGGTTCGGCGATTTTGCCATCACGGATCATGTAGCCTTCTGCCGCCGCAAAGGTAAACATTTCCCCATTGGTTTGGCCGCCAATCATCCGCACTGCATAAACCCCTTCTTCGATATCTTGGATCATTTCTGCAAAGGGGGTATCGCCGGGCTCAATCGCCGTATTCGTCATGCGTACCAGGGGCGGATAAGAAGCTTGTAGGGCGCGGGCATTACCTGTGGGGGCTTCGCTCATTTTGCCGGCGGTTTCCCGGGAGTGGAGTCGCTGGGTAAGCACACCGTCTTTGATGAGATATTTACGCTGACCGGGCACCCCTTCGTCGTCGTATTTCATCGTGCCGGGCAGATCAGGAAGGGTGGCATCATCGATCACATTCAGTTGGGAAATACCGAGGGGTTTACCGATAGTGAGCAACTCCTGCATCCGGGGATTTTCATAGACAAAATCTGCTTCGGATAAGTGGCCAAAGGCTTCGTGGATAAAAACCCCTGCGAGGTAAGGATCAAGGACAACAGTATATTGGCCGCCTTTGACGGGTTTGGCTTCTAGTTGGCGGATGGCTCTTTCGGCTGCACCTTTAACGCGATCGCCAATCCCAAGGAGCACATCAAAATCACAGCGGGAATGAATGGATTCAAACCCCTGGCGGACAACCCCATCTTCGCCCCTGGCGATCGCCCCAAATCTACCGTTAACATCGAGGCGTTCTTGGATGATGCAACTGCCGTTGGAGTTGACGAAGTAGGTGGTGACAAAACTGTCACTGATGCTCGCCATGGTGGTTTGAATCCGGGGGTCATAATCCAGCAAAATTTGATTGTATTTCGCCAGCAGATCCCGTTTTTCCTTAAGGGAAATAGTGCGGGGGTCGGTTTTAATCTCTACCGGCACATAGTCTTCGATGGCACCACTGGGAGCGAGTTGGGTCGATTCTTTCCCCACAAGTTTCGCTTGGGAAACCGCTTCAGCAACGCGATCGCCTAATTCGGCAAGGCCATTGAAGGTGACAAAACTCCAACCCCCCTGGTGGCAGGCCCGAATCCCGCCGGCGAGGGCAAAACTACGGTTACTGCCGTCGAACTGCGCCCCCCGGAAGGCCAGACTGGTAGATTCACTCTGCTGCACCCGAATTTCTAGGTAGTCCACAGCCTCTTGATGGGTGGCGATCGCCCCTTGGAGGGCATCGGTAATCTGTTGCATGGTGAGGGTCGTCATCGATCTTTACTCCTTAATTTCAGCCGCAATCGTTAAGTCTTCAAGGTTCCAGAGGGGGCCACCCAGGGCCGAATGTTGCACCCCTTCAATTTTGTCACGCACCGCCGCGAGGGAATAATTGTTCACCAGATGGATAAACGGCAAATATTCCGCTGCGAGTTCTTGGGTTTTAGCATAAATCTCCTTACGTTTGTCGAGATCCAGCTCCTGGGCCCCTTGGATGTAGAGATCCGCAATTTCCTGTTCCCAATCATTGATCACCCGGTCGGTCAGAGGTGTGGTACCTGGCCGTGCTGCTTGGTTAAACATATGCAAATTACCGTCGGGAAACCACACATTGGCACCACCATTAGGCTCATTTCCTCCTGTTAAACCCAACAAGAAACAATCCCAATCGAGGGAATTGCTCAACTTATCGACGAGGATATTAAAACCAATCGGGCTATAGTCCACCTGCATCCCCAGGGCTTCGAGATCCTGCTCAATTTGGGTGGCCATCGCCTCACGGATTTTGTTGCCCGCATTGGTAATCAAAGAAAAACGCACCGGATTATTGTCGGCATCAATTAATTGCCCCTGGGCGTTGTGGGAAAAGCCCGCCTCTTCGAGGAGCGCCTTGGCCCTGTCCGGGTCGTAATCGTAGGTTTGCACCTGGTCGTTGTAGAAGGGAGATTGCACTGAAATCGGCGAATGTTGCACTTCCCCTAAACCTCGGTAAATATTATTCACCATGCGCTGGCGATCAATGCCATAGGCCACAGCCTGGCGAAACTTCAGATTGTTAAACCATTTCGACTTAATGGGATCGACGAGGGGTTTACCGTCCCGCTTCCCGGTATTGAGATTAAAGGAAATAAAACTCGTGCCGTAGGCTTCACCGCCGTTGTAGATGGTAAATTCGCCCCGATCTTCTTCCCGTTTCAGGAGCGAAAAATAATCTGGGCTGACCCCTGTAACATCCAAGTCACCAGACCGGAATTGCAGCAAGGTGGTGTCGGTGTTGGGGACAATTTGCCAAACGATTTGATCCACGTAGGGTTTGGGGGTTTGCCAGTAGTAGGGATTGGGCTGAAAGATTAAGCGCTGGCCCACGGCATAGTTAATCAACTGGTAAGGGCCGCTGGAAACTAAATCTTGCGGTGGCGTGCTGACGCCCCAGGTACCCAAAAAGAGGGGATTGCCTTCGCTGTCGGTCTGCTCAACGCTTTCGCGGAGGACATGTTCTGGCAGAATTTCCAGGGCTGTATTGTTGAGGAAAGGCGCAAAGGGTTCGGTGATCGTGAATTTCACTTGGCGATCGCCTACTTTTTCCACCGTCGGTAAAGTCCCGGCAATGCCCACCCGCAGGCCATCACGGGAATTGGTGGGGATTTTTTCGTTGAGATAAATCTGGTTATAGCTAAAGACAACATCATCAACGGTGAGGGGTTCCCCGTCAGACCATTGCAGATTGTCCCGCAGGGTAAAGGTCAAGCTGAGTTGATCTTCGGAAAATTCCCAGGATTCGGCAAGCCGGGGCTCCGTTTCTCCAGTGACGGGATTTTCGGAAACTAAGCCTTCGTAGGTAAGACCAAAAATACTGGGTGACTCTGCCGAGAGGGCCGGGTTAAAGGTTTTTGGGTCACTGAGGACGCTGATCACAATTTGGTTGTCCCCTGCCCCCGTGGCGTTACTGGCTTGGGGATTACAGGCGGTGAGGACAGAGGGCAGAGTTAAGGTAAAGGCGATCGCCGCCACAAATGCCCAAAACCGCTGTAACCGAAATAATTTAGAGAATTGAAATGATTTATTCTTCTTCATTGCCCTGTGCCCCATCTAAACGCCCTAGTTCATACACCCCACAGCCAGCACAGGCCATTACGCCCAAACTGATCGCCCAACTGTGGCCGAGGCTCCACTCCACTCCAAAGTTGCAACCGGCGCCAAAGAGCAAAAAGGGCAAAATACTTAGGAGCGAGGCCGAAAAAGCACTTTTGGATTCACGAATTTCTTTGTCCTTTTCAAATTCTTCTTCGGAAAAATAAAGCGATCGCTCGGCCCAGTTCATCCAACGCTCTAGACCATTCAAGATCCCTTCCCGCAACGGAGCAATACCGATATAAAGGGCAAAGGCCCAGAGGCAAGCGCCGGCGATCGTGCTGGCTTCGATGGGAATCATAAAGGGAAAAAATTCACGCAACATGGGGAGAGTAAGGGCGACAACTGTGTTTAAAGATTGTATCGATTGTGGTGGTCTTCGGCATCCTCTCCCCCATGATCTCCCCCGGCAATGGCGATCGCCCTAGGAGTTAAACCATCTCTAAAGGGGGAATTTCCGAACGCTGCATGGTGGCCTCTAACTGCACTTCTGCCATATCCGCCTCTACTGCTGCCATCAGTTGCTCCCGGAGGTCGGGCATCACAGCCAAGGCCCTGGTCCAATCGGGAATGCGGTACACAGCCGGCTCGTGCATATATTTATCAAAGGCCAAGGGAATGATTTGTTCAAAGCTTTCGACGGTCATTTCTTCCCGGTGGCGGTCATAGGGAATACCGTTACAGGTCGCATCAACAAAATATTGACGGATCATATCCTGGGCCACACGGCGGAACTTCACCTGGAGCGCGATTTGGTGCCCTTCAGAGAAAACAATCGACTCTGTTTCTGTCAGGGTGCGCAGGATCGAAGACAAAATTTCGGTGCACATTTTCTGTAATCCTTCTTGGGGATTGTTGCCTACCGCTTTGTGTTTGTGGTCAAAGAAGCCCAGATCTACCTGGGCCACCCGTTTCGGCGCTACATTGCGATAAACTTCTGCCAATAACCCCACCTCAATGCCCCAGTCACAGGGAACGCGCAGATTTAAAGCCAGATCTGCGGTCATGGCAAATTCACCGGCGAGGGGATAGCGATAGGATTTGAGGTAGTGGAGATAGGCATTGCGTCCCAGGACATCTTCGAGGGTTGCCAACAGAGGCGCAACAAAGAGGCGCACAACCCGGCCATTCATCGCTCGGTTTTCGAGACCGAGACGGGTGTAATAGGCTTTGTTATAGGCAATGCCAAATTCTGGCTCCACGATGGGATAAAACAGCTTGGCCACCAGGGAACGGTCAAAGGTGACAATGTCGGCGTCATGGAGGGCGATCGCCCGGGCATCTAGGGACGCCAGGCCAAGGCCCAGCCATACTGCCCAACCCTTGCCCATGTAATCAAGGAGATTGAGATTTTGGTGGGCCAGCTTTTCTAAAATGCCGCGAATCCGGGCCCCATTCGTCCAAATGACGTTGACTTTTTGGGGCAATTCGCTAAAAAACATCACGGCATGGTGATATTGTTCGACGGTTTCGGCGTGGAGACAAACATTGACCGTTTGGATGTAGGCACAGCCTTTTAAATGTTCTTTGATCCGGGTGAGGGCAGGCCGTTGTAGCTCTTCGTAAAGGGAAGGAATGAGTAACGCCATGGGGCAAATTTCACGAAGATTCATCAGGCGTTTTTCGAGGTAATCCAGATCGGCATCAAGATCATGGATGGTGGTGATGAATTCTTGGCAAAAGTCCATTGCTAGTCACCTAAATAAAAAGAAAATCTTAAAATTCGCCTTTAAATTAACCCAATTTTGCGGGGTTGGCCGTATCTAAAGCGACGTAAAAATTACTACAATGTCAGCTTCATTTGTTGATAGGCTGAGATTTAACTTGAGTAAAGGGTGAGTCAGTCGTTTTTTTGTCCCCAAGAAAATACTGAAAAAGCAGATCAAACTGATTTCTAAAATGATGTCTTTTGATGCTGTAGTGATAAGGCCCTGGGGCTTTAAAAAAAGCGAAGTCGGCAGATCCTTCGATGAGTGAAATTAGCGTGTTTGTCCTGTTACTCCTATGACCATTCCCCAGATTGCAGGTCTTGGCGATCGCCTTGATGAATTTTTTGCGACCCTGTATCCCAACCATCCGCCTACAGAGTTAGTTGCGCGCTTGGAGCGGGTGCTTGCGCCCCATTTAATGGCGACGGCGGGAAGCGAAGATTTATGGGATCAGAGTACAGCCCTGATGATTACCTACGGGGATAGCCTATACCAACCCAGTGCGGATAATGGCCCCAATCCTCTCCAGGTACTTTTGATTTTTCTGCGGGAGCGGCTCCAGGGGGTGATTAGCGGTGTGCATATTTTGCCGTTTTTCCCCTACAGTTCCGATGATGGCTTTGCGGTGATCGATTACCGCCAGGTCAATCCACAGTTGGGCAGTTGGCAAGACATTGAGGCGATCGCCGCCGAATTTGAAATGATGGCCGATCTTGTGATCAACCACGTCTCCAGTGAATCAGACTGGTTTCAGCAGTTCCTCGCCCAGGAAAAACCCGGCTGTGACTATTTCATTGAGGTGCCCCCAGATACCGATACCCAGTTAGTGGTGCGGCCCCGCAGTAGCCCTCTCTTAAGTAAATTTGCCACGACAAAAGGCGATCGCCACGTCTGGACAACCTTTAGCCGCGACCAAGTAGATGTCAATTTTGCCAATCCGGACGTTCTGTTTGAGTTTATCGATATCCTCTTGGGCTACTGCCAACATGGAATCCGCTTTATTCGTCTCGATGCGGTGGGCTTTCTCTGGAAAAAATTACAAACTGCCTGCATTCACCTGCGGGAAACCCATCTGGTAATCCAATTGATCCGGGAGATCCTCGCCATCACCTATCCGCGCACCGTTTTGATCACCGAAACCAACGTCCCCAACCGGGAAAATCTCAGTTATTTTGGCAAGGGCAACGAAGCCCACATGATCTACAATTTCAGCCTGCCGCCTCTCCTCCTCAATGCATTGATTCGCGGCGAAGCCCGGCACCTCAAAACCTGGATGAAAAGTATGCCCCCGGCCCAGGATGGTTGCGCCTATTTTAATTTCACCGCCTCCCACGATGGCATTGGCCTCCGTCCCGCCGAAGGTCTTCTAGAAGGCCAAGAATTCGAGCAATTGATCAAAACCATGGCCGATTTTGGGGCCAGGATCAGCTACCGTAGTCTGCCCAACGGCACCGAAAAACCCTATGAATTAAATATTTCTTTGTTCGATGCCCTCAAAGGCACCATCACAGGCCCCGACCCTTGGCAACGGCAACGGTTCCTCTGTTCCCAGGCGATCATGATGTCCTTAGAGGGAGTGCCGGCGTTTTATATCCATAGTTTTTTGGCGACCCCTAATGATGATGCCAAGGTAGCCGCGACGAACCATAACCGCAGCATTAACCGCCACCAATGGGATTATGATCTGCTCCAGAAAAAGCTCACTGATCCTGACTCTGACCAGGCTTGGGTCTTGCGAGAACTCATAAAACTCATCGCGATCCGTCGCCAGCAGCCTGCTTTCCATCCCAACGCGACCCAATATACCCTTGATTTCCAGAGTCCGGCAGTCTTTGGTTTTTGGCGTCAGAGCCGCGATCGCCGCCAGAGTATTTTCTGTTTGTTTAACCTGGGCGATCGCCCCACAACCATCCCAGTGGCAAGCTTAAACCTCATTTGCACCGACGACTGGCAGGATCTGTTGGGTCAAGTTGTGTTAGAAGAAGGCACAACGGACATTTCCCTAGCCCCCTATCAAACTGCGTGGATTACCAATGTTCCTCTGCTTCACTGATCTCGACGGCACCCTCCTCAACCACGATGACTATCGCTACGATGCGGCGATACCAACAATCCAGACCTTGAAACAAGCGGGAATTCCGATCATTCCCACCACCAGCAAAACGAAGGCAGAGGTGCTTGACCTGCGCGAGTCCCTTGGGTTAAAGGATCCATTTATTGTGGAAAATGGTAGCGGCATTTTCCTGGAACCGGGCGATCCACGGTTTGATTTTTCAGAATTGGATGTGGCGATGACGACCGAGGCCACCCTCACCACCATTACCCTCGGCATTTCCTACGCCCAAGCGCGACAATCCCTCCAGAATTTGGCCCAACAGATTGGGGAACCCTTGACGGGGTTTGGGGATTTAAGTCTGGAGGCATTACAGGATCTCACGCAGTTGCCCTTAGAAGCGTTAAAACAGGCGGGCGATCGCCAATTTAGTGAACCTTTTTTGCGGCCCCAAACGGATTTAGCACAGTTAGAATCTTTAGCGAAAAAAGCTGGTCTGCAAATCCTGGTGGGGAATCGCTTCTGTCATCTTTTGGGGGCGGGAGCCGGAAAAGGGCGCGCCGTGCAACTCCTCCAGCAGGCATGGCAAAAAGCCCATCCGGATCAACCGCCCATCAAAACCCTCGGCCTGGGGGATAGCCCCAATGATTTGTCTTTACTAGAAGCCGTCGATGTGGTGATCGCCGTACCGGGGCCAGAAGGAGTGAACCCGAAGCTAGCTTCCCATATTCAAGAGCAAGGCTGGTTAGTCGCCCCCTATCCCGGTGCTAAGGGCTGGGCCGCCGCAGTAGAAAAACAATTGAATGAGTTAGATCATCCCTTGGCGCGGTAAGACCTCCAGAGCATCTCTGATTCCTTCCGGTAGCAAGTCTATAGAAAATTCTTATCACTTACTTATTTTCTACTTATTTATATGGGGCTCTCTTTTGCAGTTAGTCGGCATCACATACTTCTTGATAGCTACACAACAATACAATCACAATTCTACAGATTACTTTTCAAATAGACCTTAAAAAAATATTCTATTTTCCCAAGGAGATTTTCGTTAAATTTATCGATATTGAGCGATATTTAGAGTGACTTTTAACGTGCCAACTGGTTTGGGGAGAATGAATGAAAACGCTGTCAGCATCCCCTGGCAAAATCCAGAAAAGCTTTTCCACGCAAAGACTTGAGCATATTTTATCTAGCCTTAATAAAAAATTAATATCTATACTTTAATCTTGGTTTCTAGGAAAGTCGCTATAGTCTTAAAACGATCATGGATGCCTAGTCTAGTATCATCCACGGGAACGAAATATCTGTACCTACATCCGTACTTGCAGGCATATTGTCACTTTAAATACAATTCTCCCTGGGGAAAGATGGCTAAATAAGATTGTCCACAGAAAATTTCATTGGGTTTTTGTTCGGGAAAAACATTATTCTCCTTATCGATTACTCCTCATATTTTTGTTGCGCTGATAAACGGATTAAAAAAGATGATGAATACCCAGTTTTCCAGTAATGCTCTCCCTACTCAATTTGACTTAAAAAATTTTTTTCAATCCGTTAAGCAACAGCACAGTGAAAAGTCTTTTATTGGCGTATTTTGTTTGACTTTCGATCGATTCCAGCGGGTGAACGAAAACCTGGGTCATGAGGTGGCAAATCGATTATTTGCCCAGGCCATAGAGCGCTTGCGGACTGCTGTTCAACAGTATGGTGAATTAGCACATCTCAATGGTTTTGAGTTTTCTGTCGTGCTTAATCCTCTCCCGAGTAAAAAGGCGATCGCCAATGTTGCCAAGAAAATTTTAGAGATATTTTCCCAAACCTTTTCCTTAGAACATGGCCAAGAAACCTTCGTTGGTATCAGTATTGGAATGGCAATCTATGGCCGCGATGGTTTGAATTTGGCGACCCTACTGAAAAACGCCCACACTGCGATGTTGCGCGCCCATGACCAGGGAGGGCACCAATCGATATTTTTCTCCATGGCCTTTAATATCGGGCGCTCGAACCACCTTTCTTTAGAAACAGAATTACGCAAGGCGATCGCCCAGAATGAACTAGAAGTAGTCTACCAACCCAAAATCAATATCCAAACAGGTCAGCTCACTGGTGCCGAAGCCCTATTACGTTGGTTTCATCCCGATCACGGTCTTATTTCTCCTGCTCGATTTATTCCTCTCGCCGAAGAAACAGGGTTAATCATTCCTATTGGTGAATTTGTAATCCAAGAAGCCTGTCGTCAACTGCGCCAATGGCAACTGACTGGACTGAAAAATTTCACCATGTCCATTAATCTTTCTGCCCGACAATTTGCCCAATTAGATTTACACCAACGCCTTAGTCAAATCATCATCGAACATCAACTTCAACCCCAAGACATCGAACTCGAACTCACTGAAAGTACCCTCGTCGGCTATGGAGATGGCTCCCTCCGTCGTCTCAAGGCCTTGAAAACCCTGGGTGTACAAATTTCCCTTGATGATTTTGGGACTGGCTACTCTGCCCTGAGCTACCTCCAGCATGCCTGTTTTGATAAGGTCAAAATCGACCGCTCTTTCATTCAGAAAATCCACAGCAACCCCGCGAATGCCGTGATTATTAGTGCCATTATCAGCATGGCCCATAAGCTCCAAATTAAAGTCGCCGCAGAAGGGGTAGAAAGCCAGGAAGAATTGGAATTTCTCAAACAATTTAACTGCGACGAAATCCAAGGGTTTGTCTTTAGTCGGCCAATCCACGCGGCCCAGTTTGAGCGATCGCCTTTTATGACCAATGCCTTTGAGCGTCTGGCCCCCGAAAAGCAAAATCAGTTCGCCCTAGCCGCCTAATCGTTCCCAGAAAAGACCTGAAAGTGGGGTAAACTTTTAAGCCAGTAAACCCAGACAATACAGGGAGACAATCTTGGGCATTGAACTGCGCAGCTATGTTTATCTCGATAGCCTGCAACCGCAACACGCATCCTACATTGGGACGGTCGCCCTTGGATTTCTCCCCCTACCAGGAGACTCATCCCTCTGGATTGAAGTGTCCCCAGGCATCGAAATTAACCGCATTACCGATGTGGCCCTCAAATCCACCTCCGTGCGCCCAGGGGTACAGTTTGTCGAACGTTTGTATGGGCTACTCGAAATTCACTCGCCCCGCCAAGGGGAAACCAAGGCCGCGGGCCAAGCAATCCTCGATTCCCTGGGGGTCACGGCTAAGGATTGTCTCAAACCAGAGGTGGTCTCTAGCCAAATTATTCGCAACATTGACGCCCACCAGGCCCAATTGGTAAACCGCAATCGACGGGGACAAATGTTGTTGGCGGGTCAAACCCTCTACGTGCTGGAAGTTCAACCCGCAGCCTATGCCGCCCTCGCAGCCAATGAGGCGGAAAAATATGCCCAAATTAATATTCTTCAGGTGACGGCCGTGGGGAGTTTTGGCCGGGTTTATCTTGGGGGTGAAGAGCGGGACATTATTGCGGGTTCCCAGGCCGCCCTGGCGGCGATCGCCTATGCCCCTGGCCGACCCCAAGCAACCCAGCGTCAAGAATAATTCTGAAACGAACCATGGCATCTCAACCGCTCACTATCCTCAAACAAGGCACCCTGGCCTGGCTCCAATGGCGGCAAGCTAACCCTTCAGTGATCCCTGACTTGAGTCACGGCAACCTGAGCCGACTTAACTTGCGGGGGATAGATCTCAGTCGCTGTAATCTGTCCCAATGTCTCCTTGACCAC
This sequence comes from Picosynechococcus sp. PCC 7003, assembly GCF_001693255.1. Classification (NCBI taxonomy): domain Bacteria; kingdom Bacillati; phylum Cyanobacteriota; class Cyanophyceae; order Chroococcales; family Geminocystaceae; genus Picosynechococcus; species Picosynechococcus sp. PCC 7003. Next base: position 1,792,299 of record NZ_CP016474.1, read on the forward strand.
AGTCGTTTGATTGCCGCTAACCTCCAACAAGCCGATCTGAGTAGTGCCCAGGGGGAATCGCTGCACCTTCTGGATGCCAATTTGCAGTCTGTCAACGGCAGTAATGGCCACTTTGCCAATAGTAATTTTTCGGGGGCCGACCTCAGTTTTGCCAACTTGATCGGGGCGGACTTGCGTCAATGTTGTTTGCAGGGGGTCAATTTCTACCACACCAATTTGATCGGTGCCAATCTCCGCTACAGCAGTCTCCTGGGGGCAAACCTCAGCCAAGCCCAACTGCATCGCGCTAATTTAAGCGAAACAAACCTGAATGAAGTGAGTTTCAACGAAGCGGATCTCAGCCAAGCCAATTTATTTGAGGCGGAAGTCGGTCAGGGACAGCTTTATAAAGTTAAACTTATGGGCGCAGATTTGACCCAAGCCCACCTCCACCACAGCTATCTATTTGGGGCAAATCTCCAGGGGGCAACCCTCCGTAAAACCGATCTGCGCTGGAGTAATCTGGCCTATAGCAATCTGGTAGGGGCTGACTTAGATACGGTAAATCTTCGGGGAGCAGATCTGAGCCATAGTGATCTCACCGGGGCGTCTCTGGTGGGGGCAAATCTGCGGGGCTGTCTGCTCCGGGGGGCAAATCTCCAGGGTTGTAACTTAGAAAATGCCAACCTAGAAGGGGTTGCTTTGGGACGGGTCAATTTGCAGGGGGCAATCATGCCCGATGGTCAACGACGTTGTTAGATTCGGTGCTATGTCGCTGGGAAAGGCTGTGTAATTAAGACTTAAGCTAGGATTGATGTAGTCCCTGCGGAGTCGAGATCTATGTCTGAATTTGGCGATCGCCTTGGTGAAAATCGTCTGCGGCAATTACGTCTTTACCTCTATTTGGTGCCAATCCTCGGTTTTTTTCCGGCATTATGGCAGCTCTATGGATCTAAAGGCGATCGCCGTGAACAACAGATCAGTCGCCAGGCCATTATGCTAATGCTGAGCTGGCTAAGTCTCTACCTGGGGTTAGGCTGGGGGAGCGGGCATCTGGCAGGCATCGGAGGCTTTCGGGTGATGTATCTCAATGCCCTCTTGACGTCTGGATATTTTCTCGGTTGCTTTGTTTTGATGGTGCGTGTTTGGCAAAAATCCGCTAAAACAACCCCAACAAGCACTGACCCGGTGGCTGACAATTTCGAGGAGTATTTTCTCAAGTAAAACTCACCAAAAGTGGAACCTCTGGTTTAGCATAGCTATCAAAGTATTTCGTCCCGCAATTTTTAGTGTGGTCTTTCCGGTGTGAGGAAACCTGTGCCTGCAACAAAATCATCCCTAGCAAATCAACGTCTATCGGCCAAAGCAACCCAAAAACAAAAAAACGCTAAAGCGAACCTGTTTCAGAAGTCGCCTACGAAAAAACGGCGGCCCCTTTCAACCTGGCACTGGTTGATGATTTGGTGCGGTTTGACGGGCGTTTCGATTGTGTCTGCTACGGCGGGTGCTTTACTGGCGGTGTCTCTTTCCTCCACACCCCTCCGCCAAACCCCCATCGCCCCGGAAGAACTCAATGTCTTTTCCCAGGATGAGGCGATCGCCAAACAATCCCTCCGCTTACCAGAACTGACGCGCCCTGTAAATATCCTGCTGCTAGGGACAAAAGTGCTCACCTCTGAAGTGGACGACGGTACCAGTGAAGATCTCGGTTACCATGCCCTCGTCAATTCCTTTGAGGGGCTGGCCGATACCATGCTATTGCTGCGTTTTGACCCTGCTGACAAACAATTGTCAATCCTCTCTATTCCCCGGGATACCCAGGCTAATATCGAAGGTTACGGCCTCTCGAAAATTAACCATGCCAACGCCTACGGTGGTGCTGTCCTCACCGCCAAAACCGTAAGTGATCTCCTGGGTGGCGTCGAAATTGACCGCTACATCCGCGTCAATGTCCAGGGCATTGGCAAACTCATCGATGCCCTCGGTGGGGTCACTGTCTACGTCCCCAAGGACATGAAATACCAGGACGATAGCCAGCGCCTCTACATCAACCTCAAGGAAGGGGAACAGCACCTCAATGGCGACGAAGCCCTCCAATTTCTCCGGTTCCGCTACGACGAATATGGGGATATTGGTCGCGTCCAACGCCAACAAACGTTGATCCGTGCCGTTCTAGAGCAAGGCTTAACCCCCAGTACCTTGGTGAAATTTCCCCAGGTAATGTCGATTATTCAATCCCACATTGATACGAACATGAGCGTGCAAGAACTGATTGCCCTCGCTGGCTTTGGTTCTCAGATCGACCGCAGTAATATTCAGATGGTGATGCTCCCAGGGGAATTTAGTGGCGATGGCAGAAACGGCAGCACGAGCTATTGGTTACCCCACCGCAGCCGCATTAGTCGGGTCATGGCCCAGCATTTTGACTTGCAAACCGATTACGCGAGCAATTTAGATTTTCTCTCTCCTGGGAATGTTCGCATTGCAATCCAAGACAGTACCGGCAACCCCCAAGCGGTGCGATCGCTCCTTCAGCATTTAAATGAAACAGGTTATAGTCGGGTCAGTATCGCCCAGGACTGGTCAGAACCCTTGGAAAGCACACGCATCGTGGCCCAAAAAGGCGATGACCTCGCAGCTTCCGAAATTCGCGCGAACCTGGGTTTTGGGGAAGTGCGGGTAGAAAGTACCGGAGTATTAAATTCTGACATCACGATTCAACTCGGCCGAGATTGGCTTCCCCTCGCAAATAACCTTCCCGGTCAAACAACGGTCAATTAGAGGGATTCAACAATTTTGATTGTGGCGGCGGCTGTTGTTGCTTTTTGGCGGGCTTCAGCGGCATCTTTCCCCTTGGCGAGGGCGACCCCCATGCGACGATAGGGACGAGAATCAGGCTTGCCAAATAAACGGAGATCTGTGTCTGGAATAGCCAAGGCTTCCGCAACGCCTGTAAAGGTAATTTGATCGCTATTTTTCTCGGCTAAAATCACCGCACTAGCCGCCGGACTCAGCAGTTCAATCGTGGGAATCGGTAAGCCAAGGATCGCCCGGAGATGTAATTCAAACTCATTAAGATTCTGGGAGATGAGCGTCACCATGCCGGTGTCGTGGGGCCGGGGCGATAGTTCAGAGAAAATGACTTCATCTTTGGTGATAAAAAATTCCACGCCAAAAATGCCAGCGCCACCGAGTTTATCGGTGACTTTACGGGCAATGTCTTGGGCATCTTTTACTTGGGATTCTGTTAAACCCACGGGTTGCCAAGATTCTTGGTAATCGCCCCGTTCTTGACGATGGGCGATCGCCGGACAAAAGAGCGTTTCTCCTGCCCACTGGCGGATGGTTAACAGCGTAATCTCGACTTCAAAATCGATAAATTCTTCGATGATAATTTTGGCGGTGTCACCTCGAGCGCCCTCAATAGCGTAATTCCAAGCCGCTTCTAATTCGTCGGCGTTGTTCACCACGGATTGCCCTTTGCCCGAGGAGGACATCACGGGTTTGATCACGTTGGGAAAACCGATATCTTGGGCCACGGTTTTGAGTTCTTCGAGGTTGGTGGCGTAGGCGTATTTGGCGGTGCGTAAACCTAATTCTTCGCTGGCGAGATCCCGGATGCGATCGCGGTTCATGGTGAAGTTGGTGGCAGCGGCGGTGGGAATGACAGTGTAACCAGCTTGCTCAAGTTCAAGGAGCTTTTCGGTGCGAATCGCTTCCACTTCCGGCACGATCAGATCCGGTTGATGTTTTTTGATCACAGCTTCGAGGGCAGCCCCATCGAGCATCGAAATGACTTCCCGTTGATCGGCCACTTGCATCGCTGGGGCATTGTCATAGCGATCAACTGCAATCACGGTATTGCCTAAGCGTTGGGCGGCGATCGCCACTTCTTTCCCCAGTTCTCCAGAACCCAACAACATGATTTTTTTCGGTAATGCGATCGCCATTTTTTCACCTATTGCCAAGAACAAAACAGAGATATCATACCGTTTTTAGCCGTACACACGCCCCCGCCAAGCCTTGGGTTTTCTTCGGGCTGACAGGAAAATCCGCGCCACTGCAAAGGGATCGGCCAAGGGCGATAGCCAAAACAATAAAGCACTTTTTCCCTCGCTAAATTGGCGGTCGTAAGAACCGGAAATGGCCAACAGCATCCCAAAGCGCACCAGGAGCAAAAAGACATTTAAGCCTAACCAGCTAGACAAAAAGGGGTTGCTTAGACCTTCTTCGAGGCCCCCAAACAGCAGCATCGTTAAGGGAATCGGTAAGCCTTGCACCATCGTCAGCAGCCATAGTTGCCCCCAGAGTTCCGTCTGGGAAGTGGCATCCTTTAAATCAAGCGATCGCCCCCATTCGTCCCAGGTTTCGCGCATCCCTTCGTACATTCTGACTTTAATAATTTTCGCCCCATCGAGAAAACCAACCTTATAACCCGCCTTCGCAATATTTCTTGCCAGGGTCACATCATCACAAAACGATCCCGCCGCCGAACGGTAGCCCCCGACTTTTTCTAATACCTTACGCCGACAGAGGAAACATTGCCCGTTGGCCATCACACTGTCTTGATCCGGCTGGCGAATCCCCGCCACATCAAAGCGAAAGAGTAGGGTCATCAACAGGGCCGGTTGTAACCACCATTCCCCCGGCGATCGCAAAATAAACTGGGGCGACAAGGAAACCAAATCAAACCCTTCCTCCTCGGCGGCCTGCAACACACTGGCGATCATGCCCCGTTGCGGTTGGGTATCGGCATCCACTCCTAAAATCCACTCGCTGTCTGGCGAACTGTGCTCAAAGCCCCAATTCAACGCCCAGGGACGGCCCACCCAACCCTGGGGCAGCGGATCATCCGTTAATAACCGAAACCGAGGATCAGCCTTGGCTTGCGCTAAAACTTTTTCCCTGGTGCCATCGGTGGAATTACTATCAACGACGAGGATTTCTCGCACTTCATAGCTCTGCTGACTTAGTCCATCCAGGCAGGGTTGGATCCGTTCTGCTTCGTTGAGGCTCGGCACCACCACCGTCACCGCAGCCAAATTGTTCGAATGGGAGGGCTTCGGTGTCAAAGGCGATCGCCGCACGGCCCCCTTCATCAACCGCGCCAGGACAATCAAGGCCCCACTACCCTGAATGAGTAGCCCCAACAAGCAAACACCACCGATCCATACCGGGGAAAAATCCATAACTTAAGTAATTTCCAACTAAAAATAAACACAAAAAACCCCCAGTTTTGAATTATGGGGGCGATACGAAAAAGTAGTTAACGACCAGCACCCACTGGCATTTTTCCAGTCGTGGTATCTACTACCGGCATCGTCGTCGTTGATTGGCTCGCTTTGGGAATGCTGAAGTACAGCACGGTAATTGGTGCCAAGCCCAGCAGAATCCCCAACAGAATGGGGGGATAAATGCCGCCACCAATGCTCATCATCATCGCAAAACCGAAATTCAAGAGATACATCGCGAAGGGCAGCATCAATTGTTCCCGGGAAAGATTAAGCGGTTGCTTGCCCCAAAACAGGCTGGCAATGCCCATAAACACACAACCTGTCCCGAACCAACCGGAGAAATTTTCATAGGGCATCCCAAAAAATGGCCCCACTACTTCCCATTCCCAGAAAGGCACAGCGGTTTGGCTCATGCCCGGATCTAAAACAAAATCCCAAGAAGTGAGCAGTAAAGACCCAAGGGCGATCGCCGCCAGAAAATACACCCAACGGGGCAAATTATATTTTTGCAAACCCACCCGCGCGATCAGAAAACTACTAAAGCCCAGGTAGAACCAGGATAGAGGAATGGTAAAGGGAACTAACCCCGCAATCTTGTAGCCCAAACCGCTGGTGTAGTGATACGCCCCAAACGGAAATCCCGTACTGGTGCCCATTAGTTCCGCTGACACCGACACCGCCAGCGCTGGCACCAGAAAAGACAACAAATATTTCTTTCCCAACAGGCGATAAGCATAAACAGTGACGGCAGCCATCCCCAGGAGCATGTACATCACACCACCGTTGGCCATCGAGAGACGAAAAGCAACCTGGCCAAAATCTGGCAAGCTGGCAATGAAATTGGCATTTGGTAAAACAAGCAGTAAGCCCGCTAAACCAAAGGCCATGGCCAACCCATGACCCCACAATAGATATTCTTCTGGCTTGAGCCTAATTTTCATAACTGGCGCTGACCTCCTGGCGTCCCTGGGGCGCAAAATTGAACTGAGAAGCAATTGACACTCCCCATAGTTTACAAAAAATTGTAAATAAATCTGTAGATCGGTTACAAAACAACCTCCCATGTTGTTCGGTATTCGTAATACCCTTGGTTTGATTGCGTTTTTTAAAGGTGGGATCAAACCCTCCGGAGTATTGCTGGGCAAACTCCAACATGTTTACTTTCAGCGGGTGCAGGTTCATGAAACGGATTCTCGTAATTGATGATGATCCTATCTTGCAAAAGATTTTAGAAAACTTACTGACGCAAGCTGGGTATATCGTCGAGGTCGTTTTTTCTGGCAAGCAGGGACTCGATATTTGGCTTGAGTTTCAACCAGATTTAATCGTTTCTGATGTTTGCATGCCGGAAATGGATGGCTTTGAATTCTGCCGGTATATTCGTTCCCAACCGACAGGGCAGTTAATTCCATTCTTATTTTTGTCGAGTCAGACGGATTTAGAGGCCCGCATTGAGGGGCATTTTTCGGGGGCGGACGACTACATCGCCAAACCTTTTGAAATGAAAGAGTTGTTGGCCAAAATTGAGCGTCAACTAGCCAGGTCAGAGGAAATCCAAGCAGAAATGCAACGACTCGCTGCCCAGGCTAACATTGAACAGATGAAGCAAGCCCCAGAGCCACTCCCGCTAACCCCCGCTGAGATGCGTGTTTTTGGGGAGGCCGTCCAGGGTTGGACAAATAAGCAAATTAGTGAGCATCTCTATGTGAGTCCACGCACGGTACAGACCCACCTCAGTAGTATCTTGAGTAAGTTAGGGCTTGAGAATCGGTCTCAATTGGTACGGTTTGCCTACGAAAATGGCTATGAAAAACCAGTGGATACCTCCTCGACGCAAGACTAAGAGCTGACTTATAAAGCCCCCAGCCCCCAGTCTGGGGGAGATTTTCGGTCAATCAATTGGGATCAGAGTCCCCCATTTTGCCGGAGCTTTAGTGAGGAGCTTTAGTGAGGAGATTTAGGGGGCAAACCAAGAAATTCATTTACTTTACAAATAGCCTCTAAAAGTCAGGCAGTTTACAGTGTTGTGAACAAGATTCTTAAGCAAGAGTCAATATTTCCTACTGTGTCCTGTGATAGTCTGGTTTGATGGTGATTTCCGTCTAACTGGGTAGAGCCTTATCGCTCTGCTTGACTCAATAGTGATTTTGACGGCGATCGCCTACGCACTACATCCATCACAACATTTTTGACGCAACACATTGGGGAGACACAATTTACATGGAGGCAACCAGCGATTTACTGCAAGAATTTTCGGCATTATCGGCGAAAAAGCAGCTCGAAAAAATCCCCCAACTGATTGATCAAGGGGATGCTGGTTTTGCTTGCTTGAGAGAATTTTTGCTGGCGCAAGAGGGCCAGGCGGCGACCCCTGTCATGGGGAGAATTTGCCAAGTGCTCACCCAGAATCAAACCGCCGAAAATTTACTGTTTATGCAGCAAGAATTTCCGGAGGGGGTCGTTGAACTCAAGTCAGCGCGAGATATTGACTACCAAATCATTCAAGACAAATTGATCGAAGAGGAGTTTCTGGAGGCGGATATTCTAACCCTCCAGAAAATGTGTGAGCTCGCTGGGGAATCCGCCGTCAAGCGTAAGTGGCTCTATTTCACGGAAGTGGAACGGTTTCCAGACGAGGATCTGCTCACCCTCGATCAGCTATGGCAGGTTTATTCTGGGGGTAAATTTGGCTTCTCGGTACAGCGCAAATTATGGAATTCCCTCGGTAAGGACTTTAATGCCCTCTGGGAAAAAATCGCCTGGCGAGATGGGCGGATTTGGGCACGCTATCCCAAAGCATTTATCTGGAATCTAGATGCGCCGAGGGGACATCTGCCCACCTCTAACCAGTTGCGGGGTGCGAAAACAATCCTCGCGCTGTTCCAACATCCGGTGTGGACAAAGGAAAAGGACTAGGATTTTACGGAACCTGCTAAAATTCCCCGCACAAAGTAACGTTGTAGGCTGAAGAACACACCGAGGGGAACGATCATCGAGATAAAAGCCCCAGCGGTGAGCAGGTGCCAATCTTGACCCCGTGACCCGACTAAATTACTCAGTTGGATTGTGACGGGGGCGACATCATTGGTGGTGCCTAAATAAACGAGGGCGATGAGCAAATCATTCCAAACCCAGAGAAATTGGAAGACGGCAAAGGAGGCGATCGCCGGCATGGAGAGGGGGACGATTAGTTTCGTAAAAATCTTCAGGTGGGACGCCCCATCCACCGCCGCCGCTTCGATTAAATCCCGTGGCAACTCACCAATATAGTTACGCAACAGGTAAATCCCCAGGGGCAAGCCATACCCCGCATGGGCAAGCCACACCCCCAGAAAACTATTGGATAAACCCAAATCTCGATAAGCCCGCAAAATGGGAATCAGGGTCGTTTGCAGCGGCACCACCAACAGACAAACCACCACGATAAACAAAAATTGTCGCCCCGGAAATTCCATCCATGCAAAGGCATAGGCGGCAAAACAGGCGATCGCAATGGGAATCACGGTCGCGGGAATGGCGATCGTCAAACTATTAAAAAAAGCCTGGCCCATGCCCTCCGATTGCAGTACATCCACATAATTGCCGATGTGATATTGGGTCAGTTCAAAGGGATGCTGAAAAATTGTCCACCAGCCCGTCGCCAACATCGCATCCCGCCGCCGAAAAGAGCTAATCAATAACCCCGCCGATGGCAATGTCCAAATAAAAGCGATCGCCAATAACGAAATATGAATTGGTGTTTTTTGCCAAAATTGAGTCTGCTTTTGCTGTGCCATCAGCGTAACTTCTCCTGTGTTCTAAACCGTCGGATATTACTGATCATTACTGGGATAATTAAAATTAAAAGCACGATGGCGATCGCACTACCGCGCCCAAAATTTCGATAATTAAACATCTCTTTAATCATGCGACTGGCGATCACTTCCGTACCATAATTTCCTCCTGTCATCACAAAGACAATATCGAATACTTTTAAGACCAAAATAATAATCGTGGTACTGACGACAAGGATTGTTGAGCGGATCATCGGGATCGTAATTCGCCAAAAAATTTGCCAGCTATTTGCCCCGTCAATCCGCGCCGCCTCGATGACTTCTTCGGGAATCCCTTTCACCGCCGAAGATAAAATCACCATCGCAAAGCCTGTATAAAGCCAAATCATGATTGCAATTAGGGCAAAATTATTTACCGATTGCTCCACAACCCAGCCCACAGGTTCAAAGCCAAAATTCACCAGCAGTGCATTTAAAACCCCAATCTGATCATCGCCAGCGGGTTTGTAGGCGTACATAAATTTCCAGATGACACTCGCCCCCACAAAGGAGATTGCCATCGGCAAGAAAATCAGGGATTTAATAATTGGTTCATAGCGCACTTTATCGACTAAAACGGCAATAATTAACCCTAAACTGACGCTGATTCCCGTGACCAAGACAAGCCAGAGTAAATTGTTTTTAAAGGCAATTAACATTGCCCGATCCGTGAAGGCAAAAATATAGTTTTTGAGTCCGACAAAGTTTTGCGATCGCCCATCTAAAAAGCTTAGATAAAAAGTTTGCACCGTCGGCAAAATCAAATAAGCAGACAGCAACAATAATGCCGGAGAAATATAAACCCATGGCAACAACCGCTGATTCCAGGGTTTCGGCAGGGCATTAATCGCAAGATTGGCTAAATAAAATAGCCCAATCACACCGCCACAACCGATGGCGATCGCCAAGACGACGTTCAACAGACGCGTCCAAAATTCCATCATGACCTCCATGAAATACTTATAGTCCTGGTTAAAGAAGGATTTAGGGGAATCGAAGTCCCCCTTTGAAGGGGGATTTAGGGGGATGTCACTCCGGCCAGCTATTTTCAATATTGGTTAAAACCGTTTCCGCATCTGCGCCGCCGACATAGTCCACCATGCCCGACCAGAACGTGCCTGTTCCCACCGCACCGGGCATCATGTCCGACGCATCAAAGCGGATCACATCCGCATTATTCAAAATCTCTGCTTGTTTTCGGCTCAAATCCGTGGGATACAGGGCTAAATCAATGCCTTGTCGCGGCGAAAGATATCCCCCCAAGCCAGCGGCGACCTCGTGGGGCGTTTTACTGGCGAGGTATTCCATTAATTGTCGCGCTTCCGGGGTGTCATTAAACATCGCAAACACATCCCCAGCCACCAAAATTGGTAAGCCTTGATCGGGATTAATCTGCGGGAGGGGGAATACATCGACATCTTCATCAAGATTAATATCCGTCGGTAAAAATGCCTCAATAAAGTTCCCCTGCTTGTGTAGGTAGCAGTTGGGATCTTCGCCAAACAATCCCTGAATTGAATCCCCAAAAGGCGTACTCAAGGCACTCACTACGCCACCATAAACATAATCCTCGTTGCGGACAATGTCGCCGAAAATGTTAACTGCATTTTCTACCGCCGGATCGTTAAAGGGGATTTCGTGGCTAATCCACTGGTCATAGACATTGGGGCCGGCGGTGCGCAGCATAATTTCTTCAACCCAATCAGTGCCGACCCAACCTGTAGCATCACCACTTTCCATGCCAATACACCAGGGGGTTTTGCCTTCAGATACAAGGCGATCGCTCAAGGCCAGCATTTCATCCCAAGTGGTAGGAATTTCGTAACCATTCGCCGTAAATTGCTGCGGGTTGTACCACACTAAACTTTTGACCGAAGCCCGATACCACACCCCATAGGGCACATTATTTACACTGCCAAGCTGAATCCACGATTCGTCGTAAGCTGCTTGCAAATCCTCAAGACTCATGAATTCTGTCAGGGGAACCAGCATACCTTCCCGCGCAAAATCTGCCATTAGTCCTGGTTGGGGAAACATCGCTAAATCAGGCGGATTACCAGAATCAACCCGAATCGGGAGGGTCGTCGCAAAGGTATCTGTACCTTCGTAAACCACTTCGATGCCTGTTTCTTCAGTAAAAGGAGCGAGGGCAGCCTCAATTTTTTCCTGTTGCTCCCCAATCATCACCCCGAAAACAGTGACTTGTTTAGTATCACTCGCTGTGCCGTCTCCAGAAGTTGTTTGTTCGCCAACACAACCTGTTAAAACGAGTGCGGAACTAAGTGCGAAGGAAGTAAGCTTAAGTGGAGATCTTTTTTGTAAAAAAAACATTCATAAAGGTTGAATTCAACAAATTAGTTAAAAGAGAAATTGTGATTTGAATTGGGTTTAAACTATCTAAAATAACAGATGGTTCTATGCAATAACTGTTTCCATTTCGCGATCAAAAAGATACAGACGTTGGACATTCCACAACACATCAAGGGTTTCTCCCTGTTTAACCGTAGCACGGGGGTCAAATCGCGCCACAAACTCTTCTTGTTCAGCCGTTGTGAGGTAAACAATAAGTTCATTGCCCATCATTTCAATCATATTGATTGTCGCTTGCACAGGCATAGTGGGGATATCAGGGGGCAAATATTGAGGATGGTAAATATCTTCGGGACGAATCCCTAAGGTGATCGGCCGATCCTTAAAGGTCACGCCACCATCAACGATAAATTGCGGTAAATATTTTTGAATTGAAATTAAATTCTGACCCAATTTTAGACAGGGTTCTTCTTCATTGGTCGTTTGCTCTACGTCAAAGAAATTCATCGCGGGACTACCGATAAATCCGGCGACAAACAAATTATTGGGATTGTTATAGAGATTGCCGGGACTATCGACCTGCTGCAAAATGCCATCCTTCATCACGGCAATGCGATCGCCCATGGTCATCGCTTCCACTTGATCGTGGGTGACGTAAATAAAGGTGGTATTAAGATCTTGGTGGAGTTTGCTAATTTCTTTGCGGGCTTGAACGCGCAATTTAGCATCGAGGTTTGAGAGGGGTTCATCCATCAAAAAGACGGCGGGTTTGCGAACAATTGCCCGCCCCACTGCGACCCGTTGCCGCTGTCCGCCTGAAAGCTCCTTGGGTTTGCGTTGTAATAATCTTGCGATCCCTAATTGGGCGGCAGCACTCTGGACACGCTTGTTGATCTCGGTTTTATCAACTCCCTGCAATTGCAGACTGAACGCCATATTTTCATAGACGCTCATGTGAGGATAGAGGGCATAGGATTGAAACACCATCGCAATGTCACGATCTTTGGGGGAGAGGTGATTCACGCGGCGATCACCAATGCAAATTTGCCCGTCTGTAATGGACTCTAGCCCGGCCAATAACCGGAGAGACGTGGTTTTCCCGCAGCCAGATGGCCCGACAAATACTAAGAATTCACCATCTTCGATGGCAAGGTTGAGGTTGTTGACGGCGACAAAATCATCAAATCGCTTCGTCACTTGCTCGAACGTTACGCTAGCCATAGAAAGTTTTGGATTGACAACAATTATTCCCCATTAAAGCGAATAATCCTCAAATTTCCCAAAACTAAAACCCCCTCATTGGGGCTGTTCGGCTTGCAATTGTCCCATAAACCACTGAGCTACTTGGGCATTACCGTCTAAGGCAACACGCTCTAGGGCTTCTTCTAACAATGCTTTCGGCAAATTCTTTAAAACCTGAGATGTTTCAACGGATTCATAGCGTCCAGACTCATTTAAAACTAAGAGAAAAAACCGTTGGGCTTGGACATCAATTACCCAATATTCGGGGATGCCTAAAGCGGCATAGATTTCTTTTTTACGGTCTAAATCATGGAAAATTGTCGTGTCAGAAATTTCACCGACTAAATCAGGGACGCGCCATTCATCGAGGTTTAAATAACGGCGATCGCCTTGTTTCCAAACGGGATGATTGTTCCCAAGATACAAAACTAAATCAGGTGCAGCCGCAATTTTTTGTGAGCTTTTTTCTAATTGACAACCGCCCATTAAATGTCCTGTATTTTCTGGCTTAAATGCAAACCAAAAGCCAATGAGTAGCGTAAATAAATTATTAACTGAAGCGTGATTAATTCCTTCTGCATCCATTTCAAGTAATAGTGAATTTTGATAAAAATAGAGTTTTTGTTTATTGAGATCATCCGTCGGTAAATCCCGTTGTTGTTGGTACGCTTCCCACTGGGCTGGAACCCAAGGGGCGATCGCCTCTTTCCGGCGTGCATTCTTCATTGAAGCAACCATCGGTCATTCTCCAGATCATTTAGTCCCATTGTAAGATCTGATTTTGTGTCCTCCCCTTACACTGATGGGAGGTAAATTTGATTAAATTAGCAAAAATGAGCGCAGATTTTCGCATTGAAAAAGATTCCATGGGCGATCGCCAAATCCCCCACGATGCCTACTATGGCATCCAAACCCTCCGGGCAACGGAAAATTTCCCCATTAGCGGCCTAAAGCCTCTTCCCACCTATGTCGATGCTTGTGTGCTGATCAAAAAAGCCACAGCACTGACTAATAGCGAATTGGGTTGTATCCCCGAAAATTTGGCGACGGCGATTGTCCAAGCCTGTGATGAAGTGCTCAAAGGCAATCTGCGTGATCAATTTGTGGTTGATGTTTACCAAGCCGGGGCTGGCACTTCCCACCACATGAATATTAATGAAGTGTTGGCGAACCGTGCCCTCGAACTCCTCGGCGGCGAAAAGGGCGATTACCAAACCGTCAGCCCCAATGACCATGTGAACTATGGCCAATCCACCAACGATGTAATTCCTACAGCAATCCGCATCGGTGCTTTACTCGCCCTCGAACATTGTTTATATCCGGCTCTCTCTGGGGCGATCGCCACCCTTGATAACAAAGCCGAAGAATTCGCCCACATCGTCAAATCTGGCCGTACCCATATGCAGGACGCGGTTCCCGTGCGTTTAGGGGAAGGATTCCGTGCTTGGGCAGAAATTCTCACCGCCCACATGGGACGCATCGAAACTGCTGCAAAGGATCTAACCGTTTTAGGGTTAGGCGGGAGTGCTTCTGGCACAGGTTTAAACACCCATCCCCAGTACCGTTTCCGCGTCGCCGAAATTTTAAGTGAGCTGATCGGGCAACCCTTAACTTCTGCGTCGCACCTAATGGCAGCCATGCAAAGTATGTCGCCTTTTGTGAATGTGTCTGGCTCCCTGCGTAACCTCGCCCAGGATCTGGTGAAAATTTCCCATGATTTGCGCCTGATGGATTCTGGCCCCAACACTGGTTTTAAGGAAATTCAGTTACCGCCCGTCCAACCCGGTTCCTCGATTATGCCCGGTAAATATAACCCCGTCATGGCAGAAATGACCTCGATGGTCTGCTTTCAGGTGATGGGCTACGACACGGCGATCGCCTTTGCGGCCCAGGCTGGTCAACTAGAGCTGAACGTGATGATGCCCCTAATTGCCTATGATCTGATCCACAGCATCGAAATTCTTGGCAACACGATCAAAGCTCTCAGCGAAAAATGTTTGGCTGGGATTACCGCCAATGAACAACGCTGCCACAATTATGCAGAAAGTAGTCTTTCCCTTGTCACGGCCCTGAATACCCATATCGGTTATCTCAACGCCGCCGATGTCGCCAAGGAATCCCTGCAAACGGGCAAAACCCTCCGGCAAATTGTCCTTGAGCGAGGCTTAATGGATCAAGCAACCCTTGCCCAAGTCCTCGACCTCGAAAAAATGAGTCAATTACCCGGCAATTAATCGGACAGAAAAAAGGCGATCGCTGAAATCTTCATAAAACAGTTCGGGTTAAGCCGAAGGGTAAGTAAATTAGTTTAGTTTGGACACTGCTAGCTTACCCTACCCCTCTTCCCTTATCTCGAACCCACATTAGAAAGCATTGTGGCGATCGCCCAGCGAATCTTGAGATCTATCAATCAGTTTGCCGTGCCTGTGGGAAACTCCTTTTGGTATGGCAGTCTCAGCATTGGCGTGGCGGCGCGCTTAGCCGATATGGATAACTTTGAAGCCCTGATTAAAATGGCAGATCAGAGCCTTTACCTCGCTAAACAGTCTGGCCGAAACTGTGTTAAAACAATCTTCGACCAGCGCAAAACCAGATCTCAGACCGTGAAAACCCGGGGGGCCTTACCGAACAGTAACGGACAACAATCCTAACCGCTCACGGAAAACGTATCAGTTTCACCGTACCAACCCGCTAAAGTCTGTCCAGAAGCGATGGTGTAAGGAATTGGACAACCTTCTACGGCTTCCCGTTCCGCAAAGGGACTTTCGTCAATGAGGCTATAGTCTGGCTTCACATAGGCATGTTTCGCTTCGTCGTAGGCGAGGACTTCCCCGTTTTCGATGTTATAAATCCAGCCATAGATTTTTAGTTTGCCCTGGTGGAGACGCGATCGCACCACGGGATAAGTTTTGAGATTATCAATCTGGACAAGAACATTTTCCGCGACGAGGGTTTCGACCAGTTCTTCCCCTTCGCAGTGGGGGTAAGTATCCCGGACGAGGCGACGGGTGGCTTCGGCGTGTTTGAGCCAATCGTAAACCAGAGGCATATCCGCTTGGAGTTTATTTAATTTCAACAATCCCTTCATCGCGCCACAGTGGGAATGGCCACAAACAATAATTTGCCGAATATCGAGACCTTGGAGGGCGTATTCTAAAGTGCCCCCTTCGCCACCATTGGCCGCACCATAGGGGGGAATAATATTGCCAGCATTACGGATGACAAAAATTTCGCCAATATCTGTTTGGGTAATCAGCGCCGGATCAACGCGAGAATCGGAACAGCAAATGAAAAGAACGCGGGGCTTTTGGCCGTGGGAGAGTTGTTCAAAAAGATCCTGGTGGCTCGCAACATAGCTTTGCTTAAATTTGTCCAGGCCGCGAATAAGTTTTTTCACTGTGCGATCGTCCGATGTCAAAACGAGGTGACTACTGAGGGATCATAGTAAACCAAAACAATCCATTTAGATAAATGAGGATGGCACATATTTTTCATAAGGTAGACCAATCACCTAAGGAGATTTTTGGCGATCGCCGCCTTGATAATCCCGTTAATTTCTCCCCTAGATGCCGCTAAAATAAGCTTGATTCAATCGGTCGAGCCTATGCCGGATTTAGCCACTCCCATCCTCAATGTCCAACATCTAACCCGGCGCTTTGGGGGTCTGGTGGCGGTGCATGATGTGTCTTTTCAGGTGACACCAGGGGAGATTTTTGGCTTAATTGGGCCGAATGGGGCAGGCAAAACGACTTTTTTTAATATGTTGACCGGGATGATCTCCCCTTCCCAAGGAAGCATTCTGTACCAAGGTCGAGGGATTCATGGTCTGGCGCCCCACCAAATTGCCGCCTCTGGTATTGCACGGACGTTTCAGAATCTGCGCTTGTTTGGAAATTTATCGGCCCTGGAAAATGTGGCGATCGCCCGCCATCTGCACCAAAAAAACAACATTTTCGAAGGAATTTTCGGTTTACCCAAAGCAAAAAAGGCGGAACAGGAAACCTACGACCGAGCGAAGGAATTGTTGGATTTGGTGGGTTTAGCCGGAAAATACCGTCAACAGGCGAAAAATTTTTCCTATGGGGATCAGCGGCGCTTAGAAATTGCCCGGGCTCTAGCGTTGGAACCCCAGCTTTTACTCCTCGATGAACCCGCCGCCGGGATGAACCCCAACGAAAAAGGCGCTTTGAGTGATTTAATTCGACAGATTCGGGCGCAATTTGACCTGACGATTCTGTTGATTGAGCACCATATTCCCCTGGTGATGGGACTGTGCGATCGCCTGGCAGTGTTGGACTTTGGCGAACTGATTGCCCTCGGTTTACCGGAAGTGGTTAAGGCAGATCCAGCGGTGATCGAAGCGTATTTGGGGGATGAGTAAATGTTGGAACTAATCGATGTCTCGGTCAATTATGGCGGTATCGAAGCCCTAAAAAATATCCATTTAACGGTGAATACCGGAGAAATTGTCACCCTGATCGGGGCGAATGGGGCAGGAAAAACCACCACCCTCAAGGCTATTTCGCGACTTGTGAATCTCCGCCAAGGCCGAATTTTATATAACGGCACCGAGATCACCACAAGCGCCCCCCATGCCGTTGTTAGGGCGGGCATTGCCCATAGCCCAGAAGGACGACGGATATTAGCGCGACAAACAGTTTTAAGCAATTTAGAATTGGGAGCCTATACCCGCCAGGACACCTTAAGGATTAAGGCGGATCTCGAAAAACAATTTGCCATTTTCCCGCGCCTCGCAGAACGGAAAAATCAAATTGCTGGCACCCTCAGCGGTGGGGAGCAACAAATGTTGGCGATCGCCAGGGCGGTGATGGGTCGGCCGAAACTCCTGCTCCTCGATGAACCAAGCCTTGGTCTAGCCCCCCAAATCGTCAAAGAAATTTTTCAGGTGATTCAACAACTCCACGCCGAAGGCACCACGATTCTTTTAGTGGAACAAAATGCGAGTCTGGCCCTCGAATGTAGCGATCGCGCCTATGTTTTGGAAGCGGGTTACCTTAAAATTAGCGGCAACGCCCGGGATCTACTCAGCGATGAACGGGTCAAAGCGGCCTATCTGGGCTAGGTGCTCATTTTTCTCCTGCGATACTAATTGTGAAAGCTGTTCGTTTTGTTCCTCCATATCCCAAGGCTTGGCGGAAGGTCATTCGTCTCTTTTTCGCCACGGCGATCGCCTTGATTTTGGTGCGAAATGCGTTGCCCTTGATCCGGCAAATTAGCTTTTTTGGCCTGTACCAAGTCGCCACAACCGAGAAAGTCGTCGCCTTGACCTACGATGACGGCCCAGCCCCTCCCTACACCGAAGCTATTTTAGAGGTTCTCAACAACTACCAGGCGAAGGCCACCTTTTATGTGGTGGGGCAAAATCTCGAAATTTATCCAGACACCGTTCGCAAAACCATCGCCGCTGGCCATGAACTGAGTAACCATTCCTACGAGCACAAATACATGGCCTTCCGTTCCTGGGACTACATCACCAACGAAGTAGACAAAACGGATCAATTGCTGCGAAATTTGGGGGTGACGGGCCAGATCGATTTTCGGCCGCCCTGGGGACGTCGTTTTCTCCTGTTACCCCTTTATCTCCATCAGCAACAGAAACGCCTCGTAATCTGGAATGTAGATTCTTTTGATTGGGAACTGGATGCTAGTCCCTCGGACATTGCGGCCCGGGTGATTGGGGCGATACAGCCCGGATCCATTGTTTTGATGCATGATGGCGGTGGCGATCGCCAACGCACCGTAGAAGCGACAGATTTGATTTTGAGTCAACTGACCGAAGCGGGCTATCGCTTTGTGACCGTGGCCGAACTCTTTGAATTGTCCTGAAAATCAAGCCGATTGCACCGAATCTATTTCCCCCTGCAAGGGACAAACGCACGTATCTTGTTCGAGCCATTGGGAGCCGACCTGATGAAGGGCCGTCATCACCGGTTGAATTTCTCGCCCCTTGGCCGTTAACGAATATTCAACACGAGGCGGGATCTCGGCATAGATGCGCCGTTCCACGAGGCCATGGGTTTCTAGTTCTCGCAGGCGCACCATTAACGTTTTAGTACTGATCCCCGGTAAAGCCTTAAGCAACTCATTGGTGCGGCGATCGCCCGTAAAAAGCTCCCGCAACACTAAAATTGACCATTTATTTCCCAACAAATCCACCACAAATTGGATCGGACATTGGAAATTGACATCATTACAAAGATTGGGGTCAGTCATTGGTCAAGCACACTCCACTACCAAAACTTTAACATTTCTTCAATGTCCCTGGAATCCGAACGGGGGCCATATTTTTTTACTCTAGGTAACTATAGGCTAGCCGGAGAAACCCTCTTGAAACTTCAGGATAATTCCGAAAAGATGAGTCCCAGAAAGATTTAAAAAACGCCCTTTAATCAGCCTATGGTTACGCTCACTGACCAGCCGAGTCCAGAACTCCTCAGACCAGGGGTTAAAAAACCAGTTCAAGAAACCCTCCTCACACCCCGTTTTTACACCACGGATTTCGATAAAATTGCCAAAATGGTGCTCTCTTCCCACGAGGAAGAAATTTTGGCGGCCCTCGAAGAATTGCGCGCCGATTATAACCGCAACCATTTCATCCGTGACGAAAGTTTTGAGCAATCTTGGGATCATTTCGATGAGAAAACCCGCAGCATTTTTATTGACTTTTTAGAACGTTCCTGTACATCTGAGTTTTCTGGTTTTCTTTTATTTAAAGAGCTTTCCCGCCGCCTCCGCGATCGCAGCCCAATCCTCGCAGAAGCGTTCCACCTCCTAGCCCGGGATGAGGCGCGCCATGCGGGATTTATTAACAAATCGATGGTGGACTTTGGGCTTTGTTTAGACCTGAAATATCTTACCCAAAAACGCACCTATACTTTCTTTCCGCCGGAATGGGTGATTTACACCGTTTACCTGTCGGAAAAGATCGGCTATTGGCGTTATATCCTCGTGTATCGCCACCTGGAAAAACATCCAGAACATAATATTTATCCGCTGTTTAAGTATTTTGAAAGTTGGTGCCAAGACGAAAACCGCCACGGGGACTTTTTTAAAGCCCTATTGCGATCGCAAAAATCCCTCTGGAAAACCTGGCAATCTCGGCTATGGTCGCGCTTTTTCCTCCTGACGGTGTTTGTCACCCATTCCCTGACGACCCTGGAGCGGTCTGATTTTTACGAAATGATTGGCCTCGATGCCCACCAATACAATCGAGATGTCATTCGCAACACCAATGAAACGTCCCTGCGGGCTTTCCCGGAAGTGCTCGACACGAACCATCCCCAGTTTTTCTCCCGCTTAGAAGCCTGCGCCGCCGCCAATGAACATCTCAAGGCGATCGCCACCAACGGGAAACCGAAAGTAATTCAGTTTTTCCAAAAAGTCCCCTGGATCGCCAGCATTGTTTGGCATATGGCTTTGATTTTCTTCACGAAGCCTGTGGATGCCGAAGCCCTACGGGCCGAAGTTCACTAAAGATTTCCCTCAGCATTTTTCCGCCCATTTACCCCATGGAGTAGCCATGACAACCCTATCCCAACGCCTCCGATTTGGTACCCAAACTTCCCATACCCTCTCAGAAAATACGGCCTTTATGAAGTGTTTTTTGAAGGGCATTGTGGAGCGGCAACCCCTCCGGAAGTTGATGGCCAATTTGTATGCGGTCTACTACACCCTAGAGACAGCCTTTGAACAGTACAAAGACCACGACATTCTAGGGGAAATCTATTTTCCGGAGTTGAACCGAGTACCCCATCTGGAAGAAGATCTTGCCTTCTACTACGGTGAGCATTGGCAAGCGCAGTTGGAACTGCTCCCGGCGGGTAAAGTCTACCAAGCACGCTTACAAGAACTGGCCGCCACTGATCCGGTACTCCTGATTGCCCATGCCTATGTGCGCTACATGGGGGATCTGTCTGGGGGTCAGAGTTTAAAGAATATTATTCGCTCGGCCTTAAAGTTACCCGATGCCCAAGGCACCAGATTTTATGAATTTGACCATTGGCCGACCCCAGGCGATCGCCGCAATTTTAAATTGCAATATCGGGACGCCCTGGATCAGTTGAATTTAGACGAAGAAACCATCCAAAAGATTATCAACGAAGCCAATTATGCCTTTGCCCTCAACCGGGATGTGATGCACGAATTGGAGCCAGACGTCAAAGCCGCCATTGGCGAACACACCTTTGATTTGTTAACTCGCCAAGACCGTCCGGGCAGTACAGAGAGCCGCGATCGCCAGCCCGATGATCCGGCCCTCGTGGCGTCTTCTTAGAACCTGTTTTAATCCTCTATTCCTACAAGTTCCCCTGAGCACTTTTGTGATGTGGTTTGAAAGCTTAACGTCGCCCTGAAGTGGAGGTGCCGGGGGATTTTTTTGAAACATCAACTGCTTTAATTAATCTTTTTTTCCCATGAATTTAGCTTGTCAAAATGTCCGCTTTGATGGACAGCTTCTCCAAAAATATAATCAAGCGGTTCCCCGCTATACCAGTTACCCCCCCGCAACGGAATTAACCCCCGATTTTGATGGGGATCTTTTCCGCCAGGCGATCGCCATGGGGAACTATAAGAAAACCCCGTTATCCCTTTATTGCCACATTCCCTTTTGCGAAAAGCCCTGTTATTTCTGCGGCTGCAATACGATCATCACCCAGTACAAACCCGCCGCCGCTACCTACCTGGATTACCTCATTCGCCACATTGAACAGGTTGCCCCCCTCGTCCAAGGCGATCGCCTCGTGCAACAACTGCACTGGGGTGGCGGCACGCCCAACTACCTCACCCTGGATCAAGTCACCCGACTGTGGCAGACCCTCCAGGACAATTTCCAATTTGCGCCGGATGCGGAGATTTCCATTGAGATCAACCCCTGTGAGGTGAGTCGCGAGTATATTGTTGCTTTACGTCAGCTAGGGTTTAAGCGGATCAGCTTCGGCATCCAAGACTTTAACCCCAAGGTGCAAGAAGCGGTGAATCGCATTCAGCCGGAAGAAAAACTCTTTGAGGTGATGGCCTGGATTCGGGAGGCAGGTTTTGAGAGCGTCAACGTAGATTTGATTTATGGCCTGCCCTACCAAACCCTGGCGACGTTCACGGAAACGGTGGAAAAAACGATTCAACTCAACCCCGACCGGATCGCTGTCTTTAGCTTTGCCTATGTGCCCTGGTTGAAACCTCTGCAAAAACGGATGCCCGAAGCGGCGATGCCCCCCACCGCCGAAAAGCTAGAAATCCTCAAGATGACCATCGCTAACCTGACCTACCACGGTTATGTGTTCATCGGCATGGATCACTTTGCCAAGCCCAACGATGAATTGGCGATCGCCCAACAGGCGGGGGAACTGCACCGGAATTTCCAGGGCTACACCACGAAGCCGGAATCGGATCTTTTGGGATTTGGCATGACATCGATCAGTATGCTCCAGAACGTTTACGCCCAGAACCATAAAAAGCTCAAAGATTTTTATGCCGCCATTGATCAACAAATTCTTCCCATCGAAAAGGGCGTTCAACTCAGCCAAGATGACCTGATTCGTCGCACTGTGATCATGGAATTGATGTGTCAGTTCCAACTGTCGGCCCCCAACCTCGAAAACAAATATCACTTAGGCTTTGATTTAGACTTTAACGATTATTTCCAAGCCGAACTCAATGCTTTAAATGATTTGGAAGCCGATGGCCTGATTCACCGTTCTGGAGATGGTTTCCAGGTGTCGCCCAGTGGTCGGCTGCTGATCCGCAATATTGCGGCGGTGTTTGATACCTACCTGCAACACAAAACTGAGAAAACCTTCTCCAAGGCGATTTAGCGATCGCCACCAGTTCCCCTGGGGGAGGATCAACCCACCGATATTCCCCTTTGTCTTGTTCTATTGTTTGAGAATTCATGACCCAATCTGTGCAACACCCCACCCAAAAACCAACCCTAGACTGGGTTGCCGTGTTCTTTTTCGGTGCGGTTCATCTCCTGGCCCTTGGTTTGGCCCCTTTCTTTTTCTCCTGGTCGGCGATCGCCGTTTGCCTGTTTCTCCACTGGCTCTTTGGCAGTATTGGCATTTGTTTGGGCTACCATCGCCTCTTGAGCCACCGCAGCTTGAAGGTTCCCAAATGGCTGGAATATACCCTGGCATTTATCGGAGCCCTTGCCCTCCAGGGTGGCCCCATCTTTTGGGTGGCGGGCCACCGACTGCACCATGCCCACACCGAAGATGAAGTGAAAGACCCCTATTCCGCCAAACGGGGCTTTTGGTGGAGCCATATGCTCTGGATTTTCTACCCGGATAAGCAATTTTTCGATGCTGACCAATACAGTCGCTATGCCCAGGATCTAGCAAAACAGCCTTTCTATCGCTGGTTAAACCGCAATTTTTTGTTGCTGCAAATTCCCTTGGCGATCGCCCTTTATCTCCTGGGCGGTTGGTCTTGGGTGGTGTATGGAATGCTCGTGCGGGCCGTGTTGCTATGGCATAGCACTTGGTTTATCAACTCCGTCACCCACGTTTGGGGCTACCGCAGTCACCCAAGCGATGACAATTCCCGCAATCTTTGGTGGGCCGCGATCCTGACCTATGGTGAAGGCTGGCACAACAATCACCATGCCTATCCCAACGTCGCGAAAGCCGGTTGGCGCTGGTGGGAAGTGGATGTTACCTGGTGGGCCATCTGGCTCTTACAACGGCTTGGTCTCGCCACTAAAGTTATTTTGCCGCCAGCCGTCGTCACAGAATAAGTTTACTTTTAATCATTACGCCAATCCCAAAAAATAATCCCCCATTTTCCGTTTGGTATGGGGGATTTTTGTCTAAAGCAATATAGATAATGGGTTAGCCTAGCGAATACCAAGCAATTCCACATCGAAGATCAGGGTTGCATCGGGCGGAATCACACCACCAGCACCACGGGAGCCGTAGCCCAGATCCGGCGGAATAATCAACGTCCGCTTACCACCGGGCTTCATGGTGATTACGCCTTCGTCCCAACCTTTGATCACTTGACCAACGCCAATCACAAAGGAAAATGGCTCATTGCGCTTAACGGAGCTATCGAATACTTTGCCATTGGTGAGTTTGCCGGTGTAATGTACCGTCACCATTTCCCCTTCCATGGGGGACGCTCCTTCGCCAACAACTTCGTCGATGTACTGAAGACCAGATTCGGTTGTTGTTGCTTTTGATAAATCAATATCCATATTTTTGAGTTCCTCGGTGGGATTAGCGGCAATTTGTACCACTGGGCTGGTTGAGTTGAGTTCAGCGGCGATCGCCGTTTGGCTGGCCCCATTAAAGACCGCAGACAAGATTAACATCACCCCACAGATAACGATGACCCCAAAACTAAGCCAAATTTCTCGCATGGATGTTTATTCACTCCCAGATTTACAAACAGTGTGCATTGCTTTCCTATCTTACCGGGCCTATCGCCACTGCTTATTTTCCAGTTCGCGCACCTGCCGCTCTAAACGATCAATGCGGCCGCGCAGTTCATCCATTTCTGACTGACGAGGCACCCCAAGATCCCGCAAAATATTCCGCACCTGCCGCTCGAAATAAGCTTCTGCATTGCCCTGTTCGAGTTTGAGTTGGTTCATCATGTCATCGAGCATCGTCTTGGCCTGCTCTGGGTTGATCGTCCCTTCTTTTACCCATTGGTCACTGGCTTCTTTGACCTTTTCGGCGACGATCGAGGTAGTCCCAATCCCAATCATCAGCATTTGTTGCAGGAAGTTGTTGTTGTCCATGGTGTAGTCTGTCTCGTCTTCAGTATGGGTTTCCCTAAATGGTTTCAACCTTAAGCTAGAATAGCTTAGCGAATTTGAACCTAGTTATATTCTAATGATGCCTGCTTCTTCTGAGTCCCCCCGGATTGCGACCGTTGCCCGGGTGACGGGTGAAACGAATGTGAAAGTAACGGTAAATCTGGATGGGACCGGCAAGTGTGAGGTAAATACGGGGGTGCCCTTCCTCGACCATATGCTGCACCAACTCTGCTCCCATGGTCTCTTGGATCTGCACATCCAGGCCCAAGGGGATTATGAAATCGACGACCACCACACCAATGAGGATGTGGGCATTACCTTGGGGATGGCGATCGCCAAAGCCATTGGAGAACGCAAAGGGATTCAGCGGTTTGGTCATTTTGTCGCCCCTCTCGACGAGGCCTTAGTACAGGTCGCCTTAGATTTTTCCGGTCGGCCCCACCTCAGTTATGGCCTAGAAATCCCCACGGAACGGGTCGGCACCTACGATACCCAACTGGTGCGGGAATTTTTTGTGGCGATCGTGAACCATGCCCAAATGACGATCCATGTGCGCCAACTAGACGGCATCAATTCCCACCACATCATCGAAGCAACCTTTAAAGCCTTTGCCCGGGCGATGCGCATGGCCCTGGAAATTGACCCCCGTCGGGCGGCAACGATCCCCAGTTCTAAAGGGGTGCTTTAGGATCTTTTTGAAATTTTGATTCCCAACATTGCCAAGCAAATTTCCACAGTTAAAGTGTATTGGGGCATTGCTCAGCTCCTCCCCCTCTTATGGAAAGGTTAAGGTACACTTTTCTGAAGAATTGGCTCATTTAATCAGTAATGCTCACGGAAAACCCACCTACCTCTAGTCCGAAAGCGGCCCGGCGTCTTTGGCTTGGCGCGATTAAACCCCCCATTTATACCGTGGCGGTTACCCCTGTGCTGGTGACAACGGCAGCGGCCTATGGGGAATTTGGGGTGTTTGACCCGGTGCAATTTGGGCTTTTCCTGGGTGCGGCCATTTGTTTGATCGCCTGGATGAACCTGAGTAATGATGTGTTCGACGCAGACACCGGCATTGATGTGAATAAGGCAACCTCGGTGGTCAATCTCACGGGCGATCGCCAACTGGTTTTTGCCATTGCCCTCGGTTTTTTGGGCCTAGGGGTAGCGGGCATTGCCCTAATTAGCTATCTCCAGCAGGATTGGACGGTGTTTAACTTGTTACTCTTGGCGACGGCGATCGCCTATACCTACCAGGGGCCACCCTTCCGTTTGGGCTATCTCGGCATTGGTGAGTTTGTTTGTTTTCTCGCCTACTGGATCACGGGGCTGGGAGTCTTCTATAGCCAAGCCCAAACCTTCACACTGAATGCGGTCTGGGCCTCAGCCTGGGTTGCTTTGACCACCAGCATTATTTTATTTTGCTCCCATTTTCACCAGGCCGCAGATGATCTAGCCGCCGGGAAAAAATCACCCATTGTTCGCCTCGGTACCTACCAAGGAGCGCAGGTACTGACCTATAGTCTGGGAGCCGTTTTAGTCTTGACTTGCCTGTTGGTGGCCGCCGGAACCTGGTCGCCCTGGATGCTCCTTACGTTTGCCAGTGCTCCCTTCGCCCTCAGTCTAATCAACCATGTGCGCCTGAACCATGACCAACCCGACAAGGTGAGTAACTGCAAATTTTTTGCGGTCAAGTTTCACTTCGTCAGTGGTCTGCTGTTGGCGATCGCCTATGTTTTGTCCTATTACAACCTAGAATTTCTCAGCGTTACAGGCTTGGGTTATTAGCGATAGTTCGTAAACTGAATCGGCATCGGGAAATCCAAATCCCGCACCGCCTGCATCACCGCCTGGAGGTCATCCTTTGACTTACTCGAAATGCGGACAGCATCCCCTTGGATCGAAGCCTGCACTTTTTTAAAATCTGTTTTGACCATCTTGGTGATTTTCTTCGCATCATCCTTAGAAATACCCTGGCGCAGGGTAATCACTTGGCGCACGCGGCCACCACTGGCGGATTCTGCCTCACCATAATCAAAAAGCTTCGGTGACAGGTTCCGTTTAACGGCTTTAGTGACCAGAATTGTTTGCACTGCATCGAGGGTAAAGTCGCTGGCAGTGTTGATCGTGATCGTATTTTCGCCCAGCTCAATGGTGGTCTTGGTATCCTTGAGGTCATAGCGGGTGTTGATGTCCCGGAGGGCTTGATCGATGGTATTGACCACTTCCTGACGGTCAAAATCACTCACCACATCAAAGGAATTTGTAGAAGCCATAAAGATACTTAGCTGAAGTGAACTACTCCAGCCTAAGAGGCATGGAGTTTCCGACGCTTCATCGCTCCTAGTTGCCTCATGCTTCCGCAATCGGTAGAGCTAGGCAGCTCTGCGTCTAAAGAGGCCAGTTCCTGACCCCTTGCTCAGACTAAATTAACCTGAGCTGCATTGATTCTCTTTAAGTGAACAATGTGGCTACTATTATGGCATATTGTGCTCACATTGATTGGTGATTTTGCTTTGCTACATCACCGCGCTATCCTTCCCTATCCCTCTTTAGGGTAGGGAAGGATAGCGCCCATGTTCAAGGTTCACATTTGCCTGTAAACGTTCTGCGAGGCCCTGGGCGTTTTCCTAGAGGCCCTGGACGGCAATCACACTCAAGGCAAAAAGCGTAATATTGGCGATATTTCCCACGGCAAACATCATCGAGCGCAATACCGGAATGTTGAGGATATAAAACAACGGATAGAAGGTTCTCGCCACCAAAAAGGCGATCGCCGCCCCCATGGCCCAGGGAGAATCCACCCCCGTTACCAAGGCAGATAGACAAGCAACACTATAAACTGCCAACGCTTCAAAGGCATTCTGGTGCGCCCAATTAGCCCGCTGCGCATAATCCGGCAGAAGATCTACTGTTGCCCTCGGTCGCCGAAACATCTCTAGGCGATCGCTCATTTGACTAGCCAGTTTAACCCGTGCATAACCCACTACCCCATAGGGCAGATAAACCAGAAATACCGCGCCGACCAACGAATAAATAAGAACAGCAGCAACAGACAGATTCATGGATTAATCCTAAACGACTCAGCAAATGGGGGCACAAAAAAAGTTAATCGAAATAAAAGAGGGTGACGAGTTTTCGCTGTTCTTCGGCTTCCTGACAGGTTTGTAGGAGAGTATCGCTGTCATGGAAAGCAAAACAAATGAGTTGTTGGCAGCGGGAAATAATTTCACTATTGCACAGGCTACTGGCTTCCCCCAGGGACAATTCATCGTTTTCGGGGTGCTCCACCAAATGCACAACCTTTTCGAGTTCCACGCGGGATTCGCGGGGTTGCTTCTCTAGACTTTGGGGCAGAATCACCGTTAAAAGGCTCGAATCGGCCCGCATTACGCCTTTAATGGCCGCTGAATTTGTCCCCGTTGCGCCGGAGGTGATAATTCGGTTTCCCCCTAGGGCTAGGGCATAGCTCATCATTTCGATCAGGTGCTGGTGGGTAATCGGGACATGCCGAGAACCGAGAAGAGCGATGCGCTTAGAGCCAGTTTGTTGAATGGCAGCTAGCTCCTGCGCCAGGGTGTCAAGGGTCGGAATATCTAAAGATTGACTCAAAGATCGTAAGGGGACTCGATAGCCTGAATAATCGATGCCATTTTAATCAAACATCCCTGATAAAGCAATCCTTAGATTTTTCTTTGCTCAGGCGCTTGCGTATTTTTAAATGCTAATGCTACATTGATATCCTGTTTGCAACCCGGACGTATAGCTCAGTTGGTTAGAGTACATCGTTGACATCGATGGGGTCACTGGTTCGAATCCAGTTACGTCCATACCAAAAATTAATTTCCAGTGGTTTCCCAGTTTGATGTTCGCAAATTCGAGTCGGGAACACCCTTGTCTCGTTTTTCTAGCCCATTAGCGCTATGATTTTACGGCACCTAGGGGTTGATAGGCGATCGCCTATATATTTCCAGTGATTGAGCTTCTGTCTGGCCAACGCTGATTCAACCATAAGGGTTGAGCCCATTGACCTAGGCTATAGAAATGGGACGTGATGACCCTAATTCTAAATACTGGGGCAGAAATGCCAGAATTGACATCGTTAGGCTATATTTCTGCATAACAAAATTAGAAAACTCCTTTATTATTCCTTAAGGTCAGGGTCCACAGCCGTTGCGTCCCCTTAGCTTTTGATTTACTGCTTTATGACGTTTCTCCAGCATCCTATCCAGGCACAGGCATCGTTGCTCGATATCCTTGATGAGCGGGCACGCAGCCAACCCAATGCCCAAGCCTACTGTTTTTTAGAAAATGGAGAAACAGAGTCTGGCCACCTCACCTACCAAGAGTTAGCAACCCAAGCAAAGGCGATCGCCTCCCATCTAGCTCCCTGGCGCGGGGAACGGGCATTGCTGCTCTATCCTTCTGGGCTGGAATTTATCACAGCATTTTTGGGCTGCCTTTACGCCGGGGTGATTGCGGTGCCTGTCTATCCGCCGAAGCGCAACCAAAAGTTATCGCGCCTGTTGGCGATCGCCGACAATGCCCAGGCCAAACTCGCCCTAACCACCAAGACACTGCTCACAGATATTCAACAAAGATTTGCCCAAGCAGAGCCGTTTCAGAATTTAATTTTTTTGGCGACGGATACTTTAGAGCCAGATCCCAAAGGATTTGAATCCCAGGTGATTCGAGAGGATGATCTGGCGTTTTTGCAATATACCTCTGGATCCACGGGAATCCCCAAGGGCGTGATGGTTTCCCATCGGAATATCCTCCACAACCAACGACTTATTCAAACCGCCTTCGGTCATAGTGAAAAAAGTGTCGGGGTCGGTTGGCTGCCTCTCTTCCACGATATGGGTCTCATTGGCCATGTGCTCCAACCGCTTTATGTGGGCTTCCCCAGTATTTTGATGCCCCCGGTGGCGTTCTTAACCAATCCCCGACGCTGGCTCCAGGCGATCGCCAAATATCGGGCCACTACCAGCGGTGGGCCAAATTTTGCCTATGATTTGTGCCTTGATCGCCTGACAGAAAATGATCTGGCAAATCTAGACTTAAGTAGTTGGACGCTCGCCTATAGCGGCGCAGAACCAGTGCGGGCGGCCACCCTCGAAAAATTTAGTAAAAAGTTTGCTCCCTGCGGTTTCCGACCAGAGGCATTTTATCCTTGTTATGGCATGGCAGAAGCGACCCTCTTCATCACAGGGGGTGACAAAAAACAAGCGCCGATTACCACCAACTCATCGGCAGAGTCAGAAAATCTATTTGTCAGTTGTGGCCAGCCCTACCATGACACCCAAGTGGCGATCGTTGATCCGGAATCCTTTGCCCCTTGCCCCGAAGGCACGACTGGAGAAGTGTGGGTGCGGGGGGGCAGTGTCGCCCAGGGTTATTGGAATGCGCCTATCGCCACTAAAGAAACCTTTACGGCGACCCTCGATCACCACCAAAAATCTTTCCTGCGCACCGGTGATCTCGGCTTTATTACAGCTGGAGAACTGTTTATTACCGGTCGGCTGAAGGATTTAATTATCGTTCGGGGAAAAAATCACTATCCCCATGACATCGAACTTACGGCCCAACAGTCCCATCCAGCCCTCCGGGAAAATTGCGGGGCAGCCTTCATGGTGGAAATCGACGGTACAGAACGCCTAATGCTGGTGCAGGAGGTAAAACGAACCTTTCTCCGGAATCTGGATGTCGAGGCGATCGCCCAAAAAATCCGCCAGGCGATCGCCGCAAACCACGAACTGCAAACCTACGGGATTATTTTGATCAAAACAGGTAGCATCCCGAAAACGTCCAGCGGTAAAATCCAACGATACCGTTGTCGTCAAGCTTTCCTGGCCGATGAACTGCTGGTTGTGGGCCGCAGTGTCCTGGGTGAAATAAGCAATTCTTCGGCCCAAGATATTACTAAACAAAACCTCTCCCAATCAACAACTAACCTAATTAATCCCCTGCGAGAACAATTGGCCCAGGCCCTCTCGCTGCCCCTCGATACGATCCAAGATGATCAACCCATTGCCGCTTTGGGCCTAGATTCCGTACAGGTTATTGAAATTAAGCACTACATCGAACAAAAATTTGATCTGACAGTGCCCCTCGAAAAATTTTTTGAGGATATTACCGTTGCCCAACTTGCCCAAGATCTCTTGGCTCTAGCTAATCTCTCCCAAGAATCCCAGCATCATCAAAATGGACATCTCCCCCAAACGACCCCATTAGAAGCAGAGGGTATCGATCTAGATCAACGGTTGCGGTTAGCCTACAAACCCAGCCGCAATGTTCTCGACAAGGCCCGGGAGTTTAACCTGCCGGATCAGCTTCGGGCCAATGATCTGCTGCCCTACTTCCGCGCCCTCGAACGGAATGAAGGGGCCACCTGTATTTTTGAGGGACGGCAACTGATCATGCTGGGCTCTAACAATTATCTGGGGCTAACGGCGGATGCCCGGGTGCGAGAAGCGACGGCAAAGGCGGCCTTGGAGGAAGGGCCAAGTTTAACGGGGTCACGCCTCCTGAATGGTTCGACCCGCCAACACCGGGAATTTGAGCAGAAACTTGCGACCTTTGTGGGCCATGAAGATGCTTTGGTGTTTACGACGGGGTACCAGGCAAATTTAGGCTTTATCTCGGCCTTGATGAACGAAAATACGACAATGATCCTCGACAGTGAGGCCCATGCTTGTATTTACGATGGGGCTTTTATGAGTCGCTGCCGGGTCGTTCAATATCAACATAATGATCTACAGGATTTAGAACAAAAACTGATCCAGGTGACAGCAGACTCGGCAACGATGGTCACCATTGATGGCTTGTATTCCATGACCGGGGATATTGCCCCTCTACCGGAAATTCGGAAATTATGCGATCGCCATGGGGCCACTTTAGCGGTGGATGATGCCCATGCCCTAGGGGTACTGGGAAAAACGGGCCGGGGAACGGAGGAACATTTCGGGATGATCGGCAGTAGTGACATTCTCTGCGGTACTTTCTCAAAAAGTTTAGCCTCCATCGGTGGTTGGGTCGCTGCTGAGGCAAAGGTGATTGACTGGATTCGCTTTAATGGTCGGTCGATGTTATTTTCTGCCTCTATTCCGCCCACTTCCCTGGCTGCGGCCTCCGCTGCCCTAGATATTTTGATTGCCGAACCTTGGCGGGTGCAAAAGCTCCACGAAAATGCTCAATATTGGCAACGGGGGTTACAGTCCCTTGGGTTTACCGTCGGCACTGCCCAAACGCCGATCATCACAGTGCACATTGGTGACGATTTTAAATGCATGCAGTTCTGTAAGGCACTCTTGGAGGCTGGGGTCTATGTGAATGCGGCGGTGTATCCTGCTGTCCCCCGCAACAAAGCGGCCCTTCGTACCAGCGTCATGGCGACCCACACCCGCGAACACCTAGATAAAGCCCTGACAATTTTTGCGGAAGTCGGTCAGCAGTTTCTGATTGAGGCTGAATAGATGCGACATGCAATTATTACGGGGGGATCGAGTGGCATTGGGTTGGCGATCGCCCGCCAGTTGGCCCAGCAGGGGGATGTTAATCTTTCAATCATTGCCCGCAGTCTAAACAAGCTCCAGGCAGCCCAGGAAAAGCTTCAAGCAATCTTTCCCAATCCCCAACAGCAATGTTTAACCCTCACGGCGGATGTGGCCCAAAGATGTGAGATCGAACAGGCGATCGCCTCAGCCATTGAAAAGTTTAGTGCTCCGGATTTATTGATCACCTCTGCCGGCATTGCCCACCCTGGATATTTTCAGGAACTTTCCCTCGAAGTTTTTGAACAAACCATGGCGGTGAATTATTTCGGCACACTGTATGCTATCCGGGCGGCTCTTCCAGCGATGCAAACTACAGGAAAGGGGAATATTGTGATGATTTCTTCAGGCGCAGGTCTGTTGGGACTCTTTGGTTATACGCCTTACAGTCCCAGCAAATTTGCCCTGCGGGGCTTGGCAGAATCCCTCCGGAGCGAATTAAAGCAAGTGGGAATCCAAGTGGCGATCGCCTATCCACCCGATACCGATACTCCCCAACTGGCCGCCGAAAATTTGACAAAACCGCCGGAAACCAAGTTAATTACAGAGACTGCCCAAATGTGGACTGCAGAGCAGGTTGCCAGTACGATCCTCCGGGGCGTTCGTCGACAAAAATTTGTCATTGCGCCCGGTCTGGAAATGCAACTGCTCTACCGCCTTCATAGTTTGTTGGCTCCTGTCCTGCAATGGTATTTTGATCGGCTTGTGGCCCGCGCCCGCCAAAACTAAGACTCACTTCCTCCTTTACCCTGACTCTATGGGATCGAAAACCATGACCCATTCTGCGAAAACCATTGTTGATCTCCTCCATCACCACGCTGATGCTAGCCCCGATCGCACGGCCTATTATTTTATTGCAGGGGAAGATAATCTCACCCAACTGACCTATGCCCAACTGGAGCAACAGGTAAAGGCGATCGCCGCCCATCTACAGACCTTTATCGAGCCAGGCGATCGCATTCTTTTAGTATTTCCCTACTCCGCTGGTCTTGAATTTGTCGCCAGTTTTTATGGCTGTCTCTATGCCGGGGCGATCGCCGTCACCATCAACCCCAGTCGCAGCGACGATGCCCTCGATAAACTCATGGAACGAGTGGAAGACTGCCAAGCAAAAGCCATTTTAACGACCCAATCCTTGATTGAGTACTTCCAAAAGAAACTCATCAAAGCGCCGATCAAAGCCGCTGGCCTCACCCAAAAATTCAGCCAGGTTAAGGCGATCGCCATGGATAAAATTCCCTTGACCTTAGCAGCAGACTGGCAACCCCCTCAGATTACCGAAGAAACCCTCGCCTTCTTACAATACACCTCCGGCTCCACAGGTAAACCCAAAGGCGTGATGGTCACCCACGGCAATGTATTGCACAATTCCGCCACTATTTACAAATCCTTTAGCCACAGTCCCGAAAGCAAGATGGCCAGTTGGCTCCCTATGTTCCACGATATGGGCTTGATCGGAGGCCTCATCCAACCCCTCTATGGCGGTTTTCCTTCCTATCTAATGTCCCCCATTGAACTGATCCAAAAGCCCGTTCGCTGGTTAGAAGTCATTTCCCAGCATCGCATCACAACCAGTGGTGGCCCTAACTTTGCCTACGATCTTGTCGCCAATCAGGTAACCCCAAAACAACTAGAAAGCCTAGATCTGAACTCTTGGGATGTAGCCTATAGTGGTGCCGAAACCGTCCGGGCCAGCACCCTAGAAAAATTCGCCCAGACCTTTGCCCCCTGCGGTTTCCGCAAAGAAGCCTTCTATCCCTGTTATGGCATGGCTGAAGCCACCCTTTTCATTAGTGGTGGCTCCAAGGGCATCCCCCCCGTTGTGCAATATGTAGCCCCCGAAGCCCTCGAACAAAACCAAGCAATCATTAGTACTGATGGTCGTCGCGGTATTGTCAGCTGCGGCTGGACTTGGTTAGGAGATGAAGTAGTGATCGTTGATCCAGAGACCAACACCAAACTACCCGAAGGTCAGGTAGGGGAAATTTGGGCCGCTGGCAAAGGTATCGGCAAGGGCTATTGGGAGCGACCAGAGATAACAAAAGAAACCTTCCAAGCCTATGTCGATGGCCAAGGGCCTTATCTTCGTACTGGAGATTTAGGCTTTTTAAAAGATGGTGAGCTCTTTGTGACCGGACGTATTAAAGATGTAATGATCCTCTGGGGCCGTTACCGCTACCCCCAAGACATTGAACTAACTGTTGAGCAATGCCACCCCGCCCTCCGCCCCTGTGCCGGTGCTGCTTTTTCCATTGAGGCCGCCGATGAAGAACGCCTTGTGGTGGTTCAAGAATTGAAGCGGAGCTATGTCCGCAAGTTTGATCTCGCAGAAGTTGTCGGGGCGATCCGTCAGGCGGTGTATCAAGAGCATACGGTTGAGGTTTATGGCATTGTCCTGCTGAGAACAGGGAGCATTCTCAAGACCTCTAGCGGCAAAATCCAACGACGGGCTTGTCGTCAGGCTTTTCTTGAAGGCAATCTTAATAGTTTAGGAGAATGGATTCTCCATGAAACCCATGATATTGCTAATTTAATCTCAAGTTTTTAGGAATCAAATAACTGCTTCCCTAGAAAATATCGATAAAAACCTATTATCAAGACTCTAAATTTATGAAAATTGCAATCATTACTTCTGGATTTTTGCCAGTTATTGATGGAGTGACGGTGAGTGGTTTTCAAAGAGTACAAAGATTAAGTAAGTGGGGCCACGAGGTTATTCTTTTTTGCCCTGACTATCAATCCTTAAAAGCTATTTATCCAGACTGGAAGCAATATACTGGTAACATTTTGCCAAATGTTAAGGTTGTAAATCTTGAAAGTCAGCCTTTTATGGGGATTGACTTCGAGCGCAATGTCACTAGGGGGAGCTATGGCCAAATGCTTCAACAGCTAGAGGCGTTTTCCCCTGACATTATTCACGTTGATGAACCGGAAAGACTTTTTCTAGGATTTTTAAAAATCCCAGGAATTGACTTTGCCAAAAAACACAATATTCCTTGTATTGGATTTTTTAGGACAAATTTCACTGAATATATCGAAGACTTTTTTCCGGTTAAGGGTATTTTTCTCAAATTTGCTGAAAATATAGCGAAGAAATTAATTGCCTGGATATATAACAGTTATGATCTGACATTGATTCATAGTAAAACGACAGAAGCTAAGCTTGTTCAGATGGGCATTACTAATGTCCACTATCGAGAGCTTTGGGGCTTTGACCCCCAAAAATTTAGAGAGCCCAAGCTTAAGATTAATGATTTTTTTGTAAGAAACTATGATTTGCATCAAGAGATAGAAGAGAAAGTCAAAATATTATTTATAGGACGTCTAACCCCTGATAAAGGATGGGATTTTGGTTTAAACGCCCTAGAACAATTCAAAGATTTAATTGACTGGAAAAGAGTTGCGATATTTGTCGCTGGAGATGGGCCTTTAAATTCGGAGATTCTGGAACGACTCAGCAAAATTTGTCCTGAAACTCACATGTTAGGTCGTGTTCCTCCAGAAAAAGTACCGCAACTATTTGCAAATACTGATATTTATGTGACTAATTCCGAAAAAGAGAATCGAGCCCTTACTGTGGTTGAGGCTCTGGCAAGTGGTACTCCCGTCATCGCCCCTAATGCGGGAGGTGTGATTGATAATATGACAGATGGAAAAACGGGTTTTTTGTATCCTCCTCAGGATGCCCAAGCATTTGTACTTAGTCTTAAGCACCTCGTTGAGCATGATGATTTACGTCATGAAATGGCCGATAACACCTATGGAAATGTCTGTGAGCTTACTTTAGATAAGGCAGTAGAAAACTTACTGGATATCTGGAAGAAACAAGTTAGTGAAAATATTTAATTGAAAGCATATGAGCTTTTATTGCTCAATTAATGTTTTGAGGGAAAAATAGGCTGTTTTGTCTGAATAGAGGATCTATTTTGTTGCTGTTTTTTTTGTCTTAAGCACAATTCTTGCCAGGTACAAAATAAATTCAGGCTAAATCCAATACCATTGGCAATCAGGGTTGCTAGTCCTGCTCCCCAAGCGCCGTAATAATAGGCAAGAATCATGAGTAGAGGCAGATAAACTAACAAAATGGCAATGGCATTATTCCGGAGGGATAAATGGGGCATCTCCATGGAAAAAAGCGCCGGTTCCAAGAGATAATTCCCCATCAAGAATAAGCCCGCCATAATTAACAACACGAGAGGAGCATAGGCTGCGGTAAATTCAGATCCCATGGAGTAATAAAGCAGTATTTTTCCACCCAGAAGAATAGCAACTAGCAAAGTAACACCAATCCCCAACAAAATTCGTCCGAGCTTCCACAGCAGATTACGAAATTTACGCCAGCGACCCTTGGCACTAAGGTGGGCTAATTCGGGATAAACCGATTGGGTAAAAAGAAGGGCTAAATCCTTGAGGGGTGTGGAAAATTCATAGCCAGCTCGAAAAAGGGCAACGGCGCTAGGATTGGCAAAGACGCCGACAATTAGGGGGCTCAGAGTAATGGCGAGGGGTAGGGAAGAATTGAGATTAGAAACAAGGCAGAATTTAAAGATTTGAGGCTTCATCCGTAATAGTGGCTTTAAAGACCAGTTTATTTCTTGGAATACTGGTTTTTTCGCTGTATTCCACCACCCCCAGGCTAAAAGACAGAGGCCATTGGCTGCTTCGCCACTCAACCAGGCCAGTAAATAGCCGACTAGTGGGGCCTCTAACCAGATGGCGATCGCCGTGCCCAAAAGCCGAACTAGAGGGGCCACCATTTGCAAGACCGCTAACAAATCAAAACGATCATATAAACGTAGAAGGCCGATAGGAGTTGAGCTCAAGGTAAACAAAATCAAAATGCTTACCCGTTGTACATCGTGAATCGTTGCAGCATCCCACCCGACCAATGGCCCGATGAAAGGGGCTGCGACCACTGCGATTAAATATCCTCCTAGGGAACCGAGAAAGTCTAGACAAGTGGTGAGTTTAACTAAATTCTGAAAGCCTAAATAGTCCCGATTTTTGAGATAGTCTGCACCGTAGCGGATCAGGGCTTGCCAAGATTGAAAGGTGGTCAGGCCAATAATTAATTCTACATAGGCTCGCACCAAGATTAATTGACCAAAGGCTACAACTCCAAGGGTGTGGGCCGTTAGACTTAGGTAAGCAAAATTGGCGATCGCCGTCAGAATCTGCCCACAGAGCAGCCAACTAAAATTTTTTAAAATCTTGCGAAGAATGCGGTCTGCCAAAAACAACTTAGCCATGAATTCGTGACGAAAGAAATCTGCGCCTTAGGCGTTGAGGAAACTCTCCTAAACCCAGAGACGTGCAGGGGCAACTATAATACAAAAATTTACAAATGGGGTCTTATCGAGTCAGGATTATCTCTAGGGGCCCCAGCGAATACAACCCGTTTACTCTATTGAAGTTTTCCTTGAACCGCAAGTGTGACCTATGGAAGTTTTATTGCCTCTCCTTGTTTTTAGCCTCTCCTTTATCTTTGGGAGTTTTCTGGAATACTGGATTCACCGGATTTTCCATGTTTCCTCCAAACACCCCATCAAACGTCTGTTTCCCAAGCTGGGTCAAGGCCATACCCAACACCATATCAGCGGCACCGGCCAGGGTTTTCTTTGGGAATTTCGCAACTATGTGTTCGGGATCAATGTTGTGCTGTTTCCCTTTTTTCTCCATTCCTGGATCTTAGGAATTAGTTGGTTTCTGGGCTGTTTCATTTATGCTGCCTTTGCTGCCTTTGCCCATCAATTGCAGCATGACAACCCAATTAAATGCTTTTGGTTACCGATGCCCGTCCATTACGTCCACCATAAATATAATCAATGGCACCATAATTTTGGGATCGGCGTCGATTGGTGGGATCGACTCTTTGGCACTTATCGCCCGACATCTACTTGGCTCACAGAAAAAGAGCAACGTACAGCAGACCAGAAACTTTGGCAGATTAAATGGCTTTAGGTGGTGTGTGTCACCTGAGCAGCATTGATTCATAAAAAAATGGGCTTGATGAAGCCCATTCGTTTCAAATTATTTTCCTAAATTTATGGCGCTAACCCAGAGAGCTTATTAGTGGAAAGCACCCAATGATTGCTAGAAACGAGGTGCAATCAGGGCAGGCATTTGAGAGCTTAAACCCATTTGCGCTTGGCGATCGCCATTTTGGGAGAATTGCTCCGCATACAGCGGTAGAGCGGCTCTTACCTTCGAAGCAACTTCAACGGTTTTGAGATCGTAGGTGGTCGTTGCCAGCTTTGGATAAAGACCGATGGCAATAATGGGGGCCAGCAGACAAACTGCCACAAAGATTTCTCGCGGTTTGGCATCTGCCCCAGTTGCAAGGTTGAGTGAAACCTGGGATCCCTTGCCGTAGAATACTTCCCGCAGCATTGAAAGTAGGTAAATGGGCGTTAAAATCACCCCAACCGCCGTTAGGAAAATGGCGATCGCCTTAAATCCATAGCTATAAGCATCACTATTACTCAAACCGAGGAAGACGGTTAGTTCACTGACAAAACCACTCATCCCCGGCAGTGCCAGAGACGCCATCGCCGCCGCCGTAAACATGGCAAAGGTTTTGGGCATCAACCGCGCAATGCCGCTCATTTCATCCATCATCAGGGTGTGAGTCCGTTCATAGGTAACCCCGGACAGGAAGAACAGAGCCGCTGCGATGAAACCATGGGACAACATCTGCAACACGGCACCGTTCATGCCCAAATCGGTAAATGAAGCAATGCCAACGAGAACAAAGCCCATGTGGGAGATCGAAGACGAAGCCAGACGTCGCTTTAAATTAGTTTGTCCAAAGGCTGTCAGCGCCCCATAAACAATGTTGACAATCCCCAGAACGATGAGCAGGGGAGCAAAGCGAATATGGGCATCCGGCAACATTTCCATATTTAACCGGATCAGACCATAGCCACCCATTTTTAAAAGCACACCAGCAAGGATCATGGAGACCGGCGCAGACGCTTCACTATGGGCATCCGGGAGCCAAGTGTGGAGCGGAAAAATAGGCAATTTAACGCCAAAACCAATTAAAAATCCAGCGTAGGCCAGTAATTCTAATGCCAGTGGATAATCCTTTAGCCCTAGGGCTTGCATATCAAAGGTCACATCACCGCCATAGAAGGCGAGGGCCAAGGTGGACGCAAGGATGAAAACAGAACCCAAGGCCGTGTAGAGGATAAATTTGGTGGCCGCATAGAGGCGTTTTTTTCCGCCCCAAATGGAAATGAGCAGGTATACGGGGACTAACTCTAATTCCCACATGATGAAGAATAGCAGCAAATCCTGGACTGCAAAAACACCAATTTGCGCACTCAGCATCACGAGGATTAAGGCCGCAAAGAGTTTGGGTTTCTTGGTGACGTTCCAGGCCGCAAGGGTTGCCAAGGTGGTGATCAGGGTCGCCAAAATAATTAAAGGCATTGACAAACCGTCAACGCCTAGGGACCAATTCAACCCCAACTGGGGAATCCATACAAAATTTTCAGTGAGTTGAAATTCTGTGCGACCGAGATCGTAGTTTTGCCAGAAAGCAGTAACTAGAAGGGCAAAATCGGTGAGGGCAACGCCTAAGGTATACCAGCGGATGGTTTTACCTTCTTTGTCGGGAATGAGGGGAATGACAAGGGCGGCCAGAAGCGGAAAGGCGATCGCCGTAGTGAGCCACGGGATTTGCAAGCTATCCATAGGACTAGGAAAAAATACTTATTTATTGCGTTCGCCTCCGATTATATGAATTTTTGTTACAATCTGCCAAGGGGTTAAAGTAAAAACTTTTTATGGTCATGTTTATTTGTGGGGTTGTCTGTCTATCCGGAGACAGAACCCTGGCTTTGTTATGGAAAAAAAAAAAAATAATGCTTTTTTTGCATCGTTAACGGCGATCGCCCGATATTTTTGCGCCCTAGACTGTCAAAATTCAAGCCAAACAAAAATCCACGGCGAGGTATCTCACCATGGACAACGTGGGCAAAATTTAAACACCAGTCGAAAAACTAGGGCGACTCTGTGGTGGCCAGTTTGGGAATTTGGAGAACCGGACGATTCAGGGCGACCACAAGGGCTTCTTCTCCCTGGAGGGACGTTGTTTCGACTAGGGCGGTGGTGGATTCCTGATCCGAGTTGTTATTGGCAAATCGGTCGAGGTTAAGACGGGGCATCTGACCCATGACCCCAGCCACAAAAAGAGCGGCGATCGCCCCACTGCCCCAGAGGGAAAGGGTGCGTAACTGGGAACGACGCAACCGCGCCAATACCCGTTGACCGAGATATTGGGCCGAAATGCTTGTGGGAATGGGCAACAACTGTAGCGCTTGTTTGAGTTGCCGTAGCTGCTGATATTGCTGTTTAACCTGGGGGTCAGTATCCAGGAGATGCTGAATTTCCTGGCGCTCTGCTGGGGTGGCCTCCCCGTCAAAATAGGCACTCAAACGCTGGAATTGCTCAAAATTTTGGCCCATTGGAGTTTCAGAATCGGTGTGGTGTTGGTGAGAAGTGTGTTTTTTTTTCATTTCTAGGTCTCCCCCTCTAGGCGATCGCCAGCGGTTTGCCGCTGAGGCAAGTCTTCATTATTTAGTCATTTACTCTGCTAAGTAGGGCTGGAGCATTTCCTGCAATTTGGCACGGGCGCGGGCGATCCTTGATTTGACTGTGCCGAGGGAAACCCCAGTGATTTCCGCAATTTCTTCGTAGGCTAGCCCTTCAATTTCCCGGAGCACAATTGTCGTGCGGAAGACTTCCGGCAGTTCGGCGATCGCCTCCCGTAAATGTTCATAAAATTCTTGGGTTGCGAGATCATCATCGGGGCTAGGATCATCAGACGCCACATCCCAAGCCACTTCCCCATCCTGGGTCTGAAACGGATTGTCTAACGAGAGAGGACGACGAACCCGTTTGCGCTTGCGTAATTCATCGTAGAAGAGGTTCGTAATAATCCGACTCAGCCAGCCCTTAAATTTTTGGGGATCATTGAGGCGTTGCAGATTGCGATAAACCCGAATCCAAACTTCTTGGGACAAATCAGACCGGTCTTGCCAGTCTGGGGCGAGGTGATAGAGTAACCGATCCACATGGGACTGATAACGTTTTAATAATTCCACGAAAGCAGACCGCTCAGGCTTACTACCCGCCTGGCAACGGAGAATCAGATCATAGTTAGAGAGTTTTTCCGGAGACACACCACTTTGGGGAACGGCTCCCTGATGGGAAGGAATGGGGATAGAAAGGGATCGGTTCATGCTCTCTTCACAAAGAACTCATAACAGGACTTCTTTTTGTAAAGACCCTACGGCCCAGAAAAAAGTTCCAGACCCTAGCTCCAAGCGTCAGACCCCAGCCCTAGGAAAATACATTCTCTTCCTGTTCAAATCCCGGTGCGTAGCCTTCAAGGAGCTTGCTCACCTGGGCCAGCACGCTCTTATCCTGACTAGGAGAGGCGATCGCCTGACGCTCAGGGAAAAAGTCCGGTCGGTCTAAATAACGAGAAAGGGCTGCATCCACCTGTTCATTAATTAAGCTCTGTAATTCCTCACGGGCCTTTTGACGCTGATAATTAGCCCCCTCTTCCGTCGTTGCATAGAGCGGTGGCAGGCGGTTGAGCGCATAGGCAGCAATATCCCCCACATCCAAACTTTGG
Source organism: Picosynechococcus sp. PCC 7003 (assembly GCF_001693255.1). Lineage (NCBI taxonomy): Bacteria > Bacillati > Cyanobacteriota > Cyanophyceae > Chroococcales > Geminocystaceae > Picosynechococcus > Picosynechococcus sp. PCC 7003. The sequence continues at coordinate 1,833,842 of NZ_CP016474.1, forward strand.
GTGCTACTCGCCTCAATCTCAGCGACCCGGGCAATGGAGCGGCTAATGACCAGCTCCTCCATAACATTGATGAATTGTTTCCGGGGGACAGCAATCACTTCCCCAGTGAGTAAAGCCCCCATCAGGCGATCCAACGCCATGTATTCCTCAATCGAAAGCTCAGAGGACATATCGCAAATGCGTCCAACTTCCGCTTCCATACTCGGGGTGAGATAGCCGTCTTTTAGGGCTTGTTCAACAATTTGATCAATACTCATAGGTTTCTTGGAAAATTCCGGGACAAGGGGGCCAATCACTTCACTATCTTTGCGTAAAAACCGGGGAAAAACCACGATTCTCTAAGAAAGTACATCCCATTACTATCATTCCAATTTATAGCAAGGGAATGGGCAATCTTTTTGCTTGACTTACACAGATTTACAAATGTTTTACTTCCTGTGTGGGGGATGTCATTTACTCTAAAGGATTTTTGTCAATTTGCTACTGCCTATTTTTCAGTGACTAACGACATTTTCCTAGACACTCATTTCTAACATCCTCTGAATCGGTTTCAAGGCCGCCGTCGCAATGTCCGGGCTGAGGGTGATTTCTGGAGTTTTATGTTTCATCGCCAGATAGAGCTTTTCCAGGGTGTTGAGGCGCATGTGGGGACATTCATTGCAGGCACAGTTACTGGTAGACGGGGCAGGAATAAAGGTTTTGCCGGGGCTTGCCTTTTCCATTTGGTGAATAATCCCCGGTTCGGTAGCGACAATGAAAGTTTGGCTGGCACTATCTTGGGAGCGCTTTAATAGGGCCGTCGTGGAACCGATAAAGTCAGCGTGGTTTAACACGGGGGTTTCGCACTCAGGGTGAGCGAGCACCTCCGCATCGGGGTGTTCGAGTTTGAGTTCGATGATGCGTTTTTCAGAAAAAGTTTCGTGGACAATGCAACTGCCCTGCCAGAGGAGGAGATCCCGTCCGGTTTGTTCGCTGACGTATCGCCCTAGGTTTTTATCGGGGGCAAAGATGATCGGTTGGTCGGCGGGAATTTGGTTGACAATTTTGACGGCGTTGGAGCTGGTGCAGATGATATCGCTCATCGCCTTGATTTCGGCGGTGCAGTTGATATAGGAAATGACGATATGGTCTGGGTGCTTGGCTTTAAATGCAGCGAATTCGGCGGGGGAGCAACTGTCGGCGAGGGAGCAGCCGGCATCAAGGTCGGGCAGGAGGACGAGTTTATTGGGGTTGAGGATTTTGGCGGTTTCTGCCATGAAATGCACCCCAGCGAAAACAATCACTTCAGCATCGGTTTCGGCGGCTTGGCGGGCTAAACCTAAGGAATCACCGATGTAGTCGGCAATGTCTTGGATGTCGTTTTCTTGGTAGTAGTGGGCGAGGATGATGGCGTTGAGGTCTTGTTTGAGATCGGCGATCACCCCAAAGAGGTCTTGGGGAATGGCAGGCGTTGTCGGACGGGCGGCGGCAGCAAACATGGTCGTTTTTCCGTGAGAGATGGATCGCAACAAATGTGGAAATTCAGTCTAGCAAGGATTGGCGAGGAGCAAAACTTAGAGGGTGAGCTGGGCAGCGGGGTTAAAAAATTGTCGATAAAGACCCTCGGTTACCAGGGAAGTACAAATGAGGTTAATGGTCACAATCAAAAAGAGAATCAGAATTTGATAGGAAGCAGCATTGAGCGGATCAATGCCCGATAAAACTTGCCCCGTAAACATCCCCGGCAAACTAACTAAACCTACTACCATCATAGAATTGATCGTCGGGATTAGGCTGGCGCGGATCGCTTCGGTACGGTAGCTGGCGATCGCCTGTTTTGGGGTTGCACCGAGGCACAGTTGGGTTTCAATTTCGAAGCGACTGGTTTTGATCCGGCTACTTAAACGTTCCCCTGCCAAAGAAGCACTATTCATCGCATTGCCCAGCACCATCCCTGCCAAGGGAATTAAATATTGGGGGTCGTACCAGCGATCGGGTTGGACAATCACCAGTAAGGTATAGGCCAACGGGAGCATCACACTGATAAAAATAGAGCCCCAAATGAGGGGGAAGGGGGCCCGCCCATGAATGCGATTTTTTGCTGCGATCGCCGCAATGGTCAACATTACTAAGACAATGCCTAATACCGCCAACGGGTGCGCCAGGGCAAAGACCATTTCTAGGGCATAGCCCACTACCAGCAATTGCAAAATTGTCCGTCCTGTTGCGAGTAGGAGTTGCCCCTCTAGTCCTAATTTCTGCCACCGGGCTAGGGCGATCGCCAAGGCAATCAGTCCCAGGGCCCAGCCCAAATCCCCCGGATCTAACGCAATAAATTCACCCATGCGCTTTTATTTTTCACTCCCATAACCTATAACATTTATATTTACGCTTTTACGCGAATTCTTACCCAAAAAATCACCGCTACCCATGAGCCAAATTCCTCCCGTTGATCTAGGGCGCCAGTACGCAACCATTGCCAATGAAACCAATGCCGCCGTGCTGGAAGTGCTCAGTTCTGGTCGCTACATTGGGGGGACAGCAGTTACCGAATTCGAAAAACATTTTGCCGCTTATCACCAGGTTGACTTTACCATCGGCTGTAACTCTGGCACCGATGCCCTTTATCTTGCCCTCAAAGCCCTTGGGGTTGGCGACGGTGATGAAGTAATTACCTCCACTTTTACTTTCATTGCTACTGCCGAAGCCATTGCCATGTGTGGCGCAACCCCTATCTTTGTTGATATTACTGCCGCAACTTTTAATCTCGATCTCGACCAACTAGAGGCTGCCATTACTCCCAGGACTAAAGCTGTGATTCCCGTCCATTTGTTTGGACAACCTGTAAACATGACTCGTCTTGGGGAAATTGCCCAAAAACATAATCTGTTTATCGTTGAAGATTGTGCCCAAGCCACGGGGGCAAAATGGGGCGATCGCCCGGTAGGGGCATGGGGAGATGCTGGCTGTTTTAGCTTTTTTCCGACAAAAAATTTAGGTGGTTGTGGCGACGGTGGTGCCGTGACGACCAATAATCCCGCCCTCCATGGGCAGATCAAAATGCTCCGGGAACACGGCTCCAAAGTCCGTTATCAACATGAAGTGCTGGGGGTGAATAGTCGTTTAGACGCGGTGCAGGCCACGATCCTTGCGATTAAATTACGTCACCTCGACCAGTGGAACCAACAACGTCAGGCGATCGCCCACCGCTACCACGAGTTACTCGCTGATATCAAGGGGATTCAACTCCCCCAAGCAACCCCTGGCGGCACCCACGTCTGGAATCAATACACCATCCTCGTTCAAGCAGGCGATCGCGATACCCTGCGCAGTCAGCTCCAGGCAGAAGGCATTATTGCCATGGTGTATTACCCCAAACCCCTACACCTCCAGCCCGTGTTTGCAAGCCTAGGCTACCAATCCGGACAATTCCCCATTGCCGAGCAATGTTCCCACCAGGTGCTGTCTTTGCCCATGTTCCCCGACCTCAGCCTCCCAGAACAAGAACAAGTCGCCACAACCCTCAAGGGTCTATTGGCGGTTTAAGAATCTGATCAGCCAATAAAAAAGCCCAGAAAGTCAACATTGTGACCATCTAAGCCTCCATACACATTTTTAGTTTGTCCGACCAAAGTTGCCTTCTATTTGGGGGCAACCATTTCCTTAAACTGTTTACCAGCAGAAAACGCGGGCACTGTGGTTGCTGGAATTTGCATTTTTTCGTTGGTCTTCGGATTGCGGCCTTCTCTCGCTTTGCGGTGGCGGGGTTCAAAGGAGCCAAAACCGACGAGGGTTACTTTATCACCATTGGCAACGGTTTCCATGATTGCCTCTACGGTGGCACTAATCACTGAATCTGCCTGCTTTTTGCTGATACCAGCTTTCTCAGCGACTAAATCGACTAATTCGCCTTTATTCATTAAAAATCTCCTGAATTTTAGATATTGTGAGAAGTATAGGTAAAAAAACCAGGCAAAACAAGAATCCCAGAAGAGATATTTTGCACTGTTGCGGGTCAAACTTATCTTGTTGCAAGGTTTTCCTGCATTATTCTAAGCGTTCTTTGCTCAATATGGATCGCTGAAAGCATTAATTTACATAGATTTCAACAATTTTTCCGTTTCAAAACTTTAAAAACAGAACAAGAGAGAACAAATTTGTCAGAGAACGTCGAAATAATCGCTGCTTAGACTTGATTTTTCTAAGATTTGTGGATGTCGGGCAGGGGGGGAGTCGCCGTAGAGGAGAGGGACACTGGTAAAGGCTTCGTTTTGAGATAAAGGTTATCGAGCAGGACAGCGGCTCCCGCAACCCAGGGTGGCACAATCACCGCGCCTAAAATTCCCAGCACCTGGGCACCGCCCAAAACCGCCAACAATTGATAAAGCGGGTTTACTTTGACTGAAGAACCGACTAAGAGCGGATCTAATACATAAGTTTCGAGGTTTTGGATCAGGGTAAAAAGAAGGAAGACGGATAAAAATGTCCATCCCCCCTGGGCGATCGCCACAATCAAAGCCGGCACAGCGCCCAACACCGGCCCAAAAAACGGAATCAAATTTGTCACCGCCGCGATCACCCCCAAACCGAGAGCTAATTCTGAAATCCCCAGGAGCCTCAGGCCAATGGTGATGACAATGCCGAGAATCCCAGAAACGACGATCCGCCCTTGAATATAACTCCCCATCCGCTCGCTCATGGGCTGTACCTGTTCGAGGAGTTGCTCATCCCAAGGGGCCGGAAAAAGACTCACAAAACCTCTAATTAATTTGTCAGAACCAGAGAGCATATAACCGGAGAGCATAAATGCCAGGATCAAACTCAAAATGCCGCCAATGACACCCCGGGTAATGCCGTAGGAACGAATCAGTAGCTCTTGGGAAGAACGGAAAGCCCAAGACGTCAGTGCTTGCAAATCAAAAAGACGGTTCAACTGTTCTAAAACTTGCGGCTCTGTCATGCCTAAGCGGACGGCCCAAGATTGAACCAAAACCCCGACGATTTCTAAATAGAGGGGTAGCTTACGGATCAATTTTTGAATTTGATCAACAACTGTAGGGCCAATGAGTAAGCCCACCCCGGTAAAAATTGAGATCAAGCCGAGATACACACCGATCACCGCTAACCAGCGGGGCACTCGGAAAGATTCAGCAATTGCAATGACAGGCGCAAGGGTCGCTGCAATCACGACGGCAATCATGAGCACCACAAGTAAACTACGCAATTGCCAGAGTAAAAATAGCAATAGCACTGCCCCGACAATCAGCAGTAGCGTTGAAAAAGAGACTGTAATTTTCCGCTCAGACATACTGAATTTTGCTATTGGTCAGAATTGTTCCCATTGTCAGGGCAAAGTTACTTCAATGTCACCCAAAAGCGATTTTTCTTTCGAGAATACCTTGTTAATACGCGGTCAATACCCCCCTATATAGGGTAGGCTCGACTTTTTAGGGGATTTAAGTGCTCACTTTTCGGGGCGCACCCACCACTTCTGCAAAGGCAAAATCAGGAGCAGCTAGGACAAACACGGTACTTGGTAGGTTTTGAGCCCGTTGGGAAAGACTCTTGTAATAGTCCTGAAAATCAGCAGGCTCGTGGGGGCGGGCCATGCCGAGGAAGACGAGGTCTGCACTCGCGGAGGATTGGTACAGAATCTCTTCAAAGGAGCGATCGCCAGCAATAATGACCATTGGTTCTGCTTTAATGCGGGCACTACTAATCAGGGACTCTAGGTTTAAACGGGCGGCCTGGGCGGCTGTCGCGTCTTGTACCACCAGCTTGAGGTAAATCTGGGCACTGCGCCATTGGATGTCAGTGCGGAGCAAATAGGCCAACATCAACATTAAGCCGCCATTACTTTGAACCCCACCCCACCAGATGTCAATCCGTTTTTTGCGACCAAAGGCCCGTTCTGGATTTTCATGGAAAATAATAATGTTACGCCTAGCAATATGAACCTGTTGCAAAAGATGACAGTAGGCGGCAAATCGTTCGGGAGATTCTGTACTTCCCAGCAAAACCGTATTGGGGGTTAAATCTCCCAGACCATAGGTTTCAATTAAATTTAAGGCGCCAATAAAGGGATCATCGGCGGTACTGAGGCGCACCAAGGCTTTCACACCCCGTTTGGCCAAATAATCACGGATTGTGGTTTCCATTTTTGTCTGTTGGCCAGCGTCTCGAGAACCCTCAGGCAACACCGTCGCCACCGTCATTAGGGCTCGATTGTGACTCAAGCCGTCTGCTAATTCGATTAAAGACCAACGTTTCCGGGGGGCTCCAGAAAGTACCAGGAGATGAGGCCGCCAGTTTTTGCTATCTTCGGCTCCTGCCACTTGATAAATCGCCTTACTAATGAGAGCCATCCACAGGCCACGTCGAACGTCTCCCCAGGTGACTTGGAGTTCCCGCCGCTGTATCCAAAAGTAAATGAGGATCACGATCAAGGCGGCAACAACCGTGGCGATCGCATTAATTAAAAACATCACCCCCAGGCAGCCCATAGCCCCCAACAGAGATAGAGCCCAGTGCACCCTAAAGGTTGGTCGAAAGGAAGGACTTTGGAGGAGAGTTTCAATGCCGGCAGAAATATTGAGGACGAGATAGGTGGTTAAGAAAAACATTGTCAACACTGGGGCAATGATGTTGAGATCCCCAATGCAAACAGCGGCGATCGCTACCCCCAAGGTGGCAATGGTGCCAATACGCGGCTCATCTTCCGACCCACTACCAGATCCCAAAAAACCTAACCAAGGCGGTAATACGCCATCCCGGGCGAGGGCCTGTAAAACCCTAGGCGCACCGAGAATACTCCCAATCGCGCTACTGAGGGTCGCCCCCCAGACGCCCAATAAAATTGCTGGCCCCCAAACAGACAAGCGCTGCATCACGAGAGGGTCTTCAATGAGGCTGGCTGTATCTCCCCGTTGGGCCAACAGCAACGGAATGAGCATGTAGATAACATAACCAGTGCCCACGGCAGCTAGGGTACCGATGGGAATTGCTTTAATGGGATCCTTGAGATCACCGGACATATTCACGCCAGACATGATCCCCGTGACCGCCGGAAAAAATACCGCAAAGACTGTCCAAAAGGGCACTGTCATTTCAGCGCTAGAACCCCACAGGGCAATATCTCCTGCTTCAGGCAGCGGGCGACCCAGAACCAAAGAAACAAGAGAAAGGGCGATCGCCGCCATGATAAAGTACTGGGCCTTAATCGCAATGCTGGCGGAAGTGAGCGCTAAAATTCCCACCAAAATCGTCACAATCAAAGCCACATAAAGCTGATTTAATCCACCAAAAACCTGGACAACACTCTCCGCAAAACCAATGGTATAGAGGGCCACCGAAAAAGCCTGGGCAAAATACAGCGGGATCCCTACCGCCCCGCCGGTTTCTAGGCCCAAAGAGCGACTAATCATATAGTATGCGCCCCCCACACGGACTACCTTATCCGTGGCGATCGCACAGATCGAAAGGGCCGTTAAAAAAGTAATTGCATTAGCGAGGGTGACGATGGCGAGGGAGCCTAGCAATCCTGCATTCCCCACAACCCAACCAAACCGGAGGTACATGATCACCCCAAGGATGGTCAAAATAGAAGGGGTATAGACCCCCCCAAACATTCCTAACCCGGATTTTTTCTCACTCGCCATAAAAATTCTAAGCTTGCCAAGTTTGTGTACAGCATAGCGTTATTTTTTCCTGCTTTTGTGCAGCAATAGTTTATTTCTGCCTTTTATCGGATATTTGGCGTATTGTCCTAGGTTTTCCCATCGCAAAAAACCCCTGCCTAAAAGACAAGGGGTTGGAAGTTTAGTAGGTTAATTTTCAGAAGAAATTAATTAACCAAACTTACCTGACGTCGAAGCAATCAGGAAGGCCGCATAGGTGAGGACGTAACCCACCGTGAAGTGAGCGAGACCAACCAAACGAGCCTGAACGATGGAGAGAGCAACGGGCTTGTCCTTCCAACGAACGATGTTCGCCAGGGGAGTGCGCTCGTGCGCCCAAACGATGGTTTCGATCAGCTCTTGCCAGTAACCACGCCAAGAGATGAGGAACATGAAACCAGTTGCCCAAACAAGGTGCCCGAAGAGGAACATCCAAGCCCAGACGGAGAGATTGTTGACACCGTAGGGGTTGTAACCGTTGATCAACTGTGCGGAGTTCGCCCAGAGGTAATCACGGAACCAGCCCATCAGGTAAGTAGAGTTTTCGTTGAACTGAGCAACATTACCCTGCCAAATGCCGAGGTGCTTCCAGTGCCAGTAGAAGGTCAACCAGCCCAGGGTGTTCAGCATCCAGAACATTGCGAGGTAGAAGGCATCCCAAGCGGAGATATCACAAGTACCGCCACGACCGGGGCCATCACAGGGGAAGCTGTAGCCGAAGTCTTTCTTATCGGGCATCAGCTTGGAACCACGGGCATCCAACGCACCTTTCACAAGGATGAGGGTGGTGGTGTGGAGACCGAGGGCGATCGCATGGTGAACGAGGAAGTCACCAGGACCAATGTTGAGGAAGAGAGAGTTAGAACCGCTGTTGATGGCGTCTAACCAGCCAGGAAGATAAGCCGCACTTGCATTGGAAGCGATGCTATCGGCGTTGGAAAGAAGAACATCAAAGCCGTAGAGTGCTTTACCAGAAGCCGCTTGGACAAACTGAGCAAACACAGGTTCGATGAGGATTTGCTTTTCAGGCGTACCGAAGGCAACAACCACATCGTTGTGGACATAGAGTCCGAGGGTATGGAAACCGAGGAAGAGAGACACCCAGCTGAGGTGGGAGATCAGAGCTTCCTTATGCTCCAGCATGCGATAAAGAACGTTGTCTTTGTTCGCTTCAGGATCGTAGTCACGGACGAAGAAGATCGCGCCGTGGGCAAACGCACCAACCATCAGGAAACCAGCGATGTACTGGTGGTGGGTGTAAAGCGCTGCCTGGGTAGTGTAATCCTTGGCGATAAATGCGTAGGAAGGCAGAGAGTACATGTGCTGTGCCACCAAAGAGGTGATCACACCTAAGGAAGCAAGCGCCAGACCCAACTGGAAGTGGAGGGAGTTGTTGACAGTATCGTAAAGACCTTTGTGGCCTGCACCAAGCTTACCGCTGGGGGGCTGGTGGGCATTGAGGATCTCTTTGATGCTGTGACCAATCCCGAACTTGGTGCGATACATGTGACCCGCAATGATAAACAGCACGGCGATCGCCAAGTGGTGGTGGGCAATATCAGTCAACCAGAGAGACTCAGTTTGGGGGTGGAAACCACCAAGGAAGGTCAGGATTGCAGTACCCGCACCTTGGGATGTGCCAAACACATGACCCGCAGTATCAGGATTCTGAGCATACACACCCCAATTCCCGGTGAAGAAAGGCATCAAACCAGCGGGGTGAGGCTTCACAGAAAGGAAGTTATCCCAGCCGACATGAACACCACGAGACTCAGGAATTGCAACGTGTACTAGGTGACCTGTCCAAGCCAAAGAACTGACACCAAACAAACCAGCTAGATGGTGGTTGAGACGAGATTCAGCATCCTTGAACCACGCAAGACTAGGGCGGAACTTGGGTTGCAAGTGCAGCCAGCCTGCGAACAAAAACAGAGAAGAGAGGATCAGAAGGAATACTGCGCCTTGGTAAAGGTCAGCATTGGTGGTCATCCCAATGGTATAGAACCAGTGGTAAACACCAGAGTATGCAATGTTTACAGGGTTAGAAGCGCCCGCTTGGGTAAAGGCATCAATTGCCCCTTGACCAAAGTGGGGATCCCAAATCGCATGGGCGATGGGACGAACATTCAGGGGATCTTTGATCCACTGCTCGAAATTGCCTTGCCAAGCAACGTGGAAGAGAGTGCCGGAAGTCCACAGGAAGATGATTGCGAGGTGACCGAAGTGGGAAGCAAAGATCTTTTGGTAAAGATTCTCCTCAGTCATCCCATCGTGGGTCTCGAAATCATGTGCTGTAGCGATTCCGTACCAAATCCGACGTGTAGTGGGATCTTGAGCAAGGTCTTGGCTAAATTTTGGAAATTTAGTTGCCATAACTATGCTTGAGGTTCTCCTCGTTAAACAAATGAGGGTGAGGTCTTCAAATGTAACCTCTGTATTTTCCCGCAGGGAAAGATACTAGGAGCCAATTGGGAGGGAAGGTGAATCGAGTGAAATATAACTCTTACAACTCCCCCTGAAATTGGCGATCGGTAAACCATTTCAGAGTTAACCGATGGACAAGCTTCTCGCTAGGAAGAAGGCCCAGGTTGTCACGATCCCGCCGAGGAGATAGTGAGCAACACCAACCGCACGACCTTGAATGATGCTCAAAGCACGGGGTTGAATTGCAGGAGCCAACTTGAGCTTATTGTGTGCCCAAACGATGGACTCGATGAGTTCTTGCCAATAGCCACGTCCACTGAAGAGGAACATGAGACTGAAGGCAAACACAAAGTGACCCGCTAGGAACATAATGCCGTAAGCCGACAGTGCAGAACCGTAGGAGTTGATCACCTGAGAAGACTGTGCCCAGAGGAAGTCACGGAGCCAGCCGTTAATGGTAATTGCACTTTGGGCAAAGTTACCACCAGTGACGTGGGATACGCTACCGTCTGGGAGGATGGTGCCCCAAACATCGGATTGCATCTTCCAGCTAAAGTGGAAAATCACGATGGAGAGGGAGTTGTACATCCAGAACAGTCCGAGGAAGACATGGTCCCAACCAGAAACTTGGCAAGTACCACCACGACCAGGACCGTCACAGGGGAAGCGGAAGCCCAGTTGACCCTTATCGGGTACGAGGCGGGAGCTGCGGGAATAGAGAAGACCCTTCAGCAGAATAAGTACAGTGACGTGGATGGTAAACGCATGGATATGGTGAACCATAAAGTCAGCAGTACCGAGGGTGATGGGCATCAGGGCAACTTTGTTACCGATTGCCACTACATCACCGCCGAAAACTTGACTCGCAGAGGCGATCGCATTGGGAGCGGTACCACCGGGAGCAAGGGTATGAATGTTTTGAATCCACTGCGCGAAGATAGGCTGCAACTGAATCGCAGAATCAGAGAACATATCTTGGGGACGACCCAACGCACGCATGGTGTCATTGTGAATGTAGAGACCAAAGCTATGGAAGCCGAGGAAAATACAAACCCAGTTGAGGTGAGAAATGATCGCGTCACGGTGGCGGATTACGCGGTCTAAGAGGTTATTAACGTTCTTAGCGGGATCGTAATCACGAACCATGAAAATTGCGCCGTGGGCACCAGCACCAACAATGAGGAAGCCGCCAATCCAAGTGTGGTGAGTGAACAGAGACAGCTGAGTGCCGTAATCTGTTGCCATGTAAGGATAGGGAGGCATGGAGTACATGTGGTGCGCGATGACGATGGTTAAAGAACCAAGCAGCGCGAGGTTAACCGCCAATTGAGCGTGCCAAGAGGTGGTTAGAATTTCGTAAAGACCTTTGTGGCCTTCGCCAGTGAAAGGACCTTTGTGGGCTTCAAGGATCTCTTTCATGCTGTGGCCGATACCGAAACCAGTCCGGTACATGTGACCCGCGATGATGAAGAGAACAGCGATCGCCAAATGGTGGTGAGCCACGTCAGTGAGCCAGAGGCTACCAGTAGTGGGGTTCAAGCCACCCTTGAAGGTCAAGAAATCAGAGTATGCTGCCCAATCTAAAGTAAAGAAAGGCTTCAGACCCTGAGCAAAACTCGGATACAGTTCTGCCATTACCGAAGCATCAAAGAACTCGTGGGGTAAAGGAATATCCTTTGCAGCCACACCAGAATCTAGGAGCTTGTTTACCGGCAAAGAAACGTGGATCAAGTGGCCAGTCCAGCCTAAGGAACCGCAACCCAACAGTACAGATAGGTGGTGATTCATCATGGCTTCAGCATTCTGGAACCATTCCAGTTTCGGAGCTGCTTTGTGGTAATGGAACCAACCGGCAAACACCATCAGGGCTGCCATAACAAGACCGCCAATGGCAGTCACATAGAGCTGATAAGAGTTGGTAAAACCAGCAGCACGCCAGAGGTAAAACAGACCAGAGGTAATTTGAATACCGCTGAAGCCGCCACCGACGTCTCCGTTCAGAATGCCTTGACCCACAACAGGCCAAACCACTTGTGCACTTGGCTTAATAACAGTGGGGTTATTTAACCAAGCTTCATAGTTAGAAAATTTTGCGCCATGGAAGTACATGCCGCTGAGCCAAACAAAGACTACAGCAAGGTGACCGAAGTGGGCGCTAAAGATTTTGCGCGAAATATCTTCGAGATCACTTGTTTGGCTATCGAAATCATGTGCATCAGCATGGAGGTTCCAAATCCAGGTGGTGGTTTTTGGACCCCGTGCCAGAGTTCGGTCAAAGTGACCCGGTTTGCCCCACTTCTCAAAGGAAGTTGGTACCGGATCCTTATCAACCTTTACTGCCATGAGGATTCTCCTCTCTAGACAATCGACGTAATAAAGGTTCTATCTAAATAGATTTATTCAAATAGATAAGCTGTGAGCGAATCACCAGCTTGCAAGGTTTCCAGTGATTTAGGACTGCTTTAAAACCCATTGGGCAAAAAGCATTGATGTAAATGATAGGGCCTACTTTCCAAGGATGTTGGGGACATTAACAATATTTAAAACTCCCTGGAATCATTACGGCACAATGGCTTAAATCAATTGAATTCCGCCGAAAAACTGAAAACCCAAACGGTTTTTTGTAACAAAAAGCAATGTAACGTTACCTTTCATTATGGGGAGTTCTCCGGCGATCGCCCCAGGGACTAAAAGCTAAGAGGCAAGGGAAAGCTCTTCGTTTTCGTAATTCCCCAATGTCTACACGAAGATTTAAGCAACACAATGATTGTTGGCGATCGCCCGACGTTCAATTCCTTGTCATGCTTCTAGAACCTGTTCTCTACAAACCTCTCCCCCCAGAAGCGGAGCTATGCTACCCTGATAAGGTTGTTTAAAACTCGCACATCTGGGATTCTTTCGGGTGTTTCGCACAGATGAAATGTCCCCAGATGAAGGTTTAACCCGAAAAGGAGTAAACAGAATATGCCCGTTGTATCTCTCGCTGAGCTACTAGAATCTGGTGTCCACTTTGGGCACCAAACCCGCCGCTGGAACCCCAGAATGGCACCTTACATCTACACATCCCGTAACGGTGTCCATATTATTGACCTCGTTCAAACGGCCCAGCTCGTTGAACAAGCCTACAGCTATATGAAGGAAGCTTCCGAAAATGGTAAGCATGTCCTTTTTGTCGGCACCAAACGTCAAGCCGCTGGTATCATCGCCCAAGAAGCAAAACGCTGTGGCGCTTTTTACATCAACCAGCGTTGGTTGGGGGGAATGCTCACCAACTGGGAAACCATTAAAACCCGTGTTGAGCGCCTCAAAGAATTAGAAGCCCTCGAAGAAAGCGGCAACCTTGCCCGCCGTCCGAAAAAAGAAGCCTCCATGCTTCGTCGCGAACTGGACAAGCTACAAAAATACCTCGGCGGCATCAAGAACATGCGCAAAATCCCTGACATTGTGGTGATCATTGACCAACGTCGGGAACACAATGCGATTCAAGAATGCCAAAAGTTAGGGATTCCCATTGTTTCTCTCTTAGATACCAACTGCGATCCCCAAACCGTTGATTTACCAATTCCGGCGAACGATGATGCTATTCGTTCCATTAAGTTGATTGTGGGTAAATTGGCCGATGCAATCTATGCCGGTCGCCACGGTCAGCCCGTTGACGACAACGGTGACTACGGAGACTTCGATGAAGCAATCGATGAGTACGCCGATGAGACCGATGCATCTGAGTCTGAATAAGCGTAATATCTTCTTGAATTGACCTGATAATTTTTTGGTGAACAGCAAAATGGCACAAATTTCTGCAAAGCTTGTCAAGGAACTGCGCGATAAAACTGGCGCAGGAATGATGGATTGCAAAAAAGCGCTTGGTGAAACCAATGGGGACATCACTAAAGCGATTGAGTGGCTCCGTCAGAAAGGGATTACCTCTGCTGAGAAAAAAGCAGGTCGGGTAGCAGCCGAAGGACTGATTGAAAGTTACATTCACACTGGTGGCGGCATTGGTGTTCTCGTAGAAGTAAACTGCGAAACCGACTTCGTTGCCCGTGGTGATATTTTCAAAGATCTGGCCAAAGGGATCGCCATGCAGATCGCCGCTTGTCCTAATGTTCAGTATGTGAAAGTCGATGACATTCCGACTGAAATTGCCGACAAAGAGCGCGAAATTGAAATGGGTCGCGATGACCTCGCCGGGAAACCCGATAATATCAAGGAAAAAATTGTTGAAGGCCGCATTGCTAAGCGCCTAAAAGAACTTTCTTTGATGGATCAGCCCTACATCCGTGATCAGAATATGACGGTTGAAGAGCTTGTGAAGCAGACGATCGCCACCATTGGTGAAAATGTTCAAATTCGTCGTTTCCAACGTTTCGTCCTGGGCGAAGGTATTGAGAAAAAAGAAGAGGACTTCGCCGCAGAAGTCGCCGCACAAATGGGCAAGTAAGAACTTTGGTTCTGATTTGATTGTGTGTACTTAAATATTATTCCGCCTTCTCCATCTTATGGGGGAGGTTTTTTTCTATGGGTTGATGGTCGAGGTTCGCTTGGGCATTGCGTCGCCACATGGCTGGCTTGATACGGCGCAGCGCCGATCCTGTGAGTCTTTGATCCCATTCTGTTTCGGATAGGGTGGCAAGTTCGGTGAGTCTTGGTGCCAGATGTTTGGGATAAGGGTGAAAATCGTCGATGTCGGTGGGTTGGGCAAATCGCTGGTTCCAGGGGCAGACATCCTGACAGATATCACAACCGGCGACCCAGTTTTGTAAATGTGGGGCAATGTGAGGTGGCAGTTGTTCGGCCCGATTTTCGATGGTGTGATAAGCAATGCAACGGTTTGCATCAACGGTAAAGGGAACGGCGATCGCCTGAGTTGGACAGGCCTCAATACAACGGGTACAAGTACCACAATGTTTCGTGTGGGGCTGATCCGGCGTTAGAGCTAAGGTGGTGAGGACTTCTCCCAAAAAGATCCAACTACCGTACTCTCGGGTAATGACATTGCTATTTTTGGCAATCCAACCGAGGCCCGCCCGCTCCGCCCAAACCTTATCCTGGACAGGCCCAGTATCCACATAAAAGCGATGTTGTTCTTCTGGAAATTCTGCGGTGAGCCACTGGCAAAGCGCTTTTAGACGTTTCCCTAAAACACGATGATAATCCCGTCCCCAGCCATAACGGGAGATTTTGCCCACTCCTGGTTCCTGGGAATGTTCATAGGGGGTGTAATAGTTGAGGGCAACACAAATAACCGACTGCACCCCTGGTAAACAGGCTGTGACATCCTGGCGTTTAGAGTTAGCCATCCAGACCATTTCTGCTTGGAACCCTGCTGCTAACCAAGCTTGTAACTGTTGTTGATTGTGGGCATTGTCCACGGTGGCATCGGCAATTCCCACCAAATGAAATCCTAAATTTAGAGCATATTCTTTAATTTGGACAGTCCTATCTGTTTGCAACTGCAACATGTTGAATAATTTGATGAATCTTAACCAAAGCGCTTTTTAACCGACCAGACCGGAACGAAGGGCGCGCACAGCGGCTTGGGTGCGATCATCGGCACAGAGTTTATTGAGAATATTGCGGACATGGGTCTTAACGGTACCCACCGTAATAAATAAATGCTCGGCAATTTCGGAATTGCTGCAACCATCAACAATCAATTGGAGTACTTCCAATTCTCGATCCGTTAAAGGACAGCTTTCAAGGAGTTGTTGATCCTCCGGAGAAGTCGCTTGAATCGTGACCGTAGTGCCAGAAAGGGATTCTCCCCCTTGCACTTGATTGAGAACAATGCGGGCGATCGCCGGATCAATCCAACTATTACCTGAGTCGGTCGTTTTGACTGCCTCTACCAAATGATCAAACGTAATATCCTTCATACAATAAGAATCTGCCCCTGCCGCAAAAGCCGCTAAAACAGCAGCATCATCATCTTGCAACGTCAAAATTAAAACCTTTGTTTGCGCCTCTTGGGACTGATGTTTGAGTTTTTCTTGTTTCAAAATTCGCGTTAGCTCAATTCCATCTAGCTCAGGCAAACCAATATCCACAATTGCCAAGTCAGGATGAATCTCCTCTAATAAACGCAATCCATCCACCCCATTGGCCGCCTCTGCCAAAAGTTCAATGTCCGCACATTGTTGTAGAGAAGTTCGTAGCCCGATCCGCGTTAAATCATGATCTTCAATTAGAACAACCCGAATTTTTTTCATGGTTTTCCCGGAGACTTCCCAAAATATAGCATGATCGATATACATTTATATGCAGTGAATCTTCAAGCCCCCCTCGTAAAAACCGTGCTAGAACAATCCGTAATCACCTCGACCCTCCTCCTCACATTGCTCTTGATGGTGGGTCTGTTTTTCTTCATCCGCGCTTCCATCAAAGATCGCACCGAACAAGTAGAGCTATTGGCAAAAGAACCTGAAGAATCCATCTTTGAGCGCCTCCAAACCTATTTCGAACAGCGAGCCTATCGGATTACCACAGTTGATGGCGTGAACAACATTGTCACCTATGAAGGCTTTGTCCCTCCCAGTGGCTTTATCGCTGTTTTCTTAAGTCTATTAGCGGCCCTTGGCTTAGTTTGTATCGCCCTAGTCCTAGCACTCCTCTATCCCAATATTGGCTTTGCTTTCCTTGGTATTTGTCTCCTGGCTCCCTTGGCGGGTCTATTTTACTGGCGCAAGGCCGGGAAGATAGAAAAAGTCATTTTACAGATCACCACACAAACACCGATTACTGAGACCCCCACCCGATTGATCACAGTGACAGCCCACCGTGATGAATTGATCCAACTGCGCCAGGTCATGCCCTACCAACTCCACGAAGCCTAGGAGATGCCTCCCCAACAAACCCTAGAATTAGCCATCAATACTATGGGAACAACGCAACAAAAATAGCCCCGACCCTAAAATGGGTGGGACTAGGGATTACTGAAATTGATAGAAGGGGATTTAGAGATCACTAAACGTTGGGTTAAGTGATATATTTTTTGAAGGAACTTTAAGCTTTGCTAGAAACAGTCGCTTTTTCAGATGCTTCCTCATCGGCGTTGTTACAAAGCACCCGTAGACTGGGGAATAAAAAGTGATTCTCCTCTACATATTGGGCACCAAACAATCCTTTTTCTGCCCAAAAGTACCGATCAGTGGTATGCTCATTACGCTTAACTACAACGACTGCTGGGGGCATAATCCCATTCGCAGCAATGTGCTTGCGGGCTGCAGTCACAGGTTTGTCATCACCGCTTTCGATATTATATTGTGGGACAATCTCTAAAATTTTTCTTCCTTCTTGCCGACGCCGACTCTTGCGTTTACGCTTTCTTGCCAACCCAGTACCTCCTCTTCTTTACTTTTTTAGAACAGCTGTAACAGGAGTTACAGAATGTCGAGCAAAGTATATCGGCTCCATTGAAAAAAATCAAGTGAAAATTGACTGTTTTTCGCTATGGGTTGGATTTTTTGTATTAGGAAATCTACTACAATCCAATGAAGGTGGGCGATCAATCCAAAAGTGAAAAAAGGATTAAGTTTTTTGTCAAAACCCCTGATTTATCAAGGTTTCCTGGGAAACGTCCCCTAGGGATTGCGGCTTGGGAGGATGAAATTCATGACGACATTACCGCAACTATTGCCAGTTAGCCCCGAGTATTTGTCCCTGTGCCAAGGACAGTTGCAATTGTTAGCCCAAGGGATTGGGGCTGAGTGGGGGATTGTTTATTTGGCCCAGCCAGATCAAGAGAATCAAGAAATTACCCTCCAACCGATTAGTGCTTTTCCTGATCGTTTACTGGCTGCGGGGAGGCAGGGGGCAACGGACATGGTAACGATGGATCCGGATCAAGGGGAATGGCTTGATGTTTCGATGGGCGAGGAGACGGGGGCTTTACCGGAAGATCTGATAGATCTATTGGGGGAACCAACGAGGGCATTTCCCCTGTGGCATGGTGATTTGATTTTGGGGATTTTGGCGACGGGACGACGAGACCGAGGTTGGCGATCGCCGGAGGTGGCCCAGATTGAATTGATTGCCGAAGGTTTAGTGCTGGCTTGTGTATTGGATCAACAAAAGAGTTGGGCAACGGAACGGCTCACCCAACAGCAACATCTACAGGCCCTAGAGCAAGAGCATTTCCATGATCTGCTGCATCAGCTCCGTAATCCAACGATGGCGATTAGTACCTTCGGTAAGTTGCTGTTGAAACGGTTGCTGCCGACGGAAAAAAATTACACAGTCGCTGAGGGAATTGTCCGGGAAAGCGATCGCCTGAAGGGATTACTCACCCAATTTAGCGAAGAGGTGGATCTCTTAACGGCTCAAATTCCCCAGTTAGAAGGGGGGCCAAGTTTAGCGTTACCTCCCAATGGTGGGCCGAGTCTGGCCCCAGACCGCTCCCTTGCCGTAGAACCGCTACCCGTGGCAGAAGTGGTGCTTCCCCTTGTGGCTTCCCTGGGGGCGATCGCCGCCGAGCGGGGAATCACTTTAAATTACGCGCTGCCAGAACCGTCTCCCTGGATTTTGGGGAATCACACCGCCCTGATGGAAGTTTTGAATAATCTCTTAGAAAATGCTCTGAAATATACACCGTCCGGGGGGCAAGTGCTCTTACAGGTTGAAGCCCAGACTCAGGAACTCACCATTGCCGTCCACGATACGGGCTACGGCATTCCTCCGGCAGATTTACCCCACGTTTTTGAACGGCATTATCGGGGTGTGCAGGCTGAAAGTGCCATTGAAGGTACCGGACTTGGGTTGGCGATCGCCGCTGATCTTGTGGGTAAAATGGCCGGGGACATTGAAGTGTATAGTCCAACCATCGGTTTACCCCATACCGAAACTCTCCCCGGTAGCACCTTTATGCTGTGGCTCAAAGTTGCCGCCAACCCCAATCAAGTCATCTCGGCCGAGTTTTCTCCAAGCGATTGATTTAATTATTTGATTTTTGACATTTAGAATGCTGTTTTTGCATCAAGCAACTTTTTAGTATTGCAGATAATTTCCCAGTACAGTGGGACGATAAAAATAGTTGAGGTTTTACATGGGACAACTAGAAGCCCTGATTTTTGATGTGGATGGCACCCTGGCTAATACAGAAAAGGATGCCCATCGCGTTGCCTTTAACCGTGCCTTTGCCGATGTCGGTTTGTCCTGGGATTGGTCAGTGGATCTCTATGGCCAGCTCCTGAAGGTGACGGGGGGTAAAGAAAGAATTCGTTTTTACATTGAATCTTGGCAGCCGCAAATGCCAACGGTGAGCGACTTGACTGCTTTTATCAAGGATCTCCACGCTCGCAAAACCCAGCATTACTGCGATTTACTCGCCAATGAAGTTTTGCCCCTACGCCCCGGCGTTAGACGACTGATCCAAGAAGCACGGGATCAAAATATTCGCTTGGCGATCGCCACCACCACCACCCCAGCCAATGTCACTGCCCTATTAACCCATTCCCTGGCCCCCGATGCCATGGATTGGTTTGAGGTGATCGCCGCTGGCGACATGGTACCCCAGAAAAAGCCGGCCCCCGATATCTTTTTCTATGCCCTCGAAAAAATGAATCTCCGGGCCGATCAATGCGTTGCCTTTGAGGATTCCGGTAATGGCTGGCTTTCGTCACGGGGTGCCGGCCTCACCACCGTTGTCACCGTGAATAACTACACCGCTAACCAAGATTTTACGGGGGCCGACCTAGTACTTAGTGATCTGGGCGAACCCGATCAACCCTTTACGGTGCTAGCCGGAGAGGTGGGGACTTGGCCCTATTTTGATGTGACTTTAGCCGCCGAATTACTCAAGCGAAAGAGCAAAAGTTGATTTACCTGATCGGCACTGAAATTATCATCACTGATCAACAGTAAACTTTGGCTGCCATCGGCTAGCTGTGGCCCTAGGGTCATGCCCTCTAGGTTATCGAGGCTAATTCCCAATTGTCGCAGATCCAGTAAGAGGGTTTTCCGCATGGGGACAACGGTCTCTGGATTGCCGGCAAGGGACTCAATGCGGTCGGTGTCGGTGGCATTGCCAATGGTTACCTGGAACAGTTTTGCGCCAACACCTCCAAGGCCATAGCTGCGCTCCAGGCTAAGGAAATAACCTTCCTGGGGGAGGGCAATAATTTCCACCAGGCCATTGGAAAACGTCCCTTGGGGAGCAGGTTCTAGGGGATAGAGATGTTCGGCGATTAACACAGGTTCGCCGATGGGATTGATCACGTAATGCAATAGACGAATGGGCGCCCCCACATTATCAGACCGGGTATCTTGATAAAGGGAAGATTCTGAAGCAACAAAGATCCGAAAGGGGTCAGCGGCGGCTTGGGAAGGGGCAGAAATGGCCAAGGCTTCAAATCCTAAATTGTTGCGTACCCCCCGCTGGCGATCGCCTGTTAGAAAACGCTGGGGAATTCTGAGGGAGGTCAATTCGTGACCTTCGAGGTCAAATTCTTTCACGAAAGGATCAATGGCGGCATCGGTATCTCCCTCGCTGGAAATAAATAATGTATTGTGGGGCGAGAGAACCAATCCTTCTGGGTCAAGGCTCCCTGGGGCAAAGGTTTCACCGTCAGGAGTGGTTAAAGGTGTCATTGCCTTGAGGTTTAGCCCTTGGATTTGGGGAATGGCCCCGGTTTCGTCGATGTCCAGATCGAAGGTATAAAAGCGCGCTGGAGCAAACTGGGAGCGGTCATCACTCAGGGCATAGTAGGCGCCGGTTTGGGCATTGTAATAGAGGGCCGATAAGCCGCCGACGGTCGTCCCTTGAAACTCTGTTTTGGGTAGCCAATATTCATCTAAAAATTCTACGGCTAGGGGCACGAAGGTGCGGGGATTGCTTTCTGCTGGGGGAACAATGGGGGCGCAACCAATCAATAAGCTGCCAATGAGACAAAGTTTGATCCATAAAATGTTTGGCGATCGCCACCAGGAATTTTTCGGCTTCATAACGGCTTTTTGCTTTCCCACAACACAACAAAAAAGAGAGGTGATTTTCCTCCCTTAAACTAGCAGATTATCAAAGTTTGCCCTGGCAATGGCTTGCTCTAGATTTCTCCATAGGCCCGGTCAATGAGCCGCCGGGCAACGGTTTGGGTGCCAGTGTGTTCGTAATAATTGGTACTGAGATCCAAGAAAGCCGCCACATAATCGAGCTTGTTATCGGAAACTTCCACAAACCCTTGGATGTGATCCATGATTTTTTCGGGGGTTAAACCGCGAGCACTGACGAAGCCGCTCATCCAGCCCTGCATGGAGCTAAAACTACGGTTAATAAAGGCCAATTTCCCCGCCGGATTGCCCCCTGGTAAAAATTCTCCAACGCGGCTAAAGGCCGGATTACTATTGAGTTCTCCCGCCGAAAGGTTGTTTAAGGTTCGGTCAATTTTTTGGAGGAAATCCGGCCCCAGGGGAATTAAGCCATCTACACAAATCAGGGTCGCGATCCGCATCAATTCTTCGCCACTATAGTCGGCGATCGCCTTCATGAAATCCCCCAGACTATCCCCCGGAATCCCGTTAATCTGACAGAAACAGGTGATTTCGGCGACAAGCTTGAGACATAAATCAATGGCCTGGGCCTTATCCGCATTGGGGGTTACTTTCTGCATCAAACCGCCCACCAAGGGAATTTTATCGCCCACCTTATTCGCCAGGGCCGCCGCCGCCAAGGCTTTATCTGCCCGATCAACGGTTTGGTAGATCCACATCGCCCGCTGATAACCTTGGGATTTGTCGCTGTAGAGGACAATGGCGCGATCGCGTACCGCTTGAAGGATTGCCGGATCGGTTTCCCGCGTCACAGCTTTGACCATATTGTCGAAGCCAACAATATTTGTCCATTCCCCAGGCACCACAAAATCCAGACCATTTAAAAGCATGGTCGTGAGATTTTTTTCGGGTAACTGATCCATCAATTCCACAATTGAAGCACTCATGAAAAACCTCCTAATTTAGTCAATATCTGGAAAGATTACGGCTGTGGTTTACGAAAAATTGGCTTTATAAACTCGCTAAACCCTGCAGATTCACCTTAGCGAGCCAGGCCTTGCGCTCATCGGGGCCAAAGCTGGCATCCCGGGACATCACTTTCACTTGATAGCGATCGCCGACTAAAACCGCATGGGTATTTGCCCCCTGGGCCACGAGGGGAAAGCCATTAACGGTTTCTTCGGCCTCGGTAAATTTATTGCGGGCGGCAAGATTATTAGCGGTATCCGAGATGGAAATCTTTGCCATTTCCGTACCGTTGAGGGTTAACTTAATTTCCGCAAAACCTTCTTTTTCTTGAGTAAAGACCCGGTCATAGCCCTCGGTTTTGTCCGCCGGGAAAAATTGATTAAAAGCACTGCCCTTTTGGGGCGTTTGGGCCGTCTCCGTTGCCGGGGCGGTGACTTCAGTATTAGCCCCAGGGTTCGGGTCAGGGGGAGGAACCGGAGCATTGCCGCCACAGGCCGTCAGGAACAGTAGACTCGCCAGGAGAAGGGGGGCGATCGCCCGATAGATAGATTGAACACGCATGGGATGATTGGGAAATTTACGCTCACTTGGTTTCAATTTTGAACGCAAATCCCCAGAATCTCCCGAAAAATTAACAATCTAGCAAGAAAGTTACGCCAAAATGCGGGGTTGACGGCCCTTTTGTCCGGTCATGAGCTTGAGCGCAAACAGACGCAAAGGGCTAAATTTCGCCATGATCACCAAACCCATTCGGCGCACCCAGACCACAGGCCAAATCCGGTTGGAAAAAAGACGGTTAAGGAAATCCGTAAAGCCCAAGATCACGAGATTTTCCCGCTTGCGCCACCGTTCATAGCGTTTCAAAACAGCTAAACTTCCGAGATCCTGTCCCCGTTGCTGGGCTTCGATTAAGGTTTGGGCAAGGGCCGCAGCATCACGGATCCCTAAATTGAGACCTTGACCCCCCACCGGATGGCAGCAATGGGCCGCATCTCCCACTAACGCGAGACGCTGATCCACATAGCGATCACCTTGCATCAGTTGCACCGGAAAAACCTGGCGATCGCCAAGCAATTTCAAGCGGCCTAGCTGGGGGCCTGTGTGTTGTTCTAAATGTTCTAGGAAAACGTCAGGGGGCAATTCCTTGAGGCGTTGGGCTTCAGCATGGGGATTCGTCCAGACAATTTGACAACGATTTTCTGTTAGGGGCAAAACTCCCATCGGCCCTGTGCCCCAGAACCGTTCAAAGGCAACGTCATTGCGGGGGGCTTCATGTTCGACAACGCAGGTGACACAGGATTGCCAATATTTCCAACCCCTCGTTTTAATACCAGCCCCTTGGCGCACGAGGGAGCGTGGCCCGTCGGCTCCAACCACCAAAGCCCCTTGAATGTTTAGATTTCCTTGGGTTTCG
This sequence comes from Picosynechococcus sp. PCC 7003, assembly GCF_001693255.1. Lineage (NCBI taxonomy): Bacteria > Bacillati > Cyanobacteriota > Cyanophyceae > Chroococcales > Geminocystaceae > Picosynechococcus > Picosynechococcus sp. PCC 7003. The sequence continues at coordinate 1,857,284 of NZ_CP016474.1, forward strand.
CTGGATAATTCTACGATCGCCTGATCGGACTGATAGTGAATGGCAGTGACTTGGGCCGGACAAAACCAACGGATATTATCATAGCCCCGCAGAGAAGCCTGGAGGCTTTCAAGGACGACTTGGTGTTGCCCCGAAAAACCGAGAAAGTCTGTTTTGAGATCTTGGCGGGAGAATTTAACGACACCAGAAAAATTTTCGTCTGACAGTTGAATGTTGCGGTATTTGCCACTGCGGGAGGCGATCGCCTCCCAAACCCCCAACTCCTGAAAAAGCCGTTGGGAAAGCAGGGACATTGCATAGGCCCGCTGCCGTTGGGTCACCACATCAAGGGGTTGTGCTTCCACGATGGCGATCCGCAGATCTGTCTGCTTGAGGCAGGCCGCGAGGGTGACCCCGACAATACCGCCACCGACAATGATCACATCAAACCCAAGGTGAGATTTTTCCATTACTGAGCGCGAGAAATGAGGAACTGCTAGGACGTGGCTTGTCCTAAACAAAAGGTAACATTTTCGCTAGAAAGAAGGCTATGGGGTTATTACCCGTGGCGCAGTTGGCGGCGTACCCGCATTAAGACTTTGCCTAGATAATTGCGCCCACTGCCATCGGCACCACAGCCCCAGTAATAGTCCACCGGGGAATTTTCAATAATTTCTGCGTCCTTCGTCGCCAGCAAAATTTGGGCAATGTCAATGTGGGTTTTGAATTTCGTCCAAACCCCTTGCCACATAATTTCTTGCTTAATGTCTTCCCAGTCGGGGCGTTTTGGGTGCTGGGGATCGCGGCCTAAGGCAGCGGCAATTTCGGGGGTCGGGGCAGCGCGAATTTTGTCGATGAGATCTTGTTGATGGGTGGGGAGAAATTTATGGGCTTGGTAGAAATGCTCAACGGTGGGCCAGTTTAGGGCTTCGCAGTGGATCGGATGCAGGGAAAAATTCGAGAAGCAGCCATAGGGGTCATTCGCCTTATAAAAATAAATTGGCTCGGTGTTTGACTCCATCATGACTCCTCTACACAAGCAAAACCTCAGTCATTATAAATTCTCCTCTGGTTGTCTGGCGCTGGGGGCGATCGCCTGGGCGGGGATCTGCGTCAGGGTTTGCCACTCGCGGCCCGTTTCACCGGTGACCACCCAGAGGATTGAGCGGAGTCCATCACGGATACATTTCATGGTCGTTTCAGGGGGATTATCTGACGGGACAGGTACCGGTTTAATGGCAATGCCGTGGGTGCCGAAAACAATACTAGCCACGAGCTTGGCGCGGTGCATGTGATTTTCAGAAGTAATTAGGTAGACGCTATCGATATCCTCGGCTTTAAATTCGTCTACGAGGCTGGTGAAGTTGGTAACGGTATCTTCGGCTTGGTAATCGAGCTGGAGGCGATCGCCTTCGATTTGATAGTTCGCAAAAATCTGGCGGGCATATTCCGGTGGACTACCGGAGGAAACCCAAACTTTTAGATCCGGATGTTCCTGGGCAAATTGGGCAGCAAACCGCTCCCGTTCTTCGTGGCCCCCGAGGACGAAAATGGCCTTAGCTGGCCGTAAAGCTCCCTGGATACGTTGGTAGGCGATCGCCGCACAGGTTAGGCCAATGAGACCAAAAACAAACCAGCGCCGTCGGCAAAACGTTGCTTGCTGCGGTCGGGGCGATCGCTGTCGCGCCACTTTTCTAGGAGAAATAGCCATGCCAAGGAAAAGAGAGAAAGCAAAACATCGCCAATTTTGACATACTCCCCATCCATAACTCTGTTTGGATGGGGATTCTTTAGATCGCTCTAAAGATTTCCTGCTTCACAGCCAGTTGACTAGAACCCGTTACCGAATCCCCCGCCACCTCGACTCCACAGGCATTTTCTCTATCCCGTTGCCCACGGGAATTGATCACTTGAGCCGCTGCAACGTCACGGGGCTTAGTTGACCCACACGCATGACAATGATGCAATCTGTCACTCAGTGTTTTGCGAACTGCACCGCCGCAATCTGGACATTCCTGGCTACTACCGTTCGGGTTGACTTTGGCGTAATATTTATCACGCTTGAAGCAAACCCAAGGCAGTATTTGATTGGTAAATTGCCCAAATCCGGCATCAAGTGTGTGCTTGCCGAGCATCCCTTTTGCTATGATTCGGAAATCCAAATCCTCAATAAAAATGCTATCAGCCTGATCACAGATTCGATGCGCTAGCTTGAAATGCCAATCTTTGCGAGTATCTGCAATCCGTTGATGCACACGGGCGATTTTCTTTAACAACTTTGCACAGTTAACACTTCCTTTCTGCTTATGCTTTAAGCGACGTTGCAGCAATTTCAGCTTGCGGTGTAACTTAGCAAAGAAGCGTGGGCGTTTAACTTGTGTGCCGTCCGAAGTACTGAGAAAATATTCCAGCCCGACATCAATGCCAATGGAATGCCCATAAAACGATGTTTGAGGTACATCCACATCGGCTTGCAAACTCAACATGACAAAGTAACCAGAAGCCTTGCGTACAATCCGCGCTTGCTTGACAACAAACAAGTCTGGGATCTGACGTGACCACCGAACCTTCACCCATCCCAGCTGCGGCAGTTTAATGCCAGCTTGGCTGACGCAGTTTTTCAGCATTTGCGGGAACACAAAACTGCGCATCCGAGCTTGATTCTTGAACCGAGGGAAGCCATGTTTTTTCATTCGCCATTGCTCAAACGCTGTTTCAAGTTTGCGTAAAACTTGCTGCAACATCTGAGCGTTGACCGACCGCAGTGCTTCGATTTCCTTTTTGGCTGTAGTCAAGCGTTTTGCTTGAACGTGGTAATTAGGAAACGGTTCATCAACCGAAATGATGTACTCACGTTCGATTGAGCAAGCGTTAATCGGTGACTTGCGAGAATTCAGCCAGTCTTTACGCTCACGCAAAGCGTAGTTCCAGACTTTGCGGCACACGGTTAATGTGCGCTCAATTTCTGAAACCTGCTCAGCAGTTAGTTTTAGCTTAAATTCCCACGTCATGTTTAGCATATCTACATTTTGACAAATATTTTGTAGACTGTGTATTAAGAACTTAAGCCTTACGGCTTGCTCCGCTACACCACCCCCTAAGCCTGTGGCTATAGGCGGAGTACTGCGGAGTTTTTCTGATAGGCAATGGGTAGAAAGATTTACGGGGAGCATAGCCCCATCTTAGCCCCGCCGCTGGAAGGGTTGTCCCCAGTAGCGCCAACATTCTTTATTAAACGGCGATCGCCACTTCAAGATTAAATCCCGTTCTAGGGCGAGCCGTTGGGGACGGTCTGCCGGGACTGACACATTAAACGCTAAATTGACTGCCACATTCAAGCCGTACTGACGGTGCAAGCTGATGTAGGCATCAATATAGTCTTTGCAATCATGAACCCCTTTCCAGCGTTGCTTAATCGATAATTTTGTTTCCCCCACATAGAGCAGCAACGGCACCGCATGGTCAAGGACGAAGTAAATATTTGCCTGACTTTCCTGGAGGGGATCATAGCGCTCCCGATAGAAGTCCCAGGGCTTCGGCGGTAGGTTAAAAGGGTCAATTTTTTCGGCGTCCCAGTGGTCTGGCTTCGACTGGGTCTCGAAAAGTAAACTGGTTTGGCTTGCGGGGGGATTTTGACGCACATTGTCTTGAAAGTTTTGAATCCGTTGCTTCCATTGCAAGAGGCTTTCTTTGCCCATGGTGAGCCTGGGGACACGCTCGACGCGGTAAGGATTCGGGGCATCGGCCACAGAAAAAAGCTTGAGCTGTTCGTCGGTCATGGGCGGGAGAAAAAATTCACAGGCTCTCCAGTGTAGCAAAGGGGAATCTTAGGCCCGTGTTCCCTGATACCGGATAAATTCGAGGGGCAGCCCATCGGCATCGGCAAGAAACATCACTTCATAAATGCGATCGCCGATCATCTGCTGTTGGGGTTGCAAAAGAATTGTGATCGGTTCCGGGGTCTGTTGTTGTAAATCAGCGAGCCAAGTGGATAAATCTGGGGTGATTTCAGTCAGGTCAAAGGATAGGTGATAGTAACCGACATAATGTTCATCGCCAAAGGCATCGGGGGCGGGCTTTGGTTGGGGGATTTGCATGAGTTCCAGCCGTCCGAGGGGGCCTTTGAGCCAACAGGCGAGGGTATATCCTGTGGTGAACTGGGTTTCCATGGCGAAACCGAGCTGCCCATAAAAGGCGATCGCCCGGTGGATATCTGCAGTGCGAATCGAAGCATGGTGCATGGCTGACTGGTTTAGGTAAAGGACAGATCAATTTTCCCCCAGGGCTAAATCTGTCGCCAAAAATCCCCTGCGTTACCATAGCCATAGTTTTTTGAGTTCTCTTTAGTTTTTTTTAAAAAAGATTTGTGGGGAAAAAGGTATGGGAGCTTGGCGCAATACTTGGGGTTGGCTGTTGTGGGGGAGCCTCTGTTTCTATGGTTCTTTTGCCTATGCCGATGACAGCTTAGGCCATAACTTAAACGCGATTACCGTCAAAACCGCGCCCATGCCCAACGCCAGCACCTCCCTCGCTGCTCTGAAAACAGCACAGGTCATCTACCTCGGCGAACACCACACCAGCGAGGCCGATCACATCGCCCAGTTAGCAATTATCAAAGCTCTCCACGATCATAATCCCCAAGTGGCGATCGCCATGGAAATGTTTCAACGGCCCTTCCAAGCGGTTTTAGATCAATACATCGCCGGGGAAATTAGCGAAGCTGAACTGGTCGCCCAAACGGAATATGAAACCCGTTGGGGTTTTGACTGGGAATTGTACGCGCCAATTCTCCGCTTTGCCCAGGAAAAGCAAATTCCAGTGATCGCCCTCAATGCCCCCAATGAAGTGGTGCGTCAGGTGTCCTCAGCCGGTTTGGATAGCTTAGAGGCTGCCGATTATGAATATTTACCGCCCCGTGACGAACTGGATCTGAGCAACGAAAGCTATCAAGCTCTCCTCCAGGATGCTTTCACAGGCCATGGTCAGCATGGCAATTTTGATTTTGATGATTTCTTCGCGGCCCAGGTGGTCTGGGATGAAACCATGGCTGAGGCGATCGCCAATTTTGCTCAAAATAACCCCAAGACCCAAATCATTACCCTCGCTGGTCAAGGCCATGTCATTTATGGCTATGGCATTCCTGAGCGGGTGCAACGTCGCCTCGGCGAAAATCTAAAACAGCAGATCGTTTTACTCAATCCCAATCCTGGCCTCACCCCAACACCAGAGGTTGCTGATCTCTTTTGGTGGACAGAAGCGCCAACCATGCCAGGGGCTACGCATCTAAAATAAAACCAGAGTCAGCAAGGATTTTAAGTAAAAAACCATTGTCCATGGCAGCCTTGTAACGCTTCATGGTGAGGCTGGTTTGAGAAGTCTCCTGACGAAGCAGATTCAACGTGAACCGCCTCATTAGGCTCATATTACGAGCCGAATGACCTTGGCGAATTCGAGAATTATCTTCTCCAAAGACCACGTCAAGACACCAATGAAGCTGATTTTCAATTCCCCAGTGATTGCGAATATGACTGGCAAACTCCTGATTTGTCGCTTCTATAGAACTGATAAAGAAGCGGATTTCGTGAGTAGTCTTATGCCAAAGTTGACGAGTTCCTTCCACAATGACGATGGTACGGAGTTGCTGCCAAGGCTCCCGTAACTCTTGAGGCAAAACATGAGATGCTGGAATTTGCCAGATTGTTCTGGTTTCTAGACGCTGATGTCCCTTCTCCGTCTGATGCCATCCCGTTTCTCGCCATTCTTTGGCAGATTCTCTTTGCTTTTCAAACCCAGGTTTTTTACTGCTTTAAACAATCTACCCTGGTTGCCCTTGAGAGCCAGAATATAGTCTGCTTTAGCTTGACAAATCTGTTGGGCGATTTTCTTTTGAGTGCCCATGGCATCGATGGTCACAATACATCCTTTGAGCTCTAGTTGTGCGAGTAGTTGAGGAATGGCTGTAATTTCATTGGATTTTGTTTCCACAGCCTCTTGTCCTAACACTAGACGAGATGACGTTGCCCAAGCACTGACCAGTTGTAGGTCTTTAATGCCTTTTTCCCTATCGTAGGAGCCTCGTGAAGCTTTTCCATCTATGGCAATGACCTGAGCTGAGAGCTTTCCTGCTATTGTCCCTACCCAGTTGCGAAATTCTGCTTCTAATTGTTCTGAGTCTAATCTGGCAAATACCCTGGCAAAAGTATCATGGGAGGGGATGCCGTTGGGCAACTCGAGAAATTGCCTGAGCCATTCTTCTTTGGAATTTCCATAGGTTTCGATTCCTACCCAACTATCGGCTCCTGATATAGTGGCAAAAAGAGCGATAACGATGATATCGACTAAGTAGTGTGCCCGTGTACGTTCTACTCTTGGGTCTTCTATTTCTCCAAAGTGCTTGTCAATACTGGCTTTGAGAACTTCGTTGTTAAATAGGGATGCCATTCTTTTCACATTTTTCCTCTTTCCTCCTTTCTACACCTTTTTTTAGATGCGTAGCCCCTGCCAACCATGCCCTAACCACCGCTAATTTTCGCCTTGTAACCTTGATCAAGGAGGAATGCGAGAATCGACTGGCGGTGATCCCCTTGAATTTCCAGGGTATTGTCTTTAAGGGTGCCACCGGAGCCGCATTTATTTTTTAGCTGCTTTAAGAGTTTTTGTAACGTCTCTGGGGAATGTTGTAATCCTGCAATCACAGTCACAGTCTTGCCCTTACGACCAGAACGGCTCGCTTGGATGCGGGGACTTTGTTGTTGGGGCGGCAGATCGATAATCTCCGGGGTATCGTCTGCGACGGTGTTACCAAATTCTTGATAGACAACTTTTTTGCGTGCCATCGTTCAAATTCAATCGCTTGGGTGTACTTGTCCATAGCTTACGGGTTTTATGGTTCGTTGCGTCATTACCCGTTTAAAAATCATACCGACCACAAAAAAAGAGCGACAGGGCCGCCCTTGGTGAACTGGATTCCATCAATATCCTTGTGGTGGGCCAGGTACAGCCCGAGAAAACTTGACCAAAACTGCTTTCAGGAAAGAGAAAAATGGTGTGGTAAAACCCAACAGAGAATCGGGGTCAAAATTATAAACGCAACCGTAAAAATCCCAATAATTTCAACAGCGAGAAGTCCTTCATTCATGGCGATCGCCTCTTAAATGTGACGAATTAATCACATCTTCAGTGTAACCTGACTTTCCTAGCCGCCGAACCGGACTCTTAGCCTGAAATCAGGACCGTAACGCCAATGAGCGCCACCACCAGTACACCTCCTAAAATACCAATAACCAGCAAATTTTTTTGTTCTTTGGCTGTTTTTGCCTCTGCTTGGTACATTTTGGGCTCTTGGGCAAAATTATTCAGCTTACCGTCTTCATCTTCCATGTAGCGCATGGTGGCTCCTTCAAATTTGTCAATCTTTAAATCCCCAGGGGATTCGATCATCATAGGAACCTAACTTTATAGCTATCAATAAAACTCAACAAAAGTTAAGCTGCCTAAGCACCCATGCCAGAGTAATGTTTCAAACCTTTGCGCCAAAAGTAGCGATTAAGACCATAGAAAATCAGGCTCCAAACGCCCATGACAATGAAGCCTTCGGTGAGGCGCACCGGCAACCCCATTAAAATCGCTGAAGGAAAATACACCACATAGGGAAAAGGGGTCAACAGGGCAATTTCCTTCATTAAAGGGGGAAAGGTTTCGAGGGGAGCGATATAGCCAGACAGGAAAATATAAAACAAAAACCAAATTTGTTCGATGGCACTGGCCCGTTCCACCCAAAAAGCCGCCATAGCAAAAGTGTATTGCAACAGAAAACGAAGACCAAAGGCGATCGCCGCTGTGAGAATACAGAGCAACACCTGGGTTAGACTCGGTACCCAAAAAGCTTGGGGATAAAGGGCGAAAAACAAGAGTACCAGGGCAATACTAAAGGGCAAGCGCGCAAACCGTTCTGACACATGGCTCGCAAAGTGCCGCCAGACGGGGTCAATGGGCTGGAGCAGGGCAAAGGACAGTTTTCCCTGGGAGACTTCCTTTTCAAATTCCCAGATTACCCAGACGAGGGTCAGTTGGCGAATAAAAAAGACAGCGATAAAGTAGCGGGCGAATTCAATCGCAGACAGGGGCAACTCTACTTGGTTGGAGGCTTCTGTCCACACCCCCAACAGGATAATCGGCAAGGATGAGTTGAGCACCCAAAAAAATAGCTCGGCCCGATATTCCACCATGTAGGCATAGTAGGTGGTGAATAAAACCTGTGCTTTTCGGAACGGCGATCGCACCATAGTCTCCTAGAAAAAAGTCGCTTTTATCATAGGCTGAAAGTTTAACCTATGGCCGAGTTTTGTACCCCGCAGAAAAGTCTGAGCCATTTGTGTTATGGTCAAAAAAGAAGTTTAAGTAATCACCATAAAATCCGATGCGCATCAAAAGTTGGGAAAGTCCCCGGCGTCGGGGTCGTAATGACAAAGGCAAAGGCGGCGCGGCTCGTCAACGGCAACTGAAAAAACGCAATAAAATGCTCAAAAACAAGCTCAAGGGCAATGACCACGGAGGGGAAATTCATCCCCTCTTTTTTATGGCTTCTACGACCCACTCAGATAACAATTAACGAGGCGATCGCCCCCGGTTAATTTCACCAGTCTTTGTCCCGCGCTATCCTTTTCAGCCAAGTTAAATTTACTTAAGGGCAACAGGTCGAGATTTTCTTGGGCATCTTTTACTAGTAGGGAGTCCTGCTGATCGGGCACAAAGAGATCCAGCAAGAGGTCTGTTTTCGACTCAAAACGCATTACATGGTTGCCCATATCGCCCCGTTTACCAAGCCGTAAGCTGCTGGCGGCTAATTTTTTGCCGTAACCTTCTTCGGAAATCAGATAAAGTTCACTGTTTCGCTGGCAGGGCACACAGGCGACAATTTGTTCGTTAAATCGCAGGCGGAGGGCTTGGTTCCCTTGGGAAGTGCGACCCATGACGGGAATTTCGGAGTCGTTGACGGGTAAATGTAAAACGCGTCCACTGCTGACGGCGATCGCCACCTGATCTCCCCCTTTGACAAAGCAAGCAAATTTGAGGGTGTCCTTGTCTTTGAGCTTAATCAGACTCAAACCACGGCTGGTAAAACTGTCTAATTCCACCGCTGGTAAACGCTTAATTCGTCCCTGGGCCGTAAGTAACAGTAAATCGTATGCTGCTAAATTATCGGGCAGCAAAAACTGGGTAATGGGTTGATGATTGTCTCGTAGGGCGTGATCCGGCAATAAATCAACTAATTGGGATTTATCTCGCTGCTCTTGGTAGGGCAAATCGGCGATCGCCACCGGAAAGGCTTTCCCTTGATCGGTGCAGACAATTAAATTTTCCTGGCTGCCAATCTGCGCCTTAAAAATAGTCGGTTCCTCATCCAATAACCCCGCATCATCATTGCCCCAGTACACCCCCCCCGACGCGGCGATCGCCACATGGGAAGTCTCCGTCAATTGCGGCAGCAATGTGAGGGCAGGCTCCTCTTTTTTGCGGGATTTTCGTTTTTTCTTCGGGGTTTCTGGTGCGGCGGCGGGATCAGCATTGGCCGGAGCAGATTTCGCCTCTGGTGCTGGGGTCTCCGGTAAACGGGTACGACGCGGATCGGCAAATTTTCGTTTTAAACTGCGCAATTCCCGCTTGAGTGCCTTTAACAACTCATGGCGATCGCCCAACAGTTTATTCAATTTGGCAATTTCTGTAGTCAGTTCTGCAAATTCCTGTTCCAGTTTTTGGCGTTCCAAACCCGTTAAGCGCCGCATGGGCATTGCTAAAATTGCATCGGACTGACTTTCACTAAACCCCAGTTCTCCTTGGAACTGCTGTTTTGCTGTGGTGCCATCCGCCGCGTTGCGCAAAATTTCAATAACTGCGTCCAAATTATTCAGCGCGAGCAATAACCCCTCCACCGAATGTTGTCGGGTTTCCTTTTGGGCCAACTCATACTCATACTGACGGGTGAGGGTCTCGACGCGAAATTTAAGGAATTCCTGCAAAATCGCTTTTAATGATAACTGACGGGGCTGATTATCCACTAGAGATAACAAAATCGCCCCAAAATTCGACTGGAGCGCCGTTTTTTTATAGAGCAGTTTCAAAATCTGTTCCGGTTCTGCATCCCGCTTCAGTTCAATCACCACCCGCATCCCTTGGCGATCGCTCTCATCCCGAATATCCGAAATCCCCGAAATTTTGCCATCGTTCACCAGATCCGCCAACTTTTCGATCCAGCCTGCCTTATTCACTTGGTAAGGCAGTTCCGTCACCACTAGCGCATTCACATCCCGTTTTCGTTTCTTACCCACCTGCAGCACTTCCAAGTGGACAATGCCCCGCATCGGAATAATTCCTCGTCCCGTCCGGTAAGCGTCACGTACCCCAGCGAGATCAACGATCTCACCTCCCGTCGGAAAATCCGGTGCCGGGATCACTTCCCATAATTTTTCATCTTCAATGTCAGGCCGATCAATCAGGGTAATCAACCCATCCACCACTTCCCCTAAATTGTGCGGCGGCATATTCGTGGCCATGCCCACCGCAATCCCCGATGAACCGTTCAGCAACAGCACTGGCAACTGCACTGGTAAGACAACAGGCTCTTGCTGAGACCCATCGAAATTGTCCGTAAAATCAACGATATCTTCGCTAATCTGCGCCAACATCGCCTCAAAACTGAGGGGTGATAACCGTGTTTCGGTATAACGCATCGCCGCTGGCGGATCATTATCAATGGAGCCAAAATTTCCATGGCCTGCCAACAACGGATAGCGCGTTGAAAAATCCTGTACCAACCGTACCAAGGCATCATAAACGGACTGATCGCCATGGGGATGGTACTTCCCCAACACATCCCCGACGACCCGCGCACATTTCCGGTAAGGACGATCCGGACTTAAGCCTAACTCATACATTGCATACAAAATTCGGCGATGCACTGGTTTAAGGCCGTCCCGCACATCTGGCAAGGCGCGTCCAACGATCACACTCATCGCATATTCCAGATAGGACTGTTCCATTTCCACATGGAGCGCTGTTGGGATAATGTGACCGGACTGGAGCAGATCAAGTTGTTGTGCCATGAATTTATGCTAGTTGGACAATAATGGAGAACGCTGTTTTCAAGGAATATACTGTTGATTCTTAAATCTTTACAAGCGTTTGCATCTTTTTCACCATAAAGGCATAGGGTTCTCTGTCGCAAAAAACATTGTTATGGATTCGCCTTGCTTTGGGTAAAAATAAATTATGCGATGTCTTTAATTTAAGGGTGTGATAGTCAAGGCGGCAGAGATGATATATTGTGCTTCTGCTTAGCGACCCGAAAGACTCAGTTATTACGCCACAATGAATGTCAGAGTTGATTGTTTGCAGTTATCCCTAATCTCAAGAAAGTAGTTATGGCCACAATATTGATAGTTGAAGATGATCCGATTAATGTGCGTGTTTTCAGCACGATTTTGAAAAAGCGAGGCCAGTTTGAGGTGCTCTGCTCTGAGGATGTCGGGGAAATTATGGCCTTAACGTCAGCGGGAAAGGTTGATCTGGTGATGATGGACGTCTCTTTGACGGCGAGCCTCTATGAAGGGGAGTCAGTTGATGGGATTCGGATTACCCAAATGCTTAAGGCGGATCCCCAGACGAAGAACATTCCAGTTATTTTAGTGACGGCCCACGCAATGCAAGGCGATCGCGAAACGTTTCTCAGCAAGAGTGGGGCTGAGGATTATATTTCTAAGCCAGTGGTTAATTATGATGATTTTTTGCAGCAGATTCGTCGCCTGATTGGGGAGTAAAACTTGGCGATCGCCTTTTTTGAGATTTAGCAAAAATCCGTTACGTCCAACACTCTACAACACCTGTGATCGCAGTAGGGCGACGGGCAGATAAACCATTTTCTTCGCCGTCGGCACATAGGCACGGCGGTTAAAAACATCGTAGTCGTTTTTCTCGATGATATCGAGGATCCCTTGGTACAGCATCAAGGCAGACCACACCGGCCAACGGGCATCGGGGTGGAGGGCTCGAATCCCCCGCTCGGCAATTTGATAATAGTGGCGGGCCCGCTTAATTTGGAATTTCATCAGCGATCGCCACCGCTCATCAATCACTCCAGCAAACAAATCCTTTTCAGAATAATTAAATAGCGCTAAATCTTCTAGGGGAAGGTAAATGCGACCGCGACCCCGGTCTTCCCCCACATCCCTGAGAATATTTGTTAATTGGTTGGCAATCCCAAGGGCGATCGCCTCCTCTGTTGGCATTTGAGCCTGAATTTGACTATTCCAGGGAGCCGTATTTGTGCGATTTTCTAAACCCATAACCGCTCCGGACATCAGACCCACCGTTCCAGCGACTCGATAGCAATAAAGCTCTAGGTCTTCAAACGTTTCATAGCGACTCCGGTACAAATCCATGCGCTGCCCAGCAATCATGTCCCGAAAGGGCTGGATATCGAGGGGGAAACGGTTCAAGCTGTCCACCAGAGCCACATCTGGATCCGCAACCGGTTGCCCCGCAAATACAGATTCAAGATCCCGTTCCCACTGATCGAGGGTTTCTGGGGTGGTATTGACTGCCTCTGGCCCATCAACCAGTTCATCGGTGCGGCGACACCAGACATAAATGGCCCAAATCGCCTCGCGCTTTTCCTTGGGCATGAGGAGAGTGCCTAGGTAAAACGTCTTAGAATACATCGCCGTAACAGTACGACAATATTCGTAGGCCTCTTCACGGGAAATGAAGGATGAGGCAGTGGGTGGAGAAGGTTGAAGTCTAGACAATTGCAGCATGCGTTGCGGGCGAAGTGTCTGGGGAGTCGTTTCCGGGCCTCCCCGTGGGCAAAAAAAGCCATAATGATTGTCGCATTGTACGAGTCAAATGGGAAATTAATCTTAATTTTGTCAAGAAGTCTCCCACAGACTGATTTTATGCGGCAACGGAAACAGTGGTGGCCTGGTCAGCAAGGGTGGTTTCAGCCGCTTTAGCAACGGCTTGGGCGGTGAGTTTCCCGGAGAGGACAGCTCCTTCCATGCTGGCGAGATAGCGCTGCATTGTGTAGTCCCCAGTGAGGAAGAAGTTGGAGATGGGCGTCTCTTGGGAAGGACGGTGATCTTGGCGACCGGGGGTTGACTTGTAGACAGAGCGGGGGGTTTTCACCACATGGTACTTCAAAAGCTTGGCTTGATTATCGCCCGTAAAGTCATCGGGGAAGAGTTGTTTTAATTCTTCCATGGTGGCGGCGATGATCTCTTCGTCGGACTTGCTGATCCAGTCTTTTGCGGGGGCTAAGACCAACTCCAACATGGATTTGTCGCTATAGTAACCACGGCAAGTATTACTCATGTCGGCATAGACGCTAAGGAGGGGCGATCGCGAGAAAAGGAGGTGATCCACATCGGTTAATTTGCGATCAAACCACATATGCAGGTTGATGACCGGAACTCCTTCGAGGCCATCCAGTTTCTGGAAAAAGGGCATTTCTTTCCAGGGGTTCGGCAACATTACCTTGAGTGGATCGACGGGCATTGCTGAAACGTAGGCATCGGCGGCAAAAAATTCGTCTTCGGCCCCATTTAAGCCGCGCAGGAGAAAGCCTTTTACAGAACCGTCATCGTTGAGTTGAATTTCCTTGAGGGGACGATTGAGATGAACTTCGCCGCCCCGCTCGGTGATGTAGTCCACAATGGGTTGGCATAAACGCTCTGTGGGGGAGCCATCGAGGAACGCCATTTTCGAGCCGTTCTTTTCTTGGAGGAAGCGGTTCAGGGCGGTGAGCAAAATGGTGGCAGAAATTTCGTCGGGGTTGATAAAGTTCAGCGCCTTAGACATGGCGATAAAAACTTCCTTTTCGACCCGTTCTGGAATGCCCTGTTTTTTCATCCATTCGGACCAGGAATATTGATCCATTTCTTCGACATATTTTTGACCTTGGACCATCGCCGGAATTAAGCCGATGCCAAATTTGATTTTTTCTTCCCAGGTGAGCATGTCGTTGTTGCGGAGGATGGCAAACACGCCGTTGATGGGAGCGGGCAGATCGGGAAAGTCAAACCGGGAATAGGTTCCGGGGGCATCGGGTTGGTTGAAGATCATCGTGTGTTCTTTCCACTGCAGACGATCTTCGATGTCGAGTTCTTTGAATAGTTGGAGCATATTGGGATAAGCGCCGAAAAAGATATGTAGACCAGTTTCATACCAGTCACCATCTTCGTCTTGCCATGCGGCGACTTTGCCACCGAGAACGTCTCTTCTTTCGAGGACAATCGGAGTATGTCCTGCATCAACAAGGTATTTCGCACAGGATAATCCTGCTAATCCGGCTCCGGCGATCGCAACTCGCATGGTGAAGGGCTTCCTACTCTAACGAACGACAACTAAAAATTAGCTGTTGTTCATTATACTTTGCAATTCGTTACATTTGCGTTTTTCTCCAGAAATCCCTTGATTTTCAACAAAATCAACCGTCTGATTTGTCGCAAGGGCGATCGCCTTTATGCGGCCCTCAGTTATCTACATCGGGAAAAATAGGGTCGGGAACCAACTGCGGTGCAACAAATCGCTGGCATAGCTATGCACCGTGAGTTCCAGGAGTTGATTGCGGGGTTTGCTGGCGATGGCGATCGCACTGATATCTTCTTTGACGGCAATATCAAGGGTTTCACTGAGGGGATTGCCAATTTTAACGGCGGTTTTGACCGTCAGTCCCAGGGCTTCTAGCTCTTCTTTGACCTTCGCCAGTTTTTCCTCGGCCTCCTTTTGCAGATATTCAATCTGAATCCGCTGGATACCAGAATTATCGAGGACAGACAACAAAAAACAATTGGCGATCGCCCCTTGGGGCGCATCTTGCGCAAAAGCCTTAACCTGTTCAACCAGATACTTCGCTTCATCACTGCCATTGTAGGGAAGCAGCAGATATCGCCACAGATGGCGGCAACGCAGCGCCAACTCCTCACGGGTGTAGGTCGAGACAATCTGGGGCCGGAGGATCATGATCGGCTTTTTGAGAGATTTAATCAGGCCCAGGCTCGTGCTACCGAACATTTTTTCTTGGACTAAATTTTTGATGGGGGTGCCCACCAAGATGACATCACATTGATATTGCTCAATGACTTGGGGAATATTATCAAGGGCATTCCCAGAAACAATTTCTACTTTTACATCTGCACCAGCCGGCACCTGAGTTAGGGCCTTGGAAAGATGGGCTTGGGCAGCGGCAACCTTTTCTTTGTCAATGCGGGGGATATTACCTTCCGTCCAGAGGGGCACACTATGAAAAAAAACAATCCGGGATAGTCCTCCCTGTACCAGATTTGCGATGCAGCCAGTGAGTCGATCTAAGCCATCGGAAAAATCTGTACAGACTAAGGCGCTATGAAACATGGCAATATCGCTAAAACTTGTGGGATAAGAATCAAAATTTTCTTTACGGTAGCACTTCTCTCTCAGGATGTTGAACTGCAATTCAATAAATCATTTGGAATTTTTTCCCTACCCCCGCATCCCTAGCATGATGCTTTCGTGATCAGGCTCGAGAAGGAGGCCAGTGAAAAATATTCACGTTTACCAGTGGATGCTTTGGGTCAGAATAAACCTAACTTTTAATGCTGTTTCCAGCGTTTGGACTATCCCCTAGAGTCCCCATTGGTGCTTGATTACCTCTTTGTACATATTTTCCCGTGAGAGCATTTGTTCATAAAGTTTCACGAGATGTTCTAGGGCTTGCTCACGATTCATCTGTTGCACTTGGCTTTCGAAGGAACGGAGGCTGAATTGTTGCTCTAATGAGAGTTCGTTGTTTGTTGGAAACATAGTTATCTCCTGAACAGTTTTGACTATCAATACTGGGCTGAATTTCTCCTGATGCAGAAATGCCAGGCCAACTATTACATATTGTAAACAATTATTGACAACTGTGTGATTGTGTTAATTCGTTTTTAGCGATTCTTCTCCCCGTAAGTTGCTCAAAGTGAACAAAGCAATGAGTAAAAATACTTGTTTGTCTGGATTTCTAGATAAAATTGGAAAATATTAGGGATAGCCCAACCAGCAATAGGGGGAAATGTCTTAGTGGTGCAGGAATTTCGTTTGGGATGTGCGGTCTGGGCCTACCGCGGTTGGTTAGGGGATTTTTACCCCAGAGGCAGTGCCGCGAAGGATTTTTTGAGGCTCTATGGCGATCGCCTCCATGCCGTGGAAGGAAATACAACATTTTATGCGGTGCCCTCTGCCGAAACAGTGACACGCTGGCGGGAACAAACGCCCCCCGAATTCCGCTTTTGTTTGAAATTTCCCCAGACCGTGACCCACCAAGGCCCATTAATGGCTCAATTAGACCAAGCAAAGGCGTTTATCGACCGGGTTGAGCCCTTAGGCGATCGCCTAGGCTGTATCTTTGCCCAGCTTCCCCCTTACTATTCCCCGAATTACTATGGCGATCTACAAGCATTTCTACTCGCTTTAGCAGATTGTCCCATCACCCTAGGTGTGGAAGTACGCCACCTCGACTGGTTTCAAGCGCCCCACCGCGATCGCCTCGACGCCCTCCTCGCCCATCATGGCGTGAGTAAAGTGCTATTAGATACCCGCCCAATTTACAACTGCTCCGATAATCCCCAGGCCCATTCCCAACGTCCCAAACCAGAAGTGCCCTTGATCCCAACAGTAACGAACCAGAAGGCCATTGTCCGCTTCATCAGCCACCCCAAACGTTCCTTAAATCAGCCCTACTTTGAGCAGTGGTGTCAGCAGATTCAACAATGGTATGCCGCCGGCTACTCTACTTATTTCTTCATGCACTGTCCCATCGAAGATCACTCCCCCGGCCATGCCCTCTACTTTCAAGAAAAACTGCAACAGTCCCAAATTCCCGTGCCACCTCTCCCCTGGCAGAAACTCATCCCCGAACCCGAACAACTCAGTCTCTTCTAAAAACATCGCCTTCCAACATTCAACATCTTATTCCGGCATTCTCCTACCCATACAACCTCGCTCACCGCAAAATTAAAGGCCCGTTTTTCAGTAAAGCGACCAGCAACTGAGAAAAATCTTGGTTCGAGTTCCTCAGGACGGCACCAAACCCAAGACCCCCCTTAGCCCCTGTAGATGTTAAAAACTGTTACGAAACAACAAGGAGAGGTGACACAGTAACGCAAAATATTTGCGGATGGCTGTAGGAAAACCTAGGACAGTGTCGGCTTATTTCTCTGATGAAATATTTAGATAGTAATCCGGACGCTTAGGCGCCTCATACACCCACAATGTTGGTTTTAATTTGAGCAATATAAAGCAAATTAAAGAAAGCCACCATTTATTTGATAAAAAACCAGTTTAAATCTAAAATCTGGTAATTATTTACTTTATTTAGTCTCATATCTAGAGGAGGAATCCATAGATGAGTATTGTCACGAAATCCATCGTGAATGCCGACGCTGAAGCTCGTTACCTCAGCCCCGGTGAACTCGATCGCATCAAAGCTTTTGTTACTTCTGGTGAAAGCCGTCTTCGGATCGCTGAAACCCTGACTGGCTCCCGTGAGCGCATCATCAAATCTGCTGGTGATGCCCTCTTCCAGAAGCGCCCTGACGTTGTTTCTCCCGGCGGTAACGCTTACGGCGAAGAAATGACTGCAACTTGCCTCCGTGACATGGACTACTATCTCCGTCTGATCACCTACGGTGTCGTTGCTGGTGATGTAACTCCAATCGAAGAAATCGGTCTTGTTGGCGTTCGCGAAATGTACAAGTCCTTGGGCACTCCCGTTGACGCGGTTGCTCAGGCAGTTCGTGAAATGAAAGCTGTTGCGACTGGCATGATGTCTGGCGACGATGCAGCTGAAGCTGGTGCTTACTTTGACTATGTCATCGGAGCAATGGAGTAATCATACAAATTTGATTACTTTCTCCATAGTGGTTTTTGCCCTCTGGAACTTCGTTAAGACCTACTAAGATAAGGAATTATAACAATGCAAGACGCAATTACTTCTGTAATCAACTCTGCTGACGTCCAAGGTAAGTACCTTGATGGCAGTGCAATGGATAAGCTCAAAGCTTATTTCACAACTGGTGCCCTCCGTGTTCGTGCGGCTAGCACCATCAGTGCTAACGCTGCAGCAATCGTAAAGGAAGCTGTTGCTAAGTCTCTCCTTTACTCTGATGTAACTCGTCCTGGTGGCAACATGTACACCACTCGTCGTTACGCTGCTTGTATTCGTGACCTCGACTACTACCTCCGCTATGCAACCTATGCAATGCTTGCTGGCGATCCTTCTATCCTCGATGAGCGTGTGCTCAACGGTTTGAAAGAAACCTACAACTCCCTCGGTGTACCCGTTGGTTCTACTGTTCAAGCGATCCAAGCAATGAAAGAAGTCACTGCTGGTCTTGTCGGTGCTGACGCTGGCCGTGAAATGGGTGTTTACTTCGACTACATCTGCTCTGGCTTAAGCTAATGCTTCGCATCTGTCGGATGCAAGTGGTGTAGTAACCCAATTGAGTTCGGGGGTATGCGCTCACTGTCTAGCTCTTTGTAAGCTTTTACTAGGTTTGTCTGGGTATAAGTTTTGGGGATCTAGAATCTGGGTTGCGACTTCCGAACTTTGCTATATCAGCCTTGATAATAAAACTCTTTCAGATAAACGACTGGGTTCAAAAACGTTTAAGGAGATCATTTAAGCTATGCGGATGTTTAAAATTACGGCCTGTGTACCAAGCCAAAGCCGAATTCGGACACAGCGTGAACTACAAAATACATACTTCACCAAGCTAGTTCCCTACGACAATTGGTTCCGTGAGCAACAAC
The DNA here is from genome assembly GCF_001693255.1 of Picosynechococcus sp. PCC 7003. Taxonomy (NCBI): domain Bacteria; kingdom Bacillati; phylum Cyanobacteriota; class Cyanophyceae; order Chroococcales; family Geminocystaceae; genus Picosynechococcus; species Picosynechococcus sp. PCC 7003. Next base: position 1,876,085 of record NZ_CP016474.1, read on the forward strand.
GCATCATGAAGATGGGCGGCAAGATTGTTAAGGTGCAACTGGCAACTGGTAAGCCCGGCACCAATACTGGTTTGACCTAAATACGAATCATCAAGCGTCCATCTGTTTTTGGGTTTGACTTGGGGAGGTCGATTAACGGCCTCTTATTTTTTTTGCAAAATTGGGGGGATTGGTAGAAATTTGGTTCACGAATGGGTAACAGCGTCTAAATTTCACGCCAAAATTGACTACCCTAGATCTTGTATTTTCAGTGTCTCTTTGTGGTGGTACTCGCGATGACCCAACCAAATCCTCAACCTCCGAAAACACAATTGGGACAGATGGTCACCCAAGCTTTCAATACGATGGTTCATTTTGGGCAGCATACCCTCAAGCCCGGTGCCCGTGTACCTGAGCTACACATTGAAGGCCAGACACAACCTTTTCCGTTAATTGGCGATCGCCACACCGGGGGGCGAAGTTCGAGCCAAGATATCACCATCCGCAACGAAACGGTGAGTGCCCAACATTTTTCACTCAGCAAAGATCCAGAGAATCCGCGCCATTACCTCATCCACGATGAACGATCTTCCAACGGCATTTACGTCAATCGGCGTAAAGTTAAGCATTTTCCCCTCCGCAATGGTGATGTTATCCACCTTGCGCCCCCAGAATTAGCCCAGGCCGCCTGTTTGACCTACCGCTACGAAATCCCTATGTGGGTCAAGATTATTCGTTATGGTCTGTTCAGCGGCGGTGGTTTTGTCGGTTTTCTGACCCTATTCTTGCTGTGGCAATGGATAAAATATCCTCTAAATCCCCTCCCTTCTGGCGTTACAGGCCCTGTGGTGATTTTTTCCCGGGACGGAGAGACGGCTATTAACCCCGTCACCACCGATAGCCACCGGGAACTGCCGCGGCTCAAAGATTTTTCGCCTTACCTCAAAAACGGTGTGATGGCTTCTGAGGATGCCCGTTTCTATTGGCACCCAGGCATTGATCCGATTGGGATTGCTCGGGCAATCAGGGTGGCCCTTTCACGGGGAAGCGCGACCCAGGGGGCGAGTACGATCACGCAGCAGGTAGCCCGGAGTCTGTTTCCAGAGGTGGGGCGGGAAAAAAGTGCCAGCCGCAAGTTACGGGAAATGATTGTGGCCCTGAAGATGGAGACTTTCTTCAGTAAAGATGAAATTTTGCTGCTGTATTTAAATAAGGTTTACCTGGGGGTGGGCCAGTCGGGGTTTGAAGATGCCGCCCAGTTTTATTTTGATAAGTCGGCCCGGGATCTAGATTTGCTGGAGTCTGCCACTTTGATTGCCATGTTGCCCGCCCCAAATGCGTTTAATCCTATCGTTGACCCGGATAAATCCCGCGAACAACGCAATCTTGTGATTGACCGGATGTACAAATTGGGGATGATCACCGACCAAGAACAACGTCAGGCAAAATTAACCCCCATTGAAGAGCGTTTGAGTGAAGAGGCCCGCCGTTCGCTGTCTAACAATGCAGCACCCTATTTTTATGGCTATGTGCAGCAGGAGTTGACGGAATTACTGGGGGAAGATGCCATGAAAATGGGGAATCTTTACATCGAAACGGGGTTAGATATTACGATGCAACAGAAAGCTGCCTCGGCTCTCCAGGCATCCATAGAGCAGGATGGCTCCCAGGTCGGCTTTTCCCAAGGGGCGATCGCCACCCTCGATAGCGACACAGGCGAAATTCTCGCCATGGTTGGCGGTAAAGATTACGCCGAAAGCCAATTTAACCGCGCCGTTCAAGCTAAACGACAACCTGGTTCTACGTTTAAGGTGTTTGGCTATGGTGCCGCCCTTGAACAAGGCATTTCTCCCTACACGGCCTTTTCCTGTGCGCCCCTCAACTGGCAAGGACAACAATATCGTGGTTGCGAGCGCACCAGCACCGCCAGTACCGATATGTTTCGTGGCATGGCCCAATCCGAAAATGCGATCGCCTTGCGTATTGCCCAGACAGTGGGGTTAGATCGCGTCATTAACTTTGCCCAAAAATTAGGCGTAGACTCAGAACTGAGGCCTTCTCCTGGTTTGATTTTGGGAGAAAGCGAGGTCTCTGTCCTAGAAATGGCAGGGGCCTATGCCACCTTTGCCAACGATGGCACCTGGAACAAACCCCACGCCATCCGCCGTATTTTCGACAGCAGCGACTGTACTGGCGAAACCATTGATAGCTGTCATTTACTCTACGATTTCAGTAACCGCGCCGATCTCCACCGAGAACAGGTTATTTCTCGCGATACCGCCCGCACCATGACCGAGATGCTCCAAGGGGTGATTCAAGGGGGCACAGGCACTGCCGCCCGCCTAGGCCTTGATGAAGCCGGCAAAACAGGGACAACGAACAGCAACGTCGATCTGTGGTTTGTGGGCTATGTCCCATCCCAAGATTTAGTAACGGCCATCTGGTTGGGAAACGACGACAATAGTCCCACTCGGGGTGGCAGTTCCTACGCAGCTAAACTGTGGGGCGCTTATATGCGTGAAGCCTTGTGAACTACCCCGCCGCAAGCAGCGGGGCTTCCTACCCAAAGAACAGCTTTCTATTCCGAGGAATAGCGAGTCTTATATTCTGGCGATAGGCGGACTCCCCGGTTCCCGAGGACAAAAATCACGGTCACAAAAAAATACTTTGTATGTGTCTAGCTTGGTTTTCGCTATCCGTTGCCGTGTCAACGATATGATTATAGAGCATTACGCCCCAAGGGGCGGGGATTTCAACCCTTTGCCGTTAAAAGCGTTGTTCATACGGAGATCCAACAATGCCCCATAGGGAAAACCAAACCATTCTTGGCAGAGCAATTTGCTATTCTATGGTGTAGTAAATCATGACCCCCGCAAGGAGGCTTAATTTCGATGGCAGCAACGGATTTTAAAGATTACTATTCCATCCTTGGGGTCAGTAAAAGTGCCTCTGCCGATGAAATTAAGAAAAAGTTTCGCAAGCTCGCTCTCCAATACCATCCCGATCGCAATCCAGGGGATAAGGCTGCCGAAGCAAAGTTTAAAGAAATTAGTGAAGCTTACGAAGTTCTTTCTGATCCAGAAAAACGGCAAAAATATGACCAGTTTGGCCAATACTGGCAACAGGCTTCTCGCGGGGGCAGCAGTCCCTATAGTGCTGGCGTTAATGTCGATTTTGAGAATTTTAGTAACTTCGACTTTGGTAATTTTGGCAGCTTTGACGAGTTTATTAATGATTTACTCGGACGAGCCGCAGCGGGCGCTGGGCCACGGGGCACCGGCAATCCTTACAGTGATTTTGGCTTTAATACAACAGCGAGTGGCACCACCCAGGGCGCAGATCGAGAAGCAAATATTCAATTGACATTCTCCGAAGCCTTTCGAGGCGTTGAAAAACGATTGAGTCTAGGCACAGAAACCATTACGGTTAAAATTCCGGCGGGAGTCACCAACGGCAATAAAATCCGCGTCAAAGGCAAAGGTTCTCCCAGTGTCATGGGAGGACAAAGGGGGGATTTGTATTTAATTGTCCAACTCCAGTCCCATCACTTTTTCCATTTTGAAGGGGATAACCTAACCTGTACTTTACCAATTACCCCCGACGAGGCTGTACTGGGGGCCTCTGTCGCCGTCCCAACACCAGATGGCAAGGTGACGATGAAAATCCCCCCAGGGATTAAATCAGGGCAATCACTACGACTCCGAGGCAAGGGCTGGCCCAAACCGAAGGGCAACCGCACGGATCAGCTCGTCAAAATTGAGATTGTTGTCCCGACTACGCCCACCGAAGCAGAGAAAGAGTGCTATGAGAAGCTCCGGGCCCTTAATTCTTTTAAGCCCCGCGATCGCCTCCAGAATGTCAGCCTCTAGTCACTACCAATGATTTTCTTGAGGGAATTAATGCCTTTTTTAATCCGTCGTGAAACGGTAATGACACTCACTCCCAGTAAGTCAGCGGCCTCTTTTTGGGTGAGATCATGGAGAAAAACAAATTCCAATACCTTGCGAGTATGTTCTTCGAGTTGAGCAAGGCCCTGTTGAATGCGAATTTGATCTTCAATGGCCAGTTGAAAGCTTTTGTAACCCGGATCCGGAACAAGATCCCCTAGAGAAGTGTTTTCCCCTTGATCAGCTTTTACAGAAACGTCAAGACTAACGGGATCACGATTTTGGTAAGCAAGATTAATTGACTGCCACTCGCTCACGGAAATATCGAGATGTTCGGCAATTTCTGCGATGGAAGGTTGTCGATTATGTTCTTGGCGAAAGGCTTGGATAAATCGATTAGATTGTTGCCGTAATTGGAGCATCCGACGGGGAATACGAACAGTGGAACTTTTATCGCGCAGGTAATGTTGAATTTCACCTCGAATATAGGGGTTTGCAAAGGAACTAAAGGCATTACCGCGCTCTAGGGTAAATCGCTCAATGGCTCGGAGCAAACCTAAACTGCCCACTTGCATGAGATCATCAAAGTTCTCGCTACATTGTCTCGACCAATGATGGGCTTCTTTACGAACTAAACCAATATTTAAACTCACAATTTGATTGCGAATTTTGACATCTTGGGACTGCCGATATTCCTGTAACAGTTCCAGGGTTTTGGACTTAATATTGTCACTGACTTTCGTCGTCATCGTAGGTTCCATTATTTTTCGGCCAGATCAATAGTCAAAGTATTACTGAGAAATGGATTGGAGCAAGTCAGAAAAGATCCGCTATTTTTCTGATGAAGAAATCAAAGATTAATGCAAGACTAGAGGAGAGTTTTGGGAAAGACAATCTCAGATATCTTTAGCATCTGTCAGTTATGCCGTTTGTGATCATAATATTGGCATAGGTAGATTCAAAATAGTATTGATTTTTATCAAAGTTCACTACTTTTTACGGAATCTTCAACAAAACTCCGTGGAATTACTGAAAAACGAAGGGGGATCTCCTTTTCAATTCTTTCAATGTTCTCCCTGGATCTACGGAATTAATGATTTTTGGTCTGTGGCAAGTGATTATTTTATCTTAGTGAATTGGCTTGGGAGAATTCGATTGTGGTGCCTTCGGCACAAGCCATTCTCCAGTGACTTGCAGTTGAATTTTCCCGGGTAAAGTGCTAAGGCGATCGCCATTAAAGCCATGGATCAATTCGACTGTAGCAGTAATTTGGGCAAAGGTTGGCATTTTGGGCAAAATTTGCTGGAGATATTGCCGGATAATGCGGCGTTGGAGGGCAATGTGCAAAGGCTGTAGGGTGAGGCGATGGAGGTGTTGCTGGGGATTTAGGGTTTGGTGGAGATATTGTTGAGCGATCGCCTCAAGATAGTCATTTTCATCCTGCAAAATTACTGCTGTTTGGGCGAGGTGTTTGTCAGCTTGGGTGTTTAATGTCCGTAGCTGGGGCAGGATTTGCTGGCGTACCTGGTTGCGCTTAAAGCGCATTTGCTGATTGTAAGGATCGAGACACACAGGCAGATTAAACTGTCGGCAAAACTTACCTGTTTCCTGTCGTGTAATTGTCAACAAGGGGCGCACCAACATGACTTTGTCTGAGAGCGATCGCCATGCAGTGAGACTGCCGAGACCAGCCATCCCAGACCCCCGCACCAGGTTATAGATTAGGGTTTCTGCGCGGTCACTTTGGGTATGACCAGTTACCACATAAGCCTTGCCGAGTTGGGCTGCTAAGTGAGTTAAAGCTTGATAGCGCCATTGGCGCGCCGCATTTTCTGTTTCTGGGAGAGAAGTCCCTGCGCAGCAAAGGTGAAAAGGTAACTGCCATTGTGCCCCCAAGGTTTGCACATGGGTTGCAATATTGTCATCACCAGGCCAGCCATGGTGACAATGGGCGATCGCCAAGGACCATTGCCAATGGCTTTGTAAGTCCAACATCAACTGACTTAAACAGACAGAATCTTGCCCACCTGAAACAGCCATAAGGATCATGGCCCCTGTCGGCAATAAATTTGATTCTTTCAACTGTTGGTTTAGCCGCGCATGTAAAGGACTCCAGCTCATGGAATCACCGGTCTAATACGCCCATAGAATCTACCCTTCGTATCCAAAAGCCTATGGCTTTTTACGAAACATCGCCACATTAATGAACTGACCGAGATCATCATCTGAGGCTTGGGTATTCTGATTGCTTGAGACTTCAGAATCATCAAAAAGATCGCCTAAATCAAGATCACTATCTTCAGGCAAAGACTCTTCTGCCTCGTCCAAAGACAACTCCAAATCTCCTGACAGATCATCCAGACTTTCTGTGTCATTGTCTGTGAACACCGCAAATGGATCATCTGCCTCTAAAGCAGCATCCTGAATATCATCCTGGGTTGGTGGTTGGTCTTCTGCCACCTCTCCAAAAGGATTATGGGCATCCAGAAGATCTGTTTCTAGGGCTTCAGGAGTACTTTCTGTCTCCATCTCCGGTAGATCTTCTAACGTTTCTAAATCACCAGTAGCGGGGGCTGGGTTTTCTTCCAATAGGGATTGGAATAAATCATCTTCCTCTGGAAGCTGTTCCGGTTCATCAAACAGATCCTTAAGAACCGTTTCTTGTTCTTCGCCGCTATCGACCGTGATTGCCGTTGGCTCATCATCATCAGCAAATTCATCTAAATCTAGATCAAGGTCAAAATCTCCCTCTTCTGTGTCACCAAACAAATCATCGAGATCTTCGTCAGAAATTGCTTCGTTTAGATCACTAGCTGGTGTGTCTTCCGAGAATAACGCTTCTAAATCGTCGGTTTCTTGAAGTTCAGCTTCTGACTCTGGGGTAGGTTGTTCTGGGGTTTCAGACGTTTCTTGATCGAAAATATTTTCTAAAAACTCTTCATCCGGCTGAACAAGGGTTTCCTGAAAGACAATAGTTTCTCTACCGCTAATGGTGGATTGTTCAACGGGTTCTGGGGGAGGAGCCGAGATATCCTCCCCGCCGTGATCAGCCTCTGGGGTGATCCCAGCGAAACCCGCTTCCGCCGCCACTGCTTCGTCAAAATCTGCCGTTTTTCCGAACTCCTCTGAATCTAAGTCTGAAAAAACATCGGTGGCTTCAGCTTCTTCTTCTCGTGGCGCATCAGGCCCGTGAATCTCAGGTACTTCCTCTGCTTCCTCTGCAACGGCGGCATCAAAATCAAAGTCTTCTTCCCCGAACAGCTCATCGAGATCATCGACGGGTTCTGCTAGATCTGCCTCGGCAGCATCGCTGGATTCATCAAAAAGGGCCTCAAAATCATCGAGGTCATCTTGATCGGCAAAATCAGTACCAACATCCTGGGGGGCTGCTTCCATATCTGGCAAGTCAAGGTCTGGCAGTTCTGGCTCTGCAGTATCAGATTCAGAATCATCAAAATCCAAACCAAGGTCAGCAAATTCTGCTTCGTTAAACTCTAGTTCCAAATCATCAAAGTCTGATTCAGAAGTCGTAGATGCAGTCGCACTAGGGAAATCACTGGCAGCTACCGAAGGAAGAAGATCAGCAGCTGCCTTAGGCTTTGGGTCTGCGCTTGCCTCCCCACCATCTTCTTCGGCAAATTCAAGGTGTAGTCTGACTTTTCCTTTAACCCAACCAGAGGCTCCAAACCGTAGCACATCACATTCAATGCCATTATCCGTTAGCCAATCAATGGTTTCTTCAGTGAGTCCCCCCAACCCTTGGTCTAGTAAGAGTTGTTTTAAGGCGGCGGCGAACTCGTCAACGCGAAAAGTGCTATGGCCGATTACAAAACGGGATTCGCTATTAATCGACAGCACTTCACCGCTGCTCAGTGGTTGAAAGTTTTTGCTCACGGTTATTTCCCCACAGTATCAAAATAGTTAGGTCATCAAGCTAAAAGAGGATTCGGGTGGACTGATATCGAAATTCAATCCTTTGTGTCCTATTTTAATCGGGCTTTTCCCACGGAAATGTCTTTTTCTCTTTAAAATTTACGGATTTTTAGAAAAACCAACCATAGGAATGTAATCCTTTACCAAGGATGTTGACTCCTAGATAACATACCCAGACGACAAAAAAACCTGCCGCTGCGAGAAAGGCGGGTTGTCGGCCTTGCCAACCCCGGGTGATGCGGGCATGTAAATAGGCAGCAAAAACTAACCAGGTAATGAGGGCCCAGGTTTCTTTGGGATCCCAGCTCCAATAGGAACCCCAGGCTTCGTTGGCCCAAACGGCACCGGCAATAATCCCAATGGTCAGAAGGGGAAAGCCTAAGCCAATGATGCGGTAGCTAATGTTGTCGAGGGTATCGGCAATGCTCAACATCTGAGGGCTGAGGGTCGCAGTTGTGGTGAGCTGCTGGAGATCGGGGGACGTTAAGACAGCGGTATTCCCGTTGCTTTGGGGTTCAGTTTTCTGAAAGGACACTACGGTTGCCGGGGTTTCACCGGTGGGATTTTGGGGCTGGCGCAGTCGATAGCCACCATTGCCAACGGAGCTGCCTCGCAATTCAATTTTTTGGCCTTTGGTGACAATTAAAAAGGCGATCGCCAACAAAGACCCCACCAACAATGCGGCATAGCTAATCATCATCACACTGACGTGCATCATCAGCCAGTTGGACTTGAGGGCCGGGACAAGGGGGGCTGAGTTTTGCATTTCCGCCGGGAGAGAAAGGGCTGCGAAGGCCGTGATCCCCATGGCGACCGGCGCAGTAATCACACCGACCCAACGACTGCGACTCATCCATTCGGCCACGAGGTGCATGGTGGTCACTCCCCAGGCGAGAAAAAAGAGCGATTCATAAAGATTGCTGAGGGGGAAATATCCCGCTTCTAACCAACGGGCTCCTAGGAGGGTGGCCATGCAGAGATTGGCGATCGCCACGCCGAGGGTGCCTAAGCCAGTTAAGCCCGGAATGTTTGGGAACGCGGCCCCGCCCCAATAGAGGAGCATTGTTAAGAAAAGAACCAGAAAAGAAGTGTTATCTAAAAGGCTTTGGAGTGCGACCAAATCCATTGTGCGATTCTCCTAAAAAAATATCGATCAAAAAAGCTTGGACTTTTAGTGGACTGTGATTAAAAAATTTTTATCGTTACTTATTTTCCCATTAGATCATATCGGCTGAGCTCCCCCGACGGCTATGTCGATCCTGATAGAGGGTGGTACGTTCTGCGGGAAGGCGATCCACTGAGGCGATCGCCGTTCGTAATTGAGAGACCGTTAAACAGGTTCCCCCTTGGGCACCGGCCATGGTGGTAATGTGCTCTTCCATGAGGGTACCGCCTAAATCATTACAGCCCCAACGGAGGGCAGTGGTGGCCCCTGCCAAGCCCAGTTTGACCCAACTCGGCTGGTGATTAATAATCCATTTGCCAAGGAAGAGGCGAGCCACCGCCGTCAATAACAGTGTTTTTTGCAGATCCGGTTGATCCCGGCCCACTTTTTTGCGGAGTACCTGGGGGGCTAACTGACCGACAAAGGGTAAGAGAATAAATTCAGTAATCTTCGCGGGTTTCCCCTCGGCGATCGCCTGTTGTTGCAACTGCCGAATTTGGGCTAAATGTTGTACCTGATGCCATGGCGTTTCGATGTGGCCACAGAGCATTGTGCTGGTGGTCGGCAGTCCCAGGTGGTGGGCCGTACTGACAATTTCTAGCCAAGTTGCCGCCTTTAACTTTTCGGGGCAAATCTGACGGCGAATTTGATCATCGAGAACTTCTGCGGCAGTACCCGGGAGGGAATCAACGCCAGCTTCCTTGAGGGCAATAATTACATCCCGAAAGGACAGATGATCTTCGCGGGCAATAAATTCAATTTCCTGGGGAGAAAAGGCGTGGAGATGTAAGCCAGGGAAAGCATCCTTTAAAGCAGAAACCAAATCTAGGTAATAGTTGAGCGATCGCCCATTACGTTTTGCCTGGGGATTTAGTCCCCCCTGGATGCACAGTTCCGTTGCCCCCTCCGCCCAGGCCGCCGCTGCTTTTTCCTGGAGTTGTCCTTGGTCGAGCCAAAAGGAATCTGGATCTCCCACATCTCGCCGAAAAGCGCAGAAGTGACAATGCTGCTCACAAATATTGGTGAAGTTTAGATTGCGGTTAACTACATAGGTGACGGTTTCCCCGCAAAGCGTTTGTCTGAGGGTATCAGCCGCCACTCGGATATTTTCGATGGCCGCCGGCTCCGTTTGGGAAAGGAGAAATACCCCTGCCTCAACCGTAAGATCAACGCCAGCGATCGCCGCATCTAGTACCTGCAGTAAATTCATCCTTGGCCTAACTCGACAGAACGGGCCTTCGCAGCGGTCACAGCAGCAATGACCCCTGAGCGGAACCCGTGGGCTTCGAGGGCAGCGACGCCGGCGATCGTAGTGCCCCCTGGACTGGTGACTCGGTCTTTGAGTTGGGCGGGGTGTAAGCCAGAGGTTTGGAGTAATTCAGCCGTTCCCTTAACCGTTTGGAGGGCAAGTTGTTGGGCTGTGGCCCGGGGTAAACCCGCCGCAACGCCGCCATCGGCCAGGGCTTCTACCATCAAGGCCACAAAAGCCGGGCCAGAGCCAGAAAGTCCGGTAACCGCATCCATCAGGGATTCCGGTACCACCACCACTTCACCCACAGCCCCAAAAATCTGTTTTGCGAGGGCGACCTGGGCTTCTGAAACGAGATCTCCAGGGGCGATCGCTGTCATCCCTTGGCCAATAATCGCCGGTGTATTTGGCATTGCCCGCACCACAGGATAGTCCCCGAAACCGCTTTGTAACTGGGTCAGGGTCACTCCAGCAAGGATTGACAACACCAGGGGGCGCATTTGTTGCTGCTGGCCTTGGAGTTCGCTGGTGACTTGGTTGAAAATTTGTGGTTTGATCGCCAGCATCAAAACATCAGAGGCGATCGCCACTTCTAGATTCTTTGCCGTGACGTCTACCTGATATTCCTGCTGTAAATAAGCCCGCCGTTCTGCCACAGGTTCACTTACAATCACATCCGCTGGCAAGTAAATCTGTTCCTTGAGGAGCCGTGCGAGGAGGGCTTCTCCCATGACACCGCCGCCAATCATGCCGAATTTTGCAGCCATTTTAATTTTTCACATTCATCCCTGAAATGACGCATTCATCTTGACTGATTTTTTCCCAGAAGGCAAATGTACCGCATCAAAAAGGGGACAGAAAATCTATCCCCAAATTTTGGCGATCGCCGTTTGATTGCAGCGTTTTTGTGGGCTAATTTTTATTGAGCCTGGGCCATCGGCGTCATGTCGTCATTCCAAGCCGGAGCCGGGGCCGCCGGACGCGCCGGAGCCGCAGGGGTTTCTTCTTGGTTTAAGCTAGCTTGATTCGTGACCTGGACACAGTTCGGCGTGAAGAGAAAAATACTGTCACCAATCCGTTCTTGGTGGCCATCAATGGCAAAGGTCCCACCGGCAACAAAATCCACTGCCCGCTGTGCTTCGTCGGGATCCATCATGTTGAGATTGAGCACAATGGAACGTCGATCCCTAAGGGCTTGGATAATTTGGGGCATTTCTTCGAAGGAATGAGGCTCACAAACGACCACTTCAGCCGGGGAATTACTGACGCCAGGGAGGCCAATGACATTGTTACGAGCGGGGGTGGTGTTAGAGTTCATGGCAAAGTTAGAAACAACGGTAGGGTTTTCAGGTAGACGACGGGGGGCAGGCGCACTCTCTTCGGGCAAAGGGGTGGGCATTTCAGCAGGATAGAGGGCATGATAATCGTTATTATCAATTTCTCCTTCATAGTATTCTTCGTATTCTTCTGATTCGTTGAAGCCTAGGAAGTTACGTATGCTGTTGAACATGGGGCTAAATATCCTTGGTTATAGGGTTTTCAATATTTTGATAATGATATGCTTCGCTATTTTGGTGGATGGTGGGCGACATCTCCCAAAATCGTTTGTCCAGGATATAAGGCTCGAAGGGTGAAGAGACTTGACCAAGACTTTAGGTGATTTTGAGCATATTCTAAGGGATGAATTATCTGGGGCTCCGCCAATTTAAATTTCTTAAGCTTAGCGATCGCCTTAGGACATATGGCTTATTTTGCCCTAAAAGTGGAGTTTTGGAGAATCGACATTGATAAGATTTTGTGAATCGAACATTTTAAATTCTAGATATTTTTCATCAATAGATTTGTTGCAAGAGGATCAATTTCGAAATTTTTTATGGGATTGTGGCGGGTCACTGGGATGATCGAGGTCGTTGTCAGCACTCAGATGTGCTTATTCCCGTGCCCCAAAGATCCCCTGGCCGACGCGAACCATTGTTGCTCCAGCCTCAATCGCCAGGGGATAATCACCGGACATTCCCATGGATAATTCTGTTAATTGTTCCGGCAAGATTGCCATCTGATTCAGCTGTTCCTTGAGAGAAAAGACCTGCCCAAAAGCCGCTTGGGTCGCTGCGCGGGAAAGTCCTAGGGGCAGAATTGTCATTAAACCCTGAACCTTGAGGTGTTGACAGGTGGCGAGGTGCGGTAAATCAGTCAAGAGTTGAGGAATTTCCCAGCCAAATTTATTTGGGTCAGGCAATGGTTTGATTTGTAAACAGCAGCGGGCTGGATTTTCTAAGTCGGCGGCATATTGATCCAGTTTTTGGGCGAGGGCCAGACTATCGACTGTATGAATCCAATCGAAATGGGCGATCGCCTTTTTCGCCTTATTTTTTTGCAGATGGCCAATAAAATGCCACCGGATATCCGGCAAGTCTTCTAATTCCGCTTGTTTTTGCTGGGCTTCCTGGAACCGATTTTCGCCAAAATCTCGAATTCCCGCCGCGTAGGCCAGGCGAATTTTTGCCGCAGGGTGGGTTTTACTTACAGCGATCAGGCGCACCTCCGGGGGGATTTCTTCCCGTAGTCGGGCAATATTTTCGGCGATCGCATCTGACATTACTAAAAAAATGACCCGTAAATTTTAGACTCAACTAACTCGCTTATTGAAACGTTCGTTTAAAGAGTGCCTGCAACACTTGAAACTCAGCCATGGCACCGGAGCGGCGCACCTGACGCAGGCGATTTTCCATCTTTAACCGCGCATCCATCCGAGTGACCGACTCAAAACTCATGCCATTGGCATCTTGGTTCACAATAAAAAATAACCGCTGGGCATAGAGCGTCGTAAATAACTCCTGCTTGTCTTCCAGTTCACAAATCCGAAAGAGCATGCCAAATGTCGGGTGATTAAAATAAGATTCCGTGTTCATTCAAATTTTAGTGAGTTCACCAATAGCCACAAAGCGCCCTCTCTTTTTCGGTTCACAACCACAAAAAATTAGGGGTTATCTTTGCTGTAATCAAAAATACATATTAAAAATATTAGACATAGTATATAGGCAAGGTTCCCTCTGGGATAGCGTGATCTAGAGTTTTCACGGCTCACGTCAAGATTCTGGCGGATTCAGATCCCCATCTCCCACAAGAGAAACCTAAATTGCTAGAATAAAAAGCTGCTAATTTGCCTAGCCCATTATTTTTGAAACGACCATGACTAAGCCTCGTCAATATCACATTACCACTTTCGGTTGTCAGATGAACAAGGCCGACTCTGAACGTATGGCGGGCATTCTCGAAGAGATGGGCTATCACTTCACCGAAGATCCCTATGCTGCAGATCTCGTTCTCTACAACACCTGCACCATCCGGGATAACGCAGAACAAAAAGTTTATTCTTACCTCGGTCGCCAGGCCAAGCGGAAACAAACCAAGCCCGATTTGACTTTGATCGTCGCGGGCTGTGTTGCCCAACAGGAAGGGGAAAGTCTTCTGCGTCGTGTCCCGGAACTGGATCTGATCATGGGGCCTCAACATGCCAACCGTCTCCAGGATTTGTTAGAGCAGGTCGAGGGGGGCAGCCAGGTGGTCGCAACAGAACCGATTCATATCGTTGAAGACATTACGAAACCCCGTCGGGATAGCACGGTCACGGCTTGGGTCAATGTGATCTATGGCTGCAATGAGCACTGTACCTATTGTGTTGTTCCTGGAGTCCGGGGTACGGAGCAATCGCGCTATCCAGAAGCAATTCGAGCAGAAATGGAAGAGCTGGGGCGACAAGGATTTAGAGAAGTCACTCTCCTCGGCCAAAATATTGATGCCTATGGCCGGGATCTACCAGGGACAACACCGGAAGGTAGAAATAAATACACCCTCACGGATCTTTTGTATTACGTTCATGATGTACCGGGCATTGAGCGGATCCGCTTTGCCACCAGCCACCCCCGTTACTTTACGGAACGCTTGATCAAGGCTTGCCGGGATCTGCCGAAGGTATGTGAGCATTTTCATATTCCCTTCCAGTCTGGGGATAATGAGGTGCTGAAGGCGATGCGACGGGGCTATACCCATGAGAAATATCGTCGGATTATTAATATGATTCGGGAATATATGCCGGATGCGTCGATTAGTGCCGATGCGATCGTGGCTTTCCCTGGGGAAACAGAGGAGCAGTTTGAAAATACGTTAAAACTTGTCGATGAGATTGGTTTTGATCAACTCAATACGGCGGCCTATTCACCCCGACCCGGCACCCCCGCAGCCACTTGGGATAATCAACTCTCTGAAGAAGTGAAAGGCGATCGCCTCCAACGGTTAAATCATCTTGTTTCCCAGAAAGCAGCGGAACGTTCCCAACGCTATGCTGGACGGATTGAAGAAGTTTTAGTGGAAGATCAAAATCCCAAAAATCCCAGTCAGGTGATGGGTCGCACCCGTGGCAATCGTTTGACCTTTTTTGCGGGGAATATCAACGAACTCAAGGGTAAAACTGTCTCGGTGAAAATTACAGAAGTGCGTCCTTTTAGTCTCACGGGTGAACCCATTGCAGCCCTCGTCACTGCTTAATATCCATGAAATTTATCCCTTTTGTACCAGTTCCAATCCTTTCCTGACAATTGGGATTAGACTCCTTTTTGTAAAAAACGATGACTGATTCTGAAAGCAATCAAATTCTCCTGGAAATACGTCAGTTTAAAACCCAAGTTAGTGGGGAGCTAAAACAATTAAATACTCGCTTAGAACATATTGAGACGAGACTTGATCGGGTGGAGATTGGTCAGGAAAAAGCAGATGCTTATCGTCAGGGGACCCAATGGGTGGTGAATTTGTCGTTTAGTTTGATTGTGGCGACGACGATTGGGATTATTTTGCGGTTTGTGTTGGCGAGTTAGAGATTTTTTTCAGTATTTTTATGGAACCTTGGCAGTTAGAAAGCACGATTCGGCAAACTCAGTTGATTTTGACAAATTATCGCCGTTGGTTTGGAGAGCACTTGATTAGGGTTGATGGCGATCGCCTTGAACAGGCAAAAATATTATTTGAATCGCCTTTTGTCGTGTTTTCTCACGGCACAGAAGCTGACCCTATCTATAACTATGGTTCTCGTTTGGGTTTGGAATTATGGGAAAGAACTTGGGAAGAATTAACTCAAATGCCCTCACGACAATCCGCAGCGGCAGAGGAACAAGCGCAACAGGAACGGTACGCAGCCCTTGTAGATAGTCGTAATTATGGTTGTAAGCGTGATTTTTCGGCTGTGCGAGTCACAAAAAGTGGACGACCCGTTCGGATTGAAAATGTGAAACTTTACGATTTACTCGATGCATCAGGAGAATATCGGGGTCAAGCTGCGGTATTTTCTAAATGGACATTTTTAGATGAAATCACGCAATGAAAGAACAATTTATCCTCTGGCTGGATCGGTTATTGGTGGCGGATGTATTTGTGGTGTTATTTGCCTTTTTTTGGTTTGCGATCGCCCTCGTGGGTAAATCCTCCGGTATGAATTTGGGCTGGGATCTCTGGTATAGCCTTTGGGAACCTGTGTTTACGCCCGCGATTGGGATTTTAATGTTGGGGGCGATCGCCAGTTGGGTGATCAAAAAGATTAGCAATTGGTTCGGTTCCGGTTCCGATGAATTGAGCTAAAGAATTTTTTCGCAGAATTTTGCTGTCTCGTTAGGATGAACGGATTCGCAGTTGGACAGAGAATATGAGACTTTCAGAACGATTTTCTAAGGCGTTGGTGCTGGCAGAAACATTGCACCGGACACAAATTCGTAAGGGTTCCGGCACACCTTACATTGCCCATTTGTTAGGGGTTGCCAGTTTAGTGCTTGAAGCGGGTGGAGACGAGGATGAGGCGATCGCCGCTCTACTCCATGATGCCATCGAAGATCAGGGCGGACTCAAAACCAGAGATTTAATTCGGGAAAAATTTGGCGATCGCGTCACCGAAATCGTTGAAGGTTGTTCCGATAGTTTTGACGGCGAAAAAAAGAAGCCCTGGCGAGAACGCAAAGAAGCCTATCTTCAGCACCTTACAACCGCTTCAGCCTCAGTACATCTTGTTTCTATGGCCGATAAACTTTACAATGCCCAATCTATTTTGCGAGATTATCAACGGATAGGTGAAATCCTCTGGACACGCTTTAAGGGCAAAAAAGAGGGCACCCTTTGGTATTACAACTCACTTTTGGCAATTTTCGACCCAGACCATCCCCTCGCCCAAGAATTACGCCATACTATTAATACATTGGAAAAAATCATACGAACCAGTTGAACATTACTTAATTCGGATTAATTGCCAAGACTTAAAGTTGGCGATCACTTCGTAATTTAATATTTTTTCCGTTAAATTTTCAGTATCAATCCAAACATACTGACTTTTCTTTAGGTGTTTAACATCTTGGATTTTCTCGTTGAAGTTTAGAAAATAAAATTTAATTAAAACCTTAGTTTTTCCATCACCAATAGCCGCAACTTGCTGAGTTTGAGCGACCCTTTGAACTCTCTCCACTTGAACCACTTCTTTAAAATCCGGACTAATATCTGTAATTAATCCAGAAGCCATTAATAAACAGAAAGCAATCCAGTGACCCAACAATAAACTGGTAAGTGAATATTGACTAAAGTTTTTTTGCCAAGTAAACAGAGCAGTACAAAACCAACCGATGCCCAGAGGTAAAAGAATTAGAGAATACTGCTTGAAAACTTCTGACACATCTGGGGAAATAAATCGTAGACCAAAAAGTTGTGAACTATAGAAACCAGCGCAAACTCCCAGGATTAGAATTCCCAAAATACCTAACAAAAAGATGGTGTAATCAAATATTTTTTGATGAGGTGGCTGTTTTTGAACATGGTTTAAGCTGCCGTTGATAGAAACCGCTGCAAAAATCGCAATAAAGGGATAGAGAGATAAAGAGTAATGGGATAAACGTGTTGAATATATGGTGATTGCGATAAAAATAAGTGCTGGAGGTACTAAAATCAAAAAATAAGCCCATGGTCGCTTAGAAAGCATCTGATAATAGCCAAGAGCTGCAAAAATAATCCAGGGAAAACAAAGACCAATCGTTGTCCATAGATAATAAAAATACCCATTGCCTCGGCGTTCTTCTTGGGAGAGAGACCAAAACAAATTGATTAAGCTTGCGATTGAATCATAACCAAATCTTTGACTACTAAAAAACAACCAAAGTATCAAAGGAAGGCTTCCCACTATAAAACCAAAATAAAGCCAAAACTGCTTCCAGTATTTTTTTTGAACTAGATAAGGAAGTAGGCTAAATATTAGCATAAATGCCAAAAATCCTCTGAAGATAACCATTAAGGAGAGACATAATCCTACACCAAAAAGCAAAGCACTCGATTTTTGAATGTTTGGTTTTTGGCCTAAACTTAATTCACCTAAAAGAGCGATCACCAACAGAAAAAGAAAGATTGTCACATGATCAGGATTGGCAAGGTAGCTATATCGTACCCAAAGGAATTCTAAACATAAAATCCCTCCTGCCAGTAAAGCGACCTGTTTATTCAGAAGAGATTCAGTGATTTTATAAACAAGAAGAACGCATCCTAAAGCAAGAAAGAGATTGGGAAGTCTCAGGGCAATTTCATTCACACCTAATAGAAAATAACTTAGGGCGATAATCCAGTAGATGCCAGGGGGTTTATGATGGGGTGCTTGCCAAGGGTTAATCCAGTCACCAGTATCAAACATCAACTTCGCTCGAGTGGCATACAGTCCCTCATCATGGGCCATGATGCTTTGGTCTGCCAATAATCCAATGCTGAGAATTGGTATCGTCCATAAACAGAGCCATAGGTAAGGATTCTGGAGCAGTTTTCGATAGCTAAGCATCAATATTTATTTTGTGATTGAAATTTTGGACAAAATAAAAAGACAGGCATTGTAAGTACCTGTCTCCGATTGATTCTGGAACTCTAGTAGAACCTTAATAGTCGAGTTGGCCGGCGGCTTGAACCCGTTCTACTTGTTTCTTCTTCAGCACCAGGAAGATTTGAGTCAGCATAATCCCAGCCACAAAGGCCATGTAGCCATAGATGCGAGCGGGATTTTGGAGCACTACTTCCGTATCTTTTTGGCCAAAACCACCGACGTTGGGGTTATTAGTGAGAGGATCACCGACGGTGATTGCTTGACCTTTAGAAACAATCACTTCAGGGCCAGCAGGAATCGTGTTGGTTACTTCACCTGCTTCGGTGGAGATAATAACATCAGTGGTAATGACACCAGTACCAGCATCATTCACAACAACATCTGCAATGGTGCCTGTGGCAGACGCTTTAAATTGATTGTTATTGCTGAGTTCACCAGTGGGATATACCTGACCACGGCCACGGTTCGCACCGAGGTGGACAGCATATTTACCGTAGTTGATATTTTTATCGGTTTTCGGATCGGGGGAGAGCACCGGGAAAACAATTTCTTCATATTGGTCACCGGAAATCGGCCCAATGATCACAACGTTTTCTTGATCCGGAGCGTAGGACTGGAAGTAGAGACCTTCAGTTTTTTCTTTTAGTTCATCGGAGAGGCGATCAGCGGGCGCAATTTTGAAGCCTTCAGGAAGCATCAAAACGGCACCAACATTGAGGCCACCCTTCGAGCCGTCCCCTAAAATTTGTTGCTGGCTGTGGTCATAGGGAACTTTGACAACGGCTTCAAAAACTTGATCGGGTAAGACAGACTGGGGAATTTCCACCTCTGCTTCTTTGGCAGCGAGGTGACAGTTGGCACAGACGATCCGGCCTGTTGCTTCACGGGGGGTTTCCGGGGCGGTTTGCTGGGCCCAAAAAGGATAGGCAGCAGCGGCTTGGGGGAAAAGGGCGTCACTGGCGAAAAATAAACCAAAGGTGGCGATCGCCACGAGGCAGGCGGTCTTTAGCCGTTGCCAGATTGCCATCAGTTCAGGTGTTTTCATCGTAAATTTTTACAAGCGTTTTCTCTAATGGATGAACCCGTATGGGGGTCTTTAGGCCCACCAAGGAGCTTCGTCAGTACGGAAATCGGTTTCTGTCCAATCGGTGAAGGAGATCTTGTCATCTTCAGTCACTTCCGCATGGACAAGGGCCAAGGACAACGGTGCTGGGCCGCGAACCACTTTCCCAGTTTCGTCATACTGAGAACCGTGGCAAGGACACATGAATTTATTTTCAGCGGTATTCCAAGGGACGACACAGCCAAGGTGTGTACAGATGGCATTGATCCCATAGCTGGAGATGGTGTTATCCCCTTCGACAACCACATAGGTAGGATCCCCTTTTAGGCCTTGGGCCAAGGAGCGATCGCCTGCGGTGTGGGTTTGGAGATAGTCGCTCACGATAATGTCATTACCGAGGGCATCTTTAGCAATCACGCCACCACCAGCGCCACCACTAGAAGGAGGAATAAAATATTTAATAACGGGATATAAACCACCGAGAGCCGTTCCTGCCGCCGTTCCCACCCAAAGGAGGTTCAAAAATTGGCGACGACCTAGATCTGGAACATCGGAGGAACCTGATAATTGAGTCATAATCAGAGCCTTTTTGTATAGTTATGTAAGCGTTTCTACAATACTTCCTATGAAGAATATCATCCAAATGGCGAGCAAAGATGGCGTTTTACCTGAGCTTGAGCCTTAGTAGGTTGCCGGATAGCCTTTAAAAAGGTTAACAAAGTTTTGTAGATAAATGATTACAGATCGGCTGAGATTAAGCTTTTGGCCACAGAAATGTCAATGGGCAGCAGGAGGACTGGGCGATGAATGGTGTGGAACTACGGGAACTTTTGTGGCGTAAATGGGGACGTTCCTATGACATCCAACTGCGACAAATTAAGGGGGAATGGTATCTCCAGGTGATGTGGAAATATTTGGAACAGGTTTCTTTTCCTCTCTCGGAGGCGCAATATGAAGAACATCTCCAGGCGATCGCCACTTATCTGGGCGAATGGGGTGTGAGTCAACAAGTTTACACTTACCTCGAAGAAACCACAGAACGCCCTAGAGTCGGCAAAGCAATTAGTATCCGCTTGGAATTGGGAGAACGGGCCTCAGAATGGCTGTTGGGTTAATCCAAAAATGTTTTAATCAGAGTGTCTGTGTAGTGCTGGTGTTGGTGGTCGGACTGAGCCACAGCCCCAAGGCGATCGCCGATCCAGCATCAGAATTCCCTTCCCTCCAGGACTGGGCCTTTAATCCCCAAGCTCAGCAACTCCGCCTCCAAACGGCCCCAACGACGATTCCCCAATATTCTCGCCTCAATAATCCAACCCGTCTGATCATTGACCTCACGAATACCCGCTGGCCCGACGCGACCTTGACCCAGGACTACAACGGCACTATTCGCCAACTGCGCATTGGTCAGTTTAATGAGCGCACCACTCGCATTGTTTTAACTTGGACTGGGGAAATTCCTCCCACTTGGTCGCCCACCTTCCAACGCTTGCCCCAAGCCGATGGCTCTGTGGTGTGGAACTTTGAATTCCAAGGGGCGATCGCCAGTGCAGATCTGGCTGAAACTGTGCCTTTCACCTTTCCCCCAGCTCTGTTGCCACCCACCCAGACAATCCCGATCCAAGTGCCCCCATTGCCAGAACTTCCTTAACGGTTTTTGGCGATCGCCACTATCTTGAGGCAGAAAAATAGCCTCCTTGGGCTAAACTCAGGGATGAATATCAGCTTAAGGCGCTGATTTGTCATATAAGCCGAGAAAAATTCCCCACCGCTTTCTGAACGCTTCTGGGAGAAATCACCCTTTTATATCGCCTTTTTATAAATTTTCACTATTGCACCACGGCACGCATTCCTCCCCGTGAAACGCCTATGACAGACCTGCAACTCCGCATCCAAGCTGAGGACTATCCAGAACGTATCGTGGTGGTCGATCAAGAGGAGTTTGTCATTGGTCGTTTGCCAGAATGTAGTCTCACACTACAGATGAATCAAATTTCCCGTTACCACGCCCGGATCAAACGACGGCAACAGGCTTGGGTTTTAGAGGATTTAGGCAGCACGAATGGCACATATCTCAACCATGTCCGGATCACCGAGCCCCAAACGATCCGCCAAGGAGATTTGATCCGCCTCGGCCATGCCTCAATTTTGGTCACGTTCCAGAATGTAACCCTCGATGAAACCACAGATCTGCATTTTGATCAGGGGCGGACGATTTTACGTAACGCCGAAGATCTTAAGGAGCAATGGCTACAGGGGGAAGAAGGCTATGGTCATCAGCCCCACACAGAAACGGCGATCGCCCGCCTCAAGGAATTGGTGGACATAGCGAAACAACTCAGTTCTGCCGAATCCATCGAAGCCATTTTCCGCTTGACCCGGAATGTTATTTTTCAGGAATTGCCAGGGTTAGAAAGGCTGGCCCTGCTCATTGATATTCAGGGCAATGGCAAATTAGAACTCCTCAGCGCTGCGGCCCAGAGTCTTCCGGATAATCATCCAGCCATCCGCACCAGTGCTTGGATTAGTCGATCGGTCTGCCAAAAAGTTTTTAAAGAAAGGGTTGCCCTCAAATCTGTAGATGCCCAGAGTGACCAGCGCTTTGCGGATGAAGATAGTATTTTGATGAAGGGCATTCGGGGGGTGTTGGCGGTACCCCTGTGGGATCAGACAAAAGTGGTGGGGGTTTTGTATGGCGATGCCCACCTGAAGTTAGATGAATCAGAACCGCTCACCGATGATGATTTAAGTTTTTTCTCGACCATTGGTCACCTGTTGGCGGCCAGTGTGCAGCGGTGGTTGTTGAGCCGTCGTCTCCAGGAACAGGCCCAAATTCGCCAAAAATTAGAGCGCTACCATTCCCCTGCGGTGGTACATCAACTCATTTCGGTGGGGGCATTAAAAAATGGGCGGCTCCCGCCTCGGGAAGCGGAAATCAGTATTTTATTTGCGGATATCGTCGATTTTACGCCCATTGCTGAGCAGTCTAGCCCCAGTGCCATTGCGGATTTACTAAATGTTTTTTTTGAGGAGATGCTCCACTCGGTGTTTGCCCAGGGAGGGACCCTCGATAAGTTCATTGGCGACTGCATCATGGCGTTTTTTGGGGCACCAGAACCCCAGATCGACCATGCTGAACGGGCGATCGCCGCTGCCATGGGGATGCTTAACCGCTTGGATCAATTAAATTTACAGAACGTCTGGCCCCAACCGATTCAACTGCGGGTCGCGGTAAATAGTGGCAAAGCCTTTGTGGGGGACGTGGGTAGTGCCCAGCGGGTGGACTATACGGTTCTGGGGGGAACGGTGAATCTGGCGGCCCGCCTTGAGACCATTTGTCCGCCGGGGGAATGTGTGATCACCGATGCGACATACCAAGCGATTGGCGATCGCCACCAAGATTTATTTCTCCCCATGGGCGAGGGACGCTTTAAAGGCATTGACCGGCCGATCTCGGTATACCGTAGCCAACGGCACCGCCACACCAAACTTTCGCCGCTACACAGTGCCGAAACCCATAGTTCCTAGAGTTCTGGTGCGCCATCACGACACTGCAAAATAAATTCGGCGATCGCCAAGTCCCCCGGCGTCGTAATTTTGAGATTGGTTTCTTCCCCTGGCACAATCTTGACGGGGAGCCCACAACGCTCAAACAAAGCCGCATCATCTGTCACTTCCCAACCCAGGGTTTTTCCTTTTTCGTGGCAATCTTTGAGACGCTGCACCGTAAATCCTTGGGGCGTCTGGGCCGCCCAGAGATGAGACCGTTCCGGCGTCTCTTTGACCCAACCTTGGCCGTCCACTACCTTAATGGTGTCTTTTACGGGGATCGCCGCAATCAAACCCTCACAAGTTTCTAGGGCCGCTGCACAGCGATTAAATAACTCCGGGGTGGCCAAACACCTCGCCCCATCGTGGATCAGCACCTGGGTTGCCTCTGGGGGCAGCGCCTGGAGGCCGTTATACACCGATTCTTGGCGGGTTTTGCCACCTCGAATGAGCTGGACAGGCTTAGAAAGCTTTAAATCTGCCAAAATTGCCTCAAAGTCCGGAAAGTCTAACGGTTGTCCCATGATGCCGATCCAGGCCACCGAATCCGCCGCCGCCGCCGCTTGAATCGTCCAACTAAAGAGCGGTTTGTCCCGTAGCGTCATCAGCAGTTTATTGCGATCGCCGCCCATCCGTTTGCCGACGCCCGCCGCAGGCAATAACAAGTGCACCATGGCTTTTCCCTAAGTTACTAAACGTTTCCGCCTATTCTCTTCTAAAATGATGCTGGATACGTAAGTTTATACCCCCAAGATGCGCATACTAGCCCTAGTTCCCGGAGGAGTTGGCGACCAAATCCTCTTTTTCCCGACTCTCGCTGATCTCAAGGAACGTTATCCCGAAGCCATGATTGACGTTCTGGTCGAACCCCGTGCCAAGGCAGCCTATCGCGTCTGTCCCCAGGTTCATGAAGTGCTAACCTTCGACTTCAAAGATCGCAATGGCCCGGCTGATTATCTCAATATTCTCGGCACCATCCGCGATCGCGAATATGAAATTGCCCTCTCCCTCGGCAAAAATTGGGCCGTGGGCTTCCTGCTTTGGCTGAATGGAATTCCCACCCGCGTGGGCTACAAAACCCCAACATCTTGGTTTATCTCTAATCCAGCCCCCCTCAACGAAAACCAATACGCAGCGGCCCTCTACCACGATCTCCTGAAAGGGTTAGGCATTGACACAGACTGTCCGTCCCCCAGCATCACCGTACCCAATGCGGATATTCAATGGGCCGAAGGGGAACAAAAACGCCTGGGCTTAGCCGAGGGTTATCTCCTGATCCACGGTGGCGCGAGTCAACTATCCCAAGCCAAGGGCCTTAAAAAACTCTATCCCGTGGAAAATTGGCAACCGATCATTGAAGATATCCAAAACAAACAGCCCAACCTTCCCATTGTTCTGCTCCAAGGCCCCGATGATGCCCCTTGGGTCACGGAACTGATCGCCCTTTATCCAGCCCTGAAGGTGACACGGCCTGAGGATATTGGCAAGGCGGCCGCAATGATTGCCGGGGCCAACTTGATGGTTTGTACAGATAGTGCGCCGATGCACCTGGCCGCCGCAGTCGGTACTTACACCATTGCCCTCTTTGGTTCGACTAATGCCGAAAAGCTCTTGCCGCCAAAGAATGATAAATTGATTGGCATCCAGTCTCCCACTGGACAAATGGCAGATATTAAACCCCAAGACGTATTGGCTCAAATTTGGCGTGGCTAAACCAGCAGTTTTCCTTGATCGTGATGGTGTCCTTAACATCGAAGCAGGCTATATTCACACCCTCGAAGACCTGAATCTGATTCCAGGGGTGGCGACGGCTGTTCGATCGCTCAATGATCAAGGAATTTTTTGCTGTTTGGTTTCCAATCAATCGGGGCCAGCCCGGGACTACTATGGCATTGACCACGTGGAGGCTCTCCACACCAGATTGTGCACCCTCCTAAACCAGAAAGCGGGTGCCCACCTAGATGCGCTGTACTATTGCCCCTATTTAAGCCAGTCAGCTGGAGGCACTCACCCGGACTTTACCCGATGGGGCACTTGGCGCAAGCCGAATACGGGGATGTTGGTGGCGGCGGCCTGGGAACATGATTTAGATTTGCGCCGTAGTTTTATGGTGGGGGACAAGGCGACGGATATTGACCTCGCCCACAACGCTGGCCTCCGGGGGATTTTGGTGCAAACAGGCTACGGAAAACAAGTCCCCAGCGGCAAATATCAGCACCACACCAAGCCAGATTATGTGGCCAAGGATCTTCAAGATGGGGTGAGCTGGCTCTTAAAGCAACTCCAAGAAAAGCCATAGACAATTAAGAAAATACGGGAATCCGCATCTAGGGATGGGGGCGATCGCCTAATTCGCAGCAACCCATCTTCCGGCAAAATAGAGGACGAATCCTTAGATCAAGTTGGAAGCATACGACCTATGGCAGTCCGCGAAAAAGGCAATATTACAATCCATACCGAGAATATTTTCCCGATAATCAAAAAATCTCTCTATACCGACCACGAGATCTTTTTACGGGAACTCATCTCCAATGCTGCTGATGCGATCACCAAGCGCAAAATGGCAAAAATGGCCGGTGAAAGTAGCGTTGATGTCCCCGATGGAGAGATCATCATTGATGTTAACAAAGAGAAAAAACAACTCTCCATCACCGATAACGGCATTGGGATGACCGCCGAAGAAATCAAAAAATATATTAACCAAGTTGCCTTTTCGAGTGCCGAAGAATTTATTCAAAAATACGGCAAGGATGCGAACGATTTAATCGGGCATTTTGGTTTGGGGTTTTATTCTGCCTTTATGGTGGCAACCCAAGTCGAAATCAATACCCTTTCCTGCAAAGATGGCGCTGAAGCAGTCCATTGGAGTTGTGATGGTTCCCCCGAATTTGAGTTGTCTGCCAGTGACAAAACAAGCATCGGCACGACCATTACCCTCACGATGATGGATGAGGAAACAGAATATTTAGAATCCCAACGGATTCGCCAATTGGTCAAAACCT
Organism: Picosynechococcus sp. PCC 7003; assembly: GCF_001693255.1. NCBI lineage: Bacteria > Bacillati > Cyanobacteriota > Cyanophyceae > Chroococcales > Geminocystaceae > Picosynechococcus > Picosynechococcus sp. PCC 7003. The sequence goes on from NZ_CP016474.1 coordinate 1,901,797, forward strand.
ATTCTGATTTCATGCCCGTTTCCATTCGCTTTGAAGGAGAACAAATCAACAAACAGCGGGCCATTTGGAAGGAATCTCCCCAGAATTTAACCGACGAAGATTACCTCGAATTTTATCGCTATCTCTATCCCTTCCAAGAAGATCCGTTGCTGTGGGTTCACTTGAATACAGACTATCCTTTCCTGCTTAACGGCATTCTCTATTTCCCGAAACTACGCCCGGATATTGACGTTACTAAAGGACAAATTAAACTGTTCTGTAATCAAGTTTTCGTCAGTGACCATTGTGAAGAAGTCATTCCTGAATTTTTGATGCCCCTACGCGGCGTGGTCGATAGCACCGACATTCCCCTCAACGTTTCCCGCAGCGCCTTAACCAATCACCGGACAGTGCGCCGCATCTCCGATTACATTGCCAAAAAAGTTGGCGATCGCCTCAAGTCCCTCTACAACGAAAGCTATAGTGACTATGTTAAAAGTTGGGAAGATGTCGGCACCTTTGTTAAATACGGCAGTATTCGCGACGAGAAGTTTAAAAAACAAGTCGAAGACATCCTTATTTACCGCACAACCCACCAACCCGAAACAGCGGCAACAACGCCCAAAGTAGAGGTGCAGGGTAATGATGGCGATGTGTGGGAAGATGTCAAATCCGAAGACACCCAGGCAACGTCTACGGCCCCCTACACAACCCTAAAAGATTATTTAGAACGCAATAAAGAGAAACACGAAAATCGCGTTTTCTATTGCACCGACCCCAGCACCCAGGGCACTTACATTGAACTGTATAAAAACCAGGGTTTGGAAGTCCTTTACATGGACTCTTTTATTGATACCAACTACTTCATTCCGTTCCTGGAACAGGAATACAGCGATGTGAAGTTTTCACGGGTGGATTCGGAGTTGGATCAAAGCCTCGTAGAAGACGATAAAGCCAGTGAAATTGTTGACCCAAATACCAACAAAACCCGTGGCGATGTAATCAAAGAGTTGTTTGAAAAGGCGATCGGTAAACCGAAGGTCAACATTAAAACCCAATCGATTAAATCCGCAGAAACAGCAGCAACTCCCCCGGCAATGGTGCTCTTACCAGAGGCGATGCGACGTCTGCAAGAGATGACAGCGATGATGCAGCAGACGGCGATGCAATTCCCAGAAGATCATGTGTTGATGATTAATTTGTCGCACCCCTTGATCGAAAATATCTACCAACTCAGCCAGGGTTCGATTATTCAAGCAGATGGTAAGTCTTCTAACCAGGAAACCATCGATATGATGTGTCAGCACGTCTATGATCTGGCATTGATGGCCCAAAAAGCCTTTGATGCGGAGGGCATGAAAGCGTTTGTGGAACGTTCTAACCAAGTGTTGACCCGTTTAACCCAGAAGTAAAGCTTCATTGAATCTGCCTTTTGATCTCCCCTCGGTGGGGAGATTTTTTTTGGTAAACACAATTAACGGACGAGCATTGCGCTATGCTCAGTAGCTGTCCCTCTGCGTAACATTTGGCTATGGCTCGCCTCTCCCAAGAATTGCACCGTTATTTTTTTGAAGAAGACCGTGGTGAAACCGTGAGTTTAGCCCAGGCGATCGCCCTCGCAGAGGAAAAAGTCTTTGGGGTCATTTTGCTGCTGCTAGCCTTTCCGTCGGCCCTGCCAATTCCGGCCCCGGGCTATTCGACGCCCTTTGGTATTTTGATTTTGGCGATCGCCCTCCAGTTGATTTTTGGTCGGAAAAAACTCTGGCTCCCGGTTGCGTGGCAACGAAAAACCGTCAAAACGACCATGGCCCAGGGCATCCTGAAAAAAGGTCTCCCTTGGTTAAAGAAAATCGAGGCGATCGCCCACCCCCGGTTCCCTAGCGTTTGTCAGAGTCGCCTGGGCCGCACCGTCATGGGCTGCACCATTGCCCTGATGGCCACCTCGATGATGATCCCCATTCCCGGCACCAATACCCTCCCAGCCATGGCAATCTTCCTCACCGCCTTTGGCCTCCAAGAGGACGACGGCTTGATCAGTGGTGCTGGGGTCATTTTCTCCCTTGTCATCGCCGTGCTGATGGTGTCCGTGATTTATGTCTTCTTCAACGGTGGCCTTAGCTTATTGGATCTGCTCAAAGACTGGGTCACGGTACGATTAGGAGGCTAGTCGTTTTCGTTTTGTTGCTGCCATGTCCCAGTTCCCATCCCTAGAAGCCGCCCTCAAACACTTCTTCGGATATGACAATTTCCGCCATGGCCAAAAAGCTGTCATTACCGCCGCCCTGCAAAACCGTGATGTCCTGGCTCTGATGCCAACGGGGGCCGGAAAATCCCTTTGTTTTCAACTGCCTGCTCTGCTGAAACCGGGATTAACGGTGGTGATTTCTCCTTTAATTGCCCTGATGCAGGATCAAGTGGATGCCCTGACGGATAACGGCATCGGGGCGACATTTCTAAACAGTACCCTCAACCTCGACCAAGCGCGATCGCGGATCCAGGCAATTTTTAACGGCAACATTAAACTTCTCTACGTTGCCCCAGAACGGCTATTTAACGAAGGCTTTCAGCAACTACTGACGGATGTGGATCAGACCATTGGCCTCGCTGGCTTTGTGGTGGATGAGGCCCACTGTGTTTCAGAATGGGGCCATGATTTTCGTCCCGAATACCGCCAACTCAGTCGCATCCGGAGGCGTTATCCCCAGACTCCCTGCTATGCCTTTACCGCCACTGCTACTCAACGTGTCCGTGAAGATATTATTGACCAGCTCGCGTTACAAAACCCCAGCTTTCACTGCACCAGCTTTAATCGTCCCAACCTTTACTATGAAGTTCTCCCCAAAGACCGGAAGAGTTATACGCAACTGCTGCGCTATGTTCGACAACGGCGCGGGCAACCAGGCATTATCTACTGTTCGAGTCGCAAAAAAGTAGACGAGTTGGCCGATCGCCTCAAACAAGATGGCGTTAAAGCATTGCCCTACCATGCGGGACTAGCTGATCGTTTACGGGCTGACTACCAAGCGCAATTTATCCGGGATGATGTGCCTGTGATGGTCGCCACCGTTGCCTTTGGCATGGGCATTAATAAACCCGATGTGCGCTTTGTGGTGCATTATGATTTGCCGACTAATTTAGAACGCTATTACCAGGAGTCGGGGCGCGCAGGCCGGGATGGGGAAGCCGCCCACTGTACTCTGTTTTATCGGGCGGGAGATATTAAAAAGGCAGAGTATTTTATTGAGCTCAAGGAAGACGAACAAGAAAAACGGATCGCCTACCAACAACTCCAGAAAATGATTGACTATGCCGAAGGGATCGATTGTCGGCGGACGATTCAACTGAGCTATTTCGGGGAGCAATTTCCGGGGGACTGTGGCGGCTGTGACAATTGCCAGAATCCGCGTCCGGTCGAAGATTGGACCATTGAGGCCCAGAAGTTTTTATCCTGTGTTGCCCGCTGTCGAGAACGCTATGGCATGACCTACATTATCGATGTGTTGCGGGGTTCAAAAAAAGAAAAAATTATTCAGAACGGACACCATCAACTATCCACCTATGGCATTGGCCTCGACCACACCAAGGAAGAATGGAAAAATCTGGGGCGATCGCTTTTGCATCAGGGCTTAGTAGCGGAAACGAGTGATGGCTATCGGGTACTGAAGCTCAACGGCCACAGTTGGGAAGTTTTACGCAAACAGCGGGAAGTGAAAATCGCGGTAGAACGGCGGCAAACGGCCCCAGAACTTTTGGGGATTTCTGAAAGTCGTCTCGATGCGGAAATTCTCTTCGGGCAACTACGACAACTGCGGAAACAATTGGCCGATGCAAATTGGGTCGCCCCCTACATGGTTTTTTCCGACGCAACCCTCCGGCAAATGGCCAAGCGGCGACCCCGCACCCAAGCGGATTTTTGTCTAATTTCCGGGGTAACAAGTGCGAAATATCAGCGTTACGGGGAGCCTTTCCTCGCGGCGATTCAGGAATTTTGTGCCAGCCAAGGGCCACCGAAACCCCAGATTCATAGCACTCAGTTACTCACCCTCCAGCTTTATCAACAGGGCCTCTCGGTTACAGAAATTGCTAAGCAGCGCAATCTAACGGCGGGGACGATCAACGAACATCTGGCAACGTTATTACAGAGTGGTGAGATTACCGATCTAGACCGTCTCGTTAAACCAGAAGCCCAGGTGGAAATCGAAAAGGCGATCGCCACCGTGGGGCCAGAGTCCTTAACGCAATTGCGGGAGCACCTCCAGGAAAAATACAGCTACGATGCGATTAAACTGGTGCGGGCTAAACTGCTAAAAACCGCACAATCAGCCTAGAATTTGAGGATTTATTGGAGATTGAGGAAATTATTTAGATCTTGGAAAACTTTCGGCGGAAAGCGCCGAATATTTTCTAGCCACTCTAAATCCCGGTAACGCTCATCTAAACCCGCTGCTGCCACCCAGTTACTTTCGGCCTCGCCAAATTGGTGGTTCCCCCAGAGCATCGCTGTCAGGGCCACCCGCGCATCGGCAAACATGGGGTATTTACGTACCAGGGCTTTCATTCGCTTGATCGCTTGGTTCTCTTCGCCAACTTGATACAGGGCGAGGGCATAGCTTTCGGCGGCCCAGGCAAAGCGGGGATCAAGTTCCGTTGCCTTTTGGTAGTCCTGCCTAGCCTGTTCCCAATTGTCCAAACTGCCGTAGGCATTGCCGCGATTGTGGTAGGCGATCGCCTCTTGGGGATCGAGTTCAATGGCTTTGTCATAATCGGCGATCGCTTCGGTAAACCGCTGTTGCTGTTCGAGGATCGCACCGCGATTAAAGTAGGGTTCGACTTGGTCGGGGGCAAGGCGGATCGCTTCATTGAGATCTTCTAGGGCCGCATCAAACTGATTTAAACTCGCCCTAGTATTGCCCCGATTGCTCCAGAGGGCAGGATTTTGGGGAAATGCTTCAATTAAATCAGACCAAATTTTTTCGGCGGTAAACAAATCGCCTTTTTTCGCCGCCTGGATCGCGGTTTGAGTGAGGCGCACCGCGGAGCGGATCTCTGCGAGATCGCCTTCAGAGATTTGGGCATTGGTGAGGGCAACACTGGGCCAACAGAGGCTCACCCACAGCAGCAGACTACACAGAAGACTAAAAATGGGGCGCATAGAATAAACAGCTTGATGACTTGGATGAAAAAGGCTATGGGTACTATAACGCGTCTCTACCAGGTGACTTTTCCGGCGAGGTCGGCGGCCTTTTTTTCGCCAATGCCCGATACCCGTTGTAGATCCGTCAAACCAGAATAAGGGCGGCCCTCAATAATCCTTTGGGCGAGACTAGGGCCAATGCCAGAGAGGGTTTCGAGTTCGGCGGCACTGGCGGTATTGAGGTTTACGGGGCCATCGGTGGCGGCCACAGTACAGTCAGCGGGCATTGGTTTTTGTTTGCTGGCGATGAAGGGCGGAATTCCCAGATAAGCCGTAGTATAAAACTGATCGAATTCGGCTTGAAATTGTTGGGCGATCGCCTCGTTCTGGATAATTAAGAGGGTCTCGTCGTTCTGATTATTGGCAGAGGCTGACCAGTTATGGGAACCCGTAATCACCGTTTTGCCATCGATGACGGCGAATTTGTGGTGAAATTTATCCCCCTGGGGTAATTTCGGCGTACCGACGGTTTGGATGGGGCTAGCCCAGGGCCGATTAAAGGGGTCACATTTTTCCTTGAGATTAACCCCCAACAGATCCAGCCCATCGCTGTATTCCCGAAAGGCAAAACTCGGATCGATCAAAGCCTGGATAACGGTGCCTTCTTGAGCTTCTTTTTCTAAAATATTGGCAATTTTTTGCTCAGAAAAAACAAATAGGGCTAGACTAATCGATTCTTGGGCCTGGGCGAGGGTGCTGCCAATGAGACCATTGCTCGTATTTTCCCAGGCCTGGGAACTGGAGAAAGGGGAAAACTGAACCGTGACGCGACTATTGCCCACCGTAAAGGTTTGGGGCGGCCCTTGCAGTTTCTGAACCCCAAACTTGCGCCCAGTCCACATCTCCTCAAATTCTGCTGTAAAAACCTGGGCGATCGCCGCATCTTGGATCCGCATTAGGTGGTTTACATTGCCCCTGGTTTCCGGGTTGGCGAAATCCCCGTGGATGCCGCTCAATGTCCAGTTTGCCGAGCCGGTGATCACCGTTTCCCCATCGACCACCATAAATTTGTGGTGCATTAGGCCGCTTCCCTTGGAACCGTCGGCGGTATCGTCCAAAATCGGGATCTCTGCCCTTTCTAAAATGGCGATCGCATCATATTTCGCAGTTTCTGCCGCATCTAAAAAGCCATCTTGGTTTTCATCGGCGAGGGCGACAAATTCTTGATATTTTCCCTGATCCCGTTCATCGAGTTCTAAAATTTCTGCTGAATCAGGCTCGGCCCAGGGTTGGTGGTAATTATTTTCGACGATCACGCGAATGTTGATCCCCGCAGCGGCTTGGGCAGCGAGGGCTTCGGCTACCAGGGGCAAATTCAACTCCTGGATCGCAACATCGATGGTGCTTTGGGCGCTGTTAATGCCCTCGATCAAAATTTCTTCGAGGTTATCCCCTGGGCGTTTCAGTTGGCGGTAGGGCTCGGTATAAACCACGCGCCGACCTTGACGCTGGTTGAAATACACCTGAATGGATTCGTCCTGGGGCGATCGCCCCCTTTCCCCCTGACAACCCAGCAGACCAACGACCAATAGACCCCAGAGGGCAAAAAATGGGCGACGAGCACGGGGATTAACCATCGAAATTTAAGAGCGCGACAACACCCTTATACCTAATAATCGTAAGGATTTCTGGGGGTGGGGATCGGTTCGACGGCGCTGGCCTGGATCACTAACTGGCGCTGGGGCAAACCATTATCACTCTCGTCTTCTGTGGTGAGTTGGAGATCCTCGGTGATCATTTCCCCGGTGACTTCTACCCAAGAGTCCGGCGTAAAGGCTTGGCGATCGCCTTCGAGTTTCACGGGCAATCCTACTGGATAGGCATCCACCGCACAACAGGTCAGCACAAACCGCGACACCATCATGTAATTGTCCGGCAACTGGGGCAGATGGGTCACAAATCCGTTTACTTTCACCGGATCCCCTGTATAAGCATCAGGTTCTGGATAAACATTCAACGTCCGAATCCAATCTAATAACGTCCGCTCCTCTGGGGACGTGCCGACCCGAAAACTTTCCGGTTGACTCCGGGTGAGGGGCAATTCTTCCGTTAAACCCCGTTGAATCGCTGTTTGGCTCGACAAAATGGTGGGAGGAATCAAAAATCCGGCGATCGCCACCAAAATCAACAAACCACTCCCCACATTCTGGGGCAAAAGCGTAATGTGCTGCACGGATTCGCCGCCACTAACCTGGGGACGCACCTGTTGCAGCAATTTTCCCAACCCAAGCAGGAGGAGAATAATCCCCGCCGCCACACATAGACCAAAGTAATTCGGATGGATCAACAGCGCCAACTGGCCTGTAATCGCGTACTTGAGCAGCAAAGCCCCCCACAACAACAGGGCCGTAATATCAAACCAAGGGGCCAAACCAGCCGCTTTCGGAGCAGAAAAATTAACCATTGCGTTCCTGGAAAAAACACCTCAAACAACTATCACTCGTTTCCGTTAAGGCCACCCTAAAATAATCGTGTGGCCTCTTCATCCACCGTCAATTCTAGATCCTCCGCTAACATCGCCGGATCAATGAGCGTAATGTCAAAGGGATCTTCTTCCCCCGGCTGGGTGTGCTTCGGAGGACGCGGCGATCGCCTTTCATAACGACCCAAAATTTGGGGGCCAAATGTGACGACATCCCCATCTTGGAGTATCACCGCATTCACTTTGTTCCCATTGACCAAAATGCCGTTCGCACTGGCCCTCTGGAGACCATCCCCATCCACAATGCGATAGTAAACATGATCATCCGTTAGGTGCCGCACCAAGGTCGCATGGAGCCGAGACACAAACTGCGATTGGAGATGAATCGCGCAACTGCTACGACGCCCAATTGAATAGCGGGCATCCGTCAAAATATACTCCCGTTGTCCAGTATCATCTTGAACGAGGAAAACATGTTGAGGTTGATTCATTGTGACGGTAGGAGCAACGGCCATGGATTCCAAATCGGTGCAGAAAAATTATAACTAAACAAAAATAATCCTAAATCTTCACATTTTAACTGATACGAGCGGGCATTCCCCTTCCTCGCACACGGTTTACTGTGACGAGCAGGGAGGGGATGAAAGCGAGTTAGGCTCATGCTACTATAAGTTTGCCTTGACCACTTCTCCCTAAGCGAAAACCAAGCTAAACGGGCAGTGTTGCAAGAAAAGAATTTTGGCCTTCGGAACGAGGGTTTTCCGCCTATCGCCAGAATGTAAGACTCACTATTCTTCGGAGTAGAAAGCAGTTCTTTGGGTAGAAAGCTCCTTCCTCGCTTTAGCAGGGAGGAGTGGTTCACACATATCAGCTCAATATTCGAGCGCGATATCGGTCAAAAAGCCCAAGTCATCTCAATCCCATGGGACTGTCTGATCCTATCGAAGCACTACCTTTTTGGGGCCAACCCGTAACAAATTCAATCACAAATAAAAAACCCATTACCTGCAACAGCAGATATGGGCTAAGGCTGAGACAAAAATTTAGTGTGGCGTTACGAGAAAAACAGACCCTAAAGTCATCCCCTCAAATTAACCGAAACGGCCACTGACATACTCTTGGGTGGCCTGTTCCCGGGGGTTTTGGAAAATAACTTCCGTGCGATCGCATTCGCCCAGATAGCCCTGGCGGGTGCCGTCATCATTTGTTTTCACGTTGAAAAACGCCGTCATATCAGCGACCCGCGAAGCCTGCTGCATATTATGAGTCACAATGACAATTGTGTACTGCTCTTTGAGCTGGTGGATCAATTCTTCAATTTTGAGGGTTGAAATCGGATCCAAAGCAGAACAAGGTTCATCCATCAACACAACCTCTGGTTGAATGGCGATCGTCCGGGCAATACAAAGACGTTGCTGTTGCCCCCCAGATAGGGCGAGACCACTTTGACGCAGCTTATCTTTAACCTCATCCCAGAGAGCGGCCTGGCGTAGTGAACGTTCTACCAGTTCGTCCATGTCTCCCTTGTAACCATTGATCCGCGCCCCATAGGCGATATTGTCATAAATCGATTTGGGGAAGGGGTTTGGCTTTTGGAAAACCATGCCGATGCGGCGACGTACTTCCACTGGATCTACACCGGATCCATAGAGACTACTGCCGTGGTAAGCAATATCGCCCTCTATGCGAAAAGTGGGAATGAGATCATTGAGACGGTTGTAGCAACGCAACAGGGTACTTTTACCGCAACCAGAAGGGCCAATAAATGCTGTTACTTGATTTTTGGGAATGTTGAGGTAAACGCCTTTGATCGCCAGAAAGCTACCGTAATAGACACTGACATTTTCTGTCTGCAGAACGTAGTCTGTCGCGTTTGCATTGTCGAGATCAATCATTGGAAAAACAGCTTATCTAGGCCGGATGCAGGGAGTCGGGAAAATGGTCAATCAATACTTGCCGAACGACTTGATAGGGCTAATGCTGGGGCTTGTGTAACCAGAGAAGAGATGAGCCATGGAAAGGATTTCCTTACCCATCAGCTTCATCAGTTTTGCTTAGAACATCAGCATACAAAACCTTCGGCCTCAGTATATTATCAGTCCTGCGACATCTTGACTTTAAGAACAGGTAAACCTTTTAGCTTCAGCTAAATAAGGTCACAATTCACGGGTCGATGTTGAGGTTAGCTAAGGCTGAAAGCTTGATTTATCAAGGAATTTTTCGTTTGTGCCCTAGGTTTCTATTGGCGCGGTGGGGCGATGTCTAATTGGGGTAAATCTAAATCGTTAGGATCAATGTCATCGGCTTTGACTTCTTGGATCGGACTAACTTGAAAAATAATTTTAAAAATTTGACTGTTACGCTTGCGTAAGAATTCTTCAACGAGGAGAGCTTGTCTAGGGGTAATTTCTTTTTTCGCCTGGAGGTTGACGTAGATGATCGGTGGGGAAGATGTCCAGTCAACCCGCACCCGAACATTTTCGACGTCTTGACCGACAGTAACGGTTTTGGTGGTGAGCTGACTGGTGATGGTTTGCTGCAGGCGGAGCTGTTGTACCAGTTGAATAAATCTTGCCCCCAGGGGTACCAGCAAGACGAGGGTTAAGGCCATTGTCCAGCCAAGGGCGTGGTTGATCTCCGCATAACCAGCCAGGATGTAGACCACCATACAGGCGAGGGTAATGCCGAGGAGGTTTGTTAGATAGAGCAAAAAAGCGCCACGGGAGTAATTGAAATAGCCTTGGGAAAATGATAAGCCTACTACACAGAGAGGAGGCATCAGGGCCACGGCGATCGCCGTCCCGGCGAGGGCATCACTAATCCCCCGACGCACCTTCACAAAGCCACTAATTCCGCCAGCGGCCACCGCAATACCAAGGTCGATTAAGTTGGGTTGGGTGCGGGCCGTCAGTTCTGAGCCAAAATCAGGGATGCCAATAATGACGCCGATCATCCATGACAACGCAAGAGAAAGGGCTGTTGCTCCCGTAATCGAATACAGCGATCGCCAAAATAATTTCAACTCCCCCTCTAGGGCCGCGAAGGCCAACCCCCGCAACGGCAACATCAGGGGGGCTACCAGCATCGCCCCAATAATCACAGCGGTACTATTACTAATCAGCCCAAAGGTGGCAATAATGCAGGAGCTAACAGTTAACATCACAAAATTAAGACGCCAACTCGCCTCGACTAAAAGCTGCCGATATAAACGCCGCGTCTTTTTTCCCGTCACCGGGCGCGGAATAAACCACTGCACAAAATCGACCCAACCCAACCACCACTCCATCATCACCCCGTAGGCTTGGGGGTTACGGTATAGTCGTCGTCGATACCAAACCATCGCTGTTAAGACTCCTAGACAAATAGACGCACCAATGCGATTCCGATTGTAAAAGCTTGATTCCTCCCTGGTCGGATTTGCATGGATTTCTTTACCGGTGCTAAACCTTGCCTAGGCTCAGCCCCTTGACTCAAGAGATTTTGACGGAGGGCTTACTTTTTGGGAAAGAAGATTTTATAATGGTAATTCTGTAAAAATCTGTAGTTAATCCCATGGCAGTTCCAAAGAAGAAAACCTCAAAGGCAAAGCGTGACCAACGCCGCGCCCACTGGAAGCGTAAGGCAACCATCGAAGCCCAAAAGGCCCTTTCCCTTGGCAAATCTGTACTCACTGGTCGTTCTAGCTTTGTTTATCCTTCCCCCGAAGACGACGAAGAGTAAATTCAGTATTTTTCTGGCCCCAGTGCCCCCTCAATCTCTTATTAAAAATAAATATAGTTCTGATGCAGTAAGGTGGAAAATTTTCCGCCTTTTTTTGTGACGAATATCTCCCCCTACCCAAAATCGTTACCGCAGCATGGCCGCTAATTTCCCCTGCCAATCCCTAGAGAAATAAAGGTAGACTATGTAACAGTCAAAATTTAGCCTACCTTGCGAGCTTCACCGTTTATGACCGCCAAAACTGCCATTTCTGCTCCCCAGTACGATGTGATTGTCATTGGTTCCGGTATCGGAGGCCTCGTTACGGCGACCCAATTGGCGGCCAAGGGAATTAAGGTACTCGTGCTAGAGCGCTATGTGATCCCCGGTGGCAGTGCGGGGTATTTTGAGCGGCAGGGCTATCGGTTTGATGTGGGCGCTTCGATGATTTTTGGCTTTGGCGATCGCGGCACCACCAATCTCCTCACCCGGGCCCTCGCCGCAGTGGATATGTCGCTTCCGACCATCCCAGATCCAGTCCAGATTCATTACCATCTGCCTAATGATCTGGAGGTCAAGGTACACCGTGACTACGAAGAATTTTTAACGGGGTTAACGGCGCGCTTTCCCCATGAAGCCAAGGGCATTCGTAAATTTTATGATGAGTGCTGGAAGGTGTTTAATTGCCTTAACAGCATCGAACTGCTTTCCCTCGAAGAAATCCGTTACCTGCTGCGAGTTTTTATGCAAAAGCCCTTTGCTTGTCTAGGGTTGCTTAAATATTTACCCAAAAATGCTGGGGATCTTGCCCGTCAATACATTAAAGACCCCGAACTGCTTAAGTTTATCGATATGGAATGTTACTGCTGGTCGGTGGTGCCGGCGGAGCTAACGCCCATGATTAATGCGGGTATGGTGTTTAGCGATCGCCATTATGGTGGCATCAACTATCCAGAAGGGGGTGTGGGCCAAATTGCCCTCAAACTGGTTGAAGGTTTAGAGCACCATGGCGGTGAAATTCAATACGGCGCGAATGTCTACGAAATTATCACCGACCAAGGTCAGGCTATCGGCGTACGCTTGGCTAATGGCACCGAGTATTTCGCGAAAAAGATTATTTCCAATGCCACCCGTTGGGACACCTTTGAAAAACTCCTGCCCAGCGACAATAAACCCTTTTTTGAAGAAAAGTGGACGGAGAAGTACCAAAAATCCCCCAGCTTTCTCAGCGTTCACCTCGGTGTTAAAGCCGATGTGCTTCCCCCTGGGACAGAATGCCACCACATTTTGCTCGAAAATTGGGACAACATGGAGGCCGAGCAGGGTACTATTTTTGTCTCTATTCCAACGCTCCTCGATCCGAGCCTGGCCCCTGAGGGGTATCACATTATCCACACCTTTACCCCCAGTTGGCTGAGTGAATGGCAAGGGTTGTCCCCCCAGGAATACGAAGCGAAGAAAGAAGAAGCTGCCTGGCAACTCGTGGATCGCCTTGAAGCGATTTTTCCGGGTTTAGATGCTGGGTTGGATTACATGGAGGTAGGGACACCACGCACCCACCGTAAATTCCTTGGGCGAGTGGATGGCTCCTATGGGCCGATCCCCCAACGCAAACTCCTGGGGTTATTGGGAATGTTTAATTTTGCGGGTTTTCCGCCCCGGGTCAATAAAACAGAAGTCCCTGGACTTTATTGTGTTGGCGATAGTACCTTCCCCGGACAGGGTTTAAATGCCGTGGCTTTTTCTGGTTTCGCCTGTGCCCACAAGGTCGCGACAGATCTCGGTTTTTAAACGAAAGGCAAATAGAAGGCGATCGCCTCTGGGGAAGACAAAAAAGGAGGGGTGCAATTCCCCTCCTACAATCTTGTATTTTTTACGCCGAAAACTGACCGTTACCGGGGTGTTAGCTTGGCAATGGTGGCATTTTGGTAATAGTGACGCAGAATTTGTTGATAGTCGATGCCCTGGGCCGCTAAGCCATTGGCGCCCCATTGACTCATACCAACGCCGTGGCCAAAGCCTTTACCGTAGATGTAAACGTCGCCCTGTTGAATTCTGGCATTGATCAAGGTGCTACGCAGTTCTAAAAGACTCCGCAATTGATCGCCGCTGATATTTTTCGTGCCGCGATCACCAATCACTTTCATCGTGATTACCCGACCCTGGGGAGTGGCCCGTTGGGGAATTAATTGCTTCACGGTACCAACACCACCAACCAGTTGACCTAGCTGAGCTGCTGAAATGGTTTTACTCCACTGGTAGACCGGCGAGGATTGATCATAATCCACAACTCCCCGTAGATAGGGTAGAGGTTGGCTCCAGACATCCTCAACGTTTTCGGTATGACCACCCGAAGAGGAATGAAATACCGCCAAAATAACACTGCCGTTATAGGTCATTACCTGACTTTCCGTAGCATTAACGGCAGCATGGGTTGTGCTGTATTCGCTATTCAGACCCTTATAGACTTGAGTTGCCGTCGTGGTGTCGAGGTCGTAGGGCTTCCCGGTATTTTCTGAACGTTTTTTTAAAGCATAGGTGCGGGCTGCGACGGCCTGGGCTTTGAGGGCTTCCTGGGGCCAACTGGGAATTGCTTCAGCACCGACGACACTGTAGAGATAGTCTTCGAGATCGACGTGATTAATGGCGAGAATCCCGTTACCACTCTGCCGGAGTTGGGTGCGGCCCCGGTACCAGCGATCGCCAATCCACACATAGCCATCTCCCTTGGGTTCAATCCAGACCTCAGTCGCCCGCCAACGGTCAAACGCCAATTGATTCCCCTGGCGTCCCACCGCAAAGGAACTCATGCCAGCAATTTCACCGAGGACTTGGCCTTGGCCATTTTTGATGAGAGCGTTGGTGGAACTGCCCACCTGAAGATTTGCCGTCGTCTGCCGTACAGCGACCCGGAGATCAACCGCCGCCTGTGCAGGTGCAAGGGTTGCGAGCCATACAAGCCCCGGAAGAACCCAGGAATGTTCGATTAATCTACGTAAGGGTCTAAGCATAAACACATTAGAAATTTACAACAAGTATCAATGGCATAAAGTGGTGTGGTCGATCACTATATAGCTTTACTCTAGAATCGCTTTTGATGTGGTTTGTTCCATTACAATTTCACGACTCAATCTAGCACGAAACTTAGGCGATCGCTGTACCATCATCCGGAAAAACATCCTGTAAACGTTGGGGGCCAACCGCCTTTACCGCCTCAGCCAAATTAATATCCCCGGTATAAATCGCCCGGCCCACAATCGCCCCTGTGACCCCAATCCCTTCGAGGGCCACCAGATTGACCAGATCAGCCAAAGAACTAACGCCTCCCGACGCAATCACTGGAATCTCCATGGTGGCTGCCAACTCCCGGAGCGCCTCTAGATTAGGGCCAGCCATGGTGCCATCCCGATGGATATCTGTGTAAATAATGGCAGCGACGCCCTGGGTAGCCATCTGCTTCGCCAAATCCGTGGCCAAAACCGCCGAGGTTTCCAACCATCCCTTGGTCGCCACTTTGCCATTGCGCGCATCAATCCCCACCGCAATCCGACCGGGATATTTTGCACAGAGTTCCGTCACGAGATCCGGATTTTCTACCGCTGCCGTCCCGATAATGGCTCGCTCTACACCCACATCAAACAATTGCGTCACACTGGCGACAGTCCGGAGACCACCGCCCACTTGCACAGGAATATCAATCGCTGCCGCAATTTTGGCGATCGCCCCTAAATTGACGGATTCCCCCTGTTTTGCCCCATCTAAATCCACCACATGAAGTCGGGTCGCCCCCTGCTCAGCCCACGTCCGTGCCACCTGCACTGGGTCATCATTAAACACCTGCGCCTGTTGATAATCACCCTGGTAGAGGCGCACACATTGGCCACCGAGTAGATCAATAGCGGGAATAACTTCCATAACGAAAAAAATGTTGTGATGTGAACAAAAGCCCTGTTATAATAGCGAACTGTTGACCCGGTGGTATAGCCAAGTGGTAAGGCAGAGGTCTGCAAAACCTCCACTCCCCAGTTCGAATCTGGGTACCACCTTATTTTTCAAAAAAATCAATCTTAAGCTCTCTCTATCGCAAGGATTTTTATCTACTTTTTGGGATATTTAGTTCAACTGAGACTGAGCAAAGCACGTCTTTCAGAACAACTCTAGGAGACGACAAATCACTAAAGAAAACAACATAAATTTGTACCCAGTTTTTCTTTAACTCGGCAAAAAAAAGGGCCTGGAGATAAATTCCCAAACCCTGTAAAGATAGCTAAACAGCTAACGACAAAATTTTATTTTTTATACTTCGCCGGATAGAGCCTTTGCTTTATCCGCTTGTTTTTGAGCGAGCATTGCGGCTGTTTTCTCTCGGTCAATTTTTAGGACGACTACGCCGAGGGGCGGCAAACACAGGTCAACCGAATAAGGAAGATTGTGGAAACTCCAGTCTTCAGTCCAGACGCCACTGAAGTTGAGCAAATTACTCCCTCCAAAAGTTTCGGCATCACTATTCAAAATTTCTTGATAGTAGCCTTCTTCTGGAATGCCAATGCGATAGTGACTATGGGGTTGCGGCGTAAAATTACAGACCACAACGAGAAAATCGTTGGGATCTTTTGCCCGTCGAATAAAGGAAAGAACACTGTTTTGATTGTCAGAGCAGTCGATCCATTGGAATCCTTCTTCTTCAAAATCCCGTTCGTAAAGGGCTGGTTCTTGTCGATAGAGGCTATTCAATGCCGCAAAGAAACCTTTGAGTTTGGCGTGGGGCTCATGTTGTAGCAAGTCCCAACTCAAGTCACTCCAAACATTCCACTCATTCCATTGGCCAAATTCCATGCTCATAAACATGGTTTTTTTGCCAGGATGGGCGAACATGTAGGCAAATAAGGCCCGCACATTGGCAAATTTCTGCCATTCATCCCCCGGCATTTTCCCAATAATCGAGCTCTTACCATGGACGACTTCATCATGGGAAAGGGCCAGCATGTAGTTCTCGCTGTGGTGATACCACATACTGAAGGTGATGCTGTTTTGGTGGTGCTGCCGGAACCAGGGATCCATGCTGAAGTATTTGAGATTGTCGTGCATCCAGCCCATATTCCACTTGAGGTTGAAGCCGAGGCCGCCGAGGTAGGTGGGGCGGGAAACCATGGGCCAAGCGGTGGACTCTTCGGCAACGGAGATAATCCCTGGATAGTACTTGAAGATGAGATTGTTGGTTTGGCGGAGAAATTCTACGGCTTCGAGGTGTTCATTACCGCCGTAATCATTGGGGAGCCATTCACCCTCTTCGCGGTCGTAATCGAGATAGAGCATCGACGCTACTGCATCGACCCGAATGCCATCGATATGATATTTGTCAAACCAGAATAGGGCATTGGCAATCAGGAAGTTACGAACCTCATTGCGATTGTAGTTAAAGATGAGGGTGCCCCAGCCTTTGTGCTCACCTTTGCGGGGATCGGCATGTTCATAGAGATGGGTGCCATCAAAATAGGCAAGACCGTGGGCATCCTTAGGAAAATGCCCAGGTACCCAGTCAACGATCACCCCAATACCATTGGCATGACATTGATCGATGAAGTACATCAGGTCTTCGGGATTACCAAAGCGGGAAGTTGGGGAATAGTAGCCAGTCACTTGGTAGCCCCAGGATCCGTCAAAGGGATGTTCAGCAACGGGTAGTAGCTCGATGTGGGTGTAACCCATTTCCTTAACGTAGGGAATGAGCTTATCTACCAGTTCGTAATAGCTGAGGAAGCGGGCACCGGGTTTTTGATCGCCCACGGGAATGGGAGAGACTTCACCGGAAAGGAGTCGCATTTTTTCGGTGGCGGAACCATGGAGCCAGGAACCGAGATGAAGTTCGTAGATGGAGACGGGATTTTTGAGGGGGTCTTGTTTGGCACGCTGTTCTAGCCAGTCATGGTCTTGCCACTGGTACTGGTCGAGGTCGGCAACGATGGAAGCGGTGTCGGGACGTACTTCCCGGAGAAAGCCGTAGGGATCTGATTTTTCGTAGATGTGGCCGTGTTGGTTTTTGATTTCGTATTTGTATTTGGTATTTGGGCCAAGATCGGGAATGAAGATTCCCCAGATCCCCACGTTTAAACGGCGCATTTGGTGTTTACGGCCATCCCAGTTGTTGAAATCGCCTAGAACAGAGACATTGCGGGCATTGGGCGCCCAAACGGCAAAGTAAACGCCTTTGATGCCATCGACTTCAACGAGGTGCGCTCCTAGTTTGTTGTAGATGCGGTGGTGATTCCCTTCAGCAAAGAGGTGGAGATCGAGATCGCTGATGTGGGGCGCTTCGGCGAAGGCATAGGGATCATTAATAATCTGTTGGCGATCGCCTTCCTGGAGTTTGAGTTGATATTTCGGTGTGGTGTCACTCTTGAGGGTGCATTCAAAAAAATGGGGATGGTGCACCGTCGCCATGGGATATTCCGTTTGGGATGACGTATCAACGACCCAAGCTTGACTTGCGGAGGGCAAATAGGCACGAACTGACCAGGTTTTTGGTGCAGTGTCATCTTCATTGACAGGGTGACAACCAAGGATCCCGTGGGGATTATCATGCTGGTTAGAAACAATTTGATTGACCTGGTCTGGGGTGAGGAGAGTAGGCATTATGGCAATTACCGGAAATCGATTAAAGGTTTATTAAAGAAATTTTTTGTTTAGGGATCTGGGGCAAGGCTGGCTCAAGATAGGGCAATCTGAGGGAGATTTATGACGTGGTGTACATTTGGGAATGATTGTGACAAAGAGGATAGGGGGGAAATGTTGTGTGTGATACCTTGCTCCTGATCGCAGGCCCTAGGGTTTGCTTTTCAGGAAAAAAGACGAGAAAACTATAAATTGAGCCCCATTTTAGGAGATTGATCCTCACTGTAAACGGTTTTAGCAAATCCGCAATCGTTCCCCTGGGGTATGGTTGAATTTTTTTATGGAAGTCGCTGCTACCAGTTTAAACTTCAAAAGAGATCCCGTTTGCCACGCAACTTTATGAACGTCCGGAGGGGATCCGTTGTGTTTAAGTTAGCTTGCAGTTGGCGATCGCCACAGCGCAAAAAAGGATTTGTCTGTTTTTCTAAAGCCAACGCCGTGGGAATGGTCGGTTCCTGGCGTTGCCGTTGGGTCTGCACTTGTTGAAAACGCCTCTGGAGAGCCTCATTCTCTGGATTGACCGTCAAGGAAAATTTAATATTTTTCAGGGTGTACTCATGGGCACACCAGATGTTGGTGTTATCTGGCAAATCACAAATTTGCTGGAGCGAGGCAAAAAGTTGCTCTGGCGTTCCTTCCAAAAGACGACCGCAGCCATTAGCAAACAGCGTATCGCCACAAAATAAATCACCACTGTCTTCAGGCCGCAGGGGAGGGAAATAGTAGGCGATGTGACCTTGGGTATGGCCTGGCACAAACAAAATTTCGACGGTGCGATTAAATAAATCTAAGTGATCACCAGCCTTAAGGCTCACCGTTTGGCCTGGAATATGTCCTTTCTGTAAATCTATTGCACTGCCATACACCGCTGTTGTCGGGAAATGACTTAATAATTGACGATTACCACCCACATGATCAGAATGGTGATGCGTAATCAAGATGCTCTTAAGCGTTAAATACTCTCTGTTTAGGTAATCCAGCACCACCTTACCGTCGCCTGGATCAACCACTGCACAGTCTCCCGTGGATCGATCAACCAAGAGAAAAATATAGTTATCGTTAAAGGCCAGTAGGCGAATAATTTCCATACTGAGATTCCCCCCATAAGTCACTGATATTGATCATAACAGGGGGATCTTGCATGAAAAAACGAGTCATTAATCGAGGGAAATTTTGTAAACCCAATCTGCAAACTCCGGATCACGATTTTCTGTGATCGCTGTTAGTTTTTCCCGTAATTTCTCGGTGATGGGCCGTTCCGTCGGTAAAGTATAATTTTCGACTCGCTTTACTGGGGTGACTTTGGCCGCTGTTCCGCTTAAAAAGACCTCATCGGCGATCAATAATTCCGACTTATCGATGGGACGTTCTACCACTTCGATGCCGAGGTGTTTCGCGAGGGTGACAATACTGTCGCGGGTAATCCCTTCGAGGATGTCTTGGTCGGAGCCAGGAGTGATCAGCTTGCCATCCCGGACGATAAAGACGTTCATCCCGGAGGCTTCACAAACTTTCCCCTGGGAATTCATCAGCAGGGCTTCGTCGAATCCAGAGGCGACGGCTTCGGTTTTGGCTAGGGCTGAGGCAATGTAAGCGCCGCTAATTTTGCCCCGGAGTGGGAAACTACGGTCTTCTTGGCGCGACCAGGAACTGATCCGGCAGGCGATCCCGTCGGGAGAAAGGTAGTCACCCAGCTCTAAGCCATAGACAAAGAAGTCTTTTTCGATGTTGTGGAGACGGGGAGCAATGCCTAGATCAGAGGTGTAGACAAAGGGACGAATGTAAAAGGATTTCGTGGGCCGATTTTGTTTCACAAAGTCAACGATGACATGCTCAATTTTGTCAGCCGGGAGATCAAAATGGAGAAATTTTGCGCTGTTGCTGAGGCGACGGCAGTGGCGTTCGAGACGGAAAAGAAGAATTTGCCCAGGATTGTTCGGATCAGGGATGCCCCGTAAGCCCCCAAATGCCCCTGTGCCGTAGTGGAGTGCGTGGGTTGCAATGGAAATATTTGCGTCAATGAAGGGAACAAATTTTCCTTGGAAATAGGCAGTGGGGAGGAAATTATGCATGGGTTGGGGGCAAACGGTAGGGTGCGAAATGGGTGACAAAAAGAATAATGAAGCAAAAAGGGATGTTTATCTTACCGCACTTGAATCTTTGGGATTCAGCCAGCCCTTGAGGTTCTGCAACTGCTTGGCAGAGGCTTGGGGATTTTTCACGACTTGATAACTGCTCGGTTGGGGGGCAGCGAGGGTGACGGCAAGGGTTTTCAGTTGGTCTTGGTGAAAAATCGTGATCGAAATTGTATCACCTGCTTGGTAGTTCTGAAGGCGATGGTTGAGTTGTTCGGCATTGGTGCGATAGTTGGCGATCGCCAAGAGTTCATCTTCTGGATCAATGCCGGCTTGGTGGGCGGGGGAGTCAACATTCACCGTTTGCACCAGGGTGCGATTGTTTTGGTCGGTGACGGTGAGACCCAGGTAGGGGAGATCTTTGTTGGTGTAGACGGGTTTGATTCGTAGACCGAAGGTTTCGAGGGTTTCGCTGAGGGGAAGTTCTGCCGTGGTGTGGAGAGATTGATGGAAAAAGTCGCTCAGGTCAAAGCCCGCCACCTCACTAATGACCTGCTCCACCTGGGTCGGAGTAAAACCAACTTCTGGTTTGCCGAATTTTTCCCACATGATCCGCAGCACATTGTCCAAGGATTTTTGGTTTTGGTGGCGATCGCGAATTTTGAGATCCAGCAACATCGCCACCAGAGCGCCCTTGAGATAGTAGGACATCTGGTTGTTGTTACTATGGGCCTCGCGGCGGTAGAGCTTAATCCAGGCGTCAAAACTTGACTCTGCTAGGGGTTGCACCAAACGCCCTGGGGTGAGGAGGTAGCGGGTGATATCTTTGCTGAGGCTTTCGAGGAAAAACGCTTTGTCATAGATGCCAGCCCAGAGAGGAATGAGCAAATCGTAGTAACTGGTCACTCCTTCAGCAAACCAAAGGGAAGGGGTGTAATTTTCTGTCTCGTAGTCAAAGGTTTCGAGTTCCTTCGGGCGAATGCGTTTCACATTCCAGAGGTGGAAAAATTCGTGGGCCACCAACTGCATAAAGCGGTTGTATTGGTCAGATTTTTGGAAACCAAACCGAGGATAGTTGAGGGAGCAACTTTCCTTATGTTCGAGGCCGCCATAGCCACTGCCGGACAGGTGCAGCAAAAACATATATTCGTCGTAGGGCAACTCACCGCCGAAAATTTTTGCTTCGGTCTGGATGATTTTTTTGGTGTCGACGATCGCCTTTTCCGCCTTGAAATTGCCTTCTCCCCAAACGACCCAACGGTGGGGCTTCCCTTCACAGAAAAATTCATAATTTTCGTGGAGACCCACTTCCACGGGACTATCCACCAACACATCGAAATTTTCGACCCAGAAACAATTCTCTTGATCTTCGATCAGGGGCAGAGTGGTATTCACTTCCCAGGCGATGTGGGGCGGTTCGACGGTCAAGGTACAGGCTTGGTCTTGGTGCCCTGGAATAAAGCAGAACAAAGCCGCACCGTTGAAATAACCGTGGGTACTATCAAGGTGGTTGGTGCGGACGGTGAGCTCATTGGCAAAGACCCGATAGTGAATTTGGACATCTGAGATGTCAGCGGTTTCAACTTGCCAGTGGTTTTTCGTCACTTTGCGCCAACTGAGGTCAACACCCGCCGCTGTGGTGGCCCGAAAATCCTGGAGATGCCGGGAATATTCCCGCACCATGTAGGAACCAGGCGTCCATACGGGCATCTTGAGATCGAGGACAGCAGCTTCCCATTGACTAATCTCAATCGTCACCTCAAACAGGTGGGTTTGGGGCTGGGGCATTGCCACTCGATAGGCGATCGCCACCGTATCTTGTGCAGTTGGGGCTGGTGTTGCCATGGAAGTTGCCGTGTGAACCATCAGAAAAAAACTTACTCCTATGCTCGGTTGGCTAAATTTGTCAGTTGCTTGAAGTTGACTAAATGAATGCGCCCTTCACCAATTTCGATCCACCCTTTCCCTTCCAGTTTAGACAGAATCATCTCGACTTCCTTGGTGGTGATATCAGCCACATCCGCCAGGTCAGACACCGACAATTGAATAATGTCTACGCCCTGATCCGTGGGGTGGCCATAGTTTTCTGCCAAGAGTAAGAGGGTTTTGACTAACTTGAGGGCGGGGGGCTGCTTACGCCAATAAAATCGGGCATTGGCATTACGGAGACGACGCACCATGAGTTGCAGCATTTTGTGGTGCAGCTGAGGGTCTTTAAACAGTAGCTGAATAAAACGCTGGGCCGAAACGCTAAATAGTTTGACTGGAGAAAGGGCGACCACATCTGTGGAACGGGGCGATTCGTCTAATACTGACATTTCCCCAAAAAAGTCGCCTTTGCCCATAATCGCGAGGGTCACGGTTTCGTCGTCCCCTGTGAGGCGGCGCACTTTAACCCAGCCGGATTCGATGAAATAGACGGCATTGCCCCAGGAGTCTTCCATTAAGACGGTGCGTTCTGCGGGATAGTCATGCTCGGTGGTGACAGACAGGAGCCATTCGATGGTTTCGGGGTTTGCGGTGCTAAAGAGGGGAAAAAGCTCGCTAAAAGCTTCAATGTCCATGAAATCTTGCCAGGATGTGCAGAATGAAACAATACAATGAATACAAGGTGATTGGCCGTTAGGCGCTATTTTCGCACGTTTTCTTTTCAGAATAGCTCACTTTCTGGCCAGGGCTAAATGGGGCGATCGCCTTGGGGGAAAAGTCAGCCCTTTCACATTACAGTTTTTGTCACGATAACCATGGTAGGAGGTGTCCTTATCCATAATTTGTAGTGAAGCACTCTTGGAATACAAAAGGCGCGTGTTAAATACCCTTGATCTAAAGCGAACCCTGGCAAAGGACACCTACAAAGAGCAATTAGAAGACCTGATGCAGCAGTTGCGGTCTTTGCAAAATGCCTGTTGGCAGCACCAGTTACCCGTGACGGTTGTCTTAGAAGGCTGGGCGGCCGCAGGGAAGGGCGCTTTGGTCAAAAAAATGACCAACTACATGGATCCCCGGGGGTTTTCGGTGTTGCCGATCTTCGAACCCTCAGCCCGCGAAAAACAATATCCATTGCTCTGGCGATTTTGGCACAAGCTCCCGGCGAAGGGCAGTATCGCTTTTTTCTATCACAGTTGGTACACCCATGTGCTCGAAGATCGCCTGTTTGAGCGGGTTAATCCGGTGGACGTGCCCCTGGTGATGCGAGAAATTAATGCCTTTGAGCGGCAGTTGGTGGATGATGGCATGGCGATCGCCAAATTTTGGATTCATCTGTCCCAAAAAGAATTAAAAAAACGCCTCAAAACTGCCGAAGCTGACGAATTAGAAGCCTGGCGAGTCCGTCCTGAAGATTGGCAACAAGCGAAAAACTACAAAGAATATCGGCACCTCGCAGAGGAAATGTTGATCTACACCAGTACCGGGGCCGCTCCCTGGATTCTCGTCGAGGGCGATGATTACCGTTGGTCGGAAATAAAGGTGCTGTCCCAACTGGTGGCGACCATTGTCGAAGCCCTAGATCGTCGCAAAATCACCATCCCTGAGGCGGTTCATATCCGTCCCCAAGCCCAACTTTTACCCACAGAACCGGACTTTCTCGCCAAGGTGGATTTAAGCCTAGAACTAGACGACAAAGACTACAAAAAACGTCTCCGGGCAGCCCAAATTAAATTACGGCAACTGCAACTTAAAATCCACCAAGAAAAATTACCGGTGCTGCTGCTGTTTGAAGGCTGGGATGCCGCGGGCAAAGGGGGCGCCATTAAACGGTTAACCGA
The DNA here is from genome assembly GCF_001693255.1 of Picosynechococcus sp. PCC 7003. Classification (NCBI taxonomy): domain Bacteria; kingdom Bacillati; phylum Cyanobacteriota; class Cyanophyceae; order Chroococcales; family Geminocystaceae; genus Picosynechococcus; species Picosynechococcus sp. PCC 7003. The sequence continues at coordinate 1,925,605 of NZ_CP016474.1, forward strand.
CGTCCTAGATCCCCGCAGTTATAAAGTCGATGCCTTTGGTGCCCCCACCGAAGAGGAAAACCGTTACCATTACCTCTGGCGTTTTTCTCGCCATTTACCTGGTATGGGGACGATTGGCATTTTCGACCGCAGTTGGTATGGGCGGGTTTTAGTCGAACGGGTTGAAGGCTTTGCGACGGAAACGGAATGGAAGCGGGCCTACCGCGAAATTAACGAGTTTGAAGCTCAGCTGATTCACAAGGGTTATGTGCTCGTAAAATTTTGGCTCCACATTGACCCAGATGAACAGTTAAAACGCTTTGAGCAACGGCAGGACAATATTTTCAAAAAATATAAGTTAACCGACGAAGATTGGCGCAACCGAGAAAAATGGGGCCAATATGCGGTGGCCATTAATCAGGCGATCGCCCGCACCAGCACCCCCGCCGCCCCCTGGACGATTGTGCCGGCTAACGACAAACTCTATGCCCGTGTTTTCGTGATTGAGACCGTGATCGAAGCCATTGAGTACAAGCTCAAACGTCTGAAAAATGGTGAGGCCATTGTCTAAATAATTAATAAAGCCGTCCCTGAGGAACGGCCTTGTGTTCACTTAAAGATGGATGATCACCAAGCGAAAAATAAGATTGCCTAGATCAATCCCTAGAATTGAACATCACTGAAGGTAAACACTTTTTTGTCAACTTCTTGATCGTTCTCTAGGTAAGTAATTTCTCGGCGGGTGAGGACATAGTAACCGCCAATTTTTTCAAAGCTATCCCGGAAAAGGCTCTTGCCTGCTTTGGGTTCTTTGGTGGCCGCGTCAAAATAGACTGAGTCATAGCCCAAAGAAAGATAACCTTCATCAGTATTGAGCACGTCAAAGGTATTGATATTAACGATGATGTCGCGAATTTTGCGGTTTACAAAGGTAACGACATTATTTTTGATTTTGTAGGAATTTCCCATGGAAGCGCCAGTCACTTGGATTTCCTGGGCACCATCGGCAAACTTTTCACCAAATTCAAAGCTGTTTTTGCCGTGGCTGTCTTCGAAGGAGCGTCGTACCCGGTGCACGGTGATTTCCCACAGTTGACCTTCGATTTCTTTTTTCGCCGCTTCAGCCTCGATTCCCGTGACCTCAAAGGACATATCGGCTTTGATGGCGACTTTGCCGGTATAGCTCTGGTCGCCATGGGTAAAGGTGACGGTGGCAGTAAAGCCAGGAAAATCTTGATCCCAGGTGTAACGGTTTTCGTAGGCTGCCCGAAACGCATCCTGGGCCGTTAAAGTCTGTGTCATAGTATGCTCCAGCGTTGCTATGTAATCACTGTTATTGAAACGTTTCTAAGATAACAGTTTCCTTTAAGTAGCATACCCTACTAAAAATCTTTTTCAATATTATTGAGAATTTTGTCAGAGTCAATCGGGCTGGAATCTCCCTTGATTTTCCTTAGGGTCTGGCATTAACCAAGCTTGGGGGTTACCTTACAGAAGTTGACTGTTCGCTTTATTTACTCCTGCCCCCACATCCCCAATGAACCCTGTACTGCAATTGGCGATCGCCACCCTTATTTTGGGCACTTCCGGTGTTTTTATTAAGTTGGCGGCCCTATCTCCCTTTGTGATGAGCTTTTTCCGGGCAGGGATTCCATTGCTGTTCGTGTCGGGCCTATTGCTCTACCAGCGGGAACCGCTTTTTAAAGGCGTGACCCCGGGTCTGCTGTTCATTTCCTTTCTCGATGCGGTGCGCGGCCTCTGTTACATTTTTGGCTTTGGCTATGCCGACCTCAGCAGTGCGGTGATTATTCTCTACACCTGGCCGCTGTTTGCGACCCTTTTTAGTTGGCTCTTTCTCAAGGAAGCCATTCCCCGGCGTAACCTTTGGATCCTGCCTTGTTTCATCCTGGGGATTGTGGTGATTTATGCTAACGGGGAAATTAGTTTCTCTAGCCGGAGTTTTATTGGTCTAACCAGTGTGCTGATTGCCGCTGTCCTCGTGGCCTGTACGGTGGTGATGTACAAGGCTAAATCCGCTGATTTTTCGGTGTATCGTCTAATTTTCTATCAAAACCTGATGACTGGGCTCATTGCCTTTCCTTTTCTCCTCGGCACCCAACCTTGGCCGAATCTATTTCAAATCAGCATGGGCAGCATTTACGGGATTTCCGTCGGCATTGTCGGTTTTCTCCTCTTTTTCTCAGCCTTGAGCAAACTCCAGGCGTCCACCACCGCCCTTCTCTGTTATTTAGAAATTCTCAGCACCATCCTTTGCGGCATTATCTTTTTCCAAGAGCAGCTTTCACCCAACATTGTCCTGGGAGCGAGTTTAATCCTTGGGGGGAGCTTCTTCCTGAAAAAGAATCAATGAGTATTTCTCTTAAGTCAGTACATCGGCGCCAAGGAGTTTTTGGTATTTCCGTTGGAGTTCCTGTTGCATGAGGGGATATTGCTCAAGTTCTGGATCAACCTTGAGGAGTTGTTCTGCGGCCTGGCGGGCAATGAGCAAAACTTCCTGATCCTCCGTTAGACTCGCTAGGGCAAAATCCGGTAAACCTGACTGTTTCGTCCCCAGCACTTCCCCTGGCCCCCGCAGACGTAAATCCATCTCGGAGATAAAAAAGCCATCGGTGGATTGTTCTAAGACGCGCAGACGGGTTTGGGAATCAGGATTTTTGCTATTGGTGATCAGTAAACAGTGGGACTGGTGAGCCCCCCGACCGACGCGCCCCCGCAGTTGGTGTAACTGGGAGAGGCCAAAGCGTTCGGCATTTTCGATCAGCATCACCGTCGCATTGGGCACATCAACCCCCACTTCGATCACGGTGGTGGAGACAATGATGTGGTCTTGGTTATCGCGGAAGGCGTTGAGGGCGGCGTCTTTTTCCTCAGATTTCATTCGTCCGTGCAGTAGGCCCACGTTAAAGCTTTTGAAAACCTGTTCTGATAATTTTTGGTGTTCGGCGACGGCGGCTTTGGCTTCGAGTTTTTCAGATTCCTCGATCAGCGGGAAAATCACGTAGGCTTGGCGACCCTGAGCCACTTCTCGCTTGATCAACTCATAGGCTTTGTGGCGATCGCCCCCTTTAATCACCCGCGTATCAACGGGTTGGCGACCGGGGGGCAGCTCATCAATTTGACTCACATCCAAATCCCCATGGAGGGTGAGGGCCAAGCTGCGGGGAATTGGCGTTGCCGTCATGGTGAGGACGTGGGGGGCTTTCCCTTTGGCGAGGAGTCTCCCCCGCTGTTGGACGCCGAAGCGGTGCTGTTCATCGATCACCACCAGACCGAGGTTCTGGAACTGCACCGGATCTTCGATCAGGGCGTGGGTGCCAACGAGAACTTTAAGTTCTCCCGTTTGCAGTTGGCTGTGGATCTCCCGGCGTTTTTTCGTTTTTGTCGAACCCGTCAGCAGTTCAACGGGCAGATGGAGCAGGTTAAACCAGCCCACCAATTTGCGGTAATGCTGTTCGGCGAGGACTTCGGTGGGGGCCATCAGGGCCGCTTGGTAGCCGGACTGGATCGCGGCGAGGATCGCAAAGACGGCCACAACGGTTTTCCCCGCCCCCACATCCCCCTGGACGAGACGATTCATCGGCGTTGACTGAGCTAGATCAACAAGAATTTCGTTAATTACCCGTTGCTGGGCGTTGGTGAGTTGAAAGGGCAGGAGTTTTTCAAACCGCTCGATCAGTTCCCCCTGGGGAACGAATACAGCACTTTTTCGACTGGCCTTTTCCTGTTGTCGCCGTTGGAGGAAGCCCAGTTGCAGATAGAAAAATTCATCGAACACCAACCGTTGCCGCGCCCGCTGGAGAATCTCCGCATTTTCTGGGAAATGAATATTGGCGATCGCCTGTTGGAGTTTCATCAAGCCGTGTTGCTCCCGAAAGGCTGTAGGAAAAGCATCCTTTAACTGCTCAATGGCAGGGAGAGAATTGATCACCACTTTCCGAATTAGATCAGCCGGAACCCCTTCGGTGAGGGGATAAACAGGCAAGACTCGGCCAATTTTTAAGGATTTAATATCTGCGCCACTGCTGTCGAGCACTTCAATTTCTGGATTATCGAGGGTGAGGCCGTACTTATTTTTTTTCACAAGACCCGACGCGGCGATCGCCACCCCCTGGGGATATTGCCGTTTCATTTTTTCTTGCCAACCCCGATTACTGTAACGGGTGCCAGCATAGAACCGACTGAGCTTAATGCGGCCGCTACTATCCCGCAGCCAAAGCTCGAAAATACTCAATTTCTGATTTTTCGGGCTGGTAAAGATATTACAACGCACCACATAGCCCACCAGGGTCACTGTTTCTCCCGCTTCTAAGTCGGCGATTTTGACCTGCTTGGCATAGTCGATGTGCTGTCGGGGGTAGTAAAAGAGCGCATCCCGCACTGTTTCCAAACCGAGCTTTGCCAATTGATTGCTGCGTTTCGGCCCGACGCCGGGCAAATACATCAACGGTTGATCTAGGGTAAGGCCTCGGCCATAGGTCGAACGACTGGCTTTTTTCTCACAGACCGATTGGGTGCGGGGCACTTTCGCTTTGGGGGCACTCTGGCTTGGTTGTTCTAGGTCTTGTTTAACTTGCTGCAAAAAACTTCTCGCCCCAGCCACCAAAAGACGGCGCTGAGCTAAAGTTGCGGTGGAATAATCGGCAAATTTCTGGGCAAATGCCTGCCACCGTCGCCGCTGATCCGGATCAATCCCTGCCGGGGGGACGGCTCCAAAACTAAGGCAGAGAAATTCGCTAAACCGATACTGATGGCCCTGGAGATCCTGAAAACCCCGCTCTGCTTCGATGGATAAGGCTTTTTGTAATCGCAAAAAATCCGGCTGATTCATAGCACCATAGACAAAAAACGAAGGCCAACCCCTCTAGGAAACATTAAACCTTATCTGCTAATAAGCTTGTACCGCAACAGGAACGTTAAACGTTACAGGCGATCGCCTCAAGCATCTTAATTCCGCCCATTACAATGGGACTATCGGTTTGAAACAGAACAACAGCAGCCATGATTGCCAGTCCTAGTTTATCGCCCAAAAAAATGACCCCGGAGGAATACCTCGCTTGGGAAGCTACCCAGGAACTCCGGTATGAATATGTTGATGGTGAAATCATTGCGATGACTGGCGGTAGCGTTAATCACGGTAGGATTTATCTCAATTTATACGCTGCATTACGCTCCCATCTTGAAAAACGGGGCTGTGAGGCTTTTGTCGTTGATGTCAAAGTGCAAGATCAAAAAAATCAGCGGTACTTTTATCCGGATCTGGTAGTGACCTGCCATCCCGATGACCGTCGCAACAATCAGTTTATTCAACATCCCACGGTAATTGTAGAGGTCCTTTCTCCCAGCACCGCTAACTATGACCAAAGCCGTAAGCTGAAGCTCTATCGGCAAATCCCCAGCCTCCAGGAATATATCTTGATTGATAGTCAACAAATTTCCGTTGCCCTTTACCAGCGACAATCGGGACGAATGTGGGGTTACAGCGACTATGGCCCCGACGAAACCTTTTGGCTCCCTAGCATCGAATTTGAATGTGCCGTGGCTGATCTTTATGAAAATGCGATCTTCGAGACCCTTGATGATGAGTAGAAAGGCGATCGCCTCCACCCAAAAAAACCAAAATATTAGATGATGGTCTGTGCCGTTCGTTCCCCTGGCCGATGACTCGCACCCTCTATCTCCACGGCTTTGCTTCTAGTCCCCAATCCCGCAAAGCCCAATATTTCGCCGCAAATATTCCTGATCTCATCATTCCCGACCTCAACCAAGAGGATTTTGGCAGCCTAACCATTTCCCGACAACTAAAACAGATTAAACCCCTGCTCACAGAACCCAGTTACATCATTGGCTCAAGTCTGGGGGGACTCACTGCGGCAATCCTGGCGGAACAATGCCCAGAACAGGTCAAAAAAATTGTTTTACTGGCCCCAGCTTTCCAATTCACCACCAATTGGCGTCGTCGTTTAGGAGAAACCACCATCACCCAATGGCAACAGGAAACTTATCTCCCGGTTTTTCACTACAGCTACCAACGGGAAATCCCTCTTCATTACAGCTTTTTTCAAGATGCGGAAACTTACGCCAATTATGCATTCAAAAACAAAACGTCAACGCTAATTCTCCATGGGATTCATGATGAAACAGTCCCTATCCAAGTCAGCGAAAATTATTCTCATAATCGACCCTGGACAAAGCTAATTTCCCTCGACAGTGACCACAGCTTAGGCAATTGTTTAGAAACTCTTTTACAAGAAACAAAACAGTTTTTATTTGGGGTTTAAGCGATGCGAATTCTATGTCTCAGCAATGGCCATGGGGAAGATGCGATCGCCGTTCAAATCCTCAGTGCCATCCAAGCCCAAAACCCGGAAACAAGCCTCGCTGCACTACCTATCGTCGGTACGGGGCACGCCTACCAAAAATTAGATATTCCAATCATTGGCCGCACCCAACAAATGCCATCTGGGGGGTTTGTTTATATGGACAATCGTCAATTAATGCGGGATCTCAAAGGGGGTTTGCTACAGCTCACTTGGCAACAATATAAAGCCGTTAAACGATGGCAGCATCGAGAAAAAGAAAAATCCTTAATTCTTGCGGTGGGTGATATTGTCCCCCTCATTTTTGCGTGGCTCAGTGGTTGCCAATATGCATTTGTGGGGACAGCAAAATCAGAATACTATTTGCGCGATCGCCAGGGAAATTGGCTCCCGAAAACCTCAGCCCTTGAAAAGTGGTTTGGATCAGTTTATTTACCTTGGGAGCGGTGGCTGCTCAGTCGAAAAAAATGTGTTGCTGTCTATCCACGCGATCGCCTGACGACGGAAATTCTACAAACCTATAAGATCCCAGCCGTGAATTTAGGCAATCCAATGATGGATGGCCTCGAACCCCCCGAAAGTTTGCCCCAGGGAGAAGCGAAACAGACTTTGACCTTTGTCCTACTGCCGGGTTCGCGCCCTCCAGAAGCCTTGCATAATTGGCAAAAAATTCTCCAGGTGGTACAGTTGCTCGTTGAAAAATATCAAAATGTGGATTTTATTGCGGCGATCGCCCCCAGTCTCGACTCAGCCGAATTCCTCGACTGTCTGCCCTCCTTCGGTTGGCAAGCAAGCGATTCTAAGCCCTGTGAACTCACGTTTGGCGATCCCGAAGCCTTCGTTTTCCAGCAACATAAAGCCCAACTTGTCTTTACCCAACATCGCTATGCCGAAAGTTTGCACTATGCCGATTTGGCGATCGCCATGGCGGGCACCGCAACGGAACAATTTGTTGGCTTAGGCAAACCGGCTTTAACCATCGTCGGTGATGGCCCCCAATTTACCCCTGCCTTTGCTGAGGCCCAAACTCGTCTTCTGGGAGAATCCGTTCTTCTATGTTCTAGCCCCAGAGCAGTTCCTGAAAAAGTGGATTTTCTGCTGAGTCAGCCTGATTTGCTCCAGGCGATCGCCATCAACGGCCAAGAACGTATGGGTCAAGCTGGAGCAGCCAACCGCATCGCTAACCATCTCTTGGCATTTTTCCAAAATATCTAAGGGGAAGCTCAAACGGGATTAAGGCGTGGAAAACGATCGCTTGCTTGGAGCTCCTGATAAAAAGTTGCCACCTCTGCTGGGGTCAACTGTTGCAAACTGGCAAGCAGCACCTCTCCCTGCTCCACAAAGTCCACAAGATTCAGGCCACCGTAAACCTCTTCTTCCGTCTGGCGGATGCGGCGTAGTCCTTCTCCCGTGAGGATCGTCGCCCCCCTGAGATTCTCATTACTGAGGTGATAACAAGCCACTGCAATTTGCAAAATACCTTGGTAAAGAGACTTTTCTGGCTCCATAGCTTCAAACCACAGAGCCTCAAGGGTATCGTGGCACGCATAAAACTGTTGGGTGTTTAGTTGCTCTACCCCCACGAAAAAAGTCTCTGGAATCGTCATCGGCTCTATCCTTTCATGCTCGCCGCTACTTCTTTGACGTAATCCAGTTCGATCTCTTGTTTATCACCAGCGAAGTCATTATCTTCGGTGATGAAAAGCATACAGTGGCAGTCATTACGCTCCCGCATGGGGACACAGGGGCAGTTCCAAAAAGCGTTGTCAACTTCCGCCTTTTTGTCTTCGTAATGGCGACAGGGACAGAGTGGTGCGCCCAATTCTTCTTTATGCTTGGCGAGGCCCTCGATTACAACTGCAGTTACCGAAGGATCGACACAAAAGTAAGTACCTGTGCGCTGGGCATATTTTTCGGCAAAGTTTTTCATCAACTCTAAAGCCTTATCGGAAGCATTGTTCTCAGCAGTCATCGCGGTATTTTCTGGTGTATGGGACTGTTTATACGATAGTACGCTTTCGTGAATTTCCTCAACTGCTTGGGGTCTGTGCCCTGGAAACTTCGCTAGCATTTAAGGAGTCATATTATTCAGCGGGCGATCGCCTGGGGGCATTCCTCGCCGACGGTCTCCTCGTCCAGCGTCTAGCAATAAATATTGACGAAAACCCTTGATTTCCGGCCGAAATCACGAGATTTGTCTGCTGAAGCGTTTGTATGAATATTGACTTTTGCTGTAGTGAGGTTTGAGCAATGACTGGTTTAATTATTTTTGCGGTCTATTCCCTAGCCCTGGGTTCTGTATTTTATTATCTCAACCAACCCTATAACCGTGATTGGTGGCTCAAAGTAACCACCATGAATCCATTTTGTGTCTACTATTTTGGCCCTTTTTCCAGTGAGAAAATAGCGCGCTGTCACCTGGCGGGTTACCAAGAAGATTTGGAACGAGAACAGGCCAAAATCACCCAGGTTGTTTTAAATCAAACGATGCCACCGGCACAATTGACCATTTGTCCGGACGAAGCATAAATCTTGAAACATCAAGATCAACAGTAACCCCCCGTTGATCTCCCTGCTAGTCAAACAATTCAGGGGCTTCTACTCTTTATCTGAATCTATTGGCCGTAGCCGCGCCAGACTCCGACTAAAACCCCTTGTAAATCAACATTGAGCGCATCGGTTTTGATTTCGTCATACTTGGGGTTTGCAGGTTTGAGAACGACCTTTTTTCCTTCTCGATAAAAGTGTTTTAGGGTTGTGCCATCCCCTGTCACACGCGCTGCAACAATGGTGCCATTTTTGACACGGTCTGGGTCAAATACTTTTTGCATAATGGCATAGTCCCCTTCGGCAATGAGAGCCTCGATCATGCTGTCGCCGGTAACTTTGAGAGCATAACAATTGGGTTGATTGACAACTTGATTTAAAACGAGGGTTTCGCTTTGATCGTCAGTAAAGGGTTCAACCAGGCCGCCAGCGGTAATTGTCCCAAGAATCGGCAGGCCTTCTCGTTGCTCTTGGGGCCGCAAAATCTTGAGAGTACGAGCTTTGCCATCGATCCAATCGATATATTTTTTCTTGCGTAGTCGTTCTAAGCGGCTTTGGATGGGGGCAGGCGATCGCAAATTCATCGCGACCATCATCTGGCGAATGGATGGGGCATGTTGGTTTGTCTGGATGTAGTAGACAAGCCAATCGTAGAGTTCCTGTTGGGCAACGGTGAGTTTTTGCATAGTCAAAAAATTGCGCCAGTGCCACAAGCCCATCGCTTCAATAGATAGGACACGAGCATGGGAGCGTTGAATGTTTACGGTGCCATGGTGCAGTTAAAAACACATGATCTTAAGATGATTTGTACTAAACTATGTTCCCAATAGCAACAACTTCGTGGGCAATCTGTAATATTTTTTGAGCTTTATCCCGTTCAATTTCCCTCGCAACCTTGACTTGAATCCGCCAGAAACAAAGCCACAAGGTCAGAGAAAGGGTAATTAAGTGCGTTAGCTGATCGCGGAGAAGCCCCGCGCTGTAATTTTAATTCAGCGTCGGGATGAGGAGCGGTGAGTCGGAGCGAAGCAGAGACGAACAACTCTAGGGAGTTACTGATTTCCTCCTAAGATCCTGATATGATCGAAAAATGCTTAACCTGACTTACGAATACAGGCTCTATCCGACGGTCAATCAATCTTCCAAAATGGAGGAATGGCTGGACACGTGCAAGCGCGTCTATAACTACGCCTTGGCAGAACGTCGTGACTGGATTCAGTCCCGTAAGTGCCCAGTTAATGCTTGTAGTATTCAGCGGGAATTTATTTATCCCATGGATGCGGAAAAACCGACTTATTACAGTCAAAAGCGAAATTTGACCGCTGCGCGAAAAGAGAGTCCTTTTCTGCAAAACGTTCATTCTCAAGTGCTCCAGGACGTAATGGGTCGGCTGGAAAAGGCATTTAACGCCCTGTGGAATAGTGGGTTCGGATTCCCACGGTTTAAGAAGCGTTTTCGCAGCTTTAACTTTCCGCAGTTGGGGAAAAATCCCATTGACAGCAATCGAATCAAGCTGCCGGTATTTGGCTGGGTTAAGACCGTAATGCACCGCCCGATCCCTGATGGGTTTGAGGCGAAGCAAGCACGGGTCGTTAAACGCGCTTCTGGTTGGTATATCCAGCTAGTTATCCAAAGCGACGTTAAAATCCCATATCCTGTCATTGGAGGTCACGCCATCGGGATTGATGTGGGATTGACCGATTTTGTTGCGACATCAGACAACGAGTTAATTGCGAGACCCCGATTCTTTGTGGAGGCACAACACAGGCTGAAAGTGCTGAACCGTGCCGTTGCCAGAAAGCAGAAAGGGTCAAAGAACCAGCAAAAAGCTCGTCAACGAGTCGCAAGATTTTACGAACGAATTGCAAACCGACGTAAAGATTTTCACCGCAAGCTCGCCCATCATCTCTGTGATCAAGCAGGGATGATATTTGCGGAGGAATTAAACCTAAAAGGACTGGCAAAAGGAATGCTGGGGAAGCATTGTCTGGATGCTGGTTGGGGACAATTCCTCGATACGCTTAAATGGGTTTGCTTCAAGCGTGGTGTACATTTCCAAAAAGTTGCCGCCTATGGCACTAGCCAGGAATGCCCATCCTGTGGAGTAGCGGTGAGGAAAGATTTGTCTGTGCGTCGGCATGAATGCCCGGAATGTGGTTACATCACCAATCGAGATGTGGCTAGCGGACAAGTGATTCGCAATCGTGGACTAATAGCGGTTGGACAGACCGTTCAATCCTGTGGAGCTACGCCCAGTGGGGAGGCTTTGAAGCAGGAATTTCTTAAGGCGACTTAAGAAGCCCGCGCTGTACCATTAGGTGAGCGTCGGGAGTATGTCACATTGTTGAACAGGCATATTTTGGGTGAAAAGAAAGGTATGGCCGAATATATCCACGGGTATGATCCAGAAGAACAGCAACGTCTCGTTGATCAAGCACGCTACTGGAGCGATCGCCTCTTGTTAAAAGATCTCGAATTTGATCCCGAAGCCAAAATTTTAGACATTGGTTGCGGCGTCGGCGCCGTCCTGGGGATCATCGGTGAAAAGTTTCCCACCCTGACCTTTGCTGGCCTTGACCACCAACCCCGTCAAATTGCCTACGCCACAGAATATTTACGTCGCCTGGGATTGACTACCGACCTCCAGGTGGGAGATGCGTACTGTTTACCCTGGGCAAGCGATACCTTTGATTTTGCTCTGACGGTTTGGTTGTTAGAGCATGTCCCCGATCCGGCAGGAATTATCGCTGAAGCATTGCGGGTTTTACGACCAGGGGGAAAAATTTGCCTAACAGAAACCGATTACCAGAGCCTTCTGATTTATCCGCCCCATCCTGATTTTGACTATTTTCAGCAGGCCCTTTGTGAATTATTCCAGGTTGCAGCAGGTAATTCCTACATTGGCCGTAGCTTAGGGGGATATTTAGAACAGGCGGGCTTTACTGGGGTTAAAAATGAGGCGATCGCCGTTCACCATTGGCACAGTCCCCACAATCAAGACCTAAAGGGCTTAGTCAATCATCTCGACACCTGGATCAAACTGATGATCCCCCAGATGGTAGAGAAATTAGGCAAAAATCCAGACCGCCTCGAAAACGGCTTGACCCACTTCCGCCAAGTGCCCAATCATCCCCACGGCGCAATTACTCTAACCATTTATCGCGCCACAGGTTACAAGCCCTAACCATAAAAAAATCCCCCTAGAGATAAGGAGGACGATTGTTAGGAACAGAAAGAAACCTAAGCGGGATTTGTGGCCGAAGGACTTCTCTCAATCACTTGGTCAATGAGGCCATAATCCTTTGCTTCTGCCGCAGACATAAAGAAATCCCGGTCTGTATCAATCTCAATCTTTTCTAGAGGTTGTCCAGTATGGTCAGCCAGGTGTTGATTGAGCTTGCCTTTGAGATAAAGAATTTCTTTGGCTTGAATTTCAATATCCGTCGCCTGACCCTGGGCACCGCCGAGGGGTTGGTGGATCATAATCCGAGAGTTGGGTAAGCTCATGCGCTTTCCTTTGGCCCCAGCACTCAACAGAAACGCTCCCATGCTGGCCGCTAGACCAATACAGATTGTGCAAACATCGGGACGCACTTGGTTCATCGTATCGAAGATCCCCATACCGGCTGAGACAGAACCCCCCGGAGAATTGATGTAGAGGTAAATATCTTTTTCGGGATCATCGGCTTCGAGGAATAACAACTGTGCCACGATGAGGTTGGCAATTTCGTCATTGACCTGGGTGCCGAGGAACACAATGCGCTCCCGGAGTAGACGAGAGTAAATATCAAAGGCACGTTCGCCCCGACCAGAACTTTCGATAACGGTTGGAATCATGGGGTCTGTAAGCTCGTTGTTGTTTATGTCTTGTTTGTTTGATTGTAATGGATTCAGTTGGCAGCGGTGGCGTTTCGGCTAGCTGAAAATGACTTTTTCGAGTTCTGTTAAGGCGGTTTCTAGGTCGTCATTGACAATTTCATGGTCGAACTCGTGACTCATGGCTAGTTCCTCTTTTGCCCGGACTAACCGTTTGGCGATCGCCGCTTCTGGATCGTTACCCCGTCCCCGCAAACGATCTTCTAGTTCCTTAAAAGACGGTGGCAAAATAAAAATTCTGAGGGCATCTGCATAGATTTCTTTGACTCTGTTGGCCCCAATCACCTCAATTTCGAGGAGCACAAAATTTCCCTGTTGAATCTGTTCTTTCACCGGAGGCAAGGGGGTGCCGTAGTAATTCCCGGCATACTCGGCCCATTCGAGCAATTCTCCCGCAGCAATCATTGCCTCAAATTGTTCACGGGTCTTAAAAAAATAATCTCGCCCATCCACTTCTCCGGGGCGCGGTTGACGGGTCGTCGCTGAGATAGAGAGAAATAAATTTTGGTGGCGCGGCAGTAAAGAACGAACCAAAGTTCCTTTACCAACACCACTAGGCCCTGTGAGGACAATTAACTTTCCGGGGGTGGTCATGGATTCGGCGGCAATGGGAGGTAATGGCCCAACCGTTAAACCTTGGTCATCGCCATGGTGGGGTCTTTTTGCACAACAAAGCGATGGGCCACTGTCTCTGGTTGGATCGCTGATAGTACCACATGGCTGGAATCTGTAATAATCACTGCTCGGGTACGTCTACCATAGGTGGCATCAATTAATTGGCCGCGATCGCGCGCATCGCTAATGATCCGTTTGATTGGTGCAGACTCAGGACTCACAATCGCAATGACACGATTGGCAGAGACAATATTACCGAAACCGATATTAATTAATTGTATTTCCATAGGTCGCTTGAGCTTTCACTAGCAGCAGCCAGTAAGGTTACAGATGGTTGATTGAGCACTTATAACTCAAGTCCAATGGTAGCGAGAAAAAATCGGAGATACAACGATTTAAGGGCAAAAATAATATAAATTTCTTGATTTTTACAGTTGTTTACCCATGGGACGAAAAATCTCGCCTATCTTAAAGCAAAAGCACCATTCTTGCTCTATATTGCATAGATTTATTACGGAGTGCCACTGCAATGGTGTATTGATTGGTTAATCGGGGTGACAATTCGATCTCTGAACAATACCCAGCGGCAAGTAGTGGCAGAATTTACCTTGGTTTCCGTAGAGCGGTTGAGCAGCAGACCCACATCATTACTGAGGATTAGGGGCCGATTGGTGGGGGGATTTTGGAACACAAATTTTCATGATCCAAGTGCCCCATCAAACCCTTTGTAAGAATTGTGCTGTCGTACTCGATAAAAGCAAAATTGAATTGATTACAATGGAGGACAACCGTACAAGATTCGGTCAAGTCAAGCTTTCCTTTGAGCTGATCTAAAAGCGTTCGAGACTCGCAAGTTTTTCGCTCGTGGTGTTTTCGAGGTCAAGCGCAGGGGTTTCCAAAATGTCTTTCCCGGCAGTTTTCCGGTGGGGAAGTCACGAGGAAAGTAGATTACTGACTTTGACCTGTCCCAATGGGTTGATTTTCGCCGTTCCTCCCCGCGTTTTCTTTCGTCTTCAGATCTCCATGAAAAAGATTGCTCTGTCTTTGCCTCGTTGCCCAGATACTTTTGTTAAGGGCGCCCTCAGAACGTTATCTGTTTTAGTGTTGTTGACTGCGCCCAGTTTGTCTCGTCCGGCGATCGCCGCAATGGAGGATAGTCCAAAAGCCATCGTTGATGAGATGTGGCAGATTGTCTATGCAGAATCCGTAGCCAAAAACTTTGAGCCGGAATCTTGGCTAAAAGTCCGCGAAGATTTGTTAAGCCAGAATTACGATACCTATGACACGGCCTATCGTCAAATTCGTGGTGCCCTCAGAACCTTGGGAGATCCTTACACTCGATTTCTCGATCCAGAGGAGTTTGAAACCTTGACCAGCCAAACCACAGGGGAACTATCTGGCATTGGCATCCGTATGGAAATCAATGCAGAAACCGGGATCTTGACGGTGGTCGATGTACTCCCGGATTCTCCGGCAGAGGCGGCGGGACTCCAGCCTGAAGACCAGATCATGCAAATCGATGGTCAGGTGACAGCTCTTTTGAGCCTGGAGCAGTCTTCGGAACTGATTCGGGGCCTAGAAGGGACTGAGGTGAACTTAAAAATTCGTCGCCGCGACCAGTCTTCCCTAGACCTGGCCATTACGCGGGCAAAAATTGAGTTGGCCACGGTGAATTATGGGGTACAGACCGTTGGCAGTGAAAAAATTGGCTACATTCGTCTGGATGAGTTTAGTTCCCATGCTGCTGAGCAAATGTACAACGCCATCCAAGACCTAAAGACAGAAGCGGTGACGGGGTTTGTGCTCGATCTACGGGGAAATCCTGGGGGATTGCTTTACTCTAGTGTTGATATTGCCCGGATGTGGATGGAAGAGAGGGCGATTGTGCGCACGGTGGATCGTAAAGGGGGCGATCGCCAATTTAGCGCGAACCAAACAGCCATTACCGATTTACCTCTGGTGGTGCTCGTAGACGAAAACTCCGCCAGTGCCAGCGAGATTTTAGCGGCGGCCCTCAAGGATAACGAACGGGCAACCCTCGTCGGGACTCGTACCTACGGCAAAGGCACCGTCCAATCAGTCCACGAATTATCCAATGGTGCGGGCCTAGCAGTCACGATCTCCCGGTACTATCCCCCCAGCGGTATCAGCATTAACATGAATGGTGTGAATCCTGACATTACCGTAGAACTAGATAATGAACAGTTCACCCAACTGCGTCTCGATCCAAGTTTGATTGGTACAAGTTCCGACCCCCAGTTTCTCAAGGCGGTCAACATCCTCCAAAACCAACGCTTAAGCGAAACCCCAGGAGACCAAGCGCCCCTCAGTGCCCGTTCGTCTGGTGCCGTATCCAATTAAGGGCCTCCCATCGCTTCGATCGTCTGCAGTTCCCGTAGATGAGTAACCCAGAAACATTTGTTACAATCATTTACAATGCAACCCATTCAACTGTAGGCGATCGCATCGGAAAACTATGCCATACCAGACCCGTACCCCCGCGACCCCGGTCAACTCGGTTATCGAACAGCCCATCCAGGAGTCCGAGCTGTGGCGTTACAATCCAGAGGCGATCGAAACCCAATACCGCAACCGTCCCTTTGCTGTTCTGGGACGTCTCCTCACCATCATTTCCAGCTTTAGTGGTCTACTGCTCAGGATCTGGTGGGCCAAAGCAACGGGCAACAAGAACAATCCCAAAGCCCAACAGAAACAAGCCGATCACCTCAAGGCAGTTCTGACGAAATTAGGCCCCACCTACATCAAAATTGGCCAAGCCCTTTCTACCCGTCCTGACCTCGTCCCTCCCGTATATCTGACGGAATTGACCAGCCTCCAGGATCAACTCCCGTCCTTTCCCAATGAAATTGCCTTTCGCTTCATCGAAGAAGAATTAGGGGAACCCCCCGAAAAAATCTATGCCGAGATCTCAGATCATCCCCTTGCCGCTGCTTCTCTCGGCCAAGTCTATCAAGCCCGCCTTAAAACCGGCGAAAAAGTCGCTGTAAAAGTTCAACGCCCGGATCTGCAACAGCGCATCAACCTCGATATTTTTATCATGCGGCGCATTGCCCGCTGGCTCCAAAATAATGTTAAACAAGTCCGCTCCGACCTAATTGGTATCACCGACGAATTTGCGGCGCGTATTTTTGAAGAAATGAACTATGCCCAGGAAGGGCGTAACGCCGAAAAATTCAAAAAACTCTACGGCGGCATGGCAGAAATCTATGTGCCAAAAATTTACTGGAAATATACTGGCAAGCGCGTCCTCACCATGGAGTGGCTCGATGGGACGAAGCTCACTAACCTCAAGGAAGTTGCTGCTAAAGGGATCGATGCCACCCATTTAGTTGAAGTCGGGGTGGAATGTTCCCTCCGTCAACTCTTGGAGTTTGGCTTTTTCCATGCCGATCCCCACCCCGGTAATCTCTTGGCCCTTGATGATGGTCGCCTTGCTTATCTAGATTTTGGCATGATGAGCATGATCGAACCCTACCAGCGCTATGGGTTGATCGAAGCTGTGGTACACCTAGTCAACCGAGATTTTGAAGCCCTGGCCCATGACTATGTCAAATTAGATTTTCTTAAGTCCGACACGGATCTCGCCCCGATTATTCCAGCTTTGAGTACCGTTTTTAATAATGCCTTAGGGGCTAGTGTTGCGGAACTTAATTTCAAGAGCATCACGGATCAAATGTCAGGCATTATGTACGAATTTCCGTTTAAGGTGCCGGCCTACTATGCCTTGATTATTCGTTCGATGGTGACCCTCGAAGGAATTGCCATTGGTGTTGATCCAGAATTTAAGGTCTTGAGCAAAGCGTATCCCTATGTTGCGAAGCGCCTGTTAACTGATAATTCCCCAGAATTACGTCATTCCCTTAAGGATTTATTGTTTAAAGAAGGAAGTTTTCGCTGGAATCGCCTAGAAAATTTGCTGAATAACGCGAAGGATTCTAACGATTACGATCTCAAAGGGGCAGTCAACCAAGCCATTGACTATATTTTTTCGGAACGGGGTGAATTTATCCGGGAGCGCCTCGCCGAAGAAATCATTCAATCGGTGGATATCCTCGGACGTAATACGTTCCAAAACATTACCAGTTTGGTGCAAGAACAGTTGGGTCAAAAGCCGACCCAAAACCGGGCTAGGGGCATGAGTGCAGAAGACCGGGCCAATTTGGTGCACATTCAAAATATTTGGCGCATCCTCCAGGAAACCCCGGATTTTGACCCGATGTTTATTTTGCCGTTGATCCCGAAGGTGCTCATTAAGCCGGAAACTCAACAGTTGGGTCAGAAAATCGCGGAGGGTCTCTTGCAACGCGTTGCGGCCCGTTTCATTCGCAATGTTTTGTTGGCAGACCCCAACGGCGATAGTCATCGTCAGCGGGAAGTTATCCGCTACCCTGGGTCTCTGCCGCTGCCAAAGTCGGCCTTACAGTAAAACCTTAGGGAAATCATTGTTTTTTGGCGTAAAATTGAGCAAGCGTTAGCAACATAAAAGACATCGTAGAGCCATGGCACAATCTAAACCGTATCAACCTATTTTGCTGCGTTTGCTCCATGGTTTAACGGCAATTTTAGTATTGTTGGCTTTAGATACGGGGTTTTGGGTTTACGATATTTATGATGGCCGCTGGGGACGCTTAGGTTTGCCACGAATCGAAGCGATGCAGGGCATCCATGGAACAATCGCCTTAACGTTTTTCCTGTTGCTACCGTTTTTTGCGGTGTATAGTTTTCGTCTGGGCGATCGCCGTTTGTTGCAACCCAATTCTCTTGCGCAACTCAGGCAAGTAGGGAAGTCCATCTGGTGGGTTTCGGCCCATCGGCTGATTAATACGGGTATGCTGCTGGCGGGAACCTTGGCCGTCGTTACGGGCCGGATGATGAAGGAAGAATGGCTACCGGCGGGAGAATTAAATCATCTCGCTTACTTTGGGCATCTGTTGGCCTGGGTGGTCATGTTTGGGGCGCTGGCCCTGCACTTACTGTTGGGCATTAAGGTGGGCGGTGTACCGCTGTTGGCTTCGATGATCAGTTTTCAGCAACGGGAAGGCGATCGCCCCAAAAACTGGTTACAGGGATTCCAGAAGCAGCAGAGCTTGTTACTGAAATCCCTAGAAATCATCGTGGGTTTAGGGGTGCTTTTTGCCTTGGTTGTGCCCTTGCTGAGTGTTTAGAAATAGGGATTTTCCCAAGTTCCGGTGAAGACAATTTCCGTGAGGGGTTTGCGGCTACGGGGGCTTTGTTCCCGTTCCTGGAGGGCTTCTGATGCTGTGGAAATTTCACCAGGATAACCAATGGCCACGGCTGCCGCCGGGTCAAATCCAGCGGGAATTTTGTAGAAGTCACGGGCCTTTTCTTTATCGAAACCGCCCATTTGGTGCACCCGCAGACCGAGGGCTTCAGCTTGGATTGTTAAACTGGTCAAGGCCTGGCCCACATCGTACATTCCGTAGGGATTCGGGTTATCATTGCGGGTAAATCGCTGTTTTCCGACAGAAATCATCAGAATATATGCGTTTTTTGCCCAGGTCTGGTTTGTTTCCATCAGACAGTCCAACATTTTGCCATAGGCGGTGGCATCAGCTTTTGTGGCCACCAAAAACCGCCAAGGCTGTTCATTAAAACAAGAAGAAGCCCACCGGGCAGCTTCCAGTAAGCTCCCAATTTTTTCTGCTTCTACGGGGCGATCGCCATCAAAGATGACCGTACTGAACCGTTGACGCAGCAGGGGATGAATTGGATATTGAGTTTGGGCGGGTTTTTCCATGGAACTTACGACAGAATAATGGGCAACAGAAAACTAAATTCCAGCTTTAGGATAACGACTTTTGGGTTGGATGTTTGGTGGATTATTGATGGATTAAATTTTATCTGGGCTAGTTATGGTTGCCTCTTCCCCTAGAACAGCGGGTCAAAATGTACGTCGCTTAGCTTTTCGACGTCGCCTCCAGTCCTGGCAGGCTTTCTTGGCGGCGGCGGGACTCCCGGTCTTGGTGGTGTTTATGTTTCCGGTCTTGGCGATTGGTCTGGGGTTTATTGCGGCCATCGTGATTGTGGCGATCGCCGCCTTTGGAGCCATGGGTTTTATTTTCCGGGGTTTAGACCTTTGGCAGGCCGCAAATCGCGCTGTCCAGGGGGCAAGGGCTGAGGAAAATGTCGCCAAAACGCTCCAGGAACTAGAACCCCAGGGGTGGTCTTTTGAATATGGGATGCGCCTTGATGAGGGCCTAGGGGATGCCGATGTAATTTGCTTTTCGCCCCAGAAAAAAACCTATGTCATTGATGTCAAATCCCACAAAGGTACGGTGATTTTCCAAGATCATCGTCTCCAGCGCCGCATGGGCCGCACCATCTATGGCTTTAAGAAGGATTTTTTACAAATTGTGATGAAGCAGGCGCTCCAGGTACGCGATAAAAAAAAGCTCGATTTTGTCACGCCACTGCTGGTGTTCACCCGTGCCCAGTTGGCTGTTTCTCACAAAAAAATTCGGGGAGTTTATGTGATTGGTCAGGCGGATTTGGTGGCGAAGTTGCAGGAATTAGGTTGAATATCAGGGAGGCAATTATCGTTCAAAATTATTGCAGATCACGCCATTTCCCAAAAAATTTGATCGAGAAACAATTCAGACTCGCTTACGATCAAAGTAACAGAATCCCCCTGGACACGACAGATTTTTTATGCTCCATGATTTTCAATTGTCCATCTTGGCCCTGGGTAATGACCAGTATCAACTGCGTTTAAGTTCGGCGATCGCCCCCGGTGCGGAGCCCATCGTGGAAGTGGTCACTTGGCAACCGGAAGCTTGGCTGGCAACCTGGGCTGATTATCCCCTAGAGACCTGGGGGAAAATGCTGTTTACGGCCCTTTTTGTGGGAGAAATTTGCGAGCATTGGCAGGATATGGTGGCGATCGCCCAAGTGGATAATTTGCCGATTCACGTCTATTTAGGCCTACCGGATGGGATTTTGTGGTTTTTGCCGTGGGAAGCGATGTTTATCAAACCGCAGCATTACACGGTGAATTTTTCTCGGCAACGGGATCGGGCAACAGGTGCCGATAATTCTGAAAATTTAGATACAGCGGTTGATTTGTCTTGGTTGGGGGAGACAGAAACCGAGGAGGATGTTGCCTTTATCCAAGATATTTTTGCGAATATGCCAGAACAATCCGAGATGGAAACGAATGAGGCGGATCCTCATCGAGGGATTTTCCTCGCTCCATCCTGGCGCTCTCTATTGACTTTACCCAATAGCCTCCTGGGGTTGGGTTTGATTGTCACCCTCACCTTGGGAGGCATTCTATTGGGCCGACATTTACAGAACATTGCCGTAACACCCACCACGATGGAAGGAATCACTCGCCTCACAGAAGGGGAACTAGAAAAGCTTGACGATGCAGACTTGGTGCAGTTGGCCCAGGCAGATATTGACCAAGACAATTGGGGTAATGTTGAAATGATCCTCAGTGAACTTCTTGATCGCCAAGCCTTTAGTACCGTGAAACCGTTACTGTTTGATCCGGCGATCGCCCCGGAAAATGGCACCATCGCTTTTTTACGGGGGCGTTACCTTTGGCAAACAACCCTGGCAGCATCTCCACCATCACCAACCCAGGCAACGGCGATCGCCACTGTGCAAGCAGATTGGGAAATGGCCCTGGCCCAACAGCCCAATGACCCCGAAATTTTAATGGCCCTAGGCTTTGCCCATTACATTAATGAAGATTACGAAGCCGCCAATGATCGCTGGTATGAAGCCCTAGCAGCAGCAACAACCCAGGCTTTCCCCCCGGCCCCCCAAGCGGAGATTTATGCCGGCCTCGCAATTAGTATGTACGATTTGGCCCAAGGACAATCCACCGACATTGACCAAGAGATTCTTGTGGGAAAAGCCGAAAAACTCCGGGCGATCGCCCTAGATCTTGATCGTTCCCATCTCAACCCCCGACGCCTCGAACAAAGTTGGCTGTGGTTTCCTGAGGCGATCGCCACTTGGCAAACCCTGCTCGCCTTAGAACAATCTCCACAATCTCCCTAAGCTACATCTGTGGAACATATTCAATTAACTGAGTAGTAAAAATCTTGCAAACCATTACGGCTTAAGCACGAGACCCCCTGATGGGACGGACTTGGGGGACAATGGGGTGAAATAAATCCCACGATAATAACCCGATTATGTCCGAACAAAACATTGAATCCATCCTCCAGGAGCAGCGCCTTTTTTCCCCTGCACCGGACTTTTCCGCCGAGGCCCAGATCAAAAGCTTAGACCAGTACCAGGCCCTTTACGACCGGGCCAAAAGTGATCCTGAAGGCTTTTGGGGTGAACTCGCTGAGCAGGAACTGGAATGGTTTGAAAAATGGGATCAGGTGCTCGATTGGCAACCGCCCTTCGCAAAATGGTTTGTCAACGGCAAGATCAACATTTCCCATAACTGCCTCGATCGCCACCTGAAAACTTGGCGCAAAAATAAAGCCGCCCTGATCTGGGAAGGGGAACCCGGCGATTCCCGGACCCTCACCTACGCCCAACTGCACCATGAGGTTTGCCAATTCGCCAACGCCATGAAAAAACTGGGGGTCAAAAAAGGCGATCGCGTCGGAATTTATATGCCGATGATCCCCGAAGCCGTCATTGCCCTCCTCGCCTGTGCCCGCATTGGTGCCCCCCACACCGTGGTCTTTGGGGGATTTAGTGCCGAAGCCCTCCGCAGTCGCCTCGAAGATGCCGAAGCTAAACTCGTGATCACCGCCGATGGCGGTTTCCGCAAAGATAAAGCAGTACCCCTCAAGGATCAAGTGGATGCGGCGATCGCCGACCACCATGCCCCCAGCGTCGAGAATGTCTTAGTCGTTCAACGCACCAAGGAACCCGTCCACATGGAAGCAGGGCGCGACCATTGGTGGCATGATCTCCAGAAGGAAGTCTCCGCTAACTGTCCTGCCGAACCGATGGATGCCGAAGACATGCTTTTTATCCTCTACACCAGCGGCACCACGGGCAAACCCAAGGGGGTTGTCCACACGACCGGCGGCTATAACCTCTACACCCACATGACCACCAAATGGATCTTTGATCTCAAAGACGATGATGTGTATTGGTGTGGTGCCGATGTGGGCTGGATCACAGGCCACAGTTACATTACCTATGGCCCCCTATCTAACGGCGCAACGGTCTTAATGTACGAAGGCGCGCCCCGTCCGTCTAATCCCGGTTGCTATTGGGAAGTAATCCAAAAATATGGCGTCACCATTTTCTACACAGCTCCCACGGCGATCCGGGCTTTTATCAAAATGGGCGAAGACATCCCCAACCAATACGATATGAGCTCCCTGCGTCTCTTGGGGACTGTGGGTGAACCGATTAACCCGGAAGCTTGGATGTGGTACCACCGAGTGATTGGGGGCGAGCGTTGTCCCATCGTCGATACTTGGTGGCAAACGGAAACTGGCGGCGTGATGATTACACCTTTACCTGGTGCCACCCCCACCAAACCCGGTTCCGCAACTTTCCCCTTCCCCGGTATTGTGGCGGAGGTGGTCGATCTCGATGGCAACCCCGTTGATGATAACGAAGGCGGATATTTGGTGGTGAAACAACCTTGGCCGGGGATGATGCGCACCGTTTATGGCAATCCCGAACGGTTCCGGTCTACCTATTGGGAGCACATCGCCCCGAAAGATGGGCAATACCTCTACTTTGCAGGGGATGGCGCACGCCGTGATCAGGATGGCTATTTCTGGATTATGGGGCGTGTCGATGATGTGTTGAATGTATCCGGTCACCGTCTCGGCACGATGGAAGTGGAATCAGCCCTCGTGTCTCACCCTGCCGTCGCAGAAGCTGCGGTCGTAGGTAAACCCGATCCGATTAAAGGGGAAGAGGTGTTTGCCTTTGTTACCCTTGAGGGCACCTACAGTCCGAGCGACGAATTGGTGGCAGAGTTAAAAGCCCATGTGGTCAAAGAAATTGGGGCGATCGCCCGTCCCGGAGAAATTCGTTTTGCCGATGTCATGCCCAAAACCCGTTCAGGGAAGATTATGCGACGTCTATTGCGAAACCTCGCCGCAGGCCAGGAAATTGTGGGTGATACCTCCACCCTCGAAGACCGCAGCGTCCTCGACCAACTCCGGGGCTAAAACCCTACCCATTCTCCCTTGAGGGAGATGTCCGGAGGACAGAGGGTGACTTCCCTTGAGGGAGATGTCCGGAGGACAGAGGGTGACTTCCCTTGAGGGAGATGTCCGGAGGACAGAGGGTGACTTCCCTTGAGGGAGATGTCCGGCAGGAAAAGGGTGCCTCCCCTAGGGAAGGTTGCTGTAAGCCGGAGGGGAGTCAGTAAGTTCCAAAGACAGAACTGATTCCCCCTTTTTAACACAGGCCTCGGTTTGACTTTAGTTCGCTTCAATGAAAGCAAAACGACCCTGTTGACCCGATTCATCCATTTCAATTTGGGCCACAAAAAACTCTTTCTGGACAATTTCGCCTTCCTCAGTGAAGGAGATTTCCCCCAAAGGCGTGATATAAGTACCGGCAAAAATTTCGTCCCGGAGTTGTCGTCGCAAGTCCGGCAGAGCGAGAGTTTCTAGAGGCGTTTTTTGATCGAGGCTTCTAAGGGCTTCAACAAAAACTTGGATTGCCGTGAACGCCTGGGCACTAAATTGGGGTGGCTCCTTTTGGTTTTGCTGGAAATAGGCGTCCCGAAACGCGCGGTTGACCGCATTATCTAACTCGGCACTGTAGGCCTGAGCCACCAATACCCCATCACATTTCGCTTGGCAGACGGGAAAAATATTAGAGGTATTCAAGCCATTGCCCCCAACAATAATGCCGTTGTAACCCAACTCTCGCAGTTGCTTCACAAGGTTGCCCGCATCAGCCGCCAACCCAGAGATAATCACTAAATCCGGTTGAACATTGAGGGCGGCGGTAACCTGAGCTTGAAAATCGGTGTCGGTGGTTTGGAACCTTTGTACCGTCACTAATTCCAAACCCAAATCTTGCACAGCCGCCTGGAACGTTTCTGTTTCTGATTTACTAAAGGCGTCATTTTGGGCAAAGAAAACGGCGACCCGCTGCAGTTCTGGGTTGAGCCTGAGGGCTTGGGCCACAGCATTAGGGGCCACCACCGAGACAGGAGCAGAAACCCGGCCAATAAATTCGCCAATTTGCGGGATGCCTTCTGCGGTATTGGAAGGGCCAAGGACAGGCACTTGGGCACGGTTGGCGATCGGGTCAGCGGCAAAGGCTTGTTGGGAAAGGGTCGGGCCAACGATACCGACAACTTTATCCTGGTTGATCAGGGTATTAAAGGCGTTGATTGCGCCCTGTTCGTCAGCAGCCACATCCTGGAGAATGATTTTCAGGGATTTACCGTTAATCCCACCGTTTTCATTAAAATAGGTTTCCGCAATTTGGGTGCCGAGGATCTGCTCTTGGCCAAATAGGGCAACATTACTGGTCTGGGCAACGGCAACACCCAGGGGAATTTCTGTCAGGGTGCCACTGCCGCTGTTATCCGTAGGGGGAGACGGAGCGTTACAGGCAATCACCAGTACCGCCGTTAAAAAGGCGATCGCCCCCTGGAGCAAGCGTCGATATTTAAACATAAAAATTTCTATAGAGCTTTTGATATAACAGACATCCAGAATACTGCGAAGCTCTATACTCCTTCAACTGCTTGCTTCTGGCCTAGGACTAGACCAGTTTCTACTAATCTTTACAAGCAGACGAGGGCTGTGAAAACGCTAGATACCAATAACGCTAACCCCGAAATGATTCCGATTTCCTGCATTTCTTTTTTAAATTCCATGGTTTGACAGCTCCACTAGCAAAGTATTGAGACGAAGAAATATGACTTTTGCTTGTTTTTAAGTATAAATACTCAAGTGCTGTTTGCCCATCCCTGCCCCAAGGGAACTCACCGGAAGCAACGACTCGTCCTGTCAAATGTCATCAAAACAAAATAATAAGGCCGGAGAATACCGTCAACTCGCCTCAGATCTAGTTAGATTTATTCTTACTTAAGGGAAAGTATAAGATGGGACTTTCTCCTAGATAGGCGCAAAGCTTAATTTAAGATGCTAAGATCATTAAAGAACTATTAACCTATATTTTTTTCTTATCTGTAATCCGAAAAAAATCTTAAGAATTACTTTTAGCGTCGATTTTGCAACGAACAAGCCTTGATTTCAGCTTGGCCCATTCGTCAAAATAGCCCCCATTATTTCCCTGTCGTCTGTTCTTCCCCCAAAATCATGTCCCAAGCCTTTAGTGCCACAGAAATTCGTAACACGATGAAGCAAGAGGGGTTGCGCATCACGCCCCAGCGGTTTGCGGTCTATGCCAATTTACTCGGTCGGCAGGATCACCCCACGGTAGAACAGATCCTAGAGGATGTGAACGCGGATTTGCCTATTGCTTCTAAGGCCAGTGTTTATAGTGCCCTGACGGTTTTGCGGGAAGTGAACCTTGTGCGGGAAGTGCTCCTGGATGAAGGGGTGACCCGATACGATGCCAATGTCAATCCTCACCACCATTTCGTGTGTCGAGATTGTGGGGCGATCCAGGATCTGCCTTGGCAGGCTTTTAGCTGTTTTGATTTGGGCCAGTTTGCGACACAAGTTACCGCCGAGAGCTATGAAGTGACCGTTAAGGGACTCTGTGCGGCCTGCCGTGCTTAACGGGTTCAAACAATCGGGAATTTCTTCTTGGCCAGCCTGGGTTGATTCTCGCCGTTTGGGGGCCTTGGCAACGACTATTAATGTCCTAAAGGTTTTGTTCGGGGCGATCGCCAAATCAGGTATTTTGGAATTTAGACTGGATTGTTAGGAAGGATTTTATTGCGTGAAACTTTTTGTGTATCACACGCCTGAGGCGACGCCACCGGATCAACTCCCTGATTGTGCGGTGGTAATCGACGTACTGCGGGCCACTACAACCATTGCCACGGCGCTCCATGCGGGGGCAGAAGCAGTACAAACCTTTGCTGATCTCGATGAACTATTTCAATTTAGTGAAACCTGGCAGCAAACCCCATTTCTCCGAGCTGGGGAACGGGGCGGGCAGCAGGTAGAAGGCTGTGATCTTGGCAATTCTCCCCGCAGTTGCACCCCAGAAATGGTGGCCGGGAAGCGCCTCTTTTTAACAACCACCAACGGCACCAGAGCCCTCAAGCGTGTCGAACAAGCGCCCACCGTGATTACCGCCGCCCAAGTGAATCGCCAGAGTGTTGTGAAATTTCTTCAGACAGAACAGCCAGAAACTGTTTGGTTCGTTGGTTCCGGTTGGCAGGGGGACTATTCCCTCGAAGATACGGTCTGTGCTGGGGCGATCGCCAAGGCCCTGTGGAATGGTAACAGTGACCAGTTAGGGAATGACGAAGTGATCGGAGCGATTTCCCTTTACCAACAGTGGCAACAAGATTTATTTGGTCTCTTCAAGCTCGCGAGCCACGGCCAGCGTCTCCTGCGCTTAGACAATGAAATCGATATTCGCTACTGTGCCCAGAGTGATACCCTGGCAGTTTTACCGATCCAGACGGAGCCGGGCGTCCTCAAAGCCTATCGCCATTAAAAACATCAAGGGAGCCATGAAAAAAGGGTTCCGTGCGGAACCCTCAATTCTGCTCTTGGGGCAGCTTCAGACAAATTTACTTATAAAGCTCAGTGGAGAGCCGGAAAGCCAAAACACCAGGAATGAGGGCAATGGCGAGGGCCACCAATACTTGGGTATCAGAAATTCCCATAATTTTCAAAACTCCGAATATAAACTGAGGTTTATCCCTTAATTTGCGATATTGCCTCTGATTTACCCAAGGTTTTGTAACAAGACGCAACATATCACCCCAACCTTGACCCATTCACCGAAGATGCATTGCTTCAATCCTGATTCTGAGAAGTTTCTGCCGTTGGCTGGATAGTTTGTTTACAATGGCTTTAAGGTGACCTATTTGCCGCCACAGCAACCCGACGGGCGGTCTTTTTTTGTCTTGAATTGTTCTCAAAAGTTTACTGTGTCGAATTTTTCCCATGCTCGAGCAAATTCTTCATCCCCAGTTAGATTTCAGTTTAGAAACGTCTCTCATTCTCGTGATTTTGGTGGCCCTGGAAGCTGTTCTTTCCGCCGATAATGCCATTGCTCTCGCGGCGATCGCCCAGGGGTTAGCCAGTCCGACTCAACAACGCAAAGCCCTCAACATTGGTTTGATGGTGGCTTACATTCTCAGAATCACCCTTATTTTCACGGCAACCTGGGTGATCCATTTTTGGCAAGTGGAACTTTTGGGGGCATTGTATTTGTTGTGGCTGGTTTTTCGCTACTTTACGTCTCCTGAAGATGATAAAAATCACCACCACAGCCTAGAGTTTAAGTCTCTCTGGCAAGCGATCCCGATGATTGCGGTCACGGATTTAGCCTTTTCCCTCGATAGCGTCACAACGGCGATCGCCGTCGCGGACGACATTTGGCTGATTGTGATTGGGGGCACCATCGGCGTGCTCACCCTCCGGTTTTTGGCGGGGCTGTTTATCCGCTGGCTCGATGAATTTACCAACTTAGAAGATGCCGGCTTTGTGACCGTGGGCTTTGTGGGGGTTCGTCTTCTTCTCAAGGCGGTTTATCCCAGCTTTGTGGTGCCTGAGTGGCTGATGATTACGGCGATCGCCGCCATGTTTATTTGGGGATTTTCCAAACGCAACCCTGATTATTTACCCCAAGAGGACTCGCCATTGCCCTAATTTCTGCCCGGAATCCCTAGTCCGCCGTCGTTTCCCTACGGCCTATTTTCCATTCTCAGCAACTTTACATTTATTAAACAAACTTAATAAAACTCTAATTTTTTGGTAAGATAAGTTCATAAATAAAAGTTAAGTATTTCAATTTTCGTTTTTTCACCAAGGTTAAATTGCTACTCCATCAGCGATCGCCTTGCCTGTTTCCTTTAGTGGACAACTCAATTTTTCCGCAGCCCTGGCAAATCCAGTCTAGGGAGAAGCTTCTTATTTTCATTTTTTAAATTTCGTCCTTTCTAGCCGAGTTGACCTATGAAAACTGCCAAATACTCCGCCGATCCTGTCCGTACCTACCTCAAAGAAATTGGAAGAGTTCCCCTTTTAACCCACGAGGAGGAAGTCCTTTATTCTCGTCGTGTCCAGAAAATGGTCAACCTAGAGAAGCTTAAAGCCGAATTAGCAGAGAAACAGGAGCAAGAGCCGAGCATCAAGGAATGGGCCCAGGCGGCAAACCTTTCCCAGCGGGAGTTAAAAAAGCAACTACTCCTAGGGAAGCAGGCAAAGCAAAAAATGGTCGAAGCGAATCTTCGTCTTGTGGTGTCCGTCGCTAAAAAATACATTAAGCGCAATATGGATCTCCTCGATCTGATCCAAGAGGGCACCATTGGCATGCAGCGGGGGGTCGAAAAGTTTGATCCGACCAAAGGTTATCGTTTCTCTACCTATGCCTATTGGTGGATTCGGCAGGCCATTACCCGGGCGATCGCCGAAAAGAGTCGCACCATCCGCCTACCAATTCACATTACCGAAAAGCTCAATAAAATTAAAAAAGCCCAACGCCAACTTGCCCAGGCCAACGGACGTTCTGCCTCAATCCCAGAACTTGCTGATGAACTAGGCTTAACCACCAAACAAGTCAGAGACTACCTCGAAAAATCCCGTCAGCCTCTTTCTCTAGACCTGCGGGTTGGTGATAACAACGACACAGAACTAATCGAACTCCTCGAAGATGATGGTTTAACCCCCGATGATTATGCGACCCATGCTGCCTTAAAACGGGATTTGGCGCGGATGTTAAATGACTTGACCGCCCAACAACAGGAAGTCTTAACCCTACGTTTTGGTCTCCGGGATGGGACGCCCCACACCTTAGCAAAAATCGGCGAACACCTGAGTATTAGCCGGGAGCGGGTACGCCAAATTGAACGGGAAGCCCTCGCCAAACTCCGCAAACGGAAAGCGGAAATGGGCGAATATTTAGCCAGTTAATTCTCCAAGCAAAACATGATTAGGCGATCGCCTGGGGGGAGAAAATCGTAAAAATGACACCGCAAAAGTTCGGTTACACTCCCCTCTGGGTTGTCAATAAGTTGTTACATTAGCCTTAGTTAGTATTGCATCAAAACATAGTGATTCAACGCATCACTCCCATTGAGCATCTAGGAGGAAAGACTGGTGAATAACGAAGCCCAAAGTTTTTATGGTCTCACAGGCAACAAACAACAAGGTTCAGACGAGCTTTGGCATTATGTCCAGTCTTTGTCTCCAGAGATGATTGCCCACATGTCAAAACCCCAATCTCCGGCCGTCAACCAAGTTATTGAACGCAATATTGTTGGGTTATTAGGTGTTTTATCCAGCGCCGATGGATTTAATGTATCGGTCAATATGAGCCGCGAACAGCTTGGTCACTTGTTGGCCTCAGCAATGATGGGGGGCTACTTTATTCGTAATGCCGAGCAACGGTTCAACATCGAAAAATCCCTCCAAGGGCAAGACCTTAATTTGCCCGATTAAAGTCCATTTTCTAGCAATGATCTAGTCAGCAAAATTCAGAAGATCTCAAGGGGAAAAGCTCCCCTTTTTTATTGTTTATTTGTATTGCCCAAGTTCCCTACATTCTGGCTCTGTGGGCATAGCTAATATAGCCATACAGACCTGTTCCTAAGAGGAATAAGCCTTGGCCTTTAACCAGCCAATTTCCCCAGCGGACATAGGGCGTTTTTTCATCGCTTAAATATATTTGTGCGCTGTGGGTGACAAATTCATTGAGGGAAGATAACCACAGGGTTTTGCCGGTGGGGTCAATCACACCCGAATGACCCGTATTGTTAGCCCGAATTAACCAGCGGCCATTGGCGATCGCCTGCATCACATCGAGGGCATGGTGTTGGGCTGGCATTGTTTCGCTGTAGTGGGCATCGTTAGAAGCCACAATAATGAATTCTCCCCCGGCGGCGGTTTGGCGACGAAAATGTTCTGGATAGGCGGACTCATAGCAGATGGCAACGGTGGCTGGGCCGAGGGGTGTTTGCATCACTGCCGGGTTTTGGCCCCGTACCAGGTGGGTATCGAGGGGCGACAGGCGGTTAATGATCTTACCCAGAACAGCTTCAAAGGGAATATATTCCCCCAGGGGCACGAGGCGCTGTTTGTTGTAGCGGCTTAACACGTAGCCTTGGCGATCAAGGGTAAATAGGCTGTTGGTAAAATTATTCGCCTCACTGCCAAAAGCTCCCAGGACGAGGGGGATCTTTTCTGTGCGGATTAACCGGGGCCAAAAGGTTGCTTGGAGAATTTGTTCAATACGGAAAGGTAAGGCCGTTTCTGGAGTGATAATCAAGTCTAGGGGCTGTTGGGCCAGGGTTTCATAGCCCGCGCGATAATTGGCGATCGCCAACTGATTGCCATCTTGATAGAGTTTAATTTCGTTGGGAATATTCCCCTGGATAATGCCGATTTGGGCCGGGGCATCACTGGTGACGGGCGTTGTCTGCAGCAGCACCCAACCGATCAAGTGGGCAACTCCCAAAAGGATCAGGCTTAGTCCCCCCAGCAGGCCACTACAACGGTGGAGGCGCACAGTCCCAGTCACATCAAAACAGGCTTCCGCAAGGCAGCCATTCACCAACACAATTAACCAAGAAATGGTGGTGAATCCCGACAGTTGGGCCAATTGTAAGATCGCTAAATTATGGGGACTCTGGCTAAAGGCGAGGAAATGCCAAAAAAGATCACTCTGGCTCCAGAGATATTCGATCACACACCACAAAGATGCCCCGTAAATAATCCGGTAAAGTCGTCCAGCAAAGCTCAAAGGCCCGAAGGTGGATCGAAATGCCTCGAAGCAAACCATCCCCAACATCCAGAGTACCGGGATGCCAGCCCCCCACAGAGTAATAATGATCCAGCAAACGATGGCGATCGCCAAACTCCACAGCCAAGGAACCCCCATCCAGGTCATCGGGTGAATCCCTGTAATCCAAAACAGCGTAAAGCCCTGGTATCCCAAACCCCAATAAAAACTCAACCAGAGGGGCTGTTTGTATTTCTGGTAAAAATGACGAACAGACCGTAATCTTTTCTGATCCTGACCGGACTGGGGCCGCTCATTCCTTTGGGGCGATCGCCCAAGATAGATCCAGAGGGGAATTAGGGCGATCCAGGCTAGATACCAAGCTTCGACGGGGGCCGAGGCCATGCCCATGAGTACCCCTGCCCCGAATACCAGAAATCTAGGAGCCCACATGGGGCGGAAACTGCTGCGTACGAACATCATCGCTATAGCGTTGGACTGCGTCGGTAATAAGGTTGCCTAGGTCTAAATATTGTTTCGCAAAGGGCGGCGCTTTTTCACTGAGGCCCAAAAGATCCGCCGTGACCAGCACTTGACCATCGCAATGGCGTCCTGCCCCGATGCCAATGGTGGGAATTGTCAGTTTTTCGGTAATCGTCTGCGCCAGGGTCGCCGGAATATGCTCTAAGACCACCGCAAAGGCCCCGGCCTGTTCGAGGGCGATCGCCTCTTGGATCACCCGCGTCGCTTCTATTTCTGTATTGCCCTGTTGCCGATAACCCAGGGTATGCACTGATTGGGGCGTTAAGCCCACATGACCCATCACCGGTACCCCTAATCGGGTGAGACGTTCCACCGTTTCGGCCATGGCTGGATGTCCCCCTTCTAATTTGATCGCCTGGGCGGTGGTTTCCTTGAGAATTCGGCCTGCTGTATGGATCGCCTGGGAGAGGCTTTCTTGGTAGGTTAAAAAAGGTAGATCACTGACCACGAGGGCATTTTTGACCCCCCGACAAACAGCCTGGGTATGGTGAATCATCGCCTCTAGGGTCACGGGTAGGGTATTTTCATAGCCAAGGGCTACCATTGCGAGGGAGTCCCCCACCAGGATGACATCGACCCCGGCTTGATCAACTAAGCGGGCGATCGCATAGTCCCAAGCTGTCAGGGTCACAATGGGTCGCGCTGTTTTTTTATAGTTTTGTAGTGTTCTCGGTGTAACCCGCATCAATCGTTCTCTAGGGCACAATAAAATTGACCGGGCAGTGGTGAGCAACACCCCAAAGCGGCTTGAATGGCCACCCCTGGTGTTGGACTTTTCCGGTAATACCTGAGCTATTATGCCCCAAATCAAAATTCTGGGGAAATTCCGGCGTCCATGACCCCAGATTTTCCCCGGCGATCGCCTCAATTTTTTCGCCTTAGATCTTTTTATAAGAGATCTATTTAAGCTTGCCAGTTGGCCCAGTCTTGGGGTTTGAGGAACCGTTCATAGAGTTCGGCCTCTGGGGTGCCAGGCTCCGGGCTATAGCTGTATTCCCAACGCACTAGGGGCGGTAAAGACATCAGAATCGATTCGGTACGGCCATTGGTCTGCAAGCCGAAAATAGTTCCCCGGTCATAGACGAGGTTAAATTCTACGTAGCGGCCCCGGCGGTAGAGCTGGAATTGCCGCTCGCGATCGCCATATTCTGTATCGCGTCGCCGCTCAATGATCGGCACATAGGAATCAAGGAACGAACCACCACAGTCTTGCACGAAAGCAAAGAGATCTTCCCAACTGCGCTGGGGTTGTTCCCCTAAATCCTTACTGTAGGCAGCGGCCGCCTTATCAGGATGGGGGCCTTTGTACAGTTCCCCAGTGCCATCTTGATAGTCAAAAAATAACCCGCCAACCCCACGGGTTTCGTCCCGGTGCTTCAGATAAAAGTATTCATCACACCAGCGCTTAAAGACGTTGTAATACTCTTTGTGGTGGCGATCGCAGGCGGCTTGGTAGGTTTTGTGGAAGTGAGCCGCATCCTCCGCAAAGGGATAATAGGGCGTTAAATCTGCCCCACCGCCAAACCACCAGACAGGGCCAGCTTCAAAGTAGCGGTAATTGAGGTGAACCGTTGGGATATAGGGATTGTGGGGGTGCAAAACCATTGATGTGCCTGTGGCATAGAACCCGTGGCCTGCCGCTTCAGGGCGCTGCTTCAAAATCGAAGGCGGCAGTTGATCGCCCCATACCTCAGAGAAGTTGACCCCCCCTTGTTCGAAGACATTCCCCTCACGCATTACCCGAGAACGACCGCCGCCGCCCTCCTGTCGCTGCCAAGAATCTTCCTGAAATTTTCCTTTTCCGTCGGCTGCCTCCAATCCCTGACAAATTTTGTCCTGGATTTGCTGCATAAACTGGCTCACCCGTTCTTTGGAATCACTAGGGGGCACAGGCTTAGATGGGCTGGCATTGGTGGATTCTGTTTGCAAAGCTGTCATGGTTGCGTGGGAAGAAGGTTTATCGATTTATTAAAAGGGTCTACCTGATGGCCCAAAGGCTTATTTTACAAGGCTTCTTTAGGTTGGCATAGGTCAAACTAGTATTCCAGACTAACCTGAATCGGGGCATTTTCAGCCTTGGTGAATGTGATTTTTCATGAAGTTTGTAACGAATAATTAAAAAGCGGCTTCCTTTGGATTCCTCGTCTAATGCCACCTCTAAATGCAAGGCGATCGCCCCCAATCCCGCTTAAGGTTAAGAATAGATTAACTGCACTCCCAGAAGCTTTTCCGTTTTAAAACGCCGATATAAGGAAAATTTTCAAAAAGCTTCGGTGTATACTAAAGCCAAGGTTAAGAAAAAGTAAATTATGACTTAATCCTTTCATTACCTATTGGCGTGTCCAGGAGACTTGAACCATGCATTATGTTGCTAATCCAACCACCCAAACTGCGATCCCTTTTCCTTTCAAAACAGATCGAAATGTCCCTACCCGCCTTGTGGCCCACTGGTTAAAAGATGCAAATGGTAAGCTCTATCGAATCTGGGTCAGCGAAAAAATTTAGTTTGCCTGTCTCCACAAAATCTGCCCAACAAAAAAAACCACAGAGTCACTGATCGATTCTGTGGGATAGTTTTTCAGACTAGAGCTGTAAACAAGCGAAATTGAGAAGACCTCGGTCTACTTCGACTTTGGCGTTGCCCCAAACTGTTCAATTAAAATGTTCTTCACGGTTGCTTTGAGAGTATCTCCACAGGGCACTTTCTGGGCTACTAGCGCCCCGAGGCTGGCATGCTTGCCGACTGTCCCCCCAGTGAGCACATTGACCGCTTCGACAATCGCATCATCAACCTTTGCCTTAGACCCGATAAAGCCGATATCGCCCACCTGGGCCTGGCCACAGGAATTTGGGCAGCCAGTCCAATGCATCCGTACCCGTTGGGGAATCTCTAATTCGGCATCCAGTTCACGGGCCAGCGCCAACCCTTGTTCCTTCGTTTCCACAAGGGCAAAGTTGCAGTAACGATTCCCTGTACAAGACACAAAGGAACGTACCAGGGTTGAAGGATTCACCGAGAATTTTTCTAGTAACGGTTCCTGGAGCAGCGCATCAATGTTTTCGCTTTTAACGTAGGGAATAATAAAGTTCTCTTCTACTGTGGCCCGAATTTCGCCATTGCCATAGGTTTCTGCCAAGCGTGCTACCTCAAACATATCCTCTGCGGTCAGGCGTCCGGCGGGGACATGCAAGCCTACATAGTGGTAGCCTGCTTGCTTTTGGGCATAGACACCGATGTGATCCCGCTTATCCATGGTTAAAGCGTGTTCTGGGGCTGCTGGTTCTAAGGATTGACCAATTTCTGCTTCTAATCTCGCCCGGAAAGCATCGACACCCCAGGCTTCGACAAGCCATAACACCCGGGCTTTCGCGCGATTACCCCGTAGACCTTCCTCGGCACTGTGGCGGGTATAGAGCGCTAAGATGCCGCGACTGACCGCGAGGACGGCTTCGTTGGGGGGAACCCAAACATTAATCGCAATCCCTTCGGCTTGGCGTTGGGCGGAAAAATATCCGCCGACAAGCACATTAAAGCCAAATTGCCCATCCTTAAAAGCCGGCACAAAGCCAATGTCATTGATTTCTACGTGGGAAGAATTATCGGGAGCTCCTTCTAGGCAGATATTAAACTTCCGGGGGAGGTCACTAAATTCGAGACTGCCTTCACCGTAGTTGGTGATCATATTTTGAAGTTGGGCCGCGAGTTCGCGGGTATCAAAATATTCTTCGGGATCAATACCCGCGACGGGAGACCCTGTAATATTGCGCACATTATCATGGCCAGATTGTATTGTTGTGAGGCCCACTTGCTTTAATTTCGTCAAAATCTCTGGGGTATCTTCCAGACGAATGCCGCGCAATTGGATGTTCTGGCGGGTGGTGATATCGGCACTCCCGTCTTCGCCATAACGTTGCACAATTTCTGCGAGGGCTCGTACTTGGGCACTGTTGAGGATGCCGTGGGGAGTCCGTAGACGCAACATAAATTTGCCTGGGGTCACCGGTCGATGGAAAAGTCCCAGAAATTTAAGACGAATGATTAAGTCATCTTGATCCATGGCTTCCCAGCCAGCCTGGGCCAGGGTTGCCAACTCATCTTTAATCGCTAAGCCAGGTTTTGCTTGCTTCGCTTGTTCGATTTTTGTGAGTTTGATTTTTTGGATTGTGGCGGCGTCAGTCATGGAGTTAATCCTGATTTCAATACTGATGTTGCTATGGGCATCGACTGGATATCCAGGGTGATTTGACCAAGGTAAACATTCAACCAGGGAGATTTTGTAGTGTTAACTACGGGCCTGTCTGGCTTTTGCGAAATCAGAATATTGATGATGCGATCGCCGCATTAAATCAACGGGAAGGACTTAGGTGCTGACAAGTCCAGTTTGGGGAGAACTGGCACTGGCAATATGTTGAACCGGAATGCGCCCAGCAAGGTACGCGAGGCGGCCAGCCGTGGTGGCTAGCCCCATGGCCCGACCCATTTGCACAGGATCTTTGGCGAGGGCGATCGCCGAATTGACCAGTAGTGCATCGGCGCCTAATTCCATCCCATAGGCAGCTTCACTAGGGGAGCCAATGCCTGCATCAATCACCACGGGAACCTTGCTCTGTTCAATAATAATTTTGATATTGGCTTCATTTTGAATCCCCTGGCCAGACCCAATGGGAGAACCGAGGGGCATCACCGTAGCACAGCCCACTTCCTCTAACCGTTTCGCCAGGAGGGGGTCGGCATTAATATAGGGCAGCACCGCAAAGCCTTCTTTGACCAATTGTTCTGCGGCTTCGAGGGTACCGATGGGATCTGGCAGCAGGTAGCGAGCATCGGGGATCACTTCTAGTTTGACAAAGTTATTATCCTCTTGGCCTAATAAGCGGGCCATTTCCCGACCTAAACGGGCCACCCGAATCGCTTCTTCGGCCGTTTTACACCCTGCGGTATTGGGGAGCATCCAAATTTTTTGCCAGTCGAGGGCTTCGGCGAGTCCTTCGTGGCCTGGGGCTTTGGTTTGGACGCGACGCACTGCCACCGTGACAATTTCGCAACCGCTGGCCTCAACGCTTTGTTGCATTGCGGGAATCGAAGGATATTTCCCCGTCCCTGTCATTAAGCGGGAAGTAAAGCGACGACCGGCAATGACCAGCTGATCCGGGGTTTCTGTGGAGTTTGGCGTTGCAGTTGTGGTTTTAGGGCTGATAAAAAAGCTCGGCATTGAACCGTTTTGACCATTCTGACTGTTGTGACCGTTTTGCATGGTTTGATGGGTTGAGTTGTCTAAAAAGCGTTGGTAAGAAAAATGTTGGAGGAGGGAATCTTCTTGGTTGCGGATCAGGCGATCGCCAATGAGTTTTGCTGTGATCGGAGCCAGTAAAATACCATTGCGGTAATGGCCCGTAGCGTAGGTGAGATTTTCACAGGGAGACGCCCCCAGAATTGGTTTTTCATCGGGGGTTGCAGGACGAAAGCCCCACCAGAGTTCTGTGATTTCCCAATCTTTGAGTTTCGGCAGCAGTTGAATGGCTTTATTGAGGAGGGTTTGGATCCCTTGGGGGGTATTGTTGGGTTGCCACTTCACAGTTTCTGCGGTGGCCCCAATAATCAGGGTGCCATTGGTGCGCGGCACGAGGTACAGGTTATCACCAAAAATCACCCGCCGGAGGGCCTCAGGGTTCGGCATCCTCAGGGACATCATTTCCCCTTTGATCGGGAAAACGGGCAGGGGGATAATCTGACTCGACCAGGAACCTGCGGCTAAAACATAATGGCTCGCTTGGAAGAGCCCTTGATCGGTCTGCACTGCCTGCACTTGCCCTTGGATTTGTTGAAGACCCAAAACAGTGACGCCTTCTTTAATCACCACCCCCAAACCCCGTGCCGCTTGGAGTAGGGCTTGGCTGAGACGGCGGTTGTCTACTTGACCGTCTTCGGGGTGCCACCAGGCTCCCACCACTCCATCGCCAAAACCCGGTTCATGGTGGGCCAGTTGGGCGCGGTCGAGCCAAACGGAAGCACTATCGGTCGTAGTTTGGCTCGGGGCAACGGATTTGGGCGCAAAAATACCGCAGGGCAAGTAACCCACATCGACGCCACTGAGTTGCTCAATTTTGCGGCACCAGTCGGCATACATATTGCGCGATCGCCGCCCCAGTTCGAGCATCGTTCCCGTTAAGCCTTCGGCCTCCGGGGCGAGCATTCCGGCAGCGGCATGGCAGGCAGCCTCGGTGAAGTTGCGATTTAGAATGGTCACTGCACAACCCTGTTGCTGCAATT
The DNA here is from genome assembly GCF_001693255.1 of Picosynechococcus sp. PCC 7003. Taxonomy (NCBI): domain Bacteria; kingdom Bacillati; phylum Cyanobacteriota; class Cyanophyceae; order Chroococcales; family Geminocystaceae; genus Picosynechococcus; species Picosynechococcus sp. PCC 7003. Next base: position 1,963,594 of record NZ_CP016474.1, read on the forward strand.
CGACGGCGATCGCCAAGCCAATGATCCCGCCTCCCAAAATTAAAACGTCCGCTTGCTGTGCCATTTTTTCCATCACCTTAAATTCCTTCCGGTGCCTTCCTTTAAGCTACAACGGTCAAGATTTTTACGGCAACCTTGACTTGTAAATAAAAAATCCCCACTCCAAGTAGCAGGGATATCACGTTGGGGTACTGACGTTAACCAGCCATCACAGGGGCTTTAAACCGTTGCCAATTCCTTTTGGCCACGTCCCGTTAATTTTTCGACCTCTGCCAGTTCTTTCATGACCTGGTCGAAAGCGTCTGGGGTGAGAGATTGAGGGCCATCGGAAAGGGCCTTCTTCGGATTAGGGTGGACTTCAATCATTAGCGAATCCGTGCCAATGGCGATCGCCCCCTTAGCCAGCGAGAGGACAAATTCCGACTTACCCGTACCGTGGCTCGGATCGATCATCATCGGTAAGTGGGTCAAACTGCGCAGCACCGGGATCACCGATAGATCCAAAACGTTGCGCGTGTACTTACTGTCGAAGGTCCGAATGCCCCGTTCACAGAGGATCACCTGGGAGTTACCTTCAGCCAGAATATATTCTGCAGCCATTAACCAATCGTCAATGGTGGCAGCCATCCCACGCTTCAATAACACAGGCTTGTTTTGGGCCCCCACTTTCTTCAGAAGCGCAAAGTTTTGCATATTGCGCGCCCCGATCTGGAGCACATCGGCAACTTCAGCAATTTTTTCGACATCCGCCGTGTCCATCACTTCCGTGATAATCCCTAGACCGGAGGCTTCCCGCGCTGCTGCCAACAATTCCAAAGCGCTTTCGCCGTGGCCCTGGAATGCGTAGGGAGAAGTTCTCGGCTTGTACGCCCCACCCCGGAGGAATTTTGCCCCTGCCGCTTTAACCCGGAGGGCAGTTTCAACGATCATTTCTTCGTTTTCGACGGAGCAAGGGCCAGCGACGACAACCACAGGATGATTGGGGCCGAAGGTGACATCCCCGTTCGGAGTGGGGACAACGACCTCGCTGTATTGACCATGACGGTACTCAAGACTGACCCGCTTAAAGGGCTTTTCGACTCGGAGTACGCTTTCGATCCAGGGGCTCATTTCCTGGATCAGTTCAATATTAAAAGTGGCAGTATCTCCCACTAGGCCGATGACCACTTTGTGGGCCCCAACAATTTTTTCGGGAGTCAGGCCTAATTCTTTAAGCTCACTCCCCAAACGGTTGATTTCGGCTTCAGGAGTGCCAACTTTCATGACTACGATCATGGTATTTCCTCGAAAATTACGACAGGTAAAAGAAATTTTATTTATGAAATAACGATGTAATAGGGCGCTTTTTATGGATAACGTTCTTAAAAACTAAGTTGTCGGCGATCGCCACCCTCCCAGTCTTATCTTGACACATTCACCTGAGAAAATTTTGATAACCGACAAGGCTGCATACGTGACATTTAAGCTCGGAAACCCTGAAAAACCAAGGGTCAAAACTTTAAGATTTGCTGCGGGCTTCCCGGCGACTAGCACGCCAGGCCTGAACCATCCGACCAAGGTTAAGACTAAATTCTTCCCAACCGAAAAGACTCCCTGGACGATTTTCATCCCAGGAAGTGGAGAGAATGCCGTAGCTCAGCCCCACAACCCCCAAACCGAAACAGCCTAGGCTCACCAGCAGCACGGCAATGGTGGGCAACTCCAGAAGTTCGCGGGAAACAATATAGTAAGACACCACGAAGGAAGTGACCCCCAAGGCCGTGGGAATCCCAGAAAATAAGGCCATCCGACGAATCATCCGTTTGCTCACCGCATCGGGGATCGCCGATAAACTGGCCTCATCCTTTGGCGATCGCCTCGGTGAATTGGATCCTGAACTAGACTGGGTTGTTGCCGTTGCCGGGGGCTTTTTGGGAGCCTTTTGCTTCGTTTGCTTGGGCTCGAAGGGGAGTCGATCTCGCTTCGGTTCAGAGGACATGGGTTCGGTAAAAACTTAACGACGAATTCCGAGGCGACCAATCAAGGTTTGATAACGTTCTTGGTCGTTAGATTTAATAAATTGTAAAAGGCGCTTCCGTTTCCCAATCATTTTTAACAAACCACGCCGGGAGGAATGGTCTTTTTTGTTGACCTTGAGGTGTTCGGTCAGTTGGTTAATGCGCTCCGTGAGGAAGGCCACTTGGAGATCCGCAGACCCAGTATCAGTTTCGTGTACCTGATACTCGCCCATGAGTTCCTGTTTACGCTCTTGCGTTAAAGCCATAATCTGTTTTTGTAGAAAATAAAATACAAATATTGCAGTCTACTATGCTAACACTGTTTGCCCCGAAAGCCTATGGACAAGCGGAATCTTTTTGACTGCGGCAACACGGACGTTATTGTGACGAACAATGACTGGGAATTGACCCACTACCAACCGCTAATGGCGTAAAGGAGACTGGTTTCTGGAGTAGCAGTCGCCGTTGCCGGGGAGGTTTGGATGCGTTCTTCCATACAAAAAGTTGTTGTATTAAAGCCCCCAAAACGTTTCACGGTGCTGGTACGCAGGCGTAGATCCGGGTTGGCGAACCAAAACCGTTCGTAGATCGTCATGGTTTCGTATTCGGTGGTCAAAACGAGGCCCTCTTCATGATCGAGGTGATATTCACCAGCGACGGGGACAATTTCCGCATAACCGCGTTCCCGTAGTAATTTTCCTTGGCGAGGATTATCGGCATCGGGGATTAGGGCAAAAACAGTGCTGCCTTCGTGGTTTTCATCATCTTTGTCCCACTGCATCGTTCCGGCCCAGGTGACATAGGAACCACCGACACTGAGGCTGGCATCCATATCGTGCATCTGGCAAATTTCAATGATCCGGGGGTCGTCTTTTTCGAGGGTTTCGACTTGGATATTAGAGCCACCAGATTCAGCCCGTCGGAAGGGGAGATGGTGGGTAACGCGTCGAGACTGCCATTGTCCGGCACTGAATTGGAAAAATTCCTTGGCATCTGCAAAGCTTTGCATATCGAAAAATTGTCCTCTGGGTCTTGGCTGATTACAAAAATATCGTTTTATCGGTATCTGTTAAAAACATCTTTCAGCTTAACGAATTTCGGGCTGCTCCTTAGGAAATGGGCGATCGCCTCATTGTTTCAGTTTGTTTCAATTTTGACAGAACAATTGACAGGGGTTAGATTAAATGCAGTAGAGACATTCGCAATATTCGCCAGAATTATTGGCAAGGAGCTGCCCATGTCCCCGGAAACAAACTTGACCCTCGAACAAAGGCTACAGGTACAAATCTTTGAAACCCGTACCCAAGACCTGAGCCTAGAACAAGCCCAAGAATTTTTGTTGGAAATGTTTCGGCAAATGCTCGTGAAAGACAATCTATTTGACAAATTGACGGAAGGCTAGAGGCAAGTCTATTCGTCTCAAAATAGTCCTGAAAAAATTATCAAAAATTGTCGGCGATCGCCCTTCTCCTATTCCTCTCAGGTGGCGATCGCTTTTTATTGGGGCAAATTCGCGTTAATGCCTAAGCCTTCAGGAGCCAAAGGGCCGTGTGGGTCACATCGGAATCGTCCGGTTGTACTAAAAGGAAATGTAAACCTTGGGCCTGCTGGAGTCGTTGTTGGTAGCGTTGGCCGGCGCTGGCGATCGCCTCGTCGTAGAAAGTCATGATCACCCACCGTTGGGTATCGGCCCCGGTTAACACAAGTCCGCCCGCGAGGTTGGCCTCCGTTTCTTGGTAAAAAACCGTTTGGGGTTGCTGTTCCTGGAGCCACAGGGCTAACTGCATCGACTGCCGGCCGCCATAAATAATCGTCCCCGGAATCAGCACGTTAGAGGCCAACCCCAATTTCACGGGCTGTAACTCTTCCGGTAGTGACACAATCGGGATCGGGCGATCGCCAAACAGATCCCAAAAGTCCCCAGCAGGGATACTGCCAAAACGCCAATTTTCGCCCCAAAGTTCATCGGGCAAAGGTTGGGGGGGAGCCGGTAAATTTTGCGCCATAATCAATTCGCCTCAGGGATTTTCTTAAATACAAACTAATACAGACTTTGAATCCAATCCCATTCTCGCCGCAAGCCCTCGCTGAGTTGCACCTGGGGGTCATACCCTAAAATCGTTTTCGCCTTGGTCACATCGGCGCTGGTATGTCTAGCATCCCCCCGGGCGCGATCACCATAGTTCCGGGGAATCGGCTGACCAACGATCTGGTCAATTTCATCGAGCACATCATTTAAAATTACCCGACTGCCCCCACCAATATTAAAAATTTCGCCAATCGCCTTTGGTTCCTGGGCTGCTAGCAAATTCGCCTGGACTGCATCGCTGATATAGGTAAAGTCACGGGTCTGTTTGCCATCGCCATAGATACCGATGGTTTCCCCTAGGATTGCCGCCCGGAAAAACTTATGGAACGCCATATCGGGCCGTTGCCTGGGGCCATACACCGTGAAATAACGCAGGGATGTAACCGGAACATCATAATTTTTCAGATAGAGCCAGCAAAGCCGTTCCGCCGCCAATTTTGTGATGCCATAGGGAGAGACGGGCTGGGGACAAATGGTTTCTGGGGTGGGCATGGTTTCCGCATCGCCATAAACTGAGGAAGTTCCTGCATAGACAAAGCGCTCCAGGGTGCCGACTTTTTTCGCCGCCTCCAGCATCACCTGGGTGGAATTAATATTTCGTTCGGTGTAATCTCGAAAGCCGATGCCCCAACTGGCTCGTACCCCCGCTTGGGCCGCCTGATGGTAAACCACACTCACGCCTTGAAGAAGGTCTTCCCAATCGAGATGCTGAATATCTGCTTCGATCAGTTGGAAGTTTTGGTACTGAGCGAGGGCCGCTAAATTTTTGCGCTTGAGGGTGGTGTCGTAATAGTTATTCACTTGGTCAATGCCTACCACCGTGATCCCTTGCTGGAGTAGGGTTTCCGCGAGGCTAGAGCCAATAAATCCCGCAGTGCCTGTGACAATAACCTTCGACATGATGATGTTCGGGGGAGAAAAATTTGATGTTTCCAAAATAGAGGATGGAGCAAGGCGATCGCAAAACTTTTCTCTGGAGTCCCCTGCTATATTGTCCCAAAACATTTGTTGAGGGACAATATGCCAGAACTACCAGAGGTGGAAACCGTTCGTCGCGGTCTAATGCAGATTAGTTTGAATCAGCGCTTCACAGGGGCCGAAATTCTCTTGGGAAAAACCCTGGCCTATCCCCCAGATCACGACCATTTCCTAGGCGCGATTCAAGGTTTAATAATTAAAAACTGGCAACGGCGCGGCAAGTATTTACTCGGAAAACTGTCTGATACTTCTACCCTGGGAGTCCATCTGCGGATGACGGGAAAATTTCTCTGGACTACCCCAAATATTCCTGTGCAAAAGCACACCCGCCTGCGGTTTTTCCTAGAAGGCGATCGCGAATTGAGATTTGTCGATCTGCGCACCTTTGGACAAATTTGGTGGGTACCGACGGGAACACCTGTGGAATCCGTGATTACAGGGCTGACACGCTTGGGTGTGGAACCGCTTTCCCCAGATTTTACGGCTGATCTGCTGGCCAATTTCTGCAACAAACGTCAGCGGCCAATGAAAACATTTTTACTCGACCAAAGCATCGTGACGGGCTTAGGCAATATTTATGCTGACGAAGCACTGTTTAAATCAGGCATTCATCCCACCCGCAAGGCCAGTAGCTTAAAGATGTCAGAAATCGAGAGGCTACATAAAGCAATTGTTGAAGTCCTAGAAACCTCTATTTCCCAGGGGGGAACGACCTTTAGCGATTTTGTGAGCACCACGGGCACCAACGGCAACTATGGCGGCATGGCCCTCACCTATGGACGCACGGGGGAACCTTGTCGGGTCTGTAGTCATCCCATCGAACGGATCAAGCTTGGTGGACGATCGACCCATTTTTGTCCCCAATGTCAGAGCTAATGTTTTTGTTGGGTTAAGCTTTGGCTTGGATGATGTAGCCGCACTGGTGTTCCCCTTCGTTGATCCACTGGGTACGGGTCACAGTACAGTCAGGCAAAATTTCCTCGAACATCTCTAATTCGTTACCACACACCACCGGGAAGGACTCCGCCACATCGGCGATCGCACAATGGTGTTCCGTCAATAAAAAACCATGATGGCCATGGTCCGTCGCAGGAATGACCTCCGCCATGTAGCCTTCTTCTTTGCGCAAATTGACCAAACGGGCTAAACGCTCTGGCAAAGAACCATCCCCAAGGCGATCGCGGTAACTGTGGGCCTTCTTTTGCCACTGTTTGCGGAGCACTTCTTTGACCTGTTCTTCCCCCGCAGTCTCTGCCAAGGTATCCAAAAAAGACACCGCAAAATCGTTATAGCGGTTCGGAAAGCGATCGCGCCCTGCTCGACTTAGACCATAAAAATAATTAGGACGGCCCAAACCCTCCTGCTTCGCCCGGTGTTCAATGAGACCTTCTTCCTCTAAATCTTTTAGGTGACGCCGCACCGCCTGGGGGCTAATTTGTAAAGATTTCGCCAACTGCACAGCCTTAACTTGACCATGTTTCAATAAATATTCCAAAATGTCATGCTTCGTTGAACGGGTTTCGGTGCGGGTGTCAGAAAGGGTCATGGATAAGCCGTCAGACAAGATCTACCACAAATATTTGACAACTTTTTTGTTGTTAAAGTACCTTGAATAGAAACTAAAACAACCAAACAGTTGTTAAACTAATCATATCGCGTTTTCTCAATCCGACAACGCCAAACCCAGAAAGCATTACCCATTCTGTAGAGAGACTGACCCCAGCATGAGTGCGACCGTCAAAACCCTTGTCAATCAGCCCTATAAATATGGTTTCGTCACAGATATCGAGACGGAAAAAATTCCCCGTGGCCTCAGCGAAGATGTCGTTCGCTTAATTTCCGCGAAGAAAAACGAACCGGACTTTATGCTGGAGTTTCGTCTCAAGGCTTACCACCAATGGCTCAAAATGTCCGAACCGGCATGGGCTCACGTTAAATATCCCCCCATCGACTACCAAGACATCGTTTACTACGCAGCCCCCAAAAAAGAAACCAAAAAGATCGAGAGCCTAGACGAAATTGACCCGGCCCTCCTAGAAACGTTTGAAAAATTGGGCATTCCCCTTTCCGAACAAAAGCGTCTATCCAATGTCGCTGTAGATGCCGTTTTTGATAGCGTTTCCATCGCCACCACCTTCAAAAAAGACCTCGCCAAGCACGGCGTCATTTTCTGCTCCATTTCCGAAGCACTACAGGAATACCCAGACCTGGTCAAAAAATATCTCGGCACCGTTGTGCCCACTTCTGACAACTACTTTGCGGCCCTAAACTCCGCCGTATTTAGTGATGGTTCCTTTGTCTTCATTCCCAAAGGCGTAAAATGCCCGATGGAGTTGTCCACCTATTTTCGGATCAATGACGGGGAAACCGGTCAATTTGAGCGGACCCTGATCATCGCCGAAGAAGGTGCCTCTGTGAGCTACCTAGAAGGTTGTACCGCGCCAATGTTCGATACCAATCAGCTCCATGCTGCTGTAGTTGAGTTGGTTGCCCTCGATAACGCTGACATCAAATATTCCACCGTCCAAAACTGGTTTGCGGGTGACGAAAACGGCAAAGGTGGTATCTATAACTTCGTCACGAAGCGGGGCCTCTGTAAGGGCGTTAACTCAAAAATTTCCTGGACCCAAGTAGAAACTGGTTCAGCAATCACCTGGAAATACCCCAGTTGTGTGCTCCTTGGGGACAATTCTGTGGGTGAATTTTATTCCATTGCTCTGACGAATAATCACCAACAGGCCGACACAGGCACCAAAATGATCCACATCGGTAAAAACAGCCGTAGTACGATCATCTCCAAGGGAATTTCTGCGGGCAAATCGAAAAACAGCTACCGAGGCTTGGTGAAAATGCACCCTAAAGCTGACGGGGCGCGCAACTACTCCCAGTGTGATTCGATGCTCATTGGCGATACGGCGGAGGCCAATACCTTCCCCTATATCCAAGTGGATAACCAAAATGCCAAGGTGGAACATGAAGCCTCCACCGCAAAAATTGGGGAAGAGCAGCTCTTTTATTTTGCCCAACGGGGCATCGCCGAAGAGGATGCCATTTCGATGCTCGTTAGTGGCTTCTGTAAGGATGTCCTCAGTGAGTTGCCGATGGAATTTGCCGCCGAAGCGGACAAACTTCTCAGTCTCAAACTTGAAGGCACCGTTGGCTAGTGTCAGACATCAAGCATTAACAGAAAGTAAGTATTCGTTTTTTTAGTTCAAAAATAAGCAATCGAAGGCAATGAGCGACGTTATTTTAGCGATTAAAGATTTGACTGCGACCGTCGATGGTCAGCCGATCCTAAAGGGAGTCAACCTAGAAATCAAAGCGGGAGAAATCCACGCGATTATGGGCCGGAACGGTTCAGGGAAAAGTACCCTATCAAAAATTATTGCGGGGCACCCTGAGTATGAAGTCACTGGCGGTGAAATTATCTACAAAGGCGAAAATCTTCTGGAAAAAGAAGCAGAAGAACGGGCTTTAGATGGTATTTTCCTTGCATTTCAGTATCCGCTCGAAATTCCTGGGGTGAGCAACCTTGATTTCCTGCGGGTTGCCTACAATGCCAAGCTCAAGCATCAGGGCAAAGAAGAGATTGATGCCTTTGATTTTGAGGATTTGATCGAAGAAAAACTCGAAGTGGTCAAAATGAATCCCAGTTTCCTCGAAAGAAGCTTAAACGAAGGCTTTTCTGGGGGAGAGAAAAAACGCAATGAAATCTTGCAGATGGCTTTGTTGGAGCCGAGTCTCGGTATTCTAGATGAGATTGATTCTGGCCTCGATATTGATGCGCTACGGATTGTGGCGGAAGGGGTTAATCACTTGGCAAACCCGGATAATGCGTTTCTTTTAATCACCCACTACCAACGGTTACTGGATTACATCACGCCCCAGTTTGTCCATGTGATGTACGATGGCCGAATTGTGAAAAGTGGTGGTAAAGAACTCGCCCTGGAACTAGAAGCAACGGGCTATGATTTCCTCGATCAAGAAATGGCTGCGGGGGTTGTGTAACGATGTCTAGCGGTACTATGACAGCGGCGATCGCCTTTTCCCAGAGCCAACCGACAGAAGTCGATCCCAATCTTGAAAAGTTTCTCGAATTACGCGACCAAAACAAAGCAGCAGAATTTCAAGCCGTCCGTGACAAAGGCGTTGAACGAGTTCGCCAAGAAAAATTCCCAACTCGACGGGATGAAGCCTGGCGCGTAACGGATTTATCGGTGCTCAAACATACGACTTTCCAAGCAGCCCAACCGACGACCCTGACGGCGGCAGATTTAGATGTTTTTGCCCTGCCGGAAACAGCCAACAGTCGTTTGGTATTTGTGAATGGCCACTACGCGCCTGATCAGTCCCGTGTTTCGGGATTACCTGATGGCGTTTTTGTCGGTAATCTCACGGCATTAACGGTAGACAAAAAAGCGGCGATCGCCCAATATCTCGGCCAGCAGACCGAGCAACTGGATGTGTTTGCCGCCTTGAATGATGCGGGTCTTGATGATCTTGCCATTGTTTGGGTGCCGAAAAACACCAGCGTTGAGCAGTCAATCCAATTGCTATTTGTGGGCAACGGTGGCGATCAACCGACGGCAATGCAGTCCCGCTGTTTAGTCATTGCGGAAACAGGTGCCCAGGCCAATGTGGTGGAATATTACGGGGCGATCGCCCAGGGTTGCACCGACCAAGATACCCACCGCTATTTCAACAATGCCCTGACGGAAGTCTGGGTGCAGGCCAATGCCCGGGTGAACCATGTGCGGGTACAACGGGAAGCTGGGGGCGCGATTCACCTCGGTAATACGGCGATCGCCCAAGCCCAGGACAGCCATTACCAACTCACGGAAGTCAATTTCGGTGCCCAACTGAGTCGCCATACCCTCACCCTGACCCAAAATGGCCCCCAAACGGAAACTGTGCTGAAAGGGTTAACCATGGTTGGTGCAGAACAACTCAGCGACACCCATACCGCCGTTTATCTCCAGCATCCTTACGGCACCGTCGATCAACTCCATAAATGCATCATTGACGATGCGGCTCGGTCTGTTTTCAATGGCCAAATCCACGTGCCCCAGAAAGCGCAAATGACCAATGCAGCCCAATTGAATCGTAATTTGCTGCTGTCTCCCAAGGCCAAAGTCGATACCAAACCAGAGCTACAAATCACTGCTGACAACGTGAAATGTGCCCACGGCGCCACCGTCAGTCAATTGGAAGCCGAGGAAATTTTCTACCTCCGCAGCCGGGGTCTTAACGATTACGACGCGCGCCATTTGCTGATTGATGCCTTTGCCGCTGAAATTCTCGATACCGTGGCGATCGCCCATTTGCAACACGCCCTTACAGGTTGTGTCGCCTGTCGTACCGTTGACTAACCGATAACCATTGATAGTCCCAATCGTTCCAGCCCACCCATCCGACTCAGTGAATCCCCTATGATCACAACCCAACCTAAACCCCTTGCCGAACAGGTTCGTGACGACTTTCCCATTCTGCACCAGACTGTGCACGGGAAACCGCTGATCTACTTCGATAATGCTGCCACCTCCCAGAAGCCCAAGGCCGTCCTCGATGCATTGCTGCACTATTATCAGCAAGATAATGCCAATGTCCACCGGGGGATTCATAGCCTTAGTGCACGGGCAACGGATGGCTACGAAGGGGCGCGGGATAAAGTCGCCCGGTTTATCAATGCGGCCAGTCGTGATGAAATCGTCTACACCCGCAATGCCAGTGAAGCAATTAATCTCGTCGCTTACAGTTGGGGGTTGAGCAACCTGGGGCCGGGGGATGAAATTATCCTGTCGGTGATGGAACACCATAGCAATATTGTGCCTTGGCAAATGATCGCGGCGAAGACTGGGGCTGTCCTGAGATATGTGCCGCTAACCCAGGATGAGACCTTTGATTTTGAGCAATACCAAGCACTACTGAGCAATAAAACGAAGCTAGTGACGGTGGTTCATGTCTCCAATACCCTGGGCAATGTCAATCCGGTGACCGAAATCATTCAAGCAGCCCGTAAATACGGCGCGAAAATCCTTATTGATGCCTGCCAGAGTTTGCCCCATATGCCCGTTGATGTGCAGCAAATGGACTGTGACTGGCTCGTCGGCTCTGGTCACAAAATGTGTGCACCCACGGGAATTGGTTTTCTCTATGGAAAACGGGCAATTCTCGAAGCGATGCCCCCTTTCTTGGGCGGTGGAGAAATGATCGCCGAAGTCTTTTTTGACCATTCCACTTATGGTGAACTGCCCCATAAATTTGAAGCGGGAACCCCAGCCATCGGTGAGGCGATCGCCCTTGGGGCGGCGGTAGATTATCTATCTCAAATTGGGATGGATCACATCCACGCCTACGAAGCCGAACTCACTGCCTATCTCTTTGAGCGACTCCGGGAAATCCCCAACCTAAAAATCTATGGCAAACAACCCAACGCTAAAGGAGAAGGTCGTGCAGCCCTCGCCGCCTTTAATGTTACCGGTGTCCACGCCAATGATCTCGCTACTCTGCTTGATCACGAAGGGGTCGCAATTCGTTCTGGTCACCATTGCACCCAACCGCTTCATCGCCTGTTTGAGGCTTCTGGCAGTGCCCGCGCTAGCCTCTATTTTTACAACACCACAGCTGAAATCGATCAATTCATTGTTGCCCTTAAGGACACCATTGATTTCTTCACCAGCATGGGCAGTTAATGGCGGACATCCCCAAGCATCCGCTAATTGTCTCTAATTTGTAGCGATCATCAGGCAATACTCCGAAAACTCACATTGTCTCCTTCTTCAGACTGTTTAAAGAGGAGGAGCGGTGTGGGTTTTGCTTTTTGATCCCATTCGATGGTGACGACACGCCCTTGTACTGTGGGTTGCCAATAATCAGGGGCTTCACCGGGATTGAGAAATTTTTCGAGACAATCAATAATTTGCTCAACGGTAATGCTGCTGGCTTGGGCGGGAAGTTTCGTAAGGCTAATATTGACGCGAAATAAGACCCCTTCCTGGCGTTGGCCTTCTCGATTAATTGTGTCGTAATAAACGTCAAAAATTTCGTCCACGGGGCGACCACTGGTGGCAATACCGACAGTGGCAACATCGGCGGTGCTGGGGCGTAGGGCCACGCTGATAATGAGACGCACCTTAATTTTGAGCTGGTTCACAATCACGTAATGGAACTGATCTTCTTCCATCCGCATCCGGAGGTAATCGAGGTTAAATTCCCGGGAGTGTACCAAGTCCGGGTTACTTTCCATTTTCTTGATTGTGTTCAGAGCCAGCTTGAGTTTTTTCCTGAGATCGTTGATTTTGTAACGATTGAGTTTGGCTTCTTTTTTGTGTTTTTGATTGATATTCCGAATGTAGAACAGAAGCCCTAGGGTGCTGCAGAAAAAAGCTGAAGCAAGCACAATCCATAGGCCAATGCCACCAAAGGTCGGGCGATCTGAGGTTGCAATCGGTGTGGGTTGTTGCGCGATGATCGGCTGTGCGGAAAGGAAGGTCGGCGGCATATGCAGGGATGAACGGAAAATTTGAGGGTGAAGGCGTGGCAAAAAGTTACTAACAGATTAACAAGGGTCGGTAGGGTCTGTTGCCAGAAGTATAGAAAAAATTTAGAACTATGGAGAGTTCACGGGTCACAATTGGCGGGAAGGCGATCGCCGAAGATTTCCCCAACATTTGCAAAAAAGCATTGTGGATGATGAGGTGTCTCTGGGAAAATAAAGGGGTGGCAATTTTTGGGAATTGTCCAGACCCAGCAAAAATTTAATGCAGTAGGTTGCAAACCCACGATGAACAAAGCCCTTGGTTGTTTGGAGCAGTCAGTTGATACTCGTTGGACGGTGGTGGATAGCGAGGCGTTATACCAAGTGGCAGGGTGGGGGGAACCTTATTTTTCGATTAACAACCAGGGCCATGTGCAGGTTTCTCCCCTGGGAGACGCCGGGACGAGCCTCGATCTATTTGAATTAGTAGAGTCCCTGAAGCAACGGAATATTGGTTTACCTTTCTTAATTCGTTTTCCAGATATTCTCCGCGATCGCATTGAACGGCTCCAGGAATGTTTTGCAACGGCGATCGCCCGGTATAACTATCCGAACCATTATCGGGGTGTGTATCCGGTCAAATGTAATCAGCAGCGCCACTTGGTCGAAGATCTCGTGGATTTGGGGCGGACCCATCACCTGGGCTTAGAAGCTGGCTCCAAACCAGAACTCATGATTGCGATCGCCCTCTTGGAACCAGAAGCCGATCAAGAGCGGTTGCTCATTTGCAACGGTTATAAAGACCAGCATTACATCGAAACGGCCCTCCTAGCTACCCAATTGGGGCACCGTGCCCTGATCGTCATCGAGCAGCCAGAAGAATTAGACTTGGTAATCCAGGCCAGTCAAAGTTTAGGCATCCGGCCAATGTTGGGGATTCGGGCTAAGCTTGCCAGTCGTGGCATTGGTCGTTGGGGCAGTTCTTCGGGCGATCGCGCTAAATTTGGGCTAACCATCCCGCAAATTTTGCGTCTCGTGGAAAAACTCCGGGCCTTGGAGATGCTCGATTGCCTACAGTTATTGCACTACCACATCGGCTCCCAGCTTTCGTCGATCAGTGTTGTCAAGTCTGCCATCCGAGAAGCCTCACAAATCTATGTGGAATTGGTCAAATTGGGGGCCACCATGGGGTTTCTAGATGTGGGCGGCGGCCTCGCAGTGGATTACAGCGGCTCAAAAAATAATTTCCCCTCTTCGAAAAACTACAACATGCAGAACTATGCCAACGATGTGGTGGCAACGGTTCAGGATACCTGTGATGAAACCCAGGTGCCGCCCCCCATCCTCGTGAGTGAAAGTGGTCGGGCGATCGCCTCCCACCAGGCAGTATTGATTTTTGATGTCCTCGGCAGTAGTGAAGTAGACCCGATTTTGCCCCCGAAGCCCGATTACAAAGAGCATTTAGTACTGCGTAATCTGCGGGAAACCTACGACACCATTACCCCAGAAAATTACCAAGAAAATTATCATGATGCCGTGCAATTTAAAGACGAAGCGATCAGTTTGTTTAATTTGGGTTATCTCAGTTTAGGCGATCGCGCCAATGCCGAAGAATTGTACTGGTCCTGTTGCCAAAAGATTTTTTCGATTATCCAAGGACAAGCCAGTATCCCTGAGGACTTTGAAGAACTCTGGCAAAATATGGCCACCCTCTACTACATGAATTTGTCTGTGTTCCAATCGGTGCCGGACAGCTGGGCCATTGATCAACTTTTTCCGATTATGCCGATCCACCGACTCCACGAAGAACCCACCAAAAAAGGCATCCTGGCAGATTTAACCTGTGATAGCGACGGGCGCATCAACCGCTTTATTGATACCAAGGCCGAAAGTAAAAATCTCCTGGAATTGCACCCTCCCAATGGGGAACCCTACTACCTGGGCCTCTTTTTGATGGGAGCCTATCAAGAGATCATGGGCAACCTCCACAACCTGTTTGGTGATACCCATGTGGTGCACGTGCGCCTGACCGATGATGGTTACCACCTCGAACACCTCGTGGAAGGGGACACCATCAAAGAAGTCTTGCAGTATGTACAGTATGACGTGGCCGATCTCCTTGAAACAATGCGTTGCCGCACGGAAAAAGCCCTCAGTGAAAAACGTCTTACCTTACAGCAGTCACAGCTTTTGATTAACCATTATCGTCAAAGCCTAGAAAGCTACACCTATCTCCACTAATTATCCGATCAGCACATGCTTGCAAGGGGCTCGTGTTTACTCCAAGCCCAAATATTGACTTGTTTTTCTATAGGACAAAATCAGCAACAGTCCCCTTTATGCTTGGTCATTGACCGCTTTAATTTGAGAACTTAAGAGGCGGTCCATCCAATGTTCAAAAAATTCACGGTTTGCCTGTCGCTCGGCGAGGGTTTTGGGTTCTAAGCCGTGGGGAGCGAGACCCATTAAGGCCGCACTGGTCACGCAGAACATTGACTTTTGGAAGGTTTGGCAAATTTTGACCCGTAGATCCTGTTCTTTTCGCAGGGTGTGCATATAAAAATCCCAGAGATAATCGGGCAAAAAGTGGCGCATATCTTGCATCAACAAGGTCGGCGGAATCCCCGATCCCCCAATGGGTAAGGGGTCGGCATAAAGAGCGCCGTAGGTAAAAACACCTTGTTCGGCAGGGACTTGGGCAGCCTGGGCATTGTAGGAGATGGTGCCAGCAAAGGGGGTACCCCGGAAGAAAATAGCTTCTACATAGGGGACAGCGGTATCCATGAGGAAGGTTAAACCAGCAGATTCTGGAATCAATTCATACACTTCCCCTTTGATTTCCACTTTGTAGGTGATGGGACGGCTAGCATCGGCCACTAATCCGGCTAGGACGTGGTTGGTGACGTCAGCGGTGGTTTTGATTTCGCCGGCATCGTAGCGATCGCTCAGGTCAAGGAACATATCACTCATGACGCGCCAGAACTGTCCCAAGCCTGTGTAGTAGGCCATTTGGCGGGTTTGCTCCAGGAGAAAATCTGGGAAGAGTTTATTCAGGCCCAACATGAAGAGATTATTTTTCCAGCGGGCGGCGATCGCCTTTTTCGCAGCAGCAATAAATTCTGGGGTGTCGAGGTAGGCATCTAACCCCCCACCACCATGCCAGAACATCGACTTCATGCAATATTCCGCATATTCAAAATTAATCCGGTTGTGCCACCAATGTTTCAGGAGGCGATCGCCCGTTAATTGGCCGTTGAAATACTTAAAAAAGGGAAAGACATTGAGAAATTGCGATTCGGCCACATAGTTCAGATTATTCGAGTAGGCATCTAACACCACCCCGTAACTCTTGAGGATGCCCACCACTTCCATCACATTTTGATCGCTATCTTCAAGCATCGGTAAACCCTGCTCAAGGCGATGAATAAAAGGGGCGAGGGGATGCCGCGAAGGCTCTAAAACAGCAGTGACCATATTTATTCCACAATTCTTAAACGTTTACTTTTACTTTAAAGAAATTTCAACAACCGTTGGGGATGACACGAGGGCGGCGGTGTCGATCTCACTCCAGCGCACCAACCACTGGGGCTGTAACCCAAAGACGAACAGCAATATCACTAACATAACCGCCGGAAACTGCTCCGCCCAATTGACCGGGGCCATATTCGTCAGTTCTGGGGTCAGACGACCAAAAAAGACCTTATTAATCATCAGCAGAAAATACACCGCCGTTAGGCCTGTCCCCACCATACACAGCAGGGTCGCCACTGGATACACCGGAAAGCTGCCCCGGAAAATCAGAAATTCAGCAATAAAACCCGCCATCCCCGGTAAACCGGCACTGGCCATGACCCCCAGGATCATTAAACTACCCGTCAAAGGCAGACCCCGTTCTGGGGTGAGGAGTCCCCGTAGGTAATCGACGTCCCGACTGCCCGTTTTTTTGTAGACAATGCCCACCAACAAAAAGAGCAAACCAGAAATTAAACCATGGCTAACCATTTGAATTTCTGCTGCCGCCAAACTTAAGGGGGTTGCCGCCGCTGCCGCCAGCAAAATAAACGCCATGTGGGCAATGGAGGAGTAAGCCACCACTTTTTTCATGTCTTTTTGGGCGATCGCACAGGAAGCCCCATACAACGCACTGATCGCCGCCCAGATCGCCAACCAAGGCGCAACGACAGCCCAAGCCATGGGAAATAGGCCAATTCCAAACTTCAACAGACCATAGGTCCCAAGCTTAAGGAGCACCCCCGCTAAAATTACCGACACAGGGGTAGACGCTTCAACATGGGCATCCGGGAGCCAAGTATGGAAAGGAAGAAACGGAATTTTGATCCCAAACCCCACCAAAATGCCGCCGAGGAGAATGAGTTGGGTCGTCAGGGGCAGGAGATCACTTTGGAGGGCACTGTAGGCAAAGGTATTAGATTCTGTAAGGAAAGCCAGACCCAGGAAAGAAGCCAGAATCAAAATCCCGGAAACTGCCGTGTAGAGCAAAAACTTAATGGCGGCGTAGCCCCGGTTTTTTCCGCCCCAAATCGCAATGAGAAAATATAGGGGGATAATCTCAATTTCGTAGAACAGAAAAAAGAGCAGCACATCCTGGGCTAGAAACGCGCCATTGACACTCGCCTGTAAGATCAAAAACAGAGCGTAATAAAAGCGGGGACGGTGCAAATCCTTCGGGCTAATCCAGAGGGCCACCAGGGTTAGCAAGGCATTGAGGGCAAGGAGGGGCAACGATAGACCGTCAACGCCGAGATCGTAGTTCAGGCCCAACCACTCGATCCAAGGGTAATGTTCGACAAATTGGAGGCCGGCGATCGCCACATCGTAATGGAGCCCCAGCCAAGCTGTCCAAGCAAAAACGAGGGCAGCCACTCCCAGGGCCATCGTCCGGGAAAACTGACTTTTTTCTCCCTGAGGGAGTATCGCCACCAACAGGGCCCCAACCAAGGGCAGCCAAATTAAGGCACTCAGCATTCTTTCCTCCGAAATTCACAAAAAAGCAGATTGAACAACAAAGGGGGAGACTCCTTAGGCTAACTGGTCTGACCAAAAATCCGTAATAATCGTCCATTGACCCGTGGCCATAAACCAAACTAAGCCGAGGATCATCCCTAAAACGATCGTCAAAACATAGAATTGAGACTGTCCCGAAACGTTGTAGCGTAGGGCACTGCCGCTAAAAAGCGTTGCTAGACCTGTCAAGTTAACGAAGCCATCCACAATGTAGCGATCAAACCAAGCAGCGAGTTTTGAAAGGGTTGTGACCAGCCAAACCACCGTCACGTTGTAAATGCGGTCAATGTAAAAATCGTAGGCCAACAAATCTTGTATGAAGCGCAAATAAAACTGGCGGGGACGGCTCAGGGAATGATTCAAAGTAATTGTCAGACCTGCAATTACTCCGAGGGCACCTGCGATCACTAATGCGGGCAGTGCTAAGGTGACGATTAGTGGCCGTTCGGCAAGGGGCCGCAGGGATGGGTTAAAGAGCAATTGCCATTGGTGCAAAAAGAAGGGCACCATCAGGGTCATCAGGATCAAACTCACCATGGGTACGGCCATTTGCCAGACCACTTCAGGCGATCGCCGCGTTTTTGGCTTGGGGGCCCCCAGGAAAACAGAACGAAAAACCCTAGTCAAATTAAAGCTAGAGCAGAAGTTCACCGCCACGAGGAGCAGCACTAACCACGGAGGCGTATCCCAAAAACCATCGACCCAACGGCGCATCGTCCAAAAAGTCCCCAGGGGAAAGAGGCACACAAGCCCCGCAGACCCCACCACAAAAGCACTGGTGGTTGCGGGCATCCGCGACCAGAGACCCCCCATTTCCGTAATATTTTGGCCGTGGGTATTGAGAATGACTGCGCCAATGCTCATAAATAGTAAGGCTTTGGCGATCGCATGGGTCAGCAAGAGCAACAGGGCAATATCGACTTGATCTAAACCAACCGCAATAAATACCAAACCGAGGTAAGCACTGGTGGAATGGGATAAGGCCCGCTTAATATCAATTTGGGCCAGGGCCACCAACGAAGCCCCTACCGTTGTTAGAGTACCGACAATGATCAAAGCATCGGAGGTGATCGGCGTAATCGTAAAGACCGGCTCCATTTTGAGCAGCACATAGGCCCCCGCAGAAACCACCACCGAGTTACGAATAATCCCCGCTGGATTTGGCCCTTCCATCGCTTCATCAAGCCAGAGATTCAACGGAAATTGGGCACATTTACCAATCGGCCCAGCAATGAGCGCGAGGCCCACGAGACTCGCTTCCCAGGGGGGTAGGGGAGGATTTGCCGCCCAAGTCTCTAGTTCACTAAAAGTTAGCCCCGTACCATAACTAGATAAAGCAACAATGCCCATTAAGAGCAAAATATCGCCGACCCGTTTGGTCAAAAAAGCGTCCCTAGCTGCTGTCACGACGAGGGGTTGGGCATACCAAAAACCAACCAATAAATAAGTAGAAAGGGTTAATACTTCCAACAGGCCATAGCTCAAGAGCAACGAGTCACTAATGGCCAAACCCGATAGGGCCGCCTCAAAGAAACCCATCAAGCCATAGAAGCGCGCAATAGACCAATCCTTTTCGAGATACCCTAGGCCGTAGAGTTGGGCCATGAAACAAATGCCAGTGACCAGTTCCATTGCCCCGAGGTTAACCGGAGAAATTTCAATGACGAGGGAAAGGTTTAGATCCGCAACCTGGAGCCACTCCAGTGATAGTTGTTGGGGCGGCATGTTCCAAAGGGAAGCGAAGGCGAAGGAACCATGCAAAAGACCCAAAAAGGTCATGATCAGGTTGAGATAGGCGGCAGGTCGAGGCCCGGTGCGCCGAATTAACCCGAGGGACCAAGGTAAGGTCAAGAGCGCCCCCGTAATTCCGTAGACTGGGATCAGCCATACGCTTTGTAGAAGAAATTCACTCATGGAGGGTGTCTAGAGAATCAAAACAGAAAGTGGGTTGGCATTGGGTGGATTGGCCAGAAAATATCTTATCTTGTCAGTCTGCAGTCTTTGTAAGAGAGTGTAATCGATTAGATGGCCATTTCCCAAAGGTTTGAGGCTTTTTTGTGGTGATAGCGATGCTTAATTGACATGGCGTTAAGAAATAATAATTTGGCGATCGCCTCTTATGATTCCATTAATTATTAAGTCGACATTTGACACTCCCCTTGCCTAGTGATTTTAATTCTAGACCTCAGTGAGGTGCCTCGGATGGGAGGTATTCTTGGTGGGGCCAGGGGGGGCGATCGCCTGCGGGAATTAGAAGTGTTAAAGTTGCTCTTCTCCGCAATCGTGTAACAAATCGTTTAGATACACTCCAACAGGCGATCGCCTTCATTCAGCAGCAAAAAGCTTAGTCTTCTAACCTTTGGGCAACTTTCTTTGAAAACCACTGCTTATTTTAACGATGAAGCATTGACTCTACTTAACCTTGGTATTACGAAATATCATTGCAGTTTATGTTGTCAAAGGTGCCATTGTTGCTTATGCTCTTCATAGCTTGCCAAAATCAAAATTAGTAACAAACGCGATTCCTGGCGATCGCCTTGTCCACTATAAAGCCTGTAAAGGATCCCAACCCCTGCGCAGAGGCAAGTGGTCGGTCTTATGCCGCTTCCGTTACCCCAACTAGAAGCAGACCAAATTCCCAGGGGGACGCCTGTTCCTTAGTATTTTTAAGACATTAAGCTTGATAAGCGAGGATAAATTAGATGCCTATTGCAGTTGGAATGATTGAAACCCGCGGTTTCCCCGCAGTTGTAGAAGCTGCTGACGCGATGGTAAAAGCCGCCCGTGTAACCCTCGTTGGTTACGAAAAAATCGGTAGTGGCCGCGTTACTGTGATTGTCCGTGGTGATGTTTCTGAAGTCCAAGCCTCCGTTTCCGCTGGCATTGAGAGCGCTAACCGTGTCAATGGTGGTGAAGTGCTTTCGACCCACATCATCGCCCGTCCCCACGAGAACCTCGAATACGTCTTGCCGATTCGCTACACCGAAGAAGTAGAACAATTCAGAACCTATTAACCCTGGGACAGAGGGGCGATCGCCATTATTTTTAAGGTCACGCATCCTCTGTTATGTCCAAAGCCTATTTAATTAAAAGCAAGAGGAGAAAAACTCAATGTCTATTGCAGTCGGAATGGTAGAAACCCTCGGTTTCCCCGCAGTTGTAGAAGCTGCTGACGCGATGGTAAAAGCCGCCCGCGTCACCCTCGTTGGTTACGAAAAAATCGGTAGTGGCCGCGTTACCGTGATTGTCCGTGGTGATGTTTCTGAAGTCCAAGCCTCCGTTTCTGCCGGTACTGAGAACGTCAGCCGCGTTAACGGTGGTCAAGTGCTTTCGACCCACATCATCGCCCGTCCCCACGAGAACCTCGAATACGTTCTGCCGATCCGGTACACCGAAGCCATAGAGCAGTTTCGTGAAAGCGTGAATCCCCAACCTCTGAGAAGAGTGTAATTTTTTAATAAAAAAATTTTAGTTATAAATTTTCATGCAAATTGCCAAAGTACGTGGCACTGTCGTCAGCACCTACAAAGCAGAAAGCCTCCGGGGAATTAAATTTTTGCTCGTTCAATTTATCGATGAACAGGGTCAGCCTCTTCCTAAATACGAAGTGGCAGGAGACCTCGTGGGTGCCGGCGTCAATGAATGGGTTTTGGTCAGTCGCGGTGGTGCTGCCCGTACGGAGACGGGAATGGAAAAAAGACCCCTAGATGCAATGGTCATCGGCATTATTGACACGGTCAACGTCGATAACCGTTCCCTTTACAGCAAGAAAGATGCAGGCTAACCAGTCTAAACACTTTCTAGCCGGACTACCCAAAGTCAATGCGTGGCTCGTTTGGTAATCTCAAGCAATTTATGGCGGATGGTTAAAAGCTAGCGAGAGAAGCAATCAATGACATTGAGAGGAGGGATTAATCCATGGTAGTCCGCAGTGCCGCGGCTCCCCCAACACCTTGGTCTAAGGACTTAGCGGAACCAAAGATTCACGAAAGTGCCTATGTGCATTCTTTCTCAAATCTGATTGGTGATGTCACAGTTTGCGAACATGTGCTCATTTCTCCGGGAACGTCTATTCGGGCAGATGAGGGCGCACCTTTCCATATCGGGGCAGCAACTAATATTCAAGATGGCGTTGTAATCCATGGTTTGGAGCAGGGACGTGTCGTTGGGGCAGATGGCCATGACTATTCTGTCTGGATTGGCGATCGCAGCTGTATCACCCACATGGCCCTTGTCCATGGTCCCGCCTACATTGGCAACGATTGCTTCATTGGTTTTCGTTCCACAGTGTTCAATGCCCGCATCGGCGACGGTTGTGTGATCATGATGCACGCCCTCGTTCAAGATGTGGAAATTCCCCCTGGCAAATATGTGCCTTCGGGGGCTGTGATTACGAACCAGCAGCAGGTAGAGCGCCTCTCCAATGTGACCGAGGCCGATCGCGCCTTTGCCAAACAGGTGGTGGAAATCAACGAAGCATTACGGGAAGACTCCCCAGGAGCGACCAATAATGGTTCACGGATTGCCTCAAAGCAGCAACCAACCCTCTCTTCTTCTACAAATACAAGCGGTACTAGCGAACATCAATCGGTGGGAAATATGAGTTTAAACGGAGACCTTTACAACCAGGTGCGTGGCCTTGCCGCCCAAGGATGCACCTTCACCGCAGAATATGCCAACAAGCGGCGCTTCAAGACTAAGTCTTGGTTGAGCGCTGGTTTTGTTGAAGGCCATTCTGCCGATCAAATCATTGGCAACTTGAATCGGGTTCTGGCTGACCACGCCGGGGAATATGTCCAGTTAATTGCTGTGGCTCCCAATAGCAAATCAAGGGCTGCAGCAATTATTGTGCAGCGCCCAGGGGATAGTGCGCCAGTCCAAGCATCGGCAGCGACCAGCTACAGCAGCAACGGCAATCGCAGTAACGGCACCAGTGTGGGAAGCCAAGCAGCGGCTGTGGCGGGCGATCTCACGTCTCAGATTCATGCTCTAGCTTCCCAGGGTTGCAGCTTTACGGCAGAACACGCCAGTGCCCGTCGTTTTAAGACGCAATCTTGGTTGAGCGCTGGTTTTGTCGAAGGCCATTCTGCGGAACAAATCATTGCGAATGTCAATGGCTTGTTAGGTCAGTATCCCAATGAGTATGTGCAGGTCATTGCCGTTGACCCCAATAGTAAGTCTCGGGTGGCGGAATTAATTGTCCAGCGTCCCGGAGAAACGGGAACTTTATCCACTAAGGCAACAGCCTCTGTCCGTCGCAGTGGAAACCAGGTAGTTAATACGGCCTCTGGTGGTGATGTGGCAGGACAAATTGCGGCTCTGGCTTCCCAGGGTTGTAGTTTTACGGCGGAACATGCCAGCACTCGCCGCTTTAAAACCCAGTCTTGGCTAGGGGCAGGCTTTGTTGAGGGTCATTCTGCAAATCAGATTTTGGCGAATATCCAGGCGATCGCCGCCCAGTTCCCCAATGAATATGTGCAGCTCATTGCCGTTGATCCCAACTCCAAGACACGGGCCGCCGAGATCATCATCCAACGCCCTGGCAACAATGCCCCTGTACAGACGACAACTGCAACCAGTAGTTTTTCTGGAAGCACCAAGTCCGCTCCGAGCAGCAATGGTTTCGGAGGTCACAGTAGCAGTAGTCTCAGTGGAGAAGTGGTTTCTAAAGTCCGTTCTCTCTTGATGCAAGGCTACAAAATTGGGACGGAGCACGCCGATAAGCGCCGTTTCCGGGTCAAATCCTGGAGTAGCTGCGGCACCATCGATAGTACCCAAGAGGCAGAAGTATTACGTCACCTCGAAGGTTGCCTCCAAGAGCACAGTGGCGAATACGTCCGCATGATTGGTGTGGATGAAGCGGCTAAACGACGGGTGCTTGAGGAAATCATCCAGCGCCCCTAGGTTGTGTAACGCGACCATTTCGTGATGGGGGAGAAACTTGATGTCTATCCCCCAACCTTTACTCCACCTGTGATTAATTGAATCACTGTTGACAAAATCATTGTGACTTTCCAGGCAATTACCCATCCAGATATTCAAATTAGTGGCGATGTAAGGATCCATCCCCGTGCGGTTATTGCCCCTGGTGTTATTCTGCAGGCAACCGAAGGTAGCTATTTGGCGATCGCCGCTGGTGCTTGCATTGGTGCAGGTGCGATCATCCAAGCCCATGGCGGTAACATCGAGATTCATACCGGGGCGATTATCGGGGCAGGTTGCCTGATCATTGGCCAATGTTCAGTGGGAGAAAATGCCTGCTTAGGCTATGGCTCTACCCTTTTCCAAACGGCGATCGCCGCAGCAGCAATTTTCCCGCCCCAAAGCCTCATTGGCGATCCGTCCCGCCAGGCAACCACAGCTCCCCACCAGGCCCAACCGCCCAAGCCCGCGAGCAAACCGACGGCCCAACCCCGCGATCCTTGGCAAGCAGAGGATACTGCCGACCAGACCGCTACAGCGTTTTCTCCACCAGGGCGATCGCCCACTAGCTCTGACCCCCATCGCCCTAATGTCCAGCCCCCACCAGAAGACGTACCGCCCCAAACCGAAGCTCCAAATACCGAAGTGATGCCGACGGTTCCGGAATCTAACCTCCCCGCAGAATCGGGCGAAAAAACACCAGTTGTCGGGCAAGTTTATATCAATCAACTATTAATGACCCTGTTCCCGCACCAAAATTCTCTCAACTCCCCAAACCAGCCAGATAAGTCCTAGCTCCACAAAACTCTGATGATTTCTTGAGTAAAAATTAAATGTTTAAAGTTCTTAAAGGAGATTGTTGAGAAACATAAATACTTAATCTATCTCGCCTGAACTCCTTTCCTTCCTAAAGATCCCGACAGAAAACGGTTTTAGCCCAATGCCTCATTAGGTAGCACGGCTGAATTCGAGCGGGATTTTATGGCTTTTTTCGGTATTTTTCTAAGGGTAAAATAGGCCCATCAAACAGCATTAGAAATGCTAATCAGCCCAAAAAACAAAAGCAATCTTTTTTTGTTGCCAAAAGATAAAAATAAGTCGAGGCTGTGGTAACATATCCCACAGATTAAAGAAAGTCATAAGACTTGAATCTTCAGAATTTTAAAAAGCAGTTTTGCCAACGTAAGATTTTTGAAGTTTTCGACCAACAATACCGTTACTGGTATTCGTCTGTTAAAGATAAGCATTTTTGCTGGAGGAAAACCGCATGGTTCAGACCAAATCTGCTGGGTTTAAGGCTGGGGTACAGGATTATCGCCTGACCTACTACATGCCTGATTACACACCCAAGGATACCGATTTACTCGCTTGTTTCCGGATGACTCCCCAACCCGGAGTTCCCCCTGAGGAGTGTGCTGCTGCTGTTGCGGCTGAGTCTTCTACTGGTACTTGGACCACTGTATGGACTGATGGTCTAACGGATCTTGACCGCTACAAGGGTCGTTGCTACAACGTTGAGCCTGTACCTGGTGAAGATAATCAGTATTTTTGTTTTGTTGCTTATCCTCTTGATTTGTTTGAGGAAGGCTCCATTACTAATGTTCTGACTTCTTTGGTTGGTAACGTTTTTGGCTTTAAGGCGCTTCGCGCTCTTCGCCTCGAAGACATCCGTTTCCCTGTTGCCTTCATCAAGACTTGTCCTGGTAACCCCCACGGGATCACCGTAGAGCGTGACCTCCTCAACAAGTATGGTCGCCCTCTCTTGGGTTGTACGATTAAGCCGAAGCTCGGTCTGTCTGCAAAGAACTACGGTCGTGCGGTTTATGAGTGTCTCCGTGGTGGTCTTGACTTCACCAAAGATGACGAAAACATCAACTCTCAGCCTTTCATGCGTTGGCGCGATCGCTTCCTGTTCGTTCAAGAAGCGATTGAGAAAGCCCAAGCTGAAACCAACGAAGTTAAGGGTCACTACCTCAACGTCACTGCTGGTACTTGTGAAGAAATGCTTGAGCGTGCTGAGTTTGCCAAGGAAATTGGTACTCCCATCATCATGCATGACTTCATCACTGGTGGTTTCACGGCGAACACTACCCTGTCTAAGTGGTGTCGTAAGAATGGTCTTCTCCTCCACATTCACCGGGCAATGCACGCGGTAATTGACCGTCAGAAGAACCACGGGATTCACTTCCGGGTTCTCGCCAAGTGTCTCCGTCTCTCCGGTGGTGACCACCTCCACTCCGGTACCGTTGTAGGTAAACTCGAAGGCGATCGCGCAGCAACCCTCGGTTTCGTAGACCTGATGCGTGAAGACTATGTAGAAGAAGATCGTTCTCGCGGTGTATTCTTCACCCAGGACTATGCTTCTCTCCCCGGCACCATGCCTGTGGCTTCCGGTGGTATCCACGTATGGCACATGCCTGCCCTGGTTGAAATCTTCGGTGATGATTCCTGCCTCCAGTTTGGTGGTGGTACCCTCGGTCACCCCTGGGGTAACGCACCTGGTGCAACTGCAAACCGTGTTGCTCTTGAGGCTTGTGTTCAAGCCCGTAACGAAGGTCGTAGCCTGGCCCGTGAAGGTAATGATGTCCTCCGTGAAGCAGGTAAGTGGTCTCCTGAATTGGCAGCGGCCCTCGACCTGTGGAAGGAAATCAAGTTCGAATTCGATACCGTTGACACTCTCTAAGCTCCTGATGAGCATCAGTGAATGGGGAAGTTTGTCACAATCTACCTATTCACTGATGATTGCCTCCCATGGAGTTTAAAAAAGTTGCGAAGGAAACGGCTATCACTTTGCAGAGCTATTTGACCTACCAAGCGGTGCGTCTGATTAGTCAGCAGCTGAGTGAAACCAATCCTGGACAGGCGATTTGGCTAGGAGAGTTCTCTAAACGTCATCCAATTCAGGAAAGTGATCTTTACCTCGAAGCGATGATGGTAGAAAACAAAGAACTCGTCCTCAGAATTCTGACAGTGCGAGAAAACCTTGCAGAAGGCGTTCTGGAGTTTTTACCAGAAATGGTACTCAGCCAAATCAAGCAGTCCAATGGAAACCATCGCCGTTCTTTACTAGAGCGTTTAACTCAAGTTGATTCTTCATCAACTGATCAGACTGAACCTGACCCTGGTAAGTCTGATACTTCAGAAGATTCTGAATAAACTTTGATCCGATAAAGAGGACATAAATCAATGAAAACTTTACCTAAAGAAAAGCGTTACGAAACTCTTTCTTACCTCCCGCCCCTCAGTGACCAACAGATCACTCGCCAAGTTCAATTCATGATTGACCAAGGCTTTATCCCTGGTGTTGAGTTTGAAAAAGATCCTACCCCCGCTCTCCACCACTGGACGCTTTGGAAGCTTCCTTTGTTTAGCGCAACTAACGCTCAGGAAGTGCTCAACGAAGTACGTGAGTGCCGTAGTGAGTATTCTGACTGCTACATCCGTGTTGTGGGTTTCGACAATATTCGTCAGTGTCAGACTGTAAGCTTTATCGTTTACAAGCCTAACCAAACTCGTTACTAAAGCATTTTTCGGTTTTTTTAAGACCGATTTAGTTTGAATCATGCGGAATGCGATCGCCTTAGGCGATCGCATTTTTTGTTTAAGCTTAAAATTCTGAGAATATCCCCATAAAAGCCATGGTAATGACCTTATGATGCTGAAACTGATTAAATCTTTCTGGAGTCCAGTGGCGATCGCCTTAGCCATTAGTTTGAATCTAGGTTTTGTCTCTGCCGAAACGGAACCCCCAAGCGAAACCAAAACGGCCCTCATCAATGAGCTCCGCGTCCTAACCTTCCGCGATGAAAATGCCACCCAGATGTTGGACTTGATGATTCAGCAGATCCAAGATCAATCCACTAGTCTGGGCAGTGGTTTTTTCGGTGAAGAAACAGATCCTGAAGAGTTGGCCCTAATTCAGGAAAGCGTTACCCGCATCACCGATCGCCTTTATACTCTGATGCAAGAAAAAATCGATTTTGTTGCCCTCCAGCGAGAGATTGATTTTATGCTTTACAACGAATATTTTACCGAGGCCGAACTGCAAGATTTAATTGCTTTTTACAAAACACCTACCGGACAAAAAACCGCTGCAATTTTTCCAGAACTGACTGAGCGTTCCACAGCATTATTTAGCGCGCAATTGACCCCTGCCATGATGGAAATTACCCAGCAGGTGATGTTTGAAGAATTTGCCTCTTCATTTGAAATGCTCGATGACCTAGACACTTGGGATCCTGAAAATTTGGAAGCAGTTGAAGAAACAGAATAAATAAAATTACTACTCGAATCGCTGTTCACCGAAAAGCTTTCACAAATTCTGCATTTTACCTGTTGCCATGGTCGAATTTTTCCCCATGGCAACAGGTTTGTTTGCTTTGATCACTATTGGCTTTGTTATGGGAAATAAAATTCTCACTTAAAGTCCTCAACTGAATCTTTTGCCAAACTTGAGCCTTGATTGCCCTAGCACACAAGATTGATAAACCCCAACTAGAATGAGCATAAGAGAAATAAGATGCAAGGGAAATTTTTAGAATGAAAAAACGTGTGACTTTGACATTTCCCCAAGACACAGTGCAAATGCCTGTTACCTATCGCTTAGCAAAGGATTTTAATATTGCAGCAAATATTATCCGCGCCCAGGTGGCTCCCAATCAGGTGGGCAAGTTGGTGGTGGAGCTCCAGGGGGACATTGATGCCATTGAGATGGCCCTGGAATGGATGAAAGGCAAAGGGATTTTAGTTTCTCTCGCGAGCAAAGAAATTGTGATCAATGAGGATATTTGTGTTGATTGTGGTCTCTGTACAGGGGTTTGTCCGACGGGAGCATTATTGCTAGACCCCCAAACGTTTCGCCTAAAGTTCACCCGACAAAAATGTGTGGTTTGTGAGCAATGTTTGCCAGCCTGTCCGGTGCAGGCGATCGCCACCAATTTCTAACTGTTCATAGACTTAGTGGCTTGTAATAACCCATAGCGAATTAAACCCCGACGAAAACCGCTTTTCATCAAATCCAAAGCAAGTGCCCCTTGGATCGTTTGCCAGCCCGCCTTGAGGATGCCAAAAACTGCATCTGGCGTGATCGCCGAGTCAATCACCTGATCCCAAAAGGGAGCGACGGCAGTAGACCAATCCGCTGTCTCGATATTTTCTAAACCACATTCGGTGGCGATCGCCTGATAATCTGGCAACGAAATCACGTAAGGCAAACAATACACCCGATACAGATCTTCGAGGTGCTTTTGCTCGGCAGGGGTGAGGGTTCCTGCCACCGAATCCGTTGGCCGATGACACCAAGTCGCCATCAATAACTTGCCGCCCGGCTTGAGCACCCGCGTACATTCCTGGAGAAATTGCCGCTTATTGGGCATATGTTCGCCGCTTTCGAGGGTCCAAACGAGGTCAAATTCCCCGTCCCGAAAGGGCATATTCAACGCATCCGCCACTTTAAACTCAACTTGGTCCTGTAAATCCTGTGCCGCTGCCCTGGCGATCGCCCGATTGGCCTGTACCGGAGAGAGGGTAATCCCAACGCCCTTGGCGTTAAATTTTTCAGCTAAATAAAGGGTACTGCCACCAATGCCACAACCCACATCGACAAAGTTTTCAACTTGCCCCACCTTGCCCCAGGCCAAAAATTCTTCAATTAATTCAATTTGTGCCTGCCGCCGATTGAGCCGTTCTGTGCCCCCGAGACCATAAAAACCATGGTGCATGTGTTCTCCCCAGATCGATTCCCAGAGGGGACTAGACGCATCATAAAATTCTCGGATTTGCTGATACAGTTGTGCTCCCATAAACCTTAAGCCTATTCTTCGTACTCAATTAACACCTGAACCCAGTGGGGCGGACGCGGAATCGAATTTCCTAAACGATCCAGCATCAACAATGCCACCAGATGCACCACGAATAGGTATAACACACTATTAATAGTCAGCATGACCAGAGCTAAAAGCTGAATCACCAGTAAACTCGGTTGGGTTAATAGGCCCAGCTTGAGAAAGAGCCAATCCGCCATCTCCGAAATTTGCGAGATCACATAGACCCAAAGGTCTTCGCCGAGCAGTAATGACAGGAGCCACACCCGAAAGAAAAAACCGAGGGTGCCCAAGATCGTCCCCAGGGTGACCGACCAATACCAAGACACCTGGCGTCGCCACATCCAACCCAATTGCACACCAATGAGGCCATAGGGAATGGTGTAAATAATGCTGCGGGTCGGCCCCATCAAAATAGATAGCAATAAGCTAGAGACGAGGGTTGACATCCACGCTGCCCGGGAACCCCAGCGCAAATAAACCAAGGCAATGGGCAACGGAAAAAACAGCCGCAGCAGTGGCCCAATGGGAAAATAATAGTTAATCAGCCAAATTAAGCTGGCGGTGCTGGCTAAAAAAGCAGTTTCAACCACCACCAAGGTTTTGCGGTGTTTTGTCGGCGAGGTGGGAGCGGGTGGGGCAATAATTTCTGGGTTATTGACCTGGGCGAGGGGGGAGGTTGGGGGTTGAGAGACTTGGGGCTCTAGGTCTACCCAATTCATATCTTCTGGAGAATTCTTTGGATCAGAAAAATGCTCAGTCACAGCGATCGCCTAATGGATGATGTCGTCGAGGGCACGCAGATTCGGGATAAACACAGCATCCGGGGTGCGCCTAATTAAACCTTTCTTTTCTAACTTAGTCAAAACCCGCGTTACTGTCTCCCGCGCTAAGCCACTTAAACTACTCAGTTCCCGATGGGGCAGACTCGGAATCTGGATCTCCCCTTGATCCGTGGATTGCCCTTGACTTTCGGCGAGGAAGACCAGAATATCAGCGACCCGCGCCAGACTATTGGTTTCGCGCACCTGGAGGCGACGGTTCACTTGGCGGAGGCGTTTGGCCATCAGTTGGGCGAGGCGAACCCCCACTAGGGGCTCTGTGTGCACCAATTCGACAAAGTCAGCGGCGGGAATACTGCTAATGGTGGTGGCGGTCAGGGTGATCACATCGGTGGAACGGGTGGCTTCTTCGAGGGCCGCCATTTCGCCAAATAATTCTCCAGCGCCGAGGATATTGAGGGTGATTTCCTTGCCATCGAGATTGTAGGTGCGAATTTTAACCCAGCCTGTTTGGATAAAGTAGACAGAACCGCCCCAGTCTTTTTCTAGAAGGATAATTTGGTTGGCT
Organism: Picosynechococcus sp. PCC 7003; assembly: GCF_001693255.1. Taxonomy (NCBI): domain Bacteria; kingdom Bacillati; phylum Cyanobacteriota; class Cyanophyceae; order Chroococcales; family Geminocystaceae; genus Picosynechococcus; species Picosynechococcus sp. PCC 7003. Next base: position 1,994,254 of record NZ_CP016474.1, read on the forward strand.
GGAAAGGGCCGTGTCACCAGATGGGCGATCGCCTTTTGGAGACTGGACTCCGGTAGCCCCTGGAAAAAAGGCAACGCTTTGAGGAAGGCGCGGGCTGTGTCATCACTCACTAGATTTGTGGGGGATTCGGCCATAATTCTGGGGGCAAAGGGCAGGAAATGCTGACTGCTGGTATTAAGAATAAACCTATCAAACGGCAGGGTCAGCAGGGCCACACGAGGCTTCAATCTTCCTCCATTATGCAATGCCTCCGGGAGATTAATCGCTCCCCAAAATTTTACTCCAAAGCAGATGACACGCAGGGGTTCACGGGGGGCACCGTAAAATCAGGGGTCAATTGCCCTTCTAGGTCAGCGAGGGCTACCCAAGCATTATTTCCCTCGGTCAGGAGTTTACGGCTGGGAGGAGTGCTTTGATCGCCTTTTTGACAGAGTTTGAGCATGACTTGATTGTCCCCATTAATTTGTTCGACCCGTAGAATACTGCCGCCCAAAATTAACAATGGATCAGCGGTGGTGGTGGCGATCGCCTCTGGTGTGGCGTAGGCCGTGAGGGAGCGATTTCCCTGGAGCTGAAAAATTTGGTTTTTGCTGAGGGGTAGGGTTGTTTCTTCTGGTTCTCCTGCGGGCACTGTTACCGTCGGTGGATCTTCGGTGACATCCGTAATCGGGACAGGGTTAATCGTTGGTGGCCTCGTCGTCGGGGAACTACCTAAGGGTTCTCGCTGCCAACGCTGCCACAGTAAACTGCCGACCCCCAGCAAACACAGACCTCCTGCCAAGATCAGTAATAGACGATTGGGGGACATTGTCGTTTTGCGCCCCCGGAGCCGAGACATTTGGGTTGCTGCAGGGGGATGGGCCTTGGGTTGGACAAAGGTCGGTTGTAGTTGGGTGAGTTTTGGGTAGGGGATGGGGGTTTCGGGAACTTCTCCTTGCACCTTGACCTGGAGCAGTGCGATAGTGCTGTTGTCGTGGCCATTTTTGGTATTGGCAATTTCAATGAGGCGATCGCCCACTTGGGTCAGATCTTTTTCACCTTGGATGAGGGGGGCAATTTCTGCGGCCCAATGGCCTTCTACCTGGCCATCATCACTGAGGCCATCGGAACACAGGAGATAGATCGCATCTTGATCCAGCACCAGGGAGGTTACGGTGGGGTGGAGGGAGTGGGACGGGTTCATCCCCAAAGCTTGCACCAAAGCCCCAGATCCGGGGTAGGCCAGGGCGTCTTTGTAGAGGGCATAGCCGAGGCGCACTTCCCGGGAGCCGAGATCATCATCGTAGGTGAGCTGGTGGCAACTGGTGGTAGTGATGCGATAAATGCGGGAGTCCCCCACGTGGGTCAGGTAGAGTTCGGGGGCATTAACCCAGGCCATAACAACGGTGGTGCCCATGCGGTTTCGGTCTTGGCGATTTTCTTGGTCGTTGCGATCGCAAATCACATCGTTGGCCTGGAGCACGGCAGCAGCTAATTTTTCTTGGATTTGGGCGGTCTGATCCGGTGGGTAATCCGTGAGGTTTGCCAGTTGGGTTTGCAGTTGCTCAATGGCGATCGCCGAGGCCACTTCCCCCTGTTCATGGCCACCAATGCCATCACAAACAATCGCCAGAGGCGCATCGGGATAAACTTTGCCGGGGGGCGGAAAACAAGCATCCTCATTGTGATCACGGCTGGGGCCAGCATCGGTTTGGGTATAGAGGCGGTAATGATATTCCAGGGGCGATCGCCCCAATTCCAACACCCCCTGGCGCAAAATCCCATAAAGCTGCTGGGGATCTTGGATCTGGCCTTGGCTCAACCCCTGCTGGAGACGATGACAAAAAGGTTGAATCACAGGGGCCACGGTTTCGAGTAACTCGGCCCACAAATTCCCCAGGCGCACCAAATTTAAAGGCTGGCTGGGTTCAAAGCGCAGTTTTTGCACCTGAATAATGCCCCCATGGACAGCCCAATCCGCCAGATAGTAAACGCTCGGAACCACTCCATGGTCTACAAAATCCGGTAACAGCGCCGCGATTTGCATGAGCCAGTTGAGTTGTTGCAGGGGAGTTGCGGTCTGCCAGGCCTCCGTGAGGGGCATAAATAAATTTGGCCAACGCGGATAACCTGTTTCATCAAGGGCCACCGACGGATATTCCAGTAGCCACCCTTCCTGGGGCGTCAACAGGCCAAATACCTTGGGAATATGGAGCAGATGGGGCGAGAGCCGCAAATAACTTTCGATGGCTGGGGGGAGGGTTTCGGTCAGTACCGGAGGCAATGCGGGCTTCGTATCTAAGAGAATATCTGGGGTTTCTGTCACCCAATAGCGATCGCCTTCCCCCACGAGAGTTTGGGGCGTCAGGTTCAACTGGGGTGCTCCCACAACCCGAAGATAGCGCTTGATCACCGGCGCTTGGCAGAGGGGACAATGGGATTGGGCCAACGAAGCTACCCCTGGGCAGTCGTTTTTCCCACAAGAAATCGTTACCTTAGAAATATCCATACATCTGTGCCTGAGGGGCAGATTGACTGGGGGGTTCCCCGCATGATCACTAATTTAACGTATTCTTTGCCCTGCATTTTCTATGATTCTTTCCCCTAGCCAACGGCAGAAGCTCGATTCTAGCGATGATCAGCTTTTTTATGATTACCCCCGGTTTGTGACCCACGTCGATGATGGCTTTATTGACCAGTTAACCCAACTCTATGGCACCTTACTGCAGCCCAACGACCGGGTTCTAGATTTAATGAGCAGTTGGGTCTCCCATTTGCCCGATTTCGCGTTTCGGGAAGTGGTTGGCCACGGAATGAACGCGGCGGAACTGGCGAAAAACCGTCGTCTGGATCGCTATTTTGTCCAAAACCTCAACACAGATCCCAAATTGCCATTGGCAGACCAAAGCTTTGAAGCCGTTTTGGTGGCGGTCTCAGTGCAATATCTCCAATATCCGGAGGCGGTGTTTGCAGAAATTCAGCGGGTACTGACCCCAGGGGGGATTTGTATTGTTAGTTTTTCGAATCGGATGTTTTACCAAAAGGCGATCGCCGCTTGGCGGGACAGTACCGACACTGATCATCTCCAGCTTGTGCAGCATTACTTCCAGCAGACCCCAGGCTTTGACAAACCCACCGTGGTAACACAACGGAGCGACCAGCCCCTGCTGTTACAGATGTTGGGTCTAGGCCACCGGGATCCGTTTTATGCGGTGTATGCCCGACGGCAGTCCCTCGGAGGTGGCGTAGAGGAGTCGCAACAATTGTTAACTTAATCTGGGTCTGCAGGGAAGGCAAACTATAGTATTAAGTGGGTACCTTAAAGAAAAAGTGTTTTTCGCCCTTGTTTTCGCCAAAATCTGCAGTCTTTGCTAAAAAATTCCCCGTTGCTCTACAGGGGCCATTGCTATGAATCAGCCATCTGTGCCCTCACCAGGAAAGGGTAATCGCCGTGCTTACCAAAATATTATGGAAAACCTGGTGCACAAGGAAATCCACCGACAACTCAAGCGCCTGCCACAAAAATTAGCAGATTATATTGATGTGGTGGAGGTGGCAACCTATGCTTTGAACCGGGTGCCTCCCCTCTATGCCTCCAGCGAACGGGGTAAAGAGCGCCAAGAAGAAAAAGGCATCCTTGATCTAAAGCAACAAATTAGTATTGCTGTTCGCCAGGCGATCGCCGCTGTCCAACGGGATCCTTTGCGCTCCTCAACGCCCCTCGCACCGGCCCAATATGCCCAGTATGAAATCGCCGAAACCTGCCTGCGCGACCTCGAAAAGCTCCTGCGGGACTCCTATCTCATCGAATCAGATGCCCCGGATATGGATTGGGATACCCTAAAAATCATTGTCGCTAAAGCCCTCAAAAAAGCAGCCACCCAGGGCATTGTGCACCGCCGCATTGAAGAGGTGATTACAGAATGGGAATATCAAACCTATATGCCCCCTGTCTTTGATTGGCAAGATCCCCGCTACAAATTTTAAGGGCGATCGCCATTTTGATTTCTGCTGCTATGACTGTCCCTGCATCACCTTTTGTTTATCGTTATCCTGAATTGATCCCTGGCACCCTGCGGAAACGCTACAAACGTTTCTTGGCCGATATTGAATTAGCCTCCGGGGAAATCGTGACGGCCCATTGCCCAAATACGGGGCCAATGACGGGGGTTTGTGAATTGGGAGCGCCGGTGATGCTCTCAAAAAGCGATAATCCGAAGCGAAAACTGGCCTACACCTGGGAGATGATCCAGCTACACACCCCAGAACCAACTTGGGTCGGGGTCAACACCGCGTTACCCAACCGGGTAATCAAAGCGATGCTTTTGGCGAAGCAAATTCCCGAATTAGCTGACCACTATGACACGGTGCGTCCAGAGGTGCGCTACGGCACCGCAAATAAAAGTCGCATTGATTTTCTCCTGACGGGGGAAGGGCGATCGCCCCTTTATGTGGAAGTTAAAAATACCACCTGGACTAAAGGCGACCTGGCGCTTTTTCCTGATACCGAAACCACCAGGGGGCAAAAGCATCTCCAAGAACTCATCGACATTGTGCCTGGAGCAAAAGCCGTGATGCTCTATTTCATCAATCGGGGCGATTGCACCCGGTTTGCCCCTGGGGATAGTAAAGACCCGAAGTATGGGGAATTGTTCCGTCAGGCGATCGCCGCCGGCATCCAAATTCTTCCCTGTCGCTTTGCCGTCAGTCCAGAGGGTATTCGTTACTTGGGCTTGGCCTCCTGGGAAGCGGCGGAAGTTTCTGAAGCTTGTTAATGTTTCGACCCTAATTTACCAGCGGCAGGCAATGGGCATCCGCCAGCCGGTGCCAAAGGCTCGATCGGTGATTTTTAATCCTGGGGCAGCCTGACGACGCTTAAATTCAGCGCGATGAAGGAGCTTAAAGACTTGGGCCACGGTATCGTTGTCATAACCGGCGGCGTGGAGTTCTGGAGCTGATTGATTGCGGTGGATCACCCGTTTGAGGATCTCATCTAACACCGGATAGGGGGGCAAGGAATCTTGATCGAATTGGTCGGGGCGCAGTTCCGCACTGGGGGGTTTGGTGATAATCGCCGGGGGAATCATTTCTTGGTCGCGGTTTAACCATTGACAAAGGCTAAACACACGCATTTTCGGCACGTCGGCGATCACCGCCAGGCCACCATTCATATCGCCATAGAGGGTGCAATAACCCACTGCCATTTCGGATTTGTTACCCGTTGACACCAGTAGATAACCAAACTTGTTGGCGATCGCCATCAGCAGATTACCCCGGATACGGGACTGGAGATTTTCTTCGGCCACCCCAAATTCTGTGCCTGCAAATAAATCACCGAGCATCGTCTCAAAGGCAGTCATGGCCGGCTCAATGGGAATAATTTCGTGGCGAATCTGGAGATTTTTTACGAGGGTGATCGCATCGCTGAGGGAATGTTCGGAACTGTAGGGAGAAGGCATCAGCACCCCCAACACATTTTCTGCCCCCACCGCTGCAACGGCGATCGCCGCCACCAAGGCTGAATCGATACCACCACTTAAACCCAGGACAATTTTCGAGAAGCCACATTTACGGACGTAGTCCCGGAGACCCAATACTAGGGCCGCAAAAATTTCCGCCTCATCGGCATCGTATTCAGGGCTAACGGTTTGCTGAAAAGCAGCGGGTAGACCCTGGGGCAGCGATAAAGTTTGTTGGTCTGGGCTAAATTCTACTGCCAATAGGGACTCCTGAAAGCTTGGCGATCGCCCCAGCAATTGTCCCTCCCGGTCAAAGGCAACACTCCCGCCATCAAAAATCAAATCATCGTTTCCCCCCACCTGATTCGCGTAGAGAATGGGCGTTCGATACCGTTGGGCCCCGTGGTGCAGCATCCCTTCCCGCAGGCGTTGTTTGCCGACGGTGTAGGGAGAAGCCGACAAATTGACGATCAAATCGACCCCGGCCTCGGCCAATTGTTCAAGGGGATTAATTTCGTACTGGCGCTTGCCCCAAAAGGCTTGGTCGTTCCAGAGGTCTTCGCAGATGGTGACGCCAATTTTTAGGGGAGCCACCGTTGGGCTGGGGTGGAGGAAAAACCAGTTGGACTGCTTGCCCGGTTCGAAATAACGGTCTTCGTCGAACACATCGTAGGTGGGCAACAGTTGCTTATGGAAAATGTGCTGGACTTTCCCTTGGTCAATGAGGGCGATGCTGTTGTGGAGGGCTTTTTCCCCCTTGGCGATCGCCTCTGGATTGGGGGTCGCTAAACCGACTAAAACAGCGAGGGTCGGCGGAATTTTTGCTGCTAGGGCCGCGAGTTGGGCCTGCATCCGGTCAATAAAATCCGCATGGAGCAAGAGATCCCGGGGCGGATACCCACAGAGGGACAGTTCCGGCGTGAGCAGTAACCGGACATTGGCGATCGCCGCTTGTTCTGCTGCGACCAGGATCCGCTCGGCATTACCAGTCAAGTCCCCGATGGTGGGGTTCAGTTGGGCGATCGCAATTTTCATTCGGCAAACATTTGGCAAACAATTAAAGGGGCTTGTGGGCAATGATCGTGCGGTGGCGCGGATCACTGGCGACGGTGGTGCGGTAATCAAAACCGACTTCTTTTAGTGTTGATTCTACATCAAAAGTGTAGTATTCGTCGCTCCAAGGCTCTGTGCTCTTCATCAACACAAATAAGGCTGGCGGCAAACCCTGAATCACTGGAGATTTCGGATTGTTATCCACAATTGCCAGACAACCACCGGGCCGCAAAATACGTCGGCATTCCTGGAAAATTTCGCGGGTGGCCTGGTTGGGCAGTTCATGGAGGACGAATTGCAGGGTAATCAGATCAAATCGATCATCCGTAAACCCCGTCGTTTCTGCCTTACCATGGCACCATTGCACCGCTTGATGTTTATCCTGAACCTTAGCCACCGCTAGCATGTGGGGCGAAAGATCGAGGCCCGTCACCTTAACTGTTGGATTTTTGGACTGGAGTCGGTCTAGGAGCGCAAAGGTTGAAATGCCCACGGAACAGCCGATATCCAGAGCCTCATTCACTTCCTGGGGTAAATGTTGTTCGAGGACATCCAAAAAGCTATTGCGGAGTCGAGCCTGGGCCATTTCTGGGGTGAGGGGTTCCGTTTTCCAGACCCGCAGAGCCATGGCTGCCGTCGCTGGGGCCGCTTCAAAGGCTGCTTGCCAACACAAATTTCCTTCGTTATAGGCGTGGAAGGGGACTTGGTAATAGTCGGGGTAATCCAGGTGAGGATCGGCGATGTCTTGGAAATATTGTTTGGCAGGGGATTGCTCTAATTCCTTCACGGTCTGTCGCCAGGGCACACCATTTTTTTCGGCGGTTTTAATCAAAACGCGCCGGGCCTGTTGTTTCATCAGGGCGTAGAGGGGCTTTGTTTGGATCAGACGGTTGACGAGGCGGGATAACCAGTCTTCCCCAGCCCAATCGGGTTTTTCTTTGGCGATCGCAGTGTCGGTCATGGATAACGGTGGGCGCTTTTGCCAGCGGATATAAAACACAGAAACTGGGTCTATTTTACCGCCATTACTGAAACCCTTTGTTTTCCCTAACGGAAGGCTGGAAGAATGCTGGAGGCATAAGCCAGGATTTTCGACCCAAAGGAATTTTTGCTGGAATAATAGAAAAATTCACCTAGCCATAAAGTCTTCTATGCCCCAAACCATCGTCGTTAAAATTGGCACCTCTAGCCTCACGGATCCCAATACAGGCATGTTGGCTTTGGCAACCATTGGTACCCTTGTGGAAACCTTGACTCGCCTCAAACAAAAGGGCCACCGGGTAATCCTCGTCTCCTCTGGGGCCGTAGGTGTAGGCTGTGGTGTGTTGAAACGCTCCGAACGACCAAAAAAAATTGCCGAAAAACAGGCGATCGCCGCCGTGGGTCAGGGTCGTTTAATCCGACTTTATGATGATCTCTTTACCAGTCTGCAACAGGCGATCGCCCAGGTATTGCTCACCCGTCGGGACTTAGTGGATCGCACCTCCTACCTGACCGTCCAAGAAGCCCTCAACGCGATGCTAGATCTCGGCGTGATCCCGATTGTGAACGAAAACGACACCGTTGCCGTCGACGAACTGAAATTTGGCGATAACGATACCCTCTCTGCCCTGGTGGCCAGCTTGGTGAATGCCGACTGGTTGGTGCTCCTCACCGATGTCGATCGCCTCTATTCCGCCGACCCCAGACAAAACCCCGATGCGCGGCCCATTCCCCTGGTTAGCTCTAGCGAATTGTTTAACCTCCAGGTCGATGCCGGATCGAGCGGCTCCCAGTGGGGGACAGGGGGAATGCAAACGAAACTCACCGCCGCCCGCATTGCCACCAGCGCTGGCGTCCGCACTGTGATTACCCAGGGCAAAACCCCCCAAAACCTCCTGAAAATTGTTGCCGGGGAAGATATCGGCACCCATTTTGAAGCCCAACCCCAGGCCGATAATGCCCGTAAACGTTGGATTGCCTACGGCCTCGTCCCCCAGGGAATTTTGACCCTTGATGATGGGGCAACCCAGGCCCTCCTGAAAAATGGCAGATCTCTTCTGGCGGCGGGCATCGTTGCCGTTGAAGGCGAATTTACCATTAATGACCCCGTAGAATTGAGAACCCAAACAGGTCAGGCGATCGCCAGGGGATTAGTGAACTACAGCCACCAAGATATTGAAAAAATTCAAGGGCAACATTCGACCCAAATTCGGCAAATTCTCGGCTATGGCGGGGCCGATACCGTAATCCACCGGGATAACTTAGCACTGCTGATCGCCGCTGAAGGGATATGAGAAAATAATCTATGGCCTAAATTCCCTTAGACCTGCGCTGACCACTGTTCACCTTTCCATGAATCTAAAAACGAACCTCCTCGAAACCATCGCCGGAAAAAATCGTGGTCTGATCGCCACTGAAGTAGACCGCGCCAATATTCTCACCATCGTCGATCGCCTCGAAGACCAAAATCCAACCCCCAAGCCCCTAGAAGCGACAACGTTACTCGAAGGGGATTGGCGACTGATTTATACCACCAGTAGAGGCATTCTGGGGATCAATCGCTTTCCCCTCGTACAGCTCGGGCAGGTTTACCAATGTGTGCGGCCACTCCAGCAAAAAATCTACAATATCGCCGAACTGGAGGGGATTCCTTTCCTTGAAGGCTTAGTGCTTGTGGAAGCCTCTTTCACCCCCGTCTCTGATCAGCGGGTAAATGTTTTCTTTAATCGCTATGTGATTGGCTCCCAGCGTCTCATGAACTACCGTTTTCCCAAAGGACTGGTTGAGCAAATGCTGGCCGGAAAAAAATTTTTTCCCGTTGATGTGGGGATTAACAGCAAAAATAACAATGGTTGGCTTGATATTACCTATCTCGATGAAGACCTACGCATCGGCCGGGGCAATGAGGGCAGCGTGTTTGTCCTGAGTCGTGAAAAGTACTGATGACGCCCCAAAAAACCAAAAGACCCGGAGCCTACGCCTACCACGAGCATCCCGTATTGCTGCTACCTTCCGGTCCTGACAAGGTTTGGGCGTCGAGATCGCATAGATCCGAGTCGTTTAGAAATATAACACAGAAGTCTTCCCCTTGGGAATTAGTACCTAGTGTGACGCTTAGACAGATTCGAGGCTCTAGGAAGGGTCTGGGAGCGAGAAAAATCTTCCCTCGCAGGATCGGGTTTACTGCCAATCATCAAAATTAAACTCAGACCCCCCAAAACCATCGCCACCAGCGCTGTCGTCGTGATCATCCAGCGATTGGGTTGATAATTTCCCTGCTCAATTTGTCGAAAATGTTGGTGATAGTTCCACAAAGCTAAGGCAATGATCACAATACCGGCGATCGCAAAGGCCCGACCCAATGTTTCGGAGGAGGCAAGGTTTGGAAAGGGCAAATTACCTTGGGGAACGAGGGTTTCTTCAATTTGACGCACAAAAAAACCAAAACGGGCGATCGCAAAGCCAAAGCCAATCAAGGCGATCGAGGTACGCAACCAAGCCAGAAAAGTGCGTTCGTTGGCCTGGTGTTCCCGTTGTCGATCAATTTTTGGGGGTTGGGGCATAGCGATTTCAGCAGTTTCCCGTATTGTAGGGGGATTGGTCAGATTCCATCGTAATTCGACTTTCTGTAGTTATTTTCAGAAAAAATCTTGACAATCGCAATTATGCTAGTTATTATTGTTTACGGTTTTGGCTCGGTAGCTCAGTTGGTTAGAGCAGGGGACTCATAAGCCCAAGGTCGGCAGTTCAAATCTGCCTCGAGCCATATTTACAGTGTAGGCCAAATTTTCATTGCGCTATCGGTAGCGTAGGAGATTTTTGCTTACTTTTTCATGGTGGCCTGGGATGCCTATCCCCTCGTAAGGCTTGGGTCAAATATGGGCCAGAAAAGCCATGAATATTGAAGCGATAAACCGGGATTTAGACGCCCTAAGAATTGGTGTGTCTGTAGAAATTCGAGGGAAACGGGTCTATCTGCGGGCCACACTTCCCCCTAAACCTGGGATGGGTCGGACAGCTCCCCATCGGCAACGGATTGCCCTTGGGGTTTATGCCAATGAGGAAGGTTTGCAGCGGGCTAAGGCCGAGGCGATTAAACTAGGTGGCCTGATTGCTTGTGGGGAATTTGACTGGGCCGCGTATGGCAAAAATGACATACAGATTTGTTCGGAATGGATCGCCGCGTTTGAGCAAGATTATTTCGCAAAGCGGGCCGATACGCCCCAAGCTCGAACGACCTACCGCAGCAGCTATCAGCAAATTTTTAATAAACTCCCCCAGAGGCGCAAGCTCACCAGAACGGCGATCCTTGATGTGGTGAAGGGGCTAAAACCAGACAGCCGGCAAAGATTGCGGGCCTGTCTTGCCTTGGGGAAGTTGGCGGAATTTGCGGGGATTGCGGTAGACCTGGACGGATATCGGGGACGATATTGCCATAAATTTCTTACGCCGCGCACATTGCCCAGTGACAAGGCGATCGCCAATGGATTTAGAAAAATCCCTAACCCGTCCTGGCGTTGGGCCTATGGCTTGATGGCGGCCTATGGTTTGCGACCCCATGAGGTATTTTTTGCGGATTTGAGCGATCCACCATTGCTGTACCTGCGGGAAGGGAAAACCGGGCCGCGCCATGTTTCGCCCCTGTATCCCGAATGGGTAGAGCTGTGGGGTTTGTTGGAGGGAACCGCGCCGCCATGGTCGGGGAGTAAGGACTATTCAGCGTTGGGAGCAAGGGTAACGCGGCAATTTTCCCGTTATTCTGTCGCCTTTACGCCCTACGTTTTGCGCCATTGTTACGCTCGACGGTCTAAGCAGTTTGGGATTAAACCAATTGATGCCGCCAAATTAATGGGGCATAGCCTCGATGTCCACTTCAAGACTTATCATCATTGGTACGAGAAGGAGGAAGTTTTAACACTTACGCAACAAATCGCTGATAATCCCGACCGTCCCCGCGCCCCTGGAGAAAGCTCATGATTGATACTTTGCTTAAAACCCTGAAACTATTCGGGGTATTTTGTCTTGGTTCTGTTGGCTTTGCTTTTATTGCTAATGGAGTCACCAGCGCCAGCCTTAGATATAGCGATGAATGGCTAGCAGTCTTATTTTTAATGCTGCTTGCGTTTGGTTTAGAGGTCTGGATTTACAAGAAGTTTTATAAAAAATGGCGGATCGTTTTTTTGAACTACATGATCAGTCATTTTGCCGCATTCTTTGCCGGGATCCCTTGGTTGTTCTTAATGGGGGCCGGATCCTATGACATGGCCTGGATCGTATTCCTGGGGATATGGCTCCCCATTGCGTACTTTTCTCTTGACCAGCTCGACTATTTCAAGCGGCTTGAGCTAAAAGTTAAGGAGCAACAGGCCCAGATAGATGGGTTTACGGATCAGAAAATCCAAATTCAGAAGCAGATCGAGACCATGAAAACGCGCCTAGATAACCAACGGCGCTATGGCAAATAAAAAGCGGCCCTGATTGGGTCGCCTTGTGTGAGATACATGGTCATGGCTAGAGGGCGTTTAATCGCTTAACCTCGGCCATGACTGCTTTTTTTGTTTCGGCCATTTTTGCGGCGATCGCCTCCTCTAACATTTCAGGGCTTAGGGTTTGGGAGTCAAGCCGTCGGGCAATATCAAGAAGCTGATCCGCGAACTCGTCTGGGACGCGGATCGCCTTTGTGGGGGTATGTTTCCATCGGGGGCGAAACCGTTCGGGGATTTGCTCCACTGGCTTATTTTTTAGGACTTGCAAATACTCTTCTTTTTTCATGGTTAATCCTTAACTCTATTATTAGTGTACACTTTTAGGCTTTATTAGTGTACAAGGATAATCGGGGATTGCCTTCCCCCATGAATAATCACTTCCCCTATGGCGATATCGGCCCATGAATAGGCCCATGAATAATCACTTCCCCTATGGCGATATCGGCCCATGAATAGGCCCATGAATAATCACTTCCCCTATGGCGATATCGGCCCATGAATAGGCCCATGAATAATCACTTCCCCTATGGCGATATCGGCCCATGAATAGGCCCATGAATAATCACTTCCCCTATGGCGATATCGGCCCCCACAATGGGCCATGAATATTCCCTAGGCTATGGCGATATCGGCCCATGAATAGGCCCATGAATAATCACTTCCCCTATGGCGATATCGGCCCCCACAATGGGCCATGAATATTCCCTAGGCTATGGCGATATCGGCCCAACAATAGGGCCGATAAACCGCGCTAAATGGCAAGACTTAATAAGTTATCTGCATTAAGTTCGGACAATACCCAATCATAGATATCTTGTTTAACTTGCGTCCCATTATCGCCATTGTGTAACGCGATCGCCGCATCATTTAATTTTTTGCACAAACTACCAGACTGATTTTTCAATTGATTAAAAATATCTATGGCGGCCCTAGCTTTATCGGCAATGTTTGAACTTGTTAGGGTATCAATCGCATTGTTACCGCGTTGTAAATCGTTGGCGTTGGCGGTTTTACTGACAAAAGAGAATAGGCGTTTGTCGCGTTTTAGGCGTTTTAGAATGTAGGCGTCTATCTCAGCTTTATAGATAGCTAAATTTTGCGTAACGCTATTTTCCCCAAAAAGATTAAGCTCAAACGATTGGGCCGATACGCTCGATTTGACGATATCGGCAAGCTGATCTAGCACTTCATTGGTAAGTTTACGCTTATCCTTGCGGATCAGCTCATAAAATGCAGACTGCATCGATTTATCTAAACGGCCCATAGCGATCGCCTCATTATCGGATAAACGGCCCTCTAAAACCATATTGAAAAAAGCAGACTCTAAATTAGCGATCGCTATTCCTTTATCTGCTAGGGCGTCGGTGATCTTAACCCCTAAGTCTGCTAAGTCATCTTTAGATAGGGATAAATCACGGATCAGGGTAGCAACATCCAAGGGCGATCCTTTCCCCTCGGAGATATTGGCGATCGCCCCAATCATTCTTGCCTGAACATGGTCACTTGCATTGATAAACCTAACGGCGATCCGATCCACGCCTAAACGGATCGCTAAATCTAATCTGTTATGACCATTGACCACATACACTTGATTATTTTGCGGATCCCGCCACACAAGCAATAAACCGGATAAATCGTGATTCCATTGGCTAACGCCCTTAAGCGATCCGCTAGATCCGGTTTTAGCATTGTGGATTAGCTTAAATTGGAAACGCTTAGGATCCGCAAGGATAGAGCGTGGATCAAGTTCTGCTAAACCTAAATTTTGCGTAACGCTATTTTGTGGGGCCGGATCAGCTTTAGGGGCCGGATCAGGATCGCCCAACATATCGGCCATAAGGCGATCCGCTACCTGAGCGCCATAAATTTCTCTTACTTCTTCTAGATCCTTAATTTGTCGCAAGGTGAGCTGCTTTTTTTGCGTAACGCTATTTTGTGGGGACGGATCAGCTTTAGGGGCCGGATCAGGGCCATTTAGTAAAGACTGACAATAGGCGATCGCCTTTCCATGTAGTTGTACTGGTAAGCGTAGGGGCCGCGTTTCCAACCCGTGCCATTTACTTGAAAAGTTAGGATTCCCGCGCTTAGGCGATCGCCTAACCTTAATCCCTAGATCCAATTGCAACGGGTTAAATAAGTGAATTTGTACTGACATAGGCCTATCCCATAAAACGCTATATATATAAGTGTACACTGATTAGCGCGATTAGTGTACAGGGATAGAAAAATAGCGTTACGCAATAAACCCAATAAAAAAAGCGATCGCCCCTGATCGCCCTCACCAAACAAACGCTCGTGATTAGACCTACTGGGAAAGATCGTCCGGTAGGTCTCTCAATTTTAAATCTACTTTTTCCAGCATCATATCGAGGGCCTTGATTTGCGGAATAGACAAGTGAGGCTCGCTCTTCCCACGCTCCCAATCGGAGACTGTTGCATAGCGAACATTTAAAGCCTTAGCAAAGGCTCTTTGGCTAAGACCCAATAGCTCCCTAAGTTTCTTCAAAGTTAATTTATTGCATTCCTGAACTTCCATCATTATACTAAAAATGTTACGGAAACCGTAGCAACCTAATCACCAATGAAAAGGGTAGGAATGGACGGCCATCCATTTCCTACCTCCTTGAAATATACGTATTTCACTCCATTCTAGGAGTCCCAAGGTCAAGCAGTGAGCGGGTTGTATCCACACTAGAAAGTTCACTTACTCCATATTTAGAGCCAAGCCAAAACCAACAGCTACCGAGACTCTACCTATGGCGTAATACAAACGCTCAAGAATAAAAATGAATAATTTACGCTCTGAGGCGTTGCAGGTGTTATTAGCACTTCTGCAACGTGACTCAAAGACTCAATCTGTCGGGAACCTCGATCAAAAGATTGAATTAGCGATCCATGCCGCCAAGACGTTTCACAAGCGTATTGCCCCCCATCAGACTGATGGGGTGGTTTTCCCAAAGAGTCAGCCTATCCAAAAATACGGGGAGTTTACTCCTAGCGGTTACTCGGTCTATTTCCTTACCAGTGATGGATCGAGTTTTTTAGTGGCTGAATATTCCTCTATCTCTGAAGCGGTCGGAGTGGCGATCGCCCTTAATGCCTACCTAAAAAGCAAGGGCTGTAAGGACAACAATTCGGGGATTGAACTATGAGAAATTTCTTTTTTATTCTGTCTGATTGGGCTGATTTAATGGCCGCCGATCCACATGGGCCGCTTGGAATTTGCCGTAAAGCTTTCTGGCTGAGATTAGCCCCAAATGGCCCAGGTAATAGCCCTTGGCGGCATTGCTCACTATACAAAGATCCAAGATTCGGGATTATTGGCCGCGACGATATTCCGTTCTAAAGAAAGAGAAAAGCTATCCCCCTAGTTTCCGGTGAGGATAGCTTTTTTTGCTGCAAGAATAGAGGAGAAATAAAAATGATTGATACTGACAACAATATTTTAACCGAAGAACTAGAAAAAAGCGCAATTTCTGAACAGTTTCAGAGATATTTTCAGCAGCTTTCTCCCTCAGCTTGTTGGGAGTTTTTACTTTATGGTTTAGGTGATGATGAGCGCCGCAATGATGGCCGATTGAGAGATAAATGGTTAAGGAATTATGCCCATTTAGAGGATGGGGGCTGGTGGTGTTCCGGGATTGATATTCTTACCTTTAAACCCTCTTTATGGGGTTGTCTTAAGCCAAATTCCCCCAGAAAAATCGATGGCAAACCAATCAAATATGAACATCCCCCAAAGACGCCCACCGAAGCTTTTTTCTTAGGGGATGAGGACTACTGGCGCGGCGTGATTGCCGACAAAAAAACGCCCATCATCATCACCGAGGGAGCCAAAAAAGCGGCGTCCCTATTGTCTGCTGGGTATTGCGCTATCGGTTTACCGGGGATTTTTTCTGGCTACCGCACCCCGAAGAATGCCCAGGGCCAGAAAATTGGGGACTCTTATTTAATTCCCCAACTAAAGGCGATCGCCCAAAAGAACCGGGAAATTGTTTTCTGTTTCGACAACGACCTAAAGCCCAAGACGATCCGCAACGTTCGGATCGCCGTTGGCCGGACAGCAAAGCTATTCAGGGCCGAGGGCTGCAAGGTCAAGGTGATGTGTTGGACTTGGGACTTTCCCGATCTAAAGGGGGTTGATGATGTGCATTTTGTCCATGGGCCGGAAGCAGTAAAGCATCTATTCGACCAAAGGCAATCGGTCACAGCTTGGAAGCGCCAGGAAAGGCCCGATCCAAAACCTGCCCCAAAACCTGAACCCAGCGACCCCGACCAAAGACCCATCGAAGCAATGACCACGACCCCACTAAAAACATCACGCCCCGAAACCCGTCGCATTTATGGGGGAACCAAAAACCTCAACTATGCCGAGCTTTTTGAATTTATCCAAGACGAAATGGCTCACCGGTTAAGCTTCGACACCATGCGAAAAGAAATGCTCCTCGATGGGCAGTTATTTCGTGTCGCTGATGAGCTGCGAGCGTGGTTTTTTGATGAGTATGGCGAAACCGCCAGCGAAAACGACATCTATAAAGCGATGGTCTATTTCGCCAAAAAGAACAGCTTCGATCCAATCGTTGAAGACTTGCGCCGTTGCCACCGGGAAGCCGAGCGCGTCCCGATCCACAATTTAGCGGCCCGCTATTTCGGTCAAGACCCCGACAAGTTCACCGAGGAAGCCGACAAGCGCAAAGCCTGGATGTATAACCGCTGCGTAGAAATGTGGCTAATTTCCGCCGTAGCGCGGCAACTGGAAACCGAGGGGAAGGAAGCAGACAGCACGTATCTGGGCTGCCAAGCCGATTACACCCTAGTCCTGCAAGGGGGCCAGGGGCGAGGAAAATCCACTTGGTTTAAAACCCTCAGCAAAATTTACTTCAATGACTCGATCAGTGAGATCCAATCGACCAACTCATTAATGGCGCTCCATGGTAACTGGATCATTGAATTGGCAGAAATCGACGGCATTACCTCGAAGAAAGACGCGGCCAGCCTCAAGCACTACCTAACCGTCAGACAGGATGAATTTCGCGCCCCCTACGAACGGAAAACCCAGAAGCACAACCGCCGATCCGTGTTTTGCGGAACGGTGAACCCATCGAGATTCTTAATGGATGACGAAAACCGCCGCTTCTGGACAGTGCCGATCACCGGGGATATTGACAACGCCCGCCTAGCTCAAGAAAGGGATGGGATATGGGCCGCCGCCATGGATGCTTATTTAGCTGGGGCGCGGTGGCATCCTGACGAAACAGAAAAAGCAATCCTTAAGGCGATCGCCCTCGACTTCACCGAACAAGACCCCTGGCTAGAGGACGTGGAAGCGTGGTTAAGCTGGCACAGCTACGCCAATACCAAAGAAATCCTGGAGGAAGTTTTCAAGCTCGAACCCAAAGAACAGGGACAACGGGAGCTGCGCCGATTGAATAAAATCCTCAACCAGCTCGGCTACACCGAAGAACGGCGGATCCGCAAGGAAGGGCGTCATCTACGCATCAAAGTTAACCCCGAAAAGGAAACAGCCCCCTGGGAAAATATATCCTCTAAAAATAACGGTAATTACGGTACTTATGGCACAACCCAGACAGAGCAAGGGTTAGAGATGTACCGTAATTCGTACCGCAATTCTGAAGTTATGGCACAGTTAACCGAAAATGTGCCGCAAGTTGATCCAGAATCGACAAATGTACCGCAATTAGATCGCAATTACGGTACAGCCGAAACCCCCACCCCGCAAGCATCCCAGCCGATTTGTACCGTAATACCGCAAAAAAACGAGAAATTTGAAACGATTCCAGAGAAGTATAAAAAAGCAGGATTTATCTATCGGCCTGGGGAGTATGTTCGGCACAAAGTTAATGGGGAAGTGGTCAAAATCTTGAAATTCCCGCCCATTGGCTCGGAATTTGCCGCCAAGGTTTATCTCTGCTTGAGCGATTCCGCCGGAGAAACCAAGATCGAACAACGCCACCTAGCCCCATTGGAATGACCCCTATTTGCGCCGCCAGAACTCCCCAGCAACGGGAACGCCCATCAAAACGCAGCTCACATAAAGCAAGGGCTTTAGCCGTTGTTCGGGGATAGCTGGATAAAAAAGGATCGCTTTTCCCCAAAAGTAAAACCCCACTATCCCGGTCACCAAGGGCAAAAACAACAGGGCGTAATAAGCCCAATCCGCCGCCTGTAGGCCATCTTTCGCCATGGCAATTTTGAAAAGTTTGTCTTTGTCCGGCTCAGGCACGGCTAAACCTCACTGCTGGGCTTAAAAGTCCGCTCCCAGGTAATTGGGCCGATCACCCCGTCCACCTCAAGACCCCATTTTTCCTGTAATTCGATACAGGTTTTTTCGCTTTCCGCCCCGTAAACCCCATCAATCTCGATTTTGTAACCCCAATGATTTACCTGCTGTTGCCAAGCTCGAACGTCGCCCCCTTCCATGTAGGGGCGCCTCAGCCGGATCAACCGATGATAGGCATCCTTCCCCGTGCGGGCTTGAATATCCATGGGCCGATAGAATCCCCGACATTGAGGAACCCGCCTCGACCGACGCTGAACCATGCCCCCATTGGCATTGCTAGCCGCTGAGGTGTTGCCCTCAATCGAGCTGAACCCCGACCCATTCACTGTTTCAACGATCCCAATATGTACCGCCAACCGATTCCCAAAATGGAACAGCGCCAAATCTCCGGCCCGTGGGGTTTTGTGCCATTGTCCGACTCGCCGCGCATACCCTTCGATGTAGGGGCAATAGGCCGCGCCTGAGGGCGCGCCCGTCTGAATTTTGGGCAAAGGAAATCCAGCCTTATCAAATACCCATGAGGTGAACATGGCGCACCAAGGCTGCCCATCCATCCCGTACCAGCGCCCATATTTCGTTCGGTTTGACCCTGGGGGCGATTCTTTATAGCCGATTTCCGCCCGGGCCGCGCTTAAAATTTTCTCAATCACGATGACCCTCTAAATTTTCAATCTGAATGCGGATCGTCCCTGCCAAATAACTCAATTTGCGCTCTAAGCTATCCAGCCGGGTATCAGTCAATGCCGCCAAATCATCAAATTTGCGCCACATTGTTTCAAGCTGAGATTCTACTTTCTCTAATTCAGCCGTTATCTGTTGCGGCGATTTTGCTACGGTCTGCCACTTCTCCCAAAAGGTGAGCAAGGTTTTAAGGGCGGCCCAAAAAGAAGCAATTAAAATCGTCAAACTAACCAAAATCTGAGTAATTTCGTTCACGGTTGAAGCGTTGTAATTTCCAATTCGTAGGGCAGATTGATCGAGTCTTCGATCACGGTTTTGATTTCCGCTAACGTCACCTGTTGCCCCGTCCCCACTAATCGCGCCTCTAGTGCGCTAATTTCCGCCTCAATTTTGGCGTGGAGCGACTCAATCAACCGACCCTCAAGGGCTGCGATGTCTTCTTTCGTGGCAATCTGGGGGCAAGTCATTAACGCCGCCTCAAAATTCTAAAAAGTTGGGTTACTGGTTGCTGTTCTTGGGTTTCCGGGACAGGATAAACCACCTCGGAGTCTGTTTTTTCCCAAATCTCGACCATGTACCCTTGGGGGTTTAGATCGTAGTAGCGCCAGCGGGATGCCAGTTTTATCTGTATCTGTCTTTGGGGGAGTGGCTGGGCGATCATGTCTGGGGGATAGGGGAGCTGAAAGGTTTCTGGCTCATCCTTGGGCCACAGCTTCACCCAGCGACGATCAAAAAGATATTCAGCCCCGGTAAAAAATGAATTTCGCACATGGATCGGCGGATACCAAGTGCGATCGCCCATCCCAAAAAATTTAATTCTGAAAGTGCTGTGGGGAGTCTTTGCGAACAGCGGGAGAAACTGCCAATCAAATGACGGGACAATTGTCCCCATGCTCTCCCACTGCCCGAACTGGTCAAAAATCGCCATTCTAATGCCCTAGCTTTCTTCATCGCTTAAGTACAAGTCGCCCTGTTCATAAAGCACTTCAAGAAATTCCTGCTGATTGACCGGATTCCAGACGCCCGTTTCCAGGTCTTGGATCAGCCCCGTGTCTCCATGAGGATCATGGGTGCGCCAATTGGGGGGCGGGGGCATATTGTCCATTACAAAATCAAACTCAGGATCGCCAGGGGTTAGGATTAAGCTCATTTTTAACCAGAAATTGTCAACGCTAACAGGGCCGCTTTGCTCGTTTGGGCTAGCTCAGTCACCGCCCAGCCAGCATCCGCCGCCGCTTGGTCTAATTGCCCATTACTCACCTTGGAATCATCCACAAAGGATCGATAAGTCCCCTGACTGGTAATCGTCCGGATCGCCTGGGCTGGTTTCGGGAAGTCGGCCCCAAATACTAGATCCAACTCTGACCCGTCGGCATCGTTAACCCCTAATTCAGTCAATGCGACCTCACCGCCTGCGTTTTTAGGTCTGCGCCAAGCGTAGTTAACGCCGTTGATGGTGACGTAAAGCACCCGTGAAAACCCGCCAGGGCCAATTAAAGCTAGTTTTGGCTTGGTGACGGTGTAGCCATTTAACTTTAAGTCTCCAATTTTGTCACTGGAGCAAAACGATCCCTCATACCCCGTCGAGAAACGCTTAGACGCTCTTGCGGGCTTAGGTCGATTGGGAGATAGAACCGCATTCGCGATATTAAATTGATCGGTTATATCGGTTTGGCCAAATTCAGTTTTTAAGGAGTCCTTCAGCTTGCTCCGAAAAACGTACTTTAACGTTGTAGTTCCAACTTTTACGCTTACATAGCGCCAAGTCCCAGGCCCAAATTTTCTAGGCATAACAAAAAACCTCAAAAATAATTTACAAAAATCCCAGAAAAACCTAGGCGGTCACGACGTTGACATCAAAGGTTTGAGCCGCTTGATCAAGGGCAACCTGCACAGTCCAAGACGTAGTGAATTGAAGCGCCGCAATCTTAGGCAGATCCGCCGCCGTTAATCCTGTGGTCGGGTCAGTCTCAGCAGTCGCCGCAGCCGGAAGCGTGAAAGTAGTCCCAGCCGCCTGGGAAATGGAAGTTACACCAGAGGCCACACTAGCAGACCGCACGGGAACAATTGCCGGGAAAGCTCGAATCATCGCCGCAACAAAATCACGGTTATCAACTCCGGTAATCGCCGCCGGGTCAGACCCCCCATATTCGACCAAGTCTGCATAGGGAATTACAACGCCTTCCCCCGTGATCGCGTCTTCTTCTGCTACCTCGGCAGCATTGGCGAAAAGGTCATCAAGAGCAAATCCGCCGACGCCAGAATTAGCCCCAGAAGCAGGTAAGGGAATTTGACCCACCGTTTCGGTTTCCAGGTCTGCGACGTACTGACAAGCAAAGGAGAAAGTCAAGTTGTCGAGAATGTCGGAAACAGAAGCCTTTGCCCGCGTGGAAGTCATGCCCACAATGTCGGCACTATTGGCGGAAAGATAGTCATGAATCGCGTTGGCGATCGCCAGGGCCGCTTTACTTTCCTTGGTGGCCTGGGACTGAGCATCGGCAAATTCACCAGCAACCACCCCAGGCAGATCCGCAATGGGGAGAAACAAGCCAGCAGGGACGCCATTCCCACCGCCAGCGGATACGCTCGATTCAAAAAACGTAAGAGCCATAGAAAAACCTAGATAAAAATCTGATATTCCAATTTCTAGCACGGCAGAATCGCAAATTTAGCCCCAGAAAAATAGGTGTGCTTTTAGTGGCTTAGCCAAAACTAGCACAGGTGCTTTTTTGTTAGAATTAGAAGAAAAGATCGGGGATGGAAATAGTTCTTTACCAGAAATTATCAACGCGATCGCGTCGTTCAATTTTGCGGACAAAAAAGCGATATGGTCGGCCCAAACCCTACAAGCCAAGGGGTCAGCTTTTACAGCGATTGGCAAAGGAAACAGGCTGGACGATAGATCAGGTTCATGAACAATTATTAAGAGAAAGGGCTGTGCTTTTGAAGCTTAAGGGGATAGAAAAATAATGGCGACTTGTGATTGTAGCGGCGCAAGTCGCGCCTATATCATCGTTAACCCGAACAGCGTCAACCGTCGGGAAATCTTAAGCCTAAATCCCCCCATCTGCCACGACTTAAAAACCAAGGGGCTGCTAATCAATGGGTCTCCCTGGACTGCCCCAAAAGAAATTCAATCCTGGGATCCAAATCAACCTCAAAATGTTTTGAGATACAAGAAACACACTGGGGCATGGGTAGAACTTCCTTTCCTGTCTTATTCAATTGTTAATAGGACGGGATATTCGGAGGAGGTCTGCCGTTTTACTGTTCCCCTTAATTCCCCGGCTTATCAAACGTTTTATCCTAGAGCAGGAATGCCTTATACCTTGTGGGCGGAAGGGCGAGGGGTGTTCTCCGCTGATGGTTCGCAGTGTGACGCGGTTTACGCTTCAACAAATAACTGGCAGTCTCGGTTTATCGTGAGTGAAATCGGGCTAAATGTTAACGGGGCTAGGAGATTCTTTCAGGGGGGCATTGAGCCAGCCCCTTCTGTGTATGGCAGGGGACAAAACTATTTTAGCTCTCCTGTTTCTGTCCGATTTGATGATGTTGCTTACGAGGATAACTCTGGGTCTCTTATTCTTGCTGTATTCATTGAAGGAAACCACACGCGATTAAGGGTACAAAAACTAGATGAGACTTTTGTAGAGTTTGCTGATTTTGTGGAATATTCCGTTGTCACTGGGGACTGCCTTCTTACTATCACCTACACAGACGGATCGACCCAAGAATTAACTTATCCAGAATGTCCCACGGTGGAGCCGCTGCAATGCTTAGAAGTCTCCGACCAAGGGGGCGTGTTAACCGATATTTGCCCCTACAACGGAGAGCAAATAGCCTTTCAATGTGATGAGCGCAAATGCCCGCCGGAGACGTGCTGTGAACTGGAATGCGGGGGCGGTCAAGTGTGCTGTTATGGGCCGGACAGTGGGGCGGCGATTGATTCTTTTATTCGGAGGACTTAACTAAAAATGGCGCTTACTTTACAGGACTTTGGGGGACAATTTTCCCCGTCTACAATTACTTTTAATATTGCCGAGCTAAATGCCAAGTTAGAGGCTGCTGGATTGCCAAAATGGGACGAACCAAGGGACGCAATCGAGCCGCTTTTATGGGTTTTGCTGCGGCTTTTTTATTCGACGCAAATCGATTTTTCTCAAAGAATCCAAGGGGTGACTTATTCGCCTGAAGCTCTTGCAAATCAATCCCGAACATTACAAGTTAGTAGGACAAATTTTTCTACTTCTACGTTGTCACCAAGTGCCATATCTGCCAGGGAATTTTATTCTTTGCAATTTAATTTTGTTGGGGCGAATGACTTAACTGACCCTGATTTACTTTAAGGGGGCGTTATGAGTTGTCCAAATCTGGCGACAAAATCAGATATATCTGCCCTTGAAGGGAGAATTTTAGAGGCTCTTTCGGGGCTGGCAACTAAAGACGATATATCCCGGATCGAATCGGCCATTGAAAGTTTTAATTCGACTATTAATAGCAAGTTTGATTCAATTAATGATCGCCTGGGGGGAATTGAAAGTATTTTGGCGGATCACTCTGCGGCCCTGGCAAGAATCGAGGCGGCCCTAGATGGGGTTAGTGGCACGGTGCAAGGATTTTGGGGCGCATTGGCCGATATTTTTGAATCCTTGGTGAGCTTAATTCGTGATCCGATTGTCTCTGCATTGGAAGCCCAGAGAGCCTTAATCGATGGCCTGTTTGATTCGCTAGAAGCCTTTATCGTTGGTCTGTTTGATGGCGTAAAAGCGGCAATAACGGGAGCGTTTGACGCACTATCAACCCTGATTAGGGAATTTTTTGGAGGAGTACAGGCCACCCTGGGCGGTATTGATGGGAATTTAGATAATGTGCTTTCTATGCTGGGGGATTTGTCCTGGGATGTCCGGCGGGCCTTAACGGAGCTGAACCAGATAGATTCTGCCCTATCAACGATCCAATCTGGGATTAATGACCTGGGCGCTGGACAAGATTCCCTAAATGCTCGGATTGTGGAGATTCGGGACGGATTAGGGGTTATTGATGGTCGCCTTGCAAATTTGGCGGATGTGGTGGCCGCAATCAACAATCGCACCAGTGACATTTACAGCAGACAAGGGGAATTGCTTAATCGGGTTGGGGACGTGCTGGGGGCGATCGCCAGCGTAAACAGCGCATTAGATGCCCTTGAGTCTGAAGTCAGGGAGATTTATGGATCCATTAATGCTCTACAGGGAGAAGTAAACGCAATTCCTGGGGAAGTTTGGGGTTATGCCTTGTGCAGTAGCTCTATTTCAGCCGGGGCGCTTCTATGTCGCATTTATGGCGGATCGGACGGATCGGACGGAGACAATGGATCCGACTCTTCAGACAGTGAGGACGATTTAAATAAATTAGATACCAGGGAACTGTTGGAGGCGATCGCCAAAGTGACAGGCGTTCCAGATTTCCCCGGAAAGCTGCCCAAAACGTTGCTGGGGGATGACGACCTCAAGGGAGAAACGGAAGTAAAAAGCATCCCCCAGTTTATCCTGTGGCTAACAAAACAGCTTGATGCCTTAGTGGGAGAGTTCCCATTAGAAATTGAAGTGAAATCGAGCGAACCAGACCCTAAAACCCCCGGAGGATATATTGAAGTAAAAGAAACAGTAAAACTCCGAAATATTGCGGAAACCATGGGCGAGCTTTATACCCAAGGCTTTTATTTGACCACTATGCAACACGCCCAAACTAACGCGCTTGTTAGGACAGGGAATGAATTAATGTCCCTAAAAGTTGCGGTATTGGTGGCCCAAGATTTGATTATGGCGGCCAATGAATTTCTAGGCTTTAGGATGAAGAGAAAAGAGCGAAAAACTAATTTTTCCTTTACTCCCAAAACCAGCGATAAAGAGAAATTTACCCTAGTTGATTTCCTCGAAAATTATGAGGGGAAATATCAGGGGTGGGACTTTGACGATCAAGAAATCCTGATCGAGTATCTGCCCCAATTGCTCTATGGGGTGAGTCTGGTTAAGGCCGCCACATTGCGCGGTCAGGATGACATCGACCAACTACAAGATCAAGTGGAAGAAGTGCTAAAGGATGGCGATACGGCCTGGGATCGGTTCCGCGATTTGGTCAATAACCCTGACTCTGAATACAACTTAGGGGAAGGCGTCAAATTCAGAATCGAGGATCGCAACGTGGAGGATGAGAAATAATGGCTTTTACGCTGGATTTGGGGGAGCTAGTCAGTCGCCAAGTTAGGGAAGAAGTCGCCCCAGATGGTCGGGTGATTGAGGATGTTTTAGATTTTTTCCAGAGTGATTCCGGTGGCTTTCTGTCGGGGATTGGCCGCTTAATCGGGAATGTGGCTGGGGCGTTGTGGTGGGCGATCGCCCCGGTGATCAGAATTTCCGCCACATTGATTTTTCAAACCGCTGTTAGCGCCTTTTATTCCCTGAAAAATTTTAATTGGGCCGCCACAGATGACCAATTAAAAGCCCAATTAAGATCAAGAAATTTAGCCCTTGCTGACGCCTGGGGCGGGGCCGCTGGGCAATTGTTCGGGACGATTAGCGTCGGGGCGTTGGGAGCATTGGGGGCGATGTATATCCCGACCATCGGCGGGCGAGGGTTGGCCCTTAGCACCGTCGTTAAATTGGTGGAGGAACGGGGCGATGAAGTTTTTGATGAGATAGCCGACGCCCTGAACATTTCCACCAGGATATTGGGCCAAGGGGTAGCGGTGAATTTGTATATTTATGGCCGCCGCATCCTTAAAAATCTTTTCCCGGCCCTGCGGGGATGGGGGGAGGAAGAAGGGACGCGCTGGAGTATTGGGGAAGCGTTCGAGGAGACTATAGACTCAATCCCTTTCGATGCACTAAGGGAATTTTTAGAATCGTTTTTTGACGAGTTCGAGGAAAGCTTTATCGCTGGGGGATTTGTGATCGCTGGCCATTGGGATAATCTCATGGCCCAAACCCAGGAAAACCGCCTAGAAATACTAGGGGAGGATCGGGCCGGAACAATTGCGCTCAGAAACGAGGGCGACGAGGAAGATTTGCCGATCCTGCGATATGTGCAGCTCCCCTCTAATTTGGCAATTTCCGGGTTACAGCATCAAATGAACAATTACCGCCAGATCGCATTGCGAAATATCGGGGAATTTGGGGGCGACGCTGACGACGGCGGCAAAGTGGGCGAACCCTACATGCGAACCGCAAAAATCATCCTACGGGGCGATAAAGATAAGCCGCCATTTGTTACGCCCTTGGGAGAAGTCAGCAGCCGCCACACCATTACCCTAAAAGCACTCAAGCCGGATCTCCGGTGGCGAGATTTTAAGCGCGTTTTTCGTTTCCTAGAGTGGGGGCCGTGGCGCATTGAGGCGACCCTAGAAAGTCGGGTCACTTTCGCCATTTACGCCGCAAACAAGGATTATGGAGTGCAAAAAATGAGGGAAATCATCAGCGAACTGATCAGCGAGGAAGCGATCCGCATTGCCAGCACAATTGAAGAAGTAGATCCGAGGGTGGCCAAGCTGAGTAAAACGATATTCCCAGAGGAGGCGATCGTCACCCTCAAGAAAGAATCAACCCTAGGGCAAATTGTCGATTTATCGGGGCAACGGTATCTACAGGAGCAAATTAGGTTTGATTTGTGGCGGGATGATGAGCCATTTGGCACGCCGGAATTTGTGACCAACTACCAAACCATCTAAAACGAAAAGGCGTGTAACCTAGTGATTACGCGCCTTATGTGAGTGATAGGTGCGGGCTGCTCATAAGCCCAAGGTCGGCAGTTCAAATCTGCCTCGAGCCATATAAAAAAATAAAATATTTATCAATAAATTGCCTTTCCATTCAAATAAAGATGGAAGGTCATTTTTTATCGGTTAAGATGAACAATGGTAATCAGAATAGTTTGAGAGAAAAATAAAGCTGTGACGAAGCCAGTGATTTTATTTTCACAACATGGTATGGGTGAAGGTAATCAAAAAATGCAAATCCTGGCCCAGAGAGTGGCTTCTGTGAATACCCACATTGTTGCTCCCAATCTGAATTTTTTGACCACTTTTCTTAGTCTCGATCCGCTGATCAAAAAAGTCGAAACCTCAGCCGCTGAAACCCTAGAAAAATTTCCCAATTTACCCTTTAGGGTGATTGGATTTTCCCTCGGTGGGGTATTGTGGGTTGAAGTTTTATCTCGCAATCCTACTTGGCTAAAACGCTTAGAAGCTTTTGTTTTACTGGGTTCACCCATTCGGGGAGCATCGCTTGCTAGAACTGTGGATCCATTTGGTTGGGGCATCGGCATCGCCCAGGAGTTAGGCCGTAATCGTCAATATCTAGCAGAAAAAATTACTAAAGAAATACCAACTCTGGTAATTGCTGGCAGTGTAAATAATGGTGGGGATGGGGTGATTCCCGTCGAATCAACGAAGCTCAATTACACTCATTTTTACAAACGAAATAATGTTCGCCATCAAGATTTAGCCATTGATCCAATTGTCAGTGAAAGGATTAAAGCTTTCTTCCGAAATCCCAGTTTGGCAATGGCAGAAAATTCCCGACTGACTCGCTTAATTGAACATTTTCAGCACGTGGAGGGGATAACCCCAGCTGATGAGCGAGATTTTCCAAAGGCAACTATTCAACACATTTTTACAGATGGCATTACTCTACGGGAATGGATTAATCCGGTGGGTGTGAGACACATTTTTATTGCAGATGCGACAGGCCACTGCCGATTTTCTGGCTTTACGGGCTGGGTTCATGGTAAAGCTCTACAAAGGGCGATCGCCATTGCCCGAACCCTTTAATGTTTGGGCTGATTTCAATCAGCAATCATCTGCAAGATTTGCAAATGTTGACCCAGGGGACTGAGGGTATTGGCAGCGATCATCCCGGAACCCGCCACCGCCGGAATGCCAATCCCAGGAAAAGTTGAATCCCCACAGCAAAACAACTGAGCGATAGGCGTTGTACAGCCCGGAAACTGTTCTTTGCCCGCTTTCAGTTCGGGGCCATAGGTGCCGCGATCGCGTCTGAGAAAACGGCTATGGGTTAGAGGGGTACCAACGAGGGTTAATTCTGTGCGTTGACGAATATCGGGAATCACTTTTTCCAGGGCCTGCCATAGAACCTGGGAGCGTTCTTCTTTCAAAGCCGCATATTCCGGGGAACGACGGTCTAGGTTTGCCCAGGGGGCATAATCTTCGGTAGCGGGCAAATAAACGTGAATACTGTGTTTTCCGGGGGGGGCTAGGCTCGGATCAAGGAGCGAAGGAATCGATACAGCGACTACATTTTGAGGCGCATCAACCCCTTTTTCCCAGTCATTAACAATTAAATAATGACACTCCAAATCTTCGGGTAAATTGCTGCCATCAATGCCTAAATGAAGGTGCATAAAACTGCGACAAGGCTGCATTTTATTCGCCCGTTTCTGCAATTTTTGGGGAATATTTTGCGGGTCAATTAACTTGAGGGTATCCCAAATAGAAGCGTTGGACACCACAGCACGCCGGGCTTGAATGATTTCACCATTGCGGAGTTGAACCCCCGTGGCCTTGCCATTTTCAGTGAGGATTTTTTCCACATGGCTATTCAGGCGCAGCTTGCCCCCAAATTTTTCGAGGCCCCGCACCAGAGCCGCCACAATCGCCCCGCTGCCTCCCTGGGGATAATCCAGCAAAACTTGGGGACGATACCAGTCGGCGAACATAAAGGCCATTTCTGCGCAAATTGTGCCGTTGGCGGGCAACCCAGACAGCATAAAGCAGAGCAAATCCAACCAATTACGGATAAAGGGATCGGTAATCATGCGGTTCATTACTCGACTAAAGGGAGCGTTCAGTTGAGGGGTGTAGGGGAGATAGGGGAGGAGGGTTTTGGCATATTTACCGACGGTACGGACAACGCCCAGATCGTTCCGGAAAGCCGCTAGGGGCAGTTTGGTGGCAGCTTCACCGAGGGGACGCATGGTTTCTTGGAGTTTGCGCCATTGGAGAATGGCATCAGCCTTGCCGATCTGGGTCAACATTTCACAAAAGCCATCGGCCCCCACCGCAGCCCGGAAATAACCTTCGGGCAAATGGACGCCCCAGGCATCGTAGGTGAGCCATTGGCAATCTTCTTCGAGGAGATCGAGGACTTGCCGCAGGGGATTAGGGGAAGGGCTGTAGGACAGGCCAGAATACAGAGATGGCCCAGAGTCGAAATGGTAGCCCTGCCGGGTAAAACTGTGGGCCGCGCCACCGGCGATCGCATGGCTTTCTAAAACCAAAACATCATAACCATAGCGAGCGAGTAAACCCGCACAACAAAGGCCGCCGATGCCGCTACCAATGACGATTACCTCTGGATTTGCACTCATCTTTAACATTGCCCCTAATACTGCTTCGACGTATGGTAAACGCCTTTAGGTGAATTTTTCGATGAGAAGCGGCGCAAACCGATTCAGGATGTAGAAAAAGACGAGGAACAGAATAATTTTATTGACCACCATGTCCCAACGTTTTTTCGGGAGGGTGTGGTCGGGATAGGTGAGTTTCCAGCGGCGCTTGGTGGCCGCTTTTAGCAAAATCTCTGGGGTAATGGGAATGCGTTCAACCCGCTCGTAGGGGGGCTTGATTAAAAAGCCACCGAGGTTAAGGCCCGCTTCGCCGTGGTGAAAATACCAAAGATAACCATCGAGATCGACTTTAAATTTCTGGGCAAATTTTTCCATAAAAGTGGCACAGTCATCGGCCTGGATATCAAAGGTGCCGAAAAGATCCGTTGTTGCGCCCAGGCGATCGCCTTCTGCCTTGGGAATTTCTGCTTGGATGAACTGGTAAATATCATCGAGGGTGGGCATGGGGTTTCCTCTACTGTTGGCTTAGGATCTGGTCATCAAGGCTGAAGTCAATAGCGGCCTTATCTCGTTCGTTGGCAAGATAGTCATTCTGGAAAGAATCTTTTAAGCCACCCACCAGATCATATTTCGGTTGCCAATCCAGATCGTTCAGGGCTTTGTTAATCTCCGCCATGAAGTGCTGCGCCCGAATCGGGAACGCCTTCCGTTTGCCGAGGTCGAATTTTTTCGGGTCATAGTAAACCAGATCCACAGCGTCGGGATCTTTACCTGCTGCTACCGCACAGGCTTTGGCGAGTCCGGTGAAAGTAACAAAGCGATCGCCGGAAACATTGTAAATTTGCCCAATCGCTTTCGGATTGCCCAGCATCGCTGCCATGGCCGTTGCCAGATCATAAACATGGCCAAACTGGGTGATCAACTGCCCATCCCCAGGGATCGGGATCGGGCGATCGCGGACGATGCGGTCAAAGAACCAGGCTTCCAGGTCGTTGTAATTTTTCGCGCCGTAGATGTAGGTGGGACGGATCGACGTCCAAGGCAGGTCACTCTGGGCCAGATAGGCTTCGGTTTCGTGTTTACCCTTGTGGCGACTGTTGGGATCGACGGGATCAGCTTCCCGGTGGGGCGGTTGGTCGGTGGGGAGATAGACGCCAGCGGAACTGACATAGACAAAATGCTTGACCTTTCCGGCAAAAATTTCGGCGAGGGGCTGGGTGTGGGCCAATTCCCGGCCATTGTTATCAAAAACCGCGTCAAAGGTTTCTCCAGCAAGCTTTTCTTTCAGTTGGGCGGGATCCTGGCGATCGCCAATAATTTGCCCCACTCCTGTCGGCGCTGGATGATTACCTCGGTTAAACAGCACCACCTCATGGCCTGCCGCCAAAAGCACTTGGGTGAGATAAACCCCAATAAACCGGGTGCCACCAATGATTAAAATGCGCATAATTTTTTCCCAAACAGCGATCGCCTTAAGCATTCAGTGTATCGGATGGGGTTCCAGAACTGGAGCGGCGTATTTAAAAAACTCGTCCACAGGGGCTGGCTCTTCCTGCCTCTATTTTTCGCAACAAACTGTTACATTAGAGGGACGTTTTTAAAGTAAATACTTTTTCAAGAATTCTGACCCGTTGCAGTAAATTCTCCGGCACGAACCATGTCTGAATCTCAAACCTCCCTTGACCAGGCCCCAGAAGCCACCGAACCCAAGCCCAGCTATGTCAAGCTCGCCATGCGGAATATGGTGCGCAAGGGGGGCAAATCCCTCTGGCATTTTTTCCTCACGACCGCTGGCCTGTTGGGGTTTTTCGTCACCATGGCCTATCTCACCCGCTAGATGGGGATGCAGCCTGTGCTTGAGTGTGAAATTTTTGTCGAAAATACGTCTGGTTTAGAACTGCCAGAATTGGCGATCGCCCCTTGGGAAAGCTACCTCCAGCAGTGGCTCCCGGAATTCACCACGGATTTACCCCAGGCAGATGGGTACGAGTTAACCCTCCGCTTTACCAATGACGCAGAAATTCACCACCTTAATCACCAATATCGCCACAAAGACCAACCCACCGACGTCCTCTCCTTTGCGGCCCTAGAGGATGACTTTGCCAGTTCTTTACCCCCTGGGGAACCCCTCTACCTGGGGGACATCATTGTTTCGGTAGAAACAGCCCAACGCCAGGCCCAGGAACGACAGCACAGCATCCAGACTGAACTGGGTTGGCTGGTGAGCCATGGTTTATTGCACTTGCTGGGGTGGGATCATCCCGATGAAGTACGGTTGATTGAAATGCTCGATCGTCAAGCTGTACTCTTGCGAAACGTTCAACTTATTTCATAATGGGGTGATCCTACGAGGGAGAAGATGACACAACAAAAAAAAATCCTCTCACCCTCCAACCGTGAACGGCGATCGCTAGCCTGGAAAGTGGCCCCTGACCTCTTCGCTAGTTTCCGTTACGCTTGGCAGGGCATTGTGTATGCGACTCGCACCCAACGAAATTTTCGGATTCACTTGGCGATCGCCGTTTTCGTTTGGATAATGTGTTGGCTTTTGTCCCTCAACTATCTAGAAACAGCGATCCTGACGGCCATGGTCGCCCTGGTACTTGTCCTAGAGTTGCTTAATACAGCCCTTGAATCGGTGGTGGATCTCACGGTACAGCAGAGTTACCACGAGCTGGCGAAAATCGCTAAAGACTGTGCGGCGGCGGCAGTACTCATCGGGGCGATCGCCTCTGTCGCCATTGCCGGACTAATTGCCTGGCCCCACTTCCAAGCGCTCCTGGAGCCTGCTATCTTTACCCCTGTAAAATCCTATTTTTTACCGCAAAAAATTTCCCTGTTTCCCGACCCCAACCCTGCACAAATCCCCATCACTATCTAAAGGAGTGTGACCCCTTTGATCATCGTCATCGACAACTATGACAGTTTTACCTACAACCTTGTTCAGTACCTCGGCGAATTAGGCAAAGAGCTGCCCGTGGCCCAGGACATTGAGGTGTATCGGAACGACAAAATCACCCTCGCCGAAATTCGCGCCAAGCAACCCGCTGGTATCGTCATTTCTCCGGGGCCGGGCCGTCCAGAAGATGCAGGCATTTCCTTGGCGGTGATCAAAGAATTAGGCCAGGAACTTCCCATCCTTGGGGTTTGTCTGGGACACCAAAGCATCGGCCAGGTGTTTGGGGGCAAAATCATCGGGGCCGCGACCCTGATGCATGGCAAAATCTCCGCGATTCACCATGCCAACAAAGGGGTATTTGCTGGCTTAGACAATCCATTCCCCGCTACCCGCTACCATAGCTTGGTGATCGATAAAAATAACTATCCTGATTGTTTAGAGGTCACCGCTTGGGTGGATGACGGTACGATTATGGGCGTACAACATCGGGACTATCCCCATATCCAAGGGGTACAATTCCATCCCGAGAGTATCTTGACCACGGCAGGTAAACAGCTTTTGCGGAATTTCCTCGTGACTCTGTCGCCTGTACCGATGCTTGTAACGAATTAGTGAGGGGTTCCCCGACATAACCATGAAACGTAGACAGTTTATTCAGACCGCAGGAATTAGTGCTTTTGGGGCGATCGCCGGCTTTTCTCTGCTGCAAAAAAATCCCGTCCAAGCCCAAACCGGCAACCTTGATATTGAATGGCTGGGTCACACCTGTTTTTCCGTCAGTGGTGCGGGGACTAAAGTTCTCATTAATCCCTTCCGGGCCCTCAGTTGTACCGCCGGTTATCGAGACACATTTCCCCAGGCGGACATTGTCCTGTTGAGTAGCCAACTGTTCGACGAAGGCTACACCGATGGTTTACCCGGAGACCCCAGGATTCTGTTCCAAGCCGGGCAATATCCAGTCAATAACATCACCTTTGACGGCATTAGCCTCGCCCATGCCAACATTGACCGCTATCGGGGCTGGCGTTTTCCGCCGAACGTTGCCTGGAGCTGGCGTCAGGGAGGCATTAGCATCCTGCACCTCGGCGGTGCTGGGGAAGAAGTTGATATCGATGATTTTATTTTGACCGGGGGCAGCCCAGATATCCTGATGATCCCCGTTGGGGGCACCGACGCCGACCCACGCAATATTCCCCCCAAGGGTTATACTCCGGCCCAAGCGCTCCAGGCCCTAGAGTTACTGCGTCCCAAAATTATTATCCCAACCCACTACAAAACTACGGCTGGAGACGACACCTGTGGGCTTCAGTCCATTGAATCTTTTTTAAACTTGGTAGACCGTAACGAAATTAAGGTGACCACGGTGGCTTCAAACCGCTTCCAGGTCAATCGTGCTGCCCTTTCCCAAGCCAATGCGGAGATTAAAGTTTTAAGCGATCGCCCCCTGTTGAGAGCCTAGACTGATCATCTTTATCCTTTGAGTAAACGACCTCCAGAATCCTTGGGGGTTTTTTGATCGCGATTGTAAAACCTAGAAAATATTTGCCGTTTATTGACCCCACACCTGGGTATAAAGGGCAATCAAGCCTATTATTTTGGACATTAGATTTGCCTTAAATTCTCGCTTATGCAATATTTTTTTCTCACCGAAGGGTGGCATATTGGCCGCGTTTGGGAGCCCGGTGGCCCCTGGGATATGCTCTCTTGGCGTCGTCCCCCCAAGATTCAACGAACCAACATCGCCATGGAAAACCAAGGGGAACGACTCTGGCTCTACCAAGTAGATGACCCGATCCTGATGCTGGAAGTGACGCCCGATCCCACTCGGGTCAAAACCGAGAACATCGGTCAAGTGATGATCAAACGCCTGATCAGTCCTGAAGAGGCGATCGCCCAATTAAACCAAGCCAACACCCTCTACAAAGACCCAACTCCAGGCCATTAGCGCCATTACATTTCCTGCAATACGCTTGCCAAGCCCTCTAACAATAGTTACACTTCTTTAAACAATCTTCCCCCTAAACCCAGCACAAAACCTTTGTATCGTAGTTTAGAGAGAAGAAAAAAACGCTTAAGTCCTTGGGACAACTAGCAATAACAAAACAACTTTCTTGAGGATGCTTTGTAAACTTTTGTAAATTTTTCCGAGGAAGCTTTTATTAAAGTCTACGAAGACATTGCCGTCAAAAAGCCGTTTCAACTCAAAATCTTTCTATAGATTTGAAGTTGTTTTTCTCGGTTCAGACCAATCCTCGTTAATAATGAGAAAATATTTGGTCATAGTAGACACGATTGTTTAGGAGGAGAGTAGTCAATGGGACTACCTTGGTACCGCGTACATACAGTCGTCCTTAACGACCCAGGTCGTCTGATTTCTGTACACCTCATGCACACTGCGCTTGTCGCAGGTTGGGCTGGCTCAATGGCCCTCTATGAGCTAGCAATTTTCGATCCCAGTGATCCCGTCCTCAATCCCATGTGGCGGCAGGGCATGTTCGTACTGCCGTTCATGGCACGGCTGGGCGTCACCGGCTCCTGGAATGGCTGGGATATCACTGGTGCCGTGGGCACTAACCCCGGTTTTTGGTCCTTTGAAGGCGTCGCCGCAGCACATATTGTTCTGTCTGGTCTTTTGTTCCTGGCTGCCGTATGGCACTGGGTTTATTGGGATCTTGATCTTTTTGTTGACTCCCGTACCGGTAAGCCAGCCCTGGACTTACCGAAAATGTTTGGGATTCACCTGTTCTTATCTGGTCTTCTCTGCTTCGGTTTTGGAGCTTTCCACCTCAGCGGCGTCTGGGGGCCTGGCATGTGGGTTTCTGACCCCTATGGCATAACGGGCCACGTCCAAGCCGTTGCTCCCGATTGGGGCCCCAGTGGGTTTAACCCCTTTAGCCCTGGCGGTGTTGTGGCACACCACATTGCTGCTGGTATCGTTGGGATTATTGCTGGCCTCTTCCACCTCAGTGTGCGTCCCCCTGAGCGTCTTTATAAGGCACTCCGGATGGGTAACATTGAGACGGTTTTATCCAGTAGTATTGCAGCGGTCTTCTTTGCGGCATTCGTTGTCGCTGGCACCATGTGGTACGGCAACGCTACCACCCCCATCGAACTCTTTGGCCCGACCCGTTATCAATGGGACCAAGGCTATTTCCAAAACGAAATTCAGCGCCGTGTAGATGCTGAAATTGCGTCAGGGGCAACGCCTGCGGAAGCTTGGAATACAATTCCTGAAAAACTCGCTTTCTATGACTATGTCGGTAACAGTCCTGCAAAAGGTGGTTTGTTCCGCACAGGGCCGATGGATCAAGGTGATGGGATTGCTCAGTCTTGGGCTGGTCACCCTGTCTTCAAAGATGCAGAAGGCCGTGAACTTTTTGTGCGCCGGATGCCCAACTTCTTTGAAACCTTCCCCGTTGTTATGACTGATGCGGATGGCGTCCTCCGGGCTGATATTCCGTTCCGTCGTTCTGAGTCCAAGTTCTCCGTTGAACAGGCTGGGGTTACGGTTTCTTTCTTGGGTGGTGAACTCAGTGGTCAAACCTTCACTGATGCTGCCACTGTAAGAAAATATGCTCGTCGCGCCCAGTTGGGTGAACCCTTTGAGTTTGATACTGAAACCCTTGGTTCTGACGGTGTATTCCGGACTAGCCCCCGTGGTTGGTTTACCTTCGGTCACGCTGTATTTGCGTTGCTGTTCTTCTTCGGTCATATCTGGCATGGGTCGCGTACTCTGTACCGTGATGTATTTGCTGGGGTTGACCCTGAACTCGCTGAAGAGCAAGTGGAATGGGGCTTCTTCCAGAAGGTTGGTGACAAGAGTACCCGTGCTAGCTAATTAAGCATCGGTACCCATTGCATCGATCGGAAAATTTTTTCCAATAGTTTATTTTGAGGAGGTTAGGTATTAAGCCTAGCCTCTTTTTTCTTACAAAAATCAGTTGGATTTGAAGGATGTGGTGGCGGTTTTCTACACTGGTTGCCAAAGAGGAAGATTCTGCAAAATTGAGGTATTCCTTGAATCAATTGAAGAAAATATCATTATGTCGCTTTCTCCCAAGGCTCTCTATGATTGGTACCGCAACACCCTACGCAATCCCAAATATCGATGGTGGATTATTTTAGGCACTTTGGCATATTTGATCAGTCCCATTGATATCTCACCGGATTTCTTTCCCATTGCTGGTCAGATTGATGATGTGATGCTGGCGACCTTGTTGATTGCGGAATTGTCCCAAATGGCCTTGGCCTTTTTCCAAGCTCGTCAAGAAAATTCCCAAGGAAAAACGACAGCCCAGGGAGAAACGGCGGCAACGGTGGATATTCCTTCGGTTTCGGTAGACGAATCCTAGATCAAAGCTTGTACGAGTAAAAAGGCGATCGCCGCGCTGCCGACGGGCACTAAAAAGTTATCAATGCCGAACTGGGCAATGCTTTCGAGCAAGGTGGCACTAAGGGAAACGATGAGGGCGATCGCCAACTTTTGCCAGAGCATTAGATCAAAGCTGAGAAACAACAAACCACAAATCAAGAGACCAACCCCAAACATTGTGGCGGTGCCTTCGATGCTTTTTTTGTTGCCGAGAATTTCGTAGGGATGTTGACCCAATTGACTACCGACTACGGCGGCCAGACCATCGCCCCAGGCCATCACCAAAATGCCGAGCACCGCAAACACAGGTTGCTGAATTGACCAAAACCACCAGATCAATACCCCCATACTGAGGGCATAGAAAAAAGTGCCGAGGCTTTGGCGACCGACGCTATTCACGCTGGGCAAAATGGGTAGGAAGTAGGAAACTAAAGCGATTAAGCCTGCGATAAAGGCGGCGGCAATGCCAATTTCCATCGGAATGTCAAACCACCAAGCCAGGAGAATGACATTACCACTGCCGATATGAACGATCTTGCGGGTCAGTTCTGGGGTGAGGTGATTTTTGCGGCTCAGACCTTCGGCGATCGCCAACAGCGCCCCCAAATAAGTGATGACCGTTCCGAGGGGCATCCGGAGGGCTGGGGAAATAATTTCTGCAAAGAGATGATTGACATCCATAAAAAGCTAAGGGCGAGATTTGCTCTCACCCCTAAAGCGCAACTTAGAATTGACCGGCTAAGGCTGCATTACAGCGTTCACAAATGGT
The DNA here is from genome assembly GCF_001693255.1 of Picosynechococcus sp. PCC 7003. Lineage (NCBI taxonomy): Bacteria > Bacillati > Cyanobacteriota > Cyanophyceae > Chroococcales > Geminocystaceae > Picosynechococcus > Picosynechococcus sp. PCC 7003. Next base: position 2,031,576 of record NZ_CP016474.1, read on the forward strand.
GGGATCGTCCGTAAATGTTCCTACTTGCGTCGAATAATTCCAACAGCGATCGCATTTGTGACCGTCCGCTTTGACCACGGCGATTTGGAGCTGACCAGCGGCTAACTCCAGGGTGTCTTGGTACTGCTGATCATCGAGGGCTGCCGTCACAAATTCCACCTGGGAAACAAGGAGCAGATAACGCAGTTCATCCACCCGTGGAGACTCACTCAAACTATCGGCGGGATTCAAGGCGGCAAGCCAGTCTGTTAAAGCCCCATCCCCATCACGCATGAGAATTTTTGCTTCAAGGGATGCACCAATTAACTTTTCGGTGCGGGCTTTTTCGAGAACAAGGTTCACGCCATTGCGGATTTTGCGCAGTTCTTCCCAATGTTGGAACAAAGCGGCATCGGCGGCCCACTGGGGATCGAGTTGATACCAGCCGGCACTAAATACCGATTGATGCTCCGTTTCATAGGGTAAATTCTGCCAAATATCCTCCGCCATGTGACACAATACCGGGGCGATCGCCTTGGCGAGGGTTTCGAGGATAATCGCCATGACCGTTTGGCAACTGCGGCGACGGGGAGCATTGACATCAGAAATGTAGAGGCGATCCTTGGCAATATCGAGATAGAAATTCGACAGATCCACCACACAGAAATTCTGTACTTTTTGGAAGAATTTAAAGAATTGGAATTCCTCAAAAGCTTCTGTAACTTCTGTAAAAACATTGTGGGTTTGGTGCAGAATATACTGGTCTAATTCCGGTAAATCACTGTACGCTACGGCATCTTTCGCCGGATCAAAATCATGGATATTCCCTAATAAGAAACGGGCTGTATTACGGATTTTGCGATAAACATCCGCCAACTGCTTCAGGATCGTTTGCCCAATGGGCACATCCGAGGAGTAATCCACCGAAGAAACCCACAACCGCAGGACATCCGCGCCATAGGGCGGTTCGTTTTTCTGATTCTTGCCACCGTTGATAATGATATTGGGATCAACAACATTTCCTAGGGATTTACTCATTTTGTAGCCCTTTTCATCGAGCACAAAACCGTGGGTCAATACCGTTTTATAGGGGGCAACTCCATTCACGGCCACACTGGTTAAGAGACTGGATTGGAACCAACCCCGGTGCTGGTCAGAGCCTTCTAAATACAGATCCACAGGGTAATTTAAACCGTCTCGCTGTTTGGCCACGGCCGCCCAAGAAGAACCCGAATCAAACCACACATCCATGGTATCTGTCCCCTTGCGGTAGGTGCGGCCATTGTCGCGATATTCTTTCGGTAAAAGCTCCTCGACCGAACGTTTCCACCAAGCATCAGAACCCTCTTTGGCGATGATTTCTTTGACGTGGTTAATGGTGGTTTCATTTAACAAAGCTTCCCCGGTTGCTTCGTCATAAAAAACAGGAATGGGGACACCCCAATTGCGTTGCCGGGAAATACACCAATCACTGCGATCGCCAACCATGGCCGTAATTCGATTTTCTCCCTGGGCCGGAATCCACCGCACCCCCTTAATCGCTTTGAGGGCTTCATCCCGGAACCCTTCCACGGAGGCGAACCACTGTTCTGTGGCCCGGAAAATCGTCGGTTTTTTGGTACGCCAATCGTAGGGATATTTGTGTTGGTAGACTTCTTGTTTTAAAAGAGCGCGTTTTTCCGTTAAAGCCGCGATGATTGCGTTGTTTGCTCCATCGAGAACATTTAATCCTGCAAATTCGCCTGCTTCTTCGGTGAGGGTACCTTCCGCATCTACCGGGGAAAGGATTGGCAAACCATATTTTTGGCCCGTGATGTAGTCTTCCTGACCATGGCCTGGCGCAGTGTGAACGAGGCCCGTCCCAGACTCCGTTGTGATGTAATCGCCACCAGCCACCACCGGACTTTGGCGATCGTAGAGGGGATGCTGATAGGTGCAATGTTCAAGGATTTCCCCTTTAAAGCTGGTTTTAACTGTTAAGGCAGCGTCAAAGGTTTTCGTTAAACTTTCTGCGAGATCCTTGGCGACGATGAGATATTTCTGAGCGCACAGGTTGCCGTCGGTTTCCACGACGGCGTATTCCAGGGCCGGGTTGATCGCCACAGCTAAGTTACCGGGCAATGTCCAGGGAGTGGTTGTCCAGATTGCCACGCCTAAACTGTCAGCAAACTCGCCCAAAACAGCTTTGGCTTCAGGGCTTAGATCTGTGATCGGAAAAGAGACATAGATACTTTGGGAGGTATGGCCTTCGGGGTATTCGAGTTCTGCTTCGGCCAGGGCCGTTTGGGAACTCGGACTCCAATGGACAGGCTTCAGACCGCGATAGATATAGCCTTTGAGGGCCATGTCGCCAAATACGCCAATTTGAGCCGCTTCGTATTCTGGGGTGAGGGTGAGATAAGGGTTTTCCCAATCGCCCCAAACGCCATACCGTTGAAATCCTGCTGCTTGGGCTTTTTGGGTTTTGAGGGCAAAGTCACGGGCTTTGTAGCGCAGTTTAAGGGGCGTGAGATTTTGCCGGGCATCGGCACTGAGATTTTGCAGTACCTTTAATTCGATGGGTAAACCGTGACAATCCCAACCGGGGACATAGTGGGTTTTGTAGCCTTGTAAGAGCTTGTACTTATTGATGATGTCCTTCAGTACTTTGTTTAGGGCGTGACCCATGTGGAGGTCGCCGTTGGCATAGGGGGGGCCATCATGCAGCGTAAAGAAGTCTTTGGGGTTATTCTGCGCTAGGTCTTCGTAAATGCGGTTTTCTTGCCAGAATTTTTGGATTTCTGGTTCTTTTTGGGGAGCATTCGCCCGCATATTAAAGGTGGTTTTCGGCAAATTAACGGTATCTTTGTAGCTCTTTGCGTCTGTCACGGTGGCTGTGGTGGCTGATGTTTACAAATGTTTGCTATGGCTGATTTTAACTTGCCATGGCTTTTCCCGTGAATCTTGCGACGGAAAGGCGATCGCCCCCGCCCTAGGGTTTACCAATAAAATGGAAGGCGATCGGTAACGGAGATCAAGGCGATGCTGACGAAACAACGGGCGGATCGGGTACTGCTGAGTAATATCAGTTGGCAGCAGTTTGAAAATATCTTGCGGGATTTGGGGGAAACCCGTGCCAGTCGCGTGGCCTACTGTGATGGAACTTTAGAAATTATGACGCCCCTCCCTGAACATGAATTTTATAAAGAGGCGATTGGTGATGCGATCAAAGATTGCGCTGACGAACTAGAAATTGATTACGAAAGTCTTGGCTCGACGACCTGGCGTAAACCAGCGGCAAAAGCAGGCTTAGAACCGGACAACTGTTTTTACTTTCAAAATGAGCCTTTAATTCGGGGCCAGTTGGACTATGACCTGAGTAAAGATCCGCCCCCCGATTTGGCTTTAGAAATTGAACTGACCAGCCGCTCCCTCGAACGATTTCCCATCTATGGGCGGTTGGGGGTGCCGGAAATTTGGAGCTATGAAGACGGCGAAATCACCATTTATTTACTTGACCGAGGAGAATATCGTGTGTCTGAAATGAGTTTGGCCCTGCCGCAAATTTCCGTGACAAAAATGATGGCATTGATTGAGGAAAATCGTCCCCTAGGCCGCCGGGCAATTCGCCGCGCCATTCGGGAGTGGGCAAAAACCCTGTAGTATCTTGCAATGGTTGCGGATCATTGAGGACTGTTATGTTTTCACAACAGAAAAAAGATGATCTCCATACAAACCGGATAAAATTTCAACGTTCGCGCTCACAGATGCAGGGCGTTATGCATTCATTGGGGAACATATTTCAATTAATGTCCCTTCTATTGAGCGAACGTAAGCCACGGTTTGGCCCCATGGTTTTTCAACTGGTGCTGAAATCGAGTTTGCACCTGCTTTCACAGCTTGATTATAAACTGCATTTACGTTGTCATTGACAAAAACGATTTCTTGGCCAACAGGATCTTTTTCTGGTGTGATTTTTTGATACTTACCGCCTAGATTAAGTTGTCCCATTTCTGGAGAAGCAAACCCTAAAATTGCCCCTTCTGTTTCCATTTCTCCATATAGCACTATTCCGTTGTCTTCATGCTCCATTCGTATTTTTATTCCGAATGCCTCTTTATAAAATTGAAGAGTTTTTTTTACATCATCTACATAAATGATTACAAATCCTAATTTCATCTTTGCTTCTCCTTGTGCTATGTATTATGCGGAAAACGTCCATCTAAAATGCCTCATAGTAATTTCATTAAGAATAATTCCGTATAAAACCCCTATTGAGGATGTTATGCAGACGACATCCTTATAAGGTGGTTATCCAGGTATTGTACAGACTTCGTTTCCATCATAAACAATAAGCTCTGCATAAGTTCCTGAATGTTTTTCGTGGAGTGATTAGCCTTAGCATAGTGACCCTGGCACTGGGCTTGATCAGAGCAAAAAGACGATTTTCAATTTTAGGGTCATTCTTGAACATAGATTATTGAGAGGTTGGGCCATCCGCTGTGCTATTCGAGAGTGGACGCAAACCCTTTAGGCCAAGCCAAAACTTGCTAATCATTGAGGACTGTTACGTTTCAGTAAAGGAACAGGGGCGATCGCCTAAACTATTCAGAAGCAATTTTTCATCTGGATTTTATTTTTGCCAACTATGTTCCCTTCTAGCCGCCCTCGTCGCCTTCGCCAAAGTGAGTCGCTTCGCCGCATGGTGCGGGAAAATACCTTTACGGCCAATGATTTGATTTATCCTCTCTTTGCAGTACCCGGAGAGGCGATCGCCAATGAAGTAAAGTCGATGCCCGGCGTGTACCAACTATCCATCGACAAAATTGTCACCGAGGCCAAGGAAGTTTGGGAACTGGGTATTCCGGCGGTGATTTTGTTTGGCATTCCCCCCGAAAAAGATAACGATGCAACGGGGGCCTGGCACGATTGCGGCATTGTCCAGAAGGCAACGACAGCGATCAAAGAAGCGATCCCGGAAATGACCGTGATTAATGACACTTGTCTCTGTGAATATACACCCCACGGCCACTGCGGCTATCTGCAAACGGGAGACTTGACCGGGCGAGTACTCAATGATCCGACCCTGGAACTGCTCAAAAAAACCGCTGTGTCCCAGGCGAAAGCTGGGGCGGATATTATTGCGCCTTCGGGAATGATGGATGGCTTTGTCGCCGCGATTCGTGAAGGTTTAGATGAAGCTGGATTCACCGATATCCCGATCATGGGCTATTCCGCAAAATATGCCTCGGCTTACTATGGCCCCTTCCGGGATGTGGCCGAATCTGCCCCCCAATTTGGCGATCGCCGCACCTACCAGATGGATCCGGGCAATGGCCGCGAAGCCCTCAAGGAAGTGGAATTGGACATTCTTGAAGGGGTGGATTTCGTCATGGTAAAACCAGCCCTTGCTTATATGGACATCATTTGGCGAGTCAAGGAAATGACCAATCTCCCCGTCGCTGCTTATAACGTGTCTGGAGAATATTCCATGGTGAAAGCCGGGGCTTTAAACGGTTGGATTGATGAGAAAAAAGTCGTTTTAGAAACCCTGACTAGCTTTAAGCGGGCGGGCGCAGATCTGATCCTCACCTACCACGCGAAAGACGCTGTGCGGTGGTTGGCAGAATAAACAGCATTGTGGCTTGGGGTATATTTCCCCCGAAAGAATAAATAATGAATCATGGGGACACTTTCGAGTTGTCCTCATTTTTTTGATCAAAAAAAAGCCCCATACATTGTACGGAGCCAAATTTTTTAGGGAACATTAACAACTATTCCACCTCGAAGCTACCGCCCCAAGGCCCATAGCTCGAAGTCGCAATGCCGTTGCGTTCTGTGCCGACAAAATCTGTTTGGGAGCCCAGCACTTTGATCGTCACACTGCCGCCGGTGCTTGGTTCTACGAGACCTGCGTGGGCGGCTGCCGTACAAATGGATGAGCCATCGCTGTAGATATCCGTCCCCCAAATTTTTTCCGTGGGTTGTCCCGCCGGACAAATCACACTTAAGGTCTGCCCTACCTGGTTCCGCAGACCCAGCATCCCTGGGGTTGTTTCCCAGTCAATGGCCCGGACTTTAGCCGTTTGGGTGCTCGGCTGGTGATGGCTGATCTGGGTACTGGGTTGGTGGTGGGCTACGGTTGGTGCAGGGTTATGGTGGGCATGGGTGGCAACGGGGGCGATCGCCAAGCCCAAAAACACACAACTGCCAAAGGTCAAATACTTCATCGCAAACAATTACTCTAGAAAACACAGACAAAGATCAGGCTTTGCCGCTAAAAAACAGGACACTTTTCCTAAAAGTCTAAGTCCAAGCTTGATCCACTGCCATATTTGCTTCAGGGTGAATGTAGGCGGGCTTTTCCTTGCGGGGCAACTGGCCGGACAGAACGAGGTGGGCCATGGTGTCACAAATCACGCGCGTCGCCATCAGGGATGTAATATCACTAATGTCATAGGGCGGCGAAACCTCGACGATCTCCAAACCGCAGACAGGCGCATTCCGGACGATTTTACCGAGGAGAGCCAGGGCTTCCCGGGGCAGTAGACCACCTGGTTCTGGCCAACCGGTACCAGGGACAAATCCCGCATCAATACAGTCAATGTCAAAACTGATGTACACGCAGTCCGTGCCATCTAGGGCGCGTTCCAGGGCAAACTCCGCCGCCGCATCGATGCCCATTTCTGTGATGTCTGTCACTGTAAGGATATTAGTGGCCCGTTCTCGACAAACCTTGACCCCTTGCCGTGGCACCTGCCAACCGCCAATCCCCAACTGCACCAAATTTTTGGCGGGAGCATTGGCCATGTTGGTGGCGTGGAACCAAGGACAAGTGTGCATCCGCTCGTCTAGGTCTGTTTCCTGGGTATCCACGTGGCGGTCAAAGTGAATAATGCCTACTTTTTTATCGCCTAAATGCCGACAAACCCCCCGCACCGTGGGAAAGCCGATGGAGTGATCGCCGCCGAGAATAATCGGGAAGGCACCGGAACTAAAGACGTGGGCAACCCCTTTGGAAATTTGATCAAAGGATTTTTCATTATTGGCCGGAATCGTAAAGACATCCCCCACATCACAGAGGGTAATTTGCTCCCGCAGGTCAATGCCCATCTCAAAGTTGTAGGGGGTATAGAGAGCAGAGATTCGCCGAATCCCCTGGGGGCCAAAGCGGGTGCCGGGGCGATAGGTGGTGCCAGAATCGTGGGGGACGCCAAGGATGGCCACGTCATATTCACCGACTTTACGGACATCTTCGAGATAAGGGGCCTTTAGGAAAGTATTGATCCCGGCATAGTGGGGCAGTTCCCCCCGGGAAAAGGTGGGAATGCTGCGGTCTTTGATACTGGCGGCGGCTTCGAGGCCGTATTCCAGGCCCCGGTCTACTTCCTGTTGCCAACCGGTGAGGGGAAGATGGGATTCTTTTTCAAGGGCCGCTTGGGCTTCACTGGGGGGACGAAAATTCGGTTGTTCACTCATGGTGATCGGGCCTTTCTTGGGACGAATTTAGTTAACGATAGCAGTAACGAGACAAATTCTTGGTTTTTGGGTCAATTACGCAAGATAGCTTTGCATTTTATGGGGTCTGTACTGCTTCTAGGGGAGTTTCACGCATTAGTTGCATCACATGGTATTTGTAATCAATAAATTCGGGTGATCGCTTAATTTCATAGCCATGGTGGTGGGAAAAATCCACTTTTAATTCTTCTTTGACACGCCCAGGGTGGGCCGCCATGACATAAATCCGCTGACCGAGGAAAATAGCTTCTTCGACATCGTGGGTAATCAAGAGAATGCTGGTCTCGGTTTGCTCCCAAATTTCTAGGAGAAATTGCTGCATATTTTCTTTGGTTAAAACATCCAGGGCACCAAAGGGTTCATCCATTAATAAGATTTTCGGTTGGGAGGCAAGGGCGCGGGCGATCGCCACCCGTTGTTTCATCCCCCCAGAAAGCTGTTTTGGTAATGCTTCTTGGAAAGGCCCTAAACCGACCACATTGAGATAGTAATAGGCTCGTTCGTAACGCTCTTTTTTCGGCACCCCCTGCAATTTCAAGCCAAAGGTGACATTATCCAAAACAGAGAGCCAAGGATAGAGGGTATAGCGTTGAAAAACCATCCCCCGGTCGGCCCCAGGCCCAATGATCTCCCGCTGGTCAACGGTGACTTTGCCGGTACTCTGGGTTTCGAGGCCCGCAATGATCCTCAAGAGGGTGGATTTTCCAGAACCCGATGCGCCAACCACACAGACAAATTCGCCCCCTTCTACGTGGAGACTAATATTTTGGAGAGCGGTAATTTTTCCGTGGCGGGTTTGGAAAAATTTATGGACTTGATCAACTTCTAAATGCATGATGTTTCTAGTCGAGCGACCAGCGGCAGAGGAATCTTTGGAGCCAAATAAAACAGAGATCAATGAGAAGGCCAATTAAGCCAATCACAATTAAGCCAGCGAAAATTTGGTCGGTATTTAAAAATCTTTGGGCAACACTAATGCGCCTGCCTAACCCTTCTGTGGCAGCGACCAGCTCTGAGACGATGACCAGGTTCCAGGAGGCGGCAATATTCACCCGACCAGCGTCGATGATTTTGGGCAAAATGTAGGGAAAAATCACTTTAATGACGATTTGGGGCCGATTCCCCCCCAGAGTGTAGGTGGCCTCAATCAATTCTTTGGGCACAAATTTTACGGCATCCATAATCATCAAGGTATTGAAGAAGAGGGTGCCGATAAAAATCAATAAAACCTTGGGAATTTCCCCCACGCCAAAATACAAAACCAATAAGGGAATAAAAGCTGGGGCAGGCATATAGCGGACAATGCCGATGATCGGCTCACACAATGCACGAATACTGGCAAAGGCCCCCATCAAAATGCCCAAAGGGATGGAAATAATTACCGCGAGACTAAACCCGGTCAGCACCCGCAAAACACTGTAAATAATGTCTTTTTGCAGATCGCCGCTGGCCCATAAATTGGCGATCGCTTCCCAGACAGCCATGGGAGTGGGTAAAAAGAGCGGTTTAACCCATCCCTGACTGGAGATAACCCCCCACAGAATCAGGGGCAAGAGAATCGAGGCAGACATCAACAGCCAACGTAACTTTTGGGGAATCCCAGAGGTAATATCCCAAAATAAAGAAGGCTTGAGCATCCGAAAAGACGGTTTGATAACGGGCGCTTTAGTCATGGCGATCGCCAAAATAATGGATTTTAAAAAATCCCCCCGGTATTAGGAGACCGAGGGTTTCAAAAAGCTACTGTTTGTCTGCGTAGGCTTTGACGAAAGAAGGATCAAATAAACCACTGAGATCCGCTGGCGCTGCAATCAAACCCGCATCCACCAGGAAAGTATTAATTTCCTGGGCGGCATAATTCAGGGAGATCATACTTTCTTCCGTAGACTCAAAAGCCGTTAGATTATCTTCAAGACTAAAGATCGTCGTTCCCGCATCGTATTCTTGATATTCTTCGACGGAAACGTTGGCCCGTGCCGCCATAATTTCCAGGGCTTCTTCTGGGTTTTCTTCGATGAAATCCAGCACCGCAAACCAGGTATCTACTAACCCTTGGACGGCTTCAGGATTGTTTTGAATTAACTCACGACTGACCACCAAATGATCAGGAATCGCCCCCGGAAAATCCGCCGAAGAAATGAGGGTTTTACTGCCTTCCCGTTCCAAGGCTTGGGTCGTAAAAGGCGCAAAGGCTCCCACTGCATCTACCTGACCCGCTACAAATGCAGCGGCGGCAGCCCCCGTCTCCAAGGGCTTAATAATCACATCATCGGGGCCAAGACCTGCTTCCTGGAGGGCCAGCAGTAACAAAAAGTGATCGACAGTGCCTTCTTCAATGGCGATGGTTTTTCCCTGCAAATCCTCGATGGTATTAATGCCTTCACTGACGATAATTTGGTCATTCCCCGTTGAATTATCATTCACCAAAACAATAACTTGTTCAGAACCCGCTGCCACTGAACTAATTGTGTCATTCAGGGTTTGGGTATTGGCGTCTAGCTGTCCCGCCGCAAAAGCATTAATTGAGTCTAAATAGCCATCAAACCAAGTCAGGTTTACATCAACACCATTCGCTTCAAATAGGCCTTTTTCTGCGGCAATTTGCCAAGGAAACCAGCCGGGCCACGCACTAAAACCAAGGGTAATTGTTTCTGTTTCCGCTGTTGGGGTTTCTGGTGCTTCACCCGTTGTTGTGGGGGGCGTACTTTGGCAACCGACGGTTAAGGCAAGACCCGCACAAAATAGTGCCGGTCGGATCAGAAGATTAGGCAGTTTTAGCATAGGAAAATGACAAGAATAAACGCAAGGGATCAATTCAAAGGCGATCGCACCTTGCCTGTTGTTTATCCTGTTTTCAGACAAATTATGCTGTAACTTTCATTACATCTTCTCGATGACAACTTTTTTTGACCCAATCGTACCAAGTTTCTAAACCTTCCCCAGTCTGGGCAGAAACGGGAATAATGCTCGCGTGGGGATTCATTTGTCGGACATTATCAATAATCCGTTGGACATCAATTTTTAGATAAGGAACCAGGTCAATTTTTGTAACCAATAAACAATCTGCTTCTTGGAACATAACGGGATATTTGAGGGGTTTATCTTCTCCTTCCGTCACACTAAGGAGGGCAATTTTGGCATGTTCGCCCACTTCAAATTCAGCAGGACAAACGAGATTGCCGACATTTTCCACAAGCAACAAATCAAAATTATTGGGGTCATATTCCTGCTCGAGGCGATGGAGTCCCCCGGAAACCATCTTGGCATCCAAATGACAGGAGCGACCGGTATTGATGGGGATCACAGGCACGCCGTACTGACGCAGTCGTTCTGCATCGAGTTCTGTGGTCATATCCCCTTCGATGACGGCCATTTTGAGGTCATCTTTCAAGGTAGCTAGGGTTTTTTCCAGCAAAACAGTTTTGCCAGCACCGGGACTACTCATCACGTTGAGACAAGTGAGACCCCAGGCGTCAAAATGTTCACGGTTGTGATCAGCGAGGTCTTGGTTGGCATGGAGGAGATTGACTCCCAGGGCAGCGTCAAAGGTCTGGTGCATGGTGATTGATTCCTAGGAATGGAGGATTAAGGGGGCGTATTCAATGCGGTCGATTTTTAGCTCACGACCGGAGCGGATGTCATCCATAGGCTGGTGACAGTCTGGGCAAGAATATTGCAAACCGATGTTGGGGGCATATTCTTGTTGGCAAGTGTGGCAGTAGGCGATTAGGGGCGTTTCTTGGATTACCAGGGCAACCCCATCGAGAAACGTACCTTGGGTTTGGGCGGCAAAGGTGAATTCCAAGCTGACGGGTTCAACGCAGGTAAACTGTCCCACGATGAGGTGGACTTTTTCGATCTTGACGGGTTCGGGATGGCTGTCCTGCCAATCTTTAATAGTCAAGATGAGGGCCTTGGTCATGTCCACTTCATGCATCGCCACAGGTTCCGGATTGAGGGGCTACTTTCGTCCACGATACAACAGGAATTGGGACGGAAATGTTTAGTTTATTGTTGACTGGAAGCGTGTTGAAATGCTCATGTGGGGTTGTGCAGGATCGCTTTGATGTGGGCGATCGCCTCTGGGATATTTTCGACGACCGAAAATTGATCAGGGGCAAGTTCCGTAAAAAATGCTTGGGTTGCTGGGGTGGGCTGCCAGAGAATGACGGGTTTACGGTTTTTCAGGGCGAGGGCAATTTCTGAGACGGTGCCCAAACCAAGGCCCACCGCCACCACCACATCCGCACTGAGAACATTGACGTTGTTGCGGCCATTCCCTAAATCCGTACAGATAGCAATGTCGATGCTGTCGGCTAAACCCTGGTGATTCTTTCCCGGCAAAATGCCCACCGTTAACCCCCCAGCTACTTTTGCTCCCTGACTAGCGGCGGCCATCACTCCAGCCGCCCGGCCCCCGGTGAGCAGCACCCACCCTGCTTCGGCGATCGCCTTTCCCAGGTCGTAAGCAGCCGTTAAATTTTCTGGAGTGGCTCCGGCTCCCGGCCCCATCACCCCAACGATCAGTTTGCGCATCCCTAATCCAGTTCCCGCCTTCCTTCTAAGGCTCTGGCCAAAGTCACTTCATCGGCATATTCCAAATCGCCCCCCATGGGCAACCCAAAGGCAATGCGGGTGACTTTCGTAAAGGGTCGCAGCAATTGCGCCAGGTACAAAGTCGTCGTTTCCCCTTCCACGCTGGGGTTGATCGCCAAAATCACTTCCTTCGTTTTTTCGGCGCTCACCCGTTGTACCAGGGCTTGGATGGTTAATTGTTCCGGGCCAATGCCATCCATCGGCGAAATTACGCCCCCCAACACATGGTATTTCCCTCGATATTCGCGGGTTTTTTCCAGGGCGATCACATCCCTTGAATCTGCCACCACGCAAATCACGTCTTGCGCCCGTTGAGGGTTCCGGCAAATATCACAGATGGACGTGGCCGAGAGATGAAAGCATTTTTGGCAAACGCCCACCTGTTTTTTCGCGTTCAATAGCGCCTGGGCAAAGGCTTCTACATCCTTTTCGGGGCGTTTGATGACGTATAGGGCAAGGCGTTGGGCGGTTTTCGGGCCGATGCCGGGTAAGCGCTGGAACTGTTCGATCAAGCGGGCGAGGGGGGGCGTATAAATGGCGGGTTCCTCCAGGGACGGTAAAATTCTCCGAACCTTAATTCTAAAAGGCGATCGCCTCAGCCTTAATAGTGGGTGCCCGATTTTCGGTGGTGGATTGCGGTCATGCCGTTGTTTTGTAGCACTTGCCCCTTATCGGTGGTGGCATAGATGACCCAGTGATCGCCGCACTCCATCCGGTTGGCGACGGTACATTCGAGATAGGCCAGGGCATCGGTGAGGATCTGACAGCCATTGTCCGCCGTTTCCGTTGCCACCCCAGCAAAGCGATCTTCCCCAGGGGTAAAGGGTTTGAGGAAATGTTTCATCAACCCTAAATGGTTCCCTTCCTGGAGGACATTGATCACAAAATTCGTGCCCTTATGGAGGAGAGATTCGATCGCCCGCTCCTTGGCCACAGCGACGGTAAAGCCAGGGGGCGCAAAGGTCGCTTGGGAAACCCAAGAAGCCAACATCGCCCCAGAAAGGTTGTCCTGTTGGGTCGTGACAATACAGAGGGAGCCCACGAGTCGGCCTAGGGCCTGTTCCAAATTGTCTGATTGGGACGTGGAAGCGACGTTTTGTTTCGGTTGGCGTCGTTTCGCTGCTTTTTTAATCGCCTGGGCAAAATCTGTCCCGGTTTCTTCGCAGGTTTTCAGGGTGATTTCGGTGGGTTTAAATTTGACGCGGATCGGTTCAAAGCCCATCTGGTAGCCCGCATCTTTAAATTTGCCTTCGAGGAGATCGATTGCTTCACCACTCCAACCGAAGGAACCGAAGACTCCAGCAAGTTTATTCTTATCGGCATTGTTGAGGACGATTCCCAAAGCCGTCTGGATCTGGGTCGGAGCATGGCCGCCGAGGGTCGGGGAACCCATAATAAAACCACTGCACCGGGAAATAGCCCCCTTAATTTCCTCCGGGTCAGCATGTTCAGCGTTGAAGGTTTCGACCATCACACCCGCTTTGGAAATGCCGTGGGCGATCGCCTGGGCGACAGTGGCAGTATTGCCGTAGGCGGAGGCATAGATTAGAGCAACAGACAGATCATTTTTTTGTTTTTCGACCCAAGCGCGATAGTTATTAAACAGTTCCTGACGACTGTAGCGGATTAAGGGGCCGTGACCAGGAGCATAAATTTTGGCGGGAACTGCTTCGATTTTGCCTAGCCCAGCTAGGGTTTGGCGGATGGAACTAGCCATCACACAATCGAAATAGTAGCGGCGGTCTTCATCGTAAAATTGCCAGCCTTCGTCAAAAACTTGGTTACCACAAACGTGGGCGCCAAAAAATTTGTCCGTAAACAGAATTTCTTCTTGGGGATCGTAGGTGCAGAGGTGACCGGGAAAACGGGGAGTCGGCGTCGGGATAAATTCTAAACTGTGACCCTTGCCCAAATCGAGGGTGTCGCCACTTTTAACGACCTGCACCTTGGGGGTTTCCTCCTTGAGTAAATCCTTGAGGGCGATCGCCGCTGGGTTAGAACAAACCAACGTGGCTTGGGGCGCAAGTTTGAGCAGTTCCTTGAGGGTAAAGCAGCGGTTGGGGTTGGTGTGGCCGAGGATAATGTAGTCTAGTTGACTCAGATCCGTGCGGTTTTGGATTTCTGCTAAAAACAGCTCAGAAAAAGATTCCCCAGGGGGATCGAGGAGGGCCGTTTTTTCCCCAGTAATTAGATAACTATTGGCCGTTGTCCCTTTTTGTAGGCCGTACTCAATCTCGAATTTGAGGCGATCCCAGGTGCGCGATCGCAGCAGCAAAACGTCATCACTCACCAAGTAGGGTTGGATATCTCTGGGGGGTGTTGCAACGGCCATAAAATTTTGGGGATCAAAATGTGCTTCAAATCCCAGTATCGCAAACTTCGGCGGGCGATCGCCATTCGGAGACAATGCGTAAAATTTATCGTCCCAATTGGCAAAATCAATCCCCCGATCCCTCAAGCTGCCGCGAGATAGGGGGCAATGGTGCGTTCAATCATCGTTAACAATTCCGCTTGGGTGGCACCATAGGCTAAATGGGCGGCGATCGCCAATCCCCCCGCGCCGACTCCTTCCTTGACGTAACCCTGTTCGTAGGCTTGCAATTGCGAATATTGGGACTCTTGAAAACTTAATTGCGTCGCCAATAGGGGCACATCGCCAATTAAATTGGCCAACCCCACCGTATCCCCCGTTGGATCTTCCGCGACCCAACGGGTTGTGCCCACCACCATATTTTCAGGTTGAAAATCAAGCTGATGGTCGTCACAAATCCTTTGGATTAAGGCATATACCGCTAACATCTGTGTTCCCCCTGCGAGTAAAACCCCCTGGGTTCGACTCAAGGCGATCGCCATGCCCGCGATAAATGGTTGCATCGGATCGCCCACTGCGGCCACCACAGTAAAAGGATCAGGATTTGGGTTTAAATTTGCTTTTTCTAAACCGGTTTGCACGATTTGCCCCTTTAAATCGTGGTTACATTCGATATAACTACTATTCACTTTTTGATGGGCGTCGTAGCCTAAGCCCATTAACACCCCCAAAGCCGTTGTAGTGCCTGCCACCACACATTCTCCTAGCACAAACAGATGCCCAGAATATTGCGTTGCTAAGGTTTCGCCCCAGGTTAAACCTTGCTCGAAAAGTTTGTTCACCGTTGAAAGTTCGAGGGCTTTTCCCGTAGAAACACACCTTGCTTTTTGACCACCGAGATTAATACAATTCACCGCATTTTGGTCAGGTTTAAGCAATAATCCCGTATCAAATAGGGAGTAAGGAATTTGATAATGCTGCAAAATAGCACGGGATAAAATCGCCGGCGAAGCCCCGACAATTAATGGCGGCAAGGGATAAAGGGCTTGCTGCCGGAAACCATGACAAATACATTCTGCATCGGCGATCGCCGTATATTTACGCGCCTCTGGGGTGGCTCCGGCAGCAGAAATATTAGGCATTAAAGCCGTATCTGTAAACCCCAATCCACAGGCAAAAACGACCGATTTTTGTTGATGGTTTGTGAGCCAAGTTTGGCCCTGTGTCTGTTGTGTATAAATGCGGATCATCTTGCCTTTCGTTGCCCCCAGCCTAGCCAGAACTATATTTTCCCCTAAAAAAAATTAGGAGAATCAGCATGATCCCCCTAATCTTCTTACTTATTCGTGATATTTCCGAACATCAAGATTCAATAACCAAGACAGAAATTCTTTAGCGGAAACGCTTCTTCCGACGGGCCACAGCCTTACGCTTGCGCTTCTCGATGGGCGTTTCAAAGTGACGACGACGTTTGATATCAGCAAAAATACCAGCTTTAGAAACCTGGCGCTTAAAGCGACGTAATGCAGATTCGATATTTTCGTTTTGTCCGACAACCACTTGGGTCATAGGGTATCCTCCTTTGTTGGTGATGTTTGTTATCAATTGAAATGGATGGAGACGGGTGAATGATTGTTTAGATCATTCCCTCGAAAAACGTTTGGCAAACTGCCAGATATACGATCTTAGGATCTTTTTGGGGGGAGTTGCAAGGCGAGCCCTGTTAGGAATACCAAAAAATAAGCCTCATTTACAGTGACTCGGAACAAGTAACACCGGATCAAAAAGCTGCCGTAAGCGTCGTTTTTTCGAGATTCATCAGCCAATCAAGCTGATTTTTCATTTAAAGTCCCGTACACCACCTCCAAAGGGGGTATTCAAAAGGCTTGTGAATCTTGATGGGAAAAAATATTTCACTCAGACTGCTAACAATACCAAAAAACCGGCAATTAAACCACTGAACATAATGCTGCCGCACCAATAGGCAAGCTTGGGATTCCCAATTGTCCGCGTAAAGCCGACTTTAACGAGGGTATTGGCCGTTACTGCGAGCCAGATGCCATACATCGCCACCTGATCGGAGAGATCGCTCTGGACGGCATTGGCAAGGGATAAACTCACAGCATCCACATCGGCAAAGCCAGATAGGGCAGAGAGGAGATAAATGCCTTCTTCCCCAAATTTTTCCTGGGCCCACCGCACTAACAGCGATAGAACCACGAGGAGGGCCGTGTATTGGAGCGCAGAACCGAGTTCGACGGGATTATTGACGCTCACTTCGGTGGGAGGTCTGTCCTGGGGAGTAGACTTCCAACGGGCGATCGCCACCGCCGCAATCACCGGGATCAAGCCCAAAATTAACAAAGGAGCCGCTAACTTATAGGCCAAGGTTTGGCTGACCACAGCAATCACTAACAGCAGACGGGGGGCCATAATCCCGTTGGCGAGGACAATACCGGCGGCGAGGGAAATGGTTTCGCTGGGTTGTTGTTTGGCCATGCGGGAAAAGGAAACCGTCAAGGCCGTGGAGGAGGCGATCCCCCCAAAAAAGCCCGTTAACATCAGCCCGACCTGACTACCTAAAATGCGAATTGCAAAATAACCGATGTAGGAAATGCCCGCAATCAGCAGTACCAGCCAACCGATCGCCCGTGGATTGAGGGCATCCCAAGGCCCCATGGCTTGGTTGGGCAGGAGGGGCAAAACGACCACCGCAATCAGCAGTAGTTGGAGAGTGGCGATGAGTTCCTGGCGCTGCAGCCAATTGAGGGTTTTCGTGAGTTCCGGTTTCGCTCCTAAAATCCAGGCCACCACCACTGCCACGGCGATCGCCTCTTGGGTAAAGCCACTCAGGGCCAAGGCTCCCAAGCAAAAGGTAATCATTAAGGCCAATTCTGTCGTGCTGCCATAATCACCAGATTTTTTCGCTGTCAAAACGTAGGAGGTAGCCACCAAGCCCGCCAAACCGAGGAAAATGCCGACAAGAATTTCAAACCCCCAACTTTGCGCCAGGAGAGCGGAAATCCCCCCCAGTAAGCCACAAATTGAAAAATTGCGGAGGCCGCTATCGCCGTAACCTTCATCGTCAGCCCGGTTGCGCCAGCCCCGTTCTAGGCCAATGATCACCCCCAAGGCTAAGGCGATCGCCAACTCGACAATCACATCTAAATCCATCGCATCCCTCCAATGTTCAACCTCAGCTTAACCACATTTAGGGGTCACAAAAATTTAAAAAACGCCAGAAACGGCCGCTAATTTCGGTTAGCATAGCTCGTAATCTTGCCGCAATTTCCAGCAAATTTCGGGGTATGACAACGCCAGATTATTACAAAGTGCTCAACATTTCTCCGAAGGCCACCCAGCAGGAGATTAAAAACGCCTATCGTCGCCTCGCGAAGCAGTTCCACCCAGACACCTGCGATAAAAGTCAAACCGCCAACGGCGATCGCATTGTGGCCTTAAACCATGCTTATGAAATCTTGGGGGATGCCCACCAGCGTAAGCAATATGATCTCAGTCGAGATGCGGCAAACTATCGCGGAATCCGTTCGGCCCACGGGACAACGGTACGACCCCGCCAAACCACAGAGACGGATTTAGATCTGTGGTTACAACGTATTTATCGACCCTTAAACCAGGCAATTTTACAGATTATCAATCCCCTGGAAACCCAAATTGATGAGTTGGCGGCCGACCCCTTTGATGACGATTTGATGGCGACTTTTCAAACTTATTTAGAAGATTGCCAAGCCATTTTAGACCAGGCCCAAAAATTGTTTCAATCGTTGCCAAATCCAGCCAATGTAGCCAGGGCAGCGCGGGATTTATATTATTGCTTAAATCATCTGGGTGACGGCTTAGAGCAATTGGAATGGTTTACCCTCAATTACAATGAAGAATATCTCCACAGCGGCCAGGAAATGTTTCGTCGCGCGGATCAGTTTTCTTGGCAAGCCCAGGAGGCGATCGCCCAATTATAGAAATCTCGATCTCGGTTGAGTTTAAAATCTATGTTTCTAAAATTTCTCAGTGGTTAATTAAGCGAAATTCACTCGCAAAAATATTAAAGTCAAAGGAAAAGTATCAACGTGAATTGGCAGGTTTTAGCAACACCAGAAGTGCCGGACTCCTTTAGGCGGCGGGTCGAAATCCTGACAGATGGCAAAGGCGATCGCCATTTAGCCCAACTCTTGTGGCAACG
Source organism: Picosynechococcus sp. PCC 7003 (assembly GCF_001693255.1). Lineage (NCBI taxonomy): Bacteria > Bacillati > Cyanobacteriota > Cyanophyceae > Chroococcales > Geminocystaceae > Picosynechococcus > Picosynechococcus sp. PCC 7003. The sequence continues at coordinate 2,050,160 of NZ_CP016474.1, forward strand.
GGGCTTTAATGATGAAAATACTTTGGCTGGCTTCCTCAACCCAGAGGCTTACGCGTCAACTTCTGCCTTTGCCTTTGGCCAAGAAATGAAACGGGCTGTGCACCGATTAGTGCAGGCAAAGGAACGGGGCGAAAAAGTCGCAATTTGGGGTGACTTTGATGCTGATGGCGTCACAGCAACGAGTGTTTTATGGGAAGGATTAGGGCATTTTTTCCCCCAAGAAACCCAATTGATTTATTACATTCCCAATCGTTTAACGGAATCCCATGGTTTAAATAATCCAGGCATTGATCACCTTCAAACTTGGGGTGCAAGTTTAATTATTACCTGCGACACAGGCAGCACAAACCTTACAGAAATTACCTACGCCAAAAGCCTTGGCCTAGATCTGATCATTACCGATCATCACACCTTACCGGAAACCAGACCCGACGTTTTATCGATTATTAATCCCCGTTACTTTGCCGAAAATCATCCCCTATTTCATCTGTCTGGGGTTGCCGTGGCCTACAAATTAGTTGAAGCGTTATTTGAAACTCTACCGGATCCGGCAAGGCCGCCGGTTACTGATCTCTTAGACCTCGTGGCGATTGGTCTAATTGCGGATTTGGTGGCCCTCAAGGGAGATTGCCGCTATCTGGCCCAAGTGGGGATCCAAGCCCTCCAAAAACAAACGAATCCTAAAACTGTCGTCCATCCAGGCATTAAGGCGCTCCTCGAAAACTGTCGTAAAACCGGCGATCGCCCGACCGATATTTCCTTTGGCATTGGGCCACGGATTAATGCCGTTAGTCGCATTTATGGTGATGCTAGTTTTTGTGTGGAACTGCTCACCAGTCGTGAACGGGGCCGCTGTGGCTACCTCGCTCAACAGACAGAACTCGCCAATGCCCGCCGTAAAGAGATTCAACAAAAGGTTGTCCAGCAGGCCAAGGCCCAAATCGAAACCCTAGATTTATCAACTACCAGCGTTTTAGTGCTCTGTGATGCCCAGTGGCAGGGGGGCGTACTGGGATTGGTGGCCAGCCAAATTGCCCAAACTTTTGGTCGCCCGACTATTCTTTTAACCTACGACCCGCAGCAGGATCTCTGGAAAGGGTCAGCCCGTTCGGCCCATGGCATCGATTTGTATGATTTGGTGCAAGCCCAAGGCCATCTACTGCATCGCTTCGGCGGGCATCCTTTCGCGGCGGGTTTGAGTATACGGCCCGAAAATTTGGCGATGTTTAAGACGGCGATTAATCAGCAGGCCAGGCAACAGTGGGGCGGCCACGTTGAGACCCACCAGGGAGAAATCACCGTTGATCTTGTGGTGGCGATCGCCGACCTCGGTGAATCATTATTTCAATCCTTAGAATGCCTAGAACCCTTTGGAATGGGGAATCCAAAACCGAAATTATTGGTGAAAAACTGCGGCCTCACGGTCACTGGGTTTAAAAAATTGCGTGATAAATTCAACAACAAATTGAATTACTTCAAGACAAATTTTGAGCTTTGGGATGACACAGATCAAATCAATGGAACTTGGTGGGGCGGCCATCCCGACGATTTGACCCAGGGCGCGGGACTGGATGTGGTGGTTGAGCTAGACCGCAAAGAGAACCAAACTCAAGGGCAATATTTTGTGCGCCTTATGGCTGTGGCTCCGACCGCAAATATCGCCGCCGAACCAAGCTCACAAACATTGTTCGATTTTCGGGGTCAGTCCCTCCCTCAGGGGGATTTGGATCAGTATGTACTGCAACAGGATTGTCCGGTCACTTGGCAGGAGCTTTATCGGAATTATCAGCGGGCGATCGCCATAGGAAAACCCCTTGCCCTCTACTATGTTTCACCGACTGCCGACACTCCGGAACAGCATTTTAAAATCCTGATTGGCATTGCGAAATATTTACTGACCCAGGATCAAAAAGTCTCCCTAGCTGACCTGAAAGCGAAACTCCATTGTGGCGATCGCCCCTTGGACTTTGGTCTAAAGGCTCTCAGTAATGTCGGCTTTGTGGCGGAGATCGAAGCAGGGCAAGTGCGTTTCCAGCAAGCGACCGTAACCCCTGATCCAGAAGCCTTTGCCCAATTTAAACAGGCGATCCTCGAAGAACAGTTTCAAAGGCAGTATTTTGCCCAGGCGCCCCTCGCTGTCATCCGGGCCACCCTCGAAAAAATCGCGGTCTAAATCGCACAGTTCACTCCGGCGTAGTCTGTAACTGTTGGTAAAAAGTTTGGGCCTGGTCAAAATTTGGGGCGATCGCCAGGGCTTGATTCACCTGGGACAATGCCTGGGTTGAGTCCCCTTGGCGACTATAGATAATGCCCAGGTTGTAATGGGCGAGGGCATGGATACTTGCCGGTTCCTCTGGGTGATCCGGCAATGTCAACACTGTCTGTAACAACGCTTCCGCGTCATTCAACTGGCCCATGCCGATGTAGATCAAGCTCAAATTGATGTAGGGATCAACAAAATTCGGATCAGTGGCGATCGCCCTTTGGTAGGCGGCGATCGCTTGGTTAAAATCAGCCATGCCGTGGAACTCGACCCCCAACTGATAAGCCGCTTTCCCCTCGGCAGTTGGGGAAAATTCTAAACCCTGAGCTAGGGGCGAAACCACCTCTGAAACCACGGGTAATTGGGGCTCTGGAACCATTGCAAACACAATATTCAACATAAATTTTTCGACGACCCATTAGATATCGGTAACTATGGCCACTCCTCTAGCTTAACGACGGAGCACCCACGGGACGAATCCTAAAGAAACTTTACAAAAGCAGTTTTTGGCAGGGCAGGCTTGGCAAATATGAAAGAAAAATGAGATAATTTTGCCATGGTCTTTTCATAATTGTTTCATGATTCGGATAAGTTTCCCGCGTCAAACCCTTAGTCTAGTGGGGATTGTCTGCGGCATTTGGTTAGTGGGTTGTACCCAACAAGCGGCTCCGCCAGTCAATAATGACGCTTCGACAGATAGTGAAGTGACAATTAATAATGCAGACGGGCGCAAAAAAGTCTTAACCACATTCACCGTAATCGCCGACATCGCCCAAAATGTGGCAGGCGACAAATTAATTGTTGAATCCATCACTAAAATTGGGGCAGAGATCCACGGCTACGAACCCACCCCCAGTGATCTCGTGCGGGCCCAAGATGCGGATTTATTGCTCTATAACGGCATGAATTTAGAACGGTGGTTTGAGCAATTTTTAGGCAATCTCAACGATGTCCCCGCTGTGATTGTGACCGAAGGCATTGAACCGATTCCCATCGCTGAAGGCCCCTACACCGACAAGCCCAACCCCCACGCTTGGATGTCGCCAAAAAATGCCTTGATTTATGTCGAAAATATCCGTAAGGCATTTGTGGCACTCGATCCAGAAAATGCAGAAACCTACAATGCCAATGCTGCCGCCTACAGTGCCGAACTAGAGGCGATCGCCGCCGAATTCGAAGCCGATCTGAATCTCGTTCCCGAAGCACAACGAACTTTGGTCAGTTGTGAAGGCGCATTTTCTTACCTGGCCCAGGATTATGGCCTCGAAGAAATCTACATTTGGCCCATCAACGCCGAACAACAATTTACCCCTAAGCAAGTCCAGAGCGTTATTGCCCAAGTTGAGGCCAACGACGTCCCCACCATCTTTTGTGAAAGTACCGTCAACGACGAAGGGCAAAAAGAAGTGGCAAAAGCGACGGGAGCCCGTTTTGGCGGGAATCTCTATGTCGATTCCCTCTCAACCCCCGATGGCCCAGTGCCGACATTTTTAGATCTCCTCGAATATGACGTGCGGACGATCACCAATGGCCTTCTTGCGGGAACGGCCCAGTAACAGCCAACCCACCAAAATCAAACTTTCCCAAACCCACTACCCCGGTAAAATGCGATGACTTACCCAATCCCAGAAATCGCCGTTGAGAATATCAGCGTCACCTACAGCAACACTCGCCTCGCCCTGTACAACACCAGTTGTCACGTCAAGCCAGGCACCATTACTGCCTTGGTTGGCCCCAATGGCTGTGGCAAATCAACCCTGTTTAAATCGATCATGGGTTTTTTGAAACCGACCCAGGGGCATGTCACGATTGCCGGCCAGTCAGTGCAGCAGGCCCAGAAAAAACAACTGATGGCCTATGTACCCCAAGCCGATGAAGTGGATTGGAACTTTCCCGTGAGCGTGTTTGATGTGGTGATGATGGGTCGCTATGGCTACATGAATCTGCTGCGGATTCCTAGTCAAAAAGATCGCCGTTTAGTGATGGAAAGTCTAGAGCGGGTAAATTTGGTGGAATTTCGTCACCGTCAAATTGGGGAACTCTCCGGTGGTCAAAAGAAACGTGCTTTCCTCGCGCGGGCCTTGGCCCAGGAAGGCAAAATTATTTTGCTCGATGAACCCTTTACGGGAGTTGATATCAAAACAGAAAAAAGCATTATCGATCTCCTGGTGCAATTGCGGGATGAGGGGCACACGATTTTAATCTCGACCCATGACCTTGCTTCGATCTCAACGTTTTGCGATCGCACAATCTTACTGAATCGCACCGTCCTCGCCGAAGGGTATACCGCCGATACCTTCACAGAAGAAAACCTCGTGATGACTTTTGGGGGCCTACCTGTCGCCAGTCTCGAGAAATTATCCTCCCATTACCAACAGCAGCCCAACAGTTTAGAAGTAGATAAATGAGCTTAGTGAATTGGATTATTGAACCCCTACAGTATGGATTTCTCGTCAAGGCCATTTGGGTGAGCGCTTTTGTCGGCCTTGTCTGTGCGGTATTGTCCTGCTATATCACCCTTAAGGGTTGGTCGCTCATGGGTGATGCCGTTTCCCATGCTGTGGTTCCAGGGGTCGTGGTGGCCTATGCCCTCAATATTCCCTTCGCCATTGGGGCCTTTATCTTCGGCTTTGGTGCGACCGTGGCCATTGGTTATGTGAAATCAAAAACGAGGCTTAAAGAAGATGCTGTCATTGGGGTGATTTTCACAGGGTTCTTTGCCTTTGGCCTTGTCTTAATTACGAAAATCCCCAGCAATATTGATCTTTTTCACATTTTGTTTGGCAACGTCCTGGGGATTTCTAACAGTGATATTGTGCAAACGTTGATCGCTGGCACAATGACCTTAGTGGTTATCCTCATTCAACGGAAAGATCTCTTACTCTTTTGCTTTGATCCCAATCATGCCAAGGCCATCGGTCTGAATACTCAACTGATGTATTACACGCTTCTATCTGTGCTGGCGTTGACCATTGTGACGGCTCTGCAAACGGCAGGCATTATTTTAGTGATTGCGATGCTCGTCACCCCTGGCTCCATTGCTTATCTACTGACAGACCGCTTCGATCATATGCTGTGGATCTCTGCGGCGAGTAGCATTTTTTCCTGCGTCTTCGGCACCTATTTGAGTTATCACTTTGATGTCTCTACGGGGGGTGCCATCGTCGTTTTACTCACTACTGTGTTTGTGTTGGCGATGTTTTTTGCGCCGAAATACGGCATTTTGAGTCAGGGCAAGTCCTCGATCCCCCTGGAATCTTCTTCGTAACAGGAAGAAATTATCGTCGATTGACTGGTATTAGATGGGCGATCGCCAGCTTGATCTAGTTGCCATTTAGATTTGATATTCAAAAAATTAAATATATTAATGCAAAAAATGCATTATGCGGCAATTGCATCATTTAGGATAGAAAAAATATCTAGGTGCAATTACTATGGCAACATTTTTGCCCAAATCTCCCCAGGCGATCGCCCCCATCATCGAACAGCTAGACCGTGGGCAAATCGAATTGCCTTCTCACCTGCGTAAATAAAGGCTCATTGTTCACAGTTGCTCATCATCACTCATTAGCTCTGAGCCAGAACTGCCCGTTAAAAACATAATATTGGCCCCTTTTAGTTTGCGGCGTAGATAAGTATAGGGATTACCATAATTCCCTTCCCAGGGATTCACCCAAACCTCCGCTTCAATTAGGGGAAAAATCCGCACAACTGTGCGCGTTAACTCGTAGATATTGTCGAATTTAAAATCTGGAAAGAGAATTTTTTCCCCTTTGCCCAAGAAACGAAGGGTGTCATATTGGGTAACGTGGAGTGCTTTGAGTTGGGGGATTTTGAGAGCGTAAACTTTTGGTTGGGGCAAAAATTGAAACCAAGGACGACCCCGTTTAAAAAGTTGCACTAAATAGGCTTCTAAATAAATAATTTGGTTCGCATCGGCATCTACTTTGAGATAGCGAGCGTAGGGCATCAGATACAAGGGAAAAAAGATGAAAGTATAAATAAATAAACCCACGAGATAAACGGCGTAGCGATAGCCCAAAAAATCAGAAATGGGCCATAAAATAATCGCGAGGGTTGGCACGAAAGCGAGAATAATCGCTGTGTTTTTATCAATGCCTTGTTTGAGCACGAGGTCAGAAGGACTAATGCTCTGGATTCTATAGACTCTTTTGTATAGGCCCATGGGGATTCATCTTTTATTAACGCCTGGCGAGGAAGAGTGAGAGAGTTGGCCCTGGGTCCTGGGCTAGCCAAAGGAGATACTTTTATCATACGCAGTTTTTATGCAGGAACTGATAGATCGTCCGGCCCTGATTTTACCGGGCAAGATGATTAAGTAACGCTTGACGCATGGTACCCACAGGTACCGGTTGACCAAGCCATTTTTCTAAGGCGATCGCCCCCTGTTGGACGAGCATCTCACTCCCGTCGATAATTTCCGCTCCCTGGGCCTGGGCTTGTTGGAGAAAGCGGGTGGGAGAAGGGGTATAAATCAGGTCATAGGCGATCGCCCCTGGGGGAAGAGTAGCCATCAGTTCCTCATTCACCGGAGAAGCATCCACTTTAGGAGCCATGCCGATGGGGGTAGCGTTAATGAGCAGTTGGGCCTGGGGAATCAGCCGTTGGCGATCGCCCCAGAGATGGGTTTGAACTTTGCCCACGAGGGGGGTATTCTGCCAACTTTCGCTAAATTGGGCTAATTTTTCAGGATCACGACCCAACACATGGATCTGCGGACAACCCAATTGATGACAACCGACCACCACTGCCCGGGCTGCGCCGCCATTGCCGAGAATTACCGGGGTCACCTTTGACCAGTCCCGTTCTAATGTTTTTAAAGGAGCCACAAAGCCCGCCACATCGGTATTCGTCCCCTGCCAACCGGTTGCCGTGCGCCAAACGGTATTCACTGCCCCCACCAATTCAGCCTCCGGGGCAATCGCCTCTAGGTGCGCCATAATCGCCTGTTTGTGGGGAATGGTAATGCTAAATCCTTGGAGATCAATCGCCCAAAAGCCATCAAGGGCCGTTTTCAGACCCGCGCCCGTTACCGGAAACACCAGGTAAACATAGTCCACTCCCAGTTCGGCGATCGCCGCGTTATGCATGATCGGCGAAAAGGAATGTTTAACCGGATCACCAATCACACCGAGGAGTTTTGTTGTGCCAAGAATTTTCATAATTCACCTTAATTTTAAAAAGATCAAACTTGCATTAAAGATCGTTCTGAAAAGTATTTAAAATTCCTGATTTATCCAGAAATTTTTGTTAAATCTAAATGGTAATGGTAAAGGGCAACGGGCTTATTTGGGGCCTGAAAAAAGTCTGGATCACTGGGAGATAAATAAATCGCTGTGACTTGATTGGCCGTAATGCGATCGGGAACAAGCTGTTGATAGCCCGTCGTCGTTTCAACCTGATTAAGATAAATTTTCTCGCTACTTTGAAATTGCTGTTGGGTGAGTTCACTACTGAAAAACTGGTCGGGTTTGGGTTGATCCTGGGCACGACCCGTGACGGTGGAAATCAGACGGCGATCGCCTTTTAAAATCGTTAACTGACGATTAGGATTTTGGGGATCGACTTCTACTTTTTGTACAGTTTTTTCACCTAGATAAGCCTGGGCGATTTCAGCACCATTAAAGGCGCGATCCGCCACAATTGCCGTCGCTGAGGCCTGCTTCGGTAAAGATAAAGGTTTTACCGGAAAGTTCGTCCGGGGCTGGAACTTCACTCGAAACACAAAAGGCTGACCGATCAATTGTTCGTTCGCAGCAAATCCAGGCGTGACCAAATCCGGCGCAAGGGGAGCCACTTGATCAATCAGGGTACTCGTCACCTGCCAAGTCCCCGCAAACCAATCCGGATAAATCAGGTCTTCTCCGGCCTGTACAGGATTTAGGGTTGGTAAAGCTTGCCACTGGGGGTAACGCTCAAGGCGATCGCCTAGGGATTCGGCCCAGACCGGACTCAATCCCAGAAACCAGATCAACAAACCCAGAACAAGCACTTTTCCCCCAATCTTGACCATTACCCTAGACATTAAAGCGGAACAACATCACATCCCCTTCCTGGACTAGGTATTCTTTTCCTTCTGAACGCACTAAGCCCTTTTCTTTGGCGGCAGTCATCGAACCACAGTCCACTAAGTCTTGGTAAGCAACCGTTTCGGCCCGGATAAAACCCCGTTCAAAGTCCGTGTGGATCACCCCGGCGGCTTGGGGGGCTTTCATCCCCACATGGATTGTCCAGGCGCGGGTTTCTTCAGGGCCAGTGGTCAGGTAGGTGCGCAGACCCAAGAGTTTGTAGGTGGCCCGGATCAAAGATTGCAAACCCCCTTCTTCTACGCCGAGGGATTCCAAGAAATCTTTCTTTTCGGCGGCATCTAATTCCACCAGTTCCGCTTCCACCTGGGCCGAAACCACAACCACCTGGGCATTTTCCCGCTGGGCGACTCCGCGTACTTGCTCTACCCAAGCATTACCATCAGCGAGATCTTCCTCGGAAACGTTGGTTGCGTAGATCACAGGCTTACGGGTCAACAAACCGAGGGCCTTGATTGCCAGTTCTTCCTCTTCATCCAACTCCACTTCCCGGGCGGGACGAGCATCTTCGAGGACGGGCAAAATCTTTTCTAACACTGCCACTTCTAAGAGGGCTTCCTTGGCGCGACCCTTGGCTTGTTTACGGGCGCGGTCGAGGCGTTTTTCTACCTGGGCCAGATCTGCCAAAATTAGCTCTAGATTGATGACATCAATATCGCGGGTCGGGTCAACGGAACCGGACACATGGATAATGTCATCGTCGTCAAAACAGCGCACCACATGGACGATGGCATCTACTTCACGAATATTAGCGAGGAACTGGTTGCCTAAACCTTCCCCTTGACTTGCCCCTTTCACCAGGCCGGCGATGTCCACAAATTCCATGCGGGTGGGGACAATTTTGGCGGATTTGGAAATGTCGGCCAGGACGTCTAGGCGCGCATCAGGAACCGCCACCACCCCCACATTTGGTTCGATGGTACAGAAAGGAAAGTTTGCCGCGTCTGCTTTGGCATTTTCGCAGAGGGCATTAAAAAGGGTGGATTTTCCAACGTTGGGCAGTCCGACAATTCCGGCTCGTAGCATGGGGCTTTTTCTACAGATTTTTGTATTTTGCTAGGTGGTCATTGTATCCCGAATCGCCAGAGTTTAATGGTTTTATCGGCGGCGGCAGTGGCAATAACTTGACTGTCTGGGGCAATGGCGATCGCCTTAATTTCGGCAGTATGGGCGGCCAGTTGCACAAAGGGTTGCTCCTGACCCAGTTGCCAGAGGGAAAGGTTTCCTTGGCGATCGCCTGCTGCAAAAAAACGCTGGTTTGGGGCGATCGCCAATGTCGTGAACGGAATGACAGGACGGAGGATTTTAGGCGCATTACCGGAAGAAAGGGGCCAAATTCTGAGGGCTTGATCCGTGGCAGTGCTGATTAAAAATTGACCATCAGCGCTCACCTGAAAATCGAGAATGTCTCCCTGATGTTCTGGAAGCGTTTCCATAAGTTGATCCTTTTCATAGGCACTTAAACGATTTCCTTGGGCAAGCCACAGTTGAGTTTTTGCCTGGGATGCCCGGATGAGATGGGCGTCCGGTGTGGTGAAAGTGTAGAGAATATTTTGCTCCGTTAAATCCCAGACAACGATTTCCTGATCAGCCCCTAAAGCTGCCAATTGCCCTGTTTTTTCCCAGAAGACCAATCCTAAAATCCAGGTGGATTTTTCCTGGAGGCAAGCGGTTTGGGTACCCTGGTGCCAATCCCAGAGGCGAATGCTGTAATCCCAACTGCTAGAAATTAGGCGATCGCCCCAAAATGCTAATCCAGAAATAATCCCCTGGTGGCCCCGCAGACAGCGGGCTTCCCGACGGCACCCTAGCTCCCAGAGGCGAATGGTTTGGTCAGCGGCGGCACTAGCAAGAAACTGACCATCCGGGGCAAACTGTAGGGTGGTGATATAGGCGTGGTGGCCCGTAAAAGTGCGAAAACAATGCCACTGGGGCGTGGGCTGAGGTTCAATCAGAGAAATAATTTGAGGCGGTTCGGGCGCAACTAACGGTACCGGTTGTGGCGTTACTGATCTGGCGGTTGGGAAAAGTTGATCGAGGATCGCCTGGGCTGATTTGGGGCGATCGCCAACGGCTTCAGTGAGCATTTGATCGAGTAAATGGCCTAAATCCTGGCTAACGGGCATCGTCAGATAATCCCGCCAGACCCACCGATTTTCGCGCACACTGTAAAGATCAAAGGGATGCATCACAGTGAGCAGTTCCAGGCAGATCACCCCCAGGCTGTAAAGATCGCTAGCCGAATAACTTTGGCCCCGCAGTTGCTCTGGGGCGGTATAAATCCCTGAACCGATCAGGGTGCCGGGTTCGGCGCTGGCCATTTTCGAAGTCACCTTTGCCGCCGTAAAATCCACAATCGCCCAATGGTTTCCGGGGGTGAACAGCAAATTATCCGGATTTAGATCCCGATGAATTAGCCCGTGGTCATGGATTATTTGTACCAAAGGCAAAACTGCTTGGAGAAACTCCCGTAATTTCGCCTCAGAAAAATGCCCCGTAAGGTCGAGCCGTTGCCGTAAACTTTCCCCAGCGATCTTCTCAAACACAAGGGTCGGCGGAATGGTCACTTGGTGCCAATGTTCCGGCAAGAAGACCCCTAATACCGTCGGAAATTCCGGGCGATCGCCTAGGGTTTTTAAACGTGCTGCATTGTCCTGGAACGTCGCCATAAACTGCTGGGCATTCACACTCTGGGTGAGAAAAATCTGCTTCAGAATGCAATAACTCTCAGGGAAAGTGCCCCGGTCAATACCTAAGAGAGTACGCCCCTTTGTTCCCTGGTGTAGCACTTGTTGCGCCACGTAGCGATCGCCTAACATCAGCGGTTGACCACAGGCCGTGCAAAATCTTCCCTGGTCAGGGTTGCGGGGTTGGGAACAGGTGGGATTTAGACAAAGGATCATCAACAATGGCGATCGCACAGAAACCTTTCCATTGTGGCAGGAAGCTATCCTTTCGTTGAAAATTTCCCGGTAAACTAGCGGGGATAGTTGCCTGTCATTGTCAAAGTGAAAACCGATTCCCTATTCTTCCAGTTATTCCAGAAAATGCCCCAGTTATTTTTCGAGATTTTAGGGGAGCCTGCTGCCTGGGGTGATAACTATGAATTCCACTCCGTAGAAATCAAACAAGCCGCCTATCGCATTGACGGTATATTTACGCCTAAGCCCCACACCGCAGCAAAAACGGTGATTTTTGTTGAATTTCAATTCCAAAAAGATGAATTTCTCTACGAAAGACTGTTTAGCGAAATTATGCTTTATCTCGCCCAAAACCCTACAGCAGAAGATTGGCGGGCGATCGCCGTTTATCCTCGACGAAGCATTGAACAGGAAAATAAATATCGTCACCGCACCCTTTTGCAATCCGAGCAATTTCAGACAGTTTACCTAGAGGACTTTTTGGGACAGTCCAGTGAACGACTTGGCATCCAACTCATGCAGTTAATCGTTGCCAAAGAAAAAGATACTCAGCCCTATTTAGATGGTTTGATACAGCAGTTGCAGGGCAAGACAGATCCAAAAACCCAGGCAATAATAGAAATGGTTAGCACAATCATGGTTTATAAATTTCCGCAATTGAGCCGAAGTGAGATAGAAGCAATGTTTACCGTCAGCGATTTAAAGCAAACCAAAGTTTACCAAGAGGCATTAACACAGGGAGAAAAAACACTCATCATTCGACAATTAAGCCGTAAACTCGGTCGGATTCCCCCGGAACAGCTCTCTGTGATTCAACATCTTCCATTGATTACCCTCGAAGCCCTCGGAGAAGCTTTGCTGGATTTTCGTTCTCCAGCAGATCTAAAGGCTTGGCTAAAATCCCTGGATGAGTGATTGATTACAAAGCGTCGAGAAAATTGGCGATCGCCTGATTAAAGGCTTCCGGCTCGACCATGTGGGCCCAATGGTTGCCGGGGACTCTCTGCCACTGGAGATTGGTTAAATAGTGGCGGTAGGGCTTGAGCTGGAATTCAAGGCGATTTAAACCCCCTTCCGGTTGCACAAACAGGCTCGGCATGGTTAGAGGTTCTGTCAGGCCGTTGACCCGCAGAATATCGAGCAAAATTTCATCACAGGCGCGCTTCACAAATTTGCTTGTCCAGGTGCCATCGGGATTTTCCAGAAAGCTTTCCCGACAGATTGCCTGTTGCCACTCGTTCCAACCCCGATATTGTTTGAGCTTTTTAGCGATCGCCTCGGCCTGGTGATAACTCTCGAACTGACCTAGGAGTTTTAAAAAGGGCAGCACCCGGTAGCCAATGGGGAAGGTGTAGCGCCACCAGAGGGGCAGTTGTCCCATAAAAAAAGGGTCAGCAAGAATCAAACTTTTTACCTTGTCAGGGTTTTGGGTCGCCCATACAGCTGCGATTTTTGCCCCCCAACTGTGACCGAGGAGATGAACCTTTGACCAGCCGAAATGGTTACAAATCCCGTCCAGATCGGCACTGTAGTCGGCGAAAGTGTAGCCCGTTTCCGGTTTGCCACTGTCCCCATGACCCCGGAGATCCAAGGCAACCACATGGTATTTTTTCCCCAGACTTTCCCCCAGGCTGGCCCACACCAACCCATGATCGGCGAGGCCATGGAGCAGCACGACCGGTTCACCGCCCGGATGCCATTCGTAATAGCTCAGAGGGAGGCCGTTAATCTCGATTGTGTGTCGTGTTGGGGGAGTAAAAGTCATGGTTGAGAGAAAAAATCTAAGATTCTGTTTTGTCGTCGCTGTTGTTGCGGGGAAAGCCACCAATTAGGCCACTTTCGATCATCAGGCCCAGGCCAGCATTAACGACAATTAAGCTCACAGTACCCCACCAAAACCAAGGTTCACCATTGATGCGCCGAGTAATCGATTCCCCCAGGAGGCAGAGGCCAAAGGGAAACATCAAAACGCCGATTTGAGCGGTAATGTACCAAGTCAGTTTGTTTTTTCTGAGATTCATGGGTGATCGCCTTTGCTACGGTAAATTTTGCTCCAAAAATTATAAAGAGTTGTGGCCGTTCTCGCAGGGGACTTGCTCCCGATAGCGGCCATTCTGCACTAGGCTTTGGGAAACTATATACTGTTGATTTGTCTGCCATCCCCTCAAACCTATGACTGCTGCAACGTTACCCCGGATTAAGTTTCTCCAGGAACCGACCCGCCCGGAATGGATCGAACTCGCCCTCGATAATCTGGACACTATCCTACTGGATCACTCCCACTGTGAACGGAAAGCGGCGGGGGTAGCCTTGAATATGATGTTTCGCTATCCGTCGGCGGTGGAATTGGTCAAAGCTCTAACGGCGATCGCCAAGGAAGAATTAGAGCATTTCGAGCTGGTGAACCAGTGGCTAGAACGGAAAAATATTCCCCTGGCTCCCTTAAATGCGCCCCCCTATGGCGGTCAGTTGCGCAAATTGATCCGGCCCCAGGAACCGGAACGGCTGTTGGATTCTTTGTTAATTTCAGCGCTCATTGAAGCCCGCTCCCACGAACGCTTAGGACTGTTGGGGGAACATTGCCCGGAACCGGATTTGGCGAAATTTTATCGGGGGTTGATGGCTTCAGAAGCACGGCATTATGGGGCTTACTGGCTATTGGCAACGACTTATTACGATCAAGATTTGGTGAATCAGCGACTGGCAGAATTGGCGATCGCCGAAAGTGAAATTCTTGCCACTCTCCACCCGGAACCCCGGATCCATAGCTAGAATCAACGGCAACGGCATTTACTAAGGGAATTGTGCAGGATGGATCGGGATACCAGGTTTATTTTGTTAGTTTTAGGCTTACCCATTACGGGACTGCTGTACTGCGGTCTGATCATTGCTCTGATGGTCACTCAACCCTTTGTGCGGGCAAATTCCCTCTGGTTCGGCTTTTTATTTTTCTTGATCCCCTTTACCATTGCTGCTGTAACCTGGATCCGCGCTTCGGCGAAGGCCTACCGTAATTAAGCACTCCCAACCTATGACTTTTATTCCCGTAATTTTGGCTGGTGGTAAGGGCGAACGCTTTTGGCCCCTCAGTCGTCAAGACCGCCCAAAACAGTTCCTCAGCCTTGATGGGTCTGGGATCAGTTTGCTCCAGGCGACGGCAAATCGTTTAGTTTCCCAGGAAAATTGGCCAGACCTCTGGGTCATCACGGCGGCACAAGTTGCGGATCTGGTGCGGGAACAACTGCCCCAACTGCCCCAACGCAATATTTTGGTGGAACCGGAACGGCGGGATACGGCAGCGGCGATCGCCTGGACTTGTTTAGAACTGGCGAAATATTACCCCGCAGATACGGTGGTGGCTTTTTTCCCCGCAGACCATTGGATTGGCGACCCAGACAAATTCCGGGCAACCCTCGACTATGCCGCGAATTTTGTCAAAGATAAATTGGCGATCGCCACCATCGGCATCAAACCAGACTATCCCGCCACGGGCTACGGCTACATCGAACAGGGGGAAGCAGTCGAAACGGGCATTTTTAAGGTGAATCAATTCTACGAAAAACCTGGTACGGCGGTGGCAAAATCTTTCCTCGAAACGGGTAAATTTAGCTGGAACAGTGGGATTTTCCTTTTTTCGATCCGCACGGCGCTCCAAGAACTCGCTAACTACGCCCCTGAAATCCTCGAACCTTTGCAAAATCAGGGAATCGACGCCTACAACACGCTGCCAAAAATCAGCATTGACTACGCCCTCATGGAAAAAACAGAACACGCCTATGTGTTGCCTGCCGAGTTCGGTTGGGATGATCTGGGAGATTGGCGATCGCTCGAAAGATTACTCCCACCCGATGCAGTGACCAATGTTTGTGTCGGCACGCACCATGCCTTCGAGACGGAACGGGCGATTGTGTACAGTGACAATCCCGGTGAAACGGTGGTGACCCTCGGTGTTTCCGATGTGGTGGTGGTGCGCCAGGGGGATGTGACCTTGATTGTGGATAAACATCGCACCCAAGATATTAAAAAAATTCTCGGCTATCTCCCGAAAAATCTTCTGTAATGGCTGCAGTTTGGCACTATATTCCGCCCATCGAAGCGTCTGGGAAAACCCAAATGGCGATCGATGCTTGGCTTCTCGATCAGCATCTCCAGGGTAAAATCCCTTCTGTACTACGGTTTTACACTTGGAAGCCCGTCGCAATTTCCCTCGGCTACCATCAGCGAAAATATCCTGATTTTTGGGACAATTTGACCTACAAAGGCGAAAAAGTGGATCTGGTGCGGCGTCCAAGCGGGGGGCGAGCGGTACTCCACCAAGGAGATCTGACCTACGCAATTATTACGTCTGGGTTGAAGGGGAGTCGCCAGGAAAATTATGAAACTCTCTGCCAATTTCTTATTGCTGGGTTTGGGGAACTGGGGATTCCTTTAAGTTATGGCCACCAGCAACGCAATTATGGGCATTTTGATAGCTGTTTTCGTACCCATACCAAGGCGGATCTGGTGACAGAAACGGGTTATAAACTGATTGGTTCCGCACAATTACGTCGCCAAGGGGCAATTTTGCAACATGGATCCATCCGCCTTACTCCTGATCTGGGTTTGTATGAGAAAGTTTTTAGCGAGGCTCTACAACCCATGCCAAACCTTGAACAGCATTCTTCCAGCCAAATAATTTCTACGCTTTCCCAAGCGCTGCAAAATTGTTTTGATCTTGTTTTTGTAGAGACAGTTGTGAGATCTGGTAGGGATCTACCATAGCTTGTAAAAATCCGTTATTCACATTTGAGCAAAGCATCCAAATCCGCTGCGACAATTTTTTCTAAATTGCGGGTAATTTTCTCAATCTCCCAATCCCACCACGCTACTGATAGTAAGGTTTTAATCACTTCATCGGGAAAGCGTTGACGAATACATTTGGCTGGGTTACCGCCCACAATGGTATAGGGAGGAACATCATTGACCACAACTGATTTGGCGGCAATAATCGCACCATCTCCCACATGAACGCCGGGCATAATGACGGCTTCATAGCCAATCCAGACATCATTGCCGACGACTGTATCGCCTTTATAGGGAAAGTCACTGGGTTGCAGAGCGAGCTTATCCCAACCATCACCAAAAATCTGAAATGGATAGGTCGAAAAACCATCTACTTTATGGTTTCCCCCGTTCATGATGAACTTGACTCCCCTGGCTAAGGCGCAGAATTTGCCAATAATTAGGCGATCGCCAATGAAAGGAAAGTGATACAAAACATTGCGCTCAAAATTTTCTGAATCCTCTGGATCGTCGTAATAAGTGTAATCACCGATGATGATATTTGGATTTGTGACCGTATTTCGGATAAAACAAATCTGCGGAAATCCTGCCATGGGATGCGGATCATTGGGGTCTGCTCCGTACACAACCGCGCGCTCCTATCATTACAAAATAATTTCTACCCCTTGAATCTTAGCGAGGAATTCCAAACGACAACTAAATTACAAAAGACCCTTAGAATATGTCCAAACTTGATCGCTTTGCCCAGATCCTTTAGCGGCTAAACTGCCAACCGGCGATCGCCAAACAGCCCCAACCGATTAAAAATGCGGCTCCACCCAGGGGAGTAATTGCCCCCAGAATTTTCACTTCACTTAAACTCAAGGCATAAAGGCTCCCGGAAAAGAGCACAATCCCGATGATAAAAGCAATTCCAGCCCCATTGAGCCAACTCTGGGGTAATGTCCCTGGACGGAAAATAGGCCTACCAGCAGCAAGGCGATCGCCTGGTACATTTGATATTTGGCCGCCGTCTCCCAGATGGCGAGGGCTTGGGGGTCGAGGGTAGTTTTGAGGCCATGGCTGGCAAAGGCACCAGCAGCAACGGCAAGGCCAGCGAGGATTGGCGCAATCACAAGGAAAAAACGGGTCATGGTTATTCGTCGGTAAGGTCGAGGGTGGCTTTGACCACTTCAAAATTTTGACGCTTGAGGGTGAATCCAGCTTTCTCGGCAACCCGCTGCATCCCTTTATTTTCTGAAAGAATATCTGCAGTGATTGCCGTTAACCCTTCGTTGCGGCCAATTTCCACCAGGCGTCGCAGCAGTTCGGTGCCAAGTCCCTGGCGTTGGATCGGGTCGCTGACAATCATCGCAAATTCTCCCTCGCTGGTGCCATGGAGCTGACTCAAACGGGCGATCGCATAGACTTCTGTGACTTGGGTGTCGGGGTCGGTGTATTCCGCAACGAGGGCCATCTCCCGGTCGTAGTCAATGAAACAGAGGCGGGTTAAGCGTTCATGGGCAACGCGACTTTGCAGCGTGACAAGGTGAAAATACCGGAAGTAAACGCTTTGCTCCGAGAGGGTTTTGTGGAATTGAACAAGCATGGGTTCATCCTCAGGGCGGATCGGACGAATCATAAACTCCCGTTCATCGCTACTCGTCCAGGGTTTTTCGTATTGCAGGGGATAGGGACGGATCGCGGGTTTCGGTAAATCTTTTTCCGCGAGATCAAGGGGGTGCAACACAATCCGCGCATCAAGGGCCACAAGGCGATCACCGGAGGCAAAGAGGGGATTGATATCCATTTCTTTAATCCAAGGCTGCTCAACGATCAAACGGCTAAAACGCACCAGAATTTGTTCCAATTCGTCCAGATTAACGGCCTTACGACCCCGCACTCCTTTTAGGGCTTGGTAAATTTTCGTTTGTTCGATAGTCCGGCGGGCAAGGGTACTGTTCAACGGTGGTAAGGCGATCGCCCGGTCTTGGAACACTTCAACGAGTTGCCCCCCGGTACCAAAGACCATCACCGGCCCAAACTGTCGATCAATACTACTGCCGAGGATGAGTTCATAACCATCCTTAAGGTTGAGCATCGGTTGCACCGTCACCCCATGGAAATGTTCGGCACCGACTTTTTCTGTCACACTTTGACGAATCCGCTCGAAGGCTTTTGCAACATTCTCCGCGCTATTGAGATTTAATTCGACGCCCCCCACGTCGGTTTTATGGGTGATCGTGGTGGAGAGTAACTTCAAAACCACCGGATAACCCAATTCTTCTGCCAGGGCGATCGCCATTTCCGGGGTGCTGGCATTACCGGTGAGGACAATGGGGATCCCGTAGGCCGCGAGAATTTTCTTCGATTCCGATTCCGTCAGTAAGGTGCGCCCCTCTGCCCGGATCGACTCCAGAATAACGTTGACATTGTGGCGATCGATCACCCCTTCGGTATCGGGGGCCAGGGTTGGTGTTTCGTAGATGCCCTCAAGGGTGTATTTGTACCGCCATAACAGTTGAAAAAGATAAGCAGCGGAATCAGGGTAACGGTAGGTGGGCACTTGCGAACGATTTAAAAACAGTTCCCCCTCGGTCACTTCATCCCCCCCCATCCAACTGGCAATCACCGGCTTATCGGTTTTTTCCACACATTTCTGTAAGGCGATCGCCGTCGCGGTGGGGTCGGTCATCGATTGGGGCGTAAGAATTACTAAAAATCCGGCACTATTAGGATCTTTAATCGCCACATCAAGGGTTTTCGCATAGCGTTCTGGTTCCGCATCCCCCAAAATATCAATGGGATTACTATGGCTCCAGTGGCTCGGTAAAAATTCATCCAACGCGGCGATCGTTTCCGGAGCCAGTGCTGACAATTCTCCGCCCCGCTGAATAATTGCATCCGTCGCCAAAACCCCAGGCCCCCCGGCATTGGTGATAATCGTCAGTTTAGGTTTTTTTGGCAAACGGGGTTGTTTCGCCAGAATTTCCGCCAAATTAAACAATTCCGAAATGCGATCTACCCTGAGCACCCCGCAGCGTCGAAAAGCCGCATCCAACACCGCATCACTCCCCGCCAAGGAACCTGTATGGGAAGCCGAAGCCTTGGCCGCCGCCTCCGTCCGTCCCGCCTTAATCACGATAATCGGCTTGGCGATCGCCACCTCCCGCGCCGCCGAGAGAAAAGAGCGAGCATTGCCCACCGACTCCATATAAATCACAATGCTTTTGGTGTTCGGGTCATCACCAAGGTAAGTGATCAAATCGCCCCAGTCCACATCCAACATCGACCCCAGGGAAATAAAGGCACTAAAGCCCACATTCTCCGGAAAGCTCCAGTCCAACACCGCTGTACAAAAGGCGCCACTCTGACTAATAAACCCCACATGACCCGGTTGTGCCATCGCGTGGGCAAAGGTGGCATTTAAACCACTATGGGGATTCATTAACCCTAAACAGTTCGGCCCGATAATCCGTAACTTCCCAGCGGCGATCGCCATAATTTCTTTTTCCAGGGCTTTTCCTTCTTCGCCAATTTCCTTAAAGCCCGCCGAGATGATAATCGCTGCCTTTACCCCCACATCAACACATTCCTGAACCACGGTTGGAACTAAACGGGCAGGAATGGCAATCACTGCTAACTCCACTGGTTCCGGCACCTCGGCAATGCTTTTGTAGGCTTTGACCCCTAAAACGCTGTTTCGTTTAGGATTAACCGGATAGACCGTCCCCCCAAAGGGATTACTAATGAGATTCCAAAGCAATGTCCGGCCCACGCTACCTTCTTTGTCCGTGGCACCAATGATCGCGACGGATTTGGGATTGAAAAAATAGCTGAGGGGCTGCTTTTCTGACCGGAGAATATCATAGGCCGGATCAATGGTGATAGTGAGGGGAGAAGTCGACATAGGAACTCGCTGAACTGCTGCTGCCGCTATGCTACTGTGAACTACCCAAATTTTTACGGCTTTTTTACAGAATATTTCTCCGGGAAAATTGAGCAATAAAAAACCCCACCAATGGGCAGGGTATAAAAATTCATGATCAAATTTTCAGCTTTTAAAGATTGCGGCTGAATGTAATCTAGCGGATATATTCTTTCAAAATGCTGTTGCGGTTGGGGTGGCGCAGTTTACGGAGGGCTTTCGCTTCGATCTGGCGAATCCGCTCCCGGGTCACGTTAAAGATTTGGCCAATTTCTTCGAGGGTTTTCATGCGCCCATCATCCAAGCCATAACGGAGACGCAGCACATCGCGCTCCCGAGCACTGAGGGTATCGAGCACATTTTCAAGGTCTTCCCGCAGCAGACTCTTGGATACTTGATCTTCGGGGGTTTCGCCGTCGGCTTCGATGAAATCACCCAAGCGAGAATCCTCTTCTTTCCCAATGGGAGTTTCCAGGGAGATCGGCAACTGGGCAGATTTAGCAATGAAGCGCAATTTTTCGATGGTCATTTCCATGCGCTCAGCGATCTCTTCCTCGGTGGGTTTGCGGCCTAACTCCTGGGAGAGAATCTTGGTAGTCTTTTTGATGCGGGAAATGGTTTCGTAGAGGTGGACGGGCAAGCGAATGGTGCGGGATTGATCGGCGATCGCCCGCGTAATGGCCTGACGAATCCACCAGGTGGCATAGGTGGAGAACTTATAACCCTTTTCATGGTCAAACTTTTCAGCAGCACGGATCAAGCCCAAAGAACCCTCTTGGATTAAATCTTGGAACGACAAACCACGGTTCATATACTTCTTTGCAATGGAGACCACCAGACGGAGGTTCGATTGCACCATCTTGTCCTTTGCTCGGCGACCATGGAACAAGCGGCGCCGAAAATCCTTTAGGGGCATGCCAGCGGCTTCAGCCCATTCCTTATCGGTGGGAACACGGGATTCATGCTCGGTGAGTTGTTCCCGCATCCGCTCCAGTTCGAGCAAATCGGCAATTTTCCGGGCCAGCTCAATTTCTTCTTCAGCCCGCAAGAGACGAATCCGACCAATTTCTTGGAGATAAATCCGAATCGAATCTTCGGTGTAGGGTTTTTTCTTGGTAGCAGTTTCCTTGCGACGACTGGTTTTTGCTTTCCGACTTTTTTTGGTGGGGAGGGTAAGTTCTACATAGTCGGTACCTTCTTTAATTTGCGCTTCCGCAAGGGCACTGTAATCAATATCACCCTCATTCCGAGTCTGATCCAGTACGGGATTCGTCGCTTGGGTCATGCCTATTTCCTCTTGTTCGTTTAAAAAAGCAACTAAATGGACATTCAATGGGGACTTCTCGCAAACAGAATGATTCTGTCGAAGTCAAGGTTCTCCCTACCAAAGGCTATGTTTGATAGAAAAACTGTGGGTTTTGATTGTACTAGTAGATGGGAATTTTCCTGCTACCTTTTGGGGGTTTTATTCCGTCTCTAAAACTAGTCAAAATCTGTAATGAGCTTCTCCGTCGAGATAGCTTGGAGCAAATCCTTAGCTATTCTAGTGAATTTGTCTTTTATTGCCCACATGGTTATAACAAAATCTATAAACTTCGCCTACCCATAGTTTTTTGTTAAGTACAAATATTCTAGTGCCCAGGTAAAGTGACTGTAGATGGCGATCGCCTCTAGTATTGCCAGTCGCAAGAACTACTCTTAACTCTAGGTGGGATGTAACCCTTGTCAAGGGCTATCCAGAAACTTGATGCTAATAGGTTAACTGATCTTTTCTAAAAATGTTCACCATGGGCAAAATTTTCTGCGCCAAAGGTTTTCAAACCAAGACATCTATGATTCGGTAATGCGATCGCTGCAAGATCTCCAGTCAACGATTCACGGCTCCTACTGTTTTTGATCATCCACTCAAGCAAGGCGCACTGCAAAACAGATCTCGGAGAGATCGCCCTATGTTGGTGGGGAAAGATTCTGCTATGGTATTAAACCAGTTTAACCATCAAAACCTCTGGTTGACGGTTTTCCCAGATCTCTACTTCCAAAAACATCTCAGGCCATATGAAATCCTATCTCGCGGCAGCGATCCAAATGACCAGTAAGCCCGACTTAGACCACAACTTGGGCGAAGCAGAAGACTTGATTCAATTGGCTGTCAACCAAGGCGCGAAACTTGTGACGCTTCCGGAAAACTTTTCCTTCCTCGGTGAAGAAGCCGCTAAGTTGGCCCAGGCCAGTGTCATTGCCCAAAAAAGCGAAAAATTTCTCAAGACCATGGCCCAGAGATTTCAAATCACCCTCCTCGGTGGTGGTTTTCCGGTGCCTGGCGGCGAAAATAAAGTCTTTAACACAGCCCTGTTGATTTCCCCCGAAGGCCAAGAATTAGCCCGCTATCACAAGGTGCATTTGTTTGATGTGAATCTGCCCGATGGGAATACCTACAAAGAATCCAGTACAGTCCAGGCGGGCCACACACTCCCCCAAATCTTTGCTTCGCCTGAGTTGGGCAAAATTGGTTTATCCGTTTGCTATGATGTGCGCTTTCCGGAGTTATATCGGTCGTTATCGAAGCAAGGGGCCGAAATTCTTTGCATTCCCGCTGCATTTACCGCCTATACCGGCAAAGACCACTGGCAAACTTTGATTCAAGCCAGAGCCATTGAAAATACTTGTTATGTGATCGCGCCGGCGCAAACAGGTAATCATTATGGAATGCGCTATTCCCACGGTCACGCGATGATCGTTGATCCTTGGGGAACCGTGCTGAATGATGCAGGAGTTCACCCAGGGGTGGCGATCGCCGAAATTAATCCCAACCGCCTAGCCCAAGTGCGCCGTCAAATGCCATCTCTCGAACACCGGGTTTTCGGTTAGGCTGCGACCAAAACAGCGGTGGGCTCCGGTAAGGTTTCTCCTGCCGCTTCGTAGTCTTCGATTAAGCTTTCTAGGCACTCAACACCATTTTGAACAGCCTCTTGATAACTCTCGCCATGGGTGCGCCAGGTTTGACCAATAAAATCTGGAAAGCCAACCAGATAACAATTATCAAGGTCGCTCCACTGAATTACCATTTGATATTTGAGTTTATCCATCGTCCTTTGCCTCGTTAACCTGTTGAATGGCATCCAGGATCGTTCGTTCCTGATAGGGCCTCGCATCTGTCCCATCTTTTCCAGCTAAGGTTATCCTGCCTGCATATTTTGGATGTGTCCAGTTGGTATGACTTCCTTTGCCGGGCCGCATCGTAAACCCAGCCTGACGCAAAAGTTTTTTTAACTCACGAATCTTTTTCGGCATCCTTTACTGCTTATATTTTAGGTGTCAGCATAATCAATTGTCTGGCCTGGAGCGATCGCCCTATTTCTAGATCCATCCCTAAACTTGTAGTAATCTCACCAATGGTCTTGGCTCCATCACAAGCCTGCATAAACTGAAATTCGGCATCACTGAGGCTAACGAGTTGATAGTCGTAGTCAAAGAGAGACTGACTGGGCCAACCGTTCAAACAAGGATGCACTTCTGCTGTTGCTTGGGCAAGGGTTTGATCGTCAGACCAATCCATTTTCTCTAGGGGTGGTTTGCAGAGGAAAAATTCGTAGTGACTGATGGTAGTATCCAACAATTCGATTAAGCGATAACGGGAACGCTCATCTAAGTTTTTCGCCCGCTCAATCAATTCTGGTTCTTGGCCCACGAGTCGCTCCAAATTCCAAAACTGGGGATTAGAAAAGCCGACGAATTCTAAACCTGAGGCATCAATAAGTTCAAATAAAGTCTTGATGTTGTAATCCACTTCCTGGGGATGGACATACATATCCGCGAAGGATGCATCCCGGTGATTTTCTAAAGACCAACGTTCTTTGTCGTATTGAACAAGGCGATTATTTTCCGGTAAGTTCGCGAAAATCTGACGGCCCACCTTCACTCCGTCAATATAATCACCACGCTTGTCGGCCTGCAAAATGGCGATCGCCTCCTGCATCAGTTGAATCTCCCAACGGCCCAACTCCGCATAGACAAAAATATGAAAAATGCCGCCGGGGGCTAGTTTTTTCGCCAAGGCTTGAATCCCCTGAATTGGGTCGGGCATGTGGTGCAAGACCCCGACACAATTGATCAGATCAAATTCCCCTTCCAGTTCCGTTGCTTGTTCAATGGGTAAACGTTTAAAAGTAACTGGTGCGGTGTGGCGATCGCGTACCCCAGACTGCTGACAACGTTTTTCCGCAACTTCTAAGGCCCCTTCACTGAGGTCAATTCCGACAATCTCAGCGGCTGGATTCAGATGAATTAAATATTCCGTACCGACCCCTGTGCCACAACCTGCATCGAGGATGCGAATGTTATCGGTGCTCGGTTTGCGTCCGGTGCAAAAGTTATAGGCTGCTTGCCAATGCCAACGCCAGTTGTACCCTGGGGGCGGTTCATCCAACAGCGGTTCCGGTGGAAAAGGATAGGTATTGTAGAGGTTACGGACGGCTTGTTGGCGATCGCTGGGGTGAGTCATAGGGGGAAGGTCGCTAATCGATTAACTGGCTTGAAAACAGTACAGGTCACATTGTGCAACCTTGATCCCCAGTTTTTCTGAATTTTTGACATACTTCTTAATAAATTTCGTGTCCGGGCCGGAAACGTTCTACCCTAAAGTCTAGCTAACTGATAAACATCTCATTTAATAAAGCATTTGGGAGAAGCGATCGCCAAAGGGAACCCGAAAACTCTTGCTGACTTTCTCCCCAATTTCGCTATAAATTGAACATTTTTGATTGGAGATAGTTGAAAATCCATGACGATTAAGGCCAGCGGTGGAAGCTCTTTAGCTCGCCCCCAGTTATATCAAACCGTTCCCCTCTCCAACATTTCCCAGGCAGAGCAACAGGATCGCTACCTGGAATCTGGAGAACTAACGGCACTGAAAACGTTTTATGACTCTGGACTCAAGCGTTTGGCGATCGCCCAAGCGATTAAACTGAGTTCCCAGCTCATTGTCTCCCGTGCCGCAAACCGGATTTTTGCCGGTGGATCCCCCCTCGCTTACCTCGAGCAACCAGAAGCCGATACCGATGACAGCGATCTTGGTATTTCCATGGCTGTCGGCGATGCCAGCGGCGCAACAGGGATATTTGGTGGTGTCAAAAATTTGTTCCTCGGTTCTGGTGGCGGTAAGATTCCCGCTGGTTTCCGGCCAATTAGTGTCTCCCGCTACGGCCCCCGCAACATGACGAAGTCCCTGCGGGACATGGCTTGGTTCCTCCGCTATACCACCTATGCCATTGTGGCTGGTGATCCGAGCATCCTCGTGGTCAACACCCGTGGCCTGAAAGAAGTCATCGAAAAGGCTTGTTCCATTCCGGCGACCATCGTGGCGATCCAGGAAATGAAAGCCGCTTCTTTGGATCTGTTCCGGGGCGATCGCGAAGCCCAAGAAACCGTGATTCAGTATTTCGATATCCTGATCACCGAAATGCAGACCCAGGTTCCCAACGACAAATTGCGTCAACGGCCTTCCATCGATGCCCAGGGCTTACAATTGCCCCAGAGCTACTTCAACGCCGCCGAAAAGCGTCAGAAGTTCGTAATGAAGCCTGGCTTATCTGCCCTAGAGAAAAACGCAGTCATCAAAGCAGCCTATCGTCAAATCTTTGAACGAGACATTACACGGGCCTATAGCCAATCCATCTCTTACCTCGAATCCCAGGTTAAAAATGGCGACATTTCCATGAAGGAATTTGTCCGGCGCTTGGCGAAATCTCCTCTTTACCGGAAGCAATTTTTTGAACCCTTTATCAACAGCCGGGCCTTAGAACTCGCTTTCCGTCACATCCTCGGCCGTGGCCCCTCTTCCCGGGAAGAAGTCCAAGAATATTTTGCCATTGTTTCCAGTGGTGGCCTTGGAGCCCTTGTGGATGCCTTAGTTGACTCCCAAGAATATGCCGATTACTTCGGGGAAGAAACTGTGCCTTACCTCCGTGGTTTAGGCCAAGAAGCCCAGGAGTGCCGCAACTGGGGGATGCAACAGGATCTGTTTAAATACAGTGCGCCTTTCCGCAAAATTCCTCAATTTATTACAACCTTCGCCAGCTACAATCAGCCCCTACCGGATCAGCACGTATATGGCTCTGGTAACGATGCGTTGGAAATTCAATTTGGGGCAATCTTCCCGAAAGCAACCCGCAGTCCCAGCGCCAGCCCTGCTCCCTTTAATAAAGATACCCGACGGATCTTGATTCACCGTGGCCCTGGCATTAACAACCAACTGGGTAATCCCCGTGCTCGCGCTACGCAACCCGGCAGCCTTGGGGCCAAGGTATTCCGTCTCAATAACGAACTGCCTTCTGGTAAAACCACCAACGTCAACTTCTCAGAAAGTTCGACCCAAAAGGTTATTGAAGCAGCTTACCGTCAAGTATTTGGTCGGATGGTCTATGCTGGTCAGCGCCAGAAGGTTGCAGAAATCAAGCTCGAAAATGGTGAAATTACCCTGCGGGAATTCATCCGGGCTTTAGCAAAATCTGATGTTTTCCGCAATACTTACTGGTCTTCTTTGTACGTTACCAAAGCGGTAGAGTATATCCACCGTCGCTTGTTGGGTCGTCCCACCTATGGTCGCCAAGAAATCAACAGCTACTTTGATACCTGTGCGAAAAAAGGCTTCTATGCTCTGGTGGATGCAATCATTGACAGCAAAGAATACGAAGAAGCTTTCGGAGAAGATACAGTTCCCTACGAACGCTATCTAACCCCCGGTGGTTATTCTCTGCGTCAGACCCGTCCCGGTGCGATTCGTGAGGATATTGGTGCAAGAGTTCAGGTTGAAAAGACTGAGCGGTTCATTGAGTTGGGTACTTCTAGCACGAAGAATCTACCGGTTACCGATGTGGATGCTCGCCTCAAGCAAGGGGTTAACGTTCAGCGTCAGCAGACTAAGGCCTTTAAACTCACGGATACCTTCAATAAGGTAGAACTGAAAACAACAATCGCCGCTGCTTACCGTCAAGTATTTGAGCGGGACATCGAACCCTATATCGTCGATGCACAATTCACCGCCCTCGAAAGTAAGCTGGGCAACCGTGAGATTAACATGAAGGAATTCATCGAAGGTCTGGGTTGTTCTGAGCTGTACCAGAAGGAATTTTATACTCCCTACCCCAACACGAAAGTGATTGAAATGGGCACGAAGCATTTCCTCGGTCGGGCGCCTTTAGATCAGCAGGAAATTCGCAAGTACAACCAAATCCTTGCTTCCCAGGGTCTGAAAGCCTTTATCGGTGCGATGGTGAACAGCATGGAGTACCTCGAAAACTTCGGTGAAGATACGGTACCCTTCCGTCGTTTCCCGACCCTGCCGGCGGCAAACTTCCCCAATACGGAACGACTCTACAACCAGCTTACGAAGCAAAATCGTGATCTTGTGGTGCCGAGTTTTGAGCCTGCGGTGAAGCGCTAAAACACGAAAATTCGATTAAGACCATAAATATTGCCCCCCTTTCAAAATTAAGAGAGGAGGGCAGTTTTTTTATCGGTTTTCAGAGGATTATTTGAGGGAGCCGACGGTCGTTAATGCTACTGGGAAATTTGTAAAACGTAGGGGGCGCTGCCAGCGTTACCAGCCTGTTCAAAGTTGCCGATAAAGACTTGGTAGCGACCTGGATTCCAAACGCCACCAATTTCAGCAGGAATCCCACTCAATGGATCGGCGATCGCACAGAAAGGATCAGCGTTGGGATCATCAGCATTTTTTATGAGCAGTGTAAAGGGTCTGGAAACGCCACCGTTAGGATCGACGACGCTGAGGTTGAGAGACATCAGACCGTTGCCATTGATGCGAAAGGTGTGGTTGGGGCGATTGGCAATCCAGCCACAAAAATTGCTATTGGTTGATCCCCCGGCTTGGCCGGTGATCGTGCCGTTAAAGACTTCATTGGAGGTAATGGATCCGTTAGCGGCGATCGCGAAGGTTTCCGGGCCGGCGATCGCCCCTTGGATTCCGCCAAGACCAGCGGCAATGGTCAGGAGCGTTGTTGCCCCAATAATGGTCGGTGCATAAAATTTTGTCATGGTTGTCCCCCTCCCCAGTTGGGTTGTACCGTCAGATGCTCCCTCGATCAAGTGAGCGTCTAGGCTCTATGAAAGAAAAAAGGCTAGGAAAGTTCCACTACTCCTGTTTTGTGAAGGCTTGTTAAGCAAAAAGGCCCTGGTACAGCGATGGCGATCGCCACCTTTAAAATCGATACCAAGCAAAAATAAACCATGGTTAAGCATGGGAAGATTCGCAATTTGCCAATCGAGCGGTACCATTTTAAAGGGTTTGAGCGGAATTTCCCGCCCCCTCATCATAACAATTTGATCACCCTCCCCCAGAAGGAGACGATTAGTAATCACCTAAGGAGAAAGCCCATGAGTCGCGTGTATGTCTTGCTGTTTAATGCCCGGACAGAGAATGAAGGGATTCACACACTCCAAACTGGCGATCGCAACAAGATTTTAATGTTTGAAGATGAAGATGACGCTACCCGGTTTGGGCTAATGTTGGAGGCCCAAGATTTTCCGCCCGTCTCCATCGAAGCCATGGATGAAGAGGACATTATCGAGTTTTGCCGGGATGCAGATTATGATTGGCAGCACATTGCTGCTGGCGAATTGGCCACGCCCCCCGAAGCAAACGTGAAAGATTTAGCTTGGGATCCAGAAGGAAAGCAACAACAAGCGCCCGAAGCAAAAGAATCAGAAGACGATTTGTCGGCTACAGAATTAGATCGCATTCGACGTCAATTAGAAGGACTTTTGTAATGGGTTTGGGCAAGGCAATAAAAGATTTAGATCGACAGCATTTTAATGCCTAAGGCGATCAAAACCCCACCGCCAAAAAATTCTACTTTTTCACCTAAATGTCCTGAAATGAGCTTGGCAAAAAATAGGCCCACATAGGTGGCGCAGAAAGCAGCCAGGCCAATGCTGAGGGAGTAGGGCACAAGTGGTTTACCAATTAGGCCAAGGGAAACGCCCACCCCTAAGGAGTCGATGCTGGTGATACTAGAAATAAATAAAATTTTCCACAGACTATGGATTTTGACGGGTTCGTCATCGTCATTATCTGGTTTAGCTCGCATTTCTTGGTAGGCGTTGTAGCACATGTGACTGCCCACCAAAAGCAGTAAACCAAAGGCAACCCAATGGTCATAGGCCATAATCATTGTCTGGGCAAAGTTTCCCAAGATGAAACCAAAGGCGATCGCCGCCCCCTCAGAAATCCCTGAACTGACCGCAAAAAACAAAGCCCGTTGTCCAGAAAAGTGCCGTGTACCAAGGGCTAAGGCGGCGGAAAAAGAATCAATACTGAGTACGAGGGCAAAAATGATGATATCTACTTCAAAACCCATAAATGCCGTGGCGATCGCCTCTCCAAAAAGCTTGTAACTATCACTGTAAACGAAAAATCACCAGTCGATTTATCATAGTTTTTTCATCATTCTCAAAATTCACACAATTGTTTTAAATCTCTCTAAAAAAGGCGATCGTCTACAGATAAATTGAACTCTTTTTTAGTTTGATGCAAACAGGAATGCGCTTTCTACAGGCGGCATTTAGACAAAAATAAAGATATCAATCTAGAATGACTCAAGAAAACTTTTGGCAATTGGTGGTGATTGAAAATAATTTTAAACTTCAGCAAGCCGGGGTCAAGTGACGCTTAAACGGAGAGCATTTTAAGGCCCACAGCAATCAAGATGCCGCCGCCAAAAAACTCAACTTTTTCTCCGAGTTGACTAGAAATTAATTTCGCGCAAAAGAGGCCCACATAGGTGGCGAAAAAAGCAGCAATCCCGATCCCCAGGGAATAGGGAATGAGGGGTTTCCCCATTAAACCGAGGGAAATGCCAACGCCCAAAGAATCAACACTGGTAATGCTAGAGACCAAGAGAATTTTCCAAAGGCTGTGGATCTTTCTGGGTTCCTCGTTATCATCTGGGAGCTTTTGCATTTCTCGGTAGGCGTTGTAACACATATGAACGCCAATGAGAATCAAGAGTACAAAGGCAATTCCTTGATCATAGAAAGTGATGTATTGGGCGAAATTACCCAGGAGAAACCCGAAGGAAATAGCACCGCCCCCGGAAAAGCCAGAACTGAGCGCAAAGAATAAGGCCCGCTTTCGGGAGAAATGACGTGCTCCAAGGGCTAAGGCCGCGGAAAAACAGTCAATACTTAGTACTAAGGCAAAAAGAAGAATATCTAAGTCAAAATCCATAAAATTCCTCGTGGTTTCCCCCTACAAAAATTGTGGAGATCACCATTTATGAAAAAAAAGAAAATAAATTTGAGTCTTGTATTTGACGATGCTTACAGCCTAAAAATCGCCCTTTAAATTCTCAGAAAGATAGTCTGCTGTGGCTTCTACTAAGGCGATCGCATTTTCATAAAACATCCGCGTCGGGCCAAGCACCGCAACACTGCCAACGGGCGTTTTTTCCTGGTAATAGTAGGTGGAAATGAGGGCGCAGGTTTTCATCGGTTCCAGGGGATTTTCGGTGCCAATGTGAATCAGCGTTGGGCGATCGCCTGGCAAACCACTAAAGACCACCGGAAGCAGTTGTTCTTGTTTCGCCTCGAGCAAGTGCAATAGGGTTTGTAACTGTTCAATTTGAGAAAATTCAGGTTGTCGCAGCACTTCTGAAATGCCTCGCACCAGAATTGGTGTCGCAATTGTATTGGGCACAATCTGCGCAATCTTGCCTAAAATCGTCTCCAATAGCAGCTGACAATGCTGAAAGTCCTCGTCCAAAGCCTGGGGATCAAGACTGGCAATTTCTTGGAGCGATCGCCCCTGGAGATGGTGATTTAAAAAATTCGACAAAACGGCTAGCTCATCAGGGTCACAATCTAGGGTCAAGGGCAACGATTGGGGTTGATAACTATCCATCACCACAATCATCATCACCTTTTGGTCGCCTAGGGGGAGCAACTGTAGATAACGTAGGCGAGCATAGTTTTGATGGGGCACCGTAATCAGAGCAATATAACCACTTAACGTCGCTAAAATTTGCGTTGCCCGTTGGAGGGTCGCTTCGAGTCCCCAAGATTTTGCGGCGGTTTGTTCCTGTAGCGTTTGGCTAGCTCGTTTCCGGGTCTGGAAATTGGGCGTAACCAGTTCATCCACATAAAAACGGTACCCAGAATCCGAGGGCACCCGTCCTGCGGAAACATGAGGTTGATACAAAAAACCTGCCTTTTCTAATTTTCCCATCACATTACGAATGGTTGCGGAGCTAACCTGAAAGTCGTATTCCTCCACAAGGGTCTTGGAGCCCACGGGTTCCGCCGTGGAAATGTAATGGTTGACCGTTGCTCGAAAAATATTTTGGTGACGGGGATTAAGAATTTTCTGAGCAACCATACGCAGACAGTAACGCTTTCAATACTAAGAAATATAAAAAAATAGTAAAAAAACTTGGCTCAACTTAAGAAAGATTTAAGGTCTAAGTTTGGGTTAGTATAGCTCATTCTCTCCTAGTAGCGCGGTAGGCTTTGATCCATAGAGAGAGTGTAAAAGTGAATCCCACCTTCAATGTTGATCACTTGGGTAAATCCTTGTTGTTGCAGCCAATAACACATTTGCGCTGAACGCACACCGTGGTGACAGAGCACATAGGTTTCTGCCTGGGGGTCAAAGTCCACGGCAATGCGGGGAGCCCATTGTTCAAATTGACTCAGAGGTAAATTAGTAAAGCCTGGGAGCGCGACGATATCCAGCTCATAGGGCTCACGCACATCAATGAGTTGCAAAGCTTCGGTCGTGGCGACCCGCTGGGCAAAAACCGTAGGACTGACGGCCTGGAGTTGTGGGTTAGAACTGGGGTTTGTCATGGTTAAGCTGGCAGGGTAAAAGAAATGAACATTTTTAGCATTTTCTGACTCTATTTGGGAACGCTAAGGCTGAATTGCTAGGGGATCTTCACCTTAGGGGGGTTCAAGGTTAAGGAGTATTGCAGTTCCCCCGGAGAGTCGGTCAAGGCAATTTGGGAATGGTACAAGTAACGGTAGAGGCGTTAGATCTTCTGTCCCACTTTTTTGAAGATGGTACAGGGTAACGCATTCTGCTTGGCGATCGCCTTTGTTCTGCGTTAACGATTTATATAAATATTCCATTTTTAAGAAACAGCCGTTAATTTTTTTGAGTTTGTATGAACTTTGCGAATTTTCCGTGGTTATCCACGATTATTTTATTTCCCATCATTGCGGCATTATTTTTGCCCATCATCCCCGATAAAGATGGGAAAACAGTGCGCTGGTATGCCTTGACCATTGGCTTAATTGACTTTGTGTTCATCGTGACAGCCTTTTACACGGGCTACGATTT
The DNA here is from genome assembly GCF_001693255.1 of Picosynechococcus sp. PCC 7003. Classification (NCBI taxonomy): domain Bacteria; kingdom Bacillati; phylum Cyanobacteriota; class Cyanophyceae; order Chroococcales; family Geminocystaceae; genus Picosynechococcus; species Picosynechococcus sp. PCC 7003. Next base: position 2,082,492 of record NZ_CP016474.1, read on the forward strand.
TGGCAGCCCGAACCTGCAACTGGTAGAGAGCTACACCTGGGTCGAAGCAATCGATCTGCGGTGGTCAGTGGGGGCCGATGGCCTCTCCATGCCCTTGATCCTTCTGACGGGGTTTATTACAACTTTGGCGATCTTGGCGGCCTGGCCCGTGAGCTTTAAGCCGAAGCTATTTTATTTCCTGATGCTGCTGATGTATGGCGGTCAAATCGCTGTCTTTGCCGTGCAGGATATGTTGCTATTTTTCTTTACCTGGGAACTGGAACTGGTTCCGGTTTACCTGATTTTGTCCATTTGGGGCGGTAAAAAACGACTCTATGCCGCAACGAAATTTATTCTTTATACCGCTGGCGGCTCGTTATTTATTCTGATCGCTGCCCTGACCATGGCTTTCTATGGAGATACGGTCACCTTTGATATGACGGCGATCGCCCAGAAAGACTTTGGCATTAACCTCCAACTGCTGCTCTATGGCGGCCTCCTGATCGCCTACGGGGTGAAGTTACCGATTTTCCCTCTGCATACCTGGCTCCCCGATGCCCACGGTGAAGCCACGGCCCCAGCCCACATGCTCCTGGCAGGCATCCTCTTAAAAATGGGTGGTTACGCCCTGCTGCGGATGAATGCCGGGATGCTCCCCGATGCCCACGCCCTTTTTGGCCCGGTTCTCGTCATCTTAGGGGTCGTCAATATTGTCTATGCGGCTCTAACTTCCTTTGCCCAACGGAATCTCAAACGAAAAATCGCCTATTCCTCCATTTCCCACATGGGCTTTGTGCTGATTGGGATGGCTTCGTTTACCGATTTGGGCACCAGCGGCGCAATGTTGCAGATGATTTCCCACGGACTCATTGGCGCAAGCCTCTTCTTTATGGTTGGTGCCACCTATGACCGTACCCACACCCTAATGCTCGATGAAATGGGTGGAGTCGGCAAAAAGATGAAGAAAATCTTCGCCATGTGGACGACCTGCTCGATGGCATCTTTGGCGTTGCCGGGGATGAGTGGTTTCGTCGCTGAATTAATGGTGTTTGTTGGTTTTGCCACCAGTGACGCCTATAGCCCCACCTTCCGGGTGATCATCGTTTTCCTCGCGGCAGTGGGTGTTATTTTAACGCCGATTTACCTGCTTTCAATGTTGCGGGAAATTCTCTATGGCCCCGAAAACAAAGAGCTTGTGGAGCATGAAAAACTGATCGACGCCGAACCCCGCGAAGTTTTTGTGATTGCTTGTCTGTTGATTCCGATTATTGGGATTGGTCTGTATCCGAAGGCGGTTACCCAGATCTATGCTTCTACTACAGAAAATCTGACGGCGATTCTACGCCAATCGGTGCCGAGTCTCCAGCAAACAGCAAAAGCACCTAGTTTAGATGTAGCGGTGCTGCATGCTCCAGAGATTCGTCCCTAGGCGTAATAACCTCTAGTGATCTTTAGGCGGTGTGACTGGACACCGTCTTTTTTTGTCCTCAACAAATCTTAAACAAAGGCGATCGCCTACCGATTTTATTTATAGTTATAGTTGATTCGAATAAGTTCTAGAGGATTAAGGGTCATCGCAATAATCTCTAATAAGCTGGTCAAGACTGGTTCCCTCCGGCAAATATTCCCTTCTCTTCTTGAGAGCAGCAATCATGTTCTATTTTGTTGAAATCTGGGGAGTACTTTGGCAGAAACTTGACGATGTGCCCCTTCTGGTCGGCAAGTTCCCTTATCCTGCTTTTGCGGTGAATTGGAGCATTATCCGTGACTAATATTGAGTTCTCCTTCAACTGCGGCATCAACCAATGGGATAACCATGTCTCAAAACAGATGGCATTCACGCTTCCTGTAACCAACATCGGGGCAATCATCATAGCGTCTTGCTGCTTCTGCTTTGCTGCCGCCAGAGCGGACAAAGTTCACCACTCTTGTTCTGAGGTCTAAGCCATACATCTTTTCCCTCCATTCTTTATTCGAATTTACTATAACTACACAAAAAAGTGGGCCAGTCCACAGACTAACCCACATTATCTAACGATTTTTGGTGATCAGATCGCCATTATTGATCCTTCATCCAGTTATCATCAATCATCGCATCATCATCAATTACAGGCGCTTTCCCCTGAACGTCCGACGGAATCGGCGTATCATCAGAAATTAGTTCATCGCCAGAGATAATGTCCTTGCGATTCGATTTTCCTTCCGTAAAGGCTCGCGCTGTTTGATCATCAAGAATTTCGCTGCCATCAAGATCATCGTAGGAGCGGCTCGACAACCCAGCACCATTGTCATTAGTCACAACATTGCTGTAGCCATTGGGAGACCGTGAAGTCCCTTCGTCTACGAAATCATTTTGGCTTGCAAACCCCGTTCCCGCCGGAATCAAGCGACCGATAATCACGTTTTCCTTGAGGCCCCGCAACCAGTCAGATTTCCCTTCAATAGCTGCTTCGGTGAGTACCCGTGTGGTCTCTTGGAAGGAAGCCGCAGAGATAAAGCTGTCGGTGTTCAAGGAAGCTTTAGTAATCCCCAGGAGTACCGGAGTATAACGAGCCGGCGCGCCACCAGTAATCGACATTGCTTCGTTAACCTGTTCTACTTGACGTAGCTCGATTAACTCCCCTGGCAACATTGTGGTGTCGCCACCATCATCGATGCGGACTTTTGCCGTCATCTGGCGCACGATCACTTCGATGTGTTTATCAGAAATGTCAATGCCCTGGGACTGGTAAACCCGCTGTACTTCTTCTACCAAGAACCGTTGGGATTCCCGGAGACCAATCAAAGCCGCGTCGTAGATCCCCTTACTCTCAGCGTAGTAATCGAAGAAAATTTCCAGGATTTCGTGGGGATTATTCAAGCCATCGGTGAGGGCTTCTGCGGGGCCAACCCGTTGACCATCGACCACCATCACACTTTGGTTTAGGCTGACCGGATATTCGCTAATGACACCGTCATCTTCGATGACTTTGACATCCACGGTTTCATCATCAAGGTATTCGACTTGGCAGGTACCAGGACGACGGGCGAGCACTGCTGCTTCCTTGGGTTTCCGGGCTTCGAGCAATTCTTCGATCCGGGGGAGACCCTGGATGATGTCCCCGGTTTTTGCCCGCTCAAAGACGAGTAGAACAAGATTGTCACCCCGTTGGACGAGATCACCTTCGTCGATGTGCAGGACTGCACCACCGGACACACGGTAAGGCCGAGCGTGACGGAGGACAATTTCTTTGTCGCTGACTTTGAGGACTTGGGCGGAATCTTCGATCACAACGCCTTCAGCAATTTCGGTGCCAGCAACCACCAGGGTATTTTCTTTGACCTTGGCTTTGCCGTCGATAGCTAGGGTTTGGCGATCGCTATCGCGCACAATCAATAAACGACGAATCGCTTCTTGACCAGAGCGAATCCCCCGAACTTCACCGGGTTCTTTACATTGGATTTCCGTGCGGGCCACCACTGCACCGGGTAAAATCTCTTGGCCGTCTTCGACCATGAGTCGGGTCTGAACTTGGCCGCCAAAGGGATCACTATCGGAATCACGGCGGAGAATCAAGGATTCAAGAATCACCAACTGCAGACGTTTAACTTCGTCATCGGTGGGATCATCTTGAAGTTCAATGTCCGCATAGAGGTTTGCGAGGACGTCTTCATCTTCCCCTTCAATAGCGCCAATTTCGATAATCAATTGGGTGCTCAGGAGAGAAACGCCATCCACGGATTTAACCCGTTCGCCATCTTTGAAAAATAGGCGCTGGACGGAATGGAGTTCGATATTCCGGCCGGCTCCCTGTTCGTTAATGGAACCTTGGGACGGTTCAACCGGAGTATCCTCGACTTGGAATTCCTCGACGGGACGGACAAGAAGGGCCACCCCTTCGGTGCTGATCACTTTTTCACCGTAGCTTAGTTTGTCGATGGTCACCCCAGGGATAACTTCTTCACCGGGCTGAATCAGTTGTTCGTGATATTTGTCGGCGATCGCCTCTTCGGTGAGGTGCAATTCACCCGGCTTAATAATCACTTCCCGGAGAATGTCATTCTTTTCGATGACCTCTGCCACCCCAGCCGATTGGGAGAAAATGTCCTTAACGACTTCCGTTCCCGCTTCGACATACTGGCCATCTTCGACGATACGGAGCGAGCTATCTTTGTTGACCTCGTGGGTTTCTTCCGGGATCCAGAGGAGTGTGCCCCCTTTCAGGACTTCATAACCCTGTTTTTTCGTGCCTTTGGCCACCTCTACGCCAGCATATTTGATGATCCCCCCGGTGGTCGTCCGGTAGCGATCATCGATGAGTTCGGCGATGTTGGCATTGTTTTGAACCTTCGTGCCAGGGGCTGTTTTCAGGAGGAACTGATCCCCTTTAGAGGTTTCAATGACGTATTGCTCTGAGCCGCCGCCAGTTTCATGGAGCACCTTCGCCTCATCTAGGAGCACCGAAGCCGTGACAATTTCAATCTCTCGGCTATTGGGAATGAGTCGTACAACACCACCGGAGAGGGAAACTAATTTGGTCTCAGCCAGAATATCGCCCACATTGACATGGGTGCCGTTTTCAACGACAGGTTCAGCCCCAGCCGGCAGATTATAGACATCCCCAGCTAGAACCCACATCAAACCACTTCTTTGGGCGGAGCGGGTTGTATTGCCTTGACGGTCAGTTTTTTCTTCTGCGATGAGGTTGTCAAACAGAACTTCCCCAGCTAGATCGGAAGAAACGTCTTTGGTCGCTCTCTCGGTAGATTTTTGGGTTTTCTGACCCGCGCCAACCTCAACCAGCAGATCGCCTTTCTTGACAGAAGCGCCTTCTGCTACCAGGACAAAGGAACCAGGGGAGAGGGCATGGCTCACCATTTTGCCGTTATCACTGGGCTTCAGTACCAGGGTGCCGGCTACTTCTACCTGTTCTACTTCATCCCCGTGGGGCGTCCGCATCCGTCGAGTGCTGAGGCCATCTTTAAACTGAATCGTACCAGCTTTGGAAGCCTTGATCGTCCGGGCTGCTTCCTTGGTAAATACCCCCCCTGTGTGGAAAGTCCGCATGGTTAACTGGGTGCCGGGTTCCCCAATGGATTGGGCCGCAATAATCCCGACGGCTTCTCCCATATCAACCATGTGACCATGGGCGAGACTCCAACCATAGCACTTGCGACAGACGGAACGGGCTGCTTCACAGGTCAAAGGCGATCGCACTTCTACTTCCTTTACCGTTGTTGCAATTTTCTTTGCCAGATCCGCGTCAATATCTTGATTCCGCTGGGCAATGACTTCTCCTGTTTTGGGATCGACCACATCGGCATTGAGCACCCGACCAAAGAGGCGGTCTTCGAGGGAAATCTGTTCGCGTTCACCATCGGTCATGGCGCGGAGTTTGAGGCCCCGGGCGGTGCCGCAGTCTTCTTCGCGAACAATCACATCCTGGGAAACATCCACCAAACGTCGGGTCAAATAACCAGAGTCTGCTGTACGAAGGGCGGTATCTACCAGACCTTTACGGGCACCATAGGAAGAAATAATGTATTCCGTGACTGTGAGACCTTCCCGGAAGTTGGTTTTAATCGGCAAGTCAATGATTTCCCCTTGGGGATCCGCCATCAAACCACGCATCCCAACCAACTGACGCACCTGGGAAAGATTACCCCGGGCACCACTGAATGCCATCATGTAGACGGAGTTGAGGGGGTTGGTTTCCCGGAAGTTTTTGACCACTTCATCTTTGAGGGATTCGGAAGTACTGTTCCAGGTGTCAATTACTTTTTGGAAACGTTCAACCTCAGTGATTTCACCACGGGAATAGCGAGCTTCTGTGGTTTTAATTTCTTGTTCGGCACTGTCTAGCATCTGCCGCTTGATGGGAGGCACCTGGAGGTCATCGACACTAATCGACACACCAGCCTGGGTTGCGTAACGAAAACCAAGGGTCTTCAATTCGTCGGCCATGGTGGCACAGTGGGCAGAACCAAAACTGGTGTAGGCCCAGGACATCAGTTTTTTCAGGCGTCCTTTATCGATGATGCGGTTATAAAAAACGGCGGGTTTTTCCTTTGTCATGGTTTTTTGTGGTCTCTGGTGTTAATAACTTAAGAAGAAAAACTAAAGAAAGAAAAAGGCGATCGCCCTTTTCTTTCCATTTACAGTCGCCTTACACAGGCAGGCCCTCTGGGAGCGTTCGTCCTGTCAAATCAAGGGCATCCTGGATTGTCTTGTTGTAGATAATTCGTCCCGGTGTCGTGCGGATAAACTGACTAATCATTTCACCCTCTGCCGTTTCCCGAACTTTCCGCTCACGGTAAATTTTCAAAATAGAACCGTCCTCTAACGTTTCAGATTCCAACACCCGATCATCTGCCTCATTGGTCTCAACATCACCGAGGTAGCGTAACCATACATAGGCATGTAAATCCACATCTCCTTGCTCATAGGCCCGCAACGCATCATCCATACTGCTAAAGTAGCGTCCCGCACCCCGCTGCGCCCCTGGATTTTCCGCCGTCAAATAATAACAACCTAAAACCATATCCTGGGACGGAGCCACAATGGGCTTACCCGTAGCTGGCGAAAGAATATTATGACAAGCCAACATCAACAGACGCGCTTCCGCCTGGGCCTCCAAAGATAAAGGCACGTGCACTGCCATCTGGTCACCGTCAAAGTCAGCGTTAAACGCAGGACAAACCAGCGGGTGCAATTGAATCGCCCGGCCCTCTACGAGAATGGGTTCAAAGGCCTGAATCCCTAATCGGTGTAGCGTTGGTGCCCGGTTAAGTAGCACAGGGTGACCCGTAATCACTTCGGCGAGCACATCCCAAACACTTTCATCACCCCGTTGAATTAGCTTCTTCGCCGCCTTGATATTGCTGACGATGGTGCTCTTAATCAATCGCTGAATGACAAAAGGCTGGAATAGCTCAATGGCCATTTCACGGGGTAGACCACACTGATAAATTTTTAGCTTTGGCCCAACCACGATGACAGAACGACCGGAATAGTCAACCCGTTTCCCAAGAAGGTTTTGACGGAAACGACCTTGCTTCCCTTCAATAATGTCCGACAAAGACTTAAGGGGACGGTTATTGGCACCGACGACTGTCCGACCACGACGGCCATTATCAATTAACGCATCCACCGCCTCTTGTAACATCCGTTTTTCGTTGCGGACGATAATTTCTGGCGCAAGAATTTCCTGTAATCGAGCCAAACGGTTATTTCGGTTAATAACGCGGCGATAGAGATCATTCAAATCAGAGGTGGCAAAACGTCCCCCATCAAGCTGCACCATGGGACGCAGATCCGGTGGAATGACAGGAATGCTGTTTAAAACCATCCATTCAGGACGTGCCCCAGTCGCAATAAAGTTATCAATAACGCGTAAACGTTTAATTAACTTCGCCCGTTTTTGCCCCTTAGAATTGGCAATCCCTTCCCGTAGTTCCTCGGCGATCGCCTCTAACTCGAGCTCTTGTAACAAACGTTCAATGGCCTCGGCTCCAATGCCAACTTCCACATCCTCTAACTGAGAATCTTCACTGTAGAGTTGCTCTTCAATTTCTAACCACTGATCTTCCGTCAACAGTTGCTTGTAGCTGAGGTTAGTCGCATTACCCGGATCAAGGACGACATAGGCGTTGAAATAAACAATTTGTTCCACATCCCGTAGTGCCATGTCCAGCAAAATGCTGAGGTAGCTGGGAATTCCCTTGAGATACCAAACGTGGGTAACTGCCGCCGCGAGTTTAATGTACCCCATGCGATGACGACGTACCCGGGATTCAGTCACCTCTACGCCACAACGTTCACAGACAATACCCCGGTGTCTGACCCGCTTGTATTTACCACAGTGACATTCCCAGTCCTTAGCTGGGCCAAAAATTCGCTCACAAAATAAACCATCCATTTCCGGCTTTAATGTCCGGTAGTTAATGGTTTCTGGTTTCGTGACTTCACCGACGGTTTGACCATTTGGTAAAGTCCGCTCTCCCCACTGGCGGACCCGTTCAGGGGAGGCAATACCAATTTTGACGTAATCGAAATGTTGCTCTTGTTGACTTTTCATGCCCGTAACTGCTCTTTAAAAACGACTCGACGAATACAATTTGGCCTGTGCAAGCTTGAAAACGCGTGGGGCACATTTTGAAAATTCTGGCCCCACTACACTTTTAAGCATGCTTACTCTGCTGCCTCTTCTACTAAATCCTCTTGGTCTTCATTGTTAACTGACTCATAGGTCGGCCGGTTAGGAGCACGACGTTGGTTATCCATCATCAAATCTACTTCCACATCACGACTGGTACCGTCATCGGCTGCTTCCACTTTATGAACAGCAATATCTAGACCCAAGGACTGTAGTTCCCGCATTAGAACTTTGAATGATTCGGGAGTGCCTGGACGAGGAATTGGCTTCCCTTTGACGATTGCATTTAACGCTTCGTTACGTCCTTGCATATCGTCGGATTTCACCGTGAGCAACTCTTGGAGAGTATAGGCGGCTCCGTAGGCTTCGAGCGCCCAAACCTCCATTTCTCCGAATCGTTGACCACCCTGCTGGGCTTTACCACCAAGGGGCTGCTGGGTAACCAGAGAGTACGGCCCCGTAGAACGGGCGTGGATTTTATCGTCAACCAGGTGAACGAGCTTAAGCATGTACGCTTTACCGACGGTCACGGCGCGATCAAAGGATTCTCCAGTCCGGCCATCGTAAACTTGGATTTTACCGGGTTCATCTTCATTGAAAACCCAGTCTTTGTTTGGTTTTTTTGCCGCTTCGCGAATTTTGCCATGTACCGTTTCCCGCGACGCTTCAGCCCCATGCATTTCGTCGAAAGGCATCATCTTAAAGCGGGCATTGAGATGTTCACCGGCCCAGCCTAGAAGACATTCAAAAACTTGACCCACGTTCATCCGGGACGGTACCCCAAGAGGATTGAGCACAATATCGACAGGGGAACCGTCGGGTAAATAGGGCATATCTTCAATCGGGAGAATGCGAGAAATAATCCCCTTATTCCCGTGGCGGCCTGCCATTTTGTCCCCGACCTGGATTTTTCGTTTTTGAGCTACATAGACTCGAACCACCATATTGGCGCCAGGGGGCAATTCATCGCCCTGCTCACGGGTAAAGACGCGGACATCAACAACACGCCCCTTTTCACCGTTGGGAACCCGGAGAGAGTTATCCCGTACATCCCGGGCTTTTTCTCCGAAGATTGCCCGTAGGAGTTTTTCTTCCGGTGGCTGATCAGATTCCCCTTTAGGAGTCACTTTACCCACCAAAATATCACCCGATTCTACCCAAGCACCAATGCGGATAATCCCTTGTTCATCGAGGTGGCGTAGTGCCTCTTCCCCGACGTTGGGAATTTCCCGGGTGATTTCTTCAGGCCCTAGTTTTGTTTGACGGGCTTCAATTTCGAATTTTTCGATGTGAATACTGGTGTACACATCGTCATACACAAGACGCTCACTGATTAAGATTGCGTCCTCATAGTTGTAGCCTTCCCAGGGCATATAGGCGATCGTCACGTTTTGGCCGAGGGCGATTTCCCCCCCTTCGGTGGCAGAACCATCTGCGAGGACTTGGCCAGCGACGACATCTTCGCCAATGTCCACGAGGGGACGTTGATTAAGGCAAGTGTCTTGGTTAGAACGCTGGTATTTTTGCAGGGGATAAACAATTTCGGCTGCATCTTCCGTGCCTTCACCCGTCGGCTGCACGCGGATTACAGTGGCGTCAACAAAGGTGACAACACCGTCGCACCGGGACACAATTACCATCCCGGAGTCGCGGGCTGCTTGGGCTTCCAAGCCAGTACCGACAAGGGGACGCTCAGGGCGTAATAGGGGAACTGCCTGTCGTTGCATGTTAGAGCCCATCAGAGCACGGTTTGCATCATCATGCTCAAGGAAGGGAATCAGTGAGGTTGCAACAGAGACAATCTGTAGGGGGGAAACTGCCACGTAGTCCACCTGTTCGGGGGTTGTGGTCGAGAATTCCCGACGATAGCGGACAGGAACCGTTTCACCGAGAATGTTACCGTCTTCATCCCGCGGTACATCCCCGGGGGCAACCCGTAGATCGTCTTCTTCGCCTGCAGTGAGGTAAACAGAGCCTTGGTCAAAAAGGATTTTACCGTTCTCGACTTTGTAATAGGGCGTTTCAATAAAGCCATATTCGTTGACGCGGGCATAGGTTGCGAGGGAACCAATGAGACCTGCGTTGGGACCTTCTGGAGTTTCGACGGGGCAGATACGACCGTACTGGGTGGGGTGGATATCTCGGACGGCAAAGCCGGCTCGTTCACGGGTTAGACCACCAGGGCCGAGGGCAGATAGACGCCGCTTGTGGGTCAATTCTGCCAGTGGATTGGTTTGATCCATAAACTGAGAAAGCTGGGAGGAACCGAAGAATTCCTTAATTGCAGCGACCAAGGGCTTCGGGTTAACCAAGGAGGCTGGTGTTAAGGTGTCGGCTTCGCTGACGGTCATACGTTCACGAATGATGCGCTCTAGACGGTTTAGACCAACACGCACTTGGTTTTGCAATAGTTCACCGACGGAGCGCACACGACGGTTGCCCAGGTGATCGATGTCGTCAATATTTCCGGTATCGAACTCTAGGTTAATGAGGTAGTCGATCGCCGAGAGAATGTCGGTGGGGGTGAGTACCCGTACGGTGTCGGGGATATTGAGCCGCAACTTTTTATTAATTTTGTACCGACCCACTTTACCTAAGTCATAGCGCTTGTTATCAAAGAAGCGGGATTCTAAGAGCTGCTGACCACCGCTAACCGTGGGGGGTTCACCGGGGCGGAGCTTGCGATAGAGTTCGAGGAGCGCTTCTTCTTCGCTGGGATTGCCTTCTTTTTCAAGGGTTTTTTGGTAGAAGTCGGCATGGCGGAGGGCATCAAGGATTTCGCTGTCGGACAGCCCCATGGCCTTGAGGAGTACCTGGGCCGAAAGCTTACGGGTTTTGTCGATCCGTACCCAGACAATGTTATTTTTGTCGGTTTCAAATTTCAGCCATGCGCCTCGGTTCGGAATAAGGGACGCGGAGTAGGTGCGACGGCCATGTTTGTCGACTTCGGATTTGTAATAAACCCCAGGCGATCGCACAATTTGGTTGACGATGACTCGCTCTGCACCATTGATAATGAAGGTGCCACGGTCTGTCATCAGCGGCAGGTCTCCAATGAAGACTTCCTGTTCTTTGATTTCGCCGGTTTCTTTGTTAATAAGCCGGGTGGGCACATACATCTGGACACCATAGGTGCTATCCCGACTCTTTGCCTCACTCATGCTGTACTTGGGTTCTTTGAGACGATATTTTTCCCCAATGAAGTGCAGCTCTAATTTGCCGGTATAGTCGGTGATGGGCGAGAAACTGTTGAGCTCCTCAATTAACCCTTTTTCAAGGAACCAACGAAAGCTTGACCGTTGAATATCAATTAGATCAGGAAGCAGGCTTTGGGTGATATGAGTCATAGGTATTATCTTGGGTCGGGATAACTGGGAGGCAATGTGGCGCAGCAGATGGCAGGCGATCGCCTTGGGTTAGGTAGAGAGTTGGCGTAGAAGTCAAAGGCCCTTCAATGGTAGTCCGGGACAAAAGCTCCTACAGCAGAATGCGACCTTCTCTGAGCCCTAGGTTTAACCCTGAGGTAACGAGAATGCCGACAAAATAAAAAAGATATTTAGAAGTGCAGTCGAAACAGCTGACGGGCATTAGCTGTCGTTTGTTGGGCAAGGGTTTCCAAAGAAGTTTCCCGTAATTGGGCAAGGTATTCTGCCACATGGCGGACAAAGGCTGGTTCATTTCGCTTTCCCCGTTTGGGTACAGGGGCGAGAAAAGGACAATCTGTTTCGATCAAAAGACGATCATCAGGCACTAGACGAGCGGAATCCCTGACCTGTTCAGCATTTTTGAAGGTCACCACACCACTAAAGCTCACGAAAAAACCGAGGTCAAGAAACCATTGAGTTTCTTCGGGAGTGCCACTCCAGCAATGCATTACACCACGCACGGGCCGGTTGCCAGCTTGAAACTCCTTAAAGATTGCCAACAACTCCGCTGCCGCATCACGACAGTGGATGATCACGGGCAAATCGAGTTCTGTTGCCAGCTCAAGTTGCGCCCTAAGCACCTTTTTTTGGTGGTGATGGTTATCCGCCTTAAAAAAGTCTAGGCCCATTTCCCCAAGGGCAACGATTCGCGGATCACTCTGGGCCAGGGTCTTGATTTCTGAGGCCATGGTCTCTGTCCATTTATCTGCATCGAGGGGATGCAGGCCAACAGAGAACTTTAGCTCCGGAAACCGATCAACTAAGGCTTGGATTTCAGTGAACTCTCGCGGTTCGACGCAGGAATGGACCAAATGGGCAACACCAGCGGCACGCCAACGGCTGGCGATCGCCTCGATATCCTCTTGGAAAACATCGAAGTTGATGTGCACATGGGTGTCAACAAGTTGCATGGTAAAAGTGACAGCGGCTCCTTTAAATAGTTAGCAAACAGGGAAAACCCTAGAGAACACGACCGCTCCCTAGTCCTAGGCTGCCACTTGTCCAGTCGCCTGCTTAAATTCCTTCGCGAGTTGTGCCTTTTTCCGGGCAGCCGTATTGTGATGGTAAACTCCCCGTTTCACAGCTTTGTCAATTTTGCTGTAGGTTGCAGAGAGATATTTTTGTGCTTCTGCCTGGGCATCTGCAGAGGGAGCCGCTGCATATTGTTCAATCGCTTGGAGGCATTTTTTGGTGAGGGTCTTGACCGCAGACTTATAGGATTTGTTGCGGAGACGATTACGTTCAGCAATTTGGATACGCTTAATCGCAGATTTAATATTAGCCACAGTGGTCTAGGTTAATTTAGGTGGACAGATAAATATAGATGATCAAAAATCTCATTGTAGCAAAAGTTGCCCCACTGAGATCAATCACCGCAGAATTTAGGTTAGGAGTTGGATGTCTCTAATTTCAGAGGTGAAATTTTACCACGAAAACCGAGGCTAAACGCGGAATGGCTGCCATTGGTTAGGAAAATTCAGTAGAATGAAGCAAGATTTTAAGCAATGAGTGATTGATATTTTCTATGCTGCGCATTCTCTATCAGCAGACTGATGCCCCTTCTGAGTTACAACGTATTGCGAACCGCACCTCCCATGATGTAGCTCTAACCCAAGAGGCGGCGGTGAAAGAGATTGTCACAGCGGTGAAAAATAGTGGTGATCGCGCGTTGGTTGATTTCACAGCAAAATTTGATCGCCAAACCCTCACCCCCGAAAAATTAAGGGTTTCCGCCGCCGAGCTAGATGCGGCCTACCAACAAATTGACCGTCCCCTGCTAGAGGCGATCCAACTGGCGAGTCGGCAGATTGAAGCCTTTCACCGTCAACGGGTACCCAAGTCCTGGGTGCAGTTTGGCCAGCATGATGTTGTTTTAGGGAAACGTTATACTGCTGTGGATCGGGCGGGTCTGTATGTGCCAGGGGGCCGCGCTGCCTATCCGAGCACGGTACTCATGAATGCCATTCCGGCGAAGGTCGCTGGCGTGCCCAAAATTGTGATGGTGACGCCCCCAGGGCCAGATCTCAAAATTAATCCAGCGGTTTTGGTTGCGGCTCAAGAAGCAGGGATTGAGGAAATTTATCGTGTTGGTGGTGCCCAGGCGATCGCCGCCCTCGCTTACGGTACGGAGACAATTCCAGCGGTGGATGTAATCACCGGGCCAGGGAATATTTTCGTTACCCTCGCCAAAAAAATGGTCTATGGCCGCGTGGGGATTGATTCTTTGGCGGGGCCTTCGGAAGTGCTGGTCATTGCGGACAATAGTGCGAACCCGACCCACGTGGCGGCGGATCTCCTTGCCCAGGCAGAACATGACCCCTTGGCCGCAGCGATCTTACTCACCCCTGATCAAGAATTTGCCGAACAGGTACAGGCAGCGGTGGCCCAACAGTTAGAAAATCATCCCCGCCAGGAACTTACTGAAAAAGCGATCGCCCACTACGGCTTAGTGGTGGTGGTTGACTCCCTCGAAAAAGCCGCCGAACTGTCTAATCTCTTTGCCCCAGAACACTTGGAATTGGAAGTGGCGGAACCCTGGGAACTCTTGCCCTTCATTCGCCATGCTGGGGCTATTTTCCTGGGTCACTCGACCCCAGAAGCGGTGGGGGATTATCTCGCGGGGCCAAACCATACCCTGCCGACGGCTGGTGCGGCTCGCTATGCCTCAGCCCTCGGCGTGGAAACCTTTATGAAGCACTCCAGTATTATTCAATATTCGGCGAAAGCACTCCAAAACGTTGCCAGTGCCGTACAAACCCTCGCCGAAGCTGAAGGCCTCCCCTCCCACGGGGAATCAGTGCGGTTGCGTACCCAGAAAGGTCAAACCCTAGATTCCTAACCCCAAAAATTTACGGAGGTACAGGCCCCATTGGGCGGCCAATTCAATTTGGGTAAAGGGAATTTCGATCGTTTCTTGATTCTGAGTTTCGAGTAATAAAAATGCTTTTCCTTGCCGGGGAAGATCTTCTGGTTCGTCTAAGCGATCAATGATTTGCTGATCAACACGTAGGGCAATCTTTTGGATTGAGGCGATCGCCACCGTTTGCAGATCCACCATCCCCCGTCGGGTCGCCTTGCCGTAGGTGATCTGACCATTGCGATAGCCCAGGATTGAATACAGATCATATTTCGCTTGATCAAAACCCTCCGCCCACCGTTGATAGGCTTCGATTTTTTGATATTCGGCCCAACCAGCCCAGGCTAAGCCAATGAACAGCGCCAAGAGCGGCAGCCACAATAATCCCCTTTCCATAAATGATTCACACAGAAATTTTGTTTACGGTTGTGCTGCTTTGGTTTCGATAAAACGACGTAAACTGAGCAGCGTTACTGTCTGACCCAAATTTAACGGTAACAGAGAAACGCCTTCTAAATGGGACTGGAGCCAGCCATCATCCCAAGACCACCCATGGAAACCGTCAATCCCCTGACGCAACAGAAACCGGATACCGTGGTCATGGAGCGTCTCAACGGTGTGGTGAATGGGCACAATCCCAATCTGGGTCGTAAAGGTCGTTCCCGCAGTCAATTGGGCAGGCATCTCCGGCCAGCGTTGCAACCAGAGCCATTGTTTGAGTTGCTGGGGCTGGGTCAGGCTTTCGCGGATGGTCTGGCTAGACGCGTTGATTTCGAGGCGAATATTACTCTGCTGAAACTGTCCAAACATGCAAAAATTCTGGGCCTTCTCAAGGGAATGTCTATAGATTATAACGAGGGATGCCTGGGCCATTGGAAACAAACGACCCCAAGCTCGCGTCTTTAAAGACTGACCTCTGTAAATTAGTTTTCAGTTTAATTATTCAGTAAAGGGATATTTGCCATGTCTACTACTTCAATCTCTCCTGGGAAAACCGGCACCATTACTTGTTTGAGTGCCTTGCTCTTGAGTACGGCGATCGCCCCCTTTGCTGCACTAAATCCAGCCCAGGCCCAACTTTTCCCACGTCAGTCAAACCGCAACACGACCATTCAGCGTCAGGGCCAATACTATGGCCAAACGATCACCATTGCGCGGGGCACGAGTATTCCGGTGATGTACCCTGATGCAGAGCGCATTTTGGTGTCCTCTGAAGAAACCCTTGATGTGACCGTGGAAGTGGCCGCCAACCTGCGGGATCGCAATGGCCAAATTTTAATTCCCTACGGCACAGAAATTGAGGGGCAAATTCGGCCTGTACGGGGCGGTTCCCAATTCATTGCCGAACGGTTGGTTTTTGATAATAATGACAGCCAGCGCATTTATGCTGAATCCCGGGTCAACAATCGGGTTGAAAATATCAATGAAGGTGCCGATGGCGGTGATCTCCTGGAAGGAGCGGCGATCGGGGCTGGGGCGGCGACGATTATTGCGTTGATCACAGGCGATCGCAGCATTGATTTCGGGGAAATTCTCCTGGGTGGTGGCCTCGGTGCCCTGGGTGGTTGGTTGCTTGGCGGCAACAGTAGCGGTGAAGTAATCGCCTTTGATGCTGACCGTGACCTGGATTTAATCCTCAGTAGTGCCCTGAGCATTGAGCCTTATAACTACCGCACCCCCCAAACCGTGCGTAACGATAACTATTACTGGGAGTAACTGACTAGGAATAACTGATTTTTGTCAGCCCTGGGGCAGTCCGGTATGATGGATCGAATTCTGACTTTTATCCTGTTGTAACTGTTTTTATGGATATCAACGCCTTTATCCATCAGAGTGCGGGCAATTGGTTCGCCCAGCGCACATTTTATCAAGCCCACAACCCGGAGCCTGATAATGGCAAAGCCAATTTAGCCTTTGAGCTGCTGCCCCTAGATCATCCAGAAGTCAGTCGTTTTGCCACGGCGATCGCCCAGGCTCCCAATGAACATTGGCGTGTCTTCCAGAGCAGTTGGGACACCTCCGTGGATTGGGGTAAACCAAAAGCCGTTGGGAGTTCTCTCTTTGCCTTTGTGATTAACCCTGACCAGCCGACCCAAGGGCAAGCCTTTAGCCTAGATGAGCGGACCTTTGCCCAAGGTCAGTATCGTCTTGGGGAAGATCAAATTTTGATCGTTACCTTGCAAGCGGGGGAAGTAAAAATCATCGAGCGGCAATGGTTTGGCAATGAAAATCTCCGCCTCAGAACCAATATCGTCACAGGCAAAACGGGTGTTTTACAGACCGCTTTTTATTCTGAAATTCGCCGGATTATTGAACCCACAAGAACCTCAGAAGTAACAACTGAGGCTAGTGGTTAAGGTGTGTTAGTGCTCAAAAACATTGTCGTAAAAGGCCAAATCTAAGCTGATAAAAGTGGGGAGACAACGGAGACATTCTTCCATCAGAGGCCAACGGTTTTCGCGCTGGAGCATGGCCGTTAATTTATGCATCATCGGAATGAGATAACGCACATCGTTTGAGGCGTATTTGAGTTGTTCTGTGCTGAGGGCTGCCACATTTCCCCAGTCGGAACTTTGGGCTGATTTGTCTAGTTCAACGCCCATTAATTCTTTGACCAATGCTTTTAGGCCGTGGCTAGAGGTGTAGGTGCGGGCTAATTTGCTGGCGATTTTGGTGCAGAAAAAAGGCTGGGTTTCGATGCCAAAGACATGGCGCAGTTGGGCAATATCAAATCGCGCAAAGTGAAAAACTTTTGTGATTTCAGGGGCTTCCATCAAGGTTTTTAAGTTGGGGGCGGCAGTTTGACCCTGGGCAATACGAATGGCACTGACGTCACCATCGTCATCACAGAGTTGCACCAGACAAAGGCGATCGCGGTAGGGATTGAGGCCCATGGTTTCGGTGTCGATGGCGATCGCCCCAGACTTTAGGTAACGCTCTAAAATTTCGGGGCTGAGGTCTTGGTCGAAGAGTGCAAATTTATCCATGGTTTTAGTCTAAGTTTTAAATAAAAAATGGCGTAATTATTATCATCAGGATAGCCTGTTAAAAGGAGGAGCCTGGTCGAGTCAAAAATGCTAATTCTGCCTCGGTGCTGTCGCGGCCTAAAATTTGATTGCGGTGGGGAAAACGCCCAAACTGCTGAATAACGCCAAAATGGCGCTGGGCATAGGCCAAAAAATCACCGCCCAGCTCAGTATTTTTTTCCAGTTGACGAAACAACGCTAGAGATTGATGTTGATCAGCGAGATTTTCACTGTGCTCAAAAGGGAGATAAAGAAAGACCCGTTGGACTGGCAAAAGATCTTGATCAAACTTTTCGGCGATCGCCTGTTTCGCTAGGGCTAAGGCCTGGGGATCGGTGGCAAAGGCTTGGGGATCACCGCGAAAAAGATTACGGGGCACTTGATCCAGCAGCAAAATTAAGGCCAAGCAAGATTGAGGGGCCTCACACCAGGTACTAAATTCTGCGGCGATCGCCCGTTGGTGTAGAGGCCCTAGGGTTTCAGCAACGACAGTGTCAAAGGCCTGACTTTTAGTGAACCATTCTTTGCGGGGCTGACCATAATGCGGCTCACCGGGGCGACCGAACCAAAAATTCAAGACTGTTTCCCATCGTTCAGCCATTAAGAGCCGTTTCTCCCACTGAAAATATGCCAGAATCTTACCATTAATGTAAGCAAGGAGAGAGGGTGTGCCGTTCTATCAAAGTTGCGATCGCCTTACGGAACTAGGACAGCAAATTTTACAGACGACCTGGCGAAAATTTCCCAGCCTGAGTCCCGAACAAATCGCTTTAACGTGGTTGGTTTACGACAATCCAGTGGTGGTCAATACCGACGGTGCCCTTTCCCCAGAAGCCTTTTGGGAACATCCGATCCGGGGGTTTCAATACCGGGGTGATGTGCGCCTTTATCCAGCAAGTGTGGTGAAACTTTTTTATTTAGTGGCGATCCATGAATGGTTAGAAGGACGCATGCTCCAGGACAGCACCGAGCTAGAACGGGCGATCCAGGACATGATTGTTGAGTCGAGTAATGATGCCACCAGTTACATTATCGATAGCCTTACAGGAACCACCAGCGGCCCAGAACTCCCCCCGGAACCCCTGCAAACCTGGAGCCACCAGCGCAACATTATCAACCGTTATTATCACTCTCTCGGTTGGGAGGAACTTACCTCGATCAACGTTAACCAAAAGCCTTGGAGTGATGGCCCCTATGGTCGGGAACGGCAGTTTTTGGGGGCAAACTACGAAAATCGCAATATGCTCACCACCAATGCGATCGCCCGGTTATTTCATAGCATTATGGGCGGCGTCGCCGTCTCCCGGGAGCGTTGTCAAAGCATGATCCGTTTATTGAATCGCTCCCTTGAGCCGGCGGATCTGCAAGAATTTGACGAGGAAAACCAAGTGACAGGCTTCTTGGGGGAAGTGCTCCCGGAAGATAGTCAACTATGGTCAAAGGCGGGTTGGACAAGTCGTGCCCGCCATGATGCGGCTTATATCGAAGTGCCGGGGCAGCAACCCTATTTATTAGTTGTGTTTACGGAAGGGGAAGCCAACGCACAAAATCGCGCCATTCTCCCCTTTATTTCCGAGCAAATCCTGGGGGCGATCGCCAAGATTTAACGTACCTGAATGGCAGTCTCAAGGGAGACAGTGCCCGAAAGGGAATTTGTAATCAAACAATTGGCTTCTGCTTTATGGAGGAGGCGATCGCCCTTGGTGGGATCACTCTCCGGAGGGATCGTGAGGGTTGCTGTAATTTGATAATGGGTAAATTGGGTCAAACGATCCGCTTTTTCTAGGGTGCCCGCCACCGAACAATGCAAAGATTCCCAGGCAAAATTAGAGGCCCGGGCCGTTCCCCGGAAACTGAGGATAAAACAATCGGCGATCGCGGCTACCAAAAGAGTTTCCGGTGACCAGTATCCTTCCGGCCCGCCAAAGTCTACGGGGGGAGCAGACTCAATGGTGTTCAGGCCAGCACTTTCGAGGGTGACATTGCTAGCGCTGGTGGCCCTAGCTTGGACAGTGTAGTGATGGGGAAGAGGTTGGCTTGTCATTTTTTACTAGGGAATTATATACCGATATAATCACTATCTTAGCGGTACCTTTTGGGGGCGCTCTATTGAGGCTGTAATTTAGCCGTGAGTTCTTGGCGCAACCGGTGCAAAATCGAGTCTCGATCCAAAGATTCAATGATGTTTTTAACGACAACTTTTGGATCAGCGTCTCCCCAGGAACCACCATTGGCTAAATAGATTTGGGTACTTTTGCCGATGATGTTGGTCGTCAGTCCGGCGATCGCCCCTTGGGTCACTGCCACGGAAAGGTAAGGCATTACCGATAAGCCTCCCGTAAAGGGCGCGCTGACGCCTAAAGCTGTTTTCAGGGAGCTTAGGCCAAAATTCGCCAGCACTTCCCCAAGGCTAATGCCACCCATACTCAACACAATTTTTTGGAGCAGGGCGATCGCCTCCCGCTGATTTAAAGGCAGACCATACCACTGGGCTAAACGGATAATCAGGGCCACATCCACCACCGCCCCACTAAACACATCCATGACCGTCACGGGATTTAAAGCCACAGCAACCGCCTTGGTGAGCATCGCCCGTTCAATGAGGCGATCGGCGGCCTGGGTGCGCAGCAGCAGTTTGCGTTGGGTCAGTTGGCCATGGAGCCGATCCACAAAGAGCATGG
Source organism: Picosynechococcus sp. PCC 7003 (assembly GCF_001693255.1). Classification (NCBI taxonomy): domain Bacteria; kingdom Bacillati; phylum Cyanobacteriota; class Cyanophyceae; order Chroococcales; family Geminocystaceae; genus Picosynechococcus; species Picosynechococcus sp. PCC 7003. The sequence goes on from NZ_CP016474.1 coordinate 2,102,595, forward strand.
AGTTGAGGGCGAGGAGAGCTTTCCCTTCTCGGTCGAGGATTTCGAGGATTTTTAACTTGAGATCAATCACATTCGCTGGCCCCCGTTCCCGAATGACATGGCGTTGTCCTGTGGCATCGGTGGTGATTTTAGTCACGAGGGGAGCCGCTGAAACCATGACAATTTCTGCGGGGGAGAGTAATTCTTTCACCCGGCGATCGCAAATGGTTTGATAAATTAAATCTCGGTCAGTGCTGGGATATTGGTCTACTTTGTTAAAGACCAAGAGCATCGGCTTGCCCACATCCCGGAGTTGGGACAACGCTTCAAATTCGACCCGTGACATGTCCCCAGCGATGACAAACAGCAATAAATCCATTTGCTTGGCAATCAGTTTAGCGAGCTGTTCGCGGGTTTCGCCGTTCACTTCGTCAATACCTGGGGTATCGATTAGTTCTAAACGTCCCTGGCCTTCCCGAAAAAAAGTGGCCCGCTGAATTTCGCTATTGGCGATCGCCTCCGTTTGCAACGTCCAAGGTACCTGCTGAATATCCGTTGTGACACCATGGAGGGCTCCGGTCTGAAAAATTTCTTTCCCTAGTAGGGCATTTAAAACCGAGGACTTGCCGCGCCCCACCAAACCAAAGGCCGCGATCTGCAGACGGGTTTGCTCAAGTTTATCCAGCATCTGTGAAAGCTGGGCAATTTCTCCCTCTAGGCCCCGTTGTTCCGTCTGGGTGAGATCCAAATGTTGCAACGCGTGGCGGAGGACATCCTGGGCATGTTGATAATTGATTTCCGTTTGAATTTCTGAAAAGTTGGCGATCGCCCCTTCTAAATCTGTCTGTGACCAGTCCACCATCGCTTTAATACAATTTCCATGCCCTATCGAGGGACAATCTCAATTATTCAAACACGTCTTTCAACGCCGTTCTGGCCGCCAAATGATTTCTAGTCGAAGTCAAAATTTCCACCTCCCGCCGGAGTCTTTCTTGGGTGTCTTGTAATTCCAAGAGAGCCTGTTGCTCCTCAGCGACCCCATATAAACTACCCGCAATCCAAAAAGACAATTCCCGTGGCAGATCAGGCAATTCCTCTGGTAACTCTAAGTCTTGCCCTGCTAGCTTTGCCGATAACCCAACCACATCCATCAGTACTTGTTTCGCATCTACCGCCAAAGAAGACAGATTGCCCGTCGTGGGATCATCTTCAATCCATTCCACTAAGCCGACTCGGTAGGGTTTTTCACGAACATAATCTAAAACCCGAAACCGCTGTTGGCCAATCGTCAACATTTTCATCCGGCCATCGGGTAATTTTTCGCAGTGGACAATTTCTGCACAACAGCCCACATTGGCGATCGTGCCATCCACAGGATTGACCATTAATACCCCAAAACGCCGATCATGCTCCAAAATCGTGTTCATCATAATGCGGTACCGAAACTCAAATACATGGAGCGGTAAAGGCCGCGATGGAAACAGTACCAATTCCGGCAAAGGGAAAAGGGGGAGTTCTCGGACAGCAACGGAAAAAGAGGTCATGGGCGATGATAAATACTATCTATTTATACTGTAGCGGATATACAAAATCTAAGGGAAACAGAAAGGGTCTTCTCCGAAACAAATTCAGAAAAGACCCAGATTGAAGATCATTAAAAAATGAATTTTTTAAAGGTTGAAAATACTAGCTTGAGCCTAGAGTTTCACTTCGATATCTACCCCAGCAGGCAGATCAAGCTTCATCAAAGCGTCGATGGTTTTAGAAGAAGGCTGGTAAATATCAATAATGCGACGATGAGTCCGGGTTTCAAAGTGCTCCCGAGAGTCCTTATCAACGTGGGGAGAGCGGAGCACACAATAAATCTTACGCTTAGTGGGGAGAGGAATCGGGCCGATCGCCGTTGCATTAGTACGGTTCGCAGTATCAACGATTTTTTCGCAAGATGTGTCGAGTAAGCGACGGTCAAATGCTTTCAAACGAATCCGGATTTTTTGCTGTTGCAGAGTTGCCATTGTTTTTATTTGTCAAGGTGCAGGATAGATTACAAATCACACGCTAAAAATCGCTATGTGATTTTACCAAGTCAGATTTTGAGGCTAAATGGGGAGTAGGCGTATTGGCTTAAACCCGCTCCCCATTAATGAATTCAGCCGCTAGGCTTACTTCAGGATCTTAGAGACGGTACCAGCACCGATGGTGCGGCCACCTTCACGGATCGCAAAACGCATTCCTTGCTCAATCGCAATGGGGTTGATGAGTTCTACAGTCATCTTGATGCGATCGCCGGGCATAACCATTTCAGCGCTGGAGCCATCATCGGCGGTAAACGCAGAAATCGTACCAGTTACGTCAGTTGTCCGAACGTAGAACTGAGGACGGTAGTTGGGGAAGAAAGGCGTGTGACGACCACCTTCTTCCTTAGTCAAAACGTAAACCTCAGCTTCGAAGTTGGTGTGGGGGGTGATAGAACCGGGCTTAGCAAGTACCATGCCGCGCTCGATATCATCCTTTTGTACACCACGGAGAAGTACACCAACGTTGTCCCCAGCCATCCCTTCATCAAGGGTCTTCTGGAACATTTCAACACCAGTAACGGTGGTGCTGCGGGTGTCTCTGATCCCAACGATTTCGATGGTTTCGCCAACTTTAACACGACCGCGCTCGATCCGACCGGTGGCAACAGTGCCACGACCAGTAATGGAGAAGACATCTTCAACAGCCATCAAGAAAGGCTTGTCAACATCCCGCTCAGGCAGGGGCATGTATTCGTCAACGCTGTCCATCAGGGCCAAAATTTTGTCAACCCACTTATCTTCGCCACGTTTGATGTTGGGGTTAGCAACAAGAGCTTCTACAGCCTTGAGCGCAGAACCAGTGGTGATCGGAATATCATCGCCAGGGAAGTCATATTCACTTAGCAATTCACGAACTTCAAGTTCAACCAACTCAAGGAGTTCTTCGTCGTCAACTTGGTCTTCTTTGTTCAAGAAAACAACAAGGCTAGGTACACCAACCTGCTTCGCCAAGAGGATGTGCTCCCGGGTCTGGGGCATCGGACCGTCAGCAGCAGAAACCACGAGGATACCGCCATCCATTTGGGCTGCACCGGTGATCATGTTCTTTACATAGTCAGCGTGGCCAGGGCAGTCAACGTGAGCATAGTGACGATTTTCTGTCTCGTACTCCACGTGGGCAGTGTTGATGGTGATACCACGCGCTTTTTCTTCAGGAGCCGCGTCGATATCTTCATAGCTCTTCGCTTTACCGCCACCTTGAGCCGCTAAAGCCATAGTGATCGCTGCGGTTAGCGTTGTTTTACCGTGGTCAACGTGGCCAACAGTACCAATATTGGCGTGGTCTTTGTTTCTTTCAAACTTAGCGCGTGCCATGAGTTTCGTTATTCCTTAATCGTTAAAAGTTTGCGTTCCCTTTGTTTTTTGCGATGATAGCTTCAGCCACATGGCGAGGCACCTCATCGTAGTTGCTGAATTCCATCGAAAAGATACCACGTCCTTGGGTTTTTGAACGGATATCGGTGGCGTAGCCAAACATTTCTGCCAGTGGAACCTTTGCAGAAACTTTGGCAAGGCCTTCTTCGGAACTCATACCTTGGATGTTGCCCCGACGGGCATTGAGGTCACCCATGATGTCCCCAAGAAAATCTTCGGGCACTTCAACCTCAACCTGCATGATCGGTTCTAGCACGACAGGAGATGCTTGATCAACGGCATTGCGAATTGCGATAGAACCGGCAATCTTAAATGCCATTTCTGAGGAATCTACATCGTGGTAGGAACCATCAATTAGGGTGGCTTTGAGATCGATCATGGGGTAGCCTGCGATGATACCAGATTCGCATGCTTCTTTCATCCCCTGCTCTACGGAAGGGATATATTCGCGTGGAATGGTACCACCGACAATCTTTGATTCAAACGCAAAGCCACTGCCTTCATCTCCAGGTTCAATCTGGATGACAACATGGCCGTATTGGCCTTTGCCGCCACTCTGACGGATAAATTTACCTTCGGCATTTGCTTTCTGGCGAACTGTCTCCCGGTAGGCGACTTGGGGTTGACCGACATCTGCTTCAACTTTGAATTCTCGCAGCATACGGTCCACAAGGATTTCGAGGTGAAGTTCTCCCATCCCTGCGATTACTGTTTGGTTGGTCTCCGGATCGACACTGACACGAAAGGTCGGGTCTTCATCGGATAGGGCTTGGAGCGCTTTAGAGAGCTTCTCCATATCTTGTTTAGTCTTCGGCTCGACAGCGACGGAAATGACAGGCTCTGGAATGTAGAGGGATTCGAGGATAATCGGGTCATTTGCCTCGCAGAGGGTGTCGCCGGTCATCGTGTCACGCATACCAATGACCGCACCTAAATCGCCAGCTCGAAGTTCGTCAACTTCAATCCGTTCATTGGATTTGAGGACGATCAAACGGGAAATTCGTTCTTTTTTGTCTTTTGTGGAGTTGTAGATATAGCTTCCTTTTTCGATGACACCGGAGTAGACGCGAATAAAGCTAAGCCTACCGTAGGGATCAGAGGCGATCTTAAAGGCCAAAGCGGCAAAGGGGGCTTCGTCATCGGCTGGGCGATCGCCTAGGGTTCCATCGGGAAGTTCCCCCTGAATCGCGGGGACATCTAGGGGGGAAGGCAGATAATCAACAACGGCATCGAGGAGGAGCTGCACGCCTTTGTTTTTGAAGGCAGAGCCACAGAGCAGGGGCACAATCATGCCGGCAATGGTTCCTTTCCGGAGCGCAGCCATGATTTCTGCTTCGGTAAAGGCTTCTCCTTCTAGATATTTTTCCAGGAGGCTTTCGTCACTCTCGGCGATCGCCTCGATCATAATCGTGCGGTATTCATCGGCTTTATCTTGCAGCGCCGCAGGAATCTCTGCTATCTCAATATCCTGCCCAATATCATCTTTGTAGATGTGGGCTCGCATTTTCACGAGGTCGATGATGCCTTGAAATTCATTTTCGGTGCCAATGGGAATCTGAATCGCAATGGCATTAGCTTTGAGGCGATCGCGAATTTGTTCGTAAACCTTGAAGAAATTTGCCCCAGTGCGGTCCATTTTGTTGACGAAGGCGATCCGGGGGACTCGGTACCGATCGGCCTGACGCCAAACGGTTTCTGATTGGGGCTGCACACCGCCCACAGAACAGAAAACTGCGATTACACCATCGAGCACCCGCATCGAGCGCTCTACTTCAATGGTGAAATCAACGTGTCCAGGGGTATCGATAATATTAACTTTGTGGTTGCGCCAGCTTGTGCTGATCGCGGCGGCGGTAATGGTAATGCCCCGCTCCCGTTCTTGTTCCATCCAGTCGGTCACTGCGTTGCCATCGTGAACCTCTCCGATTTTGTGGACAATCCCGGAGTAGAACAAAATTCTTTCAGTTGTCGTGGTTTTACCCGCATCAATATGCGCGGCAATGCCAATGTTACGGACTTGTTCTAGGGCGATGCTGCGTGGCACGATGACCTCCTGCAAACTGGTTTTCTTGGGGCGATCGCACAATTAAAATTTCTTTGAAGTGCACGCGCCGAAACAGATAATGAAAACAGTTGCTTAATACTTCTTAGCAATGGCGACTCATTATTATAGTCTTGCTGTTTCGTTTCGTCTAGCACCGGGAAATTTTTTGTCGTGAAAAACAAACGAAAAATTCCCCGGCATCGATTTTTGAACTTTAGTAGCGGTAGTGGGCGAAAGCCTTGTTTGCTTCTGCCATCCGGTGGGTATCTTCCCGCTTCTTGATTGCGCCACCTGTTTCGTTAGCGGCATCCATCAATTCGTTGGCAAGCTTGATGGCCATGCTTTTACCGGAGCGTTGCCGGGCATAGCCGATCAACCAACGGAGAGCCAAAGCAGTACCCCGGCCTTGGCGTACTTCCATGGGTACCTGGTAGGTTGCACCACCAACACGACGGGCCTTAACTTCCACGAGGGGAGTCAGGTTACGGATCGCGGTTTCAAAGACTTCGATGGGATCGCTGCCAGTTCTTTCTTTGATGATGTCGAGGGCATCATAAACAATCCGTGCTGCCAAGGATTTTTTACCGCTTTTCATCACACGGCGGATAGTCATGCTGAGAAGGCGGTTGTTGTACACGGCATCAGGCGGTACAACACGCTTTTTAGTAACTGAGCGACGAGACATATTTTTCTATGCTTTTACAGATAGAGGGTTTTCTTAGGGTGGTTGCGCTAGGTGGCCTAGACGCTGTTTTTTAAAATAGGGGCAGCAATTTTATATAACTGGAACACTCCACTGTTAGTCGTGAGCTTTGGGAGGTTCGCAACAAGCTTAAATAAATTCAATGGAGAATCTTAGGGAAAATTGGCGATCGCAACTCTTGCCAATCATTCAACCAGATAGATTACTCTTTAGGACGTTTAGCACCATATTTGGAGCGACCTTGCTTCCGATCCTTAACGCCAGTCGCGTCGAGGGTACCACGAACAATGTGATAACGGACACCAGGTAAATCCTTAACACGACCGCCCCGGATGAGAACAACGGAGTGTTCTTGGAGGTTATGGCCGATGCCAGGAATGTAAGCAGTCACTTCAAAACCAGAAGTCAAACGCACACGAGCTACCTTCCGAAGCGCAGAGTTCGGCTTCTTAGGGGTGGTGGTGTACACACGAGTGCAAACGCCACGACGCTGGGGGCATTGCTTGAGGGCAGGGGACTTAGTCTTTTTCTTGAGCTTGTAGCGCTCTGAACGAATAAGCTGTTGGATAGTTGGCATGGACAATTGCCCTACGCGGATGGTTTAACGTAGGTCATTAACATTGACAAATTACAATCTTAGTGACAAAGATCGGCTACTGTCAAGGTTCTTTCTGAAAGGACTGACCGCAATTACAGGTTTTAGTCGTGTGGGGGTTTTTAAAGCGAAAGCTTCCGCCCATTAAATCTTCGGAGTAGTCAATGCTGAGATCCTTGAGCTGCTCGGCATCACCAGGAGGGATCAAGATATTGATATTGCGGATTGTTTCTTGGCGATCGCCGCTCTGGGGTTGAGAATCTAGGGAAAATTGATAAATGTAATCTAAACAGCCACCGGACTGCACGGTGATCCGGAGATAACTATCGGTCGCTTGGCGACTGCGCTGGATGCGTTTAATTTCTTGGGCGGCGCTGGGGGTGATTTGAATCATTTCAAAAAAGAAAAAGCCAATGGGAACCAAGCTCTACTGGCGAGCATAGTCATCCTGGAAGCGAATAATATCATCTTCGCCTAGGTACTCACCATTTTGCACTTCGATCAGAATCAGGGGCACAACGCCAGGATTCTGGAGGCGATGCTTCGTACAGGCCGGCACATAGGTGGACTGGTTTGGGGTCAGGAGTTCGGTTTTGTCGCCACATTCAACGTGGGCCGTGCCCGACACAACGATCCAATGTTCACTGCGATGGTGATGCATCTGGAGACTGAGGCGATGACCTGGGTTCACTTCGATGCGTTTGATTTTGTAGCCTGGCCCTTCGTCAAGAATTGTAAAAGTGCCCCAGGGTCGAGAATCGGTGGGGCATGGCTGTGTTGGGGCCGTGGTTAGGGGGCTGGTGGATTGTCCCGTCAAGATCATGGGCGTTCAAAAACCGTAGATGACAACAAGAATAATTGTCTTCCATTATGGGTCAGGGACGGCAATTGTGTTGAAACCAATCCTGGAGCAAGCAGCGGCATTCTTTTGCCGCAATCCCACCAATGACCGGGACAGGGTGATTTGAAAAGGACGCATCGGGAAAATTAGCCACACTACGCAGAGCACCGGTCTTGGGATCGTCGGCTCCGTAAATGACTTGTTTTAGCCGGGCTTGGATAATGGCCCCGGCACACATCGGACAAGGTTCTAGGGTGACATAGAGGGTGCAGTCCTGGAGGTGCCAATCTTGACGAATATGGCCAGCCGCACGGAGCACCAGAATTTCAGCGTGGGCGGTAGGATCTTGGGTTTTTTCTTTGCGATTACCGCTCTGGGCAAGGCATTGATTTTTGCCATCGACGAGGATGGCACCAACAGGAATTTCCCCAGACTGTCCGGCAATTTTTGCGAGGGCGATCGCCTTTTGCATCCAGTGGTAATGGCGTTGATATGCCGCTTGGGTAATCACTGGCGCAGTAATACGTTTAGCTCGCCTTTTCGGTCAAGGGCAAATAAATCTGTGCAGCCGCCGATGTGGGCGTTGTTGATGAAAATCTGGGGGACCGTGCGTTTGCCGTTGGCTCGTTCTGCCATTTTTTTACGGGCAATCCCATCCCCATCAATTTTGTATTCCGTGAAATGCACCCCTTTAAAAAAGAGCAACATTTTCGCCGCGATGCAGTAGGGACAAGTCCGCCAAGTATAAATTTCAACCTTGGCATTAATCCCCGTGGCCTTTTTTCCAAATAGCGACTTTAGGCAATCAAACATTTTTGACCAAAAATAATGGGATACAAGCCCCGTCCTTCTAGGACGGCTTTTTCTTAGATTTTAGACTCCTGATCAGCTCCCTTAATACATCCGTCTTGGTTCTGCCAACAGCATTGCAATACTCTTCTAGGAGCTCAAACTCGTATTGCTCGATTCTAAAATCTAATCGTTTCTTCATGCCAATACCCGGTTTTATGCTGTACAATATTAGCATGAAAGCAAAATATCAGTACCGATTCTATCCAACAGACCAGCAACGCTAGAGTTTAGCCCAGGTGTTTGGTTGTGTGCGGGTAGTTTGGAATGATGCCTTGGCGATTTGTCGGCAGTCTGAAAAGCTGCCCAGTAACAACGACTTGCAAAAATTGGTGATTACTCAGGCCAAGAAAACGGAAGAACGAAAATGGTTATCGACCGTTTCTAATATTCCGTTGCAGCAATCGGTTGCTGATTTGGGTGTTGCCTACAAAAACTTTTTCGCCTCGCTCAAGGGCAAGCGAAAAGGAAAAAGAGTCGGTACTCCCAGGTTTAAAAAGAAAACTGGGAAGCAATCGGCACGGTTCAGGATTGGTGGCTTTTCCATCAAGGGTGCTGAGGTATATCTTGCGAAAATTGGTAATGTGAAGCCGATTTGGTCAAGAGAATTACCATCCAATCCGAGTTCAGTCACGGTGATCAAGGACGCCGCTAACCGCTACTTCCTGAGCTTTGTAGTGGAGATTGAGCCTGTTCAAGTTGATGCTAAAAACCACAGTATCGGCATTGATTTGGGTATCAAGACCTTTGCGGCAATGAGTAACGGGGAAATGATCAAAAGTCCAAGTTATTCGAAGCTGGATAAGCGCCTGAGACGCAAGCAAAAGCAGTTTGCTCGTCAAGTGAAAGGCTCTAATCGTCGAGAGAAGACTCGGTTACAGATTGCCAAGCTGCACAACAAAATCACTGATACCCGTAAAGATTTTCTGCACAAGCTATCGACTCGCGTGGTCTATGAGAACCAAGTGATCACGCTAGAAGATTTGAATGTGTCAGGCATGGTCAAAAACCGCAAGCTAGGCCGTGCGATCAGTGTGCAGGGATGGCGTGAATTTCGGGTGTTATGTGAGGCTAAGTCTGATAAATTTGGGCGGCAATTCAATGTGATCAGTCATTGGGAGCCGACCTCTCAAGTCTGCTCAGACTGTGGCTACAACTGGAGCTCTCGGTTCGCTCTGTGCTTTGCCTCAATTGCGGCGCGGAACACGACAGAGATGTAAATGCAGCCAGCAATATAAACAAAGTCGGGATAGGGCATTGCCACGACTTTAAACGGGCACGGCTCGACCGTAAGACTACTGCGGTAGCAAGTTGAAATGATGTGTCAAGAATCCCCGCGCCTTCAGGCCGGGGAGTATGTCAACAGAGTCGTTAGTCCGGGATGGTCAAAGGATAGTTGATCAGCGCCTCGGAAGTCTCCCATAATTGTTTGGCGATCGCCTCGTCCTTGGCTTGGTCTGATTTTTCGACTAGCCCTGGTTTGCCGGACATCTCCCCGAAGCCCTGGGGGCCAAAATAATCGCCTCCGGTTGCCGTGGGTTCGAGGGCCGCCATTAATGTTGGCAAGGCTCCTTGTGCGACGGAATTCGCGAAGAAAGGCACAAAAATCAAGCGGATGAGACCCGCTAAAAATGCCGGGATGTAGCGTCCAAGCTCTGTGGGGGCGATGCCTGGGTGAGCCGCGACCGAGAGAATTTTCTTGTTCTTTGCCGCTAACCGCCGTTGTAACTCCACCGCAAACAGTAAACAAGCCAGTTTACTTTGGCCATAGGCCGCCGTCGCCGAATAGTTTTGCTCGGACTGTAAATCTTGAAAATTAATTTTGCCAAATTTGTGGGCGTTGCTACTGAGAGAAACAACCCGTGATTCTGTTGTGTCGGGCATCAAGTCAATTAAGAGCGCCGTTAAAAGAAAATGGCCCAAATAATTGACGCAAAACTGGCTTTCAAAACCCTCTACTGTTTGGCCATAGGGGGGAAACATAATGCCCGCATTGTTGATGAGGAGATTTAAGGCTTGCTGTTGTTGGCGGTAGGTCGTCGCAAATTCTTTGACAGAGGCTAATCGACTTAGGTCTAGCTCCATTGTCTCCACATTGGCATCGGGAAGCTGCTGTCGGATTTCGGTTGCGGCCGCTGTTGCTTTTTCCATATCCCGACAGGCCAAAATCACATGACACTCTGTTTTTGCTAAACCGAGGGCTGTTTCAAAGCCAAGGCCTGTATTTGCGCCGGTAACAATGGCTTTTTTGCCCTGTTGTGAAGGTAGACTATCGAGCTTAAAGGTCATTCAAAAATATCTCCATTAAGTTTTGCTGAAACGGCACTGGTTCAAAGTCGATTGTAACGGGTTGAATTTCTGGGGGGTGGGTATCGAACCGGGTATGGGGTGAAAAATCCGCCAGGCGATCGCAGCTCATAATTCCTTGGCCTGCTGCCCTTAATGCCGGGTCTGGGTGATAAGTCTGCAAAAAATCCGTTAATGTCGTTTCCAGCTCAGCTTGCAAAACCTCTTGGTGCCAGAGGGCATGGTTCAAAAAAGGCACTAATAGGGCCAGCAAATCCCGCGTGACAATCACAGCCATCTGGGTTTCATCTTTCAAGCAGGCAAAACTTTTGAGCAATTGACCATCCGCCCCTATTTCACAGCCAGTCTGACCCCGATCCCACACCTGATCGTCGATGAACAACGACCCACCGCCAAAATCTTCCTCGAAAGGAAAATGAGTGTGGACACAACCCACCGAATAGCCAGAAGGCCTATTGCGACCGAAGTAAGCAAAGCGATAACTACAAATATCTTCGATGAGCCATGTATCCGGGTGTCTTTGGGTATGGGCTTTGGAAAAAGAATCTTGCAAGGTATGGAGGGCAGCCCCAATGAATTTTAGACCCGTCATTTTTCGGTGTCGCTGCTCGCCAATTTCGGAGTCGCGTTGTGGGGATAATGGCCCGGCCATGGAGGCAACACCATGGATAATCGTATCTTTGATGAAATTATGGGATAACCCACAGGATTCATGGGCACTGATGGATTCTTCCTGGGAATCCCCCAGATAGTTGCGGGTAAATTGTGTAATTTGGGAGCGATTGTCATCATGACGAATCATGCCCGCTAATAATTCATCCCGTTCCGCCTGAGATAAAGCATCCCAATCTTCTGGCCCCACTAAAATTTGCATCAACTGCTCCGCAAAGGGACGATCCAACCCGGGAAAATCTACTAGGGTATTGCCATTAAATAAAGGATGGGCCTGACGATCCATGGAGCCGACGGGCGTGCCGTAGAAATGACGTGTCAGGGGATCCGGGCTTGCTTGCAGTTGTTCAAGGGCAAAAAGGGTGAGGTATTCATGGCCAGGAATTAGGTGAGTCATAAAGGCTTCAACTTTGGTTCCCTTGGCCAGCCAGACCACCACCAGACCCCAAAGGACTCGATTCAATAATTTCATGATCTCAAGCTATTTTTTCCCCAGGATGCAGGACTTATTCTTTATTTTCTACCAGGAATGGATGGGGGTGAGAAAAATGTTTAGGGGGATGGGCTTCGACTAAGAGTTGCTGGGTGATCACACTGGCGATCGCCAAGATAAAACCTGCGTACACTTTTCCTCGAATGATCGCCTAATCGCCATAGAATTTTTTCCATAAGCATTAGGACTATGGCCAAAGGATAAAAGAAGAAACTTTTCCCGGTAGAAAACCGAAACAACAATTTAAAGTTTAGTTGCAAAATCTCCAGAAAAAGGCACTCGATCCCTGCTTTCTCTGTCGGTTAAAAACAGATCCATGCCAGGCATTACCCTGTAGCTCTTTTCAGTTTTGCGCCCCACGCTGCTTGAAGCCATTTATCACTGGGTCACATTGCATAAGTATCAATACGCTGCAACTAGTCCTTAGTATCTACTGTTTTACAACTGAATAAAAAGAGGTAGCATTCGATGAAAACGCTTACTTTCCTAATGATTCCGGCAATGGCATTGTCCTTAATTCCACAGTCTGTTCTGGCCTGGAATGCTTACCATCTCTACAACAAAGATGGGACAGACATCTGGGCCATTGAATGTGCAGACGGCACACTCCACAGCTACGCAGGCAGCTCCGGTGGCCTTGGTACTGTGGGGCCAGCCCTTTGTGAAGATCATGGTGGCATTGCCAATCCTGATGGTGACCTGAAACCAGTCCCTGCAACGGTTCACGAAGTCGATTCATCCTTGGGCGCTCCAAAACCAGAACCGACCACTCCCAATTCCCGACCCCAAACCTTTGAAAATTGGCATTTCTAAACGTGAATAGTGTCAGTCTAAAACAAGAACAAGGAATCTAGACTGACACTACTTGATCTCACTTGGAAAAATTCTTTGTATTTTCTACTTTTACTTTGAGTGATTTCATCAATAAAACTTATTTCTAGAGGTTGTATGCCTCTTTTTGAATAATCAATAAGCTGCGCTAAAAAGGCCAGAATGATTTTTTCTATAGGAAACTTACTGTGACTTGCAACAATCGTTAATATATATGGTCTAAATGGGAAAGAAGTGGTAAAAAACGTAAAGAAATCCATAATTACGTATCCACAGCTCTTGATGATTGCTGGTGGTCTGCTCTAAATTAAAAATGACAATTAAACAGTCAATTGCGCCACTTTTAGTCACTTTTTGCTTAGGGTATTTAGGCACCAACCAAACCTTAAGTATCGCCGCAAATTATCCTTTAGAGACAGACAGACCATCTTACGGAAATGGGCGAAGTGACCAAGGCAAGACTCAAAAAAAGCTATCTGGCTATGAAGCAATAGAATTCATTGCGCAATCCCCTTTGAGTTCGGAATTATTTAATGATAGTCAAATCAGTCCAGAACAAATAGATCTCGAAGAAGGGATTTTCCCAGAACTACCGATTCGCCAAGATTTAGAAGATCAAGATACAGAAGAGCTAGAACAAGATTTCAAAGAGGCAGCAAGTGAGTCCGAAAATCTTGATAGAAGGAAAGAATTAATAAGACGGTTTATGTTGCGTTCTCTTGCGATTAGCTCACAAAGATATCCATTTCTAATCGATCCAACTGACAATGTAACGTTCGAACCGCTCCAATTTAATCCTTTCGAGCTAGAAAACTATGGTCAATTTGATCTGCAAATTAACAACAGTGATTTTGTAATTGATAAAATTACCTATGGCCTCTTTCCTAAAGAAAATCAGTTCTACTGGGTTCTCCCTAATAATAGAATTGTATTTGAAACCCAAGGCTGGGTTGGTGGTCTTCGATATCAGGGACAGACTACAGATATCCGAGAAATACGAGATGCTCGCCAGGAAGTCTCATTTTGGGGATTACAAGCAGTTTGGAATATCCCAAGAATACGTACTAACGGTTCTGACGTTGTGGATATTTTGCCCATTGAAGAATTACGCCAGGCAGACATCACAACATTTGCTGGACAAGTCACTTCAAATGATGGCTTTCCTGGTCAAGTGATTATTAATAGCGGTATTGATCTCAATGATCCCAACATTATTGATATTAGTGAACTTTTAAATTCTCCACCAGGCTTAGGAGAAACATCAACTAATTCTACCCAGGGGGGCAAAAATCTTTTCGAAGGACTAGAAGATGAACGGACACCAATTATTCTACAGGCATTTCCAACCAGTGACTTAAGTAAATTATTGGAAAACAACGTCGATCTCCGTGAAGGTGAGTTTATCCCTAGAGAAAATTTGACAAATACAGGCATTGTTTTTGGAGATGTAATCAAGGGCGACAGAATTGAGATTGACCTTGATTTCACTTCAGTACCGGGTGTTAAGTTTGCTCGTCCCTTTGATGACTTCAAAAATCTCGATCTTTTGAATGTTTTGGTTAATCCAGATTTAACAGGAAAAGAATATGACCGACGGTACTTAAATTCATTACTCTGGAATGGGATTCGTCGTAGCCCAAGAATTGATAATGCTAGAGTCACTACAGAAACGACTAGTTGGTATCAAGGATATCTAAGTCGTCCTCATAAGCGCGCAGCCATCACCTACCATGCTGAAGAGCCTTCAGCCACTTTTACAGAAATTTTTGCTAACCCTGGCCTTGGCTTCACAGTCGGCAGTTGGGGAGATAAATTTGACGGGATTCAGTCTCTTAATATTACAACGGGTTTGCTTTTAGGAGGAATTTTCGAAGCAGTTGATGAGGATGGTGTTCAGGACTCATTAAATACAGCAAAAGAGCTCTTTGAGCAGGGAAAACTTACTTCCGGATTAAATACAAAAGCAACTCCCCAGGAATTACGAGAGCTTGGTTTACGTTTAGATAAAAGTCTCTTATATGCTGATTTTAATACTAATATTGCACAAACATCAGGACGCCTAACGTCTGATAGCTATGTTACACCCAAAACTTCAGAACTATGGCAACTCCGTACTGGATTATTTCCGCGTCGTGTTCAAGTGATCGAAGAACAACAGTTAAGCTCAACCGCAGGACAACCTTTTTTCTCCAAAGTTGATATCTCACAATTTGGGCAACTGACTTTTATTGGTGTTCCTACTTCAGAAGATCGCTTATTTGAAACACCAGAAGAAACAAATAGTACGCCTGCATCTTCTTTTCTCTCTCTTGGAACGCCACGAACAACTTTTGGCACTGAAGTTCTTTTAACAACACCCAATGGACAGCGTTTTCTACAACGCTTTTCGACGGATTCTACCCAATTTAGTAGTTTACCGAATGCAATTAAAAGTTTTGACATTGCTTTTGATCGGGTTAATATCGCTCAAATTGATCAGATTCAATCTCTTACTTCAATTTATGAAGGTATCGCTTATGTTCCAGCTATTGAATTGGCCTATGCAGGTTCTTCCGATCTTTGGTATTACAATCTTAATGCGGGTGTTTGGGCTACCTTTAATAGTCAAGTAGCTCCTGGTGTCACAGAAAAAGTTATTGATAATAACGAGCCAACAATTGGTGCTTATTTAAAGGGTTTTGCAAACGCGATTCAAGAAACTCCTATTCTTAGTGGCAACTCGATGGCCATGGGAGTCAAAGCCTATGGCCCCACATTTCGTTTTAATGCAGATACTCAAAGTCGCTTTAATTTAACTTTAGGTTATGAATATGGTGAACGGCGTCCTGGGCTGGGTTGGACTCTGCGACCAACGCTATTTTATTCTCAGGGTACTAGTGTTGATGAAGAGGAAAGTCTGCAAAACTGGGTAGGACTACTAGATGGACAAATTGGTTGGCAATCGGGTTTAAGCATCATTAATCGTTTAGAGGTTGGAGAACAGCTTTTTGCAAGTTTAACAGCACGACAGCGGCTCAATCCTAATATTTCAATTGGCATTTACACGCAAAATTTTGATAATGAGATTTCTGGTTTAGGTCAGCGGATAGAGGGGAATTCAACAGGATTAATCTTGCGCTATGATTCGACTAGAAGTCGTACGTCTTTCTATGAAGGCCGGATTGGGACAAGTGATGCAGGTTTAGATTTCGAATTTCGCAGTCGCTTTGTTTTCTGATCTGAATAGATGCAGTCAAAAAAAATATTTAACTAGAGTGAGTAAAACTTCAAAAAATAGCTATACATAGCATAAAAAAAGAGAGGTAATAAAGGTTCATTACCCCTCCAATTTAATTTCATAAACAAATAGCTTCTAATAGCAAAAATTATTCAAGAATTAAGCTCATTTAAGGTACCGCTAGAATGCCTGCTGCTACCTCAACATCACTTATGTCAAAGCCCAGTAAGGTTTGAATATCATCAACATCGCCGGCAACGCTAGATAGATTATCAAGATATCCTCCTTCAGCAAGGGCCTGGAAGATAGCGTTTTTGGTGTCAGTGGTAAGGCTAGGATTGTTATAGACAGTGGCGATTACCTGTTCTAGAGATCCACCACCTTGAATTGTTTGCTGAATTGCATACTGAAGGATGCCGTCGATATAGGGGGCAACATCTGCTGCATTCAATGACAGTTGATAGACAGGGGAGTTATTAACATCTTGGAAAATAAACTCAGCGTATTTGAGGAAGTCAGAGAGAATGACAGTGGGATCGAAAGAACCAGTTAACTCAACATTGGCCGCAACAAACCCTTCATCAGTAACTGTCAGTGGAGCAACTGCCTCTACTTCAAAACAGATAGGATCTTCTGCTGGTTCTAGACTTGCTAGGTCACCGGCACAAATGCTATTTGCTGTAGCCAATGTCCATTGGATAGTATCAAGGTTTACCCCAGTACCATTGACATCATTGAGTTCTGCGAGGACTTCTTGAATTTTGGGAGCACCACCCACTAGGGTTAAGTTATTCAGAGCGAGGAAAGATCCCAGAGTCCCAACACCAGTATTTCCAGGAAGAGCAAGCCCAGGAAGAGTACTAGGCAAAATACCAGGCGGGAATAAAGTCTGACCAGTATTAAAAAGTTGAGGTGTATTTAAGGGTCTATAGCCCAAGCTGATCTCTGCAGAATTGAAGCGGCTACCGGGACTGTCTACCTCAACTGCATAGGCAGAAATTGCTTCGCCCGCAGAGGTAAAAGTGACAGAACCAGAAACGGTATCTGCAGCAGCAGGATTAATCGCCATCAAGGAAACAGTAGCCATAGTGGCTGTTCCACTTAAAAGCTTTACAGAAAGGTTTTTCATCGGAATAATCTTTTATCCATGATAATTAGGCAAACTCTAAGCTGAAAACCAAGAATTCTAAGCTATTAGAGCTAGATATATTGACGAAGAGTTAGAGTTTTCAGAATATTAACAAACTTTTTAGAAATGTGAACAAAGAAAAATGTGAAGTTTCATTGAAATATTCAATATGCATACTCATTTTCTCAAAAGTTATAAGTTAATGGCTCTGGCTCATAAAATCAGCTCAAAAACAAATTTTGTATTGGTATATTGTTTTGTACTTTTGGAGTGATATTTAAACTTTATTGTGTTTTAATTGGCTCGACCTATTGGCATTTTGAATTGAAATCACGCAACCAAAGCCTAATGGCTTGGCCAACGGAACCTTGGGAAGCATCACGGGGTGGGTTGGCTGGTTGACTAGGATCGGGGTTGGCAAGGCTAGAAACTACATTGGCGATCGCCCAACCGTTTTTTGTGGGCGTTAGAAACAACCAATAGTAGTTTTCAAAGCTAATTTTTTGGGTGTCGCTGTATTGGGTTTCTAGGGTAGTGAAAAAAACTTGCTCCGTAGTATCAGGCACCGTAGGCGTATATTGACGATTTTTGAGGGGCAGAGGATTAAAATTGCCTGGGCTAGCGATGACAATATAATTAAAACTATCTTCGGTGCGGTCTAAATTGCGCGCCCGTTGGATCACCCGATTGCCGTAGCTGGGTAGATCTTCTAGGAGTTGGGGCACGATTTCTGTTAATGGTGCGTTGCACTTGGATTGGGCGATCGCCTGCGTTGAGCAGATTCCGAAACTGCCGCAAATTAATGTGAAATAAATGGCGAAGGAGCGGTTAATCATCGTGTTTTTGGAGATGTGAATAGATGACCCATGCAATTACCCCGGGCAAAACAGGGAGAAAAATTATTCTCCCCTGTCTGTTTAGTTTAACTCTCGGCTTAGTCGGCAGCCTCAGCCCAGGTTTTCGCCCAGGCGAGGATCTCCTGGACAGCTTCAGGGTTGGCCGCTTCACTATATAACCGCAGTACAGGTTCAGTGCCGCTAAAGCGAATCAACAACCAACTTTGATCAGCGAGGCGGAATTTATAGCCATCTTTGGTGTCGCAGTGAAGCACCTCACGGTTGGCAATCGCCTTGGGGGGATTAGTCGCAAGCAGCTTTAAAAGGCGATCGCGGCTGGAGAAGTCCCGCAAATGTAGATCAATGCGGTCGTAAGCTCCATGGAAATCAGCTTTGGTTTGCAGAGAATGGTAAATCTCGCCGAGGTCTTGATCGAAGGTGGCGATCGCCTCCAGTAAATATAAAGCTGCAAGGAGAGCATCCCGTTCGGGAATGTGATGGCCGTAGCCAATGCCGCCGGACTCTTCTCCACCGAGGAGAACCTGAGTCTGTTGCATCCGTTCGGCGATGTATTTGTAGCCAATGGGCGTTTCAAAGACTGGCAAATCGTAGTATTTGCTCAAACGTGGGATTAAATCAGAGCCGCTGACAGTTTTAACAACCTCTCCCTGATATTTGCGGTTTTGAGACAAATGGGCCAATAAAATTGGGATTAACTTTTGGGAACTGAGAAACGAACCATCTCCGGCCACAGCGGCAATGCGATCGCCATCGCCATCAAAGACAAACCCCACCTGAATTGCGTTTGAATTTTGATCATGGGCGGTGCGGATTGTGCGTTGGAGCTGGGACAAATGCTTTTCTAAAGGTTCCGGTGGCCGCCCCCCAAACAAAGGATCTGGCTCGCTGTGGATTTCTTGGATCGCAGTATTGAGCAGTTGAGTGAGGCCGCCCGCCGCCGCCCCATACATTACATCGGCAAAAACCTGTAAACGGCCACTGGCGATCGCCTGACGAATTTTTTCGAGATCCACCAGTTGCTGTAACCCGCTGCAATAGTCCTGCCACGGGTCGAAATAGTCTAGGCTGCCCATCGTTAAAGCTTGAGGTTCACTGTCCGCCTCTAGGCACGCCTCAATTTGAGCGGTAATTTCCTCGGAAACCGAACCGCCGAAAGCCCCTTTCACCTTCAAACCCAGATAACCCGCCGGATTATGGCTAGCCGTTAGGGCGATCGCCCCCAGAGCCTTTTGGTGATGGGCTGCATAACTGAGGGCCGGGGTGGGTGCATAGCTATTGGCCAGGAGCACGCGAACGCGAAACCCTGCCCCCTGGATCGCCTCTGCGGCGGCGAGGGCAAACTCATCTGCAAGAAACCGCCGGTCATAGCCGACAATCACTGTATTATCGTCAGCCTGATCCGCGAAATTTTCTTTTAAAACATGGGCCGTGGCGATCGCCACCCGTTGCACCCGTTCAAAGGTAAAATCCGCTGCAATAATGCCACGCCAACCGTCTGTGCCGAACCGAATCGGCTGTTGATTTCCAAACGCCAACACAATCTCTGCCTCAACAACTTAAAAACGTCCTTTAGCAGTTTAGTTGCTGGGGAAGTCCTGACCAACATAAATGGTGCGCGTCTGACCAGCTCGCTCCAGGATGACTTGGTTACTCTGGGCACCAATCAGCTTCCAACTGCCACTGCCCAACTCTTCCCCAAGGCGAAACCGTTGGGTGGTGCCATTAATTTTGAACAAGGCTTCAGAGCGATCGCCCGCTTCCAAAACTCCCACCAGGCTATACATCGTCTTCGGCGCAGCAGGAGGCGCAGGCACATTACTAATGCTTGGGGTTGCTGCACTGGGTGCGGGGGGAGGCACGATGGCTAAGGGGGCTGGCTTTGTTGGTTGTGGTGGCGGGGGAGGGGCGATCGCCATTGGTGGTTCCACGCTGGGGGGCGGCGGTAATAAGGCTAGACCTTGAGATAAATTCGCACTGCCATTGGTGCCCGCATTGGGCGGATAGACCGGAATATAAATGCGTTCAATGACCTGTGGCCCCGAATTTGTCTCTGATTCTGGTGTTTCTGCATCCCCTTGGCGATCGATATTGTCGAGGGCCCGTTGAATATAGTTCGCAAATTCTGTTCCCGGCTCTGGGTTTTCTGGGGGGACTGTCTCCGTCGCAGGGGGCGTAGAACGACCGAGGAATTGCGGCATTTTTAACTGATCATTCGCCGCTAACCACAAAACACCTCCCACCAAAGAGGCACAGGAGCAGATAAATAGGAGTCGCTCTGTGTAATAGCCCCAGCCCCGTTTTACCACCAATTCTGCGTCGATTTCCTCTGGCGGAAAGGGGGGTTCCTCTGGCGGAGGCCCCATGAGATCTCCCTGGGTGACTAATACCGATTGCATCGGTCTGACTTCCGGTTCTGGCGATCGCCTAAAGGATTGGGGCGGTTGGCGATCGCCTAAGAGCTGATCAATATCCGCAAACACATCATCCATGAGACGGTTAGCCTCTGCTTCAGCAGACCAAGAATCAGATTCTAGGGAATCCAAGGAAGTTGTGCGCAGTTCGTTCATATCACCAAGAGGGGGGCAGAAAAATTGCTTTTATTGTAATCAGGATCTCGCCACCTAACCGTGCCGAAATTAGCGATCAGTCCAGGGTAAAGCGTCGAGATTGGCGCCACATACTCAAGACGTGGGAATATCTCTACAATCCTAATGCCCTTTGGCCAGGACGCAACCCCAAGCTTGCTTTTTTTCACAATTGGCAGTTTTGAGGAGATTTAGCAGCAATAGAAAAAAATCTCTGAAAATGCTGCTGATGTTTTTCAGAAAAGAACCAATGCAGGGAGATAAATTTCAAAAAAACCCTTCTCCCATTAAACTGTTTATGTTTTGTTTCTGAGGGAAAAAAGTCACATGGAGCATCGTGGCGTCACAGTTTGGTTCACCGGTCTGAGTGGTGCAGGGAAAACCACCATTAGCCATGCCCTAGCGGAACGTTTAAAAGCGGCTGGGTGTAAGTTAGAAATCCTGGATGGCGACATTGTCCGGACAAATCTCACCAAGGGCCTGGGCTTTAGCAAAGAAGACCGTGATGAAAATATTCGTCGGATTGGCTTTGTTTCCAACCTGCTCACCCGCAATGGTGTGATTGTCTTTGTTTCTGCCATTTCCCCTTACCGGGAAATCCGCGAAGAAGTGCGGCAACGGATTGGCGATTTCGTTGAAATTT
The DNA here is from genome assembly GCF_001693255.1 of Picosynechococcus sp. PCC 7003. Classification (NCBI taxonomy): domain Bacteria; kingdom Bacillati; phylum Cyanobacteriota; class Cyanophyceae; order Chroococcales; family Geminocystaceae; genus Picosynechococcus; species Picosynechococcus sp. PCC 7003. Next base: position 2,123,792 of record NZ_CP016474.1, read on the forward strand.
TCGTTAATGCTCCCCTCGAAGAATGTGAACGACGGGATGTCAAAGGTCTTTATCAACGGGCAAGAGCGGGTGAAATTAAAGGCTTTACCGGGATTGATGATCCCTATGAAGCGCCCACCAATCCTGAAGTGGAATGCCGCACCGACCTCGAAGAACTTGAAGAAAGTATCGAAAAAGTGATGGCGAAGCTCACTGAACTAGGCTACATCACCCCCTAAATTTTTGTTGAAGTCTCAATTTCATACTCTGAAATGCAGTCCAGAATTATGCTTGGCTGCATTTTTTTATGTTGGGTTTATGTTGGGCTATGTGTGCAACTGCGATCGCCCCCACTCGATGGCTTCGGCTTTGGTGTGGATTTTTCCTTCGAGGTGGGCCACTTGAATTTCGGTGAGTAAATGGCCAATTTGGGGACTGGGAGAAAGATGCAACTCACGGATGAGATCCTTCCCCGATAGGAGAGAAACCGGATGGGCGACGGGATCGCTGGCGGTGAAGTATCGTTGCAATAATGGCGCTAACGTGGCAGCGCTGAGGCCAAAACTCCGGGCCACCAGGGCAAGGATGGGAAAGGCCCCTTTAACCGTTTGGAAGAAGAAATATTGTTCCCGCAGGCTCAAGGGTTGCGCTTGGCTGGCCAACAGTTGGGGGAGCATTTCGATGACAGTGCTGACGGTGCGCAGTTCGTACCGGGGATATTTTAAGCGGGCGATCGCCTGTTGGGCCTGTTCTGGATCGGTGCCCACCAAACAGGCCAATTTCCCCAGGGCGAGCCATCCTGTCTCCGTGGCAAATTCAGGGTGAATTTCGGCCAATTCCTGACCAATGGCCGTTAACCGTTGCACACGATCTAAGCTTTTTTGATCTGCTGCGGGCAACCAATACGCCAGCAAGCCATCCTGAAAGGCCAGCTCTAGCCAGCGATCGCCCCTCGGGTGGTGCAACAAATAATTCAACTCATGCTGAATCCGTTCTGCCGCAATATTTTTGATCAAAGGGGCTAGTTCCCGGATCTGTGCCCTGGTGTCAGCATCTAAAGAAAATCCCAACTGCGCCGCCTGGCGATAGGCCCGCAACAACCGCAGGGGGTCATCGGCTAAATTTTCCGGCGTCACCATCCGCAACACTTTATTTTCTAGGTCGGCGAGGCCATTGAGGGGATCAACTAAACAATCAGAACGAATATGATAGGCGATCGCATTCACACAATAATCCCGCCGCCGCAAATCCCGCTCGAGGCTTTCCCCTTCCTGTTGAGCAAAATCCAACGTCCCCTGCCGGAAGACCACCCGGGCAATTTGACGCATCTCATCGAGTACCACAAAACCCGCTTGATATTTTTTCGCAATGGCACGGGCTGTTTCCACTGCCTTTTTGGGGACGACAAAATCAAAATCAATATAATCACTCTGGCGCTGCAAGAGGGCATCTCGCACGGCACCTCCCACCAAGCAAGCCTCCGCTGGTAATTCCGCCACAGAAAATGGCAAAAGGCGTAAAAATTCAGCTAAACGCTCCTTGGGAGAGTCCAAAACCATCAATGACGAAACCCGATTAGAATAAGCACGATTAATGAGAATATCATTCCCCCTCCGATTATGGGCAGGGAAATTCAAAAGCGCAAAAACACAGGCTAAAATAGGGTCTGCTGTTTGAGGGCACCGACCAAATGAAGGATTTTGTTGTCATCACCTTTTATCAATTTTTCGACTTTCCTGACTACAAAGAACGGCAACAACCCATTTTCAACTTCGCCGACGAACAAAATATCATTGGCACCATTCTATTGGCCCACGAAGGGATTAACGCCACCATTGCGGGCACCCAAACGGCCCTTGATGCCATGGTGAACTTTCTGCGCCAAGACCCTCGTCTCGCGGATCTCACTTACAAAGTTTCTACGGCCCCTAAACAGCCCTTTAAACGCCTCAAGGTCAAACTCAAAAAAGAAATTGTCACCCTGGGTCAACCGAACGTTGATCCGAATAATACCGTCGGCACCTACATTGATCCCCAGGATTGGAATGATTTGATCCAAAACCCGGATGTGACCCTCGTGGATACCCGCAATGATTATGAAGTGGGCATTGGTACTTTTAAGGGGGCCATTAACCCCAACACCCAATCCTTCCGCGAATTTCCCGATTATGTCGCCGAAAATTTAGATCCCCAGAAAAATGCGAAGGTGGCGATGTTTTGCACGGGGGGCATTCGCTGTGAAAAGGCGACCTCCTACCTTCTAAACCAGGGGTTTCAGGAGGTTTACCATCTCAAGGGTGGCATTTTAAAATATCTCGAAGAAATCCCCGTTGAAGAAAGCCTCTGGGAAGGGGAATGCTTTGTATTTGACGAGCGGGTCACGGTCAAGCATGGCCTAGAAACGGGTCACTATGAACTGTGCTACGCCTGTGGCCATCCCATTGATGCGGAGGATAAAACATCGGCGGACTATGAGATTGGCGTGTCTTGTCCTTACTGTATTGAGGCCTTGACCCCGGAACGGCGATCGCGCTTTGAAGCAAAATGGCAACAACGGCAACAGATGAAAGCCTGCCAGGCCAGTTAAATCGTCAGGGAATCTACAGCAGAATTGGGGAACTTCTCGACTACAATGGGGCTAATTCTTTGCCAGCATTCATGACGTAACGACTAAAAGCGTTGATTTTTAGCGACCCCAAGGGCTTAATGCTTTGGCGATCGCCCCCAGTCAACCGCACCATTTACTAAATCACCCTTACTTACCCGTAAAAGTATGCCACAACTGCATCTTTCCCACCTCGACCCCCGCGCGCAAACCGCCAATCCCCAAGCACAATCGATGCCAATGGGAGACGTTCAAATGGGTGGGATGATGCCAGATCTTGATTTAGCTGCCGTTAACGAAAAACTCAGCGAGGCCAATGCCGTCGAAGTTGTTCAGTGGGCCTCCCAAACCTTTCCCGAAGGGCTGATCATGAGTACCAGTTTCGGGATTCAGTCGGCGGTGATGCTCCACCTCGTCACCCAGGTTATCCCGGATATTCCCGTCGTTTGGATTGACACTGGCTATCTACCAAACGCCACCTATCGCTTTGCCGAAGAATTAGGCGATCGCCTCAACCTGAATTTAAAAGTTTACCAATCGCCCCTCAGTCCTGCGCGGATGGAAGCCCTCTACGGCAAACTCTGGGAACAAGACAATATTGAAGCCTTTAACCGCTACGATTACATCCGCAAAGTCGAACCCATGCAACGGGCCCTCAAGGAGTTAAACGCCAAAGCCTGGCTTGCTGGACTCCGCAAAGGCCAAACCGACCACCGCAAGACCCTCGGTTACGTAGCAAAACAGGGCAAACAGTATAAAATCCACCCGATTTTGACTTGGACATCCAAGGACGTTTATGAGTATCTAATGGCCCACGATCTCCCCTACCATCCCTATTTCGATAAAGGCTATGTCACCGTAGGCGATTGGCATTCTAGTCGGCCCTTGATGGCTGGTGATGAAAGCGAGCGAGATACCCGTTTCCGGGGCCTGAAACAAGAATGTGGCCTGCATCTTCCCAGCACCTCCGAAGAAGCCCAGAGTCTAGACTCCAGCGGCCTCTAGGAACATTTGCCGGGTCTTTGTTGTAGCGTCCTAGGACAATAAAAAAGCGGATCAATGATGATCCGCTTGCTAAATTTTTGATTGAAGAGCAATTCTAGAGGGCAATCACGTCGAACTGAACCGTTGCGATCACTTCGGGGTGCAGTTTAACCTGGGCTTCGTAGCTACCAGTTTTGCCAATTTCAGGGAGCGTAATGCCACGACGATCCACATCTTGGCCTGCTCTTTCTTTGATGGCGTCTGCCACATCCTGGGTTGTTACGGTACCGAAAATTTGATTTTCTTCACCAACTTGCTTGCGGATAATTAGTTTACCCACAGTTTTGAGAGCAACTTTACGCGCTTCGGCGTCCTGGAGTTCTGCAAGCAGACGTTGACGTTCTTTTTCGCGGCGCTGTTCAACTTGGCGAAGAATGCCGGGGGTGGCGAGGGAGGCAATGCCTTGGGGGAGGAGGTAGTTACGGGCATAGCCGGGGGCAACTTCAACGAGGTCACCATTGTTGCCTAGCTTGCGCACGTCCTGATTAAGGACTACCTGTAAACGCTTACTCATAATATTGACAGAATAATTTTTTCTATAGAAATCTGTTAGCTTCCAGAACTTTAAATTCTACAAGTTAAGGGATTGTTTAGGCAAATAGTCCGGATCTCTGTTCTGTTTTGTGGTATTGGAAAGAGGGCTGTCGTCACAGGCAGATTGTCGCCCTTGTTTCCGACGCTGCTTATCTCGATACATTTTTTCGTCGGCCTGTCTCAACAGGGTGCGGAGGGACGCATCGGCTGGAAATTCTGCGTAACTCGTGTAGCCAGTGCTGATTGAAAGTTGGTAGGGGCGCTGTTGTTGTTGGTTGAAGGTGGCGATCGCCGTTTGTAGTCGTTGGTAAATCAGCTGTGCCTCTGTTTGATTCACCGGCGCAAAACAGGTAAATTCATCACCCCCCAGACGTGCCAGAATATCCGCCTTTCGGAAACAGTCCCGCAGGATTTGGGCGGCATCGACAATGACGCGATCGCCCGTCGCATGGCCCAGGCGATCATTGATCACCTTCAGATTATCCACATCAAAGAAGAAGAGCGAAAAAGGCAACTTTTGGCGCTCTAGCAAGGATAATTCCTGTTCGACGAGCATAAAGAAACCCCGACGATTGTAAACGCCCGTCAACTCATCCGTGAGAGACAGTTGACGAATGCGATGTTCGGCTTTTTTTCGCTCTTGGACTTCCTGACGCAGTTTTTGATTGAGGCGATCCAGTTCCCGGGTGCGCTCTTGGATTTGCTGCTCTAAAAAGCTCACAAGCCCGTACATCTCATTTTGGTTCATCGCCTCTAGTAGATTCGATTGAGTCACCAACCCCAGGAGCTCATGGTGCTCCCCAACGACGATCAAACGGTGGGTTTGGTGCTGTTCCATTAGTTGTTTGGCCTCAATCAAAGAACGGTGCACCGCAATTTTGGTCGGCCGGGTCATGGTCTGTTCCGCTGTGATCTTTTCTAAATCCACATCCAGGGAGCGCAAATGTAAAATATCCTGCTCTGTGACGATCCCCAGGGGAAACCAAGCCTGTTCGAGGGTCGGATGGGGTTTAACAATCACAATGGAACCCACGCGATGTTCCATCATCAGCTTGGCCAAATGCCACATGGATTGTTGAGGCGCACCGTAGACCACGCGACTCACCATTACTTCTGTGACAAATCGCAAGCGCAGTAAATGCACCGGTTCAATAACACCGCGCAGTAAACGGTGGGTGATTAAGCCAAATAGCTGACCTTCGGTATCCAACACCGGTAGGTGACGAATCCGATGTTTTTGCAGCAGTTGGGAAATATGCAGGGGCGTTAAAGACTGATCCCAAGTCAGGGAGATGACGGGGGTCGTCATAATTTGCTTTAGGGTGATCCGCTGCCAATTTTGATCCAGGATGACCCATTTCAAGAGGTCTCGCTCGGTCACAATCCCTTTTAATTGCCGACCCGCCATCACGAGAATACAACTGGCCCGGCTACTATTGATCTCCAGGGCGTCGCTTATTTTGTCTTGTAACTCACAGGTGCGCTTTAAATCCGCCATGGTGTTTGCGGCTTCCAGCAAGGTGGTCTCCGCTGCGAGCACAATTGGGTCTTTAATAAGGCATTTTTCAACGGATTTGTAGGAAGTGAGATCAAGCATAAGCAAAACGCGACGAGGGTTTGATCTAAGAGGAAATGACCGAAGAGACTCAAAATTAAGATTAAGTGTCTAAAAAAAATGATGGCTCTCTTCCTTATCATAGAAGGGTCTTAGATCGGTTGGGACTTGTCAGCAACGAATCTTGAGCGTGACCGGCCAATGCAGTGTCTTATGGATTTGTCTGCTGGGGTGTTGACTCATTCAAAGATGAAATTTCTTCAGCCTAAACTTTTTCCCAGAAAAAGCTGCAAAAACGAATTTCCTCTCCTGGTGGGAGAGGGTCAGTGTAGAAATCAACGATCAACGGGCGATCGCCTAGGGACGCAAATGAGGATTAGCCGTTTTTGGACTGGGAGCCGTAGTAGGAATAGGCATAAGAACTGCTAGATGTACCTTTTGTTTGACTGTTAGCAACGAGTCCTAAAATCGGAATATTGGCTTGTTTAAAGGTGGCGATCGCCTGGGAAACGGCTGAACGCGTAGTTTTATTTAGAGTGACCACTAAAATCACACCATCGGCATGGGAAGCCAGAAGACTGGTGTCCGCAAGTCCAAGTACCGGCGGCGTATCATAGACAACGAGGTCAAACGTGCGCTCAAAGTCCTCAACCAAATGTTTCATCTTTTGAGACGCGAGTAATTTTGCCGGGTCAGGGGGCAGATCACCCGCTGGCAACACCGAAAAATCCACCAAGGGCATCGGTTTCTGCAAATAGTCTGCGATTTCAGTCTCGCTGCTATTGTTTGTAATCACAGTACTGAGACCCTGTTTTTGGTTTAAATTGAGACGTTGAGCGACCTGGGGACGCCGCATATCAGAATCAACCAGCAATACTTTCTGGCCGAGAATCGCTGCCGTTGGCGCTAAGTTTAGGGCAATTGTTGACTTCCCATCCCCCGGCAAAGCTGAAGCAATAATCACAGAACGTAAAGGGCAATCGGCACTCAATAATTTTAGATTGGTATGGAGCACCCGTAGGGATTCAGAAAACGCAGACGCACCATAATATCCGTAAGAGCCATAGGACTGATCCCCACTGGTCATTTTCCGCCATGTCCGAGCCGTTGAAGCCGGCAGGAAAGAGCCTAGCCAACGTTGGAAACGCAGCAGCGGTGGCAATGATGACTCTGCTGTCCCAGTAATCCCATGTTGTTCCTCGTAGGGAATATTGGCTAACAATGGTAGCTTTGTACGATTCTTGAGGTCGTCTGAAGAGTAGTAAACGTCAGTGAGTTTGTCAAGCAGTAAAGCTGCGCCGACGCCCAAAACAGAACTGGCAATGAAGCCCAACATCAAGCTCCGTTGAATATTAGGGGAGATTGGTAAATTAGGACGGGTGGAACCTTCAATGATCTCCCACGGAATCTCCGTTTGGGCGGCTTGTACTTGTAGAGCTTGGCGTCTTGCCAGGAGCTCCGTTAAGGCTTCGGTTGAAATCCCTAGCCGTCGCTGGAGATCGGTATATAGCCGATTCAAGACAGCGAGATTCTGAAAAGATTGCTCGACTTCAGCTTGGGCTTGATTGAGAGATGGAATCCGAGCTTGCAAAATGCGGAGCTGATTGGCTGCATCTGTCACTTGGGTTGCCCCTACCCGTTCGGCCTCCTGTTGCAGAATGGGTAGTAAATTCTGACGTTCTTCCCTCAACACTTGAATATTTAAGCTGTCAGCTTGGAAACGTGTCGATTCTTTGGCAATGTTAGCCTCAACTGATCGCAGTTGACCAAGGACTTGCTGATAGGTTTCTGAATTTTCGAGGGCAGCTAAGGCCCCACTGTCTCCTTGGAGGGATTGAAGGCGAGTTTGGGCTTGGGCCATTTCTTGCTGGAGTTGGAAGCGCTGCTCCTCTAGTGTTGCTGCTTTTTGGGCTAGCTGATTGAAATGAATCTCTGGCTCGGTGAAATTATAGTCTTGGCGAAATTGCTGAAGCTCTGCCTGCAGGGTATCCACTTCCTGTTGGAGGTTGGGCAATTGCTCATCGATAAACTGAAGGCCTTGTCTAACGTTGGTTTGGCGATCAGCCAAGCTGTACTCCAGATAGACCGAAGCAAGTTGTTCTAGCACCGCTTCAATTTGATCGGGATCGGAATTTTGATAGCTGACTTCGAGAATTTTTGTCTCTCCCGGTCGGCTAATACTGAGATTACTGAGGAGAGTATTGTAGTTGAGATCCGGATATTGTTGCTGCAGTGGTTGAATCACTTTTTGCAGCAATTCGGGACTGCGTAAAACCTGAATTTGCGTCGCGTAGTCTAATTCACCTGATCCGCTACCAAAGTTTCCGGGCAAGCTCCGGGCTAGGTCAGACACACTATTGTTGGAATTAACAGGTTCGACCAATAAACGAAACTTCGATAAGTATATTTTTTCTTGGGAAAACGTATTAAAAGTAACCGCCCCCATGCTAACGGTTATCACTCCTAGAATTAACCATGCCCGACGCCGAATAACAGATAAGAACTGACGCAAATCGAAGTCGTCACCATAGTCTGCTGGTTGTAAGAGGGGAGAAACGGGATACGGTATTGGGGCGATCGCCCCATTTTTTTTATGGCCGTTATTTTGATACTCGAGAACAGCGTTATTGGTGTCTTGCTTATCCATGTTAGTTTCGCGCTTAATTTATAACTTAATTTAAAAATTCATCTTTAAAAATTCATCTTTTTAAAATAAGAAACCGAAAGGTAAAAGATTTCGTAGTGGACTTAAAATGCGTGAGAGTCCATCTGTAAAGCTAGCTGTCGCATTCCGATCCACAATAATGACATCGTTGTTCCACAAGATTGGGTTGGATTCGGCATTGACGCTTTGAGAAAAATCAATTTCGAACTGCTGCTGGACAATGGTGCCATTGGGATTCAAACGAATTAATTCCACATTTTCACGGGAGCGGTCTGTAAATCCTCCAGCGGCGAGCACAGCTTGGTTTAACGTCGTATTGGCAGGAACTTGGACACTACCAGGATTCTCGACTTCGCCTACCACGTTAACCAAAATTCTATCGGGTGATAGGTTAGTGGAAACGATTTGGGCGGCTTCGGCATCGGATAGAGCGTCAGCCGTGGCGATAGAAATGGTATCTCCTTGTTGTAGAGCTAGGTCTTGGGTTAAATCCCCCGCTTGAAACAGTTCCCAGAAATCAATGTCGATGGTTTGGGGGGTACCGCTGCGGGTGAGACGTCGCACTTGAATCTTGCGAATATCGGCGGAGGGTTTGATCCCACCGGCTTCCCGAATGGCTTGGGAGACGGTGGGATTAGTCTGGGATTCGCTGCCGGTTAATCGATAGATACCCGGACGAAACACTTCGCCAACAACACCAATATCTAGGGTCGCAGGGGTACCAATCAGGTTAGACGCCGCTAGTTGAGCCGACTCCGTTAAGTTTACCGTTTCTATTGCGGGCACAAAAACGGCATCTCCATCCCGCAGGGCAATGTTTTGGCTCGCATCGCCATTTTGTAACAGTTCCCAGAGGTCAACGGCGACGGTTTGTCTTGCTCCAGATGGGTTGAGGCGGCGAATTTGCACTTGTCGTAAATCGGCGGCATAGGTGAGGCCCCCTGAGGCTTGAATGGCTTGTACAAGGGTGGGAAACTCACCTCCATCTAGAGTATAGGCACCAGGACTATTGACTTCTCCGGAGAGGGTTACTTGGAAGGAACGAGGCTGCAGCAGGACAAGGGTGATTTTGGGATAGCGTAATTCTGACCGGTAGCGGGTGGCGATCGCCGCTTCTGCTGCTTCAATGGTTAGGCCTGCAACCGGCACTTTACCAATGGCCGGGAGGTTAAGGGAACCATCGGCCAACACCCGTTGACTACCGCTGTATTCAGGCACATTGAAGACCTCAATCTCTAACTGGTCGCCTACACCAAGGATGTAAGTCCGATCAGCACCCATTGCTGGCAAAGCGTTAGACGATAGGTTTATCCGTTGTGGGTTTTGCGTTTGTACCACCCCATCCTTTGAATCAGGCTTGCCAGAGGGCGTGACAGCAGCGGCAGTGCTTAAACTACCAGGAATGAGGATGAGGACTGACGTACAAAACAGGATGAAAAATTGCATTGAGCAAGGCTCCTGGAATTTATATCTGATCCAAGGATTCAGAATCTACTAACACAGCTACCTACAGATGATCCCAGCATAGGAGTGGGATGGTGTCTATCTGAAGAAATAAAAAATTATCTAAAGCCTATTGTAAAGTTGCTGTAAAGTGTCATTACCATAGGGCACAGATTTAAAAGTAAGCAACCCATGACAGAGGAAAGTGAATCCAAATCTAGACGCCAGACATTATAGGTGCTTATTTTGGGATTGTCAGTATAACCATATAACCATTGAATGAGCAAAGTTGATGTCAATGCTTGAGACCCATATTAATCCTTAAACCAGACACTTAGGAATAGTGTCGGTGGGTAATATGGGTAAACGACAAACAATCACTATCTAGTGAGCGCTGCGTTTGCCATCGAGCTGTCTCGGCAGTTGAGTCTATTCAAATCTGTGCCATGAAACCGATAAACCGGAATTTTCATCCTGCCTCCCTGAACCATAGAAGTTCAGGCAAGCCATCATCGATCAAGCGTCGCGATCGCCCCCGCAGGCGTTCCAAGCGCCGCGCTATTTTTTGTCCCATGCATCAGTGCTACCTAGACAGTGCGAGCCAGAAACACCGAATCTACGCCGATCGGCCGGATCTTCTCCAAAGCCGGGGCCTTAGTCGACGCAAGGCGCTTCTCGTTGTCGCAACAAAAGGAACTGTGCCTTTGGATGGAGAATGGCTAGAAGCTTTTTGGTGTAAGTGTTGCCAAGAAACGAAATGGTACCATGTCCGCAAATGCGATCGCGAGTATCAGTTATCATTGGCTTCCCCTGAACTGTGGCAACAGGCAACGGGGGTAATTTCCGTCCAGGGCAATCCTTCTGTGAGTGAATTTACCCGTCGCCAATCGCAATGCCAGGGGCACACTGCCGTCAAAGATTTCCGCTTTGTCAATTGACCTCGACTAATTGTCACAGACAAGCTAAGGTATGTAGAAATCAAAAAGAGTATGAAGAAGTCATGAAGACTTCTGATTGTAGAGTGAGCTTCGATGGTCTATTTGATCTCAGTTTCTCTACCCTGCTTCTGCTACTGACACCGCCATCGGTTCGGCGTCTAGGGTAGAACAGTCACAGGATTCGTCTGTCTATTTTTTTACAACCCAAGCTTGCTGCCTTGAAACGTAATAATTTACCAGCTGTTAGGGAAATTATTTAAAACGTTGCATAAGTTGCATAAAAATATTTGCGTGTAAGGCGATCGCCTTTCTGGCTAGTGGTGAGCGATCGCCCTAGGGTGAAGATTGAGCAAAATTTTACGGGTTCATTGCTTTGCCTATCCAGTACTTAGCTTTATCTCCCCTTCCTTTAAAAGTTTATCGATGTTATTCGTCCATTACCTAAAGCGCTTGGTTTTTAAACATTCTCGGCCAACTGTTAAGGGGCTTTCTGAGCCCAAGCATGAACCCCAACTCCGCTTAACGGTGTTCACGCACTTTTTTCCCCCTGATTTTGCCCCAACAGGACAACTCATCGAGGAATTAACGCGGCACCTGAGCCAACAAGGACTAGAGGTTGATATCTTTACCGGACAACCAGGGTACGCCTTTCAGTCTACGGAGGCACCACCGATTGAACAAAAGGCGGGCCTGAGGATAAAGCGATCGCGGACGGCCCAGCTCTGGCCCCAGCGGATTCGGGGCAAGGCGATCAACGGAATTTTGTTTTTATTGCGGTCAGTGCTCCATCTCGCGGGATGTTGGCGCAAAACCGAACTACTGTTGATTACGACGGCCCCTCCCTTTTTACCCGTCGTGGGTTACTTTGCGAACCTAATTTTCCGCGTGCCCTATGTCTGCTTGCTGTACGATCTCTATCCTGAGATTGCCGTTGAGCTTGGGGTGATCTCGGAACAGCATTGGTTGGCGCGATTTTGGCAAAACATGAATATCCGGGTGTGGCGGCGAGCCAAGGCCATTGTGGTGTTAAGTCCAGCCAAAAAGCAACACATTACCCAACTCTGCCCGGAGATCGAGGCAAAGGTCAGCGTCATTCACAGTTGGGCGAATCCGGACTTGATCGTGCCGATCCCCAAGCAAGAAAATTGGTTTGCCCTGCGGTACAAACTGATTCAGCCATTTACGGTGCTTTATTCTGGCAATATGGGGCGTTGCCATGATGTTGAAACATTCCTCGAAGCAGCTATTTTACTGGAGGATGAACCGATTAAGTTTGTTTGTATTGGCAATGGTGCCAAGCGACAACTATTAATGCAAAAAAGTGAGCAGTTGGGATTATCAAACCTCCTCTTGCTGCCTTACCAGGATAAAGAGGTGCTGCCCTACTCTTTAACGGCCTGTGATTTGTCGTTGGTGAGTTTGAGCCCAGGTATGGAACGCTTGTTAGCACCGAGTAAGCTCTATTCGGCATTGGCAGCTGGTCGGCCGATCGCCGTAGTTTGTCCGCCCAAGAGCTATTTAAAAGATCTAGTCCAGGAGGCAAATTGTGGCCGGGCGATCGCCAACGGGGATGGTCAAGGGCTAGCGGATTTCATTCGTCAATTGGCGGGCGATCGCGCTTTGGCAGAGGGCATGGGCCAGGCGGGACGCCGATATTTAGAGGAACACTTCACCCCCCGGCGGATTGCGGCGCAATATTTAGAGGTGCTGCAAAATGCTGTGGAGCAGTAAATGTGTCAGTTCAGAACAGTCCGGGATGATGATCTCAAAAAACAGCGGCGATCGCCCCGTGAGTCACCCGTTAAAATGAAATTACCTCTACCTTGCCTGAGATGTGGCTAAACTTTCTGGCCCTATTGCCATCAACCGTCTTAACGGTGTTATTGATTGCGATCGCCTTCTTGAGGTTCTATGACCAAACCGACTTTGAATTCCTCGGATACATCACCCAGCCGAGAAGCTGGAGCAACGGATGCACTGTGGCAGCCCTCCTGGCTACATTGGCTAATTTCGGCGTTGAGTGGAACCGTCGAAATCGAGAAACAAACCGCTTGGCTGAAGAAAAGCAATGCCGAAGCGAGGATCGCGCACGAGCAGAGACTGAAAAAGCTGAAAGCAGAGAACGCGAGACTCGCCGAACTCGAATCGAAACTCGATGCCGTATTGCCGAAATACAGTTCCAGCTTGACCCCTCCGAGCGAAACCGACGGGCATTAAGGGAAGCTTTGGCTCTCCTCGCCGAATATGGGGAGCTATTTTCGTAAGGGCGATCGCCCCGTGAGCCACCCATTAAAATGAAATTATCTTTCCCTTGCTTTAGATGTGGCTAAACTTTCTGGCCCTATTGCCATCAACCGTTTTAACGGTATTACTGATTGCGATCGCCTTCTTGAGATTCTATGACCAAACCGACTTTGAATTCATCGGACTCATTGCCAACCCCCGACAGTGGAGCAACGGATTTACGGTGGCAGCCCTCTTGGCTACATTGGCTAATTTCGGCGTTGAGTGAAACCCTCGAACCAAAAAACTATTTAGGAAATGTTGCCTTTCGCTATCTAGGAATCCTCGGAGATGTGTTGCAATGAATCCTTTGTTAAAGTTTTATGCGGATAGTTTAGACTATCCCGAAGTAAGCGGCGCGGAACTGCTCGAACTTTTAACCATTCGGGATCAGCTTGCCCAACTTATTGATCGCTTCAATGCCTTAGATCAAACCCTACTGCTTAAGGCAGATTTGAAATTGCTTTTAAATGCTTCAGTAATTTATCCAGAAATTTCTCGTTTTATTAACTTAGAAACTTACCGTAAGGAGAATCAAATTACACCAGAAAAGTGGTGGTGGTACATCGATGTTCTCGATCATCTCCCGCTTTCCAGTCTGCAAACAGCGGCTTGATTTAACAGAATGTTAACAGGTCGTATATTTCATCCCTTAATATGTCCTTAATATGTAAGTAATCCTGAGGCGATCGCCCCGTGAGTGACCCGTTAAAATGAAATTATCTTTCCCTAGTCTGAAATGTGGCTAAACTTTCTGGCGTTACTGCCATCGACGACCTTAACGGTATTACTGATTGCGATCGCCTTCTTGAGGTTCTATGACCAAACCGACTTTGAATTCCTCGGATACATTGCCAACCCCCGACAGTGGAGCAACGGATTCACTGTGGCAGCCCTCTTGGCTACATTGGCTAATTTCGGCGTTGAGTGGAACCGTCGAAATCGAGAAACAAACCGCTTGGTTGAAGAAGCACAACGAAGAGCTAAGGAAGAGCAACGCAGAATTCGAGAAGAGCAACGCAGAGTGGCTCAGGAAAGAGCAGATGAGTCTCGAAGAACTGAGGAGAGAGAACGCCAAATTGCGCGAACTCGAATCGAAACTCGATGCCGTATTGCCGAAATACAATTCCAGCTTGACCCCTCCGAGCGAAACCGACGGGCATTAAAGGCGGCTCTGGCGGTGTTGGCGGAATATGGGGAGCTATTTCCGTAAGGGCAATCGCCTAGTGAGCTACCCGTTAAAATGAAATTACCTCTATCTTGCTTGAGATGTGGCTAAACTTTCTGGCCCTATTGCCATCAACCGTCTTAACGGTTTTATTGATTGCGATCGCCTTCTTGAGGTTCTATGACCAAACCGACTTTGAATTCATCGGACTCATTGCCAACCCCCGACAGTGGAGCAACGGATTCACTGTGGCAGCCCTCTTGGCTACATTGGCTAATTTCGGCGTTGAGTGGAACCGTCGAAATCGAGAAACAAACCGCTTGGCTGAGGCAAGAGAACGCGAAACTCGCCGAACTCGAATCGAAACTCGATGCCGTATTGCCGAAATACAGTTCCAGCTTGACCCCTCCGAGCGAAACCGACGGGCATTAAGGGAAGCGTTGGCTCTCCTCGCCGAATATGGGGATTTGTTTTAGAACAATACTGTGACTAGGAAGTTGGGGATTAGTACCATGAATGCTTCACTATATGACACTGATTTTTATACATGGACAGCACAGCAATGCGAGTTACTGCGTCACAAAAAATTTCACGAATTAGATTTAGGTCACTTGATTGAAGAGTTGGATGATTTGGGGAAGCGACACTATGATCAACTGGAATCAAGGTTAGTCCAACTGATTGCCCATCTCCTCAAATGGCAAATTCAACATTGGCGACGTTCTAATAGTTGGCGCGCCAACATTCGTGTGCAACGCACCTCCATCGAAAAACTATTACGGCGTAATCCTGGTCTCAAGTCTCGTTTGGATGAAGCAATGGCAGAAAGTTGGTCGGAAGCGCGGGATCTGGCGATCGCCGAAACGGATTTACCGGATGAGCAATTTCCAGAAATTTGTCCGTTTACCCTCGTCGAAGTCTTATTGCCTGAGTTTTGGCCGGATCTCGCCTAAGAATTTTGACAGTCTAACTCTGACTCAGTTAGGTAGACGCAATGAAATAAGTTATTGCTTGTTTAAATTGTCTGACCTTCTTGTCATCAGTTGCTTTAATGGTATTATTGATGGCGATCGCCTTCAGTGCGGTCTGAAGGGCCTAAACACCTTGACTATAATTAGAGAACATATCAAAAATGCTCTCAGAAAAGGGGACATACAGATAATGAGTCAACGTACCCTACAGCTTAATTTTCCCGATGCCGTTGAACAAAGCGACCAAGAACTAAAGGTCTTAATCGCCGCTAAATTGTATGAAAATGGGACTCTCACCGCTGCTCAAGGGACAGAGTTAGCTGGTTTAAGCAAAAAAGCTTTCCTTGAAACAATGGGACAATTCCATGTTTCTGTCTTTAGTCACTCAGTGGCAGACTTAGATAACGACCGCAAAAATGCCTAAAGTTGTCATTGCCGACTCCAGTTGCTTGATCATTCTCAGTAAAATCGAGGAGTTAGCGGTTCTTCAGTGGCTATACTAAACTATCTACATCACACTAGAAATTGCGGTGGAGTTTGGTGAAGCTTTCCCCCCTTGGATTTGTGTAAAAGCTGCTCAAAATAAACATTTTTAGGCAATCCTTGCCACCAAACTTGATCGTGGTGAGGCTAAGGCGATCGCCTTAGCCCAAGAGAAAGAAAATGCATTGATCATTTTGGATGATCTCAAAGGCCGAAAAGTTGCTCAAGAACAAGGCCTCATCTATACAGGTACTCTGGGCGTGATTAGTCGGGCCACGGAAAAAGGCTACTACCAGGCGATCAAACCCATTCTCCAAAAGATTATGCAGACAAATTTCCGTATTTCCCAGAATATTATTGACGCTTTACTGAGCTATCACGGCGAGCTTCTTGATTAGACTAAGGCAAGGGCTTTCGGTTTTATCGGCGATCGCCTTAGCAATGGAATAATTGTACTGTTAAAAAAACTGTTGAAAAAGTAATCCAAGTCAGTATGGGTGAGCGAATGAAAGCTTCAGAGTTTAATCTAGTCATCGAAGCGGGACGAACGGAAAAGCAGTATTGGCAGGACATTTGGCGCTATCGAGAATTGTTTTACTTCCTAGCGTGGCGCGATATCCTAGTCCGTTACAAACAAACGGCGATTGGGGTGGCCTGGGCACTGATTCGACCGTTTTTAACGATGGTGGTGTTTACGGTGGTGTTTGGGAACTTAGCTAAACTGCCGTCTGAGGGGGGAGCGCCCTATCCGATTTTGGTCTTTTCGGCGATGTTACCCTGGCAATTCTTTGCGAATTCGTTATCGGAATGTAGTAATAGTTTGATTTCCAATGCGAATCTTTTATCGAAGATCTATTTTCCGCGGTTGGTGATCCCGACCAGTGCGGTGGTAGTCAGCTTTGTGGATTTTATGATTTCGGGCAGTATTTTGCTGGCTTTAATGGCTTGGTATGATTTTGTACCGAGTTGGCGGATTGTGACTTTACCCTTTTTTGTGGCGATCGCCTTTGCGGCGGCAATGGGGACGGGGTTATGGTTGGCCTCGTTGAACGTGCAGTACCGCGATTTTCGCTATATCGTGCCATTTATGGTTCAGTTCGGCCTGTATGTGTCGCCAGTGGGTTTCAGTAGTGCAATTGTGCCGGAGAAATGGCGATTTCTCTATTCGCTCAATCCGATGGTGGGGGTGATTGACGGGTTTCGCTGGGCGATTATTGGTGGTGATATCCAGATCTACATTCCTGGGTTTTTGCTGTCGTTGCTGATTGTGTTGCTGGTATTTGTGAGTGGAATTTGGTATTTCCGGAAGATGGAACGAACGTTTGCGGATATGATCTAGGGTAGGAATAGAGAACTGGATAGCCGATCGTTAATTTCTTACCATGGACAAATTTGGTTTATTGATCGATATTTTTTAATGATGGGTAGTTCACAAGCCGATACTGATTATTTTGCCTATTGGCAACGGGAGAAGCAACGGCGGGCGGCGATCGCCCAACAACTGCAGCAACAAGCCCGGGCAATGTTGCCTGAGTTGGTCAGTATTTTAGTCACGCAATTTCAGGTCACAAGAATTATTTTGTTCGGTTCCCTCGTTAGGGGCAATTTTGACGAGCAGTCTGATTTGGATTTGGCGGTGGCGGGTTTAGCTCCCCAAGACTTTTTTCGGGCCTATGCAATGGTTAATGACCACAGTCCTTTTCCGGTGGATTTAAAACCTTTAGAGGCTGTGGACGATTCGTTTCGCGCTAAAGTAGAGCGGATGGGAGAATGCCTATATGAGAGCAATCACACCAGCGGCGATCGCCGAGATTATCATTGACTTAGAAAACGAACTCTATCGCCTAGAACGCTTAGAGACCCAGATGCACGCCGTGAAAACAGAAATCGCAAGTTCTCCCCATCTACAGGAGATGTTGGCAGAAAGTTTAGCTTTGAAATTACATAATTTTTATACGGGTTGCGAGCGTATTTTCCAAATTATCGCCTCGGAACTCAATGGTGGTAAACCCTCTAGTTATGATTGGCATCGCCGCTTACTAGAGCGCATGAGCTTACCGCAAGACTATCGCCCGCCTGTCGTTACTGCACAAACTGCCACTCAGCTGCGAGAGTATTTGGGATTTCGGCATATTGTTCGCAATATCTATGGGTTTGAACTGGACTTCGGGCGCATTGAAGAGTTAGTAGAAAAGTACTTTCAGGTTCACCAAGACTTTGTTAGCGATATCCGTCAGTTCATTCAGTGGCTACAAGAATTTAAACGAACATTGAGGGAAGAATCAGAACCGCCCGGATGAAGTTGGAAGTTGTTAATCTGGGTAAAATCCTCTAACGGATTGTTGTTTCTTCTAAAATATTTCCGCACGCTAGCAAATCTAACATGTCTGATACGGTCATTCGGGTTGAAAACCTCGGGAAAAAATACATCATCGGTCACCAGCAACAGCGGGAACGGTACACGGCGCTGCGGGATGTGTTGACGAATAGTGCGAAGGGGTTGGCGAAGCGCTTTAATCCTCGTGCTCGGGTGGTAAATCCCAATTTTGAGGAGTTTTGGGCGCTGAAGGATGTCTCTTTTGAGGTGAAGCGAGGAGACCGGATTGGGATCATTGGCCGCAATGGGGCGGGGAAATCGACGTTATTAAAGATTCTGAGCCGGATCACGGAGCCGACGGAGGGCCGGGTTTCGATTAAGGGTCGGGTCGCCAGTTTGCTGGAGGTGGGGACGGGATTTCATCCGGAGTTGACGGGGCGGGAGAATATTTATCTAAATGGCGCAATCCTGGGGATGAGTAAGCGGGAGATTCGCCGGAAGTTTGATGAGATTGTGGCGTTTGCGGAAATTGAGCGGTTTTTGGATACACCGGTAAAGCGGTATTCGTCGGGGATGTATGTGCGCTTGGCGTTTGCGGTGGCGGCTCATTTGGAGCCAGAGATTTTGATTGTGGATGAGGTTTTGGCGGTGGGGGATGCTCAGTTTCAAAAGAAGTGTTTAGGGAAGATGGAGAATGTGGGCAAGGAGGGTAGGACTGTTTTATTTGTTAGTCATAATATGGGGGCAATCAAATCACTTTGTGATCGAAGTATTGTACTACGAAATGGGAAAATAATTTACAGTGGCAATATTTCGGAAGGAATTAATCAATATAACTCTGTTAGGGATAGCACGATTTCTAATTACTATAAACGAAAGGAATCTCATATAAAAGCAACAAAACCATATTTTAAAGAAATCAAGGTTTTTCAAAACGAGAACAATGATGAACATTTTAAAATGCACTTACCGATTTATATCTATTGTGAATTTGAACCCAGAGAATTTACAGATTTTGTGGTTACTGTCGTTGTTCGGAATAGTCAAGGTGATTGGTTAATACATAGTACTGATGAGTTTTCAGAATATCCCTATGACAAAATTTGCACAAGGAAAGCAACTATACCTAGTTATCTTTTAACGGAAGGTACTTACTATATGATATTTGCTTTAGGTAGTAGAAAAGATGGTTTGCATCAAAAATTGGAAGACATCGTTAAATTTAACGTTGAATTTTCTGGTAGAATGTCGGACAAAACAACAGGTAGCCAATGGAAAGGTTATTTAGCTCCTGGCATTATAAAATGGGACTAACACGTATTTTTAAAGGATGAGCAATGTTAGATAAATTAAAGTCAACTTTAGGTTTATACAAGTCATTTAACAACAACAATGATCTTCATTATGAAGATATATTTTTCGTATCTTATCCAAAATCAGGTACTACATGGTTACAATTCATCATCGCTAATTTACTAAAGAAAGATGATAAGGAAATTATTGACTTCAATACCGTTCTGAAATATGTTTACGCTACAAAAACTCGTGATCGCCTTTTATCTAAGAATCCTGGGGAGAGGATTATCAAAAGTCATGATGTATTTCTATCAAAACACCACAAAAAATATAGAAAAATTATATATTTAGTAAGAGATGCCAGAGATGTTTATGTGTCTTATTATCATTATTTAAGAAAGCATTTATCCTCAGACATGACTTTTTCTGAATTTTTGAGAAAAGAAGATATTTACCCTAGCAGATGGCATACTCATGTGGAATCTTGGATTGAACAACCAAATGTAGTTTTAATTATAAAATACGAAAATCTTTTAAAAAATACATATGAAGAAGTTTGTAAGGTAGCTGATGTTTTCGGAAAAGGAAGATTTAATGAAGAGAAAATCAGAAAAGCAATTGAAGACTCTTCTTTTGAAAATATGCAACTTTTGGAAAAAGAAAGAGGTCGTCCATTTTTAACGGAAGATGCTGCTAAAAAATCTACAACTTTTGTCAGAAAAGGAATAGAAGGCGATTGGAAAAATTATTTCTCAAAATCTGATGAGGAGTACTTGCTTTCAGAAGCATCAAGTACCTTAAAACGTTTTGATTATATATAGTAGACATCTCCATAAATCAAAAATTAAATCAATTTTGATACAAAAATCGTTGAATTAGGATACTTTATTGTTCTTTCAATCGTGTTAAAATATTTTTTTTTGAGAAGTCTAGTGCAGATAGTCGTAAATAACTTACCAGTTTATTAATCAAAATAAATTAAATTCTAGTATATAAAACTGATGTTTAAGTGGTCAATTACTTTCACCCTCTTGCACTAGTGTGTTTTTTAATCGAAAACAGCTACACATTTACATAAATGCTTTAATGCTTTAACGAAAAAACTTATTTTAATCTATGCTGAATCTCAAAAATTACCTGAAAGAGAATCTCAATCAAAATACCTTATCAGAAATAAAAAGACTTTATTTGCTTAAAAACAGTACTTTTCAAAAAATTTTTAATTTTGTTCTAGGCGTACACCCTAACAACAGTATATTTTCTTTTAATTATCATAATGTTTCTCATATTAATAATTTTCTTATTAGGTCAAAAAAAAACCTCGAAAGAAAAAAAAATACATTAATAGATATAGGGGCTGGTGCTAGTCCTTACTATTACATTTTTGAGGAAAAAGTATCAAGATATATTGCGGTTGATGTCCCAGATAGTTTACCAAAAAATGAACAAAGACCCATAGAACAAATACCTAGTTTTGCAGAAAGTATTCCCTTAGAAGAATCAATATGTGATTTAGTTTTGTGCAATCAAGCACTAGAACATATTCAGAATCCTTCAAAAGCTGTTAGTGAAATATACAGAATTTTAAAACCTGGGGGAAGGTTTATTGGTTCAGTGCCTCATGTGAGTCCAGTCCATTTAGAACCTTATGATTTTCGTAGATATACAGACCTAGGAGTAAAAAAATTATTAGAAGAAGCAGGATTTATAAATATAGAAGTTGAGGGTAATGGTGGTGTTTACTCCACAGTAGCTTTAATAGTTGCGATGGATTGGATGTTAACAACCAGAAAAGAAGGACAAGCTCAAGGTTTTTCAGCATCAAGAGCATTATTATTATCTCCTTTAGTTGGATTAATGAATATTATGGGTATTATTCTCGATAAAATTTTAGGAAACAAAGGAAGAACTCCAGCTAATTTATGTTGGATTGCAACTAAACCCAATAATATCTAAATTCTAACTAATATAAACATTTTAAATTATGTATATTCCTATCAAACAAAAACTAAAATCTAACTTGAGTGAAAAACAAATTGATTTGATCAGAAAAATAATTTCTTTAAGTCAACTTGCTTACGAGGATATTAGAGTTAACATACTAGGTCAGGTTTTTCCGATGAAACCCACTGCTATTAGTATGATGGCTAATGATGTTTGTAATTCACGCTGTCAAATGTGTTTAATTTGGCAACAAAAAAAAGATTTTGAAGTTAGTCCTGAAGATTTAGCTCAAATTTTTTCAGATCCTCTATTCACTCACGTTCAAAATATCGGAATTACTGGGGGAGAGCCTACTTTACGCACCGATTTACCTGAACTGTTTAAGGTTGCTTGTACGACCTTACCTCAACTATCTTCAGCATCAATGATCACCAATGCGATTATCGAAGATATCGTTAAACAGAGAGTTTTAGAATGTGCAGATATTTGTAATCATTATGGTAAAGGTTTCAGTGTTTCCGTTTCCCTTGATGGCATAGGAGAAGTTCATGATACAGTAAGGGGAAGGAAAAATAATTTTGATTCAGCAATTAATGTAATTCAGTATTTACGAGATCAAGGAATAAAAGTTACTTTCGGTTGTACAATTACTCACTCTAATGCTCCCTATATAGATGAACTCTTAGACTATGCAAAACAAGAAGAAATTACAGGAACTTTTAGAGTTGCAGAATACATAGATCGTCTATACAACAGTAATCAAACGAATTTTATTCGGAATTTTGATAAAAAAACGGCTTATCATCTGGGCTTATTTTTCTTTCGGGCTGAACATGATTTTCAAACCAATACAGCGATACAAAAAACCTATCGTAGTATTAGAAGAATGTTAACAGAGGGAAAACCCAGAACGACAGGATGCCCTTATCACACTAGAACGGTGATATTAACATCTCGTGGTGATTTACTATATTGCTCTCCAAAATCTCCTATTATTGGTAATACATTGAAGGAGTCAGCCGCCCAACTTTACTACCAGAATTTGAATAAACGTCAAGAAATTATCAAAAACCATTGTGATGATTGTATTCATGATTATCATGTTCCAGTAACATTTCGGGAAAAAATATCTTTCTTTTTAAAGTGTAATAGCATACACAAAAAATATAACTGTTCAGACTTAGTTAAAAAATCGGCACAAGTCTTGAAGCAAGTAAAAAACATTTCAGATACATCAACTATAACGACTCAAAAGGTATTGATTGTAGGGTGGTATGGTACAGAGACAGTAGGTGATAAGGCGATTTTATGGACAATTATTAAAAGATTGCGTTCTCGTTCTCAACCACCAATCACTATCTATCTATCTAGTATGCACCCTTTTATTTGTGAATACACAGTAAAGGAAATGGGATTAGAAAATATCATCATTGTCGAAACTTGGACACAAGAATTTGAAAAGGCATGTGACGAAGTAGAAGAAATTATTGTTGGTGGAGGTCCTCTAATGGATTTAGAAGGATTAAATCACATTCTTTACGCCTTTATTCAAGGGGCAAAATCGGGGGCAATTAATAGAATTGAAGGTTGTGGTATTGGTCCGCTAGTTAACCCTTTATATGTTAAAGTAGTCAATGAAATTTGTCGTTTATCAGATCATATAACTCTCAGAGATCAGACATCAACGAATCGGTGTTTGAATGAATTTGAAAGTTCAGCTATTACTGTCGCTGATCCTGCAACCGAATACATTGATTATTTAAAATCAAAGCCTGAACTTTTACAACAGACTAAACCAGTTTTGGGAAACAAAAATAATGTTTCTTGCTTTTTGAGGGAATGGTTAACAAATTATTCAGAGGATAGAGATGAATCATCCTATCGATCGATTAAGGAAAAATTTGAAGATCAATTAGTTGGGATGTTAACCTTTATTGCTGAAACAAAAAACTTAGACATACATCTATTACCAATGCACACTTTTTATGAGGGGGGAGACGATCGAGTTTTTAACCGTTATTTAGCGAAAAAAGTATCCGTTGCTATTCAAGAAAAAGAACCTGAATCAAGAGTCCGTTTTGCTCGTCTTCCTGTTTCTCCATTAGAAATAGTTCACAGTATGCATCATGCAAATTTTAATATTTGTATGCGTTTTCATTCTGTTTTGTTTGCGGAGACATTGGGAATTCCTTATCTGGCTATAGACTATACTGGAGGGGGGAAAATCAAGGCATTTTTAGAGGAAAAGGGCAAATTAGATCGATTAATTTCTCTCTCTGATTTTGCAGATGGAAAATGGAGAAATTATTTAGAAAAATTACTGTAACAATATGAAAACCCTGCAAATTAACGTTTTAGATAGTGGCGGCGGTGCGAATGCGGTAAACAGATTACATCAAGGTTTACTAAACAAGGGTATTGATTCTCGTTTACTTGTAGGTAGTTCCAAAATTCAGAGCGATCGCATTAAAAACACACCGTCAAGGAATCGTTTAGATAAACTAATCTGCTCTATGACTTGGAGATTGGGATTAAACTATGTTGATACTATTACCAGTTTTAACATTCCTCAACATCCTTTTTTCCAAGAGGCGGAAATTATTAATTTTCATAACTTACATGGTGGATACTTCAACTATTTAGCTATCCCCAAGCTAACAGAATATAAACCCACTGTTTGGACTCTTCATGATATGTGGAGTTTTACGGGACATTGTGTTTATAGTTATGATTGCGATCGATGGAAAATAGGCTGTGGTAAATGTCCTTATCCAGATACCTATCCGGGAGTCCAGATGGATAACACATATTTAGAATGGAGATTAAAAAATTGGGTTTATAGTCGTTCTAATTTAGTGATTGTCACTTTAACCAAATGGTTAACGGAGGAGGCGAAACAAAGTATCTTGAATCGTTTTCCTATTCATCACATTCCTAATGGTATTGATTCACAAGCCTATCAGCCCATTGAATCAGAATTATGTAAACAAATACTAGATATTCCTAAAAATAAAAAAGTTTTAATGTTTGCTGCTCAGAATTTACAGGATAGTCGTAAAGGAGGTGATTTGCTATATCAGATTTTGGTTAAATTACCTGAATCTCTCAAATCAGACTGTGTGTTATTGATCTTAGGAAATGGTGGAGAAGAAATTTCTCAGTTAGTAGGGATTCCATCGATCAATTTGGGTTATGTAACGGGCGATCGCATGAAATCTATTGCTTATTCCGCTTCTGATTTATTTCTTTGTCCAACTCGTGCGGATAACCTACCGATGGTATTGCAAGAAAGTATGGCTTGTGGAACACCTATGGTTAGTTTTGATATTGGAGGCGTTCCAGACTTAGTTCGTCCCAATATTACTGGATATTTGGCTAAAGCCGAAGATCCAAATGATTTCCGTAATGGTATTATTCAACTATTAGAGGATATGAATCTTCGAGAAAAAATGGGTCAGAACAGTCGTAAGATAGCTACCGAAGAATATTCATTGGAATTACAAGCCCAGAGATACATTGAACTCTATCAACAAACACTAAATCTATGAACAAAAAAATAGTTGTTATCGGCACTGGATATGTCGGATTACCAGCAGCGTTAATGTGGGCAAAGTCTGGAGCCACAGTGGTGGGAGTTGACATTAACGAAAACGTAGTTCGAGCTATCAACGAAAGAACTATGTTGATCAATGAAATAGAATTGCAACAATTAATGGAAGAACCTCAAGTTAGATCAAATCTAGTTGCTCAAACTCATCCAGCATCAGGAGACGTTTTTGTGATCGCAGTTCCCACACCTGTTCATCCTCTCAAAAAAGTTGCTGATATTACCTATGTTGAATCAGCAATTAAATCAATCTGTCCTTATCTAAAAAAAGGCAATTTGGTTATTGTCGAAAGCACAATTCCACCAATGACTTGTCGTAACACCGTAAAACCGATCATCGAAGAAATAACTGGTTTATCAGTCCCAAATGATATTTTAGTCGCGCACTGTCCAGAAAGAATACTACCCGGAAATATTTTTCAAGAAATCATTTTCAATGATCGTTTGATCGGGGGCATGAACGAAGAATCTAGTCAATTAGCATCACAAATTTACTCTATGTTTGTTAAAGGTAATCTTTACCTTACCGATGATTTAACAGCAGAGTTATCTAAATTAATGGAAAATACTTATCGGGATGTAAATATTGCTCTAGCTAACGAATTTTCAATGATTTGTGAGGATTTAGGGGTAGATGCCAAAAATGTTATTAATTATGCAAACAAGCACCCTAGAGTAAATATTCTAAATCCCGGTATTGGTGTCGGTGGTCACTGTATTCCTGTTGATCCTTGGTTTTTGAAAGAAATTGCCCCTTATAATTCTCGTTTAATTACTACAGCTAGGTTAATTAATGATGAAATGCCCAGTCGTATTGCTAGTAAAATTCGTCATGGGGTTAGTAATATAGATAATCCAAAGATTATTGCCCTTGGTGCGACTTATAAGAAAAACTGTGAAGATATAAGAGAAAGTCCCGCCCTAGAAGTGGTTAAGATATTAAAACAAGATGGGTATTCTATTAAACATTTTGATCCGTTAGTTCCAACAATGCAATACGATAATCTAATGAGTGCTTTAAAAAATGCTGATTTATTGGTTATTCTTGTTGCTCATACTATCTTATTCCAAGAATTGGAAAATAACCAAGAGCAAATTAAAAATCTGATGCGTAACTATAATATACTCATTTTCGATCAATAATTAAATTCAAATTAGTTTTCAAGGAGTAAAACAATGAGCAAAAATATTCTTGTTACTGGCGGTTTAGGTGCAGTCGGATCTTATTTGACTAAGGAATTAAGAAATAGAGGTCATAATGTTTTCGTCTGTGATCTTAGGCATCATCATGATCCTTACTATGCAAGATGTGATGTTGGTCAATTTCACCAAGTAGAGCGATTATGGACCGGAGGAGGATGGCAAAATGGTTATTGCCCCGAAGGAAAAAAATTTGATGTGGTTTATCACCTTGCTGCTGAATTTGGTCGTTGGAATGGGGAAGATTACTATGAAAACTTATGGCAAACTAATGCCGTTGGAACAAAAAATATCCTAAGAATGCAAGAGAAAGAGGGTTTTCAAGCAATTTACTTTTCCTCTTCTGAAGTCTATGGAGACTATGAGGGAGTAATGAAAGAAGATGTAATGGATAAGATAGAGATTAAACAAATGAACGATTATGCCCTCTCTAAATGGGTTAACGAAATGCAGGTACTTAATTCTGCTACTCAATTTGGTACAGAATCAGTGAGGGTACGTTTATTCAATACCTACGGACCGGGAGAATACTATAGTCTCTATCGTTCTGTGATTTGTCTTTTCTGTTATCGAGCTTTACATAATATTCCCTATACCGTTTATCAAGGGCATAAAAGAACTAGCACCTATATAACCGATATGGCGAGAACTTTGGCTAATATAACTGATAATTTTAAACAGGGGGAAGTATATAACATCGCAGGGGAAGATTATCATTCTATAGAAGATGCTTCAGATATTATTTTACGTCAACTTGGCAAAAAAGATCGAGAGGCTGAATTAGTCACTTTTAAGGAAAGTGAACCAATGACGACTAAGCAGAAATTGGTTGATTTCACTAAAGCTAAAGAAGATCTAGATCATAAAACAACAGTGTCATTAGAAGAAGGTATCGCCAATACTTTAGCTTGGATGAAGGAAGTTTATGGAATCTCTTAAAATGATAGAAAACAAAGACTTGCCACGCTTACTCTATATTGCTGATGTTCCAGTGGAATGCTCCTATCATGGTTCGGCTTTAGTTTATAGACTTTTAGAAGAGTATCCAGCCCATAAACTTCTGATCGTTGAAACTGATTTATCAATCTCTGAACCAAAAAGAAGATTGCAGGATGTTAATTACAAACAATTATCCATCGGAAACCAACGCTGGCTTAATACCAGATTTCATTCTTATGTCAGTTCGTGGCTATCTTTAACTGCCAAGAATAATATTTCTCAAATCCCCAAATTACTGGGCGATTTTCAACCTGAAGCAGTGTTAACCGTCACTCACGGTTATTCTTGGCGGATAGCGGCACAATGGGCAAAAGAAAATAATTTGCCATTACACCTAATCCTCCATGATGATTGGATTCCTATAGCCCCGATCCTAGAACCAGTGAGAAAATGGCTCGATCGCCAGTTTAAAAATATCTATCATCAAGCCCAATCCCGTTTTTGTGTTTCTCCATTTATGGTAGAAGAATATGAAAAACGTTATGGTATATCTGGTAAAGTTCTTTATCCTTCCCGTGCTAAAAATGTTGTCTCAGCCACAGAACCAGTAATCAAAATTAACGATAAAAATAAACCATTCACTGTTGCTTATGGGGGAAGTATTAATAGTAATGGTTATGTTCGTGCTTTGCAAGACATGGCAGAAGCCCTAGAAAAAGTTAATGGGCAATTAATTATTTATGGTACTTTAACCAAAGAACAAGCTAAGTCACAGGGGCTCGATCGTCCAAATATCCTTATAGGAGGTTTAATACCTTCTGATCAGTTTATCGAACGAATACGCCAAGAAGCCGAAGTTTTATTTTTGCCCATGTCTTTTGAACAAAAAGATAAAGTAAATATGCAGGTTAGTTTCCCTAGTAAATTAACTGACTATACAGCAACAGGTTTACCAATACTAATATATGGACCTTTCTACTGTTCGGCGGTTCGCTGGGCAAAGGAAAATCCGGGGGTTGCTGAAGTGGTAGAAATAGAAGATAGTCAATTACTTTTAAATAGTCTGAAAAAGTTACAACGTGGGGAATATCGGAAAAGTCTAGCTCAAAAGTCTATAATTACAGGAAATAATTATTTTGATTATTCTGTTGCTAATGAACTACTCTGGAAATCTCTAATTTCTTGATTTTTTTACATATAAACTTCCAAGCGATGAAAATACTCCAAAATTTTTTTGAAACCATCTTGATTAAGATACTAGACATAGCACCTAGTAAATTCATTAAACATTGTCTTTTTCTTATCAAACAACATCCTAATTTGACAGATAAACTCGGTTATCATATTAGACCAATTCATTACTACGAACCATTACCGAATTTTCAAAAGATTACTTCAGAACAAATCAAGAGAAAGAGAAACCTATCTCACATTAATTTCAATATAGAATCTCAGCTAAAAAACATTACTCAACTAGGTGCTAAATATAAACCTGAATTAGATGTGTTAGCAATAACCAAAGAACCGATTAAGTTTGATTTTCAGAATAATTATTTTTCTAGTTTAGATGCTTGTTTATACTATGCGTTAATCAGAAATTTAAAACCCAATAAAATAATTGAAATTGGTTCAGGATATTCGACTCAAATTGCGGCAAAAGCACTCACCCAAAATAAAATGGAAGGCTACTCCTATGATTTATCCTGTATTGAGCCTTATCCTCAGCCTCGGCTCACAGATGCTAAAATTGAAATCAATTTAATTGAAAAATGTGTTGAGGATGTCAATCTTGATTTGTTTACAAGTCTTGAAGCTAATGACATTCTTTTTATCGATTCCAGCCATACTGTTTCTTTTAATAATGATGTATTTTATGAATTTTTTGAAATTCTCCCAAACATCAAATCAGGAGTATGGATTCATATCCATGATATTTTCTTTCCCCATGACTATCCTGCTGAGTGGCTAACTGAAAAGAGGATTGCATTTAATGAACAATATTTTTTAGAAGCATTCTTGATTTTCAATGACTGTTTTTCAGTAAAATTTGCTAACTATTGGCTTCAGTTAAAACATCAAGATATTGTACTCTCTCTTTGTCCTCAAGAAGTAATAAGGCAAGGTTATTTAGGAGGCAGTAGTTTTTGGATGTTAAGAAATTAACAACTTAGCAGTGCAATCAATTAATATTAAATTTTATTGATAACTAATGCGTTATGTATCCTCAAAAAATTAGTGCGATCATACCAACCATTGGTCGTCCCAAATCTTTATCTCAGCTATTAGGATCATTAGCTATTCAAACCCAAAAACCCGATGAAATTATTGTTGCCGATGGCAGTAACACAGATGAGATAAAAAACATAATCGAAGATACTATGTGGTCGGCTAAATCCTTGACAATAAAACATATTAAGGTTCAACCACCTAATGCAGTTCGTCAACGTCAAGCTGCGATCGCACAATCCCAAGGGGAATTTTTACTTTTGCTTGATGATGATGTTGTTTTAGAGCAAAACTGTGTTGCGGAAATGCTTAAAATAGTTACAGATGATCAAGAAGTGGTAGGAGTGATGGCTGATTTTAATAATCAAAACTGGTCAATGCCTACAACTGCATGGAAACTATACCTAAAATATGTTTGCAAACTAAAAGAAGATCAATGGCAAGGTAAAGTGGTTGGTCCACTCTTGCGGTTTGGATATAATCCCTCTCCAAATAGTCCAATGCCGATAGAATGGCTTGGGGCTGGAAATAGTATGATCAGACGTTCAGCCTATGACAAATCAGGAGGATTTTCCGATTTTTTTCTCCATCGTTGTACCATGAATGAGGATGTAGATTTAGGTATCAAACTTTCAAAAACAGGAAAGATTATTTTTTGTCCTTCTGCTCGTTTAGCTCACTTTCATGCACCGAGTGGTCGAGTCTCTCCAATGGTTGCCGCCGAAGATGATTTATATAACAGATTCATGATTCTTAATAACACTGTTAAATATTCGGGACTAACTGCATTATGGCAAGTTTTAACTTTTTTTGTTATTGAATCAATAAGTAATTTTGTTGGGGGGGCGAAAAGATTTGATTTCAAGAGCTTTTCAAACTTACTCATTGGTAGATTAAATGGCATTAAGCTGATTATTAATTATTTAACTTAATTTGACATATGAAAATCAAGCATTATTTATCTGTAATTAAAAAACATCCAAAACCGATTAAATTCATAGTTGCCAAACTGCTATATCATACAAAAATTTGTCGTTTACTTGTAATTAATCAGGACGGATATAAGTTGAGGTTTCATCCATCTAACCTTGCTTGTCAACTTTGGATTAACCCAGAACAAAGAAAAAATGATTTAGCTTTCTTTAACGCTTACTTAAAATCAGGAGATTATGTAATAGATGTGGGTGCTAACATAGGAGATACAGTTTTAACTGCATCTAATCTGGTAGGAAAAAATGCTACGGTAATAGCAATTGAAGCACATCCTCGAACTTTTTCTTTTTTGATAGACAATCTGAAATTAAATAATATTGGCAATGTTATAACATTCAATAGTGCCATTGGTGACATGGTTGGGGAATTAGAATTTTCGGATAATTGGCGAGATGATATGAATAGAGTTGGCAAGGGTTCTTTGAAAGTATCAGTAAATACACTAAATAACTTAATTACTAATGAAGATGAGGTTGCATTACTAAAAATTGATGTAGAGGGATACGAGAAATTTGTAATTGATGGAGCTAATAAAATTCTTAAAAATGTCAAGTGTATTTATTTTGAGGTAGGAGAGCAACATTTTTCCATGTATAATTATTCGATTAAAGATTTATTAGATTTACTGGAAAAACACGAATTCAGACTATTCAAGATTGTTGATTTCAAGCAATTATCTCCTATAAATTCTATGTATAAAACAGATAGAGTAGAAAACTTGATAGCTTTACGAGAACTAGAAGATTTTGTTATACGAACTGCATGGGAAATTATTGACTCATAGAAATTAATTAATATTAATAGTCAATATATCTTTTTGGAAATCATTATTTTTTATTAAAAATGGCTAATGGATAGTATTAATATAACAGCTATAGTTACGGCATATAATCAACCTGATAAAACCATTGAGACTCTAAATAAATTTAAACAGTGTAACCCTTCTCCGAGTGAAATTATAGTTCATGTTGATGGAGGTAAGGTGGAATTACAGTCACTCCTTCAAAAAGAGTTTCCTGATATAAAAATTATTCTCAGTCAAGAAAATATAGGACCTGGTGGAGGACGTAATAAACTGATAAAAATGGCTCAGTATGATTTAATTGCGAGTTTTGATGATGACTCTTATCCCCTTGACATAGATTATTTTGATCGTCTTTTAAAATTATTTACTGGTTTCCCTGATGCTTCCATTATTACCGCTAAGTTGTATCATCAAAATGAATTAATTGAAGATGCAACCGAGCAATCATATTGGGTAGCTGATTTTGCTGGATGTGCTTGTGCTTATCGCAAGAGTATTTTTTTTAATACTACGGGTTATATCCCCCTGCCTATAGCATACGGAATGGAAGAAGTGGATTTAGCGTTAAGATTGCACGCTCAAGGATATAGAATTTTACAAACTGATTTTATTCGAGTCTTTCATAACACCGATCGCAAGCGCCATAGCAATCATCGTGTTACTTCCTCAAGTCTTGCCAATATAGCTCTGTTGGCTTTTCTACGTTATCCAATTTTGTGTTGGTTTATAGGTTTGCTTCAACTCATAAGTCGTATTATATGGCTTATTAAAAATCAAAGGTATCAGGGTATCGCAACAGGTATCATAATGATTCCTCAACATTTATGGACTCATCGTCAATTTCGGCAAACTGTTTCTGCCTCCGTATTATTATCATATCTTTCATTAAAGCGAAAACCTCTCCTGATTGAATCTATAATCTAAATTAATGACAGAAAATTTATCCTCTTGGATTTGTTGTCAAATAGGAGCTAGAGAACATTATGCGATACCTAGAACCTTAGCCAAGTCCAATCAATTAATATCTCTAATTACTGATAGCTGGGTTACGCCGACTTCTATATGGAATAAATTACCCATTAAACGTTTACAAAACCTCACCGAAAGATTTCACCCTGATTTATCTGAAGTTAGAGTCTGGAGTTTTACCAATTCATTAATCGCTTTTGAAATCAGGCAAAAATTAGAAAAAAAAGAAGGTTGGGAAAAAATCATCGCTAGAAATCAATGGTTTCAAGAAAAAACAGTTAACTTATTGAAACAACAACATAAAGTCTTATCTCATCTTGATCATCAACCTTATCTTTTCGCTTATAGTTACGCCGCCTTAGATATTTTTCGTTATGCTAAATCTCAAGGATGGAAAACTATTTTAGGACAAATAGATCCGGGTATTACTCATGAGAAAATCGTTTTACAAGAATACAATAAATATTCTGAATATGAATCTTATACAAAGAAAGCACCATCTTGTTATTGGGAAAAATGGTATCAAGAATGTACCTTAGCAGATCAGATCATCGTTAATTCTAAATGGTCAAGTACAGCTTTACACGAAGCGGGAATTGATCAAAATAAAGTTAAGATAATTCCTCTGGCTTATGAAAGATCACAAAAAAACATATCATCTCAAAGACAATATCCTATTAGCTTTTCTCATCATCGTCCTTTGAAAGTTCTTTTCTTAGGAAATGTTGTATTAAATAAAGGTATTTTTTATTTACTTCAAGCAGTTCAATTATTGAAAGATCAACCGATCAAATTTATTATCGTTGGTTCTTTAGGAATTAAGAAACCGAGCCGAGAAGAGTATCCTAATGTAAAATGGATTGGTTCAGTGCCTCGTAGTATCACCGCCCAGTATTATCAAGAGGCGGATGTTTTTATTTTTCCTACCTTATCCGATGGTTTTGGGTTAACACAACTGGAAGCCCAATCATGGCAATTACCGATTATTGCCTCTCAATATTGCGGAGAGGTGGTTAACCATGGCGTTAATGGTTTAGTTTTGTCTGAGGTTACAGGGGAAACTATTGCTCAAGCCTTAAAGTTTTGCCTTGATAATCCACAAGAATTACAAAACTTTGCTAACAATGCACAAAATTATTTTGAAAACTTCAGTCTGGTGAATTTACAAAAAGAATTATCAAAAATAACTTTAGAATAAAAACATCAAACTTAATTAGTTAGTTAATGACGATCTTATCTTCTCCACATCCTAAAAATCCAAGTGATAGTCTTTTACGAGAAAAATACCCTATTTATCCTACTTTGGGAATAGTAAGTGTTTGGATTGGTGCAATCTCCGCTTTATCCTTAATGCCCATAGATCCCTTTCCAGCCGGGGCGTTATTTGATTCGGCGGTGGCTTTGACTATTGGTATTGCCTTTCCACCGATTTTGGGTTTTTTTCGTAATCCTCAAACGATTTTAAGAATTGAAAATATTTTAGTTTTATCTCCCATTTATTGGTTACTACTAGATTTATTACAGGGCAGTTATGACTTAGTTCCTGTGAGTCGAGAAGGCATTGAAGGCGCTTTTATTGCGATCGCACTTTTTGTGAGTGGTGTTTGGTTGGCTTCTAATTCTAAATCATGGCAATTACCCCAACCATTATTGAAATCTACTAATTATTCCTTAGATGAAAAAATTACTTTTAAACTAATTCTGATTTTTTTCTCTTTGGGAATTTTCAAATATGCTTATGCCTGTGGATTTAATCCCATGACAATGTTATTTTATGTGGGACAAAGTCGCTGGAATGCCCCTTGGAGTAGAGGAATGTTGGGAGGATGGGACGCTTTTTTAGATCATTTAAGTTATTTCGGTTATTTATTGCCAACGCTAAATTTAATACTCTTTTTGCAATATAAAAAACTAAATTTTCAAGTAATTTTTTCTATTATCTTATCCGTGATTATGGTGGCTTTTCTTAGTCACGGAGGAGGAAGAAGAATTATCGGAGTAGTAATCGGTTCAGCTTTAATTTACGGATTTATTCAATTAAAAAAGGTAAAAATATGGCACTTTTTTCTTGCCCTATCAATGACAGGATTGCTATTATTTTTTATGCAACTTATGGTGGAATATAGAGGTGTTGGGTTTCAACAAATATATAACACGGGAAAAATTGAATTAAGAAGAGATAAGCTGCATGTCGACGATAATTTTCTCCGTCTTTCACAAATTATTGATCTTGTTCCTGCGAAATATTCTTTTGTCTATCATAAACAGATAGTATATGTGATAGTTCGCCCTATTCCTCGAGTTTTTTGGCCTAGTAAACCTATCGATGCTGGCTTTGATTTAACGAGTGCTGTCGGTAAAAGTGGAGTGTCTTTATCTTCTTCTGTAATAGGAGAATTATACCTAACTTGGGGATATATATTTGTTTTCATTGGAGGTTGCTTGTATGGCATATTAGCAAAAATGACCAGTCCTTTGCTTTTAAAAGAACAGAATTCTGCAAGATTAGTTTATTCTCTATCTTCTATGACTTTATTTGCTGGAATACGCTCCATGCTAGATTTGGTTTTAATGAGTTATGCCTTGATAGCCTGGGTTTTAATTGCCAATGTTGTTGTATTAAGACAGCAGAAAAACATGGAAATCACTGACTAAAATAACTAAAACTAGATTCATGAACTCAATCAAAGTGTTGATTTTTACAGATATACCTTCACCTTATCAAGTAGAATTATTTAACTTTATTGTCGAGCAAATAGATTTGGATTTGACGATCGCCTATATTCAAGGTCAAAGTCCTAATAGAAAATGGAAAAATGAATCTTTAAATCATAATCATATCATTTTAGATAATAATTTCGATAAATATCAACAATTAAGAAATTCAGCCAGTGATTTTGATCTAATTATTTTTGGATACTATCAACATCCAGAGGTCTTAAAAATCATGAGAGATCGACATAAAAGTAAAAAGCCTTGGTGTTTTTGGGGCGAACCACCGGGGTATAATTATCGTCGCTTTAGTTGGTTGGGAAAAATCTATCGTTACTGGAAATTAAATATATTGCACAGGTCAAATGCACCAATTTGGGGAATTGGTAATTGGGCTGTGGAAAGGTATAAAAAAGAGTTTGGGAATCAAAGATTATATTTTAATTTTCCTTATTTTTCTAATCTCGATCGATTTGTGGCATTAAATGAAGGCAAATTTAAGCAAAGAGACACTCTCAAGTTTCTTTTTTCTGGTTCATTAATTCATCGTAAAGGAGTCGATTTGTTAGCTTCAGCTTTTGCCCGATTAGCCAAAGAATTTGACCATATAGAGCTGATTTTATTGGGGGAAGGAGATTTAAGACAAAAATTGGAACAACAATTATCCCCATATAGTAATCAAGTTAAATTTTTAGGGTTTCAACCATGGGAAAAGTTACCAGAATTTTATCAACAAGCAGACATTTTTTGTTTTCCCTCTCGGTATGATGGTTGGGGATTAGTTGTACCAGAGGCTTTAGCTAGTGGGCTTCCTGTCATTGGTACAGATAAAACAGGTTCGGCTTTACAGTTTATTCAGAATGGATATAATGGTTGGTTAATAGAAGCAGGAAATGAAGATTGTTTATATCAAGCTATGAGGAGTGCGATCGAGCTTTCAACAGAGAAATTAGACAATTATAGTGACTCAGCTAAACAAAGTATCAGTGAGCATTCTCTTAATGATGGTCTAGATAAATTCCAAGAATATGTTGTGAAAACCATTAAATATTTTACTAATTTTTAATTAAATGGAGAAGAAAAATGATTTTGAATTACATTCGCTATTTAAGAAATATTGATTTAATACCTATGGTAAAAAAAAATCAAGAATTATATAATGTTGATTTAACCTCCAATGATATTCTTAATTGGCAATTAGATCAGTTTAATTATAATTGGCAAAATATTCAGCAAAACGTTTCCTATTTTTTTAATCTTATCGAAAATCAAAAATTACCTAGATCTTTTTCTTCATGGCAAGAATTTCAAGAATTAATGCCCATAATGACAAGAAAAGTAATACAAAATCATTATGATCAATTAATAGATCAGTCAAAAAAAACAGACTTATTTTTAACAACCGGAGGATCAACTTCTGAGCCAATTAGTTTGCCATCATGGAATTCAGAAGTCAAGTATGATGAAGCGAATCGTTGGTATGCAAGAAGTTGGTATAATGTCACCCCAGCCGATAAATTGTTTTTAATCTGGGGCCATAGTCATTTATTGGGGAATGGCGTTCAAGGCTGGGTTAATTCCAGAAAAAGAATGATAAAAGATAGATTGTTGGGATATTACCGTATATCTGCATATAATTTAACTACGGAAGCTTTAGAAGAAGCTGGTCAGAAACTAATTGATTTTAAGGCAAACTATATCCTTGCATATTCTGGAGTACTTGATCGATTTGCTCGTGTGAATGCACACCGAAAATCAGAATTTCATCAATTAAAATTAAAGGTTGCAATTGGTACATCTGAATGTTTTCCTAGAACTGATAGTATACAAGTTATTTCTGATACTTTTGGATGTCCTGTAGCAATGGAATATGGGGCTGTTGAAACAGGAAATATTGCTCATCAAACTCCCCAAAATATATTTCACGTTTTTTGGAGAGATTACTTAATAGAGGTAAAGAAAAACAAGTATCAGCCTGATCAACATGAAATCCTTTTAACTACACTATATCCAAAATGCTTTCCTTTGATTAGATATGAAATTGGAGATATGCTCATTACGAATGAACTTCGTTCTCCATTTGTTCATACGTTTGACAAGATAATTGGGCGCACCAATGATTTCATCATCTTGGATGATGGTAGTTCCATCTCGATTGCTACTTCAGCTTTTATGCAAGCAATCAAAGGAATAAAACGAATTACAGACTATCAAATTATTCAATCAAAAGACTGTACAATAAAGTTGAATTATGTTTCAAGTTCTCCGTTAATCCCAGAAGAAATAAAAGAAATCAGAAGACGTTTACAGGAAATTAATCCTCGACTAGAAAAAACCTTAATAGAGAATGTTGAAGCTCTTGAAATGACAGTTGCAGGAAAAAATAAGCGACTCATTAGAGAAAAATAAGATTTCAAAAATACCTTTGATAATTTTGAATTTTCACAAAGCCCTAACATCTACTAGAAAATATGGCTTCATGACTTAAGTCCTGATCATCCCATTATTTTGACTATCCTGCGTCAAAAATAACGATTAAGGATTTAAACTCGGAAAATTACGTTACTCTAGCTGGCTTTATCCCCGATGAAGAACTGGCTGATCACTATAATCTCTGTGATGTTTTCGCCGTGCCCAGTAAAGGGGAAGGCTTTGGCATCGTTTACCTAGAAGCCCTGGCCTGCGGAAAACCGACTATTGGTGGCAATCAAGACGGGGCGATCGACGCCCTATGCAATGGCGAACTGGGAGTTTTAGTGGACCCTGACGATCTCACAGAAATTAGCACTGTAATTACAGAAATTCTGCAAAAAACCTATCCTTTGCCAATTCTCTATCAACCAGAGACTCTCCGGCAAACAGTCATTGAAATCTACGGCTTTGAGCAATTCAAGCAAAATTTAGCGCAACTTTTGTCCACTCAATTTTCATAATTAACATGAAGATTTTGCTGAGTCATTTCAAACAAATGGCTAGATTGGCGCAGGTTACAATAAAACTATGGTAAGCTTCCTGGCGCTGCTGCCCCGTACCCTCACCACCTTTCTCTATGCCGTTGCTGCCCTCCTGAGGTTCTATGCCGACACCGACACCACCCCAATCCAATTCCTCCCCCTCACCATCTGACCGTGGAGCTTCCTGGCGTTCGCGTTGGGGACAGCGGCTCTCCTGGCTAATCTCGGCCTTGAGTGGCACACTGGAAATCGAAGCCGCGCACAAGCAGAAGATGAAAGACTACGAGCAGAGGAAGAAAGAAGACGAACAAGCGATCGCGAAACTCGACGCGATGATCTTGCAAACCAAGAAAGAAACCGAGCAGCTGAAGAAAGAGAACGAGCGGCTGGCCGTGCTCGAATCCAAAATCGATTCTTCCTTCTCCAAACACGGCATCAACTTACCCCTAGCCCAGACACCCGAGCAGCCTTAGCCGATTTCCTCAGCTTCCTCCAGGAATATGGGGAATAGGTAGGCGATCGCCCCTTGAGTAAAATGAAAACATGACGAGTTTTCTGGCCCTACTGCCCCGTACCCTCACCACCTTTCTCTATGCCGTTGCTGCTCTCCTGAGGTTCTATGCCGACACCGACACCACCCCAATCCAATTCCTCCCCCTCACCATCCTTCAGTGGAGCTTCCTGGCGTTCACGTTGGGGACAGCGGCTCTCCTGGCTAATCTCGGCCTTGAGTGGCACACTGGAAATCGAAGCCGAGCTCAGGCAGATGAAGCAAGAAGACGAACAGAAGAGGAAAGACTACGAGCAGAGAAAGATAGAAGACGAGCAGAGGAAGAGAGAATACGAGCAGAGGAAGAGAGAATACGAGCAGAGAAAGATAGAAGACGAGCAAGCGATCGCGAAACTCGACGCGATGATCTTGCAAACCAAGAAAGAGAACGAGCGGCTGGCCGTGCTCGAATCCAAAATCGATTCTTCCTTCTCCAAACACGGCATCAACTTGCCCCTAGCCCAGACACCAGAGCAGCCCTAGTAGATTTCCTCAGCTTCCTCCAGGAATATGGGGAATAAGTCTCGCTTTCACCAAAAACATTACAAATCCGTCAAGTTCTCCGACCTTAAAACATGAAGGTTTTACACATTATTCCCTCGATCGCCGCTGTGAGAGGTGGGCCAAGTAAAGCAGTGATTGAAATGGTCAAAAGCCTCCAGAATGCAAATTGTGAAGTCACAATTGCGACCACCAACGATAACGGAGAAACATTGCTAGATGTGCCGTTAACAGAATTACAAGAATATCAAGGAGTTCCCGTCAGATTTTTTACGAGATTTTCTCCTAAGATTAGTGCGATTCGGGAATTCGCCTTTTCTGCCTCCTTTACCCGTTGGCTTTGGCAAAACATTGATTACTATGACCTGCTTCATGTCCATGCCATTTTTTCCTACACATCGACCGCTACCATGGCGATCGCCCGCTTGAAAAACGTGCCTTACATCGTTCGTCCTCTTGGGCAACTTTGCCAATGGTCACTCCAACAGAGCCAGCGCAAAAAACAGTTTTATTTAAGGATCATCGAACAAGCAAATCTGAATCAAGCTAAGGCGATTCACTTTACGACTAAGGCTGAATATGATGAAGCGCAAGAGTTAGGGCTAAAAGCACCGGAGGTTATTATTCCCCACGGTTTAACAATTGCCCCAAAGGTTGCCTCTGCTTCCCTTCAGCTTCGCCAATGGCTGCATTTACCTGATGATGAACCTATTGTTCTATTTTTGTCTCGGATTCATCCAAAGAAGGGCCTAGAAATTCTGATCCAGGCTCTAGCACGACTGGTAGATCAACGATTTACCTTTGTCATTGCTGGCAGTGGTGATCCCAATCATGAAAATGAAATTCATGCTTGTCTTCAACAGTCGGGAATCGGCGATCGCACTCGAATGCTGGGTTTCATCGAAGGAGAAAAAAAAGATCTACTCTTGCAAGGCGCTGATCTATTTGCCCTCACGTCTTACTCTGAAAACTTTGGCGTTGCCGTGCTAGAAGCCCTTGCCGCAGGACTTCCCTGTGTCGTTACACCTGGCGTTGCCCTCTCAGTAGTTGTTAAACAACAGGATCTTGGGATTGTTCCAGAGATGGACGAGGCGGCGATCGCCACTGCGATTTGTACCTGTTTAAATCAACCGGATATGACGAAGAAAATAGGCGATCGCGCGCGCCAGTTTATTTTTGAAAACTACACTTGGGACAACATTGCCACTAATTTAGTCGAGATATACAACGCCATTATCCAGAACCAACCCTTGCCCCATTTCCATGCTTGAGTCAATCACACCACTGATCCTCACCTATAACGAAGCCCCAAATATCGAGCGCACCCTGCAACAGCTCCAGTGGGCCAGTCGCATCGTCGTCATTGATAGCTTTAGCACCGATACAACCCTCGACATTCTGAACACTTATCCGCCAGTCGAAACCATTCAGCGAAAGTTTGACACCCACGCTAACCAATGGAATTTTGGCCTTGAACAGGTCCAATCTGAATGGGTACTTTCCCTTGATGCCGATTATGTCCTAACCGATGCCCTCATTACTGAACTAAAAACCCTGTCTCCCTCCCCAGAGATTGACGGTTATTTTGTTCCCTTCAAATATTGCGTGTTTGGAAAACCATTGCGCGGAACCATTCTTCCCCCTCGTCAAGCCCTCTTTCGTAAAACACGGTCACATTACATTGACGATGGACATACCCAGCTTTTAGTGGTCAAAGGGCAATCTAAGTCCTTATCAAACCCCATTCATCACGATGATCGCAAACCGCTCAGCCGTTGGCTCTGGGCTCAGGAGCGCTATATGGTGCTCGAAGTTAAAAAGCTTCAGGAAACTCCTCTATCAGAATTGAGTTGGGGCGATCGCATTCGTAAGCGAAAAATCCTCGCGCCTATCATCATCTTCTTCTATTGCCTTATCCTTAAAGGCGGCATTTTCGACGGTTGGCACGGTTGGTACTATGCCTTTCAGCGCGTCTTTGCCGAAACCCTGCTCAGCCTACGCCTCATCGAAGCCGAACTGTTTGACCCATCTACGACGACTCAAGCCCCGCAAAAGCTAGACTAGAGCGGCCTGCTGACCATCTTTATCAGCTAAAATTTGATGCCTCTCCACCCAAAAATCTACCGCAAACTGTTGGTGGTCTTTGCCCTCATGACCCTAATTTTGCTCATTGGGTTCATTCCTGTCCGCTTAATTTTGGCACAGATTCAATCTCCAACACCCCAAGCCATCCTGACCCTTGGCGGCGGTTTAGGTCGGGAAGAATTTGCCGCTAACTTTGCCCAACAGCACCCAGCCTTAGACGTCTGGATCTCATCAGGCATTCCCGCGCCCCAAGCCAAAGCTATCTTCCAACATGCCGCTATTCCTGAAAATCGCATTCACCTCGATTATCGCGCTGTGGATACCGTCACCAACTTCACCACCCTCGTTAAAGACTTTGGCGATCGCCAGATCCAGCACGTTTACCTGATCACCTCGGACTTTCACATGCGTCGCGCCCAGGCGATCGCCTTCTTTGTTTTCGGCAGTCGCGGCATCATCACGACACCTGTCCCCATTCCCTCCAATCAGCCCAACGAAACCCTGTGGCATGTGTCCCGGGACATTGGGCGCTCAATCCTCTGGATCATCACCGGCCGCACCGGGGCCAGCCTGCATTCCCAGTTGAATTCTCACAACCTCGAACAAATAACTAAATCAGCAAAAGTTACAATGGAACAATGGTAAGCCTTCTGGCCCTATTGCCCCGTGGCCTCACCACCTTTCTCTATGCCGTTGCTGCCCTCCTGAGGTTTTATGCCGACACCGACACCACCCCAATCCAACTC
This sequence comes from Picosynechococcus sp. PCC 7003, assembly GCF_001693255.1. Lineage (NCBI taxonomy): Bacteria > Bacillati > Cyanobacteriota > Cyanophyceae > Chroococcales > Geminocystaceae > Picosynechococcus > Picosynechococcus sp. PCC 7003. The sequence continues at coordinate 2,165,304 of NZ_CP016474.1, forward strand.
ATCCCCCTCACTATCCTCCAATGGAGCTTCCTGGCGTTCGCATTGGGGACAGCGGCTCTCCTGGCTAATCTCGGCCTTGAGTGGCACGCTGGAAATCAAAGCCGAAACCGAGAGATTGAAGCAAGAGAACGCGAAACTCGACGCGATGATCTTGCAAACCAAGAAAGAAACCGAGCAGCTGAAGAAAGAGAACGAGCGGCTCGCCGTGCTCGAATCCAAAATCGATTCTTCCTTCTCCAGACACGGCATCAACTTGCCCCTAGCCGAGAAACCGAAGCAGCCCTAGCCGATTTCCTCAGTTTCCTTCAGGAATATGGAGATTAAAAAGGCGATCGCCCCCTGAGTAAAATGAAAACATGACGAGTTTTCTGGCCCTATTGCCCCGTGGCCTCACCACCTTTCTCTATGCCGTTGCCGCCCTCCTGAGGTTTTATGCCGACACCGACACCATCCCAATCCAACTCCTCCCCCTCACCATCCTTCAGTGGAGCTTCCTGGCGTTCGCATTGGGGACAGCGGCTCTCCTGGCTAATCTCGGCCTTGAGTGGCACGCTGGAAATCAAAGCCGAAACCGAGAGATTGAAGCAAGAGAACGCGAAACTCGACGCGATGATCTTGCGGACGAAGAACGAGCGAAAGCAGATCGAGAACGAGACCGAGCAGCTCAAGAAAGAGAACGAGCGGCTGGCCGTGCTCGAATCCAAAATCGATTCTTCCTTCTCCAAACACGGCATCAACTTGCCCCTAGCCCAGACACCAGAGCAGCCCTAGCCGATTTCCTCAGTTTCCTCCAGGAATATGGTGATTAAAAAGGCGATCGCCTTTTTGTTTTCATCAATAGTCCCGGCACCACCCCCACCCTTAATTTCTGCTGTGAGTTTTATCCACCTCGACCGCTACACCACCGGAGGCTACACTCCCGGCGCCTCATTTCTGCGGCAACTCTTATGGTTTTTCATCGGTGACGTTTTGGTGCGAACTCGGTTAATGCCCCTATCCTCCTTTAAAGTTTGGGTATTGCGCCGCTTTGGTGCCACCATCGGTCAAGGGGTGCGCATTAAACCCGGCGTGCGCGTTAAATTTCCCTGGCGACTGACCATCGGTGACCATTGCTGGATCGGCGAAAACACTTGGTTTGATAATCTGGCGCCAATCACCCTTGCTGACCACGTTTGTATTTCTCAAGAGGTCTATCTCTGCACCGGCAACCACGATTGGAGCGACCCCACCTTTAAACTAATCACCCACTCTATCCACATTGAACAGGGTAGTTGGTTGGGGGCTCGGAGCAGCATTGCTCCCGGTGTCACCATCGGTGAAGGGGCTGTGCTTTGTCTAGGAAGCGTTGCGGTGCGATCGCTCGACCCGATGACTATCTATGGTGGCAATCCGGCGATCGCCCTCAAACCCCGCATCATTCAGATGAAAGGCGAAGACGTTCAAGATCCATGACTGAGGTTTTCCGCTACTTCATTCCGGCCTAGCTCTTTGAGATGATCTAAAATGTCCCAAATTTCCTGTAGTAACTGTTCCAAGCCTGTTCGGGATACCGCCGAAATGGTCAGAATTTTGTCGTCGGTCAGCTGCCGCAATTCTTCTGTGATGAAATCAGCAAATTCGCGATCGCCGGCATCGAGTTTATTGAGGGCAATGATCTGGGGAAGTTCTGGCAAACCGCGACCATAGGCTTCTAATTCCCCCTGGATCGTTTCGTAATTTTTGATCGGATCTTCTGCATTGAGATCAACGAGATGCACCAAAACCTTTGTACGCTCGATGTGGCGCAAAAACTCGTGACCCAAGCCCACTCCTTGGTGCGCCCCCTCAATTAACCCCGGAATGTCCGCAAAGACCGTACCGTCCCCCGTCGGTCGTTTCACCACCCCTAAATTGGGGATTAGAGTCGTAAACGGATAGGCACCGATTTTAGGCCGGGCCGCTGACAGCGCAGAGATCAAGGTCGATTTCCCGGCATTGGGGAGGCCAATAATGCCCACTTCCGCCAGTAATTTTAGTTCTAGACGTAGTTGCTTGATTTCTCCTTCCAGGCCGGGGAGGGCATATTCTGGCGCGCGGTTTTTATTACTGAGAAAATGTTTGTTGCCTAGTCCTCCCTTACCGCCCTTGGCGACGCAGAAGGTTTGCCCATGGAAGACTAAATCACCAATTTCTTCGTCGGTTTCTCGGTCGTAAATCACCGTGCCACAGGGCACATCCACAATCAGATCTTCCCCAGAAGCGCCAGTGCAGTTGTTGGGGCCGCCCCGTTCGCCGTCCTGGGCTTTAAAGGTACGGGCATAGCGAAAATCGAGGAGGGTTTGGAGGTTTTCTTCTGCCCGGAAGATCACCGAGCCACCCCAGCCGCCATTACCTCCCGCCGGCCCACCGGCAGGCACATATTTCTCGCGACGAAAGGCAACAATTCCATCTCCCCCTTTTCCGGCGATAACTTCAATTTCAGCGTGGTCAATAAATTGCATGGGAAACAGAATCTGGTGATTTTGGGCAATCAGTTATTATACTCTGCTTTTTCGCTATCTGATGCGCTGGATTGGAACTGTCATCTGGTGAAAGTCTTGGGAAAAAAATAGAATTGTTATGCTAGAGGAAATTTTCGACATTGAAGGAAATCCATGGAACGACGCAGCATCATCGTAAGCTTTCTCACGGGATGTTTATGGCTTTGTTTGGGACTATTCCCCTTTAGCCAAGCCTTGGCCCTCACCCCGATTCAGTTGTCCGATTTAAGTTATGAGCGCTGTCCAGCGGAAATGCAGGGGATTGTGACCAGTGGCTCCAATGAGGATGCAAACTGTTTCATGATTAAAGGCAAAGCGACAAACACATCGGGTAAATATATTGTTGATGCGGATGTATTTGGTCGTATTTATGATGCGAATGGTTCACCGACCTTTGAGAATCGCGGTCGTGTCGGCACGATTTTAGAAGTGCCACCGGGGATTAGTGAGTTTCAAATTCCGGTATCGGTCGCCGCCAACCAACCGGAACCCCTCCAACTGAAAAAATTCAAGGCGTCTGGGTTCACGTCCCGCGTTCGTCCTTTCTATTACGATAACGAGGATGTGGAATAAGACGCGCAGTTGGCAACGGTTTCGCCGCAATCGTTTGGCAGTGCTTGGGGGGATCGTTCTGGGGGCGATCGCCTTACTCATTTTTGGTCTACCGCTGATTTATCAGACCCCCATCGATGGCATTGACTTTGCTAGAAGTGCCCTTGCGCCGAGTTGGGAGCATCCCTTTGGCACCGATGATCTCGGCCAGGATCAATTGGCGAGGGTGTTATTCGGAGGAAAGGTTTCCCTAACGGTCGGGCTGGCAGCGATGGCCGTAGCGATTAGTTTAGGCTCTGTCATCGGGGCGATCGCCGGCTTTTATGGTGGCTGGCTCGATCAACTGTTGATGCGCTTGACGGATCTGTTTTTGTCCCTCCCCCAACTCCCGGTGTTACTCCTGGTGGTCTATCTGTTTCGGGAATCCCTGCGGGCGATCGCCGGAGCAGAATGGGGCACCTTTCTCCTTGTGGTGCTGGTGATTGGGAGTCTGAATTGGATGGCGATCGCCCGGTTAGTCCGTGCCCAATGCTTAACCCTCAAAAACCGAGAATTTGTGACCGCCGCCCAGGCCATGGGGGCCAATCCCCTCCGCACCCTCAGGACACATCTTCTGCCGAATTTGGTCAGCCTTATTGCCGTCGCCGCCACCCTGTCCGTGAGCAATGCAATCATCACCGAATCGACCCTCAGTTTCCTCGGTTTAGGGTTTCCACCGGACATTCCAACTTGGGGACGGATGCTTTACGATGCCCAAAATTTCGTCACCACAGCCCCCCACATGGCGCTATTTCCTGGGTTAGCGATTTTTCTGACGGTGCTCAGTTTAAATTACCTTGGTGATGGCCTCCGGGATGCCTTTGATCCGAAAAGCTCCTCCCACTAAGCTAGAATAAACGACCCCGATTTCAAGGCGTGAGAGACCATAAATTCAGCCATGGCGAAGAAACAAAAACAACGCTTTCCCCATCTCCTTGGGTCTAAATGGACTGCAACCCAAAAGACGTTTGGTTGGCGTCACTTTCAGGTGATGAACCGTCGCAATGAGGGGAAATGGGTGTTTGCCGAATTGGTTTCCTCCTGTGACCCTGACACCCGATTTTGGATCAATGCCAAACAACTAAAAGATCAAAAACTCTGGGAAGCGGGCTGGAAAACCCTCGAAGAGATGAATCAGCCCCCCGAAGTCCCATTTTGGCAAGATTAATCATGGCCCATGAAATTCGCTGGGAAATGGGCGATCGCCTTGGAATCTTGATCCCCACAGGAGCTGTCCATGGACGCTAGACGCCGGTGAACAAACATAATAAAATCCAAAAGTTATAATTTTCGCTAAAGATCCGCCGACACAAGACATCGATGTTCATCATCATGTAAATGTGTTCAAGGTTCGAAACCAGCTCAACACACAGCAGATAAGGGGTCAGCGTACAAGTGGGTTTATTTAGTCGCTTTTCATTTTCACGGGACATGGGTATCGATCTCGGTACCGCCAATACCCTTGTATACGTCTCTGGTAAAGGGATTGTTCTCCAAGAGCCGTCTGTTGTGGCCATCAACAAAAATAACCAAGAAGTCCTGGCCGTTGGCCTAGAAGCAAAGCGAATGTTAGGGCGTACCCCCGACAATGTCATTGCCATTCGCCCTCTTCGGGATGGCGTGATTGCGGACTTTGACACCGCTGAGGCAATGCTGAAGCACTTTATTAAACGCGTCCACGATAACCGTAACCCCCTGATTCGTCCCCGGATGGTAATCGGGATCCCCAGTGGCGTTACGGGGGTAGAGCGGCGGGCCGTCGAAGAAGCGGCCAAAGAAGCTGGAGCCAGTGATGTCTATCTCATTGATGAACCCGTTGCCGCCGCCATTGGTGCGGGATTACCTGTTTCTGAACCCACCGGCAACATGATCATTGATATCGGTGGTGGTACCACAGAAGTGGCTGTTTTGAGCTTACAGGGCACTGTTTTGAGCGAATCAGTACGGGTTGCAGGGGATGAACTCAGCGACTCGATTATGCTCTATATGAAGAAAGTCCACAATTTGGTCATTGGGGAACGCACCGCCGAAGATATCAAAATTCAACTGGGGTCTGCTTATCCCACCGATGAAGAAGAGCCGATCATGGAAGTGCGCGGCTTACATTTACTTTCCGGCTTACCCCGCACCGTCACCATCAAGGCCCCTGAAATCCGTGAGAGCATGTCCGAACCGCTCTCGATCATTGTTGAAGCCGTGAAGCGCACCCTTGAGCGGATTCCGCCGGAATTAGCCGCTGATATTATTGACCGGGGGATTATGCTCGCCGGTGGTGGTGCCCTACTAAAGGGACTCGATACCCTAATCAGTCACGAAACGGGCATTGTTACCCATGTGGCGGCAAATGCCGAAAGCTGTGTTGCTTTAGGCACAGGCCGTGTGTTGGAAAACTTCAAAGATAAGGATATGGAGCGGGTATTTAAGAGCCATACTCGTTACGAATAGCCTAGGATGGATCACATCGTTTTTTTGAGTGAATGTTAATGTTCCGCCGTTGGTGGCAACGCTATGGGATGACCTTGGTTTTTATCGGGGTTGGCCTTTCGGCTGCTTTATTTTTGCGCCAGACCCAGGGGAGCGCAATTCAAGAATTTTATGGGCTTTTCTTCCGGCGTCAAGGCAATCTCACTGCCGCTGAAACGGAAATTTTGCTCCAGAATAGTAAGCTGCGGGAACTGCAAAATCGGGTCGAGGAACTCGAAGCCCAGAACCAACAGCTACAAGATTTATTGGATTATCGCCAGACGCTCCAAACAGAGGCGATCGCCGCCCCAGTGATTGGTCGCAGTGCCGATGCTTGGTGGCAGCAGATTATCATCGGTCAGGGAAGTCAAGCCGGGATCAAAATTGGGGACACCGTGACCGGCATCGGTGGGTTGGTGGGCAGAGTGGTGCAAGTTACCCCCCATAGTAGTCGCGTCGCGCTAGTCAGTGATCTCAACCAACAAGTCGGTGTGATGTTGTCCCGGAGCCGTTTCCAAGGCTATCTCCGGGGCCAGAACGATCCCCAACAGGCCCAGATGGTTTTCTATGAGAAAGTACCGGATGTCAAGGTAGGGGATATGGTCACCACTTCAAATCTCAGTACCCTCTACGCGCCGGGTCTCCCCATTGGTCGCATTGCGGCAATTGATTTCAATGCGGGGCCAGCCCCCATCGCGACGGTGGAGCTAACGGTTCCGCTTGGGTCATTGGAGTGGGTCTTGGTTGCCCCTTTTGAGCCGAAGCCTTTGAATTTTGAGCTGCAACCGGAGCAAGATGTTTCGCAAACTCCCTAGAGGGGCCTTGCCCTGGATAAATGCTTTGGTGACCCTTGGCTCACTGCTGCTGTGTACCCAGCTCTTGTTACTCCGCATCCCTGGGATGACGATTCTGGGTTTTAGTCCCCAGTGGCTCTTGATGTGGGTGATTGCTTGGAGTGTGAAGCGGGAGATGATTTATGCCCTCTTGGGGGCGATCGCCGCTGCTTGGATCCATGACAGTTTAATGGTCACTGCCTTGCCCTCCCATCTCCCAGGCTTCGTGGTAGTCGCCTATTTTGTGTCCCGCTGGCGACAACAACGCTATCTCCAAGAAGACTTTATTATCCTGGCGCTGCTGGTTTTTGTGATGACCCTAGCTGCAGAAGTGATTATGGCGTTTCAATATCTGCTTTGGGGATTGGGTTCTCCGGGGATGATCTGGGGTGAACTGCAACGGATCGGCCTAGCGACGGCGATTTTGAGCAGCCTATGGGCACCGCTGCTTTGTACGCCCCTAGTGCGTTGGTGGGATTATGTGAGAATGCTCGACAGGCAGTAGTGATGGCCCTGGGGCTTGGGGGAATGACCATAGCGTTCCGCCAGGAAATGGGCGACAGACAGCAGATCGCTGCAATAATGATCGGGCTGATAGGTTTCGAGGTAGGCCGTATCACGAATGCCGCAGGTCACGGCGATCGCCGGAATGTTCATATTTTTTGCAGCAATGATGTCAGCTTCGGTATCCCCGACCATTAGCCATTGGTCGCTTAGTTCTCCCTGTTCGGCGATCGCTTCCTTAAGGAGGGCTGTTTTCACATCTACATTATTTACATAGGCCGTGTGGCGATCGTCGCTGCCGTAGATGCCACTAAATAAGCGCTTCAGGCCATATTGGTCGAGCATTTTGCGCACCTGCTGTTCTTCCCGAAGCGTCACTAGTACTAGTTTTACTCCATAGGAATGAAGCAAGGCCAAAGACCAGTTCACGCCCCCCTGCATCTTGTCGAGGTGGAGTAATGATTCGTCGTTGACGATTGTGCGGACATGGTCAAGGAAAAAGGCGATTTGCTCTTCCTGGAGCCCGGACTGCATGGCAATTTCAATATCACTGACCCGTTGGCGCTTCATTTGCCAAAATTGGTCTTTGCCGAGGTATTTGAGGGGAATAGGGATGCCCTGTTGGGCGTAAATCTGCTGAGTATACTGGAGAGCCGCTTGGTAGGTACCATAGTATCGCTCCGAAACATCGACCAGTGGCCCATCGAAGTCACAAAATAGCGTCAAACGGAGACGTCTTGCGGTGGGAGATTTCATAGTTTGCAAGCGGGCAGCGGTTCTCTGGAACAAGCCTGGGATACTCATGGTGCTTCTGTGTCAATGCTCTATCTTTAGCATGATTTACTTTTGCGGTTTTGTTGTCTGCGTCACACATTTATTGGTGATTTGTAGACTTGTTATAAATTTGGATAACTTACTTAAACTTTCTTTACAATAGCAAATTTTTATCGAAACAGCGGTAGAAAAAACCGTCGGAATGATGAAAAGATTAAGGGTTGATCATAAAGGATACTGAATAGTGATGGCGATCGCCTTTTTGGGGCCGGAGGAAAAATCCCAGGGAATGCCACAATAAACAGAGATTTTTAAGGATAGAGGCCCAAAGCACCATGGCTCAGCTAGAGAAACTGATTCAGATGGCGGAAAATGAACTAACAGAATACAGTACCGACGCCCGCAAGATTGAAAAGTTGCGCCGTAAATTTGCGTTTATGTTGAATCCCCGACAACAGCAGCAGATCAAGGACGAACTTTTAGCCCAGATGCCCCAGGGATTTTTCGGCAAAATGGTACTGGAAAATCGACAGACGGTGGCTTTACCTTTTTGGGGAATTGCGGGCTTAGGTTTACTGTTCGGCATTTCCCTCCAGCAGCCTTTAGATTTCCTTGCCCCGGCGATCGCCCTGCCCGCAGCCATCCAAATTCAACGGTGGGGCTGGCAACTAGAGGCAAAACGTTTAGTCTTGCAAACCCTTGCAGATCTCGAAGCCCGCGCCAAAAATCCGACTGCATCTTAAACGAAGCTTTCGAGACTACCGAAAATCAGTGCTTTAATTGTATCCTGGGCGATTTGGGAACATAATTCAGCACGACAGGTATGGGTCTAGATTTTAGTAATCTGAATAGTCTTTGGGCAGGTGTGATGGTAGAAACCCTCGTTCGTTTAGGCTTGCGCTCGGCGGTGATTTGTCCCGGTTCACGCTCTACGCCCCTCACCGTTGCCCTAGCCCGTCACCCAAAAATTAAAACGATCCCCATTTTAGATGAACGGTCGGCGGCATTTTTTGCCCTGGGTTTGGCGAAAAGTTCTGGTTTACCGACGGTGCTGGTTTGTACCTCCGGGACAGCGGGGGCTAATTTTTATCCGGCGGTGATTGAAGCCTACCAAAGTGCCGTGCCTTTGATTATTCTCACGGGCGATCGCCCCCCAGAATTGCGGGATTGTCATTCGGGGCAAACCATTGATCAGATCAAGCTATTTGGGACTTTCGCCCAGTGGTTTAGTGAAATGGCGACGCCTTTGGGCACCGTTGAAATGTTGCGCTATGCCCGGCAAACGATAGTGCAAGCTTGGCGGCGATCGCAATTTCCCCAAAAGGGCGTCGTGCATCTCAATTGTCCCTTTCGAGATCCCCTTGCGCCGACTCCCAATGATTCAGTCACGCACCTCAAACAGGTTATCAAGGCGGATTTTTTTGCCGGGATTCAGCCCCAGGAAAAGGCAGAATTTTCCTCGGATATTTTGCCCACAGAAGTCTGGAAAAATTATTCCCGGGGGCTAATTGTTGCTGGGGTGGATCAGCCCAGTGATCCTGATGATTATGCGGCGGCGATCGCCCAGTTGTCTGGGTATTTGAGTTTTCCGATTTTAGCTGAAGCCCTCTCCCCTGTGCGAAACTACGCCCATTATTTTCCCCAGGGTTTAGTGACCACCTACGATTTTATTCTGCGGGATCAAAAACTGGCGGAAACCCTCAAGCCGGAAATTGTGATTCAAATTGGCGCCTTACCCACCAGTAAAATTCTCCGGGCCTGGCTTGAAGCACAACAGATTCAAACTTACATCTTGAGTGAGCGGGCCGATAACTTTGACCCCCTCCATCGTCCCCACCAACATCTGGCCGTTAATCTCCGTACCCTGAAATATTTGGGGATCTTTTCCGACAACGAAAAAGGTTTGCCCTATTTCGATCTGTGGCAGACCCAGGAAGCAAAAATTCGCACGAAACTGGTAGCGGTTTTCCAGGCAGAACAAAATCTCAACGAAGCGGCGATCGCCTACTGTTTAGCCAGAGCGTTACCAGAGCAAACAGCTATTTTTTTCGCCAATAGTATGGTGGTTCGCTATGGCGAATTTTTCTGGCAGTTAAATGACAAGCAAATTTTGCCCTACTTCAACCGAGGAGCTAATGGCATTGATGGCACCCTTTCGACGGCTTTGGGTGTTGCAGAGAATCATTCTCCCTGTGTCTTGCTCACGGGAGATCTGGCGCTCCTCCACGACACTAATGGTTTTTTGACATTATCAAAATTTACTGGTTCTCTCACCATTATTGTGATCAATAATCAAGGTGGCGGCATCTTTGAAATGTTACCGATTGCCGGGGAAAAAGATATTTTTGAGGATTATTTTGCGACGCCCCAAACGGTTCATTTTTCTCAACTATGTGATTTATATGGTGTTCAGTACCAAACCATTCGCACAAAAACAGAATTGATTCAAGCCTGCGAAAATTTACCGACCCAGGGCGTGCAATTACTGGAAATTAGAACAGACCGTCACCAAGACATTGCTTGGCTAAAAGAGCTATGCCAGAGTTTTTCAGCTAGCTGACACTAAATGGCGTGCTTTTTCACTAAATAGGTAATTTTTTCCGCTTCATCGGTCGTTAATTCCGGGGCTTCTTTAATGCTTTGGCGGTACATCTTGAGGTATTCTCCGGCAGATTTGTACCAGCTAAAGTCGTGGCTCATTCCCCGTTTTTGCAGTTCGGCCCAGTCTTTTTTGTAGCGGAAACTTTCCCAGGCCCGCACCATGCAGGTGTACATATCCAGGGGTTCGTAGCGATCAAAGCTAAAGCCTGTCCCGGTTTGGGCAATGGGATCATGGAAGGAGACCGTATCGACCAAACCCCCGGTGCGCCGCACAATGGGCACGGAACCATAGCGCATCGCCATCATTTGACTAATGCCACAGGGCTCAAAGCGCGACGGCATCAAAAACACATCGGAACCCGCATAGATGCGGCGGGAGAGGGCATCGTTATACAGCAGTTGTACGGACATCCGTCCCTTAAAGCGGTAGGCGGTTTGCCAGAGTTGGGTTTCGTAGTGGCGATCGCCAGTGCCGAGGACAATTAACTGGGCGTCAGTGTAGGCCATAAACTGCTCCAGGATATTCAGCAGCAGATCAATCCCTTTTTGTTCCACTAAGCGGGTGACCATTGCCATCAAAAATGCCTTAGAGTTGACCTCTAGTCCCGTTTCTTCCTGGATGATTACTTTGTTGGCGGCCCGATCCTCAAGATTAGTGGTCGAAAATTGCTTCACCAGGGCCTGGTCATTGGAAGGGTTATAAAGTTCTACGTCAATGCCGTTAACGATGCCACGACTTTTGCCGCTGATCCAAGACAATAAACCCTCTAATTTTTCACCGTAGACTTTGGTTTGGATTTGTCGGGCATAGGTGGGAGATACGGTATTCACTTGATCGGCGAACATCAGCGCCGAGGCCATCACATTATCACCATCCATATACCAAGGACACCAAGTATTGCGCTCCAAGAAACCCCGCCAAGGCCCCTGGTAGGCCAAGTTATGGATCGTAAACACCGTGCTAATATCCGGAGATTGGTGCATCCACACCGGGATCATGCCTGTGTGCCAGTCGTGACAGTGGGTGATCTGGGGTTTCCAGTGGTTCCACATAAATTCGGCGGCCCCATTGGCAAAAAAGGTAAAGCGCCAAAATTCATCCTGCCCGCCATAGATATGTCGTCCGTCAAAGGCGGGATGGCCAAACAGATAAAGGGGCACATCGGTGTTGGGTAATACGGTTTCATAAACGGCAAACGTATTGAACATCGCACTGCCCCACCAAACGGGTTCTGCAGGGATGTCGAGTTTGTCGTTGAGAAAGCCGTAATAGGGTAAGAAAATTCTCGCGTCATGTCCTAACTGCCGTAAAACTTTAGGCAGTGATCCCACCACATCTCCCATGCCTCCAGCTTTAGCGATGGGAGCAGCCTCGGCAGAAACAAACAAAATACGCATCAGAATTTTCTCGTCAATTTTTGATGTTCTGTTAGAGCGTATCATTCTTTGAGGGATCCCAAGAATAAATACTATCCGGGAATTTTGTCCCTGAGAAATTGCTGGATTTCCGCTTGGTAGAGGTGGGGATTTTCGAGCATCGGGAAGTGTCCCACCTGGGGAATTTCAATGTATTGAAAGTTTGGGTTAAGGGCGATCGCCCTTTTCGCCATGGCTGCCGGAATAATTTGATCTTTTTCCCCGGCGAGGAGTAGGGTCGGACACTGGATATTGCGGAGTGCTTGGGGTAAACGGGTCACCATCATTTCATTGACCGAAGCCAGTAGAGTACCTGCAGCGGCGCGATTATCAGCCTTTAAAAAATCATCCAGGAATTGCCGCCGTTCTGTTGGTGAAATCGGTTGCTGCAAAAAACGGGCGATCGCCAAGCGATCCATTCCCGGCACCTGGCGTAACCAAGGGAACCGTAAGCGTACGATGGTGCCAGCAATTTTCTGGAAAGTGCCAAAGGCGCGGGCATCATATTCAAAAATCCCGTTGCAGTTCAAAATCGCCCGGTCTAGGCGCTGGGGGAACTGCTCTGCAAAAATCGCCCCGATCGAAGCCCCCATGGAATGGGCATTGAGGATAATTTTGTCGTTGATGTCTAACTGCCGCAGCAGTGCCTCTAGATCTAGAGCATAATCGTCTAGGGCATAGTCGCCGCTGTAATCGACGGGAAGCTCAGAACGACCAAAGCCCCGCAGGTCATAGATCAGACAATTGAAATGTTCACTGAAGGCCGTGGCAGTGCTGCGCCAATAGTGACTTGATCCCCCCCAACCATGGACAAATAGCATCGTGGGTTTGTGGAGATCGCGGCCCCCGCGACAAATCCATTCGTAATAGTGGGGGACTCCCCGCACCTGGGCGATCGCCATTGTCCCTAAGCGGATTCCGGTTTGGGTAAGGAGGACGGATGTAGTAGCAACTCAGCTGTGGAGCGTTTTTCGACCATTTCTGGCGTAATCGTGCAGCGGTTGACATCCTTACGGGAAGGCAGTTCGTACATCACATCGAGCATTAATTCTTCGACAATGCCCCGTAGCGCCCTGGCTCCCGTCTTGCGGCGGTAAGCTTCCTGGGCGATCGCCCGGATGGCGGTGGGTTCAAACTCCAACTGCACGCTGTCCATCTTCAGGAGTTTTTTGTACTGCTTGACGAGGGCATTTTTCGGTTGGGTCAAAATTTCCACCAGAGCTTCCTCATCTAAGGGACTCAAAGAAGCAATCACCGGAATCCGCCCAATAAACTCTGGAATCATCCCGTACTTAACGAGATCCTCTGGAGAAAGATGCTGGAGTAATTCAGCAGTGCGTTGTTCCTTGGCGCTGCCCTCTTCCCCAGGCCGCACAAAGCCCATACTTTTTTTGCCGACCCGCCGCTCGATCACCTTATCGAGACCCACAAAGGCCCCACCACAAATAAATAAAATGTTGCGGGTATCAATTTGAATGCAGTCCTGGTACGGGTGCTTTCGGCCTCCCTGGGGCGGCACATTGGCGACAGTGCCTTCCAGCATTTTCAACAGGGCTTGTTGTACCCCTTCTCCCGACACGTCACGGGTAATGGAGGGGTTTTCACTTTTGCGGGCAATTTTATCGATTTCGTCAATGTAGATAATTCCCCGCTGGGCTTCTGCCACATCGAGATCGGCCACCTGCAAAAGGCGCAGAAGGATATTTTCGACATCTTCTCCCACATAGCCTGCCTCGGTGAGGGTCGTGGCATCAGCCACCGCAAAGGGTACATCAAGGATCTTCGCGAGGGTCTGGGCGAGGAGGGTTTTACCGCATCCCGTCGGCCCAATCAAGAGAATATTAGATTTGTGGAGTTCAATGCCGTCGGCGATGGGATTGGCGTCGTCCTCTTCCATCAAACTCAGGCGCTTGTAATGGTTATAGACAGCCACGGAAAGGACTTTTTTCGCTTCGTCTTGACCGATGACGTGCTCATCGAGGTAATGCTTAATTTCCCTGGGTTTGGGGATATCTTCAAAGTTGATCTTTTCGGGGGGATCCTTGGGGGGATTTTTCTCTGGCGATCGCCCCATGCCCATGCCCGCTGCATTTTCCATGAGCTCCTCATCGAGGATTTCATTACACAACTCGACACATTCATCACAAATATAGACCCCCGGCCCGGCGATGAGCTTTCTCACCTGTTCTTGGGACTTACCACAAAAGGAGCATTTGAGATGGGAGTCGTATTTAGACATGGGTTTTGAAGTAGGGCCTATGGATAACGTGAGCGATGGGAGTTAAGCAGCGTTCGGGGCGATCACTTTGTCGATCAAACCATACTGGCAAGCCTCTTCGGCGGACATATAGAAGTCCCGCTCGGTATCTTCTGCCACCTTATCAAAGGGTTGACCCGTATGGTCGGCGATCAATGTATTTAATTTATCTTTGATGTAGAGGATTTCCTTGGCTTGAATTTCGATATCCACCGCTTGGCCCTGGGCGCCGCCGAGGGGCTGGTGAATCATAATCCGGGAACTGGGGAGGGCCATCCGCTTACCCTTGGTGCCCCCCGATAGGAGAAAGGCCCCCATACTGGCAGCGATGCCGTAGCAAATGGTCACCACATTGGGGCGAATCTGTTGCATGGTGTCGTAGATCGCCATCCCCGCGTAAACGGAACCACCGGGAGAATTGATATAGAGTTGGATATCTTTATCGGCATCCTCAGCGTCTAAAAAGAGCAACTGGGCCACCACAGAATCAGCAACGGTGTCATCAATGGCGGTACCGAGGAACACAATCCGTTCCCGTAGCAGGCGGGAGTAAATATCGAAGGCCCGTTCTCCCATGCCAGATTGTTCGACAACCATCGGCACCACCGCCCCGCCCATGGAATAGCTGTAGGGGACGGCTTGGCTAGAAAGGTGTTGATAGGAGGTAGTTGATTGAACCATGGAAGCTCGATGCTAATGTTTTGGGGATGGACAGGGAAAAAATCAGGGAAAATTCAAGGGCAGACCTTCAGGATCGCTGGGTAAGGTTAGGCCATGATTTTCCACATAGCCTTTATTATATAGTCGCATTGCCTGAGATGGGAGCCATGGGCAAAGGGCGATCGCCTCTGGGTTAATTTCACCGAGATGAAGGGCTTTAGAGATGCACAAGGGGTTGGGCCTGGGACAGGGCGATCGCCTGTTGTAATTTTGGGTAAGCCCCCGCCAGATAACCCGTTCCCCGGAGAAAACCCGTATTTGCAGCGGGCAGGAGATATTCCAGGGGCTGACTTTTAAAGGTTTCGATTAGCTTTTCAATGCCCTTGAGTTGGCGGCCCCAGTGGAAGGTTTTGGCGGTGCGCAGGGCGAGAATTTCGCCCTTTTGATTGGGGAGGAGATGCCGCCCTGTAAACAGACAGCCCCCCAGTTGGTCATAATAGAGACAGGAAGCACCGGGAGAAAACCCTGGTGTCCAAATCCCCCGAAAATCGCCTTCTTGCCAATCATCCCGAAAGGGAGTCACGTCGGCCTCTGGCATCAGGTAGGCTTCTTGCTCCTGGATCACAATGGCACAACCGAGGGCCTGTTGAATCTTGGCGACTTGGTTGCTAATGGCGGCCCGCTGGGTGATGTAGAGGGTTTTGACGCCGCCCTGGGCCTGCAAAAAGTTGAGGGTCTCTGGGTGCCAGGGGGGGCAATCAACCAACAGACCACCACCGGGTTTTGCGATAAAGTAGGCTGTGCCACCGAGGGTCTCTCGATTGGGAGCGAAGGCGTAGATGTCTTCAAAAAGGTTGCGGGGCGGTTTGGGGGGAGTCTGCACGGGGGGAGTCCCTACTCATGTTGAAATGTTAAACAGTCGCTACCATTGTTGCATTGGGGTGAGGTTTCGACAATTTTCCCGCTAGGGGCGATCGCCACAAAGCAGGGGCAATTATTTTGCTTGTGCCACACATTTTTTAGCAAGGATTCAATTGAAAGTTCATGGAAGTTTGGCTGCTTTTCTTTGTTATGGGGGTATTGACCTACGCCCTCATTCGCCGCACTGTACCGCCGGAAAATAAAGCACCATTGGGCTTACTCTGGCTGGTGATGATGTTGCCTGCTTCCGCCTGGCTGGTTTGGATTTTGATTTTTGGGGCCACCCAACCAATGCCCCTGTTGGTGATGTTGCCGCTGTTGATCCTTTCGCCGTTTATGTATTGGAGTTTATTGGACTGGGGGAAACCCAAACCCGACGAATCTGCGGATCCCAGCTCGCCACCGACTGCGCCCCAGACCCCAAGCCTGGATTTAGAAAAATTAGACCAAGCTGCTGCCCTGAAAAAGGAAGACTCTAAGCTCCGCCCCATTAGCACCAAGGAAGAAAAAGCGCTCCGGGATTGTTTCCCTTGGGGGGTTTATTATCTCCAGAATATTGATTACTATCCCCAGGCGATCCTCTGTCGGGGCAAACTGCGCGCAGTCCCCCAGGAAGCCTACAAAACAATTCGGGACAACATTGAACAACTTTTTGGCGATCGCTTTATTGTGGTCTTCCAGGAAAGTCTCCGGGGTCAACCGTTTTTTGCCCTCGTCCCCAACCCATGGAAAGTGGTCCAGCAGTCCCAAAAGCAAGAGGAACCCCTCACGCGCCCAGATTTGGCGATCGCCTTGGCCTTGATTACTTTGTTTACCACCACCGTAATGGGTTTGGAATTGCAGGGGGTGGCCCCGGATGTCATCCAACAAAATCCAAGTATTCTTTGGCAGGGTTTACCCTATGGTCTGCTCTTGGTGGGGATTCTCGGCTGCCATGAATTGGGCCATTATGGCGCAGCAGCCTATTACAAAATTAAGACGACGCTCCCCTATTTCGTCCCCATTCCTTTCTTTATCGGTACCCTAGGAGCCTATACCCAGCGGAAATCCCCTATTCCCCATCGCCAAGCCCTATTTGATTTTGCGGTGGCGGGTTCCTGGATCGGGATGCTCCTGACCCTGCCTTGCTTATGGGTGGGCCTGGGCCTTTCTCAAGTGGTGCCCTTGCCAGAAGAATCAACGCTGTTGGCCTTTAATGAATTTAATCCGAGGTTTTCCCTCCTTCTGGGCCTGATGAGTCGTTTGGCTTTGGGGAGTCAGTTCACCCCAGATATGGCCCTGGATTTACACCCGGTGGCGATCGCCGGTTATGTGGCCCTGATGTTGGGGGGCTTGCAACTCTTACCCATTGGTCAATTGGATGGTGGTTTGATGACCCATGCTGTTTTCGGCCAGCGGACGGCGGGGATTATTGCCCAGGTAACGCGGATTTGTATGATTGCGATCGCCTTTGTGCAGCCAAATTTTCTCTTCCTGGCGATTTTCGCCCTGCTGATGCCCATCGCGAACCAACCCGCCCTCAACGATGTAACGGATTTGGATAATCGCCGTGATCTGTTAGGGATGGTTACCTTGGTTTTTGTGGCGTTGATTTTTCTGCCGTTACCCGCTGGTCTGAGTAATTGGCTGAATTTCTAGGGGTTAATTGTCCGTCTCAAGGGCTGCATAGAGGCTTTCCCGTAGGGGCTGCAATTGCAAGTCAAAGCGAGGCTCATAGACGACGGCGGGGAAAAATTCGCCGAACCAAGTAGTAATCGCAAGATTTTCGCTCACTGTCCAAAAATCCGTGGGGTTGTCTCCATCAATGTGACGACTATTCACATTAAATCCACTGCGCTGGCGACGATACTGGAGGGCTGGAGCATTAACGCGAATCCAAGTGGCAAAATCTGGGCTATTGGCCATGGTGGTTAAAAACTCTTGCCGCTGTTGATCGCTGAGGGGCTGTTGGGGCGAAACCTCTGCCCAGGCTTCTTCTAAAAGTTCTAAGCGTTTTTCTGGGTTTTCCCAGGTGGCTTGCAGTTGGGCGATCGCCGTTTCCTGACTGAGAGCATCTCGATCGGGGAGTAAACCGAGGACTGTGGGGTCGAAATACTGCCGAAATTCTGTTTCTGCGAGGGCAAAATCCCCAATCCACCAAGCAATGCCGCCCCGACAGCGATGTAACAACGGATCGTCGGGGTATTGCTCAAGTAGCTGTTCGTAGTGACCCATCACCCGCGCCACCACCGCCGGATAAAGCTCCCCTAAGCCCCCGGCCCGCCAAATGGGACTGGTGATAAATTGGGGGTCCCGCAGAATTTCTAAAGCGATCGCCTCAACTGCGAGATCCGTTTTTTCCTCGGCCAGCAGACTTAAACCCAACCCATAGAAAACACCTCGTTTCGCGGGCACAAGCTGGGCCGATTCGTAAAATTCCGCCGTCGCTAAATCGGGTTCATTGTTCGCGATGTGGAGCCAGGCGACGTTGCTGCGGCCAAATTCCCGGTAGGGGGAAGCCTGGTTGCCCCGGTCAAACCATTGGATCGCTTCCTGGAGATAGCGTTGCCGTTGTTCTAAATCTGCGGTTTGGAGGGCCAATTCGCCTAGGTTCCAGCCTAGTTGATAGCTGTAGTAAGGCTCCCAGGGGGCGAGATCATGGGCTGCAGTCAAATTTTCGACAAACCGATCGTAATCAGGAGTTTCCTGGCGCAACGCTAAAAATCCCGTACTGGATCGCTCCCAGGCGGCTTGGATTGGCGCTAACCAGATGGCAACGGCACCGTAGACCCCCACTAGACCGAGGGCGACGAGCCGGGGCTTGCCTAAAAATTTTTCTGGATTTGGCTGGGACGGGAGAGACCTTTGGGGGTGATCTTGACGGGCGATCGCCGCCAGTAACGCCACCAGAATTGTAATGATGCCACTAATGGCCACGTTATCTAGTTGGTAATCCGTCCAACTCAAGGCCCAATAGCCGATTAGCCCGGTGTAGATACTGCCCAACAAAATGCGGTCTTCTCGCACCATCGCTTTAACATCGCCCCGCAGTCGCCAAAGGATTACCCCTAAAAAAATAATGGAGCCAAAGAACAGGCCCAAGCCCCAGATGCCCATTTCGGCCCAGAGTTGTACCGGCGTGCTGTGGAGTTGGTAGATAATTTCCGAGAGGCGACCTGCCGTGATCGGGCGGTAGTTTTGATACAACAGGAACGCATTCCCTAAACCGGCCCCCGTCCACCAATGGTCGAGACCCATGGCCCCACCCACCTGGGCATTGACCCAACGGTAATTTAATTCCCCAAATTCCCCCTGCAAAATCGGCACCACGAGATTGTAGAGGCGGTTATTGGTCAGCACAAAAATCCCCAAAACCCCCGTGGAAATAACCCCCGCCAGCACCAAATAAAACTTGCGAATCTGACTAAACCCCCAGGCAAAGCCAAAGGCCACCACTGAGGCGATCGCCAATCCGAGCCAACCTCCCCGAGAGCTTGTGGTATACAGATCTACCGCACCAATCACCACCCCCGTCAGCCAAAGCCAGCGCCGCCAATCCCGATGTAAGATCGCCAAGCCCAGGAGAGTCGGTAAACACAGAATTAAATAACCGGCCACATAATTTTGGTGACCCAAGGGAGCCCAATTGCGCAGTTCCAGCAGCGAAAAATCGAACTGTTGCACTGCCCCATCAACACCCAAATCTCGGAGCCGTTCAATTTCTGGCAAAAATGTCCGACTGAGCCACAGCGCCAAACTAAAGGCAACAAAGGCCAAACTTAAATATCCTTGTCCCAAAAACAACTGATAACGACCAGTCACACTATTGAGCCAACGGCTAATGGGATAAAGCGCTGCGATGAACCCGAAACAGGCCCAGGCTTGCCAGCGGGCTTGCTGGGGAAACTCGGTTCCCAGGGTAGAAACCCCCAAGCTGACGACAATTGCGATTAAACCCAGATCAAACCCGTTGCCCAACAAATAGAGACGGCGGTTGTCCCACAGTTGCACCAAAAACCACAACAAAGGACAGAACAGACCCACCTGCCACACAAACACCCAAGACCAGGCCACCATCATGCTATGACTATCGGGGATGAGGCTAAAAAGGATGTAAAAAAAAGCGGTGAAGTAGGCCAATAAAGGGGCTGGAGACTTAGAAGCAGACATAGATCAAGGGTTAAAAAATGTTGGGAAATGGCAGCCTTTCCCATTAAATCCCATTTTCTAGAACTCCCATGGCCATGGGCTAAAATAGATAGGATTTTTAAGTCACCCCCTCAACCCATGCCTCTTTTTTCTGATCAAGCCGCCACAGGCAAACAAAAAAAACAGAAATTTTGGACAAAAGTGATCCTGTTTATTGGTGCCGGCTCCTTTGCGGGAACTGCGATGGTGCCAGTGATCGGAGGCATCATTGACAGCGTCAGACAACCGACAAATGAAGTCGCTCGGAATCCCCAGGCAGATCAAGAAGCCCAATTGAAACAACAGGAAGCTGGGTTTTTGGCGGTTTTGGAACGGGAGCCAGACAACACAAATGCGCTACAAGGTTTGGTGCAGGCTCGTTTAGCCTTAGGAGATTTAGAAGGGGCGCGTCCCCACTTACAACGGCTGGTGAAATTATATCCAGACGAACAGGTGCTTAAGGATCTGTTAGCCCAGGTAGATCAGGCTTTGGAACGTACAGGCACAGCAACTCCGGCCCAATCTCCCACCGAAGAGCCGGAAACGCCCTAGGCGATCGCCCTTGATTGTTTATGGAGTCTAGGTCGCCACTGTTATTTCTATTGCTACTCTTCCTGGGGGGAGGGGCGGTTCTGCTACTGCAAAATAGTCAGGCGCTGGGTCTCGTTTTATTTAACCGCACGATTCCTTGGCAGTTGCCCCTCAGCATTTGGTTTATCGCAGCGGTCTTGCTTGGGTTGCTTCTGAGTTTGCTCTTGCAGCTTTTTTTAAAAGGGACAAATCCGAGTTCCAATAGCCGAGGCAATCGCCCAAATCCTCGCCTCGAACGCCTGAAACAACGCCCTCCCCGCCAGCCCGATCGCCGCACCGGTCGTTCAGATTGGGAACGGAGCCGCGCTAATTATGATTGGACCGACAAGGAACTAGAAACCCAGGACGAAGAAACCTGGGACATCGAATCACCCCCCAAACAGCCGACCCGTCCCCAGCCCCCCCAAACGGGTGAAGGGGAACCACAAATTCGCCCCCAACCCAAACCCCAGCGTCCCCGTCCTAGTCCCGGCCCAGAGGCGGCAATGCCAAAGCCACCGACGCCCAAACCGCCTGCAAAGTCTACCAATGCCCAGGATGACACAGGTACTGTCTATGACGCCGACTATCGAATTTTGACGCCCCCCTATACTTCCGAAGAGGAAGCCTCCCCTAGGGTAGATCCCGACGAGGATGAGGAATGGATCTAGCCCCAGGGATTCTGATAGGCTAAATCGAGCCTATTTTGTGACATAACCGATGAGTATTTCCCCAGAGTTGACGGCGGCGATCGCCTTTTTGCAGCAAAAAAGTTGTGTGACCACCCCTGTCCAAGAATCAGAAGCCGAACGGGAAACACTCCGGCAAAAGCTGCGCTTGGCTTGTCAGGCGGCGGACTGGGAAAATATCGGCATCTGTGCGGATAACGTTGCTGTGGCGACTGCAACGGTGCAACAGTATCTCCGGGGTTTGGGCTATGATGCGGCGATCGCCATTGATCCAGATGAATGGGGCGATCGCCCGGTGTATTTAAAATTTAATACCCAAAAAATGAGCCATTACCTCGATGACTATGTGGGGCAGTACCGGGGCGTTTTGGTGGCGCTGCAATCCCCTGAACCGGAGTTGGCCGGCACCTATGGCCATTTCCCCCTTGATCTGTTTGCGGGATAGTCTAGGATAGGAAAAATATTTGTGGTGCTGGGGAGCGTTAACCTTGAGAAACGGATTATTCAACGTTGTGTTGGGCAGTGGTTTGGCGATCGCCTGTGCCCCTATGGGTCTAACCCAAACCCTTACCCCAGAGCAAATCGATTTACCCCCAGAAACCTTCGACAATAGCCCTGTGCTCCAACGGTGGAGTCAAGAAGGCATCCCCGATGTGCTCCACAGTATTCGCCACGAACCAAGTTTTCAAACCCGCTGGCGGCTTGGCTACGCCCAATTTCCCAGCAACGATCACCAGGGGGGCATCAGTGTCGGCGTCGAAGATATTTTTGTGCGGCCCGATTTCCCCCTGACCCTCAGCGCCGAAGGTCACACCCTTTTTAGTGGCGATCGCACCCAGGTGGCCGCCCGGGCTAACTATTACTTACTCCCCCTCGGTAGCCGCCTTAATATTGCCCCTAGTCTCGGCTATCAATCCTTTTCGGGTCAAGATTACCAACGGGAAGGCCTAGAGGTGGGTGCTAAGGTGCAGCTTAATCTGTCTCGGTCCGGGGCCTCGACCATTAGCCTGAGTCAACAGTTTGTTAATCTGGCCACCCCAGAGGAAATGGGGATCACAACCCTAGGGGCAGGCTATGCCTTCACATCCCACTGGCGGGCAGCGACAGAAATTCAAAAGCATAATTCGAGTGCCGCGAAAGAAAGTAAGGTGGGTTTTTTCCTGGAGTGGATGCCCTAATAGCATAAAAAAAGAGGGAAGGTTGACTACTTCCCTCTGGTGTTAAAGCGTATTAGTTAAGCAATCCGCTTGTGGCTATTCTTCTTCCCAATTTTCCGAAGCCGGATCATCTGGGTCTGAGTTGGTATTTTTGGCGATCGCCAGATCAATTTGTTGCCGATAATAATCGACACTCTTCACTTCCACATCGACGGTATTGCCGAGGCGATAGGCGGTGCGGTTTTTCCGACCCACCAAGCAACTGTGGCGAGCGCGATATTCGTACCAGTCATCCTTGAGGGAACTGACATGGACGAGGCCTTCCACGAGGAGATCCTCAATTTCCACAAAGAAACCATAGGACTGCACTCCGGTGATCAACCCCTTAAAGGTATGTCCCGTATGGGCCTTCATTTTTTCAGCCTTTTGGAGTCCCTGGAGATCCTTTTCGGCGTCATCGGCCACTTTTTCTTGATCGTTGAGTTGCAAAATCAAGCTGGCAATGGTTTCTTCCAGTTCCGTTTGGATCGGCGTTGGCAATACCTTCCAATTGACTTGATTGTGGCAAGTACTACTGCCGAGGTTGACCCCGACTTTCACGCGACTGGATCGGCGATCGCGGCCCTCAGAGAAAATAAGTTTTAGAATTCGCTGCATCACCAAGTCACCATAGCGTTGCCCCGGCGCACAGACACGGGTATAACCGTCCCGGTAGGCCAAGCCAAAGTGGGGGTGGGGGTGAGCGCCATAGCGGGGAACATCCAGGGTTTCCTGAAGCAGATAGTTCAGGATCTTTGTCATGTCCGTCTGGCTAAACTCCTGAATAAAGTGCTGATAATCGTGGGGTAAAAGTTCTTCCTCCGATTCGAGCTTGAGCTTGAGGTTTAGATTGTTGCCCAATTTAATCAGATTTTCGAGGCTCTCAAAATCAGGATTCGCTTGGTAGCAATAGATGGCCGGCAGTTCTAGGGCCAGCATGTGTTGGGCCACTGCTCGACCCGCCAGGATCATCACCTCTGCCAAGAGAGACCGCACCGGCAAGCTTGGTGAGACAATCATCGTCCCAAAGCGCCCTTCATCCTTAAAGGCAGAAGTCACTTCGGGTAAGGAAATCTGGAAGCCGCCCCGTTGCAAGCGTTGGGCTTTGACCAAAGGACTGAGGTTAAAAATTAAATCATTCAACAGAGTTGCGGCATCGGCCAACTCAGCCTCTGCGGTTTCCCCACTGCTGAGGAGATGTTGGATTTTTTGGTAGCTCAGGCTGTGATCAACGCGGATCACACTGGGGGTAATTTCAAATTCTGCCACGTTCCCCTGGTCATCAAAGGTGAGGAGAATGGACATCGTGAGACGATCTGCCCCAGGACGCAGTTCTACTTTCTCTTTAAATTCTGGTGGAAATAGCGGAATGGTCATTTGACAGAGAAACACCGCCGTGCCATGTTTTTTCGCCCACCGATCCAGAACCCCCTGGGCCGGAACAAATTCTGCCACATCCGCCAGGTGGATTCCCAGTTGCCACTGTCCAGCTTCGGTTTTTTGGAGCGTAAATGCATTTTCAATAAAGGCTTGGTTCCCTGGGGTGAGGTGAATTTCATCCTCGATGGTGAGGGTCAATTGGTCGCGAAAATCCCGCCGCTTGGCGAGCATTTTTTTGGTTAGTTTTGTAGGAATGTCCTTAACGGCGGCCAAGACTTCCTCGGGAAATTGGCGCAGTAAATCATGCTTACAACAGACAATATCTGTATCTGCGGCGGCCTCGGCATCACTTCCCAACACTTTCGTGACAGACCCCTGGGGGAGGTACTGGGCAATGGGATATTGCACCACGGAGACATGGACGAGGTGATCAATGGCCTGCTGGAGCCGGTCCGCTTCGTCCTGGAGTTCAAGCTCAAACAAGAGGCGATCATCGAGGGGCACTGCCCGGAAACCTTCTTCTTTTTGCACGACTCGCGCTAGGAGGGAAGGATTAGCCCGTTCTAAAATTAAACGCACCACCCCTTCTGGCGATCGCCGCCGCGTTCCTTCTTTAATAATCTTGACCAAAACGCGATCGCCGTTCCAAGCATTGCTGAGATAACTTTCACGAATGTAAATATCATCAGCGTCCTCAGAATCCTGGATCGCAAAACAAAAACCCTTACTCGAACACCGTAGCTTTGCCTCGACCACATCCGCTTCCGGTACCCGGCGATATTTGCCCCGTTCCTTTACCAAAATATTCGAGCGCTCTAGGGCATCAAGAATAATCTGGAGCTGTTCTGTATCTTCCTCAGAGCGACACTCTAATTTCTTTTCGAGGAATTTACCGGCAACCAATTTGTCATCTGTAAAGAAAGACAGCAGTGTGGCGATTGAAAAATCCATGCAAAACTATCCTTTTCGTTAGAAAGTAAAGTGAAACGACAACAGTCCATCAGAAAAGCAGTATCAGCCTGCTGTTTATCGCTATCATTAAACCGAGACAGTCAACAGACCTGTATTTCTGATGGGAAACGCCACAAATTCCCCAGGAACCCCAAGGTTGACTGATCAAAACAATGTCCTTTCCGAAAGGATGGCCTGTTTTACGAAGAAAACAAAGCCTTATGGGGGCGAGGCCGATAACACCTCAGGAAATGACAAGTTCGCAAGTACACAGTCGAAAAACTTGAGCAAACATCGAACAGGGGAGCTCCCGCGCCAACCCTTCTAGAGGTCATTACGTTTAGGAAACGGCTATGGCGGGGACTTGGTTCTGAAACTGACCCAAAAAGACGTGTTTCAGGAAAAGAGCAGGGACTGCCTGTGGCTAAGCAAACCCAACGGGAAAACAAGCAATGTGATTAAAGGAGGATCGTCCGATACAATCGTGGCCGGGACAATGGCAAAATCTAAATGACCTAGCCACTAGACGTACGTGTTGACTATCTAGTCACAATGCTTTTTCGATATTGTACCCTGTCAAGGGAATTCTCTCCATGGCTTCTGGGGAATTCACCATCACATTGCCCTGAATTAGGAAGAATAAGGGTACAATTGCACTCAACTAATAAATTGAGTCAAACTTTTCCCATTGCGTTCCATGACACCAGAGATTTTTCGGCAGCGTTATCCCTACGGGGGCTTAATTAGTGAACTGGCAGCCATTGAACATGGTCAGTTTATTGTGCGGGTTGTGGTGGAATTGGAAGGCAAAAAACTCGCCAGTGGTTTGGCGGCGGCCCCTTCCGTGGAACAGGCAGAAGATCAAGCGAGAATCCGGGCTTTAAATCTTCTCGGATCTGGGGCAATTCCAGCCCCAGCCCCTACGAAACCAACTCTGCCGCCTCAAGCTCCGGCTCCGACAGTCCCGGCAAAACCCGCCCCGGCGATCGCCCCACCAACAGTTACAGCCCCGACCCCCCCAGCCCCGACACCGAGTCATCAAAATGATTTGTCCTTGCCATCTCCGGCTAAAGTTGTAGACCAGACGCCTCAAATCCCCCTAGAGCAGACTCAAGCGACACCAGACGCAACCCTCGACTTTGAATCAGCAGGCACCTCGACAGACGCGTTGGATTTTTCTGAGATTATTGCCCGCAGTGACGTGGAACTCAAGCGTTTGGGCTGGTCGAGTGAGCAGGGACGCACCTATTTGCTCGAAACCTATGGGAAGCGATCGCGCCAACTTCTGTCCGACGACGAGCTCCTGGAATTTTTGCAATACCTAGAGTCTCAACCGACGCCCTCTTAAATTTTGAGCCGGGGCGATTAGATGCCTTTTAAGTAACTCAATGGTCGTTTAGATCGGTTTTTTTGCTGTCGTCCAATCCTAAAACTATCCGGCAACGAGGTTTAACAACCCTTCAAATAAGCCTTTGCCGTCGACTAAACCAAGACTGCCATCGGCGGCCCGTTCCGGGTGGGGCATCATCCCTAAAACATTTCCGGCTTGGTTAGTAATACCAGCGATGTTATTGAGAGAACCGTTGGGGTTAGCGGCCTCATTCACATTCCCCTGGGTATCGCAATAACGGAATAAAACCTGCCCCTGGTCTTCGATCGCCTTGAGGGTGTCGGGGTCGGCATGGTAGCGGCCTTCGCCGTGAGCGATGGGGATATTGATCACCTGGTTTTGGCGATAACCCCTCGTCCAAACCTGGGTATTATTTTCAACTCGCAGGTATTGGCGATCGCAAATGAAATGCAGATCCCGGTTTCGCACCAAGGCCCCAGGCAGCAGGCCGACTTCTGTCAAAACTTGGAAGCCATTACAAACCCCCAGCACATATTTCCCTTGATTAGCATGGTCAATGACGCTCTGCATGACCGGGGAAAATCGGGCGATCGCCCCACAGCGGAGATAATCTCCATAGCTAAAGCCCCCTGGCACCGCAATCACATCGATATCCGCAATGTCCGTTTCCTTGTGCCAGATCATCCGCGTCGGCTGCCCAAAAATCCCTTCCGTCACCATCGCCATGTCGCGGTCACAGTTGGAGCCAGGAAAAACAATTACACCAAATTTCATCGTGTCGTTACCAATTGATTAATTACTGCAAGGGA
This sequence comes from Picosynechococcus sp. PCC 7003, assembly GCF_001693255.1. NCBI lineage: Bacteria > Bacillati > Cyanobacteriota > Cyanophyceae > Chroococcales > Geminocystaceae > Picosynechococcus > Picosynechococcus sp. PCC 7003. The sequence goes on from NZ_CP016474.1 coordinate 2,191,956, forward strand.
ATTGGGCTAGAAAATTTAGCTATTTAGGGGCGTGAGGTCGAAGCGATAATTTTCAATGACGGGATTGGTCAGGAGCTGATCGCACATTTGATCCACCTTGGCCTTAGCTTCTGCCTCGTCGGCGGCAGCAAGATTTAACTCAATGTATTTCCCAATGCGTACCCCAGAAACGCCCCCATGGCCCAATTGACTGAGACCTGATTCTACAGCGGCACCAGCCGGATCAAGAACAGAGGGACGGAGCGTGACATAAACTTGTGCGTGGTACTGCATAGAACTCAAACTGTGAAGACGGTTTTTATTGTACGTTGCGGTGGACTTCTGGAAAACTGAAACGCGCCTCCCTCCGAAAATTCCCTGGCTCCCTAGAGAAAATAGCTATAGCCGAGGGCAAAGAGAAAGGTAAGCTGACCCGCTAACAGGAAAAAATACAGGATGAAGCGGGGTTTAAAAATCGAGAGCATCAGGCCGACCGCTTTGATATCGATCATCGGCCCGAAAATCAGAAAGGCGAGCAGAGAGCCCGTCGTGAAGGTGGAGGCAAAAGATAGGGCAAAGAAAGAATCCACCGTCGAACAAATGGAAACAATCGCCGCCAACAGCATCATCGCCACGATGGAGGTAATTGTCCCTTGGCCGAGGCTCAAGACCACTTCCCTGGGCACAAAGACTTGAATTAAAGCGGCGATCGCACTGCCGAAAATCAACACCGCCCCCAGTTCCCGCAATTCCACAGAAATGTTGTTGACCAAGGCCCCAAAGAGGGTTTTAAAACTCCGGTCTTGGGTCGCCGCTGGTGCTGGCATTTGGGTCGCCACTGTTTCGAGGGGGACTGTCTGCTGGGCACCGAGGAAAAATGTCCCCGACTGGAGCAGAGGGCTGGTGTTCGCCGCCTGGGCCTGGTTTTCATTGACCTGCTGGACAAATTTTAAGCGTTGGGCCAGTTTCGGTTGGAGCAGCTTTTTGGGGTCTGATTCGACACTAAACACTGTGCCGACGATGGTGGCGATCGCCAAAGAACCCAGCACCCGGTAGAGCACAATTTCCGGCTGACCCCGAAAGGCGATCCAGGTTGACCAAATCACCACCGGATTGAGGGTCGGGGCCGACAACAAAAAACCCACCGCCACGGAAGTGGGGATCCCCTGGAGCATAAAGCGACGGGCCACGGGCACATTGCCACATTCACACACCGGAAACAAAAACCCAATGCAACTGCCCATAAAGGCCCCTAAAACTGGATTTTTCGGTAAGCGCTGGATCAGTTGGCGCTCATCAACACACACCAACAGCACACTCGAGAGGATTACCCCCAGCAACAAAAAGGGCATCGCCTCCACCAACAGGCTGACAAACAGGGTAAAGGCATTGTGTAATTGACTCATGGAGAAAAAATAACGGCGGGCACTAACTGAGGCGGTTTTCTGTCGAAATTTGTTCCGAGGTCGCAGTCGGAAATGTGACAATCACCGTGGTTCCTATCCCTACAGTACTCTTAATCGTCACCGTCCCATTATAGATTTTTGCGATCCGCTCGGCGATCGCCAACCCCAGGCCCGAACCCTGCTGTTCATACTGTTGCCGGTCAAACTGCATATAAGCACCTAAGGCCCGAATCTGTTCCTGGCTCATGCCGCGACCATGGTCTTTGATCGCCAACTGCCACAAATTGCCATTGATCCGACTTTTCAACAAAATGGTGTCCTTCGCCTGGGAAATATGTTCCGAAAATTTAAACGCATTATCAACAATCTCCCGCACCAGGGTAACGAGCCACTTCTCTGAGACTGAAACCTTAGCCGCACATAGCTCCAGTTTCAAATCCCCTGAGCGATGGTATTGTTTGGCAATTTGCCTGGCCAAAGTAGCGATGAGCGTGTCACTTTTTTCAGTGATGGGGCTATACCAACGGTGAAAATCATCGGGGTCGTGGGTTGCCAAGTCTAGCTTGGTGTAGAGCAAAAACTTTTGGATCAAATTGTGGAGACGATCCGCTGAAATGCGGATGCTCTCACTAATTTCGCGGATTTCTTGGCGGTCTAGGGTTTCCCAACATTCCCCTAGCAATTCCGCCGCAGTCATGATGCCTTGGAGGGGCGTCCGCAACTCATGGGGGAGGGCCATGGTTAAATTGCGCCGCAGTTGTTCTAACTGTTGTGCTGAATGTTGGGCGAGACCCTGGCGGCGATTGAGGCGTCCCTGGATCGCATTGAGCAGTTCCTGGCGGGTAAAGGGCTTGGGAATGTAGTCATCGGCCCCCAGATCCATCCCTTGGCGTTGGGCGGAACGGGAAGCGCGGGCTGACAGAAAAATAAATGGAATTGTGGTGGTGGCTGGGTTGCTATGGAGCGCTTTGAGGACACCGTATCCGTCTAGTTGCGGTAAATTTATGTCGCAAATGATGAGATCGGGGAGCTGTGCATAGGCCGTTTCTAAGCCAATTTGACCGTTGGTCGCCGAGATCACGTCAAACCCTTCAACGGTTAAAATGTCTCGCAAAATATTTAAAACACTGAGTTCATCTTCAATGACTAAAATGGTCGCCACAAAATGTAGAATCTCCATCTGATGAGTTGAGGGAAAAGAACACGGCACAGGGCCCACAGACCCGCCTGGAGCAACATTAGGGGCATTGGGTGAGCTACTTTATGCCAGGGTTAGGGAACGTTGTGATGGGAAACCTTAGATTGGGGAACCACATCAGCAGCCCGTGGGGGGTAATTTTTCCCTATTATGATAAGTGCTTAAGCCTGCTTTTTTGGTGATTTCATGGTTAATCTGCAACAGTTGCCGACGCTTTCTAATGTTTCTGAGGATCGTTCGTTTGCTCGCCGCCACATTGGTATTGGTGATCGGGCAATGGCAAAAATGCTGGCATTTTTAGGGTATGACTCAGTGGATGAGTTGATCGAGCAGGCAGTTCCAGCAAAGATTCGGCAGCCTTTGGAGCTAAATTTACCCGCTGCCCAAAGTGAGCAAGAAGCGCTACAAACCCTAGGGGCGATCGCCAACCAAAATCAGGTTTACAAAAATTTCATTGGGATGGGCTATTACGACTGTGTAACCCCCCCCGTGATTCAGCGCAACATTTTGGAAAATCCGGGTTGGTATACGGCCTACACGCCCTACCAGGCGGAGATTGCCCAAGGAAGATTGGAAGCGTTGCTCAATTTCCAGACGATGGTGATCGAGTTAACGGGGCTGGAGATTGCCAATGCGTCGTTATTGGATGAGGGGACGGCGGCGGCGGAAGCGATGGCGATGAGCTATGGGCTGTGTAAGAAGAAGCAGGCAAATACGTTTTTTGTGTCGGAACTCTGTCACCCGCAAACGATTGAGGTGGTCAAAACGCGGGCGATTCCCTTGGATATTAAGGTGATCGTCGGTGATCACCGCACCTTTGAAATTACTGAGGCTGTGTTTGGGGTACTGCTGCAATATCCGGCGACGGACGGGGCCATTTTTGACTATTGGGACTTTATCCAAAAAGCCCACGCGCAACAGGCGATCGCCACGGTGGCAGCGGATTTATTGAGTTTATGTTTACTTACGCCACCGGGGGAAATGGGCGCAGACATTGCGGTGGGAACCAGTCAACGGTTTGGGGTTCCCCTCGGTTATGGTGGGCCCCACGCCGCCTATTTTGCGACGAAAGAAAAATATCAACGGCAAATTCCGGGGCGCATCGTCGGGGTTTCTAAAGATAGTCACGGGCAACCGGCGTTACGGTTGGCATTGCAAACCCGTGAACAGCACATCCGGCGGGACAAGGCGACCAGTAATATTTGTACGGCGCAGGTACTCCTCGCGGTGATGGCTTCGATGTATGGGGTCTACCACGGCACAGAAGGGCTAAAGGCGATCGCCACTCAGGTGAACCAACTCACCCAAATTCTCGCTAAAGGCTTAGAGAAACTCGGTTATGGCATCGGCCAAGCCCCCGTATTCGACACCTTGAAAATTTTTACCTCCCCCGAACAATCGGCGCAGATTCAACAAACAGCAGAAGCTCAGCATCTAAATTTCCGCTATTTTGAGGACGGTGAAATTGGGATTAGTCTCGATGAAACCACCACACCGGAAGACATCAAAACCATTTGGGGCTGTTTTCACGCGGGACAATTGCCCTTCACTTGGGAGCAACTAGAACGAGAAATCCATCCCATTCCGGCAAATTTAGCCCGTACCAGCGACTTTTTAACGGATCCCGTCTTCAATCGCTACCGCTCCGAAACCGAATTACTGCGCTACATCCACCACCTCCAGAGCAAAGATTTATCGCTGACCACTTCGATGATTCCGTTGGGTTCCTGCACGATGAAACTCAATGCCACAGCGGAAATGATGCCGGTCACTTGGGCGAGTTTTGGCAAAATGCACCCCTTTGCGCCCCGCAGCCAAACCAAGGGCTACCAGCAGATGTGCGACCAGTTAGAACATTGGCTCGCTGAAATTACGGGTTTTGCCGGAGTTTCCCTCCAGCCCAATGCCGGCTCCCAAGGGGAATATGCGGGGTTACAGGTGATCCGTCAATACCACATCAAAAACGGCGATCGCCACCGGAATATTTGTCTGATTCCCGAATCAGCCCACGGCACTAACCCCGCCAGTGCGGTGATGTGCGGCTTTAAGGTGATTCCGATTAAATGTTGCAGTAGCCAAGGGGATATCGAGCTAGAGGATCTCAAGGCGAAGGCCGAAAAATACAAGGATAATCTCGCGGCTTTGATGGTGACCTATCCCTCCACCCACGGCGTGTTTGAGGTGGGGATCAAAGATATTTGTCAGATCGTCCATGACAACGGCGGACAGGTCTATCTCGACGGCGCAAACATGAATGCGATGGTGGGCATTTGTCGTCCGGGGGATTTCGGTGCGGATGTGTGTCATCTGAATTTACATAAAACCTTTTGTATTCCCCACGGTGGCGGTGGCCCTGGTGTTGGCCCGATTGGGGTGGCGGCTCATCTCGTTCCCTATTTACCCAAAACCAATTTAGAAGGCAATGCTGAGAATATCGGTTTAATTTCCGCCGCGCCCTATGGCAGTGCTAGCATTCTGCCGATCTCTTGGATGTACATCGCGATGATGGGGACAGCGGGTTTAACGAAGGCAACCCAAACGGCGATTCTCAGTGCCAACTACATCGCTAAACGCTTGGATGATCACTATCCAGTGTTATTTAAAGGGACGAATGGCTGTGTTGCCCATGAATGCATTATCGACCTGCGGGATCTGCGAAAATCAGCAGAGATTACGGTGGAGGATGTGGCGAAACGCCTGATGGATTATGGGTTCCATGCGCCGACGATCTCTTGGCCTGTGGCGGGGACGATGATGATCGAACCGACGGAAAGTGAGTCTTTAGAAGAGTTAGACCGCTTCTGTGAAGCGATGATCGCGATTCGGGAGGAAATTCGCCAGATTGAACGGGGAGAAATTTCTCAGGAAGATAATCCGGTGAAAAATGCGCCCCATACGGCAGAGTCGGTGATTTGTGGTGAGTGGACGCATCCCTATTCCCGTGAGGTGGCGGCGTATCCTGCCCCTTGGCTGAAACAGCATAAGTTCTGGGCGACGGTGGGCCGAATTGATAATGCCTATGGGGACAGAAATTTGGTCTGCTCTTGTGAGGGGATGGAGGCGTACCAAGAAAGTTAGTTACTTCTGTTGGTCGGGGTTTACGATGGTGAACCCCTTAATTTTTTCTTGTTACTTTAAATCAAGTCAGTTTTTGTGAAGTGACCTATTTCGAGACTTCTGTAAGCATGACTTCATTGGCAACTTCTAACCAACCTTGAATGACATCTTGTAAGTTTTCTAATATTTCTTTTATCGAATCGTCTTCTATGATGCAGCCAGTTAATGCTGGCACTTCTACCCAGTAGTTACCTTCTTTTGCTATATAAATAATTGCTCGATGCTGCATGATGCTGTCTTGTGTTTTTCCTTGCTATAAAATCAGGAAAATATTTGAATTTCGGCGGCATAATAGCGTTTTGTTTCGGCTTCGGTGTGGCTAAAGATTACGCCTAAATCTTCGAGGATTTCTAAACATATTGGGATGGCTTTTGCTTTGGTTTTTGTGCTGCCTTTAAACTGGGCAGAAATTTGAGTTTGTGTCCATTCGCTGCCTTGGGTGCGGAGGAGATCGCGGATGGCGGCGAGTTGATCTTTGAGTTTGGTAGGGAATTTTTGTTGTTCGGGTGGGGCGATCACCTCTTCTTTTTCTTCTTCTACCCCTAATCCTTCAATGACTTTTTGGGTGATGACTTGATCGGGGGCTTGGTATTCGGGTCGGAGCCAACGGACAAAGCCGTTTCGTTCTTCTTCGGCACGTTCTGCATTCAAATCGACTAATCTTTGCAGGATAGTTTGTTCGAGTTGTTCTTTGAGTTCGCTGTTGTTGGGTTCGGTTTGACATCCCTCTAAATCTTCCATCCCTCCGCCTTCGGCACCTCCCTTGGGAAGGGAGACAAGATCGCCATAAACCTTTTGCCACAGGGGGATCAGGTCGTCCCATCCGTAGGCTTGGAAAACGAGGCGATCGAGGTCGTCATGGATTTGTTTTAGGGTCGTGATTAGGGCTTTATTGTTAAATTCTCTGTCTGCATCGGTGAAGGGTTCAACCCGTCGCATTTTTTCGAGGCAGTTATACATCGCGGTGATGGTGACTTCGGGATGTGCGCCTTGGACTTGTTTGCGGTGGCTGTCTAATCTCTCGCCTAATTCGCGGATTTCTTGTTTCAGTTCTGCCGATGGATCTGGAAATGGAAAAGGATCAAAACAAACAGAATTGTTATAACGTGGTCGGTCTTCTAAAGTTCCCCCCATCGCTAATGTCCAACAGATATGTATTTGGCTTGATACAATTCCAAGAGTAAAAGCATCTTCTAGAGAAAGAATAATCAAGCTGCCATCAGGTAAAACATTAGAATCGACAAAAATAAAAAATCTATGCTTTGAAACTTCACTTGTGACAATATATCTTTTCAAGTCTTGGTTTGCTTGTCTCATTGCTGGTCGTGTTCTACCAAAAAGCCACCATTTTTCTCTAAATAAACGGTCTGTACTTTGTTCTCGATGCGGTCTGATTTGTTCAACAATTCTCTGATACGCCGTTGGATTAAGTTGTTGCGCTGAATTAGAGTCATATCCAAAAAAATCAATTACAAATGCATTTCTTGTAAGACCTGTTATATCGTCACCTGATAAATATGGACGAATAACTGAGGAATTTTGTGCAGACTTATATTGAGATACTTCATCACTTTGTATCAAGAATCCTCTAGCCCAATGCTCTCCTTTATTTCTGCGTGGTTGAACTAATTTACATCCTTGGTAGCTGATTTGTGAATTAGATTGCAGAGAGGCAGCTTTTATAATATCAACACCAATTCTTAAATCGTCATAAATAATCCCTTTTGACCAAGAAAATTTTAATAAGCTTGCTTTTTCTTCTGGGGTTTCTCCCTCAATTTCTTGAATGATTTTACCTAAACGACCACGATATAACTTTTCGTGTGCTGTAGTCATTGCAATTCTCACTTGTGCTGCACCTTCTTCTTCATCTACCCAAGGATGGTCTGGGATTGCAAAAGAAATTGATAACGCTCTTTTTTTTCGATGAGTATGTAAGCAAACAACTTGTCTATTCCGAATTTGACTAATGCTATTGCTTGTAATTAAACCAAAGCTTTTAATACTCTTTTGAGATAATAATTCCCCACAGCGATTCCACCAATACATAACATAATCGATATTGGCAGGGGTTTTTGAATATGTACTAACTAATGAATCTACATAACCGTCACCTAATTTTGTTCTCATTTTTTTAGTTCCCAAAAAAGGCGGATTGGAAACAATATAATCAGCCTGTTGCCATTGCGCTTCCCGTGGATTGATATACTCTAAAATTTTCACCTGATCACTCGGATCCGGCACATCCTCTCCCGTTACTGGATGCCTCATCGTGCGTCCACCCCAGCGCGTTCTCACCTTGCCCGTTTTCGGATCAATCGCCGGTTTCGTCCCGTCATAATCCAACACCGCATCCCGACACTCAATATTTTTATATTCCCGTAACACAGGCTCCACAGGCGGCAAATTCCCAAACAAACGAAAATGCCATTGCAAATAGCCAATCCAGATCACCAAATCCGCAATCTCCGCCGCCCTCGGATTAATTTCAATGCCCAAAAACTGCGAAGGATTCACCTGATCAAAATCCAGCCGTAACTGAGAAGACCCCAACACCGTCCCTAAACGATTCAGAACCTCAAGCTCCAGCGTTTTCATCAAATCCATCGTCACATAGAGAAAATTCCCCGACCCACAAGCCGGATCAAGCACCCGAATCTGCCGCAATTCCCCCAGAAACTCCGTCAATTTTGCCGCCGCCTCCTGCCGTTTTTTGGTTTTAGCCGCCGCCGATTTCGCCGCTTCCTCCTCCTCTAAAAGCGTTTCCACTTCTCCTTGGAGCAACTGCCATTTTTCCTGTAATGGCTCAATAATCACCGGACGCACCAACCGCTCCACATAAGCCCTCGGCGTATAATGCGCCCCCAATTTGCTCCGTTCCTTCTTCTCCAACGCCCGCTCCAACAACGTCCCAAAGATCGCCGGCTCCACATTTTTCCAATCCCGTTCCGCCGCCTTCAGCAAAATCTTTAACTGTTCCGCAGTAAGTTCAAGGGCTTGCGGATTCGCAAACAGCCCCCCATTAAACCGGAGCAACTGCCCATGAAACCCAAAACTCGTCCCCCCATTCATCGCCTGCCATAACGCCTCCACCTGCGGTTTAAAATCCTGCGGTTTCAGCAACCAACGACTTTCCAGAGCCTCCGTAAACAACTGCTCTTTTAATAAGCCCACATCCTCCGCAAACATCGTAAAAATACACCGCATCAAAAATTGCGCCACCACCTGCGGATCCGCCGTTTTTTCCAACGTTTTCGCCAAATCCGCCAAATCCGCTGCCACTTCCCGCGTCACCTGCGCTGCAATCTTTTCAGGATTTAACGACTGCGGATCCGTGAAAATTTTATAGAAAAATTCCTTAACATCCGGCTTTTCCAGATCCGTAAACAGAATTTTCGGCACACTGTCATAGGTTCCGTAATTCCCATTCGCACTGAGCCAAGACTCACTAAAATCCTGCCACACCCGAAAATGATCGCCGATATCGCAGGTAATCAAAAACGGCGGTTTCGGAGTCACAAAGCGCGCATAGGTACGAGCCTGTCCAAATGCTTTCTTCATCTCCTTACGATAGGTTGCCGTCCCTCTTTTCCCCGTCCCTTTATTGCTGCTATTACTACCCTGCTTGGCCTCTAGGACAAAGCAACCCTCTTTATAAAAATCGATAAAATTCGTTGTTGTCACCCCACTCGGCGCAATAATTTTTACATCCCGATCAAAGCAATAATAATTATTCTCCCGTCCCTTCGGTGGCGACGGCTCCACCCCTAGAAATTCACAAAAGTCATTCAAAAAAGTCTGGTAATTTGCCCGTTCATTCCCTTCCGAGCCTGCCCACTTCTGAATAAAATCCGTCATATTTTGCACACATACTGAGGCGATCGCCCCTTGATTTTACCCCATACACTAAGGAACCCCTTCTGTCTGCGACATCTCCCCCAAGGGAGTGGGTTTTTGGAAGGCGATCGCCGCTGCCCAAATATGGAGATAATCTGCTGCCCGTCGCCAGGAGCCTTGGGATTGAGCCACGATTTCCGCCGCTTTTTCCGCAGACAGGGTTAAAAGACAGGTTTGTTCTGGGATAGTAGCCGCCACAATTTTGAGTGCGGCCCAAGCTTGCAAAGTTGAGATATCGAGGGGTGGCAGCGTGATCGTTGTTGTTTTCAGCCCCGCAAGTTTCGCCCAAAAACTCACATCTACATGGCTGCCGACCACCACTGTCCCCTGTCGCATCCGCACCCGGAGCAGTCCCCCCACAAACAAACCCAGGGGCAGGCGATCCACCTCGTCCCAATAGGCGATCGCCCCCGTTTTGAGCCATTGCCAGCGCTGGAGATAATTGGGCGGCACGTAGCAATAATTTCCCCCCGTTTGCGATCGCCAATGGTGCAGATGGGCCGTTTTCCCGAAACCCTTTTCCCCCAAGATTTGCACAAATTGATTTCCTCCTGGCAAGGGAGCTTCAGAATAACCGCGATCCAGCCAGAAAGTGACATCTTGCGCCAGTTGTTCCGTACCGATAAACGGATTGTGCCGTAAACCGATTGCCTGGTAAGGATTTATCGTCATGCTTAGGCCAATACCTGAAAAGAAGCCACTGCCGTATCTTTGTCACCAAACAAGCCTGGAAACGTGATCTTCACTTCCACTGCCCACATCAACCGAAACAAAAAGCCATCGTAGGAAATGGGCACGTCTAAGGGGATTTCAAAGGAAAAAGAGTGCTTCCGACCGATCAGGTTCATCACCATATTTGGGTCAAGGATTTGGAAATTTATTACTTGGCGATCGCCTTTCCCACGACCTTCCGTTGACCAGAGAATTGAAACTGTCGCTTTTTTCGGGCAACGGTCTGGATTTTCCGGCTGCCAAATAAAATAACCCGATAATCTTTCCCCTAACCTCACTTCATCGCAGTCTAGGTGTAGCTCAATGGGCGTTTTCAGCGTCGTCATGGTTTATTTACTACTCTCAGCTTAAAAAATGAGGTGTCCCGTACCACCTGGGGCAAATGACAACGCACTTGCAATTCCCAGCGCAGTTGATTATGGGTCGGTGCGTAGATGCTCGGCTTGGCATCGGGGGGAATGGTCAGGTCAATGGTATATTCCAGTTGTTTGACCCCCCGACTAATGGCGCGCTCCAAGCAAGTCTGGGTCGAAAACCCATGGGTCACCGTTTCGAGGTCTGTGCCACGGTAATATTGCACCCATTCGTAATGCAGCCAGATGGCAGACAAGAGGGCTGTTTGGGTCGTGTGTCCATTGCGCAAGGGACGACGATAGCGCACCCGATAGGTTTCCCCGGCATAGAGCGGATAGGTCGGTAAAATAAGCATTCCGGCTTTGATCCGATATTTTTGGTAGAGGAGCCGCCCCACCCAAATCAAACCACCCACGCCGATGGCCACAAAGGGCGTTAGAAATAGCAACATCAATACATTGCCGACAGCTGGTGTTCTGAGAAGTTGTAATAGGGCGATCGCAAACATCGTAAAAGAAACCCCGCACCAAATGCCGAGCCACGCCGTAATAAAAAGACCCGCACAGCCCACTGCCGCCCAGCTACTCGATTGGGGAGACTCTGCTGAGAGGACATAACCTTCTGGAGTATATTTTGGCTCCCAGCATTGGGCATTGGGGCAATACTCTTGCTGTGGGATTTTGAGATTGGCCATGGGCGATCGCCTGAAGTTCCCCACCATTTTCCCTAGAATTTCGACGGGCGTCTCAAAAAAATAGATAAACCTTATCAACCAAAGCCCAAGGGATACCCACAGTCCCCACAGAAGCAAAAGTCCTGCAAATTTGACGTTCTCCCATACCCTTAAATTATTATGCTGCGACAAATCACGCCGAAGACAAGCCTGACAAAGTCAATGGACTTAAGGTTAAACTTTAGAATACTTTAAACACACTGCTGATTTTAAGGAAAAATTCTATCTGAGCCATGCAAGCGAGTGGCATGATTACCAGACCGATGTATTTCTAGATCAGCCACAATATATTTTTAATCACCTTTCTCTGGACATTCACTAAACAGCAAAACTATGAGCACTTCAACCCTCACCCGTGACTACAAGGTCGCCGATATTAATTTAGCAAGTTGGGGACGCAAGGAAATTGCGATCGCCGAAGGCGAAATGCCCGCCCTGATGACCATCCGCAAAAAATACAGTGCAAGTAAGCCCTTAGCTGGTGCAAAGATTATCGGCTGTATTCACATGACCATTCAAACGGCGGTGCTGATTGAAACCCTAGTCGAACTGGGGGCAGAAGTGCGTTGGTCATCCTGTAATATCTTCTCTACCCAAGATCACGCCGCAGCGGCGATCGCCGAAGCAGGCGTACCCGTCTTTGCCTGGAAAGGGGAAACCGAAGAAGAATACATGTGGTGCATTGAGCAAACCTGCCGCACCCCCGCAGGCGAACTGTGGGATGCCAACATGATCCTCGACGATGGCGGTGATCTCACGGGTTACATCCACGAAACCTATCCCGAAATGCTCACCAAGATTCATGGCGTGACCGAAGAGACCACCACTGGAGTCCACCGCCTCTATGAAATGCTCGAAAAGGGCAAACTCAAAATTCCGGCGATCAATGTCAACGACTCCGTCACCAAAGCGAAAAACGATAACAAATATGGTTGTCGCCACAGCTTAAACGATGCCATCAAGCGCGCCACTGACCACCTCCTCGCCGGGAAAAAAGCCCTGGTGATTGGTTATGGGGATGTAGGCAAAGGATCTGCCGCTTCCCTCCGTCAGGAAGGCATGATCGTCAAGGTAACAGAAGTCGACCCCATCTGTGCAATGCAGGCTTGCATGGACGGCTTTGAAGTGGTTTCACCCTTTATTAACGGCATTAACAACGGGCCAGAGAGCATCAACAAAGACCTCTTGGCGAATACGGATCTTTTAGTGACGGCTACGGGTAACTTCAACGTCTGTGATGCTAATATGCTCGCTGCCCTGAAGCCGAGTGCAGTGGTCTGTAATATTGGTCACTTTGACAATGAAATTGACACGGCCTACATGCGGAAAAATTGGCAGTGGGAAGAAATTAAGCCCCAAGTCCACAAGGTTTATCGTAGTGATGATCCCCAAGACTTTTTGATTCTCTTGGCAGAAGGTCGTTTGGTAAACCTCGGTAATGCAACGGGTCATCCCTCCCGGATTATGGATGGTTCGTTTGCTAACCAAGTTCTTGCCCAAATGTTCCTTTTCGAGCGTAAGTTTGCGGATCAAGACCCCGCGACGCGCAAGATCACGGTTGAAGTATTACCGAAGCATCTCGATGAGGAAGTGGCTCGCTACATGGTGCAAGGGTTTGGCGGCGTAATCACTCAACTCACCCAAACCCAAGCGGACTATATCCATGTGCCTGTGGCAGGGCCTTTCAAAACTGAAAGCTACAAGTACTAAGGCTTGATTTCGTTTCAGCTTGAATAAAGATGGCAGGGGTTGATCTTGGTCAACCCCTTTTTGATGGCGGGTTTTAGCCTAAAAATGTATTGATGACTTTGCCCGTGAGCGTTTTTTCCCACCAAGGAGTATTGGTTTGGGGACAGTGGAGATTTTCTGGGCTAACCTGCCATGTTTTGCTGGGATCGAACAGGATTAAGGGTTGGCAATTTTCAGGAGTAATTGCCTTCACTTCATAACCTAAGCATTTCTGAGGATTTGCGCTGAGGGCTTGCCAGAGTTGGAGGGGTTGCCATTCTTGGGAGACAACAAAATTTTGCCAGAGGATCGGCAGGGCAATTTCTAAACCAATCACTCCGGGAGGGGCTTCGGCAAAGCTGACAGTCTTTTCTTCGTAGAGATAGGGTTGATGATCGATGGCGATCGCCTCAATAATCCCAGTTTTCACGCCCTCGATTAATGCCTGTTGATCTTCCGGATTACCAAGGGGCGGATCCAGGCGGAGATTCGGGTCATAGGTGCTGAGGGCCTTCGTATTCCAGAGCAGATGCATCCAGGTGACGCTCGCTGTAATCGGTAGCCCCCGCTGTTTTGCCTCCGCAATCAAGGCCACCCCCCGGGCGGTGGAGATGCGCATGAGATGAACAGGGGTTTTCAGTTCGGCAACAAGCTCACAAATCGAGGCGATCGCCGTCGTTTCCACCGAGGCCAATTCTTCCACCAGACCATAGGCTAAACTCGCTTTGCCGTAGCGGGCCGTCCCCCCATTATGCAGCGCTAAATTTTTTGGGTAGAGGGCGATCGGTTGTTGATAGGGCCGGAGATATTCCAACGTGCGTCGCAACAGGAGCCAATTGCTTAACGCTTGGCCATCACTAAATCCGGCAATAGGTTCGGTTGCCAGTTCTCCCAATTCCGTGAGATTTTCCCCTTGGCATTTTTTCGTCAAGGCAGCCCAAGGCAAAAACTTTGGTTTTGGGTAGGGCAGTTGGTTAATCAGTTGTTGAAAGCTTTGCAGTTGGCCAACATTATCGAGGGGAGGCTGAGTATTCGGCAAAATGCCCACTTGGGTAAATCCACCCGCAAGGGCACCCTGGGCTAACTGGGCCAGAGTTTCACGGGATTCATAACCGGGTTCGCTACTGTGGCTATAAAGATCCACTAAACCGGGCGCCAGGATCAGGTCTTCAGCTTCGATGGATTCTACTTCAGCGGGGAGATCTGACAATTGCGGGGCGATCGCCGCTAACTTGCCATTTTTTAACCATACGTCTTGGCGATGATCCAAGTTGGCGACGGGGTCTAGTACCCGCACCTGCCGTAAAACAACGTTATCCATTGCCGCACTTACCACCGAAATATTCCCCTTCCATGAAAATCCGTCCCCCATTCTACTGTTTCTGCCCTAAATCCCCCTGGACTTTGTGAAATTCAACAACATTTACGACAAAAGCGAATCAGTCTCACTATGATGATTTTGTGCTGATTTTGGAGTGAATTGAACATGAGTGCATTACGGGTTGGTATTGCGGGGCCAGTGGGGTCAGGAAAAACGGCGCTTTTGGATGCCCTGTGTAAGGCGCTGCGGGATCAATATGCGATCGCCGTCGTCACCAACGATATCTACACCAAAGAAGATGCCCAGTTTTTAACCCGCTCCGGCGCACTCCCTCCCGAACGCATTATGGGGGTGGAAACAGGGGGCTGTCCCCACACGGCGATCCGCGAAGATGCGTCCCTAAATTTGGCAGCGATCGCCGAATTAGAAGAAACATTCCAGCCCCTAACCCTAATGTTCGTTGAGAGTGGGGGTGATAATTTAGCCGCAACCTTCAGTCCCGAACTGGTGGATCTGACGATCTACGTGATTGATGTGGCCGCTGGCGACAAAATTCCCCGGAAAGGCGGCCCCGGAATCACCAAATCTGATCTGTTAGTCATCAACAAAATCGATTTAGCCCCAGCGGTAGGTGCCGACCTAGATGTGATGGATCGCGATGCAAAAAAAATGCGAGGGGATAAGCCTTTTATTTTTACTAATCTTAAGACCCAAATCGGCTTAGATGCGGTGATTGATTTCATCAAAAAACATATTATTGAGTAGAGAGAAACACAAAAATTCTGACTCGAATCTCAATGCTTATTCGCTCAAATAATGGCAGCTTTTTTTTGCGGTTTAAAAAGTAACAGAATTCCCTCTTAATAATGTCCTACTTTTTTGCCTGGTTTATCGGTTTTTGGTTCATTCTCTTCGGGGGAATGCTCCTCAAAGCCACGATTGGGCAGCAACTACGCCCTTTGTTGCGTTACCGTAAGCCTTCCCCAGGACAAATTCACCCCGGTGAAAAGATTTATTTTCAGGGACAATATAGTGTCGGCAAAAGCATTGTTTCTCCCTTAACAAAAACGCCTTGTTTGAGGTGGCAACTAACAGTCACAGAAGCAAAGGGAAAACAGTCAAGACTTCTCCTTAATCAATCATCTAAAACTACTTTTTTTGTCGCAGATCAGCAGCAAATCCTGGCAGTGCTGCCCCGTCAGCAACAATCTGGCACGGCGATCGCCATCGGTAAAAGTCGGGTTGTATTACCGTCGCCCCAGCAAGAACTCGATAGTTATGTGGGCCTCGGTAAATGTCATTACCAAGTGCAGCAAAATATTTTTATGCCCCTCAGGGATCCCCAGGCGATCGCCTTTTTAGAGGCCCATCACATTAACCCCAAAGGCCCCCTGGGAAATCGTCGCGGGCTGGTTTTACGAGAATACATTTGGGTGGCAGGAGATCCGGTTTACATCTATGGCAAGCTGATCCAACGCGATCGCCAGCACAAACTCCTAATTCCTTGGATTATTACCCACCAACCCCGCGCCCGTATCGTGATCATTTTGGGGAGCTTGGGGTTAATCGGTTTAGGTTTATTGATTGCAGGGATTACGGTGATTCTTCAGGGGGGGTTGCCGCTTTAGGGGGAAGTTGTACCCAGAGACTCCGGGGCACCGCCGCAAACTGGGTGGTTGTTATTTCCTCCAACAATTCTCCATCTAACAGAAGCGCCTGGGGTGATGCGGTTGTCACTGTTAACTCGGCGATGCGCCAAGATTGAATGTGGGGATGATCGGCGGGATTGTCTTGGAGGGCTGCCTGGAATAATTCGTAGGACGCACTGAGCACCCCAAAAAGCTCTCCCTCGTCGGCCATGGTGAGTACGGTGACATCGAGCAGAGCATCTTGACCCGAAGCCCCACCCGTTCCCTGGGCCAAAATCGAAGTATTAGGGGCCAAGTTTGCCACGGTGATCGCGAGCACATCGTCAAAGGTCTGTTGGCGATCGCCAAAATCGAGGGTCGCTTGGAAGGGTTGTAGATTTTGTAGTTGCTGTACCGCCGTGGATAAATAAGCAAAGAAACCAAACCGTTGTTTACTATCGCGGTCAGTTTCGCCAATGGTCGTCGCCTCTAGGCCAATCCCAGCTAAAAGAATCATCGGTTGACCATTGCAGGTGGCGCAGTCAATCTGTTGGGGTTGCCCCTGCAAAATCACATCACAGGCTTGGTCGATGGCCGTGGGAATATCTAAGGCTGCGGCGAAGGCATTGGCTGTCCCCCGAGGAATAACGGCTAGGGGAATATTGCTGTGCATCAAGACCGTCGCCACCGCTGAAATAGTCCCATCGCCACCAGAGGCAATAATCAGATCAGCCCCCTGGGCGATCGCCCTTTCCGCCAGGGCCGTCGCACTTTCTTCGGGGGAGGTAAATTGAATCTCTAGCTCGACCTGATCAAGGAGCTTGGCTCGAATTTGTTCCAGTTCCTGGGGGGCATGACCCGAACCAGACACTGGGTTAAAAATGAGATGCACTTTTTTCATCGCGTTCTCCAAGGGGATAAAAGAGTCGCCCTAAACTTCCTAGAGTACCGTGGCGATCGCCGCTTGGAGTTGTTCCTGGGCGAGGTCAGTAATAATAAACACCTCCTGTACCGATTTCCCCTTGCGGGCAATGACCTTAAAGCCCCCTTGTAATGGCACAGACACCCGCAGCTTCAATCGGGGAATATTGCCCCTCGTTCGACTGAGGGCTCCTGGAGTAATCGTGCGAATGCCCTCACAGTTGACCAATTTTTCGAGCACTGGGATCAACCCCTCAATGTGGGTCGAATGATTCCAAACGAGTCTTCCCTTTTCACCTGGTGCCATCTATGCCGCCTCGAGGGGAGCCATGGTTAACCCTTCCCGTCGCAATTGTTGGTGATAAAGTTCCGCTGGTTCCTGGGGGCCTACCCAGACAATGGCCTGACCATCGAAATGCACTTGATTGGTTAAATTCCAAGCTTGATCCGCTGTCATGTTCGGGATGTAGGTCATTAAACAATGGGCAACATGCTCAAAGGTGTTGAAATCATCGTTGAGGACAATCACCTTAAAATTTGGATAAGGCTTACGGACTGTTTGGCGATCGCTTTCTTTGAGAATACCGGGAGCAGGGGCCATGGTAACCGAATCAATTCTTGGGATAGACGAAGAACGGTGAACTACTCCGCCGCAAGCGGACGGAGCTTCCTGTTTCAATGGGATGCGCTTTTTACCCCTAAAGATAGCAAGTCTTATCATCCCTCGCCAGGCAGGAGTCCTAGTTCCTAAGACCCATACTTTTTCTTGCAACACGTCCCTTTAGCTTGGTTTTCACTTTGGGAGTTGGTGGTCAAGATAATTCTATTGTACGCCTCAAGCGGCGGGGAATTGACCCTGAGAGATTAAAACAAATTTGTTAGAAAATTTATAGTGGGAGCATTTGGCTGATTAACCAGAATCACTTCCTCTGGGGGCAAAAGTTGTGCCGATAATGCCCCTCATTCTAGAGAGAACCCCCCTGCTTGACAAGATGGGAACGCCCCAGGAGATCCGTGAACGACATTTTTCAGAAAAAAGTTAAAGCAAAACCTTGCGCTTTCAAAAATTCGGTGCTACATTGTATAACTGTGTTGAAAAGCACAACGGGTCGTTAGCTCAGCGGTAGAGCACTCGGCTTTTAACCGATTGGTCCAGAGTTCGAATCTCTGACGACCCATTTTTAAGGAAGTCCCTCAAGCATAACGTTTGTGGGGCTTTTAAGTTTTTTAGCCTGGTCTTTGTTAGAGGTTTCGGTATGATGGGCTGTGTTTGTTTTTTGGGTCATTTATGGTTTGGCAGCGTCCGGATAATCGTTCCTTCGATCAATTGCGTCCCTTTAATTTTGAGCTAGATTTCACAAAATTTGCCAAGGCTTCTGTTTTAACAAGCTGTGGCGAGACGAAGGTTTTGTGTACGGTTTCTGTAGAAGAAGGGGTACCACCATTTTTACGGGATAGTGGCCAAGGCTGGCTTACCGCAGAATATCGAATGATGCCCGGCGCGACCCCGGAACGGCAACGGCGCGAGTTTATGAAATTGTCGGGCCGCACCCAGGAAATTCAAAGGTTGATCGGCCGCAGTTTGCGGGCGGCCATTGATCTCAAGGCTTTGGGAGAACGGACAATTACCATCGATGCGGACGTGCTCCAAGCGGATGGGGGAACGCGTACCACGGCGATCACCGGGGGTTATGTGGGCTTGGCGATCGCCTGTGAACGTTTAGTCAAAGCAGGCATCCTAGGGAAGTCACCGATTATTGCGCCGGTGGCGGCCATTTCCGTGGGTCTCATCAAAGGAAAAGCTTACCTAGATTTGAATTATCTCGAAGATGTGGCGGCGGATGTGGATTTTAATGTGGTGATGATCGGCGGCCAAGGGCTAAACCTCATTGAAGTGCAGGGTACCGCTGAAGCAGGCAATTATAATCGCGCCCAACTGAATCAAATTCTCGATGTTGCAGAACAGGGAATTCAAACAATTATGACTCTACAAGCGAAGGCCATTCATTAAATAGATTTTTCGGGGCAAGGCGATCGCCTATTTCTGACCCTGCTTCGGACTTTGGATTTGTTGCCGGAGGGTTTGTACCGCCTCTAACCAGGGAGCCTGTTGTTGTTGGCCGTAGAGCGAATGAGCATAGTCCAACAGGGGCATTGCGGCGGCACGTTGATTATTTTTGATTAAAAGTTGGGCGGCGGCAAAGTAGGCATTGGCGTAGGTCGGATCCCGCTCGCTACTGGCCCGAAAAGCTTGCAAGGCTTCTGCAAAATCCCCCTGCTGGGCTAACCAGCGTCCCTGGAGATAATGCACAGCAGCGAGGTTCGGCTGGCTTTTCAATAACTCTTGGATCAAGGGTTGGGCCGCTTCGGGGCGATCGCCGGCGAGGTACAGCTCCGCCAATTGGATGGTGGCGTCGGGAAAATCGGGAGCGAGTTCACGGGCTTTTTGCCATGCTTGGATGGCGGCGTCCCGGTTGCCCTGGTGACGATAAATTAAGCCGAGGTTGTAATGGGCGATCGCCAAATTGGGATCTAAAGATAAAGCCCGCCGCAGATAGGGTTCTGCCTGGGGCCAATTTTGACTATCGATGAGCACGCCCCCCAGATTGCCATAGGCCACTGCAAAATTAGGCTGAAGTTCAATGGTTTCAAGAAAAGCCTGGGCCGCAGCAAGTAAATCACCCCGTTGTCCCAGGGCTAAACCCAGATTGTAATGGGCCTGCCACAGGAGCGGATCGAGGGCGATCGCCGCTTGAAATTGCGCGATCGCCCCGTCTAAATTTCCCTGTTGGATGATCGCTAATCCTTCACTGAGTTTGGCTTTGGCCGCTGGGGTTGTTGGGGTAATGCTCGGCCATGGTTGCGGTGCTGGAGTCTGGGGGATTTCTTGGGCGATCGCCTCTCCCCTAGGCAAACCCAAAAAGATCAGCGCGATAAAAACATTGCGAAGCGTAAACAAATTCAGCACAGATTTACAGATATTTATCCAACTTAAACTTAAACGCAAAATACCTTACGAGACATATCAGTTTTACGCGGTGGGCCGCCAAACGGCGTTAGGCTTACCACTAGGGCGTATCTTGTCCCTCTTACCCAAGAAGATTAGCTTTTCCCATAAGTTCCAGCGTTTTTCAGCGGATCATCTCCAGCTTCCCCGCAAAGATTGCCCCATTGCGCCCACTGCTTCAATCACGAGACGAGAACATTATGACCAGAACGACCGAAAATATCCGTAACATCGCGATCATTGGCCCCTATTCTGCGGGGAAAACAACCCTCCTCGAAAGCCTACTTTTTCTGACCCAAGCCACCACCCGCAAAGGCCGCATCGAAGACAAAAATACCGTTGGGGACAGTAGCCCCGAAGCCCGTGACCATGCCATGAGCGTCGAACTGTCCATCGCTAGCACTACTTACCAAGATATCGAACTAACTTTTCTCGACTGCCCCGGCTCCATTGAATTTCTCCAGGAAACCTACAATGCCCTTGTCGGTGTTGGCACTGCGGTCATTGTTTGTGAGCCAGAAACCGAAAGAATTCTCACCCTGTCGCCCCTGTTTAAATTCCTCGACGATTGGAATATCCCCCATATTGTTTTTATTAACAAAATGGACCGGGCGAAGAATAACTTCCTCGATGTCCTCGCTGCCCTCCAGGAAGCCTCGAACCGTCCGATGGTGCCCCAACAGTACCCCATCCGTAAGGATCAGCAAGCCCTCCTGGGCTACATCGATTTAGTTTCAGAACAGGCCTACCACTACCACCCCGATTGTCCGGCAGACCCGGTGCCTTTCCCGGAAGAACTACACATCGAAGAAAAAATTACCAGGGAAGAAATGCTAGAAACCCTGGCCGACTTTGATGATGAACTGTTAGCCATGCTCCTGGAAGAAGTGGCCCCCTCTTCAGAAGAAATTCTCCAGGATCTCCGCAAGGAACTCAGCGCTGATCAAATTGTGCCAGTGGTGTTTGGGATTGCCAGCGAGGATTATGGTGTCCGACCACTCCTCGATATTTTGGTGCAGGAAGCCCCGGCCCCTGTGGATACGACTGCCCGTCGGGAACTCAAAGCTTCTCCCCAGGAAACCGTTGTGCAGGTCTTAAAGAACTTCTATACACCCCAGGGTGGAAAACTCTCCCTGGTGCGGGTTTGGCAAGGGGAAATCCAGGAAGGTATGCTCCTCAATGGTCTCCGGCCAGCGAGCATCTATCAACTGATGGGACACCAACAAAAGCCGATCCAAAAGGCCATTACCGGGGAAATTGTTGCCTTGGCTCGCCTAGAGGATGTCAAGGTCGGCGAAACCCTTAGTAGTGGCGATAAACCCCTCAAACCGATGCGAACAGCCACGGTGATGCAACCGGTTTATGCTTTGGCGATCGCCCCAGAAAATCGCAAAGATGAAGTCAAGCTGAGTAATGCCCTCAATAAATTGGTCGATGAAGATCCCTCCCTGGCCTGGGAACAACATGGTGATACCCACGAAGTCATCCTCTGGGGTCAAGGGGATATCCATCTCCAGGTGGCCCTCGAACGTCTTCGCCGCAAATATAACCTGCCGATGACCACCCATCTACCACGGGTGCCCTACAAAGAAACAATCCGCCATGGCGGTAGCTCCCATGGTCGTTACAAACACCAAACCGGGGGCCATGGCGCCTTTGGGGATGTGTACCTCGAAATCAAACCCCTCAATCGAGGCACGGGTTTTCAGTTCCACGAAACCATCGTCGGTGGTGTTGTCCCGAGACAATACATTCCTGGGGTGGAAATGGGGGTGCGCGAATACCTAAATCAAGGGCCTTTGGGGTTCCCGGTGGTGGACGTGGATGTGACCCTCACCGATGGTTCCTATCATTCCGTAGACAGTTCTGAGCAGGCCTTTAAACAAGCGGCACGCATTGCCATGACGGAAGGGATGCCCCTGTGTGATCCCCAGTTGCTAGAGCCTATTTTGCTGATCAATATCTACATTCCCAACGACTTCACCTCCAATGCATTGCAGTTAATCAGCAGTAAACGGGGTCAAATTCTCGGCTACGAAAGTTTGACGGACTGGCGCGGTTGGGACCATATCACGGGTTATTTCCCCCTCGCCGAAATGCACAATTTAATCATTGAACTGCGATCGCTCACCTTTGGGGTCGGCTTCTTTGATTGGCAATATGACCACCTCCAGGAAGTACCAGATAAAGTCTCGGAACAGGTTTTGGCAACCCTAAAAGATCATTAAATCTAATTATTGCCAAAAAGTAATGTATCCCTGATGTGAGTGGCATTGGGGATGCTTTTTGGGGGCGATTGCCTCTAGGGATCTCGCTATACTAAAACAAAGTTCCGTAACCCCTGGAGGTGCGCCCCATGTGCATTTGCGTGGACTGTGAATATGTTGACCGCTGCGAAACCTACCATGTCGTTGAAACCCAACACCAACAACCCCACCTGACCGACCAGCCTGATTTTTCGCCCATCGAACCGACGATCAACGTCAATATCCGCTCCGAGGGGGAAATAATCGAAATGGAATGGGATGTGGTGGGTTGCGCGAGTTTTTCCCAAGAAAAAGGAAAATGGGCGCGGCTCCGGCCTGGGGAGGCGATTCCCACTTAGACAATCGCTTAACCTTTCATCAAAGTCTAAAGGTTTTCTCCAGTAAAATATGGGCGTGAACATCGCTGTGAGGAAACATCCGATGAATATAAAAGGTTTTGTTTGGGCCTGCGCCTTAGTGGGAATGATGCTACCTGGGTCAAAGGCGATCGCCCAGGCGAATATGAAAAACGGCTTTCTCAATGTTCAGATGCGGGAAGCCCTCTGTGGACAAAATTGGCCCCGTGCGATTCAAGTCCTCGACACCATGAAGCGCATTAGCCCCAAAGACCAGTCTAGTTTGGAACAATATCGCTCTTTCCTCGTAAATTTCCGTAATAACAATACCCGCATCGCCGCTTGGCCAGCACCTGATTATTGTGCAGGGACAGTGGAGGCGCTTCCTAATCCCAATGTAACCAACCCCAACCCCAGCGCAGGCAGTAACCCCAATATGCGCACTGATACGGTGCCAACTTTTTAAGATTTTCAAAGTTAGAAAAATCGATGGTTAGTTCTTGTGGGCGATCGCCTCAGACTGGGTTTCGGCTCCATGGGCAAAAATAATCGTGCTGTAGAGGTGCCAGGCAGGGTCCCAATAGGTATCTTGGTGAGCTTCCTGGCGGAATAGATTCACCTGGGGTTGAATTTTGCGCAACAGTTCCGGAAAATCACGGACATTATTCGCGAAACTTTTGAAGTCTGACCACTGTTGACCATGGGTAAGGTGCGGCGCAAGGCGGTGTTGCATCTGATTCCAGTTGCGGCGGTTACTGAGCTGTTCGATGGGATTTTGGCTGGCTTCGAGGAAAGATAACCCCTGCTGGAATTGGTAATGCTGGTCATTTAGCCGGAGAATTAGCTGGCGATCGCCCCAATGTAAATCGCAAAATTGAGCATAATCAAGGATTTTTGTTTTGTAATAAGATTTGCCGCGACCGTCTTTTTCGAGAGATTCTTCAAAAATGGGCAACATGCCCGTTACCCATTGGGAAATCTCTGGCCAAGGCACTGTATATTCAACGACCTGCTGGGTTTCATCAAGACCCCGGAACACCAGATGGGGATCGAGTTGCTCAATGGTCTGGACTTGGATCACCGGAATATTTTGCAACTGCGCCAAAGAGAGACAAAAACTGGGAATATTGCCTTGGGTGAGAGCTTTCTTTAAAAAACGCAGTTCCCCCAGGGCACCTGTGCGGAATAGACGCCAGGATTTGAGGGGGAGTTGTAATCCCGCAGAGTAAGCATCGGTGCGCAATACCGTCGCAAAATGTTGGGCGGCCGTTTTCTTTTGCTTGGGGCTAATGGGCTCTAACACCATCAGGCCATAGGCTTCTCCGCCGGGGGCGGCCTTCTCCTGGGCGATCGCCGCCTGGGTGAGGGCTAATTCTCTTGCTTCAAGTCGGGCCAAACCTTGCCGCGCTTGGGTGACTACCTTGGGCACAGAAACGCCTTTGAGTAACCGTCGATAACCTTTTTCGGCCTTCTGCCATTGTTCCGTTGCTTCACACCAGCGGGCCACATACAAACGAAACCAGGGATTTTTTGGGTCTACCTTTTGCCATTGCAACAGCAGTTGGCGCATCCGGCCATAGTCCTTTGCAGCAAGGGCGACCTGAATTTGTTTGAGGATCGGAACAGATTGAGCCATAGCAACACAAAGAAAAAGGCGATCGCCTCTGACATTCCCTTCATTTTAGCCACTCCCCTCCACAAAAAAAGGGGCACAATTGCCCCATTTCCAAAAATGAACTTTGCAATAAAAATTGCCAAATGATTTTAGGCCATCCGGGAGTAGTATTCCACCACGAG
Source organism: Picosynechococcus sp. PCC 7003 (assembly GCF_001693255.1). Taxonomy (NCBI): domain Bacteria; kingdom Bacillati; phylum Cyanobacteriota; class Cyanophyceae; order Chroococcales; family Geminocystaceae; genus Picosynechococcus; species Picosynechococcus sp. PCC 7003. Next base: position 2,216,376 of record NZ_CP016474.1, read on the forward strand.
TAGCTCATTAATCTGCAGAGCAACCCATTCCCGTTCGATGATGCCGTTAACCTTGCCGGTCAAAGTGGGCTTATCAAATTCCAAGTGGCTAGGAATATTCGCTAAACCAGGAAATTCCATGTTCGCTTCGACTAATTTCCGAGAGCGATCGCGGTCACGCACAGTGATCACATCTCCAGGACGACATTGGTAGCTCGGAATATCCACAACCCGGCCATTGACCAAGATGTGACCATGGTTTACCAACTGGCGTGCCCCAGGAATAGTACCAGCCATCCCCAGACGGAAGACGGTATTATCCAAGCGCATTTCTAACAACTGCAGAATCGTCTGTCCGGTAGAACCAGTCGTCCGACGCGCTTTACGCACATAACGAATCAGTTGCTTCTCAGACACACCATAATTGAAGCGTAGCTTTTGCTTCTCTTCTAAACGAATTGCATATTCAGAACGCTTGCGGCGACCCTGGCCATGCTGTCCCGGGGGATATTCCCGACGGGCGCTTTTACGGGTTAAACCCGGTAATTCTCCGAGTCTACGGGTGATGCGTAGACGTGCTCCACGATAACGAGCCATAAGGTTTTCTTTCTCCTTACAAGTAAAAAATGGATGTAGAAATAAAGACCCCAAACCGCTTACTACGGCTCTTTTTGAGATTTTTACCCACGGGAGGGAGGTCGAAACTGGACGTCCCACGGGCTGTAAACATTCCAAAACTTGACTGTCTTTTCAATAGAGACAATCGAGAATTTTAGAAAATTCCACAATTTAACAAGCATATCATGCTCTCACTTGAAACAGTGACTAAATTACTTTTCTGGGGCAATAAGCAGAGGTGAATGCTTGTCGAAACCTAAAAACTATGATTTACTTGTAAGAGTGCCCAAACGGGGGTGTGGCGGAATGGTAGACGCTGCGGACTTAAAATCCGTTGACAGTAAAATGTCGTGAGAGTTCAAGTCTCTCTACCCCCATCAAAAGTCAGATTTGTATTTTCAGATTAATATTTGTATCGCAACCCTTTGCTTCATAAAGATCAATTGGGTAACGCAAATCCGGGAAGTTGTAAAGAACTTTGAAAGCGAGAGATTCTAGAATCGCTCAACACTGCCGAGAAATACGGGTTCTACCCGAATGGCTTTGATGCTAGAAGGACGAATAACCATAAATTCTCCCTGCATATTCTTAATCGGCACATTGATAAAGTCGTCGGCCTCCGCTTTTGGGATCAGAATACTGCTGTACCATTTTTGAAATTCTTTGATGTCGCTAAAGCGAACTTCCTCGCGGTGACCACCTTCGATCAGGAAAAAAATAGCGTATTCGTCTGCTTGTCTGGGCATAGGGTCTTGTACTCAGCAGGGGTCAAATTCAGGAAAACCAAAGGGTAATTGATTCTTGACCTAGTGTATCTCAGGTTGTGGGATCTGCCATAGTGCTGTGTGTCTCATTGGCAGTACATGTTGATGTCTTCACCGGTTTCAGCGAGGAAGGTGAGGGCCCGGAAGCGGAGTGCGACCAGTTCGTTATAGAGGGGATTGAGTTTGCACAGGGGCGGAATACTAAACAAAACGCGACCTAACAGGCTCACATCGCGGGCAAAGGGACATTGGGCAGGAATCAAGCGACAGACGAGATGGGCGGCTTCAGGAGTTGTAAATTCGATGGCATTTAGCCAAAATCGTAGGGATTGAAATAAGTCGAAGCGTCGGTTACGAAAGAAGCCAGAATAACGGAGATGATGACGATTACTAGGGGAAGAGTTCATTGAGATGATCCCTTGGTAAAAAATTGTAGATGTGCGGCTGATGATAGGGGAATTTATGGAGAGAGTCACTGTTGGAGCGACTTTGGGATGACTACAAAAATAGCGGTGGCTTGTACAGAGAGCTAACTCTATTTTAGTATCGACAAATTGGCTTGGAAGAAACGTGATTAAATTGACAATTTTCCGGCAAATCGAGATTTTTCCCGGGATTCACCGATGTTTTCTGAAATTTGAGCGAGCTTTGAGGTCCGTGGTTGATGTTTTCGCCTGAGGCGATCGCCATTGTGTTGCCTGCCTTCTGGATTTCCCTCAAGGTGGCCGGATTCGCCACGATTTTATCGGCGTTTTTGGGGGGCGGTTTGGCCTATGGAGTGGTGCGTTATCAGTTCTGGGGGAAGTTTTGGCTAGAGGCGATCGCCACTCTACCGTTAGTGATGCCGCCTACTGTCGTTGGGTTTTATCTCTTACAACTTTTGAGTCAACAGGGCTTGCTGGGATTTTGGTTAGATCAATGGCTGCAAATTCGCCTCATTTTTTCCTGGCAAGGGGCGACCATCGCGGCGACGGTCATGGCCTTCCCCCTCATGTTTAAAAGCACTAAAGTGGCTCTACAAAGCGTCAATCCCATTTATTTAGAGGCGGCAGCGACCCTGGGGCAATCGGAATGGCAAATTTTTTGGCGTGTGTGGCTGCCATTAGCCAACCGGGGCGTTTTAGTGGGAATTTTGCTGAGTTTTACCCGGGCCCTCGGTGAATTTGGCGCGACTCTGATGGTGGCTGGCAATATCCCTGGGCTAACCCAAACGATGCCCATGGCCATTTATGAAGCTGTGCAAACGGGAAATCAGACCCTTGCGGCCATATTTGTGGCGATTTTGACGGGGATTTCTTTCCTCAGTTTACTGATGACCCAATACCTAGAATCTCGTACCGCAACTAAACCGCAGTTTTTCCGATAATAATCCTTGGGTGGAAGAGAAAAAATTCCACAATTTTTCTGGTCAAAGTGACTTAAAGATGCTAGATTTGTGTGAGTGTCTAAATCACTTGCGGGTGTAGTTTAGTGGTAAAACCTCAGCCTTCCAAGCTGATGATAGGGGTTCGATTCCCCTCACCCGCTTAATTTACAAAAACCGAAGTTTCCAGTTGTCCTAGAAAGAATTCTGGATGAGGTCGCTTGTACTGGCCCAGGCTGATTTTTGAAATTAGATGGGGCCAAATGTAACTTACTTGCCGCTATAGGAAGCCAGGGGTTCCTTGATAAAGCGAATGTAGAGGTTCCGAAAGGTGGATTTGAGGATGCGCGGCAGGGCAAAATCAATGGGCATCAAGGCTTCGGGGAGCTTCCAACTGGCGATCGCCAATTGTTTCGGCGTCGCTAGGGGAAAATGAATTTCGGCAAGATCACTACAGAGTCCCAGTTCCATGGATTTCGCCACCGTCGGCACTAATTCTGGTTCGACGCCCAAAATATCTACCATTGCCCGGTCTAGGGCAAAAACGTCAGCAGAGGCACCCAATACGCCCAATTGCTTCGGTTCGCCACCACTGGGGCCATTGCCTTCGTGGCCAATAATCCCATCGAGGATCGTTAAATCCGGGGCGATCGCCTGGGCTGTTTCGATGAGCATCGTCGCAAACTGTTCGGGGTTTTTACCCGCTTCCATGTGCCACCAAGCCTTCATTTTCCCAGGGACGCAGCCAAACAAATTCTTCACCCCCAAAGTCAAGGTCAGTTGCACGTGGGATTTTACCTTGGGCAGATTAATCACCACATCCGCCTCCATCGCTTCCTTCGAGAGGCGCAAATTTTGATAGTTGTCCCCTTCCGTACGGTACCGTTTGCCGTGGAACTCCACCAGGGGAATCCCCAATTCTTCTAACAAGGGTAAATAGCCATTGTTTTTCGCGACCCCCTGGGCTGACCCAAAGGCCGGACTATCGCCAATAAAGGGTTTGCCACCTGCCTCTAGAACCATCTGAGCGACGCAGTAAACGATTTCCTTACGGGTAATACATTCTTTGGTCGGTCGCGCCCCGGTGAGCATATTCGGTTTCAGCAAAACGCGATCGCCAGGTTTCACAAAAGCTGCCATGCCCCCCAAGGGTTCCAGTAACGCCTCTAGGGATTGGCGCAGTTCAGGCAATTCGTAGGCTTGGGCCGCAAGTAAGCTAACGGTAGACATGGCAAATGAACGGAAATAATGGGCGAAAAAAAAGCACTTCCCATAGAGTAGCGTAGGAAATGCCCTGGGGTTGTGATCATCTCAGCGACAATGGCGGAATGACCGAAAATTTTGCCAATTATTTACCGAGGGTCAACTCATCTTTATTGCCCAAAATGCCCTGGGGCCGCCACACCATCAACACCATCAAAATTAGACCAATCACCATCACCCGCAAAGCTCCCAGGCGGGCATCGTCCACCAAGTTCAACTGGGGCAACACAAACCGCGTCAGGGAGTCATAGGCAAAGAAAATGAGCGCACCGATTAAAGTGCCGGGATTCGTGCCAGCGCCGCCCAAAACCACAATTGTCCAGGCGTTGAAGGTGACTAACGGATCGAAATTAGCTGGATAAACGTTGGTTAATTGCCATGCATAAAAAGAACCCGCCCCACCGGCGATCGCCCCACCGAGCATAAAGGCCTGTAATTTATACCAAAAGACATTCTTACCGAGAGCACGGGGAATTTCTTCATCTTCGCGAATCGCCTTAAGCACCCGGCCCCAGGGGGATTGCACCAAATATTCCAAACCTGCATACACCAAGGTCAAGGCAATCACCGACAGCAGCATCAGCCCTGCTTTGTAGTTGTAATTTTGGAGGGCAATGCAGCCATTGATAAACAAACTGGTGATAATCCCGCCCCCAAGGATGCCCCAAACGACGACTCCTAGACCAGATTTTTCCTGTTTTTTGAGTTTTTTCCAGCGCCAGCGCAACCCCCGCCACAGTTGCCACACCGCAAAAATTGCAATGATTGTCAACCAAAAAATTAAAGCAATCTTACCCACCTGATTAGGCCGAAAGCCTCCCAGGGGCAACGGATAACCCTGCACCCCAAAGGCCCCCCTTGTTAACCACTCTTCGTTGAGGGCCACCAACCGCACCAATTCAGACACCCCAATGGTCACAATTGCCAAATAATCTTCCCGCAGCCGCAGGGTTGAGAGGCCAATGAGCAGCCCTAGTAAGGCCGCGCACCCCGCGCCAATCGCCAGGGAGAGCAGTAAGGGCACGCCTTGGCTGGAGAGTAAAACTGTGGCGTAGGCTCCGACGGTCATAAAGGCCACATGACCAAAGTTAATCAGGCCCGTAAAGCCCCATTGCAAATTTAGGCCCAGACAAAAAATACCGTAGGTTGCCGCTGAGATGGTGAGATAGACGAGATAGCCGACCATAGTTATTTGTGATTTTTATAGGGATGGAGATGAAAAAGGTTGTTAAAAAAATGTGGAGGAAACCCTCAAACTGCCCCATCATATAGCATCCATTCCCCCCGGTTTGTAAACTGGGCACCGGGTTGATCAATGGCGATCGCCCCCCAATGATCAGCGCTGGGGGCAAACAGCGATAATGACCAAGGCTGTTGCTCTGACGTCAAGAGTTGTGGCGTCGGCGTTAAGCGGACTTCGACGCGGTCTAGGCCCCCTTGGAGACCGCAGCCGATTCCCTTTAGATAAGCTTCCTTTGCTGTCCAGAGTTGCAAAAAGGCTGATTGTCGCGCTGTTTCTGGCAGCTGTTGCAGGAAATTAGATTCTGTCGCTGTGAAAAATCGTTTTGCTAGCCCTAGAATGTCACTTTTTCGTCTTTTTGCTTCTAAATCCGCCCCTAAATGGGCTTGGGGGAAGTCTAAGCTAATGGCGCAGAGGGCTAATTTGTGTGTGTGGGATAAATTAAACGCAATGTCCGGTAACAGCGGTTTGCCGTGGTCACCATAATCAAAGGCGATCGCCCTTGGATCTCGCTGGAGATAAAACCCAAGGATTTGCCGTAAACCGGCCCGCGCCAAAATAAAACGCCGTTGCAAGTCTAGAAATTTAAACCCCTTGGCCCGCTGCTGTTCAGCATCGCTCAATAGCGACCACAGCTTTGTTGACAGTCCCAGTTGCTCCAGGGAAATTAGCCAATATTCCACCGACACTGCCATGGATCGATCTGTTAAAGACTCAGTTTAGAGAGGGCTTTATCAAAGCTATCCCGTACCGAGGCCGCAGAGCGATGCAATTGTGCCAATTCTTCATCCGTCAAGGGGATGTCAACAATCGCTTCCACACCACGACAGCCCAACTGACAGGGCACGCCCAAAAATAAATCCGTCAAACCATACTGACCTTGCAGATACACCGAGGCGGGCAACAGGCGGGATTGATCCTGAATGAGGGACTCAATCATGTGACAAACAGATGACGCAGGGGCATAGAAAGCACTGCCTGTTTTGAGGAGGGACACAATTTCTGCACCACCATTGCGCGTGCGTTCGATCAATCCTTGAATTTTAGCGGCATCCATCAGCTCAGTAATCGGGATGCCACTGACCGTACAGTAATGGGGCAGCGGCACCATCAAATCTCCATGGCCACCAAGGACGAGGGTTGAAACATCTCCGGTACTAACCCCCAGTTCCATCGCAATAAAGGTGCGCAGACGGGAAGAATCTAAAACGCCCCCCATGCCCAGCACATGGTTCACTGGTAAACCCGTCGCCTTCCAAGTCAGGTAGGTCATCACATCCATCGGGTTCGTCACCACGATAAAAATGGCTTGGGGGCTACGCTCCATGGCTTCTCTCGCAGCATGGACGACGATCTTGGCATTGTAATGGAGCAGATCTTCTCGACTCATGCCGGGTTTGCGGGCCAGCCCAGCGGTAATCACCACGATGTCAGAACCCGTCGTATCCGCATAATCATTGGTGCCGAGAATTGTTTTGTGGTGGCCTTCTAAACCCTGGGCCTCGTATAAATCAAGGGCAATGCCTTGGGGAAGACCTTCAACAATATCGAGCAAGACCACATCGGCGAGGTTTTTTTCGATAACCCGTTGGGCCAGGGTACTACCAACTTTCCCGGCACCGATCACCGTCACTTGGGGTGCTTTACAGGAAATGGAAGGGACGGCGATCGCACACATGGGATTATTCCAAATTTAGACAGCTTCGAGTTGATCGAGACGGAGCCAAACACTGGGGGTTGGGGTATAAAAACGCACAAAGGCGTATTCATCGTCGAGATCGAGGATTTCGCCTTGGCTCCCGAAAAAGTAGGCGGGTAAACGAGAGTCACTCGCTTTTGCTTCGAGGCTGTTGGTGAATTGTTCTTTAATCACCCGCACAAGGCTTCCTTTCTTTAGTTTAGCCGCCATAATTTTTACGTCTCTCCTAATTGTGATGAATTTTATTTTAGGGGTTAATGGGGTTGAACTTCCCCGGAGAAATTGTTGATCTTTTCAAACTCAAACGCCCCCGCCAGGGAACCCCAGAGGATCTTATCGGTGACCGGATCACGACCGCGATCAATACTGATCAACGCGTTATCGGTGATTTCAAAGCTATTGTCGAGGTAGCTTTCTTTGTTATAACGCACAACCCGGCAGCCTTTCCCAGCTTGGACAGTGCCCTTAAAGCTCGTCCCACTCCAGGTAACAATCATGTCGCAACCGGGCATCGGGTCTAGATCCGCCATATCAAAGTGCTGCATCATGGCAGGGTTGCGGGCGGCGCCCATGTATTTGGTTTTGGCATCGTCTTTGGGTTTGTAATGTACCAGTTCCATGTGATCATCGACGGGTTTGATGTGGAAGAGGCGCAAACGGTAGGGGGCAGAGGTATCGGAGCTATAAGCCTGTTCGAGGTAGAGACCATAGCCATCAAAGAATTGATTGGGCAGGGGACGCATACAAACTTTGATGTGGGCCCAGAGAGGGGGATTAGCGAGGGCTTGGGATTCGTTAGAAAATTCCCCTGCCATCCAGCGGGCAAGGGTATGGGCATCGGTAGAGTGGGACATAGGAAATTGCGTTGATAAATGGGTTGGTAAAGAATTTTCTAAAAAAATTGGGGTCAGCTTGGGGGCTGATTGTCTAAGCTTAGGAAAAAGGGGGACGGCTAGGCAACATCTGTAGTCTTGACTTTCCCCAGCAGAAATTGATGGATTAGGTGGGGCGATCGCCCCTTGGGTGGTGCGGCATCCTCCCTTTCCTTTTCGCTGACCATCCTAGACAATGGGACATCCCAAGGTTTGATTTTTGCAATTGTTATATCGTGAACAAGTCCCAGCGGACACCCGTACACCATTAAGATTTAGGAAGTGAATGGTCAAAGCAATTGAACAGGTTCGTCGAGATTTAGCCACCATTAGTGAGCGGGTGGTGGGGGTACGGGAAGCCCTGACCAGCGCCTATGGCGATTACCTCAATTGCCTCGGAGATAGCCTCAAACGTCAATTGGTTCTCGCCAGTTACCAACTCTGCACTCAGATTTATCCCCAAAAATTTTTGCAACTCTCCCATAGTCAACGGCAAGCCCTGCAACAGGAACTGCGCCAACTGGGAATCGATCTCCAGACCCGCCTACACACCCTCCTCACGGATCCAGAGGAGCAGCCGAGCGAAGCGGAATCGGAAGTGATGGCCGAATTTTTCGTTGATGCTGGGGACATGGAAAATACCGAGGATCTCGATCAAGAATTGTTTGAAGTGTTTGAAAGCCTCGATCAGGCGATCGCCACCGATGATCAACTAGAAGAAAAAACAGATCAAGCGGATCAACTGCCCCCCCAACTCGCAGACAAGGAAAAGCGGCGAGAATTGTCCCAGTTGGCAGAGCGCATCGCCGACAGTTTAGCCGAAATGATGCAAGGGTCTCCGGTAGAAGTCTCCACCGACGAAAATAGCCCAGACTATTGGCTGGAATGGTGCAAAACCATTGAAAAACGTATCCGGCGTACCCTCAACCAAACGTCCCAAGCAGTCAATCACCAGCTCCAAGACGCTAAAATTCTCCCGGAAAATATTCCAACCACTGTCCTCGATATGGCGATCCAAGCCGACAATCAACAGCATGGCGGTCAGATGCCGAGCCATCTGGTAAACGTCGTCATCGAAGCTGAACTGGGTAAGAAAAAGAAAAAGCGGAAGCACCGTACCCACCTAACGGCTGTGCACCTCAAAGTTTCAGAAGTTGAGTTTACGGAACCAGGGGTTTCAGCCCAGCGCCGTCGGCTCCGGGAACAGGTGGATAAGCTTCGTAATTTGCAAAAGTATTACCAAAAGGCGAAACAGGATTTGGCGATCGCCGAAGCAGAGGCCGCCTGGCGTGCTAGTTGGTACGAAAATCCCTAAGGGGTAAATTTCCAGGTTAATTCCTGACCAGCCCAGAGGGGCACCAAACTCGATTCCGGAAAAGGCAACTCAGCGGGAATCTGCCAGGGGGTTTTCGTTAAAGTAATTTTTTCTGTATTACGGGGCAGTTGGTAGAAATCTGGCCCATAGAAACTGGCAAAACCCTCGAGCAGATCCAAGGCTTCCGCTTCTTCAAACACTGTGGCGTATAACTCCAGGGCATGGAGCGCCGAATAACACCCCGCACAACCGCAGTCACTTTCTTTGCGATCGCGGCCATGGGGCGCACTATCGGTGCCGAGGAAAAATTTGGGATTACCAGAGGTCGCCGCTGCTAGCAGGGCTTCCCGGTGGGTCTCGCGTTTCAAAATCGGTAAACAGTAGAAATGGGGGCGAATGCCGCCCTGGAAAATACTGTTGCGATTGAACAACAAATGCTGGGGGGTAATCGTCGCCGCCACTTTTTCATCGCTAGAGAGGACAAATTCCACTGCATCTTTGGTGGTGATGTGCTCTAAAACGATCCGTAGCTGCGGAAAGCGTTCCTTAAGGGGACAGAGGTAGGTTTCGATAAAAACTTTTTCCCGGTCAAACACATCCACTCGATGATCCGTTACCTCCCCATGGAGCAGCAGGGGCAGATCAACCGCTTGCATCGCCTCAAACACCGCATCACAGTTGCGGATATCCGTCACGCCAAAGTCTGAATTGGTCGTTGCCCCAGCGGGATAATATTTCACTGCTTTGACAAACCCTGATGCTTTCGCGGCCTGAATTTCGGCGGGACTGGTATTGTCCGTCAGGTAAAGAGTCATCAACGGTTCAAAGGTTTGCCCTGCAGGAATGGCCGCCAAAATGCGATCGCGGTAGGCGGCGGCATCGGCAACGCTACGCACCGGGGGCTTGAGATTAGGCATAACGATAGCCCGGGCGAATTGGCGCACTGTATCGGGTAAAACAGCTTTGAGGGCTGCACCATCCCGGAGGTGCAAGTGCCAGTCATCGGGGCGGGTAAGGGTGAGTGTTTCCATTATTTCAAGATAAATTGGTCAAATGAGGGGAAAAAGCGGAGATTTCACGACAAAAACTAGATTTTAGGCTTCAGGGCAGCAGGTAAACAACGGCGAAGCAGTTCTGGGGTGATGAAACCCTGGGGATAGAAAATCGTGCCCAGCAGCAACAGCAAACCGAAGAAAATTAACCGGGCATCCCCTAGACCTCGCAATACTTCCGGGAGCGCCGTAAGGACAATGCCCCCCAAGATTGGCCCCAAAAAGGTACGGCTACCCCCGACCAACACAAAGGCAAGGTAGGTAATGCTGGCATCAAAGGTTCCTTGGCGGGCATTCCAGGTGTTGAGAAAATGAGCGGCGATCGCCCCGACAATCCCCGCTAAAATGGCCCCCAACACAAAGGCTAAAACTTTATACTGGGTCGGGTTAATGCCCATGGCACTGGCGGCGAGTTCATCCTCACGAATGGCGTTAAAGGCGCGGCCCACCTTGGTATTTTCCAGACGCCACACCAAAACGCCCACAATGATTAGCAACGGCCCCACCAACCACAGATAACCCAGGGGACTGGGAAAGGGTTGGGGAATGCCAAAAATTCCCACGGCCCCTCCGGTGATGGGCAAATTTAACGACAATACCCGGACAATTTCGACGAGGGCAATGGTGGCGATCGCCAAATAAATTCCCCGTAACCGCAGCACGGGCACCCCAATGATCAGGGCAACAATCCCAGAGGCGAATCCCGCCAGGGCCATTTCCCCCAGGAGCCAAGGCAGTGGAAAGGTTGTCCCCGTAAAGGCGATCGCCTGGGTCGAGAGGATCGCCGCAATGTAACCCCCCAGGGCATAGAAACCCGGTGTCGCCAGAGAAAGCTGCCCCGCCATCAATGGCAAGTAAACCGAGATCCCCAACAGCGCCCCCAGGAGAGTCGAGACGATCAAATAGCCGTAGGTACTCAAAAATGTCGCCATCTCACACCTTTTGAATCGTTTTTTGGCCCAATAGACCCTGGGGCCGGAGCAGCAACATCCCAAACAGTAACGCAAAGGCGATCGCCTCTCGATACCCCGAAAAATCCGCTGGAATAAACGCTTCTGCCATGCCGATAATTAAACCGCCCAGCACCGCCCCCGGAATATTCCCTAGGCCCCCCAGGACGATTACCCCCAATCCCTTCAGGCCATAGCTAATGCCGAAATAAGGCCCCGCAATACTCACACTAGACCCCACCAACGTTCCGGCTAGTCCCGCCAAGGCCCCGCTAATAAAAAACGTCACCCGCACCACCTGTTCCGTATTAATTCCTAACAGGCTGGCGGTCGTACTATCCTCTGCCACCGCTTGGATCGCTTTCCCAAATTTCGTCTGGGTCATGCCGTAGGTCAGCAAAGTCACAACCAGTGCAGACACCACCAAGATAATTAGTTGTACCGTCCGGATCAAAATAGGTTGCTCTGGGGAACCGAAGTTAATTGACTCCGGTAAACCACCATAAATATCCGCCGGAAACGTATAGATTTCTGCACCCACCAACAGCTGAATCCCATTGACAATAACCACTGCGGCCCCCAAGCTGGACACCAGACTCAGGAGGGGATCGGCGCCCCGTTGGCGCAAGGGGCGAAAAGCGAGCCATTCCAATAACACCGACACACAGCCCGCGAGGCCACACCCGATTAATAAGGCTAAACCGAAGGGCAGGGCAAAGGGTAATTTCACCTGGGCTAAAAACCCATTGAACCCAAATTGTCCCCCGACAAAAAGATAGGTAAAGTAAGCACCTAGGGTAAAAATCGCCCCATGGGCAAAATTAATAATGCCAAGAATCGAAAAAACGAGGGTATAACCCAGGGCAAAAATCGCGTAGACACTACCAATGGAAAGACCATTGAGAAGTTGCTGGAGGAACAGGGTAAGATCCATGTTGTCAGGCGAGGAACGGCACGGTGGTTTCTAAATAGTAATACCACCAATGGGAAAGTCCTGCCCCATTCTCCACGCCATCACCCTGAGTAACCCCTAGCAAGTAACGGCGATCGCCAAAAGCACCCGTATCGAAGCATGATTTGGATTCCGATCATCATTGGCTGTGGCACAGCAGGCATTATTTGCTTCACCTGGCAACAGCGCCAAAAGCAACAAGTCCGGCAAATGCTTTACTCCTACGGTGAACATCCCAGCGATGAGCTTCTTTTTGCGCCCCTGTCCTCTCTCCGCCGGGAGCTAAAAAGCCTCTACGAAGAAAAACAAAAACTCCAGACAGAATTAGACCAATGGTATCGGGTCATCGAAAATGCCCCCTTTGGTTATCTGCGGGTTGATATGGATAATCAACTGATTTTGTGTAACCCAAAAGCGCGACAGTTGCTGTGCTTAAATCGTTGGCAACCGGGACAAATTCGTCTCCTATTGGAATTGGTGCGTTCCTACGAGCTAGACCAACTCATCGAGGCCACCCGCAGCACCCGTACCGCCCAAAGTCAAGAATGGGAATTTTTTCCGAGCCATGATGCCCAAACCCGTGCCGATGGCCCTAACCAACCGGTTCACCTGCGGGGCAGCACCATCCCTTTAAGTCGTGGTGATGTGGCGGTCTTTTTGGAGAACCAAGAGCCGATTCATCTGCTGAAGCGTTCCCAAGAAAAATTATTATCCGATCTCACCCACGAGCTCCGGACGCCCCTCACGGCGATGCGGCTCCTCGCCGAAACCCTAGAACAGCGGCTAACGGGTTTGGAATTGAAATGGGCTGGTCAAATTCTGAAAGAAATTAATCGTTTGTTTTACCTTGTCCAGGACTGGCTAGAATTGAGTCGATTAGAATCCCATCCCCACCAGGTACTGAGCTACCAAACTTTTGATCTGGTGCAGCTGATCAACAACGCTTGGGAAACCCTGGCCCCCCTCGCCCAACAAAAACAGGTCACGCGACAATACCAGGGGCCAGACACATTAAAAATGACCGCCGATGGCGATCGCCTCACCCAAGTTTTTCTTAATCTCTTTGACAACAGCATTAAATACAATCCCGTTGGGGAAGCCATTTTTGTTACTCTCTCCCCCCCCAAAGCCGATTCAGACTTCGTGACCGTAGAAGTCATTGATCAAGGCGTTGGCTTCGATCCAGAAGACCTGCCCTTTGTGTTCGAGCGCTTGTACCGAGGCGACCAAGCGAGAACAAGACCAGGAGATAATGCCGATTTGCGCCAGGGGAGTGGGCTGGGCCTTGCAATCGTGCAGCAAATTATTACGGCCCACGGCGGAAAAATTACTGCCTGCAATCACCCAAAATACCGAGGGGCCTGGCTAACCTTCACCCTACCGCTGCAACTGCCTAATGAGGATCTTGATATTTGATTTTCTCCCACAGGATCGTGAATAGATAAACAACGATCAAGAAATAAATTTGTACTGGCATATGATCTTCCCCCACATATCTGAACTAAATGGTGTCTCTCTGTGCTGGACAGAGACAATCAACTACAGCTAAAAGTTGCATTCCGAAGCACTAACTTTTCCGGTGGTCACTCTTTATGCCACAGGTAAAATTGCTTTTTTGTTCCCCATAATCCGAAATTACAACTGGAAATCACGTTGGGTCCCCAGGTTTGCCCCGAAGGGATCAACCCGAGACTTTTATGCGCTTTTCTTTACAGCTTTAATATTCCCATTCTTCGCTTTCTACACACATACTTAAGGAAAACAAATGCCAAAATTAGGCCGTGTTTTCTCGAATAAGATAAGATCTAAAATAGATCAACCCACTTAAGGGGAAATCCCAAAAGCATTGACTCAATGGCGTTTCACTGGGGCTTAAGGGGTTATTGCTCTGTGTAGAAAACTAAGGTTTTAAAAAATTTAATTATCTCTATCCGGTTTCATCCTAACATCTAACCCCCCCCTCAATTCAAGGGGGAATTTCCGGGGCAAGGTTTTTTGAGGGGCGAAAGAAACTGATCTATGTCCACAATGATGACTATTACTTCTAGGATAAATCATTGTTCATTTGTACTTAATCATGAGGGCAAATAAGCGGATCTTGGCGCGATAATCCCTAGGCAACACTCCGTAAATTTCTGTGGCACCTCCTGATTTTTGGAATATTTTCTGTATCATTAAATACAAACATTGCAGTGATTAGAATGACTAATCATTTATTTTCTGTTTTCCAACGCTCACCTCGGAGAAGATTCTGATGCAACGCACCCCTTCCCTTGATTTATCTAGTATTCGCTACTGCCTTAACACAAGGGAACACCCCTTTGACACGGCTTTTGCGCCAGCCCAAGCAAATAGTGATTGGGTCAAGTTAGCCCAAACCCCTGAGGCGATCGCCGAAGAAGAATATGCGCTTTTGTTATGTCCCCATGGGGAACAGTCCTGGGTCGCTTGGCTGCCATCCCAAGGGGAAGTTGTGCTCCACCAAGATCAACTGTGTCGCTTGGTTTAGGGGCGGACTGAGCGGCGGTTTTTCGAGGCCATGGTGATGACTCAAAATTAAATCGGTTGTCTTTTGCTTTTCCCTGTACAATTGCAGCCAACAAGGGCGATCGCCCCTAGGCAATGTTCAGGTAGTAGCAGAATTTATGAGCAGTTCGGAAAAGGTTTCGGTCGGGATTGTCGGCGCGTCGGGCTATGGTGGGATGCAACTCGTTCGTCTGCTGAGTGATCATCCCCAAGTGGAGCTGACCTATCTGGGTGGGAATAGCAGCGCCGGAAAACCCTACGCAGAACTTTATCCCCACGTTGGCCACCGCATCAAAATGATCGTCGAGCCCATTGATCTCGATGTGATTGCCAGTCGCTGCCAGGTGGTTTTTCTCGGTCTACCCAATGGTTTGGCCTGTAACCTTGCACCCCAACTGCTCGAACGGGGTTGTAAAGTCCTTGACCTTTCGGCTGACTATCGCTTCAAGGATCTCGACACCTATCAAGCTTGGTATAAGACAGAACGCACCGACCAAGATACGAATGCGATCGCCGTTTATGGTCTGCCAGAACTCTACCGGGACGACATTCGCCGCGCCCAACTGGTGGGCTGCCCTGGCTGTTATGTGACCGCCAGCCTCTTAGCCTTGGCCCCCCTCTTCAAACAGGGTTTGATTCAGCCAGAAACTGCGATTATTGACGCCAAATCTGGAACCTCTGGCGGGGGCCGCCAAGGAAAAATTAATTTACTCTTAGCTGAAGCCGATGCTTCCCTAGGGGCCTATGGTGTCGCTTCCCATCGCCATACCCCAGAAATTGAACAAATTTGTAGTAAACTCGCCAGCCAAGATATTCGCGTTCAATTTACTCCCCACCTGATCCCGATGCCCAGGGGCATTCTGGCGACGGTCTATGCGACTCTCCGGGATCCTGGTTTGGTGCGCGATGATTTATTGACAATTTATAGTGCTTTTTACCGGGCGGCTCCCTGTGTTGAGGTTTTACCCAACGGTGTCTATCCCCAGACGAAGTGGGCCTGTGGCACAAATCTCTGCTATTTAGGCGTTGAGGTAGACCACCGCACGGGCCGCGTGATTGTGATGTCCGCCATTGATAACCTCCTCAAGGGGCAGTCGGGCCAAGCCGTCCAATGTATGAATATCATGCTGGGCTGGGAAGAAACGGCGGGCTTACCTCAGTTGGCGTTTTATCCTTAAATCTTCTTTTGTAAAACGGCAAAAATCGGACAAGGTTCCTGGGACTGCAATGAACTCTGGTGGGGTTTGAAGGTGCTCCAGGAAAAGGGAGCTTGTTTAGCCGCAGAAAGCCACAGGAGACGTTTGGCGCGGGTCATGGCCACGTAGAGGAGTCGGTATTCCTCTTCGATTTTAAGCTGTTGGGCTTCTTGCCAAAGGGTCGAAATGGTAGCTGGTGCCGTTGGCGATCGCCCCTGGTCTTGGCCATGGACAAAATGGCGAATTTGGGCCCGGGCGACTTCTGCAAGGTTATAATCACCGAGAAATTGCGCCCCGCTGGGTACCCAACTCGTGCCGGGAATTTCGGAGTTGTGCAAAAAGGGAATAAACACATAGTCCCAATCTAATCCCTTTGCCTTGTGCATGGTGATCACCGTAATTTGCTGCGGGCGAGTGTAGCGGGCGTCTGTGTCGAGTTCAATGCCTTCAAAACCATCCCGGAGAAGCATCTCTAAGACGTCGAGGGTCTGGCGGAGATTTTTTTGACCCTGGGTTTGTTGGGCGATGCGTTCGGCGAGTTTTTGCACCGTGGCGAGTTCGACATCGCTATAGTCTAGGGCTATCGCCAAAAAAGGTAGTAGCTGGTAATGGGGCAGTTGCCAGCGGGCCTGGAGCAATTGAACACAGAGGGTTTGGGCCGCCTGGGCTGGGTCAGAGGAGAGGGCTGGATCGAGGGGGCCTGGGTAGAGAAATTGTTCTGGATAGGTGGCTAGACGAGCCAGATCTTGAGTAGGGATTTTTTGGCGATCGCCTAAAACATCCAGGGCCCCCTTGAGGCAGTCAGGGGAGTGGGGCCGTTCCAGAAACCGCAGAATTTGATAAAGCTCCAGCACTAGATGATTGGCATCATTACCACTGCGGGCGTCATAAAGGCGAATCGTGGTTGGCTGAAATCGCTCCCTTAATTGCTCAATGACAAATTTGGCCTGGCGTTGTTTGCGCACGAGAATTGCTGCACTGTGGTCTGGGTTCGCGGTTAATAAAGTTTCGAGGCGATCGCCAAGTTGTTGCACCGTCGCGTAAATATCCTTTGGGTAATGGAGTTCTACCCCCGCGCCAACAGGATCAGGATTAGCATTCCTTTGGGGGTCATGGTTGGGCACCGGAAAAATTTCCTGCCAGCGAAACGCAAACCGATCCGGCGGCGAAAGGGTATGGCTGGCCCAGTGGAGCATTTGATTTGCTGCGGTAATAATCGGCAGACTAGAACGACCTGCATAGTGAATTTCGGCACAGTTCACGGCCTGACAAAAGCGATTGAAATAGAACGGATCAGCGGGGGTAAAGGTGGAGTTGATCGCCTGATTTGGATCGCCCACCCGCACGAGGTTACATTCCCCAGACTGGGGGACCGTGGCCAGGAGGCGGATCAGTTGCTCTTGGAGGGGACTAGAATCCTGGGCCTCATCTTCAAAAATCCCGTAAATTTGTCCCTGCCAATATTGCTGTAACTCCGGTTGTTGCAGAACGCGAATGGCTCCCAACACCAAATCGTCGTAATCGAGGACATTGTTTTGCTGAAGCAGTTGTTGGTAATTCTGATAAATGCCAGCGGCGATCGCCAAGGATTGGTAGGGATCCTCCAGGGTTTCTCCCAGTTGGGCCACGGCCTGGGGCGAGAGATTAGAACTTTTGCTTTCGTGGATCACCGTATGGGCGAGGTGGGGCAAAATTTCTGTGCTGAGGGCAAAGCGGCGGCGCAGTTGTTCCGTTTTTTCTTGATCAGAGCGTGCCCCCTGGCAAAGGCGTTCATATCGTTCTCCATGGGTTTGAATCCACTGCTCAACAGCAGTGCGAAGAATGGGGTGATTAGCAGGAATATCCTGGAGAGAAAGACTATCTAGATCAACGCCCGAAACCTCCGGGTGCCGACTGGCAATTTGCAACGCTAAACCATGGATCGTCTGTACCGAAAAACCCACAACAGGCAATTGGGCGGCCTTGAGGTGGGTTAGAATTTTTTGCTTAATGCCCTCGGCAGCGGCTCGCGTAAAGGTCACAATGACTAACTGTTGGCCATGGTACAAAGACTGCCGAGCAAGGGTGAGGACGGCGGCAACAGCCAGAGCATGGGATTTTCCGGAACCAGGAACGGCGGCGATCGCCATTTGTCCAGACTGCCATTGAGCCAAAGCCTCTTGACCAGGGCGGAGGCCAGCGGCCAATTGCGTTAAAAATTGCTGTTGATGCACACTAAGGTGGTTCATAGGTCTCACTGACTGCCTGGGCGTTTTGTCGCAGAACGAACAAAATATCAGGATTTTAAATTAGCTTTCGTTATCAATGGTGATTTTTTACATTAGTAAAGGCATTAAATAAGAAATCATAATGTCGTGTTAACCAGAGGTTTTCCTCGCGGTGCCTAAAGGTGTTCACAGTAAGCGCTGGCGGAATTTTAGGGGATAACGGCGGGAGAGTTTTCCTGCTAATTTTGCCCAGAATTATCGATCAATGCCAACTTTTTAGGGAAATTCATGGGCTATAAAACATAGAGCAATTTATCTGATGGACCTGCAATGTAACGCGGCACCTAAAACCCAGTTTTTAGATCATCTCACCGGAACGACGGGTGCCGTCCGTGATTTTTAGCTTTTCTTTTTATTCTGTATGCATTTACCGAAATTCACAGGATTATTATCCACCCTGGGAGCCTCCCTGGTAATGGGCCTCGGCACGGCAGCCGTTAATCTCGCTCCATTTCAAAGTAAGGCGATCGCCACCAGTCCCGATCAAGTCAAAACAGTGAGCCTCAAGGCCCAACGGGAAACCCTCGCCGAAAATCCCCTATGCCGTTTAGCGAGTGCCCTGGACAAGGCCCCAGAGGCGAAACTCGTGGCCGATACAAACCCGGAACAACTCACGCCCCAAGTCTCTAAGTGGTGGGCCTTTAATTTATTTCAGCGATTTACCCAAAGTCTGGGCCTCGATTCTCTACTCCAGTTAGAAGCGCCGATGGCCGCTGCCCCCCTCGTCGCGGTGGTTCCTGCACCTGAAGCAATATCCCAAACTGCTTCTGATTCTGGGGCACAGCTTATTAGCTACGACCCAGACCGCCCCGCCACAAACCCCCAAAGCCATCAACTCTGGCTCCAGAATAAGCCCGTTGCTACCATTCGCTCCCAACAGCAGGCGGAACGATTGGCCCAACGCCTCGAACAATTAACGGCAATGGCAGAATTTCAACCCACGGCGATCACCCCGACATTGCACCAAGACAAACCGGCGATCGCCTTTGGTGACGATATTCTTTTGGTTGTTGACGAAACGATTACCCATGAGGACGTTCTCAACCATGAGATCCTTGCAATCCAATGGGCCAATAATCTCCGCCTTGCCCTCGGTGTTCCGGCCCTGGATATGGTCACCGCCCAGCAGCAAATGTACCAGCTCGAAGAAACGGGTCAATCCCTCGAAGGACTTGCCTCCTGGTATGGCCCCTACTTCCACGGTCGCCTGACGGCCAATGGGGAAACCTACGACCAATACGCTCTGACGGCGGCCCACCCTTCGATGCCCCTGAATACTTACCTCAAGGTCACTAACCTCAACAACAACCGTAGTGTGATCATTCGTCTCAATGACCGTGGCCCCTATATTCCGCCCCGGAGCCTGGATTTGTCCCTCGGTGCCGCCCGCTGTCTCAATAGCGTAGAAACAGGCGTCATTCCCTACAAAGCCACAATCATGGAACCAAAATCCCCCGAACCAGAAGTGATCGCCCCTGATATGATCTAGGTCTATTTTGAGTGCGGCCAAAGCCCGCTCCCTGACCATGCCAATTATTGAAGTCGATTCCCTGAGCAAAATCTACCCCGTCGCCCTCAAGCAACCTGGTTTTAAGGGAACCCTCAAACACTTTTTTCAGCGGCAATACCGACAAATCAAAGCCGTTGAAGAGATCTCGTTCACCATCGAACCCGGCGAAATTGTCGGTTTTCTGGGGCCAAATGGGGCCGGAAAAACCACCACCCTCAAAATGCTCACGGGGCTAATTTATCCTTCCATGGGGGTGGTGCGTGTGGCGGGGGCGATTCCCTTTCAGCGACAACGGGCATTTCTCAAGCAAATTAGCCTGGTCATGGGGCAAAAACAACAACTCCTTTGGGATCTCCCTGCCCTCGACTCCCTCCGCATCAATGCTGCCGTCTACGACATTCCCGAACCTGTTTTTGAGGAACGCCTAGAGGAACTCAGTACGATGCTCTCCCTGGAGGGAAAACTGACCCAACCCGTGCGCAAACTCTCCCTAGGAGAACGCATGAAGGCGGAACTGCTCGCTGCCCTATTGCACCATCCCCAGGTGCTCTTTTTGGATGAGCCGACCCTTGGTTTAGATGTAAATGCCCAGGTGGCGGTACGGGACTTTCTGCGGGAATACAACCAGCGCTATGGGGCGACAATTCTTTTAACTAGCCACTACATGGCGGATATTACGGCCCTCTGTGAGCGAGTATTGCTCATTTACCAGGGCCAACTAATTTACGATGGCAATTTAGAGAGATTGCTTGATCAATTTGCCCCCTATCGAGAAGTGCGGGTCGAACTCACAGAAACCTATTCCCGCGAGGCCCTGAGCTTTTTTGGGGAGGTGGAACACATCGATGGTCAAGCGGTACGCTTTTTGGTAAAGCGAGAAAATTTGACCCAGAGCATCGCCAAAATTTTAGAAAATTTACCCGTGGCCGATCTCAGCGTTAACGATCCTCCCGTTGAGGAAGTAATTGGGCGAGTGTTTAGTGAAGGTATCGTCGCCTAGTGATCAAGTACAGCATTTTTTTTCGGTGATCTTTTCCTTTGGCGAGCCTGGATGATTTCCTGGGGACAAAGGGCTCAGCGCAGTCGACCAGAGACTAAATTTTTCTAACGTTCCGCCCCACCGGCCAAAAGGTGAAACCTACCATAGGGATAGAAGTAGCGACCACTACCGTAAGGGTCAGCCTTTTCCTAGCATTACTACCTATGACTATTGCATCTCCAGGCGATCGCCATCTGCCCTATGCAGGGTTGACGGCCGAACAAGTTCAGGCGAATCGTACCGAATATGGCGCCAATGTTTTAACCCCGCCCCAGCGGCGTCCCTGGTGGCAACTTTTTTTAGAGAAGTTCACTGATCCGGTCATCCGCATCCTCATGATTGCGGCGGCGGTGGCCCTCGCAGTGGGGGTATTGCGGGGGGAATATGCCGAGGGCCTGGGGATCATTGTTGCGATTTTGTTAGCCACGGTGATTGCTTTTTTCAATGAATTTAAAGCTAACCAAGAATTTGCCCTCCTCAACCATGTTTATGATCAGGTCACGGTTAAGGTAATTCGTGAAGCCCAATATCTCAGTCTGCCGCGCCAGGATTTGGTGGTGGGCGATATTATCTACATCGAACAGGGCCACGAAGTTCCCGCCGATGCCAAGATTCTTGAAAGTGTTTCTCTCCATATCGATCAAGCAAAGCTCACAGGGGAATCAGAACCCGCTAGCAAATCGGCCCAAGCAGATCCTTTTGAAATGGAAGCCGAGCAGTCTGCTTATCCGTTTAATTGTGTCTACCGCAGCACGATCGTCACCCAGGGCCATGGTTTTTGTGAGGTCATTGCCGTCGGCGATCGCACTGAAATTGGCAAGTTAGCCCAAGCCGTGGCCACCGTTGAGGACGATCCCAATACACCCCTCAATCAACAACTCGAAACCCTGAGTAAAGCCATTGGTGTGGTGGGTTTAACCGTCGCCCTCTTGACGTTTATTGCCCTGCTTATCCGGGGTCTCCTCACCCAAGAACTGATGCTGACGGGATCCCAGGGCTATGTCATGGCCTGTTTACTGGGGGCGATCGCCGTGATGTCAGCCCCCGTATGGCTGCCGGTACTCGAAGATGGCCAAGAACTACTCAAACGCTTGGGAGCTTTACCCAAAGTTTTAGATTTTCCGATCCCTGCGGCCCTGAAAAATACCCCCTTAATGTTGCTTGGGGGCAGCCTCTGGCTAGGAAGCAGCCTCGGCTATGGTGTTGCCACCCGCTGGCTATCCCCTACGGTGGGAGAATGGCTTCCCCTAGAGGTGGGGCTAGCCCTCCTCAATTACTTCATGGTGGCCGTGACGATTATTGTGGTGGCTGTGCCGGAAGGATTGGCCATGAGTGTCACCTTATCTTTGGCCTATAGTATGCGGCGCATGACCGCAGAAAATAACCTGGTGCGGCGGATGCATGCCTGTGAAACCATCGGCGCAACCACCGTGATCTGCTCCGATAAAACCGGGACACTGACCTGTAATCAAATGCATGTCCATGAAACCTGTATTCCTGGGCTGGTGGATGCGGAACCGGAGCAAGCAACCCATATTCGTCAGGTGCTCGCTGAGGCGATCGCCGCCAACAGTACCGCTGACCTAGAGTACGCCACCCAAGCACTGCCCACGGTCATTGGTAACGCCACAGAAGGAGCTCTTTTACTCTGGCTCGATCAGCAAAACCTCGATTACCTCGACTACCGTTACAATTTCGACCTCAGTTCCCAGGGAGCATTTTCTGCCGAAAAAAAGTACATGACGAGTCTCGGCAAATCACCGATTTTGCAAGAAGAAGTCTTATATGTCAAAGGCGCTCCAGAAGTGGTACTACGACATTGTGATTATCAATTGAGCGCTGCTGGGGTTGTGCCTCTCACTGAACAAACCTCGATCATCAAAACTCTCCAAGCCCACCAGAGTCGAGGGATGCGGACCCTGGGTTTTGCTTACCGTCCCCTGGGGGATCTCAAGCATTTTAAAATCACAGAGATCGAACGGCACTTGGTATGGCTTGGTTTTTTGGCGATTATTGATCCCCTGCGAGACGACGTACCCGCTGCCATTAAAGCCTGTCTCCGTGCAGGTATTCAGGTCAAAATTGTCACCGGTGATAGCCCCCAAACGGCCCGGGAAATTGGCCGACAAATTGGCCTCTGGCACCAAAGCGAGGAAGCACATTTCGAAACTTTTCATCTGACGGGGCCGCAGTTTGCCGCCATGGATGATGACACCGCCCGGGAAGCCGTGAAGTCCTTGAAAATTCTTTCCCGTGCTTGTCCCCTCGATAAATTACGCTTGGTGAAGTTGCTCCAACAAACAGGGGAAGTGGTTGGTGTGACGGGGGATGGCACCAATGATGCGGCGGCCCTCAAACAGGCCCAAGTCGGTCTTGCCATGGGGAGTGGTACGGCGATCGCCAAGGAAGCCAGTGACATTATTCTCTTGGATGATTCCTTTAGCAGCATTGTGAATGCAGTACTCTGGGGGCGATCGCTCTATGAAAATATTCAGAAATTTCTCCTCTTTCAGCTCACCATTAACGTGGTGGCCCTGGGGACAGCCCTTTTAGGGCCATTCATTGGTATCGAGCTCCCCCTAACGGTGACCCAAATGCTGTGGGTAAACTTAATCATGGATACCTTTGCCGCCCTGGCCTTGGCCACAGAACCACCCAACCCAGAAGTCTTGGAGCGATCGCCCCGTCAAGCCGATGCGTTTATCATCACCGAGGCAATGGCCAAACAAATTGCTTTTTTGGGGTGTGGATTCTTGGTGCTGATGGTGGGCATTTTGAAATATCAACTGCGCGATGGCACCATCAATACCTATGAACTTTCGGTATTTTTTGCGATTTTTGTCTTTCTGCAACTGTGGAATTTATTTAATGCCCGCTGTTTTGGACTTTCGATCTCTGCTTTTACAGGGCTCTCAAAGAACCCGGCCTTTAGCGCCATCATTGCCACTATTTTTATCGGTCAAGTGGCGATGGTGCAGTGGGGCAGCAGTGCCTTTCGCACCGTTCCCCTAACTTACCGCGATTGGCTGTGGATCATCGGCGGGACATCTGCTGTGCTGTGGCTCGGAGAAATTTGGCGCAAAGTGCAAGGTTCTCTCCAGAAATCCTGATTATTACCGCCACCCAAACCAACTCCGCCACCGCTGGAAGCGAGTACTCTGCTGTTTTTGGGCCATATGCTGGGCTAATTCTGCCCGTTGGGCGGGGGTAAGCACCTCACGAATGTCTAACATCTGCCGGAAATGAAGGTTAGCTAAATCTTGGCGTAGGTTCGTAATGGTGCGATGTTGAGCTTCCAATTGGTTACGGGTGGTGGTGCTATTACGCATTAATGTCCGCATGGCATTTTTCGCCTGTTGAACTGCGGCCCGTTTGGCCCCCATTTGACTACGGTAGTTGGCGCGGATCCCTTGGATTTGTTGTCTTTGAGCGGCACTAAGATCGAGCTTGTCAATGAGATCTGCTTCTCGATCATCTCCTTGGCTCACGAGGACTGGTGTTGGTGAAGCCGTGAAGTTCGTCAGTGTTGTGGTTGAGTCGGCGATCGCCATTTGCCCCGTCAACGAGAGGGCTACTGCAGAAGCCATCAATACTTGTTTTTTAAACATGATTAAAACTAACCTCCAAAACTAATCACAGATTCTGATCGGACACCCTTGGCCCAGTATTTAGGGATATTTTTTAAGAAATCTAAGGATAGGTATCGACCACAAAATCAACATACTCGTAGGACAGTTCCTGTTCTTGATAGAGATGCTCCCCAAAGGAGTAAGACCAGCTCTCTTCGAGGAAAGCCTCTAGTTCTTTATCGGCCCGCTCGGCGATCGCCTTTGGCTGGGGTTGTTCAGATCTCCCCCAATACTGTTGCGGCATCACCTCTGGCAGTGCCCCAAATTCCTGGTGCAGTTGTCCGTGGCCGACCACAAGCACAAGCCCAGCAGCAACCATTGCTGGAAACCACCATTTTCCCTGGGGTGGGATTGTCAAGTTTGACGGTTCTGTGTGGTTGAGTCGCGCCAACAGCCTGTCTTCGTGATCCGCTGGTGGCGGTGGCCCGTAAGGTTCATGGTTTTTTAAAAACCGGATTAAGTTGTCATGGTCATGGAAATTCATAGACTGACTCCTTGGGCTTCTAAAAATTGACGCAGCGATCGCCGGGCATGGTGAAGACGAGATTTCACCGTTCCTGGCGGAATCCCAAGAATTTCGGCCACCTCTTTTTGGGGCAAATCCTTGAGATCATGGAGCACCAAGACCGCCCGGTGCTCTAGGCTTAACGATTGCAAACCCCGCTGCACCAAATCCTGATAATAAATTTGACTCAGCCCCTCCGGCCCAGGATCTGCCACCGCACCAATTTGCGCCTCTAAGCCTGTGATTAAGGTCATCTGCTTTGCAAATCGTCGTCGTTGATCCGTCGCCACATTCCAAGCAATGCGGTACAACCAAGTGGCAAAGTAGTCCGGGTTTTTGAGGCGCGGTAGCCCCTGCCAAGCCTTTAAAAAAACCTCTTGAACCAAATCATCCAAGAGCGCCACCCCACAGAGTTGATACAGGGTAGACCGTACCTTGTGGTGATAGCGTCGGTACAAAATTCGGAAACTTTGGCGATCGCGTTGCCCCCGAATAGACCCTATTTTTCCTTGGCAAAGACAGACCAATTCCCTATCCGAAATGGCAGTAGGGTGGTCAACAGCTTGATCGGGCATATCCCTCTCCAGTCATCGCACGTCCCTTTAGACTCAACCTCAACCCAAAAAGTTCAACCAGCTCAGAAAAAAACTTGAATCAAGGTCTTGCCAAATCCAAAAACTGTGGCTACAATGTTAAACCGTTGGAAGACAACGCTCCACACAATCCTCAGTAGCTCAGCGGTAGAGCGGTCGACTGTTAATCGATTGGTCGCAAGTTCGAATCTTGCCTGGGGAGTACAAAGTTTAAATTGCTGATTAGCTGATTAACCCACTAGCTAGATCATCTGGGATCCTATGGGTTCATACCTAAGTTAAAAAGATTGACAGGTTACTATTTTGCTTTACGGCTTCAGTGGGATTCATGCTGAATTCGAAGGATAGGGGTAGTCTAGTAAAAGGTTTTTGATTTCCGCCTACAGCACGATGACATCTCCCTCTCCCCAACGCCTTAAACCGAAATCCTTTGCGGATCTAGTGGCCCAATTTCGCAATTTTCCCAAACCCCAGAGCGAAGACTCTGCGCTTCTGCGGGCTTTGGTGCAGCTACTGGTGGTTGTCGGCATTATTGCGACGGATGTGGCCTCAGAAGGCAATATGATCTGGTTTGGCTGGCCAATCAGTGTTTTAGCGGTGCCCTTAACGCTCCTGGGGGGAGTCTGGAGTTGGCAGAACCGTCAGAAGGCGAATGTGGGGGCGAAATTTTTTATTGCCATCGGCATGTTGGGCATGTTGTTGCTCTTTTTCCGAAATTTGTATGCCAATTTAAACGATACTCGCTTGGTGCTAGCAGAGCTTCTCATTCAACTGCAAATTCTCCACAGCTTTGATTTGCCTCGCCGGAAAGACCTAGGGTATTCGATGGTGATTGGTCTCATTTTGCTAGGGGTGGCTGGCACCGTTTCTCAAACGCTAACCTTTGCGCCCTGGTTAATTTTATTTTTGGCGATCGCCCTCCCAGTTTTAGTTTTAGACTACCGTTCACGTCTCGGTCTAGCGGGTTTGGAGACAATTCTTTGGCCGCAGCGCTCCAGTTCCCGTAAAGGCCGCGCTGATCTGCTAAAAAATTCTCCCCTGTCACCCAAGCGCCTGGGGGCAATTTTAGGGATTACGCTGGTATTAGGCTTGGGACTCTTTAGCATCATGCCCCGTTTCCCTGGCTATCAGCTCAGCACCTTGCCTGTGAGTTTGCCCGCCGATGCCCCTGAAAATGAACGTTTCAGTCCCACCAACCTCAGCTTAGTCAATCCTGGTTACGAAAATCCTGGCGGTGAAGGGAGTGAAAATACCGATGGGGCAACTTTTGGAAATAGTCCGGGCACTGGCGAAGGAAGCAGCCCCAGCGAAGGTCAGGGGGAACTCGATAAAACCCAGTATTACGGTTTCAATAGCAAAATTAATCAAAATCTCCGGGGGGAGATGGAAAAGGTGCTGGTGATGCGGGTGCGATCGCAGGCTCCTGGTTTTTGGCGCGTGATGTCCTTTGACCGATATACAGGCCAGGGCTGGGAAGTCACCAATGCCGATGATTTGCAACTCACGGAGCGTTCTCGGTGGGCGGGTCGTTTTTTCCTGACGCCTTTTATTCCTAACCAAGTCGAAAAGAAAAGAATTATCCAGAGCTATACCGCCGTGTTGTCTTTGCCCAATATTGTCCCGGCGATGCAGTATCCGACGGAACTTTATTTTCCAACGGCGGAGATTGGTCAAGATCCAGAGGGCAATTTGCGATCGCCTTTGGGACTTTTAGAAGGCTTAACCTATACCGCTGTCTCTAAAGTGCCCTATCGTAACCGGACGCAATTGGCAGCAGCAGGAACTGATTATCCGCCCTTTATCACGGAGAAATATTTAGATGTTCCCCCAGCACTAAAAGCAGAGGTACAGGCCGTGGCGGAGGAGATTCTTTCCCAAGCCAATAGCCCGATTACTTCCCCCTACGAAAAGGCTCTCTACCTCGCCCAAGGTTTGAAACAGCGTTTCCCCCAGGCCCAAGAAATTCCCTTCTTCGCAGAAGATGAAGACCTCGTTGAAGCCTTCTTGTTTAAATACAAAGGGGGCTACGCCGATCATTACGCGACAGTCCTCACAATTATGTTGCGTTCTATTGGGATTCCAGCCCGGTTTGCGACAGGATTTGACCAGGGGGATTTTAATCCATTTACGGGTTATTATCTCGTCCACAACACCGATGCCCATGCTGTCACCGAAGCCTATTTTCCGGGCCAGGGTTGGTTTGCGTTCAACCCCTTACCGGGCTATGAGGTTGTCCCGCCTTCCTTTGAAGATAGCGGTGCTTTTGGCGTATTGAGATCGTTTTGGCGCTGGGTTGCCGGTTGGGTGCCGTCGCCGATCCTTGGCTTCTTTGAGGGGCTTTGGTTTACGACCCTTAAAATCCTGGGCTATGTGGTTTCGCGATTGTGGGGCTTTGTTTCTAGTGGTCTCGTTGGGGCGGTTACCGGGGCGATCGCCGTTGTCATTGCCAGCATGGGCGGCTGGTTTGTCATTAAGCAAATTCGTAGTTGGTTCCAGCGGCGACGTTTTGCCCAATTACCCATGATGGAACAGCTTTATCAACAGATGCTCTTACTGCTCCAAAATAAAGGGCACCAGAAACAACGGACTCAAACTCCCTGGGAATTTTTGCGGGCGATCCAACAGCAATACCGTCCCGAAACCCTAGAAATTTTAACGGAACTGACCGAAGCCTATGTCAACTGGCGCTATGGTGAACAGCCAGCCAATACGGATTACCTCAAGCAGCAGCTCAAACGCCTGCAGCGCTCCTTTTATCGGGGTCGATCTTAAAAAACGGAGAGGGGGGGATTCGAACCCCCGACTGAGTTGCCCCAGTAACGGTTTTCGAGACCGCCGCATTCAACCACTCTGCCACCTCTCCAGGGGCCTAGACTATTCTAAGCACAATTTAGGGTCTTGGCTAGTCCGATTGCCGCAAAGAATCCAAAAGTCATTTACATTCAAAATAAACAAAAAAAAGCCAAAGAAGTTAAAAAGGTTACATTTCCCTAGTGATCCCCGCGCTAGGTTAGCAATACCCTCCGATTGCTTATCAAGCTAGACCGTCCCCCCCAGTGGCGGTTTTTTATTGCCCAAAGGCTGGCCCCCTCGACCGAAAAATTAAGGCACAATAGTTAGACGTTGCCCGCCCTCACCTTTTATTTCTCCATGAGTCAGCCCCACATCGTCATTATCGGCGGCGGTTTCGCCGGACTCTACACGGCTCTCCGTCTGTTGCAATTTCCTTGGGAAACCTCCCAACGGCCAGAAATCACTTTAATCGATCGCCAGGATCATTTTGTTTTTAGTCCCCTCCTCTACGAACTGATCACTGAGGAAATGCAGCCCTGGGAAGTGGCTCCCACCTACACGGAGTTGTTGCGTCATGGCCCGGTGAAATTTGTCCAAGCCCAAGTACAAACCATTGACCCGGAGCAAAAAACTGTAGTCTGTGGCGATCGCCAAATCACCTATGACTACCTGGTGATTGCTGCTGGGGGGACAACAAAATTTGTGGATTTGCCTGGGATCAAGGAATACGCCCTACCTTTTAAAACCCTCAATGATGCCCTCTGCCTCAAGGAAAAATTGCGGGCCTTGGAAACCAGTGCAGCGGAAAAAATTCGCATTGCCATTGTTGGAGGTGGTTACAGTGGCGTGGAATTGGCCTGTAAATTGGCGGATCGCTTGGGTGATCGCGGGCGACTACGAATCATTGATCGCGGCGATGAAATCCTAAAAAATGCCCCCAAATTCAACCAACAGGCTGCCAAAGAAGCCCTGGAAGCACGGGGGATTTGGGTAGACTACGCCACGGAAGTCACCGAAGTCACCGCCGATAGCCTCAGCCTGCGCTACAAAGGAGAAGTGGATACCATTCCCGCTGACCTCGTGTTGTGGACTGGCGGAACGGCGATCGCCCCTTGGGTGAAGGATCTCGCCCTCCCCCACGCAGACAATGGCAAACTAGAGGCCAATGCTCAATTACAGCTCCAAGACCATCCCAACATTTTCGCCCTTGGGGATGTTGCCCAGACAGACGAAACCTTACCTATGACAGCCCAGGTGGCGATTCAGCAGGCCGATGTGTGCGCCTGGAACCTACGGAGCCTGATTACAAATAAGCCTCTGTTGCCCTTTAAGTTTTTTAATCTCGGTGAAATGCTCACCCTCGGCGAAAATAATGCCACCCTCAGCGGTTTGGGCCTCGAACTCGAAGGTAATCTCGCCCACGTGGCTCGTCGCTTGGTTTATCTCTACCGTTTGCCCACCTGGGAACATCAAGTGCAGGTGGGGCTCAATTGGCTCGTGCAACCCCTCGCAAAATTATTGGCTCAGTCAGCAAAGTGAAAATTCATGGAAACACAGCCGAAGGTCATTTTTTTCGATGCAGTCGGAACCCTCTTTGGGGTCAGAGATGGAGTTGGGGCGACCTATGCCAAAATTGCCCAACGCCACGGTGTCAGCGCAGATCCAGATCGCTTGGAACAAGGGTTTCGCCAATCCTTTAAACATAAACCGGCCCCCGCCTTTCCGAATATTGGTGCTGAGTTGATCCCGAAACAGGAATTTCTTTGGTGGGAGGCGATCGCCCAGGAAACGTTTAATACTGCGGGAGTAATTGATCAATTTCCCGATTTTCGTGCTTTTTTTACGGATTTGTATCAGCATTTTGCAACGGCAGAACCCTGGTTTATTTTCGCGGAAACTTTGGCTTCGGTGCAGGCTTGGCATGCCCAGGGCATTGAGTTGGGTTTGATTTCAAATTTTGACTCCCGCCTGTTACAGGTGTTAGATGCCTTAGAACTAGCCTCCTATTTCCAGAGTGTGACCATTTCCTCCCTAACGGGGGTGGCAAAACCAGACCCTAAAATTTTCCAGACAGCCCTTGCCAAACATGATTGTCAACCAGAGGAAGCGCTCCACATCGGAGACAGTCGCCTGGAAGATTATGAAGCAGCAAAACGATTGGGGATGCAAGCTCACCTTATCGAACGGGATCAGCCTTTTCCTTACAGTCGCCAGCCTTAACCCCCACCCCCCTTTAGCTCCCCCCAGGGGGAGATCTTTCTGGTTCCCCTCCGTGGGAGGGGTTAGGAGAGGGTCAACTACCTCCCTCAAGGGACACTGACAGAGCGCTTGAGTATGTTCAATCTGAAATTGAGTTAGGAGAGGGTCAACTACCTCCCTCAAGGGACACCCCTCTAACTCCCCTCAAAGGGGAGAATGTTGGTCAATAGGTTTGCCAGACGCGGGACATAACTGGTGGTTGCGGGGAATAGAGCGATCGCCAATTTTGCCAGAGGCTAATGAACCAGCGTTTTACTTCCGTGCTGGAGTGGCCCCGGTAGCGACAGAGAACACCTTTCGGTAATTGTGTGATTCCACCCAAACCTTTCTGAAGAACTGCCATGGTTTGCCGCAACTCGCTAATTTGAGCCTCGCTAACTTCTAAACCCACCAAGGCCAAACTCCCCACCACCGGCTGATTATTGAGACCATTCCAAGCCGCGAAGACCTCTGGGTTTCCTGGTAGCCATTGGCGATCGCCCCAGAGCAGTTCGTCCCCCTGCCAAATTTCTGTCATCCCCCGCCAGTTACCGGAGATAAATTTCTCGCCCCGGGCCGTGCGCCCAAACCGGAGAATTTCCCAGCCACACCACACCGCCCTTGGGGCTAGATTGATCCGAAAGCTCTGGTGATATTCCGCTCCGTCAAAAACGATCATCTCCTGGGGAAAATATTCCAAAATACTGCCCGGTGCCTGATTAATCACCCCATCCTGCCGCGCCGTTTCCCCGTTGGTGCGATAAATTTTGTTGGCTGCTGCTGTTGTGAGGAAAACATGACTTTCCGGTTGCAGTTCGAGATCTAAAGATAGGCGATCGCCCCCAACAATGCCCCCCGCCGTATGGAGCAATACCGTGTGACAAATGCGATCGCCCTCCGGATAAAACGGCCGCTGAATCCGAAAGGGCGCCTGGGTAAAACAGCGTTGCATTTCCGTCTTGCCCTGACGCTGCCCGTAGATTAAGCCCACCTTGCCGTGCCAGGGCTGCGCTTTATGAATCACCTGTTGTTGATCTTGCATTTTTGTCTGAAATTGATGGGATTAGGGGAACTAAAAATTGCCGCCAAAACAGCCCCCAACAGCGGTCTCTTTTCTCGATCATCCCACTGATCTGGGAAGTCACAACGGCGATCGCCAAATATTTTGTTCCCAAAACAATGGGACAAACAAACCTCAAGAATCCTAATCAAACTTCCGTCTCCGTATAGTTGCTGCTCACAGACAGATGCTTTATCTTTGAAAAAATTTTCACGAATTTCCCATTCTTTCAGAAACATAAAGGAGTCCCTATGTACATCGTCCAGATTGCTTCGGAATGCGCCCCCGTCGCGAAAGTAGGTGGACTCGGAGATGTGGTTTACGGACTCAGCCGCGAGCTTAGTCTACGCGGTCATTGTGTTGAAATTATTTTGCCCAAATATGATTGTCTCCGTTATGACCATATTTGGGGGATGCACGAAGCCTATCGGGATCTGTGGGTACCCTGGTTTGGCGGCGCGGTTCACTGCACTGTCTTCTATGGTTGGGTTCACGGCCAACAATGTTTCTTTATCGAACCCCACTCCGGTGATAACTTTTTCAGTCGGGGCTTTTTTTATGGCGCCTTAGACGACCACATGCGTTTTGCCTTCTTTAGCAAGGCCGCCCTCGAATTTTTACAAAAATCCAACAAACGTCCCGACATTATCCACTGCCATGACTGGCAAACCGGTCTTGTCCCAGTAATGCTCTTTGAAATGTATAAGTGGCATGGCCTGTGGAATCAACGGGTGTGCTACACCATCCATAACTTTAAACATCAAGGGATCGTCGGTGCTGACGTACTGTGGGCAACGGGCCTCAATAATGAAGGCTACTATTTCCACTATGATCGCCTCCGGGATAACTTTAATCCCTTTGCCTTGAATTGCATGAAGGGGGGCATTGTCTATGCCAACGCGGTGACCACCGTTTCGCCCCACCACGCCTGGGAAGCCCACTACACCGATATTGGTTGCGGCCTCAGCCATACCCTCCACCTCCACCAAGACAAGTTCAAGGGAATCCTTAACGGCATCGATTACAGTACTTGGAACCCAGAAGTAGACCACAATATCGAGCTGCAATACGGTTGGGATAGCCTCGAAAATAAAGCAAAAAACAAAAAAGCCCTACGCGATCGCCTTTTACTGGAAGACAATGACCGACCGATCATCACCTACATTGGCCGTCTCGATGACCAAAAAGGCGTGCATTTAGTTCACCATGCCATGTACTATGCCCTCAACCGGGGGGCGCAATTTGTCCTCCTTGGGTCTGCCACCGAAGGGTCAATCAATTCCTGGTTCTGGCACGAAAAATTCCACCTCAACGACAACCCCAACTGTCACATTGAGCTAGGCTTCAACGCAGAACTGTCCCACATGATCTATGCTGGGGCCGATATGCTGGTAGTCCCCAGTAACTATGAACCCTGTGGTCTGACCCAACTCATCGCCCTTAAGTACGGTGTGGTGCCCATTGTCCGGGGTGTCGGTGGCCTCGTCAGTACCGTATTTGACCGGGATCACGACGACAAGCATCCCCCCGAAGAGCGCAATGGCTATGTCTTTTACCAAACAGATAACCACGCCCTTGAATCAGCCATGGAACGGGCCATTGGTTTATATACGGTGTACCCCGAAGAATTCCGAAAGCTACAAATCCAGGGGATGAAATATGACTATTCCTGGAACAACCCCGGCAATGAATACATCGATCTCTACGAGTTTATCCGTGCCTAATCAGTGCTTAGTTAATACGTTTTGAGATCAAACGGCCCAGTCATCCTTGGGAAATATATCCCCAAAGCCTGAACCAAGGCCCCTAACAATTCCCAGGGAAGTCGCTACCATGGTAGGCAAGTTCCTCTTTTGTCCGTGCCTATGGATGCCTTTAGTCCCTATCCGCCTGAGTGGATCAAAAATGCCAGCCACGCCCTCAGTTTCCATTGTCCTAGTTGTGAAGCGCTCCCCCATGATGCGAAACGGGCCTGGTTAAATCGTTATGCCCCAGTGACTGATGCCCTACACCGTCGTCGCTGGCAGGAGTTTTATGAATGTCAATGTGGCACTGTTTGGTGGGCCTGGAGTAGCGATCGCCCCCCGTCCCGCTACCAAACAGATGACCGGGGTGAAAATGACGAATTTCGGCGGGGCTTGTTTTAGAGAAATCGCGAAAGTCTTTTCCGGGGCGATCACCGCTTGCCGAGGGATACCCCTTACCATGATAATGTTGGCTACCCATCACACTGGGGACGCAAACGCCAACGGAACACCATGCAGTTTTCAAAGATTCTCATCGCCAATCGCGGAGAAGTTGCCCTACGCATTATCCACACCTGTCAGGAGCTCGGCATTGCCACCGTCGCCGTCCACTCCACCGTAGATCGCCAAGCCCTCCACGTTCAGCTCGCCGATGAGAGCATTTGCATTGGCCCGCCCCAGAGCAGCAAAAGCTATCTCAACATTCCCAATATCATCGCTGCGGCCCTCAGCAGTAACGCCGACGCAATCCACCCAGGCTACGGTTTTCTGGCTGAGAATGCTAAATTCGCAGAAATTTGTGCCGACCACCAAATTACCTTTATTGGCCCTTCCCCGGAAGCGATGATCGCCATGGGAGATAAATCCACCGCCAAAAAAACGATGCAGGCAGCAAAGGTGCCCACCGTACCCGGGAGTGCTGGCTTAGTGGCCTCCGAAGAACAAGCCTTAGAAATTGCGGCCCAAATTGGCTACCCCGTGATGATCAAAGCCACGGCGGGTGGTGGTGGCCGGGGAATGCGCCTTGTGCCGAGCGCCGAAGAATTACCCCGTTTGTACCGAGCGGCCCAGGGGGAAGCAGAGGCAGCCTTTGGCAATGGCGGCGTTTATATCGAAAAATTTATTGAACGGCCCCGCCACATTGAGTTTCAGATCCTCGCGGATCAATACGGCAATGTGATCCACCTAGGGGAACGGGATTGTTCGATCCAACGGCGACACCAAAAACTCCTCGAAGAAGCGCCCAGCGCGATTCTCACTCCCAGACTCCGGGACAAAATGGGGAAAGCAGCAGTCAAAGCGGCGAAATCCATTGATTATGTCGGGGCTGGAACGGTGGAATTCCTCGTGGATAAGAATGGGGATTTCTACTTTATGGAGATGAATACCCGGATTCAGGTGGAACACCCGGTGACGGAGATGGTGACAGGACTAGATCTGATCGCTGAACAAATTAAAGTCGCCCAAGGCGATCGCCTCAGCCTGAATCAAAACCAAGTGCATCTTAATGGCCATGCCATCGAGTGCCGGATTAATGCCGAGGATCCCGACCACGACTTCCGGCCGACCCCTGGCAAAATCAGCGGCTATCTTCCCCCCGGTGGCCCCGGCGTGCGGATGGATTCCCATGTCTACACCGACTATGAAATTTCCCCCTACTACGATTCTTTAATCGGCAAACTAATTGTCTGGGGGCCAGACCGAGACACCGCCATTCGCCGCATGAAGCGCGCCCTCCGAGAATGTGCCATTACTGGGGTGTCTACCACCATCGGCTTCCACCAAAAGATTCTGAATCACCCGGCTTTTTTGGCGGCTGATGTCGATACCAATTTTATCCAGCAGCACATGTTGCCCTAGAAGGCTGGCAACGCCTTTATTTCTTCGCAGTCACCTGCACCAAGGTTTGCCCCTGATCTTCGTAGATCATGATTTGGGAAGCGCGGTCTTGCTTCTGAAATCCAAACATCGATTGCCCGTTAACATCCATGGTCATCTCTTGGCTCCAACCATTTTTCGCCATTTCTGCGGTGTATTTGTCCTTGACAGCAGCCACACTTTCGTTGCTGACAAAGGTGACAGAAACCCCCTCCGGTAAATCCATCGCCATTCTAATTTCTGCATTTTTGTCGAAATAAATGTCCTTGGGGAAAGTGTCAGGAAGTTTGACATTGTCGCCACTGCTGACAGACAGATTTCCTTCGTTGGTTTTGATATCGACGGATTCTTGAGACATATCAATATCAACTTTTTCGCCGGAGCCAGCCTCAATTGCTTTTTCAAAAATCATTTCCTGAACCATGCCGCAACCACCGAGGCTGAGGGCACAGAGAAAGAAGACGGGTAGAATAAACTTTTTCACGGCTTTTGTCCTTAAATTTTGTTTGTTTATGGCTTGGCTTACGGTGCTCACCATCGCCCTTTGCATAATGCGTTCCAGTTTTTTTAGGGGCAATGGTTAAAACAGATAGCCAATACTTTAATAGTGGCTCCCCAGGTAGACTGATGCAGTTTCTAAAAATCCCAGGTCTTTGCCCCTATTCTCGATGGATTCGCTAAAAATCAAGGTCGCAGTTAAGTTAAATTAAATGAAGTCTTAACGTGATGAATTTTTTTGGTGAATGCGATGTCTTGGTTAGCTGTGACCAGTTTGGGCCTCAACCTGCTGTTGGGTGCGATGACGCTATTTTTCATTTTCCGCATTGTGCTCACTTGGTATCCCCAGGCGGAGTTAACGAAACTGCCCTTTAGTTTGGTCGTGTTACCGACGGAACCGCTTTTGGCCCCGACGAGAAAACTGGTGCCGCCCCTAGGAGGCATTGATATTTCCCCCGTGATTTGGGTCGGGATCGTCACCCTCCTGCGAGAGGTGCTCTTGGGTCAACAGGGTCTATTGGTCATGTTATTGCGTTAGTTAGATTGAAGGGGCGGGCCATTGGAACCCCAGGCTTTTGATCCGCGTCTAGCGAGATAACATTGGCAATAAGTGAAGAATATTTGATATGTGGCGACGGTGTTTATTGGCTTTGACGGGGGCTTGGGGTATGGGACTGGCGATCGCCCCGGTGATGGCTCAGCCGTTACCAAAGCAAGCCATCTTTGAAAATCTCCAGTTACGACCGAGTTTTGCCCCAAATCCGCAGCTATTGCGGGGAGTCAGTGGTGGCAGCGAACAGGCTGCAGATTTCTTGGGGATCGAAGATACTCCCACAGGGCCTTGTGTCGGGTTTATTGACAGCCATGCGGATCATCGCCTCAGCTTGATGACATTTTTTAATGATTTAAAACTGAGCGTTGAAAGTTCAGGGGATACGGTACTCGTGGTCAAAGGCCCCGGTGGTGTGTGGTGCAATGATGATGCGGTGGGCCAAAATCCGGCAATTCGCGGCGAATGGCAGAAAGGACAGTATCAGGTTTGGGTTGGCTCCCGGACACAGCGGCAATATTACCCTTATGTTTTAGAAATTCACTATCGGAAGTAGTTGATCCTGAAGTTTGGAGATCAGGTAATGGGGGATAATGGAAACATTATCTTGACGTTGCACTAGAGAAAACATTGTGGCTATCGGAATTGGTTTACTTGGCTTAGGAACGGTCGGCACGGGCACCGCAGAGATTTTGCTGTCGCCCCAGGGCCGCCACCCGCTGTTGGGGGAAGTGGTTTTGAAACGGGCAGGGGTGCGCTCCCTGGATAAGCCCCGAAACATTGATTTACCAGCGGGCTGCCTAACCACCGATCTGGAGGCAATCGTCAAAGATCCAGAGATTCAGGTGGTGGTTGAGTTGTTGGGCGGCCTAGAGCCAGCACGGACTTTAATTCTTCAGGCGATCGCCCATGGGAAACATGTGGTCACGGCCAACAAAGCAGTCATTGCCAAGTACGGCGAAGAAATTTACACCGCAGCGAACGAAGCAGGGGTTTATGTGCTCCTAGAGGCGGCCGTGGGCGGTGGTATTCCGATCATCAAACCCCTCAAGCAATCTTTAGGAGTGAACCGCATTACCCGTGTCATTGGCATTATCAATGGCACCACAAACTATATCCTTACCCAGATGACCCAGCACGGGGCAGATTTTGGGGAAGTGCTGGCCGAGGCCCAAAAACTGGGTTATGCCGAAGCGGATCCCAGCGCCGATGTGGATGGGGGCGACGCGGCGGACAAAATTGCCATTCTCGCTTCCTTGGCTTTTGGTGGCAGAATTAATCGGGAAGATGTCTACTGCGAAGGCATTCGCTCCATTAGTGCGGTGGATATTAGTTTCGCAACTAAGCTCGGCTTTGTGATCAAATTATTGGCGATCGCCGAACGGCCCGACCTCGAAGAAGATGCCCTGCAATTGCGGGTTCACCCAACTTTGGTGCCAGAAGATCATCCTATCGCCAGTGTGAATGGTGTCTTTAATGCGATCCTCGTGGAAGGAGAACCCCTCGGCCAGGTAATGTTCTATGGCCCTGGGGCTGGTGCTGGGGCGACGGCCAGTGCAGTGGTTTCTGACATTGTCCATGTGGTAGGTCTGTTGCATTCTGACCAAGTGGTGCAGAAGCTCAACCCGCTCCTGGGCTGTACCCACGAGCATTACAGCAAAATTTTGCCCATCGACACCCTAAAAACGCGTTTCTATGCGCGCTTCTTGTCGCGGGATTTGCCCGGTGTGATCGGCGACCTGGGGACTTGCTTTGGGCAGCACCAAGTGAGCTTAGAATCGGTCGTTCAGATTGGTCTCCAGGATGATTGCGCCGAAATTGTGGTCGTGACCCATGATGTCCATGAGGCAAACTTCCGGGAAGCCCTGCGGGAAATTGAAGGTCTAGAGGCAATCAAGGAAGTACCCAGTATTCTCCGCGTCCTCTAGTAATCGCCCAACTTCATAATTAAAGATCCTCCATATTTCTGGAGGATTTTTTGCGTATTACTCAATGCAGCGATCGCCCCTCAGCACTAACCCAAAAGGCGATCGCCACCGAACTTAAAGAAATTGACAAAGAAATTCGTTTAGTTCATCTTTTCCGGCCTGGGTGATGATGTTGTACAGCACTTCTTGGCTTTGGTCTGGAGTAAAAAATCGATAAAAACGGCTATCGGTATCCACACGGCGGACATAAATTAGGGGAATACCCGCCGATTGGAGTAGTTGGGATTTTAGGCGATCGCGGATCTGAGCTTCGTGGGTGTCATGCCAGTGGGATTGGCACTCGATTACCAATTTTGCTTTGCGACTTACACCGATTCTCTTTTCCAGTAAGGCGATATCAACTCTAGAATTTGCCCAAAACTTGAATAAATCTGTTGGCAAGTAGGGTACATCATCGGGACGAGCACAGATAACTCCCAAGGGAATTTGTCCCCAGCATCGATAGCGATCGCCAAGCAACATTTCAATCAGTTCGAGAATAAAGGCTTCGTAATCATTGATGATTTCACCATTCTGAAAGTTGATGTTGTGGGCAGAGGTCACGAAAGCATCGGTATTCGGTAATACGTTCATGGGAAATTTCCTAAAAAATGTTAATGGGTAGTGTTTAGCGGTATTGGACGATCATCCAGAGGAAGCTTTTTTTGCCTTTGCCGACGTAGCGGGCTTCCATATCGTCCTTGCGGTAAATGGTCTGACCTCGGCGTTTTGCTTGGCAGAGGGTCGATTCTCCGACACCAAGCATGGCAGCAGCACGTTTTGTGGTGACTTGTAGCTTGATGACGTGTAAATGCGGGGTTTTACGGTGGGGAAATGAAAGCATTGTGTTTTGCTCTGGGAAGAGACTTAATTGTGTTGTGGTCATGTTGTACCTGTTTGAACTCTGCAACCAGATTACAAATTTCATCTCTTCTAAGACTCGACAAATAGGACTGTATCTAAATGTCTTATTTGTCTGTTGAAAATTTCGGAAAAAGTTAGACTAGGAAGAGGTTCTCGGCAGTAGTCACTATGAGTACACATCGCGACACTGATAGCGTAAAAGCAACATCAAA
This sequence comes from Picosynechococcus sp. PCC 7003, assembly GCF_001693255.1. Classification (NCBI taxonomy): domain Bacteria; kingdom Bacillati; phylum Cyanobacteriota; class Cyanophyceae; order Chroococcales; family Geminocystaceae; genus Picosynechococcus; species Picosynechococcus sp. PCC 7003. The sequence goes on from NZ_CP016474.1 coordinate 2,255,513, forward strand.
AGGCAAAAAAGAATTAATTAAGGCGCAAAGACAAAAGCTGAACTATGAGGGAGCTGCCTATAGTTACTTGGAAATTATGACAGAAGCAGCTTCCTTTCAATCTGAAAAAACGGTATCGAGATTTTTTAAAGGCGAACCAGTTAGATATAAAAATGCACTTGCTATATGTGAAGTGTTAGATCTAGACATTGAAGATATAGTCGAACAAATTGAAAAAGAGAGTATTAGAAAATATGATTGGTATAAAATTTGTTCGGATAAGTTTGCAGATCAGCAGCAAAAATTGAGAACTCGTCGAGGTCTGTTAAATCCTAATCCTAATCTTGATTATGTACCTTTGGGATTAGTCAAGCCAAAATCAAGGCAAGAAAAATCTAAATACTCTGGTTTTGATAGCTCACGGGGGATGCGTCAATATGAGGTGCCAGAAGAAGAAATCGAAAAAACTTTTGAGCATGATACTTTTTTAGATGAGATCGTAGGGCAACCCTCTAAATCTGTAGTGATTGTAGGTGAGCCAGGGGCAGGTAAAAGTACATGGATGGAAAAGATCGGTGATTATTTAATTCAACAACCTAATTCACCACCCCCAATTTTTATTTCCTTATCTTTACTCGACCGAAAATTAGAAGATTATCTTTGTGGAACTTGGCTAGATGAAGCTTTACAGTTACAAAAGCTTTTAATTTCAGATGAAATAATTAAAGAATTTAAAGGGTTACTGCGTAGTCAGTATTTTTGTTTGTTGTTGGATGGTTTAGATGAAATGAGGTCTGAACATCCCACAAGAGATTTAAGTAACGATCTACAAGGCTTCTTGAAAAATGTCCGGGTGTTTTTATCCTGTCGTTTAAACCTTTGGGAAGCTTCGGGTAGGCAGTACTTTTTTACATTTGATGTGTTTCGTTCATTAGCATTTTCCGATGAACAAGTTACGAATTTTATTAAACAATGGTATGGTCAAAATCTAGATCAAGGTCAAAAGCTAATCAATCAACTGAGAGAAGATCGAGCGAATCGATTAAGAGACTTAATTAAAAATCCACTGCGATTGGTTATGTTATGTAGTGTCTGGGATGAAAATCAAGAGTTACCGCAGACGAAAGCTGAACTTTATAGTGAATTTGTTGGATTTGTCTATGAGCGAGAGCGTGGACGTAATAAATTCAATATTTCAATATTAGCAGAAGAAAAATTAAATCAAGCTTTAGGTGAACTTGCAAAGAGAATGTTCGATGCAGAGAAAGTATTAGATCAATCATTTGTTGTACAAATCTTGAATGATCAACTAGAGCTAGCAGAAAAGCTTGGCTGGCTGAATATTATTGGTAAAAGTAAAGGGAAATATATATATGCTTTTTATCATCTGACTTTTGCCGAATATTTTGCAGCTTATGCAATTAGAGAAGCTTCTTTTTTCTTCCCTCTGAAGAGATTAGACTCTAGTAAATATAATTTCTTTAACCCAAAATTTAGAGAAGTCTTTTTATTTTGGATGGGAATGACAGAAAGCAATCAAGAGAAGACGGAGCTAATCAGATCTATTTGCAGATTCTACACACAAAACTGGAAATATTTTCAATACTATAAAGCAGCATATTCTAAAGGTCTAATATTTGATGCCTATCAAGAACTTGACCCGCGTTATACTGAAAATCTAGGAAGTGACATCTACATTTTATCTGCCCTTACTCCTTCATTTTATAGTAAAAGCATCAATAAATACCAATTCTCTAGAGATTTTACCGAACCAGAGTGGCTCGTTAAAAAATTAGGAGTATGGATGCATCAACAGGGAAAATGTAGAATTGATTTTAGACCTAGTGAACACGAAAATCCTTACAATGTATCATTTGATTTTTGGACAGCGATAAAGAGAAAAAATGATTTTTTGTTTTCTTTATATGAAAAAAACTTTGATAAAATCAAAGAAGAGAACAAGTTATCAAAAGAAAAAGTTGATGAAATTATTTCAAAAGATCAATCTCAATTGATTAATTACCTCTTTATAATAGGAAATGACTTATTTTTGAATGGCTTAGTCATACAACAATTGATTTTGATTATGGGTGAAAACACTTCTAAGCTAGATAGTACTATGAATGCTATGCTGCAAAATCGGGATTCATTCAATCTTCAAGCTCATTTGTCATTCAACTATGTTCTTATCGAAATTGTGAAAATTCACAAGATAGATTTATTTGCCTGTAGCCACTTCAAAAAATATCTTGAATTTTGTTTGAATAACAGTTTTATCCATTTTGATATATTGCGCACTGTAAGTTTATTAATATATTCATTGTCTCTTCAAAATCTTCAAAGACCTCAACTCCTTAGTGATGTCATTCTACGTCATTTAAGCTTATTAAGCCTCGATGATAACTATCGAATTAATAAAAAAATGTCCTTCTTAAAATATTTTCTAGAAGTAAGCTTGGCTAACCTGTGTGAAGATCTTTCTTATGTTAATTTTTTACAACTATGGAACATTACAGTATAGAGTTTGAAAATTGTTTTGTTCCCAAATTTTAGGAAACTATAAGGAAGTCCATCAATAGCTTATTGAAAGATCAACAAAATTTTGTTGATGACCACTTTTTATATTTTATCCTCTGCGGCCAATGTTACATCAACATAAATATCCGCCACCGCACATTCAAAATTGAGGCTAGGAATAACCAGCGTATCGTCAACTCCAAAATCTCGATAACCCCACATTTCTCCCGTTTGTCGTTGATAAAGATCCACATAAATGTGTTCAGAATCAAGCAAAATATATTCCTCTAGGCTAGGAATTTGTCGATAATATTTCAACTTTTCTTTGCTGTCATAATTTGAAGTGCTTGGCGATAAAACTTCAACAATTACTTTCGGATACTGAATCCATTTACGGGCTTTGAGATCTTCAGGATGACAACTTACTACCAGATCCGGATAAAAATAACGCCGATTTGCTTTCCCCTGCACTTTCACATCAGATACATTTACTCGACAACCTCGTTTTTTCAAATGAGGCCGTAGGAGGCTATAAAAATTAAGTGCAATATCATTGTGAGGCAACGTTCCTCCAGCCCTCGCAATAATTTCACCATTAATATATTCATAACGAAGTTCCTGCCGTTCTTCCCACTGGAGATATTCCGCAGCAGTCATTTTTTCTGGAAACTTAGGTGTTGCAATCATTGTTATTTTCCTCATTCTAAGCTGAGTCGCCTGGTGAAAAACTAGCGGCCCATTTTTTGCTTCATCTGCCGAATTTGTTCATCCATTTCCCATTTTTGGAACTGGGCTTCGAGGGGATCAGTGGCACTATTGTAAGTTTGGCGATCGCCACTGGAGCCACTAAAACTTTCCCAACTGCTGGTGTAGGCATCCTCCACTTTTTGAGATGCTTGCAGTTCATCCATTTTTTGCTTCACTTCCTGGCGTTTTTGCTGGAGCTGCACCAAGAGAGACTGGGCCTGTTCAATGCGTTTTTTGGTGCCTTGCATCTTGCCCCAGAGTTGGTTCCCCTGGCGGAGGAGAGCCGCTTCCCTCGCTTTGGCAGCACTGGCGAGATCCGGTCTTCTGCCCGCTTCGGCCTGTTGTACCCGCTGGTGCCAATGTTGGATATCCTGGGCCACCTGGGCGATTTGTTGCTCCACCTGAGTCAGTTGCCGTTGTAGATCCTGGGTGAGGCGATTGGCTTCTTGTTCTTGTTCCTGGAGTTGCTCGGCGATCGCCTGGAGTTCTAACTGGGGATGCGCCTTGAGAAATTCCTCTAATCGCGTCTCAAAAAACTGCCCAACTTCGCTAAAAAGACCCATAATTTCGCCGTTTTCACAATTGCTGACTTTAGGTTAGCTTTTTTTAAGGAGGTCTGCTACAATCATTTATCGTCACGCCAGGAGAGATGGCTGAGTGGTCGAAAGCAGCACATTGCTAATGTGCCGAGTCGTGTACGCGGCTCCGAGGGTTCGAATCCCTCTCTCTCCGTACCAAGCCTAACTGAATATATTTCTACTTCTTCCCGCAAACCGCTACGATTGACGGGATTTTTTAGTGTTTGCCCAATCCCTTGGGCTTTCAAAAGAAATGTGTGGAGTTCTATCGATTTATAAATTCCCCAGGGGCGATCGCCAGAAAATCAAAGGGAATTCGCTATTTATTAAAGACAGATAACTCCGCTGTCCGTTGAAGGATTTTTCCCATGAAACCGACCCACAAGTTTCAGGTCAAAGCCGTTTTACCCCCTGTCCTGGAACCCTTGCGCCGCCTCGCCCACAACATCCACTGGGATTGGAATGTCGCCGCAAAAAGCCTCTTTGTCCGCCTCGATCCAGACCTATGGCAACAGACGAGCCATAATCCGGTGGCCATGTTGGGTCGCGTTGACCAAGCCCGCCTCGATGAACTGGCTAAGGATGACGGTTTTATTGCCCACATGGAACGGGCCATTGAACAGCTCGATGACTACCTCCAACAACACACCTGGTACCACAAAGCGCGGGGCGAAACCAAAGGAAAAGAATGCTACGCCTATTTCTGTGCAGAGTATGGCCTCAGTTACTGTTTGCCGATCTATTCAGGGGGTTTGGGGATTCTTGCGGGAGATCACCTCAAATCTGCCAGCGATCTCGGTTTACCCCTCGTAGCCGTGGGTTTACTGTACCAGGAGGGGTATTTCGCCCAGTATCTCAACCATGACGGCTGGCAACAGGAAGAGTATCCGATCAATGATTTCTACAATATGCCCCTCCATTTAGAAAAAGATGACCAGGGGAACGAGTTAATTATTGAAGTGGAATTTCCGGGGCGGATCGTTTATGCACGGGTCTGGCGCATTGATGTGGGGACGGTGCCCCTCTATATGCTTGACACCAATATTGAGCAGAATACCAACCCCTACGATCACGACATTACCGACGAACTCTACGGGGGCGATCGCGATCTGCGGCTCCACCAAGAGATCCTCCTGGGGATTGGTGGCGTGCGGATGCTAGAAAAACTAGGCTACAAACCAACGGTCTATCACATGAACGAAGGCCACAGTGCCTTTTTGATCCTGGAGCGCATCCGCAAACTAATGCAAGAGCAGGGCTTAACCTTCCGCCATGCCCAACAGTTTGCCCTCTCGACCCAAATGTTTACGACCCACACCCCCGTATCGGCCGGGTTTGATCTCTTTTCTCCGGAGCAAACCCTCCATTATGTGGGTCACTATGCCGAAAAATTTGGCCTTTCTCCAGACCGCTTCTTGGGCCTGGGCCGGGAAAATACGGGGGATTTAGAAGCACCCTTTAACATGGCGATCTTTGCCCTCAAACACAGTGCGTTCATTAATGGTGTAAGTCAACTCCATGGCCAAGTTTCCCGGGAAATGTTCCATAGTTTGTGGCCTGATTTTCCCCGTGATGAAGTTGGAATCACCTCGATCACAAATGGTGTCCATGCCCGCAGTGTCACCGCCCCCGCCACCCAAGATCTCTACGACCGTTATCTAGCGCCCACCTGGGATGAAGCCCCCGCCGAAAGTCACATTTGGCAGAAAGTGAGCACCATCCCCAACGAAGAACTGTGGCGTAACCACGAGCGCCAACGTTCCGATCTGGTTGTCTATATTCGACAGCACCTCGCCAAGCAACTGCAAAAACAAGGGGCCACCGAAGCGGCGATCGCCAAAGCCCGCCAAGTGCTCAAGCCCAACCTTTTAACCATTGGATTTGCCCGCCGCTTTGCCACTTACAAGCGGGCCAACCTCTTTTTGTATGACATTGAACGAATTAAAAAAATTATTCTCGGTCATCCAGAGCGGCAAGTGCAGTTTGTTATCGCCGGGAAAGCGCACCCAAAGGATATTCCGGGGAAAGAGCTAATCCGCAACATCATCCATACCGTCCAGGAAGAAGGCCTCGAAGATTACGTCGTCTTCTTACCTAACTACAATATTCACATTGCCCGTAAAATGGTATCTGGGTGCGATGTGTGGCTTAATACTCCCCGACGACCTAGGGAAGCATCTGGGACTTCTGGGATGAAGGCGGCGATGAATGGCTTACCAAATTTAAGCGTGCTTGATGGCTGGTGGGATGAGGCCGACTATACCCGCACCGGTTGGGCGATCGGCCACGGGGAAATTTACGATGATCAAGACTACCAAGACCGGGTAGAAGCCAGCGCCCTGTATGAATTGTTAGAAAAAGAAATTGTCCCCCTCTTTTACACTCGCAATAGCTTTGATGTGCCGGAAGGGTGGGTCAATAAAATGAAGGAAGCGATTCGCCTGAATTGCCCCATGTTTAATACGTCGCGAATGCTCCGGGACTATGCCCAAAAAGCCTATTTTAAATTGAGCGATCGCCATTTTGAACTCAGCGACAATCACTACCAAGCCGTCCAAGAACTTGCCGATTGGAAATCCCAACTCTTTAAGGCCTGGTACAACATCCGCATCGAAGCCTTTGATGTCGCAGAGTCTGCTGAAATAGACATTCAACAGCCCGTCCATGTCAAAGCGATCCTTGATCTTGCAGCCCTGACCCCCAACGATCTGGCCGTGCAAATTTACCTCGGCACTATCAATGACCAAGACGAACTCATTGACGGCGAAAGTTGTCCCATGACCTTCCAGGGCATGACCCCCGACCAAAAAGCGATCTACCAAGGGGTTGTGCAATACCAAAGAAGTGGCTATCAAGGCATGGCCTTACGTATCCTCCCCCACCATCCCCACCTAGACGATGCCACCGAGCCCCGTCTCATCCGGTGGGCCTAGGACAAACCGTCCGAGAGACTATCCCAATGGCAATTTACCCCTATACTGGGGAAGAACTTTCCCTGAGAGAGTTTACGTTTCTTAAAATTATCGGGCAATCATTAAAGCCTGAATGCCTTGTGAGACAATAGTCTAAGCTATTAAACTAAGCAAGAATCCATTTATTAAAACAGCAATAATATGAGCGTCGTTAGTCAAGTTATCCTGAGAGCCGATGACGAACTCCGCTATCCCAGCAGCGGTGAACTCTCGGGGATTAAAAACTTTTTAGCCACTGGGGCGGTACGGATCCGCATTGCGGAGACCCTTGCCGACAACGAAAAGAAAATCGTTGACCAAGCCCAAAAGCAACTGTTTAGCATCCACCCAGAGTATCGAACTGCGGGCGGAAATGCGGCCACCACTAAGCAATATAACCAATGTCTGCGGGACTACGGTTGGTACCTACGTCTGGTCACCTACGGTATCCTCGCTGGCGATAAGGATCCCATCGAAAGGATTGGCTTGATTGGGGTGAAAGAAATGTATAACGCCCTCGGTGTACCGGTGCCTGGGATGGTCGATGCGATTCGCTGTCTCAAGGATGCCGCTCTTGGTGTGCTTGATTCAGAGGAAGCAAGAATTGCGGCTCCCTACTTTGACTTCATTGCCCAAGCGATGTCCTAGGTTCGAGCTAGGCGATCGCGGTCTAATGCAACTAAATTATTCCGTTGGGGATCAGGGCTGTTTTCGCACCCTGATTTTTTATTGCTTTTCCGGCTTTCAGTCACCTTCCCCAGGGCCACCCCTCTAGCTCCCCTCTAGGGGAGAATGACACTCTCCGGCCTGACGACCACCTCCCTCAAGGGAGAATGACACCCTCCGGCCTGACGACCACCTCCCTCAAGGGAGAATTCCTTCCGGCTTTCAGCCACCTTCCCCAGGGAAGGGTTGTTGTTGGGTATGCTAGCAAGTAGCAGATTCGTCCATGGGTAAAGAATAGAGATGACAGCATCACGCGCCCAAAAGCATGACTTTCCTTGGATTTCCCTGGGGCTTTTTTGTTTAGCCTATGGGGTGTTTGGTTGGCTGGTGGGAGAAATGATCCCAGCATGGCAGACATGGCTTTTAGAGCATCAAACGTGGTTTTTCTGGCCCATTGATCAGGCGATCGCCTTAAAGATGGCCTGGGGTTTCGGGGGAGGACTTGTACTTCTCCTGATGGTGGTGTTAATGGCCCCCATGCGTATGATGCACTTGTTATTTGGCACTTGGTTGCGCTCCGATGCCAAGGCTTTTATTTCGGTCTTAGCTTGGGCCTTTGCGGCAGTATTGATTGTTTGTTGGTTAGAGCAATTTGTCCGTTTTTTCGTATTGCTCTCAGCGGGGATTTTGTGTCACCTAGATTTGCAGATTCGCGGTTATCGGGTGTGGCAGGTTTTTCTCATCCTTAGTGGCATGGGTCTGGGGAGCTTTGCCCTAGGGGGATATTTATTTTCCCAGCTTCAGATTGAAATCGCTCAATTTTGGTCTATTCTTCAAGCGGCCTAAAGTCTGAGCATGTCAAAAACAATTGATTGTTTCCTAATCTTCACCCCTAAAACCCTGGCAGTTTAGGAGATTTTTCTTGTGAATTCTTAGGTGGTTGCCCCCAAGATTGGGAGTAAGGGGGCTATTTTGTCTTAGGGAATAACACCCTCCGACCTGGCGGCCGCCTCCCTCAAGGGGAGAATGGCACCCGCCGACCTGACGGCCACCTCCCTCAAGGGAGGATTTTTTCGGCTTTTCTCTAGGGAAAGATTTTTAGGCTTGGGCGAGGATCGGTGGAATACAGGGTTTGCCGCTGGGGGTGGCGAGGTTGGGGCCAGCGGTTTCGGGGCGACAGCGAATTTCTGCAGCGAGGATTGGCGGTTCAAAGGAGGCGATCGCCGCTTCGACGGTCTGGAAAGTTACTCCTTGGGCGAGAATTGGCGGAATGCAGGGTTTGCCACTGGGGCTACTGACCAAGACGGGGGTAGAGTCCGTGCGGGGTTGGATGGTGGCGGCCAGGATCGGCGGTTCTAGGGTATCAGGGACTGTATGCTTCGGGCTGGCTGTTGCTGCTGGGGCCGGATTGTTTGCCGCTGCAAGTTGTGCTTCGAGGGTAGCAATTTTGCTTTGATATTCCTGTTGCAAGGTGGCGATCGCCTCCCGTAACCGTTGCTCGTGGTTGGCTTCGCTGGTTTGCAAATCCCGCCGCAGTTGACCAAGTTCCGTCTCTAAGGTGCCTAGGCGATTCAGGTCATCTTTTTTGACGAGGTAAAACGCCCCCGCACCAACACCACAACCAATCACAAAGGAAATAATCCACATAATTTCAATATGCTCCAAGCAAAACCACTAAAAAACAGATCTATTGTGGCCTTTTTTCTGCATTTCAAGGCAATCGGCTTCTGATTCTAGCGAATTTTTCTGGATTTAGGCTGATTCGCTCGCATTCAACCCCTGTAAGGCCCGCATTAACCCTTTTTGACTCGCCATCCCATAGACATAATTGAGGTAACTTTGGAAAGCTTGGGCATCTTCGGGATTGAGGGCGATCGCCCCCAGGAGATCGAGGCTCGTGGTGCCATCAGTGGGCGGCGTAATCACAACCAAATCTGGATCGAGGGGATGGTCATATTGCCAAAACTGTTCTACATCGATGGTCTCAGGGAGCTGTTGCGGTTGGGATGTTTCAATTTCTGCTTGGTCATGACTGGGTAAATTAGCCGCAGTTTCCGTCGCGAAATGTTGCCGTCGGTAGTCCCGAAGCGCATCGAGGATTTGTTGCTTGGTACGGCCCCGCAGTTGAAAAATCACAAAGGGATCTTCGTTAAAGCGATCGCCGAGTTGATAGTAGACTGCGCCAATGTGTTTACAGGGATTGGCTTTATCGGGACAGGTACAGCGGGAGTGAATATCCGCCAGGGTAAAGGGAAACAAATTCAAACCATTTTCCGTGAAGACCTGCTCAATGGCTGCGGGCATCTCCCCGGCCAACAGTTGGGCCGAAAATAGCGCCTTTTGGGCTAAACTTTCCACCACATAGCCCCAAGCTTCGTCACTAAAAGGTTCTAGTTTTAGGGAAACACGGTAGGGTTCTGGTTCGCTCCCCTGCACGAGGGCGATCGCCTGGGCCTCGACGAAATCAATTTGCAACACATTGCCTGCTTTTGCATAGATGCGGGCCCGTTCGAGGCGTTTTTTAAAGCGGTAAGAATCTAACAATTCTAGCCACCGCTGTACCCACCAACGCTGTTGATCGAGGGTTTCTAACATAACCGAATATTCCTCTGAGAATGTACGCCCATCACCTTTGTCTCTCCGAATAGTTTCCCAAGAAATGGGCTACGGATTCAAATTGCGGGATTTATAAAACGTTTCGAGGCTATCTTGATCCCCCACAAACCGCCAATGCCAAGGCTCGTAGGCAATACCCTGGGGATTATCCCTGGGGAAAGACAACTCAAAACTATAGCGAGCGGCATTATTTTGGAGCCACTGAAACGCCGCTGTCTCTTCAAAATTTTCCTGGAGATGGGTCGCTGGCACATTGCCATCCCCTAGATCAATGGCATAGCCCGTATGGTGTTCACTGTAGCGGGGAGGCGCACTCACTTCGGCCCGTTTGGTGGTGTCCTGGGCGCGTTGTTCTTTAATGTCAAAAAATAGATATTGTTGCTCTTCGATGGTACGAAAGGCAGAAAGTAAGGCTAAATTGATCCCAGCTTGTCTGGCATCGGCTTGCATTTGGAGAAATTTTTCAGCGGCGGCAGGGCGCAATTTCAAGCGACCATCAGCACTAATGGCTACCAGTTCACTGGCCTCGGCTTCGGGATAAGGGAAATGACCGAGAATTTGTTCGGTCGTTTCGGCGTCACTGGTGCCTTGTTCGGACGTAGAAACATCGCTGGGGACATCCTCTGGAGCAACGGGGTCTGGGGTTGCCTGAAAAAACTGGCGCGAGGCGATCGCCCCCAACCCGACAATGAGAATTCCCCCCAACCCTAACAGTAGGCGTTGTTTGGGGTTAGATCCTGTGGTTTTTTCGCTTTGCTCTGGATCTTCATCCCGCACGACCTCAGGAATATCAATGTCATCCAGGACAGAGAGGTCATCAAATTCTTCGGACACGCTCAATTCCTACCGCTGCACTCCCTAAATATTTTGTGGTTCTATCTTATGTTGCTTTTTGCATAATGGAAAAATTCTCTGGCAAAACCCCGATTTGGTGCTAGCCTCAGGCAAGGATAACGGACTGGGGACTCTATGACAGAATTGCTGCTGCAATTGGCGTTGATCTACGGCAAGTTGGGGCTAGGGATTGGGGGCGGTTGGCTCCTGGGGAAATATCTCCCTACAATCTTGGGGCGCAATCTGGGAAAGGGTCTGTTTTGGTTCGGCATCCCTTTGAGTGTGTTTGGCTTTGTGCGCCAGGTGGATTTGACGGGGACTCTCTGGTTTGCGCCGGTCGTTGCTTGGTTGGCGATGGGACTTTGTTTTGGGGTGGCTTGGCTGTGGTTGCGGTACCGTAGCCCCGATTTATCGCTCCCCTCCCAAGGCAGTTTCCTGTTGGTTTCGAGCATTGGTAATACGGGCTATCTGGGCTATCCGATCAGTTTGGCGATCGCCGGGCCAGAAACCTTTGCCTGGGCGTTGTTTTACGATTTACTGGGCAGTCTGCTTTGGGGTTACGGAGTGGGGGTAATGGTGGCCACCTACTACGGCCAGGGGAAAAATCAAACTTGGTTAACACGCCTGAAAAATATGGGTACCCAGGTGGGAATCAACCCCTCCCTCTGGAGTTTGGTGCTGGGGTTGGCCTGTAAGCCGCTGGTTTTTCCGGAACCTGTGGAATGGGGTCTAGAAGTGGCGTCTTGGGTGGTGATTGGTTTGGCGATCATCTTGATCGGGATGCGCCTGGGGGAATTGGAACCGGGCCAAGAAATACCGCCAGTGCGCAGTAGTCTCTTGATTAAAATGGCGATCGCCCCGTTTCTGTTCGGCTTAATCTTGCCTTTGTTTAACCTGCCCAACGTCATTTGTTTGGTATTGGTGTTGCAGATTGCGATGCCGCCTGCCTTTGCCACCCTGATCGTTAGCGAAACCTATGCCCTCGATCGCCAGTTAGCTGTTAGTTCCCTGGCCACTGGCACCCTCCTTTTGTTGGGAACGCTGCCCATTTGGCTCTTGTGGTTTCGTTAGCTGAGAGTGCGACACTGCCCTTGGTGCCGCAGCAGGTGATCACACAGCACGAGGGCGACCATCGCTTCTACCATCGGCACGGCACGGGGTAACACACAGGGGTCATGGCGGCCTTTGGCGGCGAGGGTTGCTTCTTCACCGGCTCGCGTCGCCGTTTGTTGCGCTTTCCCAATGGTTGCGGTGGGTTTAAAGGCCACCCGGAGGACAATATTTTCGCCGTTGGAAATGCCCCCTTGAATGCCGCCGGAACGGTTGGTTTTGGTGCGGATCTGGCCCTGGCCATCCACGGTAAATTCATCGTTGTGTTCTTGGCCTGTAAGTAGGGTGCCTGCAAACCCAGAACCAATTTCAAAGCCTTTGCTAGCTGGCAGCGACATCGCCCCCTTCGCCAAATCTGCCTCTAGCTTGTCAAATACAGGCATCCCCAAACCGACGGGCACCTTTCGGGCCACACATTCGACCACCCCACCAATGGAATCTTTTTGCTTGCGAATTTCATCGATGAGGGCGATCATTTTTTCTGCCGCCGCCGCATCGGGACAACGGACAATGTTGCTTTCTACCTGTTCGAGGGTGACTTGGCTCGGATCAATATCAACGGCTTCACAGTCTTTGATGCGCTTCACATAGCCGATAATTTCCACCCCGGCCACCTGCTTGAGGATTTTTTTGGCGATCGCCCCAGCCGCCACCCGACCAATGGTTTCTCTCGCCGAAGAACGGCCCCCCCCTTCATAATTGCGAATCCCATACTTCGCATCGTAGGTAAAATCTGCGTGGGAAGGACGATATTTCTCCTTCATTTCCGAATAATCCTTGGAGCGTTGATCTTTATTGCGCACCAAGATTGAGATCGGAGTACCCGTTGTTTTCCCCTCAAAGACCCCAGACATAATCTCACAACGGTCGGCCTCATTGCGGGGGGTGGTGATGCGACTTTGCCCTGGACGACGGCGGTCTAACTCCGCTTGGATTTCCGCTTCAGAAATTTCTACTAGGGGCGGACAGCCATCAATCACGACACCAACGCCGCCCCCATGGGATTCACCATAGGTTGTAATCCGAAATAAATGTCCGAAGCTGTTGCCCATAGGTCTGATCGCAGTGATGGAATAGAAAAATTTGTGCTGAAATTTCAGAAAATTTCGAGACTGTATTGTAACCCAGTTCCCTGACCCTACCGCCTGCCGTTATGCGAATTTCCCTTACCTTTCCAGAATAATTTTCTTGAGGAACGACCGCAGTTTCCTATAATTTTTCCAGTCCAATCTCTCCCCACCCATTGCCCATGGCCTCCCGCAGTAAAGCTCTCCAGTACTACATCTTGGTGCGTCTGCTCCTTGCTCCCTTGATGTTGTTAACCATTATCACCGTCGTCTTTCTGCTGCTCCGGGCCACCCCTGGTGATCCTGCCGATGCCATCCTCGGCAACCGTGCTCCTGAAGCGACCAAGGCCCTGCTCCGGGAACAACTGGGCTTAGATCTCCCCCTCTGGCTACAGTATGTCCGCTACCTCGGCAGTCTGTTGCAGTTTGACTTAGGAACATCCCTCACCAGTCGTGGTTTACCGGTGTGGGAGGTGATTCAGCAGCATTTTCCCGCCACAGTAGAATTAACCCTCTTTGGCATGATTGTTGCGGTGGTAGTGGGGGCTGGTGTCGGAATGCTCGCAGCCTCCCGCCAGGGCACTTGGTTGGACGTGGGCGGGCGATTATTCGGGATTATTACCTATGCCCTGCCCTTGTTCTGGATGGGGATGGTGGTGCAACTTATTTTTTCAGTGCAGTTGGGTTGGTTTCCCTTGGGGACACGCTTTCCGTTGGATGTGCCGCCGCCGCCGACCTTGTCGGGTCTCTATACCCTCGATAGTCTGCTCACGGGAAATTTTTTACAACTTAAAACAGCTTTGTATTATTTGGTGTTGCCCTGCTGCACCTTGGGGATCCTCCTTAGTGGTATTTTTGAGCGCATTGTGCGGGTAAATTTGCGTCAGACGTTGCAATCAGACTATGTGGAAGCGGCGCGGGCCAGGGGCATTCCCGAACGGAAAATTCTCTGGAACCACGCCTTAAAAAATGCTTTGATTCCGGTGATCACGGTCTTGGGGCTTACCTTTGCGGCCTTATTGGGGGGAGCGGTCTTAACGGAGGTGACATTTTCTTGGCCAGGCCTGGGGAACCGCCTCTATGAAGCGATTTCCCTCCGGGATTATCCGACGGTGCAGGGAATTATGGTGTTTTTTGGGGCAATTGTGGTGATGGTGAGCCTGGTGATTGATATTGTGAATGCGTTGATTGACCCCCGTATTCGTTACTAACTAACCCCAGAGGAAGCGCAATGACCAAAAGGGCAGCAGCAAAATAAGAATCAGCCAATCCCAGCGGTGAAAACGCAGTTGATGCCAACGAACAAGGTGCTGGTTCGGACTGGTGAAGCCCCGGATATCCATCGCCGTCGCCATTTGTTCGGCCCGCATCAGGAGATTTTCGAGGAGTTTTTCGGAAACCATGAGCCACAGTTGCATACTTTGTTTAAACCCCAGGGTTTTCCAGGCGATCGCCCTTGTGCGGACGGAGCGCGTTAAGTTCTGAATTTCCTCTAACACGAGGGGAATAAACCGGAGCGAGAGGGTCAGGGTCAGCAAAATTTCGGTCACCGGCACCTTGAGTCGGCGCAGCGGCCCCAGAAGAAACTCTAAACCCGTGGTAATTTCTTCCGCTGCCGTGGTCAAAAGATAGAGATTGGTGCTGTAGAGCAGCGTAAAAATTTGGGTGCTGAGCTTAATACCCAAATCCAGTTTGAGGCGCGTGATGGAGATAAATTTAAACTGCCACACCACGTATTCATAGTTTTGCCGAATGTCTAAGTCTTCTGCTGGTAAACGGGGCTGATGATCGAGCACTAAGCCATCGGGGGTAATTAACGTCACCCCAAACAACACCAAACAAAAAATCAACAATAACCCCATCTGCTGTTTCCAGACCCGCAGGGGAATTAATGCCGTTAAGGTGATCGCGATCAACAGACCCACCAACCCCAAGCGCCACAGGTTGTTCGCTAAAATCGGCCCAATCAAAAAACTCATCAACCAAGCGAGTTTTACCCGGGGGTCTAGTCGGTGGAGCCAGGTTTGGGGCTGCTCCAGATATAACCCAATGGGCAGCGATCGCATTAAATCCATCGTGGTGAAAATTCCGTAAAAAAATCAACTTCCATTATGTAATAAGCCTTAAAATTTCCCGCCCTCAGAAGGGAGTATGCTGGATCCTAGGGATAAAAGCCCATTTGAAAAACCCCGTTAACAGTCGTCCCATGATTAGAAAAATTCTCTTCGCTGATTCTGGCACCGGGCAAGTCCAGGATATGTTGAAAAACTTGCTCAAGCTCCCTGCCTTCAAAGACACTAGCATTAACATCCTCCACGTCGTGAAGGAAGAGCTGACTCCCGACATCGAACAAAAAGGCTACGAAACCGGTGGCAAACTCCTTGCCCAAGCCCTCCAAGACCTCAAGCTCGATCCGAGTAATGTCAACACCATTCTGCGCCAAGGAGATCCCAAAGATGTGGTCTGCAAGGTCGCCGATGAAATTGATGCCGACCTAATTTTAATGGGTTCTCGAGGACTCAAACGGCTACAGTCGATTCTCGCTAATTCTGTGAGCCAATACGTGTTCCAACTCACCAACCGCCCAATGCTCCTGGTTAAGGATGACATCTATGTGCGCACGGTCAAAAAAGTCATGGTCGCCATCGATAAGTCCGATGCAGCGATGTATGGCTTAGATTTAGCCCTCCAAATGTTGCGGGATTACAGTGGTTGCGAACTGCTGCTCCTGCGGGTCAACCCGGATCTACCAGCGAATCTTTCCCTTTCCCAAGCAGAAATGGATGCAAATCCGGCCCTTGCGCCAGCGATTCAGCGGGCCAAGCAGATGGGTGTTGCGTACAAAACATTAGTCGCTGGGGGTCGCCCCGGGGCCACGATCTGCAATATTGCCAAAGACCAAAATATTGATCTCCTCGTCCTGGGTTCCCCAGATCGCCGGCCTTCCATTGCTAAGAGTATGCCCGACCTAGATCGCTTGCTGGGCACGTCTCTTTCTGATTATGTGCGGGTAAATGCGCCTTGTCCTGTGCTCTTGGCCCGGACTGATGCCAGCTAGCTTGCATAAAAACTGATTCAAAGTCATAAAAAAGGGGGCGATCGCCAAGGATCTGTCCCCCATTGTTTTTTATCGTGTTTTTTTAAAAAGGTGTTTCTTAGGAAGCCGTTTTGTTGGTCTGAATATAAAGAATCAACAAAAAAACGGTGGGTACGAGTACAAAAAGAATCGTTGCAATGAAACCGAGATCGTTAACTTGCATTGAATAATCGCCTCTTCGTCGAGCTAGATCACAATGATATCAAGAATATCACCTCTGGCTCCTTCCCAGGGGCGATCGCCTCTGGTATTCCCCAAGAATATCTTCCCAAGCAAAAGACCTCAAGGGAGCCTTAGAGGCTATTTATAAAGTAAATGAATTTCTTCGTTTGCCCCCAGTCTGGGGGCCGGGGGGCTTGATCAATCAGCTCTTAGGGTTTGGTTTTTACAACCACATCCCCATGAGCTAAGGTTTGGCAAGCAAGGCGATAGGTGGGGGGCTTGCGCTTGAGACGCCGCTCTTCAAAATCAGTCTTGGGTGACAGGTTTTCCATGCCTTCGAGAATCTCGACAATGCAGGTTCCGCATTGGCCAACACCACCGCAATTCATTAATTTTCCGCCGAAAGTGTACAAATCCACGCCATTTTGTAGGGCTTTTTCCCGTAGATTTGCACCATCTGCCGCAATCACGTCCTTATTTGCCGGAACGTAGGTGATATTAGCCATGAACCCTCCTGTGTTGAATCAATGATCAATTCTATTTTAACAAGGTTAAGTTTTTATAAGAAAATTTACGAACTCAACGCTGTTTTCTCGATCCTAAGCCCTTTCCCTTGGGCAAATCAAAGCAGGTATGATAATCCAGAGCGACACAATACCTCACCCACCTGTAATTCCCATGGAAGAACTGCTTTATCTTGAAGTCCCCACCCCAGACACCGACAAAGTTTGCCATTGGCTACAGACCAGTTGGCAACCCCAGCACGGAGAAAAGCAGCAGACCCCCACAGGCATCCGTCTTGTCGCCAATGGGGCCGAACTCTCAATCTTTACTTGGAATTTGCAGCGTACCACCTATGTGAAGGTATTTGCTTGGTCGCCAGGATTCCCCCAGCCCCAGGGCCTTTGTCGCCAACTCAAAACAGATCTAGAGCAGGCTTTCCCCAATCAGTACCCTGCTCCCCCGGAGATTCAACCAGGCCAATCCATTTTTGACGCTTTAGCCGCAGATTATCCCAAAACAGTCGAATATTTCCAGAAATTTCCCCAGGGAGAATTTGACTTACAACGGGCCTATTGGTGGGAAAAACGTTGGCGAGAAACGGTGAAAAATCCCCAAGCACCCCAACCCGTTATTTTTGAGAAAAACCATCCCGTCGATCCCCAGTTAACCCAATATGACTTGGTTTATGTGGGCGGAGCTTTGGGGGTGATCCATGCCGCCGTCATGGCGCGACTGGGTTACAAAGTGCTGTTAATTGAGCGGTTACCCTTCGGCCGGATGAATCGGGAGTGGAATATTTCCCGCAGCGAGCTCCAAAGCCTGATTAACCTGGGCTTGTTTGACGAAGCAGAAATTGAAACCTTAGTCGCCCGTGAATACAAAAATGGGTTTAATAAATTCTTCGATGGAAACAATCCGTCTCACCTGAAAGCGAATATTCTCTATACACCGACGGTCTTGAATATTGCAGTGGCTTCGGAACTGTTGCTCGAAAAGTGTGGGGAAAAACTACGGGCCGCTGGGGGTGAAATTTGGGATCAGACAGAATTTATCCGGGCGGATATTGGCCGTGAACGGGCTCAGATCTACACCAAATCATTGGCGACGGGGGAAGAAAAAATGATCCAGGCTCGGTTGCTGATGGATGCGATGGGGACGGCTTCTCCCATTGCGGCGCAATTGAACCAAGGACGCCCTTTTGATAGCGTTTGTCCGACGGTGGGAGCCGTGGTGAAGGGGTTTGATCCGGCGGTGTGGGATAGCAATTATGGGGATGTTTTAAATTCCCATGGGGATATTTCCCGGGGTAGACAGTTGATTTGGGAATTGTTTCCGGGCCAAGGGGATGAGATGACCATTTATCTTTTCCACTACCACGAGGTACACCCGGAGAATCCGGGTTCTTTGTTGGAAATGTACGAAGATTTTTTCGGCATTTTGCCGGAGTACCGCCGCTGTGACATGGAACAACTCACTTTTGAGAAGGCGACGTTTGGGTATATTCCGGGTTATTTCAATGTGGGGGCAGGCGATCGCCAAGTGGCCTTTGACCGTTTGCTGGCGATTGGGGATGCGGCTTCGTTGCAATCTCCCCTTGTTTTCACAGGGTTTGGGTCTCTGGTGCGCAATTTAGACCGTCTGACGAAACTGCTGGATATTGCCCTCCAAAAAGACCTCCTCAACCAACAAAACTTAAGCAAAATTCGCGCCTACCAAAGTAATATTGCGGTGACTTGGCTCTTTTCTAAGGGGATGATGGTGCCGACGGGAATGAAGTTACCGCCCCAACGGATTAACGCCATGCTAAACACCTTTTTTGGGTTGTTGGCAGATTCTCCTCCAGAGGTGGCTGAAACCTTTATTAAAGACCGCACCACTTGGCTGATGTTTAATAAGCTGGCCCTGGTTGCGGCTCGCCAAAATCCGGCGTTGCTGGTGTGGATTTGGCAAATGGCGGGAGCAAAGGACTTTATCCGCTGGGTCGGTGCTTACTTGGCCTTTAGTTTTGATGCGGTGTTGAGCTTGCTGTTGATGGGTTGGTTGCCCCAGTGGCTCGAAAAATCTGAAGTTTGGCTAGGGAAAAAATATCCGTCTCTCTGGCTAAGTCTGCTCAGTTTGAAATATCGACTCACCGTCGGCACCTAAAATGTTATTGACTTTGGCAATGGATTAGCGGCATTTACTATGGTTACAGTGCAAGTGGGCGATCGCCTTTTTGAAAATATTACGGGGATCATTTTCGATAAAGATGGCACCCTCGCCGACTCCCAGAACTATCTGCGGGAACTGGCCCAAAAACGCGCCCGGTTGATCGATGCCCAAATTCCAGGGGTGGGGGAACCGCTGCTGATGGCCTTCGGGATGGTGGATGGGGTACTCGACCCAACGGGACTAATGGCCGTGGGCAGTCACCCAGAAAATGCGATCGCCGCCGCCGCCTACATTGCCGAAACCGGTCGCAGTTGGTTTGAAGCCCTCGATATTGCTAAAAAAGCCTTTGCGGAAGCGGAACAGATGTTGGGCGATCGCAGTCATACATCACCATTGTTTGCCGGGAGCCTAGAGGTGCTGAAATTTTGCCACGATGCAGGTTTGAAACTGGGGATTCTCTCCATGGACAGCACCGCCAACGTGGAAATTTTCGTCAAAACTTACCAGTTGCAAGATTACATCCAACTGGAAATGGGGGCAGAATTTGGCCTCAAACCCGACCCCGCGTTATTCCTTAAAGCCTGTGCAACCCTAGGCACTGAGCCACACCAAACCCTGATGGTGGGTGATGCCCCAGGGGATATTCAAATGGCTAAGGCGGCAGGGGCAGCGGGAACTGTGGGCATTTGTTGGGGGGATGCGACCCAGGCCCATTTAGAAACGGCGGATGTGGCGATCGCCAACCTGGATGCAGTGAAAATTTTGACGAGCTAAACCAATGCACGGGAATCGACGACAATTTTTAACCTATGGGAGCTTGGCTTTGGGGAGTGTATTGCTCTCACGGCGATTACCTGCTTCACCCCAGGCGATCGCCCAGACACCAGCGGCTAATCCTGCCCCTGCTGGACTGAGTGCGCCCCCCAAAGGGGATGTGCGCCTAGTTGTGATCAGCGATCTCAATAGTGCCTATGGTTCTACAGATTATTTGCCCCAGGTGAAACGGGCGATCGCCTTAATTCCCGATTGGCAACCGGATCTTGTCCTTTGTGCAGGCGATATGGTTGCAGGTCAAAAAAGTAGCCTTACCCCCGCCCAGCTCGCCGCCATGTGGCAGGCCTTTGAACGATACATTGCCCAGCCCCTGCGCCAGGTCAATATTCCCTTCGCCTTTACCCTGGGGAACCATGATGCTTCCGGCTCCTTCAGCAACGGACAATATACTTTTGCGGCGGATCGTCAGGCGGCAAGTCAGTATTGGCGCAACCCAGCCCACACCCCAACCCTAAACTTTATCGACCGTCGTCATTTTCCTTTCTATTACAGCTTTACCCAAAACGATATTTTTTACTCCGTGTGGGATGCGTCCACTGCTCGCATTCGTCCGGAGCAACTGGCCTGGATCGAGGCAAGCCTCGCCAGTGACCAAGCCCAACGGAGCCGTCTCAGATTCGCCCTGGGACATTTATCCCTTTATCCCGTCGCTTCGGGGAGCCGCTCAGAACCAGGGAATTATCTCCATGAAGGCGATCGCCTCCAGACTCTCCTCGAAAAATACAACGTCCACACCTACATCAGTGGCCACCAACACGCCTACTATCCTGCTTACCGGGGGCAATTAGAACTTCTCCACACTGGCGCTTTGGGGGATGGGCCGCGTTCCTTAATTCAAGGGAATCTTTCTCCTTATCGAACATTAACGGTGATTGATATTTTCCGGGATCGTTCAAATTTGGTCTACGCTACCTACGATATGGATCGCCTGACGATGGTCGATCACAGCGGCTTACCCAGCCGTTTGGATACTCCTAGGGGACGTTTGCAACGCCGCGATCTGCGAATCACTTAAGTCAGATGTCTGGCGATCGCCAACCTGGATGCGCTAAAAATTATCTAAACTTTCGGGATTTGAGGAGAAAAGTAAATGCAGGTTTGGTTAACAAGTGTTGTCGTCCTGTTTATCGCAGTACAAGTTTTTCAGCTGATCAAAGGATTTTTTGTGCCCTTGCCTTTCTACATTTTAGGGGGCGCTTTTTTGGCGATCGCCTCCAACTATGACAAAGGCATCATGACCGTTTTCAAATCAAAGGAATCACCCGACGACCAGAGCAACACCAAGTCCTGATCACCAAGGCAATCCGAGCGAAAAAACTTATGCTAGCTTGAAGGCAAGGCGAACGGTAAAGCCCCAGGTAAAAAAACCATGACTCCACAAACATTGGCAAAACCCATTTCCCCCGAAGCCTATTTAGCCCAGGAAGAACAGGCGAGCGATCGCCACGAATATATCCAAGGAGTAATCAAGCCCATGGCTGGTGGGACACCTATTCACAATGAAGTTAGTGGCAATTTGTATGTTGCTTTAAAACTAGGGCTCAAAAAAAGTCCTTATCGAGTTTTTCACGTTGATCAGCGGCTTTGGATTCCGTCCCAGCAAATCTATACCTATCCCGATGTGATGGTCACTGGCAAACCTTTAGTCTTGCAGGAGGGACGCAAAGATACTGTGCTTAATGCTTGTCTCATCGCAGAAGTGCTTTCCCCCGCCACCAAAAACTATGACCGCAGCGAAAAGTTTCATTACTATCGCTCCATCCCAGAGTTTCAAGACTATTTGCTGATCGAACCGGAACGGCTATTTGTGGAGCATTACCATCGCCAAGGCCCGAAACAATGGAGCCTCACTGAATACACAGCCATCGATGAAGTTATTCGCCTCGTCTCCATTGACTGTGAGCTTTCTCTGGCCGATATTTACGAAGATATTGAACTGTAATTTTGCTTGTCCGCCATTGCGCAGCTAAATTTTCCCAAGAGACTTTTGTTTGGAATTTGGCAAATCAGGCGATCGCCCCTCAATATTTCCAAAAAAATCCTTCCCCACTTCATTTTCCAGAAACCGCCCAACCACCAAACTAATGCAAAGTCGTGAACTACCCGACGCTCAATCAAAGATTAGAGCGCGGGCTTCCTGATTCAACGGGAACTGCATCCAACAAAACAGACGTTTTGCCAGGTTGTCTTACATTCCCTCCCCAGGCAGTATCGCTGGTTCCCAACGACAATATCCGCAAGCCTTCATTCCTGATGTTGATTGCCGCATTGATGTCCCTGTCATGATGAGTGCCACACCCTTCACAAGTCCAGGCTCGTACCTCTAACGGCAAACTTCCCACCCGGTTTAGACAAACATGACAAGTTTTAGAACTAGGAAAGAAGCGGTCAATCTCCAGATACACCTTTCCTTCCCACTCCGCCTTGTACTTGAGCATCGTGCAAAACATTCCCCAGCCCGCATCACTAATTGCCTTGGCTAGATTATGATTTCTCACCATGCCCTTCACATTGAGATTCTCCACCACAATCACTTGGTTTTCGTTTACTACCTTGCGGGATAGCTTGTGGAGAAAATCCCCCCGACAGCGGGCAACCTTGCCGTAGACTCTGGCCACCGCTAACCTTGCCTTCTGTCGATTTCGACTCCCTTTCCGTTTCCGAGAAAGCCTTTGCTGTTTTCGCTTTAGGTTCCGTTGATGCTTGGCAAAATGCCGGGGGTTAGCAAACTTAGAACCCTCACTGGTAATCGCAAAGTGATTCAACCCCACATCAATCCCCACAGCCTTATCGGACGGCAGCGACTCAACCTTTTCCTGGCCATCATCCACCAACACAGAAGCAAAATACTTCCCATCAGAATTACGGGAAACAGTTACCATTTTTATCGTTCCCTCAAAAGGGCGATGGACGCAACAGTGGACAGCCCCAATCTTAGGAAGATGCAAATAATCCCCGTCAAATTTGACATTTTGAGGATAGCTGATGGATTGTCTTCCATGCTTTGACTTGAACCGAGGCAACATCGCCCGTTTCTCAAAGAAATTTTTGTAAGCAGTGGAGAGATTGAGAGCGACCACCTGAAGACACTGAGAATAGGGTTCTTTTAGCCACTCATACTCCCTTTTGAGAGCAGGCAAAAGCCCTTGAAGATAGCCACGAGATAAACCCTTCCCAGTTGATTGGTAAGTCTGTTGACACAAATGCAGCGCATAGTTCCAGAACCAACGAGCACAACCAAAAGATTTCGCCAGGGAAACCTGTTGGTCAGCAGTAGGATAAAGTCTGTACTTGTAAGCGCGGTACATTTACCAGAAAAGGAGAAACCCGATAAACAAATTATAGCATCAACTAAAAAGCTTGTCTCATCCCCATTGAAGAGAATCGACAAGCGCGGGATGTCCGTGTATCCCGACGCTGAATTAAAATTACAGCGCGGGACTTACTGCCTCCCGAACCCACCAAAAGTTAAAAAAGGGAACTTAACGCTGTCTTGGCCCTCTAAGATGGAACTAAGTAACTATGCGCAGCCCCGAACGCAAATTCCCATGAATAGCAGCACTCCTTGGATCCTTTTGGGAACAGTCCTCCTTCTCGGTTCCGGTACCCCCGGACTGTCCCAGACCGCCCCTGAAACAAACAATAACGCCGCCAACGCGATCCAACGGTATAACGCAGGGGTCGATGCCCTCACCCAAGGGAATTTTGAGGGGGCGATCGCCGAATTTTCGGCAGCGATTAACCTCGACGAATCCGACCCCGACGCCTACTACAATCGCGGCTACAGCTACCATGTCCTGGGGGAATACCAGGCTGCCTACGACGACTACAGCCAGGCGATCCAGCTCAAGCCCGAATTTGCCGACGCCTACGGGAACCGCTGCTATGCTGCTTATCTGCTCGACAACTATGAACAGGCGATCGCCGATTGTGACCAAGCGATCATCCTCAAAAATAACAATCCAGATTTTTTTATTAATCGGGGCAATGCCTACGACGATCTCGCCCTCCAGGCCCGCAATGCTAACCAAACCGAACTCGCCAACGGTTACCATGCCAAGGCGATCGCCGACTACAATGCCGCCCTGACCCTCCGGCCCAACTACTCAAAGGCCTACTACAATCGCGCCCTCGCCCATAACCGTTTCGAAAATCACACCGCCGCCCTCCAGGATTACACCGCCAGCATTACCGGTAATCCCGAATTCGCCGAAGCCTACTACAATCGCGCCATTACCCACTACAAACTCGATAATCTCGAACAGGCGATCGCCGATATGACCCAAGCCGCTTCCCTTTTCGAGCAGCAAAATCAAGCCACAAACCAAACCCAAGCCCTTAAAATTATTGAGAGTCTCCAAGGTCAGCTCTGAAATTCCCCAATCGCTTCGATAAAATAAAGGGCAAATATTGTTAACAATCGTGGCGCAACCTAATATATATAGATTGTCGGGCCACACCAAGGAGAATCAAAAAACGCATGGGTAGAGTAGTCGGCATCGATCTAGGAACCACAAATTCCGTCGTTGCAGTGATGGAAGGCGGCAAACCCCTTGTCATTGCAAATTCCGAAGGAGCCAGAACCACCCCCTCCGTCGTTGGCTTTAACAAAGATGGCGAACTCCTCGTCGGCCAAATGGCGCGCCGTCAAGCTGTGCTCAACCCCCAAAACACCTACTACGGCGTAAAACGCTTCATGGGCCGCCGTTACAGCGAACTCACCCCCGAATCAAAACAAGTCCCCTACACCATCCGCCGTACCGATACCGATACCGTCAAAATCCGCTGTCCCCGTCTCCGCCAAGAATTCGCCCCCGAAGAAATTTCCGCCAAAATTATCCGTCGCCTCGCCGATGAAGCCGAACGTTACCTCGGTGAACCCGTTACGGGGGCAGTGATCACCGTGCCTGCCTACTTCAACGATGCCCAACGCCAGGCGACCCGTGATGCCGGACGCATTGCGGGCCTCGAAGTCCTGCGGATTATCAACGAACCCACCGCCGCCGCCCTTGCCTATGGCTTAGAGCAACAAGGTAGCTCCTCCATTCTGGTCTTTGACCTAGGGGGCGGTACTTTTGATGTCTCCGTATTGGAAGTGGGAGATGGCGTTTTTGAAGTGAAAGCCACCAGCGGTGATACCCAACTCGGTGGGAATGATTTTGATAAAAAAATTGTTGATTGGCTCGCTGAGAAATTTCTCGAAGCCGAAAAAATTGATCTCCGCAAAGACCGTCAGGCCCTCCAACGGCTCACCGAGGCCGCCGAAAAAGCCAAAATCGAACTGTCTGGGGTGACGGTCACTGAAATCAATCTTCCCTTTATTACCGCCACCGAGGACGGGCCCAAACACCTCGAAACCCAACTCGACCGAGCCACCTTTGAGAGCCTCTGCGGGGAGTTAATTAGTCGTTTGCGTCGCCCCATCAAACGCGCCCTCCAGGATGCGGGTATTAGCCCTGTGCAAATTCGGGAGGTTGTCCTTGTGGGTGGTTCTACGCGTATTCCCCTCGTCCAGGGTCTCGTGCGCAGTTTCATTGACCGCGAACCCAATCAAAATGTTAACCCCGACGAAGTAGTGGCGGTAGGGGCCGCGATCCAAGCAGGCATCCTCGGTGGGGAAGTCAAAGACATTCTGCTCCTCGATGTAACGCCACTGTCCCTGGGGCTAGAGACCATCGGTGGCGTAACGAAAAAGCTGATTCCCCGGAATACGACGATCCCGGTGCGGCGTTCTGATATTTTTTCGACGGGGGAAAATAACCAAACCGTCGTCGAAATTCATGTGGTCCAGGGGGAACGGGAAATGGCCCAGGGGAATAAATCCCTTGGTCGCTTTAAGTTAACGGGAATTCCCCCAGCGCCCCGTGGTATCCCTCAGGTTCAAGTATCCTTTGACATTGATGCCAATGGGATTTTACAGGTGTCGGCCCGGGATAAAACCACCGGCCGGGAACAAAGCATTACAATTCAAGGTTCTTCGACGTTGACCGACAGTGAAGTGAACCGGATGATGCGGGATGCGGAACAGTTCGCCCAAGAGGATCGAGAACGGCGGGAGAAGGTCGAAAAACGGAACCGGGCAAAGGCCTTAACGGATCAGGCCCAACGCAGACTGAAGGAAGTGACCCTTGATTTTGGGAGCCAGTTTGCGAGCTATTATCGTCGGCGCATTGAAAGTTTGTCCCAGGAAATTTTAGATAGCCTCAAACAAAATGACGATCGCCGTTTGGATCGGGCCCAAGCGGATTTACAAGATGCCTTGTATGAACTCAACCGCGAGGTGCGTCTCCAGTATGACCAAGGGGAAGATGATTCTTTCTTTGACACGATTAAGAAAACCTTGATCGGCGATGATGAGGATGATCTGTACTATGATTCCCGTTCTAACTACCGACCTGGGGCTGGCTACCCACCGCAGCGGGGCTATGATGCGCCACCCCAACGTAATTATGATTACGCCCCCCGGCCGCCCCAAAGACCGCAACCAACGCGAAATTATGACTATGGGGCTGCCCAACCGCGTCAAAATTATGGGGGCGATCGCCCGATGGATGACCGCTATGGTAACGGCACTGCCCCCCGTCGCCCCGTGGAACCGCCTGCGGCTCGCCCACCCCGGCCCACCAGTCGCGATCCCTACGAGCAACGGAACGTTTCCCGCAAGTATTACAGCCAAGGACAGGGGCGCAATATCCCCTACGAAAATGATTGGGATGAGGACGATGAATGGTTCTAGACAGTTGTTTTACTTCGTAATTCCGGCATAATAAACATCACATCTGGGAACAGTGCGTCATTATCTAAGGAGAGAATTCCTCACTCTGTCGCCTAAATATGAACAATTTGCGTAACTATTATGAAATTTTAGGCGTTCCTCGTAATGCCTCCAGTGATGAGATTAAGCGCTCCTTTCGACGGTTAGCGCGGCGCTATCATCCGGATGTCAACCCAGGGGATAAGGTAGCAGAAGAAAAGTTTAAGGATCTCAACGAGGCCTATGAGGTGCTGTCCGATGATGGGCGGCGATCGCAGTATGACCAGTTCACCCGGGCCATGGGGGGGAAATACAGTCGTCCCGGTTTTAACCGCGCCAACCGACCCCAGCGCAATGATTTTAGCCAATTTGCCAATATTGGCAGTGTCAATCCCTTTGGGCCGAAAGACCGGCAACAGACCACCACCCGGGTCCGGAGCAATAGCTATGAGGATTTTCGCCCCGGCACCACAAAAACAACCAAAGTGGCGACCCCAAAATCCCCCGCCAAACGCGATGTCGAAGCACGCCTCACCCTTCCCCTAGAGAAAGCCTATCGGGGGGGACGAGAACGGATTCGCCTCGAAGATGGGCGATCGCTCGAAGTCGATATGCCGCCCCACATGGTCGACGGCCAGCGCATTCGGTTGCGGAATCAGGGCATCAATGGCGGCAACCTGTATCTCAAAATTACTGTCGCCCCCCATCCTTTCTTTGAAGTGCAAGGTGCTGATATTTACTGCCAAGTGCCCCTTAGTCCCAGTGAAGCAATTCTCGGCGGTTCCATCGAAATCCCGACTATTGATGGCCTCGTGAAAATGACCGTACCCAAGGGCGTCAAACCAGGACAAAGATTGCGCTTAGCCAATAAGGGATATCCCCGTAGCTCTGGTTCTCGGGGAGATCAACTGGTGGAAGTGCAGTTAGTTTTACCCCCAGAAATTACCGAAGAAGAACGGGCCTTGTATGAAAAGCTGCGGGAAGTGGAAAGTTTTAATCCCCGCAAAAATATTTATCAGTATTCGTAACTCGTAAAATGCTCAATCGAGGCTGGGTCTACCGGGATCGAATAAAACCGTCCCAAGCAGGACTAGCGGTCTTGGATTTTTATGGGCAATTTTATCGCCATTCAACGCGACAAGAATGGGCGAAACGGATTGAAAATCAACAAATTTTCGTGGACGGCAAACCGGCTACCGCGACCCAAATTTTAGAAAAGAACCAGCGGCTAGAGTATCATCGCGCTCCCTGGGAGGAGCCAGATGTGCCGTTAAATTTCCAAATTTTGCACCAAGACCCCCATTTTTGGATCATTGATAAACCAGCGGGTTTACCGGTGCTGCCAGCGGGAAACTTCCTGGAAAATACGTTGTTAGCACAGCTTAAAAGACAATTTCCCCACGAAAGTTTAGCGCCGATTCATCGCTTGGGACGGGGAACTTCTGGGTTGATGATCCTGGGGCGATCGCCTTTGGGGCGGCAATTTTTAACACGACAGTTACGAGACCATAAAATCACAAAAATTTATCGCGCCTTAATTCCAGCGGGGGATTATCCCGATCAGCTGACAATTAAAACCCCCATCGGCAGAGTATTTCACCCAACTTTGGGAACCATTTTTGCGGCGAAAGAGGACGGCAGTTTTGCCCATAGTGAAATGCGGGTTTTACAACGTTCAGAAAAAGCTTCACTTGTTGAAGTGCAAATTTTCACTGGACGTCCCCACCAAATTCGCATTCACATGGCCGCGATGGGCTTCCCCCTGCTCGGCGATCCACTTTATCTTCCAGGGGGTTTACCCACCATTTACAAAGATGCCAATAACATGCCTTTGCCAGGGGATTGTGGCTATGCCCTTAATGCCTATTATCTAAAGTTTCAGCACCCCCACCAGGACAAACCTATTGATTTTTGCTCGCAGTTTAACGAGCTTGCTCTAGACTTCTGATTGCAATTGCACGGCTACGGGAGTGAGCTGAATCGTTTCAAAGGGCATATCAATCCCTGCTGCGGTTAAAGCGGTAAAAACTTTTTCCCGGAGGGCAAAGCGTTCTGAAATATGGGTGCGTTCATTGCGTAACCAAACCTGGAGCTGGAGGGCCACATTGTAGTCATTGAGAGCCGTCACCACGACTTTGGCTGGCGGTGTGTCGGCAAATAGGCTGTGATCATCGACTAAAGACAAGAGGATCTGTCGCACCCGGTCTAAATTCTCATGGACAGCCACAGTAACATCAATATCGAGGCGTAACTGGGGAAAATTGGTGTAGGAGATTACCGTCGAATTAATCACAACAGAATTGGGCACCGCTAACATGCGGCCATCAACGGTAACGATGCGCGTACTCCTCAGGGTGATTGTTTCGACGCGACCATAGAGACCATTGATTTCCACAAGGTCGTCAATGACAAAGGGCCTGTCCCAAAAAATTAGCAGTCCAGAAATCAAATTTGAAAGGGCATCCCGGGCGGCAAAGCCGACCGTTAACCCCACAAGTCCCAGGCTGGTAACGATTGCGGCCATGTTAATCCCAACTGCATTAAGGGCTTGGATCGCGCCAAAGGTCAAAATGGCATAGCGAACGAGAGTTCTCAAAAAGCGGGCAGAGGTTTTATCGAGTTTTGATTTTTGGAAGGAAGCATAGAGGGGCACATCAACAATTTTCCAAAGGCCGTAGAACACTGCGAAGGTAACCAGGGCGACGACGAGATTAATCAGGCCCTGGGCGATTTGGTCACCGATCACCTCTAGGTTAAAAACGTTTTGGAGGCGATTGGCAATGCTGGTGAACAGGGTTGACATGGTGCTGCGTGGTGGGAATGACTTTAGTCTAGTGGGGCGATCGCCTTCCAAGAGCCAGACAGAAAAGATTATTTGCAGCTTTATTTGCCGAAAGCCTTGCCTTTTTTAGAAAAGACGCTATATAATCAAAAAGTGATTAAGCAATAAAGCGATTGAGTAATTTGCTTAGTCCCCAGTACTTTAAACTGGTACATGCAATTATGACTACACTTCTACAACAGCAAGGCTCTGCCAATCTTTGGGAGCGTTTTTGCCAATGGGTTACAAGCACGGAAAATCGTTTTTATGTGGGCTGGTTTGGGGTCTTAATGATTCCCACACTGCTGACTGCAACGACTTGTTTTATCCTGGCATTTGTCGCTGCGCCCCCGGTTGATATTGACGGGATTCGCGAGCCGGTTGCTGGCTCTTTGCTGTATGGCAACAATATTATTACCGCTGCTGTGGTGCCGAGTTCTAATGCCATCGGTCTGCACTTTTACCCCATTTGGGATGCCGCAAATTTAGATGAATGGCTCTACAACGGTGGCCCCTATCAACTGATTGTGTTCCACTTCCTGCTTGGCATCTTTTCCTATATGGGGCGGGAATGGGAACTGTCCTACCGTTTAGGAATGCGTCCGTGGATTGCGGTTGCCTATTCCGCACCGGTGGCGGCGGCGACTGCCGTGCTTTTGATTTATTCGATTGGTCAAGGATCTTTTTCCGATGGTTTACCGTTGGGTATTTCTGGCACCTTTAACTTTATGTTTGTGTTGCAAGCTGAACATAATGTGTTGATGCATCCTTTCCACATGTTGGGGGTTGCCGGTGTCTTTGGTGGCGCGTTGTTCTCGGCGATGCACGGTTCCCTCGTGACCTCTTCTTTGATCCGCGAAACCACGGAAACTGAGTCCCAAAATAGTGGCTATCGATTTGGCCAAGAGGAAGAAACCTACAATATTGTGGCGGCCCATGGTTATTTCGGACGCTTGATCTTCCAATATGCTTCTTTTAACAATAGTCGCGCCCTCCACTTTTTCCTCGCGGCTTGGCCAGTGATTGGTATCTGGTTTGCCTCTTTGGCTGTGGCTTGTTTTGCCTTTAACTTGAACGGGTTCAACTTCAACCAATCTTTATTGGATTCCCAGGGACGGGTGATCAATACTTGGGCGGATATTCTTAATCGCGCAAATCTGGGGATTGAGGCCATGCACGAACGTAATGTCCACAATTTCCCCCTTGATTTGGCGGCCGGAGATCAAGCGCCTGTTGCCCTCCAAGCCCCGGCGATTAATGGCTAATTGAAATTTGGGATTTGAGTGCAATGATGATTGCTTTGAATAATCTTGGTTTGCTCTGAGTCCTGAAGGAAAAATATACTCTAAATGCTCTCAACCCCTGCGATTTAAGTGGGGGTTTTTCTTGAGTTTAAAAAATCTGATGGTGTACTCAACTGGTTGTGTTAGACATTTAAATCCTAAAATAAATCACTCAATTATTTTTTGAAATCTGAAGTTTTATTAAGGCAAATATTGTCGCTCAAAAGCTCTTATTGTAATGATTGTAGTGCCAGAAATTTTCGAGTTTCATTTTGACAGTCGCAATTCTGGCCATTAAGATAAAAGCATCGATATCAAGTAATTTTGGGCTTTGTTTGGGGGTGTCAAGCAAGCTCTTTTCTCTAGTGTCAGACCACAAAATTGCCACTTAAAGAATTGACTTAACCATTAAAGAAAAAATTGGGAAAAATACCATGGAAATTTCACGTTTTATTTTTGGAAATAGACAACTCAATCGACAAAAGAGGCGCAGTCAAAAGCCTCTACATTTCCTGATCGGCATTCTCATTGGTGCGGCGGCGATCGCCACCTTGGTTTGGCCCATTGCCCCTGTACAAGCGGCCCCCAATCCCCCGGATTTTGCCCGGGCCGTGCAGGCCATCGAAGATCTCGACCAAATGCGGTCTGAGCTAGCCAAAACCATTGATCCGACGGCAGAAATTACACCGCAAACCATGCAGGAAGTGTGTAAACCGGTGGGCATGAAAGCGATGCAACTGAGCCAAGACAACGGTTGGCAAGTCAAACAGGTGGCCAAAAAATATCGCAATCCTGACCATGCGCCCCAAAATCTCCAGGAAACCATGGCGATCGCCAAATTGACGCAACACCCCGAACTCCTGAGCTATAGCCAAATCCAAGGCGATGGCCTCCACTACTATCGCCGGATTAATGTCGAAAGCAGTTGTCTCGCCTGCCACGGCCCGAAGGACAATCGCCCTAATTTCATCAAAGCCAAATATTTAGATGATCTCGCCTACGACTTCAAAGCTGGCGACCTACGGGGTATGTATTCTGTCATTATCCCTAGTCTTGAAGCGGCTCAAACTAACCCCGAATAAACCCCTCACCCCAAATTGATCAAATGTTTTTTCTCAAAAAAGGATTGATTCTCCTCAGCCTAAGCTTGTTTCTCTTGGTGGGTAGCGGTATTTGGGCAGAACCCAGCCTCGCCAGTATCCGCCAACAGGAAGAGGCTCCCGGACAAATTCTTTACCAATCCCGCCAATCTATCCAAGACAATCACGGTCAAACTTGGCAAGTGGTGCTATTTAAACGGGTTAAAGCGGGTCGTGTCGAAACCGTCGATCTACGCCTTGTGGCCTATCCCGGTCAGGCGACTTTTATTCACCCAGGTTCTTTGAGTTTGTCTGTACCCAATCAAGCTCCCCTCACTGCACCCGATCAATTTGCCACCGAAGCTCCTGCGCCCAATGTGGGTCAGTTTGATTTAAAGGATATTTTGCCCCAGTTGCCCACCGATCAGAAAGTCCAACTGAGCTTACCCCTCAAGGAACAGTTGACCATCGAGATTCCCCCGGAAGTTCTCTTGGAGTGGCGACTCATGGCGTAGCGGCTATTTCTACCGTCAATGAATTTCTTAATTTGCCCCCTAAATCTTTTCACTAAAGCTCTGGCATTTGGGGGGATTTTTGGATCCCATTGATTGACTGAAAATCTCCCCCAGACTGGGGGCCGGGGGGCTCTATCAATTAGCTCTCAGACAACCTCTTGCGATCAAAATTTTTCGGGGCGACCAGATTCGGCGATCGCATTACGGCGAAGTGCATCGGTAAATGGTGATGGCCACTATGATCTGATTAGACTGAAATCGTGCTGGGTGATGATTTCGTGCTTTTTTTCAGGGAACGATCTGCTTGATATCTAGGAGCACCGGGAACAAGGAATGTTTAAGCTTGGGGCCATTAGCCAATTTTTTTCGTTGTTGTATTTGGGATTCGTGCCTGGGGCGATCGCCGCTCTGCCGGATGCGAGTCAAATTGTGTCCCTCACGGGCGATCGCCTAATGATGCAGCAGGGAAACCACCGTCAACAAGCGGCCCAGGTGGGCGATCGCCTCGAAAACCATAGCCAAAGTCTGATCGTGCCGGGTAATAACCATTCCTTTGCTCGCCTTGTGCTTGTAGGCGATCGCCAAACCTATGACGGACTGCTTTTGCAAACTGGCCCCGCCCCCCAACAGACCCAATACCGATTTCCCTGTGTGATCGAAGGGGGCACCATTACCCTGAGTTGGCAAAAAGGTCAGCAACGGGGTTGCGCTGAAGGGATTCGCATTCGTCCCAGTGCCGAGGGGCGATCGCCAACCCAACGCCTCAAAACCTTTGTGTATCAAATGGTGCTCTCGCCCGCCGTCGCCAGTAGCATTCCCAGCGATGCGGAATTTGTGATTCAACCCAGTGGAGAGACACCAATCTGTGTCCGCGTGACGACCCAGGACAACCGCCAAATCATTGAAGTTTTGTGGGGCGAAATTATCCTCAGCAGCGCCAACACCCCCCAGGGTCTAAAACTCAACAAAGGCACGCAATATGACCAAGGGAAACTTCAGTTTTTCGACCCGGATGCTCGTCTCGCAACCCCCGCAATGCAAGAATTTTTTTCGGGCGCGGCTTGGTCAAATGCAGCAACGCCCGCACCTTTATCCGTCGAGATTCAAAATCATATTGACGTAATTCGCACGGCTTTTGTCAACGCACAGTAAAAGATCTAGCTCTGGCCCTTGGCATTTTGGGCCGACTCAAACAACATCAAAACTTCATCAAATTTTCTTTTTCGCTTAAGCACTTTTAAGTTATTCTGCCACGCCACCAAATAAATCAACCGGGCTGAGCCTTTTTTTGAGAAAATCAGCGGTCAAAGATTTTTATGGGGAAATTTGTGGACAGATCTACACACACTGCTGATTAAGGCCCATTAGTCAAGCTTTTAGGCATTTCTTAATTTTTTTTGTTTTTGGTGTGAAATCTTTACTAAGTCTTCACATAGGCCAAAAATCTTCTCCAAATCTTTACAGAAATAGCGATGTTCGCCTGCGATTAATGGGTAATTTAGGCAGAGTAAGTTAACAAAAACAGTAGATCACTAATTATCTATGTCTTCATTGAAGACTCTTGGTGCTCTTAATTGCGTAAATATTTTCTCGCTCCCCCTGCATTAGCAAATTTTCGTTTGAGGAATTCTCAGTGAACAATCAAGTTTGGCGATCGCCAAAGCCCAAAGCCCCCAGAAAAAATATGATCCGTAAACTCGCGAGTCCCCTTGTCATTGCCGGTCTAATGGTGACTGGTAATTTCCAGCTCATCCCTCAGGCCCTTGCCGTCGGGACAGCTGCCGGCACCACGATTAACAACACCGCGACAGCGACCTACGAAGACCCTGCTGGTAATACCCAGACAACAGAATCCAACACTGTCAGCGTCACCGTTGCGCCAATTGCCGGTTTAACAAACGTCCCTGCTGAGTTCATCGATGATGACGGTGAGGCTGCAGAAGATGGTGATGTACTCCGCTATATCTTCAAAATCACCAATATTGGTAACACTGATGCTGGTTTAATTTTGCCAGCGCCTACCCTCGAAAACCTTGAGCGTGTTGATGATACTGCTGACCCCACTAATACTGCAGCAGCAGAGCTTCTGAAAATTTATGCTGATGCTGAGCGTACACAGTTAATTGGTTACTATGATCCAGCAACTGGAGACTTAACCAGTGATGGCACCACCGCCAATAGTATTGATGTAACGGTTAATGCAGACGGCACTTTCACTTCTGCTGCTGCTGCTGGTTCTGAAGGCGTCTTACTGCTGAGTAATGATGCCGAGGTCTATGTCGAAGTCGTGACGACACCGGTGGCCGGTGCCGAAGCTGACGACGATCTCCGCGTTACTTTGGGTGATACCCCACCAAACGACAACACTGCCGCCACCCAAGATCAACCTTGGGACAATACTGATCCTGGTGATGTTAGAACTGACCATACGGTAACTGGTGCTACTCCCACCCCCACTAATGGTGAGCGGGAAGCAGCCGCAACTTTCTTCGTTGACTTCGCCTCTGCGCCCTCTGATGTGCCGCTGATTCGTTTACAGAAAGAAGAGTCAGCCTACGACAATGGCAATACGGATACAGACGTCACTGACGACACGATTACGTATGAACTAACCCTCAACGTCGATCCCGTCAATCCACCACCTTCGGGTCAGGCTGCCGGTGACCTCTTCGGTACAGAGATTCTTTACGATAATGCCGCTGGTGACTCGGATACAGCTCATAGCGGTACTACGGCCCAAGCGATCTTAATCTCTGACGCTATTCCTGATGGGACAGAGCTTACTGCTCTACCAACAGCTCCTACAGGCTGGAGAGTTGTTTATACTTTTGATGATCCATCAACTGTTGCAGCAACTAATGCTGAATGGTACGACGAAGGTGTTGCTTTTGGCTCGACTAATACGGTTGGGACTGTAACCCGCATCGGTTTTGTTTACACTGGCTCTTCTAATGATGGGACGCTAAATGGTTTTGACGCTGATTCAACAGAATTCCTGCCTGCAGGTTCCGTTGAAAGCGGCTTCTCCTTCACTGTCCGAGTTAACGATGCAGCCGTCAGAGAAGTCTATAACTTGGCTGAAGCCTTTGGTGCGGACGAGAACAATATCACCACCTATGACCAATCCGGTGATAACAACCCGAACAACTACGACGATGGCACCTTCCCCGATGGTGATCCCTACGGTGATTACGATCCTGCTGAAGACTTCGGTGTCTACGAAGAAGGTGTGACAGGTATTGACGAAAACGGTAACAATACCGGCCAAGGCCCCGATGGTGAAGCAGTAGAAACGATTTTGACTGTCGCGCCCCCGGTTGATGAAGATCTCGGAATCCTCAATGGCCCCGATGGCTTCCCTGGTGCCACTGGCCCCGATGGCTCCACCAACACCGACCTCCAGGAAGAAAGCTATGCTGTTTGTCCTGTAGCTACAGCTAACAGTGTCGATGATGCAGTTGTTTATACCAACACTATCAGTAACACGACTGCGAATGCGAGCTTGAACAATGTCACGGTAGAGCCGATCACCGACATTGACCTAGATGGCACTCCGGATATTAGCGTTGGCGATCTGCCGACAAATTCCGTTGTCACAATCGTTGGTAACCGTGAAGGTACTACTACTGCGACTCTTGAGTATGCACAGTATACCTATAATGGTACGGTCTTTAATTTGGTCAGCAGCGGAACCATTTCGGGAACGACACTGACTCCTGAGGCTTCTCCTTTCCGTCCATTGAACCTGGGTGATTTACCTGCCACCAACCCTGACTCTACCTTTAACTACACAGTTTACGTTCAGTTCCCTGATAGTACTGCCTGTGCTAACAACGTAGCGACGGATTCCTTTGAGGTGCCATTGCTCGCCTTCACCGATGACTTCAATGGTACGACCGGAACTGGCTTCCTGGGTTATGGTACTGACGACAATGGTGATGGCACCCAAGATGGCGTTGAAACCACTAAGAACCTCACCTTTGACGTTATCCTGGGTACCTTTGTTGAGCTAGTCAAAGAAGCACGAATTCTCAACCCCGATGGCACACCGCGGACTTCCTATTCCCAAGATCTCAGTGGTGTTCAGCTCTTCCCGGGTGAAATCATCGAGTACCGCGTCACCTATCGCAACCTCGCCACCAACCTCGACGCAAGCGACTTTGCTGTGTTTGAGGATGGTACAGATAGTACTAACGTCGCTCCTCTTGGTGCAGACGGAGTAAATGATGCTACTCAAGGTGGAGGAGATGATAATAACTGGGCGTTAGATAACGACGGCAATGGCGAACCCGATACCGTCCACTGGCGCGGTACAACCTTCGAGTCGGGCACAGAGGTTTACTACTATCCCGTGATCGCCGGTAGCAATTTGGCGACCTATGACCCGACTAGCGGTACTTTTGACCCATCAGGTGATGTTGGCACTTCATCTGTTACCAGTGACCCGGCCAACGGCACGCCCATCGAAGCCTATGTCAACTTTGTGGGCAATTTAAACGCTGGCGAAAGTGGTGCCTTCACTTTCCGCCGTCAGCTCCAGTAAGAGAGCAAAGGGTTTAGCTTAGGTGTTGGCACGGCCCACCTAGGCTACCCTAGCGCTTGCTTTGTACTGGGTTGATTTTTACTTCCTTCAAGGTGTTTCTGCGTCTTTCCCTAGATTCACGAAACACCTTGTCGGCCAACCGCTTCTCCGTCCTCAGCGACGGTTAAGTCCAGCAAAAAACGATTATTAACCTCGCCCCTAAGTCCGCAAAATCTAAACTTAAGAGGTGAAACATAAAAATCATGAAACGTTCTCTCGCAATCTTCTCAACCGCTTGTGCCATTGCCCTCGGATGTGGTGTCGTTAATTTGCCCAAAGCGACCAGTCTCTTGGGACTCCAGCCCGTCGCAGCACAACAAAATCGTCAAGTTGATCTCAAGCTCGCGGGACACCTCCGCGTTATCGAAAGAAACTGGCGCGGTCAGACACAAGTCGCTTGGCGTTCTCTAGAAGGGACTGCCCTACGGCCTGCGCCTAAAGTCAAGCCTGGTGATATCGTTCGCTACACTATCAGCGGCAACAACCAAACCAATCAAGCGGTTTCTGGTCTCGTGCTCACCGATGATCTGCCAGCAAACACTGTATATGTGATGAATTCGGCCGCAACCGTTGGTGGTGCGACGATTACCTACAGCATCGATGGCGGCAGAACCTATACAGCGAACCCCACCATTCAAGTCACCCTAGAGGATGGTCGGACGGCGACTGTGCCTGCTCCTCCAGAACGTTATACCCATATTCGCTGGACTTTTTCTGGCGCGGTTCCCCCCAGATCAGCGGTCTCTGGTCAATATCAAGTCCGGGTGCAGTAATCGGTTTGGGGTCTGTTTTGAGCAATAGACCCCCAGTCAGAGACAGTATTTTTCGCCTTGATTATTTCGACGTTTTATCCATTAATCGTGCAGTTTCTCTTTGATGACATTTTCCTTTGCCCAGCCAATGCAACCTAAATCGACTGCTAGACGGTTAGGTCGCCAGCTTTTGGCAGCTAGTTTGGCTTGGCTAAGTCTAGGGCCAATGGTGGCGATCGCCCAGGTGGAACCAGAAATCATCGATGAAGAAGAGGAAATCGTTATCAACAATACGGGGACTGCAACTTACCAAGTGGATGATGGTGGTGTCATTGTCGTTACGGCGAGTAATCTCCTTCGTATCAATACACTAATTGACCCCCTAGGGCGCATTGTTGGTTGCGATGGCGAGCTCTTAGATGATTACAGTGGCTTTTCGGTCGCCCTCTACGAAGCCGTTGGTGAGACAGGAGCCGAGACTGGCCCGTTACTCCAGCTCCCTGACTTAGATGAAACCGATAGCCAAACGCGCGTCATCCTGGCCAGTCGCAATGTCAACCCTGAAAATAACAATCCTTTCCTGCTGGGGGAGACACCAAATCTTCCTCCCAAGTTCGCAGGGCAGTTTAATTTTGTCTTGTCAGAGGACCAAATTCGCGTCGGGGCCGCCTATATCCTCGAGATCAACCCGCCCCAAAATCTCTTTCTCGACCCGCGCCGGATCCGCATCGAGATCACCTCAGTGGTTGCTGATTCTTTTAGTTACCGGGCCACTTCCCTCGATGGCTTGCCCCTCAGCATCGGTGATGACGCCCCCCTCAGTGAAGAGGTGATCCTACAAAAAGCAGCCGAAGATGAACTGATTGCCTTTGCTTTCCCCGTCGGCGATATTACACCAGTCTGTCAAAATAATGGGATTCGGATTAGTAAGACCGGCGATCGCGCCACCGTCGAGCCTGGCGGCTTCGTGATCTATCGTCTAAATATTGAGAACCTCACCACCACGACGTTGCAGGATGTGGTGATAACTGACCGCTTACCCCTCGGCTTCAATCTCCTCGAAGATTCGGTACAAGCGGAATTAGGTGGTGAACCGACTCCCGTGACGACCGAAACCAATGGTCGGCTAGTCACCTTTACCTTTGCAGAACCTTTCCCTGGTGGTACACCTCCGAGCAATAATCCCGCTGCTGTGGTTGTTTATGTTGCGGAAGTGACTCCCGATGCCCTGCGGGGCGATGGACGCAATGCCGCCTTTGTGAATGGCGATCGCGAGGACAATGGCTTTGATGTCAGCGATGGGCCAGATATCTACGGCGTTGGCATCCGCAATGGACTCATTTCCGATCTCGGCACGATCATCGGTCGCGTTTTTGAAGATAAAAACTTTGACGGCGAACAACAGTATGGTGAGCCAGGCATTCCGAACGCCGTGATTTTCATGCAGAATGGCAACCGAGTGGTCACCGACGAAAATGGTCTCTTTTCGATTAGCAATGTGCTACCGGGCTGGCATGTGGGAGTGCTCGATTTTACCAGTGTTCCGGGTTACACCTTAGCGCCTGGCCCCCTCTTTAGGAACGAAAGCCAATCCCGGTCCGTACGTCTAGAACCCGGCGGGATGGCGCGGCTTAATTTCGCCGTCACGCCATACACTGAGGAGGCAAAAGAATA
This sequence comes from Picosynechococcus sp. PCC 7003, assembly GCF_001693255.1. Lineage (NCBI taxonomy): Bacteria > Bacillati > Cyanobacteriota > Cyanophyceae > Chroococcales > Geminocystaceae > Picosynechococcus > Picosynechococcus sp. PCC 7003. The sequence continues at coordinate 2,294,786 of NZ_CP016474.1, forward strand.
ATGAAGATTCGTTGTTACTGCCTCCCCATTGCCACGATCATTGTGACTTTATCTGGTTGGATGAGCGTTGTTGCGGCGGAGATAACGGGCTCTGAAAATGAAGTGAGTCTGGAAAGTCCCGTCGCAGAACAGCTTCTTACCCTCGAATCAGACCTCAATGGGTCTACACTCCAGCCGCCGCAGATCGCGCAAGTGCCAGTGGTTGACCCGCAACCCGTAGTGAGTGAGCCCGAGGCGTTTCCCTCAGGGAAGATGGCTACAGATGAATCTGGAGCACCAACTAATGACCCTGACAACGATCAAAATGAGGCATCCCCACCCATAACCGGGGCAGATGATATCTTAACCGTTGACGCGCCAGCAGCAGAGGAACCCAAAGAGGCCCTGAGCATCGAGTTTGTCGAGCCGAAGATGAATGCGGTGACCTCAGGGAATGCCACCACGGTTGTTCTCCGTGCCTCCAATGGTAGTCGCGTCAGCCTTGAGGTGAATGGACGTTCCATCGACCCACTGCAAATCGGGAAGCTAGAAAACAACCCGAGAACCGGGATGGTCGAACAAACTTGGTATGGGATCATCTTAGACCCAGGCGATAATGTGTTGCGGGCCACGGCCAGCCTCGATGGTCAAACTGCCTCCCAAGAACTAAACATTCAAGCCCCCGGTGCGATCGCCAATTTGCGATTGACGACAGTCGAAAAGCGGGTACCCGCCGATGGTCGCTCTACCGTCACTGTCAAGGGGTTTCTCCTAGATGAGAACGGCAACCCTGCGAATATGGGGGGACGGGTTACATTGACCGCCTCTTCGGGTGAGTTTGTCGGAGAAGATCTTAGCCCGGAGGCTAAGGGGTTTCAGGTTGATGCCAATGATGGCGAATTTACCGCAACGCTGCAATCTTCGATCGATAGCGGTACTGTTCAGATCCGGGCAACGATGTCCCAATATCAACTGGACGCTTATACCCAGGTGCAGTTTGAAACCGCCCTCCGTCCGAGTTTGTTGACTGGGGTGATCAACCTGCGGATTGGTGCTGATAATACCGACTATTTCAGCAGTTATCGTGATTTTCTCAATCCTGAGCGCGACGGCGACACGGTGATCGACATCGATGGTTCCGCCTTTGCCATTGGCCCTATCGGAGAGTGGTTATTAACCGCTGCCTACAACGGCGATCGCAGCCTCAATGAAGCCTGTGAAACTTGTACAGATCGCCTAAACCGCCTAGATCAACCCTCAGAAGAGCCATACCCCATCTATGGTGATAACTCCCGGGTCTCTAACCTCACCCCATCCCAGGACAGTCTGTTTTTACGCCTTGAGCGATCGCCAGGGATTGATGGCGCGGAGCCTGACTACATCATGTGGGGGAGCTATGGCACCAGCACAGAATTTGCCAACTCTTCCCAAGAATTTAGCGCCCTCAGTCGGCAACTCCAGGGGGCAAAACTCAACTACAATTTCGGCGATCTACAAGTATCGGCCATTTATAGCCAAGGAGGAGAGTCTTTTCAGCGGGATACCCTCGCCCCGGATGGCAGCAGCGGTTTTTATTTCCTGACCCAGCGCCTTGTGGTGCCAGGCAGTGAAGAAGTTTATTTTGAACTCGAAGAATTAGAACGACCGGGCACAGTCATTCGCCGCGATCGCCTCAGCCGGAATGCCGATTACGAAATTGACTATGACCGGGGCACCATTATTTTTGATGAACCGGTTTCCCGCACCGAAATTGGTAATGAAGGGCAACTGCTCGTGCGGCGCATCATCATTACCTACCAATTCGACAGTAATACCGAAAGTCGCCTCTATGGCGGTCGCCTCAGATATCATTTCAACCGCGATCCAGGCCAGCAAAGTTGGCTGGGGGCCACCTACTTTAAAGAAGACAAAGGGACTCGCGATATGTCCCTTTATGGCTTTGATGCCCAGGTTTATCTGGGGGAGAATTATCGGTTTATTGGTGAGTATGCCCACAGCACCAGCGAATCCGATGACCTCGGTGAAATTTCAGGTTCAGCCTATCGTTTTGAACTCGATGCAAAGTTTTCTGACAGTCTGACAGGTCGTGCCTATTACCGCCGGGCAGATACCGGTTTTTCGAATCGCTCCACCCTCAGTTTTGTGCCTGGCCAAACCCGCTACGGTGCAGAATTAGATGCCAAATTATCCGATACCACCCAACTACGCTTCCGGTATGACCAAGAAAATAACGAAGGGGTTAACATTCGTCCGATTGTCTCCCTAGGGGATCTGCTAGAAGCAGGTGATGAAGTCCTGAATGACGGTTCCCCAGTTGATAATCGTCTCACGACCATTTCTGCCGGCATTCTCCAAAAGCTCGGTAAAGCAAGCCTAAGTGTGGACTGGATTTATCGAGACCGAGAAGACCGGATCAATCCTGAGAATAACGGTAGTTCGAGCCAACTCAGAACAAACTTCACAACACCGATTACCGATAGTCTCCGATTTAAATTCACAAACCAATACACCCTATCTGCCGAATCAGATGCAGTCTACAGTGATCGCACCCAGGTTGGCTTAGACTGGCGCATCTGGCAAGGGGTGAATCTCGCTCTTAATCAAAATTGGTACCACAGCGGCACTTTAGCAGGACAGTCGACAACCAGTATCGATCTTAGGGGCGAGTATAAGCCTTGGGAGAATACCAGACTGACGGGCCGTTATAGCATTGAGCGACTCAGTCGGGGCCTAGAAGATATTGCCGCCTTTGGCATTGAACAGCGGGTGACCTTTTCTCCAGGGTTTTATGTTGATGCCCGGTTTGAGAAGGTTGTCGGTAATTTATTTGTCGGTAGTGACGGTGCCGCCGGCGGAGGGGCATCCCGCGTCACTGGTGCAAGGAGTGGTACCAGCTTTAGTGTTCAGGGCAACTACGCGAGAAGTAATGATTTTCAGGCCAAAGCAGGCTATGAATGGCGAAATACAAATGGGAGCGGCACAAGTAATCTAACGGCCTCAGTGCTCGGAAAATTATCGCCTTCTCTGACGGCCTTAGCTGACTTTGATCGGCGGTTTGCGGCAGGGCAAGCAACACGCGGCCTCCCCCCCAGTACAGAGTTACGCCTGGGTCTCGCCTATCGCAATCCCTATCAGGATCGGTTTAATGCCCTGTTGCGCTATGAGTATCGTAAAAATCCCGATACCATCCCCGAAACCCTGCTCATTGGTCGCGGCAATGACATCACGGAGCATTTATTTGCCGCCGAAGCGATCTACGCCCCTAACTGGCAATGGGAATTTTACGGAAAACTCGGTGTACGTACCTCCAATATCAACCTTGCCGAGGACTTTAGTGCCAGCAGTACGGTGCGCCTTGCACAATTGCGCGCCACCCACCACCTAAATGAACGCCTTGATCTGACTGGGGGGATTCGTTGGCTCAGTCAACCAAGCGCTGGCTATCGCGAAATGGGTTGGCTAGCGGAAGTGGGGTATGCGTTGGCTCCGAGTCTACGGGTCTCGGTTGGCTACAGTTCTGGTTCGGTGAACAATGATCGTGATTTTAGCGGTAGTCGCTCCGACGGAGGCTTTTATGCAGGGGCAATGTTAAAGCTTGATAATCTCTTTGGTGACTTTGGCTTCCAGGAGCCCCTCCCTGCGCCAGCGCAACCGATCGCCGCCGTCCAACCATCACCTCAACCGCAAGCGTCTCTACCGGAGGCCATGCGTCTAGACCTATCCCAGTCTATTAACTTCAACTCAGAGAGCATGGCGTTATCGTCGGAGGGTCAGTTAATTTTGGATAGTTTAGTGACGGTGATGCGCCAGTACCGCGAGCTGGAGATTGATATTCAAGGTATCTTGCCGCCCTTAGCTGAGCTAACACCAGATAACCTTAATGCTCGCCGTCTCCAGGTTGCCCGTGACTACTTGATCCGTAAGGGAGTTGGTAGCAATCGGATTATTATTCGTTCACTCAGCCAAACTGCTTCGACTGCGGCAGCGGCGAATACGAGTCCTATTACCTTCGCGTTAAATGCCTCCGGTGAGACCTTTGCACTGATGTATCAACAGATTGGCGGCAATAATCCATTAACGAAAGCGTTGGCAGAACGCCTGCCGCAGTTGGCCCAGGCACCCACACCCGCCGTCGCAGTGGCAAATGCTCAGACAGCACCAATCGAAACTGCCCAGACAATCAATCGTCCTGGGCGCTCTGACATCAACACGCCTTTTACTGTGGGGACTATCCTGCCTCGTTTTGTGCCAGATCCCACCACGAATTCACCTGCGCTACAGCGTTTTTATAAGCCTGATGATCGTCTGCTCGCGACTGATCCAACCTTTGGCTATCTCCCCTACTGGGTTGTGGGCTTTACGCCAGTCCAGAATCCTACTGACTTCTTGATTGCTGAAACGATTACTGAGGATCCGGTGGCTGAATTTGCTACGAGTTTGCGACCTGAACTAGGCCCACTAGCGGCGAGACCATCAGAGGATCAACGCTTAAGTGCGAATACATCTAACCCAGAGCCGACACTGCCTCAAATTGTGAGCGATCGCCGTTTAGACGATGTCCCATTAGAGATTACGCCGCCTGAACCGAATGCGGATCAGCAAATCCTAGGCGATCGCCGCTTGGATGACTCTACAGAAGAGGCGTTAATCACCAATGGCGCTACAGAACCACTAATCCTGGGCGATCGCCGCTTAGATGAGTTGAGCGAGAGTGAACTCCAGGCCCTCGCTCCTGAAATTTATGATGCGGTCTTTGGGGGCGAGCTCCAGGCCCGCCGCCTCGATACCGATGATAGTTTCTTCTTTGGTAACGCCAATACCGAACCACTAATCCTGGGCGATCGCCGCTTGGATGAGTTGAGTGAGAGTGAACTCCAGGCCCTCGCTCCTGAAATTTATGATGCGGTCTTTGGGGGCGAGATCCAGGCCCGCCGCCTCGATACCGATGATAGTTTCTTCTTTGGTAACGCCAATACCGAACCACTAATCCTGGGCGATCGCCGCTTAGATGAGTTGAGTGAGAGTGAGCTCCAGGCCCTCGCTCCTGAAATTTATGATGCCGTCTTTGGGGGTGAGCTCCAGGCCCGCCGCCTTGATACCGATGATAGTTTCTTCTTTGGTAATGCCAACACCGAACCACTAATCCTGGGCGATCGCCGTTTGGATGACTCGACAGAAGAAGCGTTAATTACCGATGACACCACAGAAACGCAAATCTTAGGCGATCGCCGTTTAGACGAAAATATGCCCGAACTGCTCACCCTCGAACCCACCTCGAACTTCCTCAGTGCCCGGGAAATTCGCCGTTTAGAAACCGCTCTCTATTTCCTTCTCAGCGAAGATCTAGACAGCTTAGATAATCTTTTTCAAATTAGTGGTCGTCAGCGGAGTCGTGAACTAGGTCAAAGTATCGATCTTGATCGTTTTATGAATCAAAATTCTCAATGATAAATCAATGATGCCAATTAGACTGTCTAAGACTTTTTCAATTTTCAAAAATTTCTTTTGCCATTAACAAAGCTAGCTGAAAAGAATGACAAGCGTAAAAAGACAAAAAAATTCACAAACTTTATCGGTGATCATTGGAGTAACCGCCTCTATTGGTATTCTCCCTCAAACCGCAGAAGCTCAATTTATTCAGCGGTCATTTTTAAATCCTAGCTTTGAACAAAATTTAACTGACTCTGTCCCTCTTTCAAGCTCCCCAGGTTCCATTGTGATTAGTGCTGCAACTCAGGCCTCAGGTTCAGGTTGCTTTGTCCAAGTCGACCAAACTAGTGTTCCTGCCTGGAATACAACCCACTCTGACTTTAGAAATGGTGGCGGTAATTGTTCTGGTTTTACTCCCGCTCAGACTCCAGGACCAAGAAATTTAATTGAGTTATGGACAAGCGGCTTCAATAATGTCGTTTCACCAGATGGCAATGTTTTTGCAGAGCTTAATGCAGAAGAAAACTCCAAACTTTTTCAGAACCTTTGTTTACTCGACGGGGAAACCATTACATTTTCTGTCAACCACCGTGGTAGAAGCAGTGCAACCGTTGCGGATGTGGCAAGCTTTGTTGTCGACAACCAAAGAGTTGTTGAATTTGGGACAGCCAGTGATGCAAATCCTCGTTCCATCACTCCCCTCTCACCACCCAATGCAACAATCCTTTCAACAAATCTATCAACATTACCTGGAGGTGGATGGGTAGAGTATTCCGGTAGCCTCGAATATACGGGGGCAGATAGTACTGTTCGAGTCGGTTTTGAGGCAATCTCCACGGCCGGTGGTAGCATCTCAATCGGTAATTTTATTGATAATACTCAGTTTGCCGGTCTGCCTGTCATTGAAGTTGCCGCACAGACAGGCAATGCACCAGAATCCGAAACGACTCCCACAACAAATCCACCTCAAATTCGGGTGGTTGGTCTAGTCGGTTCTTCCGGTTTAGACGTTACCATCACAGTTGAATCTTCCAGTACCGCAATATTAGGTTCAGATTTTCAGTTTCAAGGCGGTACTGTTAATGGGAATACCGTCACCATTACCATTCCCCCTGGAAATTATGATGGAACAGCAGCAACAGGAAGTTTAATTAATATTCCGATCGAAATTATTCAAGACCAAGAGTCGGAAGGAAATGAAACAATTGAATTTGTGATCAATGCAGATCCTACTAAGTTTTTCAATCTTTCCACAACTACTTGTGGCGCAGCACCGATTACAAGCTCCATTTACACTATTTTTGATGATGAATTTTTGAGTGGTACAGTTTGGAATGATGTTGATAATTCTGCCAATAACACTTTCACAAATATCCAAACAGGTTCTGAAGTAGGAACAAATGCTGATAGCCTTTTAAATGCAATTTTAGTAGATAGTAATGGCAATGTTCTCGCGAGTGCTCCAGTTCAACCAGATGGTACGTACACATTTGATGATGTTCCATTTAACACAAATGTTCGAATTCGTTTAAGTACCAGTCCTGGTATTGTGGGAAACCCTGCCCCTGTGGCTTCGTTACCATCGGGTTGGGAGGCGACTAGTCCTTTAGAGACAGATCCTTTTGATAGTAGTAATAATATTCAGAATCGAGATTTCGGAATTCGTCGCATTTTTTTGGATTATGGGGATGCCCCAGATACCTCAGCAGGAACAGGAATAGCGGATTATCAGACCATTGATGCTAACAATGGGCCACGCCATGTCATCTCGACGACTCCAAACCTATATTTGGGGACAACTCCACCAGACAGCGAAACAGACGGACAACCGACAGTCGCTGCAGACGGAGACGATATTAATGGTGCTCCCGATGACGAGGATGCCATTACTGCATTCCCGCCACTAACAGCAGGGATGACGACCTACACTATCCCTGCAGCGAATATTGTGGCGACCAACACAACCGGGTCTTCTCAGACAATCCATGGCTGGATTGACTTCGATAAAAATGGTGTATTTGAAGCAGACGAATATGCCAGCACAACAATTAACAGTGGCGCGAGCAACCCAACATTAGCACTGACTTGGAGTGGGGCTGGGTTAACGGGCATCACACCAGGGGATACCTATGCTCGTTTCCGGATTACGAGCGACACGCTGACAGCTGCAACGGGTTCAGTGGGTTTGGCGAGCGATGGTGAAGTCGAGGACTACCAGATTTCTCAAATTCGGAATCCTGATCTCACCTCAAACTTCTGTGGCCCCAATGCCAATATTCTTTTTATCCTAGATGAATCAACATCTGTTGACAATACTGAACTAGAACAACAACGCGCTGGTATCCGAACGGTACTACAGTTTCTTGTTGACAATAATGTCACTGGCCAAGCGGCAATTGTCTCCTTTGGGACTAATGGGATCGTTCGGCTGAACTATACGGCACTCACGCAAGCAAACGTGGATGGCCCCTTTAACGATGCTTTAGATGATTATGGCGATCTTTCTGGTACTCAATTCACCAACTGGGAAGCTGCTTTTCAGACGGCTCTTAGTTTAGAAAGCCAACCACCAATAACTCCGGAGACTGTCTTCTTCTTCACGGATGGTCTGCCTAACCGCGCCGGAATTCCAGCTGTTGACCTAGGGGCCACAAACAATATTGCAGCAGCGGTTGACGAGGCGGATGTTTTTAAGGCGGCTGGCATTCATATTTATGCGATCGCCATTGGTTCTGAGGTCAACGATGTCAATGACTTTGATGAGATTGCTGGTCCTGATATTTATGATTCGAATTTGGGTAATGCTTTTGAGGCTGATTATGTCCCCATTACAAGCTATGGGGATTTGGCAGATGAGCTGGAGACATTCTTTGAAGAAGTCTGTGTACCACGAACCGATCCTAATGTCCTTCTCGTTAAACGGATTACGGCAGTTAACAACATAAACTTCATAAACTTGATCGATGCTTCTGGAGATGAAGATAACAATCCTAATTGGCCGAACGACTATCTAAAAGGTAAGACGGGGACGGTAGCAGTCTCAGGAGATACCGTTGACGCGGCCCCAGGCGATGAAGTTGAATACACTATTTATTTCCTCAATGCAGGAAATGCACCGGCAAGTTCAGTACAGATATGTGATGCACTTCAGGATTATCTCCTCTACGAACCGGACACCTACGACATAAATCGTGGGATTGAGCTGTCTTTTAATAGCATAACCACTGCGTTCACCAATAGCGTTGATGGAGATAGTGGCGAATTCGTCGCAGCGCTCGCAGCATCTGGGTGTCAAATAGAAGACACGGGCAATCCAGGCACCTTTATTCCTCTGCCAAATCCCAATGGTACCCTGAGGGTAGAGCTAGATAGCATTGCCCCTGCGGATGGCCCAGGCGATCCTGATGATTCCTTCGGATTTATTCGTTTCCGAGCGCGAGTGAAATAACCCAGTCCCCTAAAAGACCTCTAGCTGCAACAAGAGCACCTTGGGATCAAATACAATTTTAGAAAGTACAAACCGCCTCTTTTTTCTCCCCATGAGCAGCCCCAAAGCAGAACCCACACTCCAGGACGTGATCGATAAAATTGATCATCTCGCCCAAGATTTTGACACCAAGCTCGACGGCCTTGCCCGGGATGTCGACAATAAAATCGATGGTCTTGCCCGGGATGTCGACGAACAAATCAATACCTTTAAACTGCAATTGGATGTCTATGAAAAAGGGATGCGCTGGGTGGTTAATTTAGCCTTTGGCCTGATCGCCAGTGCCACCATTACTGTTCTCATTACAACATTGTTCAAGAACTAACTAATGTACCATTCTCCCCTAGAGGGGAGCTAGAGGGGAGCTAGAGGGGTGGCCCTAGAGGGGAGGGCCTTGGGGGAGATGTTGTCAGGCAGAAGGGGTTTAAGGAGAAACAAACCGCTTTCGGAGCGATTCAGCCCGTTTTTTCGCTGTTTTATTCTCTGGCTCTGCTTTTAGGGCAAGCTCGTAAGTTTCCAGCGCTTTTGCTGTCATTTGCTTTTTCTCGTACACATTAGCCAAATTATTTAAAGCCGTGACATAATCCGGAACTTCCTTCAATGCCGCTTTGTACTGGCGAATGGCGAGGTCATATTGCTCCTGGGCGAAATAAGCATAACCGAGGGCATTATAAACGAGCGCTTGGTTCTCAGCTTCTAGCTCATCCTCTACTTTCAGAGCCTTTTGCAAGAGTTGGGCCGCTTGGACGTAGAGTTTTTTGTCGAGATAGAGACTACCCAGTTCGTAATATTCTTTCGCAGTGCCGGAGCCTTGCTTGAGTTTGGTCTGTAGTTGGGAAAAGGTGTTTTCAACGCGCCGGGTCTTAATAACTTGGCGAAATAGAAAAAAGGCTAATCCTCCCAGCAGGGCAACGAGGATAGACAGATAAAAGATGGGCAGAAACTCTTGATCCATAACAGCAGGCAGTCAATGATGAATTTTTGGCTTAAAAATTTTTGATTATGACCTAAGCGAACTGGCCGAAAACTAGACAGTGACTTAGTGCTGTTAGTCTATCAGGTCTTTAGGGTCGTCCCCAATAATCAATACGTTCCGTTAACCAATCGCTGCTTTGCCATGGTTTCTTGTCGGGCTTGGCTGTGGTAATACAAATGATACAGATATAGATCTTAGGGGCTTCTGATAAAGTCAATGAATTTCTTGATTTGCCCCCTAAATCCCCCCTAAACTGGGGGCCGGGGGGCTTTATAAATCAGCTCTTAGTAAAAGATACAAGAAAGGTGCATCACCCTTAAGCAATACACCTTATCTGATTAGTTTCAAATCCCTATCGACTTAATAGTTAATAGGTCTAGGAAAACTATCAGGGATTACATAGGAGCATCACCCTCGACAAGGGTAACAAAACCACCATTACTTGGATCAAAAACAACAAAGGAAGCAGGGCCATTACCAAGGTTGTTGGCTTGAGCAACACCGGGATTAGTATCATCACCGCCTTCGAGGACGGGATTCGGTGCTACGTTGTTTGCATTAAGTGCTTCGGAAGAGGCGATGCTATTAACTGTAATGTCTCCAGAACCACCCAGTGCATAGGCTTCAGTCGTGGCGGTCGCCGGACCTTCAACATCCACCAAGACAATAGTTCCAGTTCCAGGGATTCCTGCACCAGTGGTGACATCAGGAGTTTGGCCTTCCTCAATGGGATTGCCCATTCCATCCGTTGCCACTTCTTGTAGAATAGTGGCCCCAACATTGGCACGAACTGCGACAGCGGCAGATTCTTTACCGACAGCAGCAGCAACAGACAAACTGGTGAGATCACCACCATCAAAGGTAGCTGCGGCACCAGCAGCAATCCCACCTTCACCAGCTTGGGCAGTGGAAGCGAGACCAAGGGAGAGAGCACTAGCAGCAGCTAGGGCAAGAGAGAGTTTTTTCATGGATCTAGAATATCTCCAAATTGAATGGATGACTTGGTTATATCTAGCAGTGACTTAATTGATAAGAAGAAATCACCGCTCATTTCGAAGACGTAGGTATATGAGCAAACAAGCGAGAAGCAATGCTTAAAATAACTAAAAGCTATCGGGATTTCTGGCTTTTAACTTTACTCTAATAGACAATATACCCATCTATTTAAAAAAAACAACAGTTATGTAAAAATTGTATCTATACCTTGATGTTTTCTTAATAAAGATGATTTTTTTGCACTTTTTCCTCTAGGTGGATACTTTTTGCGACAGATCTAGCTGTATTTTTGCAGTACAGGCAATCTGCAATATTGTTTCAATAGGGTTATTTTGTCGATAACTCAAAATTAACATTGTAAAAAAATATTCAATAATATTGACCTTGAAATTTACCGACTAGCGCAGCAAAATAGTGTTGAGTTAAAAGAAGAATTTAATTTAAGCCTCAATGTATTACGCGTCACTACCTTTGTGTTCTTGTCGCAAACTTTTATAGCTACCATCTATCTTTGACAATCCACAGCAAAATGACCTTGCCTAAATCTCGCCCTATTCTCCGTAGTCTGCTTTGCGCGATGGCCTCCACCCCGTTCGCTACCATCGCCGCCGCCATGGAAGTAACCAGTGTCAGGGTTGATAAGTCCCTTGAGCAAGTCAGTTCGCCCCCTGCTGCACCAGAAGTTAAAGCTGTAACACCTCCAGTAGAAAATCCCACAGTTGTTCAGAACCCGGTTTCTGAGCCTCTACCTAGTCCACAACTCATTGCCCGTGTTCCCACTGCTCCGACAAAAAACACGCCACAATCAGCACCAGAGAGCCTGCCGAAAGAACAATTAGTTGCCCAAATCCCCACCACAGGTGGCTCTGGAGCACCAGCACCAGGTCTCTCATCAGCCGAGTTAATCCAGTTAGCCCAGCTTCTCTCTCAGCTTGGCGATCTCTCCGTCCTCCAAGAACAACTGAGTAATATTCAACAAGAGCTCAGTGAGATTAGATCGGTTGTCCGCGATCTTCAACAGGAGAGTGTGATTAATTCCCAGGAGCGCCCTCGTCTCCCAGAGCCAGTCCAGCAGCTAGACAGTGTTGCGACAAATCAAGAAAATTCTCGTCCTGTGACAACATCGCCACAAACTGCCAATACGGAGTCTAGTCCCGAAACAGAAAGTGACGTCGCCCAAATTCCCGTCCCTCCCCCAGAGAGAGAAGAAACGCCAGAACCCGGAACTGACGATTTCCTCCAAAAAATGCCTCTCAATCGTGTTAATCCCTTAATCACCACCCAAAACCTGGATGGGACACCAATTTCTCATTTCTCTGACTGGGAAATAGCCGCATCTGGCCTTGTGTCTGATTCCACAACGAGTGATGTGAATGTTGATGGCTTTGCCCGGCTTGATTCTGACATTTTCCAAGGAACTACCGCTGATAACGTCGCGGTGACAGACTTTCGGGGCACATACGTACGTTTACGCTCTGCCCCCCAAGACCGCGAGGTGGAAACGGACATTGATCAGCCTGTAACCCTAGGAGGCTATTTATACCAGTTCACCCTCACAGGAGGCTGTGACATTCTTGATCCCGGAGGAGGTGGTAGTGACGAAACCTGTAGTTTTTTACCTCCGGTTGCCTTCGATCCCCAAAGTTATGATCCAGATACCCTTCTCCCCGGTCGTCTCCTAGACTCCGGCATTCCCTTCGGTGGGGTTGTTTCAGAAGAAAACTTGGCCTTTATCAAGCAGCCTGGTTTTCAACGGGGCTTACCAGGTCAAGAAGTGGGCATTGAACTGAATGTACCCAACTCTGGGATTGTTGCCATTGGCCCAGAGACAGGCCGCCAAGGACAAACCATCCGTCGGGAAAACTTAGATAATACCTATAGCGTTGGTCTTTCTAATGTGCGGCAAGTCCTCAAACAAAATGATCAAGAAGCGGTTTTAGGGCGCACAGTACGCGGATTTGCGGCGATCCCCAACGATGAGGATTTCGGCCTCGATAGCGCCGTGCAGTTGGCAACGTTACTTTTACCAGACGTTGACCCTGCCCTGGAAGGGGGAGATGCGCCACCTAATCCCAATGTGAATGCAAACTTGTTCACAGCTGCGAACAACTCCCGTCTGCCTTCAAATAGTTTTACGGCTTACCAAGGGAGTGTTTCCCGTGCAGAAAGTATTACGGATCTGAATACCCCTCCAGAAGATATTCCTGCGGCAACATCGAATAGCTTTTGGGTCGGTCTTTCCCCTGTAGTAGATCGTGAAATTGAAATCTTAGAAGATGGCAGTCGCTTTAAGGACTTCAGTGGGCCGCGTCTTGTGGCAGCAGCCTATGGGGAAGGGGGTGCCGAAGTTGCAGATAATCTGAGTGCTCAAGTGGCGGCGACATTACTCAACGAGGTTGGTGGCGTCGATCAGCAGCTATTGTTAGATTTTGATGATATTCAAAATGCCTATACGCAAATTGGTTTAGCGTTTTTTGAACGGGATGCAACACAAATCATCAAAACTCGCTACCGTGAGCGAACAAACTATGTACCTCACCTCAGTTTCACGGGTAACCGCACAGATAATCGCAATCGTACCCGCTATTATCTAGGGGCTTTAATCGATTACACGGCCGAAGATACGCAAGATTGGCTCAAGGCTTACGTTGGAGGTGATTACCGCTATCGAAATGTAAACTCTGGGGTACAAGCGGAAGTAGGCGGCATTGGCTACCTCAATCCTGATAAAGACTACTACAGTCGCCTTTGGGGGAATGTTGCCAAGACTTTTTCAGCGGATAATGGTAATTCGTTTACTTTGGCTGCTGGTTTGGACTATGCAATTGACCAAGATCAACAGATTGGTGATATTTTTGTGGGCTCAACCGGGAGCCGAGCAACCATAAGTGCGGCGGCCCGACTTGGGGGTATGACTTTATCAGCAGATCAAAACTTTGGGGGCCTTTTGCCCAATTCTGATGAAAGTAGTCTGACGCTCAGGGTTGGCACTCAATTAGGGGAAAACTTTTCTCTGTCTGGCTATTACACACCGTTTGATGAAGATACTGTGGTTGCTAGATATGGTGTTAATGCGGGGATTAAATTTGGGTCTTTTTATAATAGTCCCAGCTTAGTTTTCGGTTGGAGCCAAGACGAATATAAGTTTGCCACAGGAACATTTAGTGACGATCGTTTTACGGTCTCCTTTAGCACGGGTCAACCCAATGCTCCTTTTGTGACGGGTACTCGCCGCCGCTAGTTACTTTTGAGACTAAGTTGCTATTGGGGTAGGCCCCAATGATCAATCCGTTCCGTTAACCAACCGCTGTCTTGCCATTCAGTCACTGTTGTTTGCAGAGCTTGGTTCAGGGTTTGGTGTTGTCGCCCCTTGGGAAAGGCGATCGCCAGGGGATTACCCGTGAGCCAAGCCGGCAGCAGTTGATATTCGGGGTATTCCTGTACCCAACCCGTAAGGACGGAATGATCCCCCGCAAAGAGGGCAGCTTCGTGATTTTCGAGGTAATCTAAGGCTTCTTGGTAAGATTTAGCGCCCACGAGGGTGACCCCAGGAAAATAGGCCCGCACAGCGGCGATCGCCTCGGAACCTTCGAGAACAACGACCTGTTGATCTGTAATCTGGTTTAGGGATTGGATCTGGCGATCCTGCGTCACAAAGCCAATCCCATCGAGGTAATAGTAGGGGCTAAAATTCACGAGCCGTTGGCGAGAAGCATTGAGGCCCAGTTGGGCAATCACGAGGTCCACTTCCCCGGTCAGCACGGCATCGAGGCGTTCTTGGTTTGGGAGGGGAATCAATTCTACCGCTTGGCGATCGCCTAACAATTCTGCCGCCAGTTGGTGGGCAAGCTCAATCTCTAAGCCCTGTAAAGTCCCCGTTTCATCCCGAAAACCCAGGGGCCGTACCGTTTCCTTGACCGCCACCCGGAGGATGCCCCGCTCTTGAATCGTTTCGAGGGGCGTTGCTTGGATTAAAGATGCTGAGCCGAAAAATATGTTCGCGGCGATCGCCAACCCAGATCCAAATACTCCACCGCGCGCCATAACTTTCCCCCTAACAAAAAAGCCCCAGAATGGCTACTCTGGGGGCTAATTCAATTCTTCGCCTTTAATAATGCCACAACCGACGAAATCGTGTCACTACCTAGGCACTTTTTGCAACTTCGACCACCTGAGCAAAGGCTTGGGGGTCAACAACGGCCAGCTCAGCAAGCATTTTCCGGTTGATCTCGATGTTTGCTTTTTTGAGTTGGTGGGTGAGTTTGCTATAGCTCAGGCCATTCAACCGCGCCGCAGCATTAACCCGCACGATCCACAGACGACGGAAATCACGCTTTTTCTTGCGGCGATCGCGGTAGGCATTCCGGAGCGCCTTCATCACCTGCTGATTCGCCGTGCGGAAGAGCTTGGAGTGGGAACCCCGGAACCCTTTCGCTAACTTAAGGATTTTTTTACGACGCTTACGGGCGACGTTACCGCGCTTTACTCTTGGCATAAACTTTACCTATATATAATTTAAGTAATAAAACTCTCGATTTTCCAGAAACCAGACAGTTTCTACCGTTCGTTGTCTCTAAGCGTAGGGAAGCATCAGACGAACATTTTTCTCATCGCTCTTGTCCACGAGGGCCATCCCAGACAGACGACGACGCTTCTGTTCTGAACTCTTATGGTTCAAAAGGTGATTCTTAAACGCTTTGCGACGGGCGATCTTTTTGCCGCTGCCAGTCAGCTTGAATCGTTTCGCAGCTGCACGGCGAGTCTTTAATTTAGGCATATAAGTTTCTATAAATCGACACAGCTTACAATAATACCCCGTTTATGCCAAATCCTTCAAGGCCCATTGCTGTTTGATTTTGTTTGAAAATTTAGCCCAGAATTTACTCCCTGCTGTTAGTGAACTGGACATGAACCCTGGCAAGTTTGCGTAAAATTCGATAATGTGAAGCGATGTAAAGTTGT
The DNA here is from genome assembly GCF_001693255.1 of Picosynechococcus sp. PCC 7003. Lineage (NCBI taxonomy): Bacteria > Bacillati > Cyanobacteriota > Cyanophyceae > Chroococcales > Geminocystaceae > Picosynechococcus > Picosynechococcus sp. PCC 7003. Next base: position 2,310,616 of record NZ_CP016474.1, read on the forward strand.
CCCCCAAAGCACCGTGACTAACCTAGAAGCTGTCTCCGATCAAGTCCGTACCACCACAACCCCGCCACCCCGTCAGCGCTCTGAACTGGCCCATCTATGGGGAGATACCCTGGGCGTTTTTTGGGGGGACTGGCTAAAGTTGCGGGTGCGCCTCAAACAAGTGGCAGCAACGGGCTTGGTTTCGCCGCTGATCTACATTCTGGCCTTTGGTTTAGGGCTGGGTAGCGCCCTAGATCAAGCGATTACCCCACCCGCCGGAGATACCTATTTAGAATTTATCTTGCCGGGAATGGTTGCTCTGTCCTCGATGACCATTAGTTTCGGGGGGACGACCTTCTCGATTTGCGGCGATCGCCTTTATAGCAAAACCTTTGAAGAATTACTTCTGTTGCCCGTCCACCCCCTCGCGTTACACCTGGGGAAAATGATGGCCGGAATCCTGCGGGGACTGATGACGGCAGGATCGGTGCTGATTGTGGCGATCCTCTTTACGGGCAAAGTTTTTAGCTTTATCAATCCGCTATTTATCCTGTTACTCCTGTTGAACTGCGCTGTGTTTGCGGGGTTAGGGGTGATTGTTGGGCTGCGGGTTAAATCCCTCGAAAGTGTGGGGATTTTTAATAATTTCTTGATCGTGCCGATGTCTTTCTTGGGGGCGACCTTTTTCGACCCAGAAACTTTACCCACAGCGTTTCGGGCGATTGTTTATTGCATTCCCCTCACCTACACCACCACCGGGCTACGGGCGGCGGCCTATTTACCTCTTTCGGAATTTCCCTGGCACGCGATTCCCATTTTGGCAGGGGTGGCGATCGCCTTAGCCTTTGTCGGCGCTTACCAATTTTCCCACCAGCGGGACTAAGCCATGACTTGGCAAAGCGTCGCTGGTATTGTGCAGCGGGGCCATCAGGTGGCCTCCGGGCGAGCGAAAAACAGTCCCTACGAAGCGGGCACCATCGCCCTGCAAACGCCCCATTTTCAGCGGTTGGGGTTAGATTTGTCTGGCTATTTTCCCGGCACTCTAAATATTTCCATTGCGCCCAAAACCTTTAGTCTGATTCAACCCCGCTATACGTTCGCGGATCTGCAGTGGCACCCTGATTTTGTCCCAGAGACCTTTTCCTTCAGTCCCTGTTACATTGAGCACCGCCAGCAGCGGTATGATGGCCTAATTTATTACCCGCACCCCGAAACGAAACTGGGCCATTTCCAAGCGCCTGCCACCCTCGAAGTCCTTGCCCCCTTCATTCTGAATCTCACCTATGGCGATCGCCTAGAGTTATCGCTGCACCGGGCCGAAGTCAGGATAGAATAGGCGGCAAAGACGGCTGCACCGTTGATTTCTCTCCTCCTGAATCCATCCCCCCTAACCCCTTTGAAATCTATGCAACTGTCCCCTTCTCCCAGTGGTGAATACTTTTGCCTGCAAACCCTCGATCTGTACGACGACCCCGAATGTCAGTCCCTCGGTACCCAAGCGGCCGCTGGTCGTCGGGTGCAAATGCTCAATAAAGAAACAGAACAGGCTGTCCGGGTGATGACGGTCGAGGATGGCTATGGTACCTGGCTCAAAAAAACGGATTTACAATATCTCGAAGTCGCCGAAGAACCCTATGAATTTGTCCCCGTCGATCGGCCAGAGATCGAAGCCCGCATAGAAAATATTTTGATCTTTGCCCACGCCGCCAAACGAGTGCCCAATACCTACCTTTGGGGAGGCGCAACGGCACCAAATTATGACTGTTCTGGATTGATTCAGGCGGCCTATGCTTCCCAGGGGATCTGGTTGCCGCGCAACTCCTATCAACAGGGGGATTTTGTTGAACCTGTCTCCCAAGAGGATCTCGAACTCGGCGATTTGATTTTCTTTGCCAAAGAGCAACGGATCGACCATGTCGCCCTGTACCTCGGAGAGGGCTATTATATCCATAGCTCCGGCATCGAGATGGGCCGCAATGGTATTGGTATCGATCGCCTTTGGGAGCCGTGGGATATGATCAGTCGCGCCTACCACCAAACCCTCTGTGGTTTTGGTCGCGTGATGGAAAGTTATGCTCCACCATCCTTAGCCTGCCAAATTTAACCACCATTGATGTCCAGCCCTGTTCCGATTACCGAAGCCCCCGCGACGACCCAAACCCTGTCGATTGTGGTACCCATCTACAACGAAGTAGAAAGTCTGCCGCACCTGATCCAGGCGATCGCTTCGGTAATGCAAGGGAATAATTATGCCTACGAAATTATTTGTGTGGATGATGGCTCTAAGGACGGCTCTACGGCACTCTTGAAACAATTAGCGACCGAGCGGGAAGACCTGCGGGCGATTATTTTGCGGCGCAACTACGGCCAAACCCCAGCCATGGCGGCAGGCTTTCAGCATGCCCAGGGGGAGATCATTATTTCCCTCGATGCAGATTTACAAAATGATCCGGCGGATATTCCGAACCTGATCCAGAAAATGAACGAAGGCTACGACCTCGTCAGCGGTTGGCGCAAGGAACGGCAAGATAACCAATGGACGCGGCTTCTTCCTTCAAAAATCGCTAATGCTCTGATCCGTCGAGTGACGGGGGTCAATCTCCATGACTATGGTTGTTCCCTGAAGGCCTACCGCACAGAAATCCTCGCAGATCTAAATCTCTATGGGGAACTGCACCGCTTTATTCCCGCCCTGGCGTTTATTGAAGGGGCAACCATCGCTGAAATCCCCGTGCGGCACCATGCCCGCCAGTTCGGCAGCAGTAAATATGGCCTAGACCGCACGTTTCGGGTCTTGCTTGATCTATTGACGGTGTGGTTTATGAAAAAATTCCTCACCCGCCCGATGCACGTCTTTGGTTATCTCGGCATTATTTTTATCCTCGTCGGTTTTATGCTGGGGGGTTATTTATCGTTCCTGAAGATCTTTTGGGGTCAAGCGATTGGCGATCGCCCTTTGTTGCTCCTGGTGGCGATCCTGCTGTTAGCCGGGGTGCAACTCTTTGGTTTTGGCCTCTTGGGGGAACTGCTGATCCGCACCTACCACGAATCCCAGGGACGGCCCATCTACCGGGTTCGCTCCATTGTCGGGCAATCTAAACATTTTTCGGCCCAATAAAAAACTCCCCATTCTAGAGACGGAACAGAGAGTTGGGTAATTTTTCTTTAAAGAATTCTGGGCAGTCTAGGCCGCAAACTTAATCTTCAGGAAATCTTCCTCCATCTTCGCCCCGGAGGGTTTGAGAGCGGCGAGGGCTTGGGGAAGAACGAGGTTCCGGCGGTGGTTGCCGATGCGGATATTCAGTTCATCACCTGTTTTATTCAGCTGGATTTGCTCCTTGGGAATACCGGGAAGATAAAGCTCTAGGCTATAGCCCCCATCCCCTTGGATCATCCGCACCGTATCTTCTTTGTAATAGACCTGGGTCGGATCTTCCTCACCGTAGAGAGTTTCTTTGAGTCGCTCCAGGGCCGCCAAACCGCATAATTCCTCCTGGTAGAGGGGCACTTCCTTCACGGGGAGGGGGTGGAAATTGTCGTGAATTTCTTGTTTATAGCCCTGCTGATTTTCTTTCCAGTTGGCGAAGAACGGGTCATTCACACTGTCGGGGATGATCCGGTTAGCCACCACCATATCCGTCGAAACGTTATACAAACTCAGATAGGCATGGGCCCGCAGGGATTCTTTGATCACCATCCGCTCAGGGTTCGTCACAAGGCGCACAGAGGTAACAGTGTTATCGGTCAGCACCTTTTCGAGGGCTTCGATCTGCTCATAAAATTCGTAGGGCGCATCCATCACCTCTTTGTTGGGCAACGAAAAACCCGTGAGGGGTTTCCAGATGGGTTCGACGAGGGGACGCAAAGCCACGGACATTCCTTGGAGCGGCTTATAGAAACGACGCATATACCAGCCGCCCACTTCCGGCAGACTTAGTAAACGTAGGGCAGTGCCTGTGGGAGCCGAGTCAATAATCAGGACATCATAGGTGCCTTCGTCGTAGTGGCGTTTCATCCGCACCAGGCCAAAAATTTCATCCATGCCGGGCAGAATGGCGAGTTCCTCTGCCTGAACACCGTCAAGGCCGCGCGCTTGCAAGACTTCGGTAATGTAGCGTTTCACCGCGCCCCAGTTGCCTTCCAGCTCCCGCAGGGCGTCGAGTTCTGCGCCCCAGAGGTTTGGCTTCACTTCGATGGGGTCGTGGCCAAGCTCCACATCAAAACTATCGGCGAGGGAGTGGGCGGGATCGGTACTGAGCACTAGGGTACGATAGCCCAACTCGGCACAGCGGAGTCCCGTGGCTGCTGCGACAGAGGTTTTTCCGACGCCTCCTTTTCCCGTCATTAAAATTACGCGCATGGTTGCGTTTGTCCTTTGCTGAGAGGTTTTTACATTTCTTTACTGATTATCTCCCATTGTCTCCGGTTTTCGCTATGGATCGACTTTTGACGGGTAATCAAGGGTGTAACGAAGGGAGGGGACGAAAGGCGATAGTGAAGGGCGATCGCTCACCTAGTTCTGAACACATAACAAGTTCAGTCCGCATCGCCTACTGTCTTCTGAAAACAAAGGGTCGTCTGAGTGCAACTATTGTCGTGCGATTAATTCTTCTTGCTGTAAAAACTCAAAAAACTTGTCTAAAATTTTCCGATTACGATCCACTATCTGTTTTTCTTCAAATTTGTCGTACTCAATGAGTTGAGTTATTTCAGAAATCTTGCTAGGCTCTTGGTTCTTGCCACGTCTTTTTTCTCCGCTATATATCTTTTTTTTATCCTCGAATCGATAATCAGATGCTCGGATATTAATGTTTCCTTCAAGTAGAATTTTGTTTCCAAGAGACTCGATGACTTCCACATTTTTTAGTCCGTCTTCTATTTCTTGTCTTTTTTTGGAATAAATATGTTCTAGGTGAAATATTTCATTTATATCAAGAAGTTTTTGCTCCGGAAATGTATAGGCATACCATGTGATCATAGAGCGTATTATGTTGCGCTGATTTGTGAATTTATAATTATCAAAGAATGATCTAGCTTGACTTTTGTTGAATTTATATTTCGCAAATGTGACTTCTAAACCATTTATGATATTGACCATTTCATCATATATAGGTGTGCGTAAAGAATTAACACCAGGATTTGTGATGGCATAGGCATAAATAAAGGCAGTGATTCTATCTAGAAAAAGACTAAACTTGGATTCTTCCAATGCGCCATCGGAGGATTGATTTTGCAGAAAATATACCGAAACTATATTTTGCCACATCCCATTTGGCGCGTAAGTCAAAACGAATAACTTCTTGAGAATCAAATCAGAAAATCTTTGTTTATCTTGATTCGCAATGCTCTTCCAGAATAAAGCTAGAGACTTTAATTCAAAGATTGTCTCGGATTTTTTGAAATATTGGTATTTATTGCGCTCATAAAATTTTCGTAATGCTTCAGTGGTTGTGCTTTTGTTGCCTTCCTTAGCGCGCAGAAAATACATATAGCGTGCAAAAAGCTCATCCATTGGTGCACCCGCACTCAGATAAAAAACAGAGCTTGTTATTTCTTCAAGATTTTCCACTCAGCAATAAAATCATCCTTTTTATCTATATCACCATAATACTTATAGAACTGAGCTTTGAATATATCAGCATCAGCGAGGGGCAGGCCACGATCATTGAGTGTTGAAAATATTCTTAGTGCGGTGTCTTGCGATTCAGCTTCTATTGGCAGAAGAATGCAATTCCCTAAGATTCTTGCTGGAAAATACGGAAAATAACTAGCAAATTCATGCAAAAAGATATCTATTTTCCCCTGATAAAATTGATAATTATTAACATACTGACTTTTGCTTCCAGGTTTTACTGAACCTGTTTTTAGCAAGTCAAGGAATTCATCTTTGTCACTATCTGTAGCAACTTCTGAATTGATTTTTAATTTTGATTTGTCGGCACTTCCAAATTCATCAGTCTTCCAGATACATTTCTCAATCCGGTTACGTGTTTGTTGTGAATTAGTATCTTTCATATGAGCAAATTTATCGTAAAATGCACGCAAAATAAGCATTATTGTAGTAAGACGCTGTTGACCATCTATAACTTCTGATTGTGCATTGCTATTCTTAAAGGTGACAATAGAACCAAGAAAATACTCGTCATTTTTGTCAAATTCTTCATAATTATTGTTAGGGAAAGAAAATGCAAAAAGATCATCCCAGAGCGTTTGACACTGTTCTTCGTCCCAGGCATAGGGACGCTGATAATCTGGAATCAGAAAATCTGCTTTTTTATCTGATAACAATTGAAATATAGTTTTCTGATCAACATTAAGCTTAGACATAAAAGCTTCTACTCTCTAAATTAAAATTGGGAACGATATTGTGGATTATTATCTAATTCCCTACTCTAGGTGAAATTCCAGAATCCTTTTAAGCTAAGATACAAAATTTGATAATTCGTACAAACAATCTAATATAGAAAAAATTATTCTTTCAATGACGCCGACTTTTTTTGACCTTCTCTTATCCAATGACGTACTCACGACATCGATTGAGTGATGTAGAAAATTATTTATATTCTATATTGGACTTTTATTTACTCTGATTTAAAGGCTATTTCCGCGATCTATTACATAAAAAAAGTCCCCAACTTTTCCAAACAGTTGAGGACGCATTCTGAAAATATTATGGGTTTAATGATTTTCTGGGGCAGGCATATCGAAGTGGATGCCTGCTTTTTTCCAGAGGCCAATGGCATAACGAAGTCGATCAACTGGGGCGATTAAACTCATCCGCACATAACCTTCCCCACCAGCCCCAAAAGCACTACCTGGGGTAACAACTACGCCCGTCGTTCGCAATACATAAAGCGCAAAATCTGTGGAATTCATACTTGGCGGACAGGGAACCCAGAGATACATTGTCGCTTTGGAAGGTTTAATATTCCAGCCAATTTCCCCGAGGGCTTCAATCAAGGCATCGCGCCGTTCCCGGTACCGTTCCTGCACCCCTTGGATATAACTGTCTGGTAATCCTAGTGCTGCTTCCGCCGCCTTCTGGATTGCCGAGAAAATGCCGTAGTCTAAGTTTGTCTTGAGGGTACGCAAACCTTGAATAATGTCCGCATTGCCCACCACAAACCCGACACGCCAGCCTGCCATGTTGTAGGTTTTTGAGAGGGTATGGAATTCGACACCGATTTCGTTCCCCCCAGGAATTTCCAGCAAACTGGTGGGCTTGTAACCGTCAAAAGAAAGCTCCGCATAACAAAGGTCATGGACGAGCATCACCTGATACTTGTGCGCCCATGCCACCACTTCCTCAAAGAAAGACCGGGGTGCTGTGGCGGTGGTGGGGTTACTGGGATAGTTGAAATAGAGAATTTTGGCCTTTTTCGCCACTTCTTCGGGAATACTGCTGAGATCAATTACCCAATCCTGTTCCGGCTTGAGGATGATTTCGTGGATCTTGGCGCCAGCAATAAGTGGGCCACGAAAATGAGCCGGGTAAGCGGGACTCGGCACCAGTACCGTATCTCCCGGATTAACGTAGGCGAGGGCAAGGTGAGCAAGACCTTCTTTGGAACCCAGCAGGGGTAGGGCTTCACTATCAGGGTTGAGTTCAACGGCATAGCGGCGTTTGTACCAAGTGGCGATCGCCTTACGAAAGCTCGCAGTCCCCTCAAAGGGCGGATACCCGTGAAATTGGGCCGTCTCAAAGGCGGCGATCGCCGCATCAATGGCTTCTTGCGGGGCGAATCCGTCTGGATTCCCCATCCCCAAGTCAATTAAATCGATACCCTGTTCCCGTGCCCTTGCTTTCAGCTCATCTAACCGGGCAAACACATAGGGCGGTAAAGCACTGAGACGATCTGCTCTCGTAATCCAATCTACACTCATCGAAGCCGGAAAAAATAGATAAAGGTATAGCCTATCATCATCCCACCGATAGTCCCCAGGATGTATTTTTCCTTAAAGAATTTCCGCCGAATTCGCTTACCATGGGTCTGCTCACCCTTTTAAAGACCTATTCCCTTGAAACGCCGTCCCCGTTCTAGCTATTTTCAGTTATTGCCCTATCTCAAAGCCGAGCGGCTCACCATTGGCCAAGCTCTTATTTGCACCGTCGGCTTCACCATTTTTTGGCCGATTCTGGCGATCCTGGCGGGTGATATCGCTAACGACATCGGTGCGGGCAATATCCAGGGAATTGTGAACTTAGCAGGCCAGGCCGCGATCATCTTTTTGATCCGGGGGGCGGTGCAATACGGCCAAGATACCCTGATGGCCAAGGCCGCCCTAAAAATTGCCATCCAACTCCGAACCCAGGTCTATGGCCACCTCCATCGTCTAAGTCTGCACTATTTTGAGGGAGCAAAAACGGGGGATCTCTCCTACCGCCTCACGGAGGATGTAGACCGGGTGGGGGAAGTGATCAACAAAATTTTCCATCAGTTTGTGCCTAGCATTTTGCAGTTGATCGTAGTGCTGGGCTATATGTTTTATGTCAACTGGCAACTCACCTTGGCCGCATTGATTATTGGGCCATTGATGGCGATCTTGATTGGTTCCTTTGGCGAGAAACTCCTGGATTTTTCCCGTCGTAGCCAAACCCGTACTTCTAACCTTTCTTCTCTCTTGACTGAAGTTTTTAACGGCATCCGCTTAGTCCAAGCTTTTGCCGCTGAAGATTATGAGCTGCAACGGTTCACCGAAGAAGCCGAGCAAAACCGTCGTGCCAAGTTCCGCACCGCCCAGATTAAAGCCCTGCAATTTGTGGTGGTGGGTTTCCTGGAAGCGATGGCGGTAATTTTTCTGTTTTTCCTGGGGGGTTGGCAAATTGCCCAGGAGAATTTAACGGCGGCAGAGTTTGTGAGTTACGTGGCAGCGGTGGCATTGCTCATTGACCCGATCCAAATTACCACCAGCAATTTCAACGAATTTAAGGAGGGAGAAGCCTCCGTTGACCGGGTATTTGAACTGACAGCGGTTCAACCAACGATTGTAGAAGCAGCCGATGCCCAGGTGTTGCCTGCTGTGACGGGGAAAGTGGACTATCAAAATGTTTCCTTTGCCTACGAAGCGGCTAAACCTGTTTTGAAAAATATCAATCTCACGGTACAGCCGGGGGAAATGATCGCTCTGGTGGGATCGTCGGGGGCGGGCAAAACGACATTGGTCAATTTATTGCCCCGTTTTTACAATCCAGTGGCCGGAAAAATTCTCATCGACGGCATCGATACCAGCACTGTCACCCTCAAAAGTCTGCGCCAACAGATCGGCATTGTCCCCCAGGAAACGGTGCTTTTTTCCGGAACAATCGCCCAAAATATTGCCTTTGGTCAAACGGAATTTAGCTTAGAACAGGTAGAGGCTGCCGCCAAAATTGCCAATGCTCACCAATTTATCTCGGAATTTTCCCAGGGCTATCACACCTATGTGGGAGAGCGGGGTGTCAATCTTTCGGGCGGTCAGCGGCAACGGGTGGCGATCGCCCGGGCTGTTTTGCTCAATCCCCGCATTTTAATTTTGGATGAAGCCACCTCGGCCCTCGATGCTGAATCCGAAGCCTTGGTGCAGGAAGCCCTAGAACGGATTATGCAAGACCGCACCGTTTTTGTCATCGCTCACCGCCTCGCCACCGTCCGCAGTAGTGATCGCATTATTGTGTTAGACCAAGGGGAAATTGTTGAATCCGGCACCCACGATGAACTGCTCGCCCACCAAGGTCGCTATGCCCAATTCCATGCCCAACAATTTGCCTAAAGGGTGAGCGCAATTTTGCCGGTGGTGGAGCCTTGTTCAATTAGGACGTGGGCTTTTGCCGCTTCAGCGAGGGGAAACGTTTGCCCTAAGTGAAGATGGAGTTTTCCTTGTTCAAACCATTGGGCACATTGCCGGAGAATATTGGCCTGGTGCATTTGTCCGGCCACATCTCCCGTGAGCATGGGGGTTAGCATCAGTTCCAAGCTAATCCGTAAATTTTTCAAGCGTGCTTGTTTGAGAGTCCCAAGCTGAAAATCTGGTTCAAGGATTGTCACTAAATCCCCGTAGGTTTTCACCGCTGGTACCGTCTCCCAAAAGACTTGGCCGCCGATGGTATCAAAGGCCACATCGACTCCAGCTTCATCGGTTAACTTGTGCACTGTTTCAGTCACATCCACGTCGCGGTACAAAATCACCTCATCGGCCCCATATTGCCGGGCTAAGCGCGCTTTGTCGGGGGTGCTGACTGTGGTGAAGACCGTTGCGCCCCACAGTTTTGCCAGTTGAATTGCTACGTGACCAACGCCACCCGCTCCGCCATGGATCAGCACCGTTTGGCCGGACTGTAACCGGGCGCGATCGCCTAATGCTTCCCAGGCCGTGATTAAAATTAGGGGCGCTGCTGCCGCCGCTGCAAAGGATAAATTTTCTGGTTTTTTCGCAATAAACCGCGCATCAACCACCGCATATTCGGCGTAATTTCCGGTGCCTGCTTTGCCAAGGCCACCATCACAGAAATACACAGCATCGCCCACGGCAAACTTTTTGACGTCACTGCCCACCGCTTCGATAATGCCCGCTCCATCACAACCAAGAATTGCCGGGAGCGGATCATCATAAAACGTGCCTCGACTGCGGACTTTTGTATCAATGGGATTGACCCCGGCTGCCTGAAGTTTCACGAGGACTTGCTGGGGGGTTGTGATCTGCGGTTGTGGCGCCTCGATTAACTGGAGGACATCGGGGTTCCCCGCTGCGGTCATGGCGATCGCCTTCATTGCGGATTAAAAAAACTAAACTGCTCGTCTTTTAATTTAAATGAATTTAAATCAGATCGTAACGGTGACAAACCATCGCAAACACCGCCGCCATTAGGGTAATCGCCACGGCGATCGCCGGATCTTGTCCCTGGCCCACTGCAAAGGAAGTCGCCACCCCAGCCCCTAAACCAGCCACAAGGCCAGCTTGGATATAGTCTTTTTTGGTATTGCCGTTATACATAGGAATTAATCTTGAAATGGACGAATTAAAGCGTTTTAAAAGGATTTTCCAACGGGAATTTCGCCCTTCAAATTAACACCCGAACTTTACGGCCTTAGCGACCACGCAATTAAGGTTTAGATTTAGCGACATTTCTTAATAGGCGCGGCCATCCTTTAAAATATGTAGCGAAAGAAACCTTAAAATAATTGTTAAAATTCTCCCTATGACCACCACCTATAAAGTAGAGATTAAACATCGCGGTAACACCTACACCATCGACGTTCCAGAAGATCAAACCATCCTCGATGTTGCCCATGCCAACAACATTGATCTCCCCACCTCCTGTGGTGCTGGGGTCTGTACCACCTGTGCCGCCCTGATTACCGAAGGCAGTGTCAGTCGAGAAGAGGGGATCGGGCTTTCTCCGGAGTTACAAGATGAAGGCTATGCGCTACTCTGCGTTGCTTACCCTCGTTCTGACGTCAAGCTAGAATCAGATAAGGAAGAAATGGTCTACGATCGCCAATTTGGTAAGAGCGCCTAGTCACTTTTCCCATCCAACCCATCAAGTCGGGGAGTAATTCCCCATTTTTTTTAGCTGAGATCCATATGGTTACTGTGAAACCGCTGCCTCACAAACGTTTCAAATATGTATTGTCCCGTTGGCGTCGTTGGATCCGGTATTGGTACCTCAAGGTATTGCGTCAAGAAGGCACACCAGAGGCGATCGCCAGGGGCTGGGCTTGTGGCGCATTTGCAGGAAGTTTTCCGCTTTTCGGTCTCCAGACGATCATCGGTCTACTCTTGGCCACGGTCTTCAATGGCAATAAATTGACGGCAGCGGCGGGCACCTGGGTGAGTAACCCTCTGACCTATGTGCCCATTTTTTACTTCAACTTTCAGGTGGGAGAAGTGCTGCTCCAACAGCCGATCACCTTCGATGAAGCTCAGTTAGAATCCTGGTCAGACTTGAGCCTGGCGGGAATGAATTTTATCAGTACCTTATTTATCGGCTCTTCGGTGGTTGGTGTGGGGTTGGCAGTGGCGGCTTATTTTCTTTCTCTCTGGCTGATGTACCGTTGGCGATCGCTGCGGGCCGCCCGACAGTTCCAGCGGCGTAAACCACCCCATGACCATCACCTGTAGAAATTACGAATCACTCAATCAACACCTAAGGATTTTTTCTGGAGCCTCGTCTCCCAACAAGTAATCCTTCAAGCCAACTTCTTTTCTTCCCAAGCCATGGCATTCCTGAACTTTGCAAAACCCGGTTATCCCCTCGTCCTTGCAGCCTTTAAGGACAACCCTGAACAGGGGCACCGCCAACTGATTAATACTCTCCATTGGTTGGAGCGATCGCCGGATTTACTCTGGAGTCGCCTGGCAAAGGAGCAGATGGTGGCGGAATTTTGCGTTGAAGATCCACGTTTACAGCAAACTCTCTGGGGCCTTGATTTTCCGAATCCGGTGGGACTGTCTGCGGGTTGTGATAAGGATGCGATGGCGGCAGGGATGTGGTCGCGCTTTGGGTTCGGTTTTGCGGAGATGGGAGCCGTGACCCTCCATGCCCAACCGGGGAATCCCTTGCCCAGGCTATTTCGGTTACCAGCAGATCAGGCGGCATTGAATCGTTTGGGAGCCAACAACCTTGGCGCAGCGGTAATGGCAAAAACCCTGGGAGAAAGTTGGCAAATTGAACCCCGGACGATTCCCATCGGCATCAACCTCTGTAAGTCAAAAGTGACGCCCCTTGAGACCGCTGCCCAGGATTATCTGGGGAGTTTTGAGGCGTTGCAGGCGGTGGCCGATTACTTTGTGGTGAATGTGAGTTCTCCCAACACACCAGGCTTGCGATCGCTCCAGGCTGGGGAACAAATCCAGCCGATCCTCGAAGCGCTTCAGCAAGCAAATCACAAACAACAGCCGATTTTTATCAAAATTTCCCCGGATCTCGACTGGGAGGCGATCGCCAACATTGTCAAAATTGCCCAGGACTATCAACTCGCCGGCATTATTGCCACCAACACCACCACCAGACGGGACGGCCTGAAGACCCAAATCCTTGAAAAAACAGGCAACCCCGTCACCGAAGAAGCAGGGGGAATTAGTGGCGCGCCGGTGCGTCAACGTTCTACTGAAGTGATTCGCTTCATCTACGAACAAACCCAAGGCAGCTTACCGATTATTGGCGTCGGGGGGATTTTTACCGCTGACCATGCTTGGGAAAAAATTACGGCTGGCGCGAGCTTATTGCAGCTTTACACCGGCTGGATCTACAAAGGCCCCTGGATTATCCCCAATATCCTGCGGGGTCTGTTGGAAAAATTAGAAACCCACAATCTCAATCACATTTCCGAGGCGATCGGGATGGCCAATCCGCACAACTAGCAAATTACTGTTGACTGCCATCTGTCTGTGGCAAGATAGGAGTGATTTTTTCGGGCATGATTTATGTTTCGTCGCTCCCAACGTCGTCATCCGTTCAGGACTTATTTTGCGGAACCTTTGGTGAATGCTTTGGCCCCCTGGTGGGGAATCGACTGGTGGCTCATGACCGTCACCGTTGGCCTCACGGTATTGGCCGGTTTGGCGATCCGCAGTACTCAACTCAACATTGGTTCGACGGACTGGTGGCAACATTGGGTCACGGGTGGTGTGGGTCTAGGGGTTTGTTTGGCGATCGCCCGTTCCCGCTACCAAACGATGATTGTTGGCCATTGGTTAGTGTATGGTCTGAGTATTCTTTCTTTGATCGCTGTGTTGTTCATTGGTGTGAGTGCCAACGGTGCCCAGAGTTGGATCAATGTTGCGGGCTTTCACGTGCAACCCTCGGAGTTTGCCAAGGTGAGCCTGATTCTTTCTTTGGCGGCGACTCTCCATCAAGATACGGCCGAACGCCTGCCCATGTTACTGAAGGTGTTTGTGATCGCGGCGATTCCTGGCAGTCTGATTTTGCTCCAGGATCTCGGTACCTCCCTGGTTTTCGGGGCGATCACCCTGGGGATGCTCTACTGGGCCAATGCCAATTTTGGCTGGATTTTACTCATCATCTCGCCCATTGTGTCGGCGATTTTGTTTGGGGTTGCTTTTCCGATTTGGCTAATTTGGTTTGGCTTAATGGGGCTGACGGCTTGGTTAACTCTCCCTTGGCGCTGGATCGGCACTGTTGGGGCGATGGCGAGTAATGCGATCGCCGGGGTGGGGGCGGGTATTCTCTGGAATATGCTCCAACCCTACCAAAAAGACCGTCTCACCCTTTTTCTTCACCCGGAACAAGATGCCCTCGGCGGAGGTTATCATCTAATCCAATCCCGCATTGCTATCGGCTCTGGTCAACTGTGGGGCACGGGTCTTTACCATGGTTCCCAAACCCAGCTCAACTACGTCCCGGAACAACACACAGACTTTATCTTTTCAGTGATCGGCGAAGAACTCGGCTTTATCGGGGCGATCGCCGTGATGTTTTTATTCTGGCTGCTGTGTCTCCGCTTGATCCGCATCGCCTGTAAAACCGAAGACAATTTCGGCTCATTAATTGCCGTCGGGGTGTTGTCGATGGTTTTGTTCCAAGTTTTGATTAACGTCGGCATGACCATTGGTATTGCGCCGATCACGGGGATTCCACTTCCCTGGCTGAGCTATGGCCGCTCCTCTCTCCTGACCAACTTCATTGCTATCGGCCTGGTACAATCCGTCGCCAACCGCACCCCCTAGAGATCCGCAAAGGCATCCAGTACCGCTTCGAGGGCGATCGCCGCGTGGGTGTAGTGGGTGCCCCCCTGGCAAAAGACGATATAGGGCTCTCGCAACGGCCCATCCGCCGACAATTCTGAGGTACTGCCATCAATAAATGTCCCTCCGGCCATGACCAAATCACTGGCATAACCGGGCATGGGGGCCGGCACCGGGTCGAGGTAAGAGCCGATGGGAGAATACTTTTGCCAAGCCCGACAAAAGGCTAGCAATTTCTCCGGCGAACCCAACCGAATCGCTTGAATCACATCCTGTCGTTTTTCCAAGGGTTGCGGCTGCACTTCATAGCCGAGATCAGCAAATACTGTAGCGACCAAATGGGTACATTTCACTGCTTCGGCCACCATCTGGGGTGCGAGAAAGAGTCCCTGGTACAAAAGCCGATTTTGATCATAGGTCGCTCCCCCATGGCTACCAATGCCCGGTGCCGTAAGCCGACAGGCCGCTTTTTCGACAAGGTCCGCTTTGCCAGCTAGATAACCCCCACCGGTGACAATGGTGCCCCCCGGATTTTTGATGAGCGATCCCGCCATGAGATCCGCACCCACCGCCGTCGGTTCCTGGGTTTCGATAAACTCCCCGTAGCAGTTGTCCACAAAACAGACAGTGTTAGGATTTTGAGCTTTCACAATTTCAACAATCCGTTGAATTTCTGCCGTAGACAGACTTTTGCGCCAGGAATAGCCACAGGAACGTTGGATCAACACCAGCCGCGTTTTCGGCTTCACTGCCGTGTTGAGAGCCTCCCAATCGATTTCTCCCGTGGGGGTGAGTTCTAACTGCCGATAACCAATGCCAAATTCCGCCAAGGAACCTTGACCTTCTTCCCGCAAACCAATTACTTCCTCAAGGGTGTCATAGGGGGTACCCGCCACGGCGAGCATTTCATCCCCTGGCCGCAATACACCGTACAAGGCAGTGGCGATCGCATGGGTTCCCGAAACTAACTGCACCCGCACCAGAGCCGCTTCTGCCCCCATCACCTCGGCGTAAACCTGATCGAGGGTATCCCGCCCCAGATCCCCGTGACCATAACCACTCACACTGCTGAAATGGTGGACGCCCACCCGATATTTTTGAAAGGCCCCCAAGACTTTACGGAGATTGGTTTGGGTTTGTTGGTCAATGGCTTGGAAGGTAGGGGTCAAGGAGGCGATCGCCCGACGAACAATCTCAGCAGAATTCATAGTAAAACGAACAAACAAAAAAGTAAGAGCGAGCCAATCATACCAAGCCCCCAAACTTCTAACCTAGGGAATGGACGCTCCGATCATTCCGCGCTAAAATTCAGCAAATCTTGATTAAATTCGTAAATAAATGTTAAATTTAAATCTGATTTAACGAAGAAAATACCCGGTTACATCTACAAGTAAAGTTTAGAAAACACCCAAGCGCCATTTCAGCCCAAAGTTCCGAATTTTCAAGATTTTTGTGCTTCGCTTTGAAAGACTTCTCCCAAGATAAGCACCGTCTTTCGAAAGTGTTCTTAGCTTCCCTTTGCTGAACCGTGCTTGTGTTTATCATGTAGGACAGTGGAAAAAATACGGAGTCTCCGCATACCATGTCCCACAGTACAATTTCCAGAAAGGATATTTCATGACTGTTGCCACTTCCCAAAAACTCCCCCTAGATTGGACAACGATTATTTACTTTAGCTTGATCCATCTAGTCGCCCTCCTTGCCTTTTTACCCGGTAACTTTAGTTGGCAAGCCGTGGGCGTCTTTTTATTGTTCCACTGGATTACCGGTGGCATTGGAATTACCCTAGGATTCCATCGCCTCGTGTCCCACCGTAGCTTTGAAGTACCAAAGTGGCTTGAGTATTTCTTGATTTTCTGTGGCACCCTTGCTTGTCAGGGGGGGCCGATTGATTGGATTGGACTGCACCGCATTCACCACAAACACTCTGACCATACCCCTGATCCCCATGACTCCAACAAAGGCTTCTGGTGGAGTCACATCGGTTGGATGCTGTTTGAGATTCCCGCCCGTAGTGACATTGATCGCTACATCAAAGATATCAAAGACGATCCTTTCTACAATTTTTGCCAAAAATATATGGTTTTAATCCAGGTGGCCCTGGGTTTGGCCCTCTACGCCTGGGGAGATGCCTGGGTGGGCAACGGCTGGTCTTTCGTGATTTGGGGAATTTTTCTCCGTCTCGCTGTAGTTTTCCACTGCACTTGGTTTGTGAATAGCGCCACCCATAAATTTGGTTATAAGAGCCATGAATCCAACGACCACTCGAAAAACTGCTGGTGGGTTGCCCTCGTAACCTACGGAGAAGGCTGGCACAATAATCACCATGCTTATCAATATTCCGCGCGCCATGGTCTTAACTGGTGGGAAATTGATATGACTTGGATGACGATTCGTTTTCTGCAAGCCCTGGGTTTGGCTAAAAATATCCGCCTCGCTCCGGCAAAGTAACAAAAAAAATAGCTCACATCCTGGAAAGTTAAGTAGTCGTGGATGTCCTTATGAAATGAGGGCATCTTTTTATTTTTGGTGAGACCCTCCGGCGATACATGACTCATTGCCTGCTGGATATTGAAGAATACATTCCTCGCCAAGGCATCACCTTAGCGCGGTGAATAACGGTGTTATTTAGAGACAAGATCAAGGCAATTTCAAGGGTCTCAGGGGAGTGAGGACAGCAAAAACATTTGGCAAAACCAGTATTTATCCCCTAGAATAGGGTATTAAGAAAGGTAAACTTTTCTCACATTTGTCTAGATTCACTATCATTTTTTGCACAGAACCTAGACGAAAGTAAGGTGTTTCATCAAAAAAACACCCGAAATTATATGTAATTTTTTGTTGCTTACTATTTTGGAGACTTCGTCCTTATGACTATTGCAGTCGGACGCGCGCCCCAGGAACGAGGCTGGTTTGATGTCCTCGATGACTGGTTAAAGCGAGATCGATTTGTCTTCGTCGGTTGGTCCGGTATCCTCCTGTTCCCCTGCGCCTTTATGGCTCTCGGTGGCTGGTTGACTGGTACCACCTTCGTTACTTCTTGGTACACCCACGGATTAGCATCCTCTTATCTCGAAGGGTGTAACTTCCTGACTGTTGCTGTATCCAGCCCCGCTGACAGCCTCGGTCACTCCCTCCTTTTCCTCTGGGGCCCCGAAGCCAACTGGAACTTTGCCCGTTGGTGCCAACTCGGTGGACTCTGGAGCTTTGTTGCCCTCCACGGTGCTTTCGGTCTGATCGGCTTCATGCTGCGTCAGTTTGAAATTGCCCGTCTGGTGGGGATTCGTCCCTACAATGCGATCGCCTTCTCTGGCCCCATCGCGGTATTCGTCAGTGTATTCCTGATGTACCCCTTGGGTCAGTCTAGCTGGTTCTTTGCGCCGAGCTTTGGTGTCGCTGGTATCTTCCGTTTCATTCTGTTCCTACAAGGTTTCCACAACTGGACCCTGAACCCCTTCCACATGATGGGTGTTGCCGGGATTCTCGGTGGTGCCCTGCTCTGTGCGATCCACGGTGCAACGGTAGAGAACACCCTGTTTGAAGACAGTGACCAAGCAAATACCTTCCGGGCATTTGAGCCGACCCAGGCAGAAGAAACCTATTCCATGGTGACCGCAAACCGTTTCTGGTCGCAGATTTTCGGGATTGCGTTTTCCAATAAGCGTTGGTTGCACTTCTTCATGCTGTTTGTACCTGTAACCGGGCTGTGGATGAGTTCTGTGGGTATTGTGGGTTTGGCACTAAACCTACGAGCCTATGACTTCGTATCCCAGGAGATCCGCGCAGCGGAAGACCCTGAATTTGAAACGTTCTACACGAAGAACATCCTATTGAATGAAGGGATGCGGGCCTGGATGGCACCGCAAGACCAAATTCACGAACAATTTGTATTCCCTGAAGAAGTTCTACCCCGTGGTAACGCGCTCTAAGAACACTTTTCAAAGATTCAATTGTTTAGCCATTACCCTCCAAGTTGGAGGGTTTTTTCTTGGAATTTTTACTTGGTAATTTTAAAGGGCGGGCTGCCATTTGCCATGGAAGCTGGGGGGAATCATTTCAGGAAATTCCAGAATACAAAGGGGATCTGCCTCTAGGCGATCGCCGTCATAGATTCTGAGTTCACTCCGGTTAGCCGAGGCATTAAAGACAACGGTTAACAGCCAAACTTGATCGGGGTTCTGGGGATTTTGAACAGGAATTGGCTCGGAGGGGTAATGGTCTGCCCCCATGTCTGCCATGGCGAAAGTTTCTGTGCCGTGGTCAAAGGCGGCGATCGCATTGATAATCTCGTGGCCGATGTCCGTTTCCTGGCAGTGGACGCCCATAAAGGTTTTGGGCCAAGGCTGCCCAGTTTGCAATTCAAGGGTAATGGGGAATTCACAGGAGCGATCGCAAATTTCGTAGGCTTCGATGACTTTGGCTGTTTTAGGTTCTAAGCGATAACGCCAGAGGGTACCCTTCGTATAGGTTTGGATTTTTCCCTGGGGAATTTCCACAAACTGTTGATTGCTGGCAAAATCGGAAAAACGCACCATCTCCAGGACAATTTCCCCGTGGTCGTTCACGTAACCATTGGTAAAGTGCCACTGGAACCAAGGATCGTGGCGGGAAATGCTGATCGGCTTCAGGGTATGGCGGTCGATGATCACAATTATCGTGCCCAATTCTGGCTGCCATTGGAGGGCGTCACTGACGGTTTTGAGGCCCAATAACGTCGGCACCAGTTGCAAGCGCACAGGCGGAATACAAAAGACGAGATAGTCCCCGGCCAAGACAAAATCATGCACCATTGGCAACCCCTTTAAGCCTGGGACAGAAAAATGGGTCTGCTGCAAAATTTCACCCTGGGGGTGACAACAGTAAAGCTGAAATGTCGCCTTAGGGCCGAAGGTCACGCCAAAATTATAAATTTCTCCTGTTGCTGGATGAATTTTGTGGTGAGCCGAAAAAGTATCGCTGGGGTGAGCAAAGCCAAGGTCGATCTCTCCCAACGTTTCGAGGGTCTGGGCATTGAGACCGTAAGGTTTTCCCCCTTCCCACAGGGCTAAAAGGCGATCGCCTAGGGGCAATACAGAAGTATTCGCCGAATTTTTCGCCGGTTTCCCCCACCGCTGCCAAATTTGTCCCGGAGCGAGGGTGCCATAGTTGGGATAGAGTAAGGTTTCTGCTGCCGCTTCCTGCTGAAAGTAGGGGGTTTCTACATAGCGATATTGGGCTTGCACGCCTGTTTCTGTAAAGTACACCCCCAAAATGCCGCCATCGCCGTCAAACCAATGGCCCATGGCTTGTCCTCCCCGTGTCAAACGTCCAGGGCCATTGCGGAACAAGCTCCCCCGTAATCCTGCTGGAATTGCCCCCTCTAGAACGGGCAGAGGCGTTAAATCAAACGGTTGGGCGGGGTTCGAAAAAAGTCGTGACCAAGCCGGCTGGGTCGATAGTTGTGGAGAATTTGGCGCAGCAACCATAGTCAGTTTTACCCTCAAGCAATGTTAACTATTGTAAATTGCCTTCTCCCCTTTCTTGGGGTTGCATCCTGGGGTTTGTGCATAAAATGAGAGGGATTTTAATCTTTTTTTGAAAAATTTCTGA
Source organism: Picosynechococcus sp. PCC 7003 (assembly GCF_001693255.1). NCBI lineage: Bacteria > Bacillati > Cyanobacteriota > Cyanophyceae > Chroococcales > Geminocystaceae > Picosynechococcus > Picosynechococcus sp. PCC 7003. The sequence goes on from NZ_CP016474.1 coordinate 2,330,869, forward strand.
ACCATGCAAACATCGAAATTTAATTTAGCGATCGCCCTTTCCCTCGCGGCGATCGCAACCTTCACCGGAGCCTGCCAAGACACCACTGCCCCCACCGATGGCAACGGCGAAACCAGTACCAATACCGGCGCTGAGGGCCTGAAATTGGGCTCCCTGACCCCCACCACTGGCGACCTTTCCTCCATTGGTCAAAATATGCCCATCGCCGTGGAACTTGCCGTGGAGACAATTAACGCTTGCGGGGGCGTCAATGAGCAACCTGTGACGCTCATCCAAGAAGATTCCCAAACAGACCCCACCGCCGGGGGCGCGGCGATGACGAAACTGGCAGAAGTCGATAGAGTCGCCGGGGTTGTGGGGGCCTTTGCCAGCAGCGTTTCTAGTGCTGCTGTTGATGTTGCAGTTCGGAACCAAGTGATGCTCGTTTCCCCCGGCAGTACCAGTCCTGTTTTCACAGAACGAGCTGCTAATGGTGATTTCGATGGCTATTGGGCGAGAACTGCGCCCCCTGACAGTTACCAAGCCCCTGCATTGGCTGTGTTGGCGCAAAAACAAGGGTTTGAACGGGTCTCCACCGTGGTAATTAACAACGACTATGGCGTGGGCTTTGAGCAAGAATTCATCAAAGCCTTTGAAAATCTCGGGGGTACCATTGTCAACAAAGATAATCCGGTGCGTTATGACCCGAAAGCGGCCACCCTCGATAGTGAAGCGGCGGCGGCTTTTGCTGGGGAACCCGATGCTGTCCTTGGGGTGCTCTATGCAGAGACTGGTAGTTTATTGCTCAAAGCGGCCTATGAACAGGGCCTAAGCGAAGGGATCACTATTCTCTTGACCGATGGCGTCTACAGCGAAGACTTTACGCAACAGGTGGGCACGACCGCCGCTGGTCAGTCAATTATTGCGGGGGCTTTGGGGACGGTGCCCGGTGCGGATGGCCCGGCATTAGAAGCCTTTACCGCCCTCTGGAAAGAAAAAACAGGCAAGGATGTCACCGCCTATGTTCCCCACTCCTGGGATGCGGCGATCGCCATGATGTTGGCTGCTGAAGCAGCAGATGTAAATACCGGTGAAGGCATCAAAAATAAACTCCGGGAAGTCACCAGTGGCGATGGTCAGGAAGTGAGTGATCCCTGTGAGGCGATCGCCCTAGTCCGTGAAGGCCAAGCGATTAACTACCAAGGTGCCAGCGGGAACGTTGACTTCGATGAAAATGGCGATGTGGCTGGAAACTATGATGTTTGGACGGTCAATGACGATGCCAGTCTCTCGGTGATTGATACCGTTAATCCCTTAGAAGCCCTCTAAATTACTGCCATTACCATAAAAAAAGGGGGAAGCTATTCCCCCAAATTCGTCCCAATGAAAATCAAAAGACACAGTCCATCCTAACAGCCTAAAGAGTCAGCAGTGGCAATCCCCGTCACTGGATTCACCCCTGTAGCCACGGCACAGAGCTTCTTCTGTTGGGGCCCGTCTAACACGGCAAAACTAAAATCTGCGCCGTCAATCTTCGCATTCTCAAAGGTAGATCGCAAAAGGATCGCCTCCACAAAAATCGCATCGGTTAAATCCGCCTCCGTAAACTTGGAAAGATAGGCGATGCCATTGCTAAAATCGGCCCCGTGGAGATTTGTCGCTTCCAGGAGTGTACTATTGAAAACCGCCCCCCGGAGATCGCTGCCACTTAGATCTGCGTTGGTGAGGTTTACCTGGGAAAATTCAACCCCCTGGAGGTTTTGTCCTGCAAAATTGCCGCCAGCGAGATCTTCACTATCGATCGCCGACCGGGATGTTGCCGCAGGACTGGCCCCATAGGCCGGCGTCCCCAAACAAAGCCCGAAAATAAAGAAACCTAAAACAACAATGCGCGCTAAAACCTTCATAACCCTCAACTCGCCTGACATTTAACAAAATTTTTCCAAAGGATATTCTAAAAGATTCTCGGAAAGGGAGGGAATCCGATAAAGTTTTTGGAAAACCTCTCTAGCACGTTTGCCTCGAATCTATGACAACTCCAAATTGGTCTGCCCTACTCCAACAACTTATCAACGGCGAATCCCTCAGCCAAACCCAAGCCTCTCAACTCATGGAAGGTTGGCTACAAGAAGCCATTTCTCCAGCCCTATCCGGAGCCATGCTTGCGGCCCTACAAACAAAGGGGGTTTCGGCTGATGAACTTACGGGGATGGCCCAAGTCCTCAAAGGCCAATCTCGGCAACAGCAACGGTTAAACCACGGGCAACCAGTAATTGATACCTGCGGCACCGGAGGCGATGGTTCCTCTACTTTTAATATTTCGACGGCGGTGGCTTTTGTTACAGCAGCCGCAGGGGTGAAAGTAGCGAAACATGGCAATCGCTCAGCTTCAAGTAAAGTCGGTTCAGCGGACGTCTTAGAAGCCCTAGGGGTTAATCTGGGAGCACCCACCGAAAAAGTCCATGCGGCCCTCGATGAAGTAGAAATTACGTTCCTGTTTGCTCCGGGCTGGCATCCAGCGATGAAAAGTGTAGCGCCGATCCGCCGAGAACTGAAGATTCGCACGGTGTTTAATCTGTTAGGGCCGTTGGTCAATCCCCTCCAGCCCACGGGCCAGATTATTGGTGTTTATGATTCGCAATTTATTGAACGGATGGCCCAAGCACTCAATCAACTGGAAACACCGAAGGCGATGGTGCTCCATGGTCGGGAAGGCTTGGATGAAGCGGGTCTTGGGGACAAAACGGATTTGGCCCTTGTCAATGGCGGCGAAGTCACCACCACCGTTTTAGATCCAATCACTCTGGGTTTAACTCCTGCTTCTCTGCAAGAGTTGAAGGGCGGCGAGGTGCCCGTTAACCAAGAAATTTTAACGAATCTCCTCCAGGGGAAAGGAACCCAGGCCCAACGGGATGCGGTGGCTTTGAATGCGGGTTTAGCGCTCCAGGTGGCGGAAGTCGTGCCTTGGGGGGATCATCTAGCGGGTGTCCAAAAAGCCCAGGCGGTGATGGCTAGCGGTGCAGCTTGGGACAAACTCCAGGCCCTAGTGGAGTTCTTGAAATAAATCCAAAGGCGATCGCCTCTTTGAGAAATCTAGCGCCAATGGTTGTCACCGCCAGGGCTAGACTTTTATCGGCATGATCGGCAAACAATATACCAAAGATGAATTCCCTTTTTTTATGACTGCCCAAGCCGATGTTTTGACCCGCACTGTCCTTCTCGATTCGCGACAGCGACCCACCCCAGAGGCCCTAACGGCACAGTTGCTTGGGTTGGAAAAAATAGCCAAGCGGGAGAAGCTGACCTATCCTTTTGCTTCTCTCTTGGGCACTTGGCAGCTCACCTTTATTACGGGCACCAAAAAAGCCCAAAAACAAGCGGGAAAAGTGCTGGGTCAGGGCCGTTATTTGCCTACTTGGGTTACGGTGGCGATCGCCTATGACGCCCTGACGGATCAAAATCCAACAACGCACTGGCAGCAGGGCAATGTTACCAATCAAGTTCACTTCGGGCCGCTGCACTTATCTTTAACTGGCCCGCTAAAATTTCAGGCCCAAAAGCGGTTACTGGCTTTTGACTTTACTCAATTAACTGCAAGCTTGGTCAGCCTGAAGCTCTACCAAGGACAGATCCGGGGCGGTGAAACAGCTAGGCAAGATTTCTACGAAGCAAGCATTGGGAAACAGGCTTTTTTCAGTTACTTTTACGTCTCTCCCGATGTGATTGCGGCGCGCGGTCGGGGTGGCGGCTTGGCCCTCTGGGTGAAAGTGGAAACGGGTTAGACATTTAACTTAACGGCCCAACTTATTCGGAATTCCCTCGCAGCCTCCAGGAATCGTGGCCCGACTTTTTTCGCCGCACCAAGCACAGCAATAGTAACGCAGCTCTTCACTCATGCGCTTTACCCCTGTAAAGTCAACGTTTTCCACCACGGCTCCGGTATATTCGCCAGTGCGATAGTTGGGTAATTTTGCTTTAATGCGGGGACTAGCCGTTTCCAAGGGGCCATAAAAAAGAATTGTGCCTTTCATGTCCGCAAGCCGCAGATTCGCATCAACCAAAATGGCGCGAGAAAGATTTGCCCGGACTAAGTCGCAGTTTTGTAAATTTGCCCGGACTAAATTAGCTTCACTGAGGTCTGTCCAACGCAGATCCATATTGGCAAGATCTGCCCCTGCCAGCATTACCCCCAAATCGATCACGCGGATGCCCCATTCTCGGTCTTCGGCGTAGCTCCCCGTACCATCGAGGATTGCGCGTCCCAAACGACTATCCCGCTTCAGAGGAGTCAAAAATCGGGATTGGGAAAGAAATCGCAGGATTTTTGCTTTACCGCCAGCATCGACACTGCTCAAAATAGCGGCAGTTCTCCCTTCGGCGATCGCCCTTTCTTGGGGCCAGTCTTCTAAAAGTCCTTCTTCGTTCAGGGCGAGGTCAGAAATCCCTTGGAAATAGGTATCAATGGTTTGCTGCTGAGTAATGCGATTTTGCTGGATAGTCAAGTCGCGGGAGATGACATACTGCTCCCAGGCGACATAAACGGCCAGCACGGCGATCATAATTTGCCCCAGGGCCCCTACCCAGTCTGCCCAAGAGCCAAATTCATCCCAGACAATCTGGTTGAGCCAATGGCCCATCAACCGATAGAAACCAAGAAATCTCAATAAACTGGCGATCGCCACCACAAAGGCCACCACACCAATGAGGGTACGCCGTTCTTCGGGGGTCAAAAAAGTCCCGAGCCAATTCTTCAGGGAAGGCAAAATAATCCGCAACGAAAGCAAGAGAGTGACGAGGGTGCCGGATAAGCCAAGCCAAAGCCAATGACTCAACAGACCCAATGCCATCACGGCGATCGCCGTTGAAATAAGCCAAGGACTACCAGGATCAATCTTACGCAGATAAAAATGTCGTTCCGCCAAATCCGAACGGGGGGGGGGAATGCGCACAGATTGAGATCCCGTCTGTTCTGAGACCGTCGTTAATCCAGATTCGGGAGGCTTCCCATCAAGCTCAGTTCCCTCAGACGATGGATTTGGTTTCGCTTGGCTCATAAACCCTTGAAAACAGAATTTTTAAGCAATTGTAGCGGATTCATCTCCTCACAATCCCCAGAAAAATTCCCCCTTTCGTGACAGAAAGAGGGAACACTGTAGCTCAAAAACAGAATCGAAAATTGAACCTTAGATATTGTTCAAGACTACCTTAGCCGCAGCCAAGGTTTTTTCAATATCTTCATCGGTGTGGGCAAGGGACGTAAAACCAGCCTCAAACTGAGAAGGGGCGAGATAAATCCCTTGTTCTAACATTCCACGGTGATAGCGGCTGAATTTGTGTAAGTCCGATTTCTTCGCATCTTCGTAATTACGGACAGGTTCTCCCGTAAAAAACATGCCGAACATACCACTGATGTTGCCACCCGTGACTTCATGGCCCGCTTCCCGCGCAATACTTAACAAGCCATCGATTAACTTTTTCGTGATGGTTTCCAATTGTCCATACATGCCAGGGCGCTGCAGCAACTCAAGGGTTTTAATGCCCGCTGTCATCGCCAAGGGATTCCCTGAGAGGGTGCCTGCTTGGTACATAGGCCCCGCTGGAGCAACCATGGACATAATGTCTTTGCGGCCACCATAGGCTCCCACAGGTAGCCCACCGCCAATCACTTTACCTAGGGTTGTAAGATCCGGCGTCACCCCGAATTTTTCTTGGGCACCACCGTAGGAAATCCGGAAACCCGTCATCACCTCATCAAAAACCAGTAAGGCATCATGTTCCTTTGTAATTTCCCGTAATCCTTCGAGGAAACCAGCATCGGGAACCACAAACCCAGAGTTCCCCACCACTGGCTCTAGGATGACCCCAGCAATTTCACCAGGGTTTTCGGCGAATAATTTTTTGACAGCCTCAAGGTCATTGTAGGGAGCCGTCAAGGTAGCGGCAGTGGTGGTTTTGGGCACACCAGGAGAATCGGGTAAACCCAGAGTTGCCACCCCAGATCCGGCTTGTACCAAGAACATATCAGCATGGCCATGGTAGCAACCTTCAAACTTGATGACTTTTTCCCGCCCGGTGAAAGCCCGCATCAAACGCAGCACTGACATGCAAGCTTCTGTACCGGAATTTACAAAGCGCACCATTTCAATGCTGGGGACTGCATTGATCACCATTTCAGCCAAGATATTTTCTTTGAGGCAAGGGGCGCCAAAGCTGGTTCCTTTTTCGAGGGTTTCCCGGAGCGCTGCATTAACTTCATCATTGGCGTGGCCACAGATGGCAGGCCCCCAAGTACCCACATAGTCAATGTACTCGTTGCCGTCGACATCCCAAACGCGGGAGCCTTTGACGCGATCAAAAACAATGGGCTGTCCGCCAACAGATTTAAAGGCCCGCACCGGGGAGCTAACACCACCAGGCATCAGCTTTTGGGCGGCACTAAAAATCTCTTCGGATTTGGTTGTGTTTAAGGCTGTAGTCACCAAACGTTTTCTCCTTGTCGCAAATTTTCTTAAAGCTTAATTTTGTTAAAATAAGAGGCTCTGATGGCTTCGTGGAAAGCATCCCAATGCAGGGAGCCATTATAACGGATTATCATTTTACGCAGTAACGGTCTCCAAAATGTTTTCCGATGGAATTCTTTAGTCTACGGTTGGCTGGGATTCCCTAGTTTAGTTTATTGTTCCTAACTCTTGGAGTTTTGCGCTTTTATGTCCGCGATCGCCGTTCGTTTTATGCCCAATGATGTTACCGTCGCTGCCAGAGCAGGAGAGCCGATGATCGAAGTGGCACGGCGGGCTGGGGTGGCGATCCCCACAGGCTGTTTGATGGGCTCATGTCATGCCTGTGAAGTGGAATTAGACGATGGTACAAATCTCTGCGCTTGCATTAGTGGTATCCCTGGCGATCGCCCTGAAATTACCATTCACCTCTTCAGCGATCCCGTTTGGTAAATCGCAGTAGCACTAGGACGTACTTTAAAAAAAGCTTACATCGCAAGGGTTAGAGCTATTCTGATCCCCCCTTTCGCCTGCTTGAAGCGTATCATTTTATACAGAATGTTAGTGGTAAACATTTTAAAAACCAGGGTGCCTTAGAATAACCGCAATCAGTCCTTAAACTTGCGTTGGGATTTGATTTTTTAAAAACATCTTTGCTCTGAATAAATGTCAGCAAGTCCTCAATGGTGAAAACCCCAAATCCCATCACCATGAAAACTTTAAGGCCCTTAGGTGCCAGACCGAGCTTGGTGCAGCTTCAGACCATAGATGATTTTTCGGCAACTTTCGTTGATGGCTTTTCAAAAGGTTACTTCTGCTACCATTAGCGAATTTTGCCTGTGTTATTCCATTGAGTGAATGCCTAAACAACATCTCAAACTAATGCCTAAGTCAACTTTTCAACAACGTGGATGGGCACGGGAAAACCTGCAGTCTCCCCACACAACAGATAACAGTGTGGTGCTTCGTTTTGCCCGTCAGCTCTCCCGCCATTTCTCTCCTGCCTGGCTTGCTTGTATTCCCTTAGCGGCGATTATCACCGTCGTTTGGAGTACTGCTGCAATGGCGCAATCCGATGCCGTTGATGCAGCCGGTCAAGTACAAATCATTCTTGACACTATTTTTCTTCTGATTGCTTCTGTCCTCGTTATCTTCATGAACGCAGGCTTCGGAATGCTTGAAGCCGGCTTTTGCCGTCAGAAAAACGCGGTCAATATCCTCTCCAAAAACTTGATCGTTTTTGCTGTAGCTACTATTGCTTATTGGGCTATTGGCTATGCCTTTATGTACGGTGAAGGGAATGCCTTCATTGGTACGCAAGGGTTCTTCTTTAACGGCAGTAGCGTTCCCTACGCTGGTGAAGAGTGGTACACCATGGATGGTGACACGCAAATTCTGAACTTTGTTCCAGAAAGCGTATCCTTCCTTTTCCAAGTTGCTTTTGCTGCAACCGCCGCAACCATCGTCTCCGGGGCAGTTGCTGAGAGGATTAAGTTCGATGCATTCTTAATCTTCAGTTTCCTCCTCGTTGCTGTGTCCTACCCCATCACTGGTCACTGGCAGTGGGACGGTACTTGGCTCGCTGAGTTCGGCTTCCATGATTTTGCTGGATCAACCATTGTTCACTCCGTAGGTGGTTGGGCGGCCCTTGTCGGTGCTGCCATTGTTGGGCCTCGCCTAGGTAAATACCGCGATGGTCAAGTCCATGCAATTCCTGGCCACAACATGAGTATTGCGACCTTGGGTTGCTTGATTCTCTGGATTGGCTGGTTTGGGTTTAACCCCGGTTCTCAGTTAGCTGCTGATGCTGCGGTTCCTTACATTGCGATTACAACCAACCTCGCTGCTGCTGCTGGGGGGATCACAGCAACTGCAACCTCTTGGATTAAGGATGGCAAGCCGGATCTATCCATGATCATTAACGGTATTTTGGCCGGTCTTGTTGGGATCACGGCTGGGTGTGACGGCGTCAGCTTCCTTTCTGCTGTAATCATCGGGGCGATCGCCGGTGTAATCGTTGTCTTTTCCGTTGCCTTCTTTGATGCCATCAAAATTGATGACCCCGTTGGCGCGACCTCTGTTCACCTCGTCTGCGGTATCTGGGGAACTCTCGCCGTTGGTCTGTTTAAGATGGATGGGGGCTTATTCACTGGTGGTGGTATTCAACAGTTAATTGCCCAAATCGTCGGAATTCTCTCCATCGGTGGCTTTACCGTCGCCTTTAGCTTCATTGTTTGGTATGCCCTATCGGCAGTCCTCGGTGGTATTCGGGTTGAAAAAGACGAAGAACTCCGGGGTCTCGACATTGGTGAGCACGGCATGGAAGCCTACAGCGGTTTCGTTAAAGAGTCCGATGTGATCTTCCGAGGAACTGCCACTGGTTCCGAAACTGAAGGATAAATCCTCCCAGGAAATCCTTAAAGTAATCTAAAAAAATCTTCCACAACCTTCCTTATTCAAGGGAGGTTTTTTGTGTAAGTTCACATTTTGTTACGTTCCCCGATCAATATCTGATCGACAAGAAAAGTATGCCCTAGGTCAGGAACGTCCTTGAGTATATCGACTCATTAATCCGGTCTTTCAGTTTGGTTTTCCGAGTTGATTTTTTGTGAAATTTTAAAAATCCAGAGATCTAACCTTAGGGGGAGTCCACTTAGAAACCGCTTTGCTCAACCTTGCAAATGCCCTGCTATTCTTCTATCTAGCCCAAGGATTCCCTGAGAAAATCAGCGGCGATCGCCTGCAAATGTGAACTTTTGTGACAGATCTTTTTACAAGATGTAATGTTTAAAGGCCGACAGACGTTGTATAACATTTACCTAAGATTAAGAGTCATCCGCAGCACTCCTTAGAAACCCTACAGGTTCTAAGGAACTAGCATGATTTTCATCTGGTAACTTTAAGAATCTGAAAAATTCAATGAATGTAAAGTTTCTTAAATACCAAGGTGAAAAACAAGCAAAAATAGCTGACACTCTTAATTGGCTTTGGGGATTAAGTTTCCAACTCGAAAACACAACCTTTGACAGACTCTAAGGTTTTGTTTTCAGCAAGAGAGCCCCTCAGCACTTGCTTCACTCTTGTTAGTAAGCAAACCGCACAAAATAAATCCCACTCATCAAAATATAAGTAGGAGATAAAAACATGTTTGATATTTTTACCCGGGTTGTTTCTCAGGCTGATGCCCGAGGTGAGTTCATTTCTAGCGACAAGCTCGAAGCTCTCAAAAAAGTTGTTGCCGAAGGTACCAAGCGTTCTGATGCCGTAAGCCGCATGACCAACAATGCGTCTTCCATCGTTACCAACGCTGCTCGTCAACTCTTCGCTGACCAGCCCCAACTCATCGCTCCCGGTGGAAATGCTTACACCAACCGTCGCATGGCTGCTTGTCTTCGCGACATGGAAATCATCCTCCGTTATGTAACCTACGCAACCTTCACTGGTGATGCGTCCGTACTCAACGACCGCTGCCTCAACGGCCTCCGTGAAACCTATGTTGCTCTTGGTGTTCCCGGTGCTTCCGTTGCTGCTGGTGTACGTGCAATGGGTAAAGCCGCTGTAGCGATTGTTATGGATCCCGCTGGTGTAACTGCTGGTGACTGCAGCTCTCTCCAACAGGAAATCGAACTTTACTTCGAAACTGCTGCCAAAGCTGTTGAATAATCTTTTTTAATTCAACTCTGACATTTTCCGTTTTAAGTCTTACCCATATCGTAAGGCGCCCTTTTAAAGAAAATTATTGATAATCCATAGGGAGATAATCTGACAATGAAAACCCCTCTTACCGAAGCAGTAGCACTCGCTGATTCTCAAGGCCGTTTCCTCAGCAACACTGAGCTCCAGTACCTCTATGGTCGTCTTCGTCAAGGTGCTTTCGCCCTTGAAGCGGCTCAAACGTTGACTGCAAAAGCTGACACTCTCGTTAATGGTGCTGCTCAAGCGGTTTACAGCAAGTTCCCCTACACCACCAGCACTCCTGGCAACAACTTCGCTGCTGACCAGCGCGGTAAAGACAAGTGTGCTCGTGACATCGGTTACTACCTCCGCATGGTTACCTACTGCCTAGTTGCTGGTGGTACTGGCCCCATGGATGAGTACCTCATCGCTGGTGTTGACGAAATCAACCGTACTTTCGATCTTTCTCCCAGCTGGTATGTTGAAGCTCTCAAGCACATCAAAGCAAACCACGGTTTGACTGGCGATGCTGCTACTGAAACTAACAACTACATCGACTACGCAATTAACGCTCTCAGCTAATTTTGCTTAGTCTAGGCCCGGATGGGTAAGTGGTTTTCAGCTTAAGTGTTGGGTTCTACTTACTTTTCCGGGTCTTGCTCTATCTAAAAACATTGGTTTAACAAGGAGTATTAGGCACATGCCAGTTACTGTCGCTGCCTCTCGCTTGGGAACCGCTGCGTTTGATCAATCACCGGTCGAACTGCGCGCTAACTATTCTCGAGATGATGCACAAACCGTCATCCGCGCCGTTTATCGCCAGGTTTTGGGCAATGATTACATCATGTCCTCTGAGCGTTTAACAGCTGCGGAGTCTTTGTTCACGAATGGGTTTATTTCTGTGCGGGATTTTGTCCGTGCCGTGGCCCAGTCTGAGCTATATAAAGAAAAGTTTTTATACAACAATTTCCAAACCCGTGTGATTGAACTGAACTTCAAGCACTTATTGGGTCGGGCTCCCTATGATGAGTCTGAAGTGGTTGAACACCTCGATCGCTACCAGAATGAGGGATTTGAAGCGGATATCAATTCTTACATTGATAGCGCTGAATACACGGAAAACTTCGGGGACAATATTGTGCCCTACATCCGTAGCTATGTTGTTCAAACTGGACACCGTACCGTTGGTTTTACCCGGATGTTTAGTCTACAACGGGGTTATGCCAACAGCGATCGCGCTCAAATCGCGGGAAGTGCATCTCGTTTAGCCCAAGAGCTCGCGCGTAACACAACCTCTGCGGTGGTTGGTCCTTCTGGTGTTAATGAAGGTTGGGCCTTCCGGTCTGCGGCTGATGATTATCATCCTGGTCAATCCCTTGGTGGTTCCACTGGTTTGAGCGCGGATGATCAAGTTGTCCGGGTTGAAGTTGCGGCGTTGTCTACGCCTCGCTATCCTCGGATTCGTCGTAGCAGTCGCGTTTTCTTCGTACCGGTATCTCGTCTGTCTCAGAAGCTGCAAGAAATTCAGCGGATGGGTGGTAGAGTCGCCAGTATTTCACCTGCCGGCCAGTAAAGCTTAGAGGTCTCGTTTGCGCGTGATCTCTGATTGTTACCGGAGTGGGTAATTGATGAAAATCAGGGACAAAATTTGAGAGGGGGTCTAAGCTTCTCGATTTTGTGCCTGGTTTTGGCGACTTTACCTTAAGCGTTTATTGTACATAAATCTTTTACGGAGTTCCAAGAAAGAACCATGTTGAGTCAATTTGCGAACGGAACGGAAGCGGCTTCGCGTGTTTTTACCTATGAAGTACAGGGGCTGCGCCAAACAGAAGAAACGGACAATCAAGAATACGCATTTCGTCGCAGTGGCAGTGTTTTTATCAATGTGCCCTATGCTCGCATGAATGATGAGATGCAACGGATTTTACGTCTGGGGGGCAAAATCGTTTCGATTAAACCCTATGATGGCGGCACAGCTGCGGCAGCTGAAGCAGAATAAACTTAGATATTTGAAAGTTTTTGATATTTAACTTATGTTTTTCAGCGGGGTAATGGGGAGTGTTTATGGCTCTCGGTTACTCCGGTTTGTTTTTTCGGGGAAGATTTTAACAATGGCAGATTGGCAGATGGCAGAGGCCTGGACCCTGGAGGAGGCGATCGCCAATATCCAACAAACAGCAGATCCGGGCAAACGCTATTATGCGGCTTGGTGGTTTGGCAAGTTCCGGGTGCAAGATGAGCGGGCCGTGCATGCTCTCCTGGAGGCTTTAAAGGACGAAACCGATCGCTCACCAGATGGGGGTTATCCTTTACGTCGGAACGCCGCAAAAGCGTTGGGTAAATTAGGCAATCTGGCTGCAGTGACGCCGTTGATCGAGAGTTTAGCCAGTCCAGATTATTATGTGCGGGAGTCGGCGGCCCAATCGTTGGAGATGTTGGGGGATCGACAGGCAATTCCAGCTTTGCAAAAACTACTCGCCGGTGGCGTTGCGGCGGCGGTTAAGGCTGAGGGCAAACCCCATTTAGTGCAGCCCTATGAAGCAGTGATTGAGGCGTTAGGGACGATTGGTGCCGTGGAGGCGATCGCCGATATTAAGCCATTTTTAGACCATGACTTCGACAAGATACGCTATGCGGCGTTACGGGCTTTGTATCAACTGACCCAGGAAGCCCATTATGCTGAACAGTTAATGGAAGCCCTGAATGGCCCTCAATTACAATTGCGACGCTCGGCCCTCCTCGATCTAGGTGCCATCGGCTATGTTCCAGCCGGTCAGGCGATCGCCAAAGCCTATGCCGAAAATAGCCTCAAGTTAATTTCCCTCAAGGGCATTCTCGAATCCCATTTACAACGTACTGCCATGACCCTCGATGCGGACGGTTTACAATTGCTCGACTTAATGGATAGTCTGCTCTAGGAACCTTTTTTAACCAAATCCCTATCCCTAAGTTTTTTGCGATCGCTAATTTCTGAACCCATGACCGTCGAAGTTTTAATTCGTGCCGTTAACAACCCCACCTCCGCCCAAGACCTGGTCAAAAATGTGGCGCAGCTTGCGGCAACAAAAGATGAGCAAGCCATTCCTACTTTGGTAGAGGTGCTGAAGTTTAATAACCCAGGAGCGGCCGTTGCAGCGGTCAATGGTTTGATCAATATTGGTGAGGCCGTTGTGCCCTACCTCCTCGAAAATGTCGATGGCTATAACTATGGGGCGCGGGCGTGGATGCTGCGGGTCTTTGCCGGCATTGGTGATCCCCGCGCTTTAGATTTGCTGATCGAAGCCGCTAATAAAGACTTTGCTTTTAGTGTGCGTCGTTCTGCGGCTAAGGGGTTGGGAAATATTCAGTGGCAAAAAGTGCCCGATTCTGAGCGAGAAATACAGCAGCAAAAAGTTTGCGATTGTCTATTTTTGGCCCTTGAGGATGGTGAATGGGTGGTGCGCTATGGGGCGATCGCCGGACTAGAAGGTTTAGCTTGCAGCATTAATGATACGCAGAAAATGCTGATTAAAGAGAAATTACAAGTGTTTATGAACTCAGAGCCAGAAGCAGGAGTTCGAGCTAGGATTGAAAAAGCGATCAATACTTTGACTTGAAAAATCTCTGTGGCAATATGTCAAAACTTAGTCAATTTTAAAATATATCAAATTTATTGGTTTAGTATTGAATAACTCGCCTCATTGTCAAGTGACAACTTTTTTTTAAACTTGCTCGAATAAGTGAAATATAAATTTAGAAATATTAAAAGTAACGAAAATCAGCTCAAACAAAAATATATCAAGCAACTCATATCATTTCATTATTTCTGGCCAAATCGCTAAAAGTAAAACAAGAGCTACAGATAATTATTGTTTTTTGAATGCATATAATTTAGATTATGAATTGGCGAGAATATCTTATAAGTTGGAAGCAAAAAAACAGTCTAAAGAGACCTGAAGGTATAGAAAAAACAAGGCAAGATTTTATTGAACAATTTCCTAGGCAAAAACTGGCCCAATTAACATTAGAGGAATATGCTCTTAATCATCCTGATTTTTCTAAAAATAGTTTTTGCTATTGGTTGAAATTCAAAATAAAAAATATTGATGATACTAAAAATAGAAATTCTGCATATGGCATTTATTGGGACACAAGCGCTAATCAATGGAAGTGGCATAGAAAAATCAAAGCCCAAACACAAAAAGACGCATTTTACATTGTAAAGACTGGAATTTTATCTTTGATCAATGCAGTCGAAGAAGATCGACTAGAAGAATTAGATGCTATTGCATTTGAGCATTTTGGAACAGGATTTAATCGAATCCCACTCAAAATACTATACATTTATTTTCCCAATTTATTTTTTCCCCAAGAGACATATGCATTAGATTTATTTTTAGATAAACAATTAATGAAATCTTTTTCCTCATTTTGTGATCCTCAAGAAATATTTGAGAATTTCAATTTGAAAATTTATTTTGAAGATTTACGTCATGCCCTTTTTTACTCCATGACAATGAATCATAAGTTGTGTCTTTCTTTTAAAGATCTTCCAGAATTTCGAGAAATGGACACATATAATATCGGCATCTTTCTCGACGATTGTAAGCGCCACTTAGATACAGACAAAGAAGACATGGTTAATAATACTTGTTCGAGAGATAATTTTATAACAAATACCAACTCTAATGTTTTTTTATTGAATTTACTCTGTAGATCAATTAATCGCAAAAAAAATATTGTTCTTCATGGAGCACCAGGAACTGGGAAAACTTTCATTGCTACTAAATTTGCCCAATATTTAGTTACTAAAAGCGATGGCTTTGTTGAAATACTTCAATTTCATCCTGCCTATACCTATGAGGATTTTATACAGGGATTACGCCCTAAAGTTGATGAAAGTGGTAATTTAGTTTATAAAATTGTCGCAGGTCGCTTCCTTGAATTTTGTAAAAAAGCCAGACAACGAACAGGTAAATGTATATTAATTATTGACGAAATTAATCGTAGCAACTTGTCCGCAGTTTTCGGCGAATTAATGTACCTGCTAGAATATCGTAATCAAGCAATTAGACTATCAGGTAGTAATGAACTTTTTAGCATTCCAGAGAACGTTTATATTATTGGCACGATGAATACGGCGGATCGATCCATTGCTCTTGTAGATCATGCCCTACGTCGCCGTTTCGCTTTTATTGAATTGTTTCCTGACTATAATGTCTTACGTAAATGGCATGAGCAAAACGAAACAGAGTTCAATGTCGAGCCTTTAATTAACGTCATTGAAAAAGTAAATATAGCTATCGGCGATCACCACTATCATTTAGGGATTTCTTTCTTCTTAGATCAAAACTTAAATGAAAACCTTCCAGACATTTGGGAACTCGAAATTTATCCTTACCTCGAAAAATATTTTTACGACAACCCCGAACAATGTGCGGAATTTCAATGGAAGAAAGTTCAAGCCGAAATCATGGGTTAAATATGACAGAAATCACCCTGACTGAATATAAAACCCAAGATTTTCAGCCCGAAGAAATTCCTACAAGTATCGGCAAAACTATTCATCAAAACTATAGTCAATATCTTGAAATAAAGGAACCATCTTTCCTCAGTAATAAACCTTGGCAATTAACACCGAAAGGTTATATCGGCACAATTCCCGTTACACCAGACTTTACGATTCGCATTCTGCCCAAAACAGAAATAAAATATGTTTGGCAAATGTTAGATTATGTCGAAAATCTCAACAGTTTAACAATATTTGAGCAACTCACCCATTGCGACCGTCTCGAAGATATTTGTGACTATTTAGCCCAAAAATTAGCCCAAAAAGTTCTTAGTCGTGCTAAACAAGGACTTTATCGCAGCTATCTATCCGAAAATGACCGTCTTATTGCGTCCCGTGGAAAAATTCAATGGCATCAAGCTGCTCGAAGTCCGTGGGAAATTCGCCTACCCTGTCGTTACAATACCCACACTTCTGACATTCCTGAAAATCAAATTTTGCTCTGGACATTACACCAACTCGGACGCACGCAAAACCTTTTAAAAGCAAAAACCAAAACCCAACTCCGCCAAGCACACCATGCTTTACAAGGAACTATTTCTTTAACCCCATTTACCGCTCAAGATTGTCAGAATTTCACCTATCATCGTCTTAACCAAGACTACAAAATCATTCACCAGCTTTGTAATTTTTTTCTTGAAAACCTTACCCCAAGTCATCAAACTGGCACAAGAAAAACTCTACCTTTTCTGATTAATACTGCTGTTTTATACGAAAAATTTGTGCATGCTTGGCTCAAGAAAAACTTAGAAAATAAATATTTCATCAAAGCTCAAGAAAAATATCAATTTACTGACAAAATTAATTATCAGATCGATCTTGTGCTGTATGAACGGGAAACTAAACAGGCGATCGCCGTCCTTGATACTAAATATAAAACCCCAGAAAAACCTAGTCATGCAGATTTAAATCAGATCATCCACTACGCTTTACTGAAACAAACCAAACGCGCCATCCTTATCTATCCCGAAGCTTTACCCTATGCCGTTGATCAACTCAGTGAAAATATCCGCGTACAAACCATTCCGTTTGTCTTAAATGATGTGAGTGCTACAGCAGGACAACAATTTTTGACTTGTTTATTTTCCCAAGAAAAAATCCCCCTAAATAAGGAGGATTTGGAGAAATGTCATCCTTCAGGAGAAACTACTTCACAAATTGGGGCATCATCTCTGCCGCCGTGAAAATGCCTGTTAAACCTTGCTTTTGCAGCCAAACGCCTGTTTTGAGATACCCAAAGGCAGGGCCACAAACATTGGCAGCCATGCTGGTTTCATCCCCAAGGGTAAAAGTATGGGTGGCAATCTTGCCTTCAAAGGTACGGCCCGTTAATTGCACATTGGTGCTGAGGGGTTTTTTCGGATTGCGCGTATCGACTACCCCGCCGACACTGACCTGATCACGGGAACAAATTCCAGCCAATTCCAGCATAAGATCATCGGCATGTTCCATATTTTCGAGGGAAATAATGCCATTAGTTTCATCTAACAGAGCTTCCACTTCTGCATCGCTCATGGCTCGCGCTTTTTCTACATCATAGCCAGGCATATGGGCAATATCTTCCCGGATGGTCGCCCGATAAGCTTCCCAATTGGCAATGCCTACCCCAAAGGTAATTTTAACGCTGTGCACTTCTGCATAGCTTTGGGCCGCCACTGCCGCGGCTGCCGTCAACAAACCAGGCGTCGCGCCACAACCCGTCATGTAGGTAATACCTGCATTTTTCACGTCGTCCTTAAGGGAGAGGATTTGTTCCATGGCACTGGTGCGCTTTAGGGCATCCACTAAAACCCCTTGCCAACCAGAAGCAATAAATTGCCGGGTTACATCGGCCATAAAAGTATTGGGCAAGTTCGGCAGAGCGAGGAAAAAACCATCCACTTGGGCATTGGCGATCAGATCGGCAATGCTGTTTTGACTCAAAATGCCATATTCTGGCACATGACCCACGGAACCCTGCTGGTTATAGGTGCTGATGCAGGCTTGGGTATCGAGACCCTCAGGATTATAGATATAGCCTTTATGGTCGGCAGCGGCCACGAGGCGCATTTCTGATTTTGGAGCCAGTAATCGAGCTGCAGCTTGACCGAGACCGCCAAAGCCCAGGACACCCACGCGAATAATATTACTCATAGTGATTTTCGATAAACGTCAAAATTTTGTCTGTATAGTCCAGCATAGACTGTCTATTATCGGCAGAAATGGCCTTAAATCCCACGAATTTTCTTGAAGACTTCTTCCACTGCTGGGGGCAGTTGGCGCATAATTTTGCCTTTTTCTCGGTCAACACTAACCAGGGTCACTTGACCTGTAAAGTAAAGTTCCTGTCCGTCTGGGGATTCAATGCGATAGTCCCACTCCATGCGGACGCCTTTCATTTCTTGCATGCGGGTTTTAATGATCGCGCTCATCCCCATTTTGAGAAAGCTATGGTAACGGGTTGATAGGGCGATCACGGGTAATTCACACCCCAATTGAACCAAGTCGGCGTAATCGAGGCCAATGGATTGGAGGCAGGCGATCCGGGCTTCCTCTAGCCACTTAATGTAAGTGCCGTGCCAAACGACGCCAGCATAGTCGGTGTGATGGGGATAAACCGTAATTGGATAGTCAAACCAGGGTTCACTGGTAGCATGTAAAGCTGGGGAACGGGCGATCGCCGTTGTGGGGAGTTCTTCTTGTTTAGGGGCAACCATAAAATATCAATCCTTCTTCCTAAGCACACAGCATCAAAAATTTCAAAGGGTCTGACCCCGTTGGAGACGTTTCATATGGTTAAACAATCGCCAGGAATAGTCACGGGAAAGGCCGGCGGTCATTGCGCCCCGCATCACAATATAAAAATACCAATCGTCTGGCGGGACTTCCTGGGGCGTTTTATTCACAACGACATAGGTGCGCACCGACTGGAACCGCTGGCCTTGGCATTCAACGGTAACCTGGGTTTGGCGATAACCGTTGGTGGGGACTTCCTCCCGCAGATCGAGCTTTTCACTGACTCGCCAGGGCAAATGGTAAAGGACGCCTTCTACATGACTGCCTTCGTGGGGCACCACATCCAAAACACCGCAGCTCTTGCGTTTGGGCGAAAGACGATTAAACGCCAACCGATAATCCTGCAGAATACCCCGGCCAACAACAAATTGGTGGGCATCTTCCTCGATGGTACGAGCTAAATCCACAGGACACATACAAGACCCATAGGCGAAATAATAAAAAGCCCTGTCTGTGTGGGTGATGGTGCGGGGCTGGGAAGCTGTGTGGGTTTGGAAAGGGGGCGCAGAAGGGTCAAAGGACATGGGCCGCTACCTCAAGGGAATAAAAGCCTGGGGTTTACGCTACAGGGGTTTAGCCGGGAGGCCAAGCCAGGGGGCGATCGCCGAGGAGATGCAGATGGAGATGGAACACCGTTTGGCCCCCATCCTCACCCGTATTAATGACGACACGATAGCCTTTGTCGAGGTTTTCCTGGTGGGCAATCTTTTTAACCGTTAATAATAAATGACCCAAAAGCGCTTGATCTGTATCATCAGCCGCTGTCAGCATTGAAATTGGCTTTTTGGGAATCACCAAGATATGCACAGGGGCTTGGGGGTTGACATCACGGAAAGCCAGGACTAGGTCGTCCTCATAGACAATATCCGCCGGAATCTCTCGCCGAATAATTTTGCCAAAAATCGTATCGCTCATGGGCTATAGCCTAGTGAAAGTCTCTGGGGAGTTATTTTATCGGGTTGCTCGCCTGGGACGCTTGAGTATTAAGTTCAGTGAAGCAAATCCCCGCTACTGCAAACAAACCGAAAAAGATATTAAGATTCTTGCTTAATGCGAAAAAGCACAGTAGGATATGGGCCTTAACCTGATCTATTTTACTTTTTCGTTCACCACCAATCTTAGTAGACCCCCTAGATTAACCGATGAAATGCACTCCTTTCGTATCCTAACCAATCTGGGGTTGCAAAAACAGAAACAGCACACCACGAGAGAAAAACACTCCCTATAATCGGGGAAACTTATTTATAAAGTCTGGAGTATTGATAATGCAGATCGTGGATCACGTTTCTTGATTGAACTCCTAGATCTCTCGGTAGCCCCCCTCCTTGTGATCTCTACTACAGACTGATCAAAAATCCACCCTTAGGATAATGTTTGTTTGTCTCAAAGCCCTTTAGGATAGTTTCGATTTTCTCCTCACCCCAGTAAACGCATATCCTCCTCTCCCTTACCGCTAAGTATCTAGTGAAATTTCCATAAGTTATGGAGCGCAAAACCCTATATGACGCCGATCACCTACTCAAAATTTATTCACTTTCTGCAAGAAGAACTGGCTATTCCTGGGGAATCCATTTCTGTGATGGAACGCCATCGGAGTAATACATCTGCCCATCATCCCCTACCCATGGTGCTGTGGCAGTATGGCCTGGTGACCCTGGAGCAGTTAGACCGCATTTATGAATGGCTTGAGACAGCCTAAAAGAACTTAAAGCTCGATTATTGGCTCGACACAATCGCAACGGATGGTGCTTGGTACAGGTTCTCGGAATAATGGGGCCTGCTTTTTAGTAGCGCGGATTCTGGAGGGACCGCTGTTTCAATTTTGTAACGGCCCAGGGCAGCGGCGGTTAACTGTGGTTAAGCTAGGGGCAAATTGGGTTGAGAATTTCAGAGCCTATGCTTACTGCGCAATCGACATCGTCGCCACCCGTTGACCAAATGGCGATCGCCACCTTTAATTTGACAAAACAGTTTGACCGACAGGTGGCTGTGAGTGATGTGGAACTCCAGGTACAGCCGGGGGAAGTGTATGGCTTGATCGGCCCTAATGGTGCCGGGAAAACCACATTAATTCGCATGTTGGCTACGGCGGAGGAACCCACCCTCGGCGAAATTTATATCCATGGCGATCGCCTCCTGCGGGACGACAGTAACCCCCACCTCAAGCAGCGCCTTGGCTATCTACCCGATGATTTTCCCCTCTATGATGACCTCAATGTTTGGGATTATTTAGACTACTTTGCGCGTCTTTATAACCTCCATCAGCCCCGTCGCCGACGTCGTTTGAGTGAAGTCCTAGAGCTGGTGCAACTCACCCACAAACGGAATGACAAAATCGCCACCCTTTCCCGGGGGATGAAACAACGCCTCAGCCTTGCCCGTACCATTATTCACGAACCCCTGTTATTACTCCTGGATGAGCCGGTTTCCGGTTTAGACCCCATTGCGCGGATGCAGTTTCGCGAAATTATTAAGGTGCTCCAGGAAGCTGGCATGACGATCCTTATCTCTTCCCATGTCCTCAGTGATTTGGCAGAACTCTGTTCTTCTGTGGGCATTATGGAATTGGGCTATCTCGTCGAAAGTACCTCCCTAGAGGATTTGTACCAGCGGCTCTCCCGGCAATACCTAGTGGTCAGCACCTTGGATAACTTGGACGGACTGGTGGCAGAACTGAAACAGCAGCCCCTCGTTCGCGCTTGGGAAACCTGCGCCCCCAATCGTTTGCAAGTAGAATTTGCGGGAACCCCCGCAGAGAGCACGGCTCTGTTAAAGGATCTGATTGCGGCGGGCATTGCAGTGTCTGAGTTTTATGGCAAAACAGAGGATCTAGAAAGCATTTTCCTGAAACTGGGTCACCAGCAAACAACCTAGCAGTGGTTGCTTGAATTTATATTTGCCCACATTTTTTAATTGTTGTTTATTGATCCCCATCCCCAAAACATCATGGTTTTTCATCAATGGCTAGACCGCATCGGTGACTGGAATCCACAACTTTTTCGAGAGTTGAAAGGCCGACTGTCTAAAAAAGCTCTCAGCTTGGTGGCGATCGCCGCTTTTCTCGCCCAAGGAACGTTTTACCTCAGCCTGAGAATGACCCTCCCCAGTGCTGGGATTACCACCACCAACGATTATTGTATTGGTCAGGCACCGGCGGACTTTGATCCCAATAGCCATTTGATCCACAACCAAAACTTCTGTGTGATTGATGCGGCGGGAAATTTGAACCTAAACTGGCCCCTGTGGTGGACGAACCTGTTTATGACCCTCAGTGTGGTGGGATTTTTTGTCGCCTTGTTGGGGGGCGTTTACCTGTTGATTCAAGATTTAGGCAAAGAGCAAAAGGCGGGCACTTTGAACTTTGTCAAACTCAGCCCTCAATCAGCCCAGGCGATCGCCATTGGCAAGATTTTAGGTGTGCCGAGTTTAATTTATGTCGGCTTGGCGTTGGTTTTCCCCTTACACTTTTGGGCTGGGCTCAGGGGAGGCATTCCTTTACCGTTGATTTTTCTCTTCTACGGGGTGATCACGGCCAGTTACGGCTTTTTCTATAGTGGTGCGGCGCTGTATAGTCTGGTGAATCCGACCCAACCGGCCCTGAAAGCTTGGTTAGCAACGGGGGGACTTTTTTACTTAATGATGGGGAGCACGACGTTTCTCCTCCAGGAAAATAGCCATGTCGGCAATCTCATGGACGGTATTAATCTATTTAATCCGTTGCATATGTTGGTGTACTTGGGTCAAGCCAGTGCCGCTTCGGAGCAATTGCCCACCTTTAACTATGACAGCCTCGCCGATGTTTCTTTTTTTCGGGTTTATCTTTGGCAGCATGGGGCGATCGCCGGTTTGATTTATCTGCTGCTTTACGGGGTGGGGATCTACTGGTTTCTCCAAGCGTTTCGCCGGAAATTTCATTATCTCAATGGCACCCTCCTCAGCAAGAAACAAAGCTATGGCCTAACGGCATTGCTCACTATTTTCGGTCTTGGTTTCACAGTGCAACTTCCCCTGGGGGCGATCGCCGACCACAACGACTGGCTGTTTAATTTTCTGCTGCTTTCCCTGGCCGGTAGTTGCTACTTATTCGCTCTGATGGCCGTGCTTTCGCCGTCATTCCAGTCCCTCCAAGATTGGAGCCGCTACCAAAAAGGGCAATGGCAGGATTGGCTGTTTGGGGAACGCAGCCCCGCCATTGGCGCAGTGATGGTCAATGTGGGCATTGTCACCGGGACGATCGCCTTGGCTGTGGTTGTCGTTGTGGCCTCCCCCTACAAAATCTCCTTTGCGCTTGGGGTAGTGATGCAGGGTTTAATGGTTCTCCTGCTCTGTGTTGCGGCCCAGCGGATACTCCTGAAAAAAGGCAGGCGGCAAGGCGTCGGTGCAACGATTTTCGTCACCAGTGGCGTGATCTTGCCCTTCATTTTCCTCGGCATTAATGGCGTTAACCCAGAATTGCAGTCGGCCCCTTGGTTCTGGACAATTCTCCCGATGGTCGCCACGGAAAACGCCAGTTTAGCGAGCATTTTGCTCACTATTTTGGGCCAAATGGGGGCGATCGCCGTGCTGCATCGGGTTGTGGGTCGCCGGATTCAGCAGCTTGGCGCCTCAGAGCTAAAGCAGACCCTGACCCCAGCCAGTTAACCCCTGAAGTCCCCTAAATCTCGTCAGTCGGCAATGGCTCCCCATCTTTATAGATCCGTAATCCCAGGTATCAACCATGGATAAAATCCTTAACGCCCTCGGTGATTGGAATCCCCAACTCTTTCGGGAATTAAAAGGCCGCTTCAGCCGCAAAAATGTGGCGATCGCCTTTAGTGTTGCTTGCTTTAGCCAATTCCTGTTGTACCTCTTTTACCTGGGGGAATTGCCCAATACTTTGGTTAATGAGCCCTACAACCGTTACTGCACTGGCCCCCAAGATGACTATTGGCGGTCTACCTATCAATGTTTAAGGGATGGCAACGACTGGCTGCTCAACTGGCAACTGTGGCATTTTGATGTGTTTGTGGCTCTGACCCTGGTGGGCTTGGGAATTCTCTTAGTGGTTGGTACCCATTTAATTGGGGCCGATATCGCGAAGGAAGAACAACGGGGAACCCTGGGCTTTGTGCGTCTCAGCCCCCAACCCGTCTCAAAAATTTTGCTGGGGAAGCTGTTGGGAGTGCCCAGCCTCATTTACATTGGCCTAGCTTTTGTCCTGCCCTGGCACCTGTGGTTGGGTTTTCAAGGTGGTATTTCTCTAGGTTGGCTAATGCTGCTTTATGGGGTGGCGATCGCCTCTAGTTTAACCATCTTTATGGGGGCGGTTCTATGGAGTTTGGTGGGCAGTGAACTGTTGGGGGGCTTTCACACCTGGCTCTATAGTGGTGGCCTCGGTCTCTATCTTTTTGGAATGTCTGTGGCTTGTTTTGAGGATAATTTTCCCAGCGATACTCCCTTTGATTGGGTGCGGGTATTCTATCCGGGCAATATTTTCTATTATCTCGTCGATCAGAATTCCCTCGCCCCGGAAACCATTGGTTATTTTTTGCCCCACAACTGGTTTCTGACCCAATGGTATGGCTCTTCCCTTTGGGTGATCGGGCTGGGCAGCCTTGGGTTTATGGCGATCCATTATGTCCTCCTAGAAGCCTTGGCTTGGCAAGGTATTCGGCGGCGTTTTTATGATCCCCAGGCCACGATTATCACGAAAACCATGGGTTGTGGCGTTGCCATTAGCAGCACGATTTTCATGACGGGGTTTGTTTGGGCTGGCGATCGCCCCGAACGTCTTTTTGCCAATTTTCAAACCCTACAAGGCTTCTATTGGGTGGTGATGTTGGGGTTAATTCTGTTGTTAACGCCGACCCGGCAGCGGGTACAAGATTGGGCGAGATTTCGGCACCAGGATGTTGCTCGCCGACGGTTTAAATGGGCCTTTTTCAAGGATGATCGCTCTCCGGCCCTAGGGGCGATCGCCTTGATGTTGCTCCTTACCACGGGCTATCAAATGGCCATTGTTCTCTTGTCCCCGATGCCCAGTCAAAAACTGCTGGTGATCACGGCTTTAGGACTCCAGGGAAGTTGCCTTTTCCTCCTCGGAATTTTGACCCAATGGATTTTTCTCCGTCGTCAAAAACGCGCCATTTGGTTTGGTGTTGCCATCATCGGGCCTAGTATTGTTCCTTTTATCCTGTTTATGGTCTTCCATGGTCGCTTTACCTTGCCCATTACCCTCGGCCTCTTTTCGGCGTTTCCCCTCGGTGCCGTTGCCATGGCGGTGCCCAGTATGGTGATCTGGAGTGCGATCGCCCAGTGGGGGGTGATTCTCGGCTGTCTTTGGGGACTGCAACAACAGATCCAACGCCTCGGACAATCCGACCTGAAAACTTTTCAGCCGACCCCTACCGAATGATCTAAAACATGTTATTCTTGTATTCCTGTATGGGCACGTGGCTCAGTGGATAGAGCATCAGATTCCGGTTCTGAGGGTCGGGGGTTCGAATCCCTCCGTGCTCGTGAAAAAAAAGAAAAAATCCCAACGACTTGTCTTCCGTAAGGTACAGGTCGTTTTTTTTAGGCCTCCCAGGTCTGGGGGAAATTGATATACTGAGGGTCAATCCGCTACTGTGCACCTTTTTTTTCAATTTGTATGGCTGAACCAATTCCGCCGATCACCTTACCACCGATTACCGATCCGGCCATTGAAGGACAATGGTTAGAAAAATCTCTGCAGCATTGGCTTGATACGGAGTTTTTACCGGAACCAGCCAACGAAAAAATTGCCAATCGCGCCCGGGAAATTTATGTGCGTCAACGCCTCGAAGGGGAAAATGACCTTGGTTCCCTCGTGATT
This sequence comes from Picosynechococcus sp. PCC 7003, assembly GCF_001693255.1. Taxonomy (NCBI): domain Bacteria; kingdom Bacillati; phylum Cyanobacteriota; class Cyanophyceae; order Chroococcales; family Geminocystaceae; genus Picosynechococcus; species Picosynechococcus sp. PCC 7003. The sequence goes on from NZ_CP016474.1 coordinate 2,356,178, forward strand.
GCCATCGTCACAGAAATGCGATCATTTAACTTTAAAGAATCGTTTTACGGCGAATTTGCGGTGGCCAATGCCGTGAGTGATTTGATCCTCGATAGCCTAGGCATTGACCGCTGCTGTGGTAACTAAAGCTTCAGCGAATCTAAGCTGGGATATCAAACAGCACTTGGCTCATGTAGCGCTCGGCCCAGTCGGGATTAAAGGCTTTTTCTAAAACACGGCGCGTTTTGTCATTACGCTGCTGTTCTTGGCAATAGTGCCGTTGTCCTGCCAGATAAATAGCCTGCTCAGCGGGAGAAAGCTTTTCTAAACCCAGGGCCAACTGACAATGAATTGTTAAAAATTCTCGCACCCGTTCCAAAAACTGCTGTTCTTCGCTGGGATTGGTGGGGCGAATAAAGAGGCAAAATTCCGAAAAAATTGCGCCCCATTCTGGGAGATCACGGGGCTGGGAAAAGTTGAGATTTCCTTGGTTCTGGCGTAGGCGTGTTTGGTAAGCCGCAGACAAGGTTTTATCGGCACTGGTCGGGGATAAATCGGCGATCGCCGCACTCACGCCGCGAGGATTACCGACTAAATCACAGCCAAACATCGGTAGGGCATACTCAGCACGGGGAAACATCACACAATGGAGAATATCGAGGTTTTCGCCCACTTTAGCCATTTCCAGGTGCATTTTGCGGAAGTGCTGGCTCTGGTAGCAGGTATTTTCGATGGTGAGCCGTTCCCCCTCTAATTTGCCTTCGATATAACCCAGGCCCTCCGGCAGGGTAAAGGGTTCTAGATCTAAGTGTTGATGCCAGGTTTCGAGGATGACACCAGCGAGCTGTTCGATGAGGGGATAAAATTTTGGCTTGGTTGCAGGGGCAGTCATGGGCGAAAAAGAAATCTTTAAAAAGGGGTTTAAAACAATTTTCTAGGTCCCTTAGGTAACGCGAGTGGATGACCCAGACCCAGAATTTAGAACCAAAGATATACTGGAACCGCCGCAAATGCGGCACAATTGTCCCATAAATTAATGTTTGTGAGGGGTACGCCCATGTTCGGCTTAGGTTGGCCTGAAGTGTTGATTATTTTAGGGGTGGTGGTATTGATTTTTGGCCCCAAGAAAATCCCGGAAGTGGGCAGTGCCTTGGGGAAAACCCTGCGGGGCTTTAAAGAGGAAATGGAGACTCCGGAGACGGAAGATGATTATCTTGACTCCGATCAACGTTAGATTCGGTTACTTGGGGTTGGCGAAATTTTTTAGTTCACCATGATTGAAGTTGAGCAGCTTGGCAAAACCTACGGCCAGACAGAGGCGATCGCCGATCTCAGTTTTCGGGTAGAAACAGGGGAAATTGTCGGTTTCTTGGGGCCAAACGGTGCGGGGAAAACCACGACCCTCCGCATCCTCAGTGCCTATCTGCCCGCGACGACGGGAACGGCGAAAATTGCTGGCTATGATGTTCACACAGAATCCATGGCGGTGCGGCGGCACCTGGGATATCTCCCGGAAAATCCGCCCCTCTATCCCAATATGACCGTGGCTGGCTACCTCAATTTTGTGGCACAACTCAAGGGGGTCAGCGCTGGCGATCTCCCCCACAAAATCCGAGCCGCCCTCACCCAGTGCCAGTTACAACCCAAAGCCAAACATTACATTCGTAACCTGTCTAAGGGCTATCGGCAACGGGTCGGCATTGCCCAGGCGATCGTCCATGATCCCCCGGTGATTATTCTCGATGAGCCCACCGTTGGTTTAGATCCTGCCCAGATGATCGAAGTGCGCCACCTGATTAAATCTTTAGGCGGCGATCGCACTATTTTGCTATCAACCCATCTCCTCTCAGAAGTTAGCCTCACCTGTGACCGGGTAGTGATGATTAACCAAGGCCACCTCGTCGCCACCGATACCCCCCAGAACCTCCAAAACCATTTCCTGAATTACCACGGCTATGAACTAGAGACCGACGGCGAACTGGCGCAAATCCAACGCCTCCTTGATCCCTTAGCGGGCGTCATACACATTGAATCTTTAGCACCAACAAATCCCCGCCGTCCCCGCTTTCGACTCACCACTGAAGATAATCCCGAATGGGGCAAAGAAATTGCAAAAATCCTTGTCAACGCGGGGGTGGGCCTCTATGAAATGCAGCGACTACGCCCCAGCCTTGAGGATGTTTTTTTAGAATTATTGAATGCCGAGGCGAACGATCCCCTGTCTGAACAACTCCATGCTAATGCTGAATAATATTGTGGCGATTTTTCGTCGGGAATTACAGAGCTACTTCACGGCACCCCTCGCCTACATTTTTGCGACGTTGTTGTGGTTTTTGGGAGGATTTTTTTTCTTGACACTCCTAATTGGCCCCCAGGGGATTGTCACCTTTGTCTCTACCCAAGAACAGATGGGCGTTGCCTTACCCCCCATTGATGTAGCGACGGAATTTCTCCAGGCTTTTTGGGGAATTTTGGGTATTTTAGTGTTGTTTCTTTTGCCATTACTCTCCATGGGCCTCTATGCCGAAGAACGTAAACAGGGCACCCTAGAACTTTTAGCGACTTCCCCCGTGACGAACTGGGCGGTGGCAGTGGGCAAATTGTTGGGAGTCGTAACGTTTTTTTCGGTGTTATTCCTGCCTATGGTGCTGTGGGAACTGATTGTCTTAGCCAATGCGGCCCCGACCTTTCCCCTCAGTCTCTTTCTCTTAGCGCATCTGGGCTTATTGCTACTGGTAGCCGCTATTTTGTCTTTGGGGATGTTTGTGTCGTCTTTAACGGATAGTTCTCTGATTGCGGCGGTCTTGACCTTTACCCTGGTTCTAATGTTGTGGCTGGTAGATATACTGGGCGATCGCCTGTCGGGGCCATTGGGAGATGGTCTCAAACACCTCTCTTTACTGAAACATTACAACAATTTCCTCGAGGGCATTTTCGATAGCAGTAGTCTTGTCTTGCTCCTCAGCTATAGCGTTTTGGGGGTTGTCCTCACGGCCCAATCCATTGAAGCTTTGCGCTGGGCACGGCGTTAATGGTTTCTTGATATTTTCAACAGAGCATCATGTTTCCACAGCAACGGTTTTCACGATATTTCATCTGGTTGGGACTGGCCCTGGTGGTCGCGGGCGCTGTCGTCCTGGGGGCTACTGGAGAAGGCTTCGCCTATGGCTTGATTTTTATTGGTTTATTGCTATTAGGATGGGGGATCAGAAATTTTTCGGGTCTGGGAATGGGGCTGCAACAGTTCTGGAGTAGGCGATCTACCCGGATGGGCACAAATGGGATTGTGGGGGCGATCGCCATTTTGCTGATTTTTTGTCTGACGAATTTTTTAGCTGTCCAGCTCCCCCTCCGCATTGACCTCACAGAAAACCAAATCCACACCCTCTCTAGCCAAACCCAAGGGGTACTGCAAAATTTATCTCAACCTCTAACCCTTTGGCTTTTCCAGGAAACAGACGATGCGAATTTAAAGCCTTTTTTAGACAATTATCAACGGCTCAATCCCAATAATTTTCGCTACGTTTTTGTTGATCCAGACCGTAATCTTGAGGCAGTACAGCGATTTCAGGTCAAGAGTCGCGGCGAAGTTCACCTTGAGTATGGCGATAAAACCCAACTGCTGAAAGTCCTAGCCCAGGGGGAACCCCTCACAGAAAGTCAACTGACCAATGGCATTCTGCAAATCCAAGGCGATCGCCAACCCCATTTATATATCCTCCAAGGCCACGGTGAACCGCCCCTTGACCAAATCCCAGGAGGGCTGGGGCAAATGACCCAACTGTTGACCACCCAAGGTTATGTAGTCTCGCCTCTGAATCTCACCCAAACCCCCGCAGTCCCCCCAGACGCCGATCTGATTGCCGTGATTGGCCCCCAAACGCCATTTCTCCCAGGGGAAGTCACCCTCTTGGAAACCGCCCTCGCCAATAACCATGGTCTCCTTCTTCTCCTTGATCCCCAAACGGATCCCCAGCTAGATTCGCTCCTGGGTCAGTGGGGCCTCAGCCTCGACCAACGGCTGATCCTCGACCAAGTGAACCGGGCTGATTTCCTCGGTTTAGGGCAAACGACCCTCGTCCTCGATCAATATGGCGACCACCCCATCACCACTGCTCTCGCTGGCCAGAACTCCATTTATCAAGCGGTGCGCCCCATCTCCATCGACACAAAAGAGGCGATCGCCGCCACCGCAATTCTCAGTACCGATGATCAAACCTGGGCCGAAAGCCAGCCCGAAATTGCCAATCCCACCTTTGACCCCCCAGGCGATCGCCCCGGCCCCCTTAGCTTTGGCTGGGCCCTGGAAAAAATAAATCCCCAAGTTACAATGGAGGCAACTCGCCTTGTGGCAATTGGGAACATGACCTTCGTGACCAATGGTTGGCTAGAACAATATCTAAATAGTGACCTCTTACTCAATACCGTAAATTGGCTTGCCCAGACGAAAGACGCTCCCCTGGCAATCCAACCGAGAACGCCCCAAGAGCGACGCCTAAATCTCCGCCGTTGGCAAATTGCAACCCTCGCCTGGTTAGCGCCAATCCTCTTTCCCCTAGGGGGGTTAGGCGGTGCAATCTTTTGTCTTTGGCGACGTCGTTAGAAAAATATGTGAGATGACTGATAAATTTCAGTAAACTTTGAGAAAACTACATTAAAACATTATTAATTTTTGGGAATGATAGTCTAAATTGCAGAAAGTGATATTATCGATTTGCATTCCCCCGTACAGACACCCACAATAGAGGAAAGAATTCATCATGGCGAACGCACCTGTATCCCCAGTGGTGCTCGTAATCTTAGATGGCTGGGGCTACCGTCAAGAAGCTAACGCAAATGCCATTGCGGCTGCCAATACACCAAATGTCGATGCCTTTTTCGCTACATATCCTTCGACATTAATCCACACCTCTGGAAAAAGGGTGGGGCTGCCAGACGGCCAAATGGGGAATTCTGAAGTCGGTCACTTAAATCTTGGGGCAGGACGTGTCGTCCCCCAGGAACTGGTGCGTATTTCCGATGCCATTGAAGACGGCTCCTTTCTCCGTAACGACGTCCTCGTTAAAGTTTGTCGAGAAACGCGCCAAGCTGGGAAAAAATTACACCTCATTGGTCTTTGTTCAGACGGTGGTGTCCACTCCCATATCAACCACCTCCTGGGTTTATTAGATCTAGCCAAGGTTAACGGCATCGCTGATGTTCATATCCACGCCATTACCGATGGGCGCGACACCAATACCACCGAAGGCATTAACTATCTCCAACAGATCCAAGCCCACATCGATAAATTTGGGGTCGGCTCGATCTCGACGATCAGTGGTCGCTACTTCGCCATGGATCGCGATCGCCGCTGGGACCGCGTCAAGCAAGCCTACGACGTAATGACCCAAAACGAGAACTTCGACCAACGTTCTTTTGCAGAAATTCTCCAAGACCACTACGACAACGGCGTGACCGACGAATTCATCCCGCCTGTGCGCCTCAAGGAAGGAGCCATTGAACCAGGCGATGGCGTAATTTTCTACAATTTCCGACCCGACCGCGCCCGACAACTTTCCTATGCCCTAGTAGACAAAAACTTCCAAGGGTTTGAACGGGAATTAATTCCGGATCTTAATTTCGTCACTTTTACCCAATACGATGCCAATCTTCCTGTGCACGTCGCCTTTGCGCCCCAAAATCTGACGAAAATCCTTGGGGAAGTGATCGCGGACAATGGCCTGAAGCAATTCCGCACCGCAGAAACCGAAAAATATCCCCATGTTACTTATTTTTTCAATGGTGGTTTAGAGGTTGCCTTCGAAGGAGAAGACCGAGAACTGATTTCTAGCCCCCAGGTTGCCACCTACGACCAAAAGCCAGAAATGTCTGCCGAGGCAGTGACGGATGCGGCTTGCCGAGCCATTGAAAAAGGTATTTATAGCCTGGTGGTGATTAATTACGCGAACGCCGACATGGTCGGCCACACTGGAAAACTTGAAGCGGCGGTAAAGGCCATTGAAACCGTTGATAATTGTTTAGGTCGTTTAGTGGCAACTATCGGCAAAATGGGCGGCACCACATTAATTACCGCTGACCACGGCAATGCTGAATATATGGCCGATGAAAAAGGCAAATCTTGGACAGCACACACAACCAACCCTGTGCCCTTTATCTTGATTGAAGGGGAACGCCGTAAGGTGGTGGGCCATGGTGGTGATGTGGTGTTACGGGAAAATGGCTGCTTAGCAGATGTCGCACCGACGATCCTCGATATTCTCGGCATTGACAAACCGCAAGAAATGACTGGCCAATCTCTCATTGCCCCGGCCCCCTATGCCGTGACCCGACGTCGATAAATCGGTTATCCTAAAGTTTCCCCGCTGAAATCAAACATTTATTCGTTCGTCATTGATCTATGTTGGAATCTATTTTGCAAATTGTGTGGATGGTCTCCGCCGTTGGCCTTATTCTGCTGGTCTTACTCCATAGCCCCAAGGGAGACGGTTTAGGGGGAATTGGCGGTCAGGCACAGATGTTTACCAGTACAAAAAGTGCCGAAACGGCTCTTAACCGTGCTACTTGGATTTTGTGTATTACCTTTATGAGCTTAACGGTCATCCTGAGTGCGGGTTGGTTAACACCAGTCGTTGGTCAATAGGATTCTTTTGGCTGGGTTAGACGGTATTTTTCGGACTTGGCGGCGTCATCCTTGGGGGTGGCGTTTTTGGTTTGGTCTCCTTGGGGGTTTAGCGATCGCCTTGGGTCTCCAGTGGGGCAGCTATGGTTTAGGCCCAGAATTGCTCACGCGTTTACCCCAATCCCAGACCCATCCTCTGCCAGAAACGCTCCAAGGGACGTCAGACCCGATAACTGCGGCAGAAGATTACTTCGGGGCGGTTACCCCCTCTCCCCTGGGCCATTTGATCTGGTCGGAGTTTCCGGTGAACGTTTACGTGGCCCCCCTTGATCCCGCTGCCAGTCCTGCGGCCCAACAACGTCAGCAACAATGGCAATGGGCCACCATCGCGGCGATCGCCCAGTGGCAAACTTATCTACCGTTGTTAATTCTCGAGACAGCAGATACCGCCGATATCGTGATTCAGCGCCAAGCTCCCCCAGCCCAAAGGGAGATCGACCCAGAAACAGGCAAAATTCGCTATTCTTTGGGCCGCAATGCCGAAACTCGCTACGAATTCTACATCGACGACCGAAACATTCTCCGCCACCGCATGACCATTCTGCTGAATGATCACCAAGGGGCGATCGCCACCCAAAATACCGCTTGCCATGAATTGGGTCACGCCCTTGGTATTTGGGGTCATAGCCCCAATGCTGAAGATGCGCTTTTCCCAAGACAAATGGGCACCCAAGCAAGGATCTCCGCTGCTGATATCAATACCCTCCGCAAAATCTACCAACAACCAACCCGTTTAGGCTGGCCAATGCCTCCTTTAGCCACTAAAAAACTCGCTGATCCCCAGAGCCTTAAAGAAGGTCAATAATTTTCTTTTGTGAAGTATTATGAAGCCTTTTTCTGACTTTACAGTGGGCAGATGCCTATCCTATAGTTAAAGGCTAGAGTGAATTTTGAGGCAATCTACATGGCAAAAAAGAAACGTAAGACCACTGGCAAAAATGCTGTTACCCTATCCCTTACGTCCCAAGCCATCGATCGCCTTGCAGAAATGGCTCAAAAATCCGGCTTTTCCCGGTCTGCCTTCATCGAAAACCTGATGGCGGGCACTGTTGCAATCACGGCACCGGAAGCAGAAAAGAAACTCTTGGTGTCTGTCGAAAAAGAGGCCGAAGACACGGCAAAAGTACAAGTAGACTTAGCTGAAACCGCTGCTGCCGAGACCGCACCAACGACCCCTAGCCCCGATACAGAATTAGCAGCAAAAATTGCTTCCCAAGCGAAGATCATTGCCGATCTAGAAGCCAAATTAGCAGAGGCTTCTCCTTCCCTTAAACGGCCAGTGACTCGTCCCAATACCGCCGAAAAATCGACTTCGACAACGACTAATCAATCCCAGCAAGTTGCGACCCTTGAAAAGCAAATTGCCGATCAAAAAAATCAGATTCAAGCCTTAACGAAACAATTAAACGAATCAGAAAAAAACCTCGATTCAACCAACGAAAAAAACAAGACATTACAACAAGAACTTGACCAAGGAACGGCCAAGTTTGAAAAAATTCAAGGGGAGAACAAAACCCTTGTCCAAACCCTTGAATCTCAGAAAGCAGAGATCGCTCAACTGCAGCAAAAGGGATTAGCCGCAGAAAAAACTCAAGCCGAACAGACCCAACTTCAGAAACGTCTCGCAGCCCTGCAACAAGAAACAGAAAAACTTCAACAGCAACTCCAGGCAGCCACAACTGCTGAGGCAACATTGCAAAGCCAAATTACCCAGCAGCGCCAGACGATTGCTCAACTCGAACAGGCGCTACAGTCTAGTCGAGCACAAATAGCAGCCCAAACCGACCAAGGCCAGACCCTCGCCACTTTGAAACAAGCCCATGCGGATTTGCAGCAACAATACAAATTGCAAGGTGATCGCCTCCGAGCTTTAGAAGCCCAAACTCACCAAGCGACAGGGGTTGCCAGCATCGGTGAATTTTATCTGAATCGTTGGCGTAAATACTAAAAGGCGAATTTTTTACCCTTAGATAGTCTCAAAATTTCAGTTCCCAGTGGATTCAACACTCTGCTGGGAATCTTTTTGGGTGTTTGGGGGGCTGATAATTGTTTCAAACTGAATGGCGCAAAACCACTCAATTTTAATCCTGGGAAACAACTTTGATTTTCCAAGTCAAAGCGGATGATCGGACTCGAACCGACGACATTCAGCTTGGGAAGCTGACGTTCTACCACTGAACTACACCCGCATAATTCGATTTAACAGTATATCCTGAAGTTTTTCCCGGTAGCAAGCTTTTGACCATGGCGGCGCGAATCGTTTGGGTTTGACCAAAGACGCTGTACATCATTGCTTCGCGATAGAAACGTTGGGCCGGACTGGTGAGTAGATTCCCGGCTCCCCCTGACCAATGAAGAGCAATTTGGGCAAAAGTTTGGGCCGTTTGGATTGCGCTGAGACGCAACGCCAGTTTGGTTTGGAAACTTTCTTTTTGGGGTTCCTTAATGGCGCAAAACAACTGCTCATGGAGTGCCTGCCAGTGGTCTTCTAGGGCTGTTACATCGTCAAAGTCAGTCGTCGCTAACCAATTAAGCACACCCCGGGCGCAGCCGAGCGCAAAAAAGCCATGGTGCAAAATCTGCTGGCGATCGCCTTTGTGGATCGTGCCAGGGGGCTGGATCACCAGAACATCGGCAGCGGGAACCAACCAATTTTGGAGTTTGACCGTCACTGTCTGACTCACCCCCATGGCAGCAAGGGGGAGGGGTTGACTACAAAAAATTTCTCCCTGCCCTGAATGCTGTGATGTTTCGAGGGGAATCAAACCATACAATTCTGAACCGTCGGGTAAAGTGGCCCCGGCGATCGCCCGTTGAAAAAAACCATAGCCCGTCACCCAAGGGATAGTACCCGTTAAGCAATAACTCTCGCCCTGGGGGATTGCCCGTACCGCAGGTTCGCCCCGCCGCCGGAGATGGGAAAAGCCCACACCGATCCGCACATTTCCCCTGGCCATTTGGGGTAATAACCGCTGTTGCTCAGAGTTGCCAAACCGGGCAATGCGACTGGCCGCACTCTGGTGTTAGGTTTGGAGGAAAGCCAAGGCCCCCGAAGCCGCCGCCATGGCCACCGTGGCTTGGTAATATTCAACGGCGCTCAACCCAGAACCCCCTAATTTTTCGGGTACCCGGAGTGCCAAGAGATGGCGATCGCCTAGACCATCAAGGGCCTGACTGAGAGCAAGGGGATCTTGATCCAGCTTTTCCGCCTGGGGCGCAATCGATAAACGGAGATATTCTGCTAAATTTTCCCAGGCAAACTGACCCATTGATGAAAAATGATTTAACCCTATTTTTTTACAGAATCCCTGACCATCAACACCCTAAATTTTTCGGTTTCACTAATTCCCAAAGGAAACTAGAAGATGGCGGTACAATAACTAAAAATCTTAACCTAATCCCCTTAACTTCCCTGTCAACCCACTAACCCAATCATCTATTTCCCAGGTTTCTATGGCACTCATCATTAGTACCGTCAATATGAAAGGGGGCGTTGGTAAAACCACCCTCACCGTCAACCTCGCCGCCTGCCTTGCCCGCCATCACAAAAAACGCGTACTTGTTGTTGACCTCGACTCCCAGATTAGTGCCACCCTCAGTTTGATGCCCCCCCAGGATTTTGCCCGCATCCGCAAAGGCCGCCGTACCATTAGCCACCTCATCGAAACGGCCATCAAGCCGACCCTCAAGCAAAGCCTAGATATCAACGACATCATTTGTCCTTACATTGCCAATGTCCAGGGCCTAGATTTGCTTCCTGGTGACATCGAGCTTTACGACGAATATCTCGTCTCGGACATGCTTCACCAAAAAGCCCACAAAGATCCGAACCTAGACTTTCAAGCCATCTGGAACAATTTTGAGCTGGTCTTAATTCGTAAGATTCTGGCGCCGGTGATGGATAAATACGACTTCATCATTATGGACTGTGCCCCCGGCTATAACTTGGTCACCCGGAGTGGTTTGGCCGCCAGCGATTTTTATATTTTGCCGGCCCGTCCCGAACCTTTATCTGTGGTGGGCATCCAACTCCTGCAACGGCGGATCCGTGCCCTACGGGATAGCCACCAAGACACTGATCCTAGAAATATTGATCCGATTAAGTTAGATCTATTGGGCATCGTCTTCATTCTTTCTGGTGGGAGCTTGCTGAATCGCTACTATAACCAAGTGATGAAACGGGTCAGCGATGACTTTACCAGTACGCAAATTTTTAAGTACAAAATTCCGATGGATGTGAATGTTGCCAAGGCCCTTGATACATTTCAGCCGGTCGTGGTTTCGATGCCGAACACGGCGGGGGCCAAAGCATTTATGAAACTAACAGAAGAATTTATCGCCAAACTCAAGGAAGCGGGGGGCCTCGCAGAACAGCGCCCTTCTCGAATCAACCTCGCGGATATCGAGTAAATCTGGGCAAGCTCCCATTTTTTGGGGTATGGTCTTTAGCGGATGGTATTTATTCCTACAAATCTTGAATTGCTATGACAGATCTGGCTGTACTCAAAACAAAAATTGACGCGATCAAAGGTAAACGGACGGTATTACTCAAGCTGCTCGAAAACCCCAATATTGGCACTCTGCGACTCGATGTTAACCAAGCCCTCGAAGAATTAGACGAATTGATTGCGGAGTTAGATGAAACGCTGTAGGGCATAATCTCTAGGCACCTTTACGGATGAAATATTGGTACGAAACGATCGCCGTTAGCCAGAGAATTTTACTGGAGTTGTGGCGGCGGCGACGGAGCTTAATTTTTTGGATTTTATTTCCCGTTTCTCTCCTGTTCCTCAATGGGTTTATTTTGGCGGAACGGGCAGGTTTGAGCTTGGCTGAAGCGATGGAATTTGCGGCGCCTTCGACGTTGGTGGGGGCAGCTCTCTTTTTTAGCTGCTTGGGGGGCAGTATTGCGACGGTGGTTTCGGAACGGGAACAGCACACCCTCAAGCGTTTATTTATTTCCCCTTTGAGTGGGACGGCTTATTTTCTGGGGATTTTCCTCGCCCATTGTTTGATTGGGATTGGTCAGGCTTTGCTTGTTTTTGCGATCGCCATTTTTGTGGGCGCGACCTTCACGGGGTCGGTGGTGGTGGGCATTGGGATTATTTTCCTGAGCATCATCGCCTATGTAGGAGTCGGCTTTATTCTGGGAACTCAATTGGCGAAACGCACAGAGGATGTCAATGCGTTGGTGGCGACCTTCGGCGTACCGTTGTTGATCCTTGGGGGCGCTTTTTTACCGACCTCCCTCTTCCCGGAAGCTCTGCTAAATGCGGCCCAATATAATCCGATTTTTCACATGAATGAAGCCTTAGTGGGTCTTTGGGCTGAGGGGGAAACCATTGGGGCGATCGCCAATCATTTATGGTTTTTGGGAATTTTTGCCCTGGCGATGATCGCAGGGGGATGGCTATCCTATCGGCGGATGATCCAAGTAGAACGGCAACTGTAGACTTTAGCGAGTTTTTTCAGTGACCGTTTGAACCCATTGGGACAAATTCACGACAGGGATCCCCTGTTTTGTGGCGGTAGATCGCTCAGGGGCAGTGTTATAGCCCCAGTCTGCAAGAAACAGTTGCAGGGTGTTTAATTCCGGTTGCTGTTGAACTTTTTCCAGGGTTTTGAGGCGATCTTCAATGAATAGAAAAGTTTCTACCTCCGGTGTAAGCAATTGCTTTAAGGTGATAGTTTTGGGTTGTTTTTGCTCTTTGCCAAAAATTTGGGCCGCCGGGAAATCGACATTCTGATGCTGGAGTAATTGTCGCGTAAAACGGGCTTCTTTCGTCGTGATGATATAGGGCGTTACGTCATCCTGATCCAGTAAATTTTGCAGTAATTTCACCATTCCCGGATAAAATTGGTGTCGTCCCCGCCATTGGTCTAACTGGGTTTGCAGTTGGCGATCGCGCACTCGATCAAGGGCTTCTATTAACTGGGCAGAATTCAGATTTTCCTGCTGGAGAATCTGCTGAACAACAATTTGCCAAGCTGCCCAGAGTCGCGCTTTAGGAATGTGTTGTTGTAAAGCTCGTAGGAGGATGATCATCTCCCAACCCGTTTCGATTAAAGGCCGTAATTCGTTGAAGTCCGCCTGTAATTCTGTCAACAAATCTTCCGGCGTACTGGGCCAAATCGTTTGATACGCAAGGCAAGCGGAATGGAAATATTCCGGCAGCCCGTCACAGATCACCCCGTCAAAGTCAAAGGCAATAATTGTTTTTGGTGCCATTAGTCAGGGATTTGGGCCTTCATGCGTTCGAGGGTCAGATTCATCTGGTCAAACATTTGTTGGGGAGTCATGCCAAACTGACCAAGCTGGGTTTTCATCTGCTCAACAGCCATTTGGGCCATAAAGTCATCGGAGAGTTCAAAGCGTTTCATGAAAATTTTGTAGCGATCCATAACGCTTTCCATCTGGTCGATGTACATTTTCTTGCCTTCCCGGTCGAACTTACCAAAGTCACTGCCGAGTTGGACTAAGTTTTGGTAGTCTTCAAATAAAGTTTTGGCTTCCTGCTGGACAATTTCTGAGTCAAAAAATCCCATCATTACTCCTATGCACTGCTACGGCTTGGATAAGTTGCTCTACCATAGGGGGTGAGTGTCTTCCTTAAATTTTAGTGGAGGCATTTCCCGTCGCAAAGTATGGTTTTCCACATCTAAATGCCATGAAACAGGCGATCGCCAAATTTTTGACCCAGCCCAAAGACCGCAAAGTTGCTGTCGGTCTCGCCCTCCTTGGTTCGGTAACGCCCCTCTCAGGCGTCCACAAATTTTATGTGGGGCAACCGGTTTGGGGGGTTGTGTATATTCTCCTCTGGTCAACGCCGATCCCCCAAATTGCCTGTGCCATCGAAGCCGTCTGGTACCTACTGCAAGATTTTGACTCGTTCCAAGCCCGGTTTGGTTTAACAAAAGCCCCGGCTGCTGACCAGGCGATCGCCGCTGTCCAACAAACTGCTGCCATTGCCGAAGCGCTCCGGGAACTGGAAAAACTCCGGATAGAAGGACTGATCACGGAATATGAATTTGAGCAAAAACGCCGCCAGCTTTTGAACTAAATTTGAACGCAAATTCTGCCTTTATTGAGTTATCTCACCCTGGGCGATCGCCTGCTGTTTGATTAAACGTTGCACCGCCATCAGCGCACGGTTGAGTTCCACATTTTGGCGCTGAGGATTTTCCAGATAAGCCCGTTGCTCCTGCTCGATCATCAGCACATCTTGCTCTACCAAGCCATCCAATAACCCTTTGGCCGCATTGAAACAGAGATCCTTTACCCAGCGGCGGAACGGCACCGGCAGTTTGTGGAGTCGCCAAAAGGCATTAAGGGAAGTGAAATGCAACAAGTAAGCGCGGGTGCGGGTGCTGTGGGTCGGACAAAACAAGCACATAATTTTAAAATCATTCCCCAAGGTCGCGCTCCAGTTGGGGTAAACATAGCTGACATCCAACGGTTCCGGGTGGAGCTTGCGCAGGGCCGGAAAAAACAATTGGGAGATCGACCAAATCTTATCAATTTTATAATAGCTCTGGGCTTCGTAGTGGGCATCTACCCGCTGCTCGGTCACCTGAATATCCTCTAACTTTGCCGAAGCCCACGCTTGATAATTGTCATGGAGGTGACCGTGGTACATATCCATCAAGTTTTCAATGAGATAAGAAAAATGCCCCTCACAGTCAATGGTCGTGACGCTGACAATGTAGTTTAGATGATCCCATTCTGGGATCGGCAGGGGTTGAATCGTCCCATCAGTTAAACGTTCAGGATTCCCTGGAAAAACCCAAATAAAACCATCCTGTTCCCGCACGGGTAGGGTACGAATCTTACAGGCGGGCCGCTTCTGATTTTCTGCGAGATAGGGCACATGGGCGCAGGTACCAGACGTGTCAAACTGCCAACCATGGTAAGCACATTCAAGGTTATCCCCAACCACTTGACCGGCACTGAGCTTCACCTGGCGGTGGGGACAGCGGTCTTCGAGGGCTTGGACTTGACCTGTGTGATCCCGGTAGAGCACAAAATCTTCATTCCAGAGGGTAAACCCCAGGGGCTGGTCCGTTAATTCAGCACTGCGAGCCGTCACATACCAATGGTTTTTGTTGATGCCACAGGCGCGCACATCAAGCTTTTGGGGGATAGCAGGACTCGAACTAGCGACGGCTTGGGGGTGGCGATTGTGCATGGGGAGGCGGCGTACCGGAAGATATTTTGATTCTAAAATTTAAACAAAAATCCTGACAAAATTCATCTTTCCTCACAAATTTGCAATTCTTATTTTTCCCGCAAAAATTCCCCCAATGATTCCCCATGGTTTCCCCAATCTGTTTCATTTTTTCCACAACTTTCCCCAGGTTTTCCACAGCTCAAAACGATTTTCTTGGGGCTTAGCATTGGTTTGGGGAATTCTCCTTTTGAACTCAAGATCCACACTACAAAGGCGGAAAAATATGAAGAACCGTAAACAAAATCCCCCTGAAACCCCTGATTTTTCGTGGACAGCCAAAAGGCGATCGCCTTGCCGTAACATTTTGCAATATTGACAAACCCACCCATCCATAGACAACAATAGGGCGACGACAGACGAAACCGAACAAAACGCCAAGACCATTTTTCAGCAGTTCTGAAATCCGTTCCTTCGTCCCTCGCTAGTTTGATTTTTTAGTCCCGCAGATTCCGACAGAGCTAAAGTTAATGATGAATCCCACCGTGAGCATTTTGGCCGAAATTCCCGAAGCCCTACACCAATCCCTAACCGACTACCTAGAAACCCATCCCAATTGGGATCAAGACCGGGTGTTTGCGGCGGCGTTGTCCCAATTTCTGCTCCAAACCGGAGAAGGGCAGACCCCACGAGAGGCCGAAAATTACCGTACCTGCGCCAGAGTATACTTAGAAACGCTCTTTGAGCAGTCAAAGTCCTACTAAGTATTTTGTGAGGTTATGGGTCAAGACAAACCGCTCGTCATTCCCCAGTTGATTGTGGGGCTGGGGAATCCAGAACCGAAGTACGATCACACGCGCCATAACATTGGTTTTGAATTTGTTGATCGCCTCGCCGCAGATTGGGGTGCGACCCTCCAGGACAATCGGAAATTTCAAGGGGTTTGGGCGGAGGTGCGCCGCAATGGCCAAAAACTCGGTTTGCTCAAACCCACCACCTATATGAACCGTTCTGGGCAGTCGTTACGAGCCGTGATTGATTGGTACAAAATTCCACCGGAATCGGTACTGGTGGTTTACGACGATATGGATCTCCCCCTAGGGCGACTGCGGTTACGCCTGCAAGGATCCGCAGGGGGGCACAATGGGATTAAATCCATCATTTCCCATCTGGGGACCCAAAGTTTTCCTCGATTACGCATTGGCATCGGCAAAACCCAACTCCAAGGCGATCGACCCACCATCGCCCATGTGCTTGGGAAATTTGCGCCAGCAGAGAAGCCCGTTTTAAATGATGTGCTAGGGCTGGCGGAGGAAGCGTTAGCCTTGAGTCTCCGGGAAGGGGTGGAGAAGGCTATGAGCATCTATAATGCCCGCAGTGTTGAATCGGGTCAGTCATAGGCATCTGGCAGGAATTTTGAAAGAAAAGTTATCGCGGATCAAGCCCTATTTGCGTTGGTTTATTGTTGGCCTGACGCTCTTTTTTTTGTTGGTAACCCTCCGGAACCATTGGCAAGAGGTGGCTCAAATTCGCCTGGAACGACGGGGGTGGCTCTTGGTGGGGGCGAGTGTCTTGGTGACAACGGCATCCCATGTGTGGTCGGCCTTGGTGTGGGGCCGGATTCTGGCGATGTTTCGGGTGCCCATTGGTTATGGGGAGGCGATCGCCTTATATCTTCGCACCAACATGGCGAAGTATCTGCCGGGAAATATTTGGCATTTCTACGGGCGAATGACCCGGATTGTGGCGGTGGGGAGTCCCTGGGGGGTGGCCAGCTTAGCGGTGCTCCTGGAACCCCTTCTATTGGCAGCGGCAGCGGCGATCGCCTTGGTCTTGGGGTTGGGGGGCAGCCTCGTGCAGATGGAGCAATTGCCGCTACTAAAATTATTGGTGCCCTTGGGCTTGATCGGTGTTCTGGGTGGAATCCATCCTTATTTTTTCAATCCCGTAATCCAAAAGGTTTCCCGGGGAAAAACCCAGGATCATGACCCAGTACGCTTGAAAATTTACCCCTGGCAACCTCTCCTGGGAGAATTGATTTTCATCGGCCTGCGGGGGACAGGATTTCTTTTAACGTGGTGGGCGATCGCCCCCCTGAGTAGTGCTCAGATTCCCCAACTGCTGGGGGTGTTTAGTGGGGCCTGGTTGGCTGGATTTATTATTCCTGGGGCACCGGGGGGATTAGGGGTATTTGAGGTGGTGGCCTTGGCCCTTTTAGAAACCGTCGGGAACACAAATGTCGGCGTTGGCAGTCTTTTAACCATCGTGGCCTTGATGCGGGGGGTTAGTATCCTGGCAGAAATTTTGCCCCTGGGGATTTGGGGTTGGCGATCGCCTGTCCAAAAGCTCCCCCCAAACCTTTGATATAGTGAGACCTCAAAGTCAACAAAATTCGGCAAACTATTATTCTTCTATGACCATGGAACCCTTACCCCTGCCCTCCCACATCCACTACGAAACGATCCTGCAAATTTTGGAGCGCAAAGCCCAACGGGTCGCCACCAAAGATCCCATGACCCGGACTCAAATCCAGCAATTGATCCTCACCCTGCGCAAGGCTTTTTCTCAACAAAAGCAACTAGAGCGTAGTTGTGACCAGCTCCGTATCCCCTACGAATACCATTGGTCTCTCAACAATCAAACGCCAGACCACACCCCGGAAGCATAGAACTTTAACGCTCCTAGTTTGTGCAAACATAAAAACCCTGTCCACAGCACATTTTTTTTGTAAGATAGGCTGGCATTTTCCCGTGGATTCTCTGGGCCTGGGGGACTCCCCTTTATAATGGATTTTGGACAGAACATTCATAGCATAAACAGTTTTTTGATTTCGGTAGACCGAATTCGTTAGGCCACAATACCGAATCAGGAGCAAAGGTGGGTTAGGTTGCAAGTAGATTTAAATCAAGTTTTTCCGTTTCAGTTAGATCAGTTTCAAAAACAGGCGATCGCCGCCCTTGATGCCGACAGATCCGTGGTGGTCTGTGCGCCGACTGGCTCCGGTAAAACCGTCATTGGTGAGTATGCGATCCACCGTGCCCTCGCCATGGGTCAACGGGTTTTTTATACCACTCCCCTCAAAGCCCTTTCCAACCAAAAGTTCCGGGATTTTGGCGAAACCTTCGGCGAAAAACAAGTGGGTTTGATCACAGGCGATATCATCATCAATGCCCAGGCGACCATCGTCGTGATGACCACGGAAATTTTCCGGAATATGCTCTACGAAACCCCCATTGGTCAGGTGGGTACGTCCCTCGAAAATGTCTTAACAGTGGTGCTCGATGAATGCCACTACATTAGCGATCGCGGTCGCGGCACTGTCTGGGAAGAATCCATTATTTACTGCCCCTCCGAGATTCAAATTGTTGGCCTATCGGCGACCATTGGCAACCCAGAGATTTTTACCGCCTGGATTAATAGAACTCGTCAAGCGGCCCACGAAGACCACCCCAACAGCAAAGAACACCGCTGCGAATTAGTTGATTCTGACCACCGCCCCGTGCCCCTGGAGTTTCTCTATAGCAACAAAAAAGGCTTGTACCCGCTCCTCGATCAGGCAGGAGAAAAGATGAATACGCGCTTGCGATCGCGCACCAATGCCCCCCAAGGCAAGCGCAAGAAACGCCAGCGGGAAGACTGCCCCAGCTTATTCGCCATTGTGCGGCAACTCCGGCAAAAGGATCTGCTACCAGCGATTTACATCATTTTCAGTCGACGGGGCTGCGATCGCTCGGTCACCCAACTCAATGACATCACCCTCGTTTCCCCAGAAGAAGCCAAATTATTAGAAGCCACCCTGCTCCACTTTTTCTTGGATAACCAAGGGAAGCTCCAGGAAAAGCTCCTTAATCAATATGATGGCACCCCAGAATTTAAAGCCCTGGTGCTGGACTTCATCGCCAAAAATCCCTTTTCTACCGAAAAACTGGTGGACTATCTCCAGGCCAATCTCCCCCTGCGGGAGCAACTCTGGCAATACCTTGCCCAGCAGTCAAAATTTGCCCGTCCCGAACAAGTAGAACCGCTACTGCGGGGCATCGCGGCTCACCACGCGGGGATTCTGCCGGCCTGGAAGGAACTCGTCGAAAAGCTGTTTGAAATGGGCCTCGTGAAATTGGTTTTTGCGACGGCGACTTTGGCCGCAGGGATCAATATGCCCGCCCGCACCACGGTAATTTCTGCCCTCTCGAAACGAACCGATGAAGGCCATCGGATGCTCACCCCCTCGGAATTTTTGCAGATGGCGGGTCGAGCGGGTCGGCGGGGCATGGATAAAGTGGGTTATGTGGTCACTGTGGAAACCCCCTTTGAAGGGGCCAAGGAAGCGTCTCGGCTTGCTCTTTCTAGTGCAGAACCCCTGCGCAGTTGGTTTACGCCGTCCTATGGCATGGTCTTGAACCTGTTGCAAAAACATAGCCTGGAAGAATCTAAGGAACTCTTATCCCGGAGTTTTGCGGAATACCAGGTGCAACAACAACTCAGTCCGGAACAGGAGGCGATCGCCGAACTGACTACGGAAATTGCCCATCTTGATATTGACCTCGCAGCCTTTGACGAACGGAACTTTGAACGCTACAGCAAACTCAAAGAACGGCTCAAAGAAGAAGAACGGCTATTAGGCATCCTCCGGGAACAGGCGGAACTAGAAAACCGCAAACTGTTGGCCCCGTTATTAGACCAGCTCCCCCTCGGCTCAATCTTGCACCTTAAAGGGAAAAATTTGCGGGTCAAAGAAGCTGTTCCCGCTGTCCTCGTCGAGCAAACTGAGGAACAACAGTTTTTGTGTTTGGGCACCGATAAACGCTGGTACTTAATCAAAGAAACGGATGTGGTCGCCCTCAATGAAGGTCTTTTTCCAGCCGATCAACTGGCGCAAATTCCGCTACCCATTGATCAAAATCTCACCCTTGGGAAAAATGGCAAAGTGGATCAAGAGGCGTTTCCCCTCGTGGCGGCGATCGCCGATTACCTGTTACCCCTCACCGAAGCCCCCGAAGTAGAAGCCCAAAAACAACGCCTCGTCGCTGTCCAGGCCAAATTTGCCGCTTCTCCCCTGAGCCAACAGGACAAACCCGGCAAACTGCTCAAGCGTCACCAGCGACGCAAAGACCTCCGCAAAGAATTAAACCGTCGCCAAACCCTCTACCGTCAGCATGCCAACAAACGTTCCTATTATTGGCAAGATTTTCTAAACCTCATTGAAGTCTTACAGGAATTTCGTGCTCTTGATGGTTATACGCCAACGGTCTTAGGTCGTACTGCGGCAACGATTCGTGGGGAA
Source organism: Picosynechococcus sp. PCC 7003 (assembly GCF_001693255.1). Taxonomy (NCBI): domain Bacteria; kingdom Bacillati; phylum Cyanobacteriota; class Cyanophyceae; order Chroococcales; family Geminocystaceae; genus Picosynechococcus; species Picosynechococcus sp. PCC 7003. The sequence continues at coordinate 2,376,282 of NZ_CP016474.1, forward strand.
AACGAACTATGGTTGGCGCTGTGTCTGCTGTCAGGCCAATTAGACCACCTTGCTCCAGAACATTTGGCCGCCGCTATCTGTGCAATCATCAGCGAACCCCCCCGGGGCGATAGTTGGACGGACTATCCTCAACCCAATGCTGTTTTAGAAGTGCTCGGTATCCGTAAAAAAGACCAGGGCCATAATCCCGTTAGTCTGTGGGAACTGCGCCGCCAACTGTACCAAGTGCAAAAGCATTGTGGTGTGACCATGCCTGTTTGGCTTGAAAGTAAATTTATTGGCCTCGTGGAACAATGGGCCTTGGGCGTCGAGTGGACAGAACTTTGTGAAAATACCAGCCTCGATGAAGGGGACATTGTGCGGATGTTACGGCGCACGGTGGATGTCCTCTGGCAAATCCCCCAAATCCCGGAGATTAAACCTGTTCTCATGCGCACAGCCAAAGAGGCGATCGCCAAAATGAAACGCTTCCCCGTTTAGCAATTGTGACATTGGCTAGTTTCATAAGGGCTTACAGCCTAAGAAAAGTTGGCTTCTCCGCCTAAGACTGCAAGCGCCAGCCTTTAATTTCCTTCTGGCGGGCGCGGGCGACAACTAGGCAATCATTCTCCACATCCTTGGTGATTGTTGAACCTGCTGCAATGGTCACATCCTCACCGATGATTATTGGTGCAACCAGAACGCTATTGGCTCCGGTTTTACTGCGATCGCCAATCACCGTTTGATGCTTATTTACCCCGTCATAATTAGCGGTGATCGTTCCCGCGCCGATATTCACCTTTTCTCCTAGGGTTGCATCACCGATATAGGAGAGGTGGGCCATGTTAGTGCTGTTACCGATGGTGGATTTTTTGATTTCGACAAAATTACCAACTCGACATTGCTCCCCAACCTTAGCCTGACCCCGAATGTGCGCATAGGGGCCAATTTGGGCATTTTCCCCTACCTGGCTATCACTCACCACGCTATAAAGAATGGCTGTATTGGCTTCAATGACGCTATTTTCAATCAAACTGCCTGGCCCCAGACGGCAACCAGTCTTGATCACGCTATTGCCCCGCAGATGGGTTTGGGGTTCGATCATCACATCTGGTTCGAGCTGTACGGTGTCGTCAATGGTTACGGTATCGGGCTGATGAATCATCACGCCAGCCTTCATCCATTTTTCCTTGATGCGATCCTGCAAAATTTCATAGGCAGCCGAAAGCTGAAAACGGTCATTGATGCCGCTAATTTCCTGGAAATCCGCCACATCCATCGCCATCACCTTATCGCAGTGGAGAATAACATCTGTCAGGTAATATTCCTGCTGATCGTTGTTCGTGGTTAATTTCGGCAGCGCCTCGGCCAACACTTCCCACTTAAAGCAATAGACACCGGCATTGATCCGATTATTCTGCCGCTGGGCATCGTTGCAGTCGCGGTGTTCGACGATTTGAGTAACGAGATTATCGCCATCGCAAAAAACACGCCCATAGCCTGTGGGATTCGGTAACTGAGCCGTTAATAAAGTTGCGTCATTGTTATTCTCCTGGTGGGTTTTCACGAGGTCTGCAATGGTTTCAGGACGCAGTAGGGGCACATCGCCGTTGAGAATGACCACATCACCCGCAAAGTCTTTGAGGGGTTCGAGGAGTTGTTGGACGGCGTGACCGGTGCCGAGTTGTTCTGTTTGTTCGACAAATTCTAAGTGGGGCAAATGGGCCAGGGCCGTTTTCACCTCAGCGGCACGGTAGCCAACAATGGTACAAATGCGTTCCGGTTGGATCAAGTCACAACTTTCAATTACCCGTTCCACGAGCGATCGCCCGCCCAGGGAATGCAGCACCTTCGGGAGGTCTGATTTCATTCTTGTACCTTTGCCTGCTGCCAAAATTGCTACCGCTACCATTGCCTTTGCTGTGTGTGATTGACTGACATTATTTTCAGTGTGGAGTATATCGTATTGTTTGGGCCTTCCGGCATCGGTGTGCTGGAAGATTCTTTTTTTACTCAAAAACGCTGGGGGGCTGAAGCTGTTTCCGGATTAGTGCTAAATTTCTCAAACGTTCCTTTCCAGTAAATTTTTATGTCCTTTACCCCGACCCCAAACCAAACGGCTCCCTATACCTCAATGCTGATTATCCCCACGGGGATCGGCGCGAAAATTGGTGGCTACGCGGGGGACGGGATTCCCATGGCGCGGCTCATGGCCCAGGTGTGCGATCGCCTGATTACCCATCCCAATGTGTTGAACGGGGCGCAACTGTTTTGGCCCATGGCGAATACGTTCTATGTAGAAGGTTATGGCCTCGATCAATTTGCAGCAGGAAATTGGGGCTTAAAACCGGTGCGACAAAACAAAGTAGGGTTACTTCTCGATCAAGGCATTGAAGCAGAATTAAAAACTCGCCATATCCAGGGGGCCGAAGCCTGTCGTGCGACTTTGGGTTTACCAATCACGGATTATGTTGTGACAGATGCGCCATTAAATGTCACCCTCAAGGTTTCCGAAACGGGGGTCAGTTGGGGCACCATCGAAAATGTCGGCAGTTTGCTGCGGGCAGCGGAAAAGTTGATTACCCAAGCCAAGGTAGAGGCGATCGCCGTCATTGCCCGTTTCCCCGATGATGAAGATAGCGAGCTTTTGGCCCAATATCGTCAAGGGTCCGGGGTGGATGCCCTCGCGGGTGCTGAAGCCGTAATTTCCCACCTGCTCGTGAAAAAATTTCAAATTCCCTGCGCCCATGCCCCGGCCTTATCCCCGTTGCCCATTGAACCAGAACTTTCTCCTAAGGCCGCCGCTGAGGAATTGGGTTATACATTCTTGCCCTGTATTTTGGCGGGTTTAAGCTATGCGCCCCAATTTGTCACCAAAGGCGATCGCCAATCCGGAGAAATCTGGGCCGATCAGGTAGATAGCCTGGTGATCCCCGCCAGTGCCTGCGGTGGGAGTGCTGTTTTGAGCCTGGCCCAAACTGAAACATTAATTATTGCTGTAAACGAAAATGACACTGCATTAAGCATTTTTCCAGAATCCGTTGGGATTAAAGCCCGTCGAGTAGACTCATATTTAGAGGCCGTCGGGATGATGGTTGCCCATCGTGCGGGTTTAGAGTTTGCCAGCTTGACCCCATCCGTGCCGCCGCTCAATGCAATCTAGGTTTTATTTATTACTGTGAATCAATCCAACCAACCGCCCATGGAACCACTATCCCGCCAACAGGTATTGCTCCTGATGGGGATTACGGCGCTCTTACTTTTTATTGTGGGAAATCTCTGGCGGTTAATTGGCAATGTGGAACTTTTGGCCTGGGAATTTTCTGGTCTTGCTCTCATTCAGGGGGTGGCGATCGCCTTGGGAATCATCGGCGCGAGCAGCGTCCTCTATGCCGTCTGGGCGGAATATCGTCGCAGTGTCGATACTTATCTCGAATTTGTCCTCAAACCCCTCGCAGTACCTGATTCCATTTGGTTGGGATTATTACCAGGACTGAGTGAAGAATTTTTATTTCGGGGGATCATGTTACCGGGCTTGGGTCTAGGTTGGGGTGCCCTCTGTTTATCGAGCCTAATTTTTGGGGTACTCCACATCAGCGGCGCCCAGCAGTGGCCCTATGCCGTTTGGGCAACGATAATCGGCTTTATTCTCGGCTACAGTGCGATCGCCACGGGAAATTTACTCGTACCCGTGATTGCCCACATTGTCACAAACTTTACCTCAAGCCTGATTTGGAAGCTCCGTTATGCTAACTCGTAGCATTGACACCCCCAAAAATAGGCAAAAAAATACAGGATTTACACCCGCCGCGCCGTCTTACCTCAGCTTATGACCTGGAAAATCCAGGGGGGAAGGACAGAACTCAGCTTCCGTTTCCGAGTACAAGCCCGGTCTACTACCGCGAGAACTTAAATAGTCTTCCCAATTAGCTCAAGCATAGATCAACAAACAATATTGGTAGTCACCAACGCAGTAGGCTTTGATCCTGTTGAAAATTATCTTAAAGGATTATTTTGCGTTTACGCAACTGCACAAAGTTCGGCGATCGCCACTGGGCTTTCCACCTTGACAGCCAGGGTTAAACGCTCCTTGGGATTATTTTGTACCCGCTCAATGGTGAAGGCTTTGCCACCATAGATTTGAGTTAAGGCAGTGCTGAGATCTGCTTTTACAGCGGCAAACCCTTCGTCGGTATTCGGGCCATGGAGCCGATCATTGCTGATGTAGAGAAATTCATTGCCCTTGAGGGTGATCTCCGTTTCTTGTTCAAGTAAGCTGCCAAATTTAGCTGCTGACTGGACTAAATCGGCGATCGCCTCAGGGTGGGGTTGATTTTCTACACTGCTCCAACGGCGCTGGGCATACAGACCATAACCCCCCTGGTGCTCCATCATATAGTTGATTTCGTAGGTGACGAGCATAATTCCTGGGCCATCGGGCACATGGCGATAGTCCACCACATCGATCAGGGTGCCTTCAATTTTTTCATCCCGGATCCATCCCTGAAAAACCCCGATTAACGATGCTTCATCAAAACTAGAGGGCATTTGGGCCGGAAATTTTACACAAAAACGTTCAATATACACGAGTTTTTTTACTTTAAGTGACGACTGAGAAACTTAGACAATAACTGTTTCGAGCAACATTAAAACAGATCAAGGTTGACATAAATGGGGTGAGCAACCCTGCCCACCCGATTTTGTCCGAAGAACCTAACGCAACATTTTGCTGTTTAGTTGGTTCCAAATCCTTGCTTCAGGAGCCATTGCTTAAAGCTCACCGGACTGGTGATCCCCGCCTCGATCATTCGACCGTTGCAAGCATGGGCCGCTTCGATAAAGAGACGAGATTCTTCCACTAAGCGTTGGGATTGTTCAAGGCTTGCGGCTTTGTCCTTGTGTTTCAGAGCCGAAAAGAAGAACTGGGCAAATTTCCCCTTCGCAAAGGGATCAAAGAACAGTTCCGTATCGTAGAAATACTTGCGGAATTCGGCACTGACCACTTCGGGATCATCGCTAATGTCGATATTTTGGAATTTCAACAGGGCTTGGGCCGCACTGACCATGGCGGCGATCGCCTTATCCGCAGCCAGTTGAACGTCCCCATTTTGCGGGTTATCCAGTAACACCGTCGCATCAAAGTGGAGACTTTCCGCGTCGGCCATACTAAAGTCCGTGAGGGTGACTACTTCCCCCGCACATTCACCGACCCCAATATCCCCAAGGGTAAATTCGCGGGTATCCGCCCAGTCAGAATAAAAAGAAGGATCTTCTTCGTAGCTGGGAACATCTGTGAAGGGCTGCAGGCGGTCTTTCATTTCCTTACGGCCAATGCGGTTAAAGAAGTCCGTAAACTTCTCATTTTCGAGCCGCTCTTGCATGAACGTATCAATCAAAAATTCCACCACATCGGGAATTCGCTTCGAGGGCAAAACGCCCATGGATTTACCGTAGGTAGACGCATTGTTTGCCCATTCCCCACCGAGCACAAGGTTAAAGTGGGGCACCCGGCGGCGCTGTACCTGACGACTTGAACCATAGAAACCGATTTCTGCCACCATATGTTGGGAGCAGGAGTTGAAACAGCCGCTAATTTTGATGCGGATATCTTTCACGGTTTGGTCATACTGCCAACCCTTGACCGCCATCCGCCGTTGCAGCTCACCAGCCAGACCACGGGAACTCCCGATCCCTAGTTTGCAGGTATCTGTACCGGGGCAAGCAGTGATGTCAATGATCGAATGGGCACCGCCAGCATGCAGGCTGATCGCCTTGAGATCCGCATAGAGGGCGGGCAAATCTGCTTCATGGACCCAACGGATCAAGATATTCTGCTCAACGGTCGTCCGTACTGTGTCATTGGTATATTTGCGGACGATATCGGCCAAACCCCGGAACTGGGGTGAAGTGGCATCCCCTAGGGGCAAAGAAACCGCAACGGTATAGAAGCCCGGTTGCCGTTGGGGATAGAGGTTAGTTGTTTTCCACTGGGTGAATTCTTCACCATGGTCGAAGGTTTGATCCGCAGTGACGGGGGCTGGTTTGCCTTTTTCTTCGTAGGTCGTCAGGCGATCAACCCAAGCTGTCCAACCGGGATCGGGTTCGAGGGTGGCCCGTTCTTCGGTCACCAGACGCTTAAATTCTTCTAGGCCCAGTTTTTGGACAAGGAATTTAATCCGGGCTTTATTGCGGTTTTTCTTTTCTCCAAGGCGGGCAAAGACGCGGAAAATGGCCTGGGAGAGGGGAAAAATTTCCTCAAGGGGCACAAAATCTTCAAAGAGCTTGGCGAGGAACGGTACAGAACCTAAGCCACCACCGACATAAACCTTGAATCCTTTGACAATTTCACCATTAATTTCTTTGGTTTTAGCGATAAAGCCAAGGTCATGCATGGAAGTAAGACCACAGGGGTGATCTTCGCAGCCAGAGAAGGCAATTTTTAATTTACGGCCAAAATCTTGAATATCGCGGTGGCCGAGGAAGAAATCCGTGAGTTCTTGGGCGTGGCCGGTGACATCAAAGACTTCGTCGTGGCAAACACCGGCAAGGGGACAAGCGGTAACGTTACGCACGGAGTTACCACAGGCTTCCCGTACGGTGATCCCTACGGATGCTAAGCGACGGTGCATATCCGGGACATTATCGAGGGAAATGAAGTGGAGTTGAATGTCCTGGCGGGTGGTGATGTGGAGAATGTTGTCGGAGTATTCTTCGCAAATGTCAGCGAGAACATCCATCTGTTCGGCAGTCATCCCGCCGTAGGGAATTTTGATCCGCTGCATCCCTGGGGCCTGCCATTTGGTATCGGGGCCTTTGGTGAGTTCTGTTTTTGGAAAAGGAATTGCTTTGGCTTTGACCCCATCATTCCGGAAGCCGTTATCGTAACGCTGACCATAGGCTCCCCGACGAAGACGCAGTTCGGCAAAAACTTTTTCGTCGAGTTTGTCCTGGCAGCGGAGGGCCATTTGGTTTTCAAAGGTGTCAATTTCTTCGGCCATCTGGGGCGGAATGCGATCGCCAAGGACCTCTTTCCAAGTTTTGGGAGTTGTCGTCGTGGTCATAGGGTGTTCTTCTTCTGTAGGAGCTAATTCGGATTGGCCTGGAATGATTTAAGGGTCAGGCCCGCAATATAGATAAAAAATTACTCGGATGTACTATGGTGACACAAAATTTCGGTGATCCGAGCAAGTCCGATAAAATCTGTAATTTTGTGGAAAGAAATCACAGGGGCGCAGATTGAGCATTCTGAAAAGGTTTAACAAGCCAGCGGACAAATCGATAAATGTAGGTAAAAATCACAGGCACCACAATCAGAGTTAAAACGGTGGAGGTACTAAAACCCCCAATCACGGCGATCGCCATCGGACTCCGGGTTGCACCATCGGCCCCCAACTCCAAGGCAATGGGCAACATCCCGGCAATGGTTGAGAGGGAGGTCATACAAATGGGCCGTAACCGAGAAACCCCAGCTTCGACGAGGGATTTTTTCAGAGTTTTGCCTTCCCGCAGACCAGAGAGGGTAAAGTCCACCAACAAAATGGCGTTTTTTGTCACCAAACCCATCAACAGCACAATGCCAATGAGGGCAAATAACCCCAGTTCCTTTTGGGTAATCATCAGACCCAACAAAGCCCCCCCAATGGAGAGGGGTAAGGCGGTCAAAATGCCAAAGGGATAGAGAAAATTATTGTAAAGCAGCACCAGAATTGCATAGATGCACAGGACAGCCGCCCCCAACGCTGTGAGGAAACGGCTAAAAATATCGCGCATAATTTCTGCGTCGCCCGCGGGTTCAAGGGTTACCCCAGGGGGTAAAGGACTCATCACTGGTAAGGCATTCACGGCAGCAAAGGCATCTCCTAAAGAGGTTCCTTCTAGGTTGGCGCCCACTTCCACTTGACGGAAGCGATTAAATCGGTCGATCTGGGCCGAACCACTGCCAAGTTTTAATTCAGCCACGGCAGCTAGGGGAACTAATTCACCGGTGTTACTTGGTACTTGGAGATTTTTGAGGGTTTCAATGTTGCTGCGTTGATCGGGATCGAGTTGAACGCGGATCGGGATTTGGCGATCGCTCAAATTAAATTTGGGCAAATTGAAATCATTATCACCAATTAACGCCAGGGAAGCGGTGCGGGAAATGGCCGCCACAGAAACACCGAGATCGGCGGCCCGTTGGGGATCAGGCTGAATAATCAGTTCGGGTTTAACCAAGCTCGCACTGGAGGAAATGTCCACTAACCCAGGTATACTGCCCATTTGTTGCTCTAAGGTTGTCGCTGTTTCCAAGAGTAGCGGTGCATTTTCACTTTTGAGCACAATGGAGAGATCTTTAGAATTGCCTGTCCCGCCCGTACTCCGGAAAGACACCCTTGCTCCCGGAATGGTTTGGAAATCACGCCGCAGGGTTTGTTCAAACTCCGCCTGGGAAACTCGTTCTGCTTGGGGCACAAGGTTGACATAAATGGTGCCACTGTTGACGCTAGTCGCCGTTGCCAAAACACTACTCACGGCGGCATTGGCCTGGAGGCGATCGCTCACCTCAGTCATTACCTGTTCACTATCGGCCAGGGTTGCACCGGGGGGCAGATCAAAGGCGATCGTACTAATCCCCGTATCGCCGCTGGCAAATAAGCCCTTCGGAATGAAAGGGACCAACTGGAGGCTGCAAATAAAAAAGACCAGGGCAATGAGGAGAGTTGTTAGACGATGACGCAGCGCCCAACCGAGCAGATTCCGATAAAAACCCGGTTGTTTTTGGCCATTAAAAGCGCCCAATTTTGATTTCAATAGGTAGGCACTCAGCATCGGGGTCATGGTGGTGGCCACCAGGGTCGAGAACATCGTTGAGACGGCGACGGTGACCCCAAAGGGCTGGAAAAATTGCCCCGGCACGCCCCCCATAAAGGCTACAGGCAGAAAGACAGCCACGATGGTTGCAGTTGTTGCCACCACGGCGAGGCCAATTTCCCGGGCGCCGTCAATGGCAGCCTGGAAAGGTCTTTTGCCCATTTGCAGGTGTTGGTCAATATTTTCAATCATGCAGATGGCATCATCGACCAAGTTCCCGATCGCCAGGGCCAAAGCGAGGAGGGTCATCCCGTTGAGGGTATAGTCGAGGGCCTGCATCACAAAGAAAGTCGGCACAATGGAGAGGGGCAAGGCGGCGGCGGTAATTAAGGTAGCACGCCAGTCCTTGAGGAAAAAGCCCACCGTGATCACGGTTAAAATACAGCCAGCCCACAAAGCCATAATGGTGCCGTCATAGGAGGCTTGGATTTCTGTGGCGCGGGTAAAGATTAAATCAAAGCGGAGATCCTCTGGGAGGGTGGTTTGCAACTCGGCGATCACCTTTCGGATCCCTTGATCAACCCCGACGACGGTGCTACCCGGACTCCGGAGTACTGAGAACGCCACCACCGGCTCATTATTGAGGGTTGCTGCCACCCGAGGTTCCCGGAAGCTATCCTCTACACGGCCCAGATTTTCTAGGGGGACGAGATCCCCATTGGGCAAGGTGATCGGGTATTGTTGCAACTCTTGAATACTTTCTGCACTGCCGAGGGTGCGGACATTTTGCTCATTGCCCCCCAGTTCGAGGCGGCCCCCGGGACGGTTGAGATTAAACTGGGCAATCTGGTCATTCACCTGGGTTGCGGTGATCCCCAAGCCTTGTAACAAATCAGGGTCAAGATCGACGCGAATCTCCCGGTCAACCCCCCCCAATCGCTGAATTTCGGCCACCCCTTCTACGTTTGTGAGTTCTCGGCCAATGCGACGGTCAATGAGATCACTGAGTTCTTCGACGGTGCGCTCCCCAGACGAGAGAGCATAGGTCATCACGGCTCCCCCAGCAAAATCGAGTTTTTGGACAATGGGATCGGTGATGTCCTGGGGCAAGGATGAGCGAATTTGGGCGATCGCATTGCGCACATCATTGGTCGCCTGGTCGGTGTCGGTGCCCAGCTCAAAATTCACAACCGTCTGGGAATTGCCATCGGTCACGGTGGAGGTGATTTGGTCAATATTGGCGAGGCTGGCGACGGAATCTTCGATTTTTTTGGTGATTTCCGTTTCAATCTCTTCTGGGGCCGCCCCTGGCTGGCTCACACTCACCGTTACGGCGGAAATATCGATGTTTGGCGTATTATCGATGCCAAGGTTTAAAAATGAATAGATCCCCACGATGGTCATAATCATGAAGGCCACGAGGGTCGGCACTGGATTTTTGATGGACCAGGCAGAGAGGTGAAAGGACATACCAGGGGCAACTGTTGCGATTTGTTACGGTTTCTATTCTAGGCACAGTTGTCGGAAATATGGGGGGTTAGTTGTTGACCTGGAGTTGGGAGCCTTGCTGATCTTTATAGACTTCGATGCGGCTTTGAAAGGCTTCCTTGAACTGGGGAATGTGAGTCACAGCGAGAATACAGGCAAAGTCAGCGGCGATCGCATTGATGGCTCCAATCAAGCGATTACAGCCTTCGGTATCCTGGGTGCCAAAGCCTTCATCAATGACCAGCATTTGGAGCGTTGTACCGGAACGGTAGGCTAAGAGTTTCGCGAGGGCGAGGCGGATTGAAAAGTTGATCCGGAATGCTTCCCCCCCGGAATAGGTTTCGTAGGCGCGGGTGCCCCGGGCATCGGCAATGACAATATCGAGGGTATCGATCATCTGGGCGCTAGTTTTTTTGCTGCCTTTCTTAGCCTTTTGGGTGAGAAATTGCACATGGAATTGGTGCTCGGTGAGGCGACCGAGGATTTGATTGGTTTCGGCTTCTAGTTGGGGCAGGGCATTTTCGATCATTAGGGCCTGAATGCCGTTTTTCCCGAAGGCTTGACCGAGTTCGTGGTGGATGCGGTATTGACGCCGTAGTTCTTTGAGTTCTGTTTTGCTGTTTTTTTGCGCAAGGGCGATCGCCCGGAGATTTTCTAAAGATTGCTGTCGTTGGCCGCGCTGGGTGATTGCTGTTTCCAAGGCTTGGCGACAGGTTTGCAATTGACTTTCCAGGTGGTTGATCTCCCCTTGATCGGCGTGGATATTATCTAAATTTTCTTGTAACTGCGCGATCTGTTGTTCGAGTTGCGCTAGTTCCGTTTGGGCAACCGTTTGGCGCTGGTTTACCTCCTGTAGTTGAGTTTCCAGGCTGGTCTGTTGCCGTTGGGCTTGGCTCAGTTCGAGGTGACGTTGTTGCCAAATTTGCCCCTGTTGGAGTGCCTGGCGGAGTTGTTGGTGGGTGCTGCGGTCGTAGTTGAGGGCGTTTAACTGCTCCTGAAGTTGCGCAAGACGGACTTGCCAGGGAGATGTGTGCCTATTTTGGTCGAGTTGATGGCGCTGGGCCTTCAGTTCTGCTTCCCGTTGGGGCAGTTCCCGTTGAAGGGCCTCCAGGCGTTGGCGCGCTTGTTTTAATTCCACCTCTTTTAGTTCTGCCCCACGGTATTTTTTTTCGGTTTCTCTGGCGATCGCCAACTGGGATTCATCGTATTGCAGGGTGTCTAACTGGTGTTGCACTTCTGCCAATTCTGCCCGCAGATCCTCAGCGTAGGCTTCTAGGTGGAGGGCCCGCTCTAGGGTTAATAATTCCTGCTCTACCTGTTTCAGTTCTTTTTCGAGGGCTTGGTTGGTTTCAATGGCCTGCTCAAGGCGGATCATTTGTTGGTCATAGCTTTCATAGCGGCTCCGGACTTGATCGACAGCTTTCAGTTCCTGGTGGTAGTCACGCAGCAATTGACCACAACGCTTAAGTTCATTTTGAAACGTCAGAATTTCTGCTTCAATGGCACTGTACTGGGCCTGGGTTTTGGCCATCACATTTTGGTGGTGGTCATGGTCAAGGTTTTGTTCGCAGAGGGGACAAGTGGCCCCCGGTTGTTGCAGCAGGGCGAGTTTTTGTTGGAGCTCCTGGAGTTGTGTTTGGCAGTTGCGCTCGGCGTCCTGGAGACGGACTTGTTGGGTGGAAATATCAAGGTGTTGTTGCTGAATCTGGTCTAGATGTTTTTTCTGGTGGTCTAGATCGGCCATGGTTTGATCGAGGCGCTGCAATTCCGCCCGCTGCTGGGGAATTTGGGCAATTTTTTCAGCGAGGTTTTGCTGTTGTTGTCGAGATGCGGCCAGTTGCAACTTTAGTTTTTCGGCGGCCTGGCTGATTTGGTTTTCTAACTGTTGCCGTTGCTGGAGTAGGGGTTGGGCTTGGTGGTGGGCCGCTTCCAGGTGCTTGATCTGGTTACGGGTGCGTTCTAATTGGTCTAGGGCGCTGGTCAGGTCGGGGGCGATCGCCAAGGTTTCTTGGACTTCTGCTTGCTGCTGGATGAGGGTCTGGATCTGCACTTCTAGCTGCTGAATCTGCCGTTGCTGCTCATTTTCTTCAGCTTGGATATTTTGCTGAATGGTTTGTTGCTCCTGCTGGAGGTCTTGGTATTGCTGGGATTTTTGGTTGAGCTGTTCTTCCTGCTGCTGGAGGGTTTGCCAGCGTTGGTATTCGGCTTCGATGGTGTCGGCTTGGTGCAGAATCGCTGTATTTTGCGCTAACTCTTGCTGGAGCTGTTGGGCCTGGGTACTGAGGCGAGTGAGGTCTTGGTGGCGGCGCTGGTGCTGTTGCTGGAGCGTTTCAGCTTGGCTTTGCAGGAGTTGCTGTTGTTGGGCGATCGCCTGAATTTTTTGGAGCTGATCCTGGAGTTGATTTTCTTGTTGCTTACCCTCGCTAATGGTCTGTTCGATGGCAGCGAGGTCTGCTTCTAGCTGGGGTTTTGCCCGGAGTTGCTCGGTTTGGGGGGCGAGGCTTTCTTCGAGGAGATCGGCCTTGAGTTTAAAAGATCTCGCTTTGTCCTTCGCGAGTTGGGCGAGGCTTTCGTAGCGGTCAAGCTTGAGGAGATCGCTCAAAATCTTTTTGCGATCCGCAGGTTTGGCCACCATAAATTCATCGGCATGGCCCTGACGTAGATAGGCGGAATTAATAAAGGTGTCGTAGTCTAGCTTGATCTCTTGATCGATGAGTTCTTGGGTTTCCCGGATCCCCTTACCTGTAATTGCGGTAAAGTCCCCCGTCGGCGATCGCACTTGGAATTGCAAAGTCGCCCCTCGCCCCCGTGATCGCATCCGAATAATTCGATAAACCTGCTGGTGACAAAGCAACTCAAAATCGACCCGCACATCCATTTCGCCCATGTGGATCACATCATCGGCACTGCTGGTGCGGCTTTTGCCCCAGATCACCCAGGTTACTGCTTCTAACAAGGATGATTTTCCGGCCCCATTTGGGCCACAAATACAGGCCGTGTGAAAGCCCGTGAAATCTAAAACGGCATCACGGTAACTGAGGAAATTTTTCAGGGTGAGTTTTAGGGGCGTCATGGATAGACTGTCGGCGACAAACACTAATCCCCATCATATCCCCGTTATTTCGTTCCCCAACCCCAAAGAATTTTATGGATCTGTTACCTCGCAAGGAAGTGACTGCTACCATGGACGCAGAAAAATCGGTGGTAGCCGGAAACGTTTTGCCCTGATTGATGGTCTACAGTTCCAGTTCTCCCCCCCCATTTCCGATGAAAAAGCTATTCTTTACCGCCTGTTGCTTGCTGCCTTTGGCGATCGCCCCCCAGGTACGAGCCGAAAACCTGACCCACCTCAGCCAACTGCTTTCGAGTCGTCAATGTCAGAATTGTCAACTGACCCGGAGCGGCCTCGCTAATGCCCGTTTAGATGGGGCTGACCTACGGGGAGCGGATTTACGTCAAGCGAACCTGAGCCGGGCCGACCTGAGCCTTGCGGATTTGCGGGGGGCCAATTTAACCGGGGCGTCCCTGGTGGGGGCCAATTTAGCTGGAGCTGACCTCGAAGGAGCTATTTTAGACGGTGCCGATCTCCGGGAAGCCTATTTAGCCGGGGCAAATTTTACCAATACTTCCCTACGGACGTTCTACATTGCGCGGGCGGTGGGCCTGTTAGATGCTCCCGTTTCGGCTGAGCAGCTTTATCAATGGGGCTTTGTGGAAGGGGAAAATAAAAATCACCGCATGGCGATCGCCTACTATGATGCCGCCGCCAACCGAGAACCCGACAATGGAGCCATTTATCTCTCCCGGGCGATCGCCCGCTATCAACTGCGGGACTTTGGCCAGGCCCAACAGGATGCCACCTTCGCCCAAACCCTATTTACCAGCCAAGGATCGACCGTTGGTGTGGATGCGAGCCAGAGGTTACTCGACGAAATTGACCTCGCCCTCAACCCGAAACAAGATTCTGGAAATACTGCCGGTAACATCCTCAGCGCCATTAGCTCCGTGCTGTTGCGTTTCTTCTTTTAAAAATCCCTAGGCTATTTCGTTACCAAAGCTTTTGGCCTCTTTTTTGCCTCGGCCCAAGCGGCTATATGATCAAGTCAATGAATTTCTTAATTTGTCCCCTAAATCTCCCCCAAATTGGGGGCAGGGGGGCTTCATAAATGGACTCTAAGCTTAATTGCGGTGGTTATTCTGGTAGCGGATCCGTGATCCGGCCCACTGGAGCTTATCGCGAATGGTTTGATAAAACGAATAGGTTTCCCGCAGGATAATAAATTTGCAGTCGCAATGGGCCTTTTGGACATTGACCCATTGGCCTGGCCAAACGGAAGTTGCCAAGGCCCCATCCATCCAGAGCTTGTTATTCAGGTCATAGTCTCCGAGGGGCCAGATATCCACATTAGAGCGAGCGGGCAAGACAATCGGGCGACTCGACAGACTCAAAGGACAGATGGGCGTCACAACGATCGCCTCTAAACCAGGGTGCATAATCGGCCCATTCGCAGAAGCGGTGTAACAGGTTGACCCAGTGGAAGTGGCCACCAATAATCCGTCCCCATGGTATTGATCCACGATGGTGCAATCGACCTCCATTTCAAAGACGGCGGTGGGCATCCGGTCAATGGCGGCGGGTTTGACGCACATTTCATTGAGAGCATAGAAGGTTTCGCTGACAATTTCTGGATCTTGGCGATCGCCTTCACAGATTTTGGCCTCTAACATCATCCGGGTTTCCACTGCATAGGCGTCGTTACGGAGTCGTTCCCACAGGGCCTGGCTATTTTCAAGCTGCTCAAAGGGTTCGGTCAAAAAGCCCAGGTGGCCGCCGACATTCACCGCCAGAATCGGAATATTTTCCTTGGAAAGGTGGCGGGCTGCCGCCAAAACGGTGCCATCTCCCCCCAGGACAATGGCGAGATCGATGGGCTCACTAACTGAGGCCAAAAATACGGGATAGGGATTATCTTTAAAGCCGCTGGGGCCGAGCAGAATGCGACTCCCCTGGGCTTCTAATTCGCGGGCACAGCGTTCGGCCCATTTCTTGGCAAAGGGATCGCCCGCTTTATAGGCAATGATGACTTGATCAAGGTTCACGGCATTTCTAAGATGACTCGGGGCGCACCTGAAAACTTTGTTGGCTTTGCTCGACCCCAGCCGTAAAGGCAGCGGTGGGTCTATCACTACTATAGGTAATTACCCAAAAGGTGGTCGCTTGCGGATACACATAGCTCACCTGTTTGAGGTCGCCACGGTTCAATTCTAAGCGCCCTTGCTCCGCCGTTTGGGTTAGGTTCACCGTAATGCCAGCGGCCTGGAGTTTGGCCACCTGTTGTTGCAGATAATCTTCTAAGGTCAGGGTTTCTGGACGTTCTTCTTGGACGATGGTGATGCTGTTTAGGCGATCGCCCTCTGCTTGAAAAGCGAGCAGTTCTAGGGTTTCGGCATTTTGATTAAGCCACTCAAGGCGATCGCCTTTATCCCAGGCCTCCAAGGTCGCTACCATGGCGGGAAGATCCAAGCCTGGATTGCCTCCCACATAGCCCGGCGGAATCGCCAACTGTACCTGTTCCGTCGTGAGGGTTTGCCACTGGTCACTGGGGGTCAGCGTTTCTGTTTCCATCCCAGGGGGATTTGCCCCACACCCCCAAAGAAAGAGCAGCAAGATCCCAAGCCCCAAGCCGCACCATCGGCGTAATTTCATCGTGAGCACCGTTCCTCTAGCCGCGTTTTTCTACTGGAATATAGCTTTGATGATGCACACCGGTATAGACCTGGGTCGGCCGGAAAATCCGGTTGACACCCAGTTGTTCTTTCCAGTGGGCGAGCCAACCCGCAACCCTGGCGATCGCAAATAGAGGTGTAAACAAGTCACTAGGAATCCCCAACTTGCGATAGACCAAACCTGAATAGAAATCGACATTGGCGAAAATACCCTTGTGGCCGTATTTTTCCTCAACAATTTTTTCTAATTCCAGGGCGATCTTGTAGTAGGGATCTTCCCCTTCGAGTTCAAAGAGTTCTTCTGCTAACCCCTGGAGGATCACCGCCCGGGGATCTTTAACCTTATAAACCCGGTGGCCGAAGCCCATAATCTTTTGCTTATTCGCCACACAGGTCTCGACATACCCACGGACATTTTCTACGGAGCCAATTTCTTCGAGCATTAAGAGCACTTCTTCGTTCGCCCCCCCGTGCAACGGCCCAGCCAAGGTGCCAACAGCGGACGCAATCACCGCGTAGGGATCTGTCAAGGTTGAAGCCGTCACCATCGCCGAGAAGGTCGAAGCATTGATCGTGTGTTCCGCGTGGAGCATCAAGCAAATATCAAAAATCTTTGCCTGGAGATCGTAGGGACGACGCTCAGTCATCATATAGAGGAAGTTCGCCGCGTAATCAAGGCTATCGTTGGGCTGGACGGGATCATTCCCCTTGCGCATCGAATTGGCTGCCGCGACCATGGTAGGGATTTTGGCCAACAAGCGGACAACGGCATGGCGAATGTACTCTGGATCATCCAAGGCACGACGGGAATAAAATAGCCCCAGGGCTGCTGCCGAGGTTTGCAAAGCATCCATTGGGTGACCGGTTTCGGGAAAACATTTCATCATGTCCCGGATGCGGTATTTGATCCGACGGTGATAGAGAATATCGTTTTTAAAATCTTCAAGTTCCTGATAGGTCGGCAGTTCGCCCCAGATCAGGAGGTAGGCAACTTCGAGGAAAGAACTTTTTTCGGCCAATTCTTGGATCGGAATCCCCCGGTATTCGAGGATGCCATTTTTTCCATCGACGAAGCTAATGCTGGATTGGGCTGCAGGAATTCCTTCTAAGCCGGGTTTAAATTCGCAACCAGTCGTCATACTGTGTACCTTGATTAGATCCTAAAAATAATATTGAGGCTAATTTTCTTGATGCCCGTGGCTAACTTAGCCTATCACGGGGATTATGGCAGTAGCCATTTTGGCGAGGTCAACAAAAATAGCTCATTATCGGTGTGGGCTTGGATCCGGGCGGCACCCGAACGAAGGCCAATGATGCCTGCTTTTTTGAGGTTGAGGTGGTGCCCCGTTTGACCAAAGGCGATCGCCTCGGCCCATTCGCCCAAGTCTGGTTGATGGCCCACAAGGACTAATTTCGCATCCGGAGCTGCTTCCCAACGTTCTAGCCAAGCTAAAAATGACCCCAGGGAACCTCCGGGGGCTAGGCTCTGGAAGACCTGGGGGTGGGGGCCTAGTTCTGCGGCGGCCAAAATTTCTGCGGTTTGTCTGGCCCGCAATAAGGGACTCGTTAAAATTCCCTCAAAGTACAGCCCAAGCTGCTTTAGTCGTTGGGCCACCAGTTTTGTCCGGGCTTCACCTTTGGCGGTCAAAGGGCGATCGCCATCCTCTGCATAATCAGCCCGGTCGGCGGCGATGCCGTGGCGAAAAAAATATAATTCCATTGCTTTTCCTCCTAGGAGATGACGGGGCGAGAACGCCCAGCGGCTCTTGTCTATTCTTAACGACAACGGCCAAGAACGTGCCAAGCTTGCCCCGATCCCAGGGTGCCATACCCTAAAAACAATTCCCCACACAACCACTATCTTGGTGCATGGGGAAATTGAGAGTCACATTAAATGTGAAGTAAATTACTGAGGCGATCGCCCCGAATTTTTTGTTTAAGCGTCAGATTCAATGTAGTTAAACAAAAGTCCCATCGCTAAAGCCGGGAAAACAACACCCGCCAAGGGGACAAGAATTACAGGCAGAAAAGAAGCTGCGTAGGCGCCGTTCATATTAAATCTTTCCTAAATGCTATTAACAAACTGGTTTTCACAATACCTTGGATATTACTGCCAGAGGTCTTGGGAGGGAACAGACATTACGATTCTTAACATAAATGACCGAAATTCCCAGGACTTGCCTTAAATGTTGCCAAATACTAAGAAAGCCAGTAAATCTAGCAATATCTCTTATAATCCGTAACAAGTGTTTATCTGAACTTAAATTGTAAGTTTGTTTTGAGAGGAGCTTAAACATTAAATGGACATTATTCAACATGGTGGAGATCCTCAAGTAGGAAACCTCGCGACTCCGATTAATGCTTCTGCATTTAGTAAAGCTTTCATTAATAATCTACCGGGTTATCGTCAAGGGCTTTCGGCACAGCGGCGTGGTCTAGAAATTGGCATGGCCCATGGTTATTTCCTCTATGGCCCCTTTGCTCTCCTCGGCCCACTGCGGAATGCAGACTTTGCTGGGGTTGCTGGCCTATTAGGAACCGTTGGCTTGATTTCCCTATTGACCCTTGCCCTTTCTCTTTATGGAAGCGTCGGCGTCAGCACACCCACTGCAACTTTGACGACGCCCAATCCTCCTGAGAATCTTGGGACAAAGGAAGGCTGGAGCGAGTTTGCGGCTGGCTTCTTAATTGGCGGCTGTGGTGGTGCCCTGGTTGCCTATGGTCTTTGTGTTGCCTTACCGATGATGTACACCATCTAGGGATTGGTTTATAAGTTTTTATACAGGGTGTTCTGTGCGGTGATCTGAGTTTTGATTTAGTTATCCGACGGCCACCACAATATATGACTTTAAAAATTACAAATTGGTAGATCTGGTCAATTGAGTTTGTTGTTTGTAAAGCCCGGTGAAAATTCACTGGGTTTTTTTGTGTCTAAGAGAAATCAGTGCCTAAAATTTAGGGGGCTGTAGGGAAAAGCTCGGTGGGGTTAATCGGCGCAGTTTAAAGGTAAGTTAGTTTCGGTGGCGATCGCCCTTGGTTTATCCTAGAGCCTAAAAGATACGCACAATTTTTGGAATAATTTTAAAAATGATATCTCAACCCAAAAGCTTGCAATGGTGGCAAAAACTGGGGGTGTGGCTCGCAACGGTATTGTTTACCTTTGGGGGTTTTGTTTCGGCAGCCCAGGCCACTGGTGTTTATGATGTGCCCTACGCCACGGGGGATCAACCGATCTGGATTGTGGATCAAGCAGAAGCAATCAGTCGTGCCAATGAAGGGCGTTTAAATCGAGAGCTCAGTGAGTTAGCGGAAACAACGGGCAAGGGTCTTCATTTGATCGCGATTCGTCGTCTCGATTATGGTCAGACCATGGAAGAATTTACCGATAAGGTGTTTGCGAAGTGGTTTCCGACACCGGAGGCCGGCGCTAACGAGGTGGTCGTGGCGATGGATGTGCTGACGAATAATGTGGCGATCGCCCTGGGGGATAATGTCCAGGACTTGATCCCACCGGAGACAGCCGAGAGTATTACTGGGGAAACCATCGGTTACCCCCTGCGCAGCAGTTCCTATAACCAAGCCTTCCTTGATGCTGAGGCCCGCATTGGTACCATTTTGAACGGTGAAGCAGATCCCGGCCCCCCAGACATCGCCGAAATTAATATCGAAAGCACTTTCACCAAGGCCGAAGACACAAAAACAACCAGTTCAACGATTTGGGTCGTGGTGCTGCTCCTCTTGGCGACAATTATCCCTATGGCCACTTACTGGTGGTATGTGCGCTAATTAACCTTTGCCCGGATTGAGCCAGATCATTTCCCAGGTAATGTAGGTGCCGACTGGGCTCCAGAGTAGAAAAGGAAACAATAGCCAAAAACTAATTTTCGAGACGGGAAAAACGGCGATCGCCAACAATAAACCCACCAAAAAACCCGCTGCCCCAATAATGGTTCCCACCGTTAGGCTGCGGGTTTTGCACATCACAGGGGTATAGGCCAAGATTACCAACTCCAACAGGCCATAACCTGCCATCAACAGCCAGGTACGAAATCCTTGGGGATCCGCATGCCAAACATAATTCGCCGAAATAATGCCGCAGATAAAAATACTCGTCCACACCACCGGGATAATGCCCTCAAAGGTGAGCCAGGCAGGACGGCGCAATTGGAAAAACCAGCGTTGATCCGCGCGAATCGCTCGATTTAGACCCACTCCTAAGGCGATCGCCACCAAAGTGATCAATAATCCCGTTCCCAGCATGTCTCTCTCCCCCAGAATTTCAACCCAATTCTATACTGGTAGAAGAAGCCCCCCAGATTATTTCTAGCGACCCGTATAGCCATGACCTTTTCGCCCCAACTAATGCGCGCCGTCGAAACCCTCCAATATCGAGCGACTGTCGGGGAAGTGGCGACCCAGGCCGGCCTAGAACTCAGTGTGGCCCAAAATGGTCTTTATAATCTGGCTGCTGATGCCGGCGGGCACCTCCAGGTGGCAGAAACGGGTGATGTTGTCTTTGAATTTCCCAAAAATTTCCAAACAATCCTCCGTAATAAGTATTTCAAAATTCGGCTCCAGGAATGGCTCGATAAAACCTGGCAAGTGGTCTTTTTCCTCATTCGGATCTCTTTTGGTATTGCCCTGATCCTGTCGATTCTCTTGATGACGATCGCTATCTTGGCTCTAGTTGCCGCCGCCAGCAGTCAGGATAATAACAACTCCTCTCGTCGCCGTAGTTCTTTTAATATGCCCTGGCTTATTTGGTGGGGCCCTGATCTGTTCCGCGTCTTTAGCCCCAATTACTACGGCTCCCGACGCGACGGCACTTCAATTGCGCCCCGCAAGAACACGACGGGCAAAACAGAGAAAGGGGGAATGAATTTCCTCGAAGCCGTTTTTTCTTTCTTGTTTGGTGATGGTGATCCTAATCCGAACCTGGAGGAACGCCGCTGGCAAACCATCGGTCAAGTGATCCAAAATAACGATGGGGCTGTGATCGCCGAGCAACTTGCGCCCTATTTCGACAAGTTATCGCCCACGGAACAGACGGAAGAAAGTTACATGTTACCGGTCTTGGCCCGGTTCAATGGCTACCCGGAAGTGTCCCCCACGGGAGACTTGGTTTATTACTTTCCAGAACTACAGGTCAAAGCCCAGGAACGCCGCCAGAAATCTGTTCCTGAATATTTAGAAGAACAGCGCTGGACCTTTACCCTTGCTCCTACGGGACAAAAATTTTTGGCGATCGCCCTTGGGGGTGTCAACTTAGTCTTGGCCCTGATGCTAGGCGTTTTATTGCAAGATTCAGCCCTGGTGGCCGAACTCGGTGGCTTAGTGGGTCTTGCCCAGGCCCTTTATCCGCTTCTCTTTGCTTATGCGATCGCCTTTTTGGCCGTTCCCCTCGGCCGCTACTTTTGGCTCCAGCGCCGCAACCAAACCATCGAAAATCGCAACGCCCAGCGACAAGAACGGGTAGTCTTACTCAACACTGGCGAACCTGAGTTGCAACAAAAACTAAGCTATGCCCAGCAATTTGCGACCCAGAAAATTCTCACCGCCGAAACCATCACCTATGGCACCGACCAAGATCTCCTGGATCAACAACTGCAAGGGCGCGATGACCTCGCCAAAGATTGGGAACGACGCCTAGAAGAAGGTCAGTAACGGTTTTTTAATCCACACGAATGGAAATGTCAGTTAATTCTGAGGATTTTGGGGATTGAATCTATCCGGCGATCGCCACTACAGATCTCGGTGGGTAAAAGGCTTGGCATCGGGACCACTGTAGGTTGCGGCAATTTGACCATTGCCGACCAGATGATATTTGTAGGTCACAAGCCCTTCTAAACCCACGGGGCCACGGGGCGGTAAGGTTTGGGTGCTGATGCCCACCTCTGCGCCAAAGCCGTAGCGGAAACCATCGGCAAAACGGGTCGAGCAATTATGGTAAACGCCCGCTGCCTTCACTTCATTGAGGAAAATCTGGGCCGTGGCTGCATCTTCTGTGATGATCCCGTCGGTGTGTTTGGAGCCATAGGTATTGATGTGGGCGATCGCCGCTTCGACATCGGTTACAACTTTAATTGCCAGAACTAAATCGCTATATTCTGTGCGCCAATCTTCTGTCGTCGCGGGTTGGACAGGAATAATCTTTTGGGTTGTCTCATCGCCAATGAGAGTCACTTGTTTCGCCGTTAAAGCTGCGGCGATCTGGGGGAGAAATTCTGGGGCAATTTTTTCGTGAATCAACAGCGTTTCAACCGCATTACAAGCCGCCGGATACTGGGTTTTCGCATCGACAACAATCGGAATGGTTTTGCTTAAATCTGCCGCCATATCAACGTATAGGTGACAAATACCGTCGGCGTGGCCCAGCACGGGGATATTTGTGTTTTGTTGCACATACTGCACAAAGGCATTAGAACCACGCGGGATGATCAGATCCACATATTCATCGAGGGACAGGAGGGTTTTAATTTCTTCGCGGGTGGTCAGAAGGGTGACAGCCTGGGGCGAAACGGCAGTGTCCTGGAGGGCGGTTTGGATAATTTCTGTCAACACAGTGCAGGATTGAATTGCTTCTTTACCCCCTTTGAGAATCACACCATTACCCGATTTAATTGCGAGGCTGGTGATCTGAATCAGCGCTTCTGGGCGGGCTTCAAAAATAATCCCTAAAACCCCCAGGGGACAGGTGACTCGCTTGAGGACTAAATCTTGATCTAACTCTCGGTGTAACTGGAGATGGCCAATGGGATCAGGGAGGTTAATTACATCATAGATACCGGCGATCGCCCCTTGCAATTTGCTCTCTCCCAACTTCAGACGGGCATAGAGGGCTGGTGCAATCCCATCTCGCTGGGCTGCTTCACAATCTGCTTGGTTTGCCGCGACGATTTTCGCCTGATTTGCCGCGAGGGCTTGGGCCACTTTTTCTAAAGCATCATTACGCTGAGCCAAGCTTAACGTGCCGAGTTTTTGGGCCGCGGCCCGAGTTTGCTGTGCCAAGTCAATCAGATTCGCCATGATTCCCTCCAAATTTATTCAGTCCTATGTTCTATTTAACATCACCTATCGCCCTGACCCAACAACGAAAAAAGCCCATCAAAATAGGCTTTTCTGTGATGAATCTGCGGATTTTAACAAGGTTAATTTAAACGCGAGTACCTTCTACGGCAGCCCGGTAGGGTTCAACATCTTCGCCGTAGTCGATGGGGAGTACCGCACAAACGTTGGGGTGGGGCCGGGGAATAATCACCCAGGATTCTAAAACACCACCATGGGCTTTCTCGACGGCTTCGATCCCGGCAGCCATGGCGGTTTTAACTTCCGAGACGTCGCCACGAATGTTGATATTGAAGCGGGCACTACCCACCCGAATGTAGCCCACTAGGGTTACACGACCGGCTTTCACCATCGCATCTGCAGCGGCAAGTACTCCGGGAAAGCCTTTTGTTTCAAGTGATCCAACCGCAGATTGAGCGGGCATAGGGGGTCTCCTTTATCTTTGTGATTAGTAAAACTTATTTATATTTGGTTCTTCACCCAAGCACATATTATTCTCTAAACTGGGCAAAACACCAAGATCTTCGCGGCACTAAGAGCGAAATTCGAGGGAAGCCTGGGTATATTCCAGGGGTAAAATCCCGACAACATTATCGGGGGGGTTGGGGACGGTGTAATGGCTCATCACTTGACCACCGACAGTTTCTTCGGCGGCCCGTAAACCGGCTTC